>CAVQDQ010000001.1:0-365870 GCA_963711315.1 uncultured Actinomycetes bacterium
CACGGCGCGCTCAGTTGCGCCTCCCCAGCGGGCGCGTGTACCCGGGCCGGCACGGGCGACCCTATCGTCGTCACCGTCACCTCGAACGACGTCTTCCGCCGGCTCGCGCGCTCCCCGGGCCTCGGCTTCGGCGAGTCCTACGCCGCCGGCGACTGGCACACCGACGACCTGCCCGGACTGATCGCGCTCGTCGTGCGCAACCTCGAGACCTGGCGCGCCGGCTCGCGCCTCGCGCGGCTCGACCGCCACCGCCCCACCTCTCCCCCCGGCAGGGCATGCGCAAGGCCCGGGCGAACATCCAGTACCACTACGACCTCGGCAACGACCTCTACCGGCTCTTCCTCGACGACTCGATGACCTACTCCTGCGCGCTATGGCAGGAGGGCGACACGCTCGAGCAGGCACAGGCGCGAAAGCTGCGGACGATCTGCGAGAAGCTGCGCCTGAGCCCCGGCGACCACGTGCTCGAGATCGGCTGCGGCTGGGGCAGCTTCGCGCTGATGGCGGCCGACGAGTACGGCGCGCGGGTCACCGGCGTCACGCTCTCCCAGCAGCAGCTCGAGCTCGCCCGCGAGCGCGTCGCGGCGGCCGGCCTCGCCGACCGCATCGAGATCGCCTGCAGGACTACCGAACGCTCGAGGGACAGTTCTGGAAGTCGCCTGGATCGAGATGCTGGAGGCGATCGGCTACGCGCAAACCCAACCTCTTCGCCGCCTGCGACCGGCTGCTCGCCCCCGGCAGCCTCGCCGCGATCCAGGTGATCGGGATGCCCGACCAGCGCTTCGAGCGCTACCGGCGCGAGGAAGACTGGATCCAGCGCTACATCTTCCCCGGCTCGCTGCTGCCCTTCGCTCCAGGCGCTGCAGACGGCGATGAGCGGCGCCTCGGGCCTGATGGTCGTCGGCTCGACGAGATCGGACCACACTACGCCGACACGCTCAAGGTCTGGCGCGAGCGGTTCTTTGCGAGCCTCCCCGAGGTACGCGCGCTCGGCTTCGACGACTGCTTCGTCCGGATCTGGGACTTCTACCTCGCCTCCTGTGAGGCGCTGTTCAGGACGCGCGCGATCCGCGACATGCAGCTCGTCCTCGGCCGGCCCTTCGAGGAGCCCGCATGACGAGGATCAAGACCGTCCGAGAGTGGACGAGCGTCCCGAGCCAGCTCGCCGGGATCGTGGCCGTCGTCGTGCCACCGCTCGGGCTGGTTACCGCCGTCTGGCTGCTCTGGGAACGCGGCGTGCGCCCGGTCGACCTCGTGCTGCTCGCGGGGTTCTACGTGGCCTGCGGGCTGGGGATCACCGTCGGCTTCCACCGGCTCTTCACGCACAAGAGCTTCGAGACGGGCGCGCCGCTCCGTGGCTTGTGGGCGATTCTCGGGAGCATGGCGATGCAGGGCCCGGTCACCCGTGGGTCACCGACCACCGCAAGCACCACGCGCTTTCCGACCGGCCGGGCGACCCGCACTCCCCGCACGCCGGGCACGGCGACTCGCTGGCCGAGCACGTGCTCGGGCTGTGGCCTCGCACATCGGTTGGCTCTTCTCGACCAAGGGCCTCGAACGCGGGGTCGAGTACGGCGCGACCTGTACGAGGACCGGCTCGTGCGGGGGATCGATCGTCTCTACCTGCTGTGGGTCGCGTGACGCTCGGGCTTCCGTTCCTCGCCGGATACCTCGCCGGCGGAAGCTGGCAGCGGGGCCTCGAGGCGATGGTCTGGGCCGGCCTCGTTCGGATCTTCCTGTTCCAGCACGTGACGTTCTCGATCAACTCGATCTGCCATTTCTTCGGCGAGCAGCCGTTCCGCACCCGCGACGAGAGCCGCAACGTCTGGCTGCTGGCGATCCCGTCGTTCGGCGAGTCGTGGCACAACGGGCACCACGCATTCCCGGCCTCGGCAGTCCACGGTCTCGATCCCGCCCAGCTCAACCTCTCGGCGCTCGTGATCCGTGGCATGGAGAAGCTCCGCCTCGCGACCAAGGTCAAGCGCCCCGACTCACAGCAGATAGAGCGACGACGGGTCGTGGCCGAATGACGCCGCGGCAAGGACATTGCGCGCCGGCGGCGAGCGGGTAGCACAGGACGAGCGCCTGACCCCGGCAACGAACGACCGCAACCGCTGGCTCGCCCTTGTCGCGCTGACGATCGGCGTGGCGATGATCATCGTCGACGCGACGATCGTCAATGTCGCGATTCCGTCGATCATCCGCGACCTCCACATCGGGATCACCCAGGCCGAGTGGGCGAACTCGATCTATTCGCTGGTCTTCGCTGCGCTCCTGATCAGCGTCGGTCGCATCGGCGACGTCACCGGGCGCCGTCGCGTGTTCATCTGGGGCCTCGTCGTCTTCCTCGCCGCAAGCCTGATCACCGCGCTGGCGCCCTCGGGCCGGTCCTTCTCGCGGGCCGCTTTCTCCAGGGCGTGGGCGGGGCGCTGATCCTCCCGTCGACGCTGTCGATCGTGAACGCGACCTTCCGCGGGCGCGAGCGGGCGATCGCCTTCGGGATCTGGGGCTCGGTGATCGGCGGGATGGCGGCACTCGGCCCGCTCGCCGGCGGCTGGTTCGTCACCAACCTGAGCTGGCGCTGGGCGTTCTACGTCAACCTGCCGGTCGGAGCACTTGCGCTCGCCGGTGCCTTCCTCTACGTCGGCGAGAGCCGCGACCCGGACGCACGCCCGGGCTTCGATCCGCCCGGCATCGCGCTTTCGACCATCGGCTTCCTCGGCATCGTCTTCGGGCTGATCGAGGGGCAGACCTACGGCTGGTGGACAGCTCACCAGGAGTTCCTCGGCCTCTCGCCCGGCGGGCTGTCGGTGATCCCGTTCGCGTTCGCGCTCGGCGCGCTCTCGCTCGCGGGCTTCGTCCTCGTCGAGCGGCGGCGTGCGCTCGCGGGACGTCCGGTGCTCGTCGACTTCTCGCTCTTCCGGATTCCGACCTTCCGCTACGGGAACGTCGCTGTCCTGATCGTCGGGCTCGGCGAGCTCGGGCTCGTCTTCGTGATCCCGCTCTTCCTGCAGTCGGTGCTCGGACTCTCGGCCTTCGACACCGGGCTCGTGCTGACCGCCCTCGCCGCAGGAGCATTCCTCGCCGGCGGGCTCGCCGCGCCTCTCACCCGCCGAATCGGGCCGCACCGAGTCGTGCAACTCGGTCTCGCGATCGAGGTCGTCGGCATCGTCGCCGTCGGCCTCACCTTCTCCGCCGACCGCCCGGCCTGGCAGTTCTGCCCGCAGCTGTTCGTCTACGGGATCGGCGTTGGCTTCGCGACCGCGCAGCTGACGAGCCTCATCCTCGCGGACGTGCCGCGCGCCCAGTCAGGAGAGGGATCGGGGATCCAGAGCACGTCGAGGCAGGTCGGCTCCGCGCTCGGGATCGCAATACTCGGCACCGCGCTCACGACCGGGCTCGCCTCCGGCACCCGCGCCCGCCTCGAAGCAGTCCCGTCGATCCCGCCTCCACAGCGCGCGGCGATCACGGCCGCCGTGGAGCGAAGCGGCGGAGCAGTGCTGCCCGCCTTCCGCCGCTCGCCACAGCTCCAGCCCGCGGTCGCACCGGTCGAGGAGGCGTTCGTCGCGAGCGCGCGACAAGCCGCTTTCATCGCCGGCGCGTTCGTCCTGGTCGGGCTCGCCGCCGCGTTCAGGCTGCGGCCCGGCGGGCAATATGAGCCCGAGCCGGAGCCAACCTAGTTCAGAGCAGCGGACGCGCCCCGGACAGAGCCTGCGAGCTGACCATCCAACTCTTACACCAGCAGAGCAAGTTCTCAGCAGCGCAAGTTCTTGTGCATTGAGTTGGGGAAACAAGGTTTCCCAAACTCTTTCGGAAGCTTACGATTGCGAACTGATTGCCCGACGCTTAAGCCGGCGCGCGTGACAGCCCGTCGCAGTTCCCGCATTTCGCGACCAACTGGCGGAGTGTCTATCGCAAGCCGCCTGGCCTTCGGCCTAGGGGTGGTATTGCTGGTCGAGTGAGACTGCCGGGTTTGGGTACTTGTTGCCGACCCGAATCCAGAAGCCCGAGTGTTTCGTGGGATCGAACAGCGAGCGGTGCCGCGGGTTCTTGCCCTTGACGATCTGCGCAAGCTCCGAGACCGGGATCGTCGTCGGGCGAAGTCCCTTGCTGAGGACGGTGGCCTGCGCGGTTGGCAACACCACGTACGTCAACAGGCGGTGACCTTCCTCGACCGTGTAACTGTCGTTCGGAACCGCCTCACCTGGCTGAAGAACGCCGTCCTCGACAGCGGCACGCTCCGCCGCCGTCCCTGTGAGCAGCCACGCAGGATCGAACCGCAACTCGAAGCGGCTGCCCTTGCGCGTCAGCGACTTGATGTGGCCATACAGCACGGTCTCGTGGCTTGCGCTCGGCGTCGTGCTGGTGACGGTTACCGTCTTCGTACTCCCGCACCCCCCTGCGACGACCGCCATGCCGGTGGCGACAAACACGACGAAGGGACGGACGCCGTGCTTCACGCCCTGAGTCTACGCCCGCCTAGAGCGCCATCGCCTCCCGCGCCGCCTCGTCCGGCCGCTGTCTGTCGAACAGGTGGATTTGGCGGCGCTCGGTGATAGCGCTCGTGTCGCACTTCCACCAGATCACGACATGAGGCGGACTGTCAACGGCGTCTGCGGCGCGTACCCCGTTTCGACGACCATATGACTTCCTCCCACTGCCCACGGCTGAGCCTCCCATATGGATTTCGCAAAGACCCCCGCTCGCCTGACTCGGGCTGTCGCCTTCCCCACAAAGTGCGACATTCGGCTCCCCGCCCGATAATTGCCACCCAACGATGCTTAGGTCGATGTCGACAGCCCGGATGGGGGTGAGCTCGCTTGACACCGGGCAGCAGCAGTACTCGGGGGCGGCGCAGCCGCGAAACTCGTGATCGAAGCCCTCGGCGTCTAGGAAGGAGAAGCACATGGACAAGATCGCGGTGATCGGAGCCGGGAATATCGGTCGTACGCTCGGCGGAAAGTGGGCCGCGGCCGGCGACGAGGTCGTCTACGGCGTCCGCTCACCAGGCGCACCCGGGACGGCGACGGTCGCCGACGCGGTCGCTGACGCGGAGGTCGTCGTGCTTGCTGTACCGGGCGCAGCCGCAAAGGAGGTGATCACCTCGCTCGGCGAAGCGCTCGCCGGAAAGGTCGTGATCGACGCGACCAACGACATCCAGGGCGCCGGCAAGCTGCACGCCCTCGACGAGCTCGCCGACGGCGCCCATCCCGTCCGAGCGTTCAACACGCTCGGCTGGGAGAACTTCGCCGATCCGGTGTTCGACGGCGTCACGGCCGACCTCTTCTACGCCGCTGAGGATGGCGCCGCGAAAGGGGTCGCCGACAGGCTCATCACCGAAGTCGGGCTCCGGCCCGTTTGGCTCGGCGGCGTCGACGCTTTCGACCTCGTCGACTCGCTAACACGGCTCTGGTTCACACTCGCCTTCCAACGCAAGCTCGGCCGCCGGCTCGCATTCAAGATGCTCGTCGGCCAATGATCGTCGACCACGGTTCTCGCCGGGCAAGACCATCCCGTACGGGCGCCGGCGCTAACTGACACAGTGACCCCCGATTCGAAGAATGCGGTGAGGGGCGAAGCGCATGACCGACAACAGATGAACCTCGCCCACGAGCTTCGGGGCGCCAACGTGTTGGTGATCGGAGGCTCGAGCGGCATCGGCTTGGCGATCGCACGCCGAGCGCACGCCGCCGGAGCGTCGATTGCGATCGCCTCCCGTTCCTCGGAGCGGCTCGAAGCAGCGCGTGGAGTGATTGGGCCAGACACTGCCGTCTACAACCTCGACGTATCGAACGCCGATCAGGTCGACGAGACCTTCGAATCCCTCGGGGAACTCGACCATGTCGTGTCGTCGATTCCCAGCCACAGTCCCGTCGGAGCGCTGGAATCGCTGGACCTGTCGGCTGCGCGCACCGCGTTCGACCTCAAACTGTTCGGCAACGTGAACGTCGCTCGTGCCGCCGCCCGGAGCGTCGTTGCAGGCGGATCGATCACGATGATCGCCGCGATCTCTTCGCGCATCGGATCTCCCGGCATGTCGTTGCTCGGCGCAGGGAACGCCGCCGTCGAGTCGCTCGGGAGAAACCTGGCGTCAGAACTGGCTCCAATCAGGGTCAATGTGATCAGCCCTGGAATCGTCGACACGGACTACTGGGCTCACCTCGAACCCGAGCAGCGGGAAGCAATGCTGCGAGACGCAGCGAGCAAGCTGCCAACCGGGCGCGTCGCAACCGCCGACGACATCGCGACGATCGCGACCGCTCTCATGACGAGCCGGAACATCACCGGTGCCGTCGTCGATGTCGATGGCGGAATGCTGCTGCACTGATGCCGTCTCGAGAGGGGCAAGGAGCCGGGCGGTTCCTACCTTCGGTCCTGTGGCGAGGTCGGCACGGACGGGAAGAAGGCCCTGATCCCTTCCTACTTATCTCCGGGATAGATAGCGAACGATTGCGAACTGATGTTGCCGAGTGAAGGTCGCGCGGCGGCGCCCGAGCGCATTCAGACTTCGAACTAACAGTTCCCTGGCTCGTCGCCTCTCAGGCTTCAGCTCGGAAGAGCGCGCATGAAGCCGCTTCGTGGCGGAAGGAACGCGCGGGTCGAGCTTGCAGAGCGCAGAGAGCAGGGGCGTGGTCCCGACTGCGCCCAGGCATGGCGACGTACTGCACTAGTCTCTTCGAGATGAGTAGCAGCGGCGTGAGCGCCCGCGATCCAGCCACTCCCGAACGAAGCGATTTCATCCGCGAGATCGTCGCCGCCGATGTGCGCGAGGGCAGGGTCTCGAAGGTCGTGACCCGCTTCCCGCCCGAGCCGAACGGATACCTCCACATCGGCCACCCCAAGGCGATCGCGCTCAACTTCGGGATCGCGCAGGAGTTCGGCGGTCGCTGCCACCTGCGCTTCGACGACACCAACCCGATCAAGGAAGAGCAGGAGTACATCGACTCGATCCAGGAAGACATCCGCTGGCTCGGCTTCGACTGGGGCGAGAATCTCTACTTCGCCTCCGACTACTTTCACCAGCTCTACGACTGGGCCGTCCACCTGATCAAGGACGGCAAGGCGTACGTCGACGACCTCTCCTCCGACGAGATCCGCGAGCACCGCGGCACCCTCACCGAGCCGGGCAAGAACAGCCCCTGGCGCGACCGTTCAATCGATGACAACCTCGACCTGTTCGAGCGCATGCGCGCCGGCGAGTTTCCGGACGGCGCCAGGGTGCTGAGGGCCAAGATCGACATGGCCTCGCCCAACATCAACATGCGCGACCCGGTGCTCTACCGGATCCTGCATGCGAGCCACCCGCGGACCGGCGACGAGTGGTGCATCTATCCGCTGTACGACTTCGCCCACGGCCAGTCGGACGCGATCGAGGGCATCACCCACTCCCTCTGCACGCTCGAGTTCGAGGATCACCGGCCGCTCTACGACTGGCTGATCGAGAACCTGCCGGTGCCTTCGCGCCCGCACCAGTACGAATTCTCCCGCCTCAACTTGACGTACACCGTGCTCTCGAAGCGCTTCCTGGGGCGTCTCGTGAGCGAGGGCTACGTGCGAGGCTGGGACGATCCGCGCATGCCCACCGTCTCGGCCCTGCGCCGGCGCGGCTTTCCGCCCGAGGGTCTGCGCAATTTCCTGGACGTAGTCGGCTTGGGAGGCAAGGGCAAGACTGTCGTCGAGATCGAGATGCTCGAGCATGAGGTCAGGGACGTGCTGAACCGGACGGCGCCGCGACGTTTCGCCATCCTGCGCCCGCTCAGGCTCGTGATCGAGAACTACCCGGAGGGGCAGGTCGAGGAGATGGAGGCGGTCAACAATCCGGAGGATCCTTCGGCCGGGACGCGCAAGGTGCCCTTCGCGCGCGAGCTCTGGATCGAGCGCGACGACTTCATGGAGGACCCGCCCAGCAAGTTCTTCCGCCTCGCCCCTGGCCGCGAGGTGCGTCTGCGCTACGCCTACTTCGTGACCTGCACCGACGTGGTGAAGGACGCAAGCGGCGAGATCGTCGAGCTCCGCTGCACCTACGATCCGGAGACGCGCGGCGGCGACGCCGCGGACGGGCGCCGGCCCAAGGCGACGCTGCACTGGCTCTCGGCCGAACACGCCGCGCCCGCCGAAGTTCGTCTCTATGACCGTCTCTTCACCCGCCCCGACCCCGACGCTGACGGTGACCTCTTCGCCGACCTCAACCCCAACTCGGAGACGGTGCTCGAGGACTGCCTCGTCGAGCCTGCGCTCGCGGAGCTGCCGGTCGGCGAGACCGTGCAGCTCGAGCGCCTCGGCTACTTCTGCCCGGATCCCGACTCGACGCCGGGTCGGCTCGTCTTCAACCGCACCCTCGGCCTCAGGGACACCTGGGCCAAGGCTCCAAGCGCAGGGCCAGCGGCCATAACGACGAGTGGCAGCCGGTAGAGACTGAGGCCGCGCCTCTCTGCGCGGCGACGATCGTCAACGCAGGACAGCGGAAGGCCACTGCGGCTTGGAACATCAGCCCGACCCCGGCCAGGCACTGACAATCCCGGCCTCAGCGCACGGGCCAGCGGCAACAATCGAGCCGTTGTCGCGATTCCCGCATTCTGCGACGCCGCCCGAGGTCGCTATTTCTCGACGACCACGGTGCGCTCTTCGGCTTGTGCCACCGCGTCGGCTGCCGTCTCGGCCTCCTCCCGGCTGGCGTATTCCTCGGTCTCGCCTTCTCCGTAGTCGACGTGCCACATGTCGTGTTCCTCGTAGACGCGGATCGGCGGTCCGCTCTCGGGCATGTGTGCCGCTTCTTCTCTATGAGCTTCCCCGCTCGACAGGGTCGTGCGGCGTATCAGCGTGACCTTCGATCTCAATCCTGACGATCGCGCTCCCGCGTACACGAGAGCGCCCGTCGTCCGACGAAAACCAATTGCGATCACCGGCGTTCTCGATCTTCTCCATCAGCTCTTGAGCTGAGCCTTCTCCAAGGTCGAGGTCGCACTCGTGGCCACCGACAAGCCACACCCTCAGTCGCTCTGCCATGTCGGCACCTTAGACCAGTCCAAGCGAACAGCGAGGCGCTGCTCGACGAACTCGCGGCCCTCCTGACGAGTGTTGAACCCACGGCGTAGAATCGGTGCGCCTTGACGACACAGGAGGACATCGCGACCGTCGCTCGCCAGCTGGCCGATCTCACTCAGATCGTGGAAGGGATGGCAGGTCAGGTCACGGAACTTCTCGGGCGCGCTGAGGACCAGCGAGAGCGCACGGACACGCAGCAAGAACGCATTGAACTAGCCGCGCGAGAACTGACCGACGTCAGTGATCGTCTGCAAGCGGCGGCGAACGCGCTCCGACAGTCAGTCTGATCGCCTAGCGGTACACACACCCACGCCGGAGTCGCCGCACGAGTCCGCGCTGGCGATCACGGAGGCAGGTCGAGGCGTCGTCAGCTCTCCACCGCGTGTCAAGCGCCTCCTGGCAGCAACGGGCGCCGGGTGACTGTGAGCCCGCGTTCTCCGCCGCCGGCGCTGGCGGACTGGGATTCGGAGGGAGGCTGCGTGGAACGCGACCTCGACTAACGGTTCCGGCCGATTCCTTCAGCGTCGCTCGCCCGAGAGAGGAAGCGTCACAGCAGCGCTCGGTGACGGGCAGCGCCTCCGTTCGATGAGAGAAGGCCCGCCGAAGCAGGCCCTCTCGGTGTACGAAGTCTGCTTCGAGGCTGTTACGCCTTGAACGCTCCGTTCGTCTCCTGCACGACCACTTCGCCGGCGGTGATCTTCGGCGTGTTCGGCAGCACGGTCTCGAGCTTCTCCTCGCGAATCCACGTGGCGGCGACGCGCGTTGACTCGTGGGCCTGGTCTGATGTCTCGAAGAGGTTGATGGACGTCAGCACGCCTTCACCGGCCTCGATCAAGAAAAAGCCATCGAAGCCCGGCAGCTTGCTCATGCGCGGCGTGAGGCTCTCACTGACCTTCTTGGTGACCTCGTCGACGCGGTCCTTGTCGATTCCCTCGTAGCGTCTCACTGTGGCATACATGTGGTGCTCCTCACTTCAGATGCTGCGGGACGGAGCGTTCGGCTGAACGCTCCCAGCGCACTCGAGCCAGGTGTGAGAGACGGAGAGGAAGAGCAAAGGAGCCTCGGCGGCTTCCGCGCTTGGCCTACGCGCTTAACGAGTATAGCAGCGATTCGTTGCTTCAGGTAACACCGCTGCTTGCTTAACGTTACATCAGCGGGTAGACTTCGGAGAAGCGCGATGCAAGACCAAGTACAGACGCTGGCCGCGGTTATCAGAGAGGCGCGGGTGCGCGCACGTCTATCGATGCGGGAGCTGGCGCGGCGGAGCGGCCTCTCGGCTGCGCAGATCAGCCGGATCGAGGCGGGCGAGGTCGAACGCCCCGTTGCTGAGACGCTCGTAAGACTCGCGAAGGCCCTCGGTCGGGATGCGCAGCTGCTTCTTGTTTTCGGGGGGCATATTCGGGGGACGAGGGCACAGCAGCTCCTGCGACAGGCGATCGAGGTGCTGCCCGAGCCGAGCAGAGCCGAGCACGCCCCTGCTCTTTCGCGGCTCGACGCCGAGAGTGAGCGTGAGCGTCGGCTCCGGGACGAGCTGGCCGAGTCCGAGGGGGCGCTGACAGGGATTCAGCAGGATCTGGACGCGACCCGCGAACGGGTGTCAGCCGAGCCGCCGCGCGAGGCTCGCAAGCGGTTGCGCGAGGTGGGGGTGCTTGCCCAACGGCGCGCTGTCGAGGTCGCTGAGAAGCGCCGGCAGCTTGAGCAGCTTGAGGATGCTCCAAGCGAGGAGATTTGCGCCCTAGCCGGACGCCTCTTCCTGGACACGGCCGCTGGCGGCGAGGTGCTCGAGGCCTGGCGGCAGTTCTCGGGCGAAATCACGCCTCACGATCCGGAGCTGCGTCAGTTGCTCGAGGCGTGGCGTCAGCTTGGGCACGAGCGACGCAAGAAAGTGCTCGAGTTCTCCCAGGAGCAGTTGGCTCTCTCGCTGCTCCGGGCCGAGACTGCCATCCTCGGGACAGTCCAGACTCCCGAGGAGGCATTCGAGATCGTCCGCAACCTGCCGGCCTGGACGGCCGAGAACGGAAGGACCAGCCGCTCGCCGTCGGCCAAGGCACCGTCTTCGAAATCAAAGAGCGGCAGGTGATGCCCATGCAAGGAGCCAGGCGCGGAACCGCCGTCGACAGACTTGCCGTGACCCGGGCGGGTCTTTCCTTCCGAACGAGTCGGGCCTAGAAGCATGGCCGGCGATCTCTTCCGCGCTGCCGCGGCGGGGCAACCTCGGCGGTTGGTGACCGGCGTCGCCTTTGCCTTGCTCGCCATCGCTGCTTCCGTCCTCGTCGCGCGGCGGCTGACTGACTCGAGTTGGCCGCTCGCGAACGTTCGCCCCTTGCTTGCCGCGGCTGCCGGGTTCGCCTATATGGCCAGTTTCGTCTTCCGCGCACGCGGCTGGCACCGGCTGTTTCCGCCGGGGCAGTGTCCCGACCAGGCTCGCTGCCTCGCGTCGGTCGGCGCGGCCGCGGCGAGCGGCGCCGTGCTCCCCTTCCGCCTTGACTACCTGGTCAAGGTCGGCGTCTTGCGAAAGCTCGGCGGTATCCGCATCGGGCTCGAGGCGATCGTTCTGTCCATCATCTCGCTGGGGATGATCGACGCGATCGCCATGTTGCCGCTTGCGATCTCTGCGACGGCGACGAGTGGGTCTGCCCTGCGCGGACCGCTGCTGATCGTCGTCGCGTTCGGCTTCGGCTGTTGCACGTTGCTCGTCGTCGGCGTGCGCCTGCTGCGGCTGCCGCTCCTGCGCCGCAGCCGCCGCCTGCGCGCGGTCACCGAGCAGATCGCGCGCCACACGACGCCCCATGGACGGCGCAGCGCCACCGTCGCCTGGTTCTACCTTTTCGCCTGCTGGTCGGCGCGCGCTTTCGGCAGCGCCGCGCTGTTGGCAGCGCTTGGGCTCTCGTTCTCGCCGACGACCGCGCTCTCAGTGATCTGCCTCGGGGCCGCTGCCGGCGTCATACCGATCACGTCGGGCGGCGCCGTCGTCAATGCCGGCGCGTCGGCCGCCATCCTGCTCGCGCTCGGCGTCGGCAAGGACATCGCCATCAACTTCTCACTTGCCTCCGGACTCCTGCTCGTAATGAGCGCGGTCGTCGTCAGTCTCTGCGGCATCGTTGGCTCGCTCGCGATCGGCGCGCTGGCCCGGCACCAGACCGCGGGCACAAGCCTCGTCCTTCCCAGGTAAGCGCGCGCGTCCTGAGAAGGCTCGGTCTCTGAGCGCTTGCCTCGACCGACTCGTCTGCGTCGGGCGCCCGCTCATCACTGTCGCCCATGCAATTAACATCCTCGGCATGGCGAGTTTCCTACACACGATGGTTCGGATCACAGACCCGGAGAAGAGCCGTGCGTTCTACGAGGCGCTCGGTTTCCGCTTCAGCCGCGATATGGACATCGTCCGCAGCGGCGAGCTGGAGGCGACGAACTACTTCTACTCGGTCGGCGATGCGGAGAACGTCCTCGAGCTGACGTACAACCACGACGGGCGGACGTACGAGCTGGGCACCGCGTACGGGCACATCGCGATCGGGGTCGACGACCTCGACGGCACGCTCGCGCAGCTCTCCGAGCAGGGCATCGAGCCCGAGCGCCCGCCGTACCAGGTCGTCGAGGGCGGCTCGCGGATCTGCTTCGTCCGCGACCCGGACGACTACCGCATCGAGCTCATCGAGCGGCGCTGATCACGCGACAATGCCCAGGCTTGAGGGCGAGCTCGACGACCTCGCGTCGGAGACGGCGTTCTCGGGAGTGGTTCGGGTCGACTGGGCGGATCGGGTCGAGGTGGCGAAGGCGTATGGCCTTGCCCATCGTGGGCTTGGGATCGCGAACGAGGTCGGCACGCAGTTCGGGATCGCGAGCGGGACGAAGAGCCTGACGGCGCTCGCGGTCGTCAGCCTCGTCGAGGATGGCATCCTCGAGCTGTCGACGACCGCCCGATCGGTGCTCGCGCGGGATCTTCCGCTGATCGACGACAGCGTGACAATCGAGCAGCTCCTTGCGCACCGGTCGGGCATCGGTGACTACCTGGACGAAGATGCAGGCGACATCGAGCTCAGCGACTATCTGATGCCGGTTCCCGTTCACGAGCTCGCGAGCACGGAGGATTACCTCGCGGTGCTCGACGGGCACCCGATGAAGTTCGTGCCGGGGGAGCGCTTCGCGTATTGCAACAGCGGCTACGTCGTGCTGGCGCTCATCGTCGAGCGGGCAAGCGGATTGACGTTTCACGAGAGTCGTTCGCGAGCGGGTGTGCCAGCCGGCGGGAATGCGCCGCACTGAGTTCCTGCGCTCCGACGCGCTGGGCGATGCCGCCGTCGGCTACCTCGCGATCGACGGCGAGTGGAGAACGAACGTCCTCCACCTCCCGGTTCGCGGCAGCGGAGACGGCGGTATCTACTCCACGGTTGCCGACATCGCCTCGCTCTGGAAGGCGTTCCTATCCGGCCAGATCGTCTCGCCGGACTGGGTGCGAGAGATGGTGCGTCCGCGCAGCGTGGCGCCCGACTCGCGCCGCTACGGCCTCGGTTTCTGGCTTCATGCCGCGACCGACGCCGTCGTTCTCGAAGGCTCTGACGCCGGAGTCTCGTTCCGTAGCGTCCGAGACCCGCGCTCTCAGGTCACGCACACGGTGATCTCGAACACCTCCGACGGCGCGTGGCCGATCTGTCGGTTCCTCAACGAGCGGCTCGGCACCTGAATCGAGCTGATCGAGCGGTGCTAGCCCGACGCGTCTTCGAGCCGCTCCGTGAGCTGAGCGACCCGGCGCGCCGCCCGCTCGTGATCGCTCTCCGCCTTGCGAAGCACCCGCTCCGCCTCGCGCAGTGCCTTCCTCGCCTCTGTGAGCTTGCCTTCGAGCTCCTCGACACGTCCCGGCTTGCGCTTGCGCGTCGGCTCGGGCTTGCGCTCGTCCTTCCGGCGCGGCTTCGGCGCGGCCAAGGTCATGCCCGCCAGCGCTTCGAAGGCAGTCGGCTCGACCTCGTCGGACAACACGCCGCGGCGTAGCAGGGCAGCCGTGGCGGGATTGCTCGCCGCTGCCCTGAGCAGCACGGCGAGGCGCTGCTCGATGTCAGCGGATAGTCCCGGGACGATCCGGATGAGTGCGTCGACGTGGCCGACGAGGTCGCGTTGCACTGCGCGCAGCCGCTCGGCGTCGCCTGCCTCGTGGGCAGCCGCCAGCCGCTCGCCGTCGTCGACGAGCTGGGCGACGAGGTCGGGCTGCCAGCGAGCGAGGCGATTGGCAACAAAGACAGGCTGGGAAGGCTTGCGGACCTTCGCCAACTCGGCCGCGTCCTCGGCTCGACCCTCGTCGCGCAAGCTTCGCTCGAGCCGCTTCCGTTCGGTGATGAACTCTTCCGGCTCGACCGAGTAGAGCTGCTCGAGAGTGTCCGAGTCCACCGTTAGCGGCCGACGGGCTCGAGGCGCTCCATCGTCGAGACGGCGGCGATGACAGAGACGACGCGCCCGTCCTTGCCCCGTTGGAAGCGGACCAGCTCGCCCGACTCGCGGAACCCTGGCTCGACCATGAAGACATCGGGGTCGTCCGTCGGGGCGATCGTCGGCGTCCAGGTGGGATCGGTTTGGGGTCGAGGAACGTGAGCTTCCCGTCCCGCCACTCGAGGCGGATAACGCCACCGAAGTGCTGCATGACGTAGAGGCCGACGAGGTCGCGCCATTCCTTGGGCAGCGGCGCGGGCGCCTCGATTGCAGGGGCCGCCGCCTTGACGGCTTCGCGGGCGATCGCCCCCAGCTGCATCGCCAGTCTGCGTCGCCGTCGCCGAATCCATTGAGCAGCGCGATCGCGCCGACCTTC
The DNA here is from genome assembly GCA_963711315.1 of uncultured Actinomycetes bacterium. Classification (GTDB taxonomy): domain Bacteria; phylum Actinomycetota; class Thermoleophilia; order Gaiellales; family Gaiellaceae; genus PALSA-612. Next base: position 14,840 of record CAVQDQ010000001.1, read on the forward strand.
TCCTGCGGATCGAAGCAGGCATTCGTGATGAATCCGTAGTGCCCTCCGGAGTGCATGATCCAGACGACGTCGTCGCGGCGCCTCCCATACCAGCCGATAGCCCACGCGCGTGTCCAGGCCGGGTCGACGAGATAGCGCGGCTTGTGCATCTCCGCGGCGGTCTGCTCCGACAGCACCGGCTCGGGATCGAACTGGCAGGACAGCCAGCGCGCGAGATCCTCGACGCACGACCACAGCCCGCCCTCGGCCTGGAACACGCCGAGCTCAGGCGCCGGCTCGAGCTCGTCGGAGAGGAAGCGCGGCTCATAGCCGATCGCCTTCCGCGGACGCAGGCGCTGCGGCAGTGGGTCGAGCGCCGTCGAGGTCATCTTCAGCGGCGTCAGGATCCGCGAGCGGATGTATCTCGCGTACGTCATGCCCGAGACGCGCGCGACGAGCTCACCGAGCAGCTGGTAGCCGAGGTTCGAGTATTTCCACTGTGTGTTCGGCGGCACGGTCAGGCGAGATGTCCGCGGCGCGGCCGAGGTTCGTCGCCGCCTCGCTCTCGTACATGACGAGGGAGAAGTCAGCGTCCGGCGGTTCGCTCTGTAGGCCCGATTCATGGGATAGCAGCCGGCGGATCGTAGGCCCTCGATGGGCGCGAACGTGCTCCGCGCGCTCGCCAGCTCGGGCAGATACGTGACGACGAGGATCGTCGAGGGTGAGCCTTCCCTCGTCGCGCAGCTGCATAACTGCAGTCGCCGTGAACGTCTTCGTGATCGACGCGATGCGATAGAGCGTCTTCGTGTCGGCCGGACGCTTCTTCTTCACGTCCGCGAAGCCGATGCCCTTCGACCACACGAGCTTGTCCTCGTGGACGATGCCGACGGCCGCGCCGGGCAGGCGGTTCTCCTTGACGAAGGCTGCCGCTGTCGCCTCGTACTTCTGAGCAGGCTCGGCGGCTGGGCTCGGCACGATCGGACGCTACCACGCTAGTGAGGGTGGATGCCGTGGCGGACCGTTCGCCACGAGTTCCACGTGATCCTGAGGATTACGAGCGTGATTACGAGGCCGACGATCGGGTCGGCACGTTCGAGGCCGATGGCGACGAGCACGGCGCTGAGCACGACGCCGAGCGAGACGAAGGCGTCGATGCGTGCGTGGTTCCCGTCGGCGACGAGCGCCGGGCTGTCGAGGCGACGGCCGGCGCGCAGCCGCACCTGCGCCGCCAGCTCGTTGCCCGCATAACCGATGGCACCGGCGGCGGCGACCCAGCCGAGGTTCGAGAGCTCCTGCGGGTTGATGAGCCGCTCGATCGTCTCGTAGAGCGCGACGCAGGCACTCACGAAGATCGCGAGGACGACGAAATAGCCCGCGATCAGCTCGGCCCGCGCGCTGCGCAGAAAGAACGCGATGCCCAGCGGTATGGCCGTCAGCGCGTCGCCGGCGTTGTGAATGAGGTCGGCGAGCAGGGCGATGCTGCCGCTCGCGGCAAAGATGATCGCCTGGAGCACTGCGGTGATCCCGAGCACGCCGAGGCTGATCGCCACCGCACGTACGCCTGCGCGACTGCGGACGATCGAGCGGTCGACGAGCCCGTGGCTGTGTCCGTGGTCATGAGCCACGGGACAAGTCTCTACAGAATCGGCACGAATTTGGCACAGATGCGTACGGAGACGGGGGTTACGGTGATCCCGTGACGGCTGCGATCGCTACACCATGGGGCAAGGCGACGCTCGTCGACGAGGTGCGCGTCCAGCAGCGCGCCGGCGACAAGCGGTTCTCCTCGCTCGTTCAGCTGCTCGAGGCGAAGAACGGTGAGCTGCTCGTTCGCTTCGCCTATGCGACCAACGGCGCGGCGCGACGCGGCCCGGTCACGTTGCGTGCCCGCGATCTCGAGAAGCTACGGGACGCGCTGCGCGACCGTCCCGAGCTTACGGAGGTTCTGCGCCTGTGATCGGACGGCGTCGACGAGCGAGCCGAGCAGATACATGCCGTCGGTCGAGCCGATCAGGGAGTCGACGGCGTGCTCCGGGTGAGGCATGAGCCCCATGACGTTCCCACCCTGCGAGACGACGCCCGCGATGTCGTCCACGGAGCCGTTCGGGTTCTCGCCGGCCGCGTAGCGAAGGACGATCTGCGCCGGGTGCAGATCGGGCGGCGGCACGTAGTAGCCCTCTCCGTGCTTGACGGGGATCACGAGCCGCTGGCCGGCCTCGCAACGTGACGTGAAGGGCGTGTCCGCTCGTTCCGCAACCAGGCCGACGTCGCGGCAGACGAAAGAGAGCGATGCGTTGGGCCGCAGTACGCCTGGCAAGAGCCCGGCCTCGCACAGCACCTGGAAGCCGTTGCAGATGCCGAGCACGAGACCGCCCTCGTCCGCGAATGCCTGGACCGCGCGCATGACCGGCGCGAATCGGGCGATGGCGCCGCAGCGAAGGTAATCGCCATACGAGAAGCCTCCGGGCAGTACGACGGCGCCCACGTCCGGCAAGCGATCCTCCGCGTGCCAGACGAGCGTCGCCTCCATGCCGAGCAGCTCGAGTGCCGCCGCCGCATCTCGGTCGTCGTTCGAGCCCGGGAACGTGACGACGGCAATCACGAGTGATCGTGCAGCTCGATCTCGAACGACTCGATCAGCGGGTTGGCGAGCAGCTGCTCGCACATGCGTCCCACCTCGGCGCGCGCTGCGTCGGCGTTCTCCGCTTGCAGCTTGATGTCGACCACGCGGCCGATTCGTACCTCGTCGACTGTGAAGTCGAGGTGACGCAGCGCACCGAGCACCGCCTCGCCCTGTGGGTCGAGGATGCCTTCCTTCGGGCGAACGAGCACGGTGGCTCTCATTGCAGGAGCACCTCGGGGTCGGCGAGGTAGTCGTCGAAAGCGATGCCTGTCAGCCGTTCGAACGCCTCGACGTACCGCGCTCGCGTGCCGGCCACAACGTCGGCGGGAAGCTCTGGGCCAGGAGGGGTCTTGTCCCAGCCGAGCGTCTCGCAGTAGTCGCGCACGAACTGCTTGTCGAACGACGGCTGGGGTCCGCCCGGCGCGTACTCGTCGGCGGGCCAGAACCGTGACGAGTCGGGCGTGAACACTTCGTCCGCGAGCACGATGCGCCCGTCGCCGTCGAGGCCGAGCTCGAGCTTCGTGTCGGCGAGGATGATCCCGCGCTCGGCCGCCCAGTCCGAGGCGAATCCATACAGCTCGAGCGAGAGCCGCTCCAGCTCGCGGAAACGCTCCTCGCCCACGAGCTCGATCGCCTGTGCCGCGTCGATGTTCTCGTCGTGCCCCTCCGTGGCCTTCGTCGCGGGCGTGAAGATCGGCTCCGGCAGGCGCTCCGACTCGCGCAGCCCCTCCGGCAGCTCGTGGCCGCACACCGCGCCGGACGCCAGGTAGTCCTTCCAGCCCGACCCCGCGAGGTAGCCGCGGACGACGCACTCGAGCGGCAGCATGTCCAGCCGCCTGCATTCGGTTGAGCGCGCATCCGGACGCAGAGCGAGCAGGTGGTTGGGGCAGATCTGCTGCGTGCGCGCGAACCAGAACGCCGAGAGGCCGGTCAGCACGCGCCCCTTGTCCGGCACCTCGGTGGGGAGCACGACGTCGAACGTCGAGATCCGGTCCGAGGCGACGAGCAGCAGCCGCTCCTCGTCGAGCGCGTAGATCTCGCGCACCTTGCCGCTGGCGACGAGCTCAGGCATCGATCGTCTCCTTCCGTAGTGCTTCCAGGCGGTCGAACACGACGTCGACATGGCGCGTGTACGGCTCCAGGTCGAAGACGCCCGCGAGATCGACGCGGTCGGCCACGTCAGGATCTCGCGTCGCCAGCTCGCGGAAGTCGTGGCCGCCGTCCCACGACTCCATCGCCAGGCGCTGGACGAGCCGATAGGCGTCGTCGCGCCCCAGGCCAGACTCCACGAGTGCGAGCAGCAGCCGCTGGCTGAAGTAGAGGCCGTGGCTGGCGTCGAGGTTCTCTCGCATGCGATCGGCGTGGACGACCAGACCGTCGACCAGCCAGGCGAAGCGGTCGAGCATGTAGTCGACGGCGAGGAACGCGTCGGGGATGACGACCCGCTCGGCGGAGGAGTGCGAGATGTCGCGCTCGTGCCAGAGGGCGACGTTCTCCAGCCCGACCTGTGCGGCGCCGCGTACCACGCGCGCGAGCCCGCAGATGCGTTCAGCCGTGATCGGGTTGCGCTTGTGCGGCATCGCCGACGAGCCCTTCTGACCGGCTGCGAACGGCTCCTCGACCTCGCGAACCTCCGTCCGCGCCAGGTGGCGGATCTCGAGCGAGAACGCGTCGAGCGACGAGGCGATGACGGCGAGAACGGCCAGGAGCTCCGCGTGCCGGTCTCGCTGGATGACCTGCGTGGAGTGCGGCGCCGGCTCGAGGCCGAGGCGCTCGCACGCCAGCCGCTCCAGCTCGGGCCCGGTGGCGGCGTACGTGCCGACGGCGCCCGAGAGCTTGCCGACCCTCATCCCTTCCAGGGCGCGCTCGAGCCGCACTCGCCCGCGTTCGAGCTCGAACGCCCAGCCGGCGAGCTTCAGCCCGAACGTCGTCGGCTCGGCGTGGATGCCGTGCGTCCGGCCCATGATCAGGGTCTGCCGGTGCTCTTCTGCCCGGGAGACGACAGCAGCGAAGGCCCGTTCGAGGCCGTCCGAGAGCAGCGCTCCTGCCTCCCGCACCTGAAGCGCGAGCGCCGTGTCGAGCACGTCCGAGGACGTCAGCCCGTAGTGGAGCCAGCGACGCCCTTGGTCGTCGAGCCCTTCGCCGACGGCGTCCACGAAGGCGGCGAGGTCGTGCCCCGTCCGCTCCTCGAGCTCGCGGACGCGCTCGGGCGTCGGCGCCGTCGCCTGCTGTCGAGCCGCTCGGGCGACATCCTCGGGGATGACGCCCAGCTCGGCCCAGGCGTCGAGCGCCGCCAGTTCCACCTCGAGCCACAGCTCGAGCTTGTGCTCCTCCGACCAGACCCTGGCCATGGCCGGTCGGGAGTAGCGAGGGATCACAGAGCCAGCCTAGCGACGGTCGAGGCCGGAGAGGCGGTAGAGCACCTCGGGCACGTGGGCGCCGGGCCAGACCTCCTCCACGCGCGTCGTCCCGGCGACCCACCCGTAGCGCTCGTAGAACCGACGAGCGCGTGGATTCTCCTCCGCCACCCAAAGGATCGCCTCGTGCCACTGCTCGGCCAGCCAGGCCACTGCCGCGTCCATCAGCGCCCACCCGGAGCCGGTGCCCCATGCCCCTGGCCGGACGTAGATCGAGTAGACCTCGCCGCTCTCTGGCTCGTGGCCGCACGGCCCGACGGACGCGAACCCGACTCCGACGCCGGACCTCTCGACCACGAACTGTGCAGTCGTCTCGACGCCGAGCCACTGCTCCCACATACTCGTGCTCTCGTCGACATCGAGCCCATCGAGCACGTCCTGAGGCATGACGCCGACGTACGTAGCGCGCCACGTCTCGACCTGAATGTCGGCGATCGTGCGGGCGTCGTCCGGAGTCGCCGGGCGAACGGTCGTGCTCACGCGCCGAGGATGCGGGCGGCGAGCACCGCCGCGTTGCGGGAGTTGTCGACTCCCACGCAGGCGACGGGCACACCGGGCGGCATCTGCACGATCGAGAGCAACGCATCGAGCCCGTCGCCCGACGCTCATCGAGGAGCGAAGCGGCACGCCGATGACGGGCAGGTCCGTGTGCGCCGCGACGACGCCGGGCAACGCTGCGGCCAGGCCGGCGCCCGCAATCAGCACGCGGATCCCTCGCTCGCGTGCCGTGCGCGCGTACTCGGCGACGGCGTCGGGATCGCGATGCGCCGAGCGGACTTCCAGCTCGCACGCGATGCCGCGCTCGTCGAGCTCTGTCGAGGGCAGGCTGCATCCGCTCCCGATCGGACTCCGAGCCGATGAGGATGCCGACGAGAGGAGAGTTGTCAGGCACCGATGTCGCGACGATACCGCGCACCGTCGAACGAGATGCGCTCGACGGCCGAGTATGCGAGCTCGCGCGCGGCGGCGATGTCCCGGCCGACGCCCGTGACGCCGAGAATGCGGCCACCGCTCGTCACGAGCGTGTGGTCGCGAGCGGCCGTGCCGGCGTGGAAGACGAGCGCGCCGAGATCGCGCGCCTCGTCGAGGCCGTGGATCGGCGAGCCCGTGTCGCCGGTCGCCGGATAGCCCCGGGCCGTGACGACCACCGTCGCCGCTGCCTCGGCCGAGAGCTCGAGGCTCGAAGAGCCGAGGTCGCCTGCAGCCGCGCCCGCGAGCGCGGGGAGGAGGTCGGAGCGAAGCCGTGGCAGCACCGCCTGTGTCTCCGGATCACCGAAGCGGCAGTTGAACTCGAGCACGCGCGGCCCGTCCGCGGTGAGCATCAGGCCGGCATACAGAAGGCCCGAGAAGGGCGCGCCCCGCGCAGCGAGCTCGGCCAGCACCGGGCCGTGGATCTCGTCCACGAGGGCGTCGAGCCCGTCCACTCCCTCCACCGGCGAGTAGGCCCCCATGCCGCCCGTGTTGGGGCCGGCGTCGCCATCCTCCGCGCGCTTGTAGTCGCGAGCCGCCGCGAGTGCGACCGCTCGCTGCCCGTCGCAGAGGGCGAATACCGAGAGCTCCTCGCCTTCGAGCAGCTCCTCGATGAGAAACCGACCGCCGAGCCGTCGCACCTCCGCCAGCGCCGCCTGCAGCTCGTCGTCGGTGTGACATACGAACACGCCTTTGCCTGCGGCGAGCCCATCCGCCTTGACCACGCACGGCGCCCTGGCCACAGGCAGCGCGCGCGCCGCCGGGACGCCCGCCGTCTCGAGCACCTCCTTGGCGAAGGCCTTGGAGCCCTCGATCCGCGCGGCAGCCGCGGTCGGCCCGAAGACCGGAACGCCACCGCGGCGCAAATGATCGGCGAGCCCGGCCACGAGCGGCACCTCGGGCCCGACAACGACGACGTCGATGTCCAGCGATCTGGAAAGCGCCAGCAGGCCGTCCGCGTCCGCGGCCAGCACGGGATGGCAGCTCCCCAGCTCGGCGATGCCCGGATTCCCGGGCGCCGCGTGCAGCTCGTCGAGCTCGGGGCTCTGCGCGAGCTTCCACGCGAGTGCGTGCTCACGCCCACCCGAGCCGACGATGAGCACTCTCACGCGGCGAGTCTATTCCGGAGGGGCGCAGTCCTCGCCGTCGCCGGGTGCCTCGGGAAGGCGGCCAAGCAGGTCAGCGAGCGTCGCGAGCTCGTTCGGGTCGAAGCGCTGCTCGAAGAACTCTCGGATCTGCGCGACGTGCGAGGTCGACGCGTCGCGGAGCTTGTCCAGCCCCGCGTCGGTGAGCACGGCGTAAGTGATGCGGGCATCCGAGTCGCACGAGCCCTTCCCGACAAAGCCCGGCCCGCTCCAGCCCATCGAGCAGGCGGGTGACGCCAGAGGGGGTGAGTACGAGGCTCTCTGCGAGCTCGACGCGCTTCAGCCGCCGGTCATCTGCACGAGAAAGGCGCAGCAGCGCCTCGTAGTCGTTGATCGTCAACCCATGGTCCCGGACGAGCTCGGCGCTCAGCTCCGAGTCGCCGCGGCGTGGCCCTGAAGGAGCCGAACGAAGGCCTCGGATCGACGTTGCAGAAAGTTGCTCACTCAATACTTGACTAGTCATGTTTCTTCCTGTACATTTGTTTGCGCTCGCAAGTATATCGGAAGGAGACAGGCGATGACCACTGTGACAGCAGCACCAGGCGCTCGAGACAGGAACATGGCAGCTCGACGCCGTGCACTCGCGGGTCGGCTTCGCCGTCGACTACCTGGCCGGCACATTCCACGGCTCGTTCGCGCCCTTCGAGGCGACGCTGGCCGTGGACGAGACGGCACGGCAACGCTCTCCGGCTCGGCCAAGGTCGAGAGCATCCAGGTGCAGGACGAGAACCTCGGCTGCGCACCTCGCGTCGCCCGGAGTTCTTCGACGCCGAGCAGGCGCCCGAGATCACGCTTCGCGTCCGAGCGGCTTCCAGCCGGACGGCGCATTCGTGGCTGTGCCCGGCGAGCTGACGATCAAGGGCATCACGAAGCCGGTCGCAGCTGACCGGCACGCATCGATGGGCCGCTCGTCGACCCCTACGGCCGCCAGCGCGTGAATGTCCGGCTCGAGACGACGGTCGACCGCTCGGCCTTCGGCTTGGACTGGAACGTTCCGCTTCCGAGCGGCGAGCCCGCCCTGGCCCAGGACGTGACCCTCGACGCAGAGCTCGGCTTCATCAAGGACTGATCGGCGATGCGGATTCTCGGCATCTCGGGCAGCCTCAGGCGCGACTCGTTCAACACGCGGCTCCTGGCCGCGGCCGCTGAACGGCTGCCCGAAGATGTCGAGCTCGGTTCGCTGGGACGGGCTCGCAGCCGTGCCTCCGTTCGACGAGGACGCCGAAGCGGGGCCGGCGCCGGCCGCGGTCGCTGAGCTTGCGCGCCGCGATCGCTGGCGCGGACGCGGTGCTTTTCGCGACGCCGGAGTACAACGGCTCCGTCCCCGGGCAGCTGAAGAACGCCCTCGACTGGGTCTCGCGCCCGCACGCTACGAACCCGCTCCGCAACACGCCTGCGGCGGTAGTGGGTGCGAGCACCGGCGGCTTCGGCGCCGTCTGGGCACAGGCCGACCTGCGGCGCATCCTTGCCCGGATCGGCGCCCGCGTGGTCGACGCCGAACTGACCGTCTCGCACGCGCACACACGCTGCGACGAACGCGGCCGTCTGATCGACGAAGATGTGCACCAGGGGCTCTCCGAAGTGGTAGACGAGCTCGTGTCGCAGGTGCGCACCAGGGAGCTCGTGGCTGCCTAAGCTACTGGTCTGATCGAGCGGCCCGAAGCACCGCCGTACACCACGACCGGCGTGAATGTCCTCCGCGTCCCCGGAGGCACCGATCGCGACGTCGTAGCCGTCGAGGAGCCGCTCGAGATCCGCGTCAACGGCAGCCCGGTGGCGGTGACGATGCGGACGCCGGGCCACGATGAGGAGCTCGCACTCGGCTTCTGCCTCTCCGAGGGCTTGCAGCCCGAGCGCGCCGCGATTCCTGCGGATCTCGCCGCCAATACCGTCGAGGTCGAAGCGCCCGGCTTCGATCCCGAGCGGCTGCGGCGAAGCTTCTACGTCTCCTCCTCGTGCGGCGTCTGCGGCAAGGGCGCTCTCGAAGCCGTGGCCGTGGAGGCACGGCGCGTGGACAGTGAGCTACGGTTGCCAGCCTCGCTGCTCGTCTCGCTTCCGGACCGGCTGCGCGAGGCCCAGGGCGCCTTCGCGGCCACCGGCGGGTTGCATGCGACCGGGCTCTTCGACCGGGACGGGGCAATTGCTCTGCGTCCGCGAGGACGTCGGCCGCCACAACGCGCTCGACAAGGTGCTCGGCTGGGCCTTCTTGGAGGAATTGCTGCCGCTCACCGACTCCGTGCTCTGCCTGAGCGGCCGCATCGCCTTCGAGCTCGTCCAGAAGGCCGCCGTCGCCGGCTGCCCGCTCGTGGTCGCGGTCGGCGCACCTTCGAGCCTCGCCGTCGAGCTTGCGGCTGATCGCGGCCTCACCCTCTGTGGCTTCACCCGCGAGGGGCGGATGAATGTCTACTCCGAGGCGTGGCGCGTCGAGAGCTGACCGGCGCGTTGCTGGTCGGCGGCGCGTCGAGCCGCTTCGGCTCGCCGAAGGCGCTGGCCGAGCTCGAAGGCGAGACCCTCGCCGAGCGCGGCTGGCGGGTGCTGGGCGAGCTCTGCGACGGAGCGGATCGCCGTCGGGAAGGTCGTCGACGGGCTCGAGCTCCCGTTCCCGCTGCTTGACGACGGCTCTCGTAGTCCGCGCGCCGATCGCCGGCCTCGTGGCCGCGCTGCGGGCGGCGAGCCACGACGCCTGCGTCGTCTTGCCCGTCGACTGCCCGCTCGTCACGCCCGAGTTGCTCGGCGCCCTGGCGGACGCCTGCACGAACGACGCCGCGGTGCCGCAGACCGGCCCGCTGCCGGGCGCCTACCGGCGCAGCTCGTTGCCGGTACTGGAGCAGCGCTCGCGGCGGGACAGCTCTCGATCCGCGACGCGCTGACGGAGCTGCGGGTCGAAACGGTCGAGTGCGACCCCATGCTGCTCGCGAACGTCAACACGCCGGAGGAGCTGCGGCGACTTCGGTAGGTGCCGGCGTCGCGTTACGTTCGTCGCGCCACGAGAGCCAATTCTCGGCCGCCGAGCCCACTTCCCACTCCGGCCCGTTGACTCCCAGCGTGAACTGGGTGAAGCCGAGCGCGACGTAATCGTCAGCATCCTCGGTGAGGAAGCGCTCGAGGTCGTCGGGCTCGACGCCGACGCCTCGCTCGATCTGGCTCGAGTCACGACCGATCTCCGCGCACCACCGCTCCAGCGCGGCCACCTTCGGCTCCAGTTCCGCCGGCTCGTCTGGGAAGGCGGCGTGCCAGACGTCGGCGTGCTGTGCGACTAGTCGCAGCGTGATGCGCTCGCCCGTCCCGGCGATGAGAATCGGCAGCCGACGGAGCGGCGCGGGGTTGAGCAGTCCCAGGCGTCGCTCGATGAGTGGCAGCGCCTCGGCCAGTGCTCGCCCGCGCGTGCCGTGCGTCCCGAACTCGTAGCCGTACTCGTCGTAGTCACGCTGGAACCAGCCGGAGCCGATGCCGAGGACGAGTCGGCCGCCGGAGATGTGGTCGATCGTCCGCGCCATGTCGGCGAGCAGCTGAGGATTGCGGTACGAGTTGCAACTGACGAGCGGCCCCAGCTCGATGCGAGACGTCTGCTCCGCCCAGGCGGCGAGCACTGACCAGCACTCGAAGTGCGCGCCGTCGCGTTCCCCGTAAAGGGGAAAGAAGTGGTCCCACGTGTAGAGCAGGTCGGCGCCCGTTTCCTCGACCCGGGCCACCGCACGGCGCATCGTGTCGTACGCGCCGTGCTGGGGATGGAGCTGAACGGCGATGCGGATCGGTCTCATGCTCGCGGGAACACCTCCGACAGCAGCGCGAGCGTCTCCTGGAGCGCCTCTTGCCGAGGCAGATAGCGGTACGCGCGGGCGTTGCCCTCGGGGTCGATCAAACGTGCGTCGCGAAGCTCGCCCAGGTGGTGATGGACCGTCGAGCGCGCGAGCCCCGTCTGCGCGACCAGCTCGGACACGCGGTCGGCGCCGTGGGTGACAAGGGAGAGGATCTCGACGCGCTTCGGATCGGCCAGTGCTCGGCCGAGCGACGCGACGCGCTCGTCGGCTCCACGCTCTGCGCGCGCCTGGTAGACGACGAGCCTCGTCGCTCGGTGCTGGGCGAGCACGAGCCACGGCTCTGGTTGAACGTGGGGGATGAGCAGCAGCGCGCTCGGCCTCCGGCTCAGGGACGTAGCGATACCCCGCGGTGATGTGCTCAATGGCGTCCGCGAGCGTGTTCTCGGCCAGGGACGCCGACGCCGCGGCGGCGGCAGTGTCGAGGACAGCGGCGAGATCGTCGCGCGGCTCGATGAGATGGCGCAGGCCAACCGACAACGCGTGCGACAGCCGCGCCCGCGTCTCCGCCGGGTCGAGCGGCAGCAGTACCGACAGCGAGTGACGTGCCCGGCCGGCGTAGTAGCGCTCGTGCTCGAGTAGCTTGCTGACCGCCGCGCGATCGCCTGAGGCGGCAGCTTCGATCGTGTCGGCGCCGCCGAGCGTGCACCACGACCACGCATAGGCGCCGAGCAGGTGCCGGCGCAGCTCCAGCGGGTCCATCCGCTCGACCTCTTCCACCAGCCGGCCAGCGTCGAAAGGAGCCCCGAGGTCGAGAGGCACGCCGAGCAGGTTGAGCCAGCTTTCGCCGGCGGTGTCGCCCACCGCCTCGAGCGCGTCGGTGAGCTCTGTCTCGACACCGCCCCCGGGTCGCACCGACGCGCCGGCGAGCGCAATCAGCAACTCGAACGCCGTGCCCGCGACGACGTCGATGCGGGGCGGGGCAAGCTCGGATGGAGCGTGTCCGATGACCATCGGACATGTACTATAGCAATGAGACTACGTCAGCGCTGCCTCGTCGCGCGTGAGCACGCGCTCGCGCTCCGCGCCCGTGCCGACGAGCGTCACAGGCACTTCGAGCTCACGCTCCACGAACTCGACGTAGCTGCGCGCGGCGTCCGGTAGCTCCTCGAAGCCGCCCACCTCGTCGATCGGCTCGCTCCAGCCGGCAAGCACCTCGTACACCGGCTCGGCGTGGTGGAAGTCGCTCTGATGGGAAGGGAAGTCCGACGTCTCGGTCCCGTCGCGCAGCCGGTAGCGAACACAGACCGGCAGCTCGGAGAACGAGGACAGGACGTCGAGCTTCGTCAGCGCGAGCGACGTGAAGCCGTTGATCCGTGCCGCGTAGCGCAGTGCGACGAGGTCGAGCCAGCCGCATCGCCGCTCGCGACCCGTCACCGTCCCGAACTCCGCTCCGAGCTCGCGCACGCGTGCCTGGTCGGCGCCCTCGATCTCTGTGGGGAACGGCCCCTCCCCGACCCGCGTCACGTACGCCTTGGCGATGCCGGTCACGGCATCGATGCGCGTCGGCCCGATGCCGATCCCGGTGCAGGCGCCTCCGGCGACGGTGGACGACGACGTGACAAAGGGATACGTGCCATGGTCGATGTCGAGCAGGGTCCCGTGTGCGCCCTCGAGCAGCACACGCTTGCCCTTGCGCAGGGCTCCGTCGACCAGCAGCGACGTGTCGGCGAGGAACGGGCGAAGCCTCTGCGCGTAGCCCTCGTAGCGCTCCGCCAGCTCCTCGAGCTCGAGCGGCTCCACGCCGTAGACGCGCTCGAGCCAGATGTTCTTCTCGGACAGCGCGACCTCGATCTTCTCGCGCAGGATCTTCGGGTCGAAGAGGTCCTGCAGCCGGATCCCAAGCCGGTAGGCCCGGTCGGCGTACGCAGGCCCGTTGCCTCGCCGCGTCGTGCCGATCTGGAGCTTGCCGAGCCGCCGTTCGCTCGCCTGGTCGATGGCCACGTGCCAGGGCATGACGACGTGCGCGCTCGCCGACAGTCGGACGACGTCCACGGAAACGCCCCGCCGCTCGAGCTCGTCGAGCTCGTCGATGAAGACTGCGGGATCGACGACGCACCCGAGCCGATGACGCACTCCTTGCCCCAGAGGATCCCCGAGGGCATGTGCTTGAGCTTGTACGTCTCGCCGTCGGCGACGATCGTGTGGCCAGCGCCGGGCCCGCCGTTGTAGCGGCAGACAACGTCAGAGTCGCGCGCGAGCAGGTCGACGATCTTGCCCTTGCCCTCGTCGCCCCATTGCGCGCCGATGATCACCGTCGCCGGCACGCCGGGAGTCTGCCAGCTATCGTCGGCGCTAGCCCGTGGCAGCCTGCGCCGTGCGCGCGCATGATCCGGCGAATGCGGATTCGGTGCCCGCGCCAGCACGTCACGAAGCCGACGTCGGCCTCTGGGCAGAGCCCGCCGCGCACGACGACGGGTGGCCAGGTTCGCTCGTAGTGGCACTGCTCGCACTGCGCCGAGAACGACGTCGTGGTCTCGCGAATCCAGATGATCTGCGTCTCCGTCCTCTGTTCCTCCCTTCCCCCTGCTCCGTATGGACTGCCCGGTGATTTCCCGATTTAGGTGCCGCCCGCCAGGTCGGCGAACTTCGCGAATCGCTTCAGGAACGAGAGCTTGGCCGTGCCCGTCGGGCCGTTCCGGTGCTTGGCGAGATGCACCTCGGCCAGGCCTTGCTGGTCGGACTCGGAGTCGTAGTACTCGTCGCGGTAGATGAAGAAGACGAGGTCGGCGTCCTGCTCGAGGCTCCCGACTCCCGGAGGTCGGACAGGATCGGCCGCTTGTCGTGGCGCTGCTCGACGGCGCGCGACAGCTGTGAGAGCGCCAGCACGGGAACCTCGAGGTCGCGGGCGAGCACCTTCAGCGACCGCGAGATGGCCGAGACCTCCTGGACGCGGTTCTCGACGGACGCGCCGGACGTCATCAGCTGGAGGTAGTCGACGATGATCAGCCCCAGCCCGGGCTCCCGCATCTTCAGTCGCCGCGCCTTCGACCGGATCTCCATCATCGTGATCGACCCCGTGTCGTCGACGTAGATCGGCGCCTTCGACAACCGGTCGCACGCGGCGGTGAGGCGCGGCCAGTCGTCGGGAGCGAGCTTGCCCGTCCGCAGCCGCTGGGACTCGACCTTCGCCTCCGAGCACATGAGGCGCTGCGTGACTTCGGCCTTCGACATCTCGAGCGTGAACAGCGCGACCGGCGTCTCGCCGCGCACGCGCGAGGTTCGCGGCCATGCAGAGCGCGAGGCCCGACTTCCCCATGCTCGGGCGGGCGGCGAGGATGACGAGGTTGCCGGGCTGGAAGCCGGAGGTGAGGTGGTCGATCTCCTTGAAGCCGGCTGCGACGCCGGTGACGTCGGCGCCGTCCTCGTACAGCGCGGTGATGCGCTCGAAGCCTTCCTTCAGCAGCTCCTCGATGTGGCTGAAGTCCTGCGTGACGCGTGACTGAGCGAGCTCGAAGATCGTCTGCTCGGCTCGGTCGACGAGCTCCGGGGTCTCCCGCGGCCGGTCGATGCCCAGCCGCGCAATCTCGTTGCCGGCGCGGATGAGCCCGCGCAGCGTCGCCATCTCGCGCACGATGCGCGCGTAGTGGGCCGCGTTGGCTGCGGCCGGTACGAGCGCCGCCAGCTCGTGGATCCGTACCTTCCCGCCCGCGCTCCTCGAGCTCGCCTCGCTGGTCGAGCTCGTCGACGAGCGTGATCGCATCGACCGGCTCGCCGCGCGCGTACAGCGCCAGGCCGGCGCGGTAGATCTTCGCGTGGCTCTCCCGGTAGAAGTCAGACGCGGAGAGGACTTCGCTGACCGCCCCGATTGCGCCGGGGGAGAGCATCATCGCGCCGAGGACGGACTCCTCGGCATCGAGATTTTGCGGCGGAACCGGGGCGGAAGTCAGCGAAGGTGGCTACTTGAGCCACGAGGTATTAACCCCCCACGGGACGCAGACTTTCAACGGGTGGAAAGCCACGAAATCCACGACCGCTCGACTGCGGCCTGGCGCATTCGATTTGCAGCAAGAACAGAACATCTGTTCCAGCCATTGTCGACCGTGGCCCGGACGGCGCGGTGGACGAAAAGGACGCTCTACGCGGGAAGTTCGTGCGACATTCCACAGCCCTCCACAGGGCTTGTGGATGAGCTAGCTGCTCGGGAGCCTCTTCGGTGGCCTCTCCGGAGCCTCTCGGCGGGCTCCTCGAAGCGGCTCTCTCGGCGGGCTCTCGGCAGCGAGCTCCTCGGCTGCGGGCTCCTCGGCCGCGGGCTCCTCGGCAACGACCTCGTCGGCCGCTCGGCTCCTCGGGCTCGGGCGGCAGTTCGCCGCCCTCCGGCAGCACGAGCGTGGCCACCTCCGCCTGACCTCCTCGAAGATGCCGACCGGCACCGCGTAGCGCCCCACGTGCTTGATCGGCTGCGGCAGGTCGATCTTCCGGCGGTCGACACGCACCTTGTGCTTCTCCCAGAGCTCGTCGGCGATGTCGGTCGCGGTCACCGAGCCGAAGAGCGAGCCGGTCGGCCCGGCCTTCATCTCGAAGCGCAGCTCGGCCTTCTCGAGCACCTTCTGGATCTCGCTCGCCTGGTCGGTCGTGACCGCCTCGTGGCGCGCGCGGTGCGAGTCGCGCTTCTCGAGCTCGCCCAGCCGGGAGGGCGTCGCCTCTTCTGCCAGCCGCCTGGGCAGCAGGTAGTTGCGGGCATAGCCGCGCGCGACGTCGACGACGTCACCCCGCAGCCCGACGTTGTCGACGTCCTGGAGGAGGATCAGCTGCATCGGGCTACTGGCGATCGCCGACGTAGGGCAGCAGCGCCATCTCGCGGGCTCGCTTGACCGCGACGGAGACCTGGTTCTGGTGCCGCCTGCAGGCGCCGGTGATGCGCCGCGAGCGGATCTTGCCGCGCTCGGAGATGAACCGCCGCAGCTGGTTGATGTCCTTGTAGTCGACGTCCTCGATCTTCGCGCGGCAGAACGAGCAGTTTCGGCGCCGCACTGGCCGTCGCGCTGGCCAGGACGGCGGCGCTGCGTCGAGCGCTCTTCTCTGGGCTTCGCCTTCTTGGCCATCAGAAGGGGATGTCGTCGTCGGCGGCCGGCGGGAACTCGGCATCGGACTTCTCAGCGCCGGCAGCAGCGGGTGCGAATTGCTGCTCGCCGTCGCCTCGGCCGCCGAGGAACTGGACGGAGTCGGCGATCACTTCCACGGCCTGCCGCTTCGAGCCGTCCTGCGCCTCCCACTCGCGCCACTCGAGACGGCCGTCGATGGCCACCGGGCGGCCCTTGGCGAGGTACTGGGCGCAGTTCTCGCCCTGGTTGCCCCAGACGGTGATGTCGAAGTAGTTCGGCTTCTCGGTCCACTCGCCGGTTGCGCCGTCCTTTCGCCGTGTGTTGACGGCGAGTCGAAGGCTGCAAACGGCGGTGCCGCTCGGCGTGTGCCGCAACTCGGGGTCCCTCGTGAGGTTCCCGACGAGCACGACGCGGTTGATGTTGGCCATGGTTACTCCTCTCCCTCCGCAATGGGGGCTTCGGCTTCCTCCGAGCCGGCTTCCTCAGCGTACTCGGCGGGCGGCTCGGCAGGCGCGGGCGGCGCGTCGCCGCGGCGGTGCGATCGCGGGCGGCGCGTCGCCATGTGCCGCATGACGCCGTCGGTGATCTTCAGGACGCGGGAGATCTCGTCCAGCGCCGCCGGCTCGCAGGTGAACGTCATCAGGTGGTAGACGCCCTCGGGCTTGTGGTCGATCTCGTAGGCGAGCCGCCGGCGGCCCCAGGGCTGATGGTCCTCCCACGTGCCGCCGTCCTTCTCGACGAGCTCGCGTGTGCGCGTGACGATTTCGCCGTGCCGCTCCTCGGGCACCTCAGGGTCGATCATCAGCAAGATCTCGTAGTCGTTCAAGCTCCGGTCACTCCTTCTCGTGGTCTCAGGCGGCCCCGCCCTTCGGTGCCGGTCCCGGGCGGGTCGGCACAGGGCGTGGCGAGAAGTTCGGCTGCGCACTGTAGCATCGGGTGCATGTGGCGAAGGCTGTTGGTGCTGGCGGCGGTCGTGGCGCTCGTCGCGTACGTTCTGCGGCGGCGGCCGGCTGCGCAGACGGTTGCTGAGCCGGCCGTCGATCCGGCCGAGGAGCTCCGCCGCAAGCTCGACGAGACGCGCGCCAATGCCGAGCCCGAGGCGGAGACACAGCTGAGCGACGATCTCGACGAGCGGCGCCGCCAGGTGCACGAGCGCGCACGAGCCGCGAGGGACGAGATGCGCGGCCCGAGCCCAGACTAGACACTGAGGTGCGCCCAGATCCGCTCCCGCTCGAGCGGCAAGACCGCGAGCTCCGGCGGCGGCCGGCGAACGAACCCATCTAACAGCAGTAGATCCTCCGCCTGCTCGGGCGTGAGCGTGCCCGCACGGCTCGCGGAGGACCGGCAGAGCGCCAGCGCACCGTCGACCTGCAACCTTGCTGCCGCCCCCGGAGGCAGTGACCGAATGGCACAGATCCCGCCGCTGCACACGAAGAACGCCTTCCGCCAGCCGGACTGGAGCGCAGGCACGATCAGGCAGCGCTCGAGCGCGCGCAGCTCCTGGAGCCGGTGCAGGCGCTCGACAACCTTCTCAAGGGCCTCGATCCGATCTCGCAGCCGCGCCGCCTCCTCGTAGCGGAAGTCTTCGGCGAGCTGCGCGAGCCGCTCGCGAAGACGTAGCAGGGGGCCGCCTTCGAGGAGATGCTCGCATTCCTCGGGCGTCGCTGCGGCGAGCGCGCGAGCAGCGAGCGCGGCGCGTCGGCGGCTGGGGATCGGGCCCAGCTCGGTCTCCTTCTTCGTGACGATGAAGTCGTCGCCGCGGCGGGCGAGGTAGACGCCGTGCTCGCGACGCCGGCTGCGCGAGTTGGCCGGGGGTTGCAGCTCGCGGATCAGCCGCAGCTCCTCGACGGCTGCTTCGAGCTCCGAGCCGAGCACACGCCACTCGATTCGCTCGAGTGCAAGCAGGGCTGCCTCCACGGAGGGGCGCTGGCGCTCGCTGCGGAAGTACGAGCGCAACCGGGCCTGGAGATCCCGCGCGCGGCCCACATAGAGCACCTGGTCGGACCTATCGCGAAAGAGATAGACGCCGGGCCGGGTTGGCGCCCCGCGAACGAGCGCCCGCTTTCCGTAGACGCGCCGCTTGCGCGGAGCCGCGAGCTTGCGCAGGTCCGAGACCCGGCGTGCTCCCATCTCCTGGGCGAGCCCGATCAGGCGCACGAGCACCTGGGCCGTGGACTCGGCGTCGGGAAGAGCGCGGTGGCAGGGTCGCGTCGGTACGCCGAAGAAATCGGCGAGCGAGGCGAGGCCGACGCGGCGCACGCGTCCCTCGAGCAGGCGCCGGGCGAGCGCGGCGGTGCAGAGGGGCGGCTCGGCGAGTCGCCGCCCGTGCGACCACTGCAGCTGCCGCTCGAGGAATCTCTGGTCGAAGCGGGCGTTGTGGGCGACGAGCGGTGCCTCGCCGGCGAAGGCCACAAAGCGCCTGATGACCGTCGAGACGGCGGGTGCCCGGCGCAGTTCCTCGTCGCGCAGTCCGGTCAGGCGCGTTATCGGCTGAGGGAGCGCAATGCCCGGGTTGACGAGCGACTGGAACGAATCGACGACCTCGAGCGCCCGCACCCGCGCTGCTCCGATCTCGCAGATCCTGTCTCGCGTGCCCGAGAGCCCCGTCGTCTCCAGGTCGAAGACGACGAACTCGGCCTCCTCGAGCAACGGATCGTCGTGAGCTCCGGCCAGGGAGACGGTCGCGCCCGTACAAGTAATGCGGCTGTCTCCCGCAGTGACGTCCGTGAGCAGCGTGCACGCGAGTCCATCTGAGACAGGCCCCGTGGCGAACAGCAGCCTGGCTGCGTCCACCGTCGACAGAGCACCCCGCTCGTGGAGCACGTCCACGAGGCGGTCGAGCCCGTCGAGCGCGAGTTGCATTGTGCTATGAAACTACGAACATATGTTCGTGTCAATAGAGGCGACGATCCTTCACGCCGACGTCGACTCGTTCTACGCGTCGGTCGAGCAGCGGGACGACCCTCGCCTGCGTGGCCGACCTGTGATCGTCGGCGCCGGCGTTGTGCTAGCCGCGAGCTACGAAGCCAAGGCCCACGGAGTTCGTACGGCCATGGGCGGAGCGACCGCTCGCCGCCTTTGCCCGGCCGCGGTCGTCGTCTCGCCGCGTATGTCCGCCTACGTCGAGGCGAGCAAGGCGGTCTACCGCGTCTTCGACGACACGACGCCGCTCGTCGAAGCCATGTCGATCGACGAGGCGTTCCTCGACGTTCGCGGGATGCGAAGGATCGCAGGCAGTCCGACGGAGATCGCCGTACGCCTGCGGCGCGAGGTCCGTGAGCGGGTCGGCTTGCCGATCACGGTCGGCGTGGCGAGGACGAAGTTCCTCGCGAAGGTGGCGAGCGGCGTTGCCAAGCCCGACGGCCTGCTCGTCGTGCCACCCGATCGCGAGCTCATGTTCCTCCATGCTCTGCCCGTCGAACGGCTGTGGGGCGTTGGCGCCGTCACGGCAGACAGGTTGCAGCAGGTCGGGATCACGACCGTAGGACAGGTGGCCGAGCTCGAGGAGGGCGCGCTCGTGTCGATGCTCGGACGCGCGTCAGGCCGGCAGATACACGCTCTGGCGTGGAACCGTGACCCTCGGCGAGTCCAGACCGGGCGCCGCCGAGGGTCGATCGGGGCACAACGCGCCCTCGGCCGTTCTCCCAGGTCCGTCGACGACATCGACACGGTCCTCCTCGGCCTCGTAGACCGGGTTTCACGGCGGATGCGGGCAGCCAGGCGAGTGGGCCGGACGGTCGTCCTCCGCCTGCGCTTCGACGACTTCTCGCGCGCGACACGTTCCAGCACACTGGTGCATCCGACCGCCGAGACACCGGTGATCCGCGACACGGCGAGAGGGCTGCTCGCAACCGCCATGCCGATGATCGAGCAGCAAGGGCTGACGCTGATCGGCCTGGCGGTCGCCAATCTCGCGAACGACCGCCCGTTGCAGCTCGTCCTCCCATTCGACCGTCGCCCCGGTGCGGCGCTCGACGCAGCCATCGACGAGATCCGAGAACGCTATGGCGTGTCAGCGATCAGTCGCGCCGTCCTGCTCGGTCGCGACACGGGCCTCGTGATGCCGATGCTCCCGGACTGAGGATGTCCGGCTCGTGCGCTACACAGCGCCAAACGTCAAGGAGGCAGCGGTGAATGCAAGCACGATGGCGTGGCTACGGCCGATCATGTGGGCGGCGGCGATCGTCCTCTTCATCATCGGCGGCTACTCGGACACGAACACGGCGGAATGCTGGGCCTGGGCGTTCGCGCTCCTCACCGGCGGGATGCTCGTGACGCACGTGCCCGCCATGGGCGGCAAGTCCGACTGATCGGGCTACGCTCCTAGCGGAGCGGCATGGGCCCGGTGGCCCAGCCGGTCTTCAAAATCGGTGAGGTCTGGTAACCCCAGGCTGGGTAGGTTCGACTCCTGCGCCGCTCCGTAGAGCCAGAAGTGGCTGATTTACAAGGAGAGTGTGTGTCGTGACACGCTCTCGGTGGGCCATCGCCGAATCCGCTCAAGTCCGCCCAAAACCGCCTGAGAGTGGCGCACTGGCGCGCAACTGGCGCGCACAACCTCCCGTAGCAGCGCCCACCCCGCGTGCGCGACACGGACGACTGGCCCCTCCTTTGCGAGTATGGCCATCCCGGGCCGTCCTGGGACGAGTGCGAGGGGCGGCGCGGGCGCGCCACCCCTCGCCGAAGGCCTGACCGTTACGTCACGGGTAGGAGTAGCCCGGGTAGCCGCCGTTCCCCATCTCGCTCGAGTCGTTGTCGACCTTTGCGGGGTGGACGACGTCCCAGGTGAACTTCTGGCCGCCGAACGCGTCACGGGCGCCGTCTCCCGTCACCTTGCCCGGCTTGTCCAGCGTGAACGTGTAGAGCCGCTTGCCCCTGTACGTGACCTGCTTCGAGCCGTTGGGCCTCTTGGCGAGCCCGAGCTTGCCGGGCAGCGACACGCCCTTGGGAGCTCCGCTGCTGATCAGCGGCTTCCAGAAGGAAACGCACTGGCCGACGCAGAGCACCATGCTTCCGCGCTCCTGGTCGTTCGAGTAGAGCGCACGCCCCTTCGCGTCGACCAGCACCTTCCCCGCCGCACCGAGGCGCATGACTGACACGGTGGCGCCGCGGGCATCGCTTCCACCACTCGTTCCCGCGATCGCAAGCGCGATGCCGAAGGCGAGGCCGAGAGCGACGGCGACTCCGATGACGAGCAATCGCTGTCTCATGGTTGATCTCCTTTCCGTGGTTAGAGTGCTTTCACCAAGGTCCTACGCCACCTCGCGTCGATTCAGCCGCCCTTGCGGACGGCCTTGCCGGCCGCCGAGACGGGGTCCCAGCGGCCGCCGAAGTCGGTCAAGCCCTCGCCCTTGGTCTGGCCTGCTTTCGTGTCCAACGCGAACGAGTAGAGCGGGTGCCCGGCATAGGTGACCTGCATCCGCCCGTCGCTGCGCCTGCTCGTGCTGAGCAGCTTGCTTTTGGCACCGGCGATCGCCTTCGGCCGGCCCTGGGTGATCAGCGGGGGCCAGTACTCGGCGCAGGCGCCGTTGCACGTGCTCTTCGAGGTCTTGTCGTGCGCCCAGACGTAGAGCGTCTTGCCGTGGGCGTCGACGAGGACAGAGCCGAGGCTGCTCGGCCCGACCTTGACGATCGTGTTGCCGCCGGCCGCGACCGCGGAGGCGACGACGAGGGTTCCGACCGCGAGCGCAGCCGCGCCCACGAGAAACCGCTTGAAGTGCTGCATTTGGCCGGTCTCCTTTCTTGGTTTCCGCTACGCTCCGTAGCGTGTCTGGATACCTCTGAAACGCTACGTTGCGTTGCATAATTCCCAGCGACATGACCGACACCACTCCGAAACCAAATGGACGCAGCGAGCGGTCGAAGCAGGCGATCCTCGACGCCACCCGCGAGCTCCTCGCCGAAAAAGGCGGAGTCCGGGCGCTGACGATCGAAGCGGTCGCCGCCCGCTCAGGCGTCGCCAAGACGACGATCTACCGGCGCTGGCGCGACAAATGGGAACTCGCCCTCGACGCCGCCATGATCGACATGCTCGCCACCTGGGACGACCCGATCGACGTCGGCGACACCCGCAAAGAGCTGATCACCTTCGTCAACTCCGCCCTCAGAACGCTCGGGTCGCAGCCATACGGCGCGGCGATGCAGGGCCTCGTCTCCGAGGTCGCGACCGATCCGCAGCTCGCCCGCGTCTACCAGGAGTACGTCGTCGAGCCGCGACGGCGGCAAATCGAGGCAGTGATCGAACGCGGCATCGAACGCGGCGACCTCCGCCCCGACACCGACCCACGGCTCATCCAAGAGCTCCTGATCGGCCCGATCTACTTCCGTCTGTTCTTCAGCGGACCCCCGTTCGACCGCAAACTCGGCACGCGACTCGTCGACGCGATCCTCGACGGATGCCGCATTCGCCCCGAGAAGACACGAGCAACCAGCGCCCAGGTCCGTCAGCGATGAACGTCCCGCTCACCGGTGGCCCGAAAACCTAGTACTGGGGCCAAATTTCCCCGTGTCTTCAAAAATCGGTGAGGTCTGGTAACCCCAGGCTGGGTACGTTCGACTCCTGCGCCGCTCCGTCCGGGAGTTCCTAGGAGGCTTGCGCCGCTGTCCGGGCGAGAACCTCCTCGGCTTCCGCGAGCGCCGGCTCGTCATGGACGTAAACAGCTCGCGCGCCTCGACGAGCGACGCCTCGGCCTGTGCCTCACCGAGGGCGAGGAGGCAGCGGCCCTGCCCGAGCAGGGCATAGGCGCGCTCGGGAACGTTCCCGAACTCAAGCCAGCGCTCCGCCGCGTCAGCGTAGAGCCCGGCGCCGAGGGCGTAGTCGTCGGCGGCCTCGGCGAGCTGTGTCTGGGTCGACGCGAGTGCGTGCTCGTGGAGCGGCGTAATGGGTTCGACGCCTACGCGCCAGCCCGCAGGTACGCCAGCACTGCGAGCACGCGCCGGTGCGATTCAGGGTTCACGTCGAGCCGGAGCTTCCCGAAGATCTGCTTCACGTGCGCCTCGACCGTGCGCTCCGTGATGAAGAGACGGCCGGCGATCGCCTTGTTGGAGAGGCCCTCTGCGACGAGGCTGAGCACCTCCTGCTCGCGATCGGTCAGCTCGGCGAGCGGATCTTCACGACGGCGGCGACCGACGAGCCGTGACACGATCGTCGGATCCACGACTGTCTCGCCGTCGGCGATCCTTCGGAGAGCGTCGACGAGGATGGCCACGTCGAAGACGCGCTCCTTGAGCAGGTAGCCGACGCGCTCGGGATGCTCCTCCAGCAGACGCATCGCGTAGCTCGGCTCGACGTACTGGGAAAGCACGAGCACGCCGACGGCGGGGTGGTCCGCGCGGATCTGCTGCGCGGCCACGAGTCCCTCGTCCGTGTGTGTCGGAGGCATGCGGATGTCGACGATGGCCGCGTCTGGTCGAGCAAGGCGGACGTGCCGGAGCAGCTCTTCCGCGTTCTCCGCCTCGGCCACGACGTCCACCTCGGCGTCTCGCAGTAGACGGACGATGCCCTCGCGCGTGAGCATGACGTCGTCGGCGACGACTACGCGCACGGGATCTCCGCCTGAAGAGTCTTCGGCCCTGCGTCGAACGCGCCGCCGAGGGCGCCGATGCGGTCGGCGAGATGCACGAGCTCGGAGCTGCGCTTTGCGCCGTCGTCGTGCACGGTGACGACGAGGTGCTCACGGTCGCGGTTGACCGTGATACCGACGAAGGTCGCGCCCCTCGCCTCCGCGTCGTCGACCGCCTCCGCGACCGTCAGATAGGCGGCGGTCTCGACGGGTGCTTGGTAGCGCTCCTGGGGCACGTGGCCGAGCTCGATCACAAGCGGCGCCGTGTCGGCGAGAGTCGTGAGGGCCGCATGTAAACCCGCCTCCGTCAGGATGGCCGGGTAGATGCCGTGGGCCAGCTCGCGCAGCTGGTCGAGGGCGCTTTGGGCCTCATCGGAGGCCGAGGCAAGCAGGGTTGCCACTTTCGGATCGCCGTCGGCCCGGGCAGCGGCCCGTACGACGCGCAGGTCGTAGGAGAGAGCCAGGAGGCTCTGCTGAGCCCCGTCGTGAAGGTCGCGCTCGAGGTGCCGCCGCTCCGCGTCGCCAGCCTCCACGATGCGCGCGCGCGACGCGCGAAGCTCCTCGAGCCGAGCTCTCACCTCGGCCTGGAGCTGCTCGTTCTCGACTGCGAGACGCGCAGCAGTCAAGACCTCCTCGACAAGGCCGAACTGGTCGAGCAGGCGCTCGTCGTGGACAAGAACGGCAATGGATGTGTCGCCGCGGACGATAGGGGTGACGGCTCGGCCGGGGCCGCTATCGACCTCGGTCGGGCGCCCTGCGGCATCGACGTAGGCTCCGGTCTCGGGCCGGCGGTAGGCGAGTTCGAGAGCTGGATCGCCGAGCCCCTCCGCGAGGGCATCCCGCACCGCACCTGGCTTGGGCATTTGACCCAGCTCCACGACGTAGCGCGCTACGGACGACCGCGCCTGCCGTTCCCTGAACAGTGTCAAGCCGACCCCGAGCGCGAAGGCAACGAGCGCGCCCGCCTCGTAGCGCCAGAGACGCTGGTCGAAAGAGTTGTTACTCAGGATCCCGCGTGCCCACGCGTGTTGGAAGTCCCACGCGACGAGTGCCAGGTACGCGGTCGCTGGAACGATGACGGGGAAGACCGAGGCCGCGGCGTGCGAAGAGCGGACGAGGCGCCACAGCAGCAGAACGCCCAGGGCTGCCAACCAGCCGGCGCCGACGCGCAGCCCGTAGCGGTTGAAGGTGTCGAAGAGCCCGTCATCACCGCTGACCAGAACGAGGTTTGGCGGACACTGAAAGCAGCCCGTCTCCTTCGGGTCGAAGACCGCCGTCGGCAGCAGACCGAGCAGGAGAACCGCACCCGCATACGAGAAGGCCACGACTGCGACCTCGAGGCGCGACCGCAGCTTGCCGGTCGGGTACGCCAGCGCTGCGTGAGCCACGAGCGGAGCACAGGCGACGAAACCGACGAGGCCCACGGTGAAACCGAACGCGACACCGACTCTGGGGTTGCTCAACTCCGGCAGGAACCACGCGAGGCCGGCCGCGAAGAGCAGGATGCCGAACCGATTAGTCCGGTGGCGCGCGCGAAAGAGGAGACCTGCCGCTACGAGCGACCAGCCAGCGGCCAGCTCGGCAATCCCCGCGAGCGTCGACGTGCCTCCGAACGAGCTGGCTGGATGCTCTCTCGCGACGACGAGGGCCAGGATCCCCAGACCTGCGGCGAGCGATACAAGCGCGATCCAGCCATACCGCGCGAGGGTCATGCGCCAATCGTCGCATACTCCTGATTCGGCCTACTGACCGAGACGATCTGCTGCGGAGCGGTGAAGCGAGTCGTACAGTCATGGCGATGCGACTCATCTGGCTTGCGCTTCCAGCGCTCGCTCTCGCCGCCGCCGGCTGTGGCGGCTTCACGAAGGCGGGCGGAACGAGCCGACATACCGTCGTCCTCACGATCGCCAATCACGAGACAGGCGACCGCGATCTGAAGGAGTACATCTCGGCGGTCAGCCGCCTGTCAGACGGGTCGATCACGTTCAAGCTCGAGGGCGGGTGGCGAGCTCAGGACATCGACTACGACCGCGGGACGGTCGCCGACGTCCGGGCCGGCAAGGTCGACCTCGCGAAGGTTGCCGTGCGCTCCTTCGACGAGCTCGGTGTCGACGACTTTCAAGCGGTCACGGCGCCGCTGCTCGTCGACGGGCTCGCGCTCGAGCGGAAGCTGCTCGCGAGTCGGTTGCCCAACAAGATGCTTCCCGCCATCCACCGTCTGGGCATCGAGGGATTGGCGATGCTTCCCGGGGAGCTGCGCAGGCCTTTCGGCCTGACGCGCCGCCTACTGGAGCCCTCCGACTACCGCGGCGCAGTGTTCGGGGTTACGCCGTCCCTCCTCACGGCGAGGACGTTCCGGGCCCTGGGCGCCACCCCTCGCGAGTATCTCCCGAGGGAGCTGCCACCCTTCGTGTTCGACGGTGCGGAGCTCGACCTGGTCACGATAGAGCGCGACGGGTACGACATCGAGGGCTCCTCGGTCGCGGCAAACGTCGCCCTTTGGCCAAACCTGTTCTCCGTGGTCGCCAACCGAATGATGCTCACGAAGCTGACGGCGGCACAGCGCGACATCCTTCGTAAGGCCGGACGCGAGGCTCTGGGTGCAGCGATCGCCCGCCTGGGCAACAAGGATCGTGTCGAGGCCGACATTCTCTGCCGGCGTGGCCGCGTGACCTTCGTCACCGCCACACCTCCGCAGCTTGCCGCTCTTCGCGCAGCCGTGCGTCCCGTCTATGCGCAGCTCGAGCTCAACCCGCACACGGGGTCGTTCGTTCGTGAAATCGAGGCGATGAAGCGCGGGTTGCCTCGGGACCGGGTGGTTCCATGCTCCGAGCCTTCGCCTCATCAGAACAGGCCGTTCCCGCACGCAACCACTGCTGTGACGCCGCTCGACGGCATCTGGGAGATGACGGCGAGCCGCGCAGTAGCCGGCGACGTAGACGCGGGTCACTACCGCATGGTCCTGAGGCGTGGACGCGCGCTTGCGGTACGTCCGTGGAGGCACACGGGCACGTTCAGCGTCCGCGGTGACACAGTCTTCTTCCGGTTCGTCGACGGCGACGGCGTGTATCGCTGGAACGTGTTTCGCGACACCCTGACCCTTCGGTACATCCCGGGCAGGAAGAGAGGTGCTCCGAATCCGACCTTCGCGCCGTGGCATCGCGTCGTCAGATGAACCTTCTCAGCTGAGCGGTAGGTCGGCGACGATTCGCGTGCCGCCGCCGGTCGGGCTCATCACGCTTAGCCGTCCTCCGAGCGCCTGCACCCTGTCGGCGAGGCCCGTTAGGCCCGAGCCCCCTTGGAGAGTGGCGCCACCGCGACCGTCGTCGCTAACGGAGACGATGAGCTTGCCGTCGCGCTCCGCGACGTCGACCTGGGCGGACGAGGCGGCCGCGTGCTTGCCGACGTTCGCCAGCGCCTCGGAACAGACGAAGTACGCCGCCGCCTCGATAGGCGCGGCGAACCGAACATTCGGGACTGTCAGCCCGACCGGCAGGGCGCTGCGATCGGCGAGCTCGCGCAGCGCGGCGAGGAGGCCGCCATCGATAAGGACGCGCGGATGAATGCCTCGAGCAAACTCGTGAAGCTCCGAGCGCGTCCGCTCGAGCTTTGTCTGCGTTTGGGCGAGTGTCGTTCCCACGCGGCCTTTGGCGTGAGCCGCGGCCTCCTCGAGTCGCGCCTCCACTTCTGCCAGGCGCCGCTCCGCGCCCTCTCGAAGCTCACGCTCTAGGCGGCGCCTCTCTGCGTCGCCCGCCTCCACGAGGCGCCGTCGGGATGCTTCGAGCTCGCCGACCTGGTGCCTGATCTCCGCTTGAAGCCGCGCGTTGACGACGGCGATCCGCGCCGCGGCGGCGACCGCCTCGACGAGCTCGGGATCGGCGAGTACTCCGGCGTCGTGAACGAGCGCGGCCAGCGGCTCGTCGCCGTCGCGCACGATCGTCAAACGACGGTCTCCAGCCTCGGCCAGCTCGATCTCGCGCCCCCGGTCGTCGACGTAGACGCCGCGATCCGGCAGCCGGTAGCCGACTACCAGAGAGTTGTCGCCGAGCGCCCTGGCGAGGTAGTCGCGCAGCGTGCCGGGCCCGGCAGCCTGACCGAGGTCCACGACGAGACCGGTAACGGTCGCCTGTGTCCAACGAGCGAGCACGAGGTCGAGCGTGAGGCCGACTGCTATCCCCGCGACCACGACCATGTAGGCCCAGAGAATCGCTCGGTCCAGCGAAGGGCTCGACCCTTCGAGGCGGGCCAGCCCGGAGACGAGCAGGACGGCCGCAAAGGCAGTGCTCCCCACGGCCGCCGGCAGGCGCGCCCGACGCTGCGGGCCGGAAGCGCGAAGAAACCGCCTCGTACCGACGACGAGGACGACAGACGCCAGTGCGATCGCAGCCTCCGCCGTCTCCCCGATTATCGGAATCGCCGAGACCACGTAGGCGAACGCCACGGTGGCGCGCTCGGTCCACCCCTCGAGACGCCCGCTCGGGTACGACAGGAGGGCATGCACGAGCAGCCCCCGATGGAGGGTGAGGAACAAAGCGCCGAAGTCTGCGTAGCCGGACCGGCCCGAAGCAGCGAACGTGCCCAGGTACCAGGTCAGGCCCGACAGCGTGAGGAGGAGGCCGGTCCGGCTCTCCGGTCGGCGAGACCAGGCCACGATCCCGCAGCCGATGAGAATCAGCCCGACGACGAAATCCGCGACGGCGAGGCGAATCTCAGCTGCCGAGGCGGCCTCTTCGAATGGCGCGCGCCTCAGCGCCGCCCACTCGGCGTAGAGGCCCAGTGCGATGCCCGCCGGGAGGAGCGTGACGCGAAGCGCGCGCACTAGCCGACGAGCGCGCGCAGAGCAGGTCCTGTCAGCTCGCGCTTCGAGATGAACCCCTGCGCCGGCACGGCCTGCAGGCGTGGGCCGTACGCCGACGCCTCGCGGCTGGAGATGAGCACGATGCGCGGCGGTTCTGGTAGCGCAGCCAGCCGTTCCGCCACTGCGAAGCCGTCCAGGTCCGGAAGCTGGACGTCCAGCAACACGACCTCCGGCCGTAGGCTGTTGACAGCTGCGAGCGCGTCGACACCGCCCGCGACTGTGGCGACGATGTCGAATCCCTCCGCCTCGAGCAGGGCGGTCGCCGACTCGCGGAAGCCGTCGTGGTCGTCGACGATGAGCACGCTCGTGCGCACGCCGCGATGGTCGCAGAGGTCGCGCGCGAGCGCATCGTGGCTAGCCGCAGTCGTGCCTGCCGAATTCCCGGGCTACCACGAGATGAAGATTGTTGCTGGCCGCGTTTTCCGTCCTCCCGGCGCCTTCTAGCCTCGGTCGGCACGTGTCATCAACCCATCGCGAAGGGAGGAAAGCATGCGCAAGTGGAAGACACTCAAGCCGCCGCGGGTATTCGTCGCTCTCGCGGTGACAGCGGCGCTCGCAGTCGCGCTGCCCGCGCTCGGCCTCGCGGGGTCGCCGGTGGTGAACGGCCACTTCAGCTTCACGAGCGACCCTTACCCGCACAGCTGGTGCGGAGTCCTCGACGGCACAGCCGTCGACAGCGTCGTCGAGCACTTCTGGCAGGACGCGAGTGGACAGTTCATCGACAACGTTCGCTTCACGTCGGTCTTCACGGCAACCGCGAGCGGAAAGTCAGTCGAGTCCTCGGCCTCTACTACGACGAAGGTGAACGGTCCCATCGACAACGGAGACGGCACGTTCAGCTTCGTCGCCAATGGCACCGGTTTGGTGCTGCAGTTCAAGATCCCGAACGGCCCTCTGCTCAAGGACGCCGATGGCAAGCCGCTCCGCGGCGCGGGCGAGCTCACTACCACTGACATCTTCGATGCCGCGACCGGCGACTACATCACGACCACGGAATCGTGGCACGGCCCGCACCCGCTTCGAGACGGAGTGGACATCTGCGGACCGTCGATCGCCTACTTGACGTCGTAAGGCGATCGCTTCACGAATTCGACGAGGGACAAATCTGAGCGGGCGGCGTCATTCGCCGCCCGCTGCGTGAAACTCGCCCCGCTGGCCGTCCGACCACATCGTGGCTAGCCGCAATCCCGACCGCACGAAGTTTGGGGTGGGCACCTAGCGAAGACTGTTGCCTGCCCCGTTTTCCCGAGGAACTTCCGCTCCTAGCCTCGGTGGCGAACGTGGTCAACCGGAAGCGAAGGAGGAACGGTGAACAGGTTCAACAGAGTCTCATTGTCCCTTCGGGAGCAGTGGCCCCCCTACGCCGACATGGCGGAAGCGGAGGCATCGGTAGAGCCCGGGGGTCGGGACTGGGTGCGCGAGCTCCTCGAGGAGTTGACTTTGGTGAGCGCGGCGTGGACGGGCACTCCGCTCTTTCCTCGGTCAAGTCGTTGCGCCGAGCACGAACGAAGGGAGCAGTGATGAAGAGAGTAATCTTCATTCCAGAAGTGGGCAGGTTGGTCGCCCTGATCACGGTGCTCGTCGCGTTCGTCTCTCTGGCGGCCGCGGGCTCGGCTCAGGCGCGGGCCGGCAGCGAGACGGAGCTGACTTGCGGGCAAACGCTGAAGGCGAGCGTCCGGCTCGCGAACGATCTCACGAATTGCCCAGCTTTCGGACTGATTGTCGGAGCGGACAAGATCGTCGTCGACCTCAACGGTCACACGATCACTGGGACCAACAAGGAGTCTGGCATCAATCTCCAGAAGCACGCGAATGTCACGATCGCGAACGGCACGATCACCGACTTCTACTTCGCCGGCGTCGCGGGCGGGGGCCGTGGGAACGTCCTCCGCAAACTGACCATGCGCAAGATCGGTGCCGGCTGCAAGCAAGGAGACGTCTGCGCAGGCATTCAGCTCTTCGCCTGTCAGGGATGCAGCGTCACGGACGCCGATGCCTCCAGCCTCGAGGTCAATGGACTCGATGTCTTCGACTCGTCCGGAACGCTCGTCCAGAGAAATCGGTTCGACCGAAACAACGGGGACGGCATCTCCGTATTCCATTCGCCGAGGAGCCGCTTCGTTGGAAACGAGCTTGACGGGAACAAGAAAGAGGGCCTCCACGTCAACTCGAGCTCCGACTCGACGGTGGTCTCGGGAAACCGGGCTCGCAGCAACCGCACCGCGGGCATTGCCGTCGGAGCGAGCAGCAACCTCCGCGTCCTCGGCAACACGGTCTCCGGTAACAGCGAGGTCGGGCTGCTGCTCTTCGATCTCACGGGCAGCCTCGCCCGCGGCAACCGGGCGAGCGGGAACGGCGTCGGCATCGTCCTCTACGGCGGGCAGGCCGGCGTCGCGCAGTTCGGAGGCAAGCACGCCGCCACGCACAACCGGCTCGTGGGGAACAAGGCGATGCAAAACGCACGTGCCGGGGTCCTGGTGAGAGGGGACGGAGGCAAAGACGTCGCCGATGACAACCTCCTCTCCGGCAACGTCGCGAACGGCAACGGCCGCGATGGAGGCATCGTCATCCAGGGGAAGGCCACTGGGAACAAGCTGCGCGGTAACACAGCTGACGGCAACAAGGGGCGTGGCATCACCACTGTCCGCGGGACGATCGACGCTGGCAGCAACCGCGCGCACGGAAACAAGCGCACTCCGCAGTGCGTAGGAGTGAGCTGCCGCTGATAAGCGTGAAACGTGGTACCGGAGTTGGGATTGGACTCAGCGGAGCCCAAGTGGACATAAGCGGACGGAAGCGGGGCGAAAACCCCGCCTTCGTCCGTATCTTGCCCTCCCGCTGACGCGGAGCTCTTCCCGCCCTCGCTTTCCGCTCAAGTTCGCCCAAGACCGCCTGAGAGTGGCGCGCACTGGCGCACAACTGGCGCGCACTTAGCGTGCTGCGGGAGGAGCGATGACTTTTCGAGCGAGGTTCGGTCTAATGGTGTGCAACCTTCGGATCCGGAGGAGGAGCCAATGTCAAAAGTACTGCTGCTGGTCGGGACGCGGAAGGGCTGCTTCGTGCTCGAGAGCAATGGCGACCGCCGCGACTGGGACGTGCGCGGCCCATTCTGCGAAGGCTGGCCCGTGTACCACGCCGTCTTCGACCACGACGCGGGAGCAATCTACGCCGCCGCCGCGAGCGAGTGGCACGGCGCCACCGTCTGGCGCAGCGGCGATCTCGGCGAGACGTGGACGCAGTCGAGCGAAGGCC
The DNA here is from genome assembly GCA_963711315.1 of uncultured Actinomycetes bacterium. GTDB lineage: Bacteria > Actinomycetota > Thermoleophilia > Gaiellales > Gaiellaceae > PALSA-612. Next base: position 46,505 of record CAVQDQ010000001.1, read on the forward strand.
TCGGCTACGGCGACGGGGACGGTGACGGGCCGAAGATGTCGAAGGTGTCGAGCCTATCGGCGGCTCACGGACGGCTCCTCGCGGGCGCCGAGCAAGCCGGAATCTTCGAGAGCCGCGACGGCGGCGCGAACTGGAAGCTCCTGAGCACGCTCGACCACCCGGCGAGCAAGGACTGGAACGATCCGGCCAAGCAGCCGCCCGGTCACCTGGGTGTCTCGGCGATCACGCCGCACCCGGGCGACGGGCCGGAGCACTTCTGGGCCATCGTCCAGGGCTACAGCCTGTTCGAGACGACTGACGACGGCGCCACCTGGACGGCGCGGAACGAGGGCCTCCGCGCCGACTGGCCTCGCGAGTACGACGACATCGGCTTCTGCGTCCACAAGTTCGTGGTCGCGCCGACCGACCTCAGCCGCATGTACCAGCAGAACCACTGCGGGATGCACCGGAGCGACGACGGCGGGCAGACGTGGACGGAGATCACCGAGGGGCTGCCGAGCGACTTCGGCTTCGCCGCCGCCGTGCACCCCCACGACAAGGACACGTTCTACGTCATTCCCGTCGATCCCGGGCATGCGCGGACGATGCACGACGGCAAAGCGTCCGTCTGGCGAACGCGCGATGCGGGCTCGTCGTGGCAGCGGCTCCACCAGGGACTGCCGCAGGAGGACGCCTACCTGGGCGTGCTACGCGAGGGCATGGCGAACGACCACTTCGACTCGCCCGGTCTTTACTTCGGCACCAGTACGGGTCAGGTGTTCGCGAGCATCGACGAAGGCGAGACGTGGAGCGAGCTGGCGGGCTACCTGCCTGCGATCTCGTCCGTCGAGGTTGCGGTGATCGACTAGTGCCCGAGGTCTACCTGCCCTCGACGCTGCCCCCGCTCTTCCCGGGCCTGCCGCGCCGGCTCGAGCTCGATGCCTCGTCGGTCGACGAGGCGATCCGGCAGCTCGACGAGCGCTGGCCTGGCATGCACGACCGACTTGTCGAGAGCGGGCCTGCGATCAGGCCGCACATCCACGTGTACGTCGACCAGGAACGCGCCGCGCTCGATACTCATCTCGAGCCGCGCTCCCGCGTCGACGTGATCGCCGCGATCTCAGGCGGCTAGCACCAGGGGGAAACGGCCGCCGCTCGGCGGGTGACGCCGCCCGCCTCGAACGCTTGGCGCAGCGGTCGAGCGTGATCGAGGCACCGGTGTGCCCTAAGGTCGAGACCGTCCTGAACGGGTCCGTGCGCTGGGCTGCGGTTCGTCAGCTCGGGCGCGTCCAGGCGAACTGCTCCTCGGCGAGCCGTGGCCGGCCGGCGAGACTGCCGCGCCCCACTGTCAGAGGCCGAGACCGATCCCGCTCCGCCCGCGCGCCTGACGCGCCGCTTGGCGAAGGCCAAGCATCCCCGTCGGCCGCTCGTCCTCGACGACCGGGAGGTGGTGGAAGCCGTACTCGGTCATCATGGTCACTGCCGCCTCGATTGGCGTGGCGGCTGAGACGGCAACAGGCTCGGCCGTCATCCATTCCCTCACGCGCGCCTCGTTCGGGTCGACACGACCGGCGAATGCGCGGAGCAGGTCGCGCGAGGTGAGGATCCCGATCAGCCGCCCGTCGTCGGCCACGAGCGCCGAACCGAGGTCGCGTGCGCGCATCTTCTCCGCGACCTCCCCGAGTGTGTCCTCGGGCGCGACGACGAGCGGATCGGTCGACATCACGTCAGCGACAGTGGCGCCACCGTCGCTTTCCGCGGCGGGAGCTGCCTCCAAACGAAGCGTGGCCAGCTCGTGCACGCTTGCAGCGTCGAGCTCGACCTCGACCGAGACGGAACCGGGAGCGGCGGGCACGTCCGGTGGGCTCTCCACGCCGGCGAAGCCACTGAGGAAGGGCGCCAGGTAGCGCCCGACGATCTTCGCGGGCGGCCACCAAAGCGGTTCAGCGCTGGCCGAGGAAACGTCGCCTGCGCCGCCGGTGAGCTCGTGTCTGAGGTAGCGCGGCTGCCTTCCGGTCAGCAGCAGCCCCCGTAGCACCGGCCGGAACGGCTGCGGCGTGAGATCCGCGCCGGCGTTAGCCGCGATCAGCTGGGCGGCCGCGTCTGCCTGCTGGGTAGCGATGCCGCCCTGCTTGACCGGGAAGCTGGTGATGTCGCCGGCGGCGAAGACGTCGGCTAGGCCATGGACCTGGCCGTGCGGGTCCACGGGGAGGAACCCCTCGACCGTCTGCGGCAGGCCGTCGATCCGCTGCCCCCGCAGGCGTGGCAGCGCGACAACGCGGTCGGCCGCGAGCGTTCCCTCGGGGACGAGGCGCAACTCCCCGTCCACCAACTCGACCGGGCAGGAACCGGTCTGAACAGCGATTCCCCGCGCCTCCAGCAGCTCCCGCACCGCCTCGCTCCCGGCGCGCCCGAACAGCTGCAGCGGCTCCTCCTCCGGCGTGACGAGCGCGAGCTCGACGTCGAGCTTGCTGTCGGCGAGGTAGGCCGCGGTCATCAGGGCGAGCTCGTAGATCGGCAGCGACCAGACCGCTCCCCAGGGAACGACAAAGGCGACCCGGCCCACCTGCCCCGCGAGGATCTCCTCGAGCAGCTTGCCGACTCGCTCGGTATCCGCCGGCCCGCGAAACGTCAGAGCGCCCGGCACCGCCGCGGTGGGTTCGGCTCCGCAGGCGACAAGCAGGACGTCATAGGGAATCGAGCTCCCCGCGGAGGTCTGGGCCTGCCGGCCTCCCACATCGACGCCGCTGAGTGCCCCCGGCGAGAAGGTCGCACCCGCGGCCGCGGCCAGCTCGGGCAGCTCGAACTGCCTCACCTCGCCAAGATCGAATGGCTCAGCGACCGCGAGCGGCCGATACCAAAACTCAGGCTCGGGTGCCAGCAGCTCGACCTCGACCCGATCCTCCGCAAGCGCCCGTAGAGCCAGCGCGGCTTCGAGGGCCGCGACGCCCCCGCCGGCGATCAGTACCCGCGTAGCCACCTCAACCGTCTCCTCCGAGCAGCTTCAGCGACGATGATACTCCGCCGCCGAATCCCACCTGACGCACGCGCGCCTGCTCGGCCCGCTTGTTTCGGGATTCAGGCGGTGTCATAACGATGGCGGTCGCTTGAGGAACAGCTGGCCGCGCGGGGCTGGAAGGCGTCGATCCTTAAGTACGAGACGCGTCGATGCACGTCGCGTGCTCGCCGGCCGCCCACCGGCGCGGCGTCGGTCGCACGGGGTTTAGGAAGCCGCTGAACTCACGGTGACTTGTGACGTCACCGACGTCTCGTGTTACCGACGAGTTGAGCGACGGGCTGATCTGCGATCAGCGGCCCGTGGATTAGCTGTTCGAGTGCATTCGCCGCCGCCGCGGCGCCCCCCGCCGTGGCGAAGGCGGCAGCGATTCGCTGCGCTCCCGGTCGGAGCTCGACCGCCTGGCGCACCGCTTCCCGGAGGCGATCTGGCGTCAGCTTGCGCGCCGGGAGCCGCACGCCCGCGTCCGCGACCTCCACGCGGCGGGCGACCTCCGGCTGGTCCCGACCGAAGGGAACAGCGACCACGGGGACGCCGTGCGCGAGCGCCTTCTGGGTGATACCCATGCCGGCGTGGCAGACGACGCAGGCCGCCCGCTCGAGCAGCGGCGCGTGCGGGAGGAAGCGCTCGACGCGGACGTTGGGCGCCGCCGGTAGGCCCGTCGGGTCGACGTCGGCGGTCGTGACGACGACATCGAACGGTCCGCCTGCGAGCGCAGCCACGGCGACCTCGGCGAGCCGACGGTCATTCTGGAACAGGGTCGAGCAGGTGACGAGCACGAGCGGCCTGGCCAGGCTGTCCAGCCATGCGGGCGGATCGGCCGGTGGCTCCCAGAGGCCAGGGCCGACGAGCGTGAGCTTGGCCGGCCAATCCGAGCGCGGGTACTCGAACGGCTCCGCCGTGTAGGCGATCACGGCTGAGGCGGCCAGGTAGACGTCTTCGATCGTCGTGATCGGTAGCAGGCCCAACTCGGTGCGGAGCGGGTTCATGTGCTTGGCGATCACCCGCTCGAGTGTGCCGAGCGTGAGCGGCCTCGCGAGTCGGTCGCGCAGCCGGCCGACACGATCGCGGCGCGGAGCGAGCCCGAGACCAAAGGGCGGCGCATCGCGCGAGGGCAGCGGCACCGGCGAGACGATCGAGAAGGCCCAGGGAAGCCCCGAGCGCTCGGCCGCGGCCGCCGCGCCCCAGGCCCCCTCATCCACGAACAGGACGTCCGGCTTTTCGGCCTCGATCGTCTCCTCGAGGTCGCGAAGCTGGAAGCGCGCACGCTCGCCGAACTGGCCGAGGCCCGAGCTCAGCGCGCCGAAGCGCGTCCGCGCCCGCCAGTCGTCCGGTTCGAACCGCTCGATCTCGCGCCTCAAAGACTGCGCGTCGAGGCCGACCGAGCGCAGGCGCTCGACGTCGTCGATCCCGCACCGCACCGCAACGCGGTGGCCGCGCTGCGACAGCTCGAGCAGCGTCGCGACCAGCGGATACAGGCGACCGGGAACCGCATCGACATACGCCACAACGACGGCCATCGTCAGCCCTCCGGTCCAGGGCTGTTACGCAGCCGTCCGCACGTGCTCACCTGTGTCGGCGGTGCGCTCGGCCTCGAGCAGCTCGATGATGCGATCGGTGTTCGTCCTGATCGCGCTGACGTTGCGAAACATCCACTTGCGCGGAGCGTTCTCGGGCATCCGCTCGATCATCTTCTCGAAGTCGAAGTGGCTGCAACTTCGAGCGCACTGCCTGCCGAGCAGCGCACCGCCGACGACGACCCCGCCGATGAGCAACAGCTTCTTCATCGTTCACACCTCCTTCGGTAACCCTCCGGTCAGGCTCAGGATCCCGCGCATGACCTTGTGGCCGGTGTCTGCCGTCTTCCCGAACATGCACGGGCAACCGCCGGCGATCACCCGTACGCCGTGCTCGCGCCCGTACGCAACCGCTTTGTCGGAGACGCTGCCCGTCCCGAACGAGCGGTGCAGCCACACCCGCTCGATCCTGAGCTCGGCGCACTCCTCGACCACGTGCTCCGCGACTGCAGGAGTAGTCGCGACGACGACGGCGTCGACCTTCTCCGGGATCGACTTCAGATCGTGGTAGCAGGGGTCACCCTCGACCGTCTCGGCGTTGGGGTTGACCGCGAACACGGTGTAGCCGCGATCGCGCAGCCGGCGGTAGACGAGGTTCGCCGCCTCTCCCGACCTTCGCGAGACACCCGCCACGGCGATCCGCTTCTGTACAAGGAATTCCTCGGTGGCTTCTTTCATCGCAGTCATCGCTCCTCCTCGCTCTTTCCTGTGGCAACGGAACCGGCCGGCACTGCCTCCCGCTCGGGGGCTGTTGCGGCCGCGATGCTCGACTCGAACTCGTGTCCGAGCCGGTAGGCCTGCTGCAGGTAGCCGCGCCGGGCCTCGTCGTCGACTGCTTGGACGGCGTAGAAGTAGATGTGCTCAACCGTCCCGATGCCCGGGTAGCGGAAGCCGAACTCGTCGACGAGGCGCTCGATTGCCGCGCCACAGCCCGACTCCCGGTAGTCCTTCTCGCGGAAGAAGGTCGGCGTCATGATCAGCGCCTTCTTCTGCTTCATGAGCGGCTTGCGGCCGCCGAGGTCGCCGTGCAACCAGCCGTCTTCGCTCATCGTGTAGACGAAGCCGTAGGTGAACACCCGCTCGACCCAGCCGCGCAGAATGGCCGGGAGGTTCATCCAGATAATCGGCGCGATGAACGCCAGCCCATCGGCGCGGGCGACCTTCTCCTGCTGGGCGAGCACGTCCTTCGGCTTCTGCTTCGCGACGATCTGCAGCAGCTCGGAAAGATCCTTGTCGCGTAGCCAGCGCCGAGCCACCCGTCGCTTGATCGGGCCGCCGCTCGCAGCGACCATGCCTTCCCGCATCTCCGCCTCGTCGAACAGCTCGCGGGGCACCGACTCGTGCGCGAAGAAGGAGTAGTCGTCCAGGCCGTAGACGGGGTTGAACTTGATCGCGTACAGATCGACGACCTCGCTCGCGTGCCCGGCATCAGCAAGCCCTTGCGTGAACTGCTCGAGCACCGCGTGGCAGAACGACTTCGGATTGGGATGGGCGTACACCGTCAGAACCCTCATCTCGCTCACCGTCCCTTCGGAGGTCTTGGGCGTAGAGCTGGGTGTCGGCCTGCTGCATCACCTCCACGAAGGTCTGCCGCTCTGTAAGCATGCAAACCAATCTCTCCAGGAGCTACGCCAATGGTCCGCCGGAGGGCGATCTGGGGAATCAGGGGTTCTCCTGATCTCGCCCTCGGGTAACCGCGGATCCTCGGCTCCGGGGCTCGCTCGGTAGGGGATTGTCCGCAGCTCCGATCGGGTCCGGCACCGATGTCGCGAGCGTCTGGCTCATTCATCGTTGATCTGCGATTAACGATTCGCCTCGTAGGGGGTGCCAGATGAACTGCTTCGAGTGTGCGAAGTCCAACGATGCGGTTGCCGCTGTTGGTGTCTGCCAACACTGCGGTGTGGGTCTTTGTCTCGACCATCTGGTCGAGGCGCGTGCATTTCGGGTCGGTGGGACGCTGTACGGATGCAGCCATGAGCTGCCGACGCTGAAAGAGCTTCGTGACGTGCCGGCGGGGATCGCAAGCGGCTCGCGCCACGTCAGCGCAGGAGTGAAATGACCGTCGCCGCGGCCGATCGGGGCCAGCAGCTCGAGCTCGCCCAGCTCGCGAAGGCGCTCGGTCATCCGATGCGGGTTCGGATCCTGGAGTTGTTGCTGAGCCGTGATGTCTGCTACTGCGGTCAGATCGTCGACGAGTTGCCGCTCGCGCAGGCGACGGTCTCACAGCACCTGAAGGTGCTCAAGGACGCAGGATTGATCGTCGGAGAAATCGAAGGCCTACGCACCTGCTACTGGGCGAGCCGGGAGTCGCTCGCCGAGCTCCACGAGCTCGTCGGTCACCTCCTCGCGGAAGCGGCTGAGGTCGACACCAGTGGCTGCGACTGAGACGCCGCCGCTCCCGGTGGCAGAGCGCGAGGCTGCTCCTGAGCCTGACGGCGATGCCGTGCTGGCAAGGCTCTCGGTGCTCGATCGGTTCCTGCCGCTGTGGATCGCGCTCGCGATGGCATTCGGACTCGTCCTCGGCTCGCTGGTTCCGAGCCTGAACGACGGCCTCGACCGGCTGCGTGTCGGCACGGTCTCACTACCGATTGCAGCCGGACTGCTGCTGATGATGTACCCCGTCCTGGCCAAGGTGCGCTACGAGGACTTGGGCCGGGTGAGCCACGACGGTGTCTCGAACCGGCGCTTCTTCGGCAGCTCGCTCTTTCTCTCCTGGGTGGTCGGGCCGGCGTTGATGTTCGCGCTCGCCTGGCTGCTCCTCCCCGACCAGCCCGCCTATCGCACCGGCGTGATCATCGTCGGCCTCGCGCGCTGTATCGCCATGGTGCTTATCTGGAACGACCTGGCGCGGGGTGACCGTGAGCGGGCCGCCGTGCTTGTCGTCTTCAACGCCCTCTTCCAGATCGTCGCCTACTCGCTGCTCGGCTACTTCTACTTGACCGTGCTGCCGGGCTGGCTCGGCCTCGACACGCAAGGCTTCGAGGTCGGCATCTGGGAGGTCGCCCGCACCGTCCTGATCTTCCTCGGCATCCCACTCACCGCCGGCTATCTGACACGGCGGATCGGCATTCGCCGGCGCGGGCGGGACTGGTACGAGCAGCGCTTCATCCCGCGCATCGCGCCGATCACGCTCTATGGCTTGCTGTTCACGATCGTGATCCTGTTCGCCATCCAGGGCGACGAGATCACCTCGCAGCCGCAGGACGTGGCGATGATCGCGCTGCCGCTACTCGTCTACTTCCTGATCATGTGGGTTGCCGGCTTCGCGACGGGGTGGCTGATGCGCTTTCCGTATCCGCAGACTGCGAGTCTCTCGTTCACGGTGGCCTCGAACGACTTCGAGCTCGCGATCGCCGTCTCTGTCGGCATCTTCGGCGCAACCTCGGGCGAGGCGCTGGCAGGCGTCGTCGGGCCGTTGATCGAAGTGCCGGTCCTCGTCGCGCTCGTCTACGTCGCGCTGTGGGCACGACGCTTCTGGCGCGGCGGGGGCCGGCGACCGCACGGGCTGCACGCCGAGCCGGGCCGCACCTAATAGCTAGCCCAGGAGCTCGCGGAGGGCGGCGAGTGGCTCGGGCATGACGCGGTAGTAGGCCCAGCTACCGCGGCGCTCGCGCTCGACGAGGCCGGCGTCGCGGAGCACCTTCAGGTGGTGGCTGACGGTCGGCTGGCTGAGGCCCAGTGGCTCGGTGAGGTGGCAGACGCAGGCTTCGCCGCCGGACTGCGCCTGGATCAGGCTGAGCAGCTGGAGGCGCGCCGGGTCGGCGATCGTCTTCAGCGCGGAGGCGAGTCGGCGGGCGTCGTCTGACTCGAGCGGGCCAGCTGAGAGCGGCGGGCAGGAGGTCGTGATCGTGGCGACGGTTTTCATGCGCCTCCATATTCGCAGAGATCGATATTGACAGTGGTCGATGAGCGCTGTCATGATCCGCGGACATCGATCAGCGTCGATGACCGAGAGGAGCGATCATGGAGCGGAGAGGCGTTGAGATCCTCGACCCTGTCACCCGTCAGCATGTCGAGCAGGCGGCGGAGGCGCTGAAGCGTGAGTTCGAGGGTGTGTTCTCACGGGAGACGATCGCCCGCTACATCGCCGAGTCGACCGATCTCCTCGGCGATGCCAAGATCAACGTGTTCGTTCCCGTGCTTGTTCATCGCTTTGCCCGCGAGCGGCTCAAGGCGCTCGGTCAGGCAGAAGGCGTGATCACGAAGGAGCAGCCGGAGGTGCTGTTTGTCTGCGTGCACAACGCCGGCCGCAGCCAGATGGCCGCTGGCTTGGTCAAGCTCAGGTCCGAAGGCCACGTTCACGTCCGCTCGGCAGGAAGCGACCCGGGCGAGCAGATCAACCCAGCCGTCGTCGAGGCGATGAGCGAGATCGGCGTGGACATGAGCGAGGCCTTCCCGAAGCCGCTGACGGACGAGGTCGTGCGCGCCGCCGACGTCGTGGTCACGATGGGGTGCGGTGACGCCTGCCCGATCTATCCCGGCAAGCGCTACGAGGACTGGGAGCTCGACGATCCCGCCGACCAGGATCTCGAGACCGTGCGCCGCATCCGCGACGAGATCGACGCGCGGGTGCAAAGGTTAATCGCCGAGCTGCTCCCCTCGATGAGTTGAGGCAGCTGCCGCTGGCACGCGCTCTGGTCGCCGAGGCGATCGGAACCTTCGCGCTCGTCTTCGCCGGCTGCGGCGCGATCATGGTCGACGCGAAAACGAGCGCGCTCGGACACGTCGGTGTCGCGATCACGTTCGGGCTCGTGATCATGGCGATGATCTACGCCGTCGGGCACGTCTCCGGCGCGCACTTCAACCCGGCGGTGACCTTCTCGTTCGCCCTGGCCCGGCACTTCCCCCGCCGCCACGTCCCGATGTACTGGGCAGCACAGCTCGCCGGCGCGCTGATCGCCGCCGCCATTCTCCGTGGCTCGCTCGGCAACATCGCCCACATCGGCGCCACCTATCCGAGCGGCTCGGACGGGCAAGCCTTCCTCTGGGAAGCCGTGCTCTCCTTCTTCTTGATGTTCGTGATCATGGCCGTCGCCACCGACACGCGAGCGGTCGGAGAGGCGGCAGCGATCGCGATCGGCGGCACCGTCGGTCTCGACGCGATGTTCGGCGGCCCGATCACCGGCGCCTCGATGAACCCGGCCCGCTCGCTCGGCCCCGGGATCGTCGCCGGAGACCTGCACGCGATATGGGTCTATCTGCTTGCGCCGATCGTCGGCGCCGGCCTCGCTGCGATCACCTACGCCTTCGTGCGTGGCGAGGCTCTGCACGCGAGCACCTGACCGCGGCAATCGCGAACCGAACGGCTTGACAGATTCACGGTCTTCGATATATTGATGATTGACGATATGAACGAGATACTTACACCGGTCGCCTGTTGTCAACCGCTCGCGGCGCCGTCCCTGTCTGAACAGGAGCTCGAGTCGACGGCAACGCTCTTCAAGGCGCTGAGCGATCCGGCCCGCGTGAAGATCGTTAACGTGCTCGCCCAGACCCCCGCGTCCGTCTGCGCGTGCGACTTCGAGCCGGCACTTGGCTTGTCGCAGCCGACGGTGAGTCACCATTTGAAGAAGCTGACCGATGCGGGCCTGCTCGAGCGCGAGCAGCGTGGCAAGTGGGCGTACTTCTCACTTAAGCGCGACGCGGTGGAGAAGCTCGCCGCTGTCGCCGACCTGAAAGGAGCGTGCTGCTGATGTCCACGACCGCAGACGAACTGCGCGAGGAGGTCCGGCGCCGCTACGCCGAATCAGCACGCGCCGTCACCGAGGACACCCAGGCATCCTGTTGCGGCAGCGGCGACTGCTGTGCCGACAGCGAACGCGACACCAACTTCGGAGAGGCCCTGTACGAGGCCGAGCAACGCGGCGAGTTGCCTGACGCGGCCGTGCTCGCATCGCTCGGCTGCGGCAACCCCGTCGCGGTCGCCGAGCTTCACGAGGGAGAGACCGTGCTCGACCTCGGCTCCGGCGGTGGCATCGACGTCATCCTCTCCGCCAAGCGGGTCGGCGAGACCGGTCTTGCCTACGGCCTCGATATGACCGACGAGATGCTCGCTCTCGCGCGTCAGAACGCCAAGGAGGCCGGCATCCGCAACGCGATCTTCCTCAAAGGTGTGATCGAGGAGATCCCGCTGCCCGCGGACTCCGTCGACGTCGTCATCTCCAACTGCGTCATCAACCTGTCGGTCGACAAGCCGGCTGTGCTGACCGAGATCGCTCGCGTGCTCAAGCCGGGCGGCCGGATCGGCATCAGCGACATCGTCGCCGAGGATCACCTCTCACCTGACGAGAGAGCTGCCCGCGGCAGCTACGTCGGCTGCATCGCCGGTGCCTTGTGCAAAGCCGAATACGAGGCGGGTCTCGAGGCGGCCGGCTTCGAAGACGTCAGCGTCGAGTTCACGCACGAGGTCGCCGACGCCATGCACAGCGCGATCATCAAAGCGGCGAAGACACGTCAGCCTGAGCGGAAGGGGCTTCCGATCGTGCAAGCCGAGACTCGCGCGGGCTGCTGCTGACACCCTGGACGAGGGCTTTCGCGAGAGCTCATGGTGAGCCCTCACCGCGACTGAGCCCGAGGACGTCGAAGTCGCGGCAGAACGTGGTACCGGATTTCGTATCGGTCAGCGGACCCAACTGGATCTAACTGGACGGAAACGGGGCAAAGACCCCGCTTCCGTAGCCAATTGGACGTTGCTGAGTAGACCTTCAAAACCGGTGAGGTCTGGTAGCCCCAGGCTGGGTAGGTTCGACTCCTGCGCCGCTCCGCTGAGCGAAAACTAGGCTATTTGCAGGGATGAAGCCGCCGCTGACGTGGGGTGTGACCTCGCTTTCCGCTCAAGTCCGCCCAGAACCGCTGAGAGTGGCGCGCACTGGCGCGCACTCCTCCTGCCGTGGCGACGGTCGTTATTCGTCGACGACCACGGTGCGCTCTTCGGCTTGTGCGACCGCATCGGCCGCCGAAGTGGCCTCCTCCTCGCTGGTGTGGTCTTCGGTCACGCCTTCGCCGTAGTCGACGTGCCGCACGTCGTATTCCTTGTAGACCCGGACTGGTAGGCCGCTCTCGGGCACATGCGCCCCTCTCTATGACGTTGGCTCACGGGAGCCAGGCGATCGACCCGCTCGCTAGCCGGAGCCGGTCGACGAACCATGTCTGCCGGCCTTCAGGCTGGCTGCCTGCGCTTTCGTCGCCGCATGTAGCGCCCTGATGCGAGCGCGAGGAAGGCCCCCGACCGTTCGAGCGTCACCATCGATCATCTCGTCGTGCACCTGTGTCCAGCTGCGGTCGGCGTACAGCGGTTTGCCTCGCTGCGCACTCCCTTCCCTAGCAGTCAGCGCCTGGACCTGCGCCTCCGTCATGGCCTCGAACTCAGTGGACATTCTTCTCCTCGCTCACCGCCTGGACACGGGAGAGGACGGCCCCTTGGACGGCCGCCCTCTCCGATGTTCTCGCTCCGGTGGTTACTTGGGCTGGACGCCGATCTGCTTGAGGAGAGTCATCGAGTCGAAGTACTGGCGGCTCTCCTTGATCTTGCCACCCTCGAAACTGAAGACGAAGGCGGCCGGCGTCTCCTGCTGCTTGCCCGACGCCGGGATCGTTCCTTCTGCTGTCTCGAGCGGGCCCGTGTGCGTGCCCTTCCAGGTCACTTCCAACGCCGCCGTGTTGCCGCTGCCGACGGCGCTTGTCACTGTGCCGAAGGCATCCGGGAACGCTGTCTTCCAGCCCTTGAAGAGCTCGACGATCTGCTCGGGGCTCTCGACCTTGCGCTGGGTGGCAAGCTCGTTGTAGCGGGAGTCGGCGGTGAGGCGTGCCTGCAGCTGCTCCCAATCGCCGGTGTTGAAGGAATCCACCTGCTCACGAGCGATCGTGATCATCTCTTCTGCGGTCAATACTTCGTTGGCTAGTACGGTCATTGCTAGGTCCTCTCTTCGATGGGGAAGCCGAACGGGCAGCACTCACAGAGGAGGTTGGCCTCCTATCGGCTGCCTCAGCTCGGCTGAGACGTGGTCGCAACGAGGAAGAAGAGCTGGCGACTTGACGGGCAAAAACCAGACCGTCAGCGCGACTGGCTCGGTGTTTCCTTTGTGAAAGATAGCACGATTACGGCTTGGGCTCGGGCGGCGGCTAACGCTTCAGGCCGTGGAGCACCGGGCGCGACAGGGCGGCGTGACCAGAGCGCAAAACCGGTGAGGAACGACCTAGCCTGCGCCGTCGAGCCGTCCGGCTTCTTCGCCTCGGAGAAGGCAGAGGAGACGCGACGCGCGGAGCAGACGCGGCTATCGGGCCGGCGCGTACGAGGCTTTCTCTACCGCGTCGCCCGTGCGATCCTCGCTTGCTGGCGCTTGGCGAGCGTTATGACGTACGTCTTCGTCAGGCCGTCAGACTCGACGTCGGACGACTTACTCACTTCCATCGTGGCGACAACTGTCCGCGAGCGCCAGACCAGCACGTACCCGAACTCGGTGCTGTCTGGCCGCGATCCCGTTGACACCGTCGGGTCGGATCGGTAGAGCCTGGCCTCGTTCCCGACGTTTGGACGGCCTGCAGCCTCGAATACCGTGGGCAACTGGTCGTACGACGACAGCAACACCTTCCAGAAATCGTGCGCCAGAGCCGGGGCGACCAAGACGTCCGCCGTGGAGCGGACGAAAACGTATCTCGCCGTGGGCGGCTGATAGCTCGCGGTGGGCGGTTGATGGCCAGCGAGGAGACTCTCGTTCTCGAACGCGACCCAATAGCTCTTGATGCGTCCATGTTCCTTGTCCTTGCCGACCGTCGCCGACGCCAGCTTGGCCACGAAGCCGTCGGCGAGGTTGCCGATTGGGCTCTTGTCGGGAACGCTCTGAACATCTGCCAGCGTCAGAACCATCTCCTTCGGATTTCCCGTAGCCGCAAGGACGACAGGTACCGCCAGGAGCGCCGTGGCCAGTGCCACAGCAGTAGCCCATCTCTTCATCGCAACTCCCCTAATGTCCACGCTTGGACGCGCCTCCGCCGCGTTCATTGAATGCGGCAGCGCGAGCCTAACCGCGTGATAGCTCGACTGCTACCCCCTTGCACCCCCGCGAGTGCCGGGGGGCATCTTGTTCGTTAGCGTCTGGCAGTAAGGAGGCAGAGAGATGACGGAAACGAGGCGAACCACGATCGAAGAGGCTCGACGCGTCGGCGATGAGATCGGAGTCGACTGGCAACGCTTCGACCTGGAGCAGTTCCGGGCAGGCATGGACGTCGAGTTCGAGCACGGGTCACACGATCCGCAGACAGACGTCACCGGCGACGATCCGATCACGACCGGAAAGATTGCCCTCGCCCACATGAAGGAGTTTCCCGACTACTACGAGCGGCTCGAGCGGATGGAGGCGGAAGCCGAACGCGATTGGGCTGCGAAGAAATCCTGACGATGCGACGTCCCTGACGGACTCGACGTCCACAACGTCGTTGACGTCGGTTGGGACGATCGCTTCGCCTGAGCGACTCGGCTACGCGCTAATGCTGGACGGCGAAGATCTGGACCTCGCCCGGAACGCCCTTGAGCTCTTGCGCGCCCCGATCGTCGAACGTGAGACCCGACCCTGCTACGAGGTCCTTTACCGTGCGCGACACGAGCACCTCTCCAGAGCCTGCGAGCCCCGCGATTCGAGCACCGATGTGCACGGCGATTCCCGCCAGGTCACCGTCCTCTCGCTCGCACTCTCACGTCCTGGCGCGAACCACCAGCACCGAGCACGCCGCGCGGTGAGCCACGCGTTCGCTGACGCTGCCGAGCGCTCTGATGCCGTGCAGGCCACGGTTACCGAGAACGAGCAGGTCGACATCGCGTGCCGCCTCGGTGAGAGCAGCGACCGGGTCGCGCGCGCGATCGACCTCGACCTCCGGCAGCGCGGCGCGTGCGGCCTCGACGTCGACGTCCTGGCCCTTCACGGCGACGATGCCGCGGAGCGAGGCTCCGAAGCGTTTTGCGAGACCGGCCGCGACTGCGGCTGCCTCTGTCGACTGCGGTGACCCGTCCACCCCGACGGCGATTGCCTGCGGAAACAGGTGAGGCTGGTCGACCTGGCGGGCGACGAGCACGCCGCACGGCGCCTCGTGGAGCATGGTCGTCGCGACGCCGCCGAGCACGATCCCTGCGGGACGGCTCGTGCCGTGCGTGCCGACGGCCACCAGCGTCGCCCTCTGGCTCTCGATCTCCTGCACCAGGCAGCCCACCGGGGGGCCTGTGACGAGCCGCCGCGCCGCGTCCGGCGCTAGCGCCGCTGCCTCCTCGAGTGCCTCCCTCGCCTCGCCCTCGTCGGTGAGCTGCGGGACGGACCAGGCGACGGCGAGTGCGGGGACGAGGTTGACGGCATGGAAGAGGCAGAGCTTTCCGTCCGGCAGGCGCAACCGGAGCGCTTGCCGGACCGCCTCGAGGCTCTGCGGCGTGCCGTCCACGCCGACGATGATCCGGCTGAACAGATCGCGGGCGTGCATCTGGGCGATCACCGCTTCTTGATTGCCTTCGTGCTCCTTGCGGCCTGGATGGTCGCGTCGCTCGAGGGGTAGTAGACGGTCTCGTGGCCGTCCTCCCAGCGCACTCGGTAGTGCTCGTGACCGGGCGTGCCGAGCGCCTCGAGGATCTCCCCGAGCCGGCGTGATTCTCCGACCCGATGGCCTTCGACGATCACGATGTCACCCGGTTGCCCGCGTGTGGTGTCGTTCGTAGAGAACACGATGCACGCTCCTTCTCGACTGTGCTCAGCCTGCCCGCTCGGGTCGCGTGTGCCATCAGTAATTCACCTGAATGGGCCTCCGTGAGGACACCGATGTGAACTCCTGGCGTGCCGACGATCATCGAAGCATGTACGACGGCAGCGAGCATGTACGACGGCAGGGCGAGCCTGACCGTCACTGCACGACCGTTCCACCCTGGAAGATCAAGGTCGTGGAGCCGATCGCCCTACTCGGGGCGAGCCAGCGTCGGCGGGCGATGGTGGGCGCAGGCTACAACACGTTCCTCCTCCGCTCGGAGGACGTCTTCATCGACCTGCTCACGGACAGCGGCACCTCGGCTCTCTCGCAGGAGCAGCGTGCCGCGATGGAGCTCGGCGACGAGGCATACGCCGGCTCGCGCAGCTTCTTCCGGCTGGAGGCGGCGATGCGGGACGTCTACGGCTATCGGCATTTGATACCAACCCACCAGGGTCGCGGAGCCGAGCACCTGCTCGCGCGACTCCTCGTGGAGCCGGGGAAGCTCGTCCCTTCGAATCTGTACTTCACGACGTCGCGGCTCCACGTCGAGCTCGCAGGCGGGATCTGGACCGACGTGGCCATCCCCGAGGCGTCCGAGCCCGAGTCGACCTTCCCCTTCAAGGGCAACATCGATCTCGTCGCGCTGGAGCGCGTCCTCAGCGCGGCGGCGCCCGAGCGCGTCGCCTTCGTGCGCCAGGAGGCGTGCCTGAACATGGCCGGCGGCCAGCCCTTCTCGATCGAGAACCTCCGCGGCGTTCGCGAGCTCACCCGGCAGTACGGCGTGCCCTTCATCCTCGATGCGACCCGGATCTCGGAGAACGCCGTCTTCGTCAAGGATCGTGAGCCGCGCTGGGCGAACCGGTCTCTTCCGGAGATCATTCGCGCGATCGCGGCCGAGAGCGACGGTGCCGTCTTCTCCTCGAAGAAGGATCACTTCGTCCCGATCGGCGGCTTCCTGGCCCTGAACGACGACCGGCTGGCCGAGCGAGCTCGTGAGCTCGTCGTCGTCTACGAGGGCTTTCCGCACTACGGGGGCATCGCCGGGCATGACATGGAGGCGCTTGCTCAGGGGATCCTGGAGTCGGCGGACGAGCCGATGGTGCGCCACATCGTCGCCCAGGCCGCCTATCTCGGTCGTCTGCTCCGGGAGCGGGACATCCCGATCGTCCTGCCCGTCGGTGCCCACGCCGTCTTCCTCGACGCGAAGCGCTTTCTACCACACCTCGCGCAGAACGAGTTCCCAGCGCAGTCGCTCGCGGCGGCGCTCTACCTGGCGGGCGGCGTGCGCTCGATGGAGCGCGGCATCGTCTCTGGCCAGCACGGGGACGAGCCCTACGACGACCTCGAGCTCGTGCGCCTCACACTGCCGCGCCGCGTCTACACCCAGGAGCACCTCGCGTACGTCGCCGACGTGGTCGAAGCCGTGCATTGCGTGCGCGATGCGGTGCCCGGCCTTTGCTTCACCCACGAGCCCGAGCAGCTGCGCTTCTTCCTCGGCCGCTTCGAGCCGCTCGCACCCTATCCCGAGTTCGGTATCGAGGCGGCGTTGCGTTCGCACCAAGTCCGCAGCTAGCCGCCGAATGTCGGACGGGCGCGCCGACGGATACGCCAGCGGCGAAGCTCGTCGGCGCCCCAGACGACAACCGGGAACGTTGCGAGCAGCCCTACCTCAGTCGGGCCGAGCGCCGCCGTGTGGAAGACGTCCTGGAGTGCAGGCACGTAGACGAGGAGCGCCGTAAAGACGATCTCCACGGCGATTCCCCAGAGCAGGAGGCGGTTGCTGAAGACGCCCACAGAGCGGAGCGACGCCCACTCGGTGCGGGACGCGACGGCGGTGCCGATCTGGCAGGCCACGATCCCCGCAAAAGTCATCGTCGTCGCGCGCAGGTAGTCGTCGTGCAGTGGGCTTCCGGACGAGACGTCGGCACCAGGGGTCCAGTCGGCGAGCAGGAGAACCCAGAAGAAGCCGGCCATGACGAGCGCGGCCTCGATCAGCCCGAGGAAGACCCAGGCCCGGTAGAGCATCGAGCGCCGGATGACGCCCTCTGAGCGGGGACGCGGGGGTCGTTGCATCAGCCCCGGTTCTGCCCGCTCGCGGCCGAGCGCGAGCGCCGGCAGGATCTCCGTGCCGAGGTCGATGGCGAGGATCTGGAGCACCGTGAGCGGGAGTGGAATCGTCCCGCCGGACAGAGCGAACACGAGGAACGGGACGACCTCGGGCGTGGCGTGGGCGAATATGTAGACGATGAACTTGCGGACGTTCTCGAAGACCTGTCGGCCCGCCGAGACGGCGGCCACGATCGTCGCGAAGTTGTCATCGGTCAGCACCATCGTCGCCGCCTCGCGGGCCACGTCCGTGCCGGTGACGCCCATGGCTACCCCGATGTCTGCCCGCCGCAGCGCGGGCGCGTCGTTCACGCCGTCTCCGGTCATCGCGACGACGTGGCCCTCGTCGCGGAGCGCATCGGCGATTCGGAGCTTTGCCTCCGGCGATGTGCGCGCGAATATCAGCTCCTTGCCCTCCCCCAGGAGGGCGTCCAGCTCGCGCTCGCTCATCTCATCCAGCTCCGCGCCGGTGACGACTGTCGCCCCGTCGCGTGCTATGCCGACCCTGCGCGCAATCTCAGCGGCCGTCAGCCCGTAGTCGCCTGTGACAACGAGGATGCGGATTCCCGCCTCGTGGCAGCGGGCAACCGCCTCTGCTACCTGGGGCCGCGGGGGATCGAAGAGAACGACCAGGCCGAGCAAGCACAGATCGCTCTCGGCGTCTTCCCTGCGCTCGGGTGGCGCCGAGCCGGCAGGGAGGCGCCGGCGCGCGACCGCGAGCACGCGCAGCCCCTGCGACGCATAGCCCTCGACCACGAAGAGCACTCGTTGCCGGTCACTCTCGGTGAGTGGCACGTGGTCGTCAGGCCCTCCAATCAACGTGGAGCGGCGAAGCACCTCCTCCGGGGCCCCCTTCGCATGCACGGTGATGCCCCCGTCCTCGCGCTCGTCGACCGTTGACATGAGGCGCAGCTTCGGATCGAATCGGTACAGCTTCCGGCGGTGGTGCTCGCGTCTGGTGACGGTGACGTCGACCCCGAGCGCGCGTGCCGCCTCGAGCATCCCGATCTCGGTTGCCTCGCCGCGCGACTTTCCGGCCCGCGTTGGACTGAGCTCGGCGGTGCTGCAGGCAGCTATCGTCCGGCCGAGGAAGCCGAGCACCGGGTCGGCGGCGACCGCTGCCTTCGCGTCGATATCTCCCTCGAGGTCGAGCTCGCCGAGTGGTGTCCAGAGACGCACCGCGCGCATGCGGTTCTCGGTCAGCGTCCCCGTCTTGTCGGTGCAGATGACGTCGGTCGAGCCGAGGGTCTCGACCGCGCTCAGCCGCTTGACGACTGCGCCGCGCCGAGCGAGCTGGGCCACACCGACCGCGAGCGCGAGCGTCAGGGTCGGCAGGAGCCCTTCCGGGACGTTTGCCACGATGAGGCCGATGGCGAAGCTGAACGCGTCGTGGAGGGGAAGGCCGGCTGCGAGCCAGCCGATCGGCCAGAAGGCAAGTCCGACGCAGACCGCCACCAGCGCGATCAGCCACGCGACACGCCGGACCTGCTGCTCGAGTGGGCTTGCTTCGACACGGACCCGCTCCGACAGAGCAGCGATGCGACCGAGCTCGGTCTGCATGCCGGTCGCCACGACCAATGCCTTTGCCTCGCCGCCGATGCAGGTCGTGCCGCTGAACACGACATGGCGGGCGTCCATGAGCGGACCCGTCGTGTCGAGGAACTCGGAGGAGCGGTAGACGGGCTGCGACTCACCCGTAAGGGTAGAGAGGTCGACGTCGACGGATCCTTCGAGGAGTCGCGCGTCGACGGGAACGCGGTCGCCTTCCTGGAGAACGATCACGTCGCCCGGCACGAGCTCGATCGCATCCGCTAGCCCGGGCCGCCCGTCTCGGAGGACTGTCGCTTGCGGCGGCATGTAGCGCTGCAGGGCCTCGACGGCGCTCTCTGCATGGCGTTCCTGGGCGAAGGCGAAGAGCGCATTGAGAGCGATGACGGCGACGATGGCTACACCGAGCACTGGCAGCCCCGCGACGAAAGCAAGGCCGGCCGCCACCCAGAGCAAGAAGGCGAGCGGATGGGTGATCTGACGCAGCAGCTGGCGGGGCCAGAGCGCGCGACCCCGCCTCCTGAGCTCGTTCGGTCCGTAGACGACGAGGCGGCGCTCGGCCTCACGACTCGAGAGGCCCTTGGGGCTCGCCGTCAAGTCCCGGAAGAGCTCGAGGATCGGCTCTCGGGGATCAGCGAGTCCGCGCTGCGCCACCGACGGGGCGGGTGGGTCTGTGGGCAGCACGATGTTTCTCAGGCCGCCGCCCGGACGCGCGAGGCTGTCCGAGATCGAAGAGCTGGAGTCATTTCAATTCGGCTTGAGTGTCGGGCGTCTCGACGGCGAAGACATCGGACGCGGCGCGGATCGGCGCTACGGCTTTGCCGCACGGGAAGCGGCTCCGTGGCGGATGTACAACTCGCGGGGAGAGGTGCCAGGCGCGCCGCAGGAGGGCATCGGGTCGAGACCGACTCCCCTGCAGGGAACCCGAATCACGGGATGCGACAGTGCTGCGGCGCCACACGCCGTCAGTGAGGCCACGGATGGCCGATCAGCGACGCCACGGATGCGCCACCGCCAGCCGTCGCCGACGATCGGTCTGCTGTGAAGGAAATGCTCGTTGTCGGCCGCGGCGGCGAGGGTGTCGTGCTCGCGTCGCAGATTCTCGCTGACACGTTCGCGCGTGCGGGCCTCTGGGTGCAAAGCTTTCCCGAGTTCACGGCCGAGCGGCGCGGGGCGCCGATCTCGGCCTTCCTGCGCTGGGACGAGTCTTCGCCGATACACCGGCGCTACAAGCTGCGGGAGTGCGACGTGCTGGTCGTCATCTCAGCCTCGCCGCCCTCGCCGCAGGCTCTGGGCACCGTCAGGCCGGGAGGGTTGATCGTCCTGAATCGCCAGGCGCGGTTTCCTCACACAGGCCCATACGACATCGCTCGCGTGCCAGCCTCGCGAATCGCGGAGGACAACGGCGTCCTTTCGTCGGAGGGCCGGCCGATGGGCAACATGGCGATGCTCGGCGCCTGCGTGCGTCTGCTGCTTCCGGACGGGCTCGAGCACCTGGAGCAGGCGGTCGCGTCCCGCATGAGCGGCGCCGTGGCTGAAGCGAACATCGCCGCCGCCCGGGAGGGCTACGCGCGCTGCACGAGGCAGCACACGCTCGCCGGTGATACACCGGTCGTGGTGGCGCCCGGCCCTGCGCAGGCCTCCCTGCCGCGGAGCGTGCCCGTTTTCCCTGTCAGCACGATGGACACCCGTCGCAAAGAGACCGGCACGTGGTCGCTGGATCGGCCCGTGCTCATGGCGAAGTGCACCGTCTGCGGCCTGTGCGCGCTCTTCTGCCCCGAAGGAGCAATGTCCAGAGAGGACGGCGCAATGGCCATCGACTACCTCCACTGCAAAGGGTGCGGCATCTGCGAAGTGGTCTGCCCGGTCAAGAACGCGATCGCGATGGAAGAGGTGGCAGTGTGACCCAGACGCTGCCCCGCGGACGAACGGTGCTGACGGCCGACGAGGCTGCGGCGTACGCAGTGATGCTCGCCCGCGCCCGCGCCATCGGCTCCTACCCGATCACGCCGCAGACCATCATCGTCGAGCGGCTCGCCGATCTCGTGGCGGGGCGCGACGACGTCGAGTACGCGAACGTCGAGAGCGAGCATTCGATGTTCGGATATGTCATCGGCGCGGCGAGGGTCGGCGTACGGACCTTCACCGCGACGTCGTCGCAAGGACTTCTGTACGCCCACGAGCAGCTCCATCGAGCGTCGCGGGAGCGCATCCCCCTGGTTGCCGTCAACGTCAACCGCGCCGTCCTCGCGCCTTGGAGCATCGAGCCCGATCTCTCGGACAGCATGAGCCAGCGAGACACCGGCTGGATCCAGCTGTACTGCTCGTCCGCGCAGGAGGTCCTCGACAGCATTCTGTGCGCTTACCGGATCGCCGAGACGGTGATGCTTCCGGTGATGGTCTGTTTGGAGGGCTTCCTGCTCTCGCACACGACGGAGGTGCTCGACATCCCGGAGCAGGCTGCGGTCGACGCCTTCCTCCCTGAGTTCCAGCCGCCGGAGGACTGGCTGCTCGACCCGGAACGGCCACGCACGTTCTCGGGCTTGCCGGAGCCGAGAGACTATTACGCGTTCCAGCTCCACGTCGCTCAGGCCATGGACGAGGCGAGCGAGCTGATCGAGACGGTCGCGTCGGAGTTCTCGATGCACTTCGGCCGGGAGAAGGTCGGTGCGCTCGAGCTCGTCGGCAACCGCGACGCCGACGACGCTCTCGTCGCCATCGGAACGATCGGAGATACCGCGCAGGAGCTGCTCGACGACGACGACCTCCTGCTTGTCCGCGTGCATGCGTACAGGCCGTTTCCGCGGGCGGAGCTCTCGGCCGTGCTGGGAGGGGCGAGGTACGTGTCGGTCGTCGACCGCGCCGCTGCTTTCGGCTCGCTCGGCCCGCTCGGGAACGACGTGCGGTCCCTCGAGCTCGGCCACGCGCGGGCCGTCACGAACTACGTGTGCGGGCTGGGCGGCGCAGAGGTGACGCCCGCGACGCTGCGCTGGGCGCTGCAGCGGACGCGGTCGGGCTCCGAGCCGGGAGCGGGCCCGGTGTACGTCCCGGAGGGGGTGTAGCGGTGGCCGTCTGGCTCGACGAAGTGCTTTCGGAGGAGAGGCTCCTCTATCCCGGCCATGGAGCCTGTGCAGGCTGCGGCCCGGCGATCAACATCCAGCATGTGCTCGGAGGCCTCGTGGCGGCGGCGCCAGAGTCGAAGATCGTGCTGGTGATACCGGCCTCGTGCTGGACGATCATCGCGGGAGTCTTTCCCGCGCACGCCCTCGGGGTCTCTGTGCATCTGACCCCCTTTGCGTCGGCGGCGGCGGAGGCATCCGGGCTCAAGGCTGCCTTGCGCCTGCGTGGCAAGGGCGACGCCACGGTGGTCGTTTGGGGCGGGGACGGCGCGACGGTCGACATCGGGTTCTCGGGCGTGTCTGCGGCCGCGGAACGAAACGAGGACATCATCTACGTCCTCAACGACAACGAGGCCTACATGAACACCGGCGTCCAGAAGTCGGGCGCCACGCCGGAGGGCGCCTGGACGACGACCACGCCGGCCGGCGCGCCGAGGGCGGGACAGAAGAAGGACATCGCGCGGATCATGGCGGCGCACGGCATTCCCTATGTGGCGACGCTCGCCCTGGGATCGGTGCCGACGCTGAAGGATTTCCGGGCCAAGGTCACGAGAGCGGCGGAGCTGCGCGGCTTCCGGTTTCTCCACGTGCTCGGCGCGTGTCCGCCGGGCTGGAGGTACCCGACCGATCAGTCCGTCGAGATCGTGCGGTTGGCCGTCGAGAGCCGATACTTTCCCCTCTTCGCGTGCGATGGCGGGGAGTGGAAGATCACCTTCCGGCCCAAGCATCCCGTGCCGATGGGCGAGTTCATCGCTACCCAGGGACGCTTCAATCACCTTTCGCGGGAGGAGATCGACGTCATCCAGTCTCACGTGGACGCGCGCTGGAAGCTGCTCGAGGACCTGGAATTCACGGAAAACGGCAAGAAAGGAGTGCACGCATGACTACGACTGCAGAACTGCAGGGCAGGCTCTCCGGCGCGACCTGCATCGCGACGGTGCGGCCGACGCCGCCTGGCGACATCACCTTCGCACGCGGCGACCTGGACACCTCTCTGTACGGATCCGTCGAGGTCGCCTGGTACGCCGACCGTCTTCAGATCACGGCCCTCGGCGCTGGCCCGGCCTCGATCGCCGAGGCGCACCCGAGCGACGACGGCCAGGACGTCATCGTCGAGATCCGGCCGCCCCGGCTCGAGGAGCTCCCGGAGACCGTGCCGGGCGCCGACTGAGCGTCTTCCGCCGGAACTCAAGCGAGCGACTCGGCGGAGCGGAAGGAGGTGACGTGCGATGACGGCCGCTCATGTCCAGCGTCGTGTTCCCGCGTCGGCAGGTTCAGGTGAGTCGCATAGCCGTCTCGCTCGGTGGGCAGTCGGCTTGTCCACTCTCTGGGGGGTTGCGATTACGGCGTCAATCACGACCTTCGCCATCGCGTTTGCCGTTGGAGGCGCGACGGCCACCGAGGACAACTGGGTCGGCTACCTCAGCGCGGGCGTGGCGTTTGTTGGGTTCTTCGGCTCGCTCGGCGCGTTCGTGCTGGCGATCATCGCGAAGATCAAGCGCGAGCACTGGGTGCTGCTGTGGCTGCCACTCAGCCTGTTCCCCGTGCTCTTCCTCCTCCTGGTGCTCGGCGAAGTCTTCTGGTGGGAATAGCAAGTTCAGGGCTCAATGCCCGCCAGCCCGATCATGCGGTGTCCGGCTCGTCCGGAGATGTGCCGAAGTGCGTCGAGAACCACGCGGCCGCGAGCGAGGCCACCTGCTCGAGTGCACCCGGCTCTTCGAAGAGGTGCGTGGCACCTGGGATGACCGCAAGCTCTTTCGGGCACGAAAGGTGCGCTACCGCATCGCGGTTGAGGTCGAGGACGACGTCGTCGGCGCCGCCGACGATGAGGAGCGTCGGTGCGCGCACTTCGGCAAGGCTGTTCCCTGCGAGGTCGGGGCGACCTCCTCGCGAGACCACCGCGGAGATCGTGTCACTCAACTCTGCGGCCGCCTGCAACGCCGCAGCGGCACCCGTGCTCGCACCAAAATAGGCGATCGGCAGGCCGCTGGCCTCGGGGCGAGCGGCGAGCCAGCGCGTCGTTGTGACGAGCCGCCGACTAAGCAGTTGGATGTCGAAGACCTTTCGGCGGTCGAGTTCCTCGTCCGATGTCAGGAGATCGAAAAGCAGCGTCGCGATGCCGGCGCGGTTCAGAGCTGCCGCAACACTGGCATTGCGCCGGCTCAAGCGACTCGAGCCGCTCCCGTGGGCGAACACGACCCAGCCGACTGCTCGTGCCGGGATCGTCAGGTCCCCCGCTAGACGGATGTCGCCGACTGCGATCTCGGCGCTCCGCCTCGCGAGTGCTTGATCAGTGACGTCTCCCATTCCCATGACGGTCAGCGACCGGTCCTCGCAGCGCACGCCCCGTCTGAAACCACCAGCTCACTCGAGCACGTGGATGCTTCTGTGCGAGCACATGTCCTTCAGCACTTGCGGCCAGACGCTGACGCTCACCTCGCCGAGATGCGCCTTGCGGAGCAGGAGCATCATCGTTCGCGACTGGCCGATGCCGGCGCCGATCGAGAGCGGAATCTCGTCGTGCAGGATCGCCTGGTGGTAGGGGAGCTCGAGGAAGTCGAGCTGCCCCGACATCTCGAGCTGCCGCACGAGCGTCTCCTTGGTGACGCGGATCCCACCCGACATCAGCTCGTGCCGCCGCCGTGTGACCGGGTTCCAGACCAAGATGTCGCCGTTCAACCCGTGCATCGGGCGCCCGTCCTCCGACACCGTCTCCGTCGCCCAGTCGTCGTAGTCGGCGGCCCGCAGCTCGTGCGGATACCCGTCTGCGAGCGGCCAGCCGATCCCGTAGATGAAGAGCGCCGGAGAGTGCTCCTGCAGGAAGAGCGTCTCGCGCTGCTTGCGCGGCAGGTCGGGATACGCAGCGAGCACGTCCTCTGCGTGCACGAAGGTCAATTCGTCGGGAAGCGACGGGTAGCGGTGGTCGGCCAGCGCGGGCCAGCGCTCGTACAGGAAGCTCTCGGCTTCCTTCAGCACGCTCCAGATCGCGCGCACGGTCTCCGTCAGATAGTCGAGTGTGCGCTCTTCGGCTGTGATCGCCCGCTCCCAGTCCCACTGGTCGACGTAGGCGGAGTGGTCGTGGTCGAGGAAGTAGTCCTTGCGAACGGCGCGCATGTCCGTGAGCAGACCTTCGCCAGGCCCCATGCCGAACTGATGCAGCGCCATCCGCTTCCACTTGGTCGCCGCCTGGACGACTTCGGCATCGATCGGGTGCAGACCGCGATCGTTCGCGATGTGGAACTGCACCGGCGTCCGTGTGGCGTCGCGATCGAGGTAATCGTTGACGCCGCTTGCCGCGTCGACGATGAGCGGCACTTGCACCATGGCGAGATGCAGCGCCTCGCAGAGCCCGTCCTCGATGAGCCGCTTCACTGCATAGAGGGCCTGCATCGTCGCCTTCGGCGGGAGCAGCGGGACGTAGTCGTCCGGTAGCACCTGCTCGAGCTCTAAGTAGTCTCCGATGCCCGGGCCGGCGAGATCAGCTTCCTTGGACGTGTCCATCGACCGAATCCTTCCGGCCGCGAAGGGCCTCCGCCATCGGTGCACACGCGGATCGCAATGCGGGGAAGTACGGCTGTGCTGCTGCGCCTCACGGGAGCTACAGCCACTCAGTGACGTGGCATGATCGAAGGGAGACCGATAGAGCTCACGTAGCTCGTGGACACGACCTTGGCCCTGGCGCAGAGAGCCCGTCGCGCGCTGTCCGTCCGAGGAGCGTGGCGATGAGCGAGCTCCGGCTGCAGACGGTCCCCGTCGAGAAGCCCGAGGACGTGAACCTAGACCTCGGCCAGGCACACTTCATCAAGACAGTCGAGGACCTTTATGAGGCGCTCGCCGGCTCCTCGCCGCATCTGCGCTTCGGACTCGCCTTGTGCGAGTCGTCCGGGCCGCGGCTCGTCCGCCGCGCGGGCAACGACGATGACCTGGTCCAGCTCGCGGTCACGAACATGCTCACCGTCGGCGCCGGCCACTCTTTCATCGTCTTTCTGCGCGAGGGCTACCCGGTGAACGTGCTCAACGCCGTGAAGTCGGTGCCGGAGGCATGCAGGATCTTCTGCGCGACCGCCAATCCCGTGGAGGTGGTCGTCGGTGAGACGGACCAGGGGCGGTCGTGGACGATGGAGGCGCGTCCGGTGGGCAATCGTGGCGCCAGATGGCGGTAGCCTGGGCGACAACGGTTCCTGCGACCGCCCTCGTGGCCGCGGGCCTCTTCGCGGTGTGGAGGCTGCTTTCGTGAAGACCCAGGGCTGGTTCCTGCCCGAGTCGCCCGATGTGCTCGGAATGCTGAAGCGGCAGTTCGTGACCACCGGCGAGGGTGTGGATGCTCTTGTCACTTGGGCGCACGGTGATGCCTCGAAGGCGAACGTGGCCAGGGCGCTCGAGCACGAGGGTGACGAGCACAAGCGCCAGCTCGAAGTGGCGCTCAGGACCGCATTCACTACCCCCTTGGAACGGAGGATCTGTACACGCTCTTACGCGGAATCGAGACGATCCTCAACCTCTCGAAGGATCTCGTCCGTGAGAGCGAGGTGATGGCATGCCCTCCCGATCCGCCGCTTCCCGAGATGTGCACGGCACTACAGCGGTCTGTGCGCCTCCTCGCCGAGGCGATCGAGAGGCTTGAAGAGAGATCCGACGAGGCGACCGAGAAGGCCAACGCCGCGCTCAAGGCGCAGCGAGAGCTCGAGAACGTCTACAGGGACGCGATGGCGGCGCTCCTGGCCGTTCCCGATCTGCGGGAGGTGACCGCGCGGCGCGAGCTCTACCGGCGTGTGGCGCGCATAGGAGAGGTGGTTGTCGATATCGCGGAGCGCGTCTGGTAAACGATGGTCAAAGAGGGTTGAGGTGAATGCGCAGACTCGAAGGGCCCACGAGAGATGGGGTCCTTTCGTCGTCGCGATAATGCATAAGCGCGTTAGCGAGCCGACTTGAGACGCTCGACCTCGCGCTCGATCTCTCCCTCGGTATCCGCCCGGCTGAAGTACGCGCGAAAGCCAGCGAGCGCAACGAGGAAGGCGCCGCCAAGCGCAACCCAGATGATCCACGGATCCCAGTCCCCGGGGTACCGCGACCTCGTGCTGAGGTGCTTTAGCCAGCCGTCCGCCGTCTCGTACTGGGTGACGATCCATACGGGCGTGAGGACGAACATGGAGAGCACATAGACGGAGAGGTAGAGCTTGAACTTCCGGACGTGCTCCAGACGTCGCAGCGCGAGCTTCCTGAGCGCGTTGTCTTCTCGGCTCCGAACGATCTCCGTTACTTCCTCCGACGCAACGCGCTCGTTCGTCGTCGTGACGGTCTCGGTGGGCACAAGTCATCACCTCCTTCCGAGTCAGATCAAGCATCACGCCTCAGGGTGCACGCGCCATCGTGGTCGGCGCGGATCGCTCCGTGGCGAAACTACGTATGACTCATGTCATCGCATTGTCGCCGTCTGTGCTGCGCTGTATGCGCAGCGGTGTCTGCTGGATGTCGCTGGAGAACGCGAGCAACTCGGCGCGCCGGAGGGCGGTCCGCATGCGACTTGGAGGCGCGCGTGATGTTCAGGCGTGGAGGCAAGAGGTGTGCAGCCCGCGTCGAAAGAACACACAGGTGCCGTCAGACCAAAGGAACGGCGAAACGACGAGTTCGCCCACCTTGATCGTGCGGACGTCGTCACCGACGCCCTCGACGACGCCAATGAACTCATGCCCCATACGTCGTCCAGTCTCGCTCGGCTCCATCGACCAGGCCAGTCATCAAGAAATTCGACTCCTGCGCCGCTCCGTCACCAGCCGCCGGCCACGATGCGCCAGCCGGCTTGCTCACGCTCGAGCTCGATGAAGGACGGGTGGTGCCAGCGGGTGAGATCGACCCGCCAGTGGCCGTTTGCAAGCGTGCGCCAGCGAACGATCCTGTAGTCAAACGGGCCGTACAGCCCCGCTCCCCAGCGGTAGAGCGAGACGCAGTTCGCCTGGGACTTCACGTAACTGGCCGAATAGAGGCGGCAGACGGTGCGGTAATCGCCTCGGTTGGCGGCAGTGACGAATTGGACGGCGACCGCCTGTCTCGCTCCCGTGGCCGCAGGCGCGGCGTTCGTGATGCCGAGGCCCAAGACGAGGAGCGCGCAACACAACGATCCCGTCGTGACCGCTCGACCTGCCATCGGCGCGACGCTACGCCGGGGTCAGCGGCGTCGAATCGGGCGTTTCCCTACGTTTTTGTCCCCGCCGCGTGCTCTCGACCGTGCATCCGCGCGCCGAGCTCGGCGCGCGAGCGGATACCGAGCTTGCGGTAGACGCGCGCGAGGTTCGCCTCGACCGTCTTCGGGCTGATGAAGGCCGCCTTCGCGACTTCGCGGTTCGTAAGTCCCGCGGCGGCGAGCTCGGCTACACGCAGTTCGGTCGCCGTCAGGTCGTCCGGCGCGCGACGCCTGGGGCGAACGCGTGCGAGCTCGTCTCGCGCCTGCTCGGCCCATACGGGAGCGCCCAGTCGTTCGAAGATCTCCAGCGCCTCGCCAAGTGTCGCGGCTGCCGAACGCCTCCGCTTCGAGCGGCGGAGGAGCCGGCCCTTCACCAGCAACGCCCAGCCGAGCTCGAACGGGAGCTTCGAGGCGGCCTCGAGGTCGAGGTCCTCGATTGCCGCCAGCGCAGCCGCCACGTCGCCCTCTGCTGCGAGTACGAGCGCCCTTCCCCGCGGCAGCGTCACGTCGATCCACAGGCGCGGGAACGTCCGCTCGCGCTCTTCCAGTCGCAGAAGAGTTTCCGGGCCCGTTCGAGCTCGCCGAGCGCGAGCAACGACTCGATGTGAAACGGCTCGCTCCGATCGAACATTGGCTCCGTCACCCCCATCTGGGCGTGCAGCTGCCGCATCTGTGTCAGCACGCGGTCGGAGGCCTGATGGTCGCCCGCAGCAAACTCGACGAAGCCGAGGATCGACAGCAGTCGCTCGACGAAGTGTCGCGGCACCTGGTGGTCCGCGTCGTCCAGCAGGGACATGAGCGTCGAACGGGCGCGCTCGACCCTGCCACGATGCGCGTCGATCAAGGAGCGGCAGCCGAACGCGACCGCATGTGGCAATCCGATCTCGAGCTCCTCGACCATGGCGCAGCTGCGCTCGGCGTGCTCGCCGGCCAGATCCCAGCGTCCGGCACGGAGCTCGATCACAGCAAGCCATGCCAGGCGATCGGCTCGCAGGTGTTCGCGGCCGCGGTCGCGGAACCACTCGTCCTCGACCGCATGGCGTGCTCTGGCAGCGTCGAAGTCGTCCGTGGACATGAACCACTGCAACGGAGCGGCACTTAGCGGGCTCGCTTTCGCCTCCAGCTCGAGCCCCCGCTCCAGTAGCTCGCGGCGCGGTTTCAATCCGACCAGCGCCTCTGCCCAGAAACGGCCGAAGAGCGACGAAATCTGTCCCGGTCGACCCTCGCCGCTCAAGAGCTGCTCGGCCGGTTCGACCAGTTCGAGTGCCCGCTTCGGGTAGAGCGGGGTCAGGTAGCCGACGAGGCTCGCGTTCGCGTCGCGTTGCAGATCGCGATCGTCCGCGGCTGCGGCCAGGGACTCCTCCAAGTGTTCGAGCACGCTCTCGACGGCGCCGGCCTGCCAGTCGACAAAACAGAGGAGAATCAATGCGCGTAGGCGCAGCGCGCGTGTCGGGGAGTCGGCGACGGCTCGCTGTGCGAGCGCGCGAGCGCCCGCGAGATCGCCCGTCTCGACGAACAGCGGACACCTGGCCGAGAGTGCGCTCCACGAGCTCCTCTTTGTGATCCGGCGGCGTCAGCCGGCAGGAGGCCTCGAACAGCTCGGCGGCGGCATCCTGTGCGCCTCGCAGGGCCGCTCGGTGCGCCGCTTGTTCGAGCTCGGACGCCGTCCCCTCGTCGGCCTCGGTAACGCTCGCGGCGAGGTGGCGGGCTCGCTCCTCCGGATCGGACACGACCTCTGCGAGGCGCCCGTGGAGCTGCCGGCGTTGTGAGTTCGAGGCGGCACCGTAGACGACGGAGGCGAGCAGGGGATGCGTAAAGCGAATCCGCTCTCGCTCCAGGACAAGCACACCTGCGTCCTCCGCCGCGACTAGTGCTGACCCGGCGCTGCGTTCGGGCACGAGCGCCTCGGCGACCATCGCGACCGTGGGGCGGGAAAGCGCCGCAGCGACGAGCACGGCCGTGTGTGCGGCAGCAGGGAAGCGCTCGCAGGCGGGCGAGTACGAGCTCCTGCGAGGCTCTCTGGTACGGGGAGGGGATCGCCAAGCCGATGGTCACTCGAGTCGCGTGCCAGCGCACGCGCAATCTCGAGCGCGAAGAACGGGTTGCCCCCGGAGGCGACGGCGATGCGAGCCAGCGTCGGCCGCGAGGGCGCCGTTCCCAGCCGGTGCGCGATCACGTGGTTGAGAGCGGCGAGCGAGAGCGGCCCGGGGACGACGTGCTGTAGCACGGTCGTCCGGCAGCGCCCGGTGGAGGCCGAGCGGAGCCTCGTTGAAACCTTGTGCACGCCGTGTCACGAGCAGCCCCACGCGAGGCGGGAGCCGACGCGCAGCGAACTCGAGCGCCCGAGCCGAGGCCGCATCGAGCCACTGGACGTCGTCGATGGCAAGCACAAGCGGCGCGTCTGCGGTGAGTGCCGTCAGGACGCCGACGAGCCCAGTCGCAGTCGTCCGCGGATCGGCCGGTTCGTTCGGGCTCGGCGCGCAGCAACGCAATGGCAAGCGCCCGCTCCTGCGGCGCGGGCAGGGACGCGCGCGTCAGGTCGAACGCCTCGCCGAGGAGGTCGGTGAGCGCAACGTAGGAGAGCTCCGCCTCGCTCTGCGCCGGACGGATCTGGAGCACCCGGTAGGCCCGGTCCTCGGCAGTCCGGACCACCTCCAGCCAGAGCGCCGTCTTGCCGATGCCTGCCTCGCCCTCGACCAGCAAAGCGAGGGGACCCGACGGAACCCCGTCGAGGAACCGTTCGACCGCCTCCAGCTCGGCCTCGCGACCGACTATCGCGTGCACGCTCTCCTCGTGCAGCATTCTAGTTCATAAGGCTTGACAGATACCGCCTACTGATATATCTTCGCGATATATGGTTCCGACGGCAGTGACCTGGGCAGTGCTTGGACTGATCGCGCTCAAGCCCGGAGTGGTTACGACATCAAGCGCGCCGTCGACCGTACGATCCGCCACTTCTGGGCGGCCAGCTACGGGCAGATCTACCCCGAGCTGAGGCGGCTCGAGCAGGTCGGTTGGATCGTCGGCGAGGATGCTTCCGCGGCGGGCGGGCGCGCACGGTCTACCGCATCACCGATGACGGCCAGCGCGCCCTCCAAGGGTGGCTGCGCGGTCGCGAGACTCGCATCGAGATGCGTGACGAGTCGCTTCTGCGCCTGTTCTTCTCCGATACGGTGCCGCGCGAGCACGGTCTCGGCCTGCTCGCAGCGCGGCGCGAGGGCTATCGGCAGATGCTCGAGTACCTGCAGGGACTCGACGACGGCAGCGGGCCGGATCCGCCCTTCGTCGACCTTGTCTACCGGTGGGCGCTCGACTACTGCCAGTGGGGGATCGAGTGGTGCGATCGTCAGGAGCGCCGCTTGCGCCTGGCGGCCTGACGGCTCTGCCCGAGCCGACCTGGGCAATGGTGCTCAGGCGTGGGCTGCCGAACTTCGCGCTCGAGGGGTTCGTGCCAATCCTCGTCTTCTACGGAGTCTGGCGGGAAGTTGGCCTCGGCGCCGGTATCGCCGCCTCGACGGCCGTGGCCGGACTGGTCGTGCTCTTCCAGGTGCGCCGAGGCCTCGACGTTGCTCTCGCCGGGGCGACTTGCGTGTTCATTGCCATCCAGGCGCTGGTCGCGCTGGCGGCGGACAGCGCCACTGTCTATCTGGCCCAGCCGGTGCGTGCTCAGCGCCTGCTGGGGAATCGCCTATCTCCTTTCGGCCGCCATCCAGCGGCCGCTGATCGGCGCGTTCGCGCGCGCCTTCTACCCATTCCCGCCCGAGTTCCGCGCGAGCAAGATCTACTTGCAGGAGTTCGGGATGCAGTCCGTTGTCTGGGGCATCTATTGCCTCGCCAGGTCAGGGCTTCGCCTTGGCCTGCTCGCTGGCGAGCGGGGTCGGCAGCTTCGTCGTCGTCTCGTTCGTGACCGGCATGCCCATTCTCATCGCGCTCGTCTTCTGGGGCATCTGGCACGCGCGGCGCACGTTCGGTCCAGCCCCGGCCGTGGCTGATTAGGCATCGGCGAGGCCGGGCGTGGACTCGGCGAGCGCGGTCGACGAGCTCGGACGTGTCGCGGCCGAGCTTCCGAGGAGCGTGGCACTGGCGACGACGGAGGCGAATGCAGCGATCTGCAGCACTCCCAGCGCGCCCGGCGGCAGCGATTCGCCGAAGAGCACGAAGCCTGCTGCGATGGGGACGGCGTTCGTCACCAGGGTGGCGATGCCGGCGCCGGTCAGCGCGCTGCCCTGCTGGAACGCTGCCTGGAGCACACTCGTGCCGGCTGCATAACAGGCGATCAGCGAGAGGATCGCCAGAAACCAGATCCCGCCCGAAGTGACGAGCTTTGCGGAGACGTCTCCGTCGGCGAAGAGGAGCCCGGCAGCGAGCCCGAGCGCTGCGGCGCGCGCCAAACGCGTGCGTACGACAACCAGCGCGACGGCTCCCCCGGCCGAGGCTCCAAGCCAGACCACGACGGCGACAGCGTGTGGTGCCTGCGAGGACGGTGAAGAGCCCACGAGCGACACCGCGAGCAGCACCAGCCCGAACAGCGCAATCCCGACGGCCAGTCGCTCGCGGCGCGCGAGCAAGCTCGGGTGGCCGTGCACGCTGAGGAGGGCGAGGACGGCGATGCCTGAGGCACTGACGGCCTGAACGAGGCTCAGCGGCGCGAGCCGCAGAGCCACGACGTAGACGATCCAGCCGGCCGTCTCGGTGGTGAAACCGATCAGCCAGCCGCGGTTGCGAAGGAGGAGCGCCAGCGAGCGAACTGGTCGCCGAGCGCTGAGTGGCGGCATCGCGGCTACTGCCTTGTGCTCTTTCGTGTACGCCCAGTTCACGGCCAGTGCCGAGACGAGCGCGAGGCAGAGACCTATCCAGACGTCTTCGACGAGATCCTCCTTCTACGTGATGCCGGACTCGCGTCTTCTACGCGCGGATCGCGCACGCAGCGCCAGCGTGCCTGACGGCAGCGCTACCAGCGGCCGCGGTGTACGACCTCGTCGAACGCTCGCCGGTTGAGCCGCTTGAGCGGCCGGAGCGGCCCGTCGGCCGGGTAGCCAAGCGAGACGAGGTACGCGAGGAAGTGGTCCATCCGGGAAGCCGAGGATCTTCCGAGCGAGCTCCTGATCCTGCACGGACGAGTGGCAGGTGCCGATCCCGAGGTCGGCCGCGGCGAGCATCATCAGCATCGTCGCGTGACCGAGGTCGTACTGCAGGAGCCCGGCCCAGCGATCGTCCGGGGGATTCGGTGCGACGATCGCGATCGCGGCTGCGGCGCCGCCGACATGCCAGGCGCCCTGCCAGACGCCGGTGAGGTCGCGGAGCTGGTCGCGGTCGGTAACCAGCACGAAGTCCCACGGCTGCCAGTTCTTCGCCGACGGCGCGAGCCGGCCCGCCTCGAGGATCGTCGCGAGGTCTTCCTCGCTCACCGATGTGGGCGAGAACTCCCGCACGTTGCGACGCGACCTCAGCGCGTCCCAGGTCTCCACGCCGTCACCTTACGACGAACGCGCGCACCTTGCCCACGGCGGGCGTGATCACGTTGCGACCGCGAACAGGCGCCAGGTGCCCGGAACTCCGGTCAGCTCGTGCTCGCCTCGCTCGGCGAAGACGATGCCCGAACCGGCGACGATGTCCTTGACCGTGCCCGACACGAGCACTTCGTTCGGCTGGGCGGCCGCGGCGATGCGGGCCCCGATGTGGACTGCGATCCCGCTGACGCTTCCGTGTCCCTGCTCGATCTCGCCGGTATGCAGGCCGGCCCGAACCTCGAGACCGAGTGCCCGGACGGCATCGACGATCGCCGATGCGCAACGCACCGCCCGGGCGGGACCGTCGAACGTCGCGAAGAATCCGTCGCCGGCAGTATCGACCTCTCGTCCTCGAAAGCGCGCGATCTGAGCGCGTATCGCGTCGTGATGACGGCGGAGCAGTTGCTGCCAGGCGCGATCGCCGAGCTCTGCCGCCCGGGCCGTCGAGCCGACGATGTCGGTAAAGAGGAGCGTGGCCAGGACGCGGTCGGGCTCGACCTCGTCGACTCCCGAGAGAAACCGCTCGATCTCGTCGAGCAGTCGGTCTCGATCACCCTCCCAGGGGAGGTGGTCGTCGCCCGGTAGCTCGACGAGCTGCGCGCCGGGAATGTGCTCGCCCATGAACCGCGTCGCGTCGCGGTAGTACTCGGCCGACCGGTAGGTGACCAACGTCGGCACGCTGATCGTCGGAAGCACGTGGCGTACGTCGATCTCCGCGTTCATGATCCGGATGGCCCGATTCGCAGCGGGACTGGCACCGCGGGCGAGGTACGAGCGATACCAGCGAGCCGCCGCCGGGTCACGCAGGACGGCCGGTCCGACCCGGCCGAGCCACCCCTCCGTCGCGGCGGCCACCCAGTCGTCCTCGTCCAGGACCGCGAGGCGTCTCTGTACTCCGTCCTCGGTCAGGCCGATCGGGTAGTCGGGCGCCCGCATCATCCGGGCGAACGTGCCCATCAGGACCAGCGCGAGCGTTCGCTCGGGATGGGTCGCGGCGAAGAGCGCCGACATCGCTCCCCCCTCGGAGATCCCGAGCAGGACCGCGCGCTCGGAGCCGACGGCGTCGAGCACGGCGCGGACGTCGTCCATGCGTGTCTCGAGGTCGGGAAGTTTCTCGGGCGACACGCGGTCGGAGAGCCCGGTGCCACGCTTGTCGAAGAGGATCAGCCTCCCCATCGATGAGAGACGGCGGTAGAAGCCGGCCAGCTTCGGGTTCTCCCAGCCCGGCTGGAACGTACACACCCAGCCGTGCACGAGGACGAGGTCGAGTGGCCCGTCGCCCACGACCTGGTAGGCGATCCGGACGTCGTCGCTGCGCGCATACGCGATCTCGGCTTCGGAGCCGTCGCTCGTCATCAATGAACGGGCGTCCGTCACCACTTCTGCAGGTCCGGTAGCGGTAGGCGCGGGTAATTCCAGCCTGGCGTCGTGGAGAAGGATTCGCCGCTCCAGCTCCTTGAGCGACGGTGACGGCTCGATTCCGAGCTCGGCATCAAGCGTGCGGCGGTAGGCCTGATAGCCGGCAAGGGCGTCGGCCTGCCGGCCCGACCGGTAGAGCGCGACCATGTGCTGCGAGTGAAGCCGCTCGCGTAGTGGATGGCGCGCGATCAGCGTCTCGAGCTCGCCGATCACGTCGCCGTGCCCACCCAGGGCCAGATCGGCCTCGATGCGCCACTCGAGCGCGGCGAGCCGCAGCTCCTCGAGGCGGGCGCTCTCGGCTCGGGCGAACGGCTCCGAGAACTCGGCGAGCGCCGGGCCGCGCCAGAGCCCGAGCGCGTCCCGCAGCAACTCGGCTGCCTTCGTAGCAGCTCCCTCTGCAAGTGCGTCCCGGCCGTCTGCGACCAGACGCTCGAAGCGGGCCAGGTCGAGCTCGTCCTGGCCGACCTCGAGGGCGTA
Organism: uncultured Actinomycetes bacterium; assembly: GCA_963711315.1. Classification (GTDB taxonomy): domain Bacteria; phylum Actinomycetota; class Thermoleophilia; order Gaiellales; family Gaiellaceae; genus PALSA-612. Next base: position 82,159 of record CAVQDQ010000001.1, read on the forward strand.
GCCGGGCGCACGAGTGTGGAGCCGCGGCTCGGGCAGCGCCTTCCGCAGCTGCGAGACGTGGATCTGCACCATCTTCTGCGCCGAAGCTGGAACGTCGGCGCCCCAGAGGTCGTCGACGATGCGATCGCGCGCGACGGTCCGGTTCGCGCTCAGGAGCAGAACTGCCAGCAAGGCCTGTTGCTTGCCCGATGCGAGTCGCAACGGCGCCGCGCCGTCGATGACTTCGAGAGGGCCGAGCAGCCGGAACTCCACGCTTGGTCGTCGAAGCTAGCACGACGATGGGAGCGGGGCTGTTGCCGGGTGGTGGTGCTGCATGCGGCCGCCGATGGCGGCGGCGGCGGCGACGAAGAGCAGGCCGATGAGTGACCCGAAGGCCGGGTAGCCGCCCAGGGCGAGCGCCGCGCCGGCCAAGAAGGAGCCGGCGAAGTAGCCGAACTGCATCGAGGCGGCGCGCATGGCCATCGCCCCTGGGCGCAACTCCGCGGGCGCGGCGAGCCCGAACGCGCTCGAGATGAAGGTTCGTCCTCCGGCGGCGAACGCGGCGGCCGAGAACAGCACCGCGCTGACGACGGTGGAGGGCCGCGAAGCACCGAAGAGCGCGGTCGTCATGGCAAGCGCTACTGAGAGGACGACCAGAAGCCGCCTCGCGTCACGCTCGACGAAGCGCCGAAGGACCTGGTTGCCGGCGACGTATGCGCCGGCGCCGATCGCCAGAACCGCGCCGGTGAGCTCCGTGGACGTGCCGTACGACTCGACGAAGAGGGCGCCGGCGTAGACCAGCGTGGCCGCCCACGCGGTGTTGGCGAGCAGCTCTGCAGCGAGCCACCGCCCCAGCCCCGGAGCGGCGAGAGCTGCGCGAAGGTTCCGCGGCGGCATCGACGACGGCTGCTCGCCCCGCCGGCTCCCGACCGCCGCGCCCGCGAACAGGGCGGCGGGGAGTGGGAGCACGAGCCAGGCGTAGCGCCAGCCGCCCTCTGCGACGAGGCCGATCAGCGGCTGCCCGACGATCCAGGCTGCCGGCTGACCCACGAGCGCCCATGAGAGCACCGCCGGCCGCCGCTCTGGCAGCGCCCATGCGGCCGCAGCAAGCGTCCCCGCCGTCGTCATGATCGCGATGCCGGCACCGACCGGCACCTGCGCTGCGGCAAGCAGGGTCAGGTTGGGGGCGGCGGCGCTCATGAGCGCTCCGATCGCGAGCAGCATCGCGCCGCCGAGGAGCTGCCGGCCCAGCCCGATCCGTCCGCCAACGCGGGGGAGGGCGAGCGCTGTTACGCCGGCGACCAGGCCCGCGATGGTTCGCAGCTGACCGGCCAAAGCGGTCGAGACGTCGAGATCACGCGCGACCTCGACGAGAACGGGCGAGAGCGCGATCACGCCCGCCTGCGCCGCGAACAGGCACAGGAACAGGATCGCGCCGACCGTCCGGTAGCCGTCGTTCGCGCTGGTTGTTGTCGTGCGGGGCATGCGTCGCCTCCTGTCTGTGGTCGGTCACAGGAGACAGGGAGGCGGGAAAAGACCGGTTGCCCGCCGGACCAGTCCGCGGTAAAGAACGCACTGTCTGAAACCCAGGGACTCCGATTGGCCGATCGCAGCTGTTACGGGCGCTATAGCCGGGGTCGTCAATTCAGTAGGTGCCAACGGTGGCCCGTCGATCGCGCCGACTGCACTGTTTTGGCGCGTCCGCTGAAGATGCAGCCGCTCGGCGCGCTGCTTGATTCCGCGCAGCATCCTCCGTTCCATGACCAGCGACGCCGGCTCCATCGGAACCATGCCCAGGCGAGCACTGACGCTCGGGAGCCGGAAGCGATTGCGGCTTATCAGTTGCGTCGAGCTGTCGCGTGACTCGAGGATGAACGTCCATACCCAATTGCCATCCTCGGAGCGCCAGGCGAGAACATGTTCCGGCTCCACGCGCTCGATGCGCATTCGGTTGGACCCGTAGCCGATCGTGTCGCCGAGCTGAGGATGCTGGAACTCCGGCAGGACGCGGTCGGCGCTATGCATGTCCAGGCCGAGGAGGTTCTCGATCCAGTCGTAGCTGTATGCCCCGCCACGCGGCGATGGGCCCATCTGCGCGATCCACGGCCAGACGGCAGAGGGAGGCGCATCGATGCGGATCGCCCGTGTCGCGATCCCATCGGCTGCTGCGAGCAACTCGTCGCCGGGCAGGGTTGCAGCGGCCTCAGCTTTGGTCGCACCCCAGGTAAGGATCGTCGCGCGCAGAAACCGCTCGTAGAGGAGGCCGAGCCCCGCGAGCGTTATGACGGCCAGGCGAAGCTTCAAAGGCCGGCTGCCCCCACAGCCGCTGCCGGGATGCTCGCGTGCTCGCGGACAATCACGACGGGACGCTTCGACTCGGAGAGGACGCCGCGGGAGACGCTGCCGAGCAGCGCGTTGGTCAGTCGTTCCGTGCCCGCGAGAGCCGATGACGATGAGATCGGCATCGAGATTGTCTGCGTACGCGACGATCTCGTCGACGACATCGCCCACCAGAAGCTTGGCAGTGGCGTGTACGCCCTGGCGCTCCGCGGCTGCTTTCGCCTCGACGAGGGGCTGTCTTTCTTCCTCGGTGACATCGTGCGGCCGAGCTCCGGCAGCCAGGCCGAAGCAGTTCATCGGGACGACGTCCAGCGGCCGAACGACATGGACGAAAGTCACCGCAGCGTGCTGCTCTGCCGCCAACTCAACTCCGAGCTCGACGGCCTCATCGGAGGCCGGCGAGCCATCGATTGCTATCAGGATCCTTTCCATCGGAGCCTCCTTTTCCGGCTTGAAGCTGTCCAACTCATGATCCGGGGCGGTTCGCCGCCCACCATCGGGGCGAGCGCCGATCTGGCTGCGTAGTTCCCCGTAGAACGCGCAGGGTTCGCTTCGGACGACGCGAGGTCTCCCAGCCTGGAGGCTTCATGGCGGAGGAACAGGCTTCATGGCAAACCCACGAATTGGAATCGACCTGTACTGGTTGCCCCTGGGTGCCGGTGGGCATTCGGTTCGGCTGAACGGCCGGATCTTCGAGACGATCGCGGCACGCCGGGAGCGGCGGCCGGCGTGCGACCTCTACCACTCGGCGCTCGTGGTGCACGTGCCGGAAGGCGAATTCGTGATCGAGCAGGCACCGGTGCGCGATGGCGATGGCGCCGGCCGTGGTGTGGTGGCTATGGGTGCGGTCGGTAGCGGCTGGGCCGGCCGCTTCCGTCTCTTCCGTTACGAGGTACGCCGCTGGCGCGGCGGTGTCATTCCCGACGTCGCCGAAGCAGTCGACAGCCCACAGCGGCTGACCGACGACGCACGGACGGCGCGTCGGCTACTCGAGCTCGTGCCGCTCGTACCGACTGCCGTCTGGGGCCGAGACGAGCTCGGCACCGGAGAGATGTGGAACTCCAATTCGACGATTTCCTGGTTGCTCGCTTCCAGCGGACTGCCAGTCGGAGAGATCAGGCCTCCGAAGAACGGTCGCGCCCCGGGTTGGCAGGCGGGAATCGTCGTCGCACGACAAGATCAGTCCCACGCAGGTACGTGAGCATGGAAGCGCTTACCGTCTTTCTCGTCGCGCTGGGAACAGCGCTCGCCACCGGGCTCGGGGCGCTGCCGTTTGCCTTCAACCGGTACCCGACGCGCAACTGGCTCGGGATTGCGAACAGCCTGGCGAGCGGATTCATGATCGGCGCCAGCCTGGGGCTCTTCTACGAGGGCGCGAAACAGGACGTCCCCCGTACAGCGATCGGCGTCGGTGCCGGCGTGGGGTTCATCTGGTGGAGCGGGCGCCTATTGGGGCGCCAGCGCGAACCTCACCTGGGCAGTCTCGTGGGGGCCGATGCGCGGAAGGCGATGCTGATCGTCGGCGTGATGACGCTGCACTCGTTCACCGAGGGGATCGGCGTGGGCGTCGCGTTCGGCGGTGAAGAGGCACTCGGGCTTCTCATCGCCATCGCAATAGCGGTGCACAACATCCCCGAAGGCCTGGCGATCAGTCTCGTTCTCGTGTCGCGCGGCGCCTCGGTGCGAAGCGCAGCCGGGTGGAGCATCTTCTCGAGCCTTCCCCAGCCACTCATGGCGGTCCCGGCCTTCCTCTTCGTCGAGGAGTTCGCGGCCTTTCTGCCTCTGGGGCTCGGTTTCGCCGCCGGGGCGATGATGTGGCTCGTGCTGGCCGACCTTTTGCCGGAAGCGCTCGAGACCGTCCGAGCTCCGGTCGTTGCGGTCGCGGTGGCCGGGTCGGCGCTTGCGATGCTCGCCTTCCTGCTGGTCCTCCTGTGATGCAGCGATACCGTGACACAGTCATGGACGACGTCGACGTAATCCTGAGAGACGGCGCCACTCTTCGCCTGCGTTCGCCGCAGCGCGAGGACTCCGAGCCGCTGCTCGATGTTCTTTCGGGCCCTTTCGGATCGAAGTCGCTACCTCCGCTTCCACGGGATTCCACACATCGACGATCGACTGGTCGAACCGGTCCTTGATCCCGACTGGGAGGAACGCGGTGCCCTGCTCGGCACGGTCGCAGACGACTCCGGGGAGCGCGTCGTCGCCCTTGCCAACTACGTCCGCCTCCGCGATCCCGCGGTGGCGGAAGTCGCCTTCTCGGTAGCGGATGCGTTCCAGCGCCGCGGGATCGGCACTCGTCTACTCGAGCAGCTCGCGCGGCGCGCAGCCGCCCACGGTATCGGGCGCTTCGTGGCGGACGTGATGGGCGACAACCGCCAAATGCTGGGTGTCTTCGAGGCGATCGGCTTCGAGCTCACACGCGAGCGCGCCGGCGGCGAGCTCGAAGTCGAGTTTCCCATTGTCGTGACGGAGGGCTACGAGGCGCGTGTCGCCGAGCGTGATCACGTTGCTGTGATCGCATCGCTCCGTCCGTTCTTCGACCCGCACGCCGTTGCGGTGATCGGAGCATCGTCGAGAAGGGGCTCGATCGGAGGTGAGCTGTTCCGCAACATTCTCGAATCCGAGTTCGCGGGCGCCGCCTACCCGGTGAACCGCGACGGGACTCCAGTCGCGGGAGTTCATGCCTACCGCTCGATCGATGAGATCACCGAGCAGATCGACCTGGCCGTCATTTGTCTGCCGGGTGCAGGCGTCCTCGACGCGGCAGAGGACGCTTTGCGACAGGGTGTCCCGGCACTCGTTGTCATCTCGGCTGGATTCGCCGAGATCGGTAGCGAAGGGATCGAGCGGCAGGAGCAGCTGCTGTCACTCGTGCGCTCCCATGGGGCTCGCCTGATCGGCCCGAACTGCCTCGGCATTGCGATCGCCGGGCCGAGCCTCAACGCAACGTTCGCCGCACGAGCCGCTCCGCCCGGGAACATCGGCTTCTCTTCGCAGAGCGGTGCACTCGGGCTCGCCTTCCTCGAAGCAGCGGTGACGCGTGGCCTTGGCCTCTCGGCCTTCGTCTCCATCGGCAACAAGGCAGACGTGTCGTCGAACGATCTGCTCGAGTGGTGGGAGGACGACGAGGAGACGGCCGCGATCCTGCTCTACCTCGAGTCGTTCGGGAATCCGCGCCGCTTCGGTCGTCTTGCTCGTCGGGTCGCACGAAAGAAGCCGATACTCGCGCTCAAGAGCGGCGTCTCTGCGAGTGGTCAGCGCGCCGCCAGCTCGCACACAGCGGCGCTCGCAGGTTCGGAAGCAGCCGTTGACGCGCTCTTCCACCAGGCGGGAGTCATTCGGGCGGGGTCGCTCGAGGAGCTGATCGACGTGGCTGCGCTGTTTTCTACTCAGCCCAGGCTGGGAGGGCGCAACGTCGCCTTGATGACGAATGCCGGTGGGCTGGGGATCCTGGCAGCCGATGCGTGCGATGCGGCCTCGCTCGAGGTGACGCCTCTCTCGGAGGAGACGGTCGAAGCACTGCGAGGCCTCCTGCCCCGTGAGGCGAGCGTCGCGAATCCTGTCGACATGCTGGGCGGCGCCACTGCGGATTCGTACGCGGCGGTTCTGCCTGTCCTGCTCGCCGACCCGCGCGTCGACGCGGTGATCGTGCTCTTCGTTCCCGCCGTGAGCGGGACGGCGGACGAGGTGGGAGCTGCGATCGAGCGTGCGATGGCTGATGTCGCCGTCGACAAGCCTGTGCTCGCCGTCGTGATCAGCGCGGAAGGGGTGCCGGCCGTGCTTCGCTCCGGATCACAGCATGTCGCGCCGTTCGCCTATCCCGAATCTGCCGCGCGGGCACTCGGTCGTGCCGCGGAACGCGCCGAGTGGCTGCGGCGTCCCCAAGGCACCCTGTCCGCGACGGAGGGGATCGACAGGTCGCGCGCTGAGGCGGTTGTCGCCAGGGCGCTGGAAGCTGCCGACGACGCGTGGTTGCCACCGCACGAGGTACGCGAGCTGCTACTTGCCTACGGAATCCCGGTCGTCGGGGAGAGGGTTGCCGAGAGCGCTGCGGACGTCGTCTCGGCAGCGGAGGAGCTCGGGCTACCCGTAGTCGTCAAGACCGCGGCGCCGGGCGCTCACAAGACGGAGCTCGGCGGCATTGCACTCGACCTCGACGACTCCCAGGCCGCAGTCGATGCGGCGGAAAGGATCGGGTTCCCCGTCGTCGTCCAACCCATGGTGAAAAGTGCCGCCGAGCTGTTGGCAGGAATCGTTCAGGACCCGATCTTCGGCCCGCTCGTCGCATTCGGCCCCGGCGGCGTACTTGCCGAGCTCATCGGCGAAGCCTCGTTTCGGATTGCCCCGTTGACAGACGTCGATGCGGAAGAACTTGTGACGACGGGGAAAGCAGGACGGCTGGTCGCCGGATATCGAGGCGCGCCTGCGTCGGATCAGGCGGCTCTCACCGATCTCGTGCTTCGGCTCAGCCGGCTCGGCGAGGAGCTTCCGGCGGTTGCGGAGCTCGATCTCAACCCAGTGCTCGGTCTGCCCAACGGCTGTGTTGCGGTCGACGCTCGTGTGCGCATTCGCCGCCCGGAGATCGTCGAACGCCGCAAGACCTGGTGAGCCAAGACGTCCTGCAGCACGCGCCGTGCGACGTGCTCGTTGTCAGGTAGCTGACTCGATCAGACCCTCGTCGAGGGCGTGCCGGACGAGCTCGGCCCGGCTCGAGAGCCCAAGCTTCTGCATGATGTGCGCGCGATGCGTCTCCGCCGTACGGACGGAGATGTAGAGCATCTGAGCGATCTCCTGGTTGGTATGGCCGAGCGCAAGAAGGCGAAGTACTTCGCGTTCCCGGTCGGAAAGCGGGTCTGCGTCGGCGCGCTTTCGTTCCTCGACCTCTGCGGCGACGAGCCTGGCGCCCAGCGCGGGATGCACGTAGCGCTCGCCTGCCGCCACGGTCCGCACGGCGTCTACGACCTCCGTATCTACGGCCTCTTTGAGCACGTAGCCGCTCGCACCGGCTTCGAAGGCCTCGCGCACGTAGCGCGGGTCGTCGTGCATCGACAGCACGAGCACCTTTGCCTCGGGCACGGCCTGCAGCACGTCCGGGAGTGCCTCGATCCCGCTCTTCCCGGGCATCGTCACATCCATCAGCACCACGTCCGGCTTGTGCTCCAGAGCCTCGAACACGGCACGATCGGCGGTGGGGGCTTCCGCCACGGTCTCGATGTCGGACTCAGCGTCGAGAACGCGCCGCAGGCCGGTCCGGACGACGGCGTGGTCATCGACAACGAGAACGCGGATGCTCACCGCAGCGGAACCTCCGCATGCACGGTCGTCCCGCCTCCCGGGTTCGATTCGACCCGGAGCTTCCCGCCGACGAGACCCACTCGCTCGCGCATGCCCACAAGACCGAGACCGTCGCCCCGTAAAGCGTTCGTCTCGAAGCCAGACCCGTTGTCCTCGACGACGGCCACGGCGAGACCGCCCCTGTGGGTGAGGAGGATGCTTATGTGAGTGGCTCCAGCGTGCTTGACGGTGTTCGTGAGCGCCTCCTGGATGATCCGGTAGAGGGCCGTCTCGACGTCCGGAGGAAGACGCGCCTCTCCGAGTTGCGCCTCGACATCGACCCGCAGGCCGGAATGGTCACGGAGATTGTCTACTAGGCGCTCGACGGCGCTGGCCAACCCGAAGTCATCGAGCGCGGAGGGACGCAGCTCGACTGCGAGCCGGCGGACGTCCTGGAGCGTCGAAACGACGAGCTCGCGGAGAGATGCTACGGCCGAACGCTCCTCCTCGGTGGAAGCCGTGTCCTCCAGTGGACTGAGGCCGAGCAAGATCGACGTCAGCGCCTGGCCGGTCTGATCGTGCAATTCGCGCGCCAGCCTGGCGCGCTCGAGCTCCTGCGCCTCGACGACTCTGCGGACGGCGTCACGGCTGACGCGCTCGGAAAGATCGACGGCGACTGCAGCACGCGCGGCTAGCGCCTCGGCGAGGCGCAGGTCGTCGTCGGTGAAGGTCGGGGTAGGCCCCGACTTGTCGTGCGCGATGACGATTCCGATCGCCTCGCCGCGGGCAACGAGCGGAACGAAGAGCGCCGAATGAACCCCGAGGCGACCGGCCGCCTGCTGGTCGATCTCCGGATCATCGAGCACGGAATCGACGCGCTCGCTCCGGCCACGCTCGAGGACTCTGCCGGCTTTGGAGCCTGCGAACCCGAGCTCCATTCCGACCACTCCGTACGTGCCTTCTCCTTCTGCGGCCGCGACGCGAAGCTCCTCGCCGTCCGGCAGGACGATGAGCACGAGCCGGGCGTCGACGAGCTCCTGCAGCCGGCGGGCTACGAGAGCGAGAAGTGGCTCGAGCTCGATCTCCGAGGCGAGCGCGATGCCGATCTCGTTCATCGATTCGAGCTGGCGCAACCAGCGGGTGGACGTTTCGTAGAGCCGCGCGTTCTCGATCGCAACCGCGGCCTGCGCGGCGAGCAGTTGTGTCAGCTCCTCGTCCTCCTCCGAGAAGTCGGCGCCGCCCTGCTTCTCGGTCAAGTAGAGGTTTCCGTAGGCGGCCCCACGGAGGACAATCGGCACGCCGAGAAACGTCTTCATGGGAGGGTGTCGGGGAGGAAAGCCGACCGACCGCGGGTCATTCGCGATGTCGTGCAGTCGCAGCGCCTGCGTTTCGCGAATGAGGACGCCGAGGATGCCTCGGCCACGTGGCAGATCGCCAATAGCGGCATACGTCTCGGCATCGATTCCCGTTGTCAGAAAGCGCTCGAGCGCCTGTCCGGACTTGCCGATCACCCCCAACGCGGCGTAACGAGCGCTCGTCAGCTCCGCCGCAGTCTCCACGATGCGTTGCAGGAGCGCGTCGAGCGAGAGCTCGGAGCTGAGCGCGATGCCCGAGTCGACGAGAACTCGGAGCCGATTGACCTGACCCGTTGTCTCCACATCAAGCATTCTTACGTTCTTCTCGTCTGAGCCAGGGAGTCTGCGGAAGAGCACGCTGGTCGCTCCCGATCAGCGGGGTGCAGGCGCTGCCGGCGGCAGGCTCATCGTTGCCTTCTCGGCCAGGAGCGGTGTGGCCGGGATCTTGATCAGACCCCGCGTCGGCCGGTCGAGGTCGAAGGTGACGAGGACGAGGAAGCTGACGATGACCGCAGCGGCGGCGATCGGGATCAGGCCCTTACCGAGCACCGAGAGGTAGAGGGCGAGCAGACCGAGCGCGAGCGCCGCGCCGAGCAGCTCGAGCCAGAGCACCGCGTCCGGGACGCGGTTGTTCAGCCCCGAGAGTCGAACGGTCTGCTGGTCGATCATGTCGTTCAGGCTGTCCACGTACAGCCGGGGTGCGCTGTCGCGCGGGCGGGCGTTGAGGCTCTCCCCGGCGAGACGCCAGAGACGGCGCTGCAACTCTCCTTGTTGTGCGGCTGTGGCGCGGATCGCCGCGCTGCCCGGGATCTCGTACGTGATGCGGATCGCGAGGTCGTTGTAGGCCCGCAGCAGTGCGAGCGAGGGGCTGCGCTGCGGCTCCGCGATCGTCTGTGCCCGGAGGTATGCGGTGCCGATCGTGTTCGCGTCGGTGACGACGTCGGCACGGCGGTCCTGGTAGCGGCCGACGGCGAGTGTGAGGCCGAAGGCAAGGATCAGGCCGACCACTCCGAGCAACGCCCCTTGCAGGGCACCGATGGGCTCGCGATAGTGCTCGCGAGTGCGCCCGCAGGTAACGGCCCGCGAGCACGCCCAGAGCACATGCGCCGCCGATCACTGCGAAGACGAGGAGCCCGAGCTCCCAGCTGCTCAGCGAGAAGAACACTGCCCACGCACGCTAGGCCAGTTGGCGGACGGCGAGCGTGACGCAACCCGGTCGCTCCGCCGAGGCGAGCCCCGGACCGTCCTTAGTCGTCGCCGTCGTTCCGTCCGCGCTTCTCGCCGCATGACTTCTCGGCGTGGTGGCGGAGGTGCGAGATCTCCTTGCGCTCGCCCTGGATCGACTCCGAGCGATCGAGCAGCGACAGCACGTCCTGGCAGGAGCCAAGCGCGAAGCGCGTGAAGGCGAGGTTGTAGGCCGTGTACGCCTCCGTCGTCGTCCCGGAGCCGGCGAGCGCCCGGTAGGCGTCCTCGAGGATCGGTAGCGCGCCCTCGAAGTCCTCGTTCAGCATCATCTGGTACGCGCTGTCGTTGGCGGCTGCTGCGCTGGCGAACGAACGAGTCGGCGCAGCGGCTGGAGGCGGCTCGTCGGCAGGCGGCGGGCTCTCGACTGTGACCGTCTCCACCCGCGTCGTGCCGGGTGCGGTCTCCGTGACGACGACGGTATTCGGCCGGCCGGCGTCCCCGCCGCTCAACGCGAGGGCAGCCGCCGTGCCCGCGCCTGCCAGCGCCAAGATCGCAGCGATGAGAGCCACCGGGGCGACGGCGGGAGCGCTGAACACGGGTCGGCTCGTCGTACGCGGGAAGGGGGATGAGGCGCGTGGGCGAGTCGTCCTCCCGCAGCGCCTCGCGCAAGCCGCTCACGAGAACCTTCGCGCTTCGCGGCCGGGCATCGGGGTTCTTGGCGAGCGCGCGCTGGAGCACAGTGTCGACCGCAGCGGGCAGGCTCGGATCCAGGTCGGATGCATGAGGAGGCGGCTCGGAGGCATGGAGGGTCGCCTCGGCCGTCGGTGCCTCGGCCTCGAACGGGCGGCGTCCGGTGAGCAGCTCGAACGCGACGCAGCCCAGCGCGTACCGGTCGCTGGCGGGGGTGGCGGTCTCGCCGCGAGCCTGCTCGGGCGCCATGTAGCCCGAGCTGCCGAGGATCGTGCCGGCGGACGTCAACGGGTCGTGCGCGGCGGCGCGGGCGATACCGAAGTCGGTGACGTGCACCTCACCCTCGTCGTCGAGCATGAGGTTGGCGGGCTTCACGTCTCGATGGACAATGCCGGCGTCATGGGCGGCGTCCAGGGGCTGCGGCCTGCGTCGAGCCACGTGATCGCGGTGTCGTGCGGCACTCGGCCGTCACGAAGCCGTTCGGCCAGCGATCCCCCGCCCAGGTACTCCATGACGATGAATGGCGTCTCTTCGGTCTCGCCGACGTCGAAGATCGTCACCACGTTGGGATGAGAGAGCGAGGCGGCGGTCAGCGCCTCGCGCGTGAAGCGGGCGCGGAAATCCTCGTCCGCCGCGTAACGGTCAGCCAGCACCTTGATGGCCACAACGCGGCCCAGGACCGAGTCGGTAGCACGGTAGACGTCGGCCATGCCGCCCCGGGCCACGAGCTCGACGTCGACATAGCGCGCGGGCAAGCCGCGCGGCCGCAAGCTCGCCATACCCGGAGGGTTCCCCCTGAGCCATCCTGTAAAACGCCCATGCACCGGTTACGGCAGCTCGATTAGGCTCCGACTGGAGCTGCATGGAAGCCGAAGGCCCACCTCAGCCGTATCCCCTCAGGGTCGAGGGCACGCTCGATACCTCGCTGAGCCGCTGGCTCTGGCTCGTCAAGTGGCTGCTGGCGATCCCGCACTTCATCGTGCTCTTCTTCCTGTGGGCGGCGTTCGTGGTGATGAGCATCGTCGCGTTCTTCGCGATCCTCTTCACGGGCCGCTATCCGCGGGGAATCTTCGACTTCAACGTCGGCGTGCTCCGCTGGACGTGGCGCGTCGTCTTCTACTCCTACGGTGCGCTGGGCACCGATCGCTACCCACCGTTCACGCTGGACGAGGTCGCCGATTACCCGGCCAGGCTCGAGGTGGACTACCCGGAGCGGCTGTCGCGGGGCCTCGTCCTCGTCAAGTGGTGGCTGCTGGCGATTCCGCAGTACGTCATCGTTGCGATCCTCGTCGGCGGCGGCGGCTGGTTCTTCTGGTGGAACGAGGGTCTGGGGGCCCGGCCTGATCGCAGTGCTCGTCCTCATCGCCGGCGTCGCCCTGCTGTTCACGACCCGCTATCCGCGAGGGATCTTCGACTTCGTGCTCGGGCTTGACCGCTGGGTCTTCCGGGTCGCCGCCTACACGGGGCTGATGACGGACCGCTACCCGCCGTTCCGGCTCGACCAGGGAGGGGTCGACGTCGCGCCCGAGCCGCGGCTCTTCGAGCCGGCCGCCGTCCCGGAGGGAGCGGCTGCCGAAGTGGCGCCGGCGAGGAAGTGGACGGCAGGCCGGATCGTCGCCATCGTCGCGGGCAGCATCCTGGCGCTGATCTCCCTCGGCCTGCTCGCGGGCGGGATCGGGGGGATCGTCGTCGACCAGACGCAGCGCAACGCGGACGGCTTCCTCATGTCGCCCAGCCAAGATTTCGACACGGGCACGTACGCGCTCGTGTCAGACACCCTCGATGTCGGCGCCGAGGTGCCGCAGTGGGTGATCGACGAGCTGATCGGCACGGTGCGCATCGAGAGCGAGAGCGAGCGGCCGGTGTTCGTCGGCATCGCTGAGGAGTCCGATGTAGACACGTATCTCGGAAACGTTCGCCGCGCCGTCGTCACCGACGTCGGATCCGATCCCGACTACTCCATAAGGCGCGGCGGAGCGCCCGCATCCCCGCCCGGCTCAAGAGTCCTTCTGGGTGGCGTCGACAACGGGCGCCGGGAAGCAGGTGCTCGACTGGGACGTCGAGGACGGGGACTGGGTCATCGTGGCCATGAACGCCGACGGCTCGGCGGGCGTGACTGCCGAGCTGCGCATCGGAGCAGAGGTGGATCCGCTGATCTGGATCGCTCTGGGCGTGCTCCTGGCGGGCGTGCTCATCGGCCTGGGGGCGGCCGCGCTGATCTACGTCGGCAGTCGCCGACCGGCGCGGACGGAAACCTGAGGGCGATCTCTACGCAGGCTGGAGCCGTAGCAGAGCGACGGCGGAGCGAGGCTCATGCGCGCGATCGCTGCGAGGCTCTCGAAGCGTAACTAAGAGGCTGTAACAGAAGGGTTTCCGGGCACGCCGGAGCGTCAGGCGGGGACGGGTGGCTGTTGTGAGTGGGTGGCCGCTGTGAGGCGCTCGAGCCACGGCTTCGCCTCCAACCGCTCGAAGATCTCGCGTGCCTCGGCCAGCAGCAACTCGGCCTCGTCCGCACGGCCCTGCCCTGCGAGCCACTCTCCGTGCTCGAGCTCGGTAACGGCGAGCCAGAAGGGGAAGTTGTACTCGCGAAAGCTTCCCGCAGCCGTCTTGAAGCCCGCTTCCTCATCGTTCATCCGGGCGCGGAAGCGGTGCGCTTGCGCCTCGAGGAAGGGCGGCCGCAACCCGGGCGGTAGCTCCTTGACCGTCGCAAGCAGCCCATCGGCAGCCGCGTTCTCCTCGAGCGCGAGCGCGGAGGCGACCGCCCAGACGAGGCCCTGCTTGACGCCCTGCTGACCGGCCCCGAGATCGGAGGCATACCTCGCGGCCTCGGTGCCGGCCTCGAGCGCCTCTCGGTGGCGACCCTCGCCGTGGAGGAGGGCCGCGCGAGCCCCTGCGTGGATCGCACGATCCTGGAGCTCGGGCACGTCTCGGAGATACTCGGGCAGAGCGAGGAGGGAACGAGCCTCTTCGGTGCGCCCCTGATGGATCAGGATCTCGAGCACCCCGCTCAGGACGCTCGCGAGCGAAGAGTTCGTTCGCAGCTGGTCCTCGGGCAGCTCCCGGAAGATCGCGAGCGCCTCTTCCCAACGCCCGGACATTGCGAGGGCGTAGCTCGTCTCGGCGAGCATGAACAGCTCCCGGTGCCGAGAGCCGATTCTGCGGGCGAGTACGAGGCTGTCCGCGAGGGCGTCGAGCGCCTCGGAATAGCGGTCACTCCGAAAGAAGAGGTCGGACAGGTTGCCGTAAGCGAGTGCTGCCTGCTCGGTCAGGTCGTGCTCGAGTGCGAGCCGGAGCGCGTGGCGCTGCAACGCGAGCGCTTCCTCGGGACGGTCGCTTCCGCGTACGATTAACGCCTTCGTCCCCAGTCCTCGCACAAGCTGCTGCGGAAGCCGCAGCGCCTGCGAGAGTCGCAGGACGAACTCCGTCGGCTCGCGAGCCTGGTCGTAGTGGCCGTCGAGCGCGAGCGCCATTCCGAGCCGGGCTGCGACCTCGACAACGTCCTCGTCCGGTTCGTCGGCGGCTACCGCGGCGAAAGCAGCTTCCAGGCGCGAGCGGGCCTGTTCGACGCGGCCGGTCGACGCCTCGACCTGGGCGAGGCGTGAGGAGATTGCCGCCGCGGCGTGCGTGTCCAGGGGAGCAAGCAGTTCGTGAGCGGCCGCGAAGAGACCTTCTGCGGCGTCGAGCTCGGCGTTCTGATACGCCATCCACCCTGCACGGTCGAGCAGTCGCGCCCGCTCGGGCGCGTCCTCCGTGAGCCCGGCCGCCTGCTCGAAGTAGCGCCGCGCTTCCGCCACGGCGGCCAGCGAGCCGGCCCGCTCGCCGGCCCGCGCCAGCAGCTCTCTGGCGCTCGACCTGATTTCGGCCGCGTCTTCGGCGTCCGGCTGCGCCTCGTAGGCGGCGAGGTAGTGGGAGGCCACGACCTCGACGATCTCCCGCTCCGCGTCGCCGAAGCTGGATTCGAGCAGCGCGGCGGCCGCCAGGTGACGCGTCTTACGCTCACGACGGGCGAGCGTCTCGTAGGCGACGCGCCTGACCAGGTCCTGCAGGAAGCCGTACTGGCCGCGTTCGGGGGAGCGAGGGTCGGCCTGCACACCGAGCACCTCCTTGCGAACAAGTTTAGAGAGCAGCAGCTCCAACTCGGGCTCGGGGATGCCTGCGAGCGCGGCCAGCGCCTCGCTCGAGAAGGTCTTGCCGAGCACGGATGCGTCCTGCAAGAGCCGCCGCTCCTCTGGATCGAGGCCGTCCAGCCGGGCCGCGATCAGCCCCTGCAGCGTCTCGGGGACTTCCAGCTCCTCGATCGGGCCGGTCGGACGGTAGATCGATTCCTCCTGAACCAGGAGCCCGCGGTCGAGCAGCATCCGCACCGTCTCGACGCGTAGAACGGGACACCTTCGGCCCGTCGTAAGATCTGCTCGCGGAGCTCGGCCGGAAGGCCCGGTGCGAAGCCGTCGAGGAGAGCCTCCATCGCCTCGGAGGAGAGCGGCTCGAGAAAGAGCGCGGTCTGGTTTCTCGAGCCCCGCCCGAACTCGGGATGGCGCTCCTGTAGCTCCGGCCGCGCGTGACAGAGAACGTAGATCGAGTGGTTGCGGGACCACTCGAGCAGGTGGCTGATGAACTCGACGAGGGTCGCGTCCGCCCACTGCAGGTCTTCGAAGAGCAGCACCACGGGTCCGGTCTCCGACATGCCGCTCGAAGAGCAGCCGCCAGGCGCCGAAGAGCTCCTCCTTGCCGTGCACAGCGCCTTCGTCGAGCCCCAGCAGATGCGCAAGTCGGGGCTCGACGAATCGTCGCTCCTCCGCATCCGGAATGTGCTCCTCGACCGTGGCCCGCACCTTCCAGCGCGCACCGTCTGGGTCCTCCCCTTCCGTGATCTGTGCGCGCATGCGGACCATCTCCGCGAGTGCCCAGAAGGCGACGCCCTCGCCGTAGGCGAGGCACCGTCCGCGGTGCCACCAGACGTTCTCGGAGAGACCGTCGATGTACTTGAAGAACTCCCAGCCCAGGCGCGATTTACCGATGCCGGCGATGCCCACGACGGACACAAGGTGCGCCCGTCGCTCCGCCGCGCAGGCGTGGAAGAGCTCCTTGACGAGGCGGAGCTCTCGGTCCCGTCCCACGAACGGCGGCTCCAGGCCTGCCGACTTGAGCGCTCCACCCCGCCCAGCCGTGACCCTCAACGCCTGCCAAGTAGCGACCGGCTCGGTCTTCCCCTTGAGCTGGTGCTCTCCAGCGGCTGCGTAGGCGATCGCCGCCTCGGTGGCCCTCCTGGTCGCCTCCCCGACGAGCACCGAGCCCGGCTCGGCTGCCGACTGAATGCGAGACGCAGTGTTGACGAGATCACCGGCGACCATGCCCTGGCCCTCGGCGCCGATCGTGACAGCTGCCTCTCCCGTTAGCACCCCCGCACGCGCACGAACTCCCGGTGCGAGGTCGGAGACGGCGCCGACCAGCTCGAGGGCGGCGCGCACCGCCCGCTCGGCGTCGTCCTCCTGCGCGACCGGCGTCCCCCAGACCGCCATCACCGCGTCCCCGATGAACTTCTCCACCGTTCCGCCGTAGAGCGAGATCAGCCGCCGGCAGGTGTCGAAGTAGCTCGAGAGCAGCTCGCGCACCTCTTCGGCGTCTCTCGATTCGGAAAGCATCGTGAAGCCGACGAGGTCGGCGAAAAGCACCGACACCAGCCTGCGCTCGGCGGCAGGGGCCTCGCGGACAGTCGTCGTCACGCTAGGTGCCGTCTGACCGGAAAATGGCGCACCGCACTCGCCGCAGAATTTTTCGTTGCCCGCGAGAAGGGCGCCGCAAGACGTACACGAGAGTGCGAGCGACGTCCCGCACTCGATGCAGAACTTCTTTCCTTCCGGGTTTTCCGCGCGGCAACTTTGACAGAGCATTCGGCGCATGAGCCTACTTGTTGGCCGAGCCACTCTTGCCGGTCAGAGAACGCCGCTTGTTTACACCAACATCGGCGCCTGCGCATCCGCTACGAACGCCGTGCGGACATCCACCGAGCCTTACTCAGCCTCGGAGCTCTTCGAGGGTCATCTCGTTAGAGGCTCTAAGCCGCGCGGGCGCGATGAGAGAGGTCTGGTGGTCGTCGACGACACCCAGCCGCTCGAACGCCTGACGGCGATTCGCCGCCAGGATGAAGCGGCGGTCGAGGTTCAGCAGCCCAAAAAACCGCCGGAGCCTGGCCGGGAGAACGACAGCGATCTCGCCGCCGCGCGCCATGATTCGGCACCGCGCGTCGAGCAAGGTGTTCAAGCCGTGCGTGCCTATCGATTCAGCCGCGCGTAGATCGACGACCAACGACGTCGCCCCATTGTCGACCGCTTCCGAGACCTCGCCGTTAAGATTTGCGGCTTCCACAACAGCTATGAGCTCCGGCTCGTGGTGCTCCCAGGCTTCAAGCGTGGTAGCCATGGTATATCTGAAGGCTCTCCGCTACTCGGAACCTCCAAACCTACTTCCGCGCGTTTACTGCACGGTTCGGATTCAGGGTTGTCCCTGGGCACTCGCCCCACAGCCCTCGTCCGGCGGCCTTGGCGCGCCGAGCGGCCCTCATCAGTTCGTCCGCGTACTGACCTCGCTCACCGTGGAAGAAGTACGGGGCGGCCGCGCCCGTCTCCACGAGCTCGAGGTTCAGGTTCTTCTTGCCGTAGTGAACGTAAGCGAGATCTCGGCCGTGCTCGTCCTTCGCATCGAGCGCCGGATCGAGCCGGAGCTCGACGTCGACGCCTACCGGGGCGAGCGTGGTAAGTGCGTTCAGGGCCTGTTCGGCATAGCACTCTCCCGACGGAAGCTCGGGCGCGTCGATCTGCACGAGCCGGATGCGACGGTTGTCCGCTAGCCGCAGGGTGTCGCCGTCGGTGACGCTCGAGACGATGCCGGAGGCGAGCACCGGCGAGGCGCGCTGATCGAGCTTTGGCGCCGAGTCGGTCTCGGCCAGCGATCCCCAGATGAGGAACGCCGCGGCGCCGGCGGCGATCAGGATCCCTGGCAGCCAACCGCGCACGTCAGCTCTCCACCGCGGACCGTCGCAGGACACGCTCGTCACCGACGCGGCGGGTCAGGCCGTCGGCGTCGAACCGCTCGAGCAGGAGCTGTGCCGTACGGCGGCCGACGCCGAGCAGGTCGCGGAACCGCGCGAGCGTGATCCTGCCCGCAGTGCGGCATTCCTCCACCAGCGCGGTCCGCGCGTCGTCGAAGGCAGCGCGCGACACGGCGTAACCGTCGCCGACACGCACGAGCGTGCCCTGCTCCTCGAGGAAGCGGGCCAGCGCGCTGTCTTCCACCTTGACGGGCTCCAGGCCGAGCCGGGCCTCCAGCTCGTCCGCCGCCGCGCGCTTCGCGCCCAGCTCGCCGATCGCCCCCGGCCGGTAGAGCTTTGCGCCACGCCGCTCCAACCCGAGCAGAGGGATCACGTCGGCGGCCCACGCGTCGGCAGGCAGAGCGATCCCCGGGTCGAGAGGATCGGCCGTGTCGAGCCTCCGCTCGAGGCCCGAGCGGTACTCGGCGAGCCATGCGTCGGAGAACACCCAGTCGCCCGCCTGCTCCAGCCCTTCCGGCTCTCCGCCCAGCACGTGCTGGAGCGTCGCCAGCCGGACCGGCGCGTAGACGGTCGCGGCCACATCCCCTCGCTCGAGCAACTCCAGCCGCTCGGCGCTCTTGTGGCGTGGCGGAGCGGGATCGATCACGCGGCCGCCGCCGACGGTCGTTTCCGTCCGTAGCACGACACGGTCGCCGCGCGCGGCCAGTGCGGGTGCGGTGAGGCGCAGCTGCGCATATCGGTCGCCGATCCGCTTGACGACCGCGGGGGTCTCGGCGGTGCCGTGGTGAACGTGGACGCGCGCGCCGTCGCCGATCGGCTCGAGCTCTTCCAGGGCGACGTCCAGCCGATAGCTCACGGGATACGCGCCAGGCTGGACGAGCGCATCACCGCGCCGCAGCTGCGTCCGCTCGATCCCCGGCAGGCTGACCGCGACGCGCTGCCCGGCCTCGGCGGTGTCGATCGAGCGGTCGTGCACCTCCACGCTGCGCACGCGGACGTCGAGCCCGGCCGGTTCGGCGCGCAGCTCGTCTCCTGCCCGGACCCGGCCCGACCAGAGCGTGCCGGTGGCGACCGTGCCGATGCCGTGCAGGGAGAAGACGCGATCGACGAACAGCCGGGTCGCGCCGGTCGCATGAACCGGCTCGACGTCGTCTGCGGCCGCGGCGAGCTCCGCCCGCAGCTCGTCCAGCCCCTGGCCGGTCTTCGCGCTCGTCACCACGACCGCCGCACCTGGGACCAGCTCGCGTGCCTCCTCGACGACGAGCCCGAGCGTTTCTTCGTCGACCGTGTCCGCTTTCGTCACGGCGACGACGCCGCGCTCGACGCCTAGAAGCTCGAGGATCGCGACGTGCTCGAGCGTCTGCGGCCGCGCGCCCTCGCCCGCGTCGATGACCAGGAGGAAGAGGTCGATGCCGGTCGCGCCGGCGACCATCGTGCGTACGAAGCGCTCATGGCCGGGCACGTCGACCACGGAGAGCCGACGGCCGTCCGCGAGGTCGAGCGGCGCGTAGCCGAGCTCGATCGAGATCCCGCGTGCCTGCTCCTCCGGTAGGCGATCGGTGTCCTTGCCCGTCAGGGCGCGTACGAGCGCCGTCTTGCCGTGATCGATGTGACCGGCGGTGCCGACGGTCAGCGACATCGAGCCTCGATCAGTCCGTCCTCCATGGATACTGGCTCGAAGCCTCCGGCTGCGAACAGCGCGCGCCACTGAGGCTCGTCTCGCTCACGACCCCCGAGGAGAACGAGCATCAAGAGATCGAGCCACTTGGCGCCGTTGGGCTCGTTGCCTGTGGGTAGGATCGTCTCTCGGACGAGGAGTCGCGCGTCCGCAGGCGCCGACTGGCGAATCGTGCGCAGGATCGCGGTTGCCTTCTCGTCGTCCCAGTCATGGAGGATCCCCGAGAGGACGTAGACGTCACCCTCAGGGACGTGGTCGAAGAAGCTTCCCTCGACGAACGTGATGCGCTCGCCGAGCGCCGACTCGTCGCGGACCGTCTCCGGAAGGTCGAAGACGATGCCCCGCAAGCCGGGTTGGAGCTTCAGCAACCCGGCGAGCAGCGCCCCGTTGCCGCCGCCGACGTCGACGACCGTCTCGTCGCCTCGCCAGTCGAGAAGGGCCAGCCGTTCGACCGTTTGCTCCTTGCCACCCTCCATCGCTCGGTCGAACGACGCTCGTTGATCGGGGTGCGCGGCGAGCCACGACCAGAAGTCAGTTCCGAAGTCGCGCGGGAATGCGACCGTGCCCTGTGCGTCGAGGCCGGCGGCCGCCTGGTACCAGACACCGCCGAACAACATTGCGAAGTCGTCCCAGTCGCCACCGCGTCGGAGGTCTTCAGAGGCAGGGGTGTTGCGAAACACTCCGGGCACGTCCTCCGCGAAGACGCCGTCGCTCGCCAGCGCCCGCAGCAGCCGGTACAGCGTGGACGGATCGGCGTCGACCTCCTGCGCCAGGTCTTCGACAGGCTTCGGACCGCCTGCAAGGCGATCCGCGATGCCGAGCTCCGCGACGATCGCCAGGGCACGCGTGCCGAGCGCGCCGCGCACGAGATCCCACAGCTGCTCCTCGTTGGCGGCTTCCGTCATCCCCGGGCGGCGAGCACGGCGGCGGCCACGGCGTCGACGTCGTGGTCAAAGATCGTGCGGCAGTCGAGCAGCAACCTGCCGTCGCGCACCACGCCGATCACCGGCGGCTCAGCGAGTCGAAGCGGCGTCGCAAGCTTCTCCTCGACCGCGCACGCATAGCTTTCGAGCTCGGTGAGGGGCAGTGCGCCGCCGCCCACGCGAGCCATCGTCTCCTCGACCTCGCCGCCGACGGCCGAAGCGAGTCGCTGCGCGCGCGCGCGGACGGCTTCGGGAGGCTCGTCGAGCATCCGCAGCACCGGGATCTCGCCCCGCGCGCGGTCTGGATCGAGGTACAGCATCAGCGTCCCCTCGAGGGCGGCGAGCGAGAGCTTGTCCGCCCGCAGCGCGCGCTGGAGTGGATGGCGCCGCAGCTTCTCCACGAGCTCTGCTCGGCCGACGACGATCCCCGCCTGCGGACCGCCGAGGAGCTTGTCTCCCGAGAAGCAGACGAGCCCCGCGCCGGCGGCGAGGCTGTCGCGCGCCTGTGGCTCGTCGCCGAGCGGCACGAGCGCGCCCGAGCCGAGGTCGTCGATGAGCATGAGCTCACGGGTGGCCGCAACCTCGGCGAGCTCTGCGAGCGTGGGGCGGTCCGTGAAGCCGACGACGCGGAAGTTCGACTGGTGCACCCGGAGCAAGGCCGCAGTCTCGGGACTCGCCGCGCGCTCGTAGTCTGCGGCGCGTGTGCGGTTGGTCGTTCCCACCTCGACCAGGCGAGCACCCGAGCGCGCGAGCACGTCCGGGATCCGGAAGCCGTCGCCGATCTCTATGAGCTCGCCCCGGGAGACGAGCACCTCGCGGCCTTCTGCGAGCGCCGCCAACGCCAGCAGCACCGCGGCCGCGTTGTTGTTGACGACGAGTGCTGCTTCGGCGCCGGTCAGCCGGCGCAGGATCGCCGCGACGTGATCCTGACGCGATCCGCGGCGGCCCTCGGCGAGGTCGTACTCGAGATTCGAGTAGCCGCGTCCGACCTCGGCTACCCGATCGAGCGCCGCCGACGCCAGCGGCGCACGGCCGAGGTTCGTGTGGGCGATCACCCCTGTCGCGTTGATGGCACGCCGCAGCCGGAACGCATGTGCGGCTGCGATCTCCTCGGCGACGAGCTCCGCCAGCTCGCCGGGCTCGCGCCCGGCACGGACCGCCTCGCGTGCGCGGTCGAGCACCGCGCGTGCAGCCTCGACCGCCAGACCATGGGGTGCCGCACTGAGCCGCGGGTCGCGCAGCAGCTCGTCCACCGACGGGAGCTCGCTCAGCTTCACGCAGACAGTGTAGGAACGAGCTCGCGCAGGAGCGCGACGAGAGAGCCGGCCGCGCGCGCCGCGATCTCGAGCACCTGCTCGTGGTCGATCGGCTCGGGCGAGACGCCCGCCGCGAGGTTCGTCACGCACGAGATGGCGAGGCAGCGGATGCGCCATGTGCCGCGCGGCGAGCACCTCGGGCGCGGTGGACATGCCGACGGTGTCTGCGCCGAGCGTGCGCAGCATGCGGATCTCGGCGGGGGTCTCGAATGCCGGGCCCAGCCACGCTGCGAACACGCCCTCGCAGAGGTCGAGGCCGAGTCGGTCCGCCGCTGCCCGCGCTGCAGCACGGAGCTCCGGGTCGTACGCGTCCGACATGTCCGGAAAGCGCGGCCCGAGGCTCTCGTCATTGGGGCCGACGAGCGGCGATTGCGCCTGGAGGTTGATGTGATCCGAGATGAGGACGAGCTGTCCCGGTTCGAGGCTGTCGTCGATGGCACCGACCGCGTTCGTCAACACCAGCGTGCGCACGCCGAGCAGGCCGAGCACGCGGATGCCGAAGACGACCTTGGCGGGCGAGAGCCCCTCGTAGAGGTGGGCGCGGCCGCGCATGACGGCCAGGGGAACGCCACCAAAGGAGCCGAGGACGAGCCTGCCCGCGTGGCCGACGGCCGTCGCCTGAGGCCAGCCGGGAATGTCCTCGTACGGGATCTCGACAGCGTCCTCGAGCGCGTCCGCAAAGGCACCCAGACCGCTGCCGAGCACGACGCCTACCGCGGGCGTCACGTCCGTCCGGGCACGGATCGCCGCGACCGCGGCGCCGAGGTCGTCCTTCATGACCCGACGCTACACTCGTTCGCCGTGCCCTGGCGTTGGCTCCTGGTCGCCGGTCTTGCGGCTCTCGTTGCCGGTGGAGTCGCCAGCGGCGCCCCGCAGGCAAGAGGCCCGAAAGTCGAGGCACCGGCCGCGATCGTCATCGACGCGAGGACGGGCCAAGTCCTCTGGTCGAAGCGGGAGTACATGCGCCGGCCGATCGCGTCGACGACGAAGATCATGACCGCGCTCGTCGCAATGGAGCACCTCCGACCGCACGACATGGTCGTCGTGCCGCGCGAGGCGACGAAGGTACAGCCGTCCAAGGAGGGGCTCAGGACCGGCGAGCGCGTACCCGTCTGGAAGCTGTACTACGGGCTGTTGCTCGCGTCCGGCAACGACACGGCCGTGACCCTGGCCGTTGCGGCAGCCGGATCGCTTCAGCGCTTCTTCGTGCTCATGAACCACAAGGCCAGGGCGCTCGGCCTGCGCCACACGCGCTACCGCTCGGCGAGCGGGCTCATCGACGAGGGGAACTACTCGACGGTGTACGACCTTGCGATGCTCACGCGACACGCCCTCGCCAATCGGCGCTTCAACATCATCGTTGGAACGAAGGAGCGACGCGTCCGGTGGCGGCCGCCCACCTACGCGAAGCTCTACGAGAACCACAACAAGCTGCTCTGGCGTTACGCGGGTGCGGACGGCGTAAAGACCGGCTGGACGCGTGCCGCAGGCCCCTGCCTCGTCGCGTCCGCCACCCGCCACGGCATCCGGCTGATCACGGTCGTTCTCGACTCGCCGGACATGTACCGGGACACGACGTTCGGCTGCTCGAACTTCGGCTTCAGCCACCGCGGCTAGGCGGCTTGCTTACGCGCGTAGTGCGCGGTGATGATCTGAAGAGCCTCCGCGGGGACGTCCGTGACGGAAACGAGGTCGAGATCCTCGCGGGAGATGAGACGGCGGTCGCAGAGCTCGTCCAGCCACTCGAGCAGCGGCTGCCAGTGCTCCGTCCCGAGCAGGCAGACCGGGAAGTACTGGATCTTTCCCGTCTGGATCAGTACGAGCACCTCGAAGAGCTCGTCGAGCGTCCCGAAGCCGCCCGGAAAGAGCACGAGCGCCTCAGCAGCCTTCACGAGCATCGTCTTCCGCGCGTAGAAGTGGCGGAACGTCATGCCGATGTCGCAGTACGCGTTCAGCTCCTGCTCGTGAGGCAGCTGGATGTTGAAGCCGACAGACACGCCGCCAGCTTCCTGTGCGCCTCGGTTCGCGCCCTCCATCACGCCCGGGCCGCCGCCGGTCACGACCGCGAAGCCACTGGCAACCGCGAGCCGGCCGAGCTCACGCGCCAGCTCGTACATCGGCTCGCCCTCCGCCGTGCGCGCCGAGCCAAAGACCGTCACTGCCGGCGCTCCGATCGACTCGACGGTGAGGAAGCCCGCCCGGAACTCGTCGGCGATCATCGCCACGTGCTTTTCGAGGTCCGGATCGCAGCGCTCGAGAATCCGGACGTCTTCGGTCGTCATAGACGGTCCTGGGGAACGTGCGTGGCCGCCATGGAGAGGAAGAGAACAGCGGACAGGCCGACGTAGACGGCGCCCACCGCCACGCGCTGCCAGGGCTTGATCGCGTAATAGCGGTTGCCGCCGGCCGTGCCGCGGTTCCGCCACCAGTCCTTCGCCCGGCCGTAGAGCTCGAGACCGCCGAGCAGAGCGACGATGATCAGGATCGCCGGGCTCAGCCACAGCACGGCCGCTACGACGAGGACGGCGGCTCCGAGCACCCAGAAGACGGGATGGACGGCGCCGATCGCGCGCCCTCCGTCGAGCGGCAGCACGGGTATGAGGTTGAAGAGGTTGATGAGGAAGCCGACGTAGGCGAGCGCCATCAGCAGGTCCGAGTCCATCGCTGCACCCGCCGCCCAGCAGGCGGCTGCGCCGAGCGAGCCCAGGATCGGCCCGCCGAGCGCGATCTGCGCCTCCTTCCATGCGCTCTTCGGCATCTCCTTCATGAGGATCAGTGCGCCCATGAACGGGATGAAGACCGGAGCGCTCACGGGCAGCCCTTGCCACTTGGCGACGGCCACATGGCCGAGCTCGTGTACGAACAGGAGCAGCACGAAGCCGAGGCCGAACTGCCAGCCCCAGATCAGCGCATACGCCGCCACCGAGACGAAAGCAGAGCCGACGACCGTGAAGAGCTTGAACTTGAAAATGGCGGCTGCCCCTGCCTTGACCTTCCACAGGAGCACGCCGACGAACGCGATCGGAGCCCAGAGCTTCTGGAGCAGGTCGCGCCACGGCGAGGTCGGCTGGATGGGCTCGTAGCCACGCTCCACCGGTTCGAAGCCGTGCTCGTCCACGTGCCCGTTTTCTTCGGCTTCCTTGCGCTGCCGGCTGATGATGGGATCCACGAGGGCTACGGTAGCCGCAGGCGGCGTCGACGGGGCGCATCGAAGTACGCTGCCGGGCGTGGGGAACCCATGGTTCCCCCACGAGCCCCCTCCTTCGTGCCGCTACAGGGCGGCGCGGTGCCTGCGCTCCGCCGGAGTGAATCCGGCTTCGCGCGCGACTGCTGGCTCACCCTCCGCGTCACGAGCCGCGCCCGATCCACTCCTCGCCGCCTTCGTAGACCTCCTTCTTCCACAGCGGCACGGTCTCCTTGAGGCGGTCGATGCAGTCCTTGCACGCGGCGAGCGCGTCCCCGCGGTGCGGCGCCGACACGGCGATCACGACGGACGGCTCTCCGATTCCTACGCGCCCCACACGGTGCGCCATCGCCACCGCGCACAGGTCGTATGTGCGGCCGAGCTCGACGGCCAGCTCCTCCATCACCTGCTCGGCCATGCCCTCGTAGGCCTCGTAGTCGAGGTGGAGCACCGTGCGTCCTCGCGACTGGATGCGTGTGGTGCCGACGAACACGGCGATGCCGCCCGCGCGCTCGTCGGCGACCTCGGCGATCACGGCCGATGGGTCGAGCGGCTCCTCGCTCAGCCGGAACGCGCCACCCGAGACCGGTGGGATGAGCGCCACCTCGTCTCCGTCGGCGAGCTCACGGTCGGCCGGTGCGTACTCGCGGTTCACGGCATAGAGGAGGCCCGGCGGCTCCGCGCCGAGATCGAGCGCCGCCCACACATCGCCAACCCGATCGACGCCGTCGAGCTCGCGCTCCGACCAACCTGCCCGCTCGCGCAGGCCGGCGAAGAGCCGCACACGGACTTGCACCACGACGACAGTAGACACTACGATCGCCTGGCAGGCTCCCGAGCCGGGAGGTGGTGCTATGCGAGACCCAGTTCGTATGTGACGCAGCCGTCCGGCTGACGTTCCCCACCTTCCTGAAGGAGCTCACCATGACACAGGCTGTTCCCGGCCTCGAGGTCGCGCGCGTGCAGACCGACGCCGACCTCGAGGTGATGATCGCTGTGCGCACTGCGGCCGATCCCGACCGGCCACCGCCACGGCTGAAGAATCTGAGGCACAACCTCGCCGCCAACGAGACGCTCGTCTATGTGATCGCGCGACTCGACGGAGAGCCCGCGGGCTGCGGCTTCGTCGATCCGTGGCCCGACGAGCTTGCACCTGCGCATCTCGTCGTCGTCCCCGCGCTACGGCGGCGCGGCATCGGCTCGGCCCTGCTCGCGGAGCTCGGGGGCCGAGCACTCGAGGCCGGTCGGCCCGAGCTCGAGGGCGAGGTCGTCGAGAGCGACCTCGAGTCACAGCAGTACCTCGAGCGTCGGGGCTACGAGGTCGTGGGCGGAGAGCAGGCCGTCGCGCTCGAGCTCACGGCTCTTGAACCTGAACCGGCGCAGGTGCCGGCGGGAGTCGAGATCGTCGCCCTCGCCGACCGCCCGGAGCTCGCGGAAGCGCTCTATGCGGTCGGCATCGAAGCCGCGGCAGACATCCCGGGCAATGCGGGCGACATGAGCGTCGAGCAGTGGCGCGCGATCGAGCTCGATCGGCCGACGCGGCGGCGCGATCTGCTGTTCGTCGCGGTCGCGGACGGCGAGCCCATCGGGTATGTCTCGATGGACGACTACGGCCGCGACGGTTACAACGGGTTGACTGCCGTTCGGCGCGCATGGCGCCGGCATGGAGTGGCCACCGCGCTGAAGCGGACGCAGATCGCCGCCGCGAAGCTCGCCGGCTTCGAGCAGTTGATCACGGGCAGCGAAGAGCGGAACCTGCCCATGCGGACGTTGAACGCCAAGCTCGGTTACCGGCCCGAGCCGAGCCGGAGCACGCTGACGATGCGCGGCCCGGCGAACGTACGATTGGAGCATGGCCACGGCGGATGACCGGCGTGAGACGGACTCGGGCATCGAGATCGAGCCGGTGTATACGCCGGAGGACGTGCCGGACCTCGGCACAGAGCTGCCCGGCGAGTACCCGTTCTCACGCGGCCCGTATCCAACGATGTACCGCGGCCGGCCGTGGACGATCCGTCAGTACGCGGGCTTCGGCTCCGCGGAGGAGACGAACGAGCGCTTCCGCTATCTGCTCGAGCTCGGCCAGACCGGCCTTTCCGTCGCGTTCGATCTGCCGACCCAGCTCGGCTACGACTCGGACGATCCTGTAGCCAGGGGCGAGGTCGGCCGCACCGGCGTCGCCATCGACTCGATGGCAGACATGCGCGTCGTCTTCGACGGCATCCCGCTCGACCGGGTCTCGACGTCGATGACGATCAACGCCCCGGCGGCGCTGTTGCTCCTGCTCTACGAGCTCGCGGCGGACGAGCAGGGCGTCCCCGGTGACAAGCTCCGCGGCACGGTCCAGAACGACATCCTCAAGGAGTACATCGCCCGCGGGAACTACATCTTCCCGCCGCGGCCGTCGATGCGGATCACGACCGACCTCTTCGCGTACTGCGCGGAGCGGTTACCGCTTTTCAACACGATCTCCATCTCCGGCTACCACATCCGCGAGGCAGGCTCGACGGCCGTCCAGGAGCTCGCGTTCACGGTCGCCAACGGCATTGCGTACTGCGAGGCTGCGGTGGCAGCCGGCCTCTCACCGGACGAGTTCGGCGAGCGCGTCTCGTTCTTCTTCAACGCGCACAACGACTTTCTCCAGGAGGTGGCGAAGTTCCGCGCGGCCCGCCGGCTGTGGGCCCGCGTGATGCGGGAGCGGTTCGGCGCCGCGAACCCGCGGGCGCTCGCGCTGCGCTTCCACGCGCAGACGGGCGGCTCGACGCTTACCGCCCAGCAGCCGGAGCTGAACATCGTTCGCGTCGCCGTCCAGGCGCTCGCCGCCGTCTGCGGCGGCGCTCAGTCCCTCCACACGAACTCGTTCGACGAGGCACTCGCGCTGCCGACGCAGCGGGCGGCGAGGATCGCGCTGCGCACGCAGCAGGTGCTTCAGCATGAGGTGGGGACGACGCCGACCGCCGACCCGCTCGGAGGCTCGTACGCCGTGGAGGCGCTGACCCGCGAGCTCGAGGCGCGGGCCTGGGAGCTCATCGAGCGCATCGACGAGCTGGGCGGGGCCGTATCCGCGGTCGAGCAGGGCTTCGTCCAGCACGAGATCGAAGAGGCGGCATTTCGCTTCGCGCAAGACGTCGAGCGAGGTGAGCGCGTCGTCGTCGGCGTCAACCGCTATGAGGAGGACGGCGAGGGCGGGGGGGTCGAGCTGCAGCGGATCGACCCCGAGATCGAGCGCCGACAGCTGGAGCGCACGGCGCGCGTGCGCGCCGAGCGCGACGGAGAGGCTGCGGCGCGAGCGCTCGCCGAAGTGCGGAGCGTTGCCGAGGGCACCGGTAACCTGCTCGTTCCGATGCGTGAAGCGCTTCGTGCCCACTGCACCATCGGCGAGATCTGCGGCGAGCTCCGCGACCTGTTCGGCACGTACGACGCGCAGCGCCCGGCAGCATGAAGCGGATGTCCCGAACGAGCCGCGTCTTCCTCGGCGCAGCCGTTGCGGTTGCACTGCTCGTCCCGCTCGTGGCGGTCGCCGCCTCGCGCGGCGACGGTGACCGCACGCCAACTGCGGCACCGAGCTTTCAGCGCGACGTAGCACCGATCCTCCGCGAGAAGTGCACCGGCTGCCACCAGGTCGGCGGCATCGCACCGTTCTCGCTCGAGACGGCGAAGCAGGCACAGACCTGGGCGGATGCGATCGCCGGCGCCGTGACCGCGAAGATCATGCCGCCGTGGCCGCCGGGGCCTGCTTCCCCGAGTACGTCGGCGAGGAGACCCGGCAGCTGACGGCGCAGCAACGCTCGACGATCCTCAGCTGGGCGAAGGGTGGCGGCAAGGCGTCCGGCCCGGGAGCAGGCAAGGCTCCCGCCGTCAAGACCGACGTGCGGGCGGGCGAGCGCGTGCTCGATCTCGGCATGCCGACCGCCTACCGGCCGACTGCGAAGAACGGCGCCACCGACGACTACCGCTGCTTCCTCCTCGATCCCAGGCTCACGGAGGACGCGTACGCGACGTCCGCGAGGATCGTGCCCGGAGCGCGGTCGATCGTCCACCACGTGATCCTCTTCCGCATTCACGCGGATTCGGCAGCGGACGCGAAGCGCCTGGATGCCTCGTCGCCCGGCGCCGGCTGGTCGTGCTTCGGCGGCATCGGCGTCCGCGGCGGGAGCAACGAGTTGGACAACGCATCGTGGATCTCCGCCTGGGCGCCGGGCTGGGGAGCGGGTCGCTTCCCCGACGGAACGGGCGTCGACCTGCCAAAGGGCAGCCTCGTCGTGATGCAGGTGCACTACAACCTCCTCAACGGACGTGCGCCCGATCGCTCGCGTGCGGTGTTCACGCTCGCGCCGCCGAACGGCCTGGAGTCGATCAACACCGT
The DNA here is from genome assembly GCA_963711315.1 of uncultured Actinomycetes bacterium. Lineage (GTDB taxonomy): Bacteria > Actinomycetota > Thermoleophilia > Gaiellales > Gaiellaceae > PALSA-612. The sequence goes on from CAVQDQ010000001.1 coordinate 111,497, forward strand.
GCTGCTGCCCGCGCCGGTCGAGCTCGCCTGCGTCAAGGGCGAGCAGGGACGACTCTGCGGCCGCGGCGCCGCCCTGGCCGAGCTCGATCGCAAGTACGGCTTCGGGGCATCGGCCGCGCCGACCATCCTGCTCGTCATGTGCGGCCAGAGCTCGACGAGCCCGAAGCCGTCGACGACGTCCACGTGCAATCGCACGATCAGTGGTCCGACCACGATCCACATCGTCGGCGGGCACATGCACCTGCTCGGCAAGTCGATCCGCGTCGAGCTCAACCCGGGCACGGCGGGCGCCCGAGTACTGCTGGACATTCCGCGCTGGGACTTCCACTGGCAGACCGCGTACACCCTCGAAGAGCCGGTGGAGGCGAAGGCGGGCGACGTGCTACGAGTGACGTGCCGCTTCGATCCGACGCGGCGCCATCACGGCGGGCACGGGATCCCGAAGACGCCACGCTACGTGCTCTGGGGCGAGGGGACGACGGACGAGATGTGCCTCGGCATCGTGCAGGTCACGCGCGACTAGCGTCGCTGCCGTTTGAGGATCCTGCTCGTCTCGCAGATGTATCCGGGCCCCGAGGACCCGGACTTCGGCGTCTTCGTGCAGGGCCTCGAGCGCGCGTTGCTCGACCGGGGCCACGAGATCGTGCGGACGGTGATCGACAAGCGCGAGGGAGGAAAGCGCCGGTATGTCGATCTCGCGCGGCGCGCCAGGGTTGCCGCGCGCGCCTTCCAGCCGGACATCGTCTACGCGCATTTCCTCGTGCCGGCGGGCCTTATCGCGGCTCTCTCGTCGCGCGCGCCGCTCGTAGTGACTGCGCACGGGCAGGACGTGACCAACGCACGCTCGAACGCCGCCGTCCGCAGGGCGACCCGGTGGGTGTGCACGCGCGCCGAGGCCGTGATCGCCGTCTCCGACTATCTGCGCGGCCAGCTGGAGCAGGCGGTGCCCGAGGCCCGTGGGAAGACCGAGGTCGTGGACTGCGGCGTCGATCTCGCCTCGTTCTCGGTTGTACCGGCGCCGGACGGTCCTCCGCGCTACGTGTTCGTCGGCTCCCTCATCGACCGCAAGAACGTCGTGCGGCTCGCGGAGGCCTTCGGCCGGCTGGAGGACGGCGACGCGACGCTCACGATCGTCGGCGACGGGCCCCTACGGCCTGCGCTCGCCGGGCGGCGCGGCGTCCGGCTCGTGGGCGCCGTACCGCACGACGAAGTGCGACACCACATGGCTGCGGGGCGCGTCGTCTGCCAGCCCAGCCTCGTCGAGCCGTTCGGCCAGGCGGTTCTCGAAGCCATGGCCACAGGCCGCTCCGTGGTCGCGACGAGGGTCGGTGGCCCTGCAGAGCTCGTCCCCGAGGGCGCGGGCGTGCTCGTCGATCCGCTGGACATCGGCTCCATCACGCAGGGGCTCACCGCGGCAGCGGCTCTGCCGTGCCCCAACCCGGCGGCGCGCGCCGCGGCCGAGAGCCACGACGTGCGCCGCCAGGCGGAGCGGATCGAAGCGATCCTCGAGCGCGCAGCGGGTCGCTAGACGAACGGCGTATGTGAGCAGATGTCGCTACGTGGCACTCTGCTCTGGTCGCGCGACCAGGTATCCCCAGATGGCGCCTCCGAGAACTCCGCCGGCGAGCGGTCCCACCAGGTAGATCCAGAGATTCGACCAGTCCTGGTTGTAGAGAACCGGGTCGAGTGATCGAGCGGGATTGAAGGATCCACCCGATGCAGGACCCACCGCCGTTGCGGCAGTGAAGATGAACAGCCCGATCAGGAGCGGTGCCATGACTCCCTTCCAGGCGGCGCGCTCGTCGGTCGCGACGGTGAGGATGACCATGACGAAGAGCGCCGTTGCCACGCCCTCGAGCAAGACTGCGGAGCCGTCGCTGATGCCGAGACCGGGATTCGTATCGAGCGCGTTCGTCACCCTGCTCGAGTACGCGATCGCCATGACGAGCACGGCGCCAAATCCACCCACGAGTTGGGCGATCCAGTAAGGGACGACCTCGCGGGCGGGGAACTTCCCCGCGACGGCCAGTCCGGCGCTCACCGCTGGGTTGAAGTGCCCGCCGGAGAGATGCCCGAAGGCGGTGATCGCTAGCGCCAGGCCGAGGCCGAAGCCAAACGCGATTCCGAGTGGCCCGATCGCCTCGATGCCGAACTCCACGGATATGGCGATGGCGCTGAACCCGAGAAAGAAGAACAGAAAGGTGCCAACGGCTTCGGCGGCCAAGCGCCTGGCGAGGGGCACGTCCATCACATACCTCCAGGGTCGACGTTTGCGTCATCGATTCGTCACCAACGCGAGCTTTCCTGGACAGGTGGCCGCCCGGTGCGCGAGGCGGAGCGCTCTAGCCGAGGTTCTCGAGGTCGGCCAGCCGTATCTCGACGAGCGGGCGAACGCTCTCCTCGAGCCCGGCCTCCGTAGCCACCCGCAGTGCCTCCTCGTAGGTCTCGCGCACCTTCTCGTGCGACACGCCCTGCTTCAGGCGGTTGTCGCCGGTGACGAGGAGCTTCTGGATCCGTTCACGCGCGTCCGACTGCTCCACGTCGGCTAGTCTAAGAGCCCTCGTGGTTGCACTCCTCGCCGTCACCCAAGTGCTGCTCTCGGCCGGCCTGATCACGCTCATCCTCATGCATTCCGGGCGCGACACGGGCTTCGGCGGCATGGGCTTCACGCCCGCATCGCAGGGCGGAACGCACATCGTCGAGCGCAACCTCACGCGGCTGACCGTGGTCATCGCGACGCTCTTCGCGCTCAACTCGGTCGCGCTCTTCCAAGTTCTCCAGTAGAGAGGCGCCTCGGTAGAATTCCCCCCGCGCGCTGGTGGCGGAATTGGTAGACGCGCCAGGTTGAGGGCCTGGTGGCCGCTTTAGGCCGTGGAGGTTCAAGTCCTCTCCAGCGCATGATTCCGCTGCAAAGTGCTGCGCACTTTGCAGCGGGTGGTCTCCTCAGAGTCAAGCACTGGCGTGGCAGACGCGGGCAAAGCCCGCATCTGCCTGCGAGCGACACTAGGAGCGCTCGACGGGCTCCACGTCAGGGAGATGTACGAGGCCGGCCGGCGTCGGAGCGAACCCGCATGCGCCGTAGTAGAACGGGGCGAGAGGTTCTTCGAAGTCGACCTCCAGCCACTCGCATCCGGCCTCCTTCGCTTCGGCCACCGCGATGCGTACGAGCTCCTTGCCGATGCCCTGTCGTTGGTGATCGGGGCGTACCTTCGTGTCGATCAGGAAGGCGTGATCGCCGCCGTCCCAGGCAACGTTCACGAATCCGATGAGCGTCCCGTCATCGGCGCGAGCGGTTACCCAGCCCAGGCTGTGCGGGCGGATCCGATCCCACCACCCGGCTTGGGCTGTGCCACCGTGGGATTGCGTGAGAGTGACGAGCTCATCATCGGTGGCCTCAGCGCGCCACGCGAACCGCACATCTGGCAATGCTCGTCCTTCGCGCACCATGGCAGTCGAGTCTAGGGCGCCACTTGACGGCGTCCGACCTCCTGGCTACCGTGGGCGAACACATGTTCGCGGAAGGAGGCTCATCGGTGCTGACCCCCAGGCAGCAGCAGATCTGGGATTTCGTGGTCGATTACGTCGACACGCACGGGTATCCGCCCACGGTGCGTGAGATCGGAAACGCCGTCGGGCTCGCATCGCCGTCGACGGTGCACGCGCATCTCGCCAACCTCGAGCGGGCCGGCCTGTTGCGCCGGGATCCGACGAAGCCGCGTGCGCTCGAGCTCGTCGGGCGCGAGCGACCAGCCTCCGCGCGGCCGTCGCGCGAGGAGGACATGCTGCCGCTCGTCGGCCAGATCGCCGCAGGTGGGCCGTTGCTGGCCGCCGACAACGTCGAGGAGTACATGAGCGTGCCCGGCGTCGTGGGGCCCGCCGACTTCGTGCTCCGCGTGAAGGGCGAGTCGATGGTCGACGCGGGCATTCTCGACGGGGACTATGTCGTCGTCCGTCGTCAGCAGGACGCTCGCGACGGAGAGATCGTCGTCGCGCTCGCTGGAGACGACGAGTCGGCGGACGAGGCGACGGTCAAGCGCATCTTCCGGGAGTCGGGCCGCGTGCGGCTACAGCCGGACAACGCCGGCATGGAACCGATCTATGCCGACCACGTCCAACTGCTCGGCAAGGTCGTGGGGGTGTTCAGGAAGGTCTGATGGGCGAAGTCGCGTCATTGAACCGGTCGCTCGACCAGGAGCTACTCGCGCTGCTTCGCGGAGCGAGCCTCGAGTGTCTCGTGTGCGGCGAGTTCGTACAGCACCGTGCAGGCGGCACGATCGCCTGTCCGGAATGCGGCTTCCTGCTCATTCAGTCAGAGGCCACCAGCCGCTCGGCGTGCTCGACGACCTCCTCCGCCGAGGGAGGTTCGCGGAGCGTCTGAACGATGCGATCGGCGGTGGGTATCCCGCTCGATAGGGCGCGGCGCTCGGCCTCGTCGACGTCGTAAGGAGTCTGGCGCAGGCGGATCTCGGGCCCGATCTCTGCCCAGTACGCAGCGGGCGTGCCGCCGTATTGCAGGCCGACGCTACCGGCGTTCATGCTCGTGATCCCGAGCACCTGGCGCTCAAACTGGAGATGAACGTGTGCCGTGACGAGCACGTCGACTTCCGCGGCGCCCTCGACCAGAGCGCGCATACGCTCATCGGGCGTGGCCGGCGTCACCAGCTCCTGATCGCCCCGCGGTGAGCCGTGACAGAGGAATAGGTGTCCGAGACCGTGCACCGTTGCCGAGACCGCGCCTGCGTAGCCCTGGATCTGCTCGATGCGCCCGGGGGAATGCTGCTCCAGCATCCACGTCTCCGTCTCCGTCGGCTCTGAGGCTTCGCCTCGTGCAAGACGAAGGAGCGCCGACTCGGCGTTGCCGCGAACGAACAACGCACCGACGAGGCCATCCGCCAGCGCGAGCGTCGCTTCGGGCTCGGGTCCCCACGACAGATCGCCGTTCACGACGACGAGATCCGGCGGATCTGCCCGGATCACCTCGAGCACGGCCTCGAACGCCACCGAGTTGCCGTGGACGTCTCCGAGCACGGCGACACGAGTGGCCGCGCCCGCGTCGATGACTGGGACGGCAGCCGCACCGTAATTCGGTGGTTGTGGCTTGGCGATGGCGCTACCATTCTGAGTGCAGGCCGGGTGACCGCGAGGCAGCGCGAGCTGTCCCGAGGAAAGTCCGGACACCAAAGGGCAGGACGCTGGGGAAACCCCAGGCGGCGAAAGCCGACGGAAAGTGGAACAGAAAGGAGACCGCCACCGGCGAACGTCTCTCTCCGGAGACGCCGGCGGTAAGGGTGAAACGGTGGGGTAAGAGCCCACCAGCGTCGTGGTGACACGGCGGCTAGCCAAACCCCGTCCGGTGCAAGGCGAAGCAGGCTCCTACGACGTGGCCCGCCGAGGAGCCGGGTGCGCCGCTCGAGTCGGCCGGAAACGGTCGGCCTAGAGGGATGGTCACCCTCGACAGAATCCGGCTTACAGGCCTGCTAACGAAGAGCCCCGCCTTGCGGGGCTCTTCTATTTGAGCGTCGGCGATATTGTTCGTCGGGCAGTGAGCCGCCGCGTGCGGGACCGGGTCGAAGAGCTCGAGCAAGGCCGCGACGCCTACGCGAAGCGGGCTTGGCTCGAGGCGCATGACGCGCTGACGGTCGTGTACGAGCGGGAAGGTCTCGCCCCGGAAGACCTCGAGCTGCTCTCGGTCTGCGCCTTCATGCTCGGTCGCGACGACGACTCGATCGCCTGGCTCGAACGTGCGCACCAGCGCTTCGTCGAGGCCGGAGAGGAACGGCGTGCCGCGCGCAGCGCAATCTGGATCGGCCTGAATCTCGCACTCCGTGGTCAGATCGGGCCGGCCACGGGCTGGCTCGGCCGTGCACAGCGGATTCTGGAGCACGAGAACGAGTGCGCCGAGCACGGTTATCTCCTCCTCCCGCTCATGTTCCAGCACGAGGCCACCGGCGACTTTGCCGCCGCAGCCGAGACCGCGGCAGAGGCCGTTCGCATCGGTGAGCGCTACGGCGACCGGGATCTATTCGCGCTCGCGGTCCACGGGCAGGGCTACATGCTCATCAAGGACGGAAAGGTTCGAGAGGGCCTCGCGCTGATGGACGAGAGCATGGTCGCCGTTACGGCTGAGGAGCTCTTGCCGATCGTGACCGGGATGGTGTACTGCGGGGTCATCCTCGCCTGCCAGGAGGTGTACGAGGTCCGTCGCGCACGCGAGTGGACGAGGGCGCTCTCGGACTGGTGGGATCTGCAGCCGGAGATGGTCGCGTTCACAGGTCGCTGCCTCGTCCACCGGGCCGAGATTCTCCAGCTCGACGGCGCTTGGCCCGACGCGCTGGAGCAGGCTCGCCGTGCGGGAGAGCGCTTTGTCGAGACGAAGAACCCGGCAGCCGGTCTGGCTCGCTATCGCCAGGGCGAGCTCCTCCGGCTACAAGGAGAGTTCGCGGCCGCGGAAGCGGCGTACAAGCAGGCGAGCGCGCACGGTTGGGAGCCGCAGCCCGGGCTCGCGCAGTTGCGGCTCGCGCAGGGGCGCCCCGGGCCTGCGGCGGCAGCGATCCGCGGGGCGGAAGCGGGCGCTACGCAGCTGCTCGACCGCCTGCGGCTGCTTCCGGCCTACATCGAGATCATGCTCGCCGTGGGGGAGGTCGAGGCCGCGAGACGCGCGTGTAACGAGCTCGAGCAGCTCGCCGGCGGCTACGAGAGCGGGATGTTGGAGGCGATGGTCGCGTATGCCCAGGGCTCGGTTCAGCTCGTGGGTGGCGAGGTGCCGGCGGCCCTCCTGTCGCTTCGTCGGGCGGGCGACCTCTGGCAGACGCTCGAGGCGCCCTACGAGATCGCCCGCACACGCGCGCTCGTCGGGGAGGCCTGTCGACTGCTCGGCGATCACGAGGCGGCCGCCCTCGAGCTCGAAGCGGCGCGAGGCATCTTCGAACACCTCGGTGCGAAGCCGGACGTCGGCCGCCTCGCCGCCCGAGCGCCTGCGAATACGCACGGGTTGTCGCGACGCGAGCTCGAAGTGCTCCGCCTCGTCGCTTCCGGCAATAGCAACCGCGAGATCGCGTCCGAGCTCGTGATCAGCGAGCACACGGTGGCGCGGCATCTCCAGAACATCTTCGCGAAACTCGGAGTCTCGTCGCGGACCGCGGCGACTGCGTTCGCCTTCGAGCACGACCTCGTCTGACCTCCAGCTCGTGGTCGGAATTGACCACGCGGCAACGCACACAAGTTGGTGAATCCGCGCGATGTCGCGCCGCCGACTCCGTCCTACCATCGAGCCAACGAGATGAGGAGGACGAGATGGCAACGCAGTCGGTAGAGCGGTTCGAGACGGTTATCGTCGGCGGCGGTCAGGCCGGCCTTGCGACGGGCTACCACCTGGCGCAGCGGAACGCGTCCTTCGTGATCCTGGACGCTGGTGAGCGGATCGGCGACTCGTGGCGGAGGCGCTGGGACTCGCTGCACCTTTACTCGCCGGCGAGCTACGACGGGCTTCCGGGCTTGCGGTTCCCGGGGCGACGCGCATCCTTTCCCACGGCGCACGAAATGGCCGACTACCTCGAGTCGTACGCAGCTCGCTTCGAGCTACCCGTCCGCGCGAGCACGGCCGTGGACACGCTCACGAAGAACGGCGAGCGCTACATGTTGACGGCCGGTGCGACGACGTTCGAGGCGGACAACGTGGTCGTGGCGACAGGGGTCATGCAGAAGCCCGTGGTTCCAACCTTCGCCCCGGAGCTCGAGCCGCGCATCACGCAACTCCACTCGAGCGACTACCGCAACCTCTCGCAGCTTCAGGAGGGGCGCGTCCTGGTGGTCGGCGCGAGTCACTCGGGTGCCGACATCGCCCACGAGGCAGCTGCCGAGCACGAGACGATCCTCTCGGGAAGAGACACAGGCCAGATTCCCGCGTCGGTCGAGACTCGGCGCGGGCGACTCGGCTTCCGCGCACTCTTCTTCGTCGGCTCACACGTGCTGACGGCCGACACGCCGCTAGGTCGCAAGATGCGCCCGCACATCAGGCAGGGCGGTGCGCCGCTGCTGCGGTACCGGAAGAAGGATCTGCGCGCCGCTGGAGTCGAGCGCGTCTTGGCGCGGACCGTCGGCGTGCAGGACGGCCTGCCGATGCTCGACGACGGCCGCATCCTCGACGTACAGAACGTGATCTGGTGTACCGGCTTCCGTCACGACTACACGTGGATCAAGATCCCGCTCGAGCTGGGCGAGGACGGCTATCCCGTCCAGTACCGCGGCGCCGTCGACTCGGCGCCGGGCCTCTACTTCGTAGGGATGTTGTTCCTGCACTCGTTCGCGTCGATGCTCATCGCGGGCACGGGCAGAGATTCCGAGCGCGTAGCAGAGCACCTCGTCGCGCGGTCCTCGGAGGGACGCGCGCAGGCGGCCTCGAAGGCCCCCGCCGCGACGTTCGCTGAGAAGCGGGCCGCCTCGTGAGGGTACTGCGGAAGGAAGAAGCGGAGGTCGACGGCGACGAGGAGGCCGCCGGCTCGATCCTTGTCTGGAACGGCCTGGTGACGCGGATGCGACCCGTCGGCGTCGAGGCCGAGAATGCATCTCGTCTGGACGTCGAATCGGCGACGCGAGATCCCAACGGCTGTGTCGATCCACGCAGTTCTGGCGAAGAGCCCGGCTCTTAGCCCGCTACCGGGCCGAGCATCAGCCTGCGCGGATCCGCGTCAGGTTCCGCTGGCCGCTTCCGTCCGCGTTCATGACGTAGACCTCGCCGTACCCGTCCCGCTTGCTGAGGAAGAGGATCTTCCTTCCATCGGGCGACCAGACGGGGTCGGTGTCGGGCGCCGGATTGCGCGTGAGGTTCCGCTGACGGCTGCCGTCGGCGTTCATGACGAGGATCTCCGAGTTGACGAGCCTGTCGCCCCACCCGACCCGCACGAAGAGGATCTTTCGCCCGTCCGGAGACCAGGCCGGTGCCGAAAAGGTTGTCCAGCCGCTCGAGACCGGGTTGCGCGTGAGCCTCGTGAGCCTCCGCAGTCCGGTGCCGTCGACGTTCACGACGTAGATCTCCCCGCTTCCGTCACGCAGGCTCCGGAAGCCAATCTTCCGGCTGTCGGGGGACCACGACAGGGAATCGCCGCCTCCTGGCCCCGGCGTGAGGTTGACGAGCCCGGTGCCGTCCGCGTTCATGACGTACAAGTCTTTGCCGCTGCCGAAGGCGAGCATGCGACCGTCGGGCGACCAGGCGGCCCCTCCAGGCTTCGCGTGCCGCGTCAGCCGCTGCTGGCCGCTCCCGTCGGCGTTCATGACGTAGATCTCGGCTGAACCCGTGCGGTCGCTGACGAAGGCGACCTTCCGACCGTCCGGAGACCACGTCGGAGCCGCACGGTTCTTGCTCACGCGCTGCCTCGACGAGACCTGCCGGTACCTCACGCCGCGAGCGAGCTTCCGCACGCCGGTTCCGTTCGCCTTCATGCCGTAGATCACGGTCGTGCCCGTGCATGCACCGCGCACGCCCGAGCAGGGGTTGACCTCGTAGGCGACTCTCCGCCAGTCGCGAGACCAGATCGGCGCGAGCTCCCGCCCCCACCGGCGCGTGAGGTTCTCCCTTCCCGTCCCGTCGGCGTTCATGATCCAGACTTCCGTCGGGCAGAAGCCCGCCGCTCCGGGCGCGCAGTCCGAGGTCACGAACGCGATCCTCCGCCCGTCGGATGACCACATCGGGGTACTGGCACTCCGGGCACTTCCGAAGAGGAGATCGCGCACCGCGAAGGCCGTCGTGGCGCCTACGGCGACCACCAGCGCCGCAGCGAGCACGACGACCCGACGCCGACCGAGCCACCGCGGCCGCTCCTGTGGGACGGCCGGCGCGCTCGCGATCTCGGAAAGCAGGTGCTGCCTGCGCGTGGCCAGCCGTCCGGCCGGGAGGTCGCGAGCAACAGGGATCGAACGGGCACGTGTCACGGCTTTGCTGGCTTCTCGACGATCTGAATCTTCACTTCTTCATGTCCGCGGGAAGCGTCGAGTTCCCGCAAGCGGCCGCGTGCGCGTGACAGGCGAGAGCGCACCGTCCCGACCGGTACCCCCAGCGCGACAGCGGCGTCCTCGTAGCTGAGCTCGGACCAGGCGCAGAGCGCGAAGACGTCCTGCTCTCGGCGTGGCAGACGCGCGAGCATCGCGAGTGCGCGCTCCATCAACCGCTCGTCGTCGACTCGCCCGTCGCTGTCGTCCGCGAAGCTCGGCGAACGCTCAGGCGCCGGGACGCGCTTCAGTGCGGCAGCGTAGCGCCGCTCGGCGCGACGCCGGTTGCGAACGACGTTCGTGGCGATCCCGTACAGCCAGGGGAGCTCTTTCCCCATCGGGAGCGGCTTGCTCCGCCGCCGCCACGCCTCGAGGAACACGATCGAGACGAGGTCCTCGGCGGCGGCCCAGTTCCCGACATGCCGGAAGCAGTAGTTGTAGATCGCTCGCGCGTGTCGCTCGAAGAGCACGCCGAATGCATCTGCGTCACCGGCGCGCGCACGCGACCAGAGAACGGCGTCGTCGGGCTCCATTGCCCGTTCATGTCCGACCACGAGAGTCGGGTTCCCGACGAGGCCGTCGGCACGGTTCACATCATGTGGTTTCTACGCCCTCTTGCTGAGAAATACCAGCCCAGGTTCTCCCTATTGCCTGTTCCGCTCGTAGACCAGGACGAGCACGCCGTCCGGGCCGACCGGCTTCGACTCGGTTAGCAGCCAGTCGGTCTTGTCGCTCGTCTCGCCGAACAGGCGCCGCCCGGTGCCGAGCACGACGGGAAAGACCATCAGGTGCAGCTCGTCGACGAGATCGTGCTCGAGCAGTTCCTGGACGAGCCGAAGGCTTCCGGGCACCTGGATGACCCCGCCGATCTCCTCCTTGAGCTTCGACACTTCCTCGGCGGCGCTGCCTCTTAGGACGGTCGTGTTGTTCCACTCCGGGTCTACGAGCGTCGAGGAGACGACATACTTCGGCATGGTGTTGAACTTGTCCGCGAACTCCCCCTCGCGATCGGGCCAGGCGCCGGCGAAGCTCTCGTAGGTGACGCGCCCGATCAGGAGCGCGTCGGTCTCCATCGTCTCGTCGAGCTTGAACTGGTTGCCATCGTCTCCGCGGTCGAAGGCAAAGCTCCAACCGGGGTACTTGAACTCTTCGCCACCGGGCGCCTGCATCACGCCGTCGAGCGACACGAACTCGGTGACCACCAACTTGCCCATCTGGCACCCCTCCGTCGTTGCTGTCGCGGAGTATGACCGTCTTGCGACCGAGAACTCATCGCTTGGGGCTGGTGCCTTGGCTTACAGGCCTGCTACCGGAAAGCCCCGCCAACGCGGGGCTTTCCTACTTCCGGGCTTGTCGTGCAGCACGCTACGGAACGGTGAGGAAACCCTCGTAGCGCGCGTACCACGGGCTACCGAGGCCTATGTGGGCACCTCGCCCCTTCCCGACGATTCCGGCGTACTGGCCGGTCCCCCGCACGACCTTCCAGGCGGTGACAGCGATGCCGTCATTCTCACCGTCCCCATTCCCGTCCCGCGCGAGATCGACCCACTCGTTCCGGTCTCGAATCGTGAGGGTTCCTCGCTTGCCGGTGAGTGTTATCCGACCGCCGTTATAGATCGTGACTCTCTGGCCGTCCCGCATCACCTCGTGTCCGGAGATACTCAGCAAGTCGTGGCTGATCGTGCCCGTGTCCCGCTTCAGTGGGCCGGCCTGCAGCGGGGTGAGCACGAACGTTTTCTGCGGCCACAGCTTCATGTCGATCGCCACGCGTTGCTTCGCCGCGGCAGGGCCGGCCGCGGCAATAGCGGTCAGCGTGACCGCCGCCGCGAGCGCGACGAGTGTGACCAATCGAGCTTTCATACCATTCTCCTCTCGTAAGGGGTCATGTCCCTTCCGTCTATCTGGGCGACCAGGCAAACCTGTATTCATCTGCCCCCTGCGTCCGCGTCAGGTTCCGCTGGCCACTGCCGTCGGCGTTCATGACGTAGATGTCGACGTTGCCGGCGCCCGAGATCCGGAAGGCGATCATCCGCCCGTCCGGCGACCAGAGAGGCTGCCGCCCGAATCGCGTCAGCCGCCGCTGCCCGCTCCCGTCGGCGTTCATGACGAAGATCCCGCGCCCCCTATTGAAGGCGATCTTCCGCCCGTCGGGCGACCAGGCCGGACTGGGCCCGTTGTCACCGTCGGGGTCGACCGGCCTCCGCGTCAGGTTCCGCTGCCCGCTCCCGTCGGCGTTCATGACGTAGACGTCCCGGCCGTTGCGGTCGCCGCCCGTGAAGGCGATCTTCCGCCCGTCGGGCGACCAGACAGCACGCCCCGCGCCGTGCTCGCCGTTGCGCGTCAGGAGCCGCTTTCCGCTCCCGTCGGCGTTCATGACGTGGATGGGGCCGCCGCCATCGAAGACGATCTTCCGTCCGTCGGGCGACCAGGAAGGAAAGATGTCGGCCGCCGTGTTGCGCGTCAGCCTCCGCTGCCCGCTCCCATCGACATTCATGACGTAGATTTCGGGCGCGGGGGCCGACCCGCCGAGCCTTGTGAACGCGATCTTCCGCCCGTCGGACGACCAGACCGCACCTTGGTTGAGTTCGTTGCGCGTGCGTGTCAGGTTCCGCTGCCCGCTTCCGTCGGCGTTCATGACAAAGATGTCGTCGTTGCCGTCGCGCCCCCTGCCGAAGGCGACCTTCCGCCCGTCGGGTGACCAGGCGTAGAGATGCGACGTGCTGCGCGTCAGGAGCCGCTTTCCGCTCCCGTCCGCGTTCATGACGTAGATCGCGTCATCGGACCCTCTGAAGGCGATCTTCGAGCTCGCTTGCGCCGAGTCCGTTGCCTGCCGAGACGCGGTGGCCGGCGCGGACGCGGCCCCGGAGCGGCGGCTAGCCCGACCGCGACGACGAGGCGCGTCGAGCTTTCATACGCCGGTGAGGACAGTGGGCCCTCTGTCATCCGCACACCGAGCACGTGATCTCGCCGTGTGGGAGGTACGGCTCGAACCACACGTAAGCCTCGCCCGGGTTCGAGCCCGGAGCTTCGATCCGGTAGTTCAGGCGGCTTGAACCATCTTCGTGGAACCCCGCATCGTCGAGTGCGACCGCGACCGCGCGCGCCTCATCCGTTGTCATGTCAGAGCAGTACTCGTACGAGGGACGGAAGTTGCCGGGCTCACCGAAGAGCGGGCCTTGCCTCAGCGGGGCGTCCCCGAGCAGGTCTCTGACCGCTGGTGGCAACAGCGCCAGGAGGCGGGACTGTTCGATCCGCTGGTCGGGCCGCCCTCCCCCATAACAGACGTCGTACTTCGACGCCACGTACGCCCTGACGTCTCTCTCCACCCACGCGCTCGCCGGGAGCCACGATCCCGGATCCGAGAGTCGCGCGTACAGTCGGTCGAGATCTCGCGCATGGTCGACGTAAACGAGCGTGCCGAGGCCCGCCACGACGATCGGTGTACTGAACGGAACCGTGATCGGTGCGTCGGGCGCCGGCTCCGGCGTCGGGAGCTGGCAGTCGCCGTTGGCGATCGCCTTCTCGCGGTCGCTTGGGCTTTGGCCCAGGGACAGGGTGGTTTGCCCGGCGGCGCCAACTCGTCCGGATCGCCGAAGTCTCCGGCCGCCGCGATCTCGGAGCGAAGGCGCTCGACGCCTTCGGGCGTGAGCCGCTGCTCGAGGAATCCGGTGGACAGAGGGTTCGCGCTCCCGGGACGGTCGGGTCCCCCCACGAGATCAGTCGCCCGTCGGCGTACACCCAAGCGCGGGTTCTACCGGTTCTAACGTTCGGGTTGGCAGCCCCAGCCCAAAAGGGTTGCCCGTTGGCAGACCAAAAGGCCCAGTACCAGATCTCGAGCTTTCCGCTAGCCGGGCTGCTCGGCGTCGCTCCTATTGGAGGCAGGCCGATGAAGCCAGTGCGGAGGACGAAGTCGCGTACGCTCCCGATCGCAGAGCCGGACACTACGGCGACGACGAGCGCTGTCGCAGCGACCGCGACCAGCCGCCGGCGACGTCGATGGTGCGCGCCCGAGCGGTTCAGGACGTCGTCCCAGTCAGCCGGGCCAGGCGCGGCGGGCAGTAGGCGATCGATGCTGGTACGGTCGAGATCGGTCACGTTCGTGCCTCCTCCAGGCGAGTGCGAAGCGCCGCGTGCGCGGCATTGAGAGTTGCGGCGACGGTTCCGGTCGTGATCCCGAGCGCCTCGCCGATCGCCGCGTAGTCGAGGTCCGCGTAGTAGCGGAGGAAGACAGCTGTCCGCTGCCGCTCCGGCAGGACCGCGAGGACAGCGTGCAGCTCGGCGTCATGCTCGGGACGGCCGTTCGAGGACGCCGGCTCGTCGTAAACGACCGGGACGCTCCGCCGCACGTCCGAACGTGCGGCGTTGAGCACGATGCGCCAGACCCATGCTTCAAGTGGACCTTCGCCCCGGAACGAGCGGCGCTTCCGCACGGCCGTGGCAAATGCCTCCTGCACTGCATCGCGGGCTCGTTCTGAGTCGCCGGTCACACTGGCCGCCACGCGCGCGAACACGTCGAAGCGGCTGCGATACAGCGCCTCGAGCTCGTTCAGGCTCGCTCCACGGCGTCCTCTCACATCTCTCTGACGCGGAGGATGCGGGAATTCTTTAGTCGCTGCGCGTTGACGGCATACTCCGGCCATCACCGACTACGACTCCATCCCGTTCGACGCGTTCGAGCAGGCCGGCTGGGGGACGAAGGATGGGGCTGGTTACGACGCGTTGGCCGGCCGTGTGACGTCGCGCCTGGCCGATCCGCTCCTCGATGCGGTCGGAGCCGGGCCAGGGAAGCGCTTGCTCGACATCGCCACCGGGCCCGGCTACGTAGTTGCGAGGGGCGACGATCGAGGCGCAGACGTCGTCGGCGTCGACTTCTCCGAGACGATGCTTGCCTACGCGCGCGCCCGCTCGCCGCGCGTGGAGTTCGTTCGTGGGGACGCAACTGACCTCCCGTTCCCGGACGATTCCTTCGATGCCGTGACGTGTGCGTTTCTTCTGTTGCACCTCGGTCGACCGGAGGCAGCGGTCGCCGAGGCAGCTCGTGTACTCGCTCCCGACGGTCGAGCTGCGTTCACCGTCTGGGACGATCCCTCGCGTAGCCGCTGGCTGGGTGTGGTGCTGGACGCTTTCGCGGCTACCGGAGCGCTCCCGCCTGCCGACGTGCCCCCCGGCCCGCCGATGTTCCAGTTCGCGGACGAGAGTGCGTTCAGGCGGCTGCTCACCGACGCGGGGCTGGTCGACGTGACCGTCGAAGCGGTCGAGTTCGCGCTCGAGCTCGAAAGCGGCGACGAGCTGTGGACAGGGCTCATCGAGGGCAGCGTGCGCGTGCGGCCGCTCGTCGTCGGGCAGCCCCCGGAGATGCAGCGCGAGATACGCACGCACTTCGACGAGCTGGTCGCTGAATACCGGACCGAGGACGGGTTCGCGGTGCCGGTCGCGGTCAAGCTCGCCTCGGGGCAAAAGCCGGCCTAGCCCGAAGTACCCGTCTCGTCGTGCGGCGCGCCGACCGGCTTCGACTCGGGCGAGCCGCGCTGGCGCAGGTAGATCGTGAAGACGACCATCACGCCGACGGCGAGGAACTCCGACTGCCAGTTCTGCAGCGTCGTCTCCCAGAAGTCCGGGTCGAGCAGGTAGCGCCCCCAGGACACGGTGGCTTGCGAGTGCGCCCGCTGCTCGTCGTTGAACACGCGCCAGTAGTTGAGTGACTGGGCGAACCACGTCGCGAAGAAGATGGCCGACATCGTGATCAGCAGCGAGTTCTCGTAGAGCCGCCTTCTCCATCCGCGAACATTCGCCCAACGCGGCGACCGCTCGCTCGCGTGGCGTCCCACCCGCTGTCTCTCTTCCGTCTCGCGACCGGCGGCCTCGAGCCGCTTCGATTCGTTCGACCCCTTCTGGACGAGCCAGACGGTGGCCCCGATGAAGACCGTGAACTGGAGGAACTCGGACTGCCAGTTCTCCATCACGGCGCCCCAGAAGGTCACCGACGTCACGTACTCCCACCAGGAGACGGCCGACGCCCCGTGCTCCACCTGCTCCGCGTTGAAGGTGTGCTGCCCGGCGAACGACTGCGCCGTCAACGTGGCCAGGAACGTGGCTGCGAAGAACAGCGAGAGCCCGTTCTCCCGGAGAAACGTCCTCATGCGTTGACGATGCCGGTGACGATCGCAGCGAGGACTCCCGCGAAGATCATGAGCCAGAAGAGCACAAAGACCGTCCTCACAAGGCACAGCGTTCCCGTGGATGGCCTCGGTCAATCGCGGTGCGGTACCTTCGTGGCGTGGCGAGCGAGACCACGATCTCCCCGGGCACGACCGTCGGCGCCGTCCATCTGACCGTCGCTGATCTCGCACGCTCGCTCGAGTACTACCGCGAGGCGATCGGGCTGTCGGTGCTCGATGAGGCCGACGGCCAGGCCGCGCTCGGGACGGGTGAGCGCGAGCTACTCGTGCTCGTGGAGACAGCCGGCGCCAGCCCTGCCCACGGCCACACCGGCCTCTATCACTTCGCAATGCTGCTGCCGGAGCGCGTGGATCTCGCGCGCTGGCTAGCCCATGCCGGACGCGACGAGGTGCCGCTGGTCGGCCTGTCGGACCACTTCGTGAGCGAGGCGATCTACCTCAGCGATCCCGATGGGCACGGCATCGAGATCTACTGGGACCGCCCGCGCGAGATCTGGGAGGGGCAGGTGTTCGAGAGGTTGACCACTCTGCCGCTCGATGTCGGCAGCCTCATGGCAGAGCTACCCGACCCCGAGTCTGAGCCGTTCGAGCAGCTTCCCGCGGGCACCGTCATGGGCCATGTCCACCTGAAGGTCGCGTCGATCCCGGACGCGGTTGTGTTCTACCGCGACGTGCTCGGCTTCGATCTCATGGCCCAGCTCGGCGAGCAGGCGGCGTTCCTCGCTGCAGGCGGCTACCACCACCACGTGGGCGCGAACACGTGGGAGAGCGCCGGTGCGTCACCCCCGCCGGAGGGAACTGCCGCCCTGCGCCACGCGACGATCGTGCTTCCGGACGACGCCGAGCGCGATCGCGTGCTCGGCAGGCTCGAGCAGGCGGG
Source organism: uncultured Actinomycetes bacterium (assembly GCA_963711315.1). GTDB lineage: Bacteria > Actinomycetota > Thermoleophilia > Gaiellales > Gaiellaceae > PALSA-612. The sequence continues at coordinate 128,540 of CAVQDQ010000001.1, forward strand.
TCACGCGGCAGAGGAGACTGAAGACGGGCCGCGCGTGCGCGACCCGTCCGGGAATGCGCTCGTCCTCGCTACGGCGTGACTAGACGCTGACGTCGACCTTGAAGCCGCCGTAGATCATCCGCTGGCCGTCGAACGGCAGGTCCTTCGGGTCCATCATCGCGGCGAGTCGCGGATCCTTCATCACCTTCTTGTTCACGCTGTCGCGATGCGCACGCGACCTGTAGGTGATCCACGAGAACACCACGGTCTCGCCCCTCTTGAGCTTGACGCTCTGCGGAAAGGACGTGACCTTGCCCTTGGGCGCGTCGTCGGCGACACACTCCTTGTATTCGAGCGCTCCGTGCTCGCGCCAGACCTTCCCGGCCTTGCGCGACAGGCGACGGTACGCGTCGAGCTTGGTTTTCGGAACGGGGACAACGAATCCATCGACGTAGGCCATCTGAGCCCTCCTTGGGGTTGTTCTTCTCCTATTGACCGCTTTCGCCGTTGCGAATCATCGGCGTTACGATCGCCCTGTGAAGCGTGCGGTGCACGACCGGGGCGGCTGGGCAACTGCCGAGCCGATCGACCGCGAGGAGCACGAGCTGGCCGACTGGGAAGTGCTCATGGATGCGATCGTCGGTGTCCTCGGCGCTCGCGGCGTGATGAACGTCGACGAGCTGCGGCGCGGCATCGAGAGCATGCCGCCGCAGGAGTACGAGCGAGCCTCGTATTACGAGCGCTGGCTCTACTCGGTGGAGACGATCCTGAAAGAGAAGGGCGTGCTCGACGCGTGAGCTTCCAGGTCGGACAGCGCGTTCGCATATCGGCTCGGAGGCACGACGGCCACCACCGCACTCCCGACTATGTCAAGGGGAAGACCGGCACCATCGTCCTGCGCCACGGAGCATTCACGAACCCCGAGACCCGTGCATACGGCGAGGACGGTCTTCCCGAGCAGCAGGTGTACCTCGTCGCTCTCGCAGGAGACACGAAGGACCGCGTGTATGTCGACGTCTTCGAGCACTGGCTGGAGGAGGACGAATGAGTCACGACCATGACCACGACCACGACCCGATCGGTCACGACGACGAGCCCGCGGTCGCCACGCGTGTCCGCGAGCTCGAGTCCGTCCTCGTCGAGAAGGGCGTCATCACGCGCGAAGACCTCCGAGAGCGGATCGACTGGCTCGTTTCACGCGACCCCGCCGATGGCGCGCGGCTTGTCGCGCGCGCCTGGGTCGATCCGGAGTTCAAGGCGCGACTGCTCGCCGACGCACGCGAGGCGGCGCTCGAGGTCGGCCTGGACCCCGGGCCGTCCCCGGTCGTCGTCGCCCTCGAGAACACGGAGGACGTGCACCACATGGTCGTCTGCACTCTCTGCTCGTGTTATCCCAAGGCGCTGCTCGGCCCGCCGCCCGACTGGTACAAGAGCCTGCCCTATCGGTCGCGCGCCGTCTCCGATCCACGCGGCGTGCTCCGCGAGTTCGGCGTGGAGCTTCCCGACGACGTCGAAGTTCGGGTCGTCGACTCCACCGCCGACATCCGCTACCTCGTCATTCCGCGCCGCCCGGCCGGGAGCGAGGGAATGGACGAGGAGGGGCTCGTCCCGCTGATCACCCGCGATTCGATGATCGGCGTCGCGCTCGCCCGCGAGCCGAGCGCCGACTAGCTCTCGAACCCGTCCAGCGCAGCCCGCACGAGGCGCGGCAACGTCCGCAGCTCGTAGCCGCCTTCGAGCACTGCCGCGAGCCGCGGGGCAAGGCCAGACGCGCGCCGAGCCAGCTCGCGGAACCCCTCGTCCGTCACCTCGATGTTGGCCATCGGGTCGTCGACGTGAGCATCGAAGCCGGCTGAGACGATGAGCAGGTCCGGCCGAAACCGCTCGACGGCCGGAAACACCGTGTGATCGAAGGCGTGCAGGTACTCGTCGTCCCCCGACCCTGCCGACATCGGGATGTTGAGAGTCGTCTCGGCCTGATCGGTGGGCCCGCCAGAGCCCGGGTAGTACGGCCATTCGTGCAGCGAGACGAAGAGGACGCTGTCGTCGTCTCGGAAGATGTCCTGCGTCCCGTTGCCGTGGTGCACGTCCCAGTCGAGGATCGCGATGCGCTCCAGCCCGAGCTCGGCCTGCGCGAAGCGGGCGGCGATGGCGACGTTGTTGAAGAAGCAGAAGCCCATCGCCTGGCCGGCGAGTGCGTGGTGGCCGGGAGGCCGCACGAGCGCGAAGCCGCCGCGCTCGACCGCCTCGATCGCGCCTCCGGCGGCCAGCAGCGCCGCGCGGTAGGTCGTCTGCGACGCCGGCGTATCGCCTGTGAACCACGTCGGCCCGTCGATGGTCTTCATGACGTGGAGGTAGGGCTCGGTGTGGCAGCGGAGGATCTCCGCCTCGGTCGCCTCGCGCGCCTCGCTCCACTCAGGGAAGGCCTCGTGGAGCGCCGCCATCCGCGCCGGCATCTCCGGATGGTGGCCCGTCGGATGGAGACGAGCGAAGTCGGGGTGGCTTACGAGCTCGATTTGCGCACCGCGTCCGCGACTGTCTCGAGACTCGCACCGCGTGCGGTCGCCTGGCCGACGAGGTAGCAGAGCAGCGGCGCGTTCGTCCGCTCGCCGCTCGCGTGTGCCGCGATGCGCGCGAGGTCGAGGATCGTTGCCGCGTCAGCGTCAGAGAGATCGAATGAGGCGCCGTCGATGCCCGCGGCATCTGCCACCGCATCTCTGGCGGTGCTGAGCCAATCGTCCATGCAGCCGATCCTAAGCGGTGGCCCGCTCACCCAGGCGTTCGGAGAGCGCCTTCATTCCCCACTCGCGGGCAAGAGAGGACGCCTCCGCCCAGGTTGGGGTCTGGTCGCTCAGGGAGGGGAGCGGGGCGGAGGCGTCAAACGTGGCTATTCGCCGGTAGAGCCGCAAGTCCTCCGCCTGATTTGGAAAGCGGCCCGCCGCCAGCGCGGCTTCGAGCGTGCCGTGCTCGCGCAGGACAGTGGCGGCGGTCTTCGGCCCCACCCCCTTGGCGCCGGGAATCTTGTCCGAGGGGTCGCCGCGCAGGGCGATGAAGTCGGGCACCTGCTCCGGCTCCACCCCGTAGAGCTCGACCACCTGCGCGGGCCCGATGCGGTCGAGCTCGAACACCCCACGCACGGGCTTGAGGATCGTCGTCCGCGCCGAAGCGAGCTGATACGCATCGCGGTCGGATGTGACGACGACGCACGTGCCGCGGCGCTTCTCCTCCGCGGCGGCGGCCGCGCCGAGAAAGTCGTCGGCCTCGTAGCCGGCCGCTCGCGCGGCGCGAAAGCCAAACGCCTCCACGAGCTCGGGCAGCATCGCCAGTTGCTCGAGCAGGGCATCGTCGAAGACGCGCCCCGCCTGGTATCCGGGTAGCGCCTCGTGGCGGTACGTCGGCGACTCCAGCGTGTCCCAGCCGACGACGACCGCCCGCGGCTGCTCGGTGTCCCAAAGGCGCATGAGGAAGTTCGCGAAACCGACGAGCGCTCCGGCCGGGCGCCCGCCGGCACGCGAGATCGTCTTCGGCAGCCCGTGGTACGCGCGGTGGGCGAGGCTGTCGCCGTCGACGGCCATGAGCGGCCGCTTAGAGGCTGGCATGGAGCTCGTAGATGGTCTTCATCAGCCGATCGGTGGCTTCGCGCGACGCATCGCGTGGCGTCATGCCGGCGAGATCGTCCGTCTGCACGGGCGGCCCGTAGGCGACCTTGAGCTTCGGCAGCCGCGAGATGCGGTCGGTGCCGTCGATCGCGGCGGGGACAAGCGGCACCTTCGCCGCGAACGCGATGCGGGCGGCACCCGTGCGCGGCCGGTGCTCGAACTTCTTGACGATGCCCTTCGACCTCCTCGTCCCCTCGGGGAACATCGCGACGATCTTCCCCTCGCGGCAGAGCTTGACCGAGGCCTCCATGGCCTCGATGTCCTGCTCGCCACGCCGTACGGGAAAGGCGCCGCCGGCACGCAGGGGTGGCCCGAGGATCGGGTTGAAGAGCTCTGACTTGGCCATGAAGTAGAGCTGCCGCTCGGGCCACAGCGGCCAGCCGAGCGGCCAGGGGTCGAAGTTCGACGTGTGGTTGGCGGCGAGCACGAAGCCGCCCTCGGGGAGGTTCTCGACGCCGCGCGCCTGCAACCGGAAGAGCCCGTGCATGAGCGGCCAGCTGAGGACTCCGACGAAGCGGTAGAAGGGGGTAGGCATTGGCCGCAGTATCGCCGTCCGTTGACCCCGTCGCTAACGTGTCCCGCCTGTATGGCTGACGGAAAGCAGAGGCTCGTCATCGTCGAATCCCCCGCGAAGGCGAGGACGATCTCGCGCTACCTGGGCCCCGGGTACGAGGTCGAGTCGAGCATCGGCCACATCCGGGACCTGCCCGAAAAGGCGAGCCAGATTCCGGCGACCAAGCGCGAGAAGTACGGCGCACTGGGGGTTGCCGTCGAGGACGACTTCGAGCCGTACTACGTCGTCGACCCGGAGAAGAAGAAGGTCGTGACGGGCCTCAAGAAGAAGCTGGCCCAGGCCGACGAGCTGCTGCTCGCGACGGACGAGGACCGCGAGGGCGAGGCGATTGCCTGGCATCTCGTACAGGAGCTGCGTCCCAAGGTGCCCGTCCGCCGCATGGTCTTCCATGAGATCACGAAGGACGCGATCGTCCGCGCCCTCGACGAGACGAGGGACGTGGACGAGCGGCTCGTCGACTCCCAGGAGACGCGCCGCATCCTCGACCGGCTGTACGGCTACGAGGTGTCGCCGGTGCTCTGGAAGAAGGTCATGCGCGGCCTCTCGGCGGGTCGCGTGCAGTCCGTCGCCACCAGGCTCGTCGTCGACCGCGAGCTGGAGCGCATTCGCTTCGTCATCGCCGTCGTACTGGGACGTCGTCGGCACGTTCAAGCCTGGTCCTTTCGAGGCGCGTCTTGTCGCCGTCGACGGCAAGCGCGTCGCGCAGGGTAGGGACTTCGGCAGTACCGGCACGACGAACGACTCTCTGCTCGTGCTGGGCGAGGAGCAGGCCGCCGCACTCGCCCGTGATCTCGACGGCCGGCCGTTCGCGGTCACATCTGTCGAGGAGAAGCCCTACCGGCGAAGCCCGGCCGCCCCGTTCCGCACCTCCACGCTCCAGCAGGAGGCGAGTCGGAAGCTGCGGTACTCGTCGCAGACCACGATGCGGGTCGCCCAGCGCCTCTACGAGAACGGCTACATCACGTACATGCGGACTGACTCGGTTGCACTGTCCGACACCGCAGTGCGTGCCGCGCGGGCACATGCGGAGCGGACGTACGGCGCGGAGACCGTCCCCGACTCCCCGCGCCGGTACGAGCGGGCGGTGGCAAACGCGCAGGAGGCGCACGAGGCGATTCGCCCCGCAGGTGACGTCTTCCGCGCGCCCGAGGAGATCGCCGGCGAAGTCTCCCGCGACGAGCTGGCGCTCTACGAGCTGATCTTCAAGCGCACCGTTGCTTCCCAGATGAAAGATGCGTCCGGACAGACGGTTTCGATTCAGCTCGAAGGCGTCACCGAGCCTGGAACGGCTGCGACGTTCGGCGCGTCCGGCACCGTGATCACGTTTCCTGGCTTCCTCCTGGCGTACGAGTCTGGTACTGACGAGCCGGGCGACGACGAGGGCGAGCGCCGGCTACCGCAGCTGACGGTGGGCCAGGCGGTCGAAGCCGTCGAGCTCAGGCCGGACGGTCACGAGACGCGGCCGCCTGCCCGCTACACCGAGGCCAGCCTCGTCAAGGCGCTCGAGGACCGCGGCATCGGCAGGCCGTCGACGTACGCCGCGATCATGTCGACGATCCTCGACCGCGGCTACGTGTTCAAGAAGGGCACCGCGCTCGTCCCCACGTTCACGGCCTTCGCGGTCACGCAGCTGCTCGAGCAGCACTACGCCAGCCTCGTCGACTACGAGTTCACCGCGCGCATGGAGGACGATCTCGACCGCATCGCCTCGGGCGACGAGGAGCGCGTCGCCTGGCTGACGCGGTTTTACAGGGGAGACGGCGACGATCCCGGTCTGCAGCAGCTGGTGACCGACCACCTTGGCAACATCGACGCCCGCGCCGTGAACTCGATCTCGCTCCCCGGCACCGACATCGTCGTCCGCGTCGGCCGGTACGGCCCGTACCTCGAGCGTGGCGAGGACCGCGCGTCGCTGCCGGACGAGATCGTGCCCGACGAGCTGACTCCGGAGCGAGCCGAGGAGCTGCTCTCTCAATCGTCGACCGAGCGGACGCTCGGGGTCGATCCTGATACGGGACGACCCATCGTCGTACGCACCGGCCGTTATGGCCCGTACGTGACCGAGGAGCTCTCCGACGAGTCGGACGAGAAGCCACGGACGGCGTCGCTCTTCGCGTCGATGGAGCCCGAGACGGTTGGCCTGGAGGACGCGCTGCGACTGCTCTCGCTGCCGCGCACGGTCGGCGTCGACCCTGCGGACGGCGAGGAGATCGTCGCGATGAACGGGCGCTACGGGCCGTTCATCAAGAAGGGCTCGGAATCGCGTTCGCTCGACGCCGAAGAGCAGATCTTCACGCTCACGGTCGACGATGCGCTGACGTTGCTCGCCCAGCCGAAGCAGCGCGGGCGTCGAGCCGCCGCGGCGCCACTCCGCGAGCTCGGCGCCGACCCGTCTTCCGGGAAGCCGATCGTCGTCAAGGACGGCCGTTTCGGTCCCTACGTCACCGACGGCGAGACGAACGCGAGCCTGCGCACGGGTGACAGCGTTGAGGCGCTCACGCTCGAGCGAGCGGTCGAGTTGCTCGCCGACCGGCGCTCGCGCGGGCCTGCGAAGCGCCGGCAACGCAAGAAGAAGTAGTCACCAACCCTTCACGGAGCTTTTACACCTGGTCAGCACACAGTTAACTCGTGCTGTGCAAACCTTCGAGGGTACGACACGTCTTGTAAGGGGACGAAGTACTAGACACGTGTACGCACGGTCGTCCGAGTCGGACGGAATACTTCGACAAGTGCCTCCGTTGAGGCCTTGGGGAGCCCGGAACGCCGGCTCGTTCAGGCCTGGCGTGCCGAGGAGAATCGACCTACAGTGAGAAGGTTTGGAACGTGAAGGGCAATGGCCATACGAAAGGACACGAGGAGCACTTGACTCAGAACCAGCTAACTGAATTGATCGAGAGCGAACAGGGTCGCGCCCTGCTGGAGACGGCGGAGGAGCGCGGCTACGTCGAGCCGACTGAGCTCGAGGCGTTTGCTCTCGAGCACGACCTCGCCGACGACGACGTCGAGGCTTTCGCGCGCGAGCTCGAGGCCATGGGCGTTGAGCTCGGCCCCCGTCGGGAGGGTGACGCCGAGCCTGCCAAGGCGGCGAAGCTGAACCTCGAGCCTGACGAGGTCGCCGGAGCGGCAGACAGCCTTCAGCTGTTCCTCGCCGACGTCGGCAAGCACAAGCTGCTCACCGCCGCCGAAGAGGTGACGCTTGCCAAGCGCATCGAGCGCGGTGACCCAGTTGCCAAGCGCCGGATGATCGAGTCGAACCTCCGGCTCGTCGTCTCGATCGCGAAGGGCTATCGCGGACTCGGCGTCCCGTTCCTGGACCTCATCCAGGAGGGCACGCTGGGCCTCAACCGCGCGGTCGAGAAGTTCGACTGGCGGCGCGGTTACAAGTTCTCCACGTATGCAACGTGGTGGATTCGCCAGTCGGTGCAGCGCGCGGTGGCGAACCACGCGCGGACGATCCGCGTGCCTGTCCACGTCGTCGAGCGTCAGCAGAAGCTCGGCCGCGCGGCGCGGCGGCTCGAGGTGGAGCTCGGCCGGGAGGCGACGAAGGAGGAGCTGGCCGAGGCCACGGGCCTGCCGCTCCAGCACATCGACGAGGCGCTCGGCGCCGCCCACGCATCGATCTCGCTGAACCAGACGGTCGGCGCAGACGACGAGGGCGAGCTCGGTGACCTCTTCGCCGACCGCGAGGCGGCCGACCCGTTCGACGAGGCCGAGGAGTCGCTCCGACGGCAGGGCATCCGGCGTGCGCTGGACGCTCTCCCCGAGCGCGAGCGGCGCATCCTCGAGCTCCGCTTCGGCTTCGAGGGCGAGCCCTGGACGCTCGAGGCGATCGGCAACGAGCTGGAGCTCACGCGCGAGCGCGTGCGCCAGCTCGAGAGCCAGGCGCTGGCGCGGCTGTCTGCGCTCCGCGAGCTGCAGACCGTCGCCGCCGCGTAAGCGAGCGCGACATAGCGTAGTCTCGAGAGCCCGGTAGCGCGCCGGGCTCTCGGCGTTCCGGGGTACTCTCTCGGTCTCGATGAGCACGGTCCCAGTCGTCGTGGAAGCCGAGATCGGGCTAGAGGTAGCTCCAGGGCTGAGCCCTCGTCAGCTCTTCTGGAGTGCGTTTCAAGCAGGACAAGGCGGCGCTGGTGGGAGGCGTCATCATCATCGTGCTCGTCCTGCTCGCGATCTTCGGCGGCCCGCTCGCGGCGCGCGTCACGGGGCACCCGCAGAACGAGCCCTATTTCTCGATGGTCGACGAGTTCGGCATCCCCAAGGGGCCCAACTCGTCGTTCTACTTCGGTGCTGACGCGGCCGGCAGGGACCTGTTCGTCCGGGTGATGTACGGAGCTCGAACCTCCCTGCTCGTCGGGATCGTCGCATCGGGCATCGCGGTGCTCATCGGGACGACGATCGGCATCCTCGCCGGCTACTTCGGAGGTTTCGCGGATACGACGCTTTCCCGAGGCGCGGACGTCATGCTCGCCGTGCCCCAGTTACTCATCTCGATCGGCATCGTCGCGGCGTGCAGCACGACGAAGGAAGGATGTGCCGGAGGGTTAATCAAACCCGGCCTGTCGATCGTCATTGCGGTGATCGTCCTCTTCTCGTGGCCCTATGTGGCCCGCGTGATCCGCGGGAACACGCTCTCGCTGAAGGAGAAGGAGTTCGTCGAGGCGAGCAGGTCGATCGGCGCAGGGAGCCACGCATCATCGGTGGCGACGTCCTTCCCAACCTCAGCGCGCCGATCATCGTGCTGGCGACGCTGCTCGTCCCGCAGAGCATCCTGTTCGAGGCCGCGCTCTCGTACCTCGGTCTGGGTGTGCCGCCCGACCAGGCGTCGTGGGGGCAGATCCTCGCCGATGCATCCGGCCTGTACGACGTGGCGTGGTGGTTGATGGTCTTCCCCGGCGTCTTCCTCATCCTGACGACGCTGGCGTTCAACCTGCTCGGCGACGGACTGCGCGATGCTCTCGACGTCCGGACCGACCGATGACCTTCTGCCCAACTTCGCAGATGTGGCATCGTCTTACTAGAACTGACCATCTGTCTTACGCAAATCCCGCGCACAAGCGGGCGAAGGAGGAGGAGGAGCACTGGTGCGAAACATGAAGCGAAGGGTTGCTGTGCCGGTTGCTGTCGCCTTGGCGATAGCGGCGGCGGCGACCGTGTTGGTTTCTTCCGCATCTGGAGGACCCGAGGCCAAGGTCGCCAAGGGCGGAACCTACCGTGTCGGTTGGGAGTCGAGCTTCGGCTGGACGGACAGCTTCGACCCGACCGGTGAGTATCTCGCCAACGCGTTCGCCATCAACACGAATCTGCTGCTCCGCGGCCTCATCGGCTACAACCACGTCGGAGGTCCAGCCGGATCGGTCATCGTCCCGGATCTCGCGACGAAGGTGCCGAAGCCGACTAACGGTGGCAAGAGGTACACGTTCACGCTCAAGTCCGGAGTCAGGTGGGGTCCGCCTCTGAACCGCGCCATCACAGCTCAGGACGTCAGGTACGCGGTCGAGCGGCTGGCCCGTCCCAAGAACGGCGGGCAGTACGCGTTCTACTACACCGTGATCAAGGGTTGGGACGCGTACAGCAAGGGCAAGACGAAGTCGCTAGCCGGTCTCAAGACGCCGAACGCGAAGACGGTCATTTTCGACCTCACGGCGCCGACGGGTGACTTCCTGATGCGCCTCGGGATGCCGGCCGTTTATCCCATGCCGCAGGAAGTCGCGAAGTGCTTCGAGGGTAAGCCGGGCGGATATGGGCGCTACGTCATCGGTTCTGGCCCGTACATGATCGAGGGCTCCGATGACCTCGACATCAGCTCGTGCAAGTCGCTGAAGCCGATCAGCGGCTACGACGGCCAGACACGGCTCAACCTCGTCCGGAACCCGAACTACAACGCGAGGACGGACAGTAGAAAGGCGAGGGAGAGCAACCCCGATCGCTTCGAATTCACGGTCGACACCAACATCGATGACATCTACAACAAGATCGGAGCGGGCGAGCTCGAGGACTCGTACGCGACCGCGTCGCCGAAGGTGTTCCGCGAGTACACGACGAGCGCGAGCAAGCGCAAGTACCTGCACTCGAACTTCGCCGACGGTACGTACTACATCACCATGAACCTCACGCAGCCGCCCTTCGACGACCTCCACGTCCGCCGCGCCATGAACTGGGTGATGGACCGCGAGGCCCTGCGCAGGGCATGGGGTGGGGCTGTGTCCGGCGTCGTCGCCGAGCACATCATCCCGCCCACTGTGATAGGTGGAAAGCTTGCGAACTTCCACCCGTACAGGACTCCCGGCAACCGCGGGAGCGTTGCGAAGGCGCGTGCCGAGATGGCCAAGTCGAAGTACGCGAACGACAAGGGTGTCTGCACGGCGAAGGAATGCAAGAACGTGCTGCTGATCACCGATGTCCGGGCGGTTGACAAGCTGACGCTGCCAACCGTCCAGGCAGGCGCTGCGAAGATCGGCATCACCTTCACGTCGCGTGCCGTCAACGGCGCCTACCCGGTGATCCAGACGACCTCGAAGAACGTCCCGATCTCGAACCGGCCGCGGTGGTTCAAGGACTTCGCGGACGCGTCGACATTCGTCGGGCCGCTCTTCGACAGCCGCAGCATCATCCCGAGCGGTAACACGAACTACTCGCTCGTGGGCTTGAGGCCGTCGCAGACGGAGGACCTCGGCGTCAAGGGGTACGTCAGGAACGTTCCCAGCATCGACAAGCTGGCCGACCGATGCTCGAAGCTGCCGCTCGGCAATGCGCGGACGACCTGCTACGCGGGGATCGACAAGGTCCTGACAAAGGACATCGCGCCCTGGGTCCCGTACATGTGGGCGAAGACGGTCACGATCCTCGGCCCGACGGTCACGAAGTGGAGCTTCGACCAGAACGCCGGATTCACCGCACTGGCTCACGTCGCAGTGAAGTCGTGAGCGAATCGACCGACTGAGTGGCGAAGGCGGGGCCCCTCGGGGCCCCGCTCTCGTCTACCTTCTGATTGATGGCTCTCTACATAGCCAGGAGGATCCTCTGGGCGATGGTGGTCGTTCTCATCGTCCTCCTGCTCACGTACGCAGTCTTCTACCTTCTGCCCGCCGGCGACCCGGCCTTGCGCTTTGCCGGGAAGTCCCCGACACCCGAATCGATCGCCCTCATCCGGGAACGTCTGGGTCTGGATCAGCCGTGGTACGAGCAATACGGGAAGTTCGTCAAGAGGTTCTTCGTCGGCGACGAGTTCGGCTGGCCGGGGCTGGGTTACTCCTATAACACCCAGGTTCCCGTCCTCGAGCAGGTGAAAGAACGGGCACCGCGGACGCTGCTGCTCATTCTCGGTGCGGCCATCATCTGGCTTGTCATCGGGGTGTCGATCGGCGTGCTCTCTGCGGTCAAGCGAAGGACGGCCGCAGACCGAGCGGCGATGGGATTCGTCCTCATCGGGATCTCCGCGCCCGTCTTCTGGCTCGGGCTGATGGCTCTCTACATCTTCTGGAACAAGCTGGGCTGGACGGGGGGCACGGGGTACGTGCCGATCACGGAGAACCCTTCCGGCTTCTTCTCGCACATGATCCTTCCCTGGACGGTGCTGGCCTTGCTCTTCGCCGCCATCTACGCGCGTATGACACGCAACACCCTGCTCGAGACGCTGGGGGAGGACTACATCCGCACCGCCAGGGCCAAGGGGCTGTCAGAGCGACGGGTCATCACGCACCACGCGCTGCGGGCGAGCCTGGCCCCGATCGTGACGATGTTCGGCATGGACATCGCCCTGCTCGTCGGCGGAGCGATCATCACCGAGTCGGTCTTCAACATCCAAGGGCTTGGCTGGATGGCCATCGACTCGACGTTCAACCAGGACCTGCCGACGGTGGTCGGTGTCGTGATGCTCGGCGCAGTGGCCGTGGTGTTCATGAACCTCGTCGTCGACATCGCCTACGCATTCCTCGACCCGCGAGTCCGGTACGAGTGAGAGAGGTCGTCCTGGATGTTCGCGACCTGACGGTCGTGTTCCCGACCCACGAGGGAAACGTCCGCGCGGTTTCGGATCTGTCGTACACCCTTCACCGCGGCGAAACGCTCGGGATCGTCGGCGAGTCCGGGTCCGGCAAGACCGTCTCCAGTCTCGCGCTGATGGGTCTGCTCAACCCGCAGCGCGCGCGCATCACCGGGGAAGCCGAGTTCCGCGGGCGAAACGTGCTCACGTTGTCCCCCCACGAGATACGCGATCTCCGCGGCAAAGATATCGCGATGATCTTCCAGGACCCCTTCGCCAGCCTCCACCCGATGCACCGCGTGGGCGACCAGATCGCGGAGGCAGTTCTCGCGCACTCGAAGGTCTCGAAGGAGGAGGCAGGCAAGCAGGCGGTCGCGTTGCTGCGCGCGGTCGGCATACCGCAGCCGGACGAGCGGGCGCGCGACTACGCGCACCAGTTCTCCGGGGGCATGCGCCAGCGCGCGATGATCGCGATGGCGCTCGTGCACAGGCCGTCGGTGCTGATCGCCGATGAGCCGACGACCGCTCTCGACGTCACTGTGCAGGCGCAGATTCTCGAGCTGATCGAGCGGGTCAAGCAGGAGTTCGACATGGGCGTGATCCTCATCACACATGACCTCGGCGTCATCGCGGAGACGGCCGACACCGTGCTCGTGATGTACGCAGGCCGTGAGATGGAGTACGGCCCTGCGCGCGAGATCTTCACGGCGCCCCAGCACCCGTACACCTGGGGACTCCTCCGTTCGATGCCCGCAATTGACGTTCGCCTGAGCCAGCTCGTCGCGATCGAGGGCACGCCTCCGTCTCTCGTCTCGGTGCCGAGCGGCTGTCCCTTCCATCCCCGCTGCGCGTACGCGTTCGCCCCCTGCTCGACGGAGTTGCCCGAGCTACAAGCGCTGGCGGACGGTCACCTCGACCGCTGCCACCTTTCCGGGCAGATCAAGCGGGAGATGGGTGCGTCGAGCCTCGCGGAGAGACTGAGCGCGGCTCAATGAGCGAGTCGATGAGGGAAACGCTCGTCGAGCTCGAGCATGTGACGAAGCAATTCCCCGTCAAGCACGGGGTGTTCTCCCGCGCGCATGGCGTTGTCCACGCGGTCGAGGACGTCTCGCTGGCGGTGCGCAAGGGCGAGACGCTCGGCATCGTCGGCGAGTCGGGCTGCGGCAAGTCCACCACCGCCCGCTTGATGCTGCGACTGCTCGATCCGACGGCCGGGACGATCCGCTTCGAGGGAAAAGAGATATCGCGCCTGTCACAACGCCGGCTGCGACCGCTGCGGCGCGAGATGCAGATGGTCTTCCAGGATCCCTACGCGTCGCTCAACCCGCGCAAGACAGTGGAACAGATCGTGAGTCAGCCGTTCGCGGTTCACGGCGGAGTGAGCTCTAAGGAGGCGAAGCTCCGCGTCAAGTCGCTGCTCGAAGTGGTCGGCCTCAGCCGCGAGCACTCGAGCCGATATCCGCACGAGTTCTCAGGCGGCCAGCGACAAAGGATCGGAATCGCGCGCGCCCTGGCGCTGCACCCCAAGCTGATCGTCTGCGACGAGCCGGTCTCAGCGCTCGACGTGTCCGTGCAAGCGCAGATCCTGAACCTGCTGCGGGCGCTGCAGGTCGAGTTCGACCTCACGTACGTCTTCATCTCCCACGACCTCTCCGTGATGCGGCAAATCTGCACGCGGATCGCCGTGATGTACCTCGGCCGCGTCGTCGAGCTTGCAGAGTCCGAGCGGATCTTCAACCACCCTCGTCATCCCTACACGGCGGGGCTGATCTCTGCGGTCCCGAGGCTGTCGGTCGACGGGCAGAAGACCCGCCGCCGGATCCTCATCGGCGGCGACGTTCCTTCGCCCGTCAATCCTCCGAGCGGGTGTGTCTTTCACCCTCGATGTCCTCGCTTTCGAGCCGGTCACTGCGACACCGCCGAGCCGGAGCTGGAGCCCGCGCCGGGACAGGCGGACCACGTCGCCGCCTGTTTCTACCCGCTGGAGCGTTGGCCCGAGGACCAGGCCGAGATGCTCGATCGGCGGCAATCGAGGCCCGTTGTGGAGTCCGAGGCGACGTAAGTGGGGCGGGAGGCGCGGAAGGGCCTCGTACGCAGGGTCAAAAGGGGTCAGTAAAGCGCTAAAGGGAGAGTCTCAAACCGCCGATACGCCATTCGTGGACCCGGTAGAACGGAATGAGATCCTGAGCCGGTACGCCGATCACGCCAAGCGCTTCGACGCTGCGGCGGCACGGCGGGCCGGCCAGAGTGCCGAGATCATCCCCTTCTCGGCCCCTTTGCGCGAGCTCGAGCAGGAGCCCACTCCTCGCGAGGTGCAGGTGTTGGGGCTCATCTCCGAAGGGCTCGTCAACCGCGAGATCGGCAAGGTGCTGTTCCTCTCGGAGGAGACGGTGAAGTCGCACGTGCGCCACCTGCTCGCGAAGCTCCAGGCCCGTTCCCGTGCCCATGCCGTCGCAATTGGCTTCCGGCGTGGGATCCTGTCGTAATCCAGGCCTACGGAGGACGCTCCGACACCCATGCGGCGCTCACGGGCGGCCGTTGGCGTGCCTGGACGCCCGAAAGCCCACACCGGTTGCGCGTCCGCAATCGGCGTGGGCTCTCAGACCTAGCGCTAGGGGTTTTCCCCACGATGTGGAATTCCCTCAACAGGGGAACGTCACATCAATGTGGAAAACAACAGGCTATGGGCATGTCACCAAGCTGTGGTCCCGCCTGCGAACCACGCCGTGGTTCCAGTGCGGGAAACCATGCCCAACAGTTTGCGCATGGAGAAACTCCTCTCTCGAGGGACTAACGGCAACAGCGCTTATACAGGAGCGAGGATACAAAGTGCAAGACAGGCCGTGACGGCGACGTTGACCGAGATCAGGCGCGCGCGGGTGCGGCTCGGTCGTCATGGAGCTTTGGCTGGCTGTGTTGGCCGGCGACGGCCGTGATTCTGGCTGTCGATGTCGTCTACGGCCGGTTGGACGTTGGGGAACCTATGGGCCGTGCTGGGACTGGCGGTCGTTGCCGGGCTGGCAGAGCGAAACCGTGTTCGACTCAGCGAGCACATCGAAGATCTCGATCTGCCTTCTGCCGACCCTTCTCGCAGGCGTGTTGTATGGCCCGCTCGCCTCGCATGGTGGTGTGGGGAGCCTCGATGCTCGGTGGCTTCGGCCGTGGACATCCCGAGTCCGTATCCTGCGAGTGGCCGATCTACTCATGTAGTCGATCGATTGCTGGAGCGTTCACTGGTTTCGTGGCGTATCGAGATCGCGCACGGCTCAATCGAGAGCACGTTCGTCTCCTGCTGGCGGTGCAACCGGTGCGGGCGGCTGTTGTCGCGCAAACGCTCGATGTGCTCTTTGCATCGTGCACCCTGCGGCTGCGGGGCGGACGGGCACTTCGATGTCATTGCGAACGCTGGCGCCATTCGTGTTCGCGGCGGTCTCCTCTATACGCACCGATAGTTGGGCTCTTGGCTTATGCATACGCGGAGATCTCGGGTTGGACGCTCGTGCTGTTCTTCGTTCCGGCGTTGGCGGCGCAGCGGCTGTTCGGTATGTATCAAGACAAGTCGCGCAGCTGAGGAGCAGAGGCGCTAACGTGGAGCTCGCGGCGCTCAATGTGCGCCTTGAGCGCGTGAGCTTGTCGTTCGTCACGATCGCTCGTGAGGACTCTCGACGCGAGAGATCGTTACACGGCAGGCCATTCGGCTGCCGTCGCGATCTACGCACGCGACATCGCAGCAAGGCTGGGGCTGTCCGAGGAGCTACAGCAGCTTGCACATCACTGTGCGCTCGTCCACGACGTTGGCAAGATCAGACTGTCTCCCGGCCTGCTTGAGAAGCCCGGAGCGCTCGACTCTCGCGGAGCGGCGTGAAATGGAGGAGCCACTCCGAGATCGGCGAGAGCATCCTCGCAGAGGTCGAAGGCTGGAGCGAAATTGCGACGATCGTTCGCCACCATCACGAGCGCTGGGACGGCCAAGGTTATCCCGATGGGCTTGCGCGGCGAAGCGATTCCTCTGATCTCGCGAATCATCGCCGTTGCCGATGCCTACAACGCAATGACCTCTGATAGCCCATACCGAGATGCGATGCCAAGTCGCGTTGCTCGCTTGCGACTTGCCCAGGGGGTCGAGTCTCAGTTCGACACGGCCGTCGTCGCCGCATTCGAGGCGATCCTTGGCGATGGCCGACTGAGGACTATCGGCTTGCGTCTCGCGAGGACTTCACGCTCGTCGAACAGGATGAGTACTTGGGCCCAGCCTCTGACCCCGTGCGGGCAGTCGCTCTAGGCGCCGCCTGAGTCGGCCTTGACGTTCTCGTCGAGTACCTGAACAATCGCCTCCGTCCTGGAGCGGACACCCAGCTTGGCGTAAATGTGCCGCAGGTGCACCTTCGCAGTTGTCTCCGTGATGAAGAGCGCGCGAGCAATCTCCTTGTTAGTCGCTCCCTGCACCAGAAGCGCAAGAACATCCTCCTCGCGCTTGGTTAGCGCTGACCGGAACGAAGGCGTTGCGGGGACGTGAAGTCCGATCGCGCCTCCGAACCTCTGATCGTTCGCCCGCGAAAGAACCAACCGAAGCTCACGATGCGTGCTCTTGTCAGTCGCCACGCCTTGCAGCACACCCTTACAGGCGCGGTAGCTGGTGACAAAAGCATCGACATTTCCGGTTTGGACGCTAATGCGAAACGCCTCGGTCGCAATCTGAGGTGTGCAGTTTCCAGCGATGGACTGCGAAACTACGTCGATCCACGGGACAAGGCCCGCGACCTCAGTTCGCCCGCTCACGGCTTTCGCAGTTGACGCGCGCTCAGCCGCCTCTTCCGGTCGACCTAAGCACGCTAGGACAAGCCCCCACCAAGCCTCGAACTCAGCATCCATTCCGGGGGTGGTCTCTTCGCCTAAGTGCTCCTCCAATGCTCGCAGCGCACGATCAGGCGAGCCCAGAGCGAGGTAGATGCGGGCGAATGTGGTGCCGACGTTCATCAGGACAAGAGCGGAGCTCATTGCACGATTTGCGAATGCCCTCGAGCAGTGCAATGGACCGCTTGAACTCGCGCAGACCCCACAGCGCCCCAGCTCGATGTAGGTTTGCGTAGGGCTTAACGAATTCCAATCGATACTCGTCGGCTAGCTCCAGCTCCTTGGTCGCCCGGCTGTGGGCATCGCTGTAGCGGCCCAAGAGAACCAGCGTGGCCGCATATGCGTTTAAGGCTGATGACTGGATCATGGGGTCAGTCGCCTTCTCGACGAGCGGCGCCGTGACAGTCATCTCATCTACTGACTCGCGGATGTCGCCCCTGAGTGTTGCAAGCATTAGATGGCCATTTGCGACACGCAGTACTCCATTGGCTGACGTGTCGCCCGTGTCCTCTAGTTCCCTGAGCGCCTGGGCGGCACCGTCTTCTCGCTCGAGAGCTGCCATGGAAAGGAAACGACCCCAGACGGCCTGGCGGCAATCACCGGGTGTCATGGCGACGTCTTCGGCGCGACCAAAATAACTCAGCGCGGTAACGTCCTTATTCGATTGGTGGGCGCTGGCGCCAGCTAGGGCGAAGGATCTCGAGACGAGGGCATGGCCTTCCTCGAATCGACGCGCTGCCTGGAGACCAAGTGCCTCCGAGCGGGTGCGGTCGGCAGCTCGAAACGCGAGCTCTCCCTCCGCCAGGTCGAACACCGGCGCATCGACCTCGTGGTGAACGGCGCACTCGACCCAGCGTGCGAGGGTGGGCAGCCGTGCCTCGAGCAAGACCTGCGGCAGCGCCGTCTCCACGACCTCCACGAGCAGCTCTCCGTCGAAGAAACGCTCGACGATCGAGAATGCGTCGTCCCACTCCTCCCGCCCGAGGTGCGTTCGCACGACGAGCTCGACGATCGCGGGCGACCGATCGCCGGCCAGCTCCCGGAACTTCTCCTCGAGAAACACGCGCAGCAGCGGGTGGATCTCGTCGACGCCCTGCTCTGACGGCACGAGGAAACCGAGCCGACGCCCATCGAGCAGAGCGCGCTCGGCCTCGTCCCCGAGCACCGCTTCTGCCACCGCCGGCGCAACCGTAGACGACAGCGATAGCTGGCTGAGGCTCCACCGGAGCTCGGGATCTGCCGCCTGGTAGAGCTCCTCGGCGAAGTATGCGTAGAGCGCCTCGGGGACGCCTTCGTCGGGAAGCTCGATCTCGTCGGTCAGCGCGGCGAGCCCGATGACGGCGGGCCACCCGTCGGCGAGAGCCACGAGGCCGCTCGCCTCGCTGCCACGACGGTCCGCAAGCACCTCCTCGGCCTCTTCCTGGCTCATCGCCAGGAGGCTGCGGCCAATCTCGTAGATGTCGCCGTAGAGAAGCCGGCGCGACGTGGCCCAACTCGGGCGCTTGCGGCTCGTGAGAAAGAGCTTCACGGGGCACAGCGCGAGCACCCGCTCCACGAACTCCTCGGCGAACGGGGACTCCGATGCGAACTGGTAGTCGTCGAACGCGAGCCACGCATCCTCTGGCCACTCGGCGAGGTCTTCGGCCAGCAGCTCGGCGAGCGGCTCGACGTCCTGTTCCGGAGTCCCGGTGGCTCGCAGGCGCTCTCCCATGCGACGGCCGGCGTCGGGGACGATCGACCCGGCGGATCGAGCCAGACCGACGGCCAGCGCCGCTACGTCGGCGGCTGCCGGCGAGCCGCGATACCAGCCCCGCCGGCGAGATGCCAGCCACTGCCGCGCCAGCGTCGTCTTCCCGAAGCCGGCAGGCGCGATGAGCATGATCACCGGCGCCGTTGCGTCGTCGAGCAGCCGCGTCAGCCGCGGGCGCTCGATGAAGTAGTCGGGGACGTTCAGGCCCCCGGCATTGATCGTCCCTTGTGTCGCCTCCTCGAGCACGTCTCGTGGCGGACCGTACAACGACTGGCGCCCGAAATCGAGCAGACCGGTGCCCGTCGCGAACACCTCCGCCACGGGCACCGGCTGCCGCCTTAGCTACGACCCGACGCGATGAGGCCCAAGCCCGCAGGCAGCGGATCGTCGCCCGTCGCCGCCATGTACGCCACCGGGATCTGCCGGCGCCTCGGAACGCCGAGCTTCTGGCGCAGGACGTCGGTGTGAGCCTTGGCCGTACGCGGCGCGATGCCGAGACGGTCGCTCACTTCCTCGTTCGAGCACCCGGCAGCGATGAGCTGGACGATCTGCCGTTGGCGCTCGGTGATCGTCGGGATCGTGCTCTTCAGGGTCTCGTACATGGGGTGCGAGGCTAGTCGCGCTCGCCCGTCACGGCTATTGGCCGGAGGGAGTAACTTCGGACGTTACGCTGGGCGCAGGGCTGGTCCGCGAACGAAGCTTGCCTCGTGGCCGGTCGTGTTGGCGGCGCGTAGCTCGTCCTCGTCGAGTGCGCCGATCCGCAGCAGCAGCTCCAGCTCGTCGCGCAGGTGCGTCCTCATCATCTCGGGGCCGTCCGTGGCGATGGTGAACGGAACGCCGTGCTCGACGAAGGCGCGGAACGTGTCGCGAACGGCGGCTTCGTCTTGCAGTGCCTTCGTGAGCAGGTTGGAAGTAGGGCAGATCTCGAGCACGATCCCGGCCTCCCGCAGCGCCGCCATCAACTCGGCATCGCCGGCGGCGAGGATGCCGTGACCGATGCGGTCGGGCCGTAGGGCCTCCACGACCTCCCACGTCTCCTCGAGCCCGTGCGCGCCGCCCTCCTCGCCGACGTGGATGGTGACGCCGAGGCCGTTCGCGCGCGCCTCCTCGAAGAGCGGCGCCAGCTCGGCGTAGGGATAGCGACCACCCGGGCGCGGGCCGGCGATGTCGATGCCGACGATGCCGCGCGAGGCCCAGCCAAGCGCCTTCTCGACGATCACCTCGTTCTGCCGCTGATCGAACGTGCGGTCCATCATCAGGATCAGGCCGGCGCGTACCTGCGGGTATTCGAGGCTCGCGCGGTCCAGGCCGCGGATGGCGGCGAGGATGATGTGGTCGAGGTCGCGCTCGCCGCCGCGGTTCCGCTTCATCGGGTTGAATCGGATCTCGAGCGTCGTGATCCCCTGCGAGCGAAAGGCGCCGCCGATGGCAGTGTGCACCGAGCGTTCGACGGCGAGCGGGCTCGACTGAATCAGCTCCGTCCAGCGGTAGATCTCGTTCAGCGCATCGAGGTCCGGGACGCCGCGCGGGTCGGAGACGGTGACCAGGCTGTCGAACGCCCAGTAGTCCTTCGCCGGCAGCGTGATCCCCTGCTCGTGGGCGAGGCTCCACATGATCTCGGAGGCGACCGAGCCGCCAAGGTGCGTGTGGAGCTCGGCCAGGCCTTCCGGGAAGTCCATTCGCCGAGTCTAGTCGGCGCGTTTGGGTGCCCCCATAGGATTGCCGCGTGAAGGTCGGCATCATCGTTCCCTTCTCGTGGTCGTTCTGGGGCGCCGTCAACGAGCATGCGGAGCTCAAGGCGGAGGCCCTGGGGCGGCTCGGAATCGAGACGCGCACGATCATCGGCAACGACCCGCCGGGGACGTTCACGCGGGCGCTCCACCCTCGCCACGGGCGGCACGGCGAGCCGCCGGACGACGTCATCCCCGTTGGCCGATCGGTGATCGTCCCGGCCAACGGCTCGCTGCCGAACATCGTCCTCACGCCGAGCATCCCCCGCCGTCTGAAGCACGTGCTCGCGCGCGAGCGCTTCGACGTCATCCATCTCCACGAGCCGATGACGCCGGGGATCTGCGTGGCCGCGCTGGCCTCTGCGCAGTCGCCCGTCGTGGCGACCTGGCACGCGGCAGGCGAGCTCAACTGGCATCGCGGCGGGTTGCCGATCTGGGGTTTCCTCATCAACAGGATCGACTACCGGATCGCTGTCTCCGAGCAGGCACGCAAGTCGGCGTCGAGATGGCTGCCCGGTGCGTATGACGTGATCCCGAACGGCGTGCTCGTGCCGCCGGCGGCAGACCCGGCCGATCGCGACCACACCGTCGTCTTCATCGGCCGCCACGATCCGCGAAAGGGCCTGTCCGTGCTGCTGAATGCCTGGCCCGAGATCCATCGCCGCACGGGTGCGCGGCTGCGTGTCGTCGGGGCCGATCCACTCGCCGTGGGGCTGCTGCTCTCGCGCCACCGCGTTTCGGAGCAAGGGCATCGACGTGCTCGGCTTCCTCAGCCAGGAAGATCTCACCGCAGAGCTGCTGCGAACGAAGGTGCTGGCGGCGCCCTCGATCGGCATGGAGAGCTTCGGCATGGTGTTGACGCGGGCATTCGCCTGCGCCGTGCCTGTCGTTTCGTCCGACATCGACGGGTACAGAGACGTCATGACCGACGAGACCGGCCTGCTCGTGCCTCCCGGCGAACCGGCAGCCTTGGCGGAGGCGATCGTCACGCTCCTCGACGACGAGCCGCTGCGGCAGCGGCTGGGCGCCGCGGCGCGCACGGTCGCCGTCGAGCGCTACGCGTGGGATTCGATCGCCGAGCGCCTCGCGGCGGTGTACGACGTCGTCACCGAGCGCGCCGGGCGGAGCGCCGCAACGGCATGAGGCGGCTCCTGCAAGCGTTGCCCCGCAACCCGTGGGTGCGGGTCGGGGCCGTCGTGGCCGCGCTTCTCGGCGCCGCGGCCGCCGTCTACTGGGGCGGCCCCGACTGGAGCCAGGTCGGGGACGCGTTCCGTGCGGTCGAGTGGGAATGGCTGATAGCCGCGATCGGCCTCAACCTGATCTCGGTCGTGGCGCGGGCCTTCGCGTGGGCGACGGTGATCGACGAGGCGGTGCCGCCGCCTCACCCCCGATTCCTCCATGTGTTCTCGGCATTCTCGATTGGGCTGCTCGCGAACGCCACCATGCCGGGACGCGTCGGCGAGCTCGCCCGTGTCGCCGTGCTGACGCGGCACATGCCAGGGCTGCGCGGCGCGTGGGCGACGCTCGTGGGGACGGTCTTCGCGCACCGCGCGTTCGACGTCATCCCGGCTGCCATGCTCGTCGTCTGGGTGCTCTCCGCGGCGGAGCTTCCACACTGGGCGGTGACGAGCCTCGTCATCCTGTTCTCGATCGGAGGCGTGTTGCTGGTGATCGCGTTCGTCTTGGCACGCCACCACGACCAAACCCAGCTCGACAGCGCTCACGCGGCGCGCCGGCTCTGGACGATGGTGCGCCTCGGGCTGGGAGTCATGCACCGGCCGGCAGCGGCCGCTGCCGCCGTCGTGTTTCAGCTCATCGGCTGGCTCTGCCAGCTGTTCGCGGTCTGGCTGACGATGAAAGGCGTTCTCCATCGATCTCGATCTTGCGGCTGCCGGGCTCGTGCTCGTGCTCATGAACATGGCGGCGATCATCCCGCTCTGGCCGGGCAATGTCGGCCTGCTCCAGGTCGCGATTGCGACGCCGCTCGTCGGCTACGGCATCCCGTACGCGCAGGGCTTCGCGTTCGGCCTGGGGCTGCAGATCATCGAGGCGTCAGTCGGCATCGGCTTCGGGCTCATGTTCCTCGGGCGAGAAGGGCTCTCGTACGCGGCTCTGCGGCGCATGCCGCCCGCCGTGGAAGCGCTCGACGATGACGAGGGGGAGGAGGAAGCCGAGGAAGCGGAGGTGGAGAGAGAGCCCGAGCGGGCGCTAACTCTCTAGCTCTTTGTCGAGCTCGCCCGTCGCCAGCCGGACGTAGCTCGCGACGATCCTCGCGAGGTTCCAGGCGACGGTCGCGTTCGTCTCGGCCAGCGGCCTGAACTCCCAGGCGGAGAGGCCCCAGCACTTCAGCTCCGTCTCGGCGGTGACCGTCGCCGAGCGGGGACCTTCGTCGATCAGCGCTACCTCGCCGAAGGACGCGCCGGCGCCGAGCTCGGCGATGACAAGGTCGCCGTGCGTGGCCTTGGCTGTGCCCGATTCGATGACGAAGAAGCCGATGCCGCTGCTGCCCTCCTCGGCGATGACGTCGCCGGCGTTGAAGGTCCGTTCCTTGAACGAGGCGGCGATTCGTTGCAGCTCCTTTGGCTCGACGTTAGCGAAGAGCTTCACGTTGCCCAGGAGCTCGAGAAGCGTGCTGTCGACGCTGACTTCGTCGTCGTCGTGTCGGCCAAAGCGCATAGCCGGATTCTATGCAGAAGGCTTGCCTGCCTGCACGCGCGCGGTCAGCTCCTCGACCTTGCCTTCGGCCGAGTCAAGGCGTTGCCGGCAGATCTCGTAGAGCGCTTCGCCCCGCTCCCAGAGCGCGATGGCCTCGTCGATGCCCACGTCGCCGGTCTCGAGCCGCTCGACGATCGTTCGCAGCTCTGCCTCCGCCTGCTCGAACGTCAGCGTCTCGTCCGTCATGGTCGAGCCTCCTCGACACGCGCGCCGAACCCGCCCTCGGCGAGCTCGACGTCGACGCGGTCATCCGCTGTCAGCGCGGCCGCCGTACGGACCACCTCGTTTCCCTTGCGGACGATGGCGTAGCCACGGGTGAGTGTTGCTCGCGGCGACAGGGCGCGGAGCCGTCCCGCGCATTGCTCGAGTGCCGTGCGTCGGCGCTCCAGCAGCAAGCGGCCGCCGCGACGCAGGTGGTCGGATTCTCGCTCGAGCCGTTCCCGCCGCCGGTCGAGCACGGCCCGCGATCCGCGCCGAAGCGCCGTGCGACGGCGCTCGAGCGTCTCCACGAGCTCGACGAAGTCCGGCACGACCAGGCGGGCTGCCGCCGTCGGTGTGGATGCGCGCACGTCGGCTGCGAGATCGCAGAGCGGCGTGTCCTGCTCGTGGCCGACCGCGGACACGACCGGCACGGGACACGCAACGACGGCGCGCACGAGCCGCTCGTCGCTGAACGGGAGCAGATCCTCGAAGCTCCCTCCTCCACGGGCGAGGACGATCACGTCGACGGCAGGCTGTGCGGCGACAGACTCCAGAGCCCGAGAGATCTCAGCTGCCGCGTACGGCCCCTGGACGCGCGTCTCGGCCACCAACAGCCGCGCAGGAGGGAAGCGGGCGGTCACGGAGGCGACCACGTCGCGCTTCGCAGCCGCGTCGTTGCCTGTGACGAGCCCGACGCGCCGCGGGAATCTCGGCAGCGGCCGCTTGCGCTCGGCGGCGAAGAGCCCTTCGGCGGCGAGCTTCTGCTTGAGCCGCTCGAGCGCGGCCAGGTGGGCGCCGAGGCCGAAACGCTCGATCGAGAGCACCTGCAGCCGCAGCTCGCCCTTCTGCGGCCATACCTCCGCGCGGCCGTAGACGTGGACTCGCTCGCCGTTGGCGAGATCCAGCCGGAGCGCGTCGAAGCGACGACGCGGCAACGCTGCTTCGACGCACGCCTGTCCATCGAGGTCCTTGAGGGTGAAGAAGACCGTCTGCCACCGGTCCTGGCGCCGCAGCTCGCTGATCTCGCCCTCCACCCAGACGGTTGGCAGCCGACGCATCCAGTCGGCCAGCCCTCGAGTGAAAGCGGCGACGGAGAAGACCTTGCGGTCGCCGTACTCGATCGCTTCCACCTTCGCCACGCCGAGATCGTACGTTCAGGCGGTGCCACGCACGCGTTACCTGTCAAGCGCCTACGCGTGCCGATCTGGCGCCAGCGAGTGACGCCCTAGCGGGCGGTGGGAGCCGGCTAGGGCGTCAAGAGGAGAGCTAGAGAAGAATCTCGGTCGCGAGCTCGGCCGTGCAGCCGTCGCGTACGAGATCGACGGCCTGATGGAGGTCGACCGTCGAATGGGCGAGCCTCTCGGCGAGCGGGAGCGGGTAGCCGGCCTCGATCAACACGTGGAGCCGCCAGCTTTCGATCTTGACTCGCTCGCTGTAATCGGACTCGACTACCTGTGTCATCTCGCTCACCCTTTCCCCGGTTTCGTTATGTCCTAGACGAACCCTCTCGGGGGAAGTTGGAATCGTTACGGAACGTTTACGAACGCTCAACGGGCGGCCAACGAAGGGCTTGCCTAGGGCTCCTCGGCCGACTTGCCTAGGGCTCATCGGCCGACTTGCCTAGGGCTCGTCGACGGCGCGCTGGCTTCCCGCCTGCGTTTCTGCGAGATAGAGCATCCCACGGCGCGCATGCTCGGTGAGCGCGTCATCGAGCTCCCTGGAGAGCCGCCTGACGGCTTCGTCGCGGGCGGAGCGGACCGCCTTGTCGAACTCCTCCGCGGCCGCTTCCACGATGCGGGTTGCCTCGCGCTCGAGTGAGCGCCCGAGACGCTCGGCCTGGCGGCGCTCCACCTCGGCGAAGCTCGCAGCCAGCCGTTGCGCGGCGTCGACCTCCTCGCGCGAGATCTGCTCGCGCAGGTCTCGCTCGCGGCGGCGTAGTCGCTCACCGACCTCGTGCAAGGCCCGGCGGCGCTCCGCCGCCATCTGCTCGAGCTCGTTCGTCGCCTGCTGGATCGCCTCTGCCGCGGCGTTCTGGATCTCCTCGCGGAGCCGCATGACCGCAACGCGCTGCTCGTCGCCGTCTGCCCGGAGAGCCTCGGCCTCCTGCGTCAGCGTACGCTCGACCTGCGCCAGGCGCTCCTTCTGCTTCGCCTCGAGCCTGCTGACCTGACCCTCGATCTCACCGGTCGTGCGCTCGAGATCGTGCGCCCACGCCGTCAGCCGGTCTTCGACTCGCTTCTGTACCTGCACGAGCCGCATCGAGTACTCCGCAGCGGCCCGGCGCTCGCGCTCGGCGAACTCCTCGCGCCACTCCTCGCCCAGCCGGCGTGACTCCTCGACGAGGAGGCTGGTCAGCTCCGACCGCGCAGCCGCGAGCGAGCGCTTGAGCTCTGCCGTCCGCTGCTCGTACTCCGCCTGGACCAGGGCGTCGAGCTGGGCACGTTCGGCGTCGAACGTCTCCTCGGGCGACGAGCGGCGGCGACCGCGCACGAGCTCATCCTACGCACTCAGGCACGGAGCAAGACGAGGGCGACGGCGAGCACGATGACGGCTGCTGTCAGGAGGCGCAGCGCCTCCTCCGAGCCGCGCGTGAGCAAGGCAGGCGTGACGGCCAGGGCCTCGCCGTCGTCGAGCTCGAGTGAGCCGGACATGCTGCGCACGCGCCTTCTCACGAGGCGCACCGGGGTCGAGAGACGCCGCTGGGCGAGGCTCAGTAGCGCTGCGAACACAGCCGCGGCGACGGCGACGCGAGTGATCGTCTCGGCCGCGGCGGCATACGCCGTGAGCAGCGGGAACGCTCCCCAGGCGACGGCGAACCAGAGGTCGGAGTGGAACGCGCCGCCGAACAGCTCGAGGTTGTAGGCGACGACGATGAAGCCGCCGAAGGCGACGAATGCGAGTAGCCACGGCCACCACGCGATTGCCGCCGCGAGGCCGATGCCGACGGCACCTGCGATCGAGCAGGCGGCGAGCAGCCAGAGGACTCGATCGGGAATCTGCGTCGCGAGCGGCCGGCCGCGCAGCTCGTCGAGGGAGTGCGCGCCGACGCCGAGCGCCAGGGCGAAGGCGGCAAGCGTCGCTCCCAGCCGGCCTGGTAGCCAGACGGGCGCGAGGGCTGCGCCGATGACCACGTAGCTCAAGTGCCAGAGGGTGTAGGGGACGTGGAGGAGCGTCACGTAGTCCCTCCACCCGCCCGGACGTAACGCGTACCACGACGCCTGGCTCATGCGCGGCGTCCCCAGATGACGACGCCGCCGCCGAACGTCAACGACCTGCTCCGGACGTCTTCGATGCCTGCGTCACGACAAGCTCCGAGTAGTCGCTCGAGCGGCCACGTCTCCCAGAATTCTCTGACGCTCTTGCCGAGGAAGCCGCTGACCTCGGCCCAGCCGGGAGAGATGAGCCGTCCCGCCGTCGGCAGGCCGACACCGACATACGCCTCCCAGGCTGCACGGACGAGCGGGCTCTCGGGCAACCCGAACTCGAGCCCGGCGATCGTCCCGCCTGGCCCGACGACCCGAGCCAGCTCGGCAAGTGTCGCTGCGGGATCGTCCACGTAGCGGAGGAGGTACGTGAAGGTGAGGCCGTCGAACGATCCGTCCTCGAAGGGAAGGTGATCGGCGTCGCCGTGGACGAGCTCGACCTCGTGTGGGACTCGCTCGCGCGCGACGGCGAGCATGTCCAGGCTCTGGTCGAGCCCGACCACGCGGCAGCCCTTGCGTCGTACGAGCTCGATCGCGACCGTGCCCGTGCCCGTGGCGACGTCCAACACGGTGTCGCCCGGGCCCGCGGCGGTGCGCCCGACGAGGAAGCTCCGCCAGCGGCCGTCCTGCCCGAACGAGAGCAGCCGCGCGTAGCGGTCGTACGTTGGTCCCAGCGGCGCGAACAGGCCGATCGCGTGCCGGCGGCGCTCGGAGAGCTCGACCACGCCCCGAGTCTAAGCTCACCCCGTGAGCCTCTCGGAGGAGCTCGATCAGATTGCCGCCGCGGCGAGCGCCTACATCGACGAGGGCGAGGAGCTGGCAGCGGTCATTCCGGCGGAGCCCGGGCACGGCGTGCGCGTGTTCCTCTGTGCGTTCTCGGACGGCGACGAGCGGAGCTGGATCGCCCTGCGTCCCGACGGGCGGGCGGTGGTGGATCGCTCTCTGCTCCGCGACGCGGTCTCGATCGCGGCACTCTGCGAGCTGGCGGAGGATTGCGCCGACGGGCTGGACGTGCTCGAGGAGCCGCCGCGCGTCGCGACTCCGGCGTACCTCGACGCGATCGCCGCGGCCGCGAGACAGGCGGAGCAAGGCCCGGGGGGCTCGGCGTTCGCGGAGGCGATGAAGCAGGGCTCGGTCGCCGTGGAAGGCCTCACGGTCGAGGTCGAGAGCGGCTACAAGGTCGACCTGAGCTAGGCTGATCCGCATGGAAGGCAGCGGCGGGTTCGGGTTTCCGCTCGGTGGCGATCCCGAGGATCTCCTGCGCGGCCTGCGTGAGTTCGCGGAGCGCCAGGCCGAGTCGGTGGCGGACGCCCAGCGCGAGCAGTTCGCCACGCTGACGCTCAACACGGCCGTCGATCTGACCTCGGCCGCGCTCGGTCAGATCGAGGCGACGGGCACGGTCGACGAGCAGGCGATCGCGCTGCGCGATGCCATGCGCATCCTCTTCCCAGAGGCCGTGGCGCTCGTGAGCGCTGCCCGCCAGGGCTTCATGCGCGAGTGAGTGCGCTCTGCGCACGAATGAGTGCGCGAGGGCTCTGTCGCGGCTGTCGGGTATCCTTTAGCCATTAGAGCGCGTACCGGTTGCGGGTCGTCCGCCTCCTCTACCCGTTCATGAGTGACGGAGGGAGGTGTTTTTTATGGCAACTGGGACCGTCAAGTGGTTCAACGACGCGAAGGGCTACGGCTTCATCGCGCCGGACGAGGGTGACAAGGACTTCTTCGTCCATCACAGCAACATCGCCGGTAGCGGCTTCAAGTCGCTGACGGAGGG
The DNA here is from genome assembly GCA_963711315.1 of uncultured Actinomycetes bacterium. Lineage (GTDB taxonomy): Bacteria > Actinomycetota > Thermoleophilia > Gaiellales > Gaiellaceae > PALSA-612. Next base: position 156,954 of record CAVQDQ010000001.1, read on the forward strand.
TGCGAAGGTCGAGTTCGATCCCGCCGAAGGGTCGAAGGGCCCGGAGGCGACGAACGTCGCCCCGATCGTTGCAGCTGACATCGCATAGCGGCGCCGGCTTCTAAGAACGGCAGATCCGCCTAGCGAGGAGAGGAGCCTTATGGGGTCGAGCTCGAAGAGGCAGCAAACACAAGCGAAACGAGCGCGAGAGCAGGCGCTCAGGGAACGACGCGAACGGAAGGACGCGAAGAGAGCCGCGCGGCGTGCGGGGCTGACTCCGGCAGAGTACGACGCGAGCACCGGAGAGTACGTGGCGAACACGGAAGGGGAAGACGCGACACCCACACCCGGAGAGGACGGCGCGAGCGCCGGAACGAGTGAGAACGCCTAGCGTGCCCTCTCGCGCGGACCGGCGGAGTGAGCGACCGGCAGCGCGTACGAGGACAGGCTCGCCCCGACGTCATGCGTACTGCCCGCTCTGTGGCCAGGCACGCACGGAGATGCTTGCGAGCGAAGTCCGCACCGTCGCGGACGCGCTCTGTCCGGGCCGCTGCACGGCGGGCTGGGAGGCGCTTGTGGTGCTGCGCAGTCGCGAGTCGAACAGCGAGGAGATCGCCACGCGGCGCCGGGACGAGTACGAGGGGCAACTGCCGCACACGATGGCGCTGTCCGAGCTCCTGCTGCTCCGCTGGCGTGCGGGAGACTGGGGGGTCGAGCCAGAGCAGTTGCTGGAGCGGATCCGCAGCGCCTAGCCGCGCCCAGCGTCAAGCCAGGAGCGAGTACCCGCCGTCCACGACGAGCGTTTGGCCGCGGATCATCTCGGCCTCGGGCGAGCAGAGGAAGCAGACAGCGCCGGCGATGTCGCCCGGCTCGACGAGCCGGCCGGCCGGGGTCCGCGCCGTGGACCACGACACCATCTGCTCACGATTCGGGAAGGCGTCCAGTGCGTCCGTCTCGACGACGCCGGCAGACACGGCGTTTACGCGGATGCCGCGTGGAGCGAGCTCGACTGCGAGGTGCCGGACGATCGACTCGAGTGCCGCCTTGGACGCGCCGACGAGCACGTAGTTCTCGAGCACGCGTTGCGAGCCGAGGCTGGAGAGAGCGACGATGGAGGAACCCTGGGGCATGCTCGGCGCCGCCGCTCGCGTCAGCGCTATGAGGGCGCGGGCGTTGGCGGCCATCGTCCAGTCGAAGTGCTTGTCCTCGGTCTCCAGCGCGGGCCGCGCGACTCCGGTAGCGGCGTTGTGGACGAGGACGTCGAGCGGCCCGAGTGCGGCGACCTGCTCCGCCACCTTCGACGACGAGACGTTGCCGCGCACGAGCACGGGCTCGGCGCCCAGGGCCTCGATCTCCGCTCCGGCTTCCTCCGCCGCCCGGTCGTTGCGGAAGTAGCCGATGGCGACACGCGCGGCGCCGAGCTCGGCGAAGCGACTCGCAATCGCACGACCGATGCCGCGGGAGCCGCCCGTAACGAGGACGGCCTTCCCTTCGAACCTCATCGCCGCCGCTTGGGCAAGGGCGCCGACGCGGGCGCGGCGCTCGGAATCTCCTCCCAGCCGATGCGGCTGCGCGGCTCCGGCTCGCCCTCCTCGGCCTTCGAGGAGGCGTGTCCGAGCCGGTCGAGCAGCTCCATCTTCTCTTCCCCGTAGCGGCGTGTCGGGTGGTCTGGCGGCAGCCCTTCGATCAGCTCGAGCACTCGGGCACGAAGCTGATACGCGAAGTGCGGCGTTGCGGATCCGACGAGCCGGTCGATCTCCTGGACGGTTGCGTCGGCCACGTTCGAAGCCTAGACCAGTAGGTTCGCATGGTGCAGCGCCGCCTGACCTCGACAGACGGGATGTTGCTGCTCACGGTTGTTCTCTGGGGGCTTGGCATCGTCGTCACCAAGTACCTGCTCGATCACGGCTTCCAGCCGCTCGCGTACTCGGCAGTGCGCTACGGCCTCGCCACAGCGATCTTCCTCGTGCTGACGTACGTGCTCGAGCGATCGCTGCGCGTCGGAGGCCGGGCACAGATTCGCCAGATCGCGATCGCCGCCTTCGCATTGCTTCTGAACCAGGTGTGCTTCGTCTACGCACTCACGCTCACGACGGCGACCACGGTGGCGCTCATGCTCGGCACGATGCCGGTGTTCGCAGGGCTCTTCGGATCGCTGGCGGGTGTCGAGCAGATGACCCGGCGGTTCTCGCTCGCCGCGGGCGTCTCGTTCTGCGGCGTCGGCCTCGTGGCGGCCGGGTCTGGTGGCGACTTCTCCGGGCACCTGGCGGGCATCCTCGTCGCCGTCGGCATCGCCGCCACGTGGGCGGCCTACTCGGTGGCAATCGCGCCGCTCATGCGGTCGTACTCGCCATACCGGATCAGCTCGGTCGTGCTCGCGGTCATGTGGGTGCCGCTCGTCATCATCGCCAGCCCTCAGATCGCGGACCAGGATTTCGATCTCGGCTGGAAGGTGTGGGCGTGCTTCGCGTTCGCCGTGGTCGGGCCGCTCCTGCTCACGAACGTCCTCTGGTTCACGGCCGTCCATCGGGTCGGGCCGGGACGAGCGTCGCTCTTTGCGAACCTTCAGCCCTTCGTCGCCGCCGTGTTCGCAGTGATCCTGCTCTCGGAGCCAATCTCTGGCTGGCAGATCGGCGGTGGCTTGCTGATAGGCGCAGGCATCTTCCTCGCCGGCCGCCGCGAGACGGTCGCTGCGCCGGCGGAGTAAGATCGGGGCCGTGGCGCACGACGACTTCATGCCCATCGAGGGCTGGGACCACGTCGAGCTCTGGGTCGGGAACGCGAAGCAGGCGGCTCACTTCTACGAGCACGCCATCGGCTTCACACCGGTGGCATACGCGGGCCCGGAGACCGGTGTTCGCGACCGCGCGTCCTACATGCTGCAGCAGGGCCACATCCGTTTCGTCGTCACGAGCGGCCTGCGGGCGGACAGCGAGATCGCGCGCTTCAGCCACGCGCACGGAGACGGCGTGAAGGACGTCGCGCTGACCGTCCCTGATGCGACCGAGGCCTACCGGCAGGCCGTGCAGCGCGGTGGCGTCTCGATCAGCGAGCCACGCTGGATCGAGGACGAGCACGGCCGCGTAGAGCTCGCCTCCATTGGCACCTACGGCGAGACCGTGCATACGTTCGTCAACCGCTCCGAGTACTCGGGCCCCTACCTACCCGGCTACGTGTCGATGTCGGACAACGGCGCGACGGGCGAGGGCGTCGGGCTTCGCGCCGTCGACCACGTCGTCGGCAACGTCGAACTGGGCCGCATGAACCACTGGGTCGAGTACTACGAGAAGACGATGGGCATGACGGAGATGCTGCACTTCTCGGACGAGGACATCTCCACCGAGTACTCGGCGCTGATGTCGAAGGTGATGACGGGCGGCCACGGGAAGATCAAGTTCCCGATCAACGAGCCGGCCGAAGGCCGCCGCAAGAGCCAGATCGAGGAGTACCTCGACTTCTTTGGCGGACCTGGTGTCCAGCATGTCGCGATGCTGACGGCGGACATCTGCGCCACCGTCGACGAGCTCGGCCGCCGCGGCGTGCGCTTCCTCGACACGCCCGAGACGTACTACGACGAGGCCGAGTCTCGCGTGGGCGAGATCGACAAGAGCTGGGAGGACGTCCGGCGGTTGAAGATCCTGGCCGACCGCGACGACGACGGCTATCTCTTGCAGATCTTCACGAAGCCCGCGCAGGACCGGCCGACGCTCTTCTTCGAGGTCATCGAGCGCCACGGGGCTCGTGGCTTCGGCCAGGGGAACTTCAAGGCGTTGTTCGAGGCCATCGAGCGCGAGCAGGCACTGCGCGGCAACCTCTAGCCGCGATGCCGCCGCGCACGCAGTACGCGCGTAGCGGCGAGATCGAGCTCGCCTACCAGGTCTTCGGCGACGGAGACCACGACGTCGTCCTCGTTCTCGACTGGGCGAGCCATCTCGAGGCGCTCTGGGAGCAGCCGCTGATGGAGGAGTTTTTGACCTCACTCGGGCGGTTCGCCCGCGTGCTGTGGTTCGACATGCGCGGGATCGGGATGTCGGACCCTGTGCCGGCCGGCGCCGCGGCGCCCGAGGACTGGGTCGACGACGTGACGGTGGTGATGGACGCCGCCGGCTTCGAGCGGGCGACCCTCGTCGCTCAGGGGCACGCGGCGCAGATGGCGCTCATGGCGGCCGCCACGCACCGCGAGCGGATCGAGTCACTGGTGCTCTACAACGGTTTCGCGCGGCTTGCGCGGGACGACGACTATCCGGCCGGCATGCCCGAGAGCGCACAGAACACGGTGCTCGAGATGGTCGACAAGACATGGGGAACGGGGGCGCTCGCCGCCGTGCTCGGGCCCTCCGTTGCCGCCCGTCCCGGCGTCACGGAGTGGTGGGGGCGCGTCGAGCGCTTCGCAGGCACGCCGCGCATGGCGCTGGCCAAGGCCCGCACGATCCACGAGCTCGACCTGCGTCGCGTGCTCCCGCTCGTATCAGTTCCGACGCTGGTCATCCAGAGTCGGAACAACACGTACGTCCGGGCGGGCCATGCCCGGTACCTCGCCGAGCACATCAAAGGTGCTCGTCTCGTGGAGCTGGACAGCGCCGACCACTGGCCGCTCCCCGACCCCGAGCTGCTGGGTGCGATCGAGGAGTTCATCACCGGATCGCGTGGGCAGGTAGAGGACACCGACCGCATCCTCGCCACCTTGCTGTTCGTCGACATCGTCGGCTCGACCGAGCAGGCCAGCGCGCTCGGCGACCGCCGCTGGAGCGCGATTCGCGACCGCTTCGAGGCGTCCGTGCGCGAGGCCCTCGCCGGGTACGGCGGTGAGCTCGTGGACGTCGCCGGTGACGGCGTCCTGGCGATGTTCGCAGGCCCCGCCCGCGCCGTGAGATGCGCGCGAGAGATCCGGGAGACGGTGCGGGCACAGGGCATCGAGGTTCGCTCTGGCTTACACGCAGGGGAGGTGAGCACGCGGACGGGCGGGATAGCGGGCATCGCAGTCCACATAGCGGCGCGCGTCTCAGCGCTTGCAGAGCCGGGGGAAGTGCTCGTCACGCGCACCATCCGAGATCTAGTGGCCGGGTCCGGGATCGAGTTCGAGGAGCGTGGTGAGCACGAGCTCAAGGGCGTGCCCGACCGCTGGGCGCTGTACGCAGCGGTCGACTGATGGCAGAATCGCGCCCGTGATTCGACGGGGATCGCTGATCATCGGCGCTGTCGCGCTCGCCGCGACGGGGGTTGCTCTCGGGTCAGGGGCAGCGCTCCAGACGAACCCAAAGCCCATCTGTCTCGGCAAGCGCGCGACGATCGTCGGCACTGCGCGGGCGAACAATCTCCGCGGCACGAAAGGGGCCAACGTGATCGCCGCGTTGGCGGGCAACGATTCGGTGGACGGGCTCGGAGGGAACGACCTCATCTGTGGCGCGGCCGGACGCGACACGCTGGTCGGTGGTGCGGGGTCCGACCGACTCGACGGTGGCCCGGGTTTCGACGTCTGTCGAGCGGGCGAAACTCTCAAGGGGTGCGAGGAGACCAGGCCCAACGCCCGGCCCGGCCCCCTGAAGAGCGGCGAGTACACGACGGACGTCTTCAGGCCTCGGTACTCGTTCCGCGTTGGTCAGGGCTGGCAGCTGCGTCACCATGAGCCGACGGCGATCTCGATCCACCAGCGGCTCGATCCTGGCGGCTTGATTCTCGAGGTCGACTCCTTTGGAGGCAGCCGAGGCGTTGACGCACGCGTTGCCCAGTTCTCGTCCATCGCCGGCACGGAGGTGACCGGCCCGGTCGCCGCTTCTGTGGGTGGAGCTGCCGGCCAGCGTGTCGACCTGCTCGTCACGGCGAGCGACCTCGTCGTCGTCCCCGGGCTAACGGCGCGATACGAGCTGGAGCCCGACGATCACCTGCGCGTTTACGTGGTCGACGTCAAGGGAGTCGCCGTCGCCGTGATGATCGAGGCTCCTTCGACGGACTTCGCATCGTTCGCCGCCGACGCGGAGGCTGTAGTGGCGACATACAAGTGGGCGCCGTCCTAGTCGCTTAGCCTTCCGCTGTGACTCCGCAACGCCGGACGGCGCTCGTCTCGGTCGCTGCGGCCTGCGCGCTCATCGGGCTCAAGCTCACGACCGGCCTCGCGAGCGGCAGCCTGGGCCTCGTCTCGGAGGCCGTGCACTCGGGCACGGACCTCGTGGCCGCGTTGCTGACGTTCTTCGCCGTGGGCGTCGCCGTGAGGCCCGCCGACCGCAGCCATCCGTATGGCCACGGCAAGGCCGAGCACCTGGCAGCGCTGGCGGAGGCGGCCGTGCTCGTGCTGGTATCGATCAGCGTCGCCGCGTTCGCGGTGCTGAGGCTGACGGGTGTGATCGAGACAGAGGTCGACGCTGCCTGGTGGGTGTTCGCGGTGGTGATCGCCGTCATCGCCATCGACGTCTCGCGGACGGTCGTCTCGCTGCGGGCGGCGCGGCAGTACTCGAGCGCAGCGTTGCTCTCGAACGCGCTCCACTTCGGCAGCGACCTGGCCGGCACCGTCGCGGTGTTGCTCGGTCTCGTCGTCGGCGGCGCTCGGCTGGCCTCAGGGCGACTCGGTGGCGGCGCTTTTCGTGTCCTTCCTCGTCGTGACGGCGGCCGCCCGTCTGATGGGCCGCAACATCGACGTGCTCATGGATCGTGCCCCCGCGGACGCGGTGGAGACAGCCCGCCGCGCGATTCGCGAGCACGTTCCGGGGGTCTCGCTGCGCCGGCTCCGGTTGCGACAGGCCGCCGGACGTCACTTCGTCGATGTCGTGATCGGCGTCCCACCCGGCGCGGCCGTGGCGCAGGGGCACGCGGCCGCCGACGACGTCGAGGACGCTGTTCGCCGGGCGCTGCCGGAGGCCGACGTGATCGTCCACGTCGAGCCGCAGGCGCCGGAGGAGGCCGAGGTTCGTGAGCGTGCCCAGGAGGCTGCGCTGCGCGTGCCCGACGTGCGCGAGGTTCACAACGTGAACGTCCTGACGGTGGACGGACGGACGGAGATCTCGCTCCACCTGAAGCTGCCGGGGTCGTTGAGCCTCGGCGAGGCACACGCCGTCGCCGAGCGGGTGGAGCGGACGATTCTCAGGGCCGTTCCCGAGGCGCGGCCGTGCGAACGCATCTCGAGCCACTGGCCGAGACGTCGGAGGGCTGGCGGCCGAGCGAGTGGGAGGCCGAGGAGCTGATGGAGGCAGTGCTCCGGATCGTCGCGGACGAGCTGGCGGCGCCACCGCGGGCGCTACGCGTGCTGGAGACCGGTGACGGCATCGTCCTCTTTCTCACGCTCGCGCTCGATCCGCATACGGAGCTCGTTGCCGCACACGAGAAGGCAAGCGCGGTCGAGGAGCGGATCCGCCGGGAACGCCCCGACGTCGCCGACGTCCACGTGCACACAGAGCCCTGAGACCGACCGCATAGGCTTTCGCGATGCGACTCTGCATGTTCACGCCCCTGGACCGCCAACTGCGTCGAGGCTGGCCTGGGCGCATCGAGGGCGACCGCGTGATCCAGCTCGCCGCGCAGACGTTGCAGGCATTCTTCACCGGCGGCGGCCAGGCGCGCGAGCACGCCGAGTACCGACTCGACGAGGTGCGGCTGCTGGCTCCCGTCCCGCGGCCGCCGTCGATCCGCGACTTCTACGCGTTCGAGGAGCACGTCCGCCGAGCTCGCGAGCTGCGTGGCGCGGGCCCTCCGCCGCCCGAGTGGTACGAGCTCCCCGTGTTCTACTTCTCGAACCCGGCGGCCGTGTACGGGCCAGACGACACGATCCCGTTCCCGGCCGGCGTGACGGAGCTCGACTACGAGCTCGAGCTCGCTGCGGTGATCGGCGCAGACGGCGAGATCGGCGGTTTCACGATCATGAACGACTGGTCGGCGCGGGATCTCCAGCGGCGCGAGATGGCGGTCGGGCTCGGGCCGTCGAAGGGCAAGGACTTCGCGACGAGTCTCGGCCCGGTGCTCGTCACGGTCGACGAGCTCGACGGCTCGGGTCTGGAGATGGTCGCGCGCGTGAACGGCGAGGAGCGTTCGCGCGGCAACTCGCGCGACATGCACCACTCGTGGTCGGCGATCGTCGCGCATGCAGCGCAGAACACACACCTCGTCCCTGGGGACGTTCTCGGTTCGGGGACCGTCGGGAGCGGTTGCATCCTCGAGCACGGCGACGTGCGGTGGCTCCAGCCCGGTGACGTCGTGGAGCTGGAGATCGAAGACATCGGCGTGCTCAGGAACACGGTCGGCCCCAACTCGCCTTGACTCTCCCCCTTGGGGAGACCGCATGATGAACCGCGTCATGGAGAACTTGCTGCCAATCGGCCAGTTCGCGGCAGCGTCTCAGCTTTCACACAAGGCGCTGCGCCTGTATGCGGAGCGGGGTCTGCTTTCCCCGGCATGGGTCGATCCCGACAGCGGCTACCGCTACTACCGAACGGAGCAGCTACGAAGTGCGACGCTGATCGCACTGCTCCGCCGAGCGGGTGTGCCGCTTGCCGAGGTCAAGGCGTTCGTTGGCGATCCAAGCTCGGCCTGGCTCCACGAGTACGAGGAGCGGGCGACTGCCGAGTTCGCCGAGCGACGGAGAGTTCTCCGATACGTCCGCAGGCTTATCGAGGAGGGAACCATGTACGACGTCCAGACCAAGAGCACGCAGCGGCAGACGTACGCGAGCCGCTCGCGGCGGATCAGGGTTCAGGAGCTGGAGGCCTTCATCTACGACACGTTCGAGGAGCTCGGCGCCAGGGCCGCTCCGGCGCCTTCGTTCGTCGTCTACCACGGGCCGGTGAACGAGGACGACGACGGCCCCGTGGAGGTCTGCGTCCCCAAGACTGGTGGAGACCAGGTGCTCGACGCGGGCGATGTCGCCTTCACGGCGATTCGCGGCGAGCAGTGTGCATTTCCTGAGATCCTCGGCGCCTACGAGGCGGTCTACCGCTGGGCGAAGGAGCACGGCCGGCAGGTTGTCGGCCCGCCGCGCGAGATCTATCTCAACGACCCAGGCGAGGAAGAGAGGCTCGAGATCGTCGTGCCGCTGGCGGCCGAGTTGCCGTGACGGGCACGGCCATTCGGGTCACGATTCAGGTACCCATGACCTCCTCCCCGCTGCGAGCATAGTGGTCCCGGCGGCACGCAGGAGCAACGGTGATCGCGCCAACACTGTGACAACGAGTCCGCATCCACCGGCCACCACGATCGTGCTCGACTTCGACGGCACGATCACCGAGGACGATCTCCTCGACCGGATCGCGCGCGAGTTCGGCGATCCCGCGGTCTACCAGGAGGTGGAGCAAGGCCTCCACGCCGGCACGGTCACGCTGCAGGAGTGCATCACCCGCGAGTACGAGCCCGTGACCATGCCGATGAAAGAGGCTGTCTCGTGGGTGCTCGAGCGGGTGCACATCCGTCCCGGCCTGCCCGAGCTCGTGGCCCTGGCGAGGGAGCGAGCCTGGAGCGTGAGAGTGCTGTCCAGCGGCTTCGAGGAGCTGATCCGTCCCGTGCTGGACAAAGCGGGCGTCGACGGTGTCGACGTCGTCGCGAACACCGTCGACGTCGGCCCGGACGGCTGGCGCGTTCGTTGGCACGAGCAGACGATCTGCGCGGTCTGCGGCGAAGCGTGCAAGCGCGGCGGGCTGCCGGCCGACGGCGAGGTCGTCTATGTGGGCGACGGCATCTCGGACCGCTGCGCCGCCCAGGCGGCGGATCGAGTGTTCGCTACACGCGGCCTGGCCCGTTACCTGGACGAGCGCGACCTGCCGTACGAGCCGTTCGGCGACTTCCATGACGTCGTCCGGGCGCTAGGCTGACAACGTGGACATCAGGCCCGCGACCGAGTCGGATCTGGAGACGCTGAAAGAGCTCTGGCTCGCCTTCGCGCGCGAGCATCCGGCGCCCGACTACGAGGAAGTCGACAAGGCGGTCGAGCTGTCCGAGGTGGAGGAGTACGTGCGCGACCACATCGCCCTGCTCGCCGAGAACGGCGAAGCAACCGCGGGCTTCGTGCTGGCGCGGATGCGTGGGGCGCGGCACGGCTGGATCAGCGATCTCTACGTGAGCCCGGACTTCCGCCGGGCGGGCGCCGCCGGCCGGCTCGTGCGCGAGGCGGCCGCGGCGCTGCGCGAGCGTGGCGCGGACGTGATCGAGCTCGAGGTCCGGCCGTGGAACGACGAGGCTCGCGTGATGTACGAGCGCTGGGGCTTCCGTGAAAGCAAGTTCACGCTGGCCACGAAGGCGGAGGAGCTCGAGGCGCGCCTCTCGCAAGAGGCGCCGGCACCGTCACACGGGCTCGTTTTCGCGCAAACGGACGATGAGTCGCGCGTCGAGAAAGCCGTCAGTGCCTACCTGCCACGGCTGGGCCGCTCTAGTCGCACGGATGTCCACCCGCCGGCCAACGGCTGGATCGCGGTCGACGACGAGCTCTGCAGCAGCGACCCGGCACTCCTCCGGAGACTTGCGCAGGAGCTCTCCTATCGCACCGGAGGCGTGGTGCTGACGCTTGGGGTGGAGGAGGAAGCCGTCGTTCGCTACGTCCTGTTCGACAAAGGCTCCATCGCCGACGAGTACTCATCGCTCCCCGAGTACGACGGGCCGCTGCCACCGGGCGACGTCGTCGCCCTGAGCGCGAACCCGACCGTGGCTCACCGTCTGACCGGGGCCGACCCAGCCCGCGTGCGCGCCGTTGCGAGGACCGCCTCCTCTGCGGCCGAGCTGCCGACTGCCGAAGAGCTGTACGCGGAGGTCGCCGCCGTCCTGGGAGTGCCGCTGCCGTGATCACGCTCTACGACGCCGACCGCTGCCCGTACTGCGCCCGCGTGCGCATCGTCCTCGCCGAGAAGTCGGTGCCGTACGAGACCGTCGTCATCGACCTCGCCGACCGGCCGGCCTGGCTCTACGAGAAGAACCCTGCGGGGAGGGTTCCGGTGCTCGAGGAGGATGGCCTATGCATCCCCGAGTCGACGGTGATCATGGAGCTGCTCGAGGAGCGGTTCCCGGAGCCGCCGCTCTATCCGGCGGACCCGGCACAGCGGGCGCTGGCTCGGCTGGCGATCTGGCGGTTCGAGGAAGAGTTCGCACGCGACTACTACGCGGCGCGACGTGGCGATGATGGTGCTGACGAGCGCTTCGCGTCCCGGCTGGCGGCGCTGGAAGAGCGTCTCGAGCAGACGCTCTTCATCGCGGGCCCGAGCTACACGCTTGCCGACATCGCCTGGTTCCCGTGGTTGCCCCGTGCCGAGGCCTACCTCGATCTCAGCCTGGAGGGCTATCCGGCAATCGCGGCCTGGCGCGATCGGCTGGCCGAGCGGCCGGCCGTTGCCGCGGAGGTCGACATCGTCGCGTCGCTCGCAGTGTGAGCGCGCTCCCCTCCGTCGTCACCGCGGACTGGGTCGCTGAGCACGCCGACGACGACGACGTACTCCTCGCAGACGTCCGCGGACCCAACGCGCACGCGCGTGGCCACCTGCCACGTTCGATCCCGCTCGTGGTCGGCGCGCCCGGGCAGTTCACCGGCGCCGACATCGTGGAGGCCTTCGCCCGCGAGGTGGGGCTGCGGCTGCGCCGTCACGGGGTGACCGGCGAGGAGCGGCTCGTGCTCTACGACGAGGGACGCTGCGTGGCCGCCGCGTCCGCGCTGCAGGCGATCGAGCTGGCCGGGCATGGGAAGGTCGCGGTGTTCGCCGGCGGTCTGGCCGCGTGGCACGGAGCTGTGGACGAAGGCGCCGTTGTCCTCGACAAGTCGCGCGTGGAGCTCGAACCGCGGCTCGAGGCGTTCCCGACGCTGGAAGAGCTGCGCGGACGCCAGGGCGATCCCACACTAGCCCTCGTCGACGTCCGTCATCCCGAGGAGTTCGCAGGCCGGGCCGGAGCGCCGTGCGATCCCCGCCAGGGTCACATTCCGGGTTCGCGCAACGTCGAGGTCTCGACGCTGTTCTCGGCGCCGGGGCTTCCCAGACCGGCCGAAGACGTGAAGGCGCTCGCCGGGCTCCCCGACGACGCCGACGTGGTCACCTACTGCCACTCGGGGTCGAGGTCTGCCCTGGCGATGATCGCGCTACGAGCCGCCGGCTATCGCGCGCGCAACTACGTGGGCTCGTGGCATGAGTGGAGCAGGCAGGAGGATTTGCCCGTAGAGCGCTAGGCGGTGACCGCGACGCGCGCGGCGGCCTCGACGAAGTTGCCGCAGAGCGCGCGCCCGAAATCGGCCCACTCGCCCGCTCGCCGGTCGTAATCGGCGAGGAACTCATCAGCCGTGCCGGGCACCTCGTCTGCCGCCTCCGCGAGCCAGGATTCGAGAATCGGCCGGGTGATCTCGGGATGGAACTGCACGGCCCACACGGTGTCGCCGAGCTTGAACGCCTGCGTGCAGCACTCGCTGCGCGCGAGCACCCGGGCGCCCGTCGGCGGCGTGAGCTCGTAGTAGTGCCACTGGAACGAGGGGAAGCGAGCCGGCAGCCCTTCGAACAGTGGGTCGTCTGCGGCCTCTTCGGTGAGCTCCACGTCGACCCAACCGACCTCTGGCTCCGCCATCGCACTCACCTCCGAGTGCGCGGCCTTCGCGATCAGCTGCGCTCCCAGACAAACACCGAGCACCGGGATGTGCAGGTCGAGCAGCCGCTGGAGAAAGAAGTTCTCCTCGCGCAGCCACGGATGCTTGTCGTCCTGGTCGGCGTGCATGGAGCCGCCGAAGATCATCACGGCGCCGTAGTCGTCGACCGGCGCGGGCGGCGGCGTTCCCCAGGCGAGCGACCACGTGTCGATCTCGTGGCCCCGCCGCTCCGCTTCCTCCCCGAGCACTCCCGGCGGAACGTTCGAGCCATGGAGGATGGCCAGGACCTTCATCCGTCGCCCAACTGTAGCTGCCTTTGCGATTGCGGGCTCGATTCCGCCCGAGGCGGCGACCCCGGCCGAGTCGAGTAGCCGCCGCAACATCTGGGCGCCCGACGGTGCGTAGTCGTTGCGATTGTTGTTGAAGAGCGCGTACGCCTCCTCGGCCTGCTCGGCGAGCGTGGAGAGCGGTTCCACCCACTCCGCGAGCTCCTCCTCCGAGTAGCGCCAGTCGAAGCGCTCGCCTGAAGTTCGCGCGTTACGGATGTTCCAGGTCTTCCAGTTTCGGCCGTGGAAGCGCACGTAGGCGACCGGATGCGTAGCGGCAGCGATGGACGGGATGACGTTGGAGGCGCGCGTTCGCGGTGCGTCGACCGAGACGTACGCGAGCCCGTTCCGCTCCAGAAAAGCAAGCGTGTCCGCCTGCTCGTCGGGCTCCATCCAGGAGCGATGGCGGAACTCGACGAGTGGGACGAGGGGATCGAGCAGGTCGCGGGCGGCGACGAGCTCGTCGAGCGCCTGCCGCGACTTCTTGACCCGCGGGTGGTACTGGAGCAGGACGCCGCGCATCTTCCCGGAGCGCTCGAGCGGCGCGAGCGCGTCGCGGAACTCGCGGAACGCCTTGTCCCGCTCGGCCTCGCGGTGTCCGGTCATCTCACCGGAGGCCTTGACGTGGAAGGTGAAGTCGGGCGGGGTGCGCTCGGCCCACTTCTGGGCCGTCTCCGGCGACGGCAGCGCATAGAACGGCGAGTCGACCTCGACCACGTCGAAGTGGTCGGCGTAGTAGCGAAGCCGGTCGGCGGCGCTCGACACACCGCGCGGGTACCAGTGCTTGACCATGCCCTCGTCCGCCCACGAGCACACCCCGATACGCACGGCCGCCATGGTCTGAGAATAGAAGAGCGGGGCTCGTGGCCCCGCTCTCGAACTGCGTGTTGCTCAGGCCGGTTACTTCCTGAAGGTGACCCTGAGGATGTTGCTGAGGACGGCGAAGCCGCCCACCGTTGACGTCACGCACTTCGGCAGGCCGAGGTTCGTCGGCACCGCCGCACAGAGCTGCGGCTGTACGACCGCCGGGATGGCGAGACGCACCTGGTAGTACGTCGTCCTCACCATCCTCTTGATGGCGGTGAAGGCGCCACTGGCCTTCGTCGCGTTGGTGGAGCCGGCACGCTTGAGGCCGGTCTTCTTCGTCCCTGCGTAGAGCGGGATCTTCACGCCGGCTACGAACTGCCCGGCGATGGAGATCCGGCCGGCCAGCGCGGCCGACTTCTTCGCCTTCGAGTACGTCCCCGTCAGTGTGGCCAGGATTGGCAGCGCCGTCGCCGAGATGGCCGAGACCGTGCCGACGGCGTTGGCGGTGCCCAGGCCCGGGTTGTACGGCGTCCAGATGGAAGACCAGAGATACAGGCCCGCCGTACTCGGGTTCGTGAAGACGCCACGGTTGAACGTGAGCACGGAGTCGACGAGCTTGATGCCGAGCGGCGAGCGTCCGGGCGTGCCGGCCGGAATGTCGTCCGGGGGCAGGCAGATCGTGATCTTCGACGTTCCGAGAGCCTGCTCTGCGCCGGCGGTCAGGTCGAAGAACGCCGCCAGCTCGAGCGCGTTGCCCGCGGCGGTGAGCTTGAAGACCCAGTACGCGGTGTGGGTCGTCGTACCGGTGCACTGGAGTGCCAGCTGAGCCAGCGGTACAGGCGACGCCGCTGATGAGCGCGGTGCCTGTCGGCGCGCGTACCTCGATGTCGCCGGGCACCGGGACGATGGCACCGCCGAGGTCACCGGCCCTCACCATGGCTTCCGCCTTGCCGATGACCGAGCCCGGAGTCCCGCCGTTGACGGCGAACCGGACCGGCGAGTAGATGACCAGACGGGCGGTCGTGTCGTCCGTCGGCCCCACGGCCGTGTGGATCTTGACCTGGCCGGAGGCGTTGAGGCCGTTCGGCACCGACACGTCCAGTCGCGGCGTGAAGGCGGCGAGCGCCGGCGCCGAGAGCGCCAGGGCCAGCGTCGTCGCGCCGCCGATGATGGCAAGTCGCGTGAGTGTTCTCATTTCCCTCCCTCGCTTGGTAGCGCCCAGAAACTAGCGCGTGAAGGGCTTCCGCGCTTTCCCTCCGTCGAAAGTCCAAGGCGTAAGCCAACTGGACTTTCGACGGCTTGTCAGCGCGTGGAGACGAGCGGTCCGATCGTCTGCCAGACGCCCTTCGTGTAGCGGTACAGCTGCACCTGGTCGAGCGGGTACCGGTCTCCAGGTCCCGTCTTGACGGCGATGCCGGGCAGGAGGAAGGGGTTCGTCGCCGACTTGAGATGCGTGGCGGCGTCGAGCAGCTTCTTCCGCGTCGGGTCTCGCCCGGCCTTCTTCAGCGCCTCCACCATCGTGTGGGCGGCCGCCATCCCGTACATGTTGGCCACGGCGTTCGGGTCGCCGCCCTTGTTGAAGCGCTTCATGATCGAGAGGTAGAGCTTCACCCCCGCGTCCTTGCCCCACTTGGCCTTGTTGGTCGAGTCCTTGAGGAAGGCGACCGAGGTCGCGCCCTCGGTGGTGCGGTTGTTCGTGTTGAGCCGTGCCACCTCCATCACGAACGGGTCGATCGACACCGCGGCAACCGTCACCTTCGGCCGCCAGCCGAGCTTGTCGGCGGCGATGAAGGACTGGATCGTCTGCTTGGGCAGCGCGAACAGCATGAGCGTGTTCGCCTTCGACGCGCGCAAGGCGGCGATCTGCGACGAGACGTCGGCCTCCGTCACGGCATAGCCCTGCGTGGCGACGACCTTGCCCTTGCCGCGCAGGCCGTTGCGCAGGCCTCTGAGCAGGTCCTGGCCGAAGTCGGAGTCCTCGTAGAGGACGGCGATCGTCGCGCCGGGGCGCGTCTTGGCGATGTGCCGCCCGTAGAACCTCCCCTCGGCGAAGAAGCTCGGGAGATAGCCCATCGTCCACGGGTACTTCGCCGAGTCGCTGACGAGCGTGGACGCGCCGCTGCCCACGAACAGCTGCGGAATGCCCAGCTGGTTGAGGTAGGGCCGCGTGGCGAGCGTGTGCTCGGTGCCGACGACGTTGAAGATCGCGAACACGCGCTCCTGCTCGACGAGCCGTCTCGTCTGCTGGATCGTCTGCGCGGGATCGTAGGCGTCGTCGAGATACAGGTAGCGGATGTCGCGGCCGAACACGCCGCCATTGGCGTTCACGTAGTCGAAGTACGCCTTCGCTCCCTGGGCGACCACGGCGTAGGCGGACTCGGGCCCCGAGATCGGCGCCGTGCCGCCGATCACGATCTCGTCCGAGGAAACGCCCGGGTCGGCGGCTAAGGCGCCGGGTACGGCGACGACGGCCACGGCGAGCAGCGCGAGCGCGAGCCTCATCCCGAGATCGCCTTCGTGAGCAGGGGGATGCTCAGCGTGATGGGGCCGAGCGCGACACGTGCTCCGGCCACCATGGGCAGGTCGAGGTAGAGGAGGTTGGCGGGATTCTGCGCGGACGAGGAGGACGCGACCGTCACGGAGAAACGCGAGCCCTTGGGCACGAACGTTGCCTGGTCGAGCATGCGGATGGTGTACGTCCTCTTGCCCGGCGTCGTGGGCAGGCCGCCTGAGGAGACCACGATCTCCTTGCCGGCCTTCGTCCGCGCGGCCAGCACCGCCACGAGGCGTGCCCAGCCTCCCGCGGCCGTCGCCGTCACCTTCACCGCCGGCCGGCCGAAGACCTCGAGTGCCGACGTCGTCGGCTTCGCGATGCGTACGAGCTTCGTCGCCTGCACGATCGTCTTCTGTCCTGGGAGGGCGAGCTTCACCGTCTTCGTGGCAGGCAGCTTGCTGTAGCCGACAGCGTCTGCCGTCCCCTCGCGCGCCACGCGCACGGGTGGCCCGGTGTCCACCGGAAGGCCGCGGAGATAGCGGTCGAACCACGTCTTGCCGGCGGCCATCATCGGCGCGGTGTCGGCGGCGGGAAACGTCGACGGCGCGTGTCCGTGGTTGCCGATCCAGAGCGCCTTCGGCCCGGCGAGGGTCGAGTACGCACGCGTTGCCTGGTCGATGCCGAAGGCGAAGTCGCGGCGGCCTTGCATCATGAACACCGGCGTCGTGACCCTCGGGAGGTGCGGGAGCGCCGACCGCTCGTCAGACAGCAATCGAAGCGCGGGCAGGTTGGACGACGTGAGCGCCCACGCCCGGAAGGTCTCGAGCTCCGGTGCGAGCACGCCCGGTGGGATTTCGGAGAGGAAGCCTGTGACGGCGCCCGACTTCGAGAGATTCTGTGGAACGAGGGCGGAGTAGAGATCTGTCCACGTCTCGCACGGCTCGGCTGCCGCGAACGGCACACCGCCTACGAGCGCGTTCCAGACCGCGCCGCCTCCGTACGAGATGCCCCAGGCGCCGATGCGGTTGTCGGCGACGTCGGGGCGGGCAGCAAGCCATGGGAACGCGTCTCGCGACGTCCGCGATCTCGCGCGGCCCGTCGATCGTGACCAGCCCGCCGGTGCCGCCGTGTCCCCGGGCGTCGTACGTGAGCACCGCGTATTGCTCGCCGGGCAGGAAGACTGCTCGGCGAGCGCGTTCATTCCCTGCCGGCTGCCACCGAGCCCGTGGAGCATCATGATCGCCGGCCAGCCTCCGGCGGGCGCCGTGCGCCGTCCGGGAACGTAGAGCGTTGCCGCCAGCGGCAGCCCGTCGCTCGCCGGAATGGTCACGTCCTGCTTCGTCCAGGCGGCGGCGATGCCGGGCCAGGAGAGCGCCGCGACAACGACCAGGAGGGGAAGCATGCGGCGCACGGCGCGGGAAGGGTAGCGCCCCGCTCGTACAATCGCCTGATGGACGAGCGGCCCATCGGCGTGTTCGACTCGGGAATGGGCGGCCTGACCGTCCTCCACGAGTGCCTCGTCACGCTGCCCCACGAGGACTTCGTCTACGTCGGCGACGGAGCGCGCCTGCCGTACGGGCCGCGCCCAGCCGAGGAAATCCGACGTTTTGCCCGCGAGATCGCCGGCTATCTCGAAGGCCAGGGAGTGAAGCTCATCGTCGCCGCGTGCAACTCCGCGACCTCTGCGGCTTGCCCGAGCTCCAGGAGCAGCTCTCGGTGCCGATCGTGGGTGTGATCAATCCCGAGGCTCACGCGGCCGTACAGGCCACGCGCAACCGCCGGATCGGGTTGCTCGCCACCGAGGCCACTGTCGCCAGCGGCCGCTACGAGGAGCTCGTGAGGACGCTGGACGCCGGCGCGACCGTGTCGGCCGTAGCGTGCCCTGAGCTCGTTCCTCTCATCGAGAGCGACGACCCGTTCGGCGAGCAGACAGTCGCGGCGGTGCGGTCGTACGCCGCGCCGCTCAAGGGCGCAGACGTCGACACCGTCATTCTCGGCTGCACGCACTACCCGCTGATCCGGCCAATCTTCCAGCGCGTCTTCGGGCGCGGCGTCACGCTCGTCTTCTCGGCCGAGGAAACGGCGCGGGAGGTGGCGGAGACCCTGGCCCGGAAGGGCGTCGAGGCACGCGCTAACCGCGAAGGTGCCTACCGCTTCCTCACCACCGGCGACACGGAGCTCTTCCGCACGATGGGCGCCCGCTTCCTCCAGCTGCCGATCGGTGCCGTCGAGCACGTGGACGTCGCCGATCTCGAGCGGGTCGCCGCATGAGAAACGACGGTCGTACCGCCGACCGGCTACGGCCGTTCGAGATCGTCCCGGACTATCTCGAGCAGCCCCACGGCTGCGCGCTCGTCGTCCAGGGCAAGACAAAAGTGCTCTGCACGGCCTCCGTGGAGGAGCGTGTCCCTCGCTGGCTGATGGGCCAGGGCAAGGGCTGGATGACGGCCGAGTACTCCCTGCTGCCGGCGTCGACCGGCGAGCGCACGGCGCGCGAGGCGCGTGCCGGCCGCCAGCAGGGGCGCACCGTGGAGATCCAGCGGCTGATCGGGCGTGCGGTCCGCGCCGTGGCCGACTTCGAGGCGCTGGGGGAGCGGACGCTCTGGCTCGACTGCGACGTCCTCCAGGCGGACGGTGGTACGCGTTGCGCCGCGATCAGCGGCGTGTGGGTGGCCGCTCACCGCGCGCTCGACCGGTTCGGCCTGTCGAAGGCGCTGCCCGGCGAAGTGGCGGCGGTGTCGGTGGGCATCGTCGGCGGCGAGCCGCTGCTCGATCTCGACTACTCCGAGGATTCCCAGGCCGATGTCGACCTCAACGTCGTCATGACGGGCGACGGATCCTATGTCGACGTCCAGGCGACGGCCGAGCGCGTGCCGTTCTCGCGAGACGAGCTGGACGAGCTGCTCGCGCTTGCCACGGCCGGGATCTCGCGGATCCGCGCGGAGCAGGACCGCGCGGTCCAGACCGACCGTGCCTGACCTCGCCACCTGGGAGATTCTCGTGCGGCTCGCCGCCGCGGCCGCGCTGGGCGGCATCATCGGCATCGAGCGCGAGCTGCGCGAGCGCGAGGCCGGCTTCCGGACGCACATGCTCGTCTCCGTCGGCGCGGCGCTGTTCACGATCGTGTCGGCGTACGCCTGGACGGACTTCACCTTCTCCCGGGCGAGCGGTGTCACCTTCGACCCCACGCGCATCGCCGCCCAGATCGTCACGGGCATCGGCTTCATCGGCGCCGGCGCGATCATCCGGCAGGGCCTCACGGTCCGCGGCCTGACGACGGCAGCGACGCTGTGGATGGTGGCCGCGATAGGGATGGCCTGCGGCGCGGGCTTCTACTGGGCGGCGGTCATCGCCACCGCGATCGCGCTCGTTGGCCTCGGGCCTCTGCGCTTCGTCTCCAGGCGCATGCTCGACCGGCCGTACCGCCGCGAGCTGGAGGTGGAACTCGAGGCGGCAGGCTTCTGCCGCGTCGGTGGTCGGCGGCGCTCGAGCAGCTGGGGGTCAGCGTCTCGTCGTTCTCGATCGCAGCTCGCCGGGGAGGGCCGGTGATGACGAGCGCCATCGAGCTTCCACATCCGACGGATTCAGCGGACGTCGTGCTCCGGCTGGGCGAGCTCGACGATGTCTCGGGCGTCAGGTGGATCCGGTAGTTCAGCGCGCGGCTCTGCTCGCAGAACGACCACAAGCGAGCCGAGCTGGAGCGCGTCCTTCCGAGCTGGCAGATCGAGCTGCTAGACGTGGACGATTACCCGCCCGAGGTGGGGGAGACGTTCCTGGAGAACGCGCGCGCGAAGGCCGAGCACGGCCGGCGGGTCGGTCCTGCGGACGAGTGGATGCTGGGCGAGGACTCCGGCCTGGAGCTGAGCGCCCTCGGCGGAGGGCCGGGCATCGAGACCGCCCGCTGGGCGGCCGGGCAACACGTCGGGAGTGCTCTGGAGGCACTCGCCGGCGAGGCTGACCGATCGGCGCGCTACGTCTGCGAGCTCGTCGCGCTCTCTCCGGAAGGTCCTGAATTCCGGGGAACAGGGGCTCTTGAGGGGCAGATCGCGCTCGAGCCCCGCGGCAAGGAGGGCTTCGGATTCGACCCCGTGTTCGTCCCCGAGGGCGAGCAGCGAACCGTCGCCGAGCTCGGCGACGCGTGGAAGGCCGAGCACTCGCACCGCGCCCGCGCGGCTCGGGCGCTTCTGCAGTCGCTTGCAGAGACAGGCTGAATGAGGGAACTACCGTTCCAGTAGAGGCTAGATAACGCTTCCGCCGCCGCGACCGACATGGCGGGCGCGGCTAACAACGGTTCTCGGAGAGCGACTCCCGCCGGAAATCGTCAGATTTCCGGGCGGTAAGCGAGCCCGGGTAGGCCTTCGGCCAGCCTTGCGCGCCGTCGCGCGAACCACCAGTTGAGCTCGGCCCCCAGGACGATGACGTTCGCCATCAGGTACAGCCAGACGAGGAGGATGAGCGGCCCTCCGAAAGCCTGCAGAGCGGGGGATCCCTGGGCGAGGTCGAGATACAGGGGCAGCACCTGAAACGTCAGCGCGAGCGCGAGCGTTGACGCGATCGCGCCTGGCAAGACGTCCCGCGGCGTGTGCGGGACGTTCGTCAGCACGTAGTACGAGACGAAGAGGAACACGAACGAGCCGGCGGACGACGCGGCCAACGAGAGGATGAAGGCCGCGATCGAGTTTCCGGCGATGCCGGGCGCGTGGTGCGACAGCTGGTTCTGCCCGAACGAGCCGACGACGAGGCCTGCGAAGAGCACGACCAGCAGCCCGATCATCAGCCCGGCCGCCAACGCCTTGCCGCGGAAGAAGGAACGGTTGGGGCGGCCGTAGACGATGTTGAACGCCGACTCGAGCGCGCCGAAAAGGCCGAGCGACGACCAGACGAGCAGCCCGAGCCCGATCAGTCCGAGGACCGTCGCGTTGGCCCGGATCTCGTTGACGGCGCGCACGATAGTCGACACCGAGCTCTCCGGGAACATCCGCGACAGCTCTCGAACGAGGTACGTCGACTCGTCCGCCCGCCCGAACAGCCCGAGCATCGAGACGGTGAGGAACATCAGCGGTACGAATGCGAGCAGCGCGTAATAGGCGATCATCGCGGCGAGCTGCGGCCCGCGATCGCCCTGGAACTTCAAGAACAGCTCGCGCTTCCGCAGGCGCATTCGGGCTAGTAAACACGCTTCCGGTGGTAGGGTCGCGTCGTGGACGCGGCCGAGGCGCTGAAGGACCTGACCGAGATCTCGTCACAGATCGAGGCCGCCATCCTCGTCTCCTCCGACGGGACGACGCTCGCGTCGACGATCGAAGACGATGCACGGAGCGAGCGGCTCGCGAAGGCCGCACAGGCGCTCTTGGAGGCGGCCACGGCCGACGGTGGCAAGCTCGTTCAGCTGGAGGCTGCGACGGGTGAAGGCAGCCTGTTCGTCGTGCGTGACGACGAGCGGGTCGTCGCGGCCGTCACGAAGGCCGAGCCGACTGCCGGGCTCGTCTTCTTCGACCTCAAGAGCTGCCTGCGAGGCGGCGGCCGCGGAGGAAGGCGACGGTAGGCCCCGCCCCCGCGCGCGCCCACGCACGAAGGCCGCGGCCGAGGCGGGCGAGTGACGTTTCTCCGGAGGTTGTTCGGCTTCGCGACGCTCGCCGCCGTCGCCGTGGGTGCTGTTTTCGTCCTGCGGCGCCGCGCAGCCGGCTCGCGCCAGCGCGTCGACCTCTACTACGAGGACGGATCGATGGCGACGCTCGAGGCCGGCGATCCAGATACCGACGCGTTGCTGAGCCATGCCCGGGATGCGCTGGCCGCTGCGCGAGCCGCCTGAGCAGCCCCATGGGCGACGACGAGCTGAGACAGGCGATCCGCGAGCGTGCGGTCCTGGCGGGAAGCTTCGTGCTCCGCTCCGGGCAACGCTCGTCGTACTACGTCGACAAGTACCGCTTCGCGACCGAGCCGGTGATGCTCGAGCAACTCGGGGCCCGGCTGGCGGAGACGGTCGCCAGCGTGGATCCCTCCGCCGTGCGGCTCGCCGCACCCGAGCTAGGTGCCGTGCCGCTGGCGGCTGCGGCGTCGCTGTCCTCTCGCCTGCCGTTCGTCATCGTCCGCAAGGAGCCGAAGGAGTACGGCACGGGCAATCGCCTGGAGGGCGAGTTTTCGCCCGGCGAAAGGGTTTGCCTGCTCGAAGACGTGGTTACGACCGGCGGCGCGTCGGTGGACGCCGTTCACGCCCTGCGCGAGGCGGGGCTCGAGTGCGCAACGGCAGTCTGTATCGTCGATCGCGAGGCAGGCGGCGCGGATGCGCTGGCGCGCGTCGCGGTCCGGTTGTGGCCCATCTTCCGCATGTCCGAGTTCATCAACGCCTGAAAAGCCCCGCAAAACCCGCATGGTTGAGCGGATCCGACGCGGGTGTTACGCTGCTCACAACCGGAAACGACCCCGAGGGGAGGAGTACTGGTGACGAAGCAGGAGTTCGTGGACCAGGTGGCAAACCGCTCTGGTCTCAGCAAGGCCGATGCCGCCAAGGCGGTGGACGCCTTTCTGGACTCGATAGAGGCGGAGCTGAAGGCCAGAGGCTCGGTGAATTTCACCGGCTTCGGCAAGTTCTCGACGTCGAATCGCGCGGCGCGCATGGGGGTCAACCCGCGCACCGGCGAGAAGGTGCACATCGCAGCAGCGACGGTGCCCAAGTTCTCGGCAGGCAGCAAGCTCAAGGCGACCGTCAAGGCGGGTGGCGGCGGCTACTAGCGCGAGCCTGGCAGCAGTCTTCGAGGGGGTCGCTCCGGCGGCCCCCTTTGTTTTAGGGCTAGCCTCTCAGGGACGATGAACGCGCCGGCCGCCGCTATGCCGTTCGCCGACCGGCTGGCGGCCGTCGTTCAGGAGCGCCGCAGCCAGCTCGTCGTCGGCCTCGATCCGCGCCTCGAGCTGCTCCCGCTCGAGCTCTCGGGAGAGGCTCAGCTGGATCGCGCCGCCGCCGCCGAGGCGTTCACGCGCTTCTGTCGCGGCCTGATCGACGCCGTCTGCCCGTACGTCGTCGCGGTGAAGCCGCAGGCCGCGTGCTTCGAGGCGCTCGGCGCGGACGGCATGCGCGCGCTGGAGGAGATCTGCGAGTACGCGACGACGGCGGGCCTGCTCGTGATTTTCGACGGAAAGCGCGGGGACATCGGCCACACGGCGCGTGCGTACGCGGCTGCGTACCTCGAGCCCCGCAACGGCTCTCCGCCGCTGGCAGACGCGCTCACCGTGTCTACGTACCTCGGGCGTGACTCGCTCGAGCCGTTCGTGACGTCGTGTAGACGCTCGGGAGGCGGGCTCTTCTGCCTCGTGAAGACGTCGAACCCGGGCGGTACGGACGTTCAGGACCTGAAGCTAACGGACGGAAACCAGGTTTGGCAGCACGTCGCGAAGCTCGTAGCGGAGCTCGGTGAGGACGTAGTCGGTGAGTGCGGGCTCTCGAGCATCGGTGCGGTCGTCGGCGCGACCTACCCGCGTGCTGTGAGCGAAGCACGCCGCCTGCTGCCGCAGTCCATCCTCCTGCTGCCGGGAATCGGCGCCCAGGGGGCGACGCCGGCCGACGTCGCCCGCGCGTTCACGAGCGGGCCGGCGAGCGCGCTCGTCACCGTGTCCCGGTCGGTGATCTACGCCTTCCGCTTCGAAGGTGACGACTGGCGCGCGACAGCAGGCGCTGAGGCTGCCCGGCTGCGAGGCGAGGTATGGGCCGCCTCGGGCTGGTAGACCGCCGCGGGGCCGCGCGGATAGCTGCTCCCCTCGCGTTTCTCGCAGCCGTGACGGTGGCCGTGCTGCTCATCCGCTCGGGCCTCGACGAGGCCTCGGATCGCTCGCGCCCCACGGTGCCGACCGCGACCGCACCGACGAGCACGAATCCCGGCACTGCGCGCCGCTTCTACCGCATCCGCGCCGGAGACACACTGGCCCTGGTCGCTCCCCGCTTTGGCCTCACCGAGGTCGAGCTGCTGGCGCTCAATCCCGGCATCGAGCCGACCGCTCTCAGCATCGGCCAGCGGATCCGTGTGAGATAGCATGCGCGGCCGTGCTTCGGCGCGCCGCTCTGCTCGCCGCACTCCTCGCCGTCGCTGCGCCGGCCTTCGCGGCCGCTCCAGTGGTGGACGGTCGTGCCTATCTCGTCCAGAACGCGACGACCGGCGACGTCGTGGTGGCAAAGAACGCCCGCCAGCGCGTGCCGATCGCGAGCATCACGAAGCTGATGACAGTGCTGGTGGCGCTCGAGCACGCCCGGCTCGACGACGTCGTCACCGTGTCCCGCGGCGCGGCCGCGATCGGCGAGTCGTCGATCTTCCTCTCACCGGGAGAGAGGTTGACGGTGCGCGAGCTCGCCCAGGCGGCACTGATCCAGAGCGCAAACGACGCCGCGGTGGCGCTCGCCGACCACGTGGGAGGAGGAAGTCGCGCTGCGTTCGTGGCGATGATGAACGCGAAGGCGCAGGCGCTCGGCCTGCGTGACACCAACTTCGCGAACCCGGACGGACTCGATGCCCGAGGCCACTACTCGTCAGCACGTGACGTCACGAGACTGGCGCGACTAGCGATGCGCAATCCGACGATCCGGAAGATGGTGCGCACGACCGAGACGACTATCTCCGGAGGACGGCGGCTCAGGACGCGGAACGACCTCCTCTACACGTTTCCCGGCATGCTGGGCGTGAAGACCGGTCATACGAGCGGCGCCGGCTGGTCGCAGGTGGCTGCCGCGCGAGGCCCCGGTTTCGTCGTCTATGCGACGCTGCTCGGGGAGCCCACGCGCACGGGCCGCAACGACGATTTGACCAGGCTCCTCGCCTGGGGGATCTCGCGCTTCCGGCGGATGCCGATCGTGCAGGCGGGCCGCATGTACACGTCTACCGAGCTGCCATACGGAAAAGGCCGGCTGCCGCTCGTAGCCGCGCGCGAGCAGATGCGGGTCGTCCGGCTCGGCAAGGATCTGGTGGAGGAGGTCGTCGCCCCGCGCTCCGTGGCGCTGCCCGTCGTCAAAGGGCAGAGGCTGGGGGCCGTCCGGGTGTATCGCGACAGGAGGCTGATAGCCTCCTCGCCGCTTGTTGCGTCACGCGCCGTCGCCGCGCCGGGCTTCCTCGGCCGCGTCGGGTGGTACGCGGGCGAGACAGCGGACAACGTCTTCGACTGGATCAGTTAGATCAGCTAGGGGGGACTCGTGATCGTCACCGTCACCATGAACGCCGCGCTCGACCGGATCCTCACCGTCCCGAACTTCAAGGAAGGTCAGCGGCACCGGGCGAGCGAGAAGCTCACGCTCGCCGGCGGCAAGGGCATCACGGTGGCCCGCGCGCTCAAGACGCTCGGTGTGCCCGTCGTCGCGACAGGCCTGACCGGTGGCCGCAACGGGCGCCGCATCCTCGAGGAGCTGGCCGAGGAGGCGATCCTCTCGGACTTCGTCCGCATCGAGGACGAGTCGCGCACGTCGACTGCAGTCGCCGACCCGACGTCCGGCACGTTCACCGAGGTCATGGAGTGGGGGCCGCTCGTGCAGGAGGCCGAGCTGCAGGAGCTGCTCGAGAAGATCGAATACCTCTCGAAGGGCGCCGAGCTCGTGATCTTCGCCGGCACGCTGCCGCGCGGCGTGGCGGACGACTTCTACGCCGAGGCCATCCGCGCACTCGGGCGCCGCGGTGTCTTCACCGTCCTCGACTCGGAAGGCGAGCCGCTCCGTATCGGGCTGGAGGCCGAGCCGTTTCTCGTCTCGCCCAACCGGATCGAGGCCGAGGCGGTTGTCGGCCAGGAATTTTCCGAGGACGGAGACTTCCTCGATGCGCTCGAGCGGCTGGGAGACCTCGGCGCGCGGAACGCGTTGATCACGTACGAGCGCGGTTGCTTCGCGTCGGTGCGCGGCGAGCGCGGACAGGCGAAGCGCTTCCGGGCCGAAGGGCCGATGGTGGAAGCGGTCTCGGGTGTCGGATCCGGCGCCGTGTTGCTGGCCGGCTTCATCGCCGCCTGGCTCGAGGACGCAAGCCCCGAAGCTGCGCTGCGCCGGGCGGTGGCCGCAGGCGCTGCGTCGACGCTCTCCGTCGGTGCCGGTCGGTTCGACCCGGAGGACGTCGGCCGGCTCTTGCCCGACGTCCAGGTGGAAGAGCTCACGGCCGTCGCCAGCGCATAGGAGGGTCTCGCGTTCCGCCAGACCACCCTCCTGGGGCGCTGCTACCGTTCATAGGCACTTGACGGAGCAAGTGCATACGGATCTCGAGCTCGGCCGGATCGAGAGATTGCTGGCGCTCGAGGCGAAGTTCTCGCGCGAGGGTCTCACGTTCGACGACGTGCTGCTGCTGCCGGCGGAGTCGCACGTCCTGCCCAATGACGTTTCCACCGCCACGCGCTTCACGCGGTCGGTCGAGCTCCGCATTCCCCTTGTCTCGGCCGCCATGGACACCGTCACCGAGGCCGGGATGGCCATCGCACTCGCCCGCCTCGGCGGCATCGGCGTCGTGCACCGCAACCTCTCGATCGCCGACCAGGCGGGGGAGGTGGACAAGGTCAAGCGCTCGGAGTCGGGAATGATCGTCGATCCGGTGACACTGGGCCCTGACGCGCGTGTCGCGGACGCGCTGGAGCTGATGGCGCGCTACCGCATCTCCGGCATCCCCGTAACCGACGAGGGCGGCCGGCTCGTCGGCATCCTCACCAACCGCGACCTGCGCTTCCATCGCGAGCCCGAGCGCTCTGTCTCGGAGTTGATGACGTCCGAGGGCCTCGTCACCGCCCCGGAAGGAACGACGCTCGAGGAAGCGGAGGGAATTCTCCATCGCCACAAGATCGAGAAGCTCCCTGTCGTCGACGCGGGCGGCGTGCTGCGCGGGCTGATCACCGTCAAAGACATCTCCAAGCGGATCGCCTATCCGGATGCCACAAAGGACGACCAGGGGCGGCTGCGGGTTGCGGCGGCCGTCGGGGTGGGCCCGGATGCTCTCGAGCGTGCGGAGGCGCTCCTTGGGGCCGGGGTGGACGTGCTGGTACTGGACACCGCGCATGGTCACTCGAGCGGCGTTCTGAGCATGGCGCTCGAGCTGAAGCGCCGCTTCGACGCCGAGCTCGTCGTCGGCAACGTGGCGACGGCGGAGGCGACGGAGGCGCTGATCGACGCCGGCGCCGACGCTGTAAAGATCGGGGTTGGTCCGGGAAGCGCGTGCACTACGCGGATTGTCGCGGGCGTGGGCGTCCCGCAGATCACGGCCATCGACGAGTGCTCGCGCGCAGCGGCCGAGCACGGCGTGCCGGTGATCGCGGACGGCGGGCTCACCTCGTCCGGCGACATCGCGAAAGCAATCGCCGCCGGCGCGGACACGGTCATGGCCGGCTCGCTGCTCGCAGGCACCGACGAGGCGCCCGGAGACGTCGTGCTCGTCCAAGGCGAGCGGGTCAAGGAATACCGCGGCATGGGCTCGCTCGGCGCCATGAAAGCGCGCGGCTTCTCCAAGGACCGCTACTTCCAGGGCGACGTGGAGGACGTGGACAAGCTCGTGCCTGAGGGGATCGAGGGACGCGTGCGCTACAAGGGGCCGGTGCACACCGTTGTCGACCAGCTCGTAGGTGGGCTGCGCCAGGCGATGGGCTACTGCGGCGCCGCCACGGTCGACGAGCTCAAGCACGCACGGTTCGTGCGGATCACCGCCGCCGGGCTTCGCGAGAGCCATCCCCACGACATCACCATCACGAAGGACGCTCCCAACTACCGGCGTTCGTGAGCGCGGGGCCGGTCCTCGTGCTCGACCTGGGCGGTCAGTACGCACAGCTGATCGCGCGGCGGGTGCGGGAAGCCGGCGTCTACTCGGAGCTTGTCGGCCACAATGTCTCGGCGAGCGAAGTGGGGCAGCGCGAGCCGACTGCGTTGATCCTCTCCGGCGGGCCTGCCTCCGTCTATGCCGCGGACGCCCCGCAGGTCGACCCGGCGCTCTTCGAGCTGGACGTTCCGACACTCGGCATCTGCTACGGGGCACAGCTGATGGCGAAGGAGCTCGGCGGCGCCGTCGAGCGGACGGACGTGTCCGAGTTCGGGAAGACGGCCTTGCGGGTCGACGGCGGCGAGTTGTTTGCGGGGCTCGCCAAGGAACAAGTCTGCTGGATGAGTCATCGCGACACGGTGACCGCGCCGCCCGAGGGCGCGCAGGTCACGGCTGGATCGCCCCAGACGCCGGTGGCGGCGTTCGAGGCTGCGCAACGCGGGCTCTACGGCGTGCAGTTCCACCCGGAAGTCGTGCACACGCCTGACGGCCAGGCGATGCTCGAGAACTTTCTCTATCGCGTCGCGGGAGCGTCGCCCGGGTGGACGGCGACGGCCGTCATCGAGGAGCAGGTGGAGCGGATCCGCGCGCAGGTCGGCTCCGAGCGCGTGCTCTGCGGCCTGTCGGGCGGGGTCGACTCGGCGGTCGCCGCGCTGCTCGTCCACCGGGCGGTGGGCGACCAGCTGACCTGCGTCTTCGTCGACCACGGGCTCTTGCGCAAGGACGAGGCGACGCAGGTCGTGGACACGTTCGGCGAGCACTTCCACGTGCCGCTCGTGCACGTCGACGCGGAGGAACGTTTCCTCGACAGGCTCGAGGGCATCGACGATCCCGAGGAGAAGCGGCGTCGCATCGGCGAGGAGTTCATTCGCGTGTTCGAGGAAGAGGCGCGACGGCTGGGCCACGTGCCGTTCCTCGTTCAGGGCACGCTCTACTCGGACGTCATCGAGTCGGGCGGCGAGGCCGGCGTGGCCGCGCGCATCAAGTCCCATCACAACGTTGGAGGCTTGCCCGACGACATGGAGATGGATCTCGTCGAGCCGCTCCGCCAGCTGTTCAAGGATGAGGTGCGGCGCGTGGGGGAGGAGCTCGGCCTGCCCGAGGCGATGGTCTGGCGGCACCCGTTTCCCGGGCCGGGGCTCGCCGTGCGAATCATCGGTGAGGTCACGCACGAGCGCCTGGAGACGCTTCGGGAGGCCGACTCGATCCTGCTCGAGGAGGTGAGGCGCGCAGGGCTCTATCGCGAGCTCTGGCAGTGCTTCTGCGTGTTGCCGGCGATTCGCTCCGTGGGCGTGCAGGGGGACGAGCGGACGTACGGCTACCCGATCGTCGTCCGCGCCGTCACGAGCGAGGACGCGATGACCGCAGACTGGGCGAGACTGCCGCACGACCTCCTCGAGACGATCTCCGGCCGCATCGTCAACGAGATCCCCGCCGTGAACCGCGTCGTCTACGACGTTACGTCGAAGCCGCCGTCGACGATTGAGTGGGAGTAGGCCCGCCGCGCGGCAGCGTGAAGCGCGGGTAGCGCCCGCGCACGCCGTCGACGAAGGTCGCCAACTCGTCCGCCAGCGCGGCATCGTGGATCTCGAGCATGTCCTCCGCGTTGTGCTCACCGGATCGCGAGAGGTTGAACGAGCCACAGAAGACGACGTCGTCGGCGACCGTCACCTTCGCGTGCATGTAGTCGTGGAGCCTGCCGGGGGCCCACGGCGTCGAGTTCTTCCCCGAGAACGGCGCGCGCTCGAGGATCGCCTCGAGCAGCGGGATCTTCCACGCGGAGACCTGCATCGCCGACC
The DNA here is from genome assembly GCA_963711315.1 of uncultured Actinomycetes bacterium. Lineage (GTDB taxonomy): Bacteria > Actinomycetota > Thermoleophilia > Gaiellales > Gaiellaceae > PALSA-612. The sequence goes on from CAVQDQ010000001.1 coordinate 186,635, forward strand.
ACTGCTGGTGCACGTACGCGAGTTGCGTCGCATCCACGCAGCCGGCCACGTCCACCTGGGACTCTCCGGCCACCTGGGCCAGCGTTCCCAGGATGGGTCCCGCTGAGATCACCGGCGAGCAGATGCGGACGCGGCGCCTTGCCCGCCCGATCGCCTTGGCCACGCGATGGGAGAGCGCGTCGCCGTACCCGGGGCAGAACCAGGGCCGCACCAGCGTGTCGCCGACGTCGACTGGCCGCGGCTCGACGCGTCCAGCCTTTAGCACCGGCCGTCCCGACCAGAGCTCGTCGAACGCGAGCGCGTAGGCCTCGCCGAGCGCGGCAGACTCGACGGTGAGAATGACGTTCTCCTGCCGGGTCCACGAATCATCTGTCCAGTTCGTCGACCCGGTGAGTACCGCCGCCCCGTCTCGCACCGCGAACTTGTGATGCATGAGATCCGGGATGCCCGATACGGCACGCGTGGGAACGGGCAACGTCGCGATGTCCTCCGGAACGCACTCCGGCGGGGGCGGCACCGGGATCGGGTTGGGGTGATCGACGTTGTACGCGAGCTGCACGGCCACGCCGCGCTCACTCGCTCCGCGGATCGCGTCCAGCACAAGCGCCTCTGCTTCGCCGGCGAGCTTGACGTCGTACAAAGCGAGCTCGAGGCTCTGCTGAGCTGCGTCGACGAACGCCGCGATGTCACGCGCCACGTCGACGGCGGCCTGCCCGCCGTCGGTCAGCGTCCGGCATGTGATCATGGGTCGCATCATGGACTTCGAAGACGTGCTGCGCCGCCGCAAGGCCGTCCGCAGCTACCTGCCTGATCCCGTCCCGCGCGAGGCGCTCGAGCGGATCGTCGCCCGCGGCCGGAAGATCCCCAGCGCGGGCCACAGTCAGGGACTGCGTCTCGTCGTCGTCACGGACGAGGGGACGAGGCGAGCGATGGCCGAGCTGGCGCTCGAGCCAGAGTACGTCGCTGCAGGCCTCGAGCCATGGATCTCCCGTGCCCCGGCACACATTGTCGTTGGTGTTCGCGAGGAGGACTATCGCGCGCGCTATCGCGAACCCGACAAGACGCACGGGGAGGAGGAGGAGTTCGCATGGCCCGTGCCCTACTGGTGGGTCGACGCGGGGGCTGCGGTGATGCTGATCTGGCTCGCCGCGCTCGACGAGGAGCTTGCGTGTGGCGTCTACGGCATGCCGGGTGAGGGTTGGGAGGGCCTGCGCGGACTGCTTGGTGTCCCGGCCGACGTGCAGCCGGTCGCGGTCCTCACCATCGGCAAGCAGGGACCCGAGACCACCGTTCAGGGCTCGGCGAAGCGCGGCTGGAAGCCTCTCGACAACGTCGTTCGGTGGGAGCGGTGGTAGATCGCCTCGCGGCGGCTTGCATCGGCGACACGTTCAACCAGTACCGAGCCTCGAGGCTGCTCCGAGGGCGCCTACAGGCATACCTGGAGGACCGTCACGACGCGCCGCTCGTGCTCGTCGGAGAGGCGGCCGGCTACCGCGGGGCACGAGTCTCGGGAATCCCGTTCACGTCCGAGCGGCAGCTGACGGGCACCGGCCCTGCCGAGGCCACGGCGACGATCGTCCACCGCGTGCTCGCCGAGCTGGAGCTCGAGGACAGTGTCCTGCTCTGGAACGTCGTTCCCACGCATCCCGGCACTGCCTCGACGAACCGGCGCCCGACTCGCATCGAAGTCGAGGCCGCGCTGCCGTTCCTGGAAGAGGTGACGCGCGGTCGACACGCCGTCGCGGTTGGCCGCGTCGCGCACGCCGTGCTCGGCGGCAACTACGTCCGTCACCCGTCGCACGGTGGCGCACAGGCGTTCCGCATCGGGCTGGTTGAATCTCTGCCGTGATGCAGCAAAGCTTTCCGATTCGGCGCAACACGGCGCTGCTCGCCGCGGGGCTGGCCGCATCCGGCGGGATGATGCAGGTGGCGGTCGCAGTCGGTACGACGACCCTCGTGCTCGTCACTGGAGTCAAGAGCATCGTCGGCCTGGGGCCGGCGATTTTCCTCAGCACTGCGGCGCTCGCCGCGCTGCCCGCCGGGCGGGCGATGGACCGGTACGGGCGCATGCCCGTGATCGCCGGTGGGTTCGCAACAGGCATCGTCGCGACGGTGACCGTGGCGCTCGGGTGTCTCTGGGTCTCGACACCGCTTACCGTGCTCGGCCTCGCCCTCGTCGGTGCCTCTGCCGGCACGGTGATCCTCTCGCGCGCGGCCGCGGCGGACATGTACCCATTCGAGCGGCGCGCGCGTGGCATATCGCTCGTGCTGTTCGGCGCGGTCGTCGGGGCCGCACTCGGACCGCTCGTCTTCCGGCCGCTCTTCGTCGGCGAGCACCACGTCGATACCGACTCGCTGGTGGTGCCATGGCTCGTCGCGGGGGCGATCATGGCCGTTGGCCTCGTCATCGCCCTCTCGGTTCGTCCCGATCCCAAGCAGATCGGCGAGGCGCTCGGCTACGGGATGGAAGGCGAGCCTGCCGACACTCATGCGGCGCCGCTGGGCGAGATCCTGCGCAGGCCCGGTGTCATGCCCGCGCTCGTCGCTGCGGTGGCGAGCTTCTCCGTGATGGTGTCGGTCATGAACCTCTCCGGCTACATCGTCGTTGGACATGGCCACAGCCAGGCCGACACGTTCTGGGTGATCAGCGCCCACATCGTGGGCATGTATGGCCTCGTGCTCGTTGTCGGCGACGTGATCGACCGCGCCGGGCGCGTGCCGGCGCTCGTGGGCGGGCTGGTGGTCATGGGCGTCTCGACGATCCTCATGGTGTGGATCTCGAGCGTCGTTGCAATGAGCCTCGCGCTCTTCGGTCTCGGTCTTGGCTGGGCGTTTTCGTACGTCGCGGCGACGTCGGAGCTCGTCGATCGCGCCGCCCTGTCGGAGCGTGGCCGACTCGTCGGGTTCTCCGATCTCGTCTCCGGGTTCACGGGCGCGGCGCTCGCGCTCGTGGGCGGCGCCGCGTACAACGACATCGGAGTCGAGGCGATCGCGGTCGGCGCCACGGTCGCCGTGGCGCTGCCGGCGGTCGTGATCACGCTCGCCCACCGGCGGCCGCCGGCCGAGGTGCTCGAGCCGGCGGGCTAGCCCCCGACGAGCGCGAGAAACTCGTCGTAGTCGCGGATGTAGTCCGCCGCGTCGTATGCATGCGAGGCGAGCACGAGCAGTACGGCGTCGCGCGTGTACCGCCACTGCGTGCCCCACACGAGGGGCGGGATGTGGATGCCGATAGAAGGCCCGTCCATCTCGACCTTATCCGTCGACTCTCCGTCATCGACGAGGCACGTCACACGACCGGCGAGGCAGACGAGGAACTGATGGCACTCCCTGTGCGCGTGCTCGCCGCGGAGCGACTCGCTGGGAACGTCGTAAATGGCGAAGATTCGCCGGGCCTCGAACGGGCAGTCTGCAAGCTCGAGCGCCGCTAGAGCCCCGCGCTCGTCGCGCGCGTACGTCAGCTGATACACGGCGACTCCGGGCACAGCCGTCGGCCCTATGATCGACCGGTGGGAGCCGGCATCCACGAAACGTCCATCGTAAGCCCTGGTGCCGTCATCGGCGACGAAGCGGAAGTCGGCCCGTTCTGCCTCGTCGGCGAATGCCGGATAGGCAGCCGCGTGCTCATCCGGAGCCATTCGGTGATCTACGCGGACGTCGAGATCGGGGACGACTTCGAGTGCGGCCACGGCGTCAAGATCAGGGAGAAGTCACTCGTGCGGGAGGACGTTCCTCCGGACACGGTGGTTGCCGGCGTTCCCGCACGGATCATCGGCTCGACGACCCACGTCGACTGCCGCTACGGGCGGCTCGCCAGGTCTACCCCTGGTGGGGCCACTTTCGCCGCGGCTATCCCGACGGTGTGCTGCCGTCCGCGGGCTGACCCGCTCGTACGAAGAGGATCCGTGCCCCGAGGAAGCTGAGCGGCGCCGTGACGGCTACCGTCCCGAGGACGACGACGATTCGGGCCGCGTCGAGCACCGAGTCGAGGAGAGACACCACGCCGAGGCCTATCAGGTAGACGGCCACGTACCAGCCGGCGAGCGCCAGTCTTCGCGACCAGGAAGCGGTTGATCGGAAGACGAAGCGCGGTGTGGTCAGAGCGACGAACACGATCCCCCCCGCGTAGACGATCGTGAACGCGGCTTCCGCGGGCAGCACCCACGCGAGGAGGTAGAACGCGGCTGTGGTCAGCGCCGTGTTGACGCCGCCCAGCGCTCCGAAGCGGAGCACCTGCCCGCCCGTCGATCCGGCCTTAGTCCCCTCCACCGCCGAACCGCTCGTGCGTCATCGTCACCGAGCCGGGCCGGCCCTTGCTGTTCTCGTATGTACGCCACATGTACGACCCCACGACCCCGAGAGAGATGAGGATCAGTGACGTCATGAAGAACACCGCGAGGATCAGCGGCGTATAGCCCTGCACGTCGATCTGATCCGTGGCCCAGGCGACGAGCACCGCAATGCCCGCGATTGTGCTGACCGCCACCCCGATCACGCCCAGCACGATGATGAACGTGATCGGCAGATCGGTGAACGAGAAGATGCTGTCCAGCAGGTACCGCACTTTGCGCCGGAAGCTCCACGCGCTCGTGCCCTCCGGCCTCGGCAGGCGGTCGTAGGGGACCTCTGCCCGCCTGAAGCCGACCCAGTAAAGGAGCCCGACGAGGCTCGTGTGCGATTCGTCCATGCGGATCAGCTCGCCGGCTACCTGGCGGGTGCATCCGAACACGTCGACGCCGCCCGCCGGGATCTCGCGCTGCACGAGGTGCCGGTAGAGCCACCAGAACAGGCGGGACGCAGCTTGCCCGGCGCTACGGTCGGCGCGCGACCTGCGCGCTCCAACGGTGACGTCGATCTCGCCCGTGTCCAGCCGGCGGAAGAACTCGCGTACGAGCGAGACCGGCTCCTGGAGATCGGCGGCCATCACCGCGATGAGCTCTCCCTCGGCTGCCGCCAGACCAGTACGGATCGCACTGAAGGAGCCGAAGTTCCGGGAGAGCGCGATCAGCTGCGAAGAGAACGCCGCCTGCTCGGCGAGCAGCCTACGCAGCAGGACGAGCGACGCGTCCGGCGAGCCGTCCACGATGAACACGACCTCGAGCCGCGCGTCGAGCTCGCCTGCGAGCTCTTCCAGTCGCTCGACGAGTGCAGGGAGGGTCGCCTCGTTGCGGTACACAGGGACGACGACCGAGTAGCGAGGTGTGTCAGAGCTCACGGAGCACCCCGCAGACGACGTCGATCTCGTCTTCTGTCAGCTCTGGGAAGCACGGGATGGTGAGCACATGGCCGACGGCGTGGTCCGTGACCGGAAGGCGCACGTCGCTGGGCCACGCGGGCTGCTCGTAGTCGGCGACGGGGTAATGGACGTCGGTGCCGATGCCTGCCTCAGCCAGCGTGGCCGCCAGCCGTTCGCGGTCCTCGGCGACGATCACTGCCAGGTGGCCGACGAAGTCCTCGCCGTCGTTCCAGACGAAGCGGCCGGCGCGGCTCGGGAGCGCGTCCGCGTAGCGCCTGACGATCTCCCGCCGTCGCTCGTTGCGCTCGTCGAGTCGTGCGAGCCCGACGCGGAGGACAGCGGCCTGGAGCTCGTCGAGCCGGGAGTTCCAGCCTCCCGGGACAACCGCTCGATACTTCTCCGACCAGCCGTACTGGCGCAGCGAGCGCACGCGCTCGTCGACGTCGGAATCGCTCGTCGCCACGGCGCCACCGTCGCCGATGGCTGCGAGGTTCTTCGTCGGGTAGAAGCTGAGCGCAGCGACGTCGCCGAAGGATCCCGCCCGCCGTCCGTCGCGCCGCGCACCGGCCGCCTGCGCGCAGTCCTCGACGACGCGAATGCCCTTGCCCCGGCAGAGCTCGACGATTCCCTCGACGTCGCACATCAGTCCGTAGAGATGCGTGGCGACGACGGCGCGCGTCTTGCCTGTCAGCGCCTGCTCGACTGTTGCCGCGGACAGCCCCAGCGTCGTGGCGTCGACGTCTGCGTAGCGCAGCGCGCAACCGAGCCTCCGTGCGGCCGCGGTCGTGTAGCCCCCGGCGTTCGCGGCCGTGACCACCTCGTCGCCGGGGCCGCAGCCGCCGGCAGCCAGCGCCAGCTCGAGCGCGTCCGTGCCGCAGGCCACGCCGGCACAGAGCGGGACACCGAGGAACGACGCGAGTTCCGCCTCGAAGGCGGCGTGCTCGGGCCCGTGCACGTAGCGTCCCGAGTCGAGCACGCGACCGATCGCGGCATCGAGGGCTGTGCGCTCGGCCGCGACGGCGCGTCGCGGATCGGCAACGCGGATCGACATCACGCGGTCATCGTCTCAACCGGAGCCTTCAGCCGTATCGGTAATGCCGCCGCTGCGCCGACCAGATCGCCCAGCGTGAAGACGAGCCGCGCGACGAGCGCCACCGACAGCGCCTCACCGCTGTCGAGCACCGGTGAGAGCGCCGCGACGAGGACGGCTTCACGGATGCCGATCCCCGACGGGGCGAGGAACACGAGGAAGCCCGCAGTCATGGCGAGAGCGGCGCCTCCGAGGCACAGGAGGAAGGACTCCCCGCCGGGCGCGCCCACCCCTACCGCCAGCACCCAGACGCTGAGGCCGTAGCCAAGCCAGGCCAGAAGCGCCCAGCCCGTGGCAGCGAGCATCCCGTTCCAGCTGATGGGCCTCTCGAGCGGGGGGCGCCGCATGACGCGCATGACGAAATCCACGAGGCTGGTCAACACGGGCGGACTGAGTGCTGCGGCGAAGACCACGACGAGGACGGCGACCGCGCTATAGCGCAGCCCGTGGCTCTCGACCACGCTGGGGACTACCAGCAGGCCGACCGCCAGGCCGCTGACGACGGCGATACCGGCCGCGACGATGCTTGCCGCGAGCGCACGCGATCGCGGGACGCTCACCCTGTGCGCCATTTCCATCTGCACGAGGAAGGCCCAAAAGCTCCCGGGGACATATTTCCCCAGCTGTCCGATGAGGTAGATCTTCGCCGCGTGCGAGAGGCGCACGAGCGAGCCGAGCTCGAGGAGCGACCATCGCCACATCAGGACGCTGGCGCCGAGACCCACCAGCACGAGCAGCTCTGCGAACACAAGGTCCAGAGGCGACATTTCCCCGACGGTGTCCCGAACTTCACTCCAGTTTTTCGCCGCGGCGAGGACGACCAAGCCGAAAAGGACGACGCCTGTGGCGACACGCGCCGCAGCCAACCACCGCGACTGTCGAGGGGACTCGCCGGGCTCTGTCGTCCTCATGGTCTCCGACCCCACTGGATTACCATCCTGACAGTGGACGCGGCGCTGATCGACCTGCTGCGCTGTCCGGAGTGCGGCCGCTCACTCGCCGAGACCACGGGCAGCCTCGACTGCGAGAACGGGCACTCGTATCCCCTCGTCCGAGGTATTCCGCGTCTGTTCGACACCGCGCATCAGTCCGAGGAGCAGGCCCGAACGTCCGACGCCTTCGGGTACTCCTGGACGCACTACCCGCGGGACAACCCGTACACCGAGGAGCAGTGGCGAGACTGGGTCGTTCCGCTCACGCCCGAGGACTTCGCCGGGAAGCGGGTCCTCGACGTCGGCTGCGGCCTTGGCGGTTTCATCGAGTACAGCCGGCAATGGGGCGCCAGACAGGCCGTCGGGGTCGATCTGTCGGAGGCGATCGACGCGGCGGCTGCGAGGCTCGGGCCGGCGGACCTCGTCCAGGCTGATCTCAACCGGCTGCCACTGCGACCCGGCAGCTTCGACCTCGCCTACTCGATCGGCGTGCTCCACCACCTGGAGGATCCCGAGCGAGGCTTTAGAGCGATCGTGCACACGGTCCGCGCGGGCGGGCTCGTCTTCGCCTGGGTCTACGGCCGCGAGAACAACGGCTGGATCATCTACGTCGTCGATCCACTCCGGAAGCATGTCTTCCGCCACCTGCCTCACGGCCTGCTCAAGTGGGCGATTTCTCTGCCGCTCGCGCTCGTGTTGATGCCGTTCGTGAAGCTGGCCGAACGTCTGGAGCGGATGCCGTACCGGGACTATCTCCTCTGGCTGGGAAAGCGCGACGTCACGTTCGTCCACGGCGTCGTCTTCGACCATCTGGCCGCGCCGACGAGCCACTACATCAGGCGCGAGGAGTTCGAGCGCTGGTTCCGGGACGCCAACCTCGTCGACGTTCAGATCTCCTGGCGCAACCGCAACTCCTGGCGCGGCCTGGGCCGCGTGCCCGCTACTTGAGAGCCGTGAACCGGAACTCGACCTCCTCGAAGCCGCCGACCCAGTAGCACCAGAGGCGGGAGCAGAGCGAAGGGGAGAGGTTTGCAAGCAGGTCCAGGGCGGCGCCTGCAGCCGAGGCCGCATGGAAGACCGGTGCAGGCAGCACCGTCCTCTTCAGGTACGGCTGCGCGAACCAGCTCAGCCGCATGTGGTCGAGGTGAAACTCCACCCCTTCGTAGCCTCGGAAGTCCTTGCGGAAGTAGTACGGGAACGTGATGTCGAAGCCCGACTTGTGATCAGGGTGGCTGAAGCCTCGGCTGAAGTGAGGAACCCGGATATGTACCGCGCCGCCGTTTCTCGTGATGCGGTGGACCTCTCGCATGGCCGCAAACGGATCCAGGAGGTGCTCGAGGCAGTGGTCCGCTTCGACGAGATCGAACTCGTCGTCTGCGAACGGATAAGGGACTACGTCAAGGTCGTGCACCACGTCCGGCTTGGCCGCCGGGGACAGATCGACGTTGACATAGCCGTCCTTGTAGAAGCCGCCCGAGCCGAGGTTGAGCTTTTTCACTTCGCGACGGTAGGGTCGACAGCCGCGTACGGATGGACCCGCCGATCCGGCGACTTCTCGAGGTAGTGCTCGTGCCAGAGCTGGAAGACGAATAGCGTCCACAGCTGCTTGCGGTGATCGCGCGTTCCCGCAAGGTGTTCCCGGATCAGGCGCTCGACCTCGTCCGCACCGAAGAGTCCCTGGCGGCGGAGCCGCTCCGGTGAGAGAGCGTCGAGCAGCGACTCTCGCAGGTCCGTCTTCAGCCATTCCGCGACGGGGATCCCGAAGCCCTTCTTCCTGCGTCCGGCGATCCCCTCCGGCAGACGGCCCGCCATCGCGCGCTTCAGCAGGTGCTTCGTTTCGAAACGCCGCAGCTTGAGGCGCGAGGGCACGCGCGTGAGAAACTCGACGAGCGTGTAGTCGAGGAAGGGCGCGCGCACCTCTAGCGACGTGAGCATGCTCGCGCGGTCGACCTTCGTGAGGATGTCGTCCGGCAAATACGTCTGTGTGTAGAGGTAGATGAGCTTCGCCACCCAGTCGCCTGTCCGCTGGCCGCCGTAGAGCGCACGCACCCCGGCCAGCGGATCGACGGTCGGCGGCTCGACGAGCAGCGCACGCTGCTCGTCCGTGGTGAACGCGCCGAGCCACAGCTGATGCCGCGTCGCCGCGGGCTCGATCGCCCCGCGCAGGAAGCGCTTGACCTTGAAGTCGAAGCTGAAGTCGTCCGTCGAGACCGGCAGCTTGTCCGCGAGCGGGACGATGGCTCGGTCGTGAAGTCCGCGCGGTATGACGTATCGGCGGGCGACGGCCTCTGCGGGGAACGTCGGATAGCCGGCGAGCAGCTCGTCTCCTCCGTCGCCTCCCAGCGCGACCGTCACCGTCTCCCGGGCGAAGCGCGACAGGAGGAACGTCGGCAGCACCGACGGGTCGGCGAACGGCTCGTCGAGGCCCCGTGTCACCTCCGGCAGGACGTCGAGCAGGACGCTCGGAGTGAAGATCTCCTCATGGTGCTGCGTACGGAAGTGCCGCGCCACACGGCGCGCGTGCTCCGACTCGTCGAAGCTCTGCTCGGTGAAGCCGATCGAGAATGTCTGCACCTGCTCGGGCGGCAGCAGGTCGCACATGTAGGCGACGACGGAGCTCGAGTCGATTCCGCCGCTGAGGAAGGCGCCCAGCGGCACGTCGCTGACGAGCCGGAGCCGAACGGCCTCGCGCAGGCGCTCCTTGAACTCTTCGAGGATCTCACCTTCCGGTCGCGCATCGGTGCCGTCGAAGCGGAGTTCCCAGTACGGCTCGACGGTCGTCCTTCCCTGCTCCCAGACGAGCCGGTGGCCAGGGGGCAGCTTGCTGATCCCGGAAATGATCGCGTGGGGAGAAGGCACGTACTCGAACGCGAGGTAGTGCTCGAGCGCCGCCCGGTCGAGCTCTCGTGGACAGGCCGGGTGCTGTAGCAGCGCCTTCAGCTCTGAGGCGAAGAGCAGCCCACCGTCGTGCTCGGCGTAGTACAGGGGCTTCTTGCCCAGCCGGTCCCGCCCGAGCAGCAGGCGCCGCCGCCGCGTGTCCCACACGGCGAAGGCGAACATCCCGTTGAGTCGCTCGGTGCAGTCGAGGCCCGACTCCTCGTAGAGATGCACGAGCGTCTCCGCATCGCCGTTCGTTCGGAAGACATGACCACCGGCCTCCAGCCCCTCGCGCAGCTCCGCGAAGTTGTAGATCTCGCCGTTGAGCATCGTCCAGACCGACTCGTCCTCGTTGGCGAGCGGCTGACGGCCTCCCTCGACGTCGATGATCGAGAGCCGCCGGAAGCCGAAGCCGATGCTCGGCCCGGCGCCGTCAAGCTCGGGAAGGTAGTACGCCTCCTCGTCGGGGCCGCGGTGCCGGAGCGTCCCGGTCATCCGCTCGAGCATGCCGCGGTCGACCGGGCCTGCAGTCTCGACGACCCCGCAGATCCCGCACACGGGCTAGACGCGACCGCCCGCCACCGGCCGCGCGACGTTCTGCACCTCGCGCACCCGGTAGATCGGCTTCGCCTGCGACTCGTGGTAGGTGCGGACGATCAGCTCCGCCATGAGGCCCATGAGGATGCAGAGAAACCCGAGCAGGAAGAGGAAGACCGCGATGAGGATGACCGGGTTCCGGTAGACGTACACGCCGTCTACCCACTTTTGGTAGAGGGCGATACAGCCGGCGGCGATACCGCCGAGACAGAGGAGCAGGCCGCTGCCGCCGAAGATGTAGCTCGGCTTCGTGCCGTAGCTGGAAAGGAACTTCACGGTGATCAGATCGAGCAGGACCCTTAGCGTCCGACCCAGGCCGTACTTGCTCTTGCCGTAGCGCCGTGCGTGGTGGCGAACCGGAATCTCCGTGACTCGGGCGCCTTCCTGGTATGCGAGCGCCGGTAGAAAGCGATGCATCTCACCGTAGAGCCGCATTCCCTCGATCGCAGACGCTCTGTATGCCTTGAGGGTGCAGCCGTAGTCGTGAAGGTGCACTCCGGTCACCAAGCCGATCAGCCAGTTGGCGAGCCGTGACGGGATCCGCCGCAGGAGGTTGTCCCGCCGATCCTTGCGCCAGCCACTGACGACGTCGTAGCCCTCGTCGAGCTTGTTCAGCAGGAGCGCGATGTCCGCTGGGTCGTTCTGAAGGTCACCGTCGAGCGGCACGACCACAGTGCCCTCCGCGTAGTCGAAGCCTGCTGCCATCGCGGCGGTCTGGCCGAAATTGCGGCCGAATTGAACGAGCTTGAGGCGGCGATCGCCGGCCGCGAGCGGCTTGAGCCTCTCGTACGTCTCGTCGGTCGAGCCGTCGTCGACGACCACGATCTCATACGGCCTGCCGATGGCGACTGCGGTGGTCGTCAGCTCCGCGTAGAGGTCGTCGACGTTCTCCTCTTCGTTGTAGACGGGAACGACGATCGAGAGCTCGATCGACCCGTCGCCGGGAGACGGCTCGTCCATCGCCGGCGGTGGCAGCGCGCTTCTCGTCGGCGTCGACACGGCGTTCTCAGTGTAGATCGCTGTGTCCGACGGCCTGCGGAAACTCGATCTCGTCCTGGGTCGCAGAGGAGAGCGTCAGACAGAGGAGGAGGAAGGCAGCGTACGACGCTGCAAGCGCTATCCGGAGACTCCGGCTTCCGCCGAGCAGCGTCGATCTAGTGGCCGGGCCGAAGCAGACGAGCAGGTAGACGAGCGCTGTCAACGGTAGGTAGTAGCGCGGCTCCGGCTGTGCTGCGATCACGCCGAGCATCGCGCTGCAGAGCACGACCATCCCCGACCAGCGAACCCCGCCGAGCGCACGGCGAGCGCGCGGCACCAGGAGCCTCGCGAGCGCAATGAACAGGAGCGTGTACTGGAGCAGGGAGAGCGGAGTCGACGAGTTGTCGAGATCGCGAATGTACGGCGTCGGGTACCTCACGTCGAGGCCGTTGAAGAGATGGCGCCCGTAACTGGTTGTCATCGTGAGCGGATGCTCGACAACGAGCTGCAGGTAACGCGTGCTGCTGGGAAACGATGGTCTGCCGAGGCGTGTGACCGGCGAGATGTTCTCCTCCTCGAGCAGACGCTGTGTTGACGGATCGAGGTACAAGACGCTGGGCTGCGGATAGCCGCTCGGCGGGCCGACGTACGTCTCGTACTTCTGGGCGCGCACGCCGAGCCAGGTGGCGATCAGGTTCTGCTCCCTGGCGATCGGGATGGTCGGGCTCCACGTGTCGTGGTGGCGGTGGTTCATGAGCACCTGGGGCAGGCTGGCGACGAGCGCCCCCACTAGCACCAGGCCGACCGCGGCGCCTCGCGTCCTCCAGCTCCACGACCGCAGTGGGACGAGCGCTGCCACGAGCACGGCGACGGCGAGCGCGAACCAGTAGTTCCCACGCATGCTCGCCGCCAGGCCGAGGGCAACGCCTGCGCCGACATAGCCCCAGGTCGTCCGTCGTAGAAGAGCGATCACGCCGATGCTCGCCGCCAGCAGCGCCGGGAAGTCGGCGAGCGGGAAGTCGAAGTGGTCGCGCCAGTAGAGGAAGAGGAGCGCATTGAGAGCGAGAATCCGGTCCCAACCGAGCGCGGCGTTCGGGAACAGCGCCCTTGCCAACCGCGGAAGCACGACGACACCGAGCGTGGCCGCCAGCAGCGAGCCGAAGATCTTCACCACGGTCACGTCGTCGAGTCGCAGTGCCCCGCCGATCGAGTCGAGGATGTGGCTCAGCAGCGGGATGGCGTAGCCGCGCCACTCGTAGTCGTACGAGAGCAGCGAGAAGCCGCCGCCGTCGTTGAAGAGCTTCCCGGCCTGCCAGTACTCGCTCGCGTCGTAGTAGAAGGTGTCGTAGCCCGACGCGAAGAGGTGCACGAGGTAAACGGCGGCGACGAGGCCGAAGCACACGGCCTCTGCCGGAACCCGTCGCATGTGCTCCCTTAGGCTCCTTGACGAGGAGTCAACGCACAGATCCCATGCGCCAACCTAACAGGGCAGCCGGGCTCGTCATCGCGCTCGCGGTGGTCGTCATCTTCCTACCCGCTCTGATCGTTCCGTACGGGTTCAACGACGACTACATCTACCTCGCGCAGGCGAAGGAGTTGGGATTGCCGTCGCCTCCGTACGCGGAGAGCGTCATGCACGCCGCCGCGGCAGAGGGGCGGCCGTTCTGGGGCGTGCTCGTGAAGCCGGTCTTCGCTGTGGCCGGCACGATCGACAACCCTCGCCGATCTCCCAATCCTCGTAGTCGAGGAGACGTTCGATTGGCAGATCGTGACAACACAGGTCTCGCTCTCGGCGCTGATCGCCCTGTACTTCGGCCTCGGGGCGCTCGCGATCTGGGTGACCTGTCTCCGTCCTGCCGTGGTACACGACGACGACGCCCGAAGGCGCCGGGGTCGTGAATCTCAACGGGCAGCTGGGTCGACGCTGAGCGACCGCGGCTATAGTCAACCCCTGTGACCGAGGGCCCCGCTGCACCGACGCCCGACGACGCGGGGACCGGTGGCGGAGGCTCTCTGGGCGAGCTCGTCAAGGATCCGCGCCTCAGCCTCACCGCCCTGATCGCGATCGCCGCGCTGATCGCGCTTGCCGTCTGGCTCGTCGTGGAGTCGACGGGCGATGACTCGAGCCCGAGCGCAACGCCGCCCGCGACGACCGAGCCCGTGGCGCTCTCGGCGAACGGCCTGGCCACGCTGGCGGCGGCCGGCGGCAGCCCCATCTACTGGGTCGGGCCCAGCGCCGGCTCGACGTACGAGCTCTCTCAACGGTCCGGCCAGGTCTTCGTCCGTTACCTGCCGAGCGGGGCCGAAGCGGGTGACGCGCGGGCGTTGCTGACGGTGGGGACGTACCCGGTCGAAAACGCTTACAACGTCACGTCGGGCATTGAGGGCTCGAAGACGATTCCGATCCCCGGGGGCGGCGTCGCCGTGATGAGCGCGGATCGGCCGAACAGCGCCTATGTCGCGTACCCGGGCGTCGAGTACCAGGTGGAGCTCTACGACCCGAATCCGGCCGAGGTCAGGCGGTTGGCGACGAGCGGTGCCGTCAAGCCGGTGCCGGCGCCAAAGGCGAGCGTCGAGCCGCGTGGCCCGGTGGCCGTCTCGGAGAAAGACCTCGTGGCGCTGTCCAAGGAGCTCGGCTACCCGGTCTACTGGGCGGGGCCTAGAGGGAACGCAAGAAACGAGCTGACGGTGACCTCCGACGGCTCCGTCTACGTCCGCTACCTCCTGCCCGGCAAGGACGTCGGCGCGAGTGGGGGGGCGCTCACCGTTGCCACGTATCCCGTGGCGGACGCATACGCGGTCACCCAGAAGGGCGCCTCGGGGGACGGCAGTGCCGTCGTGGAGACCCCCGGCGACGGCTTCGCCATGCGCTCGAAGGCGAGCAGGAGGAACGTGTACCTCGCGTTTCCTGGTGAGGACGTGCAGATCGAGGTGTACTCGCCCGTGCCCGGCCAGGCGGCGAGGCTCGTCTCGCAGGGCGAGATCGTCGCCGTCGGTTAGCCAGGCTCGCATCAGGCATCCGGTGCGATGAGCACGCTGCTCGTTCCCTGGGTCGCCTTTCCGCTTCTGTTCGCGGCCCTCTCGTGGGGCTGCGGGCTCCTGCTCGAGCGCGTGTCGGGCCTGAAGTTGCCCGGAGCCCTCGTCGTCCCCTGCGGCTTCGCCGTCGTCGCGCTCGTCGCGCAGTTCGCGGTACTGACGGACGCCACCGCGGAGCTCGCGACACCCGCCGTGATCGTGACGGCCGTGGCGGGCTTCGTGATCGTCCGGCCGTGGCGCCGCCTGCACGTGGACTGGTGGGCGATCGCGTCCGGAGCGGGGGCGTTCGCCGCGTACGCGGCACCCATCCTTCTCTCGGGAGCGGCGACGTTCGCCGGCTACATCAAGCTCGACGACGACTCGACGCTCGTCGCACTCGTCGATCGCGCGATGGAGCACGGGCGCAGCGTGGACGGCCTGGGGCTCTCCACGTACTACCGCGTCGTCGATCTGCTCCTGGACGAGGGTTACCCGCTCGCGTCGCTCCTGCCGATGGGCATCGGCCACGACATCGTCCGCAGCGATGCGCTCTGGCTCTATCAGCCCGCGATGGCCTTCATGGCGGCCATGCTCGCGCTGGGCCTGTACGCCCTGGCCGGGCACGTCGTGCAGTCTCGTTGGCTGCGCGCGGTGGCGGCCGTCGTCGGTGCGCAATCGGCGCTGCTGTACGGATACGCGCTCTGGGGCGGCATCAAGGAGATGGGGACCGCGTGGGCGCTGCCAGTCTTAGCCGCGCTCGTGCCGCTGGCCGCGAAGTCGGAGCGGCTGCGTCACCTGCTGCCTCTGGCCGCCGTCTCGGCGCTCCTGCTCGGGGTGCTGAACGCCGGCGCGCTCGTGTGGCTCGCCCCCGCGCTCGGTGCCTGCCTCGTCCTCGTCGTGCGGGAGCGCGGCCTGCGCGGAGCTGTCCGGCAGACCGCTGCCTTCGTCGGCTTCCTCGTGGCCTTCGCGCTGCCGACGATCGTCGCCGCCCCAGCATTCCTGACGTCGAACATCGTCAGCTTCGACCCGATCGCGAACCTCGGCGCGCCGCTCAACCCGATTCAAGTGGCAGGCATCTGGCCGGTTGGAGACTTCCGTGCCGATCCGGAGCTCGGCGCTGCGACGAAGGTGCTGATCGTCGTCGCCGTCATCGCCGCCGCCGCCGTTGTGGTGTGGATGCTGCGCCGCCAGTCCTGGGCGTTGCCGATCTACGTGCTCGGCGCAGTCGCCAGCGCTGCGGCACTATGGATCTGGAGCACGCCGTGGATCGAGGGCAAGGCCTTCGCCACCGCCGCGCCGGCCATCCCGTTCGCCGCCGTCGTCGCCGCGGGGCTGCTCCTGGCGAGGGGCCGCGTCGTCGAGGGCGCCGTGCTGGGGGCGGTCGTGGCAGGGGCCGTGGTCTGGTCGAACGTCCTCCAGTACCACGACGTCTGGCTCGGGCCCCGCGAACAGCTGGCCGAGCTGTCCGACATCGGCGAGCGCTTCGCCGGCGACGGGCCGGCTCTCCAGACCGAGTACCAGCCGTACGGCGTCAGACACTTCCTGCGCAAGCTCGATGCCGAGGGCGCTTCGGAGCTGCGCGTCCGGCCGGTGTCGTTACGCGACGGGCGACAGCTCGACAAGGGCGGCTACGCGAATCTCGACGAGTTCGCCGACGCCGACCTACGCGTCTACCGGACGCTGGTGCTTCGCCGCTCGCCGACCGAGAGCCGTCCACCGTCCGACTACCGGCTAGCGTGGAGCGGCGACTGGTACGACGTCTGGCAGCGTCCCGAGGCCGTCGCCTCTCCCGTGGCGGAGCACCTGCCGCTCGGCGATGGTCTCCAGCCCGGCGCCGTCCCCGACTGCTCGGAGGTGGAACGTTTGGCAGGCTGTCGCCGGCGAAGGCGGGAGGCTTGCAACCGTTGTGCGGCCGCCCGTGTTCAGCGCGAACGTGGCCCGTGCCACGGGGCGCGATGAGACGGTGGAAGCGACGGTCTCGGTACCCCGACCCGGCCGCTACGGCATCTGGCTCGGCGGCTCCTTCCGCGACGGGCTCGAGGCTCGCGTCGACGGCCGCGTGGTCGGCCGCCGTCGCCACCAACTCAACAATGAGGGCCAGTACACGCTGCTCGGCGAGGAGCAGCTTGCCGCCGGCATGCATACGGTGACGCTGCGCTTCTCGGGACCCGACCTCCATCCCGGCAGCGGCGGCGCGACATTCGGCATCGGCCCGCTCGTGCTCTCGACGACGACGGCGGCGGACGCTCCGGTGACCTTCGTCCCGGCCGCGCGGGCGCGGGAGCTGTGCGGCAAGCGCCTCGACTGGGTCGAGGCGCTGAAACCGTAGAGACGAACCGGGGGCCTCGCGGCCCCCGGTGGTGTTACAGCGCTTTCGATACGGCTTACGGCGCGCAGATCGCGTAGACGGTGACGGTGTCGCCGGCGCTGATCGCCACCCATGTGGCCGTCCATCCCGTAGGTATGTCGCCGGTCTCGGCGACGTCCGTCGTCGAGTCGCCCTCCGTGGGCCCCGTCACCAACACTGAGCCGGAGGTCATGTCCGTCGTGCTCGTGCCTCCCCCGAGAGCCCGGGCCGTGCCAGGACAGTCGACACCGGCAGTCTCGGCGCCGTCGGCTCCCACGCCCACCTGCACGGTCACCGCGCCGACGCTGCCCGTCGGGCCGGTCGGGCCGGTGGCGCCAGTGCCGGCCGGGCCGCTCGGGCCGCTCGGGCCTGTCGGACCACTCGCCCCGCTCGGGCCTGCGGGGCCGCTGGGACCGGAAGAGCCGCTCGCGCCCGTTGCGCCGGTTACGCCTGAGCCGGCCGGGCCACTCGGGCCCGTAGCACCCGTGGCGCCGGTTGCGCCTGTCGGACCACCCGGGCCGCTCGGGCCGGCGGGACCGCTAGGCCCACTCGGGCCTGACGAGCCGCTTGCGCCCGTTGCGCCGGTTACGCCTGAGCCGGCCGGGCCACTCGGGCCTGTAGCACCCGTGGCGCCGGTTGCGCCTGTCGGACCACCCGGGCCGCTCGGGCCGGCAGGACCGCTAGGCCCGCTCGCTCCCGATGCGCCGCTGGCGCCTGTAGCACCCTGCGGGCCGGATGGGCCGGTCGCGCCGTGGCCCGGTGGCACCCGTCGCGCCCGTGGCACCGGTCGCTCCCGTTGCGCCGGTCGCTCCCGTTGCGCCTGTGGCACCGGTCGCGCCTGTAGCACCGGTCGCGCCTGTAGCACCAGTGCTCCTGCGCCGGTCGCGCCGGTTGCGCCTGTGCGCGCCGGCCGGGCCGGAAGGACCTGAAGGCCGCTGGCGCCGCTCGCTCCCGACGTGCCCTGGGGCCGCTTGCGCCGGTGGCTCCCTTCGCACCGGTGATCGCCCAGTCGAGGTTCTTCCAGTGCAAGCCCTCCTTCGTCAGCTGCGTCTCGCAGTCGAAGGCCGGGTCTCCGCCGAGCCCGGGGGCATAGACAATCTTGACGGCGTTCTGCGGTGGGATGACGCAGGCGTGGATGCGGGTCGGGTCACCGCCGTGCGCGAGTGCCGCTGGCACTACGAAGAGGCTTGCCGCTACGCCGGTCAGACCGAAAATCCATCGTCCTCGGCTCATCCCTACCCCCGATTGATTGCCGTTGGAACGAGCTATCAAACCTACTGCTGATCGCGCCGTTGTCAAACGGCGGCGTGTAAAACGGGAGACGCCGTATGCGAGCGCGGCAGGGATGGCAACGACGGCCGTTGCCACGGCTGCCAGAAGAGTCATGCTCCATCGCGCACGGCGGCTCATCGTTCCTCCTGGTCGCAGTCCAATTTCGGCTCCGAAGCCTACCCCGCTCATCGGCGTTCGCCGGAGCATCCTTGACTCCTGCCGCGATTCAGCTGTGCGCCACCGGAGGGTGTATCGCACCCACCAGGGCGCGATCGTAGACCGCCTTGCTACGGCTGAGCGCAGATAGCGAACGCAGCCAGCGAGTAGCTGGTGTCTCCACCAGTCGAAATGACGTCGCCGGTCACCGTCCACGTGTTGCTGGCCGTGGCCCGGCTGCTGAGGATGGTGACGGCGTTCGGGGCACTGACGTTGCTGGTCACGAAGCCGCCGCCGATCACGACCTTCGTCCCGGGGCAAGCCACCGGGGCCGTCTTCGCGGTCTCGTCGTCCGCGGTGGGAGCCCCTGTCACCTGCTCGACAGCGGTGAGCCCCGCACCGGTCGGCCCGGTTGCGCCGCTCGGTCCGGCCACGCCGCTCGGTCCGGTCACGCCCTGTGGGCCGCTCGGTCCCGTCACGCCGCTCGGTCCGGCGACGCCGCTGGGTCCGGCGACGCCGCTGGGTCCGGTCAGCGCCCTGGTGCGGGCCGCTCGGTCCGACGAGCCCTGCGGGCCGCTCGGCGCCGGCCTGAGCGCCGCTCGGTCCGGCCACGCCGTTGCACGCCGCTCGGTCCGGCGGCGCCGCTCGGGCCCGTCGCGCCGGTTCCGCCTGATGTACCTGAAGCGCCGGTGGCGCCTGTTGCACCCGTCGGTCCCGCCGGCCCCGACGGACCAGTAGCGCCTGTCGCTCCGGTCTCACCGGAGGCACCCGAAGCTCCCGTGGCTCCGGTCACACCCGTGGCGCCCTGGGGCCCCGACGGTCCGGTCGCGCCTGTGGCGCCGGTGGCGCCTGTTGCTCCTGAAGCGCCGGTGGCGCCCGTAGCGCCCTGCGGGCCTGACGGACCCGTAGCGCCTGTCGCGCCCGTCTCACCCGAGGCACCCGAAGCTCCGCTCGCACCGGTGGCGCCCTGCGGGCCCGACGGCCCGGTTGCGCCTGTCGCTCCGGTTGCGCCCGTCGTACCCGTAGCGCCCGTAGCACCCGTGGCGCCAGTCACACCCGTCGCGCCTTGCGGTCCAGTCGGACCCGTGGCGCCTGTCGCTCCGGTCGCACCCGTGGCGCCCTGCGGGCCGGATGGGCCGGTCGGCCCCGTGGCACCCGTCGCGCCCGTAGCACCTGTGGCGCCCGTTGCACCCGTCGCGCCTGTTGCACCCGTCGCTCCGGTAGCGCCTGTCGCTCCGGTGGCGCCGGTGGCGCCAGTTGCACCCGTCGCGCCCGTGGCGCCGGTTGTTCCGGTAGCACCCTGCGGGCCGGATGGGCCGGTCGGCCCCGTGGCACCCGTCGCGCCCGTAGCGCCTGTGGCGCCCGTTGCACCCGTCGCGCCTGTTGCACCCGTCGCTCCGGTAGTGCCTGTCGCTCCGGTGGCGCCGGTTGCGCCCGTCGCGCCGGTTGCACCCGTCGCGCCCGTGGCGCCGGTTGTCCCGGTAGCACCCTGCGGGCCGGATGGGCCGGTCGGCCCCGTGGCACCCGTCGCGCCCGTAGCACCTGTGGCACCGGTCGCTCCCGTTGCGCCTGTGGCACCGGTTGCGCCTGTAGCACCGGTCGCGCCGGTAGCACCAGTCGCGCCTGTAGCTCCTGTAGCTCCTGTCGCGCCGGTTGCGCCTGTCGGGCCGGCCGGGCCGGAAGGACCTGAAGGTCCGCTGGCGCCGCTCGCTCCCGACGTGCCCCTGGGGCCACTTGCGCCGGTGGCGCCCTTCGCACCGGTGATCGCCCAGTCGAGGTTCTTCCAGTGCAGAGCCCTCCTTCGTCAGCTGCGTCTCGCAGTCGAAGGCCGGGTCTCCGCCGAGCCCGGGCGCATAGACGATCGTGACGGCGTTCTGCGGTGGGATGACGCAGGCGTGGATGCGGGTCGGGTCGCCGCCGTGCGCCAGCGCACGGACACGCCGACGGCAGCAGCCGCCGTCACGGCAGTCCCCACGATGAGAACACGCGGCCCCCGCACTCACCAACGAGGGTACGACGCCCGCTACCCCTTGTCAAAGAACGGTGTCCACACTGCTACAATCCGGAGCCGGCGGGCGCCTGAGTCCGCCGCTTTTTACGTCACATGAAGGCCGGATCCAAGACCTGGAACGCGAAGCCCGGCGAGGTCGAGCGCCGCTGGCTGATCGTGGATGCCGAGGGCAAGACCCTCGGGCGTCTTGCCGTGCCCATCGCCGACGCACTGCGCGGCAAGAACAAGCCCCAGTACACGCCCCACGTCGACACCGGTGACTTCGTGATCGTGGTCAACGCCGAGAAGATCGCCGTGACCGGCAAGAAGCTCGACGAGAAGATCTACTACCGCCACTCGGGCTATCCGGGCGGCCTCCGCAAGCGGACGCTTCGCGAGCAGCTCGAGCGCAGGCCGACCGAGGTGCTGCGCAAGGCCGTGAAGGGCATGCTGCCGCGCAACCGCCTCGGCCGCGCGCAGATCACGAAGCTGAAGATCTACGCCGGCCCCGAGCACCCGCACGAGGCCCAGGCGCCGCAACCGCTCGAGGTGAACGGCTGATGACCGACGTCGCGCAGTACCGCGGGACCGGGAAGCGCAAGACCTCGGTCGCGCGCGTGATCCTCCGCCCCGGCGACGGCACGTGGTGGATCAACGGCCGGACGCTCGACGACTACTTCAAGCGCACCATTCACCGCGTTCAGGTCGTCGCACCGCTGAAGGTTGCCGAGGCGGAAGGGACGTACGACGTCCGCGTCCGCGTCCACGGCGGTGGCCCGACCGGCCAGGCCGGTGCCGTTCGCCACGGCGTCGCCCGCGCGCTCGTCGAGGCCGATCCCGAGCTCCGCGTGCCGCTGAAGCGCGAGGGCTTCCTCGCCCGCGACGCGCGAATGGTCGAGCGCAAGAAGGCCGGCCTCAAGAAGGCTCGCAAAGCGCCCCAGTGGGCTAAGCGCTAACCTCGCGCCCTTGGCGCGACGTTACTTCGGCACCGACGGCGTACGGGGAGTCGTCGGCAAGGATATCACTCCCGAGCTCGTGGAGCGGCTCGGCCGCGCGGCGACCATCTGGGCCGGCGGGGGAGCGGTGCTCATCGGGCGCGACACGCGCGCGTCTGGCAGGGAGCTCGAGCACGCATTCGCCTCGGGCGTGGCCTCGGCCGGCGGGCATGCGGTGCTGGCAGGCGTCCTGCCGACGCCGGCCGTCGCCTTGCTCTCGCTCGACCTGGCCGCGGTCATCTCGGCTTCGCACAACCCGCCCGAGTACAACGGCGTCAAGCTCTTCGACGGCGACGGCGGCAAGCTCACGGACGCGGCCGAAGAGGAGATCGAGGCGCTGCTCGACGAGCCGCCGCGCGGCGAGGAGGAGGGAGGGATCGACAACCTCCAGGTGGTCGGCTCGAGCTACGTCCGCCATGTCGTCGAGCAGTTCGGCAGCGACCTCACAGGCATCAAGCTGGCGGTGGACTGCGCCAACGGCGCGTACTCGGCGATCGCACCCGCCGCGTTCGAGGAGCTGGGCGCCGACGTGCTCGCCATCTGCGACAAGCCCGACGGCCACAACATCAACGTCGGTTGTGGCGCGACCGATCTCAGCGCGCTGCGGCAGGCCGTGACGAGCGAGGGCTGCGACCTCGGCGTCGCCTTCGACGGCGACGGCGATCGCATGCTGGCCGTCGACGAGCGCGGCGAGGCGCTCGACGGCGACGCGATCGTCGCCGTGCTTGCGCTCGACCTCGGCGTCGACCTCGTCGCCGTCACCCAGATGTCGAATCTCGGCTTCCACCGGCTGATGGAGGAGCGCGGCATCCGCGTCGTCACCACAGACGTCGGCGATCGTTACGTGCTCGAGGCGCTGAAGCGCGAGGGCGGCGTGCTCGGCGGCGAGCAGTCGGGCCACATCGTCTACCTCGAGGGGCACGTCACCGGAGACGGTCTCGCCGCGGCCCTGCTGCTCTGCCGCGCGCTCGGCGGCAGGAAGCTGTCCGAGGCCGCGGCTGTCGTGGAGCGCTACCCGCAGGCGATCGAGAACGTTCCCGTCTCCAGCAAGGAGCTCACCGACACGCTCCTCGCGGAGGTCGAGCGCGTGAATGCGGAGCTCGGATCTTCCGGCCGCGTGCTCGTGCGCCCGTCGGGCACCGAGCCCGTCGTGCGGGTGCTCGTCGAGACCCCGACGGAAGAGGAATCGAAGAGGCTCTGTGCTAGCATCGCGGCGCTTGTAGCAGAAGAGCTCGGCTGACCGGACCCGACGCTGGGTGCGGGGAGGAGGCCGGGCTCGTCGTGCTTTTTGCAGGAGATTTCGGGCAAACGGGGGATAATTCGGCCTATGTGCGGGATCATCGGATACGTCGGCAGCCGGATCGCACAGCCGATCCTCCTGCACGGCCTCGAGCGGCTCGAGTACCGCGGCTATGACTCGGCGGGCCTGGCGCTCGTGGAGAACGGGAAGCTCGCCGAGATCCGCGCGGTCGGCAACCTCCGAGAGCTGAAAGAAGCCGCGGCGAAGAGCACGTCGCTGGCGACCACCGGGGTCGGGCACACGCGCTGGGCCACGCACGGCCGTGTCTGCGCCGAGAACGCCCACCCGCTGACGGGGTGCCTGCAGGGCGACATCGACCTCGTCCTCAACGGGATCGTCGAGAACTACCGCGAGCTGAAGGCGTCCCTCCTCGAGGAGGGCCACGAGTTCTCGTCGGAGACGGACGCCGAGGTCATCTCGCACCTCGTCGAGCGTCACTACAAGGGCGACCTCGTCTCCGCCGTGCGCGCCGCCTACGCCGAGCTGGAAGGGCACTTCGCGTTCGTCGTCCTCCACCGCGAGCACCCGAAGCTGCTCGTCGGGGCGCGGCACCAGTGCCCGCTGCTCGTGGGTGTCGGCAAGGAGGAGATGTTCCTCGCCTCCACGGCGGCCGCGTTCCTGGGCGACACGAAGAGCGTCCAGATCATCGAAGACGACGAGATCGTCGCCGTCACCCAGGATGGGGCGACCTTCTGGACCGTGGACGGCGAGGAGGTCTTCCGGAAGGTCGACCAGGTCGACTGGGACATCGAGGCGGCCGAGAAGGGCGGCTTCGAGACGTTCATGCTCAAGGAGATCTACGAGCAGCCGGACGCGATCGAGGAGACGATCGGCGACCGGATCCGTCACGGGCGGCTCGAGCTGGACGGGCTCGGCCTCGACGCCGAGGAACTGCGCAACCTCCGCCGCGTCGTCATCGTCGCCTGCGGCACCGCGTATCACGCCGGCGTCGTCGCCCGCTACGCGATCGAGGAGTGGGCGCGCCTCCCCGTGGAGCACGACATCGCGAGCGAGTGGCGCTATCGCAATCCCGTGCTCTCGAGGGACACGCTCGTCATAGGCATCACGCAATCGGGAGAGACCGCCGACACGCTGGCGGCGATGCGCCTGGCACGCGAGTCCCGCGCTCACACGCTCGCCATCACGAACATGATGGGCACGCAGATCACGCGCGAGGTGGACGCGGTTCTCTACACGCGCGCGGGGCTGGAGATGAGCGTCGCGGCGACGAAGACGTTCACATCCCAGGTGGCGCTCTTCTATCTCCTGGCGCTGAAGCTCGCCCAGGAGCGCAAGACGCTGCCCGAGGCGGAGATCGCGTCGCTGCTCGAAGAGGTGCACGAGTTGCCGGCGAAGATGGCGTCGTTCCTCGCGGGTGACCATCCGATCGACGAGGTGGCCCACCGTCACTACGACAAGCCGTTCTTCCTCTATCTCGGGCGGAACGTCGGCCTGCCGGTCTGCCTGGAGGGCGCGCTGAAGCTCAAGGAGCTCTCGTACATCCCGACCGAGGCGTATTCGGCCGGCGAGATGAAGCACGGGCCGATCGCGCTCCTGGACGAGCAGACGCCGGTCGTCTGCGTCGCAACCGATGGGCCCGTCTACGACAAGGTCGTGTCGAACATCCAGGAGACGCGGGCACGCGGCGCCAACGTCATCGCGATCGCCACCGACGGCAACGAGGACATCCAGCACCACGCCGACGACGTCATCTTCGTCCCGCGCACGAGCCCGCTGCTCCAGGCGCCGCTCGCCGTCGTGCCGCTGCAGCTGCTCGCGTACAAGATCGCCCGCCTGCGCGGCCTGAACATCGACCAACCTAGGAATCTTGCGAAGACGGTCACAGTGGAGTAACCCACTCCGCCGAAAGTCCGTCGCGTAAGCGAATCGGACTTTCGGCGGTTAAGCCGCGCAACCTCGCCAAGACTGTCACAGTCGAGTAGCCGGGCCCCCTCGCTCGTTCGAGGGACGTGCGGGTCGTCACGATTTGCCGACGCGCAATCCATGCGCGTCCGCGTCCACGTCTTCGCAGCGGTGGTCGTGGCCTGCGCGGTTGGAGCCTCGGCCCAGGCCGTCGCGAGGCCGGTGTCACCGAGCCCGGGCTCGTCGATGACGACGACGCACCCGGCGTTCTCGTGGTCTCTTCCGGCAGATGAGCAAGGGCTGTCGATCTCGATCGCGCGCTCACCGAAGATCAACCCGGACACGAATGACTTCATGCCCGGCGAGCTCGCCCAGACCGGCCTGCTGGTCGCGGGAGCTTCGAAGTGGACGCCCACGCAACCGCTGCCGGCGGCGAAGTACTACTGGCACATCGCGTCGACGGGCGGGCGAGGTCAGCCGCGTGAGTTCAGCCAGACGAGCTCGTTCGTCATCCGCCCGCTGATCGCCAGGCCGACGTTCGTCGTCAAGACGTACGCCGGTCAGCGGGTGTTCTTCGTCACCACGACCTGGACCGCCAACATCCGCAAGGTGGACTTCAGCGCAGTGCTCTTTGCCGGCGCCAAGCGGCTGGGAGCACGAGAGCTGACCACCGACAACTTTCTCATCGACGGGAAGAAGACCGACATCTCGACGTGGATCATCCCTTCGACGGTGAAGAAGGGCACGCGGCTTCGCTTGGTCGTCAAGCTCTCGGGCGAGGGCGGCGCCAGGGCCCGAGCGACGAAGTCGCTGCGCGCGCCGTAGCCTAGGTCTCGAGCGCGAGCTGGTCGCCTTCGCTCACGCCTGCGCGTGCGCAGCGACCCGCGGGTAGCTCGAGCACGGCCTTGGCGCCGCGCTTCGATGCGAGCCGCCACGGCTTCAAGTCCGCCGCAATACGCAGCACCCGTAGCTCCCGGTCGAGGAACACCGCGTCGATCGCGAAGCGCATGAAGAACATGTGGATCGAGGAGCCGGGCCGCAGCAGGATTCCCTCGTCCTCGCCCAGCGAGGAGCGGCCCAGCAGGCCCTTGCTGCGCGCCCAGGCCGAGTCGGCGACGACGCAGTCCGCGCTCACGACGGTGCCGTCCTCCTTGCGTACGACCGCCATTGGTCGGAGCCTAGTAGCCGATGTGGAGGTGGTCGTCGTGATCCGGCAAACGGAACGACGGGCCCGACAGGTCGAGCAGCGAGATCACCTGCTTGCGGCTGGAGCGCCGGCGGCAGCGACAGGATCTCACGCACGGCCCGGTCGACGATGCCGCCGGGTTGCTGGTTGCCGATCACGGGAATGCCGCCGATCGAGCTGATGTCCACCGCGCGGCCGTAGATGTGCGCGGACTCACGGCGGGGGGCCTTCGCCTTCCGTTCTGCCGCAGCTCTGCGCCACGAAGCGGGAGTGGCCGGTGATGAGGCAGGAGACCGTGACCTGGCCATGGGCTTCGGCGAGGTAGAGCATGAGTGCGAGCACCCTCGCGTCGACCCGGCCCGACGCGACATCGGCGCGGCCTCCAGCGTAGATCGTGATGCGATTGTCGGCCAGCACCTGGCAGGCCAGCTGCGAGCCCGACTGCGAAACGACCGATTCGACCGAGTCGGTGCCGACGGCCGTCATGTAGCGGGCGAGCGCGCGCTCCTGCTCGTCGAGGGTCGGTGCCGCGGGCAGCTTCAGCTTCGTGACGCGCGCTCGAGGAGGCCCGGCGCGCCGTGACGCGATGCCGGCCAACTGGAGTCTCCCGAGCAGCTCGATGCGATCTGCGTCCGCCCGCTCGGTCTCCTGGCTCTTTGCCTCGGCGGGGGAGAGCTCCACGGCGTGAGCCTTCGAGCCCGACCACACCACGCCTGCGAAGAGGAACGCGGCAGCGCTGAGCAGCCACAGGAAGTGCGTGGAAGCGCGGGATCTGGGTCGTGGGAATCGCACCTGGCTCCGCTTCCCATCGCGCGAACGGCCTCCTCGCTAGTCCCTCTGATGGGGGTGGAGCAGCCCGCCCCTCGATCGAGGCAGCGGGAACCAGTTCCCTCTTCCTGGGGATGCGGTCACCTCGGTCGGCCGTGACCATCCGAGGGAGAAACGACGGCGAGGGGGGCGCGTGAGACTGACGGCGAAGAAGTACGCCAGAATTCGAGGGGAGCGGGGTCAGACGATGGTCGAGTTCGTCATCGTCCTGCCCATCTTCTTGATGCTGCTGCTGGGCATCGCCCAGCTCGGCATCGCCTTCAACCACTACATCCAGCTAACGGATGCCACGCGGGCGGGAGCGCGCTTCGGCGCACCTCTGGACTGCAGCGGCACGTGTGACCGGACGAACAAGGTGGTGACGAAGGTGAAGGCCTCGGCGGCGAATCTCAACGCCGCACAGGTGAGCGTCAACGTCACTTCCACCTGGCAGCCGGGCACCGATCTCAAGGTCTGTGCCAGCTACCCGTACTCGATCAACCTCATCGGCATGGTCGTTTCCAGCGGCAGCCTCAACTCGTGCACAACGGAGCGTGTGGAATGAAGAAGCTCTTCGGATACTCAAAGTCGGAAGACGGCCAGATGCTTGCATTCCTCGCCGTCTCGATTGTGGCGATGTGTGCCGCCGGCGCCTTCGTCATGGACGTCGGCTCCTGGTTCCGCGCGCACCGGGCTACGCAGTCCGTCGCCGATGCGTCCGCTCTGGCGGGTGCGCAGGAGCTCCCTGTGCAGACGGGCCTGGCCACGAATGCCGCACAGCTGTACTCGACGAAGAACGGTGGCGGCGTCACGCAAATCAGCTTCTCGACGAGCTACTTGCCCATGGACACGATCACGGTGCGGGCACAGCGGACGGCCCCGGGCTTCCTCTCCAAGGTGCTCGGCATCTCGTCCGTCAACGTGGGCGCTGATTCCGTCGCACGCGTTTACAACCTCGGATCGGCGAAGTACGCGGCGCCGTTCGGCGTCATCAAGACCGAGCCGATGCTGAACGACTGTGGCGGCCCGTGCTTCGGGTCCGGCTATCCGACAACGCTCGATCTCGCGAAGGTCGGTCCCGGCTCGTTCAAGATCATCGACATCGACGGCTCGCAGGGAGGTGTCGGGCCCAGCACCCTCGCGGACTGGATCTCCGGAGGCCTCAGCGGCACGATGAACATCGGCTGGTACTGGGGCGACCCCGGGGCGAAGTTCAACTCGTCCGAGGTGAAGGATGCGATGGACGGTCGCGTCGGTAGCGACATTCTGCTGCCGGTCTACAACCAGGTGCAGGGAAATGGGTCGAACTTCAGCTACGAGGTAGTCGGCTGGGCCACGTTCCGTCTCACGGACTACAAGTTCAAGGGCAACGGCGGCGAAATCTCCGGCTACTTCGTGTCGGTCGCCTGGGAAGGCACGCCGACCGAGGACACAGAGAACTACTTCGGCGCCAAGGTTGTAAAGCTCGTCGGCTAAGCGGCGGCGGATCCCCCCGTCCGAGTCATCGGACGCCCGTTCACTCGGCGGGGGGATCGTTAAGGAGACGCGCAGAGACGATCCCGTGGGCAGTCGAAAGCTTCGGGAGGCTCATGCGCATGGCGAATCGTCACAAGAAGTTTCTGGGAGAGCGCGGTCAGACGATGGTGGAGTTCACCATCGTCCTTCCCATCTTTCTGATGCTGGTGCTGGGCATCTGCCAGCTCGGCATCGCCTTCAACAACTATCTCGCGCTCACGGACGGGGTCCGCGCCGGCGCCCGCTACGGCGCCGTTCTCCGCACGTCGCCGACGCATGACGCCCAGACGATTGCGAAGGTCAAGCAATCCGCGGCGAACCTCAACACGAGCCAGGTCGCCGCGACTGTTACCTCGACTTGGGAGGCCGGCGCCGACCTCACCGTCTGCGCGACCTATCCGTACTCCATCAATCTGATCGGCCTCGTAGTGAAGTCGGGGAACCTCAATTCATGCACCACCAACCGGGTCGAATGAGGCGCCGGATGGCACTGCGACAGGAAAGGAAAGTCGACATGAAGCTCAGCCGCACCAAGGAATCCCTCCGCCATCGCTTCGCCGCCCGGGGCAAGCTTCGCGGCGATGCGGGCCAGATCATGGCGATGATGGCCGTGGGAGCCGTAGCGCTGGTCGGCATGGGCGCGTTCGTGATGGACGTGGGCGGCGCCTTCCGCCAGCAGCGGAAGGCACAGTCGGCCGCAGACGGGTCCGCGCTCGCAGCTGCCCAGCAGCTGCCCAAGAGCACGTCGGCGGCCTCGGCGGCCTCGGCGGCCGTCAAGGCGAAGAACTTGTCCGACGGCTCACTCACGCTCTCCTTCGCGTCGACCTACGTCGCGAACGACACTGCCATCACCAAGGCGGACACCACCTCGCCGAGCTTCTTCGCCAAGCTCCTCGGCTTCTCGATGTTCTCGGAATCCGCCAACGCACGCGCGATTGCAGGTAGCTACACGGGATGGTCGAATGGCCTGGCGCCCTGGGTGACAGACAAGGCGAGCATCGCGTGGGGCCAGCTCGTGACGTTCAAGGTGAAGCCGGGCGACCAGGCGAGCTCCGGGAACTTCGGAGGCGCGCGTCTTCCGGTGAACGAGAACAGCTGTACCCTCGCGAGCGGCGGCAGCGACTACAGAAAGCTGATCGGCGGCTCGTACAACTCCTGCGTCGTCAGCGTCGGAAACCTGCTCAACCCCGAGACGGGCAACCTCGCCGGGCCGACGGGGCAAGGACTCGCCGATCGGGGCGTGATCCAGAACTTCGACCCGTACTCGATCCTCACCCAGCTCCCGAGCGGCGACTGGGTGCTGACAACGTACAAGCACCCGAATCTGATCGTCATCCCCGTCATCGACCAGTTCAACAACGGTAACTCGAGTCCGTTGACGGTCGTCGGCTTCGCTTGGTTCATCATCACGAGCTACACGAGCACTACGGTCTCGGGCATGTTTATCGGCTCGTCGGCGCCCGGCGGCGCCAAGTGCAAGACCGGGGGTGGCTCCACGACGTCGTGTCCGACCGGGGGCTACTCGCCGTACGGCTTCAAGGTCATCCAGCTGATCGGCTGAGAAGCTCAACCAGCGAACCGCAGACGAGGCGCCAGAGGGCGCCTCGTCGCTTTGCGGCCGGCCATCTCGAGGCCTCCGGCGACGGGTTCGCAGACACCTCCATTCGGCCGTAAAGGTCAGCGGGATGTCTGCCGATGAAGCGCTCAGCGATCCTCGACCCAAGGACAGGAGACATGACGTATCGACTTCGCAACATTCTCATCGCGGTTGGCCTGGCCGTCGTCGCCGCGCTACTCACGGTGTTCTACGTCTCGAACTACAAGAGCAGCGTGCGCTCGGACTCCGAGACCGTCTCGGTACTCGTGGCCGCACAGGACATTCCGCAGGGAATGCTCGGCCAGCAGATCATCGAGAGGAAGATGCTGGCGACGCAGGAGATCCCGCGCAAGGCGATCGTCAACGGCACGATCGCGACGCCCCAGGACATCTCCGGTCTGATCGCGACGCAGCCGATCTACATCGGCGAGCAGGTCACGGCGCGCCGCTTCGGCCCGCTCGAGGCCGCAGGCGTCCGCGACCAGCTCCGCGGCACGTGGCGCGTGATGCAGATCAAGGGCGAGGACGCCCAGCTCCTCTCGGGCGTGCTGCGCCCCGGCGACCACGTCGACTTCATCGGGAACATCAAGTTCCCGGGCGAGAGCGGTCAGAAGCACTTCTCGAAGGTCGTCCTCAGCGACGTTCTCGTGCTGCGCACCTCCGGTGAGGACACCACACAGGCTTCCGTCGTCGACCCGAACGGCGGCGACGGCTGGGTCATGCTGCGTCTGACCGACGCGCAGGCTCAGAAGCTCTACTTCGTCTACGCCAACGACGACTGGTGGCTGACGCTTCGGCCCGGCCTCAACGACGCGACAAGCCGCGACGCGGTGCTGATCGACGACGCCGTGAGCATCCTCAAGGACGGGCTCGGTGGCGGCAAGGCCGGTTCGCGACTGGACGGGGGTAAATGAGCATGACTGACCACGAGCAGATCGAAGACTCGAAGCAGCGGCTTCGCGTCTACATCACGGGCTCCTGCGACGGGCTCCCAGAGGTCCTCCAGGCGCTCCAGGCGCATGACGAGCTCGAGCTCGTCGGCTCGGCCGACGTCATCCAGGAGGCAGCCGCGGCGCTCGCCGGCGGCCACCTCGACGCGATCCTGCACGCCACCCGCGGCCCGCAGTACCCGGCCGAGGAACTGTCGACGGTACGCGAATACACGCGGGCGCCGGTCATCGTGCTCGCCTCGGGCGACTGCTCGGGGCTGCTCGAGGAGGCGCTCGAGGACGGCGTGGCCGACCTCGTTCCGCTGCCGCAGCTGACGGAGAACATCGTCTTTGCCATTCGCAAGGCGTGTCACCAGGGCCGCAAGCAGCAAAGCCTGGACGGTCGCCGCGGTCGCGTGATCACGGTCTTCTCTCCGAAGGGTGGAGTCGGCAAGACCGTCGTCTCGACGAACCTCGCGGCGACGCTCTGCAAGTCGATGGGCAAGAGCACACTGCTGCTCGACCTCGACCTCCAGTTCGGAGACGCGGCGATCATGCTCGGGCTCCAGCCTGACAAGACGATCTACGACCTCGTAGTCGCACCGGGCGAGCTCGACTCCGAAAAGCTCGCCGGCTACACCCTGGCCCACCCCTCGGGGCTGGACGTGCTGCCGGCGCCTCTTCAGCCCGAAGACGCAGAGCTGGTGACCGAAGGCAAGCTCGCACGACTGCTCGAGGTCGCGCGAGGCTCGTACGACGCGATCATCGTCGACACATCGCCGTTCTTCCACGGGCCGATGCTGGCGACGCTCGACCGGACCGACGACCTGCTCCTGCTTTGCGGACTGGACGTGCCGACGATCAAGAACGTTCGGCTCAGCCTGCAGACGCTCGAGCTGCTGTCGTTCCCGAGCGAGCGGGTCGGCGTCGTCCTGAACCGCGCGAACACGAATGTCGGCATCCAGCGCTCCGAGGTGGAGCGGGCCCTGGAGACGAAGATCAGGGCCGACCTGCCGTCGGACCGCGCGGTCCCGCTCGGCGTCAACCGTGGCAAGCCGGTCTGCTTGAACGACCCTGGCGCGGACTTCTCGAAGGCCATCGCCGAGCTCGCGAAGGGGCTCATGGCTGACACGGGCAAGAGGAAGGCGAAAGGGCGCAAGCCGGAAGGGCCTCCTCTCCCGGATGCGGAGCTAGTAATGGGGCTCCACGATCGCATCAACGGCCCCGTCGTCGTCTCCGCCTTGGAGAACGGCGGAACCGAGAGCTCGTCGCTTGCGCGCGACGTGCAGGCCGGCGGCAGGGCAGCGAGGCAGGCCGACCCCTACGCGGACCTGAAGAGCCGCGTCCACCACGCGTGCATTGCGCGGCTGGGCCCGGAGCTCTTCTCGTCGGAGACGACCGATGATCTCGAAGAGCGCGTCATGCGGTCGGTCATGGAGCAGCTCGCACTCGACCGAACGCCGCTCACTCGCGAGGAGCGTCGGCAGATCGTCGCCGACATCGCCGACGATATCCTCGGCTACGGGCCGCTGGAGCCGTTCCTGCGCGACGACACCGTGACGGAGATCATGGTCAACGGTCCGTCGAAGATCTTCGTGGAGCGCACGGGAAAGATCGAGTCGACCGATGCGTCGTTCGTCGACGACGGGCACCTGCTGCGAATCATCGACAAGATCGTCTCGCAGATCGGCAGGCGCGTCGACGAGTCCTCACCGATGGTGGACGCCCGCCTTCCCGACGGCAGCCGTGTCAACGCGATTATCCCGCCGCTCGCCCTGCGCGGGCCGACGCTCACGATCCGGAAGTTCTCGCGCGACCCGTACACGATGGACGACCTCATCGAGTTCGGCTCCCTCACGAGCCGCTCGGCACACTTCCTGGCCGCGTGCGTCAAGGGCAAGCTCAATATCCTCATCTCTGGCGGTACCGGTACCGGTAAGACGACGCTGCTGAACGCGATGTCCGCGTACGTGCCGGGCGACGAGCGGATCGTGACCATCGAAGACGCCGCCGAGCTCCAGCTCCAGCAGGACCACGTCATCACGCTCGAGTCGCGCCCCGCGAACATCGAGGGCACAGGCGAGATCCGGATCCGTGAGCTCGTGCGCAACTCCCTGCGCATGCGCCCCGACCGCATCATCGTGGGTGAGGTTCGTGGCGCCGAGACCGTGGACATGCTGCAGGCGATGAACACGGGCCACGAAGGCTCGCTGACGACGATCCACGCCAACACCCCGCGTGACGCGCTCTCGCGTCTCGAGACGCTGGTGCTCACGGCCGGCGTCGAGCTTCCGCTCCGCGCCATCCGCGAGCAGATCTCGAGCGCATTCGACCTGCTCGTCCAGATCCAGCGTCTCGTGGACGGCAGCCGCCGTGTCACGCACGTCACCGAGGTGCTGCGGATGGAGTCCGACGTCGTGACGTTGCAGGACATCTTCCTGGCGAGGCCGCCCGACGAGGAGACGGCGCAGGCAACGCACGCGATACGGCTGCTCGGCTCGCTGAACTGCTCTGGGCTCAAGCCGCACTTTCTCGAGAAGATGGCGGCCAACGGCGTCACGCTGCCGCCGACGTTCTTCGAGGCCGAGGACGACTCGGGCCTGCGCCACAGCTTCACCGCCGGAAACTTCGGCGGAGGCGCCCGGGAATGAGTCGCCGCAGCTGGGCACTTGCGGTCGTTGCGTCGGCGTGCGCCCTCGGCGCGCCGGTAGTCGCCGGCGCCAGCGTCGAGATCCGCAGCGTCGACACCGGTTCGTATCCGCGCGCGCAGGCGACCGTCGTCACTTCGCAGCCGTCGAAAGAGGCTCCTCAGCTGACCGAGGGCGGGAAGCCGGCCGCGGGCGTGCTGGCGAAGAACCTCGGCGAGTCTCGCAGCATCTGCCTCGCGGTCGACCACTCGCGCTCGATGAGGGGCGTGCCGCTCGCGGAGGCAACCGAGGCAGCTCAGGCGTTCGTCGCCGCGAAGCTGCCAACGGATCGAATCTGCGTCACGAGCTTCGCCACGAAGCCGCTGCTGCTTGCACCGTTCACCGACTCAGAGCCCGAGGCGTCCGCCGCCCTGGGAGGCATCAGAGTCGACCCCGCCAAGGGGACGACGCTCTACGACGACGTCCGCCTTGCGAGCCAGACGCTCGCCGAGGAGGAAGGCCGCGCCCACATCATCATCCTCGTCACCGACGGCAACGAGACGCTGTCGAGTGCGACGCTGGCCGACGCCATCAAGGCCGCACAGGAGGCCGAGACCACGGTCTACGTTGTCGCCATCGAGAGCAAGGCGTTCACGCCCGGCCCGCTGAAGTATCTGGCGAAGCGAACGGGCGGGCGCTATTTCGGGACGCCCTCGCCGAGCGCGCTGCAGGGGATCTACAACGAGCTCGCTGCCGAGCTCAAGCGAACCTGGCGGCTCGACTACATCACGTCGGGAAGGCCGGGAGAGTCCCCGAAGCTCGTCGCATACGTGCCTGGGCTCGGCCGCGACTCCGCGCGCTCACCGATCGCAGCCACGGCCGACGCTGAGAAGGCCGGCGGGCTGCTGCCGGCGGCTGCCTACGGCAAGGGTGGGTCCACCGGGCTCGCGCTGCTCGTCGGGCTGCTCATCCTGCTCGCCGTCGTGCTCGTGTTCGCGTCCGCCAACGCCGATCGCGTCCGTTCGCAGGTGCAGAAGCACATCGCGCCGAAGCCGAAGCGGGCAAAGAAGAGTAGGGAGAAGAAGGAGCGGCTGCAGGCGCTCGCCGGGCTCTTCCAGTTGACCGAGCAGGGCCTCGGCAAGACGCGCGTGTGGCTCAAGCTCAGCCGGCTGATCGAGCGCGCAGACCTTCAGCTGAAGACCGCTGAGCTCTTCTACATGAGTGCAGGCTGCTCCGTTCTGCTCGGCCTGCTGACCACTGCCATCGGCTCGTCCGGCCTACTCTCCCTCGCAGCACTCGTGATCGGAGCGGTGATCCCGCTGGCGTTCGTGTACATGAAGGCGCACCGCCGGCTGGCCGCATTCGAGAACCAGCTGCCCGACCTCCTGATCGGCGTCGCCGCATCCCTGAAGGCGGGCCACAGCTTCAAGCAGGCCCTGCAGGCGATCGTCGACGAGGGTGTCGAGCCGGCGGGCAAGGAGTTCAAGCGAGTGCTCACGGAGACCCGCCTGGGCAGGCCGCTCGACGACGCGCTCAACGACATGGCCGAGCGGGTCGGCTCCGGCAACCTCTCGTTCATCGTCACGGCCGTCGCCGTCCAGAGCCAGGTCGGAGGCTCACTCGCGAGCCTGTTCGACATGGTCGCGGACACCGTGCGCAACCGTCAGCAGTTCGCCCGGAAGATCAAGGCGCTGACTGCGATGGGACGTATGTCCGCCTACGTGCTTATCGGGCTGCCGTTCTTCCTCTGCGGTGCGCTGACGCTGCTCAACCCGGGCTACATGGCGCCGCTCTTCCAAACGACCTCGGGCCACAAGATGATCATCGTCAGCCTCGTGATGATGGGCATCGGCTCGCTACTGCTCAAGAAGATCGTCTCCTTCAAGGGGTGACCACATGATGCTGCTCGTCCTAGCGCTGCTCTGCCTCGCCGGATCGATCTACATGGTCGCGGAGTACGTGAGCCTGCCGGCCCGAGAGCGGATGCTGTCGTTCCGCCGTGCGTCCGCATACGGGAGGCGATCGCAGAAAAAGGCGGCGATGCAAGGATCGCTGCGCGATCGAGCGCTCGTGCCGGCCATGGAGCGTGCCGCCCGCGCGGTCCTGCGCATCAACCCGAAGATGACCGTCGAGACCGTGAGCATGCGACTGCAGTCAGCCGGTCTCGCCCGGCGGGTCTCGCCCGTTGCGTTCCTCGCTGCGAAGCTCTTCGCGGCCGTCATCGGCCTCGTGCTTGGCATCATGTTCTTCAGCCCATCGAAGGGCCCGGTGATGGGTTTCGCGCTGGGAATGGGGCTGGCGGCGGTCGGCTTCATAGGCCCGGACTTCATCCTCAACAAGAAGATTCGCGCTCGGCAGGAACGGCTCAGCCAGGATCTTCCGGACGCGCTCGACCTGCTCGCCGTGAGTGTCGAAGCAGGTCTCGGCTTCGACGCCGCCGTGGTGAAGATCACCGAGCAGGTGGAAGGGCCGCTGGGCGAGGAGTTCGCGCTCACGCTCAACGAGATGCGGATCGGCGAGAGCCGTCAGGACGCGCTCAAGAAGCTGGCCGAACGCACCGGGATCTCCGAGATCGGCGCGTTCGCACGCGCGATCATCCAGGCCGACCAGTTCGGCATCTCGCTCGGGCGGATTCTCCGCGTGCAGGCCGTCGACACGCGTCATCGGCGGCAGATCGCCGCCGAGGAGAAGGCCATGAAGGCGCCGGTGAAGATGCTCTTCCCGACAGTCATCTTCATCTTCCCGTCGATGTTCATCGTCATCCTCGGGCCCGCCTTCCTGAACCTCACGAAGATCCTCACGTTCTAGGAGGGCCTGGCGGAACGGTGCTCGTCGCCGGGGCGCGCTGGAGGTTGTGATGCAAGGACGCAGGGAGCCCGCGTACTAACTAGTACGGGGGCGACCGAGGACGCCGCAGCGCGGCCTCCAGCGTGGTTCCGGCGGCACAGCCACTGTTTCGGCAGGCCCTCCTGAGCCGGCGGCTCGACCCGGTTGGGGGATGGGTAGCTAGCGGCGAACGCCGATCTCTCGTGTGAGGTACGCATGGCCGCGAGAGATCCCGCCCAGGAGTTCGAGAAAGGCTTCGGCAGCGGACTCCGCGCGCAGCTCGACAAGCGCCGTGGCCAGGTCGAAGCAGCGGCAGAAAAAAAGGCGGCTGCCACGAAGGCGCCAAAGAAGCTCGAGCAGCCGACCAAGCTCGAGACGCCGGAGCCAGTCGCGAAGGAGCTCGCCGAGCCGGCTCCAGTGCGAATCGTGCCCGACCAGCCTCCGCGCTCGCAGGAGCTCATGGAGGAGCGCAAGGCTCTCGACGTGCGGGCGAAAGAGCTCGCCGAGACGAGGGGAAGTCTGGATGCGCGCGAGACAAGCGTTGCGCAGCTCGAAGCCGAGCTCGAGAGGGCCCAAGACGAGCTCGAGGCGCGCGAGGCCCAGCTCCTCGCTGAGCTGCAGGAGCGCGAGGACGAGCTCGCCGAGCGCGAGCAGTCGATCGCAAAGCTCGAGCACGAGCTAACGGCGCACCGTCGTGAAGTCGAAACGAACGTCGGCCGGCGCTCCGCAGAGCTCCTGGCCGAGAGGGAGGAGATCCAGAAGGAAACAGAGCGCGTCCGCGCGGAGGAGCAGCAGCTGAGCGCGAGCCGCGAGAGCGTGGCCAAGGAGCGCGCCGAGCTAGAGGGCTTCGTGACGGAGCTCGACGAGCGTGAGGCCGAGCTCAACCAACGCAGCGCGGAGCTCGAGAAGCTTGCCCACGAGGCGACCCGCGGCCGCGACCTCTCGACGCTGGAGGTCGAGCTGGGCCGCAAGCAGGAGGAGATCGAGCGCCTGGCCCGTGACGCCATGCGCGGCCGCGACCTCGACGAGCTGGCAGCCAAGCTCGACGAGCGCGAGCACGAGCTCACCAAGCGGGAGGCAGAGTTCGTCAGCGCCGAGAGCCTGGTCGAGTCCGAGACGCTACGCCTCGAGCGCCGCGAGAAGCGTGTCGTGAAAGGCGAGGCGACGCTTGCCGAGCGCCTCAAGGAGCTCGACGAGCGGGAGGACGCGCTCGAGCTGCGGGAGGCGGCGGCCGAGGCCGATCAGGACATCGCCGGCGACAAGCTCGACCGACGGCAGCACGACCTCGAGGAGCGCGAGCTGCGCGTCGCGCAGCGGGAATCGAACCTTGACGTCTACGTCGCAAGCACGCAGGTCGAGTTCCAGCGCCGCGAGCGCGCCCTCAAGGACGCCTAGCCCGCGCGCCTATGCGATGACGAGCGTGGCCTGACGCTCGATCGAGTTCCCATTCTTGTCCTCGAGCGCGAAGTAGAGGTAGTAGATCCGCTTCGTGCCGTTCGGCGCGAATGTGAACGAGGCCCAGCCGTCTTTCGCAATCGTCGACTGCATCTGAATGTTCCCGAAGAACTGGCTGCCCGGGCCGAACACCTTGATGTTGGCGCCGATGACGGCGCCGTATCCGTTGCGAGCGGCGAGCTCGAGGACGGGTAGGCGAACGATCGGCGCCCGGTTGAGCTTCGCCCGGACGATGGGGTTTCGTGCGTCCACGAGCTTTGCCTTGGCGGCGTAGGACGAGAACGCGGGCTTCCGTGTGCCGTTGCGGTTGATCAAGCCGCTCTGCCAGGTGCTCGTGGGGTCGTCTCGGAGGATGAACCAGACGAGCATCTGCACGGTTGGAATGTTGCGCAGGATGTTGAACGACTGGCTCACGTAAAGGGCCTGCTGCGACGACGACACGCCTCGCGGCTCGCCCGGCTTCGTCTCGAATCCGTACTCCGTGATCCAGAGGTTCGGCACCTTCCCGAACCACTTGTGGAGATCCTTCGAGAACTGCTTCAGCTGCGTGAGGTGGACGTTCGGGTAGCGCGCCTTCTGCAACGGTCCCGCGCCCAGCACGGAGTAGGGGTGGTGCGCGTAGCCGTCGAACTTCACCTTCGGCCTTGACGTGGACAGCAGCCTCGCGAAGGTCGCCGGCGCGATCGAGTCCTGAATCGGCCCCGGGGACGGCTTGTCGCGCCCGCGCGGGGATGTCTCGCCGATGCCGATCTGCGCTCCGGGGCTCCCGCTCTTGAGCCCGGCGTAGGCCGCGCGGTAGAGCTTCGCGTAGTTGAGCGGCGACACGGGCTTGCCCTTCTTGTCGAAGGTCGGTGCGAGGAACTGCTCGAGGTTGGGCTCGTTCCAGACGCTGAAGAAGCGGACAAATGGGTAGCCCGCGTAGCGGCCGCTGTAGCGCGACGCGAGCGCGCGCGCGAACGCGGTCATGTCGGACAAGCGAGTGGGAGCGTAGTTCGCGCCCTTGCCTCCGTTAGCCCAGTCAGGAGTGCCCCAGATCGTCAGCAGAGACTCGATCCCGCGGAACTGCATGCCTCGCACCAGCTCGTCCAGGTCGTCCCACTGATATGCGGCGTCGAACGGGTTGGACGGATTGGACGGACGCCTGGGCGCGATCTTCGACCAGTAGACCGTCGTGCGGGCGATGCCTGCGTTCGCGGCAACGGCCTCGTCGAGCATCGCCGCCCGGTCCTCCCGCCACCGGAAGCTTGGATCGTCCTGGAAGCCAACCCACATGCGGTCGTCCGCAGAGGCGGCAATCGGGGCGATCAGGGCGAGCAGCGAACAGACGACTACGAGGCGGCGAAGGCGCATACGTAACAACTCCCTTTAGAGGCGTCGGGCGAGTGACGGAGGGTACCGACTAGCCCTGTCGGACCGGTCGCAGAACCGTCTACCAGACCTGAATTTTCACGAAACATTTACGCCAGACCTACGCAGCTTCATCGGGAGACCGCCGAAGTCGCTTCACATCGCCCCGCCGGCGCTTTTCGGCGAGCCGCCGCTCCTTGGCGGCCGGGCTGGGCTTCGTCGGCTTCCGCTTCCGGCGCACTTCGAGTGCGGCCTTCAGCGCCTCCACGAGGCGTTCCACGGCGAGCTCCCGGTTCTGCCACTGGCTCCGCTCGTCCTGGGCGACCGCCCGCAGCACAGGACCGGCCTTGGCAACGACTCGCCGCTTCTGCCGTTCGGTGAGGGCGGACGACGATTCGACGTCGAAAACGGCCTCCACTCGCGTCTCCGTGCGCTGCGCGTGCTGGCCGCCCGGCCCGCTCGACCGCGAGAAGCGAAGCTCGATCTCGCGACGGGGAACGGCCACGCTGCGCGTGACGCGAATTGCCTCCTGGATCCCCGTAGACTCGCGTGCCATGGCTGCCATTCTCCTCGACATCGACGGCGTGTTCCACGTGTCGGGCAAACCGATCGCCGGGGCTGCCGACGCGGTCTCGACACTGCGTGAGCGGGGTCATCGCCTCCGTTTTGTCACGAACACGACAGTCCGCACGCGCCGCGTGCTCACCGCGGAGCTCAAGGGCTTCGGGGTCGACGTGCGGGACGAGGAACTGCAGACCACCGCCGCCGCGGCCGTGCGTGCGCTCCGCGGCCGGCGCGTGCTCGCGCTCACGATGCCGTCGGTGGTAGAGGATCTGGACGGGCTGGACCTCGTGGGCGAGGACGCCGACGCGGTGCTCGTCGGCGGTGCGGACGAAGGCGACGAGACCGGGCGGGTATTCAGCTTCATGAACCTCGCGCGTGCCTTCGCGGAGCTCCAGACCGGGGCCGATCTCTACTGCCTGCACAAGAACCGCTGGTGGCAGACATCGCGAGGCCCGCTGCTCGATTCCGGCGCCTTCGTGGCCGGGCTGGAATATGCGGCGGGCGTCGAGGCCGTCGTCATCGGCAAGCCGAGCCCCATGTACTTCGAGGCTGCCCTGGAGGCGCTCGACGCCGAGCCGAAGCTGACGTGGATGGTGGGGGACGACATCGAGGCGGACATCGCCGGCGCGCAGAAGTTCGGTCTGCGCACGGCACTCGTGCGCACGGGCAAGTTCCGTCCCGACGATCTCGAGCGCTCCGGCATCACGCCGGACATCGTCGTCAACTCGCTCGCAGAGCTCCCGGACTGGCTGGAGCAAGCGCTGTGACGAGCAGCGTCGGCATCGATCTGATCGAGATCGAGCGCATCCGCCGGGCGATGGGCCGCTATCCGTCGTTCACCGCGCGCTGCTTCACGGACGCGGAGCGCGCGTACTGCGACTCCCGACCCAACCCGGCGCAGCACTACGCCGCGCGGTTCGCCGGCAAGGAGGCTGTGGGGAAGGCTCTCGGTTTCGGCGTGGCGAGAGCGTTTGCCTGGCGGGAGGTGGAGATCGTCGGCCGGCCCAAGCCCTCCGTGCAGCTGACAGGCCGACTGGAAGAGCGCGCGACCCGCCTCGGCGTGGCCGACGTCGACCTGTCGATGACGCACTCGAAGGAGCTGGCTGCGGCCATCGCGATCGCCTCCGCACGCTGATGTTCGAGCCGCTCTACACGGCCGAGGAGATGCGCGCGGCCGAGGCGGGCCACGACGTGCGCGTGCTGATGGAGCGCGCCGGCCGGGCGGTGGCCGAGGAGGCTGTTAGTCGATTTCCGGAGGCTCGGTCGTTCGGCGCTGTATGCGGTGGCGGCGCCAACGGCGGGGATGCGCGGATCGCGCTGGAAGTGCTGCGCGCGATGGGACACGAGGCCGCCGAGGGCTTGGAGGGTGAGGTGCTCCTGGACGGCCTGTTCGGCACCGGCTTCCACGGCGAGCCTCGCTCGGAAGCGGCTGCGCTTATTGCCCAGCTGAACGCAGCGGAGGCTCCGGTGTTGGCGATCGACCTGCCCTCCGGCGTCGACGCGGACACGGGCGAAGTCGGGGGCGGCGCGGTGCAGGCGGCGGTGACCGTGGCCTTGCACGGGCCGAAGGTCGGCAACGTCGTCGGCCCAGGGCGGTTCCACGGCGGCGAGCTCATCGTCCGCGACATCGGCCTCGAACCGCATGAGACGTCGCACTTGCTGGTGGCACGAGAGATCCTGGCGGAGGTTCCGCGAAAGCGGTCCGGCGACACGAAGTACCGCGCGTCGGTGCTGGTCGTGGGCGGCGCGCCCGGTCTCACGGGGGCCGCGTGCCTGGCGGCCGAGGCCGCGTTCCGGGCCGACGCCGGGTACGTGGCGGTCGCTGCTCCGGCCGAGTCGCTGCCGGTGCTCGAGACGCGCCTGCTGGAGGCGGTAAAGCGCCCGCTGGACCACGTTTTCGACGCCGTGGAGAGGGCGCGCGCGCTGGCGATCGGACCCGGCCTCGGCCGCGACGGCGCCCGCCGGGAGCTCGTGCGGCGGCTGCTCGCGGAGACGGAGCTCCCCGCCGTCGTCGACGCCGACGCGCTCTTCGAGCTGGAACCGTTCCAGCGCACGGCGCCCACGGTGCTGACGCCACACTCCGGCGAGCTGGCCGGCCTGCTCGGCGTGGAGGCTTCGTGGGTGGACGCCCATCGCCTCGAGGCGGTCGCGCGTGCAGCCGAGCGCTTCGGCTGCGTCTGCCTGCTCAAGGGCGCAGACACGATCGTCGCCGCTCCCGGCGAGCGTGTGCTCGTCTGCGGCTCCGGTCCGCCGTCGCTCGCCACGGCGGGTACGGGAGACGTCCTGACCGGGACGATTGCCGCCTTCCTGGCCAAGGGCATGGACGCGCGGGTGGCAGCGGCCGCCGGGGCCACTGCGTGCGCCGAGGCGGCGCTACTCGGCCCCGAGCGCGGCCTCGTTGCCTCGGACGTCGTCGCAGCGTTGCCGGACGTTCTCGATGCGTTCTGAAGTAACGATCGACCTCGGGGCCGTTCGCCGGAACGCGACGCGGTTGCTCGAGGCGCTCGACGGCGCCGCGCTGTGGGCGGTCGTGAAGGCGGATGCCTACGGGCACGGCGCCGGCGAAGTGGGCAAAGCCGCTCTCGAAGCGGGGGCTGCGGCACTCTGTGTGTCCACCGTCGGTGAAGGAGCCGCGCTCCGTTCGAACCTGCCGCAGGCTCGGATCCTCGTCATGGGCCCGTGTCCAGAGGGCGATCTCGAGCGGGTCCGCCGCGCCGGCCTCGAGCTCGCCGTCTCCGAGCCGCCGTTCCCGGTCGACGTTCCCGTCCACCTGAAGCTCGACACGGGCATGGGCCGCTTCGGCATGGTCGACGTGCCCGCGCCGCCGCCGAACGCCGTGGCGTTGATGAGCCACTTCGCCACAGCCGACTCCGACCCGGCGTTCGCAGAACGCCAGTTGGAGCGATTTCGCGAAGCGGCCGACTCGATGCCGCAGCTGGAGGCGCATATGGCCAACAGCGCTGCCGCGCTTCGCTTGCCGGGCTCACGTTTCTCGGCCGCACGTTGCGGCATTGCGCTCTATGGGCTCTCGCCGTTCGGAACCGATCCAGCCGAGGACGGGCTCGCCCCCGTGCTCACGTGGCGCAGCGAGCTGGCGCAGGTGAAGCTACTCGAAGTCGGCCAGAGCACCGGCTACGGGCGCCGTTTCGTCGCCGAGCAGCCGACGTGGGTCGGGGTCGTGCCTGTCGGCTACGCGGACGGCTTCCGCCGCGATCTCAGCGGCACCGAGGTGCTGGTCGAGGGAGAGCGGCGCCGCGTCGTGGGCACCGTCTCCATGGATTCATTCGCCGTCGAGCTTCCCG
Organism: uncultured Actinomycetes bacterium; assembly: GCA_963711315.1. Taxonomy (GTDB): domain Bacteria; phylum Actinomycetota; class Thermoleophilia; order Gaiellales; family Gaiellaceae; genus PALSA-612. The sequence goes on from CAVQDQ010000001.1 coordinate 229,435, forward strand.
GACAGCTCCCGCGGGGCACGCCGGTGACCATCGTGGGCGACGGCGTGCTCGTGGAGGAGCATGCGCGCGTGGCCGGCACCATCAACTACGAGCTGACCACGGGTGTTCGGCACTCACCGGAGCGAACGCAGCGGGTGTTCGTGGATGCCTGACCTCGTCAGCGAGCTGGCCGCGGCGCTGGCTGGAGCGGAGGGCTGGCTCGTGGGCGGGGCGCTGCGCGACGAGCTGCTCGGTCGGCCGGTGGTCGACCTCGACGTTGCCTGTCGCGGGCCCGAACGTGCGGCCCGCGCATTCGCGCGCGCCCGCGGGGGAGTGCCCTTTCCGCTCTCCGAGCGGCACGGCGCTTGGCGGATCGCGCTCGAGGACGGCAGGACCGTCGACTTCACGCCGTTGCCGGACGGGATCGAGGACGACCTTTCGGGCCGGGACTTCACGCTCAACGCGATGGCGCGTCCCCTGACAGGCGGAGAGCTCATCGATCCGTTCGGTGGTCAGGCCGACATCGCCGAGCGCACCGTGCGTGCGGTCAGCTCGGGCATCTTCGAAGCCGACCCGTTGCGCCTGCTGCGCGCGGTCCGGCTGGAGGACGAGCTCGGCTTCCGCCTCGACACCGAGACGGAGCAGCAGGTCCGTCGGCAAGCCGAGCTCGCGCCTCGCCCTGCCGGGGAACGGATCCTGGGGGAGCTCGAGCGGCTCTCGACCGCGGGCTACCGTCGTCTCGAGGAGCTGGGCCTGATCGACGCCCTGGGTGGCTCCGTTGAGCGGTTCGACCGGATCGATCTCGCCGACTCGCCCGAGTACCGGCTCGTCTGCGTCTTCGGGGGGCGGCTGCCGCGGCTGCCGATCTCGCGCCGTGTCGGCCGTTACTGTCGTACGCTGCTCGCCGCCGAGCCCCCGGCGGACGACTCTCCACGTGCGATCCACCGCTTTCGGCGCTCGACCGAGCCGTGGGCGCTCGACGCGCTCGCCTTCCTGGGGCTGCCGGAGCTTAGGCCGGCGGTCGAGCACACGCGTGCCGCCGATCCCGCTGCGCCGCTCCTTCGCGGCGACGAGCTCGGCCTGGCGCCGGGTCCCGAGGTCGGACGGATGCTGGAGCTGATCGCCGAGGAGCGCGCCGCTGGCACTATCTCGACCAAAGAGGAGGCGCTGGAGCTTGTCCGACAACGAGCACGCTGAGGCTACGCAGGCCCGCTTCGCCGCGTCGGCGGAGCGCATGGCCGAGCACGAGGAGAGCCGCCGGGAGGAGCTGCGCGCGCAAGCTCGGCGCTTCCTCGAGCCAGTCCGGCAACGAGCGTGTTCTCGACGCGGGCGCCGGGACGGGAGGCTTTGCGTTCGCCGTCGCGCCGCTCGTGAAGGAGGTCGTCGCGGTCGACGTCGTGCCGGAAGTTCTCGCAGAGGGGCGGTCCCGTGCAGAGCGGGAGTTCACGAACGTCACGTTCGTCGAGGGCGACGTCACGAACCTTCCGTTCGAGGATGGGTCGTTCGACCTCGCCGCATCGGTCCGCACGCTCCACCACGTTCCGCGGCCTGAGCTCGTCGTCGCCGAGCTCACGCGCGTCATCGGGTTCAGCGGCCAGGTGCTGATCGTCGACCAGATCGCGCCGATCGATCCGCTCGGCGGGCTTCGAGCTCGATCGCTTCGAGCGCGCACGCGACCCTTCTCACACCCGTCTCCTGCCCGACACTGACATCCGCGCGCTGCTCGATGCCAACGGGCTCGTGCTCCGCCGCTCCGAGCAACACCAGGAGGCACGCGACGTTGACGGGTACCTCGATCTTGCCGGGTGCGCGGGCCAGGAGCGAGAGCGTGCGCTGTCCGTCGCTCCCGAGAACTACACGGCGACGATCGGCTGGTACCTCGCCGCACGCCAGCTGCTGTCGGCCTGACGAACTAGACTCGCGCGCGGTGCTAGCCGCAGGCGCTTCCCAACTCGCAGAGCTCGCCGTCGTCCTCGGCGCGAACGTCCAGCAAGATCAACTCGTCACTGTCGGCGCCTCCCTCGGCGAGGAGGAGATGGCACAAGAGGTGGCAGCAGCGGCGTACCGGCACGGCGCCCGCTTCGTCGACGTGACGTACTTCGACCCGTACGTGAAGCGCGCGCGGATCGAGCACGCACGAGAGGAGACCCTCGGCTTCGTGCCCAGCTGGTACGGAGACCGGATGCTCGAGCTCGGGCGGCAGCGGGCGGCGAGGATCTCGTTCTCCGGCCCTGCTCCTCCGGACGTCCTCGACGGAGTCGATCCGGAGCGCGCGGGCCGTGACCAGCTGCCGTTCATCAAGGAGGTGCTGACCGTCATCAACGAGCGGCTCGTCAACTGGACGGTCGTGCCTGCGCCCACCGCCCGCTGGGCGCGGCTCGTGTATCCGGAGCTCGCTGAGGCGGACGCGCTGGAGCGGCTGTGGGCCGAGATCGGCCACGTCTGCCGCCTCGACGAGCCGGATCCCGTGGCCGCCTGGGCGGCGCGCGGCGAGGAGCTGGAGGATCGTCGCGCGGCGGCTGGCCGCTGCCCAGTTCGATGCGCTCCACTTCGAGGGGCCGGGCACCGATCTCGTCGTAGGCCTCTTCCCGGGGGCGGAATGGGAGACCGCGTCCGCCGAGACGGTCGACGGCATCGTGCACCTGGCGAACCTGCCCAGCGAGGAAGTCTTCACAACGCCGGATCCGGAGCGGACAGAGGGAGTTGTCCGGTCGACACGGCCACTCGCGCTGGGAGACGGTCCCATAGTGCGGGGGCTAACTGTGCGGTTCGAGGGCGGCGCAGCGGTTGAGATCACCGCGGACGAGGGTGCGGAGATCATGCGCGGACGGGCGGCGCTCGACAGGGGAGCGGCGCGGCTCGGCGAGGTAGCGCTCGTCGACCGGGAGAGCCGTATCGGTCAGCTGGGAACGACGTTCCTCGACACGTTGCTGGACGAGAACGCCGTCAGTCACATCGCCCTCGGCGACGGCGACCCCGCCCTCGTCGGCGAGGAGGAGCGCGAGCGCGTCAATGAGAGCGCGATGCACCTCGATTTCATGATCGGCGGCGACGACGTGGACGTCACCGGCGTCGAGCAGGGCGGTGCTCGCGTCCCAGTCCTCCGCGACGGTGCCTGGCAGCTCTAGGCGGGTCGGCCCCGGTTACGCCGGCTTGTTCAGCGAGCGGCCGATGCGCGCGACGAGGCCGGGCACTGCGGCCTGGGCGAGCGTCGCCAGGCGGTAGTAGTGAGGCACGTGCACCTCGCGGCGGTTGCGCTCGACTGACTTCATGATGGCCTCTGCGATGTCGTCCGCCTCGATCACGAAACGGTGGGCGTGTCGCGGGAGGACGTCGCGTTGCGGAAAGCCCTCCGTCTCGGCGAAGCCGGGCAGCACCGTGTGGACGTTGATGCCTCGCGGCTCGAGCTCGGTCGTTACCGATCTCGAGAAGGCGAGCTGGGCATGCTTCGAGGCCGTGTAGAGACCTGACGTGCCCGCCCCGGAAACGGCTCCCGCCACCGAGACGACGTTGACGACATGCGCCGGGCGGGCGGCCTCCAGCGCGGGAAGAAACGCCCGCAGGCACCAGACGCCGCCGAGGTAGTTGACGCGCGTAACGTTTTCGATGCGGTCCGAATCGGAGTCGAGGAAGCCCGTGCGGCCGGGAATGCCCGCGTTGTTCACGAGCAGCTCGATCTTCGGGTGGCGAGCTATGACGGCGGCTGCCATGCGCTCGACGGCCACGCGGTCGCCCACGTCGCAGATCTCGTACTCCGCGGCGAGCTCGGCCGCCACGGCGTCGAGGCGCTCGGCCCCGCGTGCCACGAGCACGCATCGCCAGCCGTGGCTCGTCAGTCGTCGCGCGAGCGCGGCGCCGATGCCGCTCGAGCCGCCGGTGACGACCGCGACCCGCATCAGACCCCTTGTCCTAGCCGCAGATGCGGACGACGCGTAGGGCCTCGGACTCGCGCCCGGCGGTGTCAGACACGATGGCCGTGAGCTCGTGGCGGCCCTTCCTGGCGCCGCCGGCCTGCCATACCGCACGGTAGATCCCCTGGTCCGACTTCCTGACGCGGGCCACCTGGCGCTTGCCGTCGAAGAAGCCGACCGACGAGATCGCGGCCGGAGAGGACGCGTGAACCTGGAGCTCCGTCTTGCCGCGAACGCACGCGCCCTTCGTCGGCGCAATCCATGTCGCCACCGGCCGTGCGACGACCGAGAACCGCGCGCCGAGGAAGCGGGTGTTCGGCATCGCCTCGTCGCCCGGGGTGGAGACGTTCTTCGTCTCCTGGAAGTCCGAGGCGACAATCCGCATGAACTCGGGGCCGGGGAGCAGCGGTTGTGAGTCCTTCGTAATCGGGAACACGGCGACCCCCGTCTTTGGATCGAACCGTACGGCCCCGATCTGCTCGTTCTTGTAGAGCAGGAGGAGCGACAGCGGATCGACGCCGGACTTCGCATCAGTGACCCGCACGACGATGCTGGGGCGACCGGCTGCCAACCGCGTCGTCAGGACCCTGACAACCGGCGGCTTCGTGTCGTTGATCCACGAGCGGAGCACGTACTTCCGCGCCAGCGGGCGCCCCGAGAACGGATCGCGGCCGGAGTCGACGGAGATGTAATAGCGGCCCGGTTCCGGGAGCACGGCGCCCGTCGCGCCCATGTTGAAGATGAAGTCCGGCATGTAGCCGTTCATGTTGATCGGCGTCCCGCCGTAGCCCTGGAGGTTGTTCTCGTCGAGCGATCCGAGCAGCCACGGGTGAATCGGAGCATTGGCGCTCAGCAAGTCGCGCAGCGGCGCGCGCAGGTTGAGCGGCGGATCGCTGACGACGGCGCCGAAGTTGACCGTGTTGGCTGGGATGTCGATCGAGTACACCTGCTCGGCGCCGCCTTCGACGGCGGTCTGCTCGAGGCCGAACAGCGCGAGGATCCCGAACGGCTCCGTGGGCCAGCGGTAGATCTGAGCCCGGTTCGTGCCCGAGCGCGTGTCGCCGGTCTGGGTGGTTTTCAACGGTGTCACCTGGGCGGCCCCGAGTAGCGGCCGCGTGACCGAGAAGCCGTACGGGATGCGGCGCACGACCCCGTCCCGCTTGAGGACGAGGAAGCCGTACTGGTCGGCGCCCGTTGCCGAGGAGGACGCGCTGGTGACGATCTGGAGCGTCGTCTGCCCTCCCGGCGGCACTGTCACGGCGCCGGGCACGGAGATGGTCACTCCCGGCGTCGATGCCTGCGGCTGGACCGCGACCGACCACGTCCCGGCGCCGCCGCCGGCGTCGCTGATCGCTACGAGCTGCGACCTGCTGGCCGCGCCGCCGGTGATCGGCAGGTCGCCGGGAGCGATCGACTGGGGATTCGTGAAGATCAGCGGCGAGTCGGCTGCCGCGAGATTCGCGAGCCCGGCGCCCTCGATGAGGACGGGCGCCTCGACCGTGCGGCTGGAGTCTCCCCAGGCCGGCCCGGCCGTGGACATGAGCGCCGACTTCACCTGCTGCGGCGTCCACTGCGGGTGCTGCTGGAGCAGCAGCGCGGCTGCGCCGGCGATGTGCGGCGCGGAGAAGCTCGTCCCGTCCAGGACCGCGTACTGGTCGCCCGCGAACTCGACTGCCGTGGACGAGATGATTTGTGCGCCCGGCGCGGAGATGTCCGGCTTCAACTTGTGATCGAACGCCGTGAGCCCGGCCGAGGAGAAGCTTGTCGGCACGCCGGGCCACGTCGTCGCCACCTCGACATGCTCGTCGGCGGTGACGCGGAAGCGACCGCGGCCGCCCGAGCCCGCGACGGCCTGGCGGATACGCGCCCCGTCAAGGTCGGAGATCGTGCCGCCGGGGATGCCGAAGCCGAAGGGAACGGCAGTCGGGTCGCCGGGGTGGTCGTCGGCCATCAGCAGGCCGACGGCTCCCGCCTGAGCGGCGTTGCGTCCCTTCGCTTCGAACGAGCAGCCGCCCCGCGAGGCGAGTGCGATGGAGCCGGCGAGTGATCTGGCCGGCAGCGTCGTTCCGCAGAGCTGGCGGCCGACAGGACGACCGTCTGTGCCGTTGATCGTGCCCACGTCGAGCACCTGCTGGTCGGAGTTGACCCACGCCGGTGGGATCGCTCCCGGCGCCGGCACGAATGGCATCGGGCCGATGGCAGCCGGAGCGACGAGCGTCAGGGCCCTCGTGAAGACATGGCTGTTCGCCGTCGCGGCGACGCTGATGGCGTCGGGCGCCGTGGAAGGCGACCCGACGGTGCCGAGCCCGAACAGGTCGCGATCGTTGCCGGCAGAGATGACCGGCACGACGCCCGCGTTGACGACGTTGTTCACGACCCGCACCATCGGGTCGCGTTCGGGATCGCTCTGCGGGCCGCCGCCCGAGAAGTTGATGACGTCCATCCCGTCCGCGACGGCCGCCTCGAACGCGGCGATGATCTCGGGCGTGTTGGCGCTGCAACAGCCTCCGAGCGGCGCGGGCTGGCTGAACACGCGGTAGTTGCCGATGTACACGCGCGGCGCGACGCCCGCGAGTCCGGTGATGCGGCCGTGGCAGCCGCCCGAGCCGGGACGGCAGGTCGTGAGCACGCTGGCGGGCGCGGTGGTGCCCTCGGTGCCACCGATTACCCCCGCTACGAACGTCCCGTGGAACGACTGCGACTCGTCCAGAGGCTGCCTCGACTCTGACGTCGAGACGTCGGGGAAGAAGGCCTTGGCGACGATCACCTTCGGCGTCGTGAAACCAGGAGTGCCCCTTGGGAAGCCGGCCGGGAAGCTCAGGCCGCCGGGATCGAGGAACGGGTGCTTGGGGTCGATGCCGTCGTCGACGACGCCTACCTTGACGCCGTTCCCGCTTGCGCCGGTGGTCGCCCGCAGTGCCGTGGCGCCGATGACCGAGGGACCACGGTTCATGGAGAGCGTGTAGCTGACGCTCGGGTAGACGTCCTGGACGAACCCCAGCCGCATGAGCCGCTGCAGCTTCGCCGCAGGCAGCTTTACGGCGAGCCCGTTGAGGAGGATCCGGAAGCGCCGCGGCACCGTTGCTTCGGGGATCTCCCGGCGGAGCGTGGCGACGGCCCGCTCCTGCGCGGCGGCGAGCCGGGAGAGATATGCCTGCGAGGACGAGCTGGAGACGCTGAGCTTGCGCCTGCCCGCGGTCGAGAAGAGCGTCCGCTCGCCCGTCTTCGCCGCGAGCGGCGGCAGGCCGAGCGTCGCGATAACCGTCACGCGGCCGGCGTTGGGCCGGGCGGGAACGACTACCTCACGGTGGCGAAGCGAGTCGACGGTGAGGCCGCCCACACTCTTGGCGATCGGACGCAACGAGGCCGTCGCCGAGCCCGCCACGACGAGCGCTAGGAGGAGTGCAAGGACGACCGGGCGCCGCACGAGGTTGCGCACGGTAGCGGAAGCTCGGCGGCTACGAAGCGTTCAGTGAGCTAGCGAATCCTGGCGCTGAACGGCCGCGCGAGCTTCTTGCCCTCGAAGACGATCGTGATCGTCCCGCGCAGCGTCTTGCCCGAGGAGTTGGCAGGCACCGTGAACACGCATACGGCCTGGCCACCGACGAACTTCTCCGACTTCGGCTGGACGCTCCTCGCACCCGCCCTGGCGACGCAGTCGACGCGCCCGTTGACGATGGCGGCGCCGGTGTCGCTCCTCGTCGCCGACATGCGCACGGTGAACGTCTTGCCGGCCTTCGGCGCCGCGGGCGCTGTCTTCAGCGACTTGAAGACGAGCCGCGCAGGCGCGACCTTCACGTCGTACGTGAAAAAGCCTGCAGTGCCTGCCGGCGCAACGTCGGAGACGGAATTCGTGAAGTCAGGCTCGTTGGTCGTCTCGTTGAAGACGATGCCGGACACGGCGATGACTCCGAAGCCGAATTTCTTGGTGTTTCCGAGCTCGGCCGCCGAGATGTTGATCGTGACACCTCCCGCCCAGGAGTAGATGAGCGAGGTCGCCGGAGGGTCTCCGGTGCGTCGGGTGAGGGCAGTGCCATCCCATTTGAAGAGCACGACTTCGCCTTGGAACAGCTCAATTGCGTAGTCGGCTCCGATCAGGTCCGGGTCACCAGTTGCCGGGTTGGCGTCTGTGTCGACGAGCATGTCGACGAGCATGTCCCGCGTGAGCTGGGGCCGGTTCGGGATGTTGATTTTGAACGAGATCATCCCCGCGTCATTGTTGGAGACGACGATGGTGGTGATGTCAGGGGCCGCCGGGTTCTCGCCCGTCGAGTCCTGATAGGTGACGGAGTTGGCGGCACCCGCAGGCGCGACCGCGAAGATCGCAGCGAGAACAGCGAGGCCGAGCACTGGGCGAAACGACCGCATCGAGAGTCAGGCTATGGATGCCCGCGTTCCACGTCAAGCCGGTTTACACTCGCGTCGCGCATGGGCCAGTCGTTCGCAGGCAAACAGGGACTCATCCTCGGTGTGGCCAACAAGCGGTCGATCGCCTGGGCGATCGCGCGCCGGCTGGCCGGCGAAGGCGCGGAGCTCGCCTTCACGTTCCAGGGAGAGCGCATCGAGAGCTCCGTACGGGATCTGGCGGAGAGCGTCTCCAGCCCGCTCGTCACGTCCTGCGACGTCCGCTCGGACGACGACGTGGCGCGGGTCTTCGCCGAGGTCGCGAAGACGTTCGGCGGGGGCCTCGACCTGCTCGTCCACTCGGTGGCCTTTGCTGCCGCCGAGGATCTCGAGGGCAGGTTCACGGATACCCCTCGAGACCGCTTCTGGATGGCGGTGGATGTCAGCGCCTATTCGCTCGTGGCCTGCGCCCGCGCGGCGGAGCCGCTGATGGATGCTCGCGGCGGGGGCTCGATCCTCACGATGACCTACCTGGGGGGAGAGCGGGCGGTTCCGCACTACAACGTCATGGGCGTGGCGAAGGCGACGCTCGATGCGTCGGTTCGCTACCTGGCGTGGGACCTCGGGCCGAAGTCGATCCGGGTCAATGCGATCTCCGCCGGACCGGTGCGGACCCTCGCCGCCCGGTCGATAGCCGGCTTCCCCACGATGGAGTCGATCGTCGAGGAGCGCTCGCCGCTCCGGCGCAACATCGACGCGGACGATGTTGCCGGCGCGGCTGCGTACCTTCTGTCCGCAGAATCGGGAGGCGTGACGGCTACGACGCTCTACGTCGACGCCGGCTACCACGCCATGGGGATGTAGTCAGGCGGGAACTTCGACCGTCGTCACGGGTAGCTCCGGAAAGCGCTCGGCGATTGTCTTCGCCGCGCCTTCCTCGAGCCACGAAGCGTCTTCGCCGGCACGCAGGACGACGACGATCTCGTCCGCCGGAAACGTCCGCAGCGCGTCTTCGACGGCGAGCAGCGGGTCGGGGTCGCCGGTTTCCGCCTCGACGTGCTCCGCCTGGGTTGCTGCCGCCTGAGCCACCTTCTGGGCGGTGCGCTCGGCTTCCGCCCGAGCATCGTCCTCGGCGTTCGTCAGCCACTGGAGCCGCGACTGCTTCACGGCTGGAGAGACGACCTTGATCTCGCCGACATCCCCGCCAAGTGCCTCGCGGAGCTCGCTGGGCACATCGGAGACCGAGCTGAGGACGAGCGTGTTTCGCACGACGGTCCTCCTACCCGTCACTCGCATGGAGAAACGTGTCTACCCGGTGGGCCGTTGCAACGAACGACGAGGATCGGACGGAAGACCGAGCGCGCTAGGCAGCCCGGATAGACGTCACGGAGCCTGGCTTGCCCGGCCCTTTGCATGCTTCGAGTGCGTCTTCGCGGCTGTCGCAGATGGGCGCGACAGACTCGAGGTCGAGGATGTCGAGCAGCCGCCACAACGGTCCGTCGTGCGGCGCCACGACGATCACTAGGATCCCTCGCCGCTCCGCCGTCTGCACCCACCGAAAGAGCGTTCTCACGCCGGCGCTGTCCACGAACCGCACCTGGGAGAGGTCGAGCACCACCGCGGACGATCCTCGAGCGGCGGCGAGGACGTCCTCGTCCCAGCGCTCGACCGTGTAGAGATCGAGCTCTCCGGTCATAGCGACGACACGTGGCGACTCTTCCATGTGACAGAGGCCGCATTCCCAGGCGTCCTGGTCTCCAAACCGAAATCGGTGACGCTGAGCGGCTAACCTCTCGCCACGGATGTTGACCTGTGGTTTCACCGGCCTCTGGCTCGGGTACCACATGTGCTCGCGTTGACGAACGAGCACCCGACCCCCGGCGGGCATCGGTTGGCGGGCTGGCGCCGTTACGCATTGGCGCTGGCCGTAGCCGCACTCGGCGTCGGCGTTACGCAACTCTTTGCGGGCGAGATGTTCACGACGCCCCTCGTGGGCATGGTCGTCCTCGTTTCCGTCTTCCTCGGCATCGGTCCCGGGCACGCTGCGATCGCGGCGGCCTGGCTATTCCTTCTCCTGTACACGGAGCCGCGCTGGTCGTTGGCGATCGACGACAACGCGGTGGCCCGGCGGTGGGCCATCAGCCTCCTCGTGGCGCTCGGGCTCGTCTGGATCGGCTGGAGCCTTCAGCGCCTGCGCCGCAAGGAAGCGGAGCGGGCGATCGAGGCGGAGCGCGCGTCCGCAACCGCGAAGGACCTCCAGGAGCTGGCGACATCGTTGTCGGCCGCTACGACTCCGACCGAGGTCGCGCGCTCGCTTGTCACGCTGATGCCCGACCTGCTGGGTGCGATGGGAGGCTCCCTCGGGCTGATCGAGGGCGACGAGATCGTCATCGTGGATCCTGGCGCGACAGCACGCGCTGCGTTGCGACCGGGCCTGCGCCTACCGCTCACCACGCGCTCGCCGGTTGCCACAGCCGCTCGTACTGGCAAGCCGGCGTACGCCAACACTCCTCGCGAGTTTCGGCGAGTGTTTCCCGAAGGAGCGAAGCTCGTCCCCCATGCCGCCGCGTCGCTGGCCGTGCCGATTCGCGCGTCCGGTCGCGTCGTAGGAGCCATGGGCTTCCCGTTCGCGCAGCCACACGTCATCGATGAAGACATGATCGGAGTCGCCAACGTCGCCGCAGGTGCAGGTGGCCAGGCGCTCGAGCGGGCGCAGCTGCATGAGCTCGAGCAGTCCGCGCGTGTCTATGCGGAGCTCGCCGCCGATCGCACGCGGCTGCTGCAGGAGGTGGCCGAGCGCATGAGCGCGGCGGCGACGGCCGCAGAAGTGGCAGAGGCCATCTCCCAGCAGGCGATGGGAGCGCTGGCGGCGGACGGCGTGCTCGTCTACAGGCTCGACGCCGATCGCAATCAGTTGCGCTTGCTCGCCCATGCCGGGGCTCCCGAAGAGGTCGTCGAGGCCAGGCGCCTGTTGCCGACCGGGACTCCTGGGTGCGTGACTGACGCGCTCGACTCGGGCGAGCCGGTCGCACTGAAGACTCGGGCTCAGATCGTCGAGCGGTACGGCCCTTCCGAGCGCGGCCTCTTCGAGCCAGAGGAAGAGTCGATCTACTGCTTCCCGCTCATGGCGGGCTCGCGCAGGCTCGGAGTCGTGCAGTTCGTTTACAGGGCGCCGACGGCGCTCGACTCCGGCACGGTGGCCATCGCGGGCACGATCTTCCAGCAGGGCGCGGTCGCACTCGACCGAAGCCTCGGCTTCGAGGAAGAGCTCCTGACGCGGCGGCGCTCAGAGCGCCTCCTCGCCCTCACGGCCCGCCTGTCCGGCGCGTTGACGTCCGGTGACGTCGCCGAGGCGTTCATCGACGCGGCACTGACGTCCGTCGGGGCCGACGCCGCTGCGCTCAGCGTCGTCGACCGTGAATCGGGGCAGATGGCTCCGATCGCTTGGCGAGGCGTCCCGGACGAGGTGATCGAGGAGCGCGGTGTACCGCTTAGCGCCGACCGCCCCGGTGCAAAGGCGCTCCGCCGGAGGCAGCCGGCCTACTACCAGGATCTTGACGAGCTGGCCGCCGACTTCCCGGGCTCACACGATCGTGCGGAGGCAAGCGGCATGCGGACGTTCGCCTATCTGCCGCTATGGGCGGCCGGCTCCGCGATCGGCCTTGCCGTACTGGGCTGGCGGGAGCCCAACCAGCTCGCGCGCGACGACCGGCCCTTCCTGGAGTCGGTCGCGGCCCAGTCGGCACTCGCCCTCGACCGTGCGCGCCGCTACGAGACCGAGCGCGACATCGCGGAGACGCTGCAACGAAGCGTGCTGCCGGAGACCCTCCCCTCCATGGAGGGCCTGCGGGTGGCAGCGGTCTACCTTCCTGGCTCGACCGCGGTCGACGTCGGCGGCGACTGGTTCGACACCCTCACGCTGGCCGACGGCCGGATGGGCTTCGTGGTCGGTGACGTCGTCGGCAAGGGCGTGGAGGCAGCGGCGACGATGGCCCAGCTGCGAAACGGGATGCGGGCGCTGTGCCTGGACGAGAGGACGCCCGGCGAGACCGTCACGAAGCTCAATCTCCTCCTCGCGAGCTACACGGACGTCCCGTTTGCGACCCTGGGGTACGTCACGCTCGACCCGCGTTCGCTGGATGCGACGGTCACTTCCGCCGGCCATCCTCCACCGCTGGTCGTGGAGCCGGACGGCGAGATTCGCTACCTCGAGGGCGGCGGCGGCCTGCCGCTCGGCGCCGACCCGGAAGCGTCCTACACGGAGTGGCATACGACGCTCCAGCCGGGCGCCATCGTCGTGCTGTACACGGACGGCCTCGTCGAACGTCCCGACCGGTCGATCGACGAAGGCCTCGACCTGCTCGCCGCCGCCGCCGCCGCGGCGGCGGCGCAGGAGCCGAACGCCTTCGTGAACACCGTCGTCGAGGAGTTGCTCGGCAAGGGGGCCCGCGGCGACGACGTGGCGCTGCTCGTGATCCGCCTGGACGCGGTTCCTCTACAGCCGCTCATGCTGACGTTGCCCGCCCAACCGGAGTCGCTGCAGAAGCTCCGCACCGAGCTCGCACAGTGGCTCGAGCACGCTGCGGTGCCGGACGTCGACGCCCGCGACGTGGTGCTCGCGAGTTGGGAAGCCGGCGCCAACGCGATCGAGCACGCGGATGCCCCGCCCGGCGCCACGTTCCGCCTGGACGCCGTGCTGACCGGCGATAGGGTCCGCGTGGAGGTGGCAGATCACGGGCGATGGAAAGAGCCGCAGGCGCGCGATAACCGCGGTCTGGGCCTGCGCCTGATCGAGGGCCTGATGGCGTCGGTGGACGTGCAGCGCCGCGAGACCGGCACGCGAATCGTGATGGAGCGTCCCCTGAGCCGGGAGCCGGCATGGAACCACGGGCCCAACTTTGAGCAGGGTTAACCTGAGGACCGACGAGGTACGGGGCGTGTCCGTCGCGCACCTGGAGGGGCGCGTCGACAAGCTCGCCGTCGAGCAGGCGCGAACGCAGCTCGATCCGCTCGCCGCCGCCGGCAAGCTCGTGATCGACCTCGACCGTGTGTCGTTCATCGACAGCGCCGGGCTGCACGCCCTCTTCGGCCTGGGGCGCGTCGCAGCCACGCACGGGGGCGGCCTCGCGCTCTCGGTGCCCTCGACCTCGCCGGTCGCGCGCGCGATCGCGATCGTGCGCCTCGCCGACACGATGCCCGTGTGCGAGTCCGTCGAGGCTGCGGCAACAGCACTGGCTTAGGTTTCGGTCTTCGACCCCTCGGGGTAGTGATCGACCCGGACCGAAAAGGGGGTCGAAGATGCCACCACGTGGAGTGAAGAAGGGCACCAAGCGAGCACGGCAGTACGAGCACATCAAGGACTCGCTGAAGGGCCGTGGCGCGAAGCGCGCAGAAGAGATCGCTGCGCGGACCGTCAACAAGGAGCGCGCACGCCGTGGGGAGGCGAAGACGTCCTCACCGCTGTCGCGCAAGGACATTTCCTCAGGGCGGCGAGGCGGCCTGCGAGCGAACCGCCGCTCGCCGCGCGGCCGGACCAGGGAGCAGCTTTACGAGGAGGCCAAGCGCCTCGGCGTCAAGGGTCGCTCGAGGATGAACAAGGCGCAGCTCGCGAGGGCCGTCTCGCGCAAGCGTAGTTGAGAGAGCGCTCCGTTCGTGCGGCGGAGGTTTCGTTGCCCCGCACGAGCGGGTACAACACGTTTCCTAATGGGCGGAGATGTCGGGCGGGACAACTCGCAAGCCTCGGATGAGGCCGCGTTCGGAGTGGAAGTGACGAGCGCAATCGGCGGCAACGCCGTGGTCGCCGTGCGAGGCGAGGCAGACCTGCACACCGCGCAGGAGCTACGAGCGGCGATCAACGACGCGATCGACGGCGGCGCAACGTCGCTCGTCGTCGATCTCAGCGAGACGACCTTCATCGATTCGATGACTCTCGGCGTGCTCCTGGGCGCGGTCAAGCGCCTCCGTCCCGTCGGCGGCCACGTCAGCGTCGTGTGCACCGACGCGAACATCCGCCGCATCTTCGAGATCACGCTCCTCGATCGCGTGTTCACGCTATACCGGAGCCGTGAGACTGCGCTCGAAGCCGAGGTGCCCGGAGGCGCGGGGAGAGCTTGAGCGGCACGGAGGTAAGCGACCCGGTAGATCGCGTGATCGTCGAATTCCCCGCGACCGCGGGCTATCGCGCCGTTGGGCGGCTCGTGCTCGGCGGCCTGTCGTCTCGTTTCGAGCTGCCCATCGACCGGGTCGACGACCTGTTGCTCGCCCTCGAGAGCCTCATCGCCCAGGAGCTTGCCGCAGAGACGGTGACGATGGACGTCACAGCGGCGCCGGAGGGCTTGCGTGCGCGAGTCGGCCCGTTCGTGGGCTCGCAGGTCGACGACCCCGCTGTGGCGCGCGTCCTGGCACCACTCGTAGACGACGTGTCCGAGCAGAACGAGCCGGACGGGTCCTGGGTTGAGCTGGGAGTCTCCGCCGACCGCTCGGCTGGATGACGACGATGGCCACCGAACCAGCATTCCTGCGGCTGCTAGAGGCGTACCGCGCCGGCGATGAGTCCGCGCGCGACCAGATCGTCGAGCAGTTCATGCCGCTCGTGCGGAAGATCGCCTCCCGTTATGCCGGTCGCGGCGAGCCGATGGAGGATCTCGTGCAGGTCGGCTCCATCGGGCTCGTACTCGCGATCGAGCGTTTCGACGTCGAGCGGGGAGTGAAGTTCACGACGTACGCGGTGCCGACGATCGTCGGGGAGATCCAGCGCCACTTCCGCGACCGTGCGTGGGCGATACACGTCCCGCGTCGCATGAAGGAGCTGAGCCTCAAGCTCGCCCGGACGATCGAGGCGGCCACGGCCGATCTCGGCCGCGCGCCGACGATCGCGGAGCTAGCCGCGGAGTCAGGGCTCGAGGAGGAGGAGGTCGTGGAGGCGCTGGAGACGTACAACGCGTATTCGACGCGGTCGCTCTCCCAGCCGCTAGGCGTCGGTGAGTCCGACGAGGGAACCGTCGAGGACCTGTTCGGCGCGCCCGAGGCGGGCTACGAGGAGGTGGAGCACGGCGTGCTGCTGGAGTCCGGGCTCGCGGCGCTCGACGAGCGGGAGCGCGCCATTGTCGAGCTCCGGTTTTTCGAAGGCCTGACACAGTCTGAGATTGCTGCCCGCGTCGGCATCTCGCAGATGCACGTCTCGCGGTTGCTGCGCCGCTCGCTGGCCGTCATGCGCGGCCGCCTCGACACCGTTGCGGAGCGAGAGCCGTGAGCGAAACGGTCCGACTGACCATTCCGGCCAAGGCCGAGTACCTGGTCCTGGCGAGGCTCGTGCTCACGGGCATCGCGATGGAGGTCTCGATGAGCGAGGTTGCGCTTGCCGATCTCAAGCTTGCGGTCACCGAGGTTTGCGGCAACGCCGTCCAGCACGCGTACACGGACGACCCCGGCGTTGTACGCGTCGTGTTCGAGGTCGAGCCAGATGCGATCGAGGTGTCCGTGGTG
The DNA here is from genome assembly GCA_963711315.1 of uncultured Actinomycetes bacterium. Lineage (GTDB taxonomy): Bacteria > Actinomycetota > Thermoleophilia > Gaiellales > Gaiellaceae > PALSA-612. Next base: position 245,154 of record CAVQDQ010000001.1, read on the forward strand.
GACGAGGGCGCCGGCGCCGGCTTTGCAGACATCGACGAGTCGGTTCTCAGCGACGGGCCCGTCGAGAGCGGGATGGGCCTCGCCATCGTGAGGGCCGTGATGGACGATGTGACGATCGACGAGGATCCTGCGGCGCGCGGCACGATCGTCCGCATGCGCAAGAGCCTCGCGGCAGCCTAGCGGGCCCCGTCGAGGGCGGCCTCCCGGCTCGGCCAGACGTCGATCGCAGACACGAGCCCGGTGATCTCGAAGATGCGCCGCGCCGTGTTGTCGGGCAGAACGGTGCGTAGCTCGCCGCTTCCCTCGCGCACTCGCCGGAGCAGTCCGACGATGGCGCCGAGCACTGTCGAATCGAGGAAGGTCACGGCCGAGAGGTCGAGGACGATGACCACCGGCGTGCTCTCCAGCACCGTGTGAAAAGCCTCGCGCAGCTCGGGCGCGTCGAATGCGTCGAGCTCGCCCGAGAGCGTAATTACCGCCCCGCCCGCGAACGACTCGATACGCGGCGTCGCAGGCACCCCCGCATCATCGCGGAAGTCATGCCGGGGCCGCCGCGCGATCTTGGCGGCCCCGGCCTGTGTTCAGCGTTCGATGATTCGCTCGGTGGGGCCGTCGCGGACCACGGTCTCGCGACGGAAGCCGCCGAAGCCACCCCAGCTCGACCAGAACATCAACGAGATGAGGCCGCCGGCCAGACCGACGACCATGAGGATCACGCCGACCGTGCTCAGATCGACGTTCGAGACGTTGTCGGTCACGGCCCAGGTGAGGATCGCACCGACGGCGATGAGTATGAGGCTGACGCCAATTCCCATGTGAACCTCCTGCTTCGTTCGATCGGATGCTGCGGCGTTCTGGTTACCCGGGCCGTCGCGCTTCTACACACCCCAGGGTGTTTCGGATGCGGCGAGCAGGGCTAGAACCCGCTTCGACTCAGGCGCGGGAAGTCGTTGCCTGAACGATGGGACGGGATCCGGCCGCCTGACGTCGCCCTCCGCGTCGGCGGCCGGCTCGGCCCCCGACCGCGCGGTTTTAGGCCCGGCTCCGGCCGGGTACAAAGAGACTCATGGACGGGGGGTACGCCGATGAGCGGCCCACGCTGGTCTTCTTCTCCAGCAAGCGGTCTGGCCCCGCGCGGCGCATGGCGAGCCTCATCGCCTGGGTGCACGTGACGGAGAAGAATCGGCTACGCGTGGTCGAGGTGGACGCCGACGCCAACGAGCCGCTGATGAATGCGCTCGACGTCGAGACCGTGCCGGCGCTCGTGCTGCTCGACGAAGACTCTCACGTGGTCGCACGCCACGAGGGGCGCGCCACCGGACGCCAGATCGAGCGGCTCATCCGCTCGCATGTCGCCTGAAGGACGTTTTCCACGGAGCCAGGTCGGGGGAGTCGCGACGAGTTTCGAGCGGGCCTACGTGCCCGGCCGTGTCAGTTCAAGGCGTAGGCGACGACGCGCACTCCCGGCGCTCCGTCGAGCGTGACCAGGTGCCAGCCTTCGTCGCCGAGGGGCACGCGCGTCTCCTTCAGGGTCGACACCGTGGTGTCCAGGCTGTGGCGGCCGTCCACCGAGATCCGCACGGCCTCAGGCTCGTCGTCCCGTCTGAGGAACAGCCGCAGGTCGACGCCGCCCGCGTTGTACGCCCACAGTGAGGCATGGGGCGCCGACGTGACGCGTCCCTCGCCGTCGTTCGGCCGCCAGCCGTCGCAGAACTGTGCGACGTCGCGCGGCGGGTCGGCCACGGGGGAGGGAGGCGGTGGCCCGCCTCCGCGCCGTGTGAGCAATGTGACCGGCCCGTCCTGCGCCTGCGGCCGGTAGCCGTGGCGGGCCAGGGCATTCCATGCGAAGGCAGCCGTGTCCGGCGCCGCCGGGTTGTCCCGGAACAGGCCGCCGTGGAAGACGACGCTCGTGACGCCGAGCCGCGCGAGCAACGCGCCCGGCTGTCCCGTCCAGTCTCCGCAGTTGATCGGCGCCAGCTGCTTCGCGACCTCGTCTGCCTCCACGGGCGCGAGCGTCGAGTAGCCCTGCGGCCGCTCCCGCTGCGCCTGCGTCGTGTAGTAGAGATACACACTGCCGTAGTGGATGCCCGGGCGGAACACCGGCACCTCGAGCAACCTGCCGGGTCGGCCGTCGCGCAGCGCCGCGTAGGCAGCGTTGCCCTCGTCGGCGGCAGTCGCCTCGAAGGTCGTCACGCGGAGGTCGGCGAGTAGGAGCACGACCGCGGCAATCGCGATGACGACGGCCTGGCGGGGCGCGCGCCGCTGCAGGTCAGCGTTCACGGAGCTCGTCGACCGCATAGGCGACGAGGGCTGCGATGGCAAGACAGGCGATCGGCAGCAGCCGCTCCGGGACACGGGGGTAGCGGAGCGGCCAAACGATAAAGCGCACGGCCTCGTAGACGGGCGTCGTCGTGCCCAGCGCCAGCACGACCGGCACGAGCGTCGCCACGCCGAACAGGCCCGCCAGCCCGTACGAGCGCCGGCGGATCAGCAATACAAGGCCCGCGATCGCGACGAGAGGCGTCAGCCACCCGAGGAAGACGAAGGTCTCCGACCCATGGCGGTCGTGGCGGACGATGAAGTCGAGCCAATCCGCGGAGAAGCGCTCGACCTGGCGCAGCGAGCGGCCGCCCTCGCCGATCGAGCCGTCGATCGTGGCCAGCCAGACGAGCACGCCGGCCGCGGCCGCCAGCGCCACGCCGACGATGGCACCGACCACGGCCCAGCTGGCCCGCGAGCGGACGAGGACATACGCGAGATAGAACGGCACGGCGCCGAGTGCCAGATGCACCTGGCCCGACGCGGGGATGGAGGCGATCGCCAACACGGACGGCACGAGCCACCAGCGCGAGCCGCGGCGCGCGCGCTCGAACGTCCACAGCGATAGCGGCAGCAACGCTGAAATTGGCGCCAGCAAGTGGCCGGCGGCCGTCTGCTCGAGCCGGTACGGCGCGACCTCGAACGCCAGCCCGCCGACTAGTGCCGCTCCCACGCCGAGGTCGAGCTCTCTAAGCCAGCCGTACGTCAGCAGCCCGGCGGCGATGAGCCCGAGCAGCACGAAGACGTTCCAGCCGACGACGACGCCCAGCGCCCGCCAGAGCGGCCAGAAGGGGAGGCCGAAGGGCCAGGCCGAAGGGTTGAGCTGCGGCTCGGCGACAGGGCGGAATGAGTACGGATCGCGCCAGGGGTAGCTCCCGCTCTCCAGCTGGTGCCCTGGCAGCCAGAGGCGGTAGACCAGCTGGAGATGGTCTCCGGCCGCCGCCTCCCCGTGACCTGGCTGACCCCCGGCGAGGAAGTCCGAGTGCGCATGGCGCAGAGCGGGCGTCGACGCCAACAGCGCCGCCGCAGTGCAGACGAGGGTGGCTAGGAACGCGCTGCTTGTAGCAACGCGTCGAAGTCGGGAAGCTCCGCCGGCTCGTAGCGCCATGCCGCCTGAATCGTCCCAGTGGCTCCGATCAGGAACGCCGATCGCTCTGCCACCTCCTGCATGCCGCGCCGCTCGTGTGCGACGCCGAAGCCGCGCACGGCCTCGGCGTTCCAGTCGGACAAGAGCTCGACGCTCTCGAGGTCGAGCGCCTGGCTCCAGGCGTTGTGGGTGAACGGTGAGTCACGCGAGATCCCGTACGGCTTCACGCCCGCCGCCTCGAACTCCTCCCTCCTGTCACGCAGGAGCTCCATCTCGGCCGTTCACGTACCCGTCCAGTCGAAGAGGTAGAAGAGGAGCAGGATCGGGCCCTCGGAGAGCAGTTCGCCGACCGTGACAGCGTCCGCCGGCGGGCGCCACACCGTTGCCTCGAGCGGAGCCCGGTCGCCGACGGCGAGCATCTCAGGACCCTCGCAGCCGGGCGACGAGCACGTGGTCGTACGTGCGCACGACGAAGTTCTTCCCGCTGCGCGTGATCTTCTCGGGCCCGCTGGGGAGCGCCAGCCGCTCCACGATGCGGCCGGTTCGCCGGTCGAGGAGATAGAGGTAGTCGGGCTCCGCCGTGAAGCCGTAGCCCGTGAGCAGGTAGTCGGGCGTGATCGCGAACGTCTGTGCGTTGGCGACGAGGGCGCGGCTCCGCCAGAGCCTGCGCTTCGTCTTGGCGTCGACGGCCGTGATGTAGGCGTTCTGCCCGTACGACGACTTCGCGTACGTGAGGTGCGCGTTCTGGGTGTAGAGCACGCCGTTCGCCTCGCGCGCCCACACGAGCTCCTCGTAGACGAACTCCTTCTCGCCGGGCAGGTTGCGCGGCGGCCACACGTACTTCTTGAAGTCCAGGGCGTAACCCGTGGAGCTAAGGAGGATGCGGGAGGAGGCGCCGTCTCTGCCGTAAAACGAGAACTTCGGGCCACCCGGGCAAATCGTCCTCTGTAGCGGCAGGCCGCGCAGCGACGCGGGGATGCCCGTGACGGGGCACGACGGTGTGCCTGTGCCCAGCCCAGGAGAGATCGCTCTCGACGAGACGACGACGAGCCGCTTCGCGTCGGGCGCCGAGACGACGGGCCTGGGGAAGGGCGGCTTCGGCAGCGTTGTGACGGTGGTCCCTGCCGCGCCGAGCGCGAGCGCTGTTGCTCCGGCTGCGAGCTTCACGCCCGAGAGACTACGCGCAGCACCAACCAGCAATACGCGGGAACGAGCCGCCCCCGAACTGGCGCGTGATGCCGGACACCGCCTCGATCTTGCGCCGTCCGGCCGTGCGCACGAATACCCACTGGTCGGCCGTCGGCCACGTCACCAGCAGCCAGCGCCCGTCCGGTGATCGGGCCACGTCGCGGAACTCGCCCGTCCCGCGAAAGATGACGCGGGCGCCGGTCACGACTTCGCTGGCGGCGCCCCGCCGCCGGATCGTGGCGGTGGAAGCGGGCACGGCACTCGCCCGAAGAGATGCGGCCAGTGTCCGCGTCGACTACGACCATGCGACCCGCCCGGTCGGTGTACGCGAGCCCGAAGCCCTCCCCGGGTAGCCACGCCGGCGCTACGGCTGCCACGTTCCGCCGAAGCACGCGATCCCCCGTCCCGTCCCCGGCGACGACCCGCAGAGAGTTGCCGCTGAGATATGCGATCCGCGTGTCGATCCGATCGCCGGCCCAGCGCGGGAAGCGAACGTTCGGTCGCGCGAGCGACCAGCGAACGTCGCCGTCCGCTTCCACCGCCGCCAGTTCGTTCGCCCGCGCCACCACGACGTAGCGTCCGAACGGAGACCACGATGCCTCCCGCCAGTCACCCAGCCGCCGCTTCGAGCCGTCGGCCTGGACGATCCACACGCCGTCCGCCGACTCTACGAGGAGGCGGCCGGATGCAGGCAGCGAGAAGAGCGCCGGCTGCGCGCGCTCGATGCCCACCGCCTCACGGATGGAGTCGAGCACGGCCTGGCCGGGCGGGCTTGCGACTGCGCCTGCGACGACCGCCACCGCCGCGAGCACGATGACGGGACGCCACACCTTGCGCTTGGGCGGTGACGGCGCGCGTTCGTGGAACGCCGCGCGCACGATCTCCCATGCGCGCTCCTCGGCGCCCTCCGGCGGCGGGATGGCGTCGAGCTTCACGGCAGCGGCTCCTGGAGCTGGTCGAGGCCGCGGCGTAGCCTCGAGTTCACCGTCCCCCGGGGCAGGTCGAGGAGACGAGCAATCTCGCCCGGCGTGTATCCGAGGAGGTGGCGAAGGACGATCACGGCGCGATGTTCCGGTGATAGATGACGCAGTGCGTCGACGACGTCAGAGCCGACGTCGGGTGACGCCTCCGTAGCAGCAGCATCGCCGAGCTCGAGCTCGGCGCGCAGGGTGCGCGCACGGGCCCAGTCGATCGCGCGGTTGACGACGATCCGGTGCAGCCATGGCCCGAACGGCCGACGGCGGTCGAAGCGATCGAGGTTGCGAATGGCGGCCAGGAAGGCCTCCTGGGCGATGTCCTCCGCGGCGGCAGCGTCATGGACGACGAGATAGGCCGCCCGCCACGCGGACGGCCAGTGCGAGCGAAAGAGGGCCTCGAGGTCCGGGGCCGATCCGGCCTGTGCGCCTCGGATCCAGGCGCGCTCGTCACGACCCGCAGGCATCGCGTGCCCAGAGTACGACGGAACCTGGCCGGAGGTCCATGCCCGAGATACGAGCTGCGCGCCCCGTGAGGTCCGTTGGACCTCACGGCACTCGGCAGGCGTATACGAAGAGTGAACAGGGGCGAGTTCCTCCGGGCCGCATTGGCAGTTCCGTTCGCGCCGAGGGCGCTGGTCGGCGGCTGGCCGGTTGCGTTCGTCACCGCGGATCTCGAGAGCCATGTCGTCGTGCTCCATCTCGAGACGATGCGGGTTGTCGGCCGCATCCGCACGGGGCCGGGACCGCGGAGCATCGAGTCGGTCCACGACTGGATCGCCGTCGTGGCGCACACCGAGCACGGAGTCGTCACGCTGCTCGACGCCGCCACGAGACGGATTCGCGCGGAGCTGGAGGGCTTCGAAGCACCGCGGTACACCGCTGTTCATCCACGGCGGCCGTTCGCGTATGTCACCGACTCCTCACGCGAGGAGGTCGTGGTCGTCGATCTCGAGCACGCGAAGGTGCTGTGGCGAGCACGGGTCACCGGTCCCGCGCGGCATGTCTCGATCAGCCCGGACGGGCGGACACTGTGGACGGCGCTCGGGACAGCGGCGTCGCGCGTCGCCGCGCTCGACACGAGCGACCCACTCCGTCCGAGGCTCGTCCGGACGTTCGCGCCGCCCTTCCTCGCGCACGACGTCTGCTTCGCGTCCGACGGCCGCGCGGCGTGGGTCACGTCGGGCGCGGAGCGGCAGGTCGCGATCTACCGCGGCGACCGCCGTCCGGCACGGATCCTCGGCGCCGGCGCTCCCCCGCAGCACGTTACCTTCGCCAGGGAGAAGGCGTTCGTGGCGAGCGGCGACGACGGCACCGTCCGCCGTCACCGCCTCGACGGCGGCCTCGTCCGCGAGGCGCGTGTTCCCGTCGGGTCGTACAACGTCACCTTCGGCTGGAACCGGCTCGTCACCCCGTCGCTGGCGCAAGGCTCGACGAGCGTGCTCGACCACAACGGGCGCGTGCTCGCGATCGAGAAGGTCGCGCGCGCCGCCCACGACGCCTGCATCGTCTTCGGCCCCTGAAAGGAGGCTGCTCATGAAATATGTGCTCGCCATCATCGTCCTCGTTACCGGAATCGCGGCTGGTGTCGCCAACGCCGACGGATCTCCGTACTCCCCGGGACTGGTGTACGGCTGGAACGGGGTCGGCGCGGGCGACGGCATTCGCTACGTCGCGTTCGGCATGCCGAAGTCGACGATCGTCGCGGCCGTTCGCGCCCGCGACGGCCGAGTCCTGAGAAGCAGGGTCGTGCGGGGCGACTACGGCGTGCCGCTTGTTGCGTACGACGGCACTTCCGGCGGTCTCTCGGGCGACCGCAAGTCCCTCGTGCTCGGCGCCTACGGACCTCTGCCCGGCCAGTCAGGACAGACGCGCTTCGTCGTCTTGGACACGAAGACGCTCGCCACGCGCCGCGCGATCGTGCTCGACGGATCCTGGTCCTTCGACGCGGTCTCGCCCACCGCGTCCACGCTGTACCTCACCGAGCATCTGCGCGGCGGCGACACGCCGCTCTATCGCGTTCGCACCTTCGACACGCGCTCCGGGCTCCTTGGCGGCGCGATCGTCGACCGGCTAGAGGGCGAGAAGGACATGGGCGGCCAACCTCTCGCGAGAGCGTCGAGTGCCGGTGGCCGCTGGGCGTACACGCTCTACGCGCGCCGCGGCGACAAGCCGTTCGTGCACGCCCTCGACACGGTGAAGCGCGAGGCGTTCTGTATCGACCTGCCTCTGCAGCTCGGGTACGGAAGGCAGTGGGGGCTGAGCCTCGAGCTCGCGTCGGCAGGCAGGTCCCTCTCTGTGCGCCACGGCCGCAATGAGGTCGCGGCCGTCAACACGACCACCTGGCGGGTGAGCAGCTAGGACTGAACGGTCGCGGGCGCGGCTTCGGTCGCGTCCGCGATCTCGCGCACGACCTCCACGATGTCGCGGTTCGCGTTGAAGATGCGGAGCTGCCGCCTGGCACTGGAGCCGCGGCTGAGAATGTCGCGAATGCCCTCCAGCTCTCGCTCGCAGCCGAGCTCGCGGGCGTGCGGCTCGACGTCCCGAAGCGCTCGCCTGATGAGCTGACCCACGGGCATGCGGTTTCGCCGGCCCGTCGCGAGGTCCATGATCGGCGCCTCGAGGCCGTGCCGCGCCGCGAGCCACTTGTTCTCGCTCGTGAGGATGCGGTGGTACGAGGGAATGCCCTCACCACTCTCGTACAGCTCGCAGTAGTGCTTGACCAGCGACTGGCAGAGGGCAGCGATGGCGATTGCGTCCTCGACCCGCGTCACCGCGTCGCAGATCCGCACCTCGATCGTGCCCAACCGCGGATGCGGACGGATGTCCCACCAGATGTGCGTGTAGTCGGCGATGCACCCCGAGCGCTCGAGCTGGCCGACAACGCGCGCGTAGTCGGCGTAGTCGCGGAAGCGCGGGGGCGGGCCGGAACGTGGGAACGCTGCGAAGACGAGCTGGCGCGTGGAGGCGAGGCCCGTCGGCTCGCCGCGCCAGAAGGGAGAGGACGCGCTGAGCGCGAGCAGCTGCGGCAGGTGGACGAGCATGCCGCTGAGCACGCCCACCGCCTTCTCCGGATCGTCGATCGCGACGTGGATGTGCATGCCGAAGATCAGCTCGCGCCGCGCCACGTACTGGAGCTGGTCGACGAGTGCGCGGTAGCGGTCACGGGCCGTGATGCTCTGCTTCTCGAACAGGCTGAAGGGGTGAGTGCCGGCCGAGCCGACGCGCAGGCCCGTTTGCCTGGCGACGTCGGTCACTGCCGCCCGCAACCGGTGCAGCTCGGCGGTGACCTCGCCGATGTCGCGGCAGACAGGTGTCGCGATCTCGAGCACGGACTGCATGAGCTCGGGGTGAAGCTCGTGCTCGAGGTCACTGCCCTCGACCGCTGCCAGCACCGTGTCGATGTGCTGCACGAGGTCGAGCGACTCGGCGTCGAGCAGCATGTACTCCTCCTCGACGCCCATCGTGTACGGGTCGCCGCGGCCGAAGCGGTGGTCGAGGACGCTCGACTCGTACTCAGGCGACGACTGCATCGACGTCGATCTCCAGGTGCCACCGCGGATCGACGAGCCCCGCGATGATCACGGTCGTATTGACGGGACGGATGTCCCGAAAGATCTCGCCGTGCGCGCGACCCACCCCGTCGAAGTCGGCCTGCGGCGTGATGTACATCCTCGTCCGCACAACGTCCTGGAAGCTCGCACCGGCTTCGGTGAGGGCGGCGCCGATGATCTCGAAGCAGCGCAGAGCCTGGCCGTACGAGTCTGCGGGAGGATCCGCGCCGTCCGGCATCTGGGGCGCCGTGCCGGCCACATAGACGTTGTCGCCTACGCGCACGGCGCGGCAGTAGCCGAAGACGGCCTCGTATGCACCTCCGGACGTGATGTGCTGGCGCGCCATCCGCCTAGTATCGCGCCGTGGAAGCGCTCCGTGAGGTCGATGGCTGGCCGGTCGACCACGTGGCCGTCGCTGCAGTCCCTGGGAGCGGCGAGCCGGCGGTGTACGGCGAGCGCGAGCGCGAGTTCCGCTGGGCGTCGGTCACGAAGCTGCTGACGGCGTACGCGGCGCTCATTGCCGCCGAAGAGGGGACCATCGATCTCGACGAGCCGGCCGGTCCGCCCGGCTCCACCGTGCGGCATCTGCTCTCCCACGCGTCGGGGTTGCCGTTCCAGGCGGGGCAGCCAATCGGCCGGCCGGGGGCAAAGCGCGTGTACTCGAACCCCGGCTTCGAGCTCGTCGCGGAGATCGTGGCCGAGCGCGCCGAGATGCCATTCGAGCGGTATCTCTCCAGGGCGGTGCTCGAGCCACTCGGGCTGGGCGCGGAGCTGCGCGGCTCCCCCGCCGCCGATATCGACGGCTCGCTCGACGACCTCATGCGATTTGCCGCCGAGCTGCTCGCGCCGAGTCTCATCGCTCGGGAGACGCTGGCCGAGGCGATCACAGTCCAGTTCCCAGGGCTGGCCGGCGTGCTGCCCGACGTCGGCCGTTTCGACCCGATGGACTGGGGACTCGGCTTCGAGCTGAAAGACGGCAAGCAGCCGCACTGGTCGGGCTCGCGAACGTCGCCGAGGACGTTCGGCCACTTCGGCGGCTCGGGGACGTTCCTCTGGGTCGACCCTGAAGTCGGCCTCGCCCTTTGCTGTCTGACCGACCGCGAGTTCGACGCCTGGGCTTTGGAGGCTTGGCCGAAGCTGTCAGATGCCGTCCTCGGCGACGCCCGAAACAGACACGTCTAGGTGCCAGACCCAGTGCCAGACTCAGGGTCAGACACTGAGACTGACCCTCGTGTTTGCGAGTTCACTCGTCGTCGGCGAAGAGCGGGCGAATGAACTCGTCGAACGTTGCCTTGTCGCAACTTGCCACAACGGCCGGCGTCATTGCCCTGACCGATGCAGTGCGCGGCACGCCCATTGCCAGCGACACCTCTCCGAAGTACGCGCCGGGGTGGAGGACGCCCGCTGCACCTCGCCCTCCGAACTTGCTCGCCGCCAGCACTCCCGAGAGGACGACGTAGAAGCGGTCGCCCTCCTCTCCCTCGACGACAGGAGCGGCGCCGGCCGGCAGCTCCTCGCGCACCATGCGCTTCGCGAGCTCGTTCAGCCGATCGCCCGGCAGCTCGGCGAGCAGCTCGCACCGCAGTAGCTCGGTTACCGTGGCGGGGACGTGGCGGGGGCTCATAGCCGTATTGTTGCGTCGCGTGATGCGTCTCGTCGGCTGGAAGCACTGCCCGCGCTGCGCCGCGGCCCTCGAGAACGACAATCAGACCGCCACGTGCGGCGCGTGCGGCTTCGCTGCGTACGCCGGTCCCGAGGCAACCGTGAGCGCTCTCTTGACCGACGACGGCCGGATCTTGCTCGCAAGGCGCAAGTTCGAGCCCGAAGCGGAGAAGTGGGATCTTCCCGGCGGCTTCCTCGATGAGGGGGAAGAGCCTCTCGACGGGCTACGCCGCGAGCTGCGTGAGGAGGCGGGCGTCGAGATCGAGCCACTTGACTTCGCCGGCGTGTGGGCCGACAGGTACGGCGGCGCCGAGGACGCGGTGACCACACTCAATCTCTACTGGCGGGCGCGCATCGTCTCCGGCGAGCCGACCCCCGCGGACGACGTCGCGGAGCTCCGCTGGTTCCCCCTCGACGATCTCCCACCCGACGGGGAAATTGCTTTCAGGAACGTCGTGAAGGCGATACGCTCGTTGCGATGAAGCGACTCCTGGCCGTCGCGGTCGTGCTGCTGGCGCTGGCGCCCGGCGCCGGCGCTCGCCCCGAGGTCGCGAAGGTCCTGCTCGGGATCACCGGCGACCCGGCGCGCTTCCAGGCCCAGACGGGACAGAAGTCGGCGATCAAGCACGTCTTCCTTGGCTGGCAGCAGGGCATGTCATGGGGAACCAGGCTCGACCGGTTCCTCCCCCAGCTGACGCCGATTCCCATGATTCACCTCGGCATCGGCGGACCGGGAGCCACGCGGCGGGCGAGAATCAGCATGCAGCAGATCGCAAACGGCCAGGGCGACGCCTACCTGGTCTTCCTCAACAAGGCGATCAACGGCTTCGGCAGCCTCGTCTACGTGCGGCCAATGGCAGAGATGAACAACCCGAATGCCCTATACCACCCCTCGAAAGGGGCGGGCATGTCGACTGAGGCATACCGGAAGGCCTTCGCCCGCATCTTCCTGATCCTCCACGGCGGCCCGCGGGTGAAGATCGATGTCGCCCTTCAGCGACTCGGGCTCCCGTACCTGACTGTGCACGAGGATCTTCCGGCCAACCCTAAGGGCGGCAAGCTCGCGGTGATCTGGAACCCGCTGGCCGGCGTGGGCGGGTGGATGCCTTTCTACCCGGGGGACAAGTACGTCGACCTCGTGGGCAACGACATGTACGGAGAGGGAGTCGACTTCTCGCGCGCGGAGAACGAACAGCTCTATGCGTTCGCGCGCGCGCACAAGAAGCGCTACTCCTTCCCCGAGTGGGGCGTGTCAGTCGACCAGGCCGAGTTCGTGAAGTACATCTGCGACTTCATAAAGGCGAAGCCGGCGATCGTGCTCGCCGCCTACTTCAACAGCCTCGGCGGGTCCAAGTGGGACCTTGCGCCGAAGCCAAACAGCAAGAAGACGTACCGCTCCTGCCTTACGCCTCTCGAGTTGACGCCGTAACCACCGGCGCGAGGCCGAGCGCGCGCTCGATCGCGCCCTTCGGCTGTGCGCCGGTGACTGCCGCTGCCGGCTCGCCGTCGCGGAAGAGGATCATCGTCGGTATGGACATCACGCCGAACTGCATCGCGAGCTCCTGCTCCTCGTCGATGTTCAGCTTCACGACCTTGAGCTCGCCCTCGCGCTCCTCGGCCAACTGCTCCAGCACGGGTGCGACCGCGTGGCACGGGCCACACCACTCGGCCCAGAAGTCGACGAGGACGGGCGTTTCGCTCTGCAGGACCTCTGTCTCGAAGGTCTCGTTCGTCACGGGTTTCATGATGCTCGCTTTCTCGTAGTCGTTGGCGAAGGCTTCCAAGAGCCTAAACGGCCGCGCGGCCGTTCTGCTTCCCGCCGTAGACTTTGCTTATGCCAGGCGTGTTCACGCCGCTTCCGCGTGTCCCCGATCATCCCGAGCTGGAGAGGGAGGTTCTCGCGCGCTGGGAGGCCGAGCGGACGTTCGACAGGCTGCGAGAGCAGAACCATGGTGGTGAGCGCTTCAGTTTCATTGACGGCCCCATCACCGCGAACAACCCGATGGGCGCCCACCACGCATGGGGTCGCACGCTGAAGGACGTCTTCCAGCGGTACAAGGCGTTGCACGGTTTCGACCAGCGCTATCAGAACGGCTTCGACTGCCAGGGGCTCTGGGTCGAGGTCGAGGTCGAGAAGGCCCTCGGCCTCAACTCGAAGCGGGAGATCGAGGAGTACGGCCTTGCGGAATTCGCCGAGCGCTGTCGGGAGCGGGTTGCCCACTACGCGGAGGTGATCATCGAGCAGGATCGCCGACTCGGCCGCTGGATGGACTGGGGCGCCGACTACTACACGTTCTCGGACACGAACATCGAGTACATCTGGCGCTTTCTCAAGGTCGTCCACGAGCGCGGCTGGCTCTACCAGGGACACCGGGCGACTCAGTGGTGTCCGCGTTGCGGCACGTCGATCTCCCAGCACGAGGTCTACTCCGGCGAGTACCGCGAGCTCGACCATCCGTCGCTCTACGTCCGCTTCCCGCTGACCGACCGCGAGGGGGAGTCGCTCGTCGTGTGGACGACCACGCCGTGGACGCTCCCGGCCAACGTCGCGGCGGCCGTGCGGCCCGACGCGGAGTACGGGCGCACCGCGGAGGGCGACTGGTGGGCGGTGGAGCGGCTATCGGACGCAGAGTTCGTCGAGCGCGCGCGTGGGGAGGAGCTCGTCGGTTGGCCGTACCGCGGCCCGTTCGACAACCTGCCGGCAGCGGCCGAAGTCGAGCACCGCGTCGTTCCGTGGGACGAGGTCTCGCTCGACGAAGGCACGGGCATTGTCCATATCGCGCCCGGGGCGGGCTCCGAGGACTTCGAGCTGGGCCGGGCCCACAGGCTGCCCGTCCTCGTGCCCATCGACGAGTCTGGGGTCTTCTACGACACGTATGGGCCTCTGGCAGGCATTACCTCCGACGCCGCCGAGGAGCCGATCGTCATGAGCCTTCGCGAGCAGGGCCTGCTCGTGGAGGCGGGAAGGATCGTCCACCGCTATCCGACGTGCTGGCGCTGCAAGACGCCGCTGCTCTTCCGCGTCGTGGACGACTGGTTCATCTCCGCCGAGGAGATACGACAGCCGATGCTGAACGCGAACGCGACCGTCGAGTGGACGCCGGCCTTCTACCAGAAGCGCATGGACGACTGGCTGCGCAACATGGGCGACTGGAACATCTCGCGCAAGCGCTACTTTGGCCTCCCGTTGCCCTTCTACCCGTGTGCCTGCGGCCACCTGACGGTGATCGGCTCGCGGGACGAGCTGCATCGGCGGGCGCTCCGCGGCTTCGACGGGTTGCGCGAGTTGCACCGTCCGTGGATCGACGATGTGATCATCGCCTGCGAGGTCTGCGGCGAGGAGGTCAGGCGCGTGCCCGAGGTGGGGGACGCGTGGCTGGACGCCGGCATCGTCCCGCTGGCGACACTCGGCTGGGACAACGAGGCGGGCTACATCCCGGGCGGGTACGCGACCGGCGCCGCGGAAGGTCTGACGACGGCCGACCTCCCCGACCATGGCTACTGGGAGAAGTGGTTCCCGGCCGACCTGGTGTCGGAGATGCGCGAGCAGATCCGGCTCTGGTTCTACTCGCAGAGCTTCATGGCGGTGACGCTCGTCGGGCGCTCGCCGTATCGCCGGGTGCTCACGTACGAGAAGCTCCTCGACGAGACGGGGCGCGAGATGCACCGCTCCTGGGGCAACGCCATCGCAGCTGACGAGGCGCTCGATCGCATCGGCGCGGACGTCATGCGCTGGCTCTACTGCGAGCAGGTGCCGAGCCAGAACATGCGCTTCGGCTACAGCCCGGCACACGAGGCGAAGCGCCGCTTGCTGACGCTGTGGAACTCCGCTTCGTTCTTCGTCACCTACGCGAACATCGACGAATGGCGACCGGAGTGGGGGAAGACGCCTGAGGCTGAGCACCCGCTCGACCGCTGGCTCGTGTCGCGCACGAACCGTCTGCTCGCCGACATGGAGGACGCGTACGAGCGCTACTGGACGCCGGACGTGACGCGGGCGTTCGAGGCCTTCGTCGACGACCTCTCCAACTGGTACATCCGCCGCTCCCGGCGCCGTTTCTGGTCGAGCGACCAGGCGGCGCTGGAGACGCTCTGGTGGGCGCTCGTCCAGGCAGTCCGCGTCGTTGCTCCGGTGATGCCGTTCCTCGCCGACCATCTCTGGCGGAATCTCGTCGGCGACGCCTGCGATGGTGCACCCGACTCGGTCTTTCTCGCCGGCTGGCCGGAGGAGCATGACGTCGACGCAGAGCTGCTGGCCGAGATTGCGGACGTGCGGCGGGTGGTCGAGCTCGGGCATCAGGCCCGCGGTGACGCGGGCATCAAGCTGCGGCAGCCGCTGCGCCGTGCGTACGTCCGCGGCGCGAACGGCGCCGTCGGGCATGCCGGCGAGATCGGCGAAGAGCTCAACGTGAAGGAGGTCGTGTTCGACGAAGGGCCTGTCGTCCGCTCACAGCTCAAGCCCAACCTGCCGCTGCTTGGCCCGCGGCTCGGTGCACGGCTCCGTGACGTGAAGGCTGCGCTCGACGCCGGCGACTACGAGGAGCTGCCTGGAGGCGCCGTGCGTGTCGCCGGCGAGGAGCTCGGCCCGGACGAGGTCCTGCGCGGCGAAGCCTCCGCCGGCGACGGGTTTGCCCTCGCGCAGGACGGAGAGCTCTCCGTCGCCCTCGACACCGCGCTCGACGAGGATCTCCGACGGGAGGGTCGTGCGCGGGAGCTGATCCACCTGCTCAACGCGATGCGACGCGACACGGGCCTCGAGCTGACCGACCGGATCGTCGTCACGCTTGGCCCCGAGGAGGCGGATCTCCTCGGGTACGGGGACTGGATCAAGGAGGAGACGCTCGCGGTCGAGGTACGTGCCGGCGACGCGCTCGCAGTCGAGAAAGCCTGAGGCCGTCGTAAACAGGATGAAGCCCGCCGCTCCGGGGGGTCGCTCGCGGCGGGCCTCACCCTGACTGCTCACCACGCCTGGCTCTCGCCGAGCCGTGGTGTGCATCGCCCAGTGGCGCGACCCTACAACGGTCGCGCCGGAATGTAAAGAGCTTGCAAGGAACTAGTCGCGCGACGTCTGCGCGAGGAAGATCGCAGCGAGCACGATTGCTCCGCCGACGAGCTGCTGAGCCGCGAGCGACTCGTCCAGCCAGAGGTAGGCGACGAGCGCACCGAGCACCGGCTCCAGCATCGCCACCATGCCGACGGTGGTCGCGGGCAGGTGCTGGAGCGACCCGACCATGAGCGTGAAGGGGACGATGGTCCCCAAGACGACGATCGCGAGCACCAGCACCCAGGCCGGGAGCTCGGTGCCGCTGAGGTTTCCGAGCAGCGAGATCGTCTCGGCGAGCTCGTCTCTCGGAAAGCTCCACCAGGGCTGGGCGATGGCCCAGAAGACGCTGGCGAAGAGAAAGCCGTAGACGAGCAACGAGAACGGGTCGCGCCGCCCGACCGCGTGCTCCGCGAGCAAGAGGTACGCGGCGAAGGTCGCCGCGGAGATGAACGAGAGCACGACGCCGGCGGTGTTCAGCGGCACGCCGCCCCAGACGTCCACCATCACCGACAGGCCGACGAGCGCCAGCGCGAGCGCCGCCCAGACGCGCCTGCGCACTCGCTCCTTGAAGACGAATCGCGCCCAGAGGGCGACCAGCAACGGGGCCGTGTACTGGATGAGCAGCGACACGCCGATCTCGAGCCTGGCGATGGCAGCGAAGTAGAAGAGCTGGACGAGAGCCACGCCGCAGACGCCGAACACGACCAGGAACGCGAGCTCGCGGCGCGTCGTGCGCAGGCTTTGCGGGCGCGCGATGAGAACGATCAGCCCGAGTCCGACGAGCGCCCCTGCACATCGGATCTGTGTGAGACGCAGCGACGTGACGCCCGACTCGAGCACGACCTTCGAGACGGTCCCGTTGACCGCGAACAGCACCGCGGCGCCCATCACCATCAGGTAGCCGACTCCCGGCCCGCGGGCGGTGCGCACGCCCTCGGCCGGGAGGTACGGCGAGTCGACCATGGCGGCGACCCTAGCTTCCTCCGCGTCCGCTCGTACACTGATGGTCTCGGGACGTAGCTCAGCCTGGTTAGCGCGCTGCTTTGGGAGCAGGAGGCCGGGAGTTCGAATCTCGCCGTCCCGACTCGACCAATGATTCGAAATGCTCTCGCACTTGGATTCGCCGTCGCGGTAGCGGCCGCGGCGAGCGGGGCGACGGCGGCCACGCCGCCGTTCGTCGGGAAGATCGCGCCGCTCTCGGCGGCGCAGCGCGAACGGATGACGGGAGTCTCCTGGCAACCCGGCTGCCCGGTCCAGCTCGCCGATCTACGGCTGCTCACGGTCAGTCACTGGGGGTTCGACGGCCGGCGCCGTACGGGCCGGCTGGTCGTGCACGAGACGGCGGCAGGCCCGCTACGCAGCGTGTTCCGCCGCCTGTATGAGGCGCGGTTCCCAGTCCGGAAGCTGGTGCCCATCGACGCCTACGGCGGGAGCGACTTCCGCTCGATCGAGGCCGACAACACCGTCGGCGTTCAACTGCCGGCGCGCGACCGGCTCGAGCAGCTGGTCCGAGCACGCGTACGGCCGCGCCATCGACGTCAACCCGATAGAGAACCCGTACGTCGAGAACGGGCACGTGTACCACGACGCGAGCCGTTCGTACGTCTCCCGGCAGCCTGTACGCAAGGGCATGGCCGTCGACGGTGGGACGCTCGTGGGTGCGTTCGACGCGATCGGCTGGGGATGGGGCGGACGCTGGTCGGGCTCCGTCAAGGACTACCAGCACTTCTCTGCGAGCGGTCGCTAGTCGCCCCTGGTCGGCGCGGCTTGGGGCGGCGAGCGACCTCCGCCGTGCCTGGCGCCGCGGCGGCAGCCGCCTGCGCGGGCGACGCTTGGCCGTATTCGAATACTGTCCTGCGCGCCGCCCGCTTGCCGTCTTTGCCAGCGACGCCCCAGAGGCGCTAGCGAGCGCGTTAGGGTCGTGCCGTGATCTCGGGGACACTGGCCGCGGCGGCAACGCCGCTCGGAAACGGTGGTCGAGAGCTCGACGAAGCGGCGTTCGAGCCGCTCGTCGACTTCCTGGCCGGCGCCGGGCTCGACGGGCTGCTCGCCCTCGGCACCACGGGGGAGGGCATCCTGCTCTCCGTCGCAGAGCGCCGCAGCGTGGCCGAGCTCTTCGTGAGGGCAGCCGCCCGGCGCTTGCAAGTTGCGGTGCACTGTGGAGCGCAGACGACCGCCGACACGGTGACTCTCGCCGAGCACGCTGCCGGTCTGGGGGTGGCGGGGATCGCCGTGATCGCTCCGCCGTACTTCAAGCTGGACGACGACGCCCTGCTCGAGCACTTCGCAGCGGCCGCCACCGCCTGCGCGCCCACACCTTTCTACGTCTACGAGTTCGCGTCGACGAGCGGGTACGCGGTACCTCCCGATGTCGTCTCGGAGCTGCGTGACCGCGCACCGAACCTCGCGGGCCTGAAGGTGTCGGACACGCCCTGGGAGCGCTTCGAGCCCTATCTGATCGAGGGCCTGGACGTGTTCGTCGGCCCCGAGGCCCTGATCGCGCGGGGCGTCGGCGCAGGGGCCGTGGGCGCCGTCTCGGCGCTCGCGACGGCATTCCCCGAGCTCGTGGCCGCCTGCGTTCGCGAGCCGTCTGACGAGCGCGCCGCCCGTCTCGCCGAGCTGCGCGCGGCGATCGAGCGCTTTCCGCGGCATGCGGCGCTCAAGCACGTGCTGGGCCGTCGCGGCGTGCCCATCTCGGAGGACGTCCGCGCGCCGCTGCGCGGCTTGACGGACGACGAGCGCGACGAGCTCGATCGGTTACTGCCCGGCTGGCTCGACTAAACGGGACCAAAGTTTCGCCGAGCCGGTTTCGCTTTCGTCCACCCAACCGACTGACCTTCCGATTGCCCGTACGGCCATCCGGTTGAGCTTCGACCTACTCGCGCTCCGTGCTCGGCGCAATCACGACACTAGGGCTTCTCGGCGCCCGGCGCAAGACCTCTCGAAGAGAAAGTTCACGCAATTTGCGAGGTCTCTTCGAGCGCGGTCTCCCGCGCCTCCTCCAGGCGGAGCTGGCGAAGGACGAAGAAGGCCGCCACACAGAAGAAGACGACGGCCTGCTCGACGGTCATCGTCACGCCGGCGATCTGCTGGTCGGCGAGGTCGGACAGCCCCCACATGTTCGGCGCAGCGGCGTAGAAGTCATATGCAGGGGTGGACACGAGCGACAGCACGATGCCGATCGGGGCGGCGAGGACGAACGCGGCCAAGACATACGCGGCCCTTGCGCCAGCCGAGAGCTGATGGGGCGCGTCCTGGAGCACGGGCCACCAGAAGAGGAGGCCGGTGGCGAAGTAGCTCGCGTGCTCGAGGTGGAGCAGGCTCGACTGATGGCCAAGTGCTGCGTCGTAGGCGGCCGGTAGGTGCCAGGCGCCGTACGTTGCGAGCCATAACGGCAGGGCGACGGCCGGATGCGTGAGCACACGAATGAGCCGCCGACGACCGACGCGGGCAGCGAGCCCCGCCGGCACGCCGAGCACGACGAGCGCGGGCGCCCACTCGGCGAACACGACGTTCTGGAGCAGGTGGGCGCTGAGCAGCGACGTCGTCGCGAGCGAGTCGAGCGGCGTGCCGGACACTGCGAGGACGAGTAGCAATCCGCCGCCGAAGCACGCGAGTCGCCACCGTGGGACGAGCTCTCGGCGCACGCCGATCGCGTACGCGCCCGCGAGCCCGCCGAGGACGAACAGCTCGTGAGGGAAGTCCCACCGGATCGCGTCCATGCTGGCTATCGTGGCACTGAACGCAAGCGGGCGTAGCTTAGTGGTAAAGCCCTAGCCTTCCAAGCTAGTTATGCGGGTTCGATTCCCGCCGCCCGCTTTCCTCCGCCGAGGCTAGGCCGCTTTCGCCCGGTCTACTTCTGGGAGATCTCCTCCACCATCTGCCCGGTCGACTCGGCGTCTGCCGAGCGGGCGACGTCGGCCTGCGCGAGCATCCCGACCAGCTCCCCGTCGGAGACGACCGGCAGCCGGCGCACCTGCTCCGCGGCCATGCGCTGGAGCGCCTGGTCGAGCGGCTCGTCGGGTGTGGCGACCACGGGCTTCTCCGTGTAGACATCCGTCACCTTGACGCTGGTTGGGTCGAGCCCGCGGGCGACGACCTGGATGACGACGTCGCGGTCGGTGACGATCCCGACAAGACCCCGTTCTCGATGACCGGTAGCGAGCCGACGTTTTCCTTCGCCATGAGCTCCGCCGCCTTCACGATAGGTTGATCGGCCTCGATCGCCATCGGGTTGGCGGTCATCGAGTCGCGTACCTTTGTGCTTCCCATCACGTCCTCCTTCGACTGGTATGGAGAACGCGTTCCCGGCGGACGCGTGCGCGAAACTAGGACCCAACCCCAGGTCTGGCGGAACGAGCTAGACGAGGTCGACGCGGTCGATCGTCACCGGCTTGACCGGTGCGTCCCGTGAGTCCGACTCGGCATGGGAGATCGCGTCCGCTACGTCCATGCCGTCGGTGACCCGGCCGAACACCGCGTGCTTGCCGTTGAGCCAGGCGCACTCGTCGGCGGTGACGATGAAGAACTGGCTGCCGTTCGTGTTCGCCCCCGAGTTCGCCATCGCGAGGGCGCCACGGTCGACGGGTAGCTCGAGCGCGCCTTGCTCGTCGTCGAACTTGTAGCCCGGGTCGCCCGTACCGTCGCCCCGTGGGCACCCGCCCTGAATCATGAAGTCCTCGATGACACGGTGGAAGGTGAGCCCGTCGTAGAAGCCCTCGCCGGCGAGCTTTGTGAAGTTCGCCACCGTCTCGGGCGCCTGCTCGTCGAGCAGTTCCACGCTGATCTCGCCCTCGCTCGTGTGCAGGATCGCCGTCGGCATCGCCCGTCACCCTATCGTCCGACGGCGGCGCGATGCTTCGGCGGTGATCCCCGAGCGGGCGATCCGGTTTCCCGTGCGGACGGTGTTCGTCGTGCTGGGGATCGTGATCGCGGTGTGGGCGCTGCTCCAGGTGCTGTTCATCACGCGCCAGGTGCTGACGTGGATCCTCGTCGCCCTCTTCTTCGCGATCGCGCTCAACCCGGCGGTGGACTGGCTCCAGGAACGCGGCGTCCGGAGGCGTGGCTACGCCGTCGCCCTCACGGCGCTCGGCGTGGCGGGAGTGATCGGTGTGATCGGCTGGCTTGTCGTCCCGCAACTCGTCGATCAGGTGAACGAATTCGCTCAGAAGGTGCCCGACTACATCGACGACCTCACAAAGGGTAGGGGTCGATTCGGCTTCTTGGAGACGAAGTACCACATCGTCGAGCGCATCCGCGAGGCCGTCAAGGAAGGCGGCGCCAGCAAGGTGTTCGGCCTGTCCGGCACCGCGATCTCGATCACGAAGAGCGTGGTAACGCTGGTCGCGGCGGTGATCACGATCATCGCGCTCACGTACTTCATGCTGCTGGAGGGCCCGATGTGGCTCAACCGCTTCTACACCCTCTTCTCGAAGCCGACCGAGCAGCGTCTGCGCTCGATCTTCGGCGACATCGGCAAGGCGGTTGGGGGCTACGTCACCGGCAACCTGCTTATCAGTCTCATCGCCGGCGTGAGCTCGGGGCTGGTGTTCTGGATCATGGGCGTCCCCTTCGCCCTTGCGCTCGGGCTGCTCGTGGGGATCCTGGACCTCGTGCCTCTCGTGGGCGCGACGTTTGCCGCGATCATCTGTAGCACGGTGGCGTTCCTGGGCACCGACTCGGTCTGGTCGGGCGTGGCGGTGGTCATCTTCTTCATCGTGTATCAGCAGGTTGAGAACCACCTGCTGCAGCCGCTGGTGTACGGGCGAACCGTGCAACTGTCGCCGCTGATCGTGCTCATCGCGGTTCTCATCGGCGCCTCGCTGGCCGGCGTGCTCGGTGCGCTCGGCGCCATCCCCGTCGCCGGCACCATCCAGGTGCTCTTGCTCGACTGGCTCAAGCATCGGAAAGGAGGTGAGGACACGGGGCCGCCGAAGGAACCAGCAGCGGTTTCAGATGCGTGACAAACGGTTACTCATTAAGGTGAGTTCCCCCGGTTTGCGAGCGTTCGCCTTCATTGCCGCCGTCGCTGCTCTCTTGCCCGCCGTGGCACTGGGCGTCGATGCCCCGCGCGTGACGCCTGCTGACGGCCTCGAGTCTTCAGTCCTCGACGAGCTCAATCTCGTTCGCCTCGAGCACGGACTGAACCAACTGCGGATCAACCCCCGTCTGACGGCTGCCGCCGACCATCACTCGCTCGAGATGGTGCGCAGCGGCTACTTCGGGCACGAGTCCGCCGACGGGCGTCACTTTGCGCAGCGGATCAAGTCGTTCTACAGGCCGCGGGCAGCGAGCCGGCCGTGGACGGTAGGAGAGAACCTCATCTGGCAGGCCCGGCGGCTGACGGCACGTGCCGCCGTGGTCTCCTGGCTCGCCAGCCCCGGTCACCGCGAGAACCTGCTCGAGCCAGCGTTCCGCGAAGTCGGCGTCTCGGCCATCCGTGCACTGGGTGCCCCGGGCGTCTACGGGAATCGGCCCGTCGTCGTCCTGACGGTCGACTTCGGCGCGCGCTAGGTCGTCCGCGCCTGGACCGGCGGTACCCTTCGCGCGGGCGCCTGTAGCTCAGTGGAAGAGCAGCGGCCTTCTAAGCCGCCGGTCGGGGGTTCGAATCCTCCCAGGCGCATCGAGACCCCCGTGCAGGCTCTTGCCTCCGTGGCGAGCGACGCGCCAGACGAGCCACGCATACCTCGACGACGAAAGGCCCGCAAAAGCAGGCCCTTCGTCGACGTGCGGTTTGAGAGTCAGGCAAGCATCACGCCACCCGTCGCCGGCGCCATCGTGGTCGCTCCGGATCTCTTCGAGTGGAAACTACTCAGCGTTTGCCTAACCGCGTGCTCAGGCGAGGAGCCGGCCCGCTACCTGAGTCAACCCAGGGGTTCGATATCTCGCAGGCGCACTTTTCACGGACTCCGGTAGGCGTCGGAGAGCGGCCGGATCACGAGCCAGCCGACGAAGGCCGTGAGCGCCAGCCCGACGAGAGCCACACGCGTCGCTTCTAGCAGGGTGAGCCAGTTCGTTCGGCTGTGCAGCACCCAGATGGTCGTGCTCCAGATCACGAGCGGGCCGAACGCGGATGCGACACGACTCGCGAGGTTGAAGAAGCCGAACATCTGACCGCGCAGCTCGAGCGGCGTCAGCCGGATCATGAAGACGCGGTCCGCAGTCCACACGCAGCCGAGCGCCGCCCCCATCGCGGGCGCCGCGAGCCAGACCGTCCACGGCTCGCCGACGGCCGCCGAGAGCACTGTCAGTACCGAGAACACGGGCAGGACGGCCAGCAGCACCGCACGCGGTCCGACGGACGCGAGCATACGCCCGGTCGTGAGCGCAGCGATCGCCGCCCCCACGACCGAGACCGCGATCACGGCGTTCTTCTCGGACTCCGAGAAGCCGCCCAGCCGCGTCATGTAGACGGCGAGGAACGCCGACAGCGTCGCGATGGCGTCCGAGTAGAAGAAGCGGCCGATCAGGAACTGGAAGGCGTCGCGGTTCGCATGCACCTGCTGCGCGGTGCGCATGACCTGGCGGAAGGCGTGCCCGAAGAGCCGTCCCTCGAGGCGTGTGGCCGTCGAAGGCTCATGTCGGCGCTCACGGATCCAGAAGAACGCCGGCAGGGAGAACAGGACGAAGAATGCTGCTGCCGGGGCGAACGCTCGCTGCTTGGACCCGTCGCCGACGATGCCCTCGGCGACGACGGCTAGCGCGAAGAAGATCCCGACGAAGCCAAGCGCGACGGCGATGCCCGAGACGCGTCCGCGGCGTCCGCGGGGGGCGACGTCGGCTAGCAACGGGTCGTACTGCGCGAGCGCCAGCTGCCCGCACGCGACGGCGACTCCGGCGGCGCACAGCAGTGGCAGGACGTTTCCGTCGGCCGGAATCACCTCGAGGAGCGCGCAGGAGGCGGCTGCGACGAGCGTGAAGGCGATGAGGAACGGCTTGCGGCGCCCGAGCTGGTCGGCGAGCGCCCCGGCCAGCGGCATCGCCACGAGCAGGAACAGGACGACGACGAACTGCGTCAGCGCCACGTACCAGTCGGGCCGGTCCAGGTCGTCGATGACCCACGTGCCGAAGTAGCGGACGACGAGCAGGAACGAGAAGATGGAGTAGGCGAAGTCCCAGAACGCCCACGACAGTGGCGCAGGGTCCCGCAGCAGGTACGAGCGTCTCGCCACTGCGCGGAAGCCTAGGCTGCGCGCGGGCCGCGGCTATGCTTGGTCGTAGCGCGGTGGCCGTAGCTCAGCAGGTAGAGCCCCGGGTTGTGGTCCCGGTGGTCGTGGGTTCGAATCCCACCGGTCACCCTCGTATTTACCGCGCGTTTGCTGCCGCCTTACACGAGAGGCGGCAGCACCTTACCCGACAGCAAGAGGCTCTACGGTCCATCACAACCACTACCGAGGAGCACACACAACGTGAGCAACAAGAACAGGGCATTCGGGGTCGCAGCGATCGGCATTTCCGCCGCGCTGCTCGTCGGCTCGGCGGTCGCCGTCGCCGGCCCCGGCAAGGGCAAGACGCTTCTGCGCGGCGTCCACACCGAGATCGGCCTCGTCAAGGCGAACGGTACGACGGACGCCTTCGTCGTCGACCGCGGCCAGGTCACAGCCGACTCGGCCACGTCGGTCACGCTGAAGCGGAAGGACGGTGCGAGCGTCACGGTCACGCTGAATGCGGACACGAAGGTCCGCGGCGACATCCAGGTCAACAAGGGCACGATCGTGTTCTCGCGCGGCGGCACGGCATTTGCCGTCCTCGCCCCGCGTGCTGCCAAGGCGGCTCCGCTCCGGCTCGGCGACGGCATGGGCCTCGGGCAGCGCCTCGCGCGCCTCAAGGCGAAGAAGGGACTGTTCGGCGCCGTGCACGCAGACGTGTCGCTGATAAAGGCGGACGGTTCGTCCGATGCCTTCAGCTTCGACCGAGGTGAGGTCACGGCCGCATCGGCAACGTCCGTCACGATCAAGCGCAAGGACGGCCCGAGCGTCACGAGGAGCATCTCGGCCGACACGAAGCTCCGCGGCAAGCTCGCCGTGGGCGGCAGGGCCGTAGTGTTCTCGAAGGGCAGCGCGGCGACGGCGATCCTCGCCGCCGGCCCCAAGTCCTAACGCAGTCTCGCGCGGATCACACTCCCTCCACGCGAGCCGAGAGCCCCGGTCCGGCCGGGGCTCTCGGCGTCAGGGAGCCGCGTACACTTGCTGCTGAGGCCCCGTAGCTCAGTGGATAGAGCGGCGGACTTCGAATCCGCGTGCAGAGGTTCGACTCCTCTCGGGGCCGCTATATGGGAGGCTAGGGGCTCCCGACCGTAGGAGGGGGCATGGATCAAGCGTCTGCCACCGCAAGGGCGGCGACAGGTACCGGCTGGGCGGCGTTCGCCGGAGTCTTCTTTCTCGTGGCCGGCACATTCCAGGTGATCGAGGGCATCGCCGCGCTGTCGAAGTCGAGATATCTCTTCGCGCAGGTGCTCTTCGCCAACCTCGAGTTCTGGGGCGTCGTGCTGCTGATCGTCGGGGGGCTCGGCATCTTCGCTGGCTACGCGATTCTCTCGCGCCAGGAGGTCGGCCGCGTGCTCGGGATCGCGCTTGCATGCCTCGGCATCGTCGTCCAGCTGATGTTCGCCAACACGAACGGAACTTGGGCGATCGTGATGATCGCCGTGTACATGGTGATCCTCTACGGGCTGATCGTGAAAGGCGAGGAGACGGGCGAATACCCGCCGCTCAGCGACGCGTAGCGAGCACGAGGGCGTCGATCGCCTCTACCTCGCTGCCGTCGTCTAGCTCCACGGGCCTGCGGACCTGCTCCGCCCGTTCGATCTCGAGCTCCGGAAGCTCGGGAACGATGTCTGTCGGCGTGTAGAGAAGAGCTGGGCTCGTCGGCCCAGGCGCACCCGTGCCGATGTTGGTCATGTCGTGGCCGACCAGCAGCAGTGTCCCGCCCGTGGCGACTGCGGCAGAGGCTTTGGCGAGAATCGGCCCGCGGTCACCGCGGGGGATGTGGAGGTACGCGACGAGCACGAGATCAAAAGCCTGGCTCTCCGGCTCGTAGTCGATGAGATCGGCCTCTACCCAGTCGACGTGGATGCCGCTCGCCGCAGAACGCTCACGAGCCTGACGCAGAGCCTCGGTCGAGAAGTCGACGGCAGTCACGCGCCATCCTCGCTCGGCAAGCCACATCGCATGACGTCCGTTGCCGCAGCCGAAGTCGAGCGCCCTCCCGGACGCGAGACCCTCGAGCTCGGCCAGCACGACGGAGCTCGGCTCGCCGTGCGCGTGCAGGAGCTTGTCCGTCCAGCGGAGATCCCAGTCGCGTGCGTCCACGACTACGCTCGGCTCTCGCGCACGGTGACGCGCTCGATCACGACGGGCTGGGTCGGCTCCTCGCTGGCGTCGCCCAGCGCCCCGATCCGCTCCACGGTGTCGTGCCCATCCGTCACCTTGCCGACGATTGCGTACTCGGCGGGCAGGCCGGCGTCTTCGGTGGTGACCACGAAGAACTGGCTACCGCTGGTTCCCGGCGCTTCGGTCGGCGTCTTCGCCATCGCGACAACTCCCTTCGTGTACGCGGCGCCCGAAGGCGGCACGTCGACGGTCGTGTAGCCCGGACCGCCGCTGCCCTCCCCTGTCGGGTCGCCCCCCTGGATGACGAAGTCCGGCACGATGCGGTGGAAGGTCGTGTTGTCGTAGAAGCCGGCGCGGGCGAGCGCCACGAGCGACGCGGTCGTGTTCGGCGCCAGCTCCTGGTCGAGGGTGATCTCGAAGTCGCCGCAGTTGGTCTCGAAGACGAGCACGTATGTCTTCGCCTCGTCGAGCGGCGCCGAGGGCTTCGTGGCGCCTCCGTCGGCCTTCGCCGCCGGCGCTTCGACGTCCGCGCAGCCTTCCGCCGTCGACCCGCCGCCGCCGCTGTCGCCGCCGCACCCCGCGAGGGCAAGCACGACCAGGGCGAGGACTGCAACGCGCACGAGCGCGATCGTAGCCCGTCGTGTCGCTCTCGGTCATGATGGACGGAGCATGCGGCTCTGCCTGATGGTCGAGGGCCAGGAAGACGTCTCCTGGGACGAGTGGCTGGCGCTGGCGGACGCGTGCGAGCGCGCGGGTTTCGATGGGCTGTTCCGCTCCGACCACTACCTCTCGGTGATCGGCAGGCGCGAACGCGCTTCGCACGATGCGATCGCGACGCTGGCGGCACTGGCGGCGCGGACGGAGCGCATTCGGCTGGGGACGCTCGTCTCGCCGGTCACGTTCCGGCATCCGTCGGTGCTCGCGAAGTCGATGGCGACGATCGACCACGTGTCGGGCGGACGCGTCGAGCTCGGGCTCGGCGCCGGGTGGAACGAGGGGGAGCACGCCGCGTACGGCTTCGAGTTTCCGTCGCTCGGCACGCGCATGGAGCTGCTCGAGGAACAGCTGGAGATCGTGCACCGCTTGTGGACCGAGGACTCGGTGACGTTCACGGGCCGGCACTATCGATTGGACGACTGTCCGGCGCTGCCGAAGCCGCTGCAACAGCCGCGGCCGCCGCTCATCCTCGGTGGCAGCGCCAAGCCGAGGGCGGTGGCGCTCGCAGTTCGGCTCGCCGACGAGTACAACACGCTGCTTGCGTCCATCGACGACTGTCGCGAGCGGAAGTCGGTGCTCGTGGACGCGTGCGAGTCCGCGGGGCGCGACCCCGCGACACTGCCGCTGACGCTCATGGCGACGTGCGTCGTGGGTGAGGACAGGACGCAGCTGCTCGAGCGCGTTCGCGGTGTGCTCGAGGTCTTCGGCTCCGGGGATGAGGATCCAGAGGTTGTGCTTTCGGAGCGGAGG
Source organism: uncultured Actinomycetes bacterium (assembly GCA_963711315.1). Classification (GTDB taxonomy): domain Bacteria; phylum Actinomycetota; class Thermoleophilia; order Gaiellales; family Gaiellaceae; genus PALSA-612. Next base: position 272,780 of record CAVQDQ010000001.1, read on the forward strand.
GAGCGGTGGATTGCCGGCACGCCGGACGAGGTCGTCGAGCGGCTCGCCGCCCTCGCCGAGGCCGGAGTGGAGCGGGTGTACCTCCAGCATCTCGCGCACAAAGACATGGAGATGGTCGAGCTCATCGGCGAAGCTGTTCTGCCCGCGCTGGCGGGATAGCCGTGCGACCGTTTCGCGACCGCGCCGAAGCCGGCCACGAGCTCGGCGAACGGTTGGCCGGTCAATACGCCGCCCGCGATGACGTGCTCGTGCTGGCGCTGCCGCGCGGCGGCGTGGCCGTCGGTCGCGAGGTGGCCGACATCCTCGACGCGCCACTCGACGTCCTCGTCGTGCGGAAGCTCGGCTTCCCGGGACAGGACGAGCTGGCGATGGGGGCCATCGCCAGCGGCGGCGCGCAGGTGTTGAACGAAGCCTTGCTCGAGCAAACAGGCCTGCCTCGGGATCGCGTGGACGCAGTCGTGGCCCGTGAGCTCGAGGAGCTTGGCCGGCGCGAGCAGCTCTATCGAGGCGCTCGTCCTCCGCCCGACGTCGCAGGCAAGACCGTGGTCGTCGTCGACGACGGGCTTGCCACCGGCTCGACGATGCTGGCGGCGGTGCAGGCCTTGCGATCGCAAGAGCCAGCGCGAATTGTCGTCGCGGTCCCGACGGCTCCGCCACAGACGTGCGCGACCCTGGAGGAGGTCGGGGACGAGGTCGTTTGCCTTCGTCAGCCGTATCCCTTCTATGCGGTCGGCCTCTCCTACGAGGACTTCTCCGAAGTGGGAGACGACGAGGTCCGGCGCCTGCTCGCGTGATCGCCGAGGGCGGCCCAGGGCCACGGCTCACCCATGTCGAGCCCTGCGCGCGCGGGGTTGTCGAGGACGTACTGGCAGGTCGCTTGGAGGTGCGCCTCGTCTCTGACCACCCAGGCCGAGAAGCGGCTCTCGAACAGGTGGCCGCGGCGGTTGTGGCGCCGGTTGAAACGCTGTGCATAAGCCGTGTTCAGCCGATGCATCGCCGACGAGAGCATGGATGTCGACGTTTCGAGCACGAGGTGGTAGTGCGTGTCCATGAGACACCAGGCGTGACACGTCCACTCAACCCTCCGACTCGCCGTTTCGAACAGCGAGAGGAACTCGAGCCTGTCGATGTCGTGCAGGAACAACGGCTGGTCGTGCACGCTGCGCGCCGTTACGTGGTAGATGCCTTCGGCAGGCAGTTCGCGGCGAAGGATTCGTGGCATCGTCGTCTTCGAGACTACGTCCGTCACTTGAGAACGCAAGCCCTCAACGCGAAGTCGACGCAGAATCTCAACAACCCAGGGTCAGTCTCAGTGTCTGACCCTGGGTCTGGCACCTGGACGTGTCTTAAAGAGGTAGGTCGCGGGCGGCGAAGGAGAGGGCTTCGGAGAACGTGGGGAAGGGCTGAATCGTGTCGCGGACCACGTCGATGGGCACCTCGGCGCGGATGGCGAGCGTCGCCTGTTGCAGCCACTCGCCCGCCTCCGGCCCTACGGCTACGGCGCCGACGAGGACACGTCGCTTGGGGTCGGCGACGAGCTTCACAAAGCCGTTCCGCTTCGGCCGCTCGTACGTCGACGAACGCGACGTCCGATTCACCTCCCACGAGGCCTTGACAAGGCCCTCGCCCTCGACCGAGCCCACCTGCGCCACCTGAGGATCGGTGAACACCACTGCCGGGACGGCGCGATAGTCGGCCGCCCGGTGCATGCCGGCGACGTTGGACGCTGCGACGCGCGCCTGGTACTTGGCCACGTGCGTGAAGAGCGAGACGCCCGTCACGTCGCCGATCGCCCAGACGTCCTCGGCGGCCGCGAGGTACTCGTCGACGACGATGCCTTGCGGGCCGATCTCGACGCCGATCTCCTCGAGGCCGAGCCCGTCGACGGTGGGTGTGCGCCCGACTGCGACGAGCAGGCGCTCGCACGCGATCGTCTCACCGTCGTCGAGGCTCACCGTCACCCCCGGGTCCGAGACGTCGACTCGCGTCACACCTGAGCCGCACTTGACCCGCACGCCGTCCTCCTCCAGCTGTTCCTGCAGCAGTGAGGCGGCCTCCTCATCCATCTTCGTCAGCAGCCGGCTGCGCTGGACGATCGTCACCTTCGAGCCGAGCCGCTGGTAGAGCTGTGCGAGCTCGACACCCGAAGCTCCGCCGCCCACGACGACGAGCGAATCGGGAACGACGCTCGATGCGGTGGCGTTTGCCGTCGTCCAGTGGGCCACGTCGTGGATCCCCTCGATGGGCGGCAGCGCGGGACGCGAGCCGGTGGCGACGACGAGCTTGTCGTAGGGAACCTCTTGCCCGCCGACGTCGAGCACGCCGGGGGCGCTGACCGTTGCGTCGCCGCGGACGAGCTCGGTGCTGCGGTCGGCCAGCCACTCGAGGTGCCCCTCGTCCTGGTAGCCGTCGACGACCTGGTCTCGCCACCAGAAGACGCGTTCCAGGTCGAGTGCTGCGGAGATCGCCTCGGCCGCGCCCGGCGCCTGCCTGGCAGCCGCGAGGAGCTCCGGCGCGCGGAGCAGTGTCTTCGAAGGCATGCAGGCCCAGTACGTGCACTCGCCGCCCACGAGCGCGCGCTCGACGAGCGTCATCTCGTAATCGCCTTCGAGCCGGCTCAGCGCTCCGATGAACGCCTCGCCCGCAGAGCCGCCGCCGAGGATGACAACGCGCGTCACCGCCCCGCCGCCGAGAACGACAGCGACACGGCGAAGTCTCCGTCGGGGTCCTCCCACCAGTGGGCGAGATCGAAGCCTGCCGCGCGCAGCTCCCCCTCCAATCCCTCACGACGGAACTTGTCCGAGATCTCGGTGCGCATCTCCTCGCCGGCCGCGAACTCCGCCTCCAGGCCGAGGTCCGAGATTCGCACGCGCTGATCGATGTCGGAACGGAGGAGCATCTCGATCCACTCGTGCTCGGCGTCCCAGCGCGCGACGTGCGTGAACGACGTCGAATCGAAGTCCCCGCCCAACTCGCGGTTGATCACGTTCAGCACGTTGCGGTTGAACTCCGCCGTGACACCGCGTGAGTCGTTGTATGCGGCCTCGAGCCGCCCCGGGTTCTTGACGAGGTCGGCGCCGAGCAAGAGCGCTTCGCCGGCCCCGAGCAGCCCGTGCAGGTCGGCGAGGAACGCCGCCCGCTGCTCGCCGGTGAGGTTGCCGATGGAGGAGCCGAGGAACGCGAACAGCCGCCGCCGTCCCTCCGGCAGCCAGACGAGGTGGTGCTCGAAGTCGCCAACGACCCCGTGCACCTCGATGTCCGGGTACTCCTCGGCGATCCTCGCCGCAGCTTCCCGCAGCGCCTGCTCGGAGACGTCGAAGGGAACGAAGCGCTTCAGATACCCGGCTTCGACCATCGCATCGAGCAGGAGCCGCGTCTTCTCGGATGATCCCGAGCCGGGCTCGACGAGCGTGTTCGCCGCCGTCAGCCGTGCCACGTCGCGGGCATGCTCGGCGAGGATGACGCGCTCGCGTCCCGTGAGGTAGTACTCGGGCAGCTTGGTGATCTCCTCGAAGAGCATCGAGCCGCGCTCGTCGTAGAACCACTTGGGCGGCAGTTCCTTCGGTGTCGACGTGAGGCCCTGCTGCACGTCTTCGCGCATCGCGTTGAGGCGGTCCTCCGGAGTGAGGTAGACGTCGACCTGCAGCGTTACGGCAGGCGCGCCGTCGCTCATGCTTCACTCGCGCAACGGAAGCCGGCGAAGATCTGTCGGCGAACGGGGAAGTCCCAGTTGCGGAACGTCACGCGGGACACGGTCGGGCTCGTGGCCCAGGACGCGCCGCGCAGCACCTTGTAGTCGGGGCCGAAGAACACCTCGGAGTACTCGGCGTACGGGAACGGCTGGAAGCCCGGGTAGCCGACGAAGTCCGACGACGTCCACTCCCAGACCGAACCCACGCCTCGCAGCACGCTGAGCTTGGCCGCCCGCTCCCACTCGGCTTCCGTCGGCAGCCGCTTGCCTGCCCACCCGGCGTACGCGTTGGCCTCCTCCCAGGAGACGTGTTGCACGGGCTCACTGGCCGGCACGGGCTCGACGCGCCCGAAGCAACCGCGCACCCACGTGTCGCCGTCCTGCACCCAGGAGAGCGGCGGCTCGTCCCAGCCGCCGTCGGCCAGGAACGCGGCGTAGTCGGCGTTGGACACCGGCTCGACGTCGATCCTGAAGCTCTCGGTGGCCGCCTCGTGGGCGGGGCGCTCGTTGTCGTACGCCCACGGCTCGTCGTCCGTGCCCATGACGAACGATCCTTCCTCGACGAGCGCGTCGCCCAGGCCGCCCGTCAGAACCCGCGGCTGCCCGCCCTCGTGCTGGTGGCCGGAGAGCTGGATCGTCTGCAGCATCGTCTCGACGTGCTGCTGCTCGTGCTGAACGACAAGGCCGAAGGCGAAGCCGCCGCGGAGAAGCGGATCATCTGCATCCAGCGGTATCTCATCGAGCACTGCCAGCGTCCGCGCTGCGGACTTCGGCGAGGTAGGCGAGAGCGGCAGCAGGGTCGAGCAGCTCCAGCGACGGCCGCTCCTCTCGCTCGTGGGCGAAGGCGTCGTAGGTGTCGTCAACCTCGGGGAAGATCGGTTTCGCACCGCCCAGCCGGCGGCTGATCCAGAGCTCCTCGAAGTGCCCGATGTGCGCGAGGTCCCACACGAGCGGAGACATGAGCGGAGAGACCTGTCGGGTGAGCTCCTCGTCGGAGAACGGCGCGAGCAGAGCGGTCGTCCGGGTCCGTGCGGCCTCGAGCTCGACTACTACGCGCTCCCTCACATCTGCCGTTACCTCAGCGGCCCTGGGCATGAAGTCGGGAGTCTAGATTGGCGAGGGTGGGTGAGATCCTCGTCGTCTGTCCGCAAGAACGCGACCGTCATGCAGCACGTTCGAGCAGGTTCAGCGTTCGGTTCGCCGGACCGGATCTCGATGCCGGTCACGTCGACACGCGTGCGCTGCTCGACGAGCTGGCGGAACTCCCGGCCGACGGCATAGTCGGCACGAAAGACCGCTCTGCGCTGCTGGCCGCCCAGCTCGCCGAACGCCGCGGGCTGCCCGGGCCGAGCCCCGGGGCGATTGTGTCTTGCCAGCACAAGCCGACCTCGAGAGCAATTCAGCAGCGTGTCGCCCTGGAGGCGACGCCGCGCTTCGCCCAGCTCGACGGGCCGCCGCCGTTCCCCCCACCGTGGTGGGTGAAGCCGGTGGTGGGCAGGCTGTCCCAGGAAGCACGTCGCGTCGACTCCGAGGCAGAGCTCACCCAGCTCGCCGAGGACCGGAGGTACCGAGGCGAGTACGCCGACGTCGCCGGTCTGCCCGAGGACGCCGTCCGCGGCTTCCTCGTCGAGGAGCTCGTGACGGGAGACGAGGTCACGCTCGAAGGCTTCGTGCACGACGGCGAAGTGACCGTGATCGGCATCACCGACTCGGTCAAGTACCCGGGTACGAGCTCGTTCGAACGCTTCGAATATCCATCCGCGCTACTGCAGGATCGGCTGGACGAGCTGGCAGGGCTCGCCGAGGTGCTCGTGCCGGCACACGGGCTCGACGCCTGCTTCTTCAACATCGAGTTCTTCGTCCCCGAAGACGGCCCAGCGCAGATCGTGGAGCTGAACCCGCGCATCGCCTCGCAGTTCTCGCCGCTCGTGGAGGCGGTACGCGGCCGTTCGACCTACGACGTCCTGTTCGCCCTCGCGACCGGGGAGGACCCGGCCTGGAGCGGCTCGGCAGCGAACGGCATTGCGATCTCCTACGTCGTGCGCGTGTTCGAGGATGCGATCGTAGAGGCAGTGCCCGAGCCCCAGGACGGGCTGGAGATCCTCGTTCGTCCCGGGCTCAGGCTGTCCGAGCAGGGGACGAACGACACGGCGAGCTTCAGGATCGCGATCTTCACCGAGTGGGGGGAGACGCGGCAGGCGGCGCTTCGACAGTGTCGGCAGCGAGCGCGATCGCTTCGCTTCGGGCTCGCCGAGGCAGGCCCAGGCCGCTGACCAGGCCTCCGGCGAGCGCCAGGCCGGCCGCTACCCACATCGTCGCCTGGAACGCGTCCGCTGCCTCCGCGAGCTCCGAGGCGCTTCGTTCCCCGAGCTCGAAAGGATCTCCCACGGCGCTGTAGACGACCGATACGACGACGCCGAGCGCGGCCACGGCGACGAGTTGCCCCAGGCGCGACACCGTGGTGTTGATGCCGGAGGCGACGCCGGTCAGGCCCTCGGGAGCCGGCTTCAGTGCGGTCGAGGTGATCGCCGGAACCGTCGCGGCAAGGCCGATGGAGAACACGAGCAGTGGCGGGAGGACGTCGGTCCAGTAGTTGGCTCCCGGCTCCAGGAAGCCGAGCCAGGCCAGGCCGACCGCGATCAGTGCGGGCCCGCCGATGAGAAACGGGCGCGGCCCGAGCCGGTCTGCCCAGCGGCCGAAGCGCCCGGCCATGACCCAGAGCACGACGCTGACCGGGACGAACAAAAGGCCGGCTTCGGGCGGCGAATAACCGAGCACTGACTGCGCGAACAGCGCGACGAAGAAGAGTGTGCTGCCAAGTGCCGCATAGACGAAGAACGTCGCGAGATTGGCCACGGAAAGCTCGCGGATACGAAAGAGCGAGAGCGGCATCATCGGCTCCGCCAGACGCGACTCGACCCACAGGAATGCCGCGAAGGCGACTCCCGACAGGCAGAGCCCGAGGACGACGCTCGGGCTTCCGAAGCCGATCTCCGGGCCTTCCACGAGCGCCCAGACGAGCGAGCCGACGGCGACCGCCCCAAGCACGGCCCCGTACACGTCGAGATGCCGATGGCGCAGCTCCGTGCGGCACGTGTCGCGCGAGACGAGCGCCGCAATCACGGCCACGACCGCGACGGGAATGTTCAGGAGGAAGATCCCCCGCCAGGAGACCACTTCCACGATCGTGCCGCCGACGACGGGCCCGGCGACGGTCGCCGCGCTGGTCCAGGCCGTCCAGGCGCCGATCGCCCGACCCGCCTCGTCCTTGTACGTGGCACGGAGCAGCGCCAGGCTGCCGGGTGTCAGAAGCGCGCCGAAGATCCCCTGGATTGCCCGCGCTGCGATCAAGACCTCGCTGGTTGGCGCAGCGCCTGCCAGCACCGAAGCGGCTGCGAACCCCGCTACGCCTATGACGAACGTGTTCGCATACCCGTAGCGGTCGCCGAGCGCCCCCGCGGGCAGGTAGAGCGCCGCGAGCGCCAGTGAGTAGCTGAGGAACATCCACTGCTCGCCGGTCAGGCCCAGCCCCAGCTCCTTGTCGATCGTCGGCAGCGCGACGTTGACCACGAACGCGTCCAGGAAAGCCATGGACGACCCGAGGACCGTGGCCACGAGCACCAGCCGCTTGCGCGTCTCCTCCGTCATCGATCGGAACCCTACGACGTGAGCTAGCGGACGGTCTGCGGCACGGTGACGTGGTGCCCGACGAGCCTGGGCGAGCCGGTCTTGCCCTGCTTGCGGGCGTGGATGACCACGCGACCGTTCTCACGTTCGACCGAGTGGACGAGCCATGGCCTGCCGTCGACGCTCGACAGCTCGAGGCTCGCGCCCTCCCTTGGCGGCGCCCCGTGCCACACCCCGCGCCAGAGCTCGAGCCCGGCGCTCGACTCCTTGATCCAGACCGCGCCTGCGCCGATGCCGGCGTCAGCTGGCGCCGAACCCTGTTCGCGCCATAGCCGTTGGGGCTCGAAGCTCGGCTGCTCTCGCTGCGTGATCTCCCTGAGCGCCAAACGGAGCTCGTCCGGCGTGGGATTCCCCCAGTACCAGAACCCACACCAGACGGCGTGGATGCGCTGAAGCGAGTCGAGCACGAAGGTCATGGGCAGGTGCGGCCGGTGCCACTCGTCGGTCAGCTCCAGCAGGCCGAGCTCTTCGGCGATCGCGCGGTCCTCGTCGGAGAGGAAGGGAAAGGAGGCTCCGAGCCCGGCGCGGAGCGCGCCGTTGACGTACGGCTCGTCGACCGTCACGACGGCCAGCCGGCCGTACTCGCGCTGAATCTCCTCCTGCATCTCGACGAGCCCTCGCAGCCGGACCTGCTCCTTGGGGCACCACCAGCCGCGCACGAAGCAGAGCACGAGCGGGTGCTCGTCGGCGATCGCGCTCAGCGCGAGCTGGGTGCCCGTGTGATCGGGAAGTGAGATGTCGGGGAACGGCTGCCCCGGATCGAGATCGGCCATCGCTGCTCCTTTCTCTCGAGTACGTCCATGACATTCTTCCCAGGTCCAATCGGGAGGCATGCATGGCAGACCAGGGCGAGGGCTGGAAGGCGGCGGCGATCGACGAGATCCCGCCTGTCAAGCTCGACTGGCCGGCGACGTGGAAGTCGATCCGGCACCACTTCGGCATCACCGCGTTCGGCGTCAACGCGGTCACGAAGGACGCGGGCAACGTGCTCATCCCCGAGCACGAGCACCGCGAGACGGGCGAGCAGGAGCTGTACATCATCCAGCGCGGGGCCGCGACCGCGACGCTGGATGGCGTGCAGGTGGACGTCCCCGCAGGCAGTGCTGTGGCAGTCGAGGGTCCTGTGGCGCGAAAGTTCGAGGCAACGAAGTCGCCCACGACACTCATCGTCGTCGGCGGAGTGCCTGGCAAGGCATACGAGGTGGGGGAGTGGGAGCAGTAGTGCGGGCGAGAGGACTCGAACCTCTAAGGGCCTTGCGGCCCAACGGGACCTAAACCCGCCGCGTCTACCAGTTCCGCCACGCCCGCACGGACTGGGAACAGCATACGGTCCGCGCGATGACGTCTGCCTTCGCCGCCGGCCTCGGGCTCGGCTTTCTCGTTGCCGCCCAGGTGGGGCCGATCTGGCTGCTCTGCGCGCGTTCGGTGCTGCGCGGCAGGGCCTCTATCGGGATCGCCATCGGCGCAGGCGCAGCGGTGATCGATGCGCTCTACGCTGCGCTCGGCGTGCTGGGTGCGAGTGCTCTGCTCGAGATCGACGCCCTCCGCATCACCTTCGGCGTCATCGGCGCGGGCTTCCTCGCCTACCTCGGAGCGCGGACCCTGTTGAGCGCCTACCGGATCCGGCTGGGCGGTGAGGTTGCCGAGGAAGTATCCACGCCGCGTCGCGCGTTTCTCACGTCGCTCGCGGCCACCGCGTCCAACCCGATGACGATCGCCTCCTGGGCGGCGATCTTCACTGCTGCGTCGACCGCGGACCTCGTCGGCACAGGCTTCACCGCCTCCGCGCTGGTCGGCGGCGTCGCCGTTGGCACGTTCGCGTGGTTCCTCGCGCTCTCGCTCGGCCTCTCACTCGCGCGCCGCCGCGTGGGCGAACGGCTCCTCATCGTGGTGGATGTCGTGTCGGGCGTTGCGTTGCTCGGCTTCGCCGCGCTACTTGGTTGGCGCACCGTCGCCGATAGCTGAATGCTCTTCCCGGCGTCGCGGTTCCGGTCCGGCGCTAGCCTCGCGTGGCGTCTCCGACGCTTGCCGTCGGCCGCGACTCGAGCTCATCGAGGCGCTTGCCCATGACACTCTCGGCCGTCGTCGATGAGCGCATGTCGCCGCTCACTGCGGCGATGAACACGTCGCGACTGAGCGAGTAGATCTCGGCATCAGTCCGCGCGACGCAGCTCGCGGTGCGCGGTACGTCGCGGAGCAGGGCGATCTCGCCGAAGTAATCGCTCGCGCCGAGAGTACTCACTCTCGATCCACCGTGGATGACGTCGATCTCTCCTGAAGCGATGACGTAGAAGCGATCGCCTGTTTCACCCTCTTCCACCACCGTCGTACCGGCTGCCACGCGCATCGGCTCTAGCCGCGCGGCGAGCCGCTCCATTGTCGTCGGAGGCAACAGAGAGAAGAGTGGAACCTCCGCCACCAGCCCGAGCTCTCGCTCGGGCACCTCCACGGTGGCATCGATCCGTCGCAGACCGGGGAACGACAGCAAGGTGAGGAAGGGCAGGATCACACCCGAAACGACGAGTGCTTCGCGGATCCCGAGCTCCTCGACGAGCACCGAACCGAGCACCGAGCCTGACCGCTGTGGTCAGGGCGACACCGATCTCGAAGCACGCCGAACACGCGACCGAGCAGGTGCTCGTCCACCGTGCGTTGGAGCAGCGTGTAGCCCGAGACGTCGAGTAGCGCGTTGCCGATGCCGACGATGCCGAGGCACACGAGAGCCCATCCCGCCCGCGGCCACACGCCGATGAGCGCGATGGGCGCGCCCCAGAGCACGAGCCCGGCTCCGAAGACCCCCGCCAGACGTCGCCTGGCGACGAGCCCTACCGCCGCAATCCCACCGGCGAGGCCGCCGGCGCCGAGCGCGGCGTTCAGCCAGCCGACGCCAGCCTCGCCCATGCCGAGCAGCTCGATCGAAGCGACGACCAGAAGGACGTTCAACAGGCCCCGCACCATCGTCTGCGAGTTGAAGAGCAGCACGATCCGCCTGGGGCCCGGCTCGCGGCGCAGCGTGCGTACGCCGCCGAGCAACTCATCTCGTAGGCTGCGCTCGACGCGTCTGCGCTGCCCGCGGATATCGCCCTCGCGCCGGATGCCGCCCACGAGCACGGCGCAGACGACATTGATGGCTGCCGCCGCGGCAACGCCCACGTCGACGCCTGCGGTGGCGGCAAGGACGCCGCCGAGTCACGGGGCCGGCGAGGGTACCGAGACCCTCCAACGTGCTCGAGGACACGTTTGTGGCGACGAGCTCCCGCGGTGTGCGGGCCAGCATCGGCACGAGCGACATCACCGCCGGGCGGAACCGGCGAACTGACAACCGCTGCCAGTCCCGCGAGCGCGAAGACGACCACGCGGGAAGCGCCGGTCGCCAGAGCCGTCGCCATGATGAGGAACAGCGACGTGCGTGCGGCATAGACCGCGAACAGACACTCGCTGGCGCGCGTACCGGTCGGTCAGCATGCCGGCGAACGGCAGCGCGATCGCCGCAGGCACCATGCGAGCAAGCCCGAGGACGCCCAGTCCGACTGCGCCTGCCTCCTGGAACGCGTAGATGGACAGCGCCACGAAGTACGTCCACTCGCCCAGGTGGTAGCCGGCCCACGAAAGCTCGAGCCTGCGCAGCTGAGGGTTGCGGAACACGTCGGCCAGCGTGGCCAGCCGCTCGCTGGTACGGATCATCGCATTCCGCACCAGTCGAGCATCCCACACGTTGCGCGGTCAATGAAAAGGGCTTCTGGTTGAATGGCTCGCGTGGACGCGACGGTCGAGCGGCTCCCCGAGGACAAGGTTCGCCTTTCTGTGGCGGTGCCTCGCCACGACCTCGAGCATGCGGTAGAGCACGCCACTTCCGACCTGGCCGAGTCGGTCAAGATCCCCGGCTTCCGCAAGGGCAAGGTGCCGACGCAGGTGCTCGTCGCGCGGATCGGCAAGGAGCGGGTGATGGACGAGGCGATCTCGAGCCACATCGGCGGCTGGTTCCGGAATGCCGCCACGAGCGCGCGCATCCATCCGATCGCTCAGCCTGACTACGAGTACGAGCTGCCCGAGTCGGCCGAGCGCCCGTTCAGCTTCACGGCCACCGTCGCCGTACAGCCGAAGGTCGAGCTGCCTGACTGGACGACGCTCGAGGTGCCGCGCCCCGACGCCGAGGTGCCCGGAGAGCTGATCGACGCGGAGATCGACGCACTGCGAGACTCGATCGCCGAGCTGTCGCCGGTCGAAGGCCGCGCTGCCCGCGACGGCGACGTCGTCGTCGTGGACGTCGTCAGCCCGTCAGGGGAGGCGCGCCGCGACATGGTCGTCGAGCTCGGCACGGGCCGCATGGTCGACGAGCTCGAGGATGCGCTCACGGGCATGTCGCCGGGAGACACGAAGGACGTCGAGCACGAGCTGGCCGACGGGTCGACCGCACAGCTCACGGTCACGCTCAACGAGATCAAGGAGAAGGTGCTGCCGCCGGCCGACGACGACCTGGCGCGCGCCGCGAGCGAGTTCGACACGCTCGCCGAGCTGCGCGGCGACATCGAGGAGCGCCTGCGGGATCAGATCTCTGCGGAGATCGAATCCGGCTTCCGGGCCGCCGCCGCGGACACGCTCGTCCAGGCGTCCGGCGTCCAGCCGTCGGGCCCGCTGGTCGACTCGCGCGCGAACGAGCTGCTCTCTGGCTTCTTGCGCACGCTCGAGACCCGCGGCATCTCACCGGAGACCTACCTCATGGCGTCGAACCAGACGCCCGACCAGCTCCGCGACCAGCTGCGTGCAGAGGCCGCGCTCTCCGTCGCCCGCGAGCTCGTGCTCGATGCCGTGGCGGAACAGCTCGGCATCGAAGTGTCGGACGAGGAGATCGAAGCAGTGCTGCGGGAGCAGGGCGAGTCGGAGGAGACGGTGGCCGAGGTGATGGCATCGCCGATCCGCGACTCGATCCGCGAGGATCTCCGACTGCGACAGGCCCTCGACCGCGTGACTGCCGAAGTGAAGCCGATCCCGCTCGACCTCGCCGCCGCGCGCGAGAAGCTCTGGACGCCGGAGCAGGAGAAGGCCCCGCAAGAGACAACGTTATGGACCAGGAACCCAGGGAGTAAGGAGACCGAGTGAGCCCACTCATACCGATGGTCATCGAGCAGACGTCGCGCGGCGAGCGCGCCTTCGACATCTACTCGCGTCTGCTCAACGAGCGCATCATCTTCCTCGGCACGCCGATCGACGACCAGATCGCGAACCTCATCGTCGCCCAGCTGCTCCACCTGGAGTCCGAGGACCCGGACAAGGACATTTCCATCTACATCAACTCGCCGGGCGGGATCGTCTACGCCGGCCTCGCCATCTACGACACCATGCAGTTCATCAGGCCTGACGTGCAGACGACGTGCGTGGGCATGGCGATGTCGATGGGCGCGGTCGTGCTCGCCGGCGGCACGCCGGGCAAGCGCCAGGCGCTACCGCACTCGAAGATCCTGATCCATCAGGGCTCGGCCGGCTTCTCCGGGCAGCCGACGGAGATCGAGATCCAGGCCAAAGAGGTAATCAGCCTGAAGCGGCTAATGGAGGAGATCATGGCCAAGCACACGGGCCAGGACATCGAGAAGATCGCCAAGGACATGGACCGTGACTACTACATGACCGCCGAGGAGTCGAAGGAGTACGGCATCATCGACACGGTCATCGAGCATCACTAGAACGAGCACTGGCGGAAACGGACGATCCGAGGTACAAGGAGACAGGGATGGCGCGGGCGACCGATGGAAACGAGCAGTTGCTGTGCTCCTTTTGTGGGAAGAGCCAGCGCCAGGTCAAGAAGCTCATCGCCGGGCCGGGCGTCTACATCTGCGACGAGTGCATCGATCTCTGTAACGAGATCATCGACGAGGAGCTGACGGCTCCCGCGCATCTCGACCTCGACTCGCTGCCGCGCCCGAAGGAGATCTACGCGAGCCTCAACGACTACGTCGTCTCGCAGGACGAGGCGAAGCGGACGCTCTCGGTCGCCGTCTACAACCACTACAAGCGCGTCCAGATGGGCCAGCAGTCGGAGGACGACGTCGAGCTGCAGAAGTCGAACATCCTGCTGCTCGGCCCGACCGGTTGCGGCAAGACGCACCTCGCGCAGACACTCGCGCGCATTCTCAACGTCCCCTTTGCGATCGCCGACGCCACGGCGTTGACCGAGGCCGGCTACGTCGGCGAGGACGTCGAGAACATCCTGCTCAAGCTGATCCAGGCCGCCGACTTCGACATCAAGAAGGCCGAGACGGGGATCATCTACATCGACGAGGTGGACAAGATCGCCCGCAAGGCGGACAACCCCTCGATCACGCGTGACGTCTCCGGCGAGGGCGTGCAACAGGCGCTGCTCAAGATCCTCGAGGGGACGGTCGCGTCGGTGCCGCCGCAAGGCGGTCGCAAGCACCCACACCAGGAGTTCCTCTCGATCGACACGACGAACGTGCTCTTCATCTGCGGCGGCTCGTTCGGCGGGCTGGAGAAGATCATCGCGCGGCGGGCGGGGCGCAACGCCGTCGGCTTCGGCGCGAAGATCCACTCCAGGCACTCGCCCGAGTCGGCCGAGGTGCTGTCGGACGTGATGCCCGAGGACCTGCTCGCCTACGGCCTGATCCCCGAGTTCATCGGCCGCCTGCCGGTCGTCTCCCATGTCCACCAGCTGAAGAAAGAGGACCTCGTCCAGATCCTCACCGAGCCGAAGAACGCGCTCGTCAAGCAGTACCAGCGCTTCTTCAACTACGACTCGATCGAGCTCGTGTTCACCGAGGACGCGCTCTGGGAGATCTCGGAGCACGCGCTCGAGCGCGAGACCGGCGCCCGTGGGTTGCGCTCCATCATCGAGGGCGCGCTGCTCGACGTGATGTTCGAGCTGCCCTCGCGCAAAGACGTCTCGAAGTGCGTGATCACGAAGGAAACGATCTCCAAGGGCCTGAAGCCGACGCTCGTCACGAGCGGCGTCGAGGAATACGAAGAGCTCGCCGAAGAGTCTGCGTAGCGTCGTCGCCTGCGCGCCGGTATCTAGCTAGACCTGCTGGGGCAGGAGCACGAGGCGAACCGATCCGCGGCGCGCGCCGTTCGGCTCGTACCGCGTGAGGAGCACCTCGTGGAACTTGGCGACGACGCGAATGTGTATGTGACCCGGGCGGCCTTCGTACGACACGGGTATGGCCCCTCGAAGCGGAAGCGCCCCTGGGCGTTCGTCCGCACCGATCCGCTCGTCGAGCGTGTGTACAGACCCTGCTTGTTGGACTGCCAGAACTCGACCCGCGCCCCGCGGATCGGCTTGCAGTCGAGTGCCGACAACACGACGCCCGTCAGGACGTGACCGGTTCCGATCTTCGCGCGCAGAGGCGGCGTTACCCGGCCGAAGGGGCCGAATGCATCTTCGGGGGTCGGCTTGCAGCCGGCTTTAGGCGCGGAGCTCGCGGCACCGGCGAGGAGCGCGAAGCCGCTCAGGGCCACTGTTATGAGGAGCGCCGTCCTCACGTCCTGAGTGTACGGGCTACCAGGGAACGGGCCGGCCGAGCAGCCGCTCGAGACGCTCGCGGTCGGCGTCGAACGCATTCCGCAGGCGCGCTCGCAGTGCAGGATCCAGGGGCGGCTTCTGGCCGCGTTGCAGGACGAGGTTCTCGACCCACGTGCGGAATGGCTCGCGGAAAACGGCGCGGCCGCCTGCACGCGCTCTTGGTGACGCCATCAGCCGCGCCGCCACGCGGTTGCGCGGCTGCGCGAAGACGTTGTGGGTGCCGGGCGAGGTCTGCCGCGCAACGTCGGGATCGACGCCGAGGAAATCGAAGATCGATGCCGCCTCTGCCTCTGGATCGGCGTGGAGATCCTCGAGAAAGCCGACGCGAGTGGCATCGCCGAACACGTCGAGGAATCGCGCCACGTGCTGCGAGTAGAAGCCGAGGTAGACGTGCTTCCTGGCCGGATCCGCGCCGACGGCCAACTGCGAGTCGTCTAGTTGGTCGTCCACCACTTCCGCGAAGGAGCGGCTTTCGATGCCGAACTTCACGTCGTGCCAGTACGACGAGTACGCCCGCTCTACCGGGTCGCGCAGGGCGATCATGATTCGCGCGTTCGGCACCCTCGCCTTGATCAGGCCAGGGGTCGTCGGGTCCGAGAAGTACCTCCCGCTGGCCTCGCCGAGCCACGTCTCGTCGCTTGCGCCTGCGAAGAGGCCGAGGTACGCGTCCTCGGACGGCACCTGCACCGGCGGCGTAGGGTCGAGGAAGAAGTTCGGCTCCTTCTCCGGCGACATGAACACGTCGGGATGCTGGTCGAGATAGCGCCACAGCGTCGTCGTGCCGCCCTTCGGCGCGCCAACGATGAAGAGGTTCGGCCAGCGGGGCACGCCGGCGATTAATACAAATGAACTCAAGTCAGTGATTGCGCAGTCGAGGCAACGTGATGAGCCGGGGCGCGAAGGCTCTCCTGCCGCTAGTCCCGCCTCTGCGCCCCCACCTAAATCTCCCCGCAGCGCCGTTCCGCCAAACGAGCTGGGTGCTCGACTCAGTCCGATCCGGCGCGATGCCGTGCGTTCGGCTCGGCCGGTGTGTCCGTTTCCAGTGGGGGGAGGTAGAGCGATGGCTGGAAGAGTGCAAGCAACCGGGGCGAGCCATCTGGCCCCACGTCGACGACGCCGTGAAGGCGGCTAAAGGACGTCCACCGTGACCGCGCTCGCACGTGACGGCTACGAGGAGCGGCTGGCCACATGGACTGTCGTGTTCCCAATTGATGGCTTCCCAAACGTGCACGTTAAGTCTCTTTGTAGACATGACCGGTGCCTGGCACCGGACATGTCCGCTTAGGCCGAGCGGAGGGCGGGCTCGCGGCCGCGGACGTAATCGAGGATTGCGTCGAGCAGCTCCCACGAGTGGAGCACGTGCTCGCGCGCGAGCACGCGAGCGCCCCCGGCGCTGCCGGCGGCGATCGCCTCGCGGATCGCCCGGTGTTCGCGATCGTTCCGCTCGTAGAGCTCGTCGAGCTCGGCGCGTGCCACCCAGGTGATCTGGCCGACGAACGTGCGCCGCGAGCTCTTCGCCAGCCGCTCGAGGTATGGCGTCTCGGCAGCCGCGTAGATCACGTCGTGGAAGCCGTAGTTGGCATGCATCCACTCGACGGCCAGCGGACTGTCCTCTACGCCGCTGCGCGCCTTCTTCCGCAAGGCGACGGTCAGCTCCGAGAAGCGCTGCTCCGCCGCATCGAGCGCGGCGAGCCGTTCAGGCGTCATCCGCGGAACGGCGAGCTGAGTGGCCAGGCTCTCCAGCTCGGCCCGGACGAGAAACGCTTCGCGAAGCTCGTCGCGCGAGAGCGTGCGCACGCGCACACCGCGGTTCGGCGTGAACGAGACGAGCCCGTGCGCGGCCAGCCGCCGCAGCGCCTCCCGGATCGGCGTGCGGCTGACGCCGAACCGCTCGGACAGCTGTTCCTGGCGCAGCACGCTGCCGGCCTCGATCCGCCCGGAGACGATGTCGTCCTCGAGCTCGAGGGCGATCTCGTCTGCCTTGGTGCCCTCCGCTTCCACGAACGCCTAGGAGCCGGGCGGCGACAGGACGAAGTGCTTCTCGTCGACCTGCAGCGGCACGAACGGCAGCCCACGCTCGGCCGTCCAGTCCTCGACCGCATGCTCCACGAGGGTGAGGTCGTCGGCCACCGCGGTCAGGCGATAGGGATCGGAGAGCACGTTGGCCACGATGCCCTGCGCCGTCAACGACCGCGCGAGATCCTCCGCGTCGGAGCTCCTGGTCACCTCGATGTGAACCTTCATGCCGTCACCTCCTTCGCGAACTGCCCTTCCTCCGTCGAGCCCTTCAGCGCCAGCGTCGAAGCCTGTCCGCCCGAGACCGCCTCCACGACGGCGTCGAAGTAGCCGGCGCCGACCTCGCGCTGGTGACGCGTGGCGGTGTAGCCGTGCTCCTCGAGCGCGAACTCGTGCTCCTGGAGCTTCACGTATGCGGCCATGCCGTCGACTGCGTAGCCGGAAGCGAGCTCGAACATTCCCGCGTTCAGCGAGTGGAAGCCGGCCAGCGTGACGAACTGGTACTTGTAGCCCATTCCCGCCAGCTGCTCCTGGAACGAGGCAATGTCGGTCTCGTCCAGGTGGCGTCGCCAGTTGAACGACGGCGAGCAGTTGTAGGTGAGCCACTTGCCGGGGAAGCGCTCGTTGATCGCCTGCGCGAACTCGCGGGCCTCACCGAGGTCCGGTGTCGAAGTCTCGAACCACAGCATGTCGGCGTACGGAGCGTAGGCCAGTGACCTGGCGATGGCGGCGTCGAGCCCTTCCCGGATACGGAAGAAGCCCTCCGCCGTCCGCTCGCCGGTGACGAATGGGGCATCGCCCTCGTCGACGTCGCTCGTCAGCAGTGACGCTGATAGCGAGTCGGTGCGGGCGACGAGCACGGTCGGTACGTCGAGCACGTCGGCCGCCAGCCGCGCCGCGACAAGCGTGCGAATGAACTGGCTCGTCGGCACGAGCACCTTGCCGCCGAGGTGGCCGCACTTCTTCTCCGAGGCCAGCTGGTCCTCGTAGTGGACTGCCGCGGCGCCGGACTCGATCATCGCCTTCATCAGCTCGAACGCGTTCAGCGGTCCGCCGAAGCCCGCCTCGGCGTCGGCGAGGATCGGCACCAGCCACCGGGTCGACGTGTCGCCCTCGGCCGTGTGGATCTCGTCGGCGCGCAGCAACGCGTTGTTGATGCGGCGGACGAGCGCCGGTGCGGAGTCGGCGGGGTAGAGGCTCTGGTCGGGGTAGACGTGTCCGGAGAGGTTGGCGTCGGCGGCTACCTGCCAGCCGGACACGTAGATCGACTGCAGGCCGGCTTTCACCATCTGCACGGCCTGGCCGCCCGAGAGGGCTCCGAGCGAGCGGACGAAGCCATCGCCGGCGAGCAGCTCCCTCAGGCGCTCCGCGCCGAGACGCGCGAGCGTGTGCTCGACGTGGACCGTGCCGCGCAGGCGCTGCACGTCCTCCTTCGTGTACGGCCTCGTGACGCCGTTCACCCGACCGTTCATCTCCATGCCCGTCCTCCTTTGGGGTCCCGTCTTTGCGATCTTGGATCCTATTTTGCCGGACTTACCCCGCTTTGTCGACCCCAAACGCTATTTCGGATCCAATCCGCATCTATTTCGGATCCGAAGTACAGCAGACGCGCCGGACGGCTTATGCGTTTCGGTACTGAACTGCGGCGATCGGCACCGCCTCTGCGAAGCCCTTGAGCTCGGCCGTGCGTGGCTCCGAGAGCGCGTACGGGCTGTTTGCGCCCTCGAGGGTCTCGGTGGAGACGAGGATCTCGCCGGGCCCTGCGAGCGCGCCGATACGCGCCGCGACGTTGACGCCGCGGCCGGTGTAGTCGCTGCCGCGTTCGAGTGCCTCTCCGCTGTGGAGGCCGATCCGGACGCTGAAGACCTCGTCAGCAAGCGACTGCTGGATGCGCACGGCGCTCTCGACAGCCGTTTCAGCGGTGTCGAATGCGGCGAAGAAGCCGTCGCCGGTGTGCTTGATCACCTCCCCGCTATGCGAGCGAATTGCTTCGCTCAGCAAGGCGTCGTGCCGGTCGAGGAGCTTCTTCCACTTCTCGGGCCCCAGCGCCTCCAGCAGCTTCGTGGAGTCGACGATGTCCGTGAAGACGAATGTCCTATGGGTAGCGGCCGTCTCCCCGAGCAGCTCCATCGTCCGCTGCGTGTCGAGCACGGCCCCGAGGCGCTCGAAGGTGGCCTTCGCCGCCTCGTACTCGGCGTACGCCCCCTTGCGGTCGCCCTTCATGTCGTAGGCCATGCCGAGCGCGAGGCGTGCCTCAGCCGCCTCGTAGGGAGCACCGACCCGGTTCCAGATTGCCAGCGCCGTTCGGGCTGCGGCCTCCGCGGCCGTCCAATTCTCCTCTGCGGCCGCGATGCGGGACAGGGCGAGCTGGAGCGCCCCATCGACCAACGGTGTCCGCTCGCCGCCCACGCGGAAGCGATCCGTGAGCTTCTCGAGCTCGGAGGCTGCGGCTCTCGCCGTCTCGATGTCGCCGACCGCGAGCGACACTTGCACCTGCGCGGGAAGGCGCCGTGCACGCGCCAGCGGGTCCTTGGCGTCGTCTCCGAGTGACCGGCCCAGCGCGGCCGCGGCCTCCGCTGCCTTGCCTTCGGCGAGCCGCAACAGCGCCTGCCCTGGCTGGGGCTCCCGCCCGAGCTCATGTGCCTTTCGGTACGCCTCCTCGGCTGCGTAGAAGTCGCCGCGCCGCCGCCCGATCTCGCCGATCTGGTAGTAGCCGGCAGCGGTCGTGAACGCGTTGTATGCCTCGAGGTCGGCGCACGCATCGACGGCCTCGCGCTCGGCCTCGTCCCACTGGCCGCCCAGCCAGAGGATCTCCGAGCGGTGCACACGACAGGCTCCGGGGAAGCCGCGCGTCTTCTCCACGTCGCACCAGCGGTTCGCCGCCTCTGTCCACTGACGTGCACGGTCGAAGTCACCGACTCCCTGGGCGCCGGTGATCGTCATGCAGTAGACCATCGTCGCCGAGAAGGGATCGAGCTCTCCTGCCAACGCAGAGGTGGACGCCTCGTCGAGCAAGGCGAGGCCCCGGTCCAACTCCCCCTTGTACATGAGACTCCTGCCCTCGATGACGAGGGCCAGCGCCTGGAGATCGGCGTCGCCGAACCTTTTGCCGATGTCGAATGCGCTCTTGGCGTCGACTATCGCCTCGTCGAACTTCCCCATGATCTCCCCGGCCTCCGTGGCCCGCACCAGCGCCGCCCTTCCGTGCTCCAGGGACTCCGGCTCGTCCTCGAGGATCCGCTCGCCCTTCGCGAGCCAGCCACGCAAGAGCGGAAGATTCCCCTTGGGGAGGTAGTCGAGCGCGAGGCGAAGCGCGATGCCCGCCGCCCGAAGACGGTCGCCCTCGTCAAGGTAGGGCCTTGTACGCTCGTTCCCGGGCGGCGACTGCCTCGTTCTGTCGGCCGCTCCAGAACGCCGCCTCGGCGAGTCCTCGCAGGTCATCGGCAGCCAGCGCGCCGTCGGCGCTCGAAAGCAGCTGGTAGGCGTCTTCCCATGCGCGACGGCGGACCGCTTCGCGACCCGCTTCGATGGGATCGCCGACAGCACTCACCATCTGCCCGGCCATTGTCGCAGAAGGCCCCCTCGTTACCATCGCTTCGGGATGGAATCGCGGTACAGCCCCGAGGGCGTCGAAGAGCGCTGGCAGGCCACCTGGGAGGAGGAGGGCCTGTATGCAGCCGAGGCGGACGATCCGCGCCCGACGTTCGTCATCGCCTTTCCGCCGCCGAACGTCACGGGTGACCTGCACATGGGCCACGCGCTCCAGCTCGCGCTCGCCGACTCGATCGTTCGCTGGCGGCGGATGCAGGGCTTCAACTGCCTCTTCCAGCCCGGGTACGACCACGCCGGCATCGCGACGCAGAGCGTCGTGGAGAAGGAGCTGGAGAAGGAGGGGAAGAGTCGCCACAACCTCGGCCGCGAGGCGTTCGAGGCCAGGGTCTGGGAGTGGCTCCGGCTCTACGGGCGGACGATCATGACGCAGTACCGCCGCATGGGTGCGTCGATGGACTACCGGCGCGAGCGCTTCACGATGGACGACGACTACGTGCGGGCGGTGCTGAAGTTCTTCGTCCACCTCTGGCAGCGCGGCTGGCTCTACCGCGACTACCGGATCGTCAACTGGTGCCCCTTCCACCTGAGCGCGCTCTCGGACCTCGAGCTCGACCACGTGGAGGTGGACGACGAGCTCGTGTACGTTCGCTATCCGCTGGCGGACGGCTCCGGCCACGTCACGATCGCGACCGTGCGCCCGGCGACGATCCTCGCCGACGTCGCCGTCGCGGTGCATCCCGAGGACGACCGTTACGCCGGTCTCGTCGGCAAGGAAGTGGTCGTCCCCTTCGTCGAGCGCCGCGTACCCGTCATCGCGGACGAGCGCGTCGAGCCCGAGTTCGGCACCGGGGCGCTCAAGGTGACGCCGGGCCACGACCCGACGGACTTCGAGATCGGCCGTGCGCACGGCCTGCCCGAACCGATGGTGATCGGCCCCGGCGGGCTCATGAACGAGGAGGCAGGCGAGCTCGCCGGCGTTACGCAGGAGGAGGCGGGAGCGCGTGTGCTCGAGTGGTGCGAGGAGCGGGGCCTCGTCGAGCGCCGCGAGCCGTACCGGCACACGGTTGCCGTCTGTGAGCGGTGCGAGAGTCGCATCGAGCCGCTCATCTCTCTCCAGTGGTGGTGCCGCATGGACGAGCTCGGCGCACCGGCAATCGAGGCGTTGCAGACGCAACGCGTCCGCTACCACCCCGAGTCGCAGCACCGCTTCGCGATCGACTCGCTCGAGCACGCGCCCGACTGGAACATCTCGCGACAGCTCTGGTGGGGACACCAGCTCCCGGTCTGGTACTGCCCCGACGGCCACGTCACGGTCGTCGAGTCGGAACCGGAGGCCTGCGCCGAGTGCGGCAAGACGGAGCTCGAGCGCGATCCCGACGTCCTCGACACGTGGTTCTCGTCCGCCCTCTGGCCGTTCGCCACGCTCGGCTGGCCAGACGACACTCCCGACTTGCAGCGCTTCTACCCCGGGGACCTAAACATTACCGCGCGCGAGATCATCCGCCTCTGGGAGAACCGCATGATCTTCTCCGGGCTCGAGCTCTGCGAACAGGTCCCGTTCTCCGACGTGATCATCCACTCGACGGTGCTCGCGCCGGACGGGCGGCGGATGTCGAAGTCGCTCGGCACCGGTCTCGACCCGCTCGACGTGATCGCCGAATACGGGGCGGACGCCACTCGCTACGGCCTGATGAAGATGTCGTCGCAGCAGGACACGCGTCTCTCGTACGCCGCCATGGACGAGGGACGCCGCCTCGCCAACAAGCTCTGGAACGTCTCGCGGCTCATCCTCTCCGCGACGGAGGGGGCGACTCCCGAGGTCCGGCCCCGCGACGTCGAGGAGCGCTGGATCCTCGCGCGGCTCGAGCGGGCACGCGCGCTGATCGAAGACGCGCTGCCGCGCTTCGCGTTCTCCGAGGTTGCCGACAGCCTCTACCACCTCATCTTCGACGACTTCTGCGACTGGTACGCGGAGGCGATCAAGCCGCGGCTGTACGACGGCGATGTGGATGCCCGGGCGACGGCGCTCGCGGCGCTGGAGCGACTGCTGCAGCTGCTCCATCCCGTCATGCCGCACGTGACGGAGGAGATCTGGACGCACCTGCCCGCGCGCGAGAGCCGGCTCATCGTGTCGCTCTGGCCGGACAGCGACTCGCGCTTCGACGGGGACGCCGACGCGCTGGAGCGCGTGCAGTCGGCGGCGACCCGCTACCGGCGCAGTCAGGTCCGCATCGAACTCTCGGAGGACGAGGCGCGGGTGTTCGAGGCGGTCGTCAAGCCGGGCCAGGTGACGCAGGACGGCAACGTCGAGCGCGAGAAGGAGCGGCTGCAGAAGGAAATCGCCCGCGCGGAAGGCATGCTCGCGAACGAGCGCTTCGTCGCAAATGCTCCCAAGGACGTCGTCGCTGCCGAGCAGGCCAAGCTCGAGCGCTACCGGAGCGAGCTTGCAGACCTCGCCTAGCCGACGCGCTCGACGAAGTCGAGCACGAGCTTGCGGACTGTGGGCAGGAAGACGAGATCGACTCCGTGCCACGACGTGGGCGCGATGTGGAGCTGCTTGTCTTTCGTCGCTGCCGCTCGGTAGAGGGTGCGCGTGGCCGCGGGGAAGTCGCCATCGTCGCGGCCGGCCACGAACAACGCCGGGCGCTTCAGCTTCTTCGCGGCCGCAAGCGCGTCCGCGCTGCCGAAGGCTGTAGGCGCCGACAGCTCGACGACGCCGCTAATTGCGGGGCGGATGACGGGAGCAGCGGCGACGACGCCGGTGCCGCCCATCGACGCGCCCGCGAGCACGATCTTCTTGGCGCCGCGTCGGCGCAGATCGGCGGCGGCTGCAATCACGTCCAGGTGCGGATTGGTGTTCGTGATGCCGGTGGACGCGCCGTAGCCGCGCATGTCGAAGACAAGCGCGCGGTAGCCTCGCTTGGCCAGCTCTCTGGCGAAGGGCAGCCACTGGCAGCGGTCACCTCCGACCTGGTGCGCGAAGACGACGCCGGTCCTGCCACGGCCGAGAACGTTGCCGGCCAGCCGCGCGCCGCCTGACGCGCGAAAGCGAACCGGCGTCGAATGGTCGGAGGCGCGAACGCACGCGGTACCCAGCGACGGCTGTCCGGAAGCACGAGTTGCGACGACTGCGAGGAGCAGGGCGAGGACGACGGACCCGCGAACCACGCGCATCATTGTTACAGCCGCTTGCCGTGCTTTCGCTCCTGCCGCGTCTCCCTCGCGCGAGCCTTCCAGCGACGTTTGAGCTCTCGCCCGACGCGCTTGTTCGAACGCGCCTCGATCGCCCGCAGCTCCCGCTCGAGCTTGCGATAGCTCCGCATCCGCTCCCACGTGAGCTCTCCTGACGCCAAGGCCTCGCGCACGGCGCAGCCCGGCTCCGACTCGTGGCTGCAGTCGTTGAACTTGCACTGTGTGGCGAGCTCCGCGATGTCGGAGAAGGCGCTGTCCACGTCTCCCTCCCAGAGCTGGAGCTCGCGCAGCCCGGGCGTGTCGACGAGGATCGTGCCGTCGCGCAGCACAAGCAGCTGGCGATGTCGTGTCATGTGCCGGCCTCGGCCGTCTCGCCGCAGCTCGCCCGTGCGCATCACCTCGCGTCCGGCGAGCTTGTTGACGAGCGTCGACTTGCCGACGCCCGACGACCCGAGGAGAGCCACGGTGCGGGCTGGCGCCAGATATGCCCGCACGCCGTCGAGTCCCTCGCCGGTGACGTTGCTCACCGCCAGCACGGGGACGCCGATAGCCACAGCCTCGGCTTCTGCGATCTGCTCGTCGTCCTCGCAGATGTCGAGCTTCGTCAGCACGACGACGGGATCCGCCCCGGAGTCCCACGCCGTGACGAGATAGCGCTCGAGCCGGCGCGGCGTTGAAGTCGCCGTCCAGCCCGGCCACCAGGAACACCGTGTCGACGTTCGCGACGAGGGTGTGCTCCTCGGCCTTGAGCCACGGCGTCTTGCGAGAGATCTTCGTCCGCCGCGGCAGCACGGCTTCGATGGCGGCCTGGCCCCCCGGCGCATCGCAAACTGCGACCCAGTCGCCGACGGCAGGCATACCGCCGGTGATCTCGTGGTCGCGGAGCTTGCCGCGGGCGCTCGCGAGCCGGTCGTCGCGCTCGCCGCGGACGTAGTAGCCGCCGCGGTGCTCTGCGACGACGCGGGCGGGCTCGAAGCCCCGCTCGGCATAGATTGTCATCGCCGCGTCGAGCTCAGTCGGTCCAGCCGAGCGCGGCAAGGGTATTCGCGGTCACGCGTGCTCCTTCGTGTCGTAGGTGGCCGCGGAACCCGATGAGCTAGCGGTCGAGCCCCGCGGTAGCGCGGGTGAAGGTGGTGAAGACCGGTTGTCTCATTGCCCACCTCCTTCGCTCGACGACCCCAGAACGGTACGCGCGCGGGCAGCTGTCGTCAACATTCCCGGCGATGGGCCCGCATACAGCCTGGATCGCGTCGCTCTCGCCGTGGCCGGCGGAGTTCGGCCTGGACCGCATGCACGCGCTGCTCGAGGCGCTCGGCCATCCCGAGCGCGCGTTTCCGTCCGTCCACGTCGTCGGCACGAATGGCAAGTCGACGGCGACGAGGACCATCGCCGCGCTGCTACGACGGGAGGGGCTGCGTGCCGGCGCCTACACGTCGCCGCACGTCTCTGGTTGGGGGGAGCGGCTCGACACCGACGCGGAGGGCTTCGAGCGCGCCGTCGGACGAATCCGGCCCGCGGCCGAGCGGCTGGGGGCGACGCAGTTCGAAGCGCTGACGGCTGCCGCGCTCGCCGAGTTCGCCGCACAGGGCGTCGACGTCGCCGCCGTCGAGGCCGGGCTCGGCGGCAGGCTGGACGCGACGAACGTCCTCGAAGCGCCCGTCGTCCACCTGACGAACGTCTCGCTCGAGCACACGGAGGTGCTCGGCGAGAATCGCGACGCGATTGCCCGGGAGAAGCTCGCCGTCGGCGCGTCGGGGTGCGATCGTCGTGCTCGGCGAGCCGGAGTGGGCGTACCTCCTGCCGGAGCAGGAGGTACGCGCGGGTGGAGCGCACGAGGCGGCGGAGGCATTCCTCGGCCGGCCGATCGAAGGCGACGCCGACGTCCAACTTCCCGGCCGGCTCGAGTGGCGCGCCGCGAACGAGTTGTGGGACGGCGCGCACACGGCGGAGGCCGTCGACTGGCTCTTCGAGCGCATTCCGAGGGGCGACTGGGTCGTCGTGGTGTCCCTGCTCGAAGACAAAGACACTGCCGCGATGCTCGAGCGACTCGCTCGCGTCGGCCAGACGATCGTCGCGACGCAGTCATCGAGCCCGCGAGCGCTCCCGGCGCACGACCTCGCCGACCGGGCGCGTCGATACGTTTCGCATGTCGTGGCTGTGGAGGAACCCGTGGCCGCAGTACGGCGGGCACACGAGCTTGGCCCGCGCGTGCTCGTGACCGGCTCGCTGTACCTCCTCGCCGACCTGCACGCGGCGGCGCGGTGAGCGTGTCGGTCCCTGGCCCGGCGCCACGTCGCGCACGCCCTCGGCGGCGTCCGCGGAGACGCTCCGGCGCTGCCGGCGCCATCCTCTTCGCGATCCTCGCCCTCGCCCTCTTTGTGGCCGTGGCGTTTGCGGCGGGGTTCCTGATGGGCAAACTGCTGATATGAGCACGGCACTGCTCGCCGACTTCTTCGACTCCCAGGCGTGGCTCGTCACACGCAACCTCCTCTTCTTCTTCCTCGTCGTCTTCTGGCTCGCGGTCGGCTACTGGACGTACAAGGACGCGCGGCGCCGCATCCAGGATCGCTGGCTCGTCGCCATGGCGACGGTGCTGGGCCTCGTGCCGCCCTTTGTCGGCGCAGTGATCTACATGCTCTTCAGGCCACCCGAATACCTGGAAGAGGTGCGGGAGCGGGAGCTGGAGATGAAGGCGCTCCAGTCGCTCCGCCCGTCGGAGGAACGTTGCCCTGTATGCCGCTCCGCGGTCGAGACCGGCTACCTCGTCTGCCCCGTGTGCACGACGCGCCTGCGCGAATCGTGCTCGGGTTGCAAGGCACCGTTGGACCCGTTGTGGCAGGTCTGCCCGTTCTGCGAGACGCCTGTCTCGCGCCCACAGCCCGTGGAGCTCCCGGAGCCGAGTTCGGACGCCGCCGAGCGAGCCAAGGCGCGGCGGCAGCGTCGAGCAGCCGAGTAGATTTCCCCGCGTGGAGCGGACGCTCATCCTCGTCAAGCCCGACGCCATGGAGCGCGGCCTGCTCGGCGAGATCGTCGGGCGCTTCGAGCGTCGCGGCCTCGTCGTCCGCGCCGCGAAGCTGGTCAACGTCGACCGTGAGCTTGCCGAACGGCACTACGCCGAGCACGCGGAGAAGCCGTTCTTCGGCGAGCTCGTCGGCTTCATCACGACGGGATCGACGCTCGCGCTCGTGCTCGAGGGGGAGGACGCCGTGCGCGTGACGCGGGCGACGATCGGCGCCACGAACCCTGTCGACGCCGCCCCGGGCACGATCCGCGGCGACCTCGCGCTCGCGATGCCGAACAACCTCGTGCACGGCTCGGACTCGCCCGAGACCGCCGCGCGCGAGATCGAGCTCTGGTTCGGCGATGAGCTCGCCTGAGTACCCCGAGTACGTCGCGCAGAACGTCGCGGTCTGGACGAGAAACAACGCGAAGTACACAGGCCCGAACGCGCGCAGCGGCGTGGACGGAGGAGGACATGAGCTGGGGCGTCTTCCTCGTTCCCGAGTCGGAGCTGAACGTCTACGGCGACGTCTCGGGGCTCGACGTCCTCGATCTCGGTTGCGGCACGGCGTACCTCTCGGCCTGGCTCGCCAAGCGTGGAGCGCGGCCGGTCGGAGTCGATCCGACTCCGGCGCAGCTGGAGACGGCGCGCGAGATGCAGAAGGAGTTCGGGCTCGAGTTTCCGCTCGTGGAGGCGGTCGGCGAGGACGTGCCGCTCCCCGACGCCTCGTTCGACCTCGTCGCTTCGGAGTTCGGCGCCTCCATCTGGGCCGACCCCTACCGCTGGATCCCCGAAGCGGCGCGGCTGCTCCGACCCGGCGGGCGGCTCGTCTTCCTCCGTAACTCGACCCTGGCAACGCTGTGTATGCACATCGAGGACAACATGACCGAGCGCCTCCAGCGGCCTCAGCGTGGCCTGAACCGGATCGAATGGGAGGACACGGGTGAGGTCGAGTTCCATCTCCCGCACGGCGAGCTCATCGACCTGTTGCGCGACAGCGGCTTCGAGATCGAAAGGCTGATCGAGCTATATGCGCCCGAAGGTGCGGAGACGCACGGGTTCTACGAGTACGTCACCCCCGAGTGGGCGCGGAAGTGGCCGGCGGAGGAGATCTGGGTCGCACGCAAGCACTCCTAGCGGCCGTCTGCGTCGCGGCGGTCGTCATCCCCGCCGCCACTCCGGGCGCGAGCGCGCTTGGCATCGAGCTCGTCGCTTCCGGACTGCGACAACCGGTGCACGTCGCCGCCGCTCCAGGGGAGCCGCAACGGCTCTACGTCGTCGAGCGCGCGGGACGCGTTCGCATTGTCGAGAAAGGGACGCGTGCTTCCACAAGCGTTCCTCGACATCCGCGGTCGGGTCCGCTCGGGCGGCCTCGTCGGTCTGCTCTCGATCGCCTTCCACCCCCGCTACCCGACCGACCGGCGCGCCTACGTCATGTACACGGCGCCGGGCGGGAACCTCGTCGTGCTCGAGCTTCGCGTCCGAGGAGGCCGCGCGCGCCCGAACCGGATCATTTTCAGCGCGAGAGTGCCGTCCAGCATCTACGCGCACGTGGGCGGCCAGCTCGCCTTCGGCCCTGGCGGGCGACTGCTTGCGGGGATCGGCGACGGGCTCGAGCCCGCGGCGGCCCAGGATCCCTCGAGCGCGCTGGGCAAGATCCTGCGCCTGGACGTCGACCCGCCGCTGGCTCCGCCCGAGGTCGTGGCGATCGGCCTGCGCAATCCGTGGCGGTTCTCCTTCGACCGTAGCACCGGCGATCTCTTCATCGGAGACGTGGGTGAGCGTGCGTTCGAGGAGATCGACGTCATCCGCAGGGGGACACGCGGCGTTCCCAACTTCGGCTGGGGAGCCGAGCCGCCCCCGCCGGACGCGACGCCGGCGTTCGTTCAGTACGCCCATCCCGCACGCGAGTGTGCAGCGGTCATCGGCGGCTTCGTCTACCGCGGTCGCAAGCTCCCGGCGGCGCGGGGGCGCTACTTCTACGGGGACACGTGCTCCGGCAGCGTGTGGAGCGTTCGCGCGGCTTCTGTCTCACCCAGGCCGCGAAGGGAGCCGTTCACCGTCGGCCAGCTCGCATCGTTCGGCGAGGACGCGGCAGGCGAGCTCTACCTGGTCGCGCGCGTAGACGGTGCCGTGATCCGGCTGACGCGCAGCTGACCGCCGCATGATCGTGCTCGCCTCGACGTCGCCCCAGCGACGCGCCATCCTCGAGCAGCTGCAGATCCCGTTCCGTGTCGTCGCGCCTGTCTATGAGGAAGTGGGTGCCGATCCCGTCGAGCACGCGGTCGGGAAGGCCCGTTCGGTGGAGGGCGGGGGAAACCCGGTGCTCGGTGTCGACACCGTCGTCGTGCTGGATGGGGAGGTATTGGGCAAGCCCGCCGATGCTGACGACGCCTCATCGATGCTTGGGCGCCTCGGCGGCCGGACCCACGAGGTCGTGTCAGGGCTCTGCCTGCGCACCGACGAGTGGGAGGAAAGCGGGCTGGCGGTGACGGCGGTCACGTTCCGTGGACTGACCGCAGACGAGATCGCCGACTACGTCGCGGCCGGCGAGTGGCAAGGCCGTGCCGGCGCGTATGCGATCCAGGGTCTCGGCGCGGCGCTCGTCGAGCGAATCGACGGCGATTACCTCAACGTCGTCGGCCTCCCCGCGCCGCTGCTTCTGGGCTTCATGCAAGGGCGGCAATGACGCGCGGCTAGACTCCACCTCCCCGATGGGCATCTTCGACAACCTCACAGGCTTCGGCAGCCGTGACATGGCGGTCGACCTCGGCACGGCGAACACGCTCGTGTACGTCCGTGGGCGCGGCATCGTCCTCTCCGAGCCCTCGGTGGTCGCGATCGACACGCGCTCGGGCGAGGTGCACGCCGTCGGAGTCGAGGCGAAGCGAATGCTCGGCCGCACACCGGGCTCGATCTCGGCCATCCGTCCGCTGAAGGACGGCGTCATCGCCGACTTCGACGTCACGGAACAGATGCTCCGCCACTTCATCCACAAGGTGCACCAGCACCGCTTTGCCCACCCGCGGGTAGTCGTCTGCGTCCCTTCGGGCGTGACCGGGGTCGAGCGGCGGGCCGTCGAGGAGGCGACGCTCTCGGCCGGCGCGCGCCAGGCCTACCTGATCGAGGAGCCGATGGCGGCTGCGATCGGAGCGGGCCTTCCCATCGCAGAGCCCGCGGGCAACATGATCGTCGACGTCGGCGGCGGCACGAGCGAGGTGGCCGTCATCTCGCTCGGCGGCATCGTCGTCTCCCAGAGCCTCCGCGTCGGCGGCGACGAGATGGACGAGTCCATCGTCAATCACGTCAAGAAGGAGTACAAGCTCCTGATCGGCCAGCAGACGGCCGAGGAGATCAAGCTCGAGATCGGCTCGGCCTACCCGATGAAGGACGAGCTGAAGGCGGAGGTTCGCGGACGCGACATGCTGACCGGCCTCCCAAAGACTGTGGTCATGTCTTCCGACGAGGTGCGCCACGCCCTCGAGGATCCGGTCGGCCAGATCCTCGATGCCATCAGACAGACGCTCGACAAGACTCCTCCCGAGCTCGCCGCGGACATCATGGACCGGGGCGTGATGCTGGCCGGCGGGGGCGCGCTGCTCACCGGCCTGGACGAGCGCCTGCGCCACGAGACCCACATGCCCGTCCATGTGGCGGACTCGCCTCTCACGTGCGTAGCCGTGGGGTCCGGCAAGAGCCTCGAAGAGTTCGAAGTCATTCACCGCAGCCAGAAAGACCGGGGCCGCAACCGGAGCCGGGCTAACAGCCGGGTCTGATCGCAGCCGTTCCGCAGGCTTCCCTACACTAAGGAACCCTCGTGCCTCGCCACCGATCAGCACGGGTCGGGACGCTCGTTCCGACCGGGCGGCGGCCCGTTGCCCCGGCAGGAGCGCCTGCGAAGCTGGGGCGGCCGCTGCTACGGCGAGTGACCGTCATCGGTCTCGTCGTGCTCTCGCTTGCGCTGCTCAGCGTGTACTTCCGCGAGTCGTCGAGCGGCACGCTGCACAGCGTGCAGGACGCCGGCGCGTCGGTGATCTACCCCTTCCAGGTGGCGGCGGAGCGCGTGGCGCAACCGTTCGAGGATGCCTTCGGCTGGGCGGGGGACGTTCTCGGCGCCGAGTCGGAGAACGAGAAGCTGCGCGCCGAGGTCAAGCGCTTGCGGCAGCAGCTCGTACAGAGCCAGACCGCGGTGCTGCAGAACGCCGAGCTGCGCCGGCTGCTCCGCTTCCGGCAAGGGACGACCTTCCCGGGCGACTACAACGGCGTGGCTGCCCGCATCATCGGCCGCACACCGGGGCAGTTCGAGCAGCAGGTGCTGATCGCCGCCGGCTCGAACGCTCGCGTCCACGTCAACGACCCCGTGGTCACCGCCGCCGGCCTCGTCGGACGCGTGACGCGAGTGTCGCGGCGCAGCGCCCGCGTGACGCTGCTAACGGACGAGACCAGCGCCGTCTCGGCTCTCGACCTCAAGACGAACGCCGCAGGCATCGTCAGCCACGGCGTCGCCGGCGGCGACGCACTCGCCCTCGAGCGGGTGCAGAAAGAGGACGTCGTCGAGGCCGGCGACGTCGTGATCTCCGCGGGCTGGCGATCCGGCCGCCTCGCGTCGATCTACCCGCGCGGGATCCCGATCGGCCTCGTCACCAGCGTCGGCCAGCTCGACACGGACATCTACAAGCGGATCGAGGTCGACCCATTCGTCGACTTCTCCTCGCTCGACTCGGTGCTCGTGCTGGTGGAGAAGCCGGGGACCTCGACGCGGGCGAGCCGCCGATGATCGATGCACTCAAGGTCGCCGTCGCCGTCTTTATCGCGGCGGTGCTCCAGGCGTCGGTGTTCTCGGACGCTTCTATCCTCGGTGCCGCGCCCGACATCCTGCTTGTCACCCTCGTGGCCGTTGCCCTCCTCCGCGGAGCGACCACGGGTGCGGTCGCCGGCTTCTTCGGAGGGCTCGTGATCGACATCGCTCTGCTCGACACGCTCGGCGTGACGTCGCTGCTGCTGACCCTCGTCGGCTACTGGGCAGGCCGCTACGGCGAGACGACTCCGTCACGCCGCCGCTACGCGCCGTACCTCGCGGTGGGCGTGATGACGGTGCTCTACCTCGTCGGCATGCTCGCGCTGCGCTTCATGTTGGCCGAGCCCGCTCCGGCGCGCGACGTGCTCGTCGACACCTTGTTCCAGTCCGTCGCGCTCAACCTCTTGCTCACGTGGCCGGTCTTCGCCGTCGTCCGGCGGCTGCTTCCTCGCCGCCCGGCTGCGACGTTCGGCCCAGAGGTGAGTGCTCTTGGCTAGTACCGGTCAGCAGCTGCCGAGCTTCCTCCCGCCCGACCCGAAGGTCGAGGAGCCGTATCTGCTGACACCGCGCATGGCGATGCGGGTTGCCGTCCTCGGTGGCATCGCATTGATCGCGTTCGGCGTCCTCTTCCTCCGGCTGTGGTCGCTCCAGATCCTTTCGCCGGAGAAGTACCAGACAGCCGCGCTCGAGAACCAGCTTCGCCTCGACCGCATCGAGGCTCCGCGCGGCACGATCGTCGACCGCAACGGCCGCCCGCTCGTTCGTAACGTGGTCTCGACGGCGGTCGTGCTCTGGCCGGCCAACCTGCCACTGGGCTCGGGCCGCGACACGGAAGTGCGGGAGCTGGCCAAGATCCTCGACGCCCCCTTCTGGAGACTCCGCCGGCAAATTCGCTCTCACCAGAACGATCCGCTGACGCCGGTGACGCTGAAGGTGGCCGTTTCCCCGGAGGTGATCGCGTACCTCGAAGAGCACAGGAGCGAGCTCCCGGGCGTCGACCTCAAGCAGACCTACCTGCGCTCCTACCCGGCCGAGTCGCTAATGGCCCAGGTGCTCGGCTACGTCAACGAGATCTCGGCCGAGCCAGCTGAAGCAGATGCGCAAGGACGGCTACGTGCTCGGCGACCGGATCGGCCAATCGGGCGTCGAAGCCGCGTTCGACACGTACCTGCGCGGAACGGCCGGCATCGCCGAGCTTCGTGTCGACTCGCTGGGCCGACCCAAGAGCGAGCTGACGCTGACGCGGGCACCGACGCCGGGCGACAACATCCGGCTCACGATCGACGTCTCGCTTCAGCGCGCCGCCGAGCGTGCGCTGCAATACGGCATCGCGCGTGCGCACGCCGATGGCAAGTGGGCGGCGAACGGCGGCGCGATCGTCGCGCTCGATCCGAACACCGGCGACGTGCTCGCGATGGCGTCGAACCCGACGTTCCGGCCCAGCGTTTACACGGGACGGGACGACGAGAAGCTGAAGCCGCTGCTCGACGCCGAGACCGCGCGCAGGGAGAACTATCCGGGCCTGAACCGCGCCACCGCCGCGATCTATCCGCCCGGCTCGACCTTCAAGCCGATCACGGCGCTGGCCGCGCTGCAGGAGCATCTGGTCGACCAGTACACGCTCCTGCCGTGCACGGGCTCGTACAGGGTGGAGGGCGTCACGGGCGCCGACCAGGTATTCAACAACTGGGACCTCAATGTCGACCGGCCGATGGCAATGACGGAGGCGATCGCGGCCTCCTGCGATACGTACTTCTACCGCCTGGGGACGATGTTCTATGACCTGCCTCCGGAGCGCGGCCACCCGCTGCAGGCGTGGGCCAGCCGCTTCGGGATCGGTTCCCTGACGGGTGTCGACATCGCTCCCGAGGCGAAAGGGATCCTGCCAACCCCGGAGTGGCGCGAGGCCACATACACGAACGAGATCGACAAGCTCTGGAAGCCGGGCGACTCGATCCAGCTGACCATCGGCCAGAAGGACGTCGCAGTGACGCCTTTGCAGATGGCGCGCTTCTTCGCGCTCGTCGCCAACGGCGGCAAGGTCGTGACGCCGCACGTCGTCTCCGCCGTCGAGAAGACCGGCGGCCAGAACGCGGCGCCGACGGTCATCAAGTCCTTCCAGCCGCCGCCGCCGGCCGACAGCGGCGCCGATCCGACGGCGATCGACGTGATCCAGGGCGCGCTCTACGACGCCACGCACGCTTCGTACGGCACTGCGACCTCCGTCTTCGGCAACTTCTCGATCCCCGTCGCCGGCAAGACCGGCACGGCGGAGAAGGTCGTACAGCTACCCGGTTACAGCTACCCGCTGCTGCTCGACCAGTCGTGGTGGTGTGGTTACGCGCCCGCGGACAGTCCCACCATCGCGCTCTGTGCGGTGATCGAGAACGGCGGCCACGGAGGCACGGCGGCCGCGCCCGCGGCGCTCAAGGTCTTCGAGAACTACTTCCACACGAAGGCGCCGACCATCGGCGCGATCAACTCCGACTGATGGCCGAGTACGTCGACACCGTCCAGAGCACCCGCCGTCGCAGGCGACCCGCACCGTTCGCGCGGTCGGAGGAGCGGCCGCTCATCGCTCGACTCGACTGGGTGCTGCTCGCCGCCGCCGGCGGCCTCGTCGTCTTCGGGCTCTGGGCCATCTCAGGGATCACCCGTCACGACGTCCCGGGCGAGCCGGACTACTACCTCACGCGCCAGCTCGTGTTCGCCGGGGTCGGAATCGTGCTGATGGTGGGCGCGATCTTCATCGATCCCGCGCTGTACAGACGATGGAAGGCTGCTCTCTACAGCGTGATGATCGGCCTGATGGTGCTCGTAGCGCTCCTCGGCACCGTCGCCCGCGGATCCCGCCGCTGGATCGACGTCTCGTTCTTCCGCTTTCAGCCCTCCGAGTTCGGGAAGCTCATGTTCGTCCTCTTCATCGCCGCTCTCCTCGCCGACCGCATCAGGCGCATCGAGGACGTGCGGACGCCGCTGCTGGCCATCGCGCTCGCGGTGCCGCCGGTGCTGCTCGTCTTCCTCCAGCCGGACCTCGGCAGCGGGCTCGTCTACCTGGCCGCCCTCGGCGCGTGCCTCTTCGTGGCCGGCGTCCGCTGGCTGCACCTGGCAGTGCTCATGGCGATCACCCTGATCGTGGTGTCGGCGGCTCTGTGGGTCTTGCCCGCCGTGGGGATAGAGGTGCTCAAGCCGTACCAGACCGACCGCCTGACAGGCTTCCTCGACCCCAACCAGGACCCGCAGGGCACGACGTGGAACCAACGCCAGTCGATCACGGCCGTCGGCTCCGGCGGCTTCTCGGGGCGAGGCGTGGACGAGGCCACGCAGACGCGGCTCGACTACCTGCCCGAGCACGCCACCGACTTCGCGTTCGCCTCGCTATCCGAGCAGCGCGGGTTCGTCGGCGCCGGCGTCCTGCTCCTGCTCTACCTACTCGTCGTCTGGCGGGGACTGAAGATCGCCACCATCGCGCGCGACGCCTTCTCGGCCATCGCCGCGACGGGCATCGTCTTCGCGCTGCTGTTCCAGATCTTCATCAACATCGGGATGGCCACCGGCGTGGCACCGGTGACGGGCATCACGCTTCCGTTCGTGAGCGTCGGCGGGTCCTCGCTCGTGGCGAACCTCGTCGCGATAGGCGTGCTGGAGGCGATCGCCGTCCGCGGCGGGCGGTGAAGCCGCCCTCTTAGAGAAGCTTGCGGCTCGCGAAGACGCGCTTCACGGAGCGCGCCGTATTCAGGGTCCGCGCGAAGCCGATGAACGGCGACAGGAAGATGACCGTCTCGACTATCTGCCCGGGCGGCACACCTACGTTGAGCGCGATACCGATGTGGTACTCGAGCTGAGGCTCCGCGCCGCCCATGGCCGATAGCGCCGAGATGGCGGCGAGCTGGCGAGCGTGATCGTCGAGCGTCGGCCGCGAGTAGATGTCGCCGTAGCCGAACTCGATCACGTAGCGGGCAAGATCGGGGGAGACCTCCTCCAGCCCGGCCATGACCGACTCGCCGTGTTCGCCGGCGAGCTCCGAGAGCCGCTGCCGGCCTTGCTCGTACCGATCGTCACCCATTGCGCTTCTCCTCTCGTGTACTCCGTCCGGATGGGGTCCTAGCATTGCCGAGCGTGGCAAAGCTCGAGAAGGCACTGCCGCCCCGATCCGAAGCAGAAGAGCTGCTCGAGATCGAGGAAGCCGACGCGTGGTTCGAGTATCTCGACAGCATTCGCAACCTCGCGAGCAACGAGCAGCGGTATGCCGAGGTCGAGCCGTGGGCCTGGGCGCGGCTCGCGGTGCGCCTGCGCACGGTCCGCACGCGGAGATCGAAGCTCAAGGCGGCGTGACCCTACTGCTACGCTGGCTCGAGAGGTTTTCACAGTGATCCTCACACACAACGCGCTGCACGCCCCGCGCCCCTTGGCGGCCGCCGGTCGCGCGCGCGCTTATTTCGAAGGAGAAATTCTTGGCCCTACGTTGGTTTCGACGGCGCGCTCCCGAAGAGCAGACGCCCGCAGACGATTCACCCGCAACACCCGATCCACAGCCTGAGACTCAGTCCGTAGCCGAGGCCCCGCCCGCGGCGGGAGCCGAGCAGCCTCGCCCGCGCCGCCGCCGCGGCTCGCGCGGTGGACGCGGCCGGAAGAAGAAGCCGCAGACGGCACAGGCCGAGGCATCCGAGCAGGAGCAGGAAAAGGCGCCCGCTGTCGCCGAGGGAAAGCCGAAGCCTCCTGCGCGCAAGCGCTCCGGGTCTCGCACGGACTCGCGCCGTAAGCAGCCGACGCGCCGGGCGCCCCTGCCCGCGGCGAAGCGCGAGCTGCTCGTGTCCGTGGACGTCACCGAGCAGGCAGTTGCCGTGCTCGAGGACGACCGCGTGGCCGAGGTGTACCTCGAGCGGCCGGGTCGCCGCTCGATCGCCGGCAACATCTACAAGGGGGTCGTCGACAACGTCCTCCCGGGGATGGAGGCGGCGTTCGTCGAGATCGGCCTGGAGAAGAACGGCTTCCTCTACGTCGACGAGATCGTCGGGCCGGAGCTGGAGGGGAAGCGGCACGGGCGCCGCATCCAGGACCTCCTCGCCCGCGGCCAGGAGATCCTTGTACAGGCGGTCAAGGACCCGATGAAGTCGAAGGGCGCCCGCCTGACGACCGAGATCTCGCTGCCCGGCCGCTTCGTCGTCTACGTGCCGCTGGGCGAGGGGATCGGCGTGTCGCGGCGCCTCGAGGACGACGAGCGCACGCGGCTGAAGGAGATCCTGCGCGCGATCAAGCTGCCGAAGGGCGGCCTCATCGTCCGCACGGCAGCCGAGGGCGCCTCCCCCGAGGACATCGAGCGCGACGTGCGCTTCCTCGAGAAGCTCTGGAAGGAGATCCAGGCGAGCGCCAAGAAGTCACCCGCGCCGAGCCTCGTCTACAGCGAGGCGGAGCTGCCGCTCCGCGTCGTGAGAGACCTCTTCACCGAGGACTTCGAGCGTGCGCTGGTCGACGACGACCGTGCGCTGCGGCGAATCACCGGCTACCTGAAGAAGACGTCGCCGCACATGGCGGAACGGGTCGTCCGCTACAAGGACCGCACTCCGCTGTTCGAGGCGCACGGCGTCGACGCGGACATCCGCTCGACGCTCAACAAGCGCGTCGACCTCCCCTCCGGCGGCTACCTCGTCTTCGACTACGCAGAGGCCTTCACGGTCATCGACGTCAACACCGGCCGCTTCGTCGGCTCGCGATCGCGGACGTCGACGGCCCGACTGGAAGAGACGGTGACGAAGAACAACGTCGAGGCCGCGAAAGAGGTCGTCAGGCAGCTGCGCCTCCGCGACATCGGCGGCATCATCGTCATCGACTTCGTCGACATGGCCAACCCGAAGAACCGGGCCACGGTTGAAGAGGCCCTGAAACGAGAGCTCGAGCGCGACCGGACGAAGACCTACGTCGTCGAGATCTCC
Organism: uncultured Actinomycetes bacterium; assembly: GCA_963711315.1. Classification (GTDB taxonomy): domain Bacteria; phylum Actinomycetota; class Thermoleophilia; order Gaiellales; family Gaiellaceae; genus PALSA-612. The sequence goes on from CAVQDQ010000001.1 coordinate 310,181, forward strand.
CCGCTCGGCCTGGTGGAGATGACGCGCCAGAACGTCACCGAAGGGCCGCGCGAGATCCTCACGCGCCGCTGCCCGACCTGCGAGGGCGACGGCATAGTCCTCTCCGAGGCCACCGCCGTCGTGGATACCGAGCGGCGGCTGCGCGCGCTGGCGGGCGAGAGCCCCCGCACGAAGGCGTTCCGCGTCGAGCTGAACGCCCGGGTGTGCGACATGCTCGTCGGCCCCGGGGCAGCGCAGCTGGCGGAGATCGAGGAGGTCACCAAGCGCCGCTTCTTCCTCGAGTCGAACCACGATGTGCCGTTCGACCACTTCAACGTCCTCGACAGGGGCACGCTGGCCAAGCTCCAGCCCCAGGCGGAGATCGGAGAAGGTCAGGAGCTCGAGCTGAAGCTCGTCGAAGTCGGGCTCTACGACCCCGAAGCCGGCGTCGGCAAGCTCAACGGCCTGAATGTCGCCGTCGCGGGCGCCGCAAAGCTCGTCGGCAAGAAGGTGCGCGTTCGAGTCGAGCGCGTATTGAACGGCACTGCGTTCGCAACGCTCTCGGGAGCCCCTGACCTGGCCGTGGCCGCGATCACCGCCGAGGGCCTCGCCGAGAAGCCGACCAGGGCGTCCCGCTCGCGAAAGGCTGCCGAGGCGCCCCCAGCCGAAACCGCCGAAGAGACCGCGGTGGAGGCCGTGGAGGCGGTGGAAGCGGTGAAGGCGGTCGCCGCGGAGACCGGGGAAGAGCCGGCGGCGCCGAAGAAGAAGCGCACGCGCCGCGGCTCTCGGGGCGGTCGCAACCGCCGCAAGAAGCCGGCGGCCGCGGCTGGTGCCCCGACTGCGGCTGCGGAAACGGAAGCCCCGACTGCCACGGAGGAGCCCCTCACGCCGAAGATCCACCTGCCGGCTGCGGATCTCGGCGCCGATCCCGCCTTGGACGGCGCGAACGGCGACGAAGCGACGGCCGAAGCCGCCACCCCCAAGAAGAAAAAGACCCGTCGCGGCTCCCGCGGCGGCAAGCGCCGCCGGAAGCCGGCAGCCGTCAGCGCGGAGACCGAGCCCGCTCCCTAGCACCGACGGCGAAGATGCCGACGGCGACCAGCCCGATGGCCGCCCAGCCGACAGTCGCCTCGGGGACGATGAGGCTCGGAATCTCCCGCGACGTCCAACCTCGCTTCACGACCTGCTCGAGCCAGGCGTCTTGAACGGCGTTCGCGAGACCGTACGCCAGTATGAGCGCGAGATAGGCACCGACCGCCACCCGCAGGCGCGTAATCCGCATCCGGGAGAGCGCGAGAGCCGACAGCGCGAGCAGGAGGCCGTCCAGGCCGTGGTGGTGACCAGCGTGCACAGCTGCCGACGGCACGTCGTGGCCCGGCTGGAGCCGGAGTTCGTCTGTTTGCCAGACCGTCCCCAACACCGGTACACGCGCGAAGGATCCGCCCACCATCGCTACGAGCCAGGGGACGGCGAGGAACAGGAGCGCGATGGCGACGGCGAGGCGGGCAGGGTCGAGGGACCGGGGCGGTGCGAAATCCCCACCGAACCGCCGCCAGGCGATGATCGCGAGCAGGACGGTGATTGCCACTCCGGAAGCTGCGAGCGCGTTGATCGGGCGAGCGTCGAGATCGGACTGCTTAACGACGCCGGGCCAGACGACGACGACGCAGAGGCCGACTGCGACGAGTCCGGCCAGTGCCGCGCTTCGGCCCCCGAGCCTCAACGCGACGATACCGGCAACGGGAATCGCCACAAGTGCCGCCGAGTAGTTCAGGAACACGAGCGCCACGGCCCAATCCGCCGCCGAGACCTTCGTGCGAGACGTTGTACAGCTCCTCGACGGGTGTTCGCGAGTACGTGAAGATGATCCCCGCCGCGATCACGCAGACCACGGAGAGGACGGCGATCGCCTCCCCGATGCCCCGGTCTCCGTTGCGGGCGTCCATCGTGCGTCGCTACACTACGCCGGTCGCGGGCCGGGCGTGCCCGCGTTTTCCACGTAGGAACGACACCACGCATGTACGCGATCATTTCCCTGCAAGGCAAGCAGTACCGCGTCGAGGAGGGCCAGCGGCTCATCGTCGACCGGCTTACTGCGCCTGCCGACAAGCCGTTCCACCCGCCGGTGCTCTTTGTCGGCGGCGACGGCAAGGCGGAGTTCTCGCCCAAGGGCGCCCAGGTGACGGCGAAGGTCGTCCAGGACGTGCTCGGCGACAAGATCCGCATCGGCAAGTACAAGCCGAAGTCGGGCCTCCGACGGCACACCGGCCACCGCAGCAAGCTCACGGAGGTCGAGATCACGGCGATCGCCCTCAAGGCTCCGGCCAGGGAGAAGGCTGAGCCGGAGGAGAAGGCGGAATCGGACGAGAAGGCCGCGCCCAAGGCGAAGGCGCCGGCCAAGCCTCGCGCGACCGCTGCGAAGAAGGCTCCCGCCAAGAAAGCACCGGCTCGCAAGACGCCGGCGAAGACCACGAAAGAGGACGAGTAATGGCACACAAGAAAGGACTCGGCTCGTCGCGCAACGGGCGCGACTCCAATCCGAAGATGCTCGGCGTGAAGATCTTCTCCGGCCAGGACGTGAAGGCCGGGATGATCATCGTCCGCCAGCGCGGCACGCGCTTCAAGCCTGGCTCCGGCGCGGGCATCGGCCGCGACGACACGATCTTCGCGCTCCGCGACGGCACCGTTGCGTTCCGGACGAGCGGCGAGCGCCGCACCATTTCCGTAACGGACTGACGACGTGCGCGGCGCGCGCAATGGCATTTGGCTCGTCGCGGCGATCGGCATGACTGTCGCGGCCGTCCTGGCGACTGCCGGTGCCGCAGGGACCGCCGCCACGAAACAGCGGATCGCGATCGAGGAACGGGCTGTCAGCGACTCGCCGACGGGCACCTTTAAGCTGCTGCCGCTCACTCCTGGACCGGTCAAGGCGGACTCCGGCCGTGCCACCTTCTCTCTCAAGCGCGGCGGAACCAGCACTGCGTCCGGGCAGCGAGTGGCGACGTACGCGGTGACACAGACGCTTACCGGCAAGCGTGGCATCATCGAGATCCGCGCAGTGACGAAGTCGACGGACGCGGGCGGTGGGTACCTCGCGGGATCAGGTCCGTGGTCCATCACGGGCGGCACGAAGGCGTACAACCGGTTGCATGGCGGAGGACGCCAGTCGGGCGTGCTGACCCCCGCCAAGGTGATCTTCACGCGCTACGAGGGGTACGTGACTCTCCCTTGACGGCGTAAGCAGGCCGGTACGCTCGGCTGCGTGTTCCACGATAGGACGCAGATCACGGCCGCTGCCGGGCGTGGTGGAGACGGCGCGCTCAGCTTCCGGCGCGAGAAGCACGTGCCGCGTGGCGGCCCCGACGGGGGCGACGGCGGCCCGGGCGGTGACGTCGTGCTCGTCGCCGATCCAGACCTGCGCGACCTCTCAGCCTTTCGTTCCAAGCGCAAGTACGCGGGGGGCCGCGGCGGGCCTGGGCGTGGTTCCGGCAAGCACGGCGCGAGCGGCGACGACGTCGAGCTGCGCGTGCCCGTCGGCACGCAGGTGTCGGACGGCGAGGGGCAGCTCATCGCCGACCTCGCGCACGCCGGTGCCCGGGCAGTCGTCTGCCGCGGCGGCGCCGGTGGACGAGGCAACCGCCGCTTCGCGACGTCGACGTCGCAGACTCCGCGCTTCGCAGAGACAGGCCTCCCCGGGGAGGAGGCCGAGCTCGAGCTGCACCTGAAGCTGCTCGCCGACGCGGCGCTCGTCGGCCTGCCCAACGCCGGCAAGTCGTCCCTCCTCGCGCGTATCTCCAACGCGAAGCCAAAGATCGCCGACTACCCGTTCACGACGCTCGAGCCGGTCCTCGGCACGGTCGACGCCCCGGACGGCAGTCAGCTCGTCATCGCAGACGTTCCCGGCCTGATCGAGGGCGCCGCCGAGGGTGCCGGGCTCGGACACGAGTTCCTCGCGCACCTCGAGCGTGCGCGCATGCTCGTCCACGTCATCGATGCGGCGGCCGGCGAGCTCGAGGAGCATTACGCGACCATTCGCGCCGAGCTTTCGTCGTACGGCGCCGGCCTCGATGAGCTGCCCGAGGTCGTGGTCCTGAACAAGATCGACCTGCTGCACGAGCCGCCGGCTTTCGAGCCGCCCGGCGTACTGGCGGTGTTCCCGCTCAGCTGCGCGACCGGCAAGGGGGTCGAGGCGTTCCGCCGTGCGCTCTTCTCGCTGGTGCCGCCGCTGCCCGAGGCGCCGGCCGAGCCGGAAATGACCGAGTACCTCGTGTACCGGCCGAAGCCCAGGCGCCCGCCGTTCCGCATTCTCCGGACCGACCGTGGCTATCGAGTCACCGGGACTGCGCCGAGCCGGGCGGAGCTGGAGGAGGCGTTGCGTCAGGCGGGGGCGCGCTCGGGCGACGAGGTCGTCGTCGGCGAAGAGACCCTGGAGTACCAGTGACTCTCGTCTTCGGCGGGACGTTCGATCCGCCGCATGTCGGGCATCTCGCGCTCGTCGAAGGGGCGAAGCGGCACTTCGGAGTCGAGCGTGTGCTCGTGCTCGTCGTCGCCGACCCTGGCCACCGCGACGTCGTAGCGAGCGCCGACGACCGGCTCGCCCTGGCTCGGGCCGCCTTTCCAGGGGAAGACGTGGAGCTCGACGAGCATCCGAGGACCATCGACATGCTGCGGGCCCGCCGGCTGAACGATCCGGTGCTCGTGATCGGCTCCGACCAGCTTCGCGACTTTCGGACCTGGAAGGAGCCCCAGGCCGTGCTCGAGCTCGCCCGTCTCGCCGTTGCCGCCCGGCCGGGCTTTGTCGCCGAAGCACCCCCGGCCGGCGTCACGTTCTTCGAGATGGAGCCGTCCCCGGTCAGCTCGACGGACATCCGTCGCCGTGTCGCAGCGGGCGAGCCGATCGACGGGCTCGTGCCGCCCGCCGTGGCCGCCGAGATCGTGCGGCTCGGCCTCTATCGGGACTACACTGGGACCCGATCAGCTCAGGAGACAGAACCGAACTGAACTCGCTCGAACAAGCCCGCCGCATCGCCGGCATCGCCCAGGAGAAGCTGGCGCGCGACGTCGTCATCCTCGATATGCGTCCGGTGTGCACGTACACCGACTACTTCGTGATCTGCTCGGGCGGCAACCCGCGGCAAACGAAGGCGATCTACGACGAGGTGGCCTTCACGCTGAAGAAGGACGGGCGCGTCTTGCCCACCTCTGTCGACGGCGAGCGCGAGGCGACGTGGATCATTGCCGACTACCTCGACGTCGTGCTGCACGTCTTCACGCCGGAGACACGCGCCTTCTACAAGCTCGAGGAGCTCTGGTCCGACGTGCCCTCGATCGAGGTCGCCGCCACCGCCTGAGTCCGTCCGCTCCCCTCGCTATCGTTGTCTATCATGACAACGAACCAAAAGGGCGCAATCGCCGAAACCGCAGTCGCCCATGCGGCGGTCAAGCTTGGAATCGATGTCTATCGACCGGTTGTCGAGGGAGGACGTTACGACCTCATCTTCGGCCTAGAGGATCGACTCCTCCGCGTCCAATGCAAGTGGGCTGCGCGCCGCGGTGGGGCGATCATCGTGCCTTGCATCTCGAGCTGGCGATCCCGTGACGGCTTTGTCCGCCGACCCTACACGGCTGCCGAGATCGATGCGATTGCGGCGTACTCTGCGGATCTCGACAGCTGCTATTACATCCCTATCGCACGAGTTGAAGGCCGGCCGGCCATCGCGCTCCGGTTGGCACCCGCTCGCAACAACCAAAGACGACGCGTCAACTGGGCGGACGACTACGACCTCGCGGCTAGACTTCACAGCCTCGGGGCCGTAGCTCAGCTGGGAGAGCGTCGCGCTGGCAGCGCGAAGGCCAGGGGTTCGAATCCCCTCGGCTCCACTCTCTGATCCGCCACATCCTCTTCGGGCTCGCTGTGGTCACCGGTTGCGTCACCATGGAGATCGAGGGGTAACGTGGCTGTGTGCGTACGCTTGCGCTGACCGTCGAGGAACTGGAGGACGCCGAGGCCGTCGCCCGTCGCGCCGCCGGGTTCATATGCGAGCGGGTGCGCGCCGGCGTCGACGAGCGCGGGACGTTCTCGCTTGCGCTGTCGGGCGGCCGGACGCCGGCGCGCATGCTCGAGTTCCTCGAGGAGGAGCTCGACGTGCCCTGGGAGGCGGTCGACGTCTATCAGGTGGACGAGCGCATCGCTCCGCGGAACGATCCCGAGCGCAACCTCACACTGCTGGAGACGATGCTTCCCGAGGCGCGCATCCACGCGATGCCGGTCGAGGACGAGGATCTGTCGGCCGCGACCGCGCGCTACGGCGCCACCTTGCCCGACCGCCTTGACCTCGTGCACCTCGGCCTCGGTGAGGACGGGCATACGGCATCGCTGGTTCCGGACTGCGCCGCCCTCGGCATCGTCGACCGCGACGTCGCCATCTCTCGCGAATACGAGGGCCGGCGCCGCATGACGCTCACCTACCCGGCGATCGACCGCGCACGCGAGGTGCTGTGGGTCGTCACGGGCGACGACAAGGCCGAAGCGCTCGCCAAGCTGCTCGCCGGGGACGAGTCGATCCCGGCGGCACGCGTCCGCGCTCCGACTCAAACACTGCTGACGGACATCCCCGTCGCCTACCCTTAGCCCATGGACAGCTGCGTGCTCCTGAAGTTCGGCGAGATCGTGCTGAAGGGACGAAACCGCGTGCTCTTCTACGCTCAGCTGCGCCGGAACGTCCAGCGCCTGCTGCGCGACCTCGGCCCGCTCGAGCTCCGCCAGCGGGGCGGCGTGCTGGCCGTGCTATCGCCGGCGCCTGTCGACGAGCTCGTCGAGCGTGCCCGAAACGTGCTCGGCGTCAACCTCCTCCACCCGGCGCTTGTGCTCGACAAGACGCCCGAAGCCGCGTGCGCGGCGGCTATCGACCTGCTTCGTAGCCGCCCCGGTGTGACGTTTGCGATCCGCGCCCGCCGGCGCGACAAGGGTTGGCGACTCACCTCGCAGGAGCTCGCGACCGTAGTCGGCAAGGCGGTGCAGGACGAGCTGGGGCTGGCCGTCGACCTCTCCAACCCGGAGCTCGAGGTGCATCTCGAGGTGGACAAGCAGGAGCTGTTCGCGTTCTCCGAGCGGATCCCGGGTCGCGGCGGGCTGCCCGTCGGCGTCTCGGGGCGCGCCGTCTGCCTTGTCTCCGGTGGCATCGACTCGCCGGTGGCCGGTTACCGCGCCATGAAGCGCGGCCTCCGGTGCGACTTCGTCCACTTCTCGGGCCGGCCGTTCACCGGCCCGGAGTCCATCTACAAGGCGTACGCCCAGGTCGCCCGCCTCGACGCCTTCCAGGGAGGGTCGCGGCTCTTCGTCATCCCCTTCGGCAGCGTGCAGCGGCAGCTGGCGACGGCCGGCGCCGCCCGCCTGCAGGTGATCGCTCAGCGGCGCCTGATGATGCGGACCGCCTCGGCGCTTGCCGAGCGCGAAGGCGCTGAAGCTCTGGTCACGGGCGACTCGCTCGGCCAGGTGTCGTCGCAGACGCTGCGCAATCTGAGCGTTGTCGAGGATGCCGCGGCGCTGCCCGTGCTCCGCCCACTCGTCGCCTGGGACAAATCCGAGATCGTGCGAGAGGCCCAGGACATCGGCACGTACGAGATCGCGAACCTCCCGGCCGAGGACTGCTGCACGCTGTTCGCCAGCCCGCTGGCCGAGACGCGTGCCGCTCCGGACCAGGTTGTCCGTCTCGAACGGCGCCTCGACCTCGAAGGGACCGTCGCCGAGTTGCTGCGCACGGCAGAACTCGTCCGGCCACGGGTCGATTCCCCGCAAATGCAGCCCGCTTTACAAACGCATTACGCAGGCAATATGGAGTTCTGATGCGAGACGGCGATCATGGAGAAGGCGTGGAACGCTCTCGTAACGCACGTGTGTCGAAGCCCTGGACGATCGCAGCGGCGGCTGTTGCGGCGCTCGCCATCGGCGCGACGGGCTTCGCAGCCGCATCGGCGCCGCCGACCGAGGCACGCGCGCTCGGCGAGCTGTTCTTCAGCAAGAACATGGCTCGCGCGGAAGTCGTACAAGTCCAGCGCGGCGTCGTGCACGACTTCCGCATCGACCAGGGCAAGGTCATGAGTGTCCGCCCGGGCACGATCGAGCTCCTGGAACGAGACGGCACACGCCAGGTCATCCCCGTTTCGCCGACTGCGCAGATTCTTGTCAACGGCCGCTTCGCAACTCTCGCCGGCGTGCCGCTGCGCCTGAGTGCGATCACCGTCCGTGACGGTGACCAGCCTGCGCAGACCGTTCGCGTGACGGGGTTGCCGCGGAAGTGACGGCGCACAGCGAGGCCACCCAGCTGCCGGCGGGGCAGCCCGGCGGCACCGTTCTTCTCGTCGAGGACGAGGAGGCGATCGGCTCCATCGTGAGGACATACCTCGGCCGCGACGGCTATCGCGTGGTCTGGGTGCGCACCGGCGAGGAAGCGCTGGCGGAGTTCACGCGGCATCCGATCCGCCTGGTCGTGCTCGACATCGGCCTGCCCGGCGTCGACGGCTTCGAGGTCTGTCGCCGCATACGTGCGCAGTCGGCGGTGCCGATTCTCATGCTGACGGCCCGCGACGAGGAGCCCGACCGCGTGGCCGGACTGGAGATCGGAGCCGACGACTACGTTCCGAAGCCGTTCTCGCCGCGCGAGCTCGTCGCCCGCGTGAAGGCGATCCTCCGCCGCTCCGAGCCTTCGCCGCGCGAACACCACATCGAGCTCGACGACGTCATGGTCGACATCGACGGCCGTGAGGTGACCGTCGGCGGCGAGTCGGTCGAGCTGACGGCGAAGGAGTTCGATCTCCTCGCCTACTTCCTCGAGAGCCCCGGCGTCGTGCACTCGCGCGACCGGCTGCTCGATCGCGTGTGGGGGATGAGCTACCCCGGCGGCACGCGGACCGTGGACGTCCACGTCGGCCAGCTGCGGCGCAAGCTGGGGCGGCCGACCCTGATCAGGACCGTCCGCGGGGCCGGGTACAAGGCCGTCGCCCCGTGAGCGCGCGGCGGTTCCCGCCGCTCCGTAGGCGTCTCTTCTTCGCCATCGTCATCATCGTCGTGGTCTCGATCGGCGTGACCTTCGCGATCGGCGTTGTCTTGTCGCGGCGAGCGGTCGAGCGGGCGAACCTCGACGACCTCGCGCACCAGGCTGACCTCATCTCGCAGCGGGAGAACGAGTCCGACGTGCTGCTTCCCCTCTCACGGTTGGAGCGACTGCAGCCGTTCCTCGAGAAGCAGAACCAGCAGATCAAGGTCGTGGGCTTGAAGAAGCCTTCGCCGTATCTCGAGGGCGAGCACCTGGCTGACGTTCGAGCCCGGCGACCCGCGGAAGGCACGATCACGGTCGACGGGGACACGTACCTCTTCGCCGCCCGCAACGTTCAGGGCCGCGGCTTCGTCCTGCTCCGTCCCAAAGACCCGAGCTTTGCGGACTGGCAGCCCTTCCTCCTGGCGTTGCTCATCGCCGGCGCTATCGCCGCCGCGCTCGCCGCGATTGGCTCCTTCCTCACCGCGCGCGCGATTGCCAGGCCGGTGCGCCGCGTGGCCGAGGCAAGCCGCAGCCTCGCCGCGGGCGTCTCGCCGGATCCCGTTCCTGTCGAAGGCTCGGCCGAGCTGGCGCTGCTCGCGACGTCGTTCAACGAGATGGCCGAGCAGCTGCACAAGGCGAAAGAGGCTGAGCGCAACTTCCTGCTCTCGGTGAGCCACGAGCTGAAGACCCCGCTGACCGCGATTCGCGGCTACGCCGAAGCGCTCGAGGACGGTGCGGTGCCTCCCGAGGAGGCGGCGGCGACGATTCGCGAGGAAGGGCGAAGGCTCGAGCGCCTCGTACGCGACCTGCTCGACCTGGCGCGCATGAACCGGCGTGAGTTTGCCGTCCACCGTGAGCAGATCGACCTTGCTGAGGTCGGACGCGAGGCGGTGCGGCGTTACGAGGGCGAGGCTCGCTCGGGCGGAGTCGACCTCGACGCACTGGCGGAGGATGAGGCGAGGGCGATCGGCGACCCGGACCGGGTGCTCCAGGTCGTGTCCAACCTTGTCGAGAACGCGCTTCGCTCGACCCCACCCGGCGGAACCGTTCACGTTCGCTCCCGGTCAGGCGTGGTCGAGGTGGTGGACACCGGCGTCGGGCTGGAGCCCGAGGACGTGCCACATGCGTTCGAGCGCTTCTACCTCCACGACCGTGTCGGCATCCCCGACGGTCGGCGCTGGAGCTCCGGCCTCGGCCTCGCCATCGTCAAGGAGCTCTGCGAGCGCATGGATGGTTCGGTGTCGCTCGAGAGCAAGGTCGGCGAGGGCACGACCTTCACCGTTCGGCTGCCCGCCCCGCCGCGGGCCCCGCGTGTCACCACTAGTGTCCGCCGTCATGGCGCGCCGTGACATTCTCGTGCTCTGCTACCACGGCGTCGCTCCCGAGCCACTGCATGGCGAAGTCACTCCGGAGGCTCTCCACGCGCAGCTGAGCTTCGTCGCGCAACGCGGTTATCGCTGGGCGACGTTCACCGAGGCGGTCCTGAGCGACGGGGCGGAGAAGGTCGCGGCGGTCACCTTCGACGACGGGATCGCCTCCGCCGTCGAGCACGGGCTGCCGATCCTCGAGAGCCTGGGCGCGCCCGGAACGATGTTCCTCACAGTTACGCAGCTGGAGTGGGGAGGCAGGATCGACGCCCCTGGCGCGTCGCGACTGGCAGAGCGGGGCTGGGAGATCGGCTCGCACACGATGACCCATCCCGTGCTCACCAATGTCGACGACGCGACGTTGCACCGGGAGCTCGCCGAGTCCAAGGACGCGCTGGAACAGTTGACCGGTACGAAGTGCACCGCGATCGCGTACCCGACGGGGGAGGTCGACGCCCGCGTCGCCGCGGCCGCCGAGGCTGCGGGCTATGTCGCGGGAGCCGCGCTCGAAGGCGGCAGCTCCATGCCGCCGGGTCCACTCGCGTGGCCGCGGGTTGGCGTGCGGGGAGACGACAGCATCCGGGTGTTTCGGCTGAAGTGCTCGCGCGCAGTTCGGAGCGCCCGCTCGTCGTGGCTGCGCGGCCCGATCGGGAAAGCCGCGTCCGCGGCCGGGCGGGCCGTCCGCCCCTAGCGCTTGCAGATGAACAGGGGCTCGCCCGAGTCGAGCCCGTATCGCCTACGCGCGGCGTCGTCCTTCTGCTCGTCGAGCAGCTGCTGTCTCACCCGGAAGCCGGATCCCTCGAGTCGTTTCGCGTAGACGTCCGGCATCCCCTTGACCGAGCGCCACGGCGCTTGGATGAGAGTCGTGCCCCCAGGCCGCGTGACGCGATGCAGCTCGCCGACCGCCTGGTCGTGCTCTTCGACGATGTCGAGCACGTGCGAGCAGAGCACGAAGTCGAACGCTTCGTCGGGGAGCGCGAGCCTCCTGACGTCCATCGTCTCGTCGGCCAGCGGGTGCCCGGGATCGGCGTCGACAGCGAGCCACCGCCGGGCGCGCGACTTGTACCGGTCCTTGATCGATCGCTCCGGGCCGACCTGGAGCACCTCGCCTGCGACGAGAGCGGGGTTCCGGTCGAGGTAGAGGCACAGGAGGCGCTGGCGCTCGTACGAGCCGCATGCCGGGCAGTACTCGGTCGGATAGCGAACGAAGCGTCGGTACGAGTGGCCGCAGCAGGGGCAATGGACCGCGTTGCCTCTCAACGTATGCGCCACGACCGAGAAGACGGCCCGGTTGGCCGCGACCCGCAACCGCTTCGGGACGAGCGGCCGGACGCGCTCGCGCACGCGGTGAAGCAGCGCACCGTCACTCATGCTGAGGACCGTACTCAGAGCAAGCGTTGCTTTGCAGCGGCGACCGCGTCGTGCACGGACGAGGGCCCCGGTGTGATCCGCGGCCGGTTGCCGACGGGTGCGCTGAACGTCCCTTGGCGCACGTCGTCCGCCACCTGCTCATGTGCGTCGCGGAACGGCATGCCTTCGGCGACGAGCTGCTCGGCAGCGTCGGTGGCACGCAGCAGCGGATCGGCCGCGGCCTCCTCCAGCCGTGCGTGCGCGAACATGAGCTCGCGGACGAGGACGGCCAGCGCCTCGGCGGTCGCCGTCACATCGCGACGAGCAGCGAACACGGGAGCCTTGTCCTCCTGGAGATCCCGGTTGTAGGACAGCGGTAGCCCCTTCACAACGGCGAGCAACCCGGTGAGGCGACCGAGTGCCGTCCCAGCCTTCGCCCGCGCGAGCTCGGCCACGTCGGGGTTCAGCTTCTGCGGCATCATCGACGAGCCGGTCGCTGCCGACTCGGGCAGTTGAACGAAGCCGAACTCGGCGGTCGACCACAGACAGAGCTCTTCGCCGATCCGCGACACATGCGAGTGGAAGACTGCGCACGCGTAGAGGTAGTCGAGGGCGAAGTCACGGTCCGACACGGCGTCCAGCGAGTTGCGCAGCTGTCGGTCAGGTGGAGGTAGCTCGAGCGTGGAGCCGGCCAGTGCCCCTGACCCCAGAGGCGACGCCGCCGCCCGGCCGCCGGCGGCAGAGAACCGCTCCAGATCGCGTTCCAGCATCTCCACCCACGCCAGCAGGTGATGGCCGACCGTGACCGGCTGTGCACGCTGCAGGTGCGTGTAGCCCGGCATTGGCGTCTCGGCCTCCTCCTCGGCGCGCGCGAGCACGTCGCGTGCCAGCCCCCGCAGCGCGCCGTCGGCTTCCAGGCACGCATCCTCGACGTAGAGCCGCAGAGCAGCCGCCACCTGGTCGTTGCGCGACCGCCCCGCGTGAATCTTCCGCCCGACGTCGCCCAGAACGCGCTCGATCATGGAGTGGACGTCCTCGTCGTCGGGAAGGCGGTCTGCCGGAGAGATGGTGGCAAGGATCCGCTCGGCCTCCTCGAGCTCCGCGTTGTCCAGTAGGCCGGCGGCGTGCAGGCGACGAGCATGCAGCCGAGTGCCTTCGAGGTCGTAGGGCAGCAGTTCTGCGTCGTCCGCCAGGAGAAACGCCCAGGCCTCGGCCGCCATGCCTTCGCGGACGCGGCCCGACCAGAGAGTCATGCGGTCTCTGCCGTCACCCGCCTGCGAGCCGCGGCGAGCTCCGTCTCCAGCGAGGCCAGTCGGACGAAGCCTTCCGCGGCCTCGTGCGGGAACGTCTCGCCCGGTGAGTAGGAGGCGAGCGTCTCCGCGTAGAGCGCCTGCTCCGAGCGGCGTCCCGTGACAACGGCCGTGCCTGGCCCGAGTGCGAGCCGCACGTCGCCGCTGACGACGCCCTGGGTCTGGTCGACGAAGGCGTCGATCGCCTCGCGCGCGGGGCTGAACCACAGGCCTTCGTACACGAGCTCCGTCCAGGAGACCTCGAGCATCCGCTTGAGGCGCAGCTCGTCCTTCGTCAGCACGAGGTCTTCCAGCGCGCGATGCGCCTCGATCAGCGCGATCGCTGCCGGTGCCTCGTAGACCTCCCGGCTCTTGATGCCGACGACGCGGTTCTCGATCATGTCGATGCGGCCGATGCCGAAGGCTCCGGCTTGCTCGTTGAGCGTGCCGACGAGCTCGTGGAGGCTCAGCTCGTCGCCGTCGATCGCGACGGGGAGGCCGTGCTCGAAGGCGATGACGATCTCTTCGGGCGGCGGCGCGGCCGCGGGATCGCTCGTCAGCTCGTACGGCTCGTCGGGCGGCGCCTGCCACGGGTCCTCGAGCACACCGCACTCGATCGAGCGTCCGAAGAGGTTCTCGTCGGTCGAATACGGCGATGCCGCCGACTGCTTGATGGGGATCCCGCGCGCGAGTGCGTACTCGATTTCCTCGTCTCGCGTCCAGACCTTGTCACGAAGGGGAGCGATCACGGTCACGCCGGGGTAGTTCGCGCGGAACGCGAGCTCGAAGCGAAGCTGGTCGTTGCCCTTGCCGGTGCAGCCGTGGACGACCGCCTCGGCGCCGATGTCACCCGCGATGTCCGCGACCGCGGCGGCGATCACGGGTCGCGAAAGGGCTGACACGAGCGGGTATTTGCCCTCGTAGAGCGCGTTCGCCTTCAGCGCCTTGGCCACCTGCTCCTCTGCGAATGCTTCCCTGCGGTCGACGAGGAGGACGTCTTCGGCGCCGGCTGCCCGGCCGCGTTCGACCGCTCCGTCGAGGTCGACCGATTGCCCGACGTCCACGAGCACGGCCACTACTTCGTCGAATCCGTAGTCCTCGAGCAGCCACGAGACGATGCAGCTCGTGTCGAGACCGCCGGAGAAAGCGACGGCTGCGGTTCTGGTCACGGGGCGTCGCCGCCCAGGTGATGCCGAAGCAGCTCTGCGAGCTCGGCCGGGGTGGCTCCTTCGCGCGGCGCGGCGAAAACCGTGTTCTCACCTGCGATCGTGCCGGCGACGTCGGGGAGGACGGCAGCGTCCATCGCGTCCGCGAGCGGTGTCGCGTAGCCGGTGGGCGTCTTCACGACGACGAGCGAGTCGGTCGGCTCGATGAACAGGGCCCAACGCCGGAGCGCAGTGGTCAGGGCGTTGAGTCGGTCGAGGTCGCCCGCGCCGGGCAGCGCGTAGACGAGGCGCCCGTCGTCGGAGCGCGTCTTCACGAGCCCGAGCTGGTGGATGTCGCGCGAAACCGTCGTCTGCACCGCGTCGATGCCGTGCTCGCGCAGCGCGTCGACGAGCTCGCCCTGCGTCGCGATCGCCCGCTCCTGGACGAGACGGAGGATGGCGCCTTGCCGTTCGTACTTCGTCATCTGCTTATTATGCATATGGCCGCAGAATATGCAGCGTAGTAGCATCCCGCGGTGGCGATTCTCGGCATCGACGTCGGCGGCACCTTCACCGACGCGGTGCTGCTCGACGGCGAAAGCATCGTTACGGCGAAAGTGCCGACCGCACCGGAGCAGGAGGAGTCGGTGCTCGCGGCAGCCGTCGCCGTCGGAGCGGCAGGCGTGGAGCGCTTCTCGCACGGGACGACGATCGCGACGAATGCGCTGCTCGAGCGCAAGGGCGCTCGGACTGCGTTCGTCGCCACGGCCGGCTTCGAGCATTTGCTTCATCTCCGCCGCCAGAACCGCGCCCACCTCTACAAGCTGTGTGCCGAGCAACCCCGGCCACTCGTTGCTCTCGGTGACTGCCACGGCGTGCGCGAGCGCATCGGGCCTGACGGCGTGCTCGTGCCGCTCGAGCTCGACACCCTGCCGGACATCGACGCCGACGCCGTGGCGGTCTGCACGCTGTTCTCGTTCCGCGATCCGGCCCACGAGGCGGAGATCGCGAACGAGCTTCGCCGGCGGCTGCCGGACGCACACGTCGTCGCTTCGCACGAGATCGCGCCGGAGTTTCGCGAGTACGAGCGGGCATCGACGACGGCCGCCGACGCCTACCTCGGTCCTCTCTGCGCACGCTACTTCCGCGCTCTCGCGTCCCGCTCGTCGGCTGCGGGACTGCCGCCGCCGCTCGTCATGCGGTCATCGGGGGGTGTCATCGATGCTGAAGCGGCGGCCGAGCACCCTGCCCTCGTCCTCGTGTCGGGCCCGGCAGCAGGTGTCGTCGGCGCGTCGCTCGTGGCCACCCAGGCGGGCATCGACAAGGCGATCGCATTCGACATGGGCGGGACGTCCACCGACGTGTGCCTGATCACGGGCGAGGGTGCAGAGCGGACTTCCGAGCGAAGCGTCGGCGGGCTCCCGATCCGGCTGCCCATGATCGACATCCACACCGTCGGCGCCGGCGGAGGATCGATCGTCTGGCGTGATGCGGGCGGCGCGCTACGCGTCGGACCCGAGAGCGCGGGCGCGAATCCCGGCCCGGCGTGCTACGGGCGCGGCGGCACGCGGCCGACGGTCACCGACGCGAACCTTGTATTGGGCCGGCTGCCGGCCACCCTCGCAGGCGAGGTCGAGCTCGACCGGCCGGCGGCAAAGGCGGCTCTGGGCGATATCGACGCCGCGGACGTCATCGAGATCGTCAATGCGGAGATGCTGCGCGCTCTGCGCGTCGTCTCCGTCGAGCGCGGCCACGACCCGGCCGAGTTCGCGCTGGTCGCCTACGGCGGGGCAGGGCCGCTGCACGCGTGTGCGCTGGCCGAGGAACTGGGGATCGAGACGGTGCTCGTTCCCGGCGCAGCCGGCGTGTTGTCGGCGCTCGGGCTCGTGGCGAGCGACGAGCGGCGCGACGCCGTCACGGCGTACGTGTGCCCACTCGAGGACGCGGGTGAGCTGCCGGCGGAGGGCGAGGCCGACCTTCGCTACCGCGGGCAGTCGTTCGAGCTGACGGTGCCGCTCGGCCCCGATCTCGCCGAGCGGTTTCACCGGGCTCACGAGGAGCGCTACGGGGTCGCAGACCGGGAGCGGGAGGTCGAGCTCGTGGCGATTCGGACGGCGGAGGTGCGGCCCGGCCCGCGGCTGGCCTGGCCGGCAGGCGAGCCGCTGCGAGTCGAGGGCCCGGAAGCCTTCGAGCTGGACGGCGCCACCTGCTGGATTCCCCCCGGGTGGGTGGGGGTTAGGGATGGAACCACAATCCGACTGACCAGACTGTGAAAATTCAGCTCCAAGTTCTTGGCGCGCAGCTTCGCGCCGTTGCCGAGGAGATGGGCGCGGTGCTCATACGCTCCGCGTTCTCGGCGAACATCAAGGAACGCCGCGACTGCTCGACCGCGCTCTTCGACGAGCAGGGCCGCATGATCGTCCAGGCGGAGCACATCCCCGTCCACCTCGGCGCCATGCCCGAGGCGGTCGCCGCCGTTCTCGCCCGCGACCCGCAGCCCGGCGAGGTCTACGTCGTCAACGACCCCTTCACC
Organism: uncultured Actinomycetes bacterium; assembly: GCA_963711315.1. Taxonomy (GTDB): domain Bacteria; phylum Actinomycetota; class Thermoleophilia; order Gaiellales; family Gaiellaceae; genus PALSA-612. The sequence continues at coordinate 326,882 of CAVQDQ010000001.1, forward strand.
GGCGGCACGCACCTGCCCGACATCACGCTCGTCTCCCGCGTGCCCTGCGGCCTCGCCTGCTCGCGCGCGCACCACGCCGACGTGGGCGGGATGGAGCCGGCCAGCCTGCCGGCCGGGTCCACCGACATCTACCAGGAGGGCCTGGTGCTCCCACCCGTGCGGCTCGACGACGAGCTGTTGACCGTGCTGCTCGCCAACATGCGCAACCCCGACGAGCGGCGCGGCGATCTCAACGCGCAGCTGTCGGCGCATCGGCTGGCCGAGCGCCGGCTGGCCGAGCTCGTCGAGCGGCGAGGGGAGGACACCGTGACGGCAGCGATGGACGAGCTCTACCGCTACTCGGAGCGCGTGGTGCGCGCTGCCATCGACAGGCTCCCCGACGGACGCTACGACGCGCGCGATGTCGTCGAGCCTCTCGACGGCTCGCTGGAGATCAACGTCGCCATCACCATCGCAGGTGACGAGATCGACATCGACTTCACCGGCACATCCCCTCAACACGAGGGAAACCTCAACTGCCCGCTCGCCGTCACCCGTTCTGCCTGCTACTTCGTCGTCCGCTGCCTCACCGAGCCGGATCTCCCCTCGTCGGGCGGCGCCTACGCGCCCGTGCACGTCACTGCGCCCGCCGGCTCGCTCGTGAACGCGACGTCGCCGGCCGCCGTCGTTGCGGGTAACACGGAAACGTCGAGCCGGATCGTCGACGTCGTCTTCTCGGCCTTCGGCCGGGCCGTGCCGGTTCCCGCCCAGGGCCAGGGCACGATGAACAACGTCACGTTCGGCAACCGCGGCTTCACGTATTACGAGACGGTCGCCGGCGGCCAGGGCGCCTGCCCGGACGCGGACGGGCCGAGCGCGGTGCACGTCGCGATGTCGAACACGCTCAACACGCCGGTCGAGGCGCTCGAGCTCTCGTACCCACTGCGGGTGGAGCGCTACGGGCTGCGCGAAGGGTCGGGCGGCGACGGCGCACATCGCGGCGGCGACGGCGTCTGCCGCGAGCTACGCGTGCTCGAGGACTGCCGCGTGTCGCTGCTGACCGAGCGCCGCCGGCATGCACCGGCGGGCAGGGAGGGAGGCGAAGACGGAGCCCGCGGCCGCAATCTCCTGAACGGGGAGGAGCTGCCCGCGAAGGTGACGCGCGGCCTACGCGCGGGCGACGTGCTGCGGATCGAGACCCCCGGCGGCGGAGGTCACGGCCAACCGCCTTAGTCGGTCTCCTCGAGCGCAGGCCGCGGCGTCGTCCTGACGCGGAGCACCTTGCCTGCCCATGTCGGCAGCCACCAGTTCCAGTCGCCCGCAACTCGCATGATCGACGGCACGAGGAGCGCGCGGATCACGGTCGCGTCGAAAATGATTCCGGCGGCGAGGCCGATGCCGAACTGCTTCACGTCCACTCCGGGGCTCGTGGAGAGGACGAAGAAGGCGAACATCAGCACGAGCGCTGCACTCGTCACGAGCTTCCCGGTGCGCGCAAGGCCGAGGGCGACCGAGGCCTCCGTGTCGCCCGTCTCGTCGTAGGCCTCTCGCATGCGGCTGACCATGAAGACCTCGTAGTCCATGGACAGCCCGTAGAGGAACGCAAAGATCATCAACGGAATCCAGGCGATGATCGCGTCTGTCGGATGGACGTTCCAGATCGCCTCCGAACCATGACCCTGCTGGAAGATGAAGACGATGATTCCGAACGCGGCGGCCAGCGAGAGGAGGTTGAGGATGACCGCCTTCACGGCCAGGAAGATCGAGCGGAAGGCGCGCGTGAGCAGGATGAGCGTGAGCACGATCACGAACGTCAGCATGTAGGGGAACTTCCCGTAGACGGCGTGCACGAAGTCGCGATCTTCCGGAGCAATGCCGCCGAGAGTCAGCCGCGTGCTGCCGCCGAGCTCTTGCTCGATGGATGGCAGCACGTCGTCCTGGAGCTTGGAGATCGTTCCGCGGACGGGCCTTGCGGCGCCGTCTTCGTCAGGGAACGCTTCCACGAGCTGCGACTCGCCCCGCCGCCAGCCGCGCGGCGCGGCGGCGCCGGCGATTCCCTCTGTCCGGGAGAGCCTCTCGGCAACCGTCTCGGCGGCGGCGCGCGACGGATTCCGTTCGACGAGCACGACGAACGGCTTGATCACGCCGTGCGAGATGCCGGCGTCCGTCAGCCGCTGCAAGCCAATGACGGCATCGTCGGTTGGCGACCCGGCGAGGTCCTGCGCCTTGGCCTCGCTCGCGTTGAGCTGGACCGCCGGCACCATCAGCAGCGCGACGATCGTCAGGCCGATGCCGCCGACGAGCAGCGGGTGACGCATGACGAGGTGCGACCACCGCCACCAGAACCCGCGCTCCTCATCGGTTCCCTCGACGATTCTCTTCGGCATCACGCGGAGGGAGTTGATCCGCGGCCCGAGCAGCGACAACATCGCCGGCAGGAAGGTGATGGCGGCGCACACCGAGACGATGGGGATCAGCAGTCCTCCGATGCCGATCGAGCGGATGACGGGAATGGGGAGGAGGATCATCGAGAAGAGCCCGATGGCGACCGTCGAGCCGGAGACGATCACGGCGCGACCTGCGTGCGTCATCGTCTCCACGAGCGCCGTCTCGGTGTCTGCGCCGTGACGTAACTCGTCTCGGAACCGGAAGATCATGAGCAGCGCGTAGTCGATGGCAACGCCCAGCCCGACCAGCGCGACGAGGAACTGGACGATCAGCGACACCGACGTGATGTACGTCAGCAGCCAGATGAGCGTGAACGTGTTGAGGATCGATGCGATCGCCATCAGGATCGGCATGACCACCGCCGGCAATGTCCCGAAGACGAAGAGGAGGATGATGGTCGCTCCGAGACCGCCGATCAGCGCCTCGGTGAGCACGCTGGGACCGTTACTGTCGCCGCCCTCCGAGTCGTAGAGAGCGTCCCGGCCCGTCAAGTGCACGTCGACGCCCGCGGGCACCGCCGCCTCGAACGAGCTGCGGATCTCTCCGGTGCGCGAGTCCGCGCTGAAGCCCTGTTGCCCTGGGGGGTAGAAGGTCGCAAACATCGTGCGCCTGTCCTCTGAGACGTATGCGGGGCTGCCCGTCGAGAAGTACGACGCGACGCGGAAGTCCGGGAACTCGGCGGCGACCGTGTCGATGGCGCGCTTGATCCCCGCGTTCTTCGTCACGTCGTCCTTTGCGCTGAGGACGATCACGTGGGGCGGCTGGGCGCCCGTGCCGAACGCTTCCAGCGCCCGCTGGTTCGCCTCGTACGCGGAGAAGCCCGGGATAGAGAATTCCTCGAGCCAACGATTGGAGACAGCGCCCGCGGCGTACGCGCCGAGCATCGTCAGGCCGATCCACGCTGCGATGAAGTACCAACGTCGCCGCATGACGATGTGGGCGAGCCGCTCGAGCATCCGGGCACACTAGCCATCCGGCCCAGGGCCACGACGACGCGGCACGCTATCCTGGGGGCGTGGTCTGGGAGGCGATCTTCTTGCTCGCCATACTCAAGATCCCTGTGATCTATGTCTGCTGCGTTGCGTGGTGGGCGATTCGCGCCGAGCCGAAGCCGTACGACGGTCTCGAGCCGGCGGCCGTGCTCAGCCCGCCCCCTGATACCGATCCGCGGCCCGGAGCTCGGCGCCGGACATGGTCGCGTCGCCCGCATCGCCTGAATGGGCGGGGGCCGCACGGCCGTCCGCTGCGCACGTCGCAGCGCCGTGCCGCATACGCACACCGTAGAGTCAGGCCGTGAGCCAGGCGGAGTCGCAGGACACGCAACCGGCCCGACCGTGGGCCGACCCACTCAGCGGGCTGTTCGCGGCGATGGCGCTGTTCTTCAGCCTGCTCGCGCTCGCCTATCACCCGCTGACCGTGTCGGTGGCCGCCTTCCTGCTGGGGTTCATCAGCGTGATCATGAGCCCGCGCCACGAGAAGCTCGCCGGGATCGCGCTCTGCGTCGCCGGCATATGTTTCGTCGCCGGCATGGCGATTGCCGTCATCACCGAGAAGCCTCTCTGGTAGCCGTCCGGTCGGCCGGTAACCTCGGGCCATGACTGAAGTCGACGGCCTCAACGCCGGTTACGCGACGTCGCTGCTCCACGACTACCTCGAGAACCCCGAAGCCGTCCCCGAAGAGTGGCGGGAGGTGCTGGCAGAGCGTGTTGCTGCCGAGCTCGCTCCGGCGCAGCCCACTCTCGCGGCGCCGGTTGCGACCGCTCCGGCGCCGAGCCCTGCCCCGGCGCCGTCGGAGCCGACACCAGCCGCCGCACCGCCTGCCGCCGCACCCACGCCGGACCTGCTCGCCGCCGTGGCAGCGGCGATGTCTCTGGTCGACGCGTACCGCTCTCACGGTCACCTCGCCGCACGGCTCGACCCGCTCGGCTCGGAGCCGATCGGCGACCCCGAGCTCGACCCCGACCGCGTAGCCACGCGCCTGCCGCCCGAGCTCCAGCGCCAGATCCCGGCCGAGCTGCTCGGCCTACACGTCCCCGCCGAGACGCTCGCCGAGGCGCTGCCGCTGCTCGAGGAGACGTACTGCGGCACGATTGCCTACGAGCTCGAGCACATCTCCGACCACGAGGAGCGGAGATGGCTGCGCTGGGCGATCGAGTCGGGCCAGTTCCGCCAGCCGCTTTCCACGGAGGAGAAACGGTGGCTCCTCGAGCGGCTGTCGACCGTCGAAGCGTTCGAGGAGTACTTGCGCCGGTCGTTCCTGGGCCAAAAGCAGTTCTCGATCGAAGGGCTGGACGTGCTCGTGCCGATGCTCGACGAGTCCATCGAGCTTGGGGCGCGCCAGGGCGCCCATGAGGTCGTCATGGGCATGGCGCACCGCGGGCGCCTCAGCGTGCTTGCCCACACGCTGGGCCAGCCGTACGAGGCGATCCTCCGCGAGTTCGAAGGAGAGCGCGCGCCGGACGCGGTCGTCGGCAGTCCCGAGGGCGGCACGGGTGACGTGAAGTACCACCTCGGGGCGGAGGGAGTTCGCGCGACCGAGGCGGGCCAGATCGCCATCACCCTCGTCTCCAACCCGAGCCACCTGGAAGCCGTCGACTCTGTCGTCGAGGGCTGGGCTCGCGCGAAGCAGACCGACCGCTCCGCGGCCACGGGCCGCCACAGCCCGTCCGTTTCGCTACCGATCCTCATTCACGGTGATGCATCGTTTGCCGGCCAGGGCGTCGTGGCCGAGACGTTCAACCTCGAGGGGCTTCCCGGCTACTCGACCGGCGGCACGCTGCACCTGATCGGCAACAACCAGGTGGGCTTCACGACCGACCCGAACGAAGGCCGTTCGACCCGCTACTCCAGTGACCTGGCGAAGGGCTTCGACGCACCGATCGTCCACGTGAATGCCGACGATGCGGAGGCCTCCATCTCGGCCGTGCGCCTCGCCCTCGCCTTCAGGGAGCGCTTCGGCCATGATGTCGTCGTCGATTTAGTTGGCTACCGCCGGTTCGGCCACAACGAACAGGACGAACCGGCGTACACGCAGCCGCTGATGGCCCAGGCGATCGCTCATCACCCGACCGTCCGCACCCAGCTCGCCGATCGGCTCGTGGCAGAGGGAGCGGTGACGGCCGAGGACGCCCAGCGCATGGTGGCCGAGACGCACGAAGCGATGCGGGCGGCCCACGATCGCCTGCGCGCGGCGATCGCCGAGCCGCACAGGGAGGAGTCGCGGACGCCGCCGGCAGGGTCCACGGATGTAGTCACGGCCGTTACCGCCGACCGGCTACGAGGTCTCGACCGCGAGCTCGTCTCCGTGCCCGACCGCTTCACCATCCACCCCAAGCTCGTGCGCCAGCTCGAGCGACGCCACGATGCGCTGGAGCAGGGCGGAATCGACTGGGGCCACGCGGAGGCGCTCGCGCTGGGCTCGTTACTCGTCGAGGGCATCCCCGTCCGGCTGACCGGCCAGGACACCGAGCGCGGAACGTTCTCCCACCGCCACCTTGTCCTCCACGACGCGGTCAACGGCGAGCGCTATGCGCCGATCCAGCACCTCGCCGACGCCGAGGCCTCTATCGAGCTCCACAACTCGCCGCTCTCCGAGTACGGCGCTCTCGGCTTCGACTACGGCTACTCCGTGGCGGCGCCGGAGACGCTCGTGCTCTGGGAGGCGCAGTTCGGCGACTTCGTGAACGGCGCGCAGGTCATCATCGACCAGTTCCTCGTCTCCGGCCTCTCCAAGTGGAGACAGACGTCGCGGCTGACCCTGCTGCTGCCGCACGGCTACGAGGGCAACGGGCCCGAGCACTCGAGCGCGCGTCTCGAGCGCTTCCTCCAGTCGGCGGCGCAGGAGAACATCCGCATCGCCAACCCGTCGACCGCCGCACAGTACTTCCACCTGCTGCGGCGTCAGGCGCTCGACGCGCGCCCGCGCCCGCTCGTCACCATGACGCCGAAGGGGCTGCTGCGGCTCGCCGAGTCCTCGGCCACGCTCGAGGAGCTCGCGACCGGCGCCTTCCGGCCCGTGCTCGACGATCCCGCCGCCGACCACGCTCGCACGCGGACGATCGTCTTCTGCTCGGGGAAGATCTACTACGACATCACCGGCTACGCCGCCCGCGCGGAGCGGGACACCGTCGCCGTCGTCCGCATCGACCAGCTCTACCCCTTCCCTGCGCGCGCCGTCGCCGAGCTGCTCGGCAAGTACTCCGCCGTGGAGGAGATCGTCTGGGCACAGGAGGAGCCACTCAACATGGGCGCCTACCGCTCGATCCGCCACCGGCTGGAGGACCCGCTTCCCCACGGCGTGCCGCTGCGCTACGTCGGCCGTGGGTGGCGGGCTAGCCCGAGCGAGGGCTACCCGACGGCGCACCTCGCCGAGCAGGAGCGGATCGTCCGCGAGGCGCTGGGCGTTACTTAGGGGGCTTGCGGTACTTGATCAGGGCTCCAGCGACGGCCGCCGCTTTCGGCCCGTGCTTGCGCGCCTGATTGAACACAGCGGCCCGCTGCGCCGGTGGGAGCCTCCGCCACAGCTTGTACGCTGCGAACGCCAACCCGATCGTGCTCTTCGGCGGCATGGGGTGAATCCTCGCAGAAACGACCGATGAAGGAATCTGCGTCGTCATCACAAATCCGTTACAATCGCCCGCGTTCTGACCCCGACTCGGAGGTAGCCATGTCCGTTGACACGGCGTCGTTTTTCTCACAAGTGATCGATGACCACGTGGAACTGAAGCGCCGCAACTCGGCAATCGAAGGAGCTCTCCCGATCGACCGCTATCGCAACGGCGACCCCTTCGAGAATCACCCACTCTTCAAGACCGAGGAGCAGGCCCGCATCGAGGAGACGATGGGCGGCGAGGAGCCGGCTGTCGTCGCACACGTCCAGCCGTGGCCCGGCGAGGAGCGTATCGAGGAAGAGGACAGCCTCTGGGGGCGCACCCGCGACTTCGACTGGGGCGACTGAGCTTCCCTAGCAGCCCCGCGTCACGGTAGAGGACAGACCGAGCTTCACCCATTCGCCGGCGATCGCTGCCGGCACGCTCGTCCACGGATAGTCGACCCCCACGGCGTCCACGTCGGCGTCGAGGCAGCGGTCGAAGAGCATCCTCGCGCGCGTCACGTGGAAGCGCGACGTCACCAACAACACGCGCTGCCAGCCGCGCGAGCGGGCGAGCTGCGCCACCTTGCGGGCCTCGCCTCGCGTCGAGTCGGGGTCCGGCGTGAAGCAGGTGACGGTAAAGCCGTCCCCGCCTTCCCGGCACAGCCGGTTGGCCCTCGGTTGCTGCGGGTCGAAGCCATCAGAGATGACAAGCACCGGGGCAACACCGTCGCGGACGAGCTCGAGGCCGCGGTCGAGGCGCTCGTGCTTCGAGCCGGCGAGAACCACCACAGCATCCGCCTTGCCCACGTCGTCCTCGGTGGGGACGAACACGAGGCGCACCGTGGCCACGATCCAGGCCACGAGCACGACTCCGACGAGTGCCAGGATGATCCGGCTCCAGCGCATAGGCGCGCATCGTAGAGTCGTGGCATGAGTTCGCTGCCGCTCTACCTGCGCGCCATCAAGCGGTCAGCGCTGTCGGGGCGGCCGTCGCTGGGACCTCTCGACGACCGGGTCGTCTTCGTCTTCGGCAGCCCTCGCTCGGGCACGACGTTCCTGGCGGGCGCCATCGGCTCACTGCCCGGCTACGCCGATCTGGGCGAGGTGAACCCGCTCAAGGCTGCGATTCCGAACGTCTCGGCGCACGAGATCCGGACGATCCTCGACCGTGTCCGTCGTTTGGGCCTCGTCGGCAGCCGTCGCGCTGTGGAGCAGACACCCGAGACTGCGTTCGTGCTGCCCGCCGTGGCGCAGGCGTTTCCGCGGGGGACGCTCGTCCACGCGCTGCGCGACGGGCGCGATGTCGTGTGCTCGCTGCTCGAGCGCGGCTGGCTGAGCGCCGGGCGGGCGGACGCAGACGACGCCGGCGCCGCCTTCGGCATCCATTCACGCTTCTGGGTGGAGCCGGGGAGGGAGGAGGAGTTTCGACAGTCCAGCGACGCACGCCGCTGCGCGTGGGCCTGGCGGCGCTACGTTTCAGCGGTGCGCGAGAGCAGCGTTCCCGTGACCGAGGTGCGCTACGAGCGGCTCGTCACCGATCCAGTCACCACCGCCGGGGAGCTGTCCCGGGCGCTCGGCGTTCCTGTGGAGGCCATGACGGCTGCGCTCGGCGCCGCGCACGCCTCCTCGGTCGGCCGCTGGCAGCGCGACCTGACGCCGGAGCAGCTCGCAGACGTCGACGCGGAAGCCGGCGGCCTCCTTACGACGCTTGGCTACCGCGACTAGCGGCAGCCTCCCAGACAGAATCGGCACAAACCTGGCACAGACACGTAACTCGTGCCTGGCACCAGAACGGAATTGCAACGCGACGAGCGAGGCTCGTCGCGGAAGTGGCAGAGTTGGGCCATGAGTCGCGAGCCCGACACCAACGTCGTCGGCGGCGTGCTGCTTACCTGCTCGGTCGAACCGCTGACGGGTTTCTACCGCGACGGCTGCTGCGGCACCGGGCCGGAGGACGAGGGCAGCCACACCGTGTGCTGCGTGGCAACGGCCGAGTTCCTCGACTTCAGCCGCCGCGCGGGCAACGACCTCTCGACGCCCCGGCCGGAGTGGGGGTTCCCGGGCGTCAGCCCCGGTGATCGCTGGTGCGTCTGCGCGGAGCGCTGGCTCGAGGCTCACCGCGCAGGATGTGCGCCGCCGGTCGTGCTCGGCGCGACGCACGCGCGGGCGCTGGACATCGTGCCGATCGACCTACTCACCGCGCACGCGGTCGAGGCGGCGCGCTCGTAGAAGCTAGGGACACTCCTCGACGGTCCCCTTCGGGTACCCGAACGTGTTCTTCGGCCGAAGGACGTTGTTCCGGAACGACGCGTACAGGTGCAGCGGGAAGTGCTTGCCGAGGATCACGGAGAACGCGTCCCGCCGGCGAAGCAGCTCGAGCCGTGAGTTGACCCAGGCCTTGAGCTCGGCGTTCCCCTGCTTGATCCCTATCCCGTACGGCGACGGGAGGAACGTGTCCTTGAGGATCACTGCGTTGCGGTCCCGGCTCGCGATGTCGACCAGCGCCGGGTCATCCCACATGAGCGTGTCCGCCTTCTTGGTTCGCCACTGCTGGACGGCGTCCGTGAACTTCGGCGTAGTGACGCGCGTCGCAGTCGGGAAGCACTTCTCGAGCCAGCGGTCGTAGATCGACCCGCTCGTCGTGGCCACCCGCTTACCGTTGATGTCCGCGAGCGACCGCACGGCGGAGCCGCGGGAGACGAGCAGCCGCCCTGTCGCCTTGTAGTACGCCCGCGAGAAGTCGATGCGCGTGTCACGGTCGGGCGTATAGCTGAACGTCGCGATCACGAGGTCGGCGCTCCCGGAGGTGAGTGCCGCCTCGCGCTCCGGGGTTGTTACGCACGTGAAGTTGACGGCGCTCTTCTTCCCGAACGCGAGCAGCGCGAGTTGCCGCGCGATGTCGACGTCGACGCCGACGTTCCGCCCCTTGACCATCGACCCGAACGGCGGTGAGTCGCACTTGACGGCCACGTTGAAGCGGCCCCGGGCCTTGATGTCAGCGGGCAGCGGCGGCAGCGTCGCCGAGCCGGCCTCGGGCTGCGACGAGGACGACGGGGTGATGGCGGCCGCAGCACCCCAGGCCGCGAGGCACGCGGCAAGTATCGACCCGACGGCGAGAGGGACAAGGCGCCTCATTCCCAAGGGAGCAAACAGTACCCCTCAGGGCCGGGTCCTGCATCGGGGACCGCAAGCGGTCTAGTACGTCTTCGCGGACTTCGCCGCGCGCTTCTCGGCCCGCTTCTCCTTGAGCGTCTTCTGAGCCTTCTTCTTCTGGAGCTTCTTCTGCTTGTCGGCGCCCTTCACGACACCTCCTAGCCTCGTCGGTCGATCACCGAGCATACGCGCTGCCCCGGTCTACGTGAAGATGATCTGGCCGCCGGCGGCCTTCTCGTAGAACTCGCCTACGGAGATGATGTCCTCGACCTGCGGGACGAAGTCCTCCATGGTCAGGCCGAACATGTCGACGGTCGCCTTGCACGCGTAGAGGCGCACGCCCGAGTCGCCCACGAGCTCGATGAACTCGGGGATCGGCGGGATGTCGATCTTCTCCATCTGCCGCCTCATCATCTTCGTGGCGAGCGCGGAGAAGCCGGGAACGGCGCCGATCAACGTCGGCAGGTGCATGCCGGGGTTGCCGACCGTCGCCACTTTGATCTTCTCGAAGCGGTCCTTGCGGATCGCGTCGAGCCCGAAGAACGTGAAGAAGAGGTCGGCCTCTATGCCCTCCATGCGGGCGCCGTTGGCCATGATCAGGCCGGGGTAGATGCCTTCGAGCGAGCCCTTGGAAATGACGATCGCGACCTTCTCGATCGTCTTCGGCTCGAACTCAGCGAGGTCAGGTTGTTCGAGTGTCAGCGTCATTTTCGGATCCTCCTAGATGCAGCCCTTGGGCTTGGGAATGCCGCCGATCTTGGCGGCGAGCTTCGCGGGGCCCTTGGGAAAGAGCTGGTAGAGCTCTTTCACAGGGACGCCCGACTCCTTGCCGAGCGACCGGATCGACGGCGCCGTGCCCGTCTCCAGGAACCGCTCTCGCATGAACCTCACGACGAGCCAGTGGCGGTCGGTCAGCTCGGGGATCCCGTTCTGTTCGGCAATCTCCTCGGCCAGCTCCTCGCTCCACTGCTCGGGGTTCGTGAGAAAGCCTTCGGCGTCGACGTCGACGCTCGTGTTGGCGATCAGTGTCATCGTCATCTCGATCTCCTTTCAGGCGTGAGCGGGAATCCGCTTCCCGCGCGTAGGCATCGTCGGCCCGATGCCCGGGATGTCGCGGCCCGGCAGCAGCGCGTGCCAGTAGACCCACTGGAACGCGAGCTTCCCCCAGTGGTTGACGCGCGACTCGCGCAGGAGCGGCAGGCCGAGGGCCGACGGGAAATGGCCGGGCACCGGCTCGACCTCGTAGTTGAAGTCGATGAGCAGGGCCTTGTCGAAGCCGGTCTCGATGAAGCAGTTCGCGTGGCCGTCGTAGCCCGCCAGGAGCTCCTCGCCTTCGAAGTACTGCGCGATGTTCTTGGCGAGCACTTCCGCCTCGAAGTGGGTCACGGAGCCGGCCTTCGACGTAGGTAGATCGGTCGCGTCGCCGAGCGCGAAGATGTTCGGCTTGGCCTCCGTCTGGAGTGTCGAGGTGTCCGTCGGCACGAAGCCAAGCGCGTCCCCGAGGCCCGGTGAGCGCTCGACGTAGGCTGCGCCTCCGTGTAGCGGCACTGTGACGAGCAGGTCGAAGTCGAGCTCGCGGCCGTCGTACGACGTGAGCTTCCCGCCGATCCCGTCCACCTCGCCGGCGTTGAACTCGGTGACGAGCTCGATCTCCTTGTCGGTGAGCAGGCCGGACAGGTGGTCGGCGCACGTCTTCTTCGTGAAGGCGCTGTCGAGAGGCGTCACGTACACGATCTCCGTGCGGTTGCGCACGCCACGCTCGTGGAGGAACCAGTCTGCGAGGAAGGCAAACTCGAGCGGCGCGACCGGGCACTTGATCGGCATGTCCACGAGGTTCACGAGCAGACGGCCACCGTCGAAGCGCTCGAGGGAGCCGCGAAGTGCGTCCGCGCTCTCCGGCTCGTAGAACGTGAACACGTTCTCGTTCCAGCCGGCGGCAGTCAGGCCCTCGGTCTCGTCGGGCTGGAGACGGGCGCCGCTGGCCACCACGAGCACGTCGTACGGCAGAGCGGTGCCGTCGTCGAGCGTGATCTCGTCGCGGTCGATCGACACCGAGTCGACCTCGCGCTCGTGGAACACCACACCGTCGCGCAGCTGACGCCGGCGCGGCCGCACGATCTCGTCGAGCTGCGCCATGCCGAACGGGACGAAGAGCAAACCCGGTTGGTACAGGTGGCGGTCGTCGCGGTCGACGACGTGGATCTCCGCCTCGTCCAGGTCGAAACGACGCCGGAGCCGATTGGCGGTCATCGTGCCGCCGGTACCGCCGCCGAGAATCACGATCTGCTTTCTCGCCATTCGGATACCTCCTGTTTCCCGCACAGCTTCGTGTTTGCGGCGGCTCGGGCTCATCGGGGGCTGCCCCGAACCTCGCTGCGGACAATTACGCGCTTGAGTAGTTGTCCGCAGGCGAGATCAGCGGCCCTGCGGATGGCGCGCTCGGCGCCGCGCGGGACGATGCTGGTCAGAGAAGGCATGAGGAACCGCGTGATGACACAGACACCCGCTACCCGACGAACTCGTCGAGCTGATTGCTCAGCGCTTCCAGGCGCTCGCCGACCCGACGCGCATCAAGCTGCTCGACTGCATCTGCGTGCGCGGCGAGGCGAGCGTGCAGGAGCTCACCGAGGTCGTCGGGTCGACGCAGCAGAACGTCTCACAGGCACCTGAGCGTGCTCCGCGACGCCGGCATCGTCCGGCGGCGGAAGGTCGGCAATTTCGCCTACTACTCGATCGTCGACGAGCGTGTGCTCGCGCTCTGCGAGGACGTCTGCGGGAGCCTCGAGCAGCAGTACCGGTCGCTCCACGGCGTCGTAGCCGGTGCGCGCGGGTGAGTGCGTTGTTCGAGCTCTTCCAGACCGAGTGGTGCCCCGCTTCCGCGCGGGTGCGGCAGCGGTTGACCGAGCTCGGTATCGACTACGTCATCCGCCAGGTGCCGGTCGAGCGAGAGTCTCGGGCCGCGCTCCGGGCCACCACCGGCTCGGACGTCGTCCCCGTGCTGCGCCTCGAGAACGGCTCCGCAATCGTCGGCGAGGACCACATCCTGGCCTTTCTCGGCGAGCACTTCGCGGAGCCCTTCGAGGCGGATGCTCAGCGACAGAAGGCGGCGAAGGCGCGCCGCCGCTATCTCGAGGAGGAATGCAAATGCTTGGAACCGCTTACACGTTGAGCGAGAAGACGGCGCTGCCGTTCGAGGACGCGGTCGAGCGCGTGCGCGACGAGCTCAAGAACGAAGGCTTCGGCGTGCTGTGTGAGATCGACGTCCGGGCGACGCTCAAGGAGAAGCTCGGCGTCGACGGACAGCCGTACATGATCCTCGGCGCTTGTAATCCCCCGCTGGCTCACAAGGCGCTCGAGGCGGAGCCGGAGCTCGGCACACTCCTGCCGTGCAACGTCGTCGTCTATCGCGACGAGGGCGAGACGCACATCGCCGCGATCGATGCCGAGCGGATGCTCTCCATCGTCGACAACGACGAGCTGGCTCCAATTGCCGCGAAAGTGAGCGAACGTCTTGGCAACGTCGTTCGCCGAGCCGCGGCTGTACACGGAGGTCACGTGATGCCCGCGACCGCCGCCGGCCCGCGCGTGCGGCCGAAGGAGTTCCACTTCCCGCTCTCGGTCGAGCAGGTCGGTGAACGACGGGTCGCGGCGCGAGTCGCCGGCAAGCCGGCGATCGAGATCACGCCGCCGCCCGAGTTTCGAGGCACCGACCCCACGACGTGGAGCCCGGAGGACTTCCTCGTCGCGGCAGCGGCTTCGTGTCTCGCCGTCACCTTCACGGGGCTTGCTGCCGGCGAGGGGCTCGTCTACTCGGGACTGACCGTCGAGGCCGACGGCGTCGCAGGCATGCGCTCGGACGGGCGGTTCGGCTTCACGCGGCTACGGCTGCGACTGGAGGTCGAGACCGACCAGGCGGCGGACGGCCGCCGGCTCGCCGAGCAGGCCGAGCAGAAGTGCCTTGTTTCCGCTTCGCTCGACCTGCCCGTCGAGACCGAGATCGTCGTCAGGCCTCTGCCGTAGCTCAGACCTGGCTCATCATCTTTTCCATGGCGGCCTTGCCGCGCTCGGCCATCTCCTCGGGTGGCACGTCCTCGACGTGCGTCGCGATCCCCCACTGGTGACCGTACGGGTCGGTGACCGTTCCGAAGCGGTCGCCCCAGAACATGTCCTCGGCCGGCGTGGTCACCGTCGCGCCGGCGTCGACCGCCTGCTTGATCGCCGCGTCGACGTCCTCGGAGTACATGAAGATGCTCATGGTCGACGTGCCGGCCTCGTTCGGCGGCTTGACGTTCGACTGGGGGAACGGATCGGAGAGCATGATCAACGAATCGCCGATCTCGAGCTCTGCGTGGGCGATCTTGCCGCCCGGCGCGTCCATGCGCATCCGCTCCTTGGCGCCGAAAGCCTGCTTGTAGAAGTCGATCGCCGCCGCGGCGTCCTCGACGGCGAGCGCTGCGGTGAGGGTGTGGTAGCCCTCTGGAATCGGCTTTACGCCCATTCTCGAGCACCCCTTTCGGGTCGCTGGCAGTGAGCCACCGATACTACGGATCCGCTACATGGTGATGACGACTTTTCCTCGGGCGTGGCCCTCGCCCAGGTAGCGCAGCGCGTCGTCGACGTGGCTCAGCTCATAGGTCTTGTCGATCACGGATCTGACCTTGCCGTCGTCGAGCAGCTCCTGCATGACGGCAAGGTCTTCCTTCGTGATCTTCGCGATGAAGAACTTCACCGTCTGGCTCTTGCCCAGCGCCGAGAGGCGCGTGCTGACCACGTGCCCTAGTGGGCCGAGCCCGCGGCCCGGAAACTTCGCACCGACGATGACGACCGTCGCCTCCGGCGTCAGCACGTGCCGGAGCTTCGAGAACGGCTTGCTGCCGGCGATGTCGATCAGGAGGTCGTACCGCGCGTCGAGGTTCGTAAAGTCCTCCTGCGTGTAGTCGACGACACGGTCTGCGCCGAGCGCTCGCGCCTGCTCGACGTTCCGCGTCGAGCACACGGCCGTCACCTCGGCGCCGAGCGCCTTGGCGATCTGCACGGCAAAGGTGCCCACACCTCCTGAGGCGCCGTTGATCAGCACCTTCTGGCCGGGCTGCAGCTTCCCATGGTCGCGCAGAGCCTGGAGGGCGGTGAGGGCCGCGATGGGAACGGCTGCCGCTTCCTCGAACGTCACGTTGGCGGGCTTCGGCACGAGCCGAACCTCCCTGGCCGCTGCGTACTCCGCCCACGCTGCGCCCCCGGTGCCGAAGACCTCGTCACCCTGCTGAAACTCCTTGACGTCACTCCCGACGGCTTCGACGCGACCTGCGAGGTCGGCGCCCACCCGGGGGTCCTTGGGCCTGCGGAGGCCGGTTCCGAACAGCCTGACGAACCACGGGCCGTTCACCTCGTACCACTCCGCCGGGTTGACGGACGAGGCGTGCACGCGCACGAGCACCTGGTGGTCCTGGATCGCCGGTGTGTCGACGTCGCGCAGCTCGACGACCTCCGGTGGGCCGTACCGCTCGTGAAAGGCCGCTTTCATCGTTCTCCACCTCCTGCTAACGTACAGCGTAAGTTTACGACCGGCACATTAGACGTACGGCGTAAGTCTGTCAAGGGACCCGATGGCCAAGCGCACGCCTCTGAGCAGAGACCGCATCCTGAGCGCCGCGATGAAGCTCGCCGACGAGGGCGGGATCAAGGCGGTCAGCATGCGGAAGATCGCCCAGGAGCTAGGGGTCGAGGCGATGTCGCTCTACAACCACGTCGCGTCGAAGGACGAGATCGTCGACGGCATCGTCGATCTCGTCGCCACCGAGATCGACCTCGCTCCCACCGGCGACGATTGGAAGGAGGCCATGCGCCGGCGCGTGATCTCCGCCCACGACGTGCTCCTGAAGCATCCCTGGGCCTGCAGCCTCTGGATGTCGAGCCAGACGTTCGGCGCGGCGCGCATGCGTTACGGCGACGCCGTGCTCCGCGGCTTTCGGGAAGGCGGCTTCCCCGAGGAGCTGACGTACCACGCCTTCCATGTCATCCAGAGCCACGTCATGGGCTTCACGATGTACGTGGCGAGCTTCGACTTCGACGTCGAGGAGCTGGACCAGCTTGCCGCCGACTTCCTCGAGACGTTCCCGGCCGACGAGTACCCCGACCTCGCCGTGCACATCAGACAGCACGCGGAGCCCGGCGACGAGCACGAGGGCACGTTCGAGTTCGGCCTCGAGCTCGTCCTCGACGGCCTGGAGCGGCTTCGCGACGCGGCTTGAGGGTAGTAGTCTCGGCCCGGCGATGCGCGCGACGGGCTTCAACCACGTCTCGATCAATGCCCGCAACCTCGAGGAGTCGACGCGCTTCTACGTCGAGGTCTTCGGGATGGAGAAGATCCCGACGTACACGTTCGCCTTCCCCGTCCAGTACCTGAGGCTCGGCGACCTCCAGCTTCACCTCTTCGAGCGCGACACGGACGCGCCCGAGTTCCATCACATCGGCATCAACGTGGACGACTTCGAAGGCGCCTACCGTCGCGTCAAGGCGCTCGGGATCCTGGAAAAGGACACGTTCTTCCAGGCCATGCACGAACTCCCCGACGGCAGCGTGCAGATGTACATCCGCGACCCGGCCGGCAACCTCATCGAGTGTTGCTGGCCTGATGTGGAGACGCTCGACCGGACGCAGTTCCCCGAGCTGAAGCGGCTCGCAGACTCGGTGCCGCAGACCGAGGAGGCGCGCGGCGCAACT
This sequence comes from uncultured Actinomycetes bacterium, assembly GCA_963711315.1. Classification (GTDB taxonomy): domain Bacteria; phylum Actinomycetota; class Thermoleophilia; order Gaiellales; family Gaiellaceae; genus PALSA-612. The sequence continues at coordinate 343,776 of CAVQDQ010000001.1, forward strand.
CTCTTCCTCGACCGTGTGAAGACGTGAAAGCGGCGGTGATCAGCGAGCTCGGCCGTCCGCCGGAGGTCGCAGACCGGCCCGAGCCGTCCGACGGGGAGATCTACGAGATCTCGGCGGTTGCGTTGAATCCGCTCGACATCAACGTCGGCGCAGGGCGCTACTTCGGCGGCCACCCAGAGCTTCCGTTCGTGCCGGGCTGCGAAGGCGTCGGCCGCGCGGCCGACGACAGACGCGTGTACCTCTTCAGCGGCGGCCTCGGGCTTTCTCGGGACGGGCTGCTCGCCGAGCACGCGAGCGCTCCTGCGGACCTCGGCATTCAGCTTCCGGACGAGGTGTCCGACGAGGTAGCGGCAGCGTGCGGCATAGCCGGCATGGCGGGTTGGATGCCCGTCGCGTGGCGGGCGCCGGTAGAGGAGGACTGACCGCGTGCTCGTGCTCGGGGCGACGGGCACGGTCGGGCTCGTGGCCGTGCAGGCGGCGAAGCTGCTCGGCGCCAAGCACGTCGTCGCCGCGGGACGGAATCACGAGCGGCTCGAGCGAGCGACCGAGCTCGGGGCCGATGCCACCGTCAGCCTCGAGCAAGACGATCTCGTCGGCGCCTTCAAGGAGGCTGCGGGCGGCGACGGCCCCACGTATGTCGTCGACGCGCTCTGGGGGCCCCCGGCGGTCGCGGCGACGCAGGCAGCAGCGCCAGGCTGGCGCCTCGTCCAGCTAGGTCAGTCGGCAGGCGCCGAGGCGCCTCTCACCTCGGCGGCGGTTCGCGGGAAGATGGGCGAGATCTACGGCTACACGGACTTCGCGGTGCCCAGGGACGTGTTCCGCGAGCACTACCTGCGCCTCGTCGGTCATGCGGCTGCGGGCGACATTACGTTCGACATCGACGCCTATCCGCTGGAGCGGGTCGCGGAAGCCTGGGAGCGCCAGGCCGCCGGTCCGCACGCGAAGATCGTGGTCACGGTCCCGTGAAGCCGGCGCCGTTCGAGTACCACGCGCCGGAGACGGTCGACGAGGCGGTCGAGCTGCTGGCCCAGGGGAACGGCACGCAGGTGCTCGCCGGCGGCCAGAGCCTCGTGCAGCTGATGAAGTTCCGCACGGCAAAGCCGAGCGCGCTCGTCGACGTGAACGGCGTCGCGGGCTTCGACGTGCTGGAGGAGCGTGACGGCGAGCTTCACGTGGGCGCCACGGTGCGCCAGCAGCGTCTGCTGGCGGATCCGCTCGTCGACAGCTGGCCACTCCTACGCGAGGCGACGCGCTACATCGGCTACCTGGAGACGCGCCGCCGCGGCACCGTCTGCGGCTCGCTCGCGTTCGCGGCGCCCTGGGCGGAGCTGACGGCCGCGGCCGTCGCGCTCGATGCCGCGATCGACGTCCGCTCGATACGAGGCGAGCGGACGATCGATGCGCGGGACTTCTTCCTGGGCCCCCACGAAACAGCGCTCGAGCCCGACGAGCTGATCACGAAGGCGCGCTTCCCGAAGCCTGCCGAGCGCACCGGCGCGGGCTTTCACGAGATCAGCGACCGCAACCGCGACTACGCGCAGCTCGCAGCGGCCGCACTGGTGACGGTGGACGAGTCCGGCGCTGCCTCAGCTGCCGAGCTCGTCCTGCTTCGCGTCGCCGAAACGCCGATCCGCATCGATGCAACGGCGGCGGTCGACGACGATGACGCGCTCCACGAGCTGCTGGCAGATCTCGACCCGCCCTCCGACATCGAGGTGTCGGCGGCACCACCGTCGGCGCGTCGCGCCGCGTCCTCGCCCGTCGTGCCCTGCGCGACGCCAAGCGGAGCGCGCCGCGATGATTCGCATCGAGGTCAACGGCCGCGCCTACGAGCGCGAGCGTCGAGCCGCGCCGCACGCTCGCCGACTTCCTCCGCGACGACCTGAACCTCACAGGCACCCATGTCGCCTGCGAGCACGGCTTCTGCGGCTCCTGCAACGTGTCGTCGACGGCGAGGTGATCCGCTCCTGCCTGCTGTTCGCCGTCCAGGCCGACGGCCGCTCCGTCGAGACCGTGGAGGCCTCGCCGCAGCCCGACGGGACGCTGAACGACGCTGCAGCAGGCGTTCACGCGAGCACCACGCGCTCCAGTGCGGCTTCTGCACGCCGGCGATGCTCCTGACCGCGACGGAGTTCCTGCGCGACCACCCCGGCGAGACGGAGCGACGAGGCAGATCCGCGAGGCGATCGTCGGCGTCACCTGCCGCTGCACGGGCTACCAGCAGATCGTCCAGGCCATCCAAGCGGTGGCGGGCTGAAGGCATGACGCATGCGAGCAGCACCCGGACGCCGCGAAGATCGCGCGCCGACACGGCGCAGAACGAGGCCGCGCGCAAGTGGCTCGGCAAGAGCATCAACCGCGTCGAGGACCCGCGCTTCCTCCGCGGCGAGGGCCGTTACCTCGACGACATCAAGCTCGAGAACATGGCGCACGCGGCGATCGTGCGCAGCCCGCACGCGCACGCGCGCATCGTCTCCGTCGACACGTCGAAGGCCGAGGCGCTGCCGGGCGTGATCCGCGTCGTCACGGGCAGCGGACGTCGCCGAGCACGCCGCGCCGCTTCCCTCCTTCGGCGCCGGCCCGATCGTCCAGGACATGATCGCCATCGAGAAGGTGCGCCACTACGGCGAGGCGGTCGCGGCCGTGATCGCCGAGGACCGCTACATCGCCGAGGACGCGTGCGACCTGATCGAGGTCGAGTACGAGCCGCTGCCGGTCGTGCTCGACCCGGCCGAAGCGCGGAAGGACGGCGCGCCGCTCGTCCACGAGAAGCTCGAGACGAACGTCGCCTACGAGCGAACCTTCTCGTTCGGCGAGGTCGACCAGCGCCTTCGAGGAAGCGCCGCGGAAGGTGCAGGCGAAGCTGCGCTGGCCGCGCTCGACCGGCATGCCGATGGACATGAACGGCGCCATCGGCGACTACGACGCGGGCACCGGCGTCGTGACGATCTACGCCAACTCGATGACCTTCACGTACTTCCACTGGCTGATCGCCGGGTCGCTGAAGATCCCGACCAGCAAGCTGCGGGTCGTGCCCATCGCCGCCGGCGGCAGCTTCGGCTCGAAGTTCTTCATGCACAAGGTGCCGACGTTCGCCGGCTTCCTCTCGAAGCTCGTCGGGCAGCCGGTGAAGTACGTCGAGGACCGCATCACGCACATCACGAACAACGACCACGCGGCTCCGATCGCTGGTACGACGCCGAGCTCGCCTTCGACGACGACGGCATGTTCCGCGCGCTGCGCATCGGCTGCGTCGACGACTACGGCGCGTACCTCCAGTTCGGCACCGGCACGCACGGCAACGCGCTCTCCCAGATCGTCGGCCCGTACCGGATCCAGCACGTGGAGTACTCGCTGGCGGCGATCCTCACCAACAAGAACCAGCAGGGCGCGTACCGCGGCTTCGGCGCCGAGTGCTCGAACTGGGTGCTGGAGCGGCTCGTCGACATGGCCGCCCGCGAGCTCGGCATGGATCGCGTCGAGATCCGCCGCCAGAACCTGATCGGCCCCGACGAGTGTTCCCTACCGGACGCCGACCGGGAACATCTACGACAGCGGCAACTACCAGGCCGTGCTCGAGAAGATCCTCGAGCTGGGGGAGTACGACCACTGGGTCGCCGAGCGAGACCGGCTGCGCGCGGAGGGCCGCCACGTCGGCATCGGCGTCGTCGCCTCCAACGAGCGCAGCGTCTTCTCCTCGACCGAGTTCTGGTTCTGGTTCGACAAGCCGGAGTTCACGCCGACCGCAGCCCGGAGAGCGCGAGCCTCCAGGATCGATCCCATGGGCCAGATCGTCGTCACGCTCCACTCGCAGGCGCTCTGGGGCAACAGTCCCGAGACGGTGGTGGCCCAGGTCGTGGCCGAGGAGTTCGACGTCGACCCGGCTTCGGTCGTCGTCACCTATGCCGATTCGCAGCACGCGCTCCCGGGCACGGGGCCCGGCGGGTCGCGCTTCACGGTCATGGTCTCGGGCGCCGTCGCCGGCGCCGCCGCCGAGGTGAAGGAGAAGATCAAGCGCATCGCGGCGATGAAGCTCGAGGTGTCAGAGGACGATCTCGAGTTCCGCGACGGCGGAGTCGGCGTCGTCGGCACTCCCGACCGCCACCTGACCCTGGGCGAGATCGCGCTGACGGCGTACATGTTCCGGCTCGATCTGCCACCCGACATGGAGAGCGGCCTCGCCTCGCAGTCCACCTACGACCACCCGCTGACGACGCTGCCCAACGACGATCGCTCCGACCTCGGCATCTTCTATCCCTTCGTCGGCCACGCCTGGCACATCGCGGTCGTGGAGGTCGACGTCGAGACCGGGAAGCTCGAGTTCCTCAACTACGCCGCCGTCCACGACGCCGGCACCGTCGTCAACCCGAAGACGCTGGACGGCCAGATCATCGGCGGCACGATCCAGGGTCTCGGCTCGGCGCTCTACGAGGAGATACCAGTACGACGCGGAGGGCCGCGTGCTCAACGAGAGCCTTCGAGCTACTACCACCTGCCCTTGTCGATGGACGTGCCGGCGATGACGGTCGCGCATTTGGAGACGCCGTCGCCGTTCACGCCGTACGGCATCAAGGGGGCGGGGGAGGGTGGCCGCATGCTGACGCCCGCGATCCTCGAGCGCCGCCATCGAGGACGCGCTCGACGCCGTACGGCGTCACAGATCACGTCGCTCCCGATCAGAGCCGAGCAGATCGTGGAGTGGGCCAGTCAGTAGGAGCGCATGTCGTGGTGAGTGGGCGGAGGGCGCCGGGGGCTGAAATTGGCACAGAGTCGGCACAGGGCGGCGGATCACAGCAGGGCGAGAGCCTTGGGACCCGCGAACGCGTTACGGTAGGCACCCGACCAGGAGGTAGAACATGTGGGCAAGCGTCCGCCGCTACGACAACAACCCCGAGCTCGCCGAGGCGCTCGCCGCGCGCAGCGACGAGATCAAGGCGCTCATCTCGGACGTAAGCGGCTTCGTCTCCTACTACCTGATCCACGACGGCTCGGCCACGGTCTCGATCACTGTCGCGCAGGACAAGGCTGGAGTCGACGAGTCGACCGTGATCGCGATGAACTGGCTCGCCGAGCACGCATCCGAAGTGCCGTCCGCCCCGCCCCACATCACCGAGGGCGAGGTGCTGATCACAACATCGTCGTAAAGCCTCGGAAGCGCTTCGAGGCCGCGCGGTTGAAGGCGGCGCGGTACTCGTCGGCCGCGTCGTCTTCGAGCGTGGCCGCATACGTCTCGCGGATGTCCAGCAGCCTTTCACCGATCGCGTCGACGACGAGTTGGAAGTCGCCGTAGAGCTCTTCCGCCTCTTCGCGGTCGGCGTGCGTCTGGGCATCGTCGGCCTCTTGCGCCTCCTCGAGCAACTCGGCTTCGTCCTCGGCAAACAGGTCGAGCTGCGTTCGCACGAGCTCGTCGAAGCGGCCTGACCGGCGAAAGATCACACGATCCAGCGTAGTCTCGGCCCCGCGTTGGTGACTTGATCACCCATCCTGGCGATGCGAGCGGTCGCAAAACCGCTCATACATTGGAGAGTGAGACGGCGCAACGACGCTACAGGCTCACTCAGCCTCAAGGAGCGCATGACGCGCTCGGAGCCCATGGACCGCGCCATCTCGACCTGCCCGACCGGCTCGTGGCTCGACGGTCTGCGCACGTCCTTCGACCCGGAGAGCAGCCGAAAGCGAAGGCGGAGCGGAGCCCGAAGCCGAAGGCGGGGCTGTTCGCCGGTCGCCTGCGATCCGTCTAGTCGGGGCCCAAGAGCCAAGCCGATCCACCGTAGGCTCGCACCGTGAACGGGGGTTCTCTGAAGGTGGACACGCAGGGGGACGCGCGCGCTCACCTTCGACGACGCCGTCGAGCTCGCGCGGCACGGCGAGGCACTCTAGAGCGAGCCGAGGGGCGCGATCGCGCGGACGGGTTGGCCCGTGACTTCTGCGATCAGCTCGAAGTGTCGGTCGTAGTGGAGTACCGGCAGACCGGCTCGTTCCGCCGCTGCCGCAACGAGCAGATCCTGAAACGCCACCTGCCGGTGATGCAGCGGGCCGCGTGTCGAGAACGCCTCCATGACGTCGATCGCCCGCCGCCAGGCCGGAGGCGTGATCGGGGCAGAGCTCAGCTCGTCCAGCGCCTGCCGTCGTTCGGAGAACTCGCGGTGATCCTGCGTCATCCAGAGGAGCTCCAGCTCGACGAGGGCGCAGGTCGCGATCTGACCCGAGCGGACCCGCTCGCGGAAGTCGTCTGCGACGTCCGGATGCTTGTGGCGGTTCGTCCACGCGCTGGTGTCGGCGAGCTCCAAGGCTAGACGTCTAGGCCTTGGCGCTCCCACCTGTCGGTGCGCGCTTCGCGGAGCCCGTCGAGCACGCCTGGCGGCACGTCCTCGAAGGTCCAGGTCGACAGGCGCTCGAGCCGCTCGCGCCGCACCGCGTCGCGGAGCGCCCTGTGCACCGTGTCGGTGGTCGTCTTGGTGCCGAGGATATCCCGCGCTTCCGCGACGAGATCGAGATCGAGGTTGATCGACGTACGCCTGATCACGACAACAGTATACGCATGCATGCCTCTTGTACATACGCACATTCGGACATGGCGTAACGTCTCAAACGGTGACTGCGCGGCTCCTCGCCTTGCTCGAAGACGCGGACGACCGCGAGCTCGTGCGCATCAACCCGGTGCGATTCGCCGAGCAGCACGGCTCTGACGAAAGGCGAGGCGATCGACCTGTTCCTCCACGCGCGAAAGGAAGGGCTCGTCACGATGGAGTGGCAGTACGTATGCCCGGGCTGCGGTGAGGTCGTCGAGCGCCTGACGTCGCTCACGTCGGCCTCGTCCCACTTCTTCTGCCAGATCTGCAGCTCCGAGCGCGACGCCGATCTGAGCGACCACGTCGAAGTCACCTTCACCATCAATCCGGACGATCCACCGCTCGCGCTACCACGACCCCTGGTCGCTCGACCCCGAGGAGCACTTCTGGGGCTACCGCTTCACCCAGAGCGGCGTGACTGATGACGGGACACCGCTTCCCGAGTACTTGCGGCGCAGCGGCGCTATCTGCGCGTACCTCGAGCCGGGCGAGACGCGGACGTTCACCGCGACTCCGGAGCCCGGCTATTTGTGGTTCACGAGCGGTCCGGCGCTGGTCGTCGGCGATGGCCGCACCGACGAGGTTCGCCGGTTCACGTTCGAGTACACGGGCACGCGCAGCGAGGGCTTCCGCGCGACATCGACGCCGGCCCGGTCGAGGTGGACTTCACGAACGCGACCGACGAGCGCTACGCGCTCATGATCATCAACCTCGTCGAGGACTACACGCTGAGGATGAAGCCGTTCCTGTCAGGCGCCGAGCTTCTGTCGAACCAGACGTTCCTCGACCTGTTCGACACGGAGACGATCGTCGCCGGCGAGGGCCTGGCGGTTAAGCGTCTCGCTCTGCTCTTCACCGACGTACAGGGCTCGACAGCGCTCTACGAGCGGATCGGCGACATGAAGGCTTTCGACCTCGTCCGGATGCACTTCGGCTATCTGCGGGAGTGCATCTCGCGCAACTCGGGCGCCCTCGTGAAGACGATCGGCGACGCGGTGATGGCGAGCTTCGTCGATCCGCTCGACGCGCTGCGGGCAGCGCTCGACATGCGGGCCGCAGATCGCGCAGTTCAACGCGGAGGCGGAAGGCGATCTGATCGGCGTGAAGATCGGGCTGCACACGGGCGCGTGCCTGGCCGTGACGCTCAACGACCGCCTCGACTACTTCGGGCAGACGGTCAACATCGCCGCGCGCGTGCAGGCGCTGGCGGCGGCCGACGAGATCGTCGTCACCGACGATGTTCTGTCGCTCGCAGGCGCCCGCAAGCTAGTGGCCGGGCTGGAGATCGACTCCGGCGGCGTCGAGCTGAAGGGCATCGCCGGCGAGGTGCGTATCCACCGCCTGCGGTAGATGACAGGGGGACCTTAGGCGGAGAGCGCCACCAAGCCGCCGAGCTCGTCACCGCGGAGCGTGCAGCGGGTCCAATGGTCACCTCGGTCAAAGCTCTGCCAGAGCTGCCCGTCGGCTAGGCCGGCGAAGAGCCGTCCGTCATTTGCGAGCAGTGCGTAGGGCATCGCCTCGAGCGGCTCCGGCAGGCCACCCGAGAGCGGCTGCCAGGGCTCTCTGTCGCGGCTACGGTAGATGCGCGCCTGCGGGTCTTCGCGGCCGTGGGCGGCGAACGGACCGGTACTGGCCGACACATACCAGCACTCGGGGTCCTCCGAGTCGACGGCGACCGACCACGTGTAGTGACGGTCGCGGCCCTCGTCCGCCGGCTGCCAGCTCTCGCCACCGTCCTCGCTGAAGGCGGCGCCACCGCCACCGGCCTCGTAGGCCCTCCCCGGCGCGCGCGGATGCCAGGCCAGCGAATGCACGTCCGGCTGCGCACCGGGCCGGTGATCCTGCCAGCTCTCGCCGCCGTCTGAGGAGCGCATCAGCCCGCCGAGCTCGATCCCGACCAGCAGGACGTCGGCCTCGTGGGGGCTGGGCGCGATCCAGCGCACGTGCGACGTCCACGGCCGCGGCGGGAAGCGCCAAGTCGGCCGCGAGGGCAGCTCGAGCAGGGCCTCCAGCTCGCGCCAGGTCTCGCCGCGATCGTCGCTGCAGAACAGCCGGCTCGGCTCGGTACCCGCATACACCTTCCCGTCGGCGGCGCTCACGGCCAGCGAGAAGACAGCGCGTTCCGGGAGCGGGCAATCTGCCCAGCTCCGGCCGGCATCGGCCGTGCGTCGCACGCCCCCTCCCGCAATCCGGCGTACACGGTGTCGGCATCAGTGGATCGGCGGCGAGACACTGCGCTCCGCTTCCGAGCAAGAACTGCTCGACCGTCCAGGCATTGCCGTTCTCCTCGAGACGGGCGATCGAGTTCCCCGTCGCCGCGTAAAGGCGCACCACCTCGACAGCCTAGGTCGCGCGTTGCGGTCTCGGCAACCGACGAGGCCGCCGTAGCGGCCTCGTGGTCCCGTGTCGAACAATTCGGTAGCGCGTCGATCATCTGAGCGTCGTCACATCGCACTCACCTCCACTCGGCGAACCGCGACAGGCTCTGGACGCCGCTCCGCCCGCTCGTGGGCAGAAGCGCGTCCCCAGCCGCGCGGCCTCGATGCCGGTAACTGTCATAGGGCCAGTTCAGCAGCCGCGAATAAGGTCGACTTGAGAGTGCGCTAAGAAGCGCGTGAGAATTCGGCGCTCAGCGCCAGTCGATCGAGACGATCTCCATGGGCTCGGAGATCCCCTTGAGCGTGACGGTCCGCGGCTCCGTCACCGGGTACTGCGGGTCGGCTCCGACCGTTTCCTTGCTCGCGACGATCTCTCCGCCCTCACCCAGGGCGGCGATGCGCGATGCCTCGTGAACTCCCATGCCGCGGAAGTCGTTCTCCACTTGCGCGGCCTCGGATGCGTGCAGCCCGATGCGAACCTGGGGCGCGAAGCCATGCTGCTTGCGGTGATCGGCGAGTCCTCGCTGGATGGCGACGGCGCACGTCAGCGCCGCGTCGGGGCTGTCGAACACGACGAAGAACCCGTCCCCCGTCGTGCCCACCTCCTCGCCGTTGTGCGAGGCGAACGTCGCCCGCAGGGTCTCGTCGTGCCACCGCAGCAGCTCCAGCCACGCGTCGTCGCCCATCGCCTCTGCGAGGTTCGTCGACTTCACGATGTCGGTGAACATGAACGTCTTCAGCACTCGCCGCTCCGGGCCGGCCTTCCCCCGGAGCTGCCAGGGCAGGAGCGCCTCGACCTCCTCGATCACGATCGCGTCCGTGGGACACGACACGGCGGCCGCTCGCAACAGCTCCTCCTCGACGCTGTCCGGATCGATGACGTCCGCCTTCCCCAGGTCGCCTTTCAACCAGTCGAAGGCGGTGGGGGCGATGGTGATGCAGTTCCCGGCGCCGATGCAGCGATGGCGGTCGACTCGCGCTCGAAGCATGCTCACACCACCCCCTCTCGGAATGCGAAGGCCGCCGCCTCTCCGCGCGACGACACCCCGATCTTCGCGTACATCTCCGCGAGCCGCCGCGCGACGGCGTCCTCGGCCTCCCCGAGCTCGGCGGCGATCTCGCGATTCGTCCGCCCCTCGATGAGCAGCCAGAGCAGGCGCGTGTCGTCGTCGCCGACGTCGGTGGCCGGGTCGGCGCCGGCCTCCATCAGCCGCTCGCCGTGCGACGCACCGGTGAGCCTGGACAGCTCTCGGCCGATAGGCCCGCTGAACCACCGCACGCGAACGCCCTCGTCAGCCGTTCGCTGCGCGATCCGCGCCGCCTGAACCGTCAGGTATCCCCGCACCAGCTCGCGCTCTTCCTCGGTTCCCGCCTCGAGGATGACCCGGGCTGCGGGCAGGACGATGGGCAGAAACAGATCCTCGAAATTGGCGGCCTGGAGCGTTCCAAGAGCCGACCTGGCAGCGGCGATCGCCGCCTCCGACTCCCCGCGCGCGACCGCGACCTGGGCGAGCGCTGCGTCGGCTTCTGCTCCCCACGGCGGGTGGCCGGGGAGGACGTCCATGAGCTCCTTGGCGTCCTGCGCGGATCGTTCGGCCAGCGCGAGCAGTTCCTCGTCCGCGCGATCGGCGCCGAGCAGCGCTGCCTCCAGGGCGAGCCTGGCGAGCGCCTCGCAGCGTGCCGCGGGGCGTCCCTGCTCCGTCGCGAGGCGAACCGACCGCTCGAGATGCTCGCGCATCCCCTCGGCGTCTCCCGCCACGGCGCGCGCCATTCCACGCGCGGTATCGAGCTGGCGGGAGCGGAGGGGAGTCGGGTCGAGGGCCGCTGCGTCTGCGGCACGGTCGAGCCACTGCTCCGCCTGCTCGACCTCCCCCAGCTCGAGATGCGTCAGCGCCAGGCCCGTCGCCGTGGCGAACTCGAGCGACCGGTCGCCCAGCAGGCGAGCGTGCCGGTGAGCCTCCTCGCCCCGCGAGAGTGCGAGGTCGGGGACGACCTTCGCGCGGGCGAACACCTGGACGCCGTAGAGCATCTGCGCCTCGACCATGGCGCGCTCGCTCTCGCGCGTGAGCGAGGTCATCTGCGCAGCCAGGCGCCGGATCTCCTCGATCCGCCTCGCCGCCCCCAGCAGATGGATGTCGATGCCGAAGCTGACGTACGCCCGGGCGATGATCGCGGACATCACGCCCCGGCGGTCGCCGACCTGCTCGAACAGCTCGATGGCGCGCTCGTACCGCCTGATGCTCGCCTCGAACTCCGAAGCGACCGGCGTCTCGGCCAGGATCTCGTTCGGCGTCTCACCGGCCGCGAGGCGCACCATGATCGCTGCGACCTCGCCGCTCTCGACTTGCTCCATGTACCACTCGCGCACCCTCGCGATGGAGGTGACCCCGAGCTCGCGGAGCGCGGCAGCCTGGGCGGCAACGTCGCCCAGCTCCTCGGCGAGCTCGCACGCCCGCCCGAAGGCTTCGGCAGCGGCATCGAGGTCGACCTCCTTCGGTGCGCTGAACGACTCGCCGAGGGGACTTCGCATCAGGTCCTGCCCCAGCTCCAGGCACGCCGCCAGCTCGGCCGCGCGGTCGCCGCGCGCGTTGGCAATCTCGCGCACCGACCGTCGCCAGCTCGGCGGCTTGATCCTCGTCCTCGGACACGCGCAATGCGGCAGCGCGGCGCAGCTTGACGTCGAGCTCGAGGTGAGAGTCACCCAGAGCCTCCGCGAGCGCCGCCAGCTCGGCCAGGCCTTCGAGGCGGTCGGCAGAGCGGCGCAGCATGCCCAGGCCTTCGTCGCGGGAGGTGAGCAGCGCGACGCGGTCCTGCGGGGCCGAAGCGCCCGGCAGGGCCTGGTCGACGATGCGGAGCACCTCCTCCGCCGCGCGGGCGTCGAGCGCTGCCCGGGCGGCCGAGATGGAGTACCGCACTGCGCGTCCCGCGTCACCTGCCGCGAGGGCGTGGTGAGCCAGAAGCGAAAGGCTCTCGGCGGGCGGGTCGCCGCCGGCGGTCAGCATGTCGACGAGCGCCGTGTGGATCGCACGCCGCCGCTCGGCGGTGAGCAACGCGGCGGCGAACTCGCGGACCTGGTCGTGGGTGAAGCTGTAGTCCGCGGCCGATCCTGCCGGGTGTTCCGTGAGCAGGCCTGCCAGCACGGCAGGCGCCAGCGACTCGGCGAGGACGGTGGGGCTGCAGCCTTCCTCGTCCGCCCCGAGCCGCACCTTGATCGAGTGGAGATCCTTGAGGCTGAAGCTGCGGCCGAGGATGGCGGCGTCGGCGAGGTTCTGCTTCGTCTCGTCGGGCAGCCGGGCGGCCCGGCGCTGGATCAGCGTGCGCACCGCCGACGGGAGCAGGCGCGCGGCGTTCTGGGCGAGCGTCCACACGCCGCCGAGCTCCTGGATCATCCCCATCTCGCGGTACGTCCGGGCGAGCTCTTCCACGATGAAGGCGACACCCTCCGCCTGAGCGTGCATCGTCGCCGCGCTCGAGACGTTGACCTTCCCGCCGAGCACCTGCTGCACGAACTCGGTCGTCTCCAGCTGCGTGAACCGTTCGAGCCTGAGGCGGCGCACCATGCCCATGCGCTCCATGTCGGCGATGAGCGTCACGGCTTCTGAGACCTCGGCCAGCTTCTCGGCGCGCGTTGCGAGCCCCAGGAAGATGGGGAGGTCGGAGTCGGTGCGGACGATGTAGCGAAGCATCCGCACGCTGTCCTCGTCGGCCCACTGGAGATCGTCGACGAACAGCGCTACAGGCTGCGATTCGGCCAGCGCGCGGATGGCGCCGGCGGCGAGATCGAACACGCGCAGGAGCTTCTGATCCGGGGAGAGCGTGTCGAGCGTCGGATCGTCTCGACCCGAGATGGCATCGATGACCCGCTCGAACTGCTCTCGTGCTCCGTTGGCCCCGTTCCCCCGCACGGCCGGTGAGGCGAAGATTCCGCGGGCGAGGAGAAACGGGCCGCTGATCTCCTCGTCGGCGGTCGCCGCCAGCGGCATGAAGCCTTCGGCCGCCGCAGCCTCTGCTGCTGCGAAGAGGAGCCGCGTCTTGCCGATGCCGGGCTCACCCTCGAGCGTGAGCGCCGTCAGCCGTCCGGCCCTGGCCGACGCGAGCTCCTGCCTGATCGCGCCGAGCTCGACCTGCCGCCCGACCACGGGGCCGGCGGCCCGCCTGACGTGGAGGGCCAGCGGCGCCACCGAGGACGTGGGCGCACTGGGAGCAGCCTGGGCGTCATTCATAGGCGCTGAAAGGTACGTCGAATCGCGCCTCAGCGCAGCGGCTTCGTCGAGCGCAGCAGCAAGTCCACGTCCTCGGAGTAGTTCACCCTGCCGATGAGGACCTTCCGACCCGTGCGGTTCAGGAGCCGGATCCTCAGCGGCAGCCCGCTGCGCTCGTCGAGCCACCAGTCCGTGGTCTCGGTGCCGCTGTCGCCCTCCCGTCACCTGTCCGACGGTGCGGACGTGCACTCCTGCGCGGCGCGCGTTTCCGACCGCGACCTGCTCGCACTCCGAGCATCTCCGTCTCGCCGTCCTCGCGTCCTTGATCCGAGCGGCAGCGGAACGGGCTCGCGCCGGACTTCTCTTCAGCGGGTACGAGCACGCTCTCAGTGCAGGTGTATCCCGTGCGGTCGCCTTGTCCGAAGAACTCATGGGCAACCTCCCAGTCGGCGAGCTCGATGCCGTCCCCCGTCGCGCACAGCGTCCACCGGACCGAGCGCTCCTCGAACGGCTCCCACAGCAGCCTCATGCCGCACGGCACCGTGACGAGGGTGATCGTCGTCGACTTCGGATAGCGATGAGTCGCGCCTCCGAGGGCGTCCACGGACTCCTGCCCGCGCGTCGCGTAGAGGTAGACACCGTCGAGCTTCCCGGTGCCTCGCTCGCCCTCGTGGAAGCGCGCCAGGACATCCTGGATCGACACCGGAGTCGCCTTGTCCTTCAGCAGCAACCCGGTCGTGACCGCGATCGCAAGCCCTCCCACGACGATCAGCGGGACGAGGACGGCGAGCCCGATGATCAGGCGGCGCCGGCTCGGCCGCCTCACGGCCCCGCCACCGGCGGTTGCCCGCGTGCCACGGCGCGACCATAACTCCCACGGCCGGGGCCGTCTATTCTCGATCGCGTGGACGGGCGTCCGCTGATCGATCTCGACAACGTCGTCAAGCAGTACGAGACGCCCGCGGGGAGCTTGACCGCGCTCAAGAGCGTGAGCCTCGAGGTCGGCGCGGGGGAGTTCGTCGCCGTGATCGGGAAGTCCGGTAGCGGGAAGAGCACGCTCGTCAACATGATCACGGGCATCGACCGCCCGTCGAGCGGCGCGGTCTGGATCGACGGGACGGCAGTGCACGACCTGAGCGAGGGGGCGACGGCGCAGTGGCGGGGACGGTCGGTCGGCGTCGTCTTCCAGTTCTTCCAGTTGCTGCCGACGATCTCGTTGCTCGACAACGTCGTGCTGCCCATGGAGTTCTGCCGCCTGTGGACGCCGCACGAGCGGCGTACGCGGGCACTCGAGCTGCTCGAGCGCGTCGGTCTGGCCGAGAAGGCGAAGAAGCTGCCCGCCGCCGTCTCGGGAGGGGAGCAGCAGCGGGTCGCGATCGCCCGGGCGCTGGCGACCGATGCGCCGCTCCTTGTCGCCGACGAGCCGACCGGCAACCTCGACTCGGGAACGGCGGCGTCCATGATCGACCTCTTCGAGCACCTCGTGGCGAGCGGAAAGACGGTGCTCATCGTGACGCACGACAACGACCTCGCGGCTCGCGCGACACGCACGGTGGTCGTCGCGGACGGCACGGTCGTGAACGAGTACGTGCGCCGGGCGCTCGCGACGTTCGACCTCGACCAGCTCGGCGTTGCTTCCGCGCACCTACGGCGCGAGTCGTACCCGCCCGGCTCCGTGATCTTCCGCCAGGGGGACGAGGCTGACGCGCTGTACATCATCACGCAGGGCGAGGTGGAGGTCTTCCTCCATCATCCGGACGGCGCCGAGGTGAACGTCAACAGGCACCGGCGCGGGGAGTACTTCGGCGAGATCGCGCTGCTACGCGGCGGGACGCGGAGGGCGACCGTCCGCGCAAGCCCGGAGGGCGCCACCGAGGTGATGGCGCTCGACCGCGAGACCTTCGAGCAGCTCATGAGCGAGTCCGAGCCGGCGCACGAGGAGTTCCTCCGCGAGATCGACGCGCGGCTCGCGGCCACCTGATGGGCTCGGCGCGCGTCCGGAAGATCATCGGCGACCTGCGGTCGAGCCCCGGCCGGACGGTGCTCGTCATCCTCTCGATCGCCATCGGCGTCGCGGTCGTGGGCATGGTCGCGGGCGCCCGTTCCCTCATGCTGCGCACGCTCGACGCGAGCCGCGACGAAGGCGCCTTTCCGAGCGCGACGCTCCGCGCGCAGGCACTCCCGCCGGACGCCCTGGAGACGGCACGAAGCGTCCCGGGCGTTGTCGATGCCGAGGCGCGACGGGTCGTGGGCGCCCGTCTGCTCGAGGACGGGAGCTCCCGCGATCTCGTGCTCTTCGCGCTTCCGCGGTTCGAAGGGCAGCGCATCGGGCGCGTGACGCAGGGCCGAGGCGACTGGCCTCCGTCGCCTGGGACGATGCTCGTCGAGCGGTCGTCGCTCACGGAGCTCGGCGCCAACGTCGGTGACTCGGTCGATGTGCAGCTGCCGACCGGTAGCCGAGCGACGGTGCGCGTGTCGGGAACCGCGCACGACGTCAACTTCCCGGCGACGCGGGTGTCGGGAGTGCTCTACGGCTACGTCACGGCCGAAACGCTCCGGGGTCTCGGCGACCGCGGCCGTCCGAACGAGTTGCTGCTGCGCGTGCCCGGCGAACGCCGTGACGCAGAGCGCGCGGCAGCAGGCGTCAGGCGAAAGCTCGAAGCGGACGGAGCAGTCGTCAACGAGACGATCGTTCCAGAGTCAGGCCGGTTCTGGGCCGCCGATCCCGTCGAGGCAATGGTGCTGCTGCTCACCGTGCTCGCCGTCGTCTGTCTCGTCATGGCCATCTTCCTCGTCGTCAACGTCGTCTCGGCGACCGTCACGCAGCAGCGGCGGCAGATCGGCGTCATGAAGGCGATCGGCGCCCGGCCGCGGGAGACGGCAAGGCTCTATCTCGCCTCCGCCGGCATCTACGGGCTGGCCGCGTTCGTGCTCGCCGTGCCGCTGTCGGCGGTGGGTGCGCTGCTCCTCATCGACTACGCAGTCGGGCTGATCAACCTCGACGCGGCTGCCTTCTCGATCCCGCCGTACGTCCTTGCGCTCCAGGCGGCTGCCGCCATCGCGCTGCCGCTCGCCGCCGCGCTCGTGCCGGCCATGCGCGCGAGCAGGCTCACGGTGCGCCAGGCGATCGCCGGCGGAGGCAACGAGGCGAGCCGCGGCTTCCCGGGGTTCCTGGCCGAGCGTGCGCCGCGGGTGCCGGTGGCCGCCCGCCTCGCCCTCACGAATGCCTTGCGACGAAAGGGCCGCCTCGTGCTGACGGTCGCCGCACTCGCCCTAGGCGGCGCCGTCTTCATCGGTGTCCTGAGCGTGCGCGAGTCGCTGTACCGAACGCTCGACGAGGGAGCGACGTACGCGGGCTACGACGTCGGCGTCAACTTCGAGCGGCCGTACCCCGGCGCCGCGCTCGAGCGGGCCGCGCTTGGGACGCCGGGAGTGGCCCACGCCGAGGCCTGGTCGGTGGAGGGCGCGTACCGGGTGCGTCCCGACGGCAGCGAGAGCGAGACGTTCTCCGTCGTCGGCGCGCCCGCCGGATCCGACTTGCTGCAGCCGCGAATCGTCCGCGGACGCGGGTTACGCCCGGGCGACGGCCGTGCCGTCGTCGTCAACACCGATGTGCTCGAGAGCGAGGAGGGGCTCCGCCCAGGCGACCGCGTCCGGCTGTCCGTGAACGGTCGCCCGCCGGCCTCGTGGCGCGTCGTCGGCATCGCGCAGCGAATCGTCATCGGCCCCGTCATGTACGCGGACGGCGGGGCGCTCGCACGCGCAGCCGGGGAAGAAGGCCTCGCCCGACGGCTCGTGGTCGGCACCGACGGCTCACAGGACGAGGTCGCAGCGGCGCTTACCGATCGGCTCCAGCGCGAAGGCTTCGCTGTGACGTCGGCCCGGACGAGCGCGGAGCTGAAGAGCCTCGACCGCGAGAACTTCGGGACCATCGCCTCCTTTCTCATGGTGATGGCCGTGCTGCTGGCAGTTGTGGGCGGGCTCGGGCTTTCCGGGATGCTGAGCATCAACGTGCTCGAGCGTCAGCGCGAGATCGGCGTGCTGCGAGCCATCGGCGCACGTGACCGCGACGTGACGCGACTCGTGATGGTCGAAGGGCTGGTCGTGGCCGCAGTCGGCACCGCAATCGCGGCACCGCTCGGCCTGCTCGTCGGCCGCGCCCTGAGCGATGCGGTGGGAGACCTCTTCCTCGGCGCCCCGCTCGCGTACTCGTTCTCGACGGTGGGACTCCTGCTGTGGCTGGGCCTCGCGCTCGTGATCGCCCTCGCCGCGAGCGCCCTCCCCGCTCGCCGCGCGATGCGGCTGCGGGTACGCGACGTGCTCGCCTACGAATAGGCCGCTCGGTCGAGCTTCCAAACAGGCGCTAGAGACCGAACTTCACCGGCACCTCGTACATCTTCACGGACGTGCGCCGCATCGGCGAGTCGCCCGGTGGGCTCATCGCGTTCAGTGCCTCGTCCCCCTTTCGCATGTCCTCTTCGGAGTCGAACAGGGCGATGGCCAGCGCCTCGCCGGCGTCGCGGTCGAGCAGCATGAGGAAGCCTGTCGCCGGTACCCCTGCTGGAGGCCCGGACGATGCGTCTCTCCGCATTGCCTCGAGCTCCGCATCGAAGCTTGCCGCGTCTCCCTCGAATGTCGCAACGCGTGCGTACATGGCGTTCTCCTTTTTGTCGACAGTGGAGTCAGGCTAGCGAGGTCTATCGAGCTGTCGCGACCGTCGCATTGGAGCCCTGGTCGTCAGCCGACGAGGTCCTGGCTTGCCGAGGTCGCGAGCTTGAGGTCGAACTCCAGATTGACTCAAGCGTGCGTGGAGGGCGCGCCGGCCGCAAACGTTGCAGCCGCGCGCAGTCTAGGAAACCACTGGTCCATCCACTGACCGATTCCCGGCGGTTTGTGGCTCAACCAAGCCGTTTGAGCTTAGGTTGTCTTCAGTGGAGTCGTGTGCAACAGCAACCCCCAGGCCAAAGAATGGTCTCTGCGGTTTGCTAATGATTTCGTTGATGATTTCTCAACGGCGAAGCATCACCACGGGGATCTGGCGGTGAAGGCGAAGCTCACCGACAACACGCCCTCCGTCGTTGTAGCAGAGCTCTTCGACCATGGTCGCCCACGAGCACCGCTGACATTGTGGTCGGCGCACGAACACACCACCGTCGAACTCACGGTCTCCCCACTTGCAAGTCGCGTTGACTGCCGCTCCATCGTGAGAACCGAGAACGGCGCAGTCCAAGAGGCTGCGTACGCCGTCGCTGTCTCATGGACGACCCCGAAGTACGGGGGTCAGCGGGCATGGCTGCACTGTTCGGATCCGTCCTGCAACCGGCGTGTGGCTCGACTCTTTCTCCGCGGCCCGCGGCTCCTCTGCCGCCCGTGTGCCGGCGTGCGCTACCTGAGCCACGCCCGACACGTGCCCCCTCATGCGCGAAGAGTTGAGCGCGCTCAGTCAATCCGGCAACGGCTTGGCGGGGTCGGCGTCCTCGGAATCCCTCTACCGCCGAGGCCCAAGGGCATGCACCGAGCGACGTATTGGCGGCTTCACGACGAAGTTGTCGAGATCGAGCGGGCGGAGGATGAGCGCATCAACAGAGCCGTCGTCAATGGTGAGCTCTCGTACTCGGAGGAGCTCGCGCGGGCGTTGAGAAGAATTACCAAACGATAAAGCTAGCCAACTGAATTGGCTGGCTTTATCGTTTGGGAAACGTATATGGTGATCGCATATTACGTCGTCCGATTGCTGCTGGCATTCTGCATGAAGTGCCAACTCCCAGCCGACGTCGAAACACGCGCCCTAAGCAGCCGAGTGCTGAGCTCGAGCTTGCTGTAGCGGCTGGGCGGCGTCTCGGCCTCTCATGGTCTGAGGTTTCAAGACGCAACCGCGTCGCGGAGCATGAGGCCAAGGCTATCTACGCGACCTGGCTCCGCTCGGAGCGGGAGGCCCTTGTGGGCCGAGACCCGCTCGACTTTGTTCTCGACCAGCTTGCGCGTTACGAAGGAATCCGGGTGAACTGGCCTCGACTGCGCAGGCGGCTGAGAGCGACTCGACCCGTGTTAGGGCGCTAACGGCAGAGATGAACGCGATGTTAAGGCAGTTGGAACTCCGGCTGGGGGCAATCGGTTTCTCCGTTGAGAGGCGCTCACCCGGTTCTCTGTCCCAGAACGATCGTTCTCGACCAAGGGGAGCGGCCGGTTCGGCACGGGCGCCGAGTGGATGATGGAGGTCGTCGTCTGGCCGTAGACGACAAAGCGGTCGAGGAGGGCATCGAAGCGCCCTACCAGCGCTCGCCAGGAAGGGCGCCTCGAATCTGCTCCCTGGCGTGGTCGGCCCGTTCCTTCCTGGCGGCATCGTCCTTCGCCCGCAGCGTGGACACGCTCGCTGACGCGGTCATCGCCGAGTTTGGCAGTGTCCTCGCAACGCGATGACGATGGTGATCTACCGTGGCCGTCCGGCGACAACCCGCGAGGGGTGCGCCCGGCCAGCACTTCACACGAAGTAAGCGGCTCGCAGCCGACCTCGTCGCCGAGGGCCAAGGTCGCGCGCGGCAAGCTCGTTGTCGAGACCGGCGGAGGCAGGGGCGTGAGCACGAATGTCTCCTCGGACTCGTCTACCAAGCGGCGACGGTCTCGGCGATCTCGTGCTCGAGATCAGCCCACGTCCATTCGCCCGAGGTGAACAGGTCGTGCCATTCGAGCTCATGACGAAGCACCAGGTTCCGCTCCCAGGATTCGAGGGTTCCTATCCAGGTGACCCACTCTGCTTCCAAGCCATTGTTTGCTCCCAGGGTGTGTGCGAGGGTCATGCTCATCGTGCTCACCTCCGTCTTTCGTGTTGGGTCGGTCGCTTAGCAAAAACTCGATCGGCGGTTTCCGTTGGCCGAGAACTCGAACTTCTCCGCAGCGTTCGATCCGGTGAAGACGACCAGGTCACTGTCTGCTGGCACGTGATCCCCCTTGATCGCGATGCGGGATTGGCTTGTCTCGCCGATGGTGGAGACGGCGGACCAGCGTTCGCACCGTGGCGACCCCCCTGTCTTTGCGGCTCACCTCCGGGAGGGCAGGCACTCGACTCCAGGGGTAGATGCACTCTGCGGCCCGTGCGGCTGGTGGCTTCGGCAGCCGCAACGGGGCAGTCGGGCCTCGTCCGACCTGGCCCGGAGTGCTACGAAACGGCTTCGCGTGCCAACTCGGCGGGAGGCTTGCGCATGCGCTCGAGTCGCTCGTTCAGCCCGTCCCCTCCGGGGCCCTCGGCAAGCCCCACGAATACAATTAAGGTCATGAGCGCGGGAGCGGTGCGTCGCGTCGTCACCGGCACGATCAACGGCCGTTCCGGCGTTGCCCGAGACAATCTCGTTCAAGCCGTCGCTGTCTCGCCGCTTCCCGGATACTCGTGGCACCGTCTCTGGGGTCTCGATGCTCCACCGAGCGACCCTCCGGAGGCGGAACCCGACGGCCCCATGGCGCACTTTCCACCACCCGGTGGTCTTCGCTACCACGTGTACACCGTCCCCCCGCAGCACTCCCAAACGTCGCGAACGCTCTCCGCCGAGGACGAGCGACGTTTGGGAGTGCTGCGGGGGGGACAGTGTACACGTGGTAGCGAAGCCACCGGGTGGTGGAAAGTGCGCCATGGGCGGTCGGGTTCCGCCTCCGGAGGGTCGCTCGGTGGAGCGTCAGACCCAAGGTGCACGCGTATCTGGGAAGCGGCGAGACCGTGGCCCCTTTGAACAATCTGCTCGGGCAACGCCGGAACGGCCGTTGATCGTGCCGGTGACGACGCGACGCACCGCTCCCGCGCTCATGACCTTAATTGTATTCGTGGGGCTGGAGCACTCGGCGACTCGAGGCGCGTGCGCAAGCCTCCCGCCGAGTTGGCACGCGAAGCCGTTTCGTAGCACTCCGGGCCGGTCGGACGAGGCCCGACTGCCCCGTTGCGGCTGCGAAGCCACCAGAAACGGGCCGCAGAGTGCATCGACCCCTAGAAGTCAAGTGCCTACCCTCCCGGAGGTGAGCCGCAAAGAGCAGGGGGGGTCGCCACGGTGCGAACGCTGGTCCCGGGGCACCATCGGCGAGACAAGCCAATCCCGCATCGCGATCAAGGGGGATCACGTGCCAGCAGACAGCGCTCTGGTGGCCTTTCACCGGATCGAACGCTGCGGAGAAGTTCGAGTTCTGCGCCAACGGAAACCGCCGATCGAGTTTTTGCTAACGAGACCGACCCAACACGAAAGACGGAGGTGAGCACGATGGGCGTGACCCTCGCACACACCCTGGGAGCAAACAATGGCTTTTGGAAGGGAGTGGAACCTGGATAGGAACCCTAGAAATCCTGGGAGCGGAACCTGGTGCTTCGTCATGAGCTCAAATGGCACGACCTGTCACCTCGGGCGAATGGACGTGGGCTGATCTCGAGCACGAGATCACCAAGACCGTCGCCGCTTGGTGAGAACAAGCTCCAGAGGAGACAGTTGGTGAGGACGCCCCCTGCTCCCGCCGGTCTCGACAACGAGCTTGCCGCGCGCGACCTTTGGGCCTCGGCGACGAGGTCGGCTGCGAGCCGCTTACTTCGTGTGAAGTGCTGGCCGGGCGCGCCCCTCGCGGGTTGTCGCCGGACGGCCACGGTGCATCACCATCGTCATCGCGTTGCGAGGAGCACTGCCAAACTCGGCGAGGGGGGGGAGCAAGCACTGTCCACGCTGCGGGCGAAGGACGATGCCGCCAGGAAGGAACGGGCCGACGGCCAGGGAGCAGATTCGAGGCGCCCTTCCTGGCAAGCGCTGGTTGGGCGCTTCGATGCCCTCTCCCTCGACCGCTTTGTCACTGTACGGCCAGACGACGACCTCCGTCATCCACTCGGCGCCCGTGCGAAGCCGCAGCTCCCCTTGGTCGAGAACGATCGTTCTGGACTGAGAACCGGGTGAGCGCCTCTCAACGGAGAAACCGATTGCC
>CAVQDQ010000002.1:0-918951 GCA_963711315.1 uncultured Actinomycetes bacterium
AACGTCTGTTCGGCTGGCTACACTGCATTCCAATGCCGCCAAGCAACGCGATCGTCGTCTCGGGCGCGCGCGAGCACAACCTCAAGGACATCTCTCTCACGCTCCCGCGCGACGCGCTCGTGGTCATCACGGGGCTGTCGGGATCGGGCAAGTCCTCGCTCGCCTTCGACACGATCTACGCCGAGGGCCAGCGGCGCTACGTCGAGTCGCTGAGCGCCTATGCGCGGCAGTTCCTGGGCCAGATGGACAAGCCCGACGTGGACTCGATCGAGGGCCTGTCGCCGGCGATCTCGATCGATCAGAAGACGACGTCACGCAACCCGCGGTCGACGGTCGGCACGGTCACCGAGATCTACGACTACCTGCGCCTGCTGTGGGCGCGCATCGGCCATCCGCACTGCCACATCTGCGGCAAGCCGATCGCGGGGCAGTCGGCCGAGCAGATCATCGACCAGGTCATGGAGCTCGAGGAGGGCACGCGCTTCATGGTCCTGGCGCCGCTGGTGCGCGGGCGCAAGGGCGAGTACGGCAAGGTCCTGGAGGAGCTGCGCTCCGAGGGCTTCTCGCGGGCGAAGATCGACGGCGAGCTGCGGATGCTCGAGGACGAGATCGCGCTCGACAAGAAGTACAAGCACGACATCTCGATCGTCGTCGACCGCCTGGTCATGCGCGGCGACCTGCGCAAGCGCCTGGCCGACTCGATCGAGACCGCGGTGGCGCTGGCCGACGGCATGATCGAGATCGAGACCGTGCCGAAGGAGGGCCCGGCACGTCACGCTCTACTCCGAGAAGTTCGCGTGCCCGGACCACGGCCCGGTCATCCCCGAGCTCGAGCCGCGGATCTTCTCCTTCAACTCGCCGCACGGCGCGTGCCCGCGCTGCACCGGGCTGGGCTCGCAGATGGAGATCGACCCCGAGCTCGTCGTGCCCGATCCGTCGCTGTCGATCGGCGAGGGCGCGCTGGCGCCGTGGGCGGCTCGACGTCGCAGTACTACGAGCAGATCACGCAGGCGATCGCCGAGAAGTACGACATCGACCTCGAGGCGCCGTGGGAGTCGCTCGACGAGGACGTGCGCGACCTCTTCCTCAGCGGCACCAACGGCGACCGCATCGAGGTCTCCTACCGCAACCGCTACGGGCGCAAGCGCTCGTACGCGACGCGCTTCGAGGGCATCGTGCCCAACCTCGAGCGCCGCTACCGCGAGACCGACTCCGATCCGGCGCGCGAGAAGATCGAGGAGTTCATGTCGCTGCGGCCATGCCCGGCGTGCAAGGGCGCGCGGCTGAAGCCCGAGTCGCGGGCGGTCCTCGTCGGCGGGGTGGCCATCCACGAGCTCACCTCGCTGAGCGTCAAGCGCGCGCTGCAGTGGCTGGCCGACGTGCAGCTGTCCGAGACCGAGCGCCACATCGCGCGGCTGATCATGCGCGAGATCGACGAGCGCCTGCGCTTCCTGGACAACGTCGGCATCGGTTACCTGTCGATGGACCGCGCGGCGGCGACGCTGTCCGGCGGCGAGGCGCAGCGCATCCGGCTGGCCACGCAGATCGGCTCGGCGCTGGTCGGCGTGCTCTACGTGCTCGACGAGCCTTCGATCGGCCTGCACCAGCGCGACAACTCCAAGCTCATCGCCACGCTCGAGCGCCTGCGCGTGCTGGGCAACACGGTGCTCGTCGTCGAGCACGACGAGCAGACGATGCGCGCGGCCGACCATCTGGTCGACCTCGGCCTCGGTGCCGGCGAGCACGGCGGGCGGATCGTCGCGCAGGGCACCGCGGCGGAGGTCGAGAAGGTCGAGGAGTCGCTCACGGGCCAGTTCCTGGCCGGCACGCGGACCATCCCGGTCCCCGAGAAGCGGCGCACGCCGACGAGCTAGGTCGAGGTCCGCGGCGCCAAGCAGCACAACCTCAAGTCGCTCGACGTCAACGTGCCGCTCGGCGTGCTGATCTGCGTCACCGGGGTGTCGGGCTCGGGCAAGTCGACGCTGGTCAACGAGGTGCTGTTCAAGGCGGTCGCGAACCGCCTGCACCGCGCGCGCCAGCGGCCGGGGGCCCACACCGCCGTGCTGGGGCTCGACGCGCTCGACAAGATCATCCAGGTCGACCAGTCGCCGATCGGGCGCACGCCGCGCTCGAACCCGGCGACCTACACGGGCCTCTTCGACGTCATCCGCGACCTGTTCTCCAAGACGCAGGAGGCGCGGGCGCGCGGCTACAAGCCCGGGCGCTTCTCGTTCAACGTCAAGGGCGGGCGCTGCGAGGTCTGCCGCGGCGACGGGCAGATCAAGATCGAGATGCACTTCCTGCCCGACGTCTACGTGCCGTGCGAGCAGTGCCACGGCAAGCGCTACAACAAGGAGACCCTCGACATCCGCTTCAAGGGCAAGACGATCGCCGACGTGCTCGACATGCCCGTCGAGGAGGCCGTCGTCTTCTTCGAGCACATCCCGAAGATCCGCCGGCGCCTGGAGACGCTCAACGCGGTCGGGCTGGGCTACATCCGCCTGGGCCAGCCGGCGACCACGCTGTCGGGCGGCGAGGCCCAGCGCGTGAAGCTCGCCACCGAGCTCTCGAAGGTCGCCACCGGCAGCACGCTCTACATCCTCGACGAGCCGACCACCGGCCTGCACTTCGCCGACGTGGAGCGCCTGCTCGACGTCCTGCAGCGCCTCGTCGACCAGGGCAACTCGGTCGTCGTCATCGAGCACAACCTCGACGTCATCAAGACCGCCGACCGGATCATCGACATGGGCCCCGAGGGCGGGGAGGACGGCGGCGAGGTCATCGCCTCCGGCACGCCAGAGGAGGTGGCCGGCACGCCCGGCTCCTACACCGGCGAGTTCCTGCAGGCGCTCGTCGAGCCCGCGGCGCCCAAGGCGCGGCGCGGCACGGGCAAGCGCAAGCGCCGGGTGGCGGCGACCGCCTGAGCGCGGACGCCGCCCGCGCGCGCGGGCTCCTGCGCCATGATGTGGCGATGAGCGCCACGTACCGCGAGTCGCCGGCCCCGGGGCCGCTCGGTTCGCACGCGTGCTGCGTGTGGTCCCATGTCGCCGGCCCCGGCGGCCACGTCGAGCGCGTGCTCCCCGACGGCTGCGCCGACGTCGTGTGGATCGACGGTGACGGGATCGTCGTGGCCGGTCCGGCCACGCGCGAGGTCCTCGTCGCCATACCCGCCGGCAGCGCCGCGCTGGGCGTGCGCTTCGGCCCGGGCGCCGCGGGCGCCGCCCTCGGCGTCGCGGCGCGCGAGCTGCGCGATCGCACCGTGGCGCTGGAGGACGTCTGGGGCGCGCCCGCCGCCGAGCTGGCCGAGCGCCTGTCCGCCGCGCCGCCGGCGAGCCGCCTCGGAGTGCTCGGCCGCCGCCGTCGCGCGGCGCTTGGACGGCGCCCGCGCCCCCGACGCGCTCGTCGCCCGCGCGAGCGGCGTGCTGGCGGCCGGGCTGCCGGTCGCGGCGGCGAGCCGCGAGGTCGCCCTCACCGACCGCCACCTGCGCCGCCGCTTCCACGATGCCGTCGGCTACGGCCCCAAGACGCTGCAGCGCGTGCTGCGCCTGCGCCGCTTCCTGGCCCTGGCCGAGTCCGAGCCGAGCACGGATCTCGCCCGCGTCGCGGTGGAGGCGGGCTACTCCGACCAGCCGCACCTCACGCGCGAGTGCGCCGACCTGGCGGGGCTGCCTCCGGCAGCGCTGCTGGCTGCGCGCGCCGCCGCCTGACGCGCGCTCCGTCAGCCCGGCCGGCGCTCGAGGAACGGCTCGGCCAGTCCCGGCAGCAGTGCCTCGGCCAGGCGCAGCGCCTCGCCGATCTCGACGTCCTGCACGTCGTAGTGCTGGTGGCCGGCGGCCGTCGTCGCCGTCAGGGTGGCGAGGCCCGCGCGGCGCTGGAAGAACGAGCGCTCGACATTCCAGCCGATGATCCCCTCGGCAGCCACAACGCAGCGCCGGCGCACGAGCGAGCCGCTGCTCGCGACCAGGCGACGGCCGGCGACGGCGTGGCCCAGGTTGCGGTAGCGGTCGGCGGCCAGCGCGCCCGCGACCGGGAGCAGTGCGAGCGCGGCCAGCGGCAGCCAGGCCGGGCCGCCGAGCGCCCAGTGCACGACCGCCAGCGCGGCGACCAGGAGCGCCCAGCCGGAAAGCGCGCGCGTGTAGCGCCGCGTACGGGCGCGCGGCCCGTGGGCGGCGAGCGGGCAGTGCCGCCGGCTCCGCGTCCCCGATGACCGCGGCGGCCACGCGCTGCACCTCGGCGCGCGGCGCCGGGCGGCACGAGCAGCGACCCGCCGCGCTCGGCGCCGCGGCCGACGCGCAGGCCGGTGGCGATGGCGATCAGGCGCGCGCCCGAGACCATCCGCAGGAGCAGCGGCTCGCTGACCTCGGCGCCGTGCAGCCGGCGCTCCTCGATCGTCGTCGCACGAGTGGTGATGAGCCCGCGGCTGACGTGCAGCGTCCCGCCGGGATGGCGGGTCAGGCGGAAGTCCCAGAAGGCGAGTGCGTAGCCGACGGTCGAGGCCACCACGACCGCCACCAGCGCGAGCACTGCGACCACCACGACGGTGAGCACGACGGGCGCGTGGCCGAGCCGATCCGCCAGGTGGCGCGTCGGACCCCAGTTCTCGGGATCGAAGTGCGCCTCGTTGGCGGCGTTGAGCAGGAAGCCGAGCACGACCCCGACGGAGACGACGCCCGAGAGCGTGAAGGGCGCGTACCGGACCCAGCTCGAATCCAGCCGCGCGAGCTCCGTCTCGGACTCCTCGACGGCCGCCGGGGTGGGCGTCGTCCGCGGCCGCGGCGGCGGCGAGCGGCGCGCTGCCGGGGGCGGTGCAGCAGCTCGGCGCGCAGCGCGGCGGCGTCGGCCGCGGTGAGGCCGTCGAGGCGCACGCCGCCGCCCTCGTTGAGATCGGAGCGCCCGGTGCCCACCTCGGCGCGGGCGAGCCCGAGCAGCTCGGTGCATCGCGCGCGCGGTCACGTCGACGGTCCGGACGCGGTCGCGCGAGACGGCGCGCACCCGGCGCCGGAACAGGCCCGAGGTGACCTCGACGCGATCATCGGTCACGCGGAAGCGCGTCGTGAACCAGCGCGAGAACGCGAGTCCGAGCGTGATGACGAGCCCGACAGCGATCCATATGAGGCCCCTGCCATTGCCGTTGCCCGCCACGAAGACGGCGAGCAGCGCCGGGAGTGCGCGCGGGATCTCCTGGATCGGGTGGATGAGCAGCATGCGGCGGTCGAGCCGCCGCCAGGCGCCGCGATCGGCCGCCGTCACGTGGCGTCGCCCCGCGTCGCCTGGGCCGCGGTCGTGAGCTCGTCGACCAGCCGCTCGGCCGTTGCGCGATCGAGTCCCTCGATCGACAGCGGGCCGGCGGCCGACGCGGTCGTCACCGTCACGTCGGCCAGCCCGAAGAGCTGCTCGAGCGGGCCGCGCTCGCTGTCGACGGTCTGGATGCGCGAGATCGGCGCGATGCGCGACTCCTGGTACAGCCAGCCGGCGCGCGTGTACACCGCCTGCGGAGCGACCTCCCAGCGATGCACGTTGTAGCGCCACTGCGGCATGACCATCGCGTGGGCCACGGCGACGAGCACGGTGGCGCCCAGGGCGAGCGCGTGCAGCCCTCGGTGGCCGTCGGTGAGCACCAGCCAGGCGATCTGCGCGGCGATGACGACCAGCCAGCCGCCGAGGGCGCGCACCCGCCAGTAGCGGATGGCCGTGCGGCTGACGCGGTGGCGCGGCGGGCGCAGCGAGAGCGTGGTGGGAGCGGGCGCGGGGGGTGCTTCGGACACGCCGTGGAGGATGCCAGCCGCTTGATCGGGCCACGCTGCGCAGTCCGCCGGCGGACGCGCTCGGGAGCGCCGTGCGGCCCGGCGCGCCTAGGAGAGGTCGGCGGTCGCGGCGCCGCGCGCGCGGCGGCGGTGGCGTGCGTCGCCGCCATCGATGGCTTCGCCGAGCGCGATCGCCTCGAACATCATCATCACGAGGCCGACGTCGATCTCCGTCTCCTCGTGCGGCGCCCCGCGCGCGAGGCGCTCGCGTGCGTCGGCCTCGATGCGCCGGGCCTGCTCGTAGAGGCGCTTGCACGCCTTGGCCAGCTGCTGCCAGCCCTTGGGGTCGAGCTTCATCGACAAGCGGATGAGCGCCGCGTCGCTGTGGTCGAAGCCGCCGGCGGCCGCCGACGCGCGCGCGTAGTCGTCGATCATCTGCAGCGAGGAGCCGACCGCCGCCTGCTTGGCGATCGGCGGTGCCTGCTCCCACGCCTCGTCGCTGACGACGGGCCGCGCCTTGGCCCTGTAGTGGTGCTCGACCGCGCCGCGAACGCGGGTCTCGTCGACCAGCTCGATGAGCCCGAGCTGGTGCAGCGTGCGCACGTGGTAAGAGACGGTGCCGAGGGTGCCCTCGAGCACCTGCGCGAGCTCGACGGGGCTGGCCTTGCGCTCCATCAGGATGGCGAGGATGCGCACCCGCAGCGGGTGGCTCATGGCCTTGACGTAGCGCGGATCGTCGATGCGGGTGACGGGCTTCATTGCTCGCGGAGTGTCGGGCGCAGGCGTGCGCGGAGGCGGTGGAGGCGAACCTTAGCCGTGCCGTCGGGCATTCCAAGGAGATCCGCCACCTCGCGCTGCGTCATGTCTGCCCAATATCGGGCAAGAAGCAGCCGCCGGTCGCCCTCGGAGAGCTCGGCCAGCGCCCGTCGCACGTCGACGGCGAGCGCCACGTGCGCATCGGACGCGGGAGCGGAGGGCTCCGTCGCCGTCTCGAGCGACTGCGCTCGCGGCGGCCGGCGCAGCCGCAACGCCTCGCGCCGGGCGATGGGCGCCAGCCATGCCTGCGGGTGCTCGGGCGTGCGGCAGCTGGCCTGGTGGCGCCACGCCTTGATCGCCGCCTCCTGGGCGCCGTCGTCGGCCGCTGCGCTCGGACCGAAGATGCGCCGCGCCTCCTCCCAGCACGTGGTGCGCACCCATTCCCAATCCCAGCCCCCCGGCTCCACCCCAAGGGAGCCGCGATGAGTCATGTCGCACCAGGACTGTAATCACTGCGGCCCCTCCCGCGGCGTCCAGATCGCGTCGAACGTCGCCTGGTCCATCGGCCAGCAGCCGGCACGCGGCGACGCGGTCGTCGCGCAGCCGGTAGAGCCCGACGGTCGACCAGCGGTGCTCGACGCCGTCGATCGTCGCGGTGCCGTCGGTGAGGACCGCGACGTGGTCGCCGTCGCCGACGAGCACCTCGCCGGGGTGCATGCGGAAGCTGCGATCGGCGATCGCGCGCCGGCGGGTGAAGTAGTCGACCACCGCGTCGAGGCCGCGGTACTCCCCCGCGATGGCGTTGCGGCCCGGGACGGCCCACACGACGTCCTCGGTGAGGACGTCGTGCAGACGGCTCGCGTGGCCCGCCGGCGTAGAACGAGGCCTGTGCCTCGTGCAGGCGCGAGAGCGTCCGCTCAGCCTCCTCGCGGGTCACGACGCCTGCAGGTGCGCGAGCTTGTCGGGGTTGACGACGATGCGCACGGCGGTGACCAGGCCGTCGGCCACGTCGAGGGTGAGGACGGCGACGGCGTTGCCGTCGGCGTCGCGCGCCAGGCGGCCCGGAACGCCGTTGACGAGCACGGGGTGCAGCGTGACGGCGGCGGCGCCGCGGTCGGGGCGGCTGATGCCGACCATGAAACGCGCCACGTGCTCGCGGCCGTGGACCGTGCGCCGCGGGGCCTGCGCCTTGCCGCCGCCGTCGGTGTAGGTGTAGACGTCTTCGGCCAGCAGCTCGACGAGGCCCTCGGTGTCGCCGCTCTGGGTGGCCTCGATGAAGCGGTCCGTCAGCTCCTCGTGGGCCTGCGCGATCGACGTCGAAGCGGGGGCGCTCGGCGTCGACGTGGCGCCGCGCGCGGCTCACGAGCTGGCGCGCGTTGGCCTCGCTCTTGCCGATCACCTCGGCGATCTCGCCGTAGGGGTAGGCGAAGACCTCGCGCAGCAGGAAGGCAGCGCGCTCGACGGGCGACAGCCGCTCGAGCAGCACCAGGAAGGCCAGCGAGAGGGAGTCCGCGAGCTCGGCGTGGACGCTCGGGTCGCCGGCGCCGTCGTCGGTGAGCAGTGGCTCGGGCAGCCACGGGCCGACGTACTCCTCGCGGCGGGCGCGCGCGGAGCGCAGGTGGTCGATCGCCAGGCGCGTCGTGACGGCGGACAGGTACGCCTTGGGGTTCTCGACGTCGGCCGGCTGGGCGCGGTGGTAGCGCAGGTAGGCCTCCTGAACGATGTCCTCGGCCTCGCTGACGCTGCCGATCATGCGATAGGCGATCGAGAAGAGCAGGGGGCGCAACTCGGGATGCAGGTCGGTTTCGGTCATCACTCACGGAGACGAGATGGCCCGTGTCACTGTGACACCGGGGGTTGTCACAGCGCCGGGCGGTGTCTCGTCTCGGACTGCATGAGCACCATGAGAGTCTTCTTCGCCGGAGCGAGCGGGGCCATCGGGCCGCCCGCCGTCCGGGAGCTGATCGACCGCGGCCACGATGTGGTCGCCATGACCACGAGCGCGGCCAAGGTGGCGGCGCTCGCCGACCTCGGCGCCGAGCCCGTCGTCGCCGACGCCATGGACGCCGAAGCGCTCACGCGCGTCGTCCGCGCGGCGCGGCCCGACGCCGTCGTGAACATGATGACCCGGATCCCGGCCAAGCCCGGGCGGCCGTCGCATCTGCGCGCCACCAACGAGCTGCGAGTGCATGGCGTGCGCCACCTGCTCGACGCGGCCGTCGCGGCCGGAGCGAGGCGATTCGTCGCCGAGTCGTTCTTCGGCGTCTACGGCTTCGGCCCCTATGAGCGCGCGCGGACCGAGGACGACCCGATCGGCCGCGAGCGCAATCGTGGCGTCCAGGCGATCATCGACGCGATCGCGTCCTCCGAGGGCCAGGTCCGCGCCGCCAGCGAGGAGCAGCGCATCGAAGGCGTCTCGCTGCGCTTCGCAGGCTTCCACGGCCCGCTGGCGCCGAACACGGCGACGATGGCCGAGATGATCCGCCGGCGCCGTCTGCCGGTCATCGGCGCGCGCGGGGCGACGATGCCGCTGGTCGAGCTCGGCGACGCCGCCCGTGCGGTGGCCGACGCGCTGGAGCACGCGCCCGCCGGGCGGCTCTACAACGTCGTCGACGACGAGCCCGTGGCGATGGGCGAGTACTTCGACGAGATGGCGGGCGTCCTCGGCGCCCCGCCGCCGAGGCACGTCCCGTATTGGTTGGTGCGCGCGGTCGCGCCGTACGCGGCCGTCTTCATGGGCCGCGCGCGGGTGCCGATGTCCAACGCCCGGATCGCCGAGGAGCTGGGCTGGCGCCCGCGCTACCCGAGCTATCGCGAGGCGCTGGCGCTGCTAGACGGCGGCGAGGGTCGACCTCGCGGCGTCGGCGTCGGCGTCGGCGTCGGGACGATGCAGCGCGCGTAGCAGCGCCGCCACCACGTCGGGGTCGAACTGCGTGCCCGAGCCCTCGCGCAGCTCGGCCTCGGCGGCGGCGGGCGGCAGCCCGGCGCGATAGGGGCGGTCGGCGGTCATGGCCTCGTAGGCGTCGGCCACGGCGAGGACGCGCGCCTCCACGGGGATCTCGCCGGCCGCGAGGCCGTCGGGATAGCCGCGGCCGTCGATGCGCTCGTGGTGGCGCAGGACCCAGGCCGCGATGTCCTTGAGGTGGGCGTGCTCGAGGATCCGGGCGCCGATCTCGGGGTGGCGCTCGATCTCCTCCCACTCGGCGTCGTCGAGCTTGCCCGGCTTGTGCAGGATCTTGTCGGAGATGCCGAGCTTGCCGATGTCGTGCAGTACGCCCGCCGCGCGCAGGCGCTCGGCGCGGACCGCCGTCCAGCCGAGCTCGTGGGCGATCAGCTCGCACAGGCGCCCGACGGTCTGCGAGTGGCGCGCGGTGCCGACGTCGCGCAGGTCGAGGGTCTCGGCCAGGAGCATGGCCGCCGCCAGCTGCTCGTCGGAGGCGCCGCCGGCGTCGCGCAGGTCGTCGAGGAGGCTGAGCGTCTCCGCGTGGTACGGCACCACCCGGTCGCGGCCCAGGCGCTTGGCCGCGTAGAGCGCGCGGTTGGCTGCGCGCATGAGATCGGCGGCCGTGGCCAGCTCGGGCGACGACGCGGCGACGCCCACGGAGACGGAGACCGCGGCCGCGAAGCCCTCGAACTCGGCGCGCACGGCGAGCCGCAGGCGCTCGGCCACCGCCAGCGCCTCGTCGGGGCCGGCGCCCGGGAGCAGGACGGCGAACTCCTCCCCGCCCAGGCGCGTCGGGACGTCGCTGCCGCGCGTGCTGCGGCGCAGGACGTCGGAGAAGCGGCGCAGTACCTCGTCGCCGGCCTCGTGGCCGAGCGAGTCGTTGACCCGTTTGAAGTTGTCGAGGTCGCAGACCAGCAGCGCGCCGCCGTCGGCGCCGCGCAGACGGTCGAGCATGCGGGGCTCGAACTCGCGGCGGTTACGCAGCCCGGTGAGCGGGTCGTGGTCGGCCAGGTGGCGCAGGTGCTCGAGCTGGCGCGCCGACTCGACCGCGGCGCTGGCCTGGTTGGCGAACGCGCGCAGGGCCTGCAGGCGCTCGGTGGTCGGCAGCAGGTGGTCGGAGGGGTCGTCGGCCCAGATGGCGCCGCTCAGCTGCGACGAGACCCGCAGCAGGTGCTCGACCGCCATGCGGTGGCGCAGGCTCTCCTCGGCGCTCTGGGCGTGCTCGATCGCCACCGCCGCGTGGGCGGCGACGGCGCCGAGGACCTCGAGCTGGGCGTCGCCGGGCCGCCGGCGCGAGAGCGGCTCGTCGATGGAGAGGATGCCGAGCACGCCGCCGTCCGCGGCGCGCAGCGGCACCAGCAGGGCGTCCTGCGGATGCCAGGCGTCGGGCCCTGCCTCGGCCGGGAGGTCGGGCACCCACCACGGACCGTCGTCGGGCCATTCGACCGCGCCGTGCGGGATGAGATAGGCGCCGTGGCGCTCGAAACGCTCGTCGAGCAGGTGCTCCCAATGGCTCCAGTCGCTGGTGGTGCCGAGCAGGAAGTCGCGCGCCTCGTCGCCGCCGTGCATGACGGCGACCTCGTAGTCGTCGAAGCCCGGCGATAGAGGTTGACCACGACCGCCCCGTAGCCCAGCGACTCGCCGATGACGCGCGCGATGGCCTCGAGCAGCGGGCCCGGGCCCGCGCCGGAGCGCATCGCCTGGGCCACGTGCAGCAGCCCGCGGAGCTCCGCGAGGGCGGAGGGCTCGGGTCCCGGGGTGGATTGAGGGCTGGTCGGCACCGCCCCCTTACATCGGCGGCGGGCGCGTGGACTTCAGCCGCGCGCCCGCCGCCCTGGACGGTGTTTCAGCCGCCGAAGCGCCCGCGCAGGGCAAGGACGTTGGCCACGTAGCGCTGCGTCTCGGGCAGCATCCCGATCCGCCGCACCGAGTCCAGCCCCTGGTAGTAGCCGGCGGCGGCGAGGGCGGGGTCGCCGTTGGTCTCGCGCAGCAGGTGCGCGAGGTAGAGCGACCCGGCCTTGACGTTGTCGGTGGGCGACGACGGATCCAGGCGCGTCTGGCTGAGGTTGGCCTGCACCCAGCTCCAGGTGCCGGGCATGACCTGCATGACCCCGCGGGCGTTGGCCGGCGAGATCATCGCGTTGTTGAAGCCGCTCTCCTGCCACGCGATGGCGGCAGCCAGCGAGGACGGCGCGCCCGACTGGGCTGCGAGGGTGCCGACCTGCCCGGCGCTCAGGCGGCCCGGGGAGGCCATCGGCGCCGCCTGCGGGACGATCGTCCGCGCCGGGGCGGGGGTCGTGGTGTTGATCGCCGCGCCGGTGGGGAGCTTGATGATCGTGCCGGCGACGAGCTGCGAGGTGGGGTTCAGGCCGTTCATGTACGCCATCTGGGCCGCGGGGACGCGAGCCGCGGCCGCCAGGCCGCTCAGCGTGTCGCCGGGGCGCACGGTGTAGGCGCCCATCGCCTCCGGCGCGCCCTGCGCGGCCGCCGGGGCCACCTGGGCCGCCGGTGCGCTGCCCGGAGCCGGCAGCCTGAGCGTGGTCCCCTGGATCGCCCACGAGTCGGGCTGCAGCCCGTTGGCGGCCGCGAGCGCGCTCAGCGACACGCCCTGGCGGACGGCGATCTCGCTCAGCGTGTCGCCCGGGGCCACGCGATAGCCACCGCCGCCCGAGGCCGCCGGCGCCGAGGTCGTGCCGGGGGAGGACGGCGCCGGGTTGACCGGTGGCATCGGCGCCTGCCCGGGCGCGGGGATGGTCAGGTTCGTGCCGGCGACCACGCGCGCCTCGGTGGAGAGGCCGTTGGCCGCGGCCACCGCGCTCGTCGGCAGGTTGTTGGCGTAGGCGATGCCCCAGAGCGTCTCGCCGGGGGCAACCGTGTGAGTGGCCGCCATGGACGTCGCGGGCACCAGTGCGCACGCGGCCATCGCGGCCAGCAGGGAACGAAGCATGGGGCGTTCCCTACCACCGGCCACCCCGTGCTGACCCGCGCCGCGCGGTGTTCCGTGAACCTGCAAGCCGCGGTGCACCTGCGATTCTCTGCCCCGATGACCGCCGCACAGGCCAAGCTGTGGCTGCAGAAGTGGCGCTGGTACGAGCGCAACACCCTGCCCTGGAATCGCGCGCGGATCCATTGGGAGATGGCCAAGCGCGAGGCGTTCGTGCGCTGGCCGGTGCACGGCAACGTGCTCGAGGCCCTGCGCGAGCGGCGCCTGGAGGTCGGTGCGGGGACGCTCTTCGAGCCCGGGGTGTGGATCACGGCGCCGGGCGATGCCCGCGTGCGCATCGGCGAGGGGAGCTTCCTCAACCTCAACGTCATGGTGGCCAGCGTCGAGCTGGTCGAGATCGGCTCGCACTGCATGTTCGCCAACGGCTGCTTCGTCACCGACGGCAACCACCGCTTCGACGACCGCAGCCGGCCCGTCACGTGGCAGGGCTTCACGACCAAGGGCCCCACCCGCGTCGGGGACAACGTGTGGTGCGGGGCCAACGTCGTCATCACGAGCGGCGTGACGATCGGCGAGCGCTGTGTCATCGGGGCCAACTCGGTGGTGACCGCCGACATCCCGGCCGGCTCCATCGCCGCCGGCTCGCCCGCGCGCGTCCTGAAGACGATCGCTTGGGCCGAGGCGGCGAGCTGAGGCGGGCCCGGTCAAGCCGCGGCGCCTACTTGGAGACGATGACGTAGACGCCGAAGACGACGCTGCCGGCGAACATGAAGGCGGCCAGGGCGCCCAGCACGATGTAGGCCGACGCCACGCCGCTGCGGTCGGCCCGGCGATGGTCTGCCGCGCGGGTCGCACCGAGGATGAGCGTCGCGAAGGCGACCGAGACGACCACGCCGGCCAGCGCGCCGGCCCAGACGAGCTCGAACAGCTGGCTCCAGTCGATCGCGGCGGCCGTCATGCGTCGGCCGTCAGGACCTGGCCGCGCGCCACGCGCCGGCCGAAGAAGCCGAGCACGACGCCGAGGATGGAGAACGAGACGACCACCGGCCCGAGGGCGCCGGCGCCGAAGACCGAGCTCAGGCCGTAGGCGAAGGCGCCGATGAGCGCGGCCGCGGGCAGCGTGAGCACCCAGGCGACGGCGATGTTGCTGGCCACGCCCCAGCGCACGGCCGAGAGCCGCGTGGCCGCCCCGGCGCCCATCACGCCGCCCGACATGACGTGGGTGGTCGACAGCGGATAGCCGAGGTGCGAGGCCGCCAGCACCACCGCGGCGCCGGACCCCTGGGCCGAGAAGCCCTGCGCCGGGTCCATCTTGATGATCCGGCTGCCGACGGTGCGGATGATCCGCCAGCCGCCCGTGTAGGTGCCCAGCGCGATGGCGGTCGCCGACGAGACGATGACCCAGGTGGGGACGTCGAAGCCGTTCGCCGGCAGGTTGCCGTGCGCCACCAGCGCCAGCGTGATGATCCCCATCGTCTTCTGCGCGTCGTTGGTCCCGTGGGCCAGCGAGAACATCGAGCCCGAGACGAGCTGCCCCAGCCGGTAGGCGCGGTTGACGGGCCCGGGCCGCAGCCGCCCGACGATCCGGTAAGCGATCAGGATCGCCATCCCGGCCACCGTGAAGGCGAGGATCGGGGCGACGATGCCCGGGACGATGACCTTCTCGACCAGCCCGTCGACCTGGATCGCGCTCGCGCCGCCGGCCGCGAAGGCGGCGCCCACGAGGCCGCCGATGAGCGCATGCGACGAGCTCGAGGGCAGCCCGAAGTACCAGGTGGCGAGGTTCCACGCGATCGCGCCGATCAGGCCGGCGAAGACCACGGTGGTGGTCACGGCGTCGGACTCGACGATGCCCTGGGCCACGGTCGCGGCGACCTTCAGCGAGATGAAGGCGCCGGCGAAGTTCAGGACGGCGGACAGGAGGACCGCCGAGCGCGGCGACATCGCGCGCGTCGAGACCGAGGTGGCGATCGCGTTGGCGGTGTCGTGGAAGCCATTGGTGAAGTCGAACACCAACGCGGTGGCGACGACGATGACCAGGACGACGTCGGAGCTCACGAGTTCTTGATGACGATGCCCTCGAGCGTGTTGGCCACGTGCTCGCAGGCGTCGATCGCCTCCTCGAGGCGCTCGAAGATGTCCTTCCAGCGGATGACGACCAACGGGTCGATGCCGCTCTCGAACAGCGACGCGATGGCGTCGCGGCTGATGCGGTCGCCCTCGTTCTCCAGGCGGTGGATCTCGACGGTGTAGTGCGAGATGGCGTCGAAGGAGCGCAGCCTCGGCATCGCCTCGGCGATCTGGCGCGTCGACTGCAGCAGCACGTGGGCCAGCCGCTGGGACTGCTCCATCGGCGCCTCGATCTTGTAGAGCCCGAGGTAGTCGGACACCTCGTCGATGAGGTCGATGATGTCGTCGAGGTCGCCGATGAGCCGCAGGACGTCCTCGCGGTCGATCGGCGTGACGAACGTCGAGTTCAGCCGCTGGTGGACGTCGTGCGTGATCCGGTCGCCCTCCTGCTCGCAGATGACGATGTCGCGCGAGATGTCCGCCCGGTCGGGATAGTGGGCGAGCATCTGGTCGAGGAGGTCGGCGCCGCGCACGACGTTGGAGGCGGCCTCCTCGAAGAGGTCGAAGAACACGCGGTCCTTGCCGGTGAACACCTGGGACAGGCGGGCCATGTCGCGGGCCAGGGTAGCTGTGAAAGCGGCGTGAACGCGTGGAGGGTCGCCCGGGGGGCGCCCAGGCGCTCGACCGCGCCACTCGGGCGGTCGGCTGTCGGGTCACACGGCCGCGCTGCGCAGCGTGCGCCGGCCGAGCCGCGCCGTTTCCCGCAGGGCGCCGAAGTCCACCAGGCTGAGGGTCAGTCCGAACACGGCAACGGAGAGCGC
The DNA here is from genome assembly GCA_963711315.1 of uncultured Actinomycetes bacterium. Lineage (GTDB taxonomy): Bacteria > Actinomycetota > Thermoleophilia > Gaiellales > Gaiellaceae > PALSA-612. The sequence goes on from CAVQDQ010000002.1 coordinate 15,280, forward strand.
GATCGCGACGCAGGTGCCCACGAAGTGGCTCGAGATCGAGTCGCAGGCGAGCCAGCCAGCTGCCGCCGCGCCCGTGCCGCAGGCCGTCGTGACGACCGCCCGCGTGGCGATCCCGTCGAGCCCGTGCCGCTTCGTCGCGCGCAGGAAGATCACCGCCTCCACGACGGCGCCGAGCAACTGGCCGACACCGATGCCCCACACGTCGCCGGTCGCGGCGACGAGCGAGATCGAGCACGCCACGACGACGATCGAGCTGAACCCGATGGCGCGCAGTGCGGCGCCGGCGTCACCACGGGCGTAGAGGAAGCCGGTCGAGACAACCGAGACAGGCCCGCTCAGCAGCAGGCCGACACAGGGCAGCGCTACCGCGGGGGCCGCCGACGCCCAGCGCTCGCCGAAGGCGAAGGGCACGAGGTCCCATGCGCTTCCGGCCAGCGCAACGAGGACGACGCCCACCCCGACGCTGAGCGTCGCCGCTGTGCGCCGCAGCGGCTCGGAGACGTCGTCGCCCGCGTCGAGCATGCGCGCGACGGCGGGGAACGAGACCCGCCAGAGGGCCTCGAACATCAAGAACGGCGCCTGCAGCAGGCGCAGCGCGAGGCCCCACAGACCCAGCACGGACAGGCTTCCGGCGACGGCGACGCCGAAGTTGAGCGCCTGGTCGCGGCCGACGGCGATGAGCGAGGCCGCCTGGAACTTCGCTCCGAACCCGAGAATGGGCTGCACCTCCGCCCAGTGCAGATGGGGCCAGAGCCGTCCCTCGGGGACGGCGATGAGCATCGCGATCGACCCCGTGAAGGCGCGTACGACGCCGGCGGCGGCGACCCCGTAGACGCCGAAGCCCGCCAGCGCGGCGCCGATGGCGCAGGCCGCGTACACGGCGGTCTCGGTCACCTCGGAGAGGACGATCGGGCCGTATTGCATGCGCCGTTCGGTGAGGACGACGCCCGGCGTCCTGATCGAGGTCAGGGGCAGCGCCAGCGTCATGATCGACGTCACCACGCCGGTGGGCCCGAAGGGGAGCGCCACCGCCGCGGTCACGAGCGCGATGAGCGCCCCGAGGATGAGCTGCATGGCCAGGACGCCCTGCAGCTCCGAGCGCTGCGGCGGGGTGCTGCGGCGCACAAGGGCCGACCCGAGGCCGCCCGTCACGAACAGGCTGGCGAGCGCGACGACCGTGAGCCCGATGGCCAGCTCGCCGAACTCTCGCGGCACGAGGATCCGCGCGAGGACGAGGTTCGTCAGCAGCCCAAGGGCGCGCAGCGCGGTCCCGCGGCCGATGAGCGCGATCCCGCCGCGTACGGCGCGATGGCGGACCTCCGACGACGCGAGGGTGTCGTCGTCCGGCTCGGTCATGGAGCCGTCCCGACTGCATCGGTAGCGCAGCCGTAATGGACCTTGAAGCCCCCGATCGGGAGCCCGGCCGGGGTGGGGAGCGCGAGGGTGGCTCTCACGGCTGCCGACCACGGTAGCGGCGTCGTGTCAGGCTCGCCGAGGAAGTCCAGCAGCGCCTCGGTCAAGTCACGCTCCACGGGGCGCGCTTAAGGCGCCCGCGGCGGCGGTACTAGGGGCAAGTTCCGTTTCCGCCGTGCGTTGGAGACGCCATGCGCGCCCGCCCGCTGTCCGTCCTCGCCCTGTCGCTGCTTGCGCTCGCCCCCGCTGCGCAGGCCGATCCGCCGCCGCCCGGCTCGACGTGGACGCAGGCCACGATCACCGAGCCCGACGGGACCGAGCTCCACGCCGACGTGCTGCGGCCGAGCGACCTGGCGCCCGACGCCAGGACCCCGGTCATCGTCTCGATCGGCCCTACTTCAACCACTCAGGGCAGACGGGACCGGCCGGCCCGCTGGAGAACACGCCCTACGACCCGACCGCGCCCGCGGGCCTGTCGTCGCGCTGCGTCGACTTCGTCAACGGCGCCCACCTGATGCAGCGCGGCTACACGGACGCCATGGTCGACCTGCGCGGCTTCGGCGGCTCGACCGGCTGCCTGGAGCGGCGGGCCGGGCGAGCAGTCCGACGTCAAGGCCGCGGTGCAATGGGCAGCGTCGCAGCCGTGGTCGACGGGCCACGTCGGCATGTACGGCAAGTCCTACGACGGCGTCACCGGGGTCATGGGCGTCGCGCTCAAGCCCTCCGGGCTCGAGGCCGTCGTCTCGCAGGAGCCGGTCTACGACATGTACCGCTACCTGTACTCCAATCGCGTGCGCTTCGAGAACTCGTTCCTGACCCCGGCGCTCTACGACCGCGATCGACGCCACCCCGGGCTCGATCCAGGACGACCCGGGCTACAACCTCGATGGCGCGAACAACACCGCGCGCCCCGGTTGCTACCCGCTGAACTACCTCGACCAGCAGAGCGACGACCACGCGTCGGCCACTGGAAGGTCCGCGCGATCTGATCGCCAAGGCCGCCGGGCTCGACGGTGGCGCTCTTCATGACCCAGGGCTTCATCGAGAACAACACCAAGCCCGACGGCGCTTATGACTTCTTCGACGAGGTCGCCGGGCCCAAGCGCGCCTGGTTCGGCATGTGGGACCACGTCCGCGGCAACGACGTCGACGCCGGCGGGCGCCTGGCCATGGGCCGCCACGGCTGGTTCGACGAGGTCATGCGCTTCGACGCCAGACCTGCGCGGCGAGGCGCAGCGGGCGGGATCGGCGACCGTGCTCGCGGCGCGCGGGACTGGCCCGAGCGCGTGGTCGGCGGCCCACGCCACGTGGATCGCACGACGCGGAAGGCGGGCTCCTACACCGACGACGCGCAGAACGACGGCACCGCCGAGGGCGGCTCGCCCAACGGCCAGGGGATCTGGACCGTCTCGCCGCCGCTGGCGCACGACGCGCACCTCGCGGGGGTCCCGACGGTGACGGTCAACGCGGGCGATCACGCTGCCCGACGCCAACCTCGTGGCACGACGTGGACGACGCCGACTGCCGCGTGCACTCCAGCGGGAGAACCTCATGTCCCGGGCTGCTCGGTCTTTCCTACCGGCGGTTACGCCAACCCGACGCTCATGATCGTCGCGCTGGCCCTGCGCCTCGCCGAGCACCTGCGCTCGTCGCTGACGGAGCCCGGCGGCTACAGCCCGGCCAGCGCCTCGCGGAAGGTCTCGAGCTCCGCCTCGTCGATCGAATAGCCGTGCTCGGGACCGGGGTAGCGCCCGGAGCGCACGTCGTCGGCGTAGGCGGCGACGCCCGCGACCATCTCGTCCTGCAGCGACGCGTAGCGCTTGACGAAGCGTGCTCCGAGGCCGTCGCGAATGCCCAGGAGGTCGTGGAAGACGAGCACCTGGCCGTCGGTGGCCGGACCCGCGCCGATGCCGATGACCGGAATCTCCATGCGGGGCATGAGCTCGGCCGCGACCGCCGCCGGGATCGCCTCGAACACGAGGCTGAAGCAGCCGGCGTCCTGCAGCGCGAGCGCCTCGTCGCCGATACGCGACGCCGCGGCCGCCGTGCGCCCCTGCGCCCGGTAGCCGCCCAGGGCGGTCGAGGTCTGTGGCGTCAGGCCCACGTGGCCCATGACCGGGATGCCCGCCTGGACGATCGCGCGGGCCCGCGCGACGCTGACCGGGCCGCCGCCCTCGAGCTTGACCGCATCGCAGCCGGCCTCCTTGACGAAGCGGAAGGCGGTCTGCACAGCCTGCTCGTCGGAGACCTCGTACGAGCCGAAGGGCAGGTCGCCGACCAGGAACGGCGTGCGCAGCCCGCGGCGTGTGGCGCGTGCGAGCACGAGCATCTCGTCGAGCTCGACCCCGACGGTACTCGGATAGCCGAGCACGGTCATGGCGCCCGAGTCGCCGACGAGGACGAGGTCGACGCCGGCCGCCTCGGCTGCCCGCGCGCTGGGGAAGTCGTAGGCGGTGACCATGACGATCGGCTCGCCGAGGCGCTTCTTCTCGAACAGCCGCGGCAGGGTCATCGGCAGGCGCGACGCGTCGGCGGGGGTCTGGATGTTCGGGTGTGCGCTCATGGCGACTCAGCCTCCAGGCTGTCCGTTGGCGTTGAGGATGGTGTTGTCGATGAGACGGGTGCTGCCCACGCTGGCGGCGACGGCGACGAGCACCTCGCCGTCGACGCGGGCCACGGGCGAGAGGTCGTCCGGGCGGACGAGCTCGAGGTAGTCGGGCTCGACGCCGCGCCCTCGCATGGCGGCCAGCGCGGCCGCGCGCAGCACCTCGGCGTCGCGCTCGCCGGCGCCCAGCGACGCCTGGGCGGCGGCCAGCGCGTCGCGCAGCGCGAGCGCCCGCTCGCGGTCGGCGCCGTGCAGGTGGACGTTGCGGCTGGAGAGGGCCAGGCCGTCGGGCTCGCGCACTGTGGGGCGGACGTCGATGCGCACCGGCAGGTCGAGATCGCGCACCAGGGCGCGCACGACCAGCGCCTGCTGCGCGTCCTTCTGGCCGAAGAACGCCACGTCGGGCCCGACCATGTTCAGCAGCTTGGTCACGACCGTCGTGACGCCGTCGAAGTGGCTCACGCCGCGGTGCTCGCCCTCGAGCGTCTCGGTCAGGCCGCTCACGTGGACCGTGGTGGCGAAGCCCGGCGGGTAGACCTCGTCGAGCGCGGGGGCGAAGAGCAGGTCCGCGCCGGCCTCGGCCGCCAGGGCCGCGTCGCGCTCCTCGTCGCGCGGGTAGGCGGAGAGGTCGCCGGCCGCGTTGAACTGCGCGGGGTTGACGAAGAGCGAGACGACGACCACGTCGCAGGTCGCGCGCGCGTGGCGGATGAGGCTCAGGTGGCCCTCGTGCAGGGCGCCCATCGTCGGGCACGAGGCCGACGACGCGCTCGGCGCGCCGCGCCGGGCGCAGCTCGGCGCGGACGGCGGCGATGGTCCGCACCGTCTTCATGGCGCCACCACCGTTCGCGTCGCGTCGGCCAGCGCGTCGTAGAGCCCGAGCAGCTCGGGTGCGCGCTCGCCGATCGCCTCGCGGTGGCGCGCGACCGTCGCCTCGTCGCCGCGGACGATCGGGCCCGTCAGCGACGCGTCGCCCTCGACGGCCCACGCTTCGACCGCCGCGCGCACGAGCGGTACGAGCATCGCCCGCTCGACGCCGGCCGTGGCGGCGACGCGCGCCGCCGCCGACTCGAGCGTGACGAGGAAGTTCGAGGCCATCGAAGCGGCGGCGTGGTAGGCCACCCGGTCCTCGTCGTCGATCTCGAAGGGGTGCATGCCCAGCGCGAGGCCCAGGCGCCGGGCGAGGTCGAGCGCCCGCGGCGTCGTGCCGGCGATCGCGCAGCCCGCGCCCGCGAACGCGCCGCCCGCGCGCGTCACGGTCATGAGCGGGTGCAGGCCGAAGCCCTCGTGCGGGGCGAGGACGTCGAGCCCCGTGGCCCCCGAGCAGTGACCGACCACGGGGCCCGGCTCGACGGCGGCCGCGGCGGGCGCGATCTGCGCGTCGGGCACGCACAGCAGCACGACGTCGGCGCCCGCGCCGGGGTAGCGGCGGCCGTGCGGAGCCGGGGCCCGCAGTGCGGAGGCGAGGGCGCGGCCAAGGCGGCCGTCTCCCACGATGGCGATCTTCTCGTGCATCTGATGTCGGATCCAGCCCCCGGAGCGGGGTGCCGGTCACGTGTGATGTGGACAAGCCTACCCCCTCGGTCCAACGGACTTGCGCAGGTTGCGGCTTCTCGACCCGAGCTCGGCCGCAGCTGTGTCTACGCTTGGAGCGTGCCGCCTTCGAAGCAGGAGCGCCGGGAGGCGCTCAAGGCCGTCTACCACGAGGCGCGGGACTGCACCCGCTGCCCTCAGCTCGCCGCGACGCGCACCACCGTCGTCTTCGGCTCGGGCAACGCCGACGCCGACCTGATGTTCGTCGGCGAGGCGCCGGGCCGCAACGAGGACGAGCAGGGGCTGCCCTTCGTCGGGCAGGCCGGCAAGCTGCTGGACAAGCTGCTCGAGGAGATCGGCCTCCAGCGCAGCGACGTGTTCATCTGCAACACCCTGAAGTGCCGCCCGCCGGGCAACCGCGATCCCCATCCGGAGGAGATCGAGAGCTGCCACGAGTACCTGCTGCGCCAGGTGGAGCTGATCGAGCCGCGCGTCATCTGCACGCTGGGGAACTTCGCGACCAAGCTCCTGCGCGCGGACCCGACCGGGATCACGCGCCTGCACGGGCGCGACGAGGTGCGCGTCATCGGGACCCGCGCGGTCCGCCTGTATCCGATCTTCCATCCCGCCGCCGCGCTCTACACGCCAGCCAACGTCGAGGTGCTGCGGACCGACTTCGCCCGCCTGCCAGAGCTGCTGGCGATGGCGCCCCCGACCCAGCCCGGCCAGGCGGAGGAGCGCCCCGACCTGCCCGAGCCGCGCGCGCTGCCCGACGTGCCCGAGCTCGAGCCCGTCGCCGTGGCGGTGGACGACCGCCAGATGGGGCTGTTCTGATGGTCCACCTATCGGCGGCGACCGGCTTCGCGCGCTCGGTCGAGGCCTACGAGCGCGCGCGGCCCGAGTACCCGCCGGAGGCGATCGCGTGGCTCGCGGACGAGCTCGACCTGCGCCCGGGGCGGACCGTGGTCGACCTCGCGGCCGGCAGCGGCAAGCTGACCCGGCCGCTGGCCGCGCTGGGCTGCGAGGTGATCGCGATCGAGCCGGTGGCCGAGATGCGCGCCGCGATCGGGCCGGCGGCCCGCGCCCTCGACGGCACCGCCGAGGCGATGCCGCTGCCCGACGACAGCGCCGACGCCGTCACCGTCGGCCAGGCCTTCCACTGGTTCGACGGACCCAGGGCGCTGGCGGAGATCGAGCGCGTCCTGCGCCCCGGCGGCGCCCTCGCGCTGGTGTGGAACCGGCGACCGAGCGAGTCCTCGCCCCTGCACGCCGCGATCAGCGAGATGATCGCCCCCTATCGCGGCGACGCGCCCGCCCACTCCAGCGGCGCCTGGCGCGACGCCTTCGCCGGGCGCGAGCTGACCGAGCGCCACTTCGCGTTCACCCAGCGCCTCGACGCCGATGGCCTCGCGGACCGCGTCGGCTCGACGAGCTTCGTCGCCGCCCTCGACGATGCCGAGCGCGAGCCGTTGCTCGCGCGCGTGCGCGCCCTTGCGCCAGACGGGCCGGTCGACGTCCCGTACGAGTGCGAGATCCACCTCTGGCGCCCTTGACGAGATCGACCGCGGGGCGGAGCATCGCGCAGGTGATGCGCGCCTCCGACCGCGATCGCGAGCGGCGCGCTGCGGGCGCGCTGTGTCGAGGGCTACCTGAGCGTCGACACCTTCGAGTACCGCCTGGGGCGCGTGCTGGGGGCGCGGTCGCTCGCCGAGCTGCGCGTGCTGGTGGCCGACGTGGCGCGCCGGCGGTGGACGTGGCCGCGCTGGCGCGCGGTCCGGAGCCCACGCTGCGCGCCGGTGGCGCTCCCCGCCCAGGGGGACGATCGTCGTCGGGCGCAGCCGCGGCTGCGACGTCGTCATGCCCCAGGCGACGGTCTCGCGCCGGCACCTCGAGCTGCGCGCGCTCGACGGCGCGTGGCTGGCGGTCGACCTCGGGTCGAGCAACGGGACGTGGCTGATGGGCCGTCGCGTGGGCCGCGCACGCGTGACTCCCGGCGACGAGCTCGTGCTCGGCGACTGCGCGGTCGTGCTCGAGCCCGCCGGGCGCTGAGGGCCTCAGCACCGGCGCAGGAGCGCGTCGCCCGTGGGCGTGCGCGAATAGAGGACGCGCCGCCCGTCGCGCGCGGCGCGCACGAGGCCGGCGCGCCGCAGGACGCCGAGGTGCTCGTTGACGCCGGCCGCCGAGGCGCCCAGGCGACGCGCGAGGTCGCTCGTGGCCGCCGGGGTGCCCGAGTGCCGCGAGGATGGCGGCGCGGCGCCGGCCGAGCAGGGCCGCGAGCGCGTCGCCGTCGCCGTCGCCGTCGGAGGCCGGAGCCCACAGCGATCCCAGCCCGCGCGGCGTGTAGATGAGCGCCGGCTGCCACGGCTCGTCGAACATCGCGAAGACCCGCGGCCAAGCGAAGGCGGCCGGGACGAGCAGCAGCCCGCGGCCGCCCAGCTCGACCTGCTGCTCGTAGGGGCGATCGACCTCGAGCACCCCGTCTCGCCAGTGGACCTGGGGATGGAGGTCCTCGAAGACCTCGATGGCGCCGCCCGCGGTCAGGCGCCGCGCGCGGTGCAGGATGTCGTCCTCGAGCGCGGCCCGGATCTCCGGCCACCACGGCGCGATCGCGCGGTCGAAGTAGCCGGCCATCATCGTCGTCAGCTCCGTGAGGCCGCGCTGCGGATCGTCGAGCAGCGTCCGGGCCGCGTCGGGCACGGCCGTGCCCTCGAAGCGCCAGCCGACCTCGCGCGCGACGCGCTCGTGCGGCGTGCCCCGCACGCGGGCCAGCTCGTCGTCGAGCTCGGCCAGCGGCGTCGTCGGGGGCGGCGCCACGAAGTCGGGCGCGTAGCCGTGCGGCGAGGCGATGGCGAGCAGGTCGAGCAGCTCGAAGTCGAAGCCCTCCAGGCGCCGGCGCGCCGCGCGCGCCCATGGCAGGTGCAGCGAGTGCGCGGCCGGGTCGCGCAGGACGTCGGTGCTCCACGTCAGGTCGAAGAGCGGCGAGATCGCGAAGCGGGTGCGAACCAGGTCCTCGTGGCCGAAGCGGAAGCGGATCACGGCCCGATTCTGCCGCAGCCTTCGGCTGAGAGCGAATCGTCCCGGGCGCGGCGCGGGCGGCGACTACGCCGCTAGCTCGAGCAGCGCCCGCGCCGGGCGGTGCTCGGGGTGCTTGGCCACGGTCTGCACGAGCGCGACGACCACGGCCGGGTCGAACTGGTCGCCCGAGCAGCGCTCGAGCTCGCCGACCGCGTCCGCGACGGGGAGCGCCGCCCGGTAGGCACGGTTGGTGGTCATGGCGCTGTAGGCATCGCAGACGCAGATGATGCGTGCGGCGAGCGGGATCGCCTCGCCGGCGATGCGGTCGGGGTAGCCGCGGCCGTCCCAGCGCTCGTGGTGGTGGCGGACGATGATGCCCACCTCCGAGAGCACGCCGCCGACGCGCTCGAGCATCTCCTGGCCGTCGACCGGATGGCGCTTGATGACCTCGAACTCGTCGTCGGTGAGCTTGCCCGGCTTGTTGATGATCGCGTCGGGCACGCGGATCTTGCCGATGTCGTGCAGCAGCGCGGCGAACTCCAGGTTGCGCCGGTCGCGGGCGCCGAGGCCGAGCGCGTCGCCGACGGCGAGGGCGAGGGCCACGACGCCGTGGCTGTGCTCGCCGCCGGTGTAGGCGTCGTCGGCCTCGAGCAGGTCGCTCATCAGCAGCGCGGTGCCGCGGTAGGCGTGCGAGAGCGCCAGCGCGTTCTCGATCCGCGTGCGGCGCTCGCGGGCGAAGAGGGCGAGCAGGCCCATGAGCGGCAGGACGAAGGCGACGGCGAACGGCTGGCGCTCGCCGGCGACGCCGGCCAGGACGCCCACGGGCGTGAGCGCGGCGTCGACGGCGAAGACCCACACGAACAGGCGCAGCGTCACGTTCGGCGGCACGCCGTGGGAGAGCTTGTCGCGCAGGACCGTCACGCCGCAGTCGCAGACCGCCTGGGCGACGAGGGCGAGCGCCAGCACGGGCCAGTCGTCGAGGCCCATGCGGTCCGGCGCGAGCAGCGCCACGACGACCGCGGGCCCGACGGCGTAGACGGCGTCGGCGAGGACGAAGACCAGCCGCGTCGGGTGGACGGCGCCGCGCAGGTAGCTCGGAAGGCGCCCGACGAGGAAGCTCGCGGCGACGAGCAGCGGAACGAGCGCGGGGGGCGCGAGCAGCAGCATCGGCATGAACACGAGCTGGCTGGGGACGGTGTAGCCGGCGCCGACGTCGAACTGCACGCGCTGGGTCAGCGCGTAGGCGGCGACGAGCGCGATCGCGCCAAGCGGCGAGAGCGTGCGCGCCGAGGGCGCCAGGACGGCGAGCGCGACCACCGCGACGAGCAGCAGGACGCCCAGACCGGCGTCCGTGCGCAGCTCGCGCCGCGACAGCGGGGCCGTCTTGCGGGTCGACGCATCCTCGATGAGCTGCTCGACGTAGGGGTCGTCCTCTGCAAGGGCCATGGCGCACTCCCTTCATCGGCGCGCGCGAGGGGCCGAAGCACCTCTCTTTGGACATATGTATGGCGCCGTTCATCGCATCCTCATGGCCGTTGGGCGCAACGCCGATGCCGCCGGTGGCCGCTCTTCGCAGGCCGGTTGTCAACTTGAAGGGGGAAACGCATATGGCAGGGATGCGACTGCTGCGCCGGGGACTTCCGGGCCTGCTCGCCGTGCTGGCGTTCGCCGCGATGCCCGCGGCCGCTTCGGCCGATGGACTCACGCTCGGACTCGACGGCTGCCCGGCCCGGCCCACGAGCAGCGTGTTCGCGCGCTGGCTGGACTTCAGCAACTACACGCTCGTGCCGGGGGGCACGTTCGAGGGGTCGCTCAGCGGCTGGAAGCTGACCGGCGGCGCGAAGGTCGTCTCCGGCAACGAGTCGTTCAACGTGCACGGCGCCGGGGAGAAGCTCGCGCTGTCGCTGCCCAGCGGCAGCTCGGCGACGACGCCGGCCGATGTGCATGGCCGTGCTCGACCCGACGCTGCGCTACTTCGCGGCCAACGACGGCGGGCTGCTCTCGCTGCTGCACCGTCCAGATCCTCTACTACCCGCCGGGCGGCGGCGTGATCACGCTGCCGCTGGGCCTCAACCTCGGCGGCAAGTCGTGGGCGCCTTCGCTGCCGACCGTCGTCGCCGCGAACCTGCTCGGGGTGCTCAACGGTGGCGACGCGCAGGTGGCGTTCCGCTTCACGCCGACCGGGCTCGGCGCGAAGTGGCGGATCGACGACGTCTACGTCGATCCCCGCGCCAGCCACTGATCGTCCGGCTGCGCTAACTCCGTGCGGCGGTGGCCATCCGCCGCGCGGCGCGCAGCGCGCGCAGGGCCGCCACGTTGCGGCTCCGCTCGCGTCCCACGGCGGCGCGCAGGCCGAAGGTCAAGGCCTGCGCGCCGTCGTCGTATCGCAGCGCCCGCGCGCCCGAGGCGCGCGCCCGACGACCTCGCGCCGGCGGCTGCGCCTGCAGGTCGAAGGCCTCGCCGCCGAACTCGCGCGCGGTGCTGCGCCCGCCGAGATGGCGCACCACGACCTCGGGGCGCAGGACGGTCGGCACGCCCGCGGCGTGCGCGCGCAGGCACAGGTCCATGTCCTCGTAGAAGAGGAAGGCGCCGGGGTCGAAGGGACCCAGGCGGCGCAGCAGCGGCGGTGGGGGCCGCCAGGCAGGCGGCGATGGCCCAGCCCACGCGCCGCGGCCGGCGGGCGCGGTGGGGCTGCGGCAGGGCGCGGGTGGGCAGCACGGCGCGCACGAGCGCCATCGGGCCGCCCCGGGCAGCGGGTGCGCGCTGCGCTGCAGGGCTCCGTCGGCCTCGATCAGCCGCGGGACGAGCAGCGCCTCGCAGCCTGCCGCGCGCGGCGGCGAGCTCGGCCAGCCCGTCGTCGAGCAGCTCGCAGTCGGGGTTGAGCAGGACGGTGACGGCGTGGCGCGCCGCGGCCACGCCCGCGTTGCTCGCCGCCCCGAAGCCCGGGTTGCCGTCGAGGACGACGACCTCGGCGCCGGCGGCCGCGCGCCAGCGCCGGCCCGTCGTCGCGCGAGCCCGAGTCGACGACCACGAGCTGCGACGTCGGGCGGCAGGTGCTCGCGCAGCGAGGGCAGCAGCCGCCGCAGCTCGGGGGCCGAGTCGTGCAGCACGGTGACGATCGTGAAGCTCACGCCGCCGCCTGAGCCAGGAGCGGGTGCAGCGCGGCTGCCGCCCGCTCCCAGGTGTAGTGGGCCGCGCGCTCGCGCGCGGCGGCGCCCAGGCGGGCGCGCAGGGCGTCGTCGGCGCCGATGCGCAGCAGCGCGTCGGCGAGCGCGCTCACGTCCCCCACCGGCACGCGCAGCGCGGCGTCGCCCAGCGTCTCGGCGAAGCACTCGAGGTCGGTGACCACCGCCGGCGTGCCGTGGGCGGCAGCTTCGAGCGGGACCAGGCCGAAGCCCTCGAGGTACGACGGCGCCACGACGGCCAGCGCTCCGGCGTAGAGGGCGGCCAGCTCGGCGTCGTCGACGCGGCGCACGCCGTCGCCGACGACGACGAGGTCGGCGTCGAGGCCGCGGGCGCGTGCGCGGGCGTGCGCGGCGCCGGCCACGTCGAGCGCCTTGCGCGGGTCACGGGCGCCGACGAAGAGCAGGTAGCGGCCGGAGCGCGGTGAAGCGGCGGCCGGCGCGCCGTCGACCCCCGGCGACACCACGCGTCGCCTGCACGTCCCACGCCGCGCGCAGCTCGGCCGCGACCGCGTGCGAGTCGGTCGTCACCGCCGCGGCGCCGCGCGCGAGCGCCCGCGGGCGTGCCAGGCGGTGCCAGGCGCGCTCGTAGCGGCCGAAGTCCTGCGGGCGGCGCTCCCACGAGCGGTCGTGGACGGTGAGCACGTAGGGGGCGCCTGGCGCCACCGGGGCCGGGGCCGGGAGCCAGGCGACGTCGACGCCGCCCAGCAGGCCGGCCAGCGTGGGGCGCCGCGACGATCGCCGCGGCGCCGAACAGGGCGCGGCCGCCGAGGCGGTGGCGAACGAGCGCTCACGCGCGGATGCACCGGCGCGACCGGGGCGCGCCCGGGCACGAAGGCCAGCCACTCGTCGTCGCCGTGGCGCTCGGCCAGCGCGGCCAGCAGCCCGCGCGTGAAGCGCGCCACGCCGCGCCCGGCGAGCAGGGCGCGCGCGTCGACACCCACCTTCATCGTGTCGGGACGGTATAGGCTCGCGCGCCTATGCAGGACGGATCACGGGTCGCCCTGGTGCACGACTTCCTCGTGGACGTGCGCGGGGCGGAGCGCGTCTTCCTCGCCCTCTGCGACCTCTTCCCGCAGGCCGACCTGTTCACCGCGGTCTACGACGAGGAGGGGACCGAGGGCCGCTTCGCGCACCGCACGCTGCACACCTCCTACCTGCAGCGCCTGCGCCCGAACGCCCGCACCTTCCGCGCCCTGCTGCCGCTGTACCCGGGGGCGATGGAGTCGCTGGACCTGCGCGGCTACGACCTCGTGATCTCGAGCTCGAGCGCGTGGGCGCACGGCGTCATCCCCGACGAGGAGGCCGTGCACGTCTGCTACTGCCACAACCCGTTCCGCTACGCGTGGAACGCGCGCCAGGAGACCCTCGCGGCGCGCGGGCCGCTGGGGCGCGCGGCGCTCGGGGCGGTCTTCCAGCGCTGGCGGCAGTGGGACTGGATCGCGGCGCAGCGCGTCGACGCCTACGTCGCCAACTCGCAGACCACGAAGCGCCGCGTGGCCCGCTACTTCGGCCGCGAGGCGACCGTCCTGCACCCGCCCGTCGACATCGAGCGCTTCACGCCGGCCACGCCCGGCGACGCCTACGTGGTGCTCTCCGAGCTGATGCCCCACAAGCGCATCGAGGTCGCCGTGCGGGCGTTCAACGAGCTGCGCCTGCCGCTGCTCGTGGTCGGCAACGGCCCCGACGCCCGGCGCCTGCACCGGATGGCCGGCCCGACCGTGAGCTTCACCGGCCGCGTCAGCGACGCCGAGGCGGCGCGCATCCTGGCGCGCGCGCAGGCGCTGGTCGTCACCGCCACCGAGGAGTTCGGCATCGCCGCCGTCGAGGCCCAGGCCGCCGGCCGGCCGGTCATCGCCCTGCACGAGGGCGGCCTGCGCGAGACGGTGATCGACGGCGAGACGGGCGTCTTCTTCGACGCGCCCGAGCCCGGGGCCCTGGCCGAGGCCGTCCTGGCCTTCGACGCACTGGACGTCGACCCCGCGGCGTGCGTGGCCAGCGCGCGGCGCTTCGACACCGCTCAGTTCCGCCGTGGGCTGCGCTCCGTGGTCGACGTGGCGCTGGACGGGCTGGGCTCGCGCCGGGCGGCCCGGCGCCGGCCGCCACGCCGCTCCCGCGGCCTGGCCCGCCCGGTGTGAGCCGCCGCGAGGTCGCGGCCGGCGCGCTGCTGGCCCTCGGCGCCGCGGCCCTGTCGGCCTTCACGATCCTCCGCGGCTACGGGCCGCACGACGAGGGGCTGATGCTGGCGTGGGCGCGCCGGATCGCCGACGGCCAGTGGCCCTACCGCGACTTCTGGGCCAACTACGCCCCTGGCCAGCCGCTGCTGCTCGCGGCGCTGGTCAAGCTCTTCGGCCCCTCACTGCTGTGGTGGCGCATCGTGCGCGTCGCGATCGACGCGACGGTCTCGGTGCTCGCCTTCGCCTACGTCCGCCGCCGCGCAGGCACGGGCTGGGCCCTGGGCGCGTGGGTGGCGGTGGCGGGAGCGATGGCGTGGCCGAGTGGGCCGGGGCCCAACCCGCCGGCGCTGGCCCTCGCCCTCGGCGCCCTGTTGCTCGCGCGCCGGGCGCCGGTGGGCGCAGGCGCGCTCGCCGGCCTGGCCATCTTCGTGCGACCGGAGATCGGGTTGGCGGCCGCGCTCGGGGCGATGCTGGAGGCGCGCAGCGCCACCGCGGGGGCCGAGCCGCGGCCCGGCGGGGCTGCGCGCATCGCCCTCGCCGCGCTCGTCGTCGCGGTGCTGGCCTTCGCGCCCTTCGCGATCGTCGCCGGCGGCGACATGGCCGACCAGGTCCTGGGCTTCGCCTCGAAGCAGGACCTCCAGCGCCTGCCCTTCCCGCGCGACTACGACGGCGGCTTCGATCCCAACAAGCTGCTCGAGTTCTACCTGCCCGCGATCCTCGTGGCCGCGACCGCGCTGTGGGCCGGCTGGGCGCTTGTGCGCCGCGACGGCGTCGCCCTGGCGCCCCTGGTCGCGGTCGGCTTGGTCTACCTGCTCGCGCGCACCGACGAGTTCCACCTCGTGCCGCTGTCGGTCGCCCTGGCCATCGCGCTGGCGTGCGCGGCCGGCCGTGAGGCGCTCGTGCTGCCGCGGGCCGCGCTTGCGGTGGCGCTCGCGCTCATCGCGCTGCACGGCCTGGAACGGCGGGCCGGGCAGGCGCTGCACCCGCCGGTGCTGGCCGCGATCCCGGCGCAGGCGGCCGACGGGGTGCGCACGACTCCGGCCGACGCCGCCGCGTTGCGCGCCTGATCCCGTACGTCCGGGCCCACGCGCCCGGCCACGCGCCGGTGCTCGTCGCCCCGCCGCGCTATGACCGCGTGCGCGTGGGCGACCCGATGCTCAACGTGTTGCTCGACCGGCCCAACCCGACGCGCTACGACGTCGTCCAGCCCGGCGTGGTGACGACGGCGAAGGTCCAGCGCGAGATGGCGCGCGACCTGCGCAGCGCGCCCGTGGTCGTGCGCTGGGTGTCGGCGCTGGCGCGCGAGCGCGAGCCCAACGGCTCGGCGCGCTCGAGCGGCGTGTTCGTGCTCGATCGCGCCATCGCCCGCGGCTACCGGCCGGCCGCGCGGTTCGGTGACTATGTGGTTCTCGTGCGCCGATAGGAGTGGACGGCGGGCCGAGCGGTGTGCGTCGGCGTCTCACCGGCCGCGAGGCGCACCATGATCGCTGCGACCTCGCCGCTCTCGACCTGCTCCATGTACCACTCGCGCACCCTCGCGATGGAGGTGACACCGAGCTTCCTCGGAGCGCGGCAGCCTGGGCGGCAACGTCGCCCAGCTCCTCGGCGAGCTCGCACGCCCGCCCGAAGGCTTCGGCAGCGGCATCGAGGTCGACCTCCTTCGGTGCGCTGAACGACTCGCCGAGGGGACTTCGCATCAGGTCCTGCCCGAGCTCCAGGCACGCCGCCAGCTCGGCCGCACGGTCGCCGCGCGCGTTGGCAATCTCGCGCACCGACGTCGCCAGCTCGGCGGCTTGATCCTCGTCCTCGGCCACGCGCAATGCGGCAGCGCGGCGCAGCTTGACGTCGAGCTCCAGGTGAGAGTCACCCAGAGCCTCCGCGAGCGCCGCCAGCTCGGCCAGGCCTTCGAGGCGGTCGGCAGAGCGGCGCAGCATGCCCAGGCCTTCGTCGCGTGAGGTGAGCAGCGCGAGGCGGTCCTGCGGGGCCGAGGCGCCCGGTAGGGCCTGGTCGACGATGCGGAGCACCTCCTCCGCCGCGCGGGCGTCGAGCGCTGCCCGGGCGGCCGAGATGGAGTACCGGCACTGCGCGTCCCGCGTCACCTGCCGCGAGGGCGTGGTGAGCCAGAAGCGAAAGGCTCTCGGCAGGCGGGTCGCCGCCGGCGGTCAGCATGTCGACGAGCGCCGTGTGGATCGCACGCCGCCGCTCGGCGGTGAGCAACGCGGCGGCGAGCTCGCGGACCTGGTCGTGAGTGAAGCTGTAGTCCGCGGCCGATCCTGCCGGGTGTTCCGTGAGGAGGCCTGCCAGCACGGCAGGCGCCAGCGACTCGGCGAGGACGGCGGGGCTGCAGCCTTCCTCGTCCGCCCCGAGCCGCACCTTGATCGAGTGGAGGTCCTTGAGGCTGAAGCTGCGGCCGAGGATGGCGGCGTCGGCGAGGTGCTGCTTCGTCTCGTCGGGCAGCCGGGCGGCCCGGCGCTGGATCAGCGTGCGCACGGCCGACGGGAGCAGGCGCGCGGCGTTCTGGGCGAGCGTCCAGACGCCGCCGAGCTCCTGGATCATCCCCATCTCGCGGTACGTCCGGGCGAGCTCTTCCACGATGAAGGCGACACCCTCCGCCTGCGCGTGCATCGTCGCCGCGCTCGAGACGTTGACCTTCCCGCCGAGCACTTGCTGCACGAACTCGGTCGTCTCCAGCTGCGTGAACCGTTCGAGCCTGAGGCGGCGCACCATGCCCATGCGCTCCATGTCGGCGATGAGCGTCACGGCTTCTGAGACCTCGGCCAGCTTCTCGGCGCGTGTTGCGAGCCCCAGGAAGATCGGGAGGTCGGAGTCGGTGCGGACGATGTAGCGCAGCATCCGCACGCTGTCCTCGTCGGCCCACTGGAGATCGTCGACGAACAGCGCTACGGGCTGCGACTCGGCCAGCGCGCGGATGGCGCCGGCGGCGAGATCGAACACGCGCAGGAGCTTCTGATCCGGAGAGAGCGTGTCGAGCGTCGGATCGTCTCGACCCGAGATGGCATCGATCACCCGCTCGAACTGCTCCCGTGCTCCGTTGGCCCCGTTCCCCCGCACGGCCGGTGAGGCGAAGATTCCTTGGGCGAGGAGAAACGGGCCGCTGATCTCCTCGTCGGCGGTCGCCGCCAGCGGCATGAAGCCTTCGGCCGCCGCAGTCTCTGCTGCTGCGAAGAGCAGCCGCGTCTTGCCGATGCCGGGCTCACCCTCGAGCGTGAGCGCCGTCAGCCGTCCGGCCCTGGCCGACGCGAGCTCCTGCCTGATCGCGCCGAGCTCGACCTGCCGCCCGACCACGGGGCCGGCGGCTCGCCTGACGTGGAGGGCCAGCGGCGCCACCGGGGAGGTAGGCGCAATGGGAGCAGCCTGGGCGTCATTCATAGGCGCTGAAAGGTACGTCGAATCGCGCCTCAGCGCAGCGGCTTCGTCGAGCGCAGCAGCAAGTCCACGTCCTCGGAGAGTTCACCCTGCCGATGAGGACCTTTCGACCCGTGCGGTTCAGGAGCCGGATCCTCAGCGGCAGCCCGCTGCGCTCGTCGAGCCACCAGTCCGTCGTCTCGGTGCCGCTGTCGCCCTCCGTCACCAGTCCGACGGTACGGACGTGCACTCCCGCGCGGCGCGCGTTTCCGACCGCGACCTGCTCCACTCCGAGCATCTCCGTCTCGCCGTCCTCGCGTCCTTGATCCGAGCGGCAGCGGAACGGGCTCGCGCCGGACTTCTCTTCAGCGGGTACGAGCACGCTCTCAGTGCAGGTGTATCCCGTGCGGTCGCCTTGTCCGAAGAACTCATGGGCGACCTCCCAGTCGGTGAGCTCGATGCCGTCGGCCGTCGCGCACAGCGTCCACCGGACCGAGCGCTCCTCGAACGGCTCCCACAGCAGCCTCATGCCGCACGGCACCGTGACGAGGGTGATCGTCGTCGACTTCGGATAGCGATGAGTCGCGCCTCCGAGGGCGTCCACGGACTCCTGCCCGCGCGTCGCGTAGAGGTAGACACCGTCGAGCTTCCCGGTGTGACGCTCGCCTTCGTGGAAGCGTGCCAGGACATCCTGGATCGACACCGGAGTCGCCTTGTCCTTCAGGAGCAACCCGGTCGCGACCGCAATCGCAAGCCCTCCCACGACGATCAGCGGGACGAGGACGGCGAGCCCGATGATCAGGCGGCGCCGGCTCGGCCGCCTCACGGCCCCGCCACCGGCGGTCGCCCGCGTGCCACCGCGCGACCATAACTCCCACGGCTGGGGCCGTCGATTCTCGATCGCGTGGACGGGCGTCCGCTGATCGATCTCGACAACGTCGTCAAGCAGTACGAGACGCCCGCGGGGAGCTTGACCGCGCTCAAAAGCGTGAGCCTCGAGGTCGGCGCGGCGGAGTTCGTCGCCGTGATCGGGAAGTCCGGTAGCGGGAAGAGCACGCTCGTCAACATGATCACGGGCATCGACCGCCCGTCGAGCGGCGCGGTCTGGATCGACGGGACGGCAGTGCACGACCTGAGCGAGGGGGCGACGGCGCAATGGCGGGGGCGGTCGGTCGGCGTCGTCTTCCAGTTCTTCCAGTTGCTGCCGACGATCTCGTTGCTCGACAACGTCGTGCTGCCCATGGAGTTCTGCCGCCTGTGGACGCCGCACGAGCGGCGCACTCGGGCGCTCGAGCTGCTCGAGCGCGTCGGTCTGGCCGAGAAGGCGAAGAAGCTGCCCGCCGCCGTCTCGGGAGGGGAGCAGCAGCGGGTAGCGATCGCCCGGGCGCTGGCGACCGATGCGCCGCTACTTGTCGCCGACGAGCCGACCGGCAACCTCGACTCGGGAACGGCGGCATCCATGATCGACCTCTTCGAGCACCTCGTGGAGAGCGGAAAGACGGTGCTCATCGTGACGCACGACAACGATCTCGCTGCCCGGGCGACACGCACGGTGGTCGTCGCGGACGGCACGGTCGTGAACGAGTACGTGCGCCGGGCGCTCGCGACGTTCGATCTCGACCAGCTCGGCGTTGCCTCCGCGCACCTACGGCGCGAGTCGTACCCGCCCGGCTCCGTGATCTTCCGCCAGGGCGACGAGGCCGACGCGCTGTACATCATCACGCAGGGCGAGGTCGAGGTCTTCCTCCATCATCCGGACGGCGCCGAGGTGAACGTCAACAGACACCGGCGCGGGGAGTACTTCGGCGAGATCGCGCTGCTACGCGGCGGGACGCGGAGGGCGACCGTCCGCGCAAGCCCGGAGGGCGCCACCGAGGTGATGGCGCTCGACCGCGAGACCTTCGAGCAGCTCATGAGCGAGTCCGAGCCGGCGCACGAGGAGTTCCTGCGCGAAATCGACGCGCGGCTCGCGGCCACCTGATGGGCTCAGCGCGCGTCCGGAAGATCATCGGTGACCTGCGGTCGAGCCCCGGCCGGACGGTGCTCGTCATCCTCTCGATCGCCATCGGCGTCGCGGTCGTCGGCATGGTCGCGGGCGCCCGTTCCCTCATGCTGCGCACGCTCGACGCGAGCCGCGACGAAGGCGCCTTTCCGAGCGCGACGCTCCGCGCGCAGGCACTCCCGCCGGACGCCCTGGAGACGGCACGAAGCGTCCCGGGCGTTGTCGATGCCGAGGCTCGACGGGTCGTGGGCGCCCGTCTGCTCGAGGACGGGAGCTCCCGCGATCTCGTGCTCTTCGCGCTTCCGCGGTTCGAAGGGCAGCGCATCGGGCGCGTGACGCAGGGGCGAGGCGACTGGCCTCCGTCGCCTGGGACGATGCTCGTCGAGCGGTCGTCGCTCACGGAGCTCGGCGCCAACGTCGGTGACTCAGTCGATGTGCAGCTGCCGTCCGGTAGCCGAGCGATGGTGCGCGTGTCGGGAACCGCGCACGACGTCAACTTCCCGGCGACGCGGGTGTCGGGAGTGCTCTATGGCTACGTCACGGCCGAAACGCTCCGGGGTCTCGGCGACCGCGGCCGTCCGAACGAGTTGCTGCTGCGCGTGCTCGGCGAACGCCGTGACGGAGAGCGCGCGGCAGCAGGCGTCAGGCGAAAGCTCGAAGCGGACGGAGCAGTCGTCAACGAGACGATCGTTCCAGAGTCAGGCCGGTTCTGGGCCGCCGATCCCGTCGAGGCAATGGTGCTGCTGCTCACCGTGCTCGCCGTCGTCTGTCTCGTCATGGCCATCTTCCTCGTCGTCAACGTCGTCTCGGCGACCGTCACGCAGCAGCGGCGGCAGATCGGCGTCATGAAGGCGATCGGCGCCCGGCCGCGGGAGACGGCAAGGCTCTATCTCGCCTCCGCCGGCATCTACGGGCTGGCCGCGTTCGTGCTCGCCGTGCCGCTGTCGGCGGTGGGTGCGCTGCTCCTCATCGACTACGCAGTCGGGCTGATCAACCTCGACGCGGCTGCCTTCTCGATCCCGCCGTACGTCCTTGGGCTCCAGGCGGCTGCCGCCATTGCGCTGCCGCTCGCCGCCGCGCTCGTGCCGGCCATGCGCGCGAGCAGGCTCACGGTGCGCCAGGCGATCGCCGGCGGAGGCAACGAGGCGAGCCGCGGCTTCCCGGGGTTCCTGGCCGAGCGTGCGCCGCGGGTGCCGGTGGCCGCCCGCCTCGCCCTCACGAATGCCTTGCGACGAAAGGGCCGCCTCGTGCTGACGGTCGCCGCACTCGCCCTAGGCGGCGCCGTCTTCATCGGTGTCTTGAGCGTGCGCGAGTCGCTGTACCGAACGCTCGACGAGGGAGCGACGTACGCGGGCTACGACATCGGCGTCAACTTCGAGCGGCCGTACCCCGGCGCCGCGCTCGAGCGGGCCGCGCTGGGGACGGCGGGAGTGGCCAACGCCGAGGTCTGGTCGGTGGAGGGCGCGTACCGGGTGCGTCCCGACGGCAGCGAGAGCGAGACGTTCTCCGTCGTCGGCGCGCCCGCTGGATCCGACTTCCTCCAGCCGCGAATCGTCCGCGGACGCGGGTTACGCCCGGGCGACGGCCGTGCCGTCGTCGTCAACACCGATGTGCTCGAGAGCGAGGAGGGGCTCCGCCCAGGCGACCGCCTCCGGCTGTCCGTGAACGGTCGCCCGCCGGCCTCGTGGCGCGTCGTCGGCATCGCGCAGCGAATCGTCATCGGCCCCGTCATGTACGCGGACGGCGGAGCGCTCGCACGCGCAGCCGGGGAAGCAGGCCTCGCCCGACGGCTCGCGGTCGGCACCGACGGCTCACAGGATGAGGTCGCAGTGGCGCTGACCGATCGGCTCCAGCGCGAAGGCTTCGCTGTGACGTCGGCCCGGACGAGCGCGGAGCTGAAGAGCCTCGACCGCGAGAACTTCGGGACCATCGCCTCCTTTCTCATGGTGATGGCCGTGCTGCTGGCAGTTGTGGGCGGGCTCGGGCTTTCCGGGATGCTGAGCATCAACGTGCTCGAGCGTCAGCGCGAGATCGGCGTGCTGCGAGCCATCGGCGCACGTGACCGCGACGTGACGCGACTCGTGATGGTCGAAGGGCTGGTCGTGGCCGCAGTCGGCACCGCAATCGCGGCACCGCTCGGCCTGCTCGTCGGCCGCGCCCTGAGCGATGCGGTGGGAGACCTCTTCCTCGGCGCCCCGCTCGCGTACTCGTTCTCGACGGTGGGACTCCTGCTGTGGCTGGGCCTCGCGCTCGTGATCGCCCTCGCCGCGAGCGCCCTCCCCGCTCGCCGCGCGATGCGGCTGCGGGTACGCGACGTGCTCGCCTACGAATAGGCCGCTCGGTCGAGCTTCCAAACAGGCGCTAGAGACCGAACTTCACCGGCACCTCGTACATCTTCACGGACGTGCGCCGCATCGGCGAGTCGCCCGGTGGGCTCATCGCGTTCAGTGCCTCGTCCCCCTTTCGCATGTCCTCTTCGGAGTCGAACAGGGCGATGGCCAGCGCCTCGCCGGCGTCGCGGTCGAGCAGCATGAGGAAGCCTGTCGCCGGTACCCCTGCTGGAGGCCCGGACGATGCGTCTCTCCGCATTGCCTCGAGCTCCGCATCGAAGCTTGCCGCGTCTCCCTCGAATGTCGCAACGCGTGCGTACATGGCGTTCTCCTTTTTGTCGACAGTGGAGTCAGGCTAGCGAGGTCTATCGAGCTGTCGCGACCGTCGCATTGGAGCCCTGGTCGTCAGCCGACGAGGTCCTGGCTTGCCGAGGTCGCGAGCTTGAGGTCGAACTCCAGATTGACTCAAGCGTGCGTGGAGGGCGCGCCGGCCGCAAACGTTGCAGCCGCGCGCAGTCTAGGAAACCACTGGTCCATCCACTGACCGATTCCCGGCGGTTTGTGGCTCAACCAAGCCGTTTGAGCTTAGGTTGTCTTCAGTGGAGTCGTGTGCAACAGCAACCCCCAGGCCAAAGAATGGTCTCTGCGGTTTGCTAATGATTTCGTTGATGATTTCTCAACGGCGAAGCATCACCACGGGGATCTGGCGGTGAAGGCGAAGCTCACCGACAACACGCCCTCCGTCGTTGTAGCAGAGCTCTTCGACCATGGTCGCCCACGAGCACCGCTGACATTGTGGTCGGCGCACGAACACACCACCGTCGAACTCACGGTCTCCCCACTTGCAAGTCGCGTTGACTGCCGCTCCATCGTGAGAACCGAGAACGGCGCAGTCCAAGAGGCTGCGTACGCCGTCGCTGTCTCATGGACGACCCCGAAGTACGGGGGTCAGCGGGCATGGCTGCACTGTTCGGATCCGTCCTGCAACCGGCGTGTGGCTCGACTCTTTCTCCGCGGCCCGCGGCTCCTCTGCCGCCCGTGTGCCGGCGTGCGCTACCTGAGCCACGCCCGACACGTGCCCCCTCATGCGCGAAGAGTTGAGCGCGCTCAGTCAATCCGGCAACGGCTTGGCGGGGTCGGCGTCCTCGGAATCCCTCTACCGCCGAGGCCCAAGGGCATGCACCGAGCGACGTATTGGCGGCTTCACGACGAAGTTGTCGAGATCGAGCGGGCGGAGGATGAGCGCATCAACAGAGCCGTCGTCAATGGTGAGCTCTCGTACTCGGAGGAGCTCGCGCGGGCGTTGAGAAGAATTACCAAACGATAAAGCTAGCCAACTGAATTGGCTGGCTTTATCGTTTGGGAAACGTATATGGTGATCGCATATTACGTCGTCCGATTGCTGCTGGCATTCTGCATGAAGTGCCAACTCCCAGCCGACGTCGAAACACGCGCCCTAAGCAGCCGAGTGCTGAGCTCGAGCTTGCTGTAGCGGCTGGGCGGCGTCTCGGCCTCTCATGGTCTGAGGTTTCAAGACGCAACCGCGTCGCGGAGCATGAGGCCAAGGCTATCTACGCGACCTGGCTCCGCTCGGAGCGGGAGGCCCTTGTGGGCCGAGACCCGCTCGACTTTGTTCTCGACCAGCTTGCGCGTTACGAAGGAATCCGGGTGCAACTGGCCTCGACTGCGCAGGCGGCTGAGAGCGACTCGACCCGTGTTAGGGCGCTAACGGCAGAGATGAACGCGATGTTAAGGCAGTTGGAACTGATGCAGGCGGCCGGCCTTCTTCCGAGTCGACTCGGCCAGCTTGGGATTGAAGTGGACATTCGCGCCACCGCCGCCCTCATCATCAAGGTGCTCGCTGATCACGACGTTCCCGAGGAGGCGCAGAGGGCGATCGCAGAAGCGATCACCGCGGCGACATGAGCGGCTGGAGGAAATATGACAGCAAGGCCCCGGCACCAGTGCCCGCACTCGGCACGGTCGTTGTGGATCAGCTCGCGCGCTCCCGCCTAGCGGAGCCGTGGGACTTCCTGGCGTGGTCAAGGCGCGTTCCCGAGCCCAAGACGGGGCCTCTCGACTTCGTGCGTTTCCCTTTCCAGCTCGAGTTCTACCGGGAACTCGTACACGACCATGACGCCGTGATTATGAAATCGACGCAGGTCGGGATCTCCGCGTACCTATCTTCGCTGGACGATATTCCACGCCGACGTCGAGGGCTGGACCACTCTCTACATCTTCCCGAAGGCTCGGCAATTGGCGGACTTCTCCGATGCCCGAATCCGCCCGCTCCTCCGCGGCGAATATCTCCGCGGCCGCGTCGGGGCCGACCACACACTCAACAAGGGCCTGATGCAGATCGGGAAGGGCTTCGTCTACCTGCGCGGCTCGGAGTCGAGAGATGATCTAGATGCGATCGACGCCGATGTGCTGACGCTCGACGAATTCGACTCGTTGACGCAGAAGAACCTCCCTGACGCTGAACGGCGCATCAGCGGCTCGCCTCACGGGCTCGTCCGCCGCGTCGGTGTCCCTTCCATTCCCGGATTCGGCATCAGCCTGGCGTACGAGCAAAGCGACCAGCGAAGGTGGCACGTCCGCTGTAATGGCTGTCGCGACTGGCAGCCGATCGACTTCTTCGAGAACGTCGACCAGGAAGCGCTGAACATCGTCTGCCGCCGGTGTCGGAAGGCGCTCGATGTCGGCGCAGGGGAGTGGGTAGCTGCGTATCCGGACCGGTCGGTCAAGGGGTACCACGTGAGCCGTCTGCTCGTTCCCTCCGCCAATCTCAGCCCTATCGTCTCGGCCAGCAGGCGAAGCGAGCCCTTCGCGGTTCAAGCCTTCCAGAACAAGGACCTGGGCCTTCCCCATGCTCCCGCCGATGGCCGGCTATCGCTCGCCGCCTTACAGGCGGCGCAACGCTCCTACACAACCGCTCCTGGATACGCTGGCGACAACCTTGTGACTGCAGGAGTCGACGTCGCAAGCACAAGGGCACTGAACGTTCGCATCAGCGAACACCTTGGTAATGGGACGAAGCGCGCGCTATACCTCGGTACGGCGGATAGCTTCGACGAACTCGCCACGCTGTTCGAGCGCTACGCCATCCACATGTGTGCGATCGACCATTTGCCGGAGCGGCGATCCGCGCAGGGGTTCGCAGAACGCTTTGCGGGCCGCGTTTACCTCGTGGGCTACGCCGGCGATGGCCAGACTGATGTTGCTCGGGTGGATGACGACAGCCGGTTCGTCTCCGTCCGCCGCGTCGAGGCAATTGATGCCACTCTGGAGAGGATTCGCCAGCAGCGAAACCTCCTCCCTGTCGATCTACCGGATGGGTACCTCGCTCAGATGCAGGCTTCCGTTCGCTTCGCAGAACAGAACGAACTTGGCAAGGCGACTGTCGGCTACCGACGGGACCGGTCCGGACGACTACCTGCACGCCGAGACCTTCGACGAAGTCGCCTACTTCCTGTGGCAGAGGAGGACGGAGCTCGAGACGGCTCGCGAGGAAGTCATTCTCCCGCTCGACGCATTGCTCGACTTCACCCGCAGCGACCTAGACGACTACGAGAGTATTGACTACCGGACCGGATTTGGTGAACCCTTCGGTGGCGGCGGCTATGAGCGCTTCGCTGGAGATCGCTTCAACGAGATCATCTATTCGATCGAGGAGGAGTCCGACTACGAGGAGGTCGACTAGTGCAGTGTCAGCTCAGGTACTGGGCTCTGCCAGAGAGCGTGCAGAAAGCGCGTCGAGCACCTCGCGCCTCGTTGTCTCGTAAAGCATTTCCGCGTACGCCTTCTCTGTAACGCTCGTCGAAGCGTGCCCGAGGAGCTGACCGAGCCTCGCCAGAGGTCAGAGCGCTACCGGAAGAGCTGCGGCGCACCGCCTGCCGCGAACGTCCGAGCAGCAGCCGACTGCAGCCGTGTGTGCCTCAGAAGTCTTAATTGCCAAAGCGCTCACTGTACGCTCGCCACCGCGAGCGAGCCATCGCAGCGGCGGCCTCGTCACTTGCCACCCGATATACCCGTAGCTCAGTGGATAGACCGGCAGACCGGCAGTTCTCAACCATGCTCCGACAACATGGCACCGCCGGCGGAGTCGCACTTGCGAGGGAGTGCGGGGCGAGATTGCCCACTTGGGTCCCGCCTAGCGGACGCGCTCGCCCGCCGGAGCGACGAACCACTCCACGTCGTCATCTGGGCGTTGGGCTCCAAGAACGACGATCTCGTGTTCAAGCATCGAAGCCATGCCCGTGACAGGAGTCGATAGGACTCGTGCAGCCGGCACCTCTGCGGTTAAGAGTCCTAATTGGGCTCCAGCCGGGACGTCTTTCCATTCCGGGAATGCGACGGCAACCGATCGTGTGAGCGCAAACGAGGACAGCGGCCTCAGCATCGGAGGCGCGCTGGTCGCGTTTGGGGGGACTGTCGTACCACGGAAAGCTAAAACCGCCGCGCCATTGAGAAAGTCTTGGGTCTTCTCGTATTGACGCGTGACGTAGAGGCGGAGTGCCTTCGCATGCCGACGATGGAGGTCGACGCCCGAATCCAACGCAGCCGAACTCGCATCGCGGCGAAGGCATGCAGCACTCGACTCGCCCAGAAGGAACGTATTCGCCGCACTTAGATGGAGGGCAATGCCGAGCGCGCCGTCCACCGCTCCGGATGTCTCCCAAGCCGCCGCTAGGGCTCGCATCCCGATCTCCTCGCGCGCGCCCACGCCAACAGCGAAGGCGCGCGCAGAGGCGCTTGACCAGTATTCGCCGACGTCAGTGCGCTCAAGTTCACGAAAGAGTGCCGCTGTCTCCGGCGTGTTGAGTTCGGCCGCGAACTCCACTGCCACTCGCCCCTTAGTCACTTCCCAGAGTTCGTCACTCAGTGTGCTGGCACCAGCGTGCTCGAGCACGCGCGGCCATAGCTCGGTGGCGGCTCGTGTCCGGTTCGGACGCGCTAACGAAGGAAGCTCCACGTTCATCTCCATCGTGGAGATGCCTGGCTCAACACCTCGTCCGCATGCCAGCGCGCTGAGCTATGGCAGATAGGTGCCACGTTCGGCGCTCTCGAAGTCATCGTAGAGATGCTTGGAGCGCGCGGTCGCCGCGATCCGACCGCTTGTCTTGCGCTCAGTCCAATAGTCGCCGTCAAGCCGTAGGGAGGGCTTCATGGAGATGGTGAGTTCCGCGGCGCCGCGATGAGGGGGATTGTCGGTTCGGTGAAGCGTCTTGGCGACGCTCCAGTAAGTCCAACACAGGGTGTGTTTGCCGTTAGGACAAATGACGTCGGCGCTCCGGGAGTCCGAATCAGAAATGTCAAAGTGCATGTCCACCTTGATCGTCGAGTACGTCTGGCGAATCGTCAGATAGCAGCGCTTACTCTGAGCCGGAGCGCCCGCGGCCGATTCGTGCTGCAGTTCACCCTTCCATGTTCCATGGAGGTTTGGGCGCCTTGTGACGGCGTACGGAAATCGCCTCCAGCCCCACCGGTCAAAGGCGAGGAGGGCAAGCACCACCGCCGACGTGACTAGACCAGCTGGGCGCAGCCATCTTGCGTCAACGGGTGCCTCCATCACGAGCGCAAGGACAAACCACAGCGAGGCTGCGAGAGCGATGACAATCCTTACCCAGGCAGACGACGGCACTCAGCCCAACCCGATCCGATCCCAGGCGCGACCTGCAAACGCATGTGCTTGCTGCCAGGTCCAGCTCTGGGAAGTGTGGAAGAGGAATTTGATGTTGTTGACTTCCATCCACCCTGCCGAGCTGACCCGCTCCGCGGACCTCGTGGTGTTGAAAATGTGGGCGAGGGTGTCTTGGACTCGTCCTGTCCACGTGCTGTGCGCGAACGAAGGGTTGGGCACGTTCCACACGGCGGACTCGATTAAGAACGAGGGCACTGGCTCTATAAGCCTTTCTTCCACCATCTTGTTCTCAAGACGCTTGAGGATGCGGACGACGCGTTTGAACCGGCGTAGCGTGACGTCATTCTTTGCGTTTCCCTCGTCATGGTGCTGTTTGGGGTAATTGACGACGTGCCGCGATGGATCGCGATCGTCTCGGAGCAAGATGCCCTTGCGGCGTCTCCCCGATCGACTGATGTACTGAAAGTGCGTCTGACACGGCACGACGTCCGCGGCGAGGCCGCGGCGACTCTCTCGCACGTGGATCGCCTTGCTGCCACGGCGAACCGCCCCGCTTGGGAAGTGCGCAGTCAATGCCGCCTCTACATCGTCTTTGAACTCCGCGAGGCTGTAAGTCCCGGTGTACCGAGAGAGGCCGAAGTCCTCCATAGATAGTCCTTTGGCGGCATGGGCGAAGCCGTATCGTCTGAGCCCGGTGAGCTCTGCAGCGACGTCCACATCGCTGTCGCGTACGACATTTGTGAAGTTGGGGTACGAACCCTTGGGGTACACCCTGAACGCCCACCCCTTGAGAGCTGCGCTCTTTGCGAGGGCCGCTCGCACTTGCTGACAAGTCCATTGGTAGCGGTCTTGCTCGGCATCACTCGCACGCCCAGTCCAGCCCCCGAGCGTCTCCTCAGAAACACGCTGCACCACTGACGGGTCCTCCATTTCGTCTTGTGCCGCATCGCACATCGCGTAGCGGCCACAAAGAGTAAGTGGCGAGCGGATGTCTCGCCGCGTTTGCAATTGGTGTGCAACGGAGCCTTCCGAGGCGATGCGAAGTCCGTGCCTGTGAGATGAGTGACGTCGAGTCCCAATGCCAGCTTCGCCGCGGGCCGATCGCGTCCTGACCTGGGCTATCGTGAGTCGCGAGCCCCCGTAGCTCAGTGGATAGAGCAGCGGTTGATGTGAGTGGCGTCAAAGCGCCTTCTCGCCACGTAGCTCAGTTGATAGATCGGCGGTTTCCTAAACCGCGTGCGCTGGTTCGATTCCGGCTGGGGGCAATCGGTTTCTCCGTTGAGAGGCGCTCACCCGGTTCTCAGTCCAGAACGATCGTTCTCGACCAAGGGGAGCGGCCGGTTCGGCACGGGCGCCGAGTGGATGATGGAGGTCGTCGTCTGGCCGTAGACGACAAAGCGGTCGAGGAGGGCATCGAAGCGCCCTACCAGCGCTCGCCAGGAAGGGCGCCTCGAATCTGCTCCCTGGCGTGGTCGGCCCGTTCCTTCCTGGCGGCATCGTCCTTCGCCCGCAGCGTGGACACGCTCGCTGACGCGGTCATCGCCGAGTTTGGCAGTGTCCTCGCAACGCGATGACGATGGTGATCTACCGTGGCCGTCCGGCGACAACCCGCGAGGGGTGCGCCCGGCCAGCACTTCACACGAAGTAAGCGGCTCGCAGCCGACCTCGTCGCCGAGGGCCAAGGTCGCGCGCGGCAAGCTCGTTGTCGAGACCGGCGGAGGCAGGGGCGTCCTCACGAATGTCTCCTCTGGAGCTCGTCTACCAAGCGGCGACGGTCTCGGCGATCTCGTGCTCGAGATCAGCCCACGTCCATTCGCCCGAGGTGAACAGGTCGTGCCATTCGAGCTCATGACGAAGCACCAGGTTCCGCTCCCAGGATTCGAGGGTTCCTATCCAGGTGACCCACTCTGCTTCCAAGCCATTGTTTGCTCCCAGGGTGTGTGCGAGGGTCATGCTCATCGTGCTCACCTCCGTCTTTCGTGTTGGGTCGGTCGCTTAGCAAAAACTCGATCGGCGGTTTCCGTTGGCCGAGAACTCGAACTTCTCCGCAGCGTTCGATCCGGTGAAGACGACCAGGTCACTGTCTGCTGGCACGTGATCCCCCTTGATCGCGATGCGGGATTGGCTTGTCTCGCCGATGGTGGAGACGGCGGACCAGCGTTCGCACCGTGGCGACCCCCCTGTCTTTGCGGCTCACCTCCGGGAGGGCAGGCACTCGACTCCAGGGGTCGATGCACTCTGCGGCCCGTGCGGCTGGTGGCTTCGGCAGCCGCAACGGGGCAGTCGGGCCTCGTCCGACCTGGCCCGGAGTGCTACGAAACGGCTTCGCGTGCCAACTCGGCGGGAGGCTTGCGCATGCGCTCGAGTCGCTCGTTCAGCCCGTCCCCTCCGGGGCCCTCGGCAAGCCCCACGAATACAATTAAGGTCATGAGCGCGGGAGCGGTGCGTCGCGTCGTCACCGGCACGATCAACGGCCGTTCCGGCGTTGCCCGAGACAATCTCGTTCAAGCGGTCACGGTCTCGCCGCTTCCCGGATACTCGTGGCACCGTCTCTGGGGTCTCGATGCTCCACCGAGCGACCCTCCGGAGGCGGAACCCGACGGCCCCATGGCGCACTTTCCACCACCCGGTGGTCTTCGCTACCACGTGTACACCGTCCCCCCGCAGCACTCCCAAACGTCGCGAACGCTCTCCGCCGAGGACGAGCGACAACTCGAAAAGCAGCTTCCCGGACGAGCCGCCCACATGGAGTCAGACCAGAACGGAATGCATCGCACCCCGAGCGTCGATCTCATTTGCGTCTTGTCAGGTCAGATCTGGCTCGAGCTCGACGCGGAAGAGGTCCACCTTCGGGAGGGCGACTTTGTGATTCAGAACGGCACCAGACACGCGTGGCGGAACAAGGGCGACAGACCCTGCACGATGGCCGTTGTGCTCGTCGGCGCCGGGGCACGATGATCCCCCGACGCGAGCAGTGAGCCATGGCGCGTGCTCGACAGTGGTGTTGACCCCCGCGAGTTGGTCGGGACGCTAGACGGGGACTGGAACGCCGCTGGCTAGTGCGGCAGGAAGCTCGTCGCGGGAGTCGACCATCAGTTTGCGGAAGACGCTCGTCAGGTGACCCTCGACCGTGCGTGCGGTGATGAACAGCGTCTGTGCGATCTCACGGTTGGTGAGGCCCTGGCTGGCGAGCTCGGCGATGCGGCGCTCGCTGGCCGTCAGGGAGTCGATCCCTGTGAGGACGACCCGGCGCGGGCGCGCCCCGGTGGCGCGCAGCTCGGTCTCCGCCTGTTGCGCGAGCGGCCTGGCGCCCGCATGGTGGGCGACGTCGAGTGCTTCGCGAAGGAGCTCTCGCGCCTCGGTGCGCCGATTGCGACGCCGGAGCAGCGCGCCGAGGTCTGCGAGAGCGCGTGCTCTCTCCACTCTTGAATCGCCCCGCTCGAACGCGTCAATGGCCTCGCGGAGCAGGGACGCTCCACGGTCACCGCCAGCGACGACGCCGGCGACACGCTTTGCCGCGCCCAGTGCGCGTGGAGTGCCGAATGCACGGGCGAGCTCGACTTCCTCGTCTGCGAGGCGTCGGGCCGGCTCGCCCTCGCCGAGCGCGAGATGGGCGAGCGCCGCCTGCGAGCGCCAGGGGAGATAACTCGGGCAGGCGATCTGCGCTCGTGTCAGCGCTAGTCCAACGGCCAGGAAGTCGTCGAGTCCTTCGGCGACTCGTCCCTGTTCAACCCGCAGCCGTCCGCGGGCGAGGCGAAGAACGGCAGCGGTGATCGAACCGCCTTCTGCCTCGGAGTCGAGCGGCGCGAGCGCCTGCTCTGCCGCGTCGAGCTCGCCCTGGTCGGTGAGCGCCACGACGAGCACACCGGCGTTCAGGACGCGGTACAGGGTTGGTGCCGGGAGCTCGGCCGCGGCAAGCGCCGTCCGTGCGTCTCCCTCCGCGGCGATCAGATCGCCGCGCCGGAGCGCCAGCCAGGCGCGGTGAGCCAGGCCGACAGCGAGCCGGCTGCCGTCGCCGCACGCCCGCGCCTGCGCGATCGAGGCATCGAGCAGCGGTCGCACCTGAGCGTACCGCTCGGTCCAAAGCAGCGAGAGCGTCGCCTGCGAAAACCACGTCGCGAACGTGAACCACGGCGGGATCCCCGACTGCGGCGGCGCAGTCCCTCCGGCGCGTAGCGCCCGGACGGCGAGGCCGGCGCCGTGCTCGGCGGGCTCGTTCGTCAGGACGGAGATGAACCCGGCCGCCGCCAGTAGCTCGGGCGGGGCCGCCCGCTCGCCCGCGGCGCGGGCGAGCACAGACTCACGGCGGAGGGCGACCGTCGGCGCGGTCAGAGGATCGTTGAGCGCGGCGACGACGGCGGCGGCTTCGAGCGCCAGCGCGAGGTCCGAGTCGGGAGTGGCGAACGATGTCGCGGCGCGATCGAGTACCGTGACCGCCTCCACGAAGCGCTGGGCGCGACTGAGCGCGAGCCCGAGCACGAGGGCTGACATGCCGGCTTCTGCGGCGTTCGGGGCGGTGTCGACAGCCTGCTGCATGTGCTCGGGCCAGTCGGCGAGCCCGGCGCTTGCCTCGGCCATTCCGAGGTCGAGTAGCAACGCCGCCCGGTCGGCCGGCGGCGGCGGCTCGGCGAGCGCACGCCGCAGGAAGACCGCCTCCGACTCGGGAGCACCCTGCTTCGCCGCCGCGCAGGCGGTCTCGACCAGCCGCTCGACAACCCAGGGGTCGGCGGCGGGCTCGCTCACGAGGAGGTGCTTGGCGACGCGCTCGTCCGCGCCGGCTTGCTCGGCGAGCAGTCGCGCAGCACGGCGGTGGCCTTGTGCGCGCACTGCTCCGGAGAGCTCCGCATAAATACCGCTGCGGACGATCGGATGGACGAACCTCAGCGGCCGTGCGGGCTCGAGGATCCCCGCGGTCGTCAGCAATTCGGCTGCTTCGGTGGCCTCGGCCTCTTCAAGGCCCGCGAGTCGCGCCGCTTGTAGAAGGTCGCCCTGCTCGAGGATCGCCAGCGCCTGCGCGAGCCGGCCCGCATGCTCCGGCAGCCGACGGAGCCTGAGGCGGATTGAGCGACCGACCGTTCGCGCGCCGATTCTCTCGACGTGGCGCGCGGCCTCCGCGGTCGGCGCGATACCTCCTTCGCTCAGCGCATCCACGAGCACGCGCATCAGGAAGGGCGTCCCGCGCGTTGCGCGCAGGCAGGCATCGACGAAGACCGGATCCGAAACGCCAGCGAGCCTCGACTCGACAAGCTGCGCCACGGCGGCGCTGGTCAGCGGAGGAAGACGGATCACATCGGCGGATGGATCGCTTGTCACCGTCGCAAGCAGCTCGGCATCAGTGCCCGCTTCCCGCGGGCGGGTCGCCATGACGAGCGCGGCATGCAGCTCTTCGAGGCGCGTGAGCAGGAAGGCCAGGTAACGCAGGGAAGCGGCGTCAGCCCAATGCGCATCGTCGACAACCACGCAAAGCGGTCCCGCGGCGGCCAGGTTCGCGCACAGCCAGTAGAGGCCGTGGAGGATCGCGAACGAGGGATCGCCGCCCGTCGCGGGCACGCTCTCTGTGGCGGGTGCGCCTGGAAGACCGAGGAAACCGGCCGCCACGCCGGCGGCCGCTTGCAAGAGCTCGGCGCGCTCGAGCTCCGATGCTTCCGCCAGTGGTGGCTCGAACAACTGGCGCACCACTCCGAAGGCGAAATTGCGCTCCAGCTCCGTCCCCCGCGATCGAAGCACGCGCATTCCAGCGTCTGCGGCCGCGGTCCGCGCCGCCGCGAGCAGCGCCGTCTTGCCAATACCGGCCGGCCCCTCGACCACCACGAACGCGCCCCGTCCCGAGCGAGCCTCGGCCAGCGCCGACTCGATCCGCGCCAGCTCTTCGCTCCGTTCGAGGAGCTGCCCGGTGGCTGCGGCCTCTTTCATAACCCTTGAGCCTACGCCTATGTGCGAAACGTCACGGCTCTAACTCGGCCGACGGCGGGGGGAACGACGGGAAAAGACAGGGGGGTCGCCACGGTGCGAATGCGGGTCCGCCGTCTCCACCATCGTCAAGACGAACCCATCCACGAGCCGCCCGCGGCTCACCTGAGAGGAGACGTGCACAGATGAAGAACCTCATTCGACTCAAGGAGTCACCCACCGTGCGGCCCGCGTCGTGGTTGGCGGCTTCGGCAGTGATCGTGGCCGTCGGCGTCGCCGGCTCAGTCGCAGCCATTGTGGCCGGTCCGGGCAATGCGGCGGCCGCCATCAGGGCCGAGAAGGTCTCGCCTTCGCCCAGGGAGGCCAAGTTCAAGCGCCCGAAGCTCAAGCACGGCATGCTGACGGTCAAGGGCACCGAAGCGAGCGACACGATCGCGCTTCGCCTGCAGGCCGGCAACCCGGCGACTCTCCAGGTTGATGTCGGCGACGACGGCTCGGCCGACTTCAATTTCGAACGCACGGAGATCGCGAAGATCGCCGTCGATGCCCGACCCGGCGACGACGCCGTGCGCATCGATGACAGCAACGGCCCCTTCACCGACAGCATCTCGACGACGCTCGACGGCGGCGCCGGAAACGACACCCTCGCGGGCGGCCAAGGCGTGGAAACGCTGCTCGGTCGCGGCGGCAACGACTCGATCGACGGAAACGGGGGCGCAGACACGGCGCTGATGGGCGCCGGAGCCGACACCTTCGTCTGGGATCCCGGCGACGGCAGCGACGTCGTCGAGGGTCAGGAGGGCGCCGACACGATGCTCTTCAATGGCGCAGGCGGCGCCGAGCAGGTCGACCTGTCGGCGAACGGCAACCGCCTCAGGTTCTTCCGCACGCAGGGCACCATCACCATGGACACCGCCGGTGTCGAGCGGGTCGACTTCAACGCCCTCGGCGGCGCCGACCTGGTCACCGTCAACGATCTGAGCGGGACCGACGTCAGCGATGTGCGCGTCGACCTCGCAGCCACCCTGGGCGGCGCCACCGGCGACGGCCAGATCGACCACATCGTCGTCAACGCCACCAACGGCAAGGACACGATCACCGCCGGCGGGAACGCCGCCGGTGTCACCGTCTCAGGCCTCCGGGCGCTCGTGGCGATTCAGCACCAGGAGCCGACCGATCAGCTCGACGTCAACGGCCTCGCCGGTGATGACGCGATCGACGCCTCCGGGCTTGCGGCCGGCGCCATCTCACTCGCGCTCGACGGCGGCGCTGGAAACGACACCCTCGCGGGCGGCCAAGGCGTGGAAACGCTGCTCGGTCGCGGCGGCAACGACTCGATCGACGGAAACGGGGGCGCAGACACGGCGCTGATGGGCGCCGGAGCCGACACCTTCGTCTGGGATCCCGGCGACGGCAGCGACGTCGTCGAGGGTCAGGAGGGCGCCGACACGATGCTCTTCAATGGCGCAGGCGGCGCCGAGCAGGTCGACCTGTCGGCGAACGGCAACCGCCTCAGGTTCTTCCGCACGCAGGGCACCATCACCATGGACACCGCCGGTGTCGAGCGGGTCGACTTCAACGCCCTCGGCGGCGCCGACCTGGTCACCGTCAACGATCTGAGCGGGACCGACGTCAGCGATGTGCGCGTCGACCTCGCAGCCACCCTGGGCGGCGCCACCGGCGACGGCCAGATCGACCACATCGTCGTCAACGCCACCAACGGCAAGGACACGATCACCGTCAGCGGAGACACCGGCGGCGTGAAGGTGAAAGGCCTCGCCCCGACGATCGGGATCCTCCACTCGGAAGTCGCGAACGACCGGCTCGAGATCAACACCCTCGCGGGCACCGACACCGTCGACGCCGTCGGACTGGCCGCCGGCGCGATCCAGCTGTTCGTGGACGGCGTGCTTGTCCCGTAGAGGAACCCTGCCCGCCAGCCGATGCGCGGGGCCGCCGTCCTGGAGGCCCCGCCGGCGCTGCAGCCGGTGAGCTCACTTCGCCGCCATCGACACGACATTCAAGCGCCAACCATCAACCGGTCTCAGAGAAAGGACTCTCATGAAGCGCAAGATCACACTGTTCATCGCCGCGGCCGCACTGTCGGGCACCGTGCTCGTCTCCGCCGCCCTCGGCGACACCAGCTCGGCGTCGTCTCAACAGCCCTCGAAGGGAGCACGCGTCGCGCTTGGGAAGACGACGCTCGGAAGGGTTCTCGTCGACGCCCGCGGGCGAACGCTCTATCTGTTCGCGAAGGACAAGGGCGGCCGGAGTGCCTGCTACGGCGCGTGCGCGACTTACTGGCCGCCGCTCGTCAGTGCGGCGAAGCCCCAGGCAGCACGAGGCGTCCGCGCCTCCTTGCTCGGCGTGACCAAGCGGACCGACGGCAGGCGGCAGGTGACGTACGCGGGTCACCCGCTCTACACGTTCAGCCTCGACACGAGGGCGGGCCAGACGAGCGGGCAACGCCTTACGGACTTCGGAGGGACCTGGGCTGCCGTCGCAGCAAGCGGCCGCGCGGTCAAGTCGACCGCTTCCTCCGGCAGTTCCGACGGGACCGACGGCGGATACGGCGGCTACGGCTCAGGCCGCTGAGCCCGGGATCGGGGGAGGGCCATCTCCCCCTCCCCCGATCAACCGACCCGCCATGAAACCCAACGCAACCGACGACCATGGCAATCACCCAAGAAAGAACCAGAAACCAGAAAGGAGTACCGATCCAATGATCCCTCAACACATACTCCGGCGGTCGCGGGCAGTCCCGGTGCTGGCCGCGGCAACGGCCGTTCTCGTCGGCTCGATCACCGCCAGCGCCAGTGGGGAGCCGACGGCGCCCACGCAGAAGAGAGTCACGCCACCCGTGAACGTCACCGTCTTCTCACCGCGAGAAGGTGACGTCGCGGGACGGGAGAGCAGGGGCTTCTTCGTCGATCTCGCCCTCCGCTACCCAAGCGTGGCGTCGAGCGGGGCCAGCTTCCAGCTGACGGGACCGGGGGCGCATCAGAATCAGGCCCCCTTCCCCGGCGCCGCCGCCCCCGGCGTCGACGAGAAGCTACCCGGCCTGATCGTGCTTCTCTCGACCAGCACGGTCGGTGCCCGCAACGCACAGAACCTCGCAAACCTGTTCAACCTGACGGGATTCACGAACCAGAAGACGAACGAGGTCTGGGACACGTGGCTCGTCGGAGCCTCGGTCTTCGGCAAGAACGTCCGCTCGGTGCTCCGGGTCGCCGTCGCCGTCGACAAGAACAAGGACGGGGTCTACAACGACGCACCAGCGGTTGTCCCCGACGCAAACCGAGACGGCCGTATCAACGCCGTCGATCTCAAGGCCTACGGGGTCGCCTCGAATATCGCCGCCGTGCCCTTCGAGATCCGCGACTGAACGAACTCACTGCGTCCGACGATGGGGCCTCCCCCTCGGGGCCCCATCGCGCGGCCAACGTCTGAGCCATGAACACGCGACGAGACCCAACAACGACTCACCTGCTCACCCACAGGCGCGTCCGGCGCGGGTAGCGGGCGGTGGACGACCCCGGCCGCGCAAGCGCCGACCATCG
Source organism: uncultured Actinomycetes bacterium (assembly GCA_963711315.1). Classification (GTDB taxonomy): domain Bacteria; phylum Actinomycetota; class Thermoleophilia; order Gaiellales; family Gaiellaceae; genus PALSA-612. The sequence continues at coordinate 52,014 of CAVQDQ010000002.1, forward strand.
GGCCACGATAGCGCTCGCACCACGATACGAAGGCGAACAAACGGGGCCGGCCGCGGAGTCCAGAGACAAGAGCGATGATGCGCCGGTGACCTGCAGAAGTCACGCTTGAGATCTTGACGCCCCATGCCAGGTCAGAGCGTGTCGCGTCTTGGTGGAAAGACGACATCTCCGCGACGAGTCTGTTTCGTGCTGCGAACAGGAATCGCTGGCAGCAACTGCCGCAGCAACTCGGTTAACCGTCGCTATGCACCGAGTCGTGGCGGGCGAGCAGCCACGCGCCCTGTGATTGCCCGACTAGTCAAGGGCGCCGAGAGCATCCTTCACGAGTCGGTCTGCCTCGGCGTTCATCTCCCGAGGCACCCAGCTGATGCGGATGTCGAACAGGGCGACGAGGCTGCTCGCAACTTTGTGCAGCTCGCTGAGATGAGGCTGTTTCACTGCGGAGACACCATTTACTTGATCCACCACGAGCTCAGAGTCCATGTAGACCCGGATTCGCTGGATCCCGTAATCGCGCGCAAGCTTCAACCCCTCGATCAACGCTTGGTACTCCGCCACGTTGTGGGTGGCAGGACCGATCGCCTTCGAGATCTGAGCTACGGTGACCAGACGGCGCGTTCGCAAGAGCGCACCAATCGCCGCGCGGCCCAATGGGTCGCCGGAGTTGCCCCCATCAGTGTTGAGAAGGTAGTACCCGCGCTTCAGGCCTGCCAGCTCTGCGGCCTCGGCCTCATGCGTCTCCGGCTCGCTCTCCGGCGTCTCGCCGAGCAGGACGCGGCGCACGAAGTCCGAGCGCGTCTCGCGGGGCAGGCGCGGCTCCGACGTCCAGACGCCGTCGCTGATCGTGGGAGTGGCGAGCAGGTGAGCGGCCATCTCGGCAGGCGGCAGATCGCGCCAGGACGCCTTGCGGGGCTTCCTCGGCTCAGTCATCGGCGGTCATCCTATGCTGCCACCCAGAGCTAGGCCTCCAGCCGAGGATGCGCGGGCCGCAAGCGCGGCATAGCCTCGGTACTTCTCAGCAGTTAGCTCGAGTCCATTGCCCGCGACGACGAAGACATCATGTTCGCCCGGCCGGGGCCAACCGCCGAGTACTGGGAAGGCGACGACTAGTTCCGGCGACGCTCGCCGACGAGAGGTCATCCGATGGTGCGAGCGTCCTGTCGCTACAGCCAACCGGGGATCGCCATCTTCGCCCCGCAGCTCAGTGGATAGAGCAGGGTTCAGACGTTCGCCGCGGCCCTGGATAGAACGGCGACTCTGTCACTGTGTCCGAAGGCTACGAGCGGCGAGCCGTCCAGACGACGGGTCACGGATTGAGGCAGATGCGTGACCAAGCCATCACGCGGGCGTCTGCGCTCATGGGCCGGCCTGACCGCGGCTCGCTACGCCGCGCTTGGCGTCATCGGAGTCTCGACTCATCCGGGTCGGGCTACTCGCCCGATGTCTCCGGCTCGATGTTCTGGTTGAGCCGGAAGACGTTCGTCGGGTCGTACTCGTTCTTCAACGCGACGAGGCGTTCGTAGGTCCTCTCGCCGTACGACGCGCGAGCCGCGTCCGTATCGCCGAGGAAGTTGACGTACGCGCGACCGGTGGAGGCGTCCGAGGCAGCCTCGATCACGTCGCGCGCCCACCGCGTGTGCGACGGGCCTGCGTCCGGATCGTGCCAGCCCGTGACGGCGTTGAGCACGAACGGCATTGAACGCTCGGCGAACGCTGTGGCGTCGTCGCCGATGCGGCCGACGGCTCCGCCCATTTGGTGCACGTGGATCTCGCACTGCGCTCCCGGGGCCGCGAGGTGGAGCTCGCACAGCCGGTCGACGAGGTCGTCGTCGAGCCCGGACAGGTTCGTCGCCTTGAAGTACGCATGGATTCGCTTGCCCCACAGGGGATCGAGGAGCGTCTGGATCGCGTGGTACGGCATCGGGCCGAGCAGGTCCGCGATCGGCTCGGCCACCGTGCGGAATTCCCGCACCAACGGCTCGCCGTTGTCGAGGGGGCCGGCTGAGACGGCGAGGAACGCAGCCACCTTCTTGCCGTGCCACTCCTCCGGGATGACGGGCAGCGGCGGTGCGGTAGTGAGGTCGACGAGCGCGGTGATCTCGTCGGGCGCGTCTGCGGCCCAGTCGCGGAACGTCCGCAGCAGGTCGCGGGCGGCGTCGGCCGGGTAGAAGATCGGGCCGGCGTAGACCATCGGCCCGACGGGATGCAGTTGCAGTTCGAACTGCGTGACGATGCCGAAGTTGCCTCCACCTCCGCGAAGGCCCCAGAGCAAGTCCGCGTTCTCGGCCACGGTCGCGTGGACGAGGCGGCCATCTGCGGTCACGAGGTCGGCTGCGACGAGGTTGTCGCAGGCGAGGCCGTGCTTGCGCATCAACCAGCCGATGCCGCCGCCGAGCGTGAAGCCGCCGACTCCGGTGGACGAGACGAGGCCACCGGTCGTTGCGAGCCCGTTTGCCTGTGTCTCGTGGTCGACATCGGCCCAGACGGCGCCGCCGCCGATCGTCGCGCGGCGGGTTTCCGGGTCGACGCGAACGCCCCTCATCAGTGAGAGGTCGATCACGATCCCGTCGTCGCACGTCGAGAAGCCCGCGAGGCTGTGGCCGCCGCCGCGTACCGCGATCCTGAGGTCGTTGCTGCGCGCAAAACCGACCGCGGCGATCACGTCAGCGACCCCGGTGCAGCGGGCGACGAGCGCGGGCCGGCGGTCATGGGCGCCGTTCCAGATCCGGGCGGCCTCGACGTAGCCCTCGTCGCTCGCGGTCAGGATCTCTCCGCGCACGGCCTCCCGCAGCTCTTGAATCGTCGCTTCCCCGAGAACCGGGGCGATCGTATGGCTCATGTCTTTCCTTTCCTCGCCTTGGCTGGTCGAGGAGTAGTGGTACCGGGCGGCTTCTTTGCCGGCGCTTAGCGCCCCCTTAGCAAGGCGGTCGAGCCGTTCGTCGATGTTCGCCAGGCCGACCGCGTCGTCGCCGGCGGCGTAGCGCCTGCGCGCATCCGCCAACAGTTCGACGGCACGCTCGGCATCGCCGCGGAGGGAGGAAACCTCGGCGAGCCCCGCGATGGTGCTCGCGATCCAGCGCTCGCGCTGCGTGGGAGCGAGAACGGTGCGCGCCTCCTGGAGAGCAGCTTCCGCCTCATCGAGGCGTCCGCGTTCGATTGCGAGGTCGGCGATCCGCCAGAGCGTGCTCGCGAGCCCCCAGCGGTCGCCTGCACGCCGAAAGATGTCGCGTGCCTCGGTGAGGTGCTGTTCGGCGCCGGCGTGATCACCGGCTGTGATCGCGACGAGCCCGAGGCCGGAGAGGACGAGCCCCCGGCCGCGGCGGTCGCTCAGTCGCAGCTCGAGCGCCTGCTCGAGCTGACTGCGCGCTTCGCCCAGCTCGCCCTCGGTCAGCGAGATGTACGCCCGACGGACAAGAACCGTCGCGAGCCCGGCGTCGTCTCGTGCCGCCTCGAAACGGGCAGTGCTTTCGTCGAGCAGCGCCCTCGCTCGATCGAGGTCGCCGCGGACGCGCGCGATCCCGGCCTGGTTTGCCAGCGCGTAGCTGACGGCCGCACCGCAGGAAATCTCGAGCAGAGGGTGGAGAGTGTCCTCGAAGATATGCCGCAGGCCGGCCCGCCCGCCCGGCTGACTCATCCTGATCTCCGCGATGTTGAGCGGTGAGGGAATCGTGTCCGGCGTGCCTTCGCGCGCGCGGAAGAGCTCGATGCTCTCCGCCACGAGACTCTCTGCGCTCGCAAGATCGCCGAGAATCCAATGCGCGACGCCGAGCGAGTGGACGCCGATCGCCTCGGCTGCCTCGAAGCGCTCGCTTCGCGCCAGCGCGAGCGCGCGCTCGAGCCAGAGCACTGCCTCGTCGACGGAGTCGCTCGCGATTCCGAACTCGCCGAGTGCCTGCAGCGCCCGCCACTCGCGATGCTTGTCGCCGATCTCGGAGGCGACGGCGTAGCTCGTCTCTGCGAGCATGAAGCCCTCGGCGAGCGTGCCGCTGCGGAGCTCGATCGCCGCGGCGGCGAGCAGCGCCTCGGCTCGAAGCGCAGTCCCCTCGGGAGCCGCTTCGACGACTGCCGCAAAGCTCCGCCTCGCCTCCTCGAGATCGATCCGGCGCAACCAGAACGGCAGCAGCGCAATCGCCAGCACGACTGCGTCGCCGGATCCTTGCTGAAGCAGATAGCTAAGCGCGGCGCGCAGGTTGGCTGCGTCGCGATCGAGCCGAGGCGAGCCGTGCTCGCGTTCGGCAAGCGCGAGCGCCCAACGGGCATGCCGCTCCGCCAGCACAGGCCACTCGCCGGCCTCGTCGAGGCGTTCGCGCGCGTACATGCGAACCGTCTCCAACAGACGATAACGGCGCCCGCGTCCCGCCTCCCCGACGGCGACGAGCGACTTCTCCGCGAGGCGCGCGAGGAGGTCGGCGATCCGCGAAGTCTCGAGATCGTCGTCGGCCGCGCCCACTTCCTCGGCCGCCTCGAGCTCGAAGCTGCCCGCGAAGATCGCGAGCCGGCGGAAGAGGATCCTCTCGTCCGCCTCGAGGAGATCGTGGCTCCACTGGAGCGTCGCGCTCAGCGTCTGCTGGCGCGTCGGGCCGGCAAGGCTTCCCGCACGAAGAAGACGGAACCGGTCGTCGAGCCGCTCCGCGATCGCCGCCGGGCTGAGGGCCCCGACCCGGCCGGCCGCGAGCTCGAGCGCAAGCGGCAGGCCATCGAGGCGAAGGCAGATTCGCGCGACGTCGTCCGCGTTCTCACCGTCGAGCATGAACCCCGGGGAGGCGGCGGCCGCGCGCTCGACGAAGAGCGACACGGCCTCGTACTCGCGAAGCTGAGTGGGTGGGAGAGCCTGCTCCGGGTCGGGAATGTCCAGCGACGGAACGCGAAAGACGACCTCGCCGGGCACGCGCAGCGGCTCGCGGCTCGTCGCCACGATCGTGACCTGCGGCGCGGCGCGCAGCAGCGCGTCGACGAGCGACGCCGTCGCGGCCAGCACGTGCTCGCAGTTATCGAGGACGAGGAGCAGCCGGCGCGGCGCGAGGAACCCAATCACGGCGTCGACGAGGTCCTGCCCGGGCAGCGCTCGCAGGTCGAGCGAGGCGGCGACGGCGTCCGGGATCAGCCGCGGATCGGTCAGCTCGGCGAGCTCGACCAACGCGGCGCCCGCCTCAAACGCCGGCTCGGCGCCTCGGGCGAGCTCGAGGGCGAGCCGCGTCTTGCCGGTGCCGCCCGTACCGCAAAGAGTGAGGAGCCGCGTCTGCCCAAGCAGCGACTGCAGCTCGGCCAGCTCCCGCTCACGACCGACGAACGAGCTCGTGTTCGCCGGCAGCCCGAACCCGATCGTTGGACCGAACGCGGAGAACTCCTGCTCGAGCTCGACGACGAGCGCCGCGAGCTCTTCGCGCCGTCGTCTCCGCCCAGTCGTCGTACCTGTTCTCGGGTAAGAGCTCGCCGGCATACAGCGCGAGCGCGGCACGGTAGGCCGCCGGCGTCTTGACCAGGCGTGCATCCGCGGCCGCAAGCTCGAACCGATCGACGTCGATCGTTGCCACCAGGGAGAGCACCTCGTTTCGCGACCCGATCGCCCCCGGGTCGAGCGCCCGTCGTGCGACGTGCACTGCCTGGTGGAGATTGTTGGCAGCCGCCGCGGGACCGCGGTCGCGCCAGAGCACGTCCATCGCCTGCTCGCGGTGGAGCCGGTGGCCCGGCGCGAGAGCGAGCAGCTTCACAAGCTCGCGCGCCTTCTTCAACCGCCAGGCGCTCTCCGGGACGATCACGCCGTCGACCGCTGCCTCGAATCCGCCGAGAAGCCTGAGACTGACATCGCCCACCCCGGCGACAGCCTAACCAGCGGCGTTCCGCGGTCGGTGCGAGCGGACCGCGCTTCTTGCGAGGAGCGCCAGGGCGCTAAGGCCGCGCAAAGGGTCTGCGAAGGGGTGCTTCCTAGCCTGCGACCCGACACCTGAGCCAACACCTGCAAAGAGGGAGAAGTGATGAGCATCAAGTTGTTCGGAGTAGCTCTCGTCTGCGCCCTCGCGACGGCCGCACCGTCCCTCGGGGGCGACGCACCGATCGTCGCGAAGGCCCTCGCCGTCGGGACGATGAAGGCGACGACCATCAACGCGACGGCCGGATCGATGATTCTCGACGCGATCACGATCAAGCCCGGAGGGAGCTTCGGTTGGCATACGCACAGCTCCCCGGTGGCTGTGGTGGTGACGGGTGGCACCTTGACCGTCTTCGATCCTTCCGTCGCCAACTGCGCACCGTTCAAGGTCTCGAAGGGACAGTCGTTCGTCGAACCCGCGAACCACCTCCATCTTGCACGGAACGAGGGAAATACGCCCGTCACGCTCTACGCGCTGTACCTCGGAGTGCCAAAGGGACATGCCGCGAACGTCGGAGCTCAGACGCCGGCCTCCTGCAATGCCTGACGCGTTCGCGGGTCGGGGGCGAGCCGCGGCGCGGCTCGCCCCGCGCGGCAAGGACGGTCGCGCGACCGCGCCACCGACCAGTACCCGAACTTGCGCCGGCCGTCAGCGGAGGTCTCGCTCCGGCCTTCGCCGCGGCGCGAACCCGGCTCGGGCTCGTCGCTTCGCTCTTCGTGGTGGCCGGAGTCGGCTGGTGGTGGACGCTAGACCAGATGCGGGGCATGGACGGCGGCCCGTGGACGGATCTCGGCAGGCTCTTCTGGTTCCTCGGCGTCTGGGTCGTGATGATGGCCGCGATGATGTTTCCGTCCGTGGCGCCAACGGTCGCGCTCTACTCGCGCATGACCAGGACGCGAAGCCCAGTCGCACCGCTCCTCTTCGCCTTCGGCTATCTCGTGTCGTGGGCGGGCGTCGGCTTGCTTGCCTTCGTGGTCGCGACCGCAGACAGACGCGTCTCGAGCGACGCGCTCGCATGGGACCGCGCAGGAGGCTGGGTCGCGGGCGCGACCCTCATCGTTGCCGCCGTCTACGAGCTGACGCCGCTCAAGGACCTCTGCTTGGGGAAATGCCGCAGCCCGTTGGGCTTCTTGCTCGGCTCCTGGCGTGACGGAGGGGCGGGCGCGCTGCAGATGGGCATCAGACTCGGTGGTTGGTGCATCGGCTGTTGTTGGGCACTGATGGCCTCGCTCTTCGCGCTCGGCGTGATGAGCGTCGTCTGGATGGCATTGGTCGCCGGACTCATCGCGTTCGAAAAGCTGACCCCATGGCGTAGTGCCGCGACCTTGGCTTCCGCCGGCGTTCTGCTTGTGCTTGGCGTGGTCGTGATAGCAGCTCCCGAGAGGCTCCCCGGGCTCACGATCCCGGGGAGCGGGGCCATGTCTCCGATGGGCGCGGGTCGGTGAGCTGGCGGATCCGCGGCAGCTACTTCGAGTCGTGCAACTGCGATCCGATCTGCCCCTGCCGACGGATCGACGGCGTTGCGGGTGGGCGCTCGACCCACGGGGAGTGCATGGGCGTCCTCTCGTGGCTGATCGAGGAGGGAGCCGCAGATGGGACCAACCTCTCGGGACTCCCGGTCGCGCTCGCCCTCCGCTACAGCGACGACGAGCCTGGCTCCCCGTGGACATGGATTCTGTATCTCGATGCCAGCGCGTCCGAAGAACAGCGCGACGCCCTCGAGGCAATCTTCACCGGCGGGTTCGGCGGTGACACCCAGTCCCACTTCCCGTGGGCCTGGAAACCGAGTGAGCTCGTCGCGGTGCGCCCGGTCGACATCGACGTGGACGTTACGCCGCGGCGCCAGTGGCTGCGAGTCCGCGACTGCGTGAGCGTACGCATCCGCAACCAGTACGGCGGCGAAGAAGCGGTCACCTGCGTGATCCCCGGACACGACCGGGCAGGAGAGGAGCTCGTCGCCGACGAGCTCCTTGTGGAAGACGGCCCGCTCGCCTTCAGCTACCACGGTGTCTGCGGCTACAGCTCGACGTTCGATTACACCGGATAGCGCGTGGGGTGCATTTAACCCGCTCTCATGCCGCGGCTGCTTCGTATTCGTGGATCAATCCGCCAAGCAGGTCGCGCCGTCGAATCAAGATGGCTGAGGTAGCGGCCTCGCCTCGCCCAGCAGACATCGTGGGCGGATTGGATGCTTGCAGGGCCAGCGCCCGGTGCGGCCTCGGCTCGTTGTAGTGGCGCACATAGACGCGGAGGACCTTTTCGAGCTGTCGGCGGTTGAAGACCAGGAGCCGGTCGGGGCACTCGCGCCTGACGCTTCCGACCCAGCGCTCGATGTACGCGTTCGCGTTCGGCGCCCGCATCGGGTTCGGATCACCTTGACTCCGTCGCTACTGAAGACGGCGTCGAAGGCGCGGCTGAACTTGCTGTCACGGTCATGGATCAGAAGTCGTGCTCGCTGCCCGCGATTAGTTCCGGTGCGTACGCACGAAGGCGGCCTTCCCGCGCCCGCGCGCGCGAGGCATCTCCCACCCCCGGACGACATAGACGCCTGCGGGTCCCTCCTCGCCGCCCGAGCCGCATGCCAGGGTTCTGATCAAGACGGCGCAGTCGATGTTTCGCCAAGCCCTCCCAATGGGAACCATGCCGGTCGCTGCGGTGTAGAAGCCGCATGAAGTGGTTCTTGATCATTGCGACACTCGCCCTAATCGCGCCGACGGCTGCCTTCGCCAAAGGACCGACCGCGGCGGCGATCACCGGTCCCGGCATCGATACGATCACGATCACGATCACGGGCGACGCGGAGAACGGCATCGTCTCCACGTTCAGCCAGATCGTCGAAGGCGCAGGGTTCTTCCCTGCCGTGTTTCGGCCGGTCCCCGACCCGATGCTGCGGTCGCAGCCGAAGGTCGAGCTGGGGTCGCGTTACCAGATCGTCTGGACCGTGCCCACGCCCAACGGCACGAACAGACTCTTGCAGGACGTCTACCCGTACGCCACGCCGTACGCGGTGACCTACATGCGCCGCGGCCAAGCGATCTACGACATGACGACGAACGGCGGCTGGTACACGCAGACCGCCGACTTGAAGCAGGCGCTCGTGTCAGTCGGGCTGCCCGCGAAGCCGCCGACGAGCTCGCGGCTCTCCGCTGCCGCACTCGGAGGAATCGGCTTCGGCGGCGCGCTCGTGCTCGCGCTGAGCGTGCTGCTCGCGGTGCGAGTGCATCGCAGGCACGCGGCCTGACCTCTCAACGGCACTGGGGTGACACAAACCGCCCTGTGCTACTAGGTGTGTCTCGCCTGGGGCCAGTGGGCGCATCGAGCAAGAGAGCGACGGCTCCTACGACCTCTACTTCGCACCGGAGCGTCCCGGAAGGGAACTGGATCAGGACCAACCCCGGCGAAGGCTTCGCCGCAACGGTACGCCTATAAGGCGCGTGGCGGTGCATACGCACGAAGGCGACCTTCCCGCGCGGTGCTACGCGGCGCCATGCTTCTGAACGAGCGCAGCCCGCGCGGGTGACCGGCAAGACCCTCGCGCGCTCCTCAGGTCACGTCGAATCCGCAACGTGGACAGGAATCGGGCCGTAAGCAGGTCTGCGGACGGTTCCCTCACGGGCTCAACGGTGATTCAAGATGGACGACCTCGTCGGCCAGGTCGATCAACGCCTGGTCGTGCGTCGCGCACACCACCGCGAGGCTCCGCTCCCGCGCGGCGCGCACCAGCAGGTCACCGACGGCCCGGGCGTTCTCCTCGTCAAGGCGCGCCGTCGGCTCGTCGGCGAGAAGCAGCGGCGCATCCGCGGCCAGTGCGCGTGCGAGGGCCACGCGCTGGCGTTCGCCAGCCGAGAGCGTCGCGGCCCGCCGTGATCGCAGCTCGGTGAGGCCGACCGCGGCCAGCGCTTCGGCCGCCCGCTCGCCGGCGCCTGACACACGGCGGAGGCCGAGGCCGAGCATGACATTCTCGCGTGCGCTCAGGTGCGGAACCAGGCCAGGCTCCTGCGTAACGACGCAGATCGTTTCTCGGCGAAGCGCGGCAAGCTGGTCAAGGGCCTCGGTGCCCAGCGGTGGCTGATGAGTTTTGGCTTGAAAGCTGTCTAGGCGCGTATCGTGATTGCCACGCTCGGCAACATCAGTTCTCAATTGTTAGCTATCTGTCAGGGTCTCTCACGAACGCAATGAAGAAGCCGCCCTCCCGTACCTGGTAGTGCGGGCGCTCGCCGCAGCGGCGGTACATCGAGAAGCGGTCATTCGAGTCCTGGACTGAGCTCGCTGCGGTCGCCCGCACGCCGGCGGCTAGCTCACCAGGGGCCGTAGATGCCGCTGTTGGCCTCCCGTAGCGCGCCGACGTAGCCCGCTCGCTCGTAGAGCGCCTCGTCAGTGCCGGGCGGCACGGCGAGCGTCCCGCGCAGCTCGTCGAGGGCTGCGAATCCCTTGCGGGCCATCCAGTCCGCCAGACCGTCGAGCAGCACCGTTGCGTGCTCGGGGCCGTGGCGCAGCAGCGCCGAGGCGGTCATCACGACGTCGGCGCCGGCGAGGAGGTACTTGGCCACGTCGGCCGGGGTCTCGACGCCGGTCGTCGCCGCGAGCGACGCGCGCACCCGTCCGTACAGGAGCGCGATCCAGGTGCGCGGCAGCCGCGCCTCCGCCGGGTGGGAGAGGCCAACGTGAGGAACCACGGCGAGCGTGTCGGCGTCGATGTCGGGTTGCAGGAACCGGTTGAACAGCACCAGGGCGTCCGCGCCCGCCTCGTCGAGGCGCAGCGCCATCTCACCGGTCGAGCTGAAGTAGGGGCTCAACTTGACCGCCACCGGCACGCTGACCGCGCCCTTCACCCGCGTCAGAACGTCGATGTGCCGCTGCTCGACATCGCGGCCCGAGATGCGCGGGTCGCCGGGCAGGTAGTAGACGTTCAGCTCGACCGCGGCGGCGCCGGCGTCCTGCATGGCCCGGGCGTAGTCGGCCCAGCCGCCGGGCGTGACGCCGTTGAGGCTGCCGATCACCGGGATCTCGACGGCGGCGGCGGCGCGCTCGAGCAGGCTCAGGTAGCGGCGCGGGCCGGCCTCATCTTCGGCGGCGGCCGGGAAGTAGGAGAGCGACTCGGCGAAGCTCTCGGTGCCGGCGTCGACCAGTCGTGCGTTCTGGTCCGCCTCCCGGTTCAGCTGCTCTTCGAAGAGCGAGTAGAGGACGACCGCGCCCACGCCGGCATCGGCGAGCCGCCGCACGCCGTCCACCGTCTGCGAGAGCGGGGATGCGGACGCGACGAGCGGGTTGCGCAGCGTGAGCCCCATGTAGCCGGTCGAAAGGTTCATCGGCGATCCCTGCGTGCGTCGGCGGCGAAGTGCTGCGCGCCGCGGGTCGCCATCTCCTCGTACACGTCCCAGCGCTGATCGACCGCCTGCTCCGCCAGCCCGTGCAGCCGCTCCGCCTCGGCCGGGTCAGTGTTCGTCAGCGTGCGATAGCGCAACTCCCGGTTGGTGTACTCGGCAAGCGAGATGCGTGGCCGCGGTGAGTCGAGCAGGAACGGGTTGCCGCCGGCCGCACGGAGCACCGGGTCGTAGCGGATCAGTGGCCAGTAGCCGCTGGCCACGGCGCGGAATTGCTGGTCGAGCCCGTCTCGCATCTCGATGCCGTGTGCGATGCAGTGGCTGTAGGCGAGCACCAGTGAGGGGCCGTCGTAGGCCTCCGCCTCGCGGAACGCCGTCAGTGTCTGCTGGGGATCGGCGCCCATCGCGACCCGAGCGACGTAGACCGAGCCGTAGGCGATCGCCTGCAGGGCGAGGTCCTTCTTGGGCACGGTCTTGCCGGCGGTCGCGAACTTGGCGACCGCGCCGAGCGGGGTCGCCTTCGACATCTGGCCGCCGGTGTTGGAGTAGACCTCGGTGTCGAGCACGAGCACGTTGACGTTGCGCTCGCTTGCGAGGACGTGGTCGAGCCCGCCGGAGCCGATGTCGTAGGCCCAGCCGTCGCCGCCGACGATCCAGACGCTGCGCCGGACGAGGTGATCGACGACGCTCCGCAGGTCGGCGACGGCTGGCCCGTCGAGCGCGTCGAGCCGGCGGCGGAGCTCGGCGACCCGTTCGCGCTGTGCTCGCAGCTCCGACTCGCGCAGCTGCGGCGCCGCCAGGATCTCGTCGACCAGCTCCGGGCCGATCTGCTCGCGCAGCTCGGCAAGGCGTCGGCGGGCCAGCTCGGTGTGCCGGTCGGCGGCGAGCCGGAAGCCGAGCCCGAACTCGGCGTTGTCCTCGAAGAGGGAGTTCGACCAGGCTGGACCGCGCCCGTCGGCGTCGGTCGTCCACGGCGTCGTCGGCAGGTTGCCGCCGTAGATCGACGAGCAGCCGGTCGCGTTCGCGACCATCAGCCGATCGCCGAACAGCTGCGAGAGGAGCTTCAGGTAGGGCGTCTCGCCGCAGCCTGTGCAGGCGCCAGAGAACTCGAACAGCGGCTCCAGAAACTGGGTGCCGCGCACCGTGCCGAAGTCGACCCGCGACCGGTCGCTCACGGGCAGCGTCTCGAAGAACGCGATGTTTTTACGCTCGGCGGCGACCAACGGCTCGCGCGGCGCGAGGTTGATCGCCTTGCGGCCCGCGTCGCCGGGCGCGACGACCGGGCACGCCTGAACGCAGAGCTCGCAACCGGTGCAGTCCTCGACGTAGACCTGCAGCGTGTACCGGGTGTCGGGCAGCCCGACGGCTTCGATTGGTGCCGACTGGAATCCCTCGGGTGCGCCCTCAAGGCGGGCCTGGTCGTAGTACCTGGAGCGAATCACGCTGTGCGGGCAGACGAAGCTGCAGTTCCCGCACTGGATGCAGAGATCGGCGTCCCAGACCGCGACCAGCTCCGAGATGTTGCGCTTCTCGTACGCCGCCGTGCCGCTCGGATAGGTGCCGTCCACCGGCAGCGCGCTGACCGGTAGCTCGTCGCCCCGTCCGGCGAGCATCTCCGCGGTCACGGTGCGAACGAACTCGGGCGCATATGCTGGAACGACCGGCGGCAGCCCGCGGCTCGCGGTCACCTGCACGGGCAGCTCGACCCGGTGCAGGCTGTCCAGCGCGCGGTCCACCGCAGCCTGGTTGCGCTCGACTACTTCGGCGCCACGCCGGCCGTAGGTCTTGGCGACCGCCGCCTTGATCCGCTCGATCGCCTGCTCGCGCGGCATGACGCCCGAGAGGGCGAAGAAACAGGTCTGCAGGACGATGTTGGTCCGTCCGGCCAGGCCGACCTCGCGGGCGATCCGGCCGGCGTCGATCACATACAGGTCGATGTGCTTGGCGAGGATCTGCTCCTGCACCGGGCGCGAGAGGGCCTCCCACACCTCGTCCGGCGGTCGCGGGCAGTTGAGGAGGAGCGTCGCGCCCTCCGCCGCCGGGCCGAGCACGTCGACCCGGTCGAGCAGCCCGAACTGGTGGCAGCCGATGAAGCCCGCGTGCCGCACGAGGTAGGGCGCCCGGATCGGCTGCGGACCGAAACGGAGGTGCGAGACCGTCTGCGAGCCCGACTTCTTCGAGTCGTAGACGAAGTAGCCCTGCGCGTGCAGGCCCTCGTCCCCGAGGATCTTGATCGTGTTCTTGTTCGCGCCGACCGTCCCGTCCGAGCCCAGGCCGAAGAAGATCGCGCGCACCGTCTCCAGCGGCTCGATGTCGAGCGACGCTTCGTAGTCCAGGCTCGTCCCGGAGACGTCGTCGACGATGCCGATCGTGAACCGGCGCCGCGGCCGCTCTGCCGCCAGTTCGGCGAACACGCCGGCGACCATCCCGGGCGTGAACTCTTTCGAGGAGAGCCCGTAGCGGCCGCCGACGACCCGCGGCATCACCGCCCGCTCGCCGTCACCGAACGACTCGCTCAGCGCCGCGACCGTGTCGAGGAAGAGGGGCTCGCCGATCGAGCCAGGCTCCTTCGTCCGGTCGAGGACGGCGACGTGGCGCACGGTCGCGGGCAGCGCCTCGACAAGCGCCTGCGCCGGAAACGGCCGGTAGAGCCGCACCTGCGCCACGCCGACGCGCTCGCCGCGCCCGGAGAGCATCGCCACGGTCTCCTGCACCGTCTCCCCGCCCGAGCCCATGAGGACGAGCACGCGCTCGGCCTCCGGGTCGCCGACGTAGTCGACGACGTGGTAGCGGCGACCCGCGCGCTCGGCGAGACGCGCCAGCGCGTCCTCCACTGCGTCCGGGACGCGCGCGTAGAAGGGGTTGACCGTCTCGCGCGCCTGGAAGTAGACGTCCGGGTTCTGCGCCGTGCCGCGAATGAACGGGCGCTCCGGCGACAGCGCCCGGCCGCGGTGAGCCTGGACGAGCTCCTCGGGCACGAGCGCGCGCAGGTCGTCGTCGGAGAGCAGCTCGATCGTGTTCAGCTCGTGCGAGGTTCGGAACCCGTCGAAGAAGTGCACGAACGGAACCCGGGTCTGGAGCGTCGCGGCGTGCGCCACCAACGCGAGGTCGTGGGCCTCCTGCACCGAGGCCGACGCGAGTAGCGCGAAGCCGGTCTGGCGGACGGCCATCACGTCGGAGTGGTCGCCGAAGATCGACAGCCCCTGCGCCGCCAGCGAGCGGGCGGCGACGTGCAGCACCGCCGGGGTCAGCTCGCCGGCGATCTTGTACATGTTCGGGATCATCAGCAGCAGCCCCTGCGAGGCGGTAAACGTCGTCGCCAGCGCGCCGCTCTGCAGCGCACCATGTAATGCGCCGGCTGCCCCGCCCTCACTCTGCATCTCGACGACCGCGGGCACGCTGCCCCAGACGTTCGTTCGACCCTGGCTCGCCCACTCGTCGGCCAGCTCGGCCATCGGCGACGACGGCGTGATCGGATAGATGCAGCAGACCTCGTTCAGGCGGTAGGCGACCGAGGCCGCAGCTTCGTTGCCGTCGACCGTCGCGCGCATCAGCGGCCGGGCTCCGGGATCATCTCGATCGCGTGCACCGGGCACTGCTCGAAGCAGGCCCCGCAGCCGGTACAGCGGTCGTAGTCGAACCGGTAGCGGTGCCCCTCGCCCAGCTTGATCACCGCGTCCTCGGGACAGGCGCCCAGACAGCCGTCGCACTCGAAGCAGTTGCCGCACGACAGGCACCGGCCCGCCTCGTACACCGCCTCCTGGGCCGAGAGGCCAGCGACGACCTCGCCGAAGTCGGAGACCCGCTCCTCGGGGGCGAGCTGGGGCTGCTCGCGACGGGCGTTGTCGCCGAAGTACCAGAGGTGCAGCTTCTCGAAGTCGGCGAGGTCATGTTTCGGGGCGGTGGTCGAGTCCCCGCCGCGCAGCCAGGCGTCGATGTTGCGGGCGGCCTTCTTGCCGTGGCCGACGCCGACGGTGACGGTCATCTCGCTCGGCACCATGTCCCCGCCCGCAAACAGGCCCGGGGAGCCGGTCTCCATCGAGGGAGCCACCTGCACGGTGCCGTCGCGCTCGAACTCCACACCCGGCACCCGGCGGAGGAAGGCGGTGTCGGACTCCTGGCCGAGCGCCAGGATCACCGTGTCGGCGGCGAGCGTCTCGAACCGGCCGGTCGGCTGCGGATAGCCGGACTCGTCGAGCTCCATCAGTTCGACCTGGAGCTCCGGGCCTTCGAAAGCCGTGATCGTCCGCAGCCAGTGGATCGTCACGCCCTCCTGCTCTGCGTCCTCGGCCTCCTCCTCGTGCGCCGGCATCTGCTCGCGGGTGCGGCGGTAGACGATGAGCGGCTCGGCCCCGATCCGGCGCGCGGTGCGGGCCGCGTCCATCGCCGTGTTGCCGCCCCCGTAGACGGCCACGCGGCGGCCGATCACGGGCCGCTCCCCGGAGGCGACGCTGCGCAGGAACGAGATCGCATCGATGATCCGGCCGGTATCCGGGGCGGGGATGTCGACGCGCTTCGACAGATGCGCCCCGACCGCGACGAAGACAGCGTCGAAGCGGCCCTCCTCCCGCTCGGCGACGAGGTCGTCGACGCGATGGTCGCGGTCCATCCGCACGCCCATCGCGGCGATCCGGCCGAGCTCGCCGCCCAGCACGTCGCGGGGCAGCCGGTAGGCCGGGATGCCGTAGCGCATCATCCCGCCCGGCTCGCTACCAGCGTCGCGGATCTCGACCCCGTGGCCGAGTCGCGCCAGCTGGTACGCCGCCGACAGCCCGCTCGGCCCGGCGCCGATCACCAACACGCGCTTGCCGCTGCGGGTCGGGGGCGGGTCGAATCGCCACCCCTGCTCGAGCGCGAGATCTCCGAGGAACCGCTCGACCGAGTGGATCGAGACGGCACTGTCGAGGTCGGCGCGGTTGCAGACACTCTCGCACGGGTGGTAGCAGACCCGCCCATGGATCGCGGGGAACGGATTGTCCGCGACGAGCTCGCGCCACGCCTCCTCGTGCCGACCCGCCTTGGTATGCGACAGCCAGGCCTGGATGTTCTCGCCGGCCGGGCAGCCTGCGTTGCACGGCGGCAGCAGATCGACGTACAGGGGCCGGCGCTCCCGGACCGGGCCGGTGTGCGAGCGCCCGTGCACCAGGTCGGGCAGCGGTGTCACGTCCCACATCGGGTCGCTCATGCCTGTCGCCGCGGTAGGGCAGCCATCGCCCCAGGCTAACCGGGCTCCGCGACCGTGGAAAGCGGATCTTCTACTGGTCTTGACTACGAAGATCCCCGCGGGCTCGAGCCGTCTCGACAAACGAGAAGAGAACGCAGGATTGAACACGCCGGCCCTGCACCGCGCGCTTCCTCCCACGAAAGTCGAACGCGTAAGCGACCTCGACTTTCGTGGGCCGATGCCCCCAGCATGAATCGAACATGCGCACGCGGTTTAGGAAACCGCTGAGCGGTTGCGGTCGCTGCCGCCGACCTAGCGCGTTCTCCTCTCCCTGCGCGCTGTCGCGTTTTGGTGGAAGTGCGACACGAGCGCGCTATCACCGAGCGCCGCCAAATCCACCTGTTCGACAGACAGCGGCCGGACGAGGCGGTGCGGGAGGCGATGGCGCTCTAGGCGGGCGTAGACTCAGGCCGTGAAGCGCGGCGTCCGTGCTTTCGTCGTGTTTGTCGCCATCAGCGTGGTGGTCGTCGCTGGGGGATGCGGGAGTACGAGGACGGTCACGAAGACCGTAACCGTCACCACCACGCCAAGCGCACCGCACGAGACCGTGCTGTACGGCCACATCAAGTCGCTGACGAGCAAGGGCAGCCGCTTCGAGTTGCGCTTCGATCCTGCGTGGCTGCTCACAGGGACGGCGGCGGAGCGTGCCGCTGTTGAGGACGGCGTTCTTCAGCCAGGTCAGCCGGTTCCGAACGACAGCTACGTGGTCGAGGCGGGTCACCGCTTGTTGACGTTCGTGGTTCTGCCAACCGCGCAGGTCACAGTTCTCAGCAAGGGACTCCGCCCGACGGCGATCCCGGTCTCGGAGCTTGCGCAGATCGTCAAGGGCAAGAACCCGCGGCACCGCTCGCTGTTCGATCCCACGAACCACTCGGGCTTCTGGATTCGGATCGGCAACAAGTACCCAAACCCCGCCATCTCACTCGACCAGCAATACCATCCCTAGGCCAAGGCCAGGCGGCTTGCGATAGGCGCAATATATGGTCACCGTTTCAGGAGGAAGCGCGACCAGAGCATCCCTGAATACGAGTTAGGAACCTGGTCCGTGTTGAAGTATGGGTATGGGTTGGCTTCGCTTCGGGTTCGCGGTCTTGAGCGTGTTGCGCTTCATGCTGATCTCGTGATGCTGGCTCGGCTCAGTCAGGCGCTTGCCCGAGCGCGAGCCGTGCCGCTCGCGGCGTAGTCACTGCACTTCCCTTGGCGATCCCGAATACGATCCGCCCGACCCCGAGCATGGAGGATCGCATCATGAGCATCGTTGCCCGCTTCAACCCCACAAACCTGACGACAGAGAAGTACAACGAAAGCGTCCGGCGGCTCGAGGAAGCTGGAACGTGGCCTCCGGACGGCCTCGAGTCCCACGTTTTCTTCGGGTCAGAAGGAAACTTGCGCGTCAGTGAGATCTGGGACTCGCGGGAGCAGATGGACGCGTTCGGTGAGCGGTTGATGCCCATACTGGCCGACGTCGGAATCGAGTTCTCCGGCGCCCCAGAGATCTTCGAGGTCCACAACATCATCAAACGCTAGACGGGGCGAGTTTCGCCAATCGTTTCGCAAGGCAACGGGTAGTGCGCTGGCCGTTTCCCCGTCGCCGGAACCTCCTACGACTCGGTGATCGCTACCCCGAGAGTTTCCAAGCGTAAAGCCGCGTGTATCCGGCCGCCTCGCATCGGGGCCGTTGTTGGCGCAATTACCGCGGCTCGCGAACTCGCCGAGGGGCCGATGGGAGCCCGCGACATCCACTTCGCTGCCGAAGAGCTCCTCGGCGACCGGATCCGTTGTCATCGGTGAAGGGGACGCTGGCCAGCCATGCGTCGGGCGCTCGTCCTCGCTTCAGCCGCGTTGGGCCCGGGGCAGTATCGGATGCTGGACGGCTAAACGACGAAGCCCTAGAATCGTAACGCGATGACGATGGTGATCTTCCGTGGCCGTCCGGCGACAACCCGCGAGGGGTGCGCCCGGCCAGCACTTCATACGAAGTAAGCGGCTCGCAGCCGACCTCGTCGCCGAGGCCAAGGTCGCACGCGGCAAGCTCGTTGTCGAGATCGGCGGAGGCAGGGGCGTCCTCACGCAGGCGCTCGTCCAAACCGGAGCACACGTCGTCGTCGTCGAGCTCGATCCGGCCCTGGCAGCCGAGCTCAGTACTCGCTACAGCAGGGTCGAGACAGTGGAGATCGTCCAAGGCGATGCCAGCGAGCACAAGTGGCCTGGGGAACCATTCACCGTTGTCGCAAACCTCCCGTTCGCCCGGAGCGGAGCAATCCTCGCTCGCCTGCTCCGTGACCCCCGCGTTCCGTTACGGAGCGCACACGTCATCGTGCAGTGGCAGTTCGCCGCCAAGCATGCAGCGGTCTGGCCCGCGACCCTTCGTTCGACGTACTGGCGCGCCTGGTACGACATCTCGATCAACCGTCACCTTGCCCGCACGGCGTTCGCGCCCACGCCCAGCGTCGACGCCGCCGTTCTCTGTTTCAACCGTCTCGGCACGCCACGGGTGTCTGCTGACTTGTACGAGGCGTACTGGCGGCTCCTTACAGCTGCGTTCTCCTCGCGGCAGCCGATCCGGCGTGCCCTTCAGCCTACGCTTGCGCCATTGCAGATCAAGAGGCTTGCGCCCACTCTCGGCTTGAATCCAGAGGCACATGCGTCCCAGCTCGACGCCGCGCAATGGGCACGGCTGTTCTCATGCGCCCGCGGGGCACACCACGGCCGAGGATGACGCGGCCAAGCATGAGATGTCCTCCCGTCGGTTAGGTGCGGGCCACTGCATTGCGCCCGCCTGGACGTGTAGCGATGCCGGGGGCTCGGCGCCAAGGGGCGCCGAGCCCCACGTCGGCTCCGAAGGCTGGGGCTCGCCGACAGGGACGCGACCTGCGCCGTTCCGCGCCCGCCCCTCACGGGCTAGCCGTAGCCGAGTTGCAGGGCGCGGCCGTCGAACAACGGGTCGGCTACGTCGGCGCCGAGTCGTTCGGCGATCGCCTCGCGGGCGACGTCGAGCACCGGCAGCCGCCCGGCCCCATGGGCGTCGGACGCAACGAGCGAGACCGTGCCCTCGCCGAGGAGCCACCACGCGATGCGCTCGGCCGTCTGGCCGTGATCTCCCAGCACCGACGGCCCGTTCAGGCACAGCGGCCACCCACGCGCGGCGAACCGAACGGCGGACGCGGGGTCGGCGGCAACTGCGGGACACCGCTCCGGATGGGCGAGCACCGGGACGAGCCCTTCCGCGTCGATTCGCTCGCACGCCGCCCAGGTGAGCCCGACCGCGTCGTCGACGTCGAGCCACCACCCCGGGAACTCGACCAGGACGGCGGACGTCCCGTCCAGCCGAAGCCCGTCGAGAGCGCCCTGCAACGCCTCGGTCGGGTACACCTCGCGCCCGCGGCGGAGATCGAGCCCCATCCGCTCGGCAGTTGGCTGCATCGCCGCGAATGCTTCCTCGTAGCGCTGCTCGCGCTCCGGCGTCCAGGGAAACGAGTCCAACGGCTCGTGCATGTGCGGCGTCGCGAACAGCACACGCGTCCCCGCGTTGGCGGCGGCGCGGCAGAGCTCGAGCCCCTCCTCGACCGATACCGCACCGTCATCGCCCGACGGCACAAACATGGGAGTGCACGTCGACGAAGCGGGGCGCGATCACCTCCCAACACTGCCGGAGCGAGCGCCCCGGCGGCGCAGGTAAGCGTCGTGTTCCTACTCCTCACAGCGGGCGGTTCGCGCGAGCCGACGCGAGCTGCCGCACCGCCTGGCGTCGGGCCGAGCAAGACGTCGCTGCGGGAGGTCGCGCAGAGCTCCGTCGACGCGGTTGCCCGACATCGATGCCCTCCACCCCCCCGCACAGATGCCGCGGGGGAAGGGGGCACACCCGCGCAGCCGAGCGCGGCCTGTGGCGTGAGCTGAACCACCCTCGCTGAGCCGCGCTGAGCGGAATCCTTGACGGGCGAGAGATGTCCGCGGAACGAGGTTAGAGGCCCCGTTGGTGTCCGGATGAGGTACGAGAATCGTCCCGGTGCAGGGGGCAGGCGACCAGCGGCGAGGGCATGGGAGCGAGGCCGGGAGCCCGGCGGCGCGCGGCCGGGTGGTATCGGCGCTGTTCTTCTTCCCCCGCGGTGGCTCGGCGCAGGTCGCGCGGGCGTTCGCCCGGGCGCTTCCTGCCGTGGGCTGGCAGACGACGCTCGCCGCCGGCTCGCTCGGGCAGCCGGGAGAGGAGACGAACGCCGGGAGCTTCTTCAGAGGCCTCGAGGTGCACCCGGTCGATTACACGCCCGCGCTCGAGCTTCCCGATCCGCTCGCCGCTCCGCTTCCCTTCCAGCCCGTCCTACGAGGATCGGCCGGGCGCACCCGACCGCATCTTCGCGACTGTCGACGACGCCGCCTACGAGCGGCTGGTCGCTTGTTGGAGCGACGCGCTCGTGCGCGCCGCTGCCGGCGAGGCCGACCTCCTCCATCTTCACCATCTGACGCCGGCGAACGAGGCGGCGATCCGCTGCTTCCCCTCGCTGCCGATCATCGGCCAGCTGCACGGGACCGAGCTCGCCTTCCTGCGCACGGTCGAGGCCGGGCCGCCAGCGGGTTGGCGCTACGCCGCCCGGTGGGCGGAGCGGATGCGCGGCTGGGCTCAGCAGTGCGAGCTCGTGATCGTGCCGCCGGAGGCCGAGGCGGAGGCGGCGCTGCTGCTCGGCCTCGAGCGCGGAAGGCTGCGCAGCCTGCCGGCTGGCGTCGATCTCGTCCGCTTCACACGCCGGCCGCTCGCCCAGACAGACCGCTTCGCCTTCTGGCGGCGCTGGCTCGTCGATGAGCCGCGCGGCTGGGACTTGAGCGGCCGCCCGGGAAGCGTCGCCTACGACGAGCAGGACCTCGCCCCCTTCCAGACTGGAGCGCCCGTCTTGCTTTACGTCGGCCGCTTCACGGCCGTGAAGCGGCTTTCGCTCCTGATCGCCGCGCACGCCCGCGCGAACGAGCGGCTCGGCACGCCCGCGCCACTCGTGCTGGTCGGCGGCCACCCCGGCGAGTGGGAAGGGGAGCACCCGCTCGCCGCGGCAGCGCGCCTCGCGAACCACCACGTGTTCCTCGCCGGCTGGCGAGCGCACGAGCTGCTCCCGCAAGCCTTGAACGCGGCCGATCTGCTCGTCCTCCCCTCCGTCGGTGAGGCGTTCGGCCTCGTGCTCGTCGAGGCGTTCGCCTGCGGGCTGCCGGTCGTGGCCTGTGCGGCGCACGGACCAGCGGCGATCGTCGCCGACGGCAAGACCGGCTGGCTCGTCCCGCCCGACGGCGTAGACGCGCTCACCGACGCGCTCCTCGCGGCCGCAAGCGATCACGAGGAACGTCGCGCCCGCGGCGAGCGCGCCTACGCCGAGAGCCGCCGCTACGGTTGGCCGACGATCGCCCGGGTCCTGGCGTCACTGTACGAGGAGCTGCTCGTGCCCACGCAGGAGCGTGCAGGCCGCGCTGGGGGCTAAGCGGCCACGGCGGGCGTCAGGCATCGCTCAAGAGATAGTACGGATGTGACGATGGCAGACATGTAGTGTAATGTGAATTTTATTGTGTGTACAAACCATTCATAGTGTGATAGCGTCAATTTCATGAGACGTCTGAAAGTGACCAAGGGCGGCCAGATCTCGCTCCCGGCCGATGTTCGCCACCGCTGGGGTACGCGTCACGTCGGGGTCCAAGATCGCGGCGACCACGTCGTAGTCACACCAATGCCCGATGATCCGATCGCGGCTGCCCGT
The DNA here is from genome assembly GCA_963711315.1 of uncultured Actinomycetes bacterium. Taxonomy (GTDB): domain Bacteria; phylum Actinomycetota; class Thermoleophilia; order Gaiellales; family Gaiellaceae; genus PALSA-612. The sequence goes on from CAVQDQ010000002.1 coordinate 74,161, forward strand.
GGCGCTTTGAGGGGCCGGGTAACTGGCGATCTGCGAGCGACGGCTCGCGCAGATGAGGCGGCAGCTGAAGCTCGCCGTTGAGGTTCATCGATGCGTATGGGCTCGTCGCGCTGGTAGCGGATGAACCTGCGGCCGCCGAGGTAGAGAAGTTGCTCCGAGAAGGAGACTGCCTGGTGGTGGCGATCAATCTCGCTGAAGCCGTTGATGTGTGCCAACGGGCGCACGGCCTGCCTGCCGCAGACATTCGAAGCGCTCTCGAGCCGCTTCTATTGTCGAATGCACTCGCGCTGGCGGTCTCGGATGAAACCGAAGCGTGGTTGGCGGCAGAGTTGCGAGCCAAGCACTACCACCGAAAGCAGTGTCCCGTATCAATGGCTGACTGCTTCCTGCTTGCGCACGCGATTGCGGCCAACGACGACTTGGCCACGTCCGACCCCGATGTCGCCGTCATCGCGCGAGCCGAGGGCGTACAGGTGATTCCACTTCCAGACCGTTCTGGCGCTCGCCCGTGAAGACCTCGGCAGTTGTCCAAGCTGACCCACTGCCGCCGACCGCCGATCCTCGAGAGCGCTCGGGTCAACCGCTCCAAGCCGGCTAGTAGCCTCTTATCTGTCCATCAAGAGCGGGCGAGGGACCGGGCCCTGTGACCCCGCAGCAACCGGCGCGATTGCGCGCGGTGCTAATACCGGTTCGATGGAGGTGATCGATTTGCAACATCAGCACGGCTACGAGGGACTGCTGGCGGTGTCCCCGGATGCGGCGAGTTGCGCGGAGGGACGCTCTACGGGAATCCGTTCAGGAACATCCCGGTCAGGCTGACCCGCGTTAGATGCCGACGCAAGAACGTGGTCGCGGGACGATGCCAGGGGCACGGCATCCGGATCACCACGCGTCCTCCGCGGGGCTACGAGCAAGGGCCGCCGAAGTGGTGAGTGAATCGGACCGCTGACCCTCTACACTGACCGGCGATGCAACGGCGATTCAGGTGAGCAAAGTACCTGCAAATTGCCAACTTCGCCCCCGTAGCTCAGTGGATAGAGCAGCGGAACCCAGCATGTGCGTCGTGGCCATCAGGGCGGGGCGGGCTCTGCGCGGAGCAGGCGAGTAGCGTCCTCGTCGATACTCACGTCGTCGCGCAGGACGACGCCGTAGTCACGTTCGGCGCTCGCGCGGGTCACATACCCGTCGAGCACGTCCTCTCGTAGCCGCTCCGGGTCGCGCTCGAGCGGGTTCCCGAAGCCGCCGCCGCCGCCGGTTTTGAGCTCCCAGATCGTTCCGGCGGCGAGCGGGAGCGCGTTCACCTTCAGCAGATGGCGCTCCTCCGGCCCCTCGGGGTCGACCACGACGTCGGGCCCGACCGCGTCGCGGCCCCCGAAAAGCCCCCAACCGGGAGTAATCGAGCGCTCGAACCACAGGGAGAGCCGCGACTCGGGATCGACCTCGTGCGAGCGGTAGATGCCGCAGCCGCCCCGGAAGCGGCCGGGGCCGCCAGTGTCCGGGCGGAAGCCGTAGCCGCGGATCAGGGCCGGGTATTTCGTCTCGAAGACCTCGACCGGGTAGTCCTTGAACCCGCCGTTGACGTTGTTGATCAGGCCGTCCTCGCCGTCGCCGCCTTCGAACGCGCCCCAGCCGCCCGCATGCGGCATGACGTACAGGAATGGGGCGCCGTCCCGCCGTGGATCACGGCCCGAGAGTAAGGCGACCATCGAGTCTCCGAAGTGTGCGGCCGCCACACTGCCGGGGAGGACGGGAGCGAGCGCCGTCACGACGAGATCGATGAGCAGGCCGAGCGAGCTGAAGTACCACTGGCAGGCGGCCGGCTCCTGCGCGGTGAAGATCGACCCAGGGGGCGCGTTCACCTCGAGCGTCTTGAACGTGCCGCCGTCGACCGGGCGCTCCGGGTTGATGAGGAGCTTGAAGGCGACGCGGCAGGCCGAGACGGTCTGCGCGAAGCCGCAGTTGACGGGCCCCTCCATCTGCTCTGCCGATCCCTCGAGGTCGATCGTCATGCTGTCGCCCTCGAGGTCGATGCGGAGCTTGACCGGGATCGGCCCGTGGCCGAGCCCGTCGTCGTCGAGGAAGCCCTCCGCGCTGTACGTGCCGTCGGGGATCGCGTCGACGGTCTGGCGCTCCAACTCCTCGGACTGCCGGTAGATCTCCCGACGGGCCTCGAGATAGGTGTCGTAGCCGAAGCGGTCGAGGATGGCCTGGAAGCGAGCCTCACCGGTCCGACATGCAGCAACCTGCGCGTTCATGTCGCCGACGAGCGAGTAGCCGAAGCGGCCGTTGCGACGTAGGAGATCGATGATGTCCTCGCGCGGCTCACCCCGGTCGTAGATACGCGTCGGCGCCCAGCGCATCCCCTCCTGGTAGATCTCGCGCGAGTCCATCGGCCCGCCGGGATCCTTGCCGCCGACGTCCAGCCAGTGTGCGCGCGTGGCCGAGAAGCCGACGAGCCGGTCTTGCCAGTAGATCGGCCCGAAGATGGTGGCGTCGTTCAGGTGTGTGCCCGTCATATACGAGTCGTTCATGTAGAAGACGTCGCCCGGCCGGAAGGCGTCCCAGCCGAACATCTCGGCCGCGAGCTTCACGCAGATCTCGAGATTGCCGAGGAAGAGCGGCAGGCCGAGCGACTGTCCGAGCACGTCGCCCTGCTCGTCCAGGATCGCCACCGAGCAGTCCTTGCCCTCGTAGATGATCGGCGTGTACGAGCTGCGGATCAAGGTGGCGTTCATGTCCTGCGCACAGGAGACGAACGCGTTGCGGATGATCTCCGTCGTGATCGGGTCGGGCCGCTGCGTCATCGCTTCGTCACCACCAGGTTGCCGAGGTCGTCGATGTCGACAACGTGGCCGGGCGGAACGACCGTGGTCGAGGACTCTTCCTCGATCACCAGCGGCCCGTCGTGGCGGGCGCCCGGTCTCAGGTTGTCGCGAAGGAGCACAGACGTGTCGTGTCTCTCACCGGCGAACACGACCTGGCGGTGCCCGAGCAGCGGATCATGCTCCTCGACGGAGGCCCGGAACGGCGCCTCTCTCGTGCCGACGCGGCCCATGGCGGCGAGGCGGAGGTTGACGAACTCGACCGGTGCGCCCGGCGTGGAGTGCCCGTAGCGGATGCTGTACGCCTCGTGGAAGTCGTGCTCGATCTCTTCGAGCGCGATCTCTGCTCCGATCGTCACGTTCACCGTGTACTCCTGGCCGATGTAGCGCATGTCGGCCGAGCGGGCGAAGTAGCGATCGTCTGCCGGCACCCCTTCGTGCTTGAGGAGCGCCGAGCCCTCGTGCTCGAGCTGTGAACAGACCGCCGCGACGTCATCGGCGCCGAGTTCTGCGATCGGCCGGTAGAAGGCGCGAACGACGTCGTGGCGCATATCCGTCTGGAGCATGCCCCAGGCGGAGAACGTTCCAGGGCTCGACGGCACGATCACCTCGCGGATCTCGAGCTCCTCCGCGAGCCAGGCGGCGTGCATCGGCCCTGCGCCGCCGAAGGCAACGAGCGAGTACTCGCGCGGATCGATTCCCTGCTTGACCGTGATCGTGCGCATGGCGTCCGCCATCTTCGCGTTGATGATCGCGAGCACGCCCTCGGCGAATGCGACGTCGTTCAGCCCCACCTGCTGTCCGATCCCGTGCAGGGCCCGCTGCGCGGCCTGCTCGTCCAGCGGCATGCGTCCGCCGAGGAAGTAGCCGGAATCGAGCCGACCGAGGAAGAGGTTCGCGTCGGTGACCGTCGGCTGCGTGCCCCCGCGCCCGTAGCAAGCCGGCCCGGGGTCCGCCCCCGCCGACTGCGGCCCCACGCGGAGGCCACCGGCCTCGAGCCACGCCAGAGACCCGCCCCCCGCGCCGATCGTGTGGATGTCGACGAGAGACATCAGCACCGGCAGACCCTCGAGTTCCGTCTCCATCGAGACGCTGGGGTGCCCGTTGACGATCAGGCTCAGATCGAAGGACGTGCCACCCATATCGATACAGAGGAGGTTCGGCCGACCGGTCGAGCGTGACAGAGCAGCTCCCCCGATCGTTCCGCCGACGGGCCCGGAGAGCAGCGTCTGTACTGGCTGCTCGCGCGCCTTGCGCGCGGTCGTGATACCGCCGTTCGACTGCATGACATAGAGCGTCGACTCGACCTTGCGGGCGCCGAGCTCGTCCTCGAGTGTCTCGAGGTACCGCTCCACGCGGGGGGCGATGTACGCGTTCAGAACGGCGGAGGAGGCCCGCTCGTACTCGCGCCACTCGCGCACGATCTCATGGGAGAGCGTCACTGAGAGGCCTGGGCACTCGCGCTCGAGGATCTCGCGGACCTGCAGCTCGTGCTCCGGGTTCGTGAACGCGTGAACGAGGCAGACGGCGACCGCCTCGATGTCCTCCGCTTGGATCTTCGCGACGATCGGTTCCAGACTCTTCTCGTCCAGGGGCGTCTCGACAGACCCGTCGTACCGCAGCCGCTCGGCGACCTCGAGGACGTCGCGCCGTGGGACGAGGCGCTTCGGCTTCCGGTACTGGAGGGCGTAGAGCTCCTTGCGGTCGTGCCGCGCGATCGAGTAGGCGTCGCGGAGGCCGGCTGTCATCAACAGCAGCACGCGCGTGCCCTTACGCTCGAGGAATGCGTTCAAGCCAACCGTCGTCCCATGAACGAGGAACTCGATCTCGCGGAGCTCGGGGACGAACTGCTCGAGACCGGTAAGCACGCCCTCGGCAGGATTGGCCGGAGTCGAGAGCACCTTGCCCGAGTGGGTGCCGGGGCGCTCGCCGTCCTCGACCACGACGAAGTCGGTGAACGTGCCGCCGATGTCTATGGCCACGCGGTACGAGCTCATCGCAAGACCGTATACTCGCCGCGCCTCAGGAGCCCTCGACCAACAAGGTGAGGTCGTGCTTCTCGTCGGTGTCCAGCGTGCGCATCGACGCGGGATAGCGAGAGCCATTTGCGGAGCCGGGTCTGAAGGCATTGTCGAGTCGCGCCTGCTCAACGCTCGTCAGCTCGATCGCGAGCGAGCCCACGTTCTCCTCCAGGTGAGCGATCCGGCGGGTGCCTGGAATCGGAACGACGCCGCGGTGAACGAGCCACGCGAGTGCGACCTGCGCCGGGGTCGCCTCCTTCTCAGCCGCCAGCTCGATCAGCGGCTCAAGGAGGAGGACGTTCCGGCGCAAGTTCTCGCGCTGGAAGCGCGGCAGGTCGCGGCGAAAGTCCCCCGGCTCGAATCCGGAGGATGAGCGAAGCGTCCCGGTGAGGATGCCCCGCCCGAGTGGGCTGAAGGCGACGAAGCCGATGCCGAGCTCACGCAGGACCGGCAGCACGCGCTCCTCGGGATCGCGCGTCCAGAGCGAGTACTCGCTCTGGATCGCCGCCACCGGATGGACCGAGTGCGCGCGGCGAACGATCTCGTCACTGACCTCGCAGAGGCCGATGTTGCGTGCCTTCCCCACTGATACGAGCTCCGACATGGCGCCGACGGATTCCTCGATCGGTGTACTCGGATCGGTGCGATGGAGGTAGAAGAGGTCGACGGACTCCACCCGGAGTCTCCGCAGGCTTGCCTCGAGCGCACGCTTCAGGTAGTCGGGTCGGCCGCAGACCGATAGAGACCCGCCCTGCCCGCGCACGAGCCCGGCCTTCGTCGCGAGGAAGACCTCGTCACGGCGTCCGCCGATCGCGTCTCCGACCAGACGCTCGTTGTGCCCGTCGCCGTACTCGTCGGCGGTGTCGACCAACGTCACGCCGAGGTCGAGCGCGCGTCGGATGGTGGCGATCGACTCGGCGTCGTCGGCGGCCCCGTAGTCGCCCGACAGGCCCCAGGCGCCGAACCCAATCGCGCTCACGGGCGGTGCTTCCGGTCCGAGGAGAACGCTCCGCATTAGTGCTCGACGTCCACGTAGAGCCCCCCGTGGGGCACGTCCTCGGCCAACAGCCGATCCAGCTTCTCCTTGAGCTCCTCGCGCACCGGGTTGGCGAGCCACGCTTCGTAGGACCCGGCGTCCTCCCACTCCGCGATGACGACGAAGGGTTCTCCGGCGCCGAGCGGGCGTAGCAGGCGCCCGCCCAGGAAGCCGCCGCTCCTGGCCGAGTGCTCGAACACGCCGAGCTCGCGGAACGCGCGCAAGAAGTCATCCTCCGCGCCGGGTGACACGACGATGCGAAGCACCGAGGCGACGCTCACTGCGTTCCTCCGGACGGTCGGCCCAGCCTGTGCCGCTCGAGCTGCGCAAACTCGGGCGGGGCCGACTCGTAATAGGGCAGCGACACGGTGCGCGGCTCGTACGTGCCCGCGTCGATGCAGGAACGTACGTGCCTTGCGATCTCGTCGAGCGTGGCGAACCAGACGTCGCCTCGGCTCTGCATGTACTCGATCAACTTCGCCCACGCGAGCATGCGCGCAGGGCGGCCGGAGACGTGCGGGTGCCAGATCGTGATCCAGAGCCCGCCGAGCTCGTACGCGGCGTCGAACTCGGCGCGGAAGACCTCCATGGCCGCATCGGGGGGCTTCGGAGACATCAGGTAGCCGAGGTCGGGGACGTGCGCGAATTGCGGCCAGTCGCTCATCGTCCCGTCGACCGGGAGCTCGACGAGCTCACCGCCGCCGGCCCGGATCAGGAACGGCCGACTGTCGCTCATGAGTGACGAGTCGTAGAGAAACCCCTCCTCCACGAGGAGATCGGCGGAGCGGCTCGAGACGGCGGCATACGGGGCACGCCAGCCGCTCGGCCTATGCCCGGTGAACCGCTCGATGATCTCCAGGCCGCGCGAGAGCTCTTCGCGCTCCCCCTCGCGCGTGAGCTCGTTGGGAGCCTCGTGCAGGTAGCCGTGGTGGGCGATCTCGTGGCCGCCGGCGACGATCGGCTCGCACATCGCCGGGTAGCGCTCGATGCACCAGGCACAGACGAAGAACGTCCCCTTCAGGCCGTACCGGTCGAGCATCTTCACGATTGCGGGCACGGCGACCTCGTCGTAGCGAAGCCACGACAGAGCGGCGTACAGCTCGTGGCCACGCTCGGGCTGACGGTGGAGCACGAGCGTGTCGGCATCGACGTCCCAGCTGATGCAGGCTGCGCAGCGGGCCCCGTTGGGCCACGGAAAGCCGGGCTCGAGCATCACGAGCGGCGCCGCCTCGCCCACGCGTCGAGGGAGACGGCCACGATGAGGATCGAGCCCTTGAACACGCTCTGGTACTCCGGCGTCACATTGAGCAGGTTGAAGCCGTTGCCGATCATCTGCAGGAAGAACGCGCCGAGCACCGCCCGCCAGATTGCGCCTTCTCCGCCCAGGATCGACACGCCGCCGAGCACGACAGCGGTGATCGCGTCGAACGTGTACCCGGCGTTGCCAGCGTCTGCCTGAGCCGTCCCAACCTCGGAGGCCAGAATGATGCCTGCGATGGCGCCTGAGAGTCCCGAGATGGCGAACGTTGCAGTTCGGACGACGCCGACACGAACGCCCGAGAGCCGCGCCGCCTCGGCGTTGCCGCCGACCGCGTACACGTAACGGCCGAATGTCGTCCGCGAGAGCAGAAAGCCGCAGAAGAGCGCGAAGCCCGCCCAGACGAAGATCGGGTAGTTGATGCCCCAGGCCGAACCCAGGCCGAGCGTACTCCAGCTCACATCGTCGATCGAGATCAGGAAGCCTCCTGTGACCGCGACGGCGAGTCCATAAACGATGATCGAGCTGGCCAGGGTGGCGATAAACGCGTTCACGCGAGCGACTGTCACGAGCAGCCCGTTCCCAATCCCGATCGCTAGCCCCGTAAGCGCTCCAAGGATGAACGACGGCCAGAACGGTAGGCCAGCTTCGACGAACACCTTCCCAGCGATGACCGCCGAGAACGATGCAACGGCTCCGACCGAAAGGTCGAAGCCGCCGGCGATGAACACGAGCGCACCGCCGCACGCCATGATCCCGACTGGAGCTGCCTGGAAGGCGAGATTGATCATGTTTTGCTTCGTCAGGAATACGTCGCTTGCGATCGAGAGCGTGATGAAGAGCGCAATGAATGCGACGACGATTCCGTAGTCCCGGAGGAAGGCAAGCTCGATCTGGCGGGTAGGTCCTGTGGCCGCGACTGCTGCAGGTTCAACCTCGCGCCTGCTCACGTCGACGACTGGCCTTCCGATGGAGTCTTCATTGCGAAGGCCGCACGCAAGACCGCGTCATCGCTCATCGTGCGTTGGTCGAACTCGGCGACGATGCGCCCCTCCCGCATGACGAGCACGCGGTGCGCGAGGCCCACGACCTCCTCGTGTTCCGAGGAGATGAGCAGGACGGCCATGCCTTGCTCGGCAAGCGAGCGGATCAGCTCGTAGACCGCGCGCTTTGCGCCTACGTCTATGCCACGCGTGGGCTCGTCGGCGATGAAGACGCGAGGCCGCTGGAAGAGCCACTTCGCGAACAGCACCTTTTGCTGGTTGCCTCCGGACAGCATCATCACCTTTGTGCGTACGCTGCTCGCACGCACGTCCATGCGCTGCATCAGCTCGACGGCGGCGCGACGCTCGCGCCGCGGGTTGAGGACGCCGCCGACGCTGACTGAGCCGAGATGGGGCAGTGTCATGTTGTCGGCGATTGAGCGAAGCATCAGCAGACCGTGCGACTTGCGATCCTCCGGCAGCATCACAACGCCCGCGCCGATCGCGTTGCGCGGCGTCCGCATCCGCAGCTCTTCGCCGCCGACCTCGATCGAGCCGCCGGTTCGGTGGTCGGCACCGAAGATTGCCCGCGCGACTTCGGAGCGCCCGCTTCCGATCAGGCCGGCGAGCCCGAGGATCTCGCCGGCCCGAACGTCGAAAGACACGTTCTCGAACGCAGGGGGCCGAGAGAGACCGCGGACGGAGAGCACCACCGGCGCATCGTCCGCCGCGCGGACCTTCTCAGGGAATGCAAGTGCCATCGTGCGACCGAGCATGGCTGTGACCAACCGGTCGGGCGTCTCCTCGGCGACGGGCGCGGTTCGCACAACCCTCCCGTCACGGAGCACGGTGACGGTGTCGACGAGAGCGAGTACCTCCTCGAGGAAGTGCGAGACGTAGACGATCGTCGCCCCACGCTCCTGCAGCCGCCGCACTGCCTCGAACAGCCGTTGCGACTCGTCGGCCGTCAGGGCCGAGGTCGGTTCGTCCATGACCACGAGTCGCGCCTGGCGCGCGATGGCCCGCAGGATCTCGACCTTCTGCTGATCAGCGACTCTGAGCGTCCGCGCGAGGCGGTTCGCGGGCAGCTCGAGTTGGGCCTGGTCGACGAGAGCGGCGAACCGGCGCCGCAGCGCGCGCCGGTTGACGACGCCCGCCTTCGCGTGCTCGATTCCCAAGAAGACGTTCTCGAGGACGGAGCGGTGCGGTACGAGCGTTGGCTCCTGCGCGATGATTGTGACGCCGTCCGCCAGCGCATCGCGGGGGGAACGGTAATCCACCCGTCGCCCTTCGACCCGCAGCTCGCCCGCGTCGGCGCGGTAGACGCCGGCGACGATCTTGCCCAGCGTCGACTTACCGGCGCCGTTCTCGCCTACGAGGCCGTGGATCGAGCCGCGCTCGACGACGAGGTCGACGTCCTCGAGTGCATGCACGCCGCCGAAGCGCTTGCCGGCGCCGCGAAGCTCGACGTGCGGCTCGGTCATCTCCGCGGCCGATGCCGTCGCCGCGCTCATCGCCCGATCCCCGCGACCGCGCCGGGGAGGCCGGCGTCAGCGAAACGTTCATGCACGACCTCAGCTCTCCCCATCTTGAAGACACCGGTGACCAACCCCGGTGTCCCGAACGCCGACAGGTCGCCGGGATCTTGATCGAGGATGATGGCGTCAAAGACGTAGCCGGGTGCGACACGCCCGTAGTCGGCGTCGACTCCGCAGAGCTCTGCGCCGCCGATGGTCGCGGCGAGCAGGACCTCCTCGACGGTCATCCCTGCCTGCCGCATGAGAGCCAGCTCCTCGAGGTTCTTACCGTGCTGCTCGCGCATGATGTAGTCCGTCCCGGTCGCCATCTTCACGCCGTACTCCCTGGCCAGGCGGACGGCGCCCCCGAGGTCAAGCCCGAAGGAGAGGATCTTGCGGCACTGCGGCGGCGTGAGCCTCCCCGTCTCGGCCCAGAGGAGCGTGTCCCGCATCGCCGACAGAGTCGGAACGAGCCAGCAACCGTCCTTTGCCATCTGCGCGGCTTGCTCCTCTGTGAGGAAGCCGCCGTGTTCGATCGAGCGCACGCCGGCTCGCACGGCATTGTCCAGTCCTTCGCCGCCGTAGGCGTGCGCCGCCACGTGCCTTCCCTTGCGGGATGCTTCGAAGACGGCCGCCTGAATTTCCTCGAGGGTGAACTCCGCGACGAGCGGCTGGTCGTGGTCGGAAACGAGGCCCCCGGTCGTCGCGAGCTTGATGAAGTCCGCTCCTGCACGCAGAGCAGCGCGGACGGCGTGCCGCATTGCCTCCGTACCGTCGACGAGGTATGGCGGCTTGCCGGGGTAGTCCGGCATCAGGTAACCGGAGGTGATCTCGAGCCCGGGCCCGGCGAGAAAGCCGTCACCGTGCCCGCCCGTCTGCGAGATGAGCACGATCGAGACGAACAGCGAAGGGCCCGGAACGTAACCGCGTGCGATCGCGTCCCGTATGCCGGCGTCGGCGCCGGCGCAGTCGCGAACGGACGTGACGCCCGCCTCGAGCGTCACCCGCGCCTGATAGGCGGCCTCGAGTGCCCACTCCGTGATCGGCCTGCGCAGGCATTCGTAGCCGTCGATCGACGACAGTGTGACGTGGTCATGGCAGTCGAAGATGCCGGGCATGAGCCAGAGCCCGTCGCAGTCGACGGAGGGAGTGTTCCCGGCGGGAAGGCTCGGCGCGACTGCACTCACGCGGCCGCCCTCGACGTGGACGTCGAGAGGTCCGGTGAAGCCGCCTGAGAGGTCGAGGACGCTGGCGCCTCGAAGGATGAACGAGGGGGAGGTCATCGACTCACCTTCTCTCGGCCGGCGGGCCTTTCGTGGAGGACGTAGTCGCTCGTGTGGAGGTGCTCGCTCAGCGCCTCCAAGGCTGACGCGGCGTCCCGCTTTTCGAGAGCGTCCACGATCGCCTCGTGCTCGTCGATCACCTGAGCGAGGTGGCGTGGATGTCGCACCGTTCCGAGCCGCGCCACGCGCACAAAACCGCGTAGCTGCCCGAGGAAGCCGACGAGGATCGGCAACCGCGCGCTCTCCGCGATCCTGACGTGGAACTCCTCGTCGAGGTCGATGAAGTCGTCCTCACGCACGTCGTCTGCCGCTCGCCGCTGGCGCAGCAGGAGCAGGCGCAGGTGGTCGACGTCGTCCATCGTCATCACCTCGCACGCGCGGCGAACGGCCACACTCTCGAGCGCCTCGCGCAGGGCGAGCAGCTCGGTGCGATGCTCCGACGTGAAGCCGCGGACAAGCAACTGGCGCCTCGGCCCGATCTCGCAGAGGCCCTCCTGAAGGAGCAAGCCGAGTGCGTGTCGCACGGGTGTGCGGGAAATGCCGAGGGCGGCGGCGAGCTCGCCTTCCGCGAGGGCGCTGCCCACCGGTAGCTCGCCGCGCAGGATGCCGTTGCGGATGTAGACGTAGGCCCGCTCGGTCAGCTTGCCGCGCCCGGGCCCCATGGCGGAGACGACGGCGGTCGGCGGCGCTCCCGGCGGGTGGCCGGGAGCGCGGCGCGTCATCGACTTCGGTGCGATGTGATTACGAGTGGAACTCAGGCTTGAACCTTGCGATATTCGCCTTCGTCCCGATCGGCCCAATCGGGCTGAGCGAAATCGGGTCGATGGTGCGACCCGAGACTCGCTCGCCGTTGACCGCACGGACGAGCAGGTCGACTGCGAATCTCCCCTCCGAGCGAGGCAAGTAGACAGCGCAGCCGGTCTGCTTGCCCTGGAGGATGAGCTGCTTCGCCTCGTACGTGCAGCCGCCCCCGTACAGCTTGATCTTGCCGTCCGGAATGCCGGCCAGCCTGATGGCCCTTTGCGCGCCGGCGATCATCTGGTCACCGCTCGACACGATCACGTTCACGTCGGGGTTGGCCTGAAGGATGTTCTGGGTTGCCTTGAGTGCGGGCGCGGCGAGGTAGCCGCCCGCCTGCACAGAGACGACCTTGATGTTCTTGTTCTTCTTGATAATCGAGTAGAGGCCGTCGGTCCGCGCCTTCTCGAGCGGTAGCTCGGGCAGTCCGGGCATCCACACGACCTTGCACTCCTTGATTCCCTTGCAACCCTGCACGACGAGCTGTCCCAGCTGCTGTCCGTTCGGGTAGAAGCCGATCCCCGCGAACGCAGTCTGGCCTTTGATCTGGATGTTGGTGTTACGGATGCTGGGACCGCACGGGACGAGCGTGCATGCGACCTTGACGCGCTTGCTGATCGCCTGCCTGATCGTCTGCGTGAGCGGACCGCCGTCGTTGGGGCCGATGAACCACGCGTCGAACTTCTTGGAGATCAGGGCGTCGCGCAGCTGGTTGAGCTGCTTGCTCGTCGTGAACTGGGCGTCGAAGACCGTGATCTTGACGTTGCCGTATTTCTTGGCAATATCCTTCGCGCCCTCGAGCTCTGCTGTCCAATAAGTGTTCGCGGCCGAAGCGAGAAACACCCCCAGCCTGACCTGCTTTGTGCTGCGCCCGGACGCGCTCGTCGTGAGCGTCGTCGAGACGGCAACGGCGAGCGCAGCTACGAGGAGCACCAGCGTCCTCGATCGTCTCATCACTCCTCCTTCGGTTGGCGTCTTGGATCCCACACCGCAACTGGGATACAAGCCGCGATGGACGATCCTAAAATGGGTTGCTACCCGCGGTCAAGGGGTTCTCTCAGTCGAGCCCGTAGACCGTGCGCGCCTGCTCCTCGGTGAGGTAGCCGTTGCGCAGGTCATCGAGCACGAGCTCGCGCGGGCGTCGCAGGGGGTCGCCGTAGCCGCCGCCGGTGCCGGTATGCAGGCGGATCACGTCGCCCTCGTTCACCTCGAGCGCGGTCACGACGGCGTAGTCCTCGACGCTTCCGTCCTTGCGAATCACCTGGGCGTGGTTCGGCGAGCCCTCTCGGCCGCCCTGGAGCGACCACGGCTTATGCTTGTTGCGCGTGTACGCGCAGGTGAAGAAGCAGCCGTTCGAGCGTACGCGGTAGTCGAGCACGATCCCTCTGCCCCCACGGTGCTCGCCCTCCCCACCCGGCGCGCCATTCAGAGCGAGCCGGTCGACGTAGAGGCCGTAGCGGGTCTCGGCGACCTCCGCCGGGCAGTTGAAGGTGTCGCCGTGGAAGCCGCTGAACATCGCGCTGTTGCCGTCCTGGAACGCCGAGCCGCCCCAGCCGCCGACCTGCGGCTCGACGATCGTGAAGTGCCTGCCGGTGTCAGGATGGGGCCCGCCGATGAACGTTCCGCAGATCGAGGCGAAGCTCCCCGCAGGCAGCCGGTCGCCGAGGTGCGGAGCCAGGCAGCGCCAGATCACGTCGTACAGCCGGATCTCGACCTCGTAGTAGGTCGCGAACGCAGCAGGCGGACTCGCGTCGAACACTGAACCGGGCCGGGTGAGCACCTTCAGCGGCTTGAAGTGCCCCGCGTTCGCGGAGCTGTGCGCGTCCGTGATGTTCATGAAGACCATCTGGGCCGCGATCATCGCGCCGTCGCGCGAGGCGTTGTTCGGACCCGGGTCCTGGTCCGGGTTGTCACGCAGGTCGACGATGAACTCGTCGTCCGTGATCTCGACCGTCACTCCGTAGACGGCGCCGCTGTCCTGCTCCTCCTTGAGCCTGAATCGCCCCTTCGGCAGCCCCTCGAGAGAGCGGCGAGCGACCTGCTCGCCGTAGTCCATGAACACCCGTAGCGCCGTGTTGAACGTCTCGAGCCCGTACTTGTCGACGAGATCGAGGATCCGCCGCTCTCCGACCCGCGTCGCGGCGATCCCCGCCCACATGTCGCCCTGCAGGAAATCGGGCAGCCGGCTGTTGCACTTCATGATCTCCACTACCGACTTGATCGGCGTCCCCTCCGAGATCAGCTTCACCGCCGGCAGGCGCAGGCCCTCTTGGAAGATCTCCTTCGCCTCGTTCGAGATCGAGCCGGGCACCATGCCGCCGACGTCGTTCCAGTGCGCGATGTTCGCCGTCCAGGCAATCAGCTCGCCGTCAGCGAACACCGGCATCGCCAGTACGACGTCGTTCAGGTGCGTCACGCCGCCGTAGTACGGGTCGTTCGTGACGAAGATGTCGCCGGGCCGGATGTCGCCCGGGTCGTTCACCTCGATGACCCGCTTGACCGCCTTGTCCAGCACGCCGACGAAGGCGGGGATGCCCGCGCCCGAGGATGCGAGGTTCCCCTCCGCGTCGGTGATGCCGGTGCCCATGTCGAGCACCTCGTAGATGATCGCGCTCATCGCCGTCTTGCGCAGCGCGGCGAACATCTCGTCACTGGTCGCCTGCAGCGAGCTCTGGATGATCTCCAGGGTGATCGGATCGATCACGAATCGCGGTGTGTCGTGTCACTCGTTCCCGTCCTCGTGACCGTTGAGCGTGATGGAGATGATCAGGTTCCCGTAGTCGTCCACGGTCAGCTCGTTGCCCGGGTGAACGACGACGGTGCTGCCCTTCGTTTCGATGATCGCCGGACCGTCGAAGCCCATATCGGGCTCGAGCAAATCGCCGTCGTAGACGGCGGCCTCGTGGATGCCCTCGGTCGCGTAGTCGACCTTCCGCCGCCCTTCAGCGCGTCGTTGAGCGGCCTCCCGATCGTCGGCAGCGGCACCGGCGCGAGCTTGCCGACCTCGGCGATCGCGACGACGTGTGCGCCGACGAACTCGACCGGCGCGTCGAGTCGGTACGTGTACTCACGCTCGTAGGAGCAGTGGAAGTTCTCGGTGATCTCCTCGACCGCTGCCGCGTCGATCTCTCCGTCCGGAAGCTGCACTTCGACGCCGTGCTCCTGGTTCTCGTAGCGAAGGTTGCCGTGGCGGAAGAAGCGCACCTGCTCTGCCGCGATCCCCTCGCCCGCGAACATCTCTAGGGCGGCTCCGGTCACGTCGTCGAGTAGCGCGCCGAGCCGGTCGGCATTGGCAGCATTCAGGCTCGAGCAGGCGGGTGACGAAGTAGTCGCGGCGCAGGTCGCTCATCAGCATCCCCCAGGCGGAGAAGACGTCGGCGGCGCGCGGGATCGACGACCTTCCGGATCCCGAGCTCGGTGGCCAGCGCTACCGCGTGCATCCCGCCGCCGCCGCCGAACGCGACGAGCGTGAAGTCACGCGGGTCGTAGCCGCGGTTCACCGAGACCAGCTTGAGCGCGTTGATCATGTTGTTGTTCGCGATCCGGACGATGCCGCGCGCGGCTTCGGCGGTTCGACGCCGAGCCGCTGCGCGATCGCGCCGAGCGCGCGGTCGACGGCGGCCATGTCTGCGTTGATCTCGCCGCCGCAGAAGTAGTCGGGGTTGATCCGGCCGAGCGCGAGGTTGGCGTCGGTCGTCGTCGCCTCGGTCCCGCCGCGGCCGTAGGCGCCGGGCCCGGCACCGCGCCTGCCGACTGCGGCCCGACGTGTAGCTTGCCGAAGTCGTCGACCCAGGCGATGCTGCCGCCGCCGTTGCCGATCTCGACCAGGTCGACGACCGGCACCTTGATCGGGTAGCCGGCCGAGCGGCGGGTCCGTCCGATCCAGTAGTCGGACATGATCTTCACGTGGCCGCCCTCGATCAGCGAGCACTTCGCCGTCGTGCCGCCGATGTCGAGCGCGAGCACGTTCGGCTCGCCGATCAGCCGGCCGAGCTCGGCGGCGCCCCAGAAGCCGCTCGCCGGCCCGGACTCGACCATCGTGATCGGAATCTGCTTCGTCGTCTCGACGGAGTCGACGCCGCAGTTCGACTGCATGATGTAGAGCTGGCCGTCGAAGCCGCCTGTCGTGGAGGCCGTCCGCGAAGCGGCGTCAGATAGCGCTCTGCGACCGGCTGCACGTACGCCGAGAGCACGGCCGTGCTCGTGCGCTCGTACTCGCGCCACTCGCGCGTGATCTGGTGCGACGCGACGACCGAGACCTCCGGCCAGAGCTCTCGCACACGCTGCGAGCACCGCCTGCTCGTGGCTCGGATCGGCGTAGGAGTGGAGCAGGCAGATCGCGACCGCCTCGACACCGTCGGCGCGGAAGTCGTCGAGGATCGCCGGCAGGCCGCTCAGGTCGAGCGGCGCGCGCTCGCGGCCGTCGTGCGTCAGGCGGCCCGGCACCTCGCGGCGCAGGTAGCGCGGCACGAACGGCGCGTGGCTTCGCGGTAGTGGAGGTTGAAGAAATCCGGCCGGTTGCCGCGCGCGATCTCGAGCGAGTCCCGGAAGCCCTCGGTCGTGATCAGCCCGGTCTTGCACGCCCTTGCGCTCCGTCAATGCGTTGATGACCAGAGTCGTGCCGTGCGCGAGGAACGCGATCGTCGGTCGAGCGAGACGCCGCTCTTCGCGAGACGTTCATCACGCCCTCGCTCGAAGTCCGGCGGCGTCGTGTCGGACTTGGCCGTGACGATCTCCTGCCGCCGGTGAAGCGGATCGGTCGAGAAGTAGACGAGGTCGGTGAAGGTGCCGCCGACGTCCGTCGCTGCGCGAATCGCCCGGCTCGTCATTCGGCCCGCCTCTTGCAGAGATTTCGCCGCTTCGTCTCAACGGCAAACCTTGCGGCCAGATCGTCGAGCCAAGCCACGAATGCCTCCCTGTCGTTCATGACCTTCTGCGTCTCCCGCTCCAGCTCTGGTTGGATCGCTCTGAGGACGTCGGGAGGACGGGCTCACTGGCGTCTCCTCTGAGGTCGAGTCGGCGCACGATGGGCCAGACCTGCTAACGCGACTGTCAGTGGGAGCCTCGGTGCGAGGCAGAGCATACGGCGATTTGATGGGCCGCCTGGATTCGAAGCAAAGACCGACGGATTCTGAGTTTGCCGGTCAGCGTTCACTAACGTCGGCCTGCGGTTGGACGACTGCGCAGAGAACAAACGCGACGCACCCTCTACACTTGCCGCCGACAAGGCACTAGGCGATTGCCAGGAAGTTCCTGCAAATCGCAATTTTCGTCCCCGTAGCTCAGTGGATAGAGCGGCGACTTCATCCGCCGTGTCCTCCTCGGCATCGTGACCGAATAGCGCCATCCGTTCGGCTACGCGCTTTCGAATGGTCCGCCCGGACTCGAACCAGGACCGACGGTCGAAGTAGCGCGCCCACTGCCGAGCGCTCCCGCGGCTCTGTCGAGGCGCCGCTCGCTCGTACGGGCGCGCGGGCCGGTTGCAGGAATGGCAACGAATCTCCTTGACGCGCCGTGCGTCGTGTGTCAGATTCGCGGCTCACTCAGAAGGAGCAGTGCCCAGGGCGCGAAGTTGCCGCAGTGGCGTCACTGGGAAGTATCTGGACACGTTGTCCGACCTGTGGCCGGGCGACGAAGACCGGAGGGGGTGGACGAATGCACGAGCTGTTTCCGATCGTGAGCGGCCTGCTGCTGGGCGCGGCGCTCCCGCTGATCCGGCCGCAGATGCGTCTCACGGTGGGCGTCGGCGCGTCCGTCGTGCTCGGCACGCTCGCGACGATCATCAGCGGCGAGTACAGGATCGGCTGGGAGTTCCTCCTGATCGACATCCCGCTGGTCGCACTCTGCTCTGTAATCGGATTCGCGACGGCGCGCTGGCTGCGCCGGACGCTCGCAACCGCGGAGGGCGGCTAGGCCCCACCTTGTGACTGCCGCAAGCCGCGCTCCTTACCCCCACAGCTGAGGGAGTCCGCGCATGGTCACCATTACCGATGTGAGCCCGAACAGGTCCAACATGTCGTTTGGACCGAATTGGCAGGACGTGACCGGGCGGATGCTGTCGCTCGCGAGCTCGGACGACGGCAAGCTCGTCTTCGCCGGCTCGCTCTCCAGTGGCCTGTGGGTCTCAGAGGACGGTGGCGAGTCCTGGGCGCAGCTGGCATGGGAACAGCCCGCACCGGATCAGTTCGGCGTGCCGGGCGCCCTCGGTGGATGCTGCATTCCGTCGGTCGCGGTCGGGCCGGAATCCGCGCGCTGGTCGGTCGAGCGCAATCCACGTTTCCTGGCCGACATCACCGGTGACGGCCGCGCCGACATCGTCGGGTTCGGCGATACAGGCGTGTGGACGGCGCTGAGCAACGGCGACGGCACCTTTCAGCCTCCACGGGTCGTGCTTGCGGACTTCTGCCTCCAGGCTGGTGGGTGGCGCGTCGACCGGCATCCCCGCTTCCTGGCCGACATCACCGGCGACGGCAAGGCCGACATCGTGGGCTTCGGCGATGCCGGGGTGTGGACGGCGCTGAGCAACGGCGACGGCATCGTTCGGAGCGCCGCAGTTCGTGCTTGGCAGACCTCGGCTTCGAGGCCGGAGGCTGGCAGGTGGAGAAGCATCCCGCGCTTCCTGGCCGACATCACCGGCGATGGCAGGGCCGACATCGTCGGCTTCGGCGATGCCGGCGTGTGGACGGCGCTGAGCAACGGCGACGGCTCGTTCGGAGCGCCGCAGTTCGTCGTTGGCAGACCTCGGCTTCGAGGCCGGAGGCTGGCGGGTGGAGAAGCATCCCCGCTTCCTGGCCGACATCACCGGCGACGGCAAGGCCGACATCGTCGGCTTCGGCGATGCCGGCGTGTGGACGGCGCTGAGCAACGGCGACGGCACGTTCCAGGCGCCGCAGTTCGTCGTCGCAGACCTCGGCTTCGAGGCCGGCGGCTGGCGCGTGGAGAAGCATCCGCGCTTCCTGGCCGACATCACCGGCGATGGCAAGGCCGACATCGTCGGCTTCGGCGATGCCGGAGTGTGGACGGCGCGGAGCAACGGCGACGGCACGTTCCGGAGCGCCGCAGTTCGTCTTCGCAGACTTCGGCTTCGAGGCCGGCGGCTGGCGGGTGGAGAAGCATCCGCGCTTCCTGGCCGACATCACCGGCGATGGCAAGGCCGACATCGTCGGGCTTCGGCGATGCCGGCGTGTGGACGGCGCTGAGCAACGGCGACGGCATCGTTCGGAGCGCCGCAGTTCGTCTCGGCAGACCTCGGCTTCGAGGCCGGCGGCTGGCGCGTGGAGAAGCATCCCGCGCTTCCTGGCCGACATCACCGGCGATGGCAAGGCCGACATCGTCGGCTTCGGCGATGCCGGCGTGTACGTGGCGCTGCCAAACGCTGACGGCGTCTTCACCGGACCAGTCCGGTTCGTGCTGCCGAACTTCGGCCACCTGCTGACCGTCCTCGCCATCGCGCGAAGCGACCGCGAGATCGAGGACGCAGGCATCTGGCGTTCCACTGACGGTGGTGGGACGTGGTCGCCCGTCCACTCCTTCCCGCGGCCAGGAGGGGGCCTGCCCGCCGCCGGCCAGCTGGTCTGGGCGCCGGGCACTGCACACCTCGTCTTCGCCGCCGGCGAGAACTCGCTGGCTGTCAGCCGGGACGCTGGTGCGACCTGGCAGACAGCCACAGGCCAAACCGTCGCTCTCCAGCCCCTCGTGCCAGCCAACCATGTGGCCGTCGCCGCCACGCCCGCCGGGACACTGCGTCCGCCGGCTGTCTACGCGCTGGCCAACAACATGATCCAGGTCTCTCTCGACGGTGGCGATACCTGGATCCCCGACGCCGGCGCGGTGCCGAGCCCGATCGGGAGCGCCGTCGCTCTGGCCAATGGGAACAACGAATGCGTCATGGTGGTGTCGCCACGTTCCCCGTTCGAGGTGTTCGTCACGCGTAATGCGAACGCACACCCGAACCTGCCCCAGTTGTTCCGCGGTGACTTCAGTGACTTCGCGCAGACGATGGCGTCGACGTGGCAGGACGTTCCGATCCCGACGGTCGGCGGCCAGGACTCCGGAAACGTGTGGCTCGCAATCACCCGGCCCGGGCAGGGTGAGGCGCTGTTCTATGGGCCGCAACGCTTCTTCGGGGACAACATCGGCGAGGCGTCGGTCGCACCGCTCGATCCCCAGTCCGCGTCGGACTGGCAACAGCTCGACACCACAGGCCAGGTCCACGTCGACCTCCATGGCCTGTTCCTGTCTCCCGATTTTCACGCCGAGTTCGACGACGGCAGGTACGTGGCGAACTGCGGGCACCGTTTGGCTCCTGAGCGACGGCGGCATCGATCGGAGCACCGACGGCGGGATCACCTTCGAGCCGGCGGGGAGCATCAGTTCGCTGTCCACGGTGAACTTCGCCGGTGCCGCGGTCGCAGGGCAGGGCCCATTGCTCTCGCTCAACACCGGTGACAACGACGGTTTCGCCTCCCGCGACGGCGGACAGCACTGGCGCTCGCAGCAGTACGGCGGCGGGGACAACGACACCTCCTGGGCCGACCCGTTGCGGCCGCATTCGATGCTCATCTTCACGCCGCGCTGGGACGCAGACTCGTGGCGCTGTACGAGACTCAGCCCGGCAATCTCCCCGACATCAGCTCCTCCAATCATCGACAGATCATCCCCGGGCCCTCGTTGCGAAAGGGAAGCAGGATCTGGAACGCCAGCAGCGGCTTTGGGATTCGTGGCTTCCGTCCGCTCGTCCATAACCTGCCTGCGGACGACCCATCGCTGCCCATGGACTGCGTGGTTATCCGCTTCTTCGGCAACTTCAGGAGGGACGATCCGCCTACGACATTCGGCGACCATCTCGCCGTCCTACTTCGCGCCCGTGACCTGCGCGACATCAAGGAGCGCACCGACTGGGACACTCCGGGGGGATGGCTCGTCGACCGGCATCCCGCGCTTCCTCGCCGACATCACCGGTGATGGCAAGGCCGACATCGTCGGCTTCGGCGATGCCGGAGCGTGGACCGCTCTCAGCAAGGGCGGCGGACTCTTCGCCGATCCGCAGTTCGTGCTGGCAGAGCTCGGCTTCGAACAGGGCTGGCGAGTGGACAAGCACCCGCGCTTCCTGGCCGACATCACCGGTGATGGCAAGGCCGACATCGTCGGCTTCGGCGATGCCGGCGTGTGGACGGCGATCAGCAACGGCGACGGCATCGTTCCAGGCCGCGCAGTTCGTGCTGGCAGAGCTCGGCTTCGAAGCAGGGCTGGCGAGTGGACAAGCACCCGCGCTTCCTGGCCGACATCACCGGTGATGGCAAGGCCGACATCGTCGGCTTCGGCGATGCCGGCGTGTGGACGGCGATCAGCAACGGCGACGGGTCGTTCCAGGCGCGCGCAGTTCGTGCTGGCAGACTCGGCTTCGAACAGGGCTGGCGAGTGGACAAGCACCCGCGCTTCCTGGCCGACATCACCGGCGACGGCAAGGCCGACATCGTCGGCTTCGGCGATGCCGGCGTGTGGACGGCGATCAGCAACGGCGACGGGTCGTTCCAGGCGCGCGCAGTTCGTGCTGGCAGAGCTCGGCTTCGAAGCAGGGCTGGCGAGTGGACAAGCACCCGCGCTTCCTGGCCGACATCACCGGCGACGGCAAGGCCGACATCGTCGGCTTCGGCGATGCCGGCGTGTGGACGGCGCTCAGCAACGGCGACGGGTCGTTCCAGGCCGCGCAGTTCGTGCTGGCAGACCTCGGCTTCGAGGCCGGCGGCTGGCGGGTGGACAAGCACCCGCGCTTCCTGGCCGACATCACCGGCGACGGCAAGGCCGACATCGTCGGCTTCGGCGACGCCGGGGTGTACGTGGCGCTGAGCAACGGCGATGGGTCGTTCGCCTTCACGCCGCAGGTCGCCCTCGAGGACTTCGGTTTCGACCAGGCGCTGGCGCGTGGAGAACCACACGCGGCTCCTGGCCGACGTGACCGGCGAGAAGAGGGCCGACATTGTCGGATTCGGAGATGCCGGGGTGCTGGTCTCGCCGGCCCTGACGGGCGGCACCTTCCGGGAGCAGCCGCTGTTCGTCATCCCGAACTTCGGTCACCGCAAGAGTGGCCCCGCCGAGCAGGTCGGGCCTTTCCTGCCGGATCCGAGCATCGGCGTCGTGCAGGCCTCGGGTGGCCACGAGGGCACAGTGTTCTACGTCGGCGGCAATGTGAGCAAGCGGCTCTGGAAATGGACGGAGGGAATGGCCGTCTGGCAACAGCTCATCCCGGGAGGGGGCGCCAACCAGGCGAAGCGCTTCTTCGTCAGTCCTTACGACCCGAACCTGCTCTACGTGATCGACGGCGATCGCATCAAGCGCTCCGATGACGGCGGCACCACCTGGCAGGTGGACGAAAGCCTGGAGCGCATGGTCACGTGCAACGGCCGGATCCCGGCCAATCGCGACGAGGTGGGCGACACGACCCAGGTCGTCCTGAGCGACATGCAGTTCGACCCGTTCGACGGGCTCAAACGGTTCGCGGTCGGCGTCGCCGGGGCCTTCATGACCACCGACGGTGTGACCTGGCAGCGTTTGCTGGATACCGGAGCGATGCGCGGACTGCCGACGAACTGCTTCTTCGACCAATGGTCCGTGCCGTCGGATCCGTCCCTGTACGTGGGGTTCGCCGGACGAAGCATCGTGAAGATCAGCGACCTCGGGCTAGGTGGGGGAGTGATCCTGCTCACGACGCCCCCCGCCGCAGCAACGGAACGTGGGCCGCTGGAGCGGCCGACAACCCGGGTCCGTATTGCTGATGGCCGGCTGGGCACCGCGGAGGCCGGTCCTGACGAGCGCTTCTTCGTCACTCTCGACGACGGACAGTCCATCGTGGTCGACGCCGACGAGGTGACGGTGCTGGATGCCTCCGCCCCGTTCAGTGGCTGAGGCCAGAGTCCAGGGCCGCCGGCGCAGCGGGCCCTAGATCGACCGCAGGATCCGGCAGGGGACGCCGGCGGCTGCCGAGCGCGCGGGTACGTCGCGTAGGACGACGCTGCCCGCGCCGATGACGGCATCGTCACCGATTGTGACGCCCGGGCCGACGATCGTGCCCGCGCCGATCCAGACGTTGCGACCGATCGAGATCCGGCTTCGCACATTCCATGCCCGCCGCGCGCTCCTCCGGATTCACGGGATGGGTGGCGGTGCAGAGCTGCCCCGCCGGGCCGATCTGCGTAAGCGCACCGATCGTGACGGGGGCGCCGTCGAGGATCACGCAGTTGAAGTTCAAAGAGACACGGTCTCCGAGCGTGATGTTCCAGCCGTAATCGCACTGGAAGGGCGCTTTCCTCCGTGTGTCTCTGCAGACCGGCTTCCTCACGAGCAGGAGGTCGGCGGTTCGACCCGTCACTGCTCACTAGAAAAGAGCCCCGCTCAAGCGGGGCCTTTGCACTTGCGGCCGGCGGCAACGTGGGATCCTTTCCGTCCCGATAGTCAGCCTTGCCAGGGCTTTCTGCGTCACCGTGGCGGTGTCTGCTTCCCAGACGGTGTCAGCGGTCAGAAGCAGTACCGCACGAGTCTGCGTGTGAAGTAGACGCCGCCGAGGCTTGAGCTCCCCGTACACGAAGTGAACCTCGAACCAATCGACGCGCGCTGCGCAGGGCTAGGGCGTAGCGGCCGACTCAACACCTGCTGTCCTGGCCTGGGCGCTCGACCGGGCCAGCTGGAAGCTAGCCGACCTGCTCGGCCAGCCCGATGAGGATGCCCTCAGGCCCTCGGATGTAACAGAGCCGATACTTATCCTCGTACTGCGCCAGCTCACCAACCAACTCGGCTCCGTGCGGGCGGAGCCGGGCGAGCGTATCGTCGATGTCCTCCACGGCGAACATGATGCGTAGGTAGCCGAGAGCGTTCACCGGGGCGTTCCGGTGATCGGCGACCGTAGGCGGCGTGAGAAATCGCGAGATCTCGAGCCGGCTGTGGCCGTCCGGCGTGCGCATCATGGCGATCTCGACGCGCATGTGGCGCAGTCCAGTGACGCGCTCTGCCCAGTCTCCTTCGATCATGGCTCGCCCTTCGAGCTCGAGGCCGAGCTCGGCGAAAAAAGAGATAGCGGCATCGAGGGATTCCACCACGATGCCGACGTTGTCCATCCGTTGAAGCGTCACGCGGCCCACTCTAGTTCTGTCGTCGCTTCGACACGCCCACGGACGAAGCGCACCGGCTGGGGTTGCGCCGGGGCGACGCATCTCGCGGGCAGCTCAGCGCGCGAGCCGAGGTGCCAGGTGTTCTCCGATCAGCACGATCGAGTCGAGGTCGGTGTGCAGGCTGTGCATAATCATCAGCCGATCGGCGCCGGCCTCGGCATACGGAAGAAGTGCCGCCGCGACCTCGTCGACGGAGCCGAATAGTCGCTGCTCGCTGGAGCCGGCGAACCAGTCGTCGAAGGTCAGCTCGCGCGGCCTGAGATCGTAGATCGCGCGTGCCCTGTCCATTGCCTCGTCACGGGTCTCCCCGACGATGCAGTGGATGGCGATCGAGAAGCGCATCGTCGCGGGATCACGGCCGACCTGGGCGCAGGCATCGATCACGCGCTGGCGGGCGTCGGGGAACTCCTGGGGGCGAGAGTCCCATGAGACGTTGTACTCGTCGGCGAAGCGAGCGGCCGGCAGCGTCGTCCCCGGCGTGCCGCGGCCACCGACGATGAGCGGGGGGTGGGGAGACTGCAGCGGCCTCGGCCTGCCGGGCGCGTTTTCGAGCGTGTAGTGGCTGCCGTTGAACGTGACCCGTTCCTCGGTCCACAGGCGATGCACGATCTCGAGCTGCTCGGCGAGCATCTGCTGGCGCACCCGCGGGCGCGGGAACGGAAAGCCGAACGCCTCGTGCTCGCGGGCCATCCACCCCGACCCCAGCCCGAGCTCGACCCGGCCGCCCGAGATGTGGTCGACCGTCGCCACTGCGTTCGCGAGCACTGCCGGCGGACGAAAGGTCACCGGAGAGACCATGGTGCCGAGTCGCAGAACCGAGGTGCGCGCCGCCAGGCCGGCGATGACCGTCCAGGCGTCGTGGGCGACCCTGCCCAGCTCGTCGCTTGTCGAGATGTAGTGGTCTCCCGCAAAAAGCGTCGGGACTGCGGATCGCTCGCAGGCATCGGCAAGCGCGCACCAGTCATGCCACGTGACGCCTTCCTGCGAAACGATCAGCAGGTCAAGGTCCATCGATCACCCTCCCCGATGCTCGCTCATGTTGGACACTATGCGGCAATTAGGTCAGCTCCGGTCCTGAATCGCTGCATGAATCGCGAGGTGCCTCCCGGACGTCACGGCCGCTGATGCCAGGGGTTTCCTCCGCGCCGCCATCACACATGCAAGGGCTACCCGACGTCGACGAAGCACGCGCGACGCGGAGTCACGTGGCTCAGCGTTGGCTCGGGCCGCGAAGGACCGGCTTGATGTCCAAGACCGGCGTCCCGTCGATCGCCTCGAGCGGCCCGACGATTAGACGACCGCCGTCGACAGCGCGTACGGTCACCCGGTGCAGACCGATCGGGTTCGGACGGTCTGACGATCGGGTGTTGAAAACGCCGGCGAGCGGCCGGTCGACGTCATCTCGCGGATGCACTTCGAGAACGTCACGTTTCGCTTCGTGCAGCCATGTCAGGACGATGAGCTACTGGCCTTCCTGAATCCCGTCGAGACCGGGGTGCACTGCACCGCAGGCATGATCTCGATCGTGGCGTCGGGCGCTCCCTCGTCCCCCTGGCGCGGCGCATTTGCCCGGTCGACGAGCTCTGACCGAACGACGCCGATCGGGTGGAGCATGCATGCGTCGAGGCTCCCCACCTAACCATTCTCCGCGACGGCGGCCCTATTGCGGCGCCTAGCGAACCCGGGCGGGCTATCGAGCGATCACGAAGCGTTTCCGGTTGTCGACACGGAGGATGCTGACGGGTACGGTGGCGCGGTAGCCCGTCTTCGCGTCGATCGTGATCGCGCCGGTTGCGCCGCGGTAGCCCTTGGTTGCCCGCAGCTCACGCTGGACGGCCGCG
This sequence comes from uncultured Actinomycetes bacterium, assembly GCA_963711315.1. Lineage (GTDB taxonomy): Bacteria > Actinomycetota > Thermoleophilia > Gaiellales > Gaiellaceae > PALSA-612. Next base: position 99,884 of record CAVQDQ010000002.1, read on the forward strand.
AAGCCGTAGCTCCTCGCCCTGTCGATCGCCGCGAACAGGATCTTCGCGGAGTCGAAGGTGAACGAGCCCCAGACGCCGGGCTTCTTGCCGAACGCCGCGCGATACTGGCGCACGTACGCCCCGGCCGAAGGCATCTCCGTCGCCGCGGGAACGCCGCTGAAGACACATCTCTGCGCTTCCGCCAGCGTCGTGCTCGCGACGAAGCCGTTGTCGACGTTCGCAAGTCCCATCAGGCAGCGTGGGCTGCTGCCGGCCGCGGCGAGGGCTTTCGCGATCTGCACGCCCTCGGGGAAGTACGTGCTCACGTAGACGAGGTCGGGTTCTGAGGCCAGAGCGCGCACCACAAGGTCGGCGTAGTACGTGCCCTTCGTGCCCGGATCGGTCGTCTCGCGGACCGACGTCCACGTGACCGACGCGCCGTCACCCACGAGCGCGCGACGCAGACGGTTCGCCATTCCCTTCGTGAACGCGCCGTTCGCCGTGTCGTCGACGAGCATTGCGATGCGCCTGACGCCGATTCGCTTGACGTACGCCCTCTCGACGGGCGCGATCTGCGTGTTCATTGGCTGGACGGTCGCTCCAGCGCCGGCGGTCTCGTCACGTGACGTCATCCACAGAGGCAGGACGCGGTTCCTCCGGTAGAGCCCGAGGTTGGCGATGCCGACCGAGGAGTTGTACGGCCCGACCAGGAAGCCGATCCCCTCCGCGATCACCTTTCGTGCTACCGGTCGTGCATTCGCGGCGTCGCCCTTGTCGTCGGCGCGAAAGATCGCAACCTTGCGGCCGTCCCAGAGCCCGCCCTGGGCGTTCAACTGCTTGACCGCGAGGCGAACGCCTCGAAGCTGGTCCAGCCCATTCGGGGCCTGGTCTCCGCTGAAGGGCGCTTCGACGGCGATGAGAAGCGGTCCCGTCGAACCTGACCCGGCCGCGGTCACAGCGAGCGCAAGCAGGCCTGCCAGGAGAACAAACCAGGCCGCGCGTGTCCAAGCGATCATCTCTCCCACCCCCGGCGGGAGTCTAACGAGCCAGCTCTGCGAGGAGATCTGCGTCGCGACAGAGAGCTGGCCCGGCTAGGCCGCCTTGCGCGCGCTTACGCGCAGCGATCAGACATCAAGGGCTACGTGACGTCGCGGCGGTTCGTCACGAGCGCGCCTGCCAGGACGAACGCGGCCGCATAGGCGGCCAGCACGGCGCCGCCGCTCAGCGCGGACAGCAGGTGTACGGAGGAGTCGCCGACGGTGTCACCGGTCATCGCGGTGCCCGCCGCGCCGGGCGCGTAGCGGGCAACGTCCGGGCAGGTACTGGAAGAGCAGGATCTCGACGACGAAGACCCAGGCGAAGAGGCCGACGATCGCGAACACCTGGTTGCGCACGAGGGCGCCGATGCCGACGCCGACGGCTGCCCAGAGCGCGGACATCGCGATCGTGCCGAGCACGAGGCTGCGTACGTCGCCGGAGTCGATCAGCACGTCGTAGCCGCGCGCGCGGATCATCGCCACGCCGCTGCCGAGCGCGAGGCCGCGCCGAGCGCGCCGAAGCAGATGCCGACGATCATGCTCGCGAGCACCTTGGCGGTGACGACGAGCGTGCGGGCGGGCGTGAAGACGAACGTCGCACGGATCGTGCCGTGCCGGAACTCGCTCGTCATCGCCATGACGCCGATCATGGCTGCGAAGACCGCGGCGAACGCCGCCGTTGCCGATCAGCTCTCGCTGGTTCTCGGGCAGCGAGAGATCGGACTCGGTGCCGAAGCTACCGGCGATCACGCCGAACAGGATCAGCGCGACCAGGCCGAGCAGCAGGCCGAGGTTCGTCCGCGTCGTCGCCATCTTGCGGAGCTCGGAGCGGAGCTGCGCGATCACGGCTCGCTCCCGGATGTGAGCTCGAGGAAGACCTTCTCCAGCGTGGGGGACTCCTGCAACCAGCTCGTGGACCGCGATACCCGCATCCGCCGCGAGCTCTCCGACCCTGGCGGGCGACGCACCCTGTACGAGGAGCTCGTCACCGTCGAGCACCGTCGCCTCGAGGCCGGCCGCCTCGAGCAGTGGCAGCAGCGCTTGAATCCGCTGGCGCGCGCACCCGGACGCCGCCGGCCATGCGCGCGGTCAGCTCGTCGAGCTCGGCGATCGTGACAGCCGGCCCTTGTCGATGATCACCACGCGGTCGACGGTCTGCGCGACCTCTGCGAGAACGTGGCTCGAGACGAGGACGGTCTTGCCGGCCGCGGCGAAGTCGCGCATGAACGTGCGCAGCCAGTGGACGCCCTCGGGATCGAGCCCGTTGGCGGGCTCGTCGAGGATCAGGAGCTCCGGGTCGCGGAGCAAGGCGGCCGCGAGCCCGAGCCGCTGGCGCATCCCGAGCGAGTAGGTCTCGACCCGGCGGCGCGCTGCGTGCGCCAGCTCGACCAGCTCGAGCACCTCGTCGACGCGCGAGACGCGGCAGGCTCGGCCGCGAGCGCCAGCGTGATCAGGTGCTCTCGTCCCGAGCGGCCGGGATGGAAGTCCGCCGCCTCGAGCACGGCCCCGACGCGTCGCGCCGGATCGCGGTGCTTCGCGGTACGGGCGCCCGAAGACGAGCGCCGTGCCGGCGGTGGGTCGCACGAGCCCGAGCAGCATGCGCAGCGTCGTCGTCTTGCCGGCGCCGTTCGGGCCGAGAAAGCCCGTGACGGTGCCCGCCTCGAGCCGGAACGAGAGGTCGTCGACCGCGAGCACGCCCCCGAACCGCTTGGTCAGGTGGTCGGCGACGACCACCTCAGCCGACCGCAACACGGCGACGGCGCCTGCGTCGCGCAGCTTCGACGTGGTTGTGTCGAGTGTCTGTGCCATCTCTGGGCTCCCATAGCGTCCGCGATCGGCGTCTCGTGGACATCAGGGCAGTCCACGTTCTCTGGTCAGTAGTTCCAGGCAGCGGCCGAGGCTGTTGACGACGCTGCTTCGTCAGCGTACGATTAACCGTACGGTTTTCCGTACGGTTTGGCCATGCCTCGAATCGTCACCGCAGAAGATCTACGCGCTCGTCTCGGTCGGGAGCTCGACGCGCTCCGCGACTCCGACGAGGTGCTCTACGTCTCGAAGCGCGGCCGCCTGACGGGGGTCCTCGTCGACGTCGAGCGCTACGCGGATCTCGTCGAGCGCCTCGAGTACCTCGAGGACAGCCTCGCGGCCCTCCAGGCACGCGATGAAGCGGAGCTCACGGTGCCGTGGGCAGACATTCGGGAGTAGCGAACGCCTGAGCGGTCCTACCAGGTTCGTCTCGACCCTCCGGCGGCTCGCGCCTATCGGCGCCTTCACGGTTCCACTCGCGAACGGGTCAGGGCGGCGATCGACGGCCTCGCCGAGGATCCACGAGCGTCCGGCGTCGCCAAGCTCGCCGGCCGCGACGACTATCGCGTACATGTCGGCGACTACCGGATCGTCTACGCGGTCGACGACGACGAACGGCTCGTACTCGTTGCGCGGATCGCGCACCGGCGAGAGGTATACCGCCGTTAGCGAGAACAGCTACCTGGCCGAAGGCCAGGCCGGCGGCAGCGGCCGGCTAGGCCACTTTGCGCGCGATGACGTGGAACACGTGCCAGTGCTTCGGGCCTCCGACGGCCGCGCCGTCCTCGTCCTGCTCCCGGAGCTGCGCGATCTCGAATCCTGAAAGAAGCGCCTCGATGTCCTCGCGCGCGTGGAAGGTCATGCCAGGCTTGTCTGCCCACGTGTCGTGCGGACCGAAGAGGTGGCCCACGAAGAAGCCGTTCGGACGTACGGCGGAGGCGACCGTCTCCCAGACAGCGTCGAAGTCGCGCGGATCGCAGAACGGAAGGCTCAGACCGGCGTAGACGAGATCGGCCGGTGGCAGGCTCATCTCGGTGAACGGCGCGACCAGCGTCGTCAGTCGTGGGAGATCTGCAGGTGACACCGAGTTCCGCAAGCGCGCGATCCCTGCGCTCGAGCCGTCGACCGCGAGCACCGACCAGCCGCGCCGCAGTAGCTCGAGGGTCTCGGCCCCGTCGCCGCAGCCAAGGTCAATCGCGACGAGCGGGCGCTCACCGGCGGCGGTCGTCGGCAGATACGGGATCGCGTCGACGAAAAGCGGGCGCAGCTCGCGACCCTCGACGGCGCGGTAGAAGTCTTCCCATTCGATCTCCGCTGCGCTTTGCCAGTCGTCGGCCATCCACGTGATTGTCGCGCACGACCGACGCTCGCCAACGCGGTCTGCCGCGGCGTCGAGCTCGCGAGCTAAGCCGCCAGCGTCCGACGCGCCGCGATTGCGCTGACGGCTGCTACCGCTTCCGGTCGCCTTCGACCGGGGTTGCGGGCTCGATGCCGCGGGGGAGCGAGACGGGCTCGCCGTGGCGGTCGAGGTAGAGGAGGGGCTTCGTCCCGAGCCTGGTCTCGCTCGCACGGTAGATACAGCGCACGACCGGCACGACGTCCATGAAGAAGCCGATCGCCGGCGAATGGATCACACCGGCTTCGACACTCTCGACCTCGGCACCGCGTAGCTCTGCGGGCTTGAAGCCCTTCTTGACGAGCGAGGCCAGCACCTTTGCCTCGGCGAGAACCTCCGGGGTGAGATTGGGCCAGTGGATCTCGAGTTGGCCGACCGTTCCCTCCTGCGTGAGCCCGAGGACGGCATGCGACGACCAAACCGGCAGCCCGGCTGTTCGTCGCTCGGCGCGCGCGAGCTTGCGCAGCAGCTCCGGTCTCTCGACGCGAATCTCACCCGACTTTAGGCGCTCGGCGACGGTTCCCCGCTCGGAGACGACCTTGATCCGCCGGATCTCCGCCTCGGGGATCCCTGCGGCGCGGAGGATCTTGCGGGCACGGGCGACCAGGGCCTTGTCGGGGCCGGTCCACGCGCCCGCCTTCCGCGCGTACCCGTAGGTCTCGTCCCGCGCGAAGATGGTGAGGCTGTCACGGCGCCGGCTGAACACGAGCGTCTTCGTGCGGACGCCCGAGACATTCGCGGCAGTCGCGAACGTCGGCCTCTTGCCGAGGTCCAAGCCCGCGATGCGGCTTGCCGACCTGATCAGGTCCGGGGCCTCGAGGTTCGAAAGAGCGGGGTTGCTGGGCGGCGGATCGGCCATTACACGGTCCTCCACTTCCAGGCAAACCAGTTCGGTGTCGGCTTGGGGCGACCGTCGGTGATTCGTTCGTTCTCACGGCGATCGATGGCGTCGTTGCGGTCGTTGCCGGCTGCCAGGGCGATGGCGGAGCATCCCGACTGGATGTCGATCGTCCCCGTGTCCATCCAGGCATCGCCCACGCTCTCCTGCGGGAACAGCCAGTCGAAGGGCCAAGGAAGCCCGGCCGTGCGAGCGCCGAACTGGGGTCCACGAGTAGGGCTGTTCAGCGTGTCGGCGGTTGATCTGCCCGAATGACCGACCGCCATGTGCAGGCCCCCGAAGACCGGGAACCAGTTGTTTGCCAGCGAGACGAGGTCCATCGGGCAGGACGCGTCGACGAAGAGGAATTTCAGCTTCCCCGGCGAGTTCCCCCATCGGGACTTGCTGCCGATGTTGACGGTATTCGGGCTGCCGAAGTTTCCGCAGACCGTGATGAAGTCCGGGTCGGTCGCTCCAGGTGGGTTCTGGCAGATGCCGTGACCGTTGTAGAAGTAGATGTCCGGCAGGTCGCTGCCGCCCGAGGGATCGACGTCGCCGCCGTCGTCACGAAAGTCCGCGCCCCAGACATCGCCGTTCTCCCAGCGGGTCACCGCCGTGTGACCTGCCACGAAGTACCAGGCAGCGAATCCCCGCGTCGACGGGATGCAGAACGGCAAGTCCGGGCCCCCGCATTTGGGCGTGTACTGCGCGACGCCACCTGTGGAGAAACGCACGGGCTACGCAGCCTCCGGCCGGCAGCGCCTAGACAGTGACGGCATCGTGCGGGATGCCACGTCCATCACCGAGAAGCTAGGCGATCAGCCGTCATTCGTCAACCGGTCCCAAGGCGAGCGACGTCGAGTCCGAGCAGGGTGAAGTCCTCGCGAACGCACTCTGCCGCTTCGTCGCAGTGGCTCGCTAGGCCTGGCTTCGTCGCTGCTGCCTGGCTGCTTGCTCAGCCTTGAGCTTCTCGATGCGGGCCTCGAGCTTGCGTGTTCGCCTCCCAGCGCTCCATGAACGCGGCGCGTTCCTCGGGCGAGTCAAACATCTTCCGCTTCTTCTTCGCCACGCTGTCAGAGTGCCGTCGGCACCGCCGAGCCGCAAGATGGCCCAAGGGGCCATCTTGCGGAGTTCCAACTCCAGCTCAGGCGCGGGGGCTACGACTCAGACGTGTACAGCTTCCAGTTCGACGACCGGGGCCTCGTAGAGATCGGCCGACTCGAGGGTGAGATCCATCGAGATCGCGACCTGCTTGCGCATCTCGGCGAGCTCCGCCTCAGCGTCCTCCGCCGTCTCTTTGCTCTCCCAGAGCAGAATGCCTTTCGCCCGCCCGCCTTCTTCGTCGTAGAGCGCGATGTAGCCGGCGAAGCCGTCGTACTTGCGCAGCGTCGGAATCACCCGCTCGCGGATCGTCGCAATCGCACCTTCGCGCTTCTCAGGGTTCGCACCCGAGAATGTGACAAGTCGTGCGTACATCATGTGCTCCTTCCAGTTGGGTTCAGGAGGGACCCTACTGAGATCACCGCGTCACCGCTTCCCAAACAGGCGCGAGAGCAGACCTGGTTGGCGGGGCTGCGTCCGGCGCCACTCGTCGAGCGTCGGCAATCTCCCGGCTCGCCGGGCAGCCACCACGCACTCGGTGTGCGCGTGGCGCCGCCGCTCGCCGTCCCCTTCGGGCGCGATGAGCATGTGCGGGCTCATCGCGTGCAGCTGCCGCCCGCAGAGCGGGCAGCGGTACGAGGCCGGCTTACGGCTCTGGGCTCTTCGGGCCGCCCACCAACGAGCGTCGTCGCTCAGCTGGCGCCCATCGTCACCATGAGTGCCCTCGATCGTAGTGCCTCGCGAGTGGACAGCTGCCTCGGCTGAGGGGTGTAGGGCGAGTCGAACGTGGCGCAGGTCAGCCCGTCGGGCCTGCGCGACCCGCTTCCCCAAGCGGTGTGACCGCCAGTACACCGTCCAGCCAGCTCTCGATCGAGGCCGCGATCTCCTGCCAGCCCTCGGCAACCATCATGAGATGCGGACGATCGGCGAACTCGAAGTAGTCCGTCTTGGCGTCTGACTTCTCGTACTTCTTGTATTGCTTGTGCGCGAGCGACGCGGGAACCGTCTTGTCCTCTTCCGCCCCGACGATGAGCAACGGAGCACGATCGCCGCTCTTGAAGTGCACTTCGGTGGGCGGGTGGAGGTGGAAGTTGGCGAAGCCGGCCTCGTAGAAGATCTGGCCGGTCTCGGGCACCGCGTACCGCTCGAAGGCAGCCGCGGCGTCTTCAGGGGAAAACGTGTTCACGAACCCGAACGTGAACTCCTCGAGCGTGAGCGGAACGCTGCCGTGCCACCTCGATGGATGGGCGAGAGCCGGCGATGCGGCCTTGAGCGAGGAGAACGGCAGCACGAGGATGCCCTTCGGTGGCGCCGGGCTCATAGCGACCCCGGCACGCCCCAAGCCGCGATCGAGCAGCAGCTCGACGATCAGGCCACCGAACGAATGCCCGATCAAGACGGGCGGCTCGTCGAGGCCCGGATCAGCGACTCGTAATGGTCGACGATCTCGGTCACTCCGAGGCCCTTTATCTCGTCGGCGTTCTCGCGCAACTGTGCGACGTCCCCTTCCTTGCGCGGCCACTCAGGCGCCGAGACCGCAAAGCCGCGGTCGCCGAAGTAGTCGGCAAAGTTCTGCCAGCTGGCGGACGACAGCCAGGCTCCGTGAATCAACATCAACGGCGTTCGATCGACCCCGGCTTCCACGGGAGCACCCCCTCGTCGATGGCCTTCGACGCTACCAAATCGCCGTTGTCATGATCCTCTGATGACCGATGTGACTCCGGGTGAGTGTCGTGTGCTCGTCTTGTCGGCATCGCTCCGCGACGAGTCGCTCAACTCGCGGCTGGCGGGACTGGCGGCCGACCTCATCGAGGCGACGGGTGCCATCGCCGACCGCGCTTCAATGCGCGAGTTCGACATGGACTCGTACGACAGCGATGAGGAGAAGGCGAACGGGTTCCCGGTGGCCGCCGAGGCGTTTCGTAGCCGTCTAGAGGTCAGTCACGCGTTCGTGATCTGCTCGCCCGAGTACAACGCTTCGATCCCTGGAGTGCTGAAGAACGCCATCGACTGGGTCTCCCGCTTTCGTCCACAGCCATTCCACGAGCATCACGGCATGCTGCTGTCGGCATCGCCCTCGATGATCGGCGGGAATCGCGGCTTGTGGGCGTTGCGCGTGCCGCTCGAGCATCTCGGGGCCCGGATCTATCCGGACATGTTCTCGCTCGCACAGGCCCACTCGGCCTTCGACGAGCAGGGGCAGCTCGAAAATCCGCGGCTGCAAGAGCGTCTGGAGACGACGATCGGCGACTTCCTGGAGTTGGCGGAGGCGGCGATGCTCTATCCCCGCATCAAGACGGCATGGATCGAGTTTCTCGGAGAACGCCCCGACCCGGTCATCGACCGGGTCGAGTGACGTTCGCCGTGCGGCCTACGAGCACGATCGTCTGACCTAGGCTGCCTCGTCGAGCTCGAGCGCAGGCTCGAGCGTGGTGACAGGCTCCGGCTGCTGCTCGGCGAGATCCCCCCGCCGTACCAGGAGCAGTGAGACGAGGATGCCGGCGAAGGCGATCGCCGCTCCGCCGATGAAGGCGGCCTGGAAGCCGTCGGTGAGCGCGAAGGGAAGCGCCGAGCCGGCCGCGGTCGCGTCGTCGGTTCGGACCGTAGCCACCGTGGAGAGCACGGCGACGCCGAGGGCCCCTCCGACCTGCTGCGACGTGTTGAAGAGACCCGAGGCGAGGCCGGCGTCGGCGTGGCTCACGCCGGCGAGCGCGGCGATCGAGATCGAGACGAACGAGAAGCCCAGTCCGACCGCGATCAGCAGGAAGCCCGGCAGCAGGTCGGTTACGTAGGAGCCGTCGACCGAGACCTGTGTGAAGTAGACGAGGCCTCCGGTCAGAATGCTCAGGCCGGCCACCATCACCGGCTTCACGCCGACGCGGTTCACGAGCATCGATGCCACGGCGGACCAGATGATCGCCGTTCCAGCGACCGCCAGGTACGCGACCCCGGTCTTCATCGGGGAGTACTCGAGCACCTGCTGCATGTAGAGCGTGAGCATCAGGAACATCGAGAAGACGGCCGTGCCGAGGACGAGTCCGGCGACGTTGGCGCCGGCGACGGTACGGACGCGGAAGATCGAGAGCGGCATCAGCGGCTCGGCTGCGCGGGCCTCCCAGGCGAGGAAGCCGATGAGCAGTGCCGCCGAGACGGCGAAGATGCCGATCGTCTCACCCGAGCCCCAGCCGTAGTCGTGGGCCTGGGTGATGCCGAAGACCAGAGTTACCAGCCCGCTCGTGACGAGCACCGCCCCCGGAACGTCGAAGCTGCTAACCCGGAGGTCGCGGCTCTCGCCGAGCAACACCGGCGCGAGTACGAGCGCGGTCAGACCGACGGGGATGTTGATGAAGAAGATCCATTCCCAGCTCAGGGGATCGGTGAGGATGCCGCCGAGCAGCACGCCGGCGACCGCTCCGAACGCGCCCACCGCGCCCCAGGCGCCGAGCGCAGCGTTTCGCTCCTTGCCTTCGGCGAAGGTGGTCATGAGGATGGAGAGAGCCGCGGGCGTGATGACGGCTGCGCCAAGGCCCTGCAGCGCCCGAGCGCCGATCAGCGAGGCCTCGCTCCAGGCGAGCCCGCGGCGAGCGAGGCGAGCGTGAAGAGCACCAGGCCTCCGATGAACACGCGGCGCCTGCCGAGCAGGTCGGCTGCGCGTCCTCCGAGCAGGAGGAAGCCACCGAAGAACAGCGCGTAGGCGCTGATCACCCACTGGAGGTTCTCCTGCGAGAAGCCGAGGTCATCCTGAATCGAGGGGAGAGCGACGTTCACGATCGCGATGTCGAGCACGACCATGAACTGCACCGCGCAGAGGAGCGCGAGCGCGAACCACTTGCGTTGGGCTGAGGCGAGCATCAGCAGTCCTTTCCTCGGGTTCGGTTCATGGGTGCTTCACAAAATACACAATCAACTATCATTTAGCAAGTAAAAACTGTACATCAGCAAGTAGCCGCGCTAGAATCACAAGCATGGCCAAGCGTGTTCGACCAGTACTGCCCGGTTGCTCATGCGCATGTGTCTCGTGGGCGAGCGCTGGTCGCTGCTCATCGTCCGGGAGCTCCTGCACGGCCCGAAGCGCTACACCGACCTCCACGACGGCCTCCGGGGGATCGGCACCAACATCCTCGCCGCGCGCCTACGCGAGCTCGAAGGTGGCGGCATCGTCCGCAAGCGCAAGCTGCCTGCGCCGGCCGCGTCCACCGTCTACGAGCTGACCGAGTACGGCGCGGAGCTGGAAGAGGTCGTGTACGCGCTCGCCCGCTGGGGGGCGCGAACGCTCGGCCCGCCCGGCCCCGATGACGAGCTGTATGCCGAGTGGGGCGTCAACGCCCTGCCGGCACTGTTCTCCCATGAGGCGGCCCGCGGGCTTACCGAGGCCTACGTGCTGCGGATCGAGGGCGACGTCTTCTCGGCGCGCGTGGACAACGGGCACCTGCACGTGTCGATGGGCGCCGTCGAGGACGCGGACGTCGTGATCGAGACCGACATGGCGACGTTCTTCCGACTCACAGGTCAGGATCTGTCCGCGGCCGAAGCGCTCGAGCAGGGCCTGGTCACGATGGAGGGCGACAGGGCGGCGTTCGAGCGCTGCTTCGAGGTGTTCAGCCTCGCGCCGAGGACGCCGGGCGGCGCGGCTGCTACGGAATCCCTGGCGCCGTCGGCCTAACGTGCGCTACCCTCGCGGCACGATGAGCACAGCAGAACGCTCCTGGCTCGCAGCCTGTTCGAACAAGACAGGCTGATCCGCCGCTCTCGGCATCACGCGTCCGAGAGAGCGGCGGGAAAGGGACGCGCCACCGCGGCCGCGACGGCGGCTGCGCAGAGCGCGCGCCTTCCCGCATGAACTGAAGGGAAGGTGATCGCGATGCCAATGCCGCATCGCACACAGATGCAGGTCATCAAGCGACGGCTCGTCGGGCTGGACGACGGCGAGCGGATCAGGGAGCTCCGGAAGATCCTCACGGAGCTGCCCGGCTACCGGAACGGGCCGTACGCGGACATCCGCAAGTGGGTGAACGCGCAGATCGATGCGTCGCGCGTCCGCAAGAAGGTCGTGCACCGGGATTCGATTGCCGTTCGCCGCGAGGGCGCTGCGCAGATCGCGTTCGTCGGCCCGCCGAACGCGGGCAAGTCGTCGCTGCTGCAGGCGCTCTCGTCGATCCAGATCAAGACGGGCGATTACGCGTTCACCACGCTCCGGCCCGTGCCGGCGTTGACGCGGCTACGCGGCGTGCTGGTACAGCTGGTGGAGATCCCCGGCCTGATCGAGGGCGCCCACGAGCGCCGTGGTGGCGGCCGCGCGTTGCTGGGTGTGCTGCGCGGCGTCGATGCGATGGTCCTCTGTCAGGACGCCTCGGCGCCGCTCGACGGCTTGACCGCCGTGCGTCGCGAGCTGGAGCTGGCCGGGATCACGCAGCGCGCGATCGTGGCGGTGACGAAGCTGGACGAGGCTGATGAGGGCGCGGTCGAGCGCATCGCGGCCGCGGTCGGGCTACCGGCAGTGGGCGTCTCCGTGCTCGACGACGAGAGCCTCGACCGCCTGCGCGACGAGCTCTGGCGCCTCACCGGGCTGATCCGCGTCTTCCTGCGCCGTCCCGGCGACGGCGAGGCGGAGGCTGCCGCGCTCACGCCGGGTGCGACGGTGGTGGACGCGGCGGCCACGATCCACCACGACCTGGCCGCGGCCTGCGCGGGCGCGCGCGTGTGGGGCCGTCCGCGAAGTTCGACGGCCAGCGGGTCGGCGCCGCGCACGTGCTCGAGGACGACGACGTCGTGGAGATTCTCTAGCGGATGCGCGGGCTCTACTGAGGAGGCCCGGCGACGAGGCGCACGGCCGCGCTCGTCTTCCCTGCGCTGGGATCGACCCACGTGACGCGCACGGTCTTCCCGGGCGAGGCCTGCAGGACGAGCCTCCTGAGACCCGCCGACGACGAGACCGGCTTCCCGGCGAACGACGTAATGAGGTCGTTCGCACCGATGCCTGCCCTGTCGGCCGGCGTACCCGACGCGACGCGCTCGACGAGCGCGCCGGACACGTCCTCACCAACCTCGCTCGCGGGCCTCAGTCCCACGCCCAGAAAGGCGGTCGGCCCGACATGGACGGTCGACGATTGGCGCCCTGAATCGATTTGCCCGGCGATCTTCAGCGCCCTGTTGATCGGAATCGCATACCCCTGCGCGCTGCCCCGGAAGTAGAAGCCGCCCGCTGCCGCCGCGTCGATGCCGATCACGCGTCCGCCCGAGAGCAGCGGGCCACCCGAGTCCCCGCCCCGCAATGGTGCGCGTGGTCTCGATCAGCCCGGGCAGCGTGAATGGATCGCCGTCGACGTTGCTGACGGTTATCGACTCACTAAGGCCGGTGACCTTGCCGGTCTTCGTGGTCAGCTTGCCGGTGCCACCTGCGTTGCCGACCGCCGTCACGCTATCTCCGACGTCGACCGTGCTCGAGTTGCCCGTTCGCACCGTCGCGAGGCCCTGGGCGTTTCGAAGCTGGAGCAGCGCGATGTCCTTGGAGACGCTGTAGCCGGCCACTGTGGCTGCGTAGGTCCGGCCGGTCGAGGGGACCGTGACGCGGATCGCGTCGGCGCCCCGGATGACGTGGTTGTTCGTCAGCACCGTTCCCGAGGACGAGAGCACGATTCCCGTGCCTGCGCCGCCTCCCCCGCCGTACGCCAGACGCGTGTTGACGACCACAACGCCCGTCGTCGTAGCGCTCGGCGCAGCGAGTGTGGACGAGCTCATGGCGAGCACGGCGGCGAGCAAGACTCCTACGATCGCGACCTTCACGTCCTAAAGGAAAGCAGTAAAGGCTGAGAACGGGCTGAGGATCCTGCGATCCGTTCGTGTCGGCGCCGTAGGTTCAGCCCCATGAAGGCGGCTCGTAGCGCTCGTTGACGGGCGAGCCGAACGTGACGAAGGTCAAGCCGTTCGGCCCGGCGACGGGGCAGCGGACAGCCGACGGGTCGATCCGAACGAACCGGCCGGGCTTGAGCTCGATCTCGTCGCCGTCGACCCGCAGCTGCCCGGAACCGGCGACGATGAACATCACCTCTTCCTGGCTCGACTCCGTCTCGTCGTGCTCCCGTCCCTCGACACCGGGCGGCAACTCGAAGTAGTTGAAGCCGAATGCGTGCGCGCCGAGTGCACGCCGGAGCTTCTTGACCGCGCCGCCGGGCCCCTCACCCGGCAGCTCGTCGACGTCCACGAACGAGTACCTCGTCATCGAATGAGCATACGTACCGGCCGGCGTCGTGTAGAACGGAAAGCGTGATCGTGGTGATCGGGGCGGGTGCGGCGGGGCTGGCGTCCGCCGCGATGCTGCAGGGCGCCGGTGAGCGTGTCGTCGTGCTGGAGCGGGACACGATCGGCGCGCCCTGGTCGGCGCGCTACGACAGGCTGCATCTGCACACCGTGCGCTGGCTCTCCGGCCTTCCGGGTTATCCAATGCCCAGGTCGTTCGGCAAGTGGCCTTCTCGCGAGCGGGTGCTCGAGTACTTGCAGCGGTATGCAGACCGGCATGCCCTCGACGTGCGGACGGGGGTCGAGGTCCAGCGAGTCGATCGCGGTGCCACGGGCTGGACGATCACGACCACCACGGGCGAATTCGAGGCCGACCGCGTGGTCGTCGCGACCGGCTATAGCAACGTGCCGTTCCTGCCGGACTGGCCGGGTGACTTCACAGGGGACCTCGTGCACTCAGCCGACTACCGCAACCCCGCCCCCTACGCGGGCCGGCGCGTGCTGGTGGTCGGCGCGGGCAACTCGGGCGCGGAGATTGCGGTCGACGTGGCGGAAGGTGGCGCGGAAGCGACCTTCCTGGCGGTGCGAACGCCTCCGAGCATCGTCCGCCGCGACACCGTCGGCTTCCCCAGCCAGGTGCTCGGAGTCGCCACCGAGCACCTGCCCGTGCCGGTGGTCGATCGCATCGGCTCGGGGCTTCGCCGCATCTCCGTCCCGGACCTCGCGCCGTACGGCCTCCCGGCGCCGGAGCGGCCGTATACCGAGTTCCTGCGCCGGCGCGTAATCCCGATCCTCGACGTCGGCCTGATCGACGCGGTGCGAGAGGGTCGTGTCCGTGTCGTCGCCGCGCTCGAGCGGTTCGAAGGCCGGAGTGCAGTGCTGGCCGACGGCCGCTCGGTCGAGGTCGACGCCGTGATCGCGGCCACCGGCTTCCGTACCGGCCTGGAGCCACTCGTCGGCCACCTCGGCGTGCTCGACGAGCGGGGCGAGCCCGTCGTTCACGGCGCTCAGGAGCACCCCGCTGCCGCGGGCCTGCACTTCGTGGGCTACCGCGTCACGCTCGGCGGCACGCTCCGGCATGCCGGGATCCAGGCGAAGCAGCTCGCGGGAGCCCTCAAGGCGTCGCGATCCGCGTGACCACCTGCTGCTGGTGGAAATACGGGTTCTCGCCGGAGCGGTTGAACGTCGAGACCGACGTCGTGTACGTCCAGCCCGCGGCCGAATCGATCCCGAAGTAGTCGCCGATGAACGTCCCCGACGAGCAGATGCACCCCGGGTGGAGGGCGGAGAGCTGCGGGTCCCAGGTGTTCTCGGACAGGCGGACGTTGTGGCCGATCGGCGCGAGGCCCGGCGTGTAGAACTGGATCGCCGTGTTGATGCAGTAGTTCGACTCGCCGCCGTCGGCACGTGGGTCGAACGCGATGCCGGAGCCCGCGAAGTCCGCTTCACCGCTCGCCGGGCAGCGAAGGCGCCGGTCGTAGAACGCGACAGAGACCTTGCCGTTCGGCGCGACGTTCAGATTGGGCTGCAGCGCTTCGGTCGAGCCGGCATTGTCGTTCACCTGAAACGGCGTCGTCCACGTTTGGCCGCCGTCGTAGGAGGCCATCAGGTACACGTTCGAGAGACCGGTCGAGCCGTCCTCGAAGGACACGTAGAGCGGGTAGGAGCCCTGTGCCGACAGCGCTGTCCCGACTGCAAACGTGTTCACGATCCCCTCGCGGAACGTGGTGTTGAGGTACGTCGGTGTCACCACGCCCTGGATCACAGGCAGTGGGCCGCCCCAAGTCTCGCCGCCGTCGCTCGACCACACGACGTAGATGTCGTTCGAGGCGAAGCCCTGCTGCTGCGGGTTGTTCGTGATCGTGGTGTACACGGTCCCGTCGGGTGCGACGTGCGGCAGCAGGTACGAGTCCCACCGCTTCCCCTTCACGGTCGGCAGCTCCTGCGGCGCCGTCCAGTCCGTGTGCGTGCCGTCCGCTCTCGCGTCGGCGTGCGACTCGTAGAGGATGGACGGGCTCTTCACGAACACCGTCCACATGACGTAGATGCGTCCCTGGTGGGGGCTCGACGGGTTCATGTCGATCGTGATCCACTGCTTGTCCGGGTCGCTCGTGTTCGCGTTCTTGGCCGTGTCGACATAGTCCGGTTCGCCGTTGTGCGTCGTGATCCAGCTGGCGGCAGGGGTCTTCCCTGGGATCGTCTCCCTCGGATGCACCGAGACCGATACGACCTCCGGTGGAACGGTCGGGTTGATCTGGTTCGAGCCGTTGTCGTACTTCTTGAATCCGGCCTTGTCGTAATAGAACTGGTACGGGAGCACGAGCGAGTAGAAGTTGCCCCACGGGTCGAACGCGCCCACGGGATCGGTGTTGTCCGTCCAGCCTTCGTAGCCCGGCACGTGACCCTGCACGTCCCACGTGAGTCCGCCGTCGAAGGACTCATAGAAGCCGTTGAGGTGGTTGTAGCCCTCGGCCGATACGGCCCACTTGCTCTGGCCGATCAGGTGCTGCGGGTCGGTGGGATCGACGCGGATGTCGGACTCGGAGTGGTCCTTGACGCGCATGGCCGGGTTGGTGACGTCCTGGGTCGCGTAGGGGCCGAGATCTTCGCCTGTCGTGGAGGCGCCTTTGCAGGGCGACATGCCGCCCTCGAGATAGCCGTCGGCCGCCGTGAGCGCGTCGAAGTAGGTGACTTCGGGGGCGTAGCAGCTCACTCTCTGCGTCGTCGCCGACACGCTGGTGACGCCGTTTGCCGCATAGCTCGCCGCGAAGTCCGCGTCGGTCTGCGTCCCCTGCGGCGGCGGGTCGAACGCCGGCCCACCTTCGGCGCCGCCCGCCGGCGCGACGAGCAGGAGCGCCGACGCGAGAACCGTCAGCTGGATCGATCTCTTCACCAGCTCCCCTTCCCTCGATCAGGATCGGGCCCCCGTTTCGTATCAAACCTGGACGAGCCCGCGCGGCCGCCGCCCTGGGGCTCGAGCTGACGAAGCGTCACGGGCCCGCCCGGTAAGGGGAAAACGGGCCCGTGAACGGTGTGAGCTAGCCGGTTGTGATCGTCCCGAAGAGGCCTTGGGTCTCCTCTTCCGGGCCGGCGGTGAAGAACAGCATGTTGGTCGGCCCGTTGTTCATGAGCTGGCCCTTGCCGAACTGGAGCGCCCAGAGGCCGTCGATGGCGATCGGCTTGTCGTCGGCGCCGCGGAGCGTCCCCCGATGGTGGTAGCTCCCGTCCGGATGCTGCTCGTAGGCATTGATCTCGCCGTCGCCGAAGTTGCCGACGAGGAGATCACCGCTGAACCGGCCGAAGTTCGACGGTGCGAGAGCGACGCCCCACGGAGCGTTGAGCTGGCCACGGGTCGCGACCCGCCCGAGCAGGTTGCCGCTCGTGTCAAATGCGTCCACGATGCCCAGACCCTGCCCGGCGACCTCCTCGTCGGGCTCCTCCTCGTCCTGTTTCGCGTAGGCGACGAAAATCGTGCCGCCGACGTTCTGGATCCCGAACGGCGCGAACCCGTCCGGTAGCTTGGGATCGACGAACGCATCGGCATCGGCGATCGGGGTGAACGTCCCGTCGAAGACGTCGACGCGCGCGCCGAGGAAGTCCGCCGCGTAGAGCCGGTCCCCAGCGATCGCGAGGCCCGTGTAGACCGCGTCAGAATCGGGGACGGCGACCAGGGCGTGGTTGCCGCCGAACCAACCGGAGATCACGCCGGTCTGAGTCGCGAAGATGAACGAGGAGACTCCCGACAGTGCTCCCTCGGTGACCACGAAGCTCGAGCCTTCGTTCGCGACGAGGCCCGTCGGCGCTCCGCCCGGTATGGCGACGGTGAGCGGGACCTTCGTCCCGTTCGCCCGGTAGAGCGTGGAGACGTCGGTCTCGTTGTCGGCAACCCACCACGGGCTCCCGGAGCGGGCGTCGAGCCCCCAGGCGTTGACAAGATCAGTGTCCTGAACGGGGGCCACCCCCAGTTGGTCGGAGACGAGCTTGGTGACGACGTAATCGTTCGGCTCCGCCGCGCTTGTGGCGCTCGCGAGAGCCGAGGCCGCCACGGCGGCGAGCACCAATGCCGCCGCTGCGATCCTGATGCGGAATCGTGCGTGCTGATCTCCCATATGCACCTCCTCCTTCGCTCGTGGACTGGGCAGTCAGGGAGAGGCTCCTAAGAAATACGGTGCGGGCCCGCGATCGGTTCTCGAGCGTCTACGCTGTCGATCGTGCTGTCGCTGCCGGATGAGACCAAGCCGCGGCTGCGAGGCATCTCTCACCTCGCCGCGTTCCTGGTCGCGCTACCGCTGGGCGTGTTGCTCGGCCTCTACGCGGACACGGCCCGCGAGCGAGTCGCCGTGATCTCATTTGCCGCGGCCGTGGCAGTCATGTTCGGCCTCAGCAGCCTCTACCACCGCGGCAACTGGTCACTCAGGCCTCGGCGGTGGCTGCAGTCGCTGGATCACGCCGGCATCTTCATCCTCATCGCCGGCACGTACACGGCCTTCGGGCTGCTCGTTCTCGAGGGCGCATGGAAGTGGGTCGTCCTCTCGATCGTATGGGCCGGGGCGGCATGCGCCATTGTCACCAGCCTCGCACGTCCCGCGCCGCCGCGATGGGTGACCGGAGCGCTGGCGCTCGCGATCGGCTGGTTAGGAGTCATCGTTGCGCCGCAGCTCATATTCCACCTAGGTGCCGGTGGCATCGCCCTCGTCGTCGCCGGTGGGCTGGCGTACACGGCCGGTGCGGTGATCTTCGCGACGCAGAGGCCGAATCCGTTCCCGGCGACGTTCGGTTATCACGAGATCTTCCACCTGCTCGTGATCGCGGCCGTCTCGTGCCACTACGTGGCCGTGGCGTTCTTCGCGGTGTCCTAGACGGCCTCGGCCGAGCTTTCCTCCGCGCGCTTCAACTTCCGCTCTTTGCGCGTAAGCCGCGCCTCCTGCTTCGCGAGCTCACGTTCACGGGCATCGAGCTCCTCCTCACGCTGCCGCAGCAGTGCGACTAGAGGATCCTCCGGCAGCTCGTACACGGCGGGCTTGCCGATCTCCTCCGCAGGCGTTTCCTGTGCCTCGTCGCGATCCTTATCCGCGTGTAGCCCGCGCCGGATGAGGTGGAGATGCTCGATCTTTGCCATGAGCCCGCTACCGAAGCCGCCTTCTTCGTCGAGCGACCTGCCTGTCTGGGCGGCCAGTGCCTTCGCGAGGGTCCGCCGCGCGATCAGCGATCGCTGTAGCAGGATCTCCCCGAGCGGCTGACTGGTCTCCATCTGTACGGCGAGTGCCCCCTCGACGTCGTCGTTCGTAACGAGCCCTTGCTCGACGAGAACGGCGCCCAACGGCCGTTGTGTCTCTCGACCTGATTCCATTTGCCCTAACCCCCCTTGCCCCCACGACGAACGGCACGCGTTCGCCGAACTGCTCTATGAGCATGGGGAATGAACGGTGACGCCGAAACCCTCGAACGAGCGATCTAGCTCCAGAAAGTCGTCAGGCCGGTCTAGTTTCCGACGTCGTATGTGACGTGCACGACTCCTGGCGCCTCCACCGCTCGCACCTGGTTGAGCTCCAGCCCGGCGTCTCCGAGGTTCTCGAACAGCCGAGCGCCTCCGCCCAGCAGGACGGGGGCGATCGAGATCTCCATCTCGTCGATCAGCCCTGCCGCCAGGTACTGCTGCGCCACGCTTGCTCCACCACCGAGTGACACGTCCTTGCCGCCGGCAGCGTCCCTGGCCTGTTCGAGCGCGGACTCGACCCCGTCGGTGACGAAGTGAAACGTGGTGCCCCGTAGCTCCAGTGGCTCGCGGGCGTGGTGCGTGAGGACGAAGACGGGCCGATGGAAGGGCGGGTCGTCTCCCCACCAGCCTTGCCAGGGAGGCTCGCCCCAAGGGCCGGGGCCGCCCCCGAACATGTTTCGGCCCATGATGGTTGCGCCGACGTTGTGGGACCATCCCTCGACGACCGGCGTGCTGGCGTTGACCTCGCCGCCCGAGTCACCGTGCGCCTCGCGGAAGGCAGCGAGCGGGAAGACCCATTCGTGCAACTCCTCGCCGCGCTTGCCGAGCGGATCCTGCTCGCTCTGTTCCGGGCCGGCGACGAAGCCGTCGAGCGACATCGAGATGTTGAATCGCAGCTTGCTCATCGTGCCTCCAATCTCGCGGTACCCGTTGGACCGGCGTGATAGGCATGACTCATCGCTGTCGCCCAGCGTAGATTTTGAGCGATGGCGAGAGGGAGTGGTGCGCCGACGTTGCCGAAGCGATCGAACGGCTCACCGCGGCGGCCGAGCCGGACTACGTCGTTTGTCCGGGAGCCCGACCCTAACCGTCGACCACGGCTCCGACGACGACGTAGGCCAGACCCTCGGGGCCTGCGACGACCTGCCGCGTCTCGTCCGGCGAGACGAGCACGAACCGTCCTGGCTCGAGCGCGATCTCCTCATCGTCGATGCGGATCACGCCGCTGCCCTCGACGGGGATGTAGATCTCTTCCTGGCCTGACTCGCGCTCGTCGTGCTCTTTGCCCTCCTGCTCGGGCTGGGAGTCGAACCGGTTGAGCCTGATCGCGCGGCGCCGAGCTCCTGCGCGATCAGCTTGCGCCGGCCCTCGAACGATGTCGCATCGACGATGGCGTACGTCACCGAGACGCCTCGACTCGCTGTTTGAGCGCCGCGTTCATCTGCTCGAAGCCCGCCTCGGTCTTGGCGAGAATGCCCTTGACGAGGCCGACGAGGATGCCCGTGAACCGTTCCCGGTGGACGAACCGGCTGCGCTCCCCGTCGAGGGCCTCGATTCGGAAAGTGTGCTCACCGTCGAAGATGCCGGGAACCAGGAGCCGGCCGTTCCACCTCAGCTCGCGGTCCGGCTCGACGGCCAGGACCGTCGGCGTGATCGTCATTCCCTTGCCGCCAGGCGGCTCCAGTCGAACTGTGAGTCGTTCGCCCTCTTGCGCCGTGCCTGCGATCGAGCGGATGAACGGGTTCCAGTCTCCGTAGGCCGGGAAGTCGGTCAAGACGCTCCAGACGGCCGCAGGAGGTGCGTCGATCTCGATCGTTGCCTCGATCTCTCGCATCGCTCGCGACACCGTAGTTGACCGCAGCCGGATCGGTTCCGTCGCAGATGCCCATCCGTTCGGGCCGATCGGTAGAAGAGGAGCTAGCTCACGTCGTCGTTGCCCGCGCGCGCGGCGAGGAACGCGCCCCAGTCGAACGATCCCTCATGGATAAAACGCACGAGCTCGATCTCGTTCTTGGTCAAGGCGGGCGATGTCGCATCGATCTGCGATCGGAGGTGCTCCTTCACGGCGGACGCCGTGAAATTCCGCAGGAAGTGCCTGATGCCGTTCATCTTCCCATTATGCGACGACTTCAGCATGCACACGGTCGGCAGCGAACCGGGTCGAGACCGAGTGACCACCGGGGCGCACATTGCATTCATCGCGCCGAGCGCGAACGCAGTGAAACAGTGGCACGGCGCTGCACTGCGTCACGGTGGGAGGGACAACGGCCCACCTGGCCTGCGGCCGGAGTACAGCGGTCTTACTTCGCGGCGTTCATCGTTGATCCCGACGGCAACAACGATGAGGCCGTGTTTCATGAGGAAGGCTCGGAGTCCATTGCTTAATTGCGATCGACATTTCGCAATGGTTATCTCCTGCAGGTGGATGTAACTTTGTTAGATGTTCGTTTAGAAGTCTTGCGCATGTCCGCTGTTTCGTCTACGCTCCGAGACGGCAACTAGCCACGAGACCATGCTGAACACTGTCAACAACCCAATGCTTACCGAAGCGGCGACCGCCGCGTCGGTGTCGCCGTGCTGGCACAGCTTCGATGAGAAGCGCCGGCCCGGTTACGTCCTAGCCCTCGCTGGGAGGTGTGCGCGCTAGCTCCCTAGCCGCATAACAAGCCAGTCGAGGGCGACCCAATCGGGTCGCCTTTGTTGTTTCTGGAGGCACTCAGTCAACGTCGGAACGGAAGGTGATGCTCAGCTTGAATAAATCTAGATCGAATCGAGGCCCCGCCTGAGAGAGAAAGACCCTCGGCGCTTGGCGCTGAAATAGCGCAATAATTACGCGTGTGCTTTAGCTTGTGATTTTTCGGAACAGCGCGCGAGGCTCGGGCTCCAAAGCTCCTCCACGTAGGACGGCGATCTCCCGATGTGCAACGGAGTTTCGTCGATCCAGGGTCGAAGGGTTGGCGAGTGGCTTGGAAAACATCGTTCGGCTTCGGGCCGAACGTGACAGAGAAGACGGCCGTTCGCGCTCGCGGACTGGGTCTCGCTGGTGCGTCGATCTCCTCGTAGAGGGAGATGGACGGAGACGCGAAACGTGCCGGACCCCGCCCTGCATTGCACCGATCCGGGATCGTCTAAACGGCAGGACGCCACGCTCTGAACGTGGAGATTGAGGTTCGAGCCCTCGTCCCGGAGCTCGACGGGCGGGAAGCTCAGGAGGCAGAGCGCTTCTCTGATAAGGAAGAGGTGGCTGGTTCGACTCCAGCCCCGCCCATTGTTCCCCTCGCCCGCTTCGCTTTCCGCTCGGGGGTGCGGCCTTCGGCCGCGCGTCGCAGCGGGCGTGGGCATGCCGCGCCCGCCATGTCGGTCGCGGCGGCGACAGGAGGCGGGCTCGACAGACAGGTTCGCGGGCGAGTAGCTCAGACGGGATGAGCGCTTGTCTTACAAACAAGAGGCCGCTGGTTCGACTCCAGCCTCGCCCATCTGTCCCTCGCCCGCTTCGCTTTCCGCTCGGGTGTGCGGCCTTCGGCCGCGCTTCGCAGCGGGCCTGGGCGAGCCGCGCCCGCCATGTCGGTCGCGGCGGCGGACTGGCGAGGTGCCGCAAGTACCGCGGCGCGTACATCGCGCAAGGTCGCTGGCTCGTGTGGCCGTAGCTCAGCCGGTAGAGCGCCCGCCTGAAACGCGGGGCGTAGCAGGTTCGATCCCTGCCGGCCACACCATTTGGCTCCGTAGCTCAAACGGCAGAGCTCCCGCCTCTTAAGCGGAGGGTTGCAGGTTCGACGCCTGCCGGGGCCACTCTCGGAAGGACTGCCACCGGCGCGGTATCCCGTCTCGAAAACGGGTGGGCTTTCGGGCCTTGGGGGTTCGACTCCCTCTCCTTCCGCCTTGGAGGCATGGCCGAGCTGGCAAGGCAGCGCGTTGCTAACGCGCAGGCGGCCTGGCGCCGCTCGCAGGTTCGAGTCCTGCTGCCTCCGCTTTCCGTTCCGGCGTGGTCGAGTCGGTAAGACGCGCGACTGTTACTCGCGAGAGGCAGGTTCGAGCCCTGCCGCCGGAGCCTTACGCCCCCGTGGTCGAAAACGGTGATGACGCCGGGCTCTCAACCCGGAAGCTGCGGGTTCGAGTCCCGCCGGGGGTGCTTGTTCGTCTTCTGGCTGTAGGGGAGCTGGCCACCCCACCGGCTTCGGGCGCCGGAGACCGCAGGTTCGACTCCTGCCAGCCAGACTTGCGCGGTAGAGGAGCGGCTGTCCTCGCGAGCCTCATGAGCTCGAGATCGTGGGTTCGAATCCCACCCGCGCTACTTCCCGGGGGCGTAGCTCAGCTGAGCAGAGCGCTCGCTTGTCAGGCGAGAGGTTGCCGGTTCGAATCCGGTCGTCCCCGCTCATGGTGGCCGTGGTGTAAACGGCGAGCACCCGAGGTTGTGAGCCTCGCGGTACCGGTTCGAGTCCGGTCGGTCACCCCTCCTTGCGGACGCAGAGCATCGGTGAGCTCAACGGGCTGTAACCCCGCCGCCTCGTGCTGTGGTGGTTCGACTCCACCCGTCCGCACCTCAACCGTCCGGGAAAGGAGGAACGCATGACGCGCCATTCACTCGCTGGGTCGAGCTCGCAGACGTTCGGATCAGCGGTCGTCGAGCGCGAGGTGTCAGCGCGGCGACCGTCGAGCGCTACCGAACGTGGCTCGAAGGCGGCCGCGAGGCGCCGCCCGTTCGGCTCGTTCGTCACGGCGATGCGTTCCTCGTACGCGACGGCCGACACCGAATCGCGGCCGCGCTGGCAGCGGGACACACGCTGATCGAAGCGGAGGTGCGGGGATAGAGACCTCGCCTCCCACGGCTCGGGCGGCGCACCGTCGCCGCCCAAGCTCGTGTGGCCCATGCGTCCGAAGAGCACTTCTGGGGATGAAGCTCTGGTGGCAGAGCGCCTCGTTTGCACCGAGGAGGAGCGGGTTCGACTCCCGCCGTCTCCACTTCATCTGGATCCGTCCGGCTCCACTCAGGCCTCCGTAGTGTCAACGGCAAGCACGCGCCCTTTGTACGGCCGAGGTGCGGGTTCGACTCCTGCCGGAGGCTCCTTCCTACGCCCGTAGCTCAGTGGACAGAGCACTGCTCTGCGACGGCAGAGGCCGCTGGTTCGACTCCAGCCGGGCGTGTACGCGGACGTAGCTCAGCGGGAAGAGCACCGGGGCGCCACCCCGGAGAGGCCCGTTCGATCCGGGTCGTCCGCTTTCTGTAGGCCCGTGGTGTAAACGGGAGCACGGCGAGCTCCAACCTCGCCGGTCCGGGTTCGAGTCCTGGCGGGCCTGCCATGCACGTTCACTCTGCTGCGGGCCGGAACGGTTCCGGTTATCGACGGCTAATCGACAGGTCGCGGGTTCGAGTCCCGCCCGGAGCGCTTGTGCTCCGGTAGCTCAGTTGGCAGAGCAGTTCCGGGCTGTGCCACCACGACCGCAGCAGTCTTGACGCGGTGCATCCCTTCGGCTGCGGGCCGAAGTAGGACGGTTATCGGGAGAGCGCCCGGCGCAGGCCGGGAGGCGGCGCGTTCGAGTCGCGCCCGGAGCACGTTGCTCCGTAGCTCAGTCAGCTCCGTTCTGCGACACCACGACCGCAGGCTTCCGTCACCACACACAGAAAGGAGGACGCGATGTCCTACTTGATCCAACACACGCTGTCGCGTTCCTCCCAGGCTCGGCCGATCCGGCGGGGAGCGCGAGTCGACGAGTGCACACTGCTCAACCGGCCGGCCTTCGACGGCGGCGCACACGTGTGCGTGTTCGTCGAAGACACGTCGGGCCGGCGACTGCGCCGCCGGCGAGTACCGTCGCCGCGGCTGACGCTGCGGATCGCCGACTGCGTAAACGAGATCAACCTCGAGTTCTCGATCGACTCGGCCGAGCTACGCGAGAACTCGCTCTACAAGATCGAGACGCTGATCGCGGCACTCGAGGGCTTCCGTGCCGGCCTAGCGGCCGAGGCGGAGCTGCGAGCGCTGCGGGAACGCGGCTCGCGAGACGCAAGTGGCTGCGGGCCGGAGCGGCCCGCAGCTCGAGCAGCAGCTTACGACCATTGAAAGGAGGTGCGAGATGTCCTATTTGAAGCGTCTCCGCACGCGGTGCGTGCCGCAGTGGGAGCCGATCTCGAATTCGGGTCAGGTGCCGAACAGCGCGGGCGGCTTCGCCTGGGCGGTCGACGACTGGGCGCGGCTGCGTCGCTTCCTGATCCTCGGCTCCGAGGGCGGTAGCTACTACGCCTCGGAGTGGGAGCTCACGCGCGAGAACGCGCGGGCGCTCGAGCGCTGCCTGGGCGAGGACGGCGCGCGGGCGGTGGCAGAGATCGTCCGCGTCAGCAAGGAGGGTCGGGCTCCGAAGAACGCCCCCACGATCTTCGCGCTGGCGATGGCGGCCGGCCTCGGCGACGAGCCGACGCGAAAGGCGGCGCTCGAGGCGCTGCCGCAGGTCTGCCGCACCGGCACGCACCTGTTTCAGTTCGCGACGTTCGTCGAGGGCTTCCGCGGCTGGGGCCGCTCGCTGCGGCGTGCGGTCGGTCGCTGGTACGCCGCCCAGTCGGTGGAGGCGCTCGCGTACCAGTCGGTCAAGTACCGCCAACGAGAGGGCGTCACCCACCGCGACCTGCTGCGACTGTCCCATCCGGCCGCGCAGGTGAGCGTGGGCAACCCGACACTCGAGGTCTCGGCCGCGCACGCGCGTCTGTTCGAGTGGATCGTCCGCGGCGGCGAGACCGACCGGCTGCCGCGCCTGGTCGAGGGCTTCGTCCGAGCGCAGGCGGCGGCGACGCCGGCCGAGACGGCCGCGCTCGTCCGGGAGTTCGGCCTGCCTCGCGAGGCTGTGCAGAGCGAGCACCTGACCGAGGCGGTGGTCTGGGAGGCGCTGCTCGAGGACATGCCGATGACGGCGATGATCCGCAACCTGGCGACGATGACGCGGGTCGGCGTCCTCGCGGCGGGATCGGACGGCACAGCGCAGGTCGTCGCGCAGCTCGGCGACGGCGAGCGCATCCGTCGCGCGCGGGTGCACCCGATCGCGGTGCTGGCAGCGCTGCGGACGTACGCGGCCGGTCGTGGCCACGCGGCCGGAACGAGTGGAGCCCGGTGCGCGAAGTCGTGGATGCGCTCGACGCCGCTTTCTACGCGGCTTTCGGCAACGTCGAGCCGGCGGGTAAGCGGCTGCTGCTGGCGCTCGACGTCTCCGCATCAATGGCTTCGTGCTCGGTCGCCGGAGTGCCGGGTCTGACGCCGCGCGATGCTTCGGCGGCGCTGGCGCTGGTGACGGCGGCGACGGAGCCGCACTACGAGACGGTCGGCTTCTTCGCCGGCAAGCGCGGCTGGAAGTCGCGCACGAACGGCCCGTGGGACTACCTCGAGCAGGGCCTCACGCCGCTCGCGATCAGCCCGCGGCAGCGGCTCGACGAAGTCGTGAAGACGGTCTCGGACCTGCCGTTCGGCGGCACCGACTGCGCGCTGCCGATGCTGTACGCGCAGGCGCACGAGCGGGAGGTCGACACGTTCGTGATCTACACCGACTCGGAGACCTGGGCGGGCGACATCCACCCGGCCCAGGCGCTCCGTGGCTACCGGCAGGCGTCCGGCATCGACGCGCGGCTGGTGGTGGTCGGCATGGTCTCGAACGGCTTCTCGATCGCCGACCCGGCCGATCAGGGGATGCTCGACGTCGTCGGCTTCGACACGGCGACGCCACAGCTGATCTCCGACTTCGCCCGCGGCGCTCTCTGAGACGAGGGCGCCGCGAGGCGCACTCAACCAAGCGTCCGCGGCCGCGGTCCGCGGCCGACCAGGAAAGGAGCGTGACATGGCAATGCCCTACCGCGCTCGCGTCAACGAGCGCACGCTGCTCAACCTGCCCGGCTTCCACAGCGGTGCATTCGTCTACGTGTACGTCGAGGACACATCGCTGCGCACTCTCGTGCGGGAGGCCGACTGCGAGGCCGACTGCGATTGCTGCCCGCAGAACTTCGAGTCGTACACGGTGCTAGAAGTCGCAGACTGCAACGACACGGTCGGTCTCACCTTCGACATCGATACGGCAGCGGGTCGCGAGAACTCGCTGCACAAGCTGGACACGCTCATCGCGGCGCTGAACCTCTTCCGCGCAGCTCTGGTGGAGGAGTTCGAGCCGTACGACTGCCGTGAGCGACAGCTCGAGGCGCTGATCGGCTAGAGCCGACAGCCGAGTGGCAGCGCCGCCGCCGAGGCTGCCAGGCGGCGGCGCTGCCAAACACCGTGCGGGCGTGGCGGAACTGGGAAGACGCACCGGCCTCAGAAGCCGGCGGGCTTCGCCCATGGGGGTTCGACTCCCTCCGCCCGCACCTCTCTTTCTTGCCTCCGTAGCTCAACGGAAGAGCGCCGGGCTTCGAACCCGGACGACAGAGGTTCGAATCCTCTCGGGGGCTTCGCAAGCACGCGACACCGTGGCCGAGCGGCGGGCCGCCGAAATCCCAAGCAACGACGAAAAGGACGCTGGAGATGGATTCGCAGCAGATCGTCGAGCAGGACACGATCCTGCGCGCGACGGTCGGCTCAGCGTTGCACGCGCATCCCGGTCCTTTCCAGCTGCTACCGGTTCGCTCTAGGTCTGATTGTAGAAAAGGCCCCCCGGACGGACACGCGTCCCCTCGCATCGCGTCGCAGGAATCCGGGACCTGCACACGTCGAGGAATGACCCAATTGGGTCATGGCGAGCGAGATGAGGAAAGGGCACGCTTCCACCGATGAGCAGCACGAAGCTCAGACAAGCAGAGGCATCCGGCAACCGTGGCTGGGACGCTCACTGCCCAACGTGCGGCATTCTTGTGCCCGACCTGGAGCGCGTCCGCGCCGAGAACGAGGCGCTAAAGAAGCAGTTGGAGCGGTTCGAGGTAGCCGCGTGGCCGACGACTGATGGTGCGAATCCTCGGGTGACTGAAGAAGACGGCGACGAAGGGAGCCGTGTCCGCGGGGGCTTCGCTCAGGACTCGCTGAACTCTCGCGCCGCGTACGCCGGGCAGTAGACGGCGACCTCCTCGGCGTCCTCCGCGTCCTCGTCGCCGACGGTCAGCATGGCCTTCCAGGCGGTGCCGTCCTCGGTCACAGCGCCGCACTCCACGCCATTGGCATTGGCCCGCCAGCGCACCGCGCGCGTCTTCCCGGCCAAGAGAAAGGCCCTGTGTCCAGGGCCTTCCGATGGTGGAGCGTGCCGGGATCGAACCGGCGACCTCCGGCTTGCAAAGCGGGGCAGGTTCAAGGCCCGCCCGCCCGCCATTCCGCTTAGCTAGGCCGTTTTCTGACACCTCGCGATTGCGCGAGCGGCTCGGACAACCCCGCCGTTTGCGGTCGATTGACGGGGATTTAGGCGCGGAAGAGCGAGCCGCGCCGAAACGCCTGGCGCGAGTTGCTGACCGGATCCGTCACGACATCAACGCCATCCTTCACGCAGCCGGCGACTCACGATTGCCAGCGGTGTCGGGCATCTGATCGAAGGTGTCTATCGGCGTCAGACCTCGCCTTGCTATCCATAGGAATCTGTGTCTCCGAGCACCGACCGATGTGATCGCCGAACAGGCAACAGACGCGATGGCGTTTCATGCCGAGGGTCCGGTGTGGTCAGCGCGGTGGGGCGGCCTGCGGTGGGTGGACATGTTGGCCGGTGACGTGTTGTCGCTGGACGGACGACGGACACTGTGAGCCGGCGACATGTGCTCGACGGTGGCGGCGGCGCATGCGGCCACGCGAGCTCGTGGCGGCGCCGTCATCGCGGTGGAACGCGGTTTCGCACTCGAGGACGCCCGACGGCACGCTGAGCCGTGCTGGGCGACGCTGTGGACCGGACGACCGGCATCCGGATGAATGAGGGCGGCTGCGATCCTGATGGCCGCTTCTATTGCGGGTCCATGGCATACGATCAAAGGCTCGGCGCCGGGAACGCTGTACCGACTTGGACGTCGATCGCGAGGGTTCGGTGCGCATCGTTGGACCGAGGGCATGACGGTGTCAAATGGGATCGAGTGGAGCCCGGACGGCGAAGCCTGGCCTATTACAACGACAGCGATGACGGGGCGGGTCGACGTCGTGGACTACGACGGGGGCTCCGGGTGCAGTAATCGGCGGGCCTTCGCGCACGTCACCGGACGGTCAGCCCGGACGGGCTTAACCGTGGATGCCGAAGGCGGGGTGTGGGTCGGCGTACTACGGGGGTGGAGAAGTGCGGCGCTATAGCCCGAACGGCGCACTCGGCGGACGGTGGTCGAGGTGCCGGCCAGGCAGCGTCACGGCATGTACGTTCGGCGGCCCACGGCTGGATCGAGCTCTACATCACCACGTCACGGGAGAATCTCGGCGCCCGGCGAGGAACAGCTGGCGGGCTCGTTGTTCCGCGCCGAGGTGCGGCGTGAGTCGGGAGGCCGGTGCGCGATATTCGCGGGCTGATCGGCATGCACTGTCACATCGAAGCGTTGTATCTGTGCCTTCGCGTTCCGCCCTCTTGGGCTGACCCTGAGAGCTCCCTCTTCGTCGCCAGCCCGGCTAGGAGGCGACTCGCCTCGATCCGCGATCGCCGCATACGCCTCCTCGGTAGGCTAGCGCCCGAGTTGCTTACTCGGAGTTGTATGCCAGGTGACTGATGTTCCGGTCGCCCCGAGCCAGGCCCCGGTTCTCCAGCGTTCGGCCGCTGCTGCGCGACGCCTGATCCTTCCGCTAGCGCTCGCCCAGTTCATCTGCAGCTTCGCGGGCTCGAACATGAACGTGATGATCACGGACATCAGCGAGGATCTGGACACGACCGTCAAGGGCGTGCAGACCGCGATCACGATGTTCCTGGTGATCATGGCCGTCCTCATGATCCCGTGCAGCAAGCTGACCGAGCGCTGGGGCCGCAAGCGGTGCTTCACCTGGGGCCTGATGCTCTACGGCGCTGGAGCCCTGATCAGCGCGGTCTCGCCAAACCTCGGGGTGCTGATCCTCGGCAACTCGGTGCTCGAGGGCGTCGGCACAGCGCTCCTGATCCCGCCGGTATACATCCTCGCCACCCTGTGGTTCACCGACCTCACCTCGCGCGCCTGGGCCTTCGGCGTGATCAGCGGGCTCGGCGGCATCGGCGCAGCGGCAGGGCCTTTGATCGGAGGCTTGATCACCACGGCGATCAGCTGGCGCGCCGCGTTCATCTTCCAGGCCGTCGTCATCGCGGTGATCATCCTGCTGAGCCGCCGCCTCGAAGATCCGCTCAAGGCCGACCCGACCCGCCCCTTCGACGCGGTCGGGGCGATCCTGTCGGCGGTCGGCATGTTCTGCATCGTCGTCGGGATCCTTCAGGCCGGCAGCAACAACGCGCTGATGGCGATCCTCCTGGTGGTCGGAGCGGCCTTCCTGCTGGCGTTCTTCCTCTTCATCCGCTCCCGCGAGCGGGCCGGGAAGGAGGCACTGCTCTCCACCGGGCTGTTCAAGAACCGGACGTGCAACCTCGCGCTCGTCACGCAGAACATCCAGTGGCTGGTGCTCCTGGGGACGTCGTTCGTCGTCTCCGTCTACCTGCAGGAGATTCGCGGCTACAGCGCGATCAAGACGGGCGTCGTCTTCACCGCAGCGACGCTCGGCATCCTCGCCGCCTCCCTCGCCGCCGAGCGACTCGCCAAGCGGTTCCCGCAGAAGACGCTGATCGTCACAGGCTTCGTTGTCACCATCGCCGGGATCGTGCTCCTGCTCGTGCTCGTCAGGGGCTCCGACAGCATCTGGGCATTCGTTCCCGGCCTGGCGTTCATCGGCCTCGGCGTCGGCGCGATGCTGACCCCCTCCGTGAACGTCGTCCAGTCGAGCTTCCCCGAGGAGCTGCAAGGCGAGATCTCGGGGTTGTCGCGGAGCGTCTCCAATCTCGGCTCGTCGTTTGGCACCGCGATCGCCGGCACCATCCTGGTCTCGGTCGTCGCCACCGGGACAACCGCGTACGCCTGGGCGATGGCTGCGCTCGCAGTGTTCGGGGTCATCGGGCTTGTGGCGGCCCTCCTCCTTCCTGGCAGACCCGAGCCGCAGACCAGTTGAGGCCCCCACTCGCACCGAGGTCAGAGACGGTCGTGCGTTCGTCGTCCGCCTGTTGCCGTCGAGGTATCGACCGGCTCCGTCCGAAGCCAGAAGGTCGTGGGACAAACGGGCGAGGATCGTGAGGTCAGCGTGCGCTCGCTCGCTCCGTCGAGGACTGCGTGAGGGTCAGCCGTGGTGGGACCCAGGGGCGAGGCAGATACGCCCCGCCCCCGACCTCACGCCTAGCGGCGAGCGCGTTCGTAGCCCGCCTCAGTGACCTCGCGGAATTCGTCGTCCTCGCGCAGCCGACGCGCATCGGCGAACCCGGCTGCGAGTTCGTCCTTCGTGATGTACGCGGCGTAGTGCGTCCCGTCCTCGGGATCGACGGCGTGCGGCGAGGACCGCGTCGCGTCAGACGGGTTCTGGCCTTGGCCGGGATGTTTTTTGGAGTAGCCGGAAGCCGACGAACGCGGCCCAGAGCGTCCATGTCAGCGTTGTCGCTCGGGTTGCTGCGCCGTCCCCTAAGCCGGAGAAGAGTATCCCGATGACAATGCTGGCCGGTATCGCGGCGAGTGTGGGAAGCCAGGTGTCTCTCCATCCGGCGATCCTGCGGAACGCGAACGCGAGGATGATCGGGGCGAGCAAGGTGAAGGCCGTGGTGAAGCGTCCTTCCATCTTGTGGGCATCCGAATGCCACGAGTCGTTCTCGCAGGTGGTGTCGATCCCCTGGCAGTCGAGCCGGAACAGGCCGTCAAGGGCAACACCGACGCCCACAAGGAGGAGCGTCCCGGCCCCGAGTCGTCCAAGCGCGTCCGGCGACAGAGCACGCCAGAGGCCGAGCGCGAGGACGACGATGAGCAGTCCAGTCAGGTTCGTCCCGATCTGGTTGTAGAGCCAGGGGCTTGACGCCGTCATGGCTCCGAGGTCGGAAATATCGTCATCGGTCGAGCTATAAGCCTCGGGTTGCACAAGGCCGCCGACCGCCCAGCCGATTGTGTTGGTGAGCGGGACAGCGAGGCCGCAAATCGCCGCTACGCGGAGGAACCGGCTATCGCGTCCCGCGTTCACCCTCCTGGCAACGTACCCGTCTGTTGGCTGAACGGAAACACCGAAGCTCGTCCGGCTCGGACACGATCTAGCGCCGCCAGTTCTCTCGACGCCCAGCGTTCCGGCCAGCGGCGTTCGCCCGTCTACAGGACCCGAGCGCGTTTGCGTGAGCGAGGGGGATGCCCCCCGGGGGGGTCGGGATCGACGGCCACCTCGTGGGCCATGATGGGGTCTTCGGGGTCGTAAAACGTGCCCCAGAGCCGAATCTCGCCCTCCGAAACCGCTCTTGGCCCCCCGAATGGCCCCCGGGAGGCTGCGGTACCGGCAAGACCATCGTCGGCCCCTTCCTTGCCGAAAGGCTGGCCGGCGCGGCGCGTGCTGGTGCTTGTTCCCTCGCTCTCGCTCCTCTCACAGACGCTGAGGGAGTGGGCAACGGCTGTCGAGTTCGACTACCTCGCCGTCTGCTCCGACGACACGGTCACGAAGGACGAGCAGGACGTGGTGGTCGCCTCCACTTCCGAGCTGGCGATGCCGGTCACTACCGAACCTGAGCGGATCGCACACTTCCTGCGACGGCGTGGCCCGCCGATGAAGGTCGTGCTCGCCACGTACCAGTCCTCGCCGCAGATCGCCGCTGCCCAGCGCGGCCGGGTACCTGCCTTCGACCTCGTGATCGCAGATGAGGCGCACCGCTGCGCGGGGCCAGCGGCAGGGCTGTTCGCAACCGTGCTCGACGCCAAGAAGATCAAAGCCCGCAAGCGGCTGTTCATGACCGCCACGCCGCGCTACTTCACCGGACGGGTGAAGAAGGAGGCAAAGGAGGCGGACTGGGAGGTCGCCTCGATGGACGACGAGGAGAGGTTCGGCAACGTTCTCCACCGGCTGACCTTCGGCCAGGCAATCGAGCGTGATCTGCTCTCCGACTATCAGGTCGTAGTCGTCGGCGTCAGCGACGACGAGGCGCCGTAGGGGTGATGCAGAAGCGCCTCGCTCCTCGGTAAGAGGCGGCCCACCACCCGAGTACTTCGCGAGGGGGAGGAGGTGCCAGGACTGGACGTAAGTCCGACTGCCGCGGATGATCTCGTCGCGTGAGATCCGATCTCCCGACCGGCACCGTCACCTTCCTCTTCACGGACGTTGAGGGATCGACGCGGCTCCTGCGTGAGCTCGGCGCAGAGGCATACGCGGACGAACTCGCCAACCATCGAAGGATCGTCCGCGAGGCGTGCGCTGCCGAGGGTGGCGTCGAGGTAGACACGCAGGGGGATGCGTTCTTCGTCGCGTTCCCATCCGCTCCGGGAGCCGCGGCCGCCGCCCAAGCGATCACGGATGCTCTCGGATCGGGGCCGATCAGCTTGCGCATCGGCCTGCACACGGGCACCCCGCTCGTCACCGGCGAGGGCTATGTCGGAGACGACGTGCACTTCGCGGCCCGTGTCGCAGCCGCAGGGCACGGTGGTCAAGTCCTGCTCTCGAAGTCGGCTCGCGAGCTCGTCGCGGGGCTGTCAGTCACTGACCTCGGGGAACACCGGCTCAAGGACATCGAGGATGCGGTCTCGATCCATCAGCTCGGCGAGAAGACCTTCCCGCCGCTCAAGACGATCTCGAACACGAACCTGCCTCGGCCAGCGAGCTCGTTCATCGGTCGCGAGCGAGAGCGGGAAGAGGTTGTGGGCGAGATCCGTGATGGAGCACGCCTACTCACGCTCACCGGGCCGGGTGGCTCGGGGAAGACTCGCCTCGCTCTGGAAGCCGCGACCGAGCTCGTCCCGGCGTACAAGGCGGGTGTGTTCTGGGTCGGACTCGCCGCTCTCCGTGAACCCTCGCTCGTGACGGACACGATCGCGCAGACGCTCGGAGCGCGGGACGGGCTCGCTGCGCACATCGGCGATCGGGAGATGCTCCTCCTCCTCGACAACCTGGAGCAGGTGATCGAGGCTGCGCCTGAGCTTTCGGGGCTCGTGCAGTCCTGTCCGAACCTGGCGCTCTTAGTGACGAGCCGCGAGCTCCTGCGCGTGCATGGCGAAGTCGAGTACGCAGTCCCACCGCTCGCCTCCTCGGAGGCCGTGACGCTCTTCTGCGAGCGCTCGCGACTCGAAGCGACGGCCGAGGTCGCCGAACTCTGCTCACGTCTCGACGATCTCCCGCTCGCGGTAGAGCTCGCCGCCGCTCGCACGAAAGCACTCTCTCCCCGCAGATCCTGGAGCGCCTTTCCCAGCGACTCGACCTGCTGAGAGGCGGCAGGGACGCCGAGGCGCGACAGCAGACGCTCAGGGCGACGATCGCTTGGAGCTACGACCTCTTGTCGGAGGAAGAGCAGCGTCTCTTCCGAGCGCTCTCGGTCTTCGCGGGCGGCTGCACGCTGGACGCGGCGGAGGAGGTCGCAGGAGCCGATCTCGACACGCTGCAGTCGCTCGTCGAGAAGAGCCTCCTCCGCTTCACGGACGAGCGCTTCTGGATGCTGGAGACGATCCGGGAGTACGCCGCCGAGCGGCTTCACAACGAGTGCGAGGACAGCGAAATCCTCGAGAGACACGCACGCTGGTACCTACGGCTCGCGAAGAGCGCCCACGGCGAGTTGCGCGGGCCATCGCAAGCGGACTGGCTCGAACGCCTTCACGCTGAGTTGGAGAACCTGCGCGGCGCGATCCGCTGGGCCCAGGAGCACGACGACAGTCTGGAGGTCGAACTCGCGGGGGCGACCTGGTACTTCCTCTCCCTGCGCGGCCTCCTCCGCGAGGCGCTCGGCTATCTGGAGCAAGCGATCGAGACGGCCAACAACGCGCCGTCCCTCGACCAGAGCGAGCTTCTGTATGGGGGCGCGTACGTGGCACTCAGAACGGGCGACTACGCGGCCGTGGGGAGGTGGGGCGAGCAACGCCTCGAACTCGGTCGCGCCCGTGGAGACGCTTCAGTGATCGCACGGTCGCTCGTGTCGGTCGCCCTGGCCGCCGAATTGCAGGACAACGACCTCGGGCGCGCCAAGACGCTCTACGGTGAGGCCGCGCAGGTCGCTCGCGACTGTGGTGACACGCGGAGCCTGGGGATCGCTCTGTCAAATCTTGGGAACATCGCGGTCTCGGAAGACGACCTCGAGACAGCC
This sequence comes from uncultured Actinomycetes bacterium, assembly GCA_963711315.1. Classification (GTDB taxonomy): domain Bacteria; phylum Actinomycetota; class Thermoleophilia; order Gaiellales; family Gaiellaceae; genus PALSA-612. The sequence continues at coordinate 134,695 of CAVQDQ010000002.1, forward strand.
AGGCTGTACTACCAGCAGGGGCTGGAGCTCCACGGCGAGCTGTCGGACGCGCATGGCGAGGCAGGGTCGCTGGCGAGCTTGGCGAACCTAGAGCTCGTCGAAGGCGACTTCGATGAGGCTGCAGCGCTCCTCGCCGAGTCCGTGCGCATCGCGAGCAGCCTCGGAGCCAGAGAGTTGATCCACATCTGCCTGGTCAGCTTGGCCGACGTTGCCGCACAACGCGGTGAAGCCGTTCGCGCTGCGCGACTTCTCGGCGCGGCCGACGCGCTTCGCGAGGAGATCGGGTTATTTCGCTCGCCCGATCGTTTCGATCAGGAACAGCTCATGCGGATCACAAAAGTCCTCGACGACAACGACCCCGCGCTCGTCGCAGCCCAGTTCGAAGGAGGTGCGATGACACTCGACGAGGCCATCGAACTCGCGCTGTCGCCCATCGACAGCAGTCCGACACCCGCCGAGCAGGCTCCACCGCGCTGACAGCGATCGTAGGGTCACCACGATGGGGGTTCCGGGTCACCACACACCGCTTCGGATGCGTCCCCTGAAGCAACGAAACCCCCGCGTTAGCAGGGGTTTCTGGGAGTGGAGCGTGCCGGGATCGAACCGGCGACCTCCGGCTTGCAAAGCCGGCGCTCTCCCAGCTGAGCTAACGCCCCGAGCCGTCCCATTGTAGGGACGGCGGCAGATTCCTAGGCGGCTGCGCGCTCGAGGCGCTCTTCGTGACGCGCCCGCGCGATGATGATGTCGCGCTCGCCGAAGCGGACGCGCGCGCGCTCGGCGCGGTAGGCGTCCCAAAGTTCGGCGAGACGTTCATCGATCTCCTGCCGCTGTGCGACGAGCGCGGAGTCGTGGCCCTCGGAAAGGGCATGCAGAATCTCACGCCGGTCATCGGACAGGCGCTGGATCTCTCTTTTGATTTCAAGCAAACGTGGCATCAGTTGAAAAAACGCATCGGCACCTCTCGCCATTCCCGTATTTCCCTCACGCCGCGGCGAGCTCTTTGGAGCGGCATACCTCCTCTGCGGTCTGAATAAACATTTGCGCTGCGGGCGTCAGCTGGCGGTCCGCATGCCAGGCCACACCAATGATTCGCGGAGGTACTCGATCGCCGAGAGCGATGACTGCGATCGAGTCGTCGAGTGGATCCACGGTCAGGCGTGGCACGAGCGCGACGCCCACCCCGGAGGCCACTAGCGCCTGCACGGTGCCGTTGTCATCCGAGCGGAAGACGACCTCGGGCTCGCGGCCGGCCAGCCGCAGCCGCTCCTCGACGCGGTGGGTCGTGCGGCACGTGCGGTAGCTGATCAACGGCAGGTCGAGGATCTCGCGGAGCGTCGGAGACTTCTCGCGCTTTGCGAGCGGCGAGTCCTTGGCCACCACGAGCACGTAGGGGTCGCGCATCAGCTCGACCGACTCGAAGGGGCCGCCCTCGAGCGGGAACACGCAGAAGCTGAGGTCGATGTCGCCGCGTTCGACGAGCTCGAGCAGTTCCCGATCGTCTGCCGACTCCACCAGCCGAACGTCGACCTTTGGCCACTCGGCGCGGAATGCAGCCAGCAGCGTGGGGAGGACGCGCGCGCCGACGGACTGATACGTGCCGACGCTCAGCGGGCCGGAGTCGCCGTTGCCGAAGGCATCGAGGTCGGCCTGCGCGGCGGCCAGGCGCGCGTTGATGGCGCGGGCGTGCGTAAGCAGCAGCGTGCCCGCATCGGTCAGCGTGACGGGGCGCGGGCCGCCTGGGCGGTCGATCAGCCGCTGGCCGACGATGCGCTCGAGCGCCGCGATCTGCTGGGAGATCGCCGATTGCGTGTAGCCCAGGCTGCGGGCGGCGCGCCCGAACGATCCCTCCTCGGCGACTGCCTGGAGGGCCAGCAGATGCCTCAGCTCGACGCCCAGCCAACTATCAGCTTGCATGATCGATGAATACGATAACGAGACTTGTGCTAATGATCAAGACGGCGCCAAACTGGGCGTATGAGCATCGGGTTGGCGGTCTTTCTCGTCTTTGCCGCGGTGGTGGCGATGGCTCCCCTTCTGACCCGTGCGGGCGATCTCGACGATCGCGACCGGCGGGGCTGGTGGTCGAAGCACTAGCTTGGAGCTACCGGCAGGCGTGAGCCCGGCGAGGGTCTGGGCGGCCCTCGCCGTCGTGTACGTCGTCTGGGGATCGACGTACCTCGGCATCCTGCTTGCGATCGACACGATCCCCGTCTTCTTTTCGATGGGGATCCGGTTCGTAGTCGCCGGCGGCCTCCTCTACGTCTGGGCCGTGCGACGCGGGGACGTGACGGGCGACCGCGTCGGGCGTAGGCAGTGGGCTGCGGCGGCTCTCGTCGGAGGCCTGCTGTTCGTGGGCGGCAACTCGCTCGTCGCCTGGTCGGAGACGCGCGTCGACACGGGCATCGCTGCGCTGCTGATCGCGGCCGTGCCGCTGTGGATGGCCCTTTTCGACCGTGTCGCGAACGGCCAGCGCCTCTCGCGCTCGACGCTGCTCGGGCTGCTCGTGGGCTTTGGCGGCGTGGCGCTCCTGGCGTGGCCGTCTGGCCCGAGCCGCATCGACGCTCTTGGCGCCGCGGCGCTGCTCGTCTCGGGCGCCGCCTGGGCCGGCGGCTCGCTTGTTGCGCGACGGTCTTCGCTGCCGCGCCGGCCGCTCGTGTCGTCCGGCATGCAGATGTTCGCAGGCGGGATGCTGCTCATGCTCGTGGCCGGGGCGTCCGGCGAAATGACGGAGGTCGGGCACGTCTCGCTGACTTCCGTGCTGGCGATGGTCTATCTCATCGTCATCGGCTCCTGGCTTGCCTTCACGGCGTACGTCTGGCTGCTCCGCGTGGCGCCGATGAGCGTCGTCTCGACGTACGCCTACGTGAATCCCGTCGTCGCCGTCTTCCTCGGCTGGGTCGTGCTGAGCGAACCGCTGTCGGTCCGCACGGTGGCCGCCGGCGCGATCATCCTCGGCGCCGTGGCGCTCATAGTGACGCCTGCCCGCGTCCGCTCCAGCACGGTGCCCGCGGCGGCGCCCGTCCGCGCCCAGTAGTTACGCTGGCGCCATGACCACGGTCGACCTTCGCCGGCTACGGCTGCGGCCCGGTGAGGAGCTCACCGAAGAGCACGAGGTGGCGATCGCACCGCTCGAATTGGGTGGTCAGCGCTACGCCGCCGTTCCCGAGCTGGTTCCCGCCGAGCTGACGGTGACGCGGGCTGCCAACGGGACGGCCTTCAGGCTCCGCCTCACAACGCAACTACACGGCCCGTGCTACCGCTGCCTCGACGACGCCGCGTTCGACCAGCCGATCGACGTCCGCGAGTATCAGGCGGACGACCCCGAAGGAGACGACGAGCTGGAGTCCGTCTACGTTGCGGACGGCCGTATCGATCTCTCCGCCTGGGGCCGCGACTCGGTCGTGCTCGCGCTGCCCGACAAGATCCTGTGCCGCGAGGACTGCGCTGGCCTCTGCCCCGTGTGCGGCAAGAACCTCAACCGTGAGCCTCACGGCCACGAGGGTGAGGAGCTCGACCCGCGCTGGGCAGACCTCGCCGAATTGCGAGACTCCCTGCAATGACAGCTGACCCACAGCGCTGGAAGGCCCTGGCGGTGCTTGGCGTCGCCTACCTGATGGTCATCCTCGACATCTCCATCGTGAACGTCGCGCTGCCCTCGATCCAGGAGGACCTCGACTTCTCGACGAGCGGCCTCCAGTGGGTGGTTTCGGGCTATGCCCTGACCTTCGGCGGCTTTCTCCTGCTGGGCGGGCGCTCCGGCGACCTGCTCGGGCGGCGCAAGGTTTTCATGGCAGGCCTTCTCTTGTTCGCGCTGTTCTCACTGCTCTGTGGCCTTGCGTGGTCCGCAGCAGCGCTCGTCGTGTTCCGGCTCTGCCAAGGTGCGGCCGGCGCGGTCCTCTCCCCCTCGGTCTTCTCGATCACGCTCGTGACATTCGAGGAAGGTGCGGAGCGGAACAAGGCGCTTGGCGTGCTCGGCGCGATCGCCGGATCAGGGGCGGCGATCGGCGTCATCCTCGGAGGGGTGCTCACCGAGTATGCGGGCTGGGAGTGGATCTTCTTCGTCAACGTGCCGATTGGATTGCTCGCGCTGCTCTTCGTCCCGCGGTTCGTGCGCGAGAGCCGCGCTGAAGGCCTCGAGCGGCATTTCGACGCCGCTGGGGCAGTCACGATCACGGCCGGCCTGATCCTCTTGGTCTTCGGGCTCACCCGCGCGCCGGACATCGGCTGGACGAGCCCCGAGACCATCCTCTGTTTCGTCGGCTGGGCGGTGCTCTCGATCGCGACCCTCGTCATCGAGTCCCGTTCGAGGCTCGCCGCTCGTCCCGTTGACCTTCTTCCGTCGGCGGACGGTGACGGGCGCGAACGTCATCGGGCTCCTGCTCGGGACGGCCGTATTCGGGATGTTCTTCCTCCTCTCGCTCTACATGCAGCGGGTGATCGGCTTCTCGGCTCTCGAGACCGGGTTCGGCTACCTCGCCGTGGCCTTGACGGCGGTCCTAGCCTCCGGCGCCGCGCAGGCGCTCGTGACGAAGATCGGAGTCAAGCCGGCGCTGGTGATCGGGATGCTCACGCTCGCGCTCGGCCTCTTCTACTTCACGCAGATCTCCGTCGACGGGTCGTACGTGAACGACCTGCTGCCGGGCTTCATCCTCATCGGCGTGGGTCTCGGGTTCTCGTTCGTCCCGGTGTCGATTGCCGCGCTCGCAGGCATCGAGTCACACGACGCAGGGCTCGCTTCGGGGCTCATCAACACGAACCAGCAGATCGGCGGGGCAATCGGGCTCGCAATCCTCACGACGGTCGCGACGACGAAGACGGACGACGAGCTCGCCGCCGGAGCGTCAAATGCCGCCGCGCTCGTCAGCGGCTTCCAGCTCGCGTTCTGGGTCGGCGCGGCGTTCGCCGTCGTCGGCCTGCTGACGACGCTCGTCGTCCTCAAGCGGGACGATTTGCGAACGGAACCTGCCGCCGAGCCCACCGGCGCCTAGGTAAGCTAGGCGGCCGCTCATGGCTGTCCCGAAGAGAAAGACGTCGAAGTCGCGGCGCGACAAGCGTCGCGCCCAGCACAGGATCGAGGCCCCGCGCCTCTCCGTCTGCCCTGTCTGCGGCCAGCCGAAGGAGTCTCACCGCATGTGTCCCACGTGCAAGACGTACCGTGGGCGTGAGGTCGAGCCTCTGCGCGCTCCTACCACCTAGGTAGATGCCTTCGATCCGCGTGGCCGTCGACGCGCTCGGCGGCGACCGTGCGCCGGAAGAGATCGTGGCCGGCGCGCTCGAAGCCCGCTCGGACTCCGTTCAACCGGTGCTCTTCGGCCCTTCGTCGATCGACTCTGCGGGGCTCGAGCTCGTCGAGACGACACAGGAGATCGAGATGCACGAGAAGCCTGCCGAGGCCGTTCGCGGCAAGCCGGACAGCTCGCTCGTCGCGGCGTGCCGGTCGGTCGGGCGCGGCGACACCGCGGCCGTCGTCTCGGCGGGGAACACGGGCGCCATGCTCGCAGCGTCGCTGATGGAGATCCGGCGGTTGCGTGGAGTGATGCGGCCGGCGATCGCCGTCGTCATCCCGTCCGTGCGGGGGCCGTCGGTGCTGATCGACGCGGGCGCGAACGCCGAGTCCCGGCCAGAGCACCTGCTCCAGTTCGCGACGATGGGGGCGATCTTCGCCGAGGAGATCCTCGAGATCCCGGAGCCGGAGGTCGGCCTGCTGTCGATCGGCGAAGAGGCCGCCAAGGGCAGCCAGGCGACGCAGGAGGCGCACCGGCTACTCGCGGAGAGCGACCTGCGGTTCAAGGGCAACGTGGAGAGCCGCTGGCTGCTGGAGGGGGCGGCCGACGTCGTCGTGACGGACGGTTTCACCGGCAATGTCTCGCTGAAGCTGCTCGAGGGCACGATCCTCTCGGTCTTCGACGGCCTACGGTCGGAGATCGAGCGGACGCCGCGCGGCAAGCTCGGCGGGCTGCTGATCCGGCCGGCCGCGAGGCGCCTTCGCGCTCGACTCGAGCCGGAGGCCCACGGCGGCGCTTACCTGCTGGGATTGCGCGGGCTCGTGGTCATCGCGCACGGCAACTCCTCGCGTGTTGCGATCGCGAACGCGATCCGTCTGGCGGCGCGCGGCGTCGAGCACGGCGTGGTGGCAAAACTCGGCGAGCGTCTTGGCCATGAAGCGCCGGAGGACCGTGTTAGCATCCTCGCTCCCGCAGAATCCGACGGCTAAGAGAGGTGACATGGCAGCGTCGCGCGATGAAGTATTCGAGCGAGTGAAGACAGTGCTGGTGGAGCAACTCGGCGTGGAGGAAGGCGACGTGACCGATGCCGCGTCCTTCCAGGACGATCTCGATGCCGACTCGCTCGATCTCGTCGAGCTGATCATGGAGCTCGAAGACCAGTTCGGGATCAAGATCTCCGACGAGGATGCCCAGAAGCTCGCGACCGTCGGGCAGGCCGTCGACTACGTCACCGAGCACCAGTAACAAGCGCGTCCGGGGCGGGACCCTCGTCTCGCTGATCGAGACGCTCCCCGCCGACCGGCTCGCGCAGGTGTTCATGCATCCGTCTCGCGTCAGCGAGCGGTCGGAGTCGTACGAGCGACTGGAGTTCCTCGGAGACAGCGTGCTCGGGCTCGTCGTCGCGCGAGAGCTGTTCGACCGCTACCCGCAGGCGGCGGAGGGTGAGCTCTCGCAGCTGCGCTCGGCGGTCGTCTCCCGGCGCAGCTGTGCAGCGGTTGCGCGCGAAATCGGGATCGACCGGATGTTCGCCGAGCAGTTCGAGCTCACGGACGATCTCCGCCGCTCGGACAACGTTCTCGCGGCGCTGATCGAGTCGGCCATCGCCGCGCTCGTGCTCGAGCATGGCCTGGATGCCGTCGCCCCGGCGGTGCTCGAGGCATTCGAGGGACAGATCGATGAGGCTCTCCACGCGCCGGGCGACTTCAAGACCCGATTGCAGGAGGAGGCCGCGAAGCAGGGCTGGAAGGTCACTTACAGCGTTGTCGAGGTGAAAGGACCTGCCCACGCGAGGCGGTTCACATGCGAGGCGCTCGTCGCCGGCGTGCCGCGCGGCCTCGGCACCGGCCGCTCGAAGAAGGAGGCCCAGCAGGCCGCCGCAGCCGAGGCGCTCGCAGCCCTTTATGACACGTAGAGGGACAGTCACTGAGACTGTCCCTGGGTCTGGCACCTGGACACGTCCGCAACGGCCGTTAGCGTTGGGCCGCCGTGTACCTCCGCGCGATCACTATTCGCGGCTTCAAGTCGTTCCCTGAGCCCGTCGAGGTGCGCCTCGAGCCGGGCGTCGCCGTTGTTGTCGGCCCGAACGGATCGGGCAAGTCGAACATCGCCGACGCGCTGCTCTGGGCCTCGGGCAGCCTGGCGCCGAGCGAGCTGCGCGCCGAGAAGCCAGACGACGTGCTCTTTGCCGGGTCGGCCTCCCGCCAGCCGGCTCCGTACTGCGAGGTCGAGCTGCGCTTCGACGACGTGGGCGGTGCGCTACCTGGGATCGATTTCGAGGAGGTTTCGATCGCACGGCGCCTCCACCGTGGCGGCGAAGGCCAGTACCTCGTCAACGGCGCCACTGTCAGGCGAACGGATCTCGTCGAGTTGCTCGCAGACGTGGGCCTCGGGCCGGGGGCGGGTGCCGTCGTCGGCCAGGGCAAGGTGGAGGCCATCCTCTCGTCGTCTCCCGGCGAGCGGCGTGCGCTCGTCGAGGAGGCAGCCGGGTTGGGACGGTTCAAGCGCCGTCGCCATCGTGCCGAGCTGAAGCTCGCGCGCGTTGCGCAACAGGTGGAGCGCGCCCGCGACCTCGAGCGCGAAGTCCAGAAGCGACTGCGCCCGCTGGCGCTGCAGGCGAGCGCCGCGGAGCGCGCCGAGAAGCTCGGCGACGAGATCCGTCGTATCCGCGCCGGGCTCGCAGCGCTCGATCTGACGGAGCTCTCCGCGCGAGCCGGTCAGGCTGGCGTACGGAAGGCGGAGCTCCAGGCCGCACAGGCAGACGTGCAGTCACGGCTCGATACCTTGCTCGCGGAGCGCGAGCGCGCCGAGGGAGAGCTGGCCGCCGTGGCGGGTGGGCAGGAAGGTGCGGCCGGAGCGCTCTATCGCCTCCGCAGCGCGCGCGAGCGCGTCGAAATGCGCCGCGAAGCAGCGGCGGACCTGTTGGAACGCCTGCGTGCGCCCGTGGTGCAGAGGCACGGCGACGACCTCGCCGAGCAGGCACGATTGGCAGAAGCGCGTGCCGTCACCGTCGAGCGTGCCCTGGCCGAGCGAGAAGGATTGCCGCCTGCAGCCCGTGCGCTGGCGGAGCGGGGCGAGACGTTGGCGCTGAGCGCGGTAGACGTCGAGCCGGGCCGTGAAGCCTCGGTTGCCGCGGCACTCGGCCACCGCGCGGCAGCGGTCGTTGTCGAGGACGCTGCTCGCGGCCTCGAGCTGCTCGAGCACGCCCGCTCGGCCGGACTCGGCCGCCTGGTAGTGCTCGTTGGGCAAGACCCCGCCGAGCTGGCGCGCTCGCTGCCGACGGTACCGCTGGCCGAGCTGCTCGCGTCTCCGGGTGCCGGCTGTGACCGCGGAGGGCTTCGGCTGGGATCCGCAGCGGCGTGAGCTGTGGTTCGCCGGGGAGACCGCCGAGGCGTTCCAGCTCGAGCTGGAGGCTCAGGCACGCCGCCTGCGCGAGGATGCGCGAACGCTCGCAGAGCGCGCCGCGGCGGCGACACCCGTCGTGCGGTCGCCTGACCCTCGCCTCACATCCCTGTGCGAGCGGCTCCGCGACGAGCTCGCGCGCTCCGTCCGCGAAGCCGAGCGCGTCGAGCAGCCTCTCACCCGGACCGCCGAGTCCGGTGGCGCTGTCGCTGCCTCGCTGGCAGCGGGGCTACGGGCTCTCGCCGCGCGCGAGGCCGAGCTGCGACGGGAGGCGCACGAGGCCACGTCCGCGGTCTCTCAGGTCGAGATCGAGCTCGCACGACTCGAGGCCGAGTCGACTGACGCGCGGCGGCGCCTCGGTGAGGCCGGCGAGGAGGCAGCCGAGGGTACGCGCGAAGAGTTGGAAGCGACCCGCGAGCGGCTCGAGCGCCGCCGGGAAGCGCTCGGCGGCGTCAACCCGTTTGCGAAGGAGGAGTACGACCGCGAGAAGGAGCACCTCTCGGACCTCCGCACGCAAACGGCAGACCTGGAGCTGAGCCTCGCCGAACTGGACAAGCTGCGCCGCGAGCTGACGGAGACCGTCGACCGCCGCTTCACGGAGACGTACGCGGCGGTGGAGGCGAACTTCACCGAAGTGGCCTCGACGCTGTTCCCCGGCGGCGAGGGACGGCTCCGCCTCACCGAGCCCGAGGGCGATGAGGAAGAGCCGGGGATCGAGGTCGAGCTGCGCCCGGCCGGCAAGCGCATCAGCCGGCTCTCGCTGCTCTCCGGAGGCGAGAAGGCGCTAGGCGCGCTGTCGTTCCTCTTCGCGCTCTTCCTCGCGCGGCCGTGTCCGTTCTACTTGCTCGACGAGGTGGAGGCGGCGCTCGACGACGCGAACATCGGCCGCTTCGTCGGGCTGCTGCGGCAGTTCTCGGAACGGGCGCAGTTCATCGTCGTCACGCACCAGAAGCGGACGATGGAGGCGGCCGACGTGCTGTACGGCGTGACGATGGGGCGCGACGGCGTGTCGCAGGTGGTGTCTCGCCGGCTGCCACGCGAGGACGCCGAAGCGGCGGCGGTCGCGTAGCGGCTCAGACGGCGTAGAGGCCGGGCTTGCCGACTCCGATCGGGCGTGCCAGCCCGAACGCGTGGAGGTTGCCCGCAGAGTCACCGATGAGCACCTCGTCGCCCGCATAGGCGATGGGCGCCAGGGAGGCGCCAGGCAGCCCGACCGACCACAGCACCGCACCTGTCCTCGCGTCCAAGGCGAACGCGTTCCTGTCGAAGCCGCCGGGGACGAACACGACGTCGTCGACGATGAGCGGCGGGGACTTGGGGCCGCGGCCCACGCCCGGCGCGGTCCACGTCGGCCGCTCGGGAAGCTCGCAGCGCGGGCCGACCTTGAAGCCGACCACTGCGTCGAACGTCCTCACCGCACCCTCGTCGTCGTAGTCGCGGGCGGCGGAGATGAAGAACATGTTCAGCTCCGGTGAATAGCTCGGCTGGGCTAGAAACGAGGCGCCGAGCTCGCCGGGGCCGACGCGGGCGCTCCAGAGCGGTCCGGCGCCGAGATCCTCGCGCGACCAGATGTACGTCTTGCCGTTCTTCGCGTTGGCGGCGGCAAGCGGCGGGCAGCCGGGCGGCTGGAAGAGCAGCGGCGCGGCACCGAAGCCACTGTCCTCGACGACGGCGACGTCGTCCGGCCGGTTCCAGGCGACGACGTTGAGGTCGGCGTCCAGCTCGAGCACAGCCTCGGCGTAGCCCGCCGTCTCGACGAGGCAGCCCCCGCACTCCGGGTCGAAGACGAAGCCGTTGCCGGTCGCGGTCCACAGATGGCCGGTGTTCGGATCGATCGTGACGCCCGGCGTAGCCCCAGATGCCGCCCATGTTGTTGGGCCCGTCCGTGATGTCGAGTGAGGCGACGATGCGCGGGTCGACGACGTCGACCGCGACGAGCCGACCGTCGGCGTTATAGCCGTCCGCGTCGGGCTTGTCGCAGAAGCTCGCGACGGGCACGTACAGGCGGTTCCCGCGCAGTGACAGGCCGCCCCAGACGTACTCGGCGCCTGTCAGCTGGACGATGCGCACCGGCCAGCCGGTGATCTCCTCACCGGTGGCCAGGCTCAACGCGTGGAGCAGGCCGTCGGAGCCGATCGTGTACATACGGCCTCGGGCCCGGTCGAGCACCGGCGTCGAGGAGATGCCGTACGTGATGTTGCAGGCGGGAATCAGCGTCGCGGCGCTCACCTGCCGCTTCCAGAGCACGCTGCCGTCGACGGCTCGGAGCGCCGCCACTGTGCCGGCGTTTGTGGCCACGAAGATCGCGTCCTCACGCGCGTTGCCGAACGGCACGTCCTCGGCGTAGAGCGGCGAGGCGACGAAGCGTCCTCCCACGTTGACGTTCCAACGCTCGACGATGTCCCGCACCGTCTCGGACGAGAGGCCGCCCGCCGCAGCTGCGGGAACATGGTTCGTCGCCAGGTCGCCGCCGCCGTACCGCGGCCAGTCTGCTGCACCGGAAACAGCGGGCATCGACAGCACGATCGCCGAGCCGCAGACAATCGCGACCCGTCGAAACGCGCTCCTCACCATCGGAACAGAATCACAGTTGTCTCAGACGTGCCGTAAATCCGAGGCAAAATCGCCCGATGCGAACGTGGGGAGAGCTGCTCGGCGACGAAGAGCCGTCGGAGGAGGCCGACGAGGAGACGGCCGGGTTCTTCAGCCGGCTACGCGGCTCGCTTGGCCGAAGCCGCCGCGGCATCTGGCAGCGGCTGTCCGGCTTCGATCCCCTCGACGACGAGTCGTGGGAGAACCTCGAGGAGGCGCTGATCGGCGCCGACGTGGGCGTGGCTGCCACGGACGTGCTCGTCGAGCGGCTGCGCGGGCGGCGCGAACTCGGCGAGCTCGACACGGCGCTCGCGGAGGAGATCGAGGGGCTGCTCGGCGAGCCGGGGTCGCTGTCCGTCGACGACGCTCCTAGCGTCGTGCTCGTGGTCGGCGTCAACGGCACGGGCAAGACGACGACCATCGGCAAGCTCGCCTTTCGCCTGCGGGAACACCAGCGCGACGTCGTCGTCGCCGCGGCGGACACGTTTCGCGCGGCCGCCGGTGAGCAGCTGGAGATCTGGGCTCAGCGGGCCGGTGCGGACTACGTCGGGTCGGCCCGCGGCGGCGATCCGGCCGCCGTCGCCTTCGATGCCGTCGAAGCGACGCTGGCCCGGGGCCGGGACGTCGCGATCGTCGACACTGCCGGCCGGCTCCACACGCAGGTCGGGCTGATGGAGGAGCTCAAGAAGGTGCGGCGAGTCATCGAGCGCCGGCTCGAGGGCGCGCCTCACGAGACGCTGCTGGTCCTCGACGCGACGACCGGGACAGAACGGTCTGCAACAGGCACGGCTGTTCCACGAGGCGGTCGACGTGACAGGTGTCTGCCTGACGAAGCTCGACGGCTCGGCCAAGGGAGGCATCGTGCTGCCGGTCGCGGTCGACTTAGGCTTGCCCGTGAAGCTGATCGGAATCGGCGAGGGCGTCGAGGACTTGCGCCCGTTCGACGCAGGCGACTTCGCCCGCGCCCTCGTCGGGCGCGACGAGGACTAGCTGGTGCACGACTTCGTCGCGAAGCTCCGAGAGTCGGGGCGAGCACTCGCGAGCGTCTTCTCGAATCCCGGATTGCGCCGCGTACAGCTCGCCCTTGTCGGCTCAATTGTCGGCGACTGGGCGTATGCGATCGCCGTCGCGGTCTATGCCTTCGACCAGGGCGGCCCCACTGCAGTAGGCCTGCTCGGCGTCGCGCGCTACCTCTCCATGGCGCTCGTTCTGCCACTCGCGTCGACACTGGCCGACCGCTACCCGCGCAAGTGGGTGATGCTCGTCTCGGACGTTCTCCGAGCGGCGCTCGTGTTGGTCGCGGCGGGCGTGATCGCCGTCGACGGACCCGCGCTGGCGGTGTACGGGCTGGCGATCGCGACGGCGCTCGTGGGCACATGCTTTCGTCCCGCTCAGGCGGCGCTGCTGCCGGGGCTGGCGCGCGATCCGGGCGAGCTGACTGCGGCCAACGTCGCCTCGAGCACGATCACGAGCGTCGGCTTTTTCCTTGGCCCGGCACTGGGCGGGTTCCTGCTGGCCGTGGCCGACATCCAGACGGTCTACGTCGTGAACGCGGCCACCTTCATCTGGTCGGCGGCGTTCATCGTCGGGCTGCGAGCACCTGCGGTGACGCGCGCCGATGAAGCTGCAGAGCATGAGCACGGATCGTTCCTCGGCAACGCAAGCGCGGGAATTCGCACCATTCTCGGCAACCGCGACCTGCGACTCGTCATCGGCGTCTACTGCGCACAGACCGTCGTCGCCGGTGCCTCCCTCGTGTTCGTGGTCACGCTCGCCCTCGACCTGCTCGACCTAGGACGCTCCGGAGTCGGCTACCTGGACGCGGTCATGGGGATCGGAGGCCTCGTCGGCGGGTTCGTCGCTCTCGTGCTGGCGCAGCGCGGCCGCCTCGCTCTCGACTTCGGAGTCGGAGTCTTGCTTTGGTCGGCGCCCCTGCTCGCCGTCGCGGCGTGGCCTTCCGTCGGAGTTGCCGCCGGGGCCATGCTGCTGATCGGCCTCGGCAACTCCCTCGTCGACATCAACGCGTACACGATCCTCCAGCGAACGGTGCCCGACGCCGTCATGGGTCGCGTGTTCGGCGCGATGGAGAGCGCCGTGATCGGCGCCATGGCGGGCGGGGCCCTGCTGATGCCGTTGCTCATCGAAACGGTCGGAATCCGGGTTGCGCTCGCCGTGCTCGGTGGCGCCGTGGCCGGGATCGTGCTGCTGGCGCTCGCCGGCCTGCGCCGGATCGACCTCACTGTCCTGGCGCCGCCGGGCCTGGAGCTGGTACGCCGGATCTCGATCTTCGCGGCGCTCCCCGAGCCGATCCTCGAGCGACTCGCCCGGGCGCTGACACCCGTCGAGGCCGCGGCGGGCGAGGTCGTCATTCAGGAGGGAGACGAGGGCCACCGGTTCTACGCCATCGAGGAAGGCACGGTCGTCGTCTCCAAACAGGGACGCTGGGTGGCAGAGCTCGGGCCCGGCGACTACTTCGGCGAGATCGCGCTGCTCAAGGACGTACCGCGGACGGCGACCGTGACGGCGGAGACCGATGTGAAGCTGTGCGCGCTCGAGCGCGACGTCTTCATCGCGGCGGTCACCGGCCACCACGACGTCCAGGAGCATGCGGAGATGGCCATGGCCACGCGGCTCGCGATGCTCTAGCGAATGGCCCTGAGCTCCGCGACGATCTTGCCGCGGCCGGACACCGTCGCCGTTACGTGGCAGATGTCAGCGCCCTCGGGCTTGACCGGGAATCGGAAGAGCGCAGCGCGGGGGCGGTGGTAGGTGATCGGCGTCGATTCCGTGCCCACGAGGCATTCGACGAGCACGGACGCTTCGCCGACCTTCCCCGTCAGCTTCGCGTAGAGGGCTTTCGGCGTGTCGACCTGACCGTGTGCGACGGCGACCGCGAACGGTCCAGACGCTCTCGCGATCGCTATTCGCTTGCCGGGAAGCGTCGCGGCTGTGACGGTCGAGGCAAGAACGACGGCGATCGCGGCAGCTCCGAGAGCGCGCTTCATCTGCCTGCCGAGGATAGCGTGGGAGGGCCTGGCGGAACGGTGCACGGCCAGTGCTTCGCCAGGCCCTCCCGGCCCACGCAGCTACCCTTCCAGGCCGATGTTCGACGCCCTCGGCGACAAGCTGCAGTCCATTCTCGGCGGCCTCCGCTCACGCGGAACGCTCGACGAGGAAACGATCTCGAAGGCCATGCGCGAGATCCGTCTCGCGCTGCTCGAAGCGGACGTCAGCCTCGACGTCGTCAAGGAGTTCACTGCCCATGTCAAGGAGCGGGCGCTCGGCCAGGAAGTGACGAAGAGCCTCACGCCAGGCCAGCAGGTCTTGAAGATCGTCCACGAGGAGTTGGCGCGCACGATGGGCGGCGGCGACTCGAGGCTGGCCTTCGCCGGACGACCGCCGACCGTGATCCTCCTCGTCGGGCTCCAGGGCTCGGGCAAGACCACCGCGGCAGCCAAGCTCGCGTTGATGCTGCGCAAGGACGGCCGCTCGCCGCTGCTTGTCGCAGCCGACCTCCAGCGCCCGGCAGCCGTGACGCAGCTCGAGCAGCTCGGCCGCGAGCTGCAGATCCCGGTTGCCAGCGCGGAGCGCGAGGACCCGGTTGCCGCCGCACGCGCAGGCGTCGAGCAGGCACGCAGTCAGGGCAAGGACGCCGTCATCGTCGATACAGCAGGCCGGCTGCAGATCGACGACGCGCTGATGGACGAGCTCGCTCGCATTCGCGACGCCACGACGCCACACAACGTCCTGCTCGTGCTCGACGCGATGACCGGCCAGGAGGCCGTGTCGGTGGCCCAGGCATTCCAGGAGCGGGTCGCGTTCGACGGCATCGTGCTGACGAAGCTCGACGGTGATGCGCGCGGGGGTGCCGCGCTGTCGGCACGCGCGGTCACCGGCAAGCCGATCAAGCTCGCCTCAGTGGGCGAGAAGCTCGACCAGCTCGAGGTCTTTCACCCGGACCGCATGGCCTCCCGCATCCTCGGCATGGGCGACGTGCTGACGCTGATCGAGAAGGCCGAGGAGGCCGTGGAGGAAGAGGACAAGCAGGCGATCGAGCAGCGGCTGCTCGCCGGCGAGTTCTCGTTCGAAGACTTTCTCCAGAGCTCGAAGATGATGCGGAAGATGGGGCCGCTGCAGGGCGTGCTGTCGATGGTGCCCGGGCTCGGCAAGCAGTTGAAGGGCGTCGACGTCGACGAGCGCGAGCTCGACCGCGCGGAGGCGATCATTCTCTCGATGACGCTCGACGAGCGGCGGCAGCCGCAGCTGATCGACGGGTCGCGTCGCCAGCGGATCGCGCGAGGCAGCGGCACGTCCGTCCAGCAGGTGAATCAGCTGCTGAACGCCCGCAAGCAGATGGCGAAGATGATGAAGCAGATGTCCAAGGGCAAGATGCCCGCGCTTCCCGGCATGGCCGTGAAGCGATAGAAAGGAGAACGATGGCAGTACGCATGAGGCTGACCCGCGTCGGGTCGAAGAAGAACCCGATCTACAGGGTCGTCGTCGCCGACCAGCGCTCGCCGCGCGACGGGCGGTTCATCGAGATTGTCGGCCGCTACAACCCGCAGCCGGACCCGTCGATCATCGAGTTCGACGAGGCAAAGGTGAAGGACTGGCTGAGCAAAGGCGCACAGCCGAGCGACGCGGTGGCGCGGCTGCTCAAGGCGAAGAACCTCGCCTAGCGCCGACGTGCCCGCCGAGCTCGTCCTCTACCTCGCACAGCGGCTCGTGTCCGAGCCTGACGCAGTGCGCATCGAGGAGCTCGACGGGCCTGAGGGCGCGCTCGTGCTGCGGCTGCACGTGGCGGAGGGCGATCGCGGGATGATCATCGGCCGCCGCGGCCGCACGGTTCACTCGCTTCGCATCCTGGCCCGCGCTGCCGGCGCGCGTCGGGACCGGCGGACGATGCTGGAGATCGCAGACACGTGAGGGTTGCGGCCCTCTACGACGTCCACGGCAACCTGCCGGCGCTGGAGGCCGTACTGGCGGAGATCCCGGACGACGCAGCAATCGTGGTCGGCGGCGACGTGGCCATGGGGCCTTTGCCCTCCGAGACTCTCGAACGGCTCAGGTCCGTTGGCGATCGCGTGCGGTGGATCCGCGGCAACGCCGACCGGGAGCTCGCGCCCGGAGAGGATGGATTGGCGCCGCCGGACGTGCTTGCCTGGGCGCGTGAGCAGCTCTCCGCCGAGCAGATCCAGTTCCTCCACGGGCTGCCAGAGCGACTGGAGCTGGAGGTGGACGGCCTCGGGCGCGTGCAGTTCTGTCACGCGTCGCCGCGGAACGACGTCGACGTCTTCCTCGAGGGCACGCAGGAGGAACGTGTCGCACCGCTGTTCGCCGGCGTGGAGGCAGACACCGTCGTGTGCGGTCACACGCACATGCAGTTCGACCGGGAGATCGCCGGCATCCGCGTGATCAACGCCGGCAGTGTCGGCATGCCGTACGAGGACGAGCCCGGTGCGTACTGGGCGTTGCTGGGCCCGGGAGTCGAGCATCGGCGCACGGACTACGACGCGTCGGCCCTCGCAGGCATCGAGACTCCGATCCGGTACTTCTCGGAAGACCGGCCGAGCAAGGCCGAGGTCACCGAGTTCTTCAGCACGCTCGCCGTCGGTGAGTGAGCTCATCGAGGTCGGCCGGGTCGGCCGCCCGCACGGTCGAGACGGCTCCTTTGTCGTCGAGAACGCAAGCCAGGATCCGCGACGCTTCGAGGTGGACGCGAAGCTCTGGGTGGACGGAGTCGAGGCACGGGTGATCGCGTCGAAGCGCGCCGGAGGGCGCCCCGTAATCGCGCTCGACCGGGAAGTCCCGCGGGGCGCCGCCCTGGAGGTGCCTGCGACCGATCTGCCGGCGCCCGACGAAGACGCGTACTACGTATTTCAGCTCGTGGGCCTGTCTGTGGAGGAGGAGGGAGGCAGGCCGCTCGGCCGGGTGCGTGAGGTCGAGCCCGGTGTGGCCAACGACATCCTCGAGCTCGATTCGGGCCTCGCGCTGCCGCTGCACGAGGCGTGCGTGCTCGAGGTCGACGTCGAAGGCGGTCGGATCGTTGTCGCTCGGGGTTTCGCGGAAGCTGGCTAACCTCAGCACGCGCCCATGCAACTCGACGTCTTCACCCTCGTTCCGTCCGCCTTCGCGTGGCTCACCGAACGCCGCCCGGTGGCGGCCGTGCTCGGGAGCGGACTGGACTTGCGGCTTCTCAACTACCGGGACTTCACGCCGCTCAAGAGCGCCCAGGTGGACGACGAGCCATACGGCGGCGGCGCGGGCATGGTGCTTCGTGTGGACGTCGTCGCGGCGGCGCTCGACGCCGTCTACGGTGGCGTTCCCGAGCACCGCGTCGTGGCGCTGTCCCCTCAGGGGCGGCAGCTCGACCAGGCGGTCGTCGAGGAGCTCGCGAGAGAAGAGCGGCTGACACTGATGTCGGCACGCTTCGAAGGGTTCGACGAGCGCATCGTGCAGCACCTGTGCTCGGACGCCATCTCCATCGGCCCGTACATCCTCTCCGGCGGTGAGCTGCCGGCGATGGTGGTCGTCGATGCCGTCTCGCGTCTCCTGCCGGGCGCGCTCGGCGACGAGGAGTCGGGGCGCATCGAGAGCTTCTCGGCCGAGCTCGACGGCGGCCTCGAGTATCCGCAGTACACGAGACCCGCGGAGTTCCGCGGCTGGCATGTGCCCGAGGTCCTCCTTTCCGGCGACCACGCTCGGATCGACGAGTGGCGCCGGGCGGAGAGCCGGGCGCGGAGCGCGGCTTGACCGAGCACCGCCCACCCTCAGACTTCGAGCCGATCCGCTGGGAGGACGAGGACGCGCTCTTCGGCGAGCCCGCCGGAGACGGGCACTCGGACGATGACCCGTGGCTGCACGATTTCCGCCCGACCGAGAGTGAGGAAGAGCGCATCGAGCGGGAGCGCCGGGAGCGCGCGCGGCACTCGCGCAACCCTGTCGTCCGCGCCACTGCCGGGCTACCCCGCGGTATCAGGATCACCATCGACTGGGCGGTGACGATCATCGGCGCCATCGCCATCGTGCTGGCGATCAAGGCCTGGGTCGTGAACCCGTACCGGATCCCCTCCTCGTCGATGGAGCCGACGCTGCACTGCGCGCGCCCGGGCTCTGGTTGCGAGTCGCGGTTTTCCGATCGCGTGCTTGCGAACCGCTTCATCTACCACCTGCGCGACCCCGCGCGCGGCGACATCATCGTCTTCAAGACGCCGAAGGCGGCCGAGGCGAAGTGCGGCGCGGGCGGCACGTTCGTGAAGCGGCTCGTCGGGTTGCCCGGCGAGACGTGGGAGGAGCGAGACGGCGTCGTGTACATCGACGGCAAGCGGCTGGTCGAGCCCTACGTGCGCGGCGACCGCCGCGACGCGAACACGTACGGCCCACGCAAGATCCCCGAAGGGCGGTACTTCTTCATGGGCGACAACCGAGTGCAGTCGTGCGACTCGCGCGAGTGGGGGGCCGTCCCGAGGAACAACATCATCGGCGAAGTGTTCTTCGTGTACTGGCCGCCGATGCGGATCGGCTTCCGCGCTGCCCTGGTCCTCCTCGGCTTCGTGCTGATCCTGCCGCTGACACGGTTGCGCTTCCGCTAGCATTGCCCCTCGGCCCTCGCGGCCGGTTTTTCCTATGAGCAAGGTGATCCAGGCACTCGAGCAGCGTCAGCTGCGCAAGGACCTGCCGCAGTTCAAGGCGGGCGACACCGTGAAGGTGCACTTCCGCGTGATCGAGGGCTCGCGCTCACGCATTCAGGTCTTCGAGGGCACCGTCATCAAACGGCAGGGCGCAGGTGTTCGGGAGACGTTCACGGTGCGCAAGCAGTCGTTCGGCGTGGGTGTCGAGCGGACGTTCCCGATCCACTCGCCGAAGATCGAGCGGATCGAGGTCATGCAGATCGGTGACGTCAATCGCGCGAAGCTCTATTACTTGCGGAAGAAAGTGGGAAAGAAGGCGCGCGTCCGTGCCAAGCAGTACGGTGGCCCCGTATTCTCGACCGATGCCCCAGCCGCCGACGAGGAGGCCGAGGAGCTCAGGAAGGCGACGAGGCCGCCGAGAGCGATGAGCCAGACGATGACATCGACATCGAGCCCACAGCCGAAGCCGAGCTCGAGCCCGGTGACGAGCAGCCAGAGCCGGCCGACGAAGAGCCCGCCTCCGAAGAGGACGGGGAGAAGGCTTCTTAGCTTCGACCGCCGCCTCGGCGTCCGCTACGTGGCGGGCGCGGACGAGGCGGGGCGTGGATCTCTCGCAGGGCCGCTGGTCGTGGCCGGCGTGCTGCTCGATTACGGGACGCTCCGCGATCACCGCGTCCGCCCGCTCGCGTATCTCAACGACTCCAAGGAGCTCGACCTCGCGCGCCGCGAGGAGTTGTTTCGTGCCGTCGTCGCGTGTGCCGAGCGCGTCTCGATCCGGGTCGTGACGCACGCCGAGATCGATCGCGCAGGCCTGCACGCGTCGAATCTCGCGAGCCTCCGACACGTGCTGCACGCGTTGTCCCCTCCAGCCGAGGTCTGTCTCGTCGACGGCTTCCGGCTCGGCAAGAAGGCGCCCGAACATCTCTCCTTGGTCGGCGGTGACGGCCGCAGCGCCGCCATCGCCGCGGCTTCGATCGTTGCCAAGGTCGTCCGCGATCGGGTCATGCGCCGCCTCGACGCGCTCTTTCCGCAGTACGGCTTCTCGTCCCACGTCGGCTACATCACGCCGGGTCACTCGGCGCGCGTCCGCGAGCACGGGCCGTCCCTGATCCACAGGCGGTCCTTTGCGGCGCTCTGCTACCAGGAATCCGACGCGGCGTAGCACTCGCGCCGTCGGGCGCAGGGCCGAGTGGCGTGCCGTCGTCCACTACAGCCTGCGGGGCTACCGCGTGCTCGGCCGCAACGTCTACGCCGGGCGTTACGAGGTCGACCTCATCGTGCGGCGCGGTCGCCGGCTCGTGTTCTGCGAGGTGAAGTCGAAGACCGGCGAGCGGCACGGTGATCCATTGGAGATGGTCGGCCCGGAGAAGATGGCGCGTTTGCAACAGGCTGCCACGACGTGGCTAGCACAGCATCGGGAGCTCGACTCGCTGGAGATGTCGTTCGAGGTCGTCGCCGTCCGTGGCAGACGGCTCGAGCGTGTAGTGATCGCGCTTTGACGCCCCGCGCGGCGGCTACACTCCGGCGTGCCGAGGGGCACTATCCCCCAACGGGCGCACTCGTCAGAACGGCCGTGAGGCCCGGGTGTGTCGGCCTTCCAGGGCGGGAGAAACCTTCGGCTGTTCGTATCCTGTTACGTACAGTCGAAAGGAGCCCCACCAAATGAACGTCACTCAGGCAAGCTGGACGAGCAAGGCCAGGACCTGGCTACTGCTCGCTGCCCTCACCGCGCTCTTCATCGGCATCGGCTTCCTGCTCGGCGGCGCGTTTATCTGGCTCTTCGTGGCGTTCTCCATCTTCATGAACGTCGCCGCGTACTTCTGGTCCGACAAGTTCGCGATCCGAGCCTCCGGCGCGAAACCGGTCTCCGAGGAGGAGGCTCCCGAGCTGCACAAGATCGTGAACGAGCTGGCGGAGCTGTACCAGGTGCCGAAGCCGCGCGTCTACATGATCCCGTCCGAGCAGCCGAACGCCTTCGCGACCGGCCGCAACCCGCAGCACGCCGCCGTCGCGGTGACGCAGGGGCTGCTCCAGCACATGCCCTACGAGCAGGTGCGGGCGGTCATGGCGCACGAGTTCGGGCACATCAAGAACCGCGACATCCTCGTGTCCTCGATCGCGGCGATGATCGCGGGCGCCGTCTCGGCGATCGGCAACATCTTCTTCTTCACGGCGATGTTCGGCGGAGACGACGACGAGAGCCCACTCGGCGCTCTCGGGGCGATCGTGCTGATGATCATCGGGCCGCTTGCCGCTGCATTGCTGCAGCTCGGCGTCTCGCGGCAGCGGGAGTACCTCGCCGACGCCACGGCGGCGCGCATGCTCCGCGAGGGGCGGCCGCTGGCCGATGCGCTGGAGACCCTCGAGTCCGCCCGCCACCAGGTGCCGATGCAGGTGAACCCGGCGACGGAGACGCTCTACATCGTCAACCCGTTGTCGGGCAAGGGCGTGGCGGGGCTGTTCTCGACGCACCCGCCGATCGAAGACCGTGTCAGGCGGCTCCGCGAGTACGACCGCGCCGCCGGTATCCACTACGGCTAAGACCTAGGAACTGCGCAGGCGCCGCCGAACGACATATCGGTGGCGCCGACGCAGGACGCTCTCTACGCCGGCCTGGACCTCGAGCTCTCGTGGTCCGAGCGGGAGCTGCCCGAGCGCGAGCGTACGAAGCACGTCCATCGCCTCCATCCGTATCTCGGGAAGTTCATCCCGCAGCTCGTGGAGGCGCTGCTGGGGCGGTACGTCCGGGCCGGTGGGACCGTGCTCGACCCGTTCGCGGGCTCGGGAACGACGCTCGTGCAGTCTCTCGAAAGCGGCCGCAGCGCCGTCGGAGGCGACATCGCCGCGTTCAACTGCCTGCTCATGCGGGTCAAGACCGCGCGCTACAACGAGTTCACGCTCGAGAAGGAACTCCGCGACGCCTGCGCGCGCCTAGAACAGACATGTCTAGGTGCCAGAGTGCGACCCAGTGCCAGAGCGCCAGTGCCAGTCTCAGTGACTGTCCCTCGTATGTCGCGGACTGGTTCGCGCCGCGGGCTGCGGCCGAGCTCCTGTACTGGCGCGAGATGGCGTCCGACTACGAGCACGTCGACGTGCTGCGCGTCGTCCTGGCCCGGGCGGCACGCTCCGCGAGACTGACGACGCACTTCGACCTCGACTTCCCGCGCGCGCCTCAGCGGGGGCCGTACTGGTGCCACAAGCACAAGCGGGAGTGCCGACCGGTCGACCGCGCAGAGCATTTCCTGCGCCGCTACGCCCTCGACACCCTCAGACGCATCAAGGAGTTCGCGCGCGTGCGATCGCGTGGGAGGGAAGCCGCGGTGCTACACGGGGACGCCCGCGAACTGGAGTGGGGCGGAGATTTCGACGCCGTCCTGACGTCGCCACCGTACCCAGGTCTCATCGACTACCACGAGCAGCATCGGTACGCGTACGAGCTGCTTGGGCTGGACGACCGTCGCGAGCGAGAGGTCGGCGCCGCCGCCTCGGGCACGAGCCGCCCCGCGCTCGACGCCTATGTCGCCGGCATCGCCGAGTCGCTCGCGAGAGCAGCCGACGCGCTGCGACCCGGAGCGCCGGTGCTAGTCGTCGTCAACGACCGGCGCGATCTTTACCCCGAGCTGCTCGAACGCGCCGGGCTGCGCCTGGAGGACCGACTGCGTCGCCACGTGAACCGCCGTACCGGGCGACGGGCGGGCGAGTACTTCGAGGACGTGCTCGTCGCGCGTCGCTAGGCGGGCGCGAGTCTGAAGCCGCCGGCCTCCTCGAGGGCAGCGATGCGCTTCTCGAGGGGCGGGTGCGTCGAGAACAGGCCGCTCAGGCTCGCGCGGGGACCGCTGGCTTGTCGCAGCGGGCTCTCGATATACATGTGGGCGGTGGCGCGCGAGGCGTTACGCGTCTCGCGCTGGTCGAGCTGAAGCTCGCGCAACGCGAGCGCCATGGCCTCGGCGTCGTTCGTGATCTCGGCGGCGGACGCATCCGCCAGGTACTCGCGGCGCCGCGACACCGCGAGCTGGATGACGACGCCCGCGATTGGCGCGAGCAGCAGTGCGCCGAACGCGACGATCGTGATGATCGGGTTCGAGCCGCGCTTGCCGCCGCCGTAGAACGCCATGCGGAGCAGGATGTCGGCGAGCAGTGCGATCACGCCCACGAGTAGCGCGACGAGGGTCATCAGGCGGACGTCGCGGTTCCGGATGTGCGAGACCTCGTGGGCGAGCACCGCCTCCAGCTCGCGCTCGTCCATCAACTCCACGAGCCCGGTCGTCACGGCCACGAAGGCGTGCTTGGGGCTGCGGCCGGCCGCGAACGCATTGGGCGCATCGTCCTGGATCAGCCGCAGCTCGGGTGTCTGCTCCAACCCGGCGCCGATGGACACGTTCTCGAGCAGGCGGTAGAGGTACGGGTTGTCCCTCTTCTCGATCTTCTGCGCGCCTGTGATGCCTGCGACCATGCGGTCGGCCGCGAACCAGGAGATGAGCGCATAGGCGAAGCCGCCGATGGCGACGAACGTGAGGATCGTAGGGTCGAAGACGAAGGAGAGCAGCAGACCGAGCCCGATCACGAGGAGGGCGAAGAGGAACAGCAGCCAGATCGTGCGCCAGCGGTTGGCGCGAATCTGCTGCTGGAGGGTCATCAGTTGCCGAACGCGACGCTGACCGGAGCGTCCGCGTCCTCGCCGGCCTCGAAGAACTCGCGTGGCCGGAAGCGGAACGGGCGTGCGACGAGCAGCGTCGGGAACGTCTGCTGGCGCGTGTTGTAGCGCAGCACGGTCGCGTTGTAGTAGCGGCGCGCGGCGGCGATCTTGTCCTCGGTGTCCGTCAGCTCCTCCTGGAGTTGCATGAAGTTCTCGGAGGCGCGGAGCTGCGGGTATGCCTCCGCGACAGCGAACAGCCGGCCGAGCGCCGCTCCCAGCAGGTCGTTCGCTTCGGCTGCCTGTTGCGGCCCGGAGGCGCTCATCACGGCGGCCCGCGCCCGCGTCACCTCTTCGAACACCTCGCGTTCGTGCGCTGCGTAGCCTTTGACTGCTTCGACGAGGTTCGGGATCAGGTCCGCGCGCCGGCGCAGCTGCACATCGATGTTCGCCCAGCCCGTCTCCGCCTCGTTGCGGACTCGGATGAGGCTGTTGTAGGCGTAGACAACCCACAGGCCGAGCACTACCAGGACTGCAAGGAGCACGATCAGCCCGACGGACACGCGTGCAGCCTAACGCGCGTAAATCGGCGCAGAGCTGTCACCAACGGGCGTGAGGCTCGCCGCTAGGGTCGACCGTGTGCTTGCGCGCACGGTCACCCACGCTCTAGTCGGTCTCGATGCGCGCCGGGTGGAGGTGGAGGCGAACGTGGAGAGCGGTCTGCCCGGGTTCACGATCGTCGGCCTCGCCGACCGTGCGTGCCAGGAGGCGAAGCATCGCGTGCGCTCGAGCGTGGCCGCGGCAGGTCTCGAATGGCCGAGGCACCGGATCACCGTGAACCTCGCGCCGGCGGGACTGCGAAAGGAAGGATCTGGCTTCGACCTGCCGATCGCGCTGGCGGTGCTGGCGGCGTCGCATCAGATCCCGCGAGAGCGCCTGCGGGGGCATGCCGCCGTCGGCGAGCTCGCACTCGACGGCCGCGTCCGTCCCGTAGGCGGCGTGCTCGCAGCTGCGGAGGGTGCACGCAAGGGCGGGCTCGAGCGGCTGCTCTGCGCCGCCCGCTCGGCTGCCGAGGCCGCTCTCGCCGGCATCGAGCCCGTGCCGCTCCGGCATCTCGCCGAGGCTGCGGCCTATCTTCGCGGGGAAAGCGAGCCGCCTCCGTTCGAGCCGTCGAACGGAGTCTCGCCTGCCGTCTCCCATCCGGATCTCGAGGACGTCCGTGGGCAGGAGCGTGGCCGGCGCGCGCTCGAGATCGCGGCCGCCGGAAGTCACAACCTCCTGCTGGCAGGCCCGCCTGGCACGGGAAAGACGATGCTCGCGCGTCGGCTGCCCGGCGTCCTGCCCGCTCTCGCGCCGGATGACGCGCTCGAGGTCACGCGCATCCACTCGGTGGCCGGACTGCTCCTTCCCGGTCGCCCGCTGATCGTCTCGCCGCCTTTCCGGGCACCGCACCACAGTGCCTCTGTGGCAGCCATCGTCGGGGGCGGACCAGGCCCTCGTCCAGGTGAGGCGAGCCTCGCGCATCGCGGCGTCCTGCTTCTGGACGAGATGCCCGAGTTCGTGCGACCCGCCCTCGAGGCATTGCGCCAGCCGCTCGAAGACGGGATCGTGAGCATCGCCCGCGCGCAGGGCATGGCGCTGTTTCCGGCCCGATTTCAGCTCCTGGCGACGATGAACCTCTGTCCGTGTGGAGGCAGGGGCGATCCGGCGGTGGAGTGCTCATGCTCCGGCCAGCGCCTCGCCGCCTTTCGCGACAAGCTTTCGCGCGCCCTGCTCGACCGGTTCGACCTCGTCGTCACGGTGCCGCGGCCGCGCGCGCAGGAGCTCGCCGCTCCTCCGGCCGAACGCTCCGTGGCCGTCGCCGCGCGGGTGGCGCCCGCGCGCGATCTGCTTCGGGTGTCGCCGCCACGCCGCACGGCGGCGGCCGACGAGCTGCTGACCCGTGCTGTCGAGCGCCTGCCGCTCTCCGGTCGGGGTCGCGCACGGGTGGCGCGTGTCGCGTCGTCGATCGCCGCGCTTGCAGGCGCCGGGGACGTGCTGCCAGAGCACGTCGCGGAGGCGCTCTCCTACCGCGTTCCGAGAGAGCTCGACGCGTGAGCGAGCTCGCCGTTGCCGCGTTCGCGGCCGAGACCGGATCACACCTCGTGGCGGAGCCGCGATCGGCGCGGTTCGCGACGTTCGCACGTGAGTTCGACGAGCGCGCATACCTCGTCACCATCGAGGCACAGGGCATCCGCTGGCTGGGCCGCTCCGAACCGGCCTTTCCTCGCAGCTTGGCCTCGATCTTCGATCCGCCCGTCGGGCTGTTCGTGCGCGGTGACGCAGACGCCGCGTTGCTCGAACAGCCGACCGTCGCAGTCGTCGGTGCGCGGTCCTGCTCTCCGTACGGAGCGTCGGTGGCCAGGACGCTCGGTCGCGAGCTCGCCAGCGCAGGTCTCGTCGTGGTGAGCGGCCTGGCGCGCGGTGTCGACGGCGAGGCTCACCGGGGCGCGCTGGAGGCAGGCGGACCGACGATTGCCGTGCTCGGCTGCGGCGTGGACCGTGTCTACCCGGCCGCACACGCCGAGCTGGCCAGGCGTGTCGCGGACGGTGGGCTGATCGTGTCCGAGTACGCACCGGGCGTCGAGCCCGCCCCGTGGCGATTCCCGGCACGGAACCGCATCATCGCCGGCCTGGCCGCCGCCACCGTGGTGGTCGAGGCACGAGAGCGGAGCGGCGCACTCATCACCGCCGACCTGGCGCTCGAGGAAGGTCGCGAGGTGTTCGCCGTCCCCGGTGAGATCACGTCCGCGCTCTCCGCGGGAACAAACGCGCTGCTACGGATCGGCGCGACAGCGCTGACGTCCTCGGGCGATGTGCTGGAGGCGTTCGGGATCGCGCCGGCTCGGGCCGCATCCGTCGAGCTTTCGCCGCCGGCAGAGCTCGTGCTGTCGCGGCTTCGGGACCACGCCGCCGCGCCAGACGAGCTGACGCGGCAGCTGGCCGTTCCGGCGGCGGAAGTCGCTAGTGCGCTCGCCGAGCTCGAGCTCGCGAGCCTCGTCGACGAACAGGCGGGTATCTATCGGCCTAGCGCAGCGACATAGGCTGTTCGGCAACGACGCCTCGGTGTCGCGGAGGGCGCCGGGCGCCTCATGGCGTGAGTGCGATCCTCGGGCGCCGGGCGCCCGAGGCTGCACTCTTCGATCCTGGGCGCCTGCTCTGGGACTAGCTCGGAGCCGGTGCGGACTCGTCGCTCTCCCAGAGGCCGAACGTGTTGCCCTCGGTGTCCTCGCAGATCGCGAAGTAGCCCATGCCGGGCACGGGGCTCTTCCCCATGGCCACGGAGCCGCCGAACGACTTCACCTTCTCCGCGGTCGCCTCGACGTCGTCGGTGTCGAAGTACACCGTGATGCCCGTCTGACCCTCCTGCCGGGCCTGAAGGGCTCCGCCGGGCGTGGGCGACTGCGTGATGTGGTACCCGCTGCCCTGGAACTCCTCGAAGTCCCAGCCGAAGAGCGAGTTCCAGAACGACGTCGCGCGTCCGGCGTCGTCCGCCGGGAACTCGAAGTGCACGAGGTTGCCTGCCATGCGTGCTCCTTTCGTGGGATGCTCGAAACCTACAGAACGCGGGTTGACCCGCTGCCGTCGTGAGAGGAGCCGCGCGAAACCGGACGGTCGGCGTTAGCTGCTGATCCGCCCGGGGCGGAGTGGGCGAGCGTGAGCGCTGACCTTCTCGAGCGCGCGAGTGAGCGCTTTGATGTCGCTGTCGGCGAGGTGGCAGGAGAAGTGCTTGTCGATCGCGTCCCGGTGGTAGCGGCGCGCCTGCTCCATCGTCTCGCGGCCTCGGTCGGTGAGGACGACGAAGATCGATCGGCGGTCGTGCTCGGGGCGGACGCGGCGGACGAGGCCATCCTCTTCCATTCGATCGACGACGCGGGTGAAGCCGCTCTTGCTGTAGAGGATGCGCTCGGCGAGCTCGTTCATGCGCAGACCGTCGGGTGTCTCCTCGAGGTGGACGAGGATGTCGTACCAGCGCAGCGGGAGCCCTGCGTCGCGCTCGAGCTCGGCATCGAGCACGTCGTGGAGTGCGAGCGCACTTTCAAAGTACAGGCGCCAGGCCCGGAGCCGCTCAGGGGAGGGACTTGACAAGGATCGCTCCTCATGAGACAGTTCGCTCTGCAACTGTTTGTTCATCGACGGTTGTACATGATACCAATGCGACGAGGGGAGTGAGTGAGATGACTGTCGTTTCTGCAGCGCGTGCGAAGGAGGGTTACTTGCTCGGCAAGGACGAGGGCGAAGCGCACTGGCTGCTGGGGATGCTGGAGATCGTCAAGATCAGCGGCGCCGACACGAACGGTGAGTACGGGTTGCTCGAGATCACTGTGCGTGCCGGCGAGGGCTCGCCCTGGCACGTCCACCCCGAGGAGGACGAGTGGTTCTACGTGCTCGAAGGGGAGTTCACCGTCTACGTCGGCGACCGGCGCCTGTCCCTTCCGGCCGGCTCCTTTGCCTTCGGCCCGAAGGGAGTGCCGCACACCTTCATCGCCGAGACGGAAGGGGCGAAGGCCCTGATCGGCTTCCAGCCTTTCCAGTTCGAGGGCTTCCTGAGAGAAGTCGGCGAACCGGCAACCGAGCGGGTTCTACCGCCGCCGCTCGAGGCTCCGCCGGACATGGAACGGCTGTTCCCGATCGCCGAGCGCAACGGCATGGAGATCCTCGGCCCGCCGGGTCCTCCGCCCGGGCACTAGTCACTCTTACCGGCCGTGAGGCCGCTACGGCGGGCGTCACAGATCGAACTGCTGCAGGTCTAGCTCCTCCGCCCGCTCCAACGCGGCGAGGGCGACAGCCAGGTCTTGGATGGCGAGGCCGGTCGAATCGAAGGCGGTGATCTCGTCGGCGGAGCGTCGTCCTTCTGCCGTGCCGGCCAGCACGGCGCCGAGATCGGTGACGTCCTCGCGCGCCAGCGCTCCCGCCTCGACGGCGTGCACGAGCTCGCCGTTGTGGCTGGCCTGCTCCCAGTCGTCGCAGAAGAGGTGCGTCCGCGCGAGCTCGGCGACGGCGATCTCAGACTTGCCGGGCCCATCGGCACCCATCAGGCTCACGTGCTGGCCGGGCTGAAGGATGCCTTCGACGATCACCGGCTCATGCCCGGTCGTCATCGTCACCACGAGGTCAGCAGCGAGTGCCTCCTCGAGTGAGCCCGCCGCCGCCGCGCCGAGCTCGGCTGCGGCCTGCTCGGCGCGCCGAGCGTCGAGGTCGTAGATAGAAACCTCGCGACCGCGTGCCAGGAAGGTGCGAGCTGCTGCCCGGCCGTTGACGCCCGCCCCGATCACGGCGGCCCTTGCGGCGTCCGATCGTCCGAGCGTCTCCGCGCCGAGCACGGCAGCGGCTCCAGTGCGCAGTGCGGTCACCGCGGCGGCGTCGAAGCACGCTACGAGCCGCCCGTCCTCGGCGCTCGACAGCAACACGAGTCCGGTGACCGTTGGCAACCCTTTCGCGGGATTACCGGGAAACGACGTCACCCACTTGAGGGCGGCGTAGCCGTCGCCCAGGGCCGGCATTGCGCGGAAGTCGCCCGCCGGATAGGCGGGCACGTAGACCTTGGGCGGCATGGTCCACTCGCCGCGGGCATATGCGATGAATGCCTCGCGGACGGCCTCGACAGCTCGCCTGGGCGAGACGGCCGCCTCGACGTCGCGCCGACTGAAGACGGGGACGCCCAGTTAGAGCGCCTTGACTGCGGCCACGAGCGCCTCGACCGAAGACTTCGCGTCGCCGAACAGCATCGACGTCTTCGGGTCGACGAACAGCGGATTGTCGATCCCGGCGAAGCCCGGGTTCATCGAGCGCTTGAGCACGACGACGTTCTTCGCATGGTCGACATTGAGAATCGGCATCCCGTAGATGGGGCTGGCCGTGTCGCTGCGCGCGGCCGGGTTCGTCACGTCGTTCGCACCGATCACGAGCGCTACGTCCGTCTGCTCGAAGGCCGGGTTGATCTCGTCCATCTCGTGCAGTTGGTCGTACGGGACGTTCGCCTCCGCGAGCAGGACATTCATGTGCCCCGGCATGCGACCGGCTACGGGATGGATCGCGTAGCGGACGTCAACGCCTTTCTTGGCGAGTTCGTCCGCCAGCTCGCGCACCGCGTGCTGCGCCTGGGCGACGGCCAGGCCGTAGCCGGGCACGATGACGACGCGCTGCGAGTACGCAAGCAGGACGGCCACGTCTTCCGCCGTCGTCGATTTCACTGCGCCGCCGGAGGCAGCGAGGGCTTCCTCCGTCACCTGCAGTTGCCCGAAGGCACCGAACAGGACATTGGCCACGGAGCGACCCATCGCCTTGGCCATCATCAGCGTCAGCAACGTGCCAGCGGCGCCGACGAGCATCCCGCTCACGATCAGCACGGTCTGATGGAGCACGAAGCCCGTGGCCGACGCCGCGATGCCGGTGAACGCGTTGAGCATGGAGATGACCACCGGCATGTCGGCGCCGCCGATCGGCAGCACGAACAGCACGCCGAAGGCGAGTGCGCCGAGGATCAGCCCGATGAGCACCGCCTCCTTCTCCACTCCGGCCACGATGGCGATGCCGAGGCCGAGCAGCGCCGCCAGCAGCAGAAGGTTGCCGTACTTCTGGCCGGGATAGGTGACCGGCCGCCCGGTCATCAGCTCCTGGAGCTTTGCGAAGGCGATCATGCTGCCCGCGAACGACACGGAGCCGATGAGCGCCGAGAGCACGATGGCGACGGAGACGTTGAGGTCGAGGTCGCCGGGCGCCGCGATCGAGTCGTGGAAGTCCGCCAGGGCGATCAACGCTGCCGCACCGCCGCCGACGCCGTTGAACAGCGCCACCATCTGCGGCATCGCCGTCATCTTCACGGCGCGCGCGGCGTACGCGCCGATAGGCGCGGTCACCGCCATGACGATGATCACCCAGACGAACTGGCCGGAGTCGAGGCCGGGCAGGAAGAACGTCGCAACGATGGCAATCGCCATGCCGACAGCGCCGACCCAGTTGCCGTGCCTTGCCCTTGCCGGATCGGAGAGAAAGCGCAAAGCGACGATGAAGGAAACGATCGTGACGATGTACGCCAGCGACACCCAGTCGCCGCGGCTCATTCCTCGGGCTCCTTCTTGGGCGGCTCACGGCGCTTGAACATCTGCAGCATCCGGTCGGTGACGACGAAGCCGCCGACGACGTTGCCCGTGCCCAGCGCGACCGCCGCGAGCGCCACGATCCGCACCCAGCCGGTCGTGTCGGGCAGCGAGGCGACGATGATCGCGCCGACGACGATGATGCCGTGGATGGCGTTCGACCCGGACATGAGGGGTGTATGCAGGAGCGTCGGCACCTTGGAGACGACCTCGTAGCCGAGGAATGCCGCCAGGATCAGCACCGTCAGCTCGATGAGGAACGACGTCGTCATGCCGCGGCCTCCTTCCGGGTCACGCAGGCGCCGGCGGTGATCTCGTCGTCCCAGTCGAGCTTGAGCTCGCCCTCGGGCGCGAGATGCTGGAGCAGCGCCATGACGTTCCGGGCGTACAGCTGGCTCGCGTGGGCGGGCATCGTGCTGGGGAGGTTGACGAGGCCGACGATGGTGACGCCGCTCTCCACGGTTTCCTCGCCGGGCTTGGTGAGCTCGCAGTTGCCGCCCGTCTCCGCCGCCAGATCGACGATGACGGAGCCGGGCCGCATCGCACGCACGGCGCTCGCGGGTATGAGCTTCGGCGCCGGACGGCCGGGGACGGCGGCTGTGGTGATCACGACGTCGAACTCCGGCAGCCGCTCCTCGAGCGCAGCCTGCTGCTGCGCCTGCTGCTCCGGGGTCAACTCAGCCGCGTAGCCGCCTTCGGTCTCCTCGCCGCGGATGCCGAGGTCGAGGAATGTTGCGCCGAGTGACTCCACCTGCTCCTTCACGACGGGCCGCACGTCGAAGCCTGAGACGACGGCGCCGAGCCGCCGCGCGGTAGCGAGAGCCTGAAGGCCGGCGACGCCTGCGCCCAGCACGAGCACCTTCGCCGGCGGTACGGTGCCCGCCGCGGTCGTCAACATCGGAAAGAACTTCGGCAATCGCTCCGCCGCGAGCAGCACGGCCTTGTAACCGGACACGGTCGCCTGCGACGAGAGTGCGTCCATGGGCTGTGCGCGCGTGATGCGTGGGATCGACTCCATGGCGAACGCGACTACGCCTTGAGTGCGCAGTCGCTCGACGCCCTCCGCGTCCGTGAGCGGCTGAAGGAAGGCGATGAGAACGTCACCGCTCCTGAGCTTCCCGATCTGCTCGGCTGAAGGCTTCTGCACCATGACGACGGCCTCGGCAGCGCCCAGCACGTCGTCGACCATGCTCGCGCCGGCCGCCTCGTATACGGAGTCCGGGAAGCCGGCAGCGTCGCCCGCGCCGCGCTCTACGACGATAGTGAAGCCGGCGCCGGTCAGGCGTGAAACGATGTCGGGGACGAGCGCGACGCGGCGCTCGCCAGGCGCCGTCTCTCTCGGGACCCCCACCTGCATGCCGGCGCAACTCTACGCGAGCGGCGAGCAGTGTCTTCGTGGAAGGGAACTTGCGTGGTGCCTGGAATCACGAGCGATGGCGCTCATGGACCTCGCGCGCGCTATAGAGGCTCGTGACCCGTACTCGTCCGGGCATGCGGCTCGCGTGACGGCAATCGCAGAGGTAATCGCCGCGCGTCTCGGTTGGGACGAGGAGCAGATCGACGTGCTGCGGATCGGGGCGGCGCTACACGACATCGGCAAGCTCGCCGTGCCCGACAGCGTCCTCCGCAAGCCCGGGCCGCTCAACGAGGCTGAGCTCGATCACGTCCGCGCTCATCCTCAGGAAGGTGCGCGCATGCTGGGCCTGGTGGGGACGCTGCGTGCGGCGGTGCCGTGCGTACTCCACCACCACGAGCGCTGGGACGGACACGGGTATCCGACAGGCAGAGCGGGAGAGGAGATCCCGATCGAGGCCCGCGTGCTCGCCGTCGCCGACGCGTACGACGCGATGACCTCCGACCGGCCCTACCGGCGCGCTTTGAGTCAGATACGGGCGGTCTCGGAGCTCGAGCGCTGCGCGGGCACGCAGTTCGATCCCGACGTGGTCGCTGTCTTCGCCGAGGCCTGGCGGCAGGGTGGGTTCGAGCTCCCCGCGGCCATTCCGCGCGCCGCCGCCTCCTGAACGCCCGCGCTACCCTTCCGCCGTGAAGCTCGTCGCCGGTGCGGCCGTCGTGATGATCGCCGGCACGCTGGCGTTGGGGCTGGGCGAGCGCGCGCCGGCCGCGACGGAAACGGTGACGATCTCCTTTCAGCGCTACTTCGACCAATCGTGCGGCTGCTGGAAGATGCGCTTCTTCGGCAAGATCTCGAGCACGGCGCCGAACGAGTACGTCGGACTCCTCCAGCAGAGCTGTGGCGCGAAGTACCCGACCGCGGTCGCCGGGACGCAATCGCTGCCCGGCGGAGAGTGGGAGACGGATACGTATTTCGGCGGGTCGAGCGCGGCGTACCGCGCCAGCTGGAACGGCGAGCTGAGCAAGCCGGTCGCCTACCGGCCGCCGCTCGCGCCGCAGGTGAAGCGGCTGGCGGCGGGAAAGTACCGCGTGTCGGTCCTCTCATGGGCCCTTGAAGGCAAACCGCAGAACATGCAGGGGGACGCCATCCACCTTCAGCGGCTGACCGCCGGTCAGTGGAAGGCGTTCCGGGTCGCGGAGCTCACTCCACGGCCGGGCCCGTCGGCTCCCAAGACGTACGCCGCGACGTTCACCGTCCCGAGAGGCCTGGAGCTGCGGGCATTCCTGCCGGCGAAGAGCGCAAAGCCCTGCTTCGCGGCAGGATCCTCTGCGCCATTCCACTCGTAGTACCGCGATCCGTGAGGGATGCGACGCCGTACGCTCGTGCGTAGAAGGAACGCATGCGGCGACGTCCAGACACCGAGCTGATCGGCCTCGCTCGCAAAGGGTCGGCAGAGGCAGCCGGCGCGCTCTTCGACCGTTACTGGGAGCACGCGTGGCGGGCTGCCTACGCCGTCACTGCCGACCGGGCCATGGCGGACGATGCAGCGCAGGACGCGGTGCAGCGCGCGTTCGGCGCGCTCGACCGCTTCGACGACGCGCGCCCCTTTGGTCCCTGGCTGAAGCGGATCGCGGCAAACAGGGGAGCTCGGCGTTCCCGTAGGAACGGTCGCCGCCTCTCGACTGAGTCGAGGCCTGTGCAGCTCCGCGCAGTGCTGGAGGAAGAGCATGTCGCCTGACCTGGAGCGACGCCTCCGCGACGGCGGCGAGGGGCTGCAGGACCTGATGCGCCGGTGACGAAGCGGGCGCGCGAGGCGGCGCTTGCCGCCGTCTCGAGGCCCCGCGGCGGGAGCGCACGCGCGGTCGCGATCGGCGGCACCCTCCTGGCGGCGGTCGCAGTCGGCGTTGTCATCGGCTCGTTCGCGTTTGCCGGGCGAGGGACGGCAGGTGAGCCACGGGGGCTCGGCTTCCTGCCGGCAGAGGGTTGGACAGTGCTCCAGTCGGGCACGCCCGCGACGCCGGATCGCCCCGGAGTCGCGGTGGCCGCCAACGTGCCGCTGCACCCGCAGGACACGGTCGACGGCTTCCCGTACTCGACGTTGCGGTCACTGCCGCCGCACGGTGTCGTGCTCGTTGCGAGCTTCATGCGTCTCAGCGATCCGCACGGAGCATCCCAGCAGTTGCCGCTCTCGCTTCGCGAGGCAGAGCCGTACATCCGCTACGGCGGCGAGGTGCGGCCTGAGCGGCCGCTCGGGCAGTACGAGCTGCGCGCCATGGTGGAGGGCTACGCGGTCGAGGTCCAGGCGTACTTCGGGACCCGTGAGCCGCCTTCAGCGCAGCTCGCCGAAGCGCAGGGACAGCTCGATCGCCTGGTGGTGTCCCCGAAAGAGGACGCACCCGCCCTGCGAGCGCCCACCCGCAGCAAGGCAGTCACGATCGCGTACCAGCGCTTCTGGTACCCGCCGGGCCGGTACTTCGCGCTGCGCTTCTTCGGGCAGATCTCGAGCGGCGCCGCGGACGAGTACGTCTTCGTGATGCACAAACCCTGCCGCGCGACGAACTCGACGTCGATTGCCGGCGCGACCACGACCGCAGGGGCGGCTGGGAAGTCCAGCCAACGTTCCCGCCCGGGGCCGGTGAGTACTGCGCGCGCTGGAACGACGAGCTCTCGGAGTCAGTTGTGTACAAGCCTCCCCTGGTCCCCAACGTGTACAAGCGGCCGAAGCGGACGGTCCGCGCGGAGGTGTACTCCTTTGTCCGGTCCGGGCGCCAAGCCCGTGATCCTGACCGGCCGATGGATCGAGCTGCAGCGACTCAACGCCGCCGGACAGTGGATCCGCATACGGTGTGGGAAGCTCGCCGGATTCGGGGCGAACCTCTACAACAGGACGTACTTCGCGAACTTCACCGTTCCGAGGGGGCTGACGCTGCGGGCGTTCGTGCCTGCCAAGACGGCAGTCCCATACTGGACCTCCGCCGTCTCGAAGACCTTCAAGTCCTAACGCAGGGCGCTACTTCTCCTTGGCCTCGCAGGTCTTCGAGCCACGGATCCAGCCCGCGCCTCCGCCGACCTCGCCGACCGCCATCGCGCGGCCGCTCTTGGCCAGGCGAACGACGACTTTCGTCCGGGACCCTTGTTGGGTCGTAGAGATGAGCAACGGGCCAGTCTCGAGGCAGCCGAACTTCCGCCCGAACGCCCATCCATCCTTCACGCGCGTGATCGGGCCCAGCCCGGCGAGCGACGGCTCCTTCAGCGTCCGCTTGATCACCGTGCAGCGCGACGAGGGCCTTGCGTTCGTGCCGGTGGCCCAGCCGTAGATGTTGAGCCCATGCTGGGCTGCAAAGCCGCCCAGGCTCCAGACGACGATGATCGACTTCTTCCTTGGTGCGCCTACGGATCCGAGAGCCTCGAGGTTCCAGCCCCAGTCGCGATCCCCGATCAGCTGGATGTTGAACGACCCCCACACCTGATTGCACGTGTAGCTCGTCGTCGCCGATGATGTCGCGTTGCCGACGGCCACGGGCAACGCCGCCGCCGCGACCACAGCGGCGAGCAGCGCTTTCAGAGCGTTGCCCATACCTCGAGCTTAGCCAGCACGCGCCGGATCACATCGTCAGTGAATTCGGTCGTAGACGCATGGCCGCCGAGGTCGGCCGTGCGCGTGCCGTCGGCGACGGACTCGAGGCTTGCCTCGCGGATCGCCCGCCCCGCTTCCGCGGCGTCTTCGCCTGCGAACGCGAGCAGCGCCGACGTGGCGAGGATCATCGCCAGCGGATTCGCGACGTTCTTGCCGAAGAGGCTCGGCGCCGTGCCGTGAGCAGCTTCCGCCAGCACCACGTCTGGCACGTAGTCGTCCCCGAACGCCACGACGAGCGACTCGGAGCCGGCGATCGAGCCGAACAACGGCAAGACGAGGTCGGACAAGATGTCGCCGTCGCGGTTGAGCGCGGGGATCACCATGGGGTCACCGCTAGCCGACAGGAGCAACGCGAACGTCGCGTCGATCAGCTGTGGGTTGTAGGGGACGTCAGGGTGCCTCTCTGCCGCCTCGTCCATCTCTTCCTTCAGCATTCCCTCGTAGATCGGGCTGACGGTGTACTTCGGACCACCGAAGACCTTGGCGCCGGTGCGTTCCGCCAGCCGGAACGAGAACTCGGCGACGGCATGGCACACACGTCGCTCGATTCGCTCGGTGCGCAGCGCGACCTCATTGTCGCCCTCGCCCTCACGCCACTCCTGTGCACCGTAGGCGTCTCCGACTGCCATGCGCACGACCGAGATCGGAGCGTGGACGCCTCCCAGGGGTGCGACGCCGGGAATACGCCTGCCTGTGCGGACGATCACCTGTCCGCCGATCTCCTCGCGCAGGATCTTGTTCGGCGAGCCGACATCGCCGGCGCCCTCGGGCGTGACCGTCGCGGCCTTCAGGCCGAGGCCCGCTTCGCGAACGGCCGCAGCCGCCTCGTGCACGACCGCGTTCTGCGTCGCGCGGCGGCGCTCGAGCGAAAGGTCGAAGCGGGGGAGTTCGAACTCGATGCCGATCACGTCCGGAGCGAGCACGCGCAAGGCCTCCTCGAGCAGCTCCTGCCCGGTCTCGTCCCCTTCCAGCACGATGACCGTCCGCGTTTCCACGGCGGCGGATTGTACGTGTTCGATCGTTGGCGAAATACCGCCCTCCGCTTTTCTTGCCGCTTATCGATTACTGTTTCCGAACCCAGTCCACTAACCAAGGAGATTTCCGTGGCCCGAAAGACGATTCTCGTTTGCGACATGTGCGGCGCCGAAGTGGAGGAGCAGAAAGGCGCCACAATGCGAATCACGTACACGGACGCGAGACGAGGCTCCAGGCAGGCTGATCTTTGCGACAGCTGCGCCGGCAAGCAGCCGGGCCGCACCGTCGCCCGCCGCGGCCGCCGACCCAAGGCTGCGGCTTAAGAGGCGCGCCTAAATAAGACGGCATGCGCCCGCTCTAGACTGGGTGGTGTGCCGCTGACACTGCTCGCGGGGCCCGCGAACGCCGGCAAGGTCGCTCTTCTCCTCGACCGCTATGCGGCGGACATCGCGCGGGATCCCGTGCTGCTCGTCCCCAACCGCCCTGAAGCGCAGCGCGTTGGGCGGGATCTCCTCGCCGGCGGCAAGACCGTCGTCGGCGGCTGGGTTGCGACGTTCGACGACCTCTTCGCGAGCCTCGCCCACGGCAACGGCGACCACCGGCCGGTGCTCACAGACGCGCAGCGAGCGCTGCTGCTGAGACGGCTCGCGCGGGACGCTTCCCGGTTCGCCGGCTTCGCCGAGACCCTGGGAGCAACGATCGCGGAGCTCGAGTCCGGGCTGGTGGAACCGGAGGATCTCGATGCAGATCTGGCCGAGCTGCTGCGTATCTACCGGGCCGAGCTCGACCGGCTGGGGCGCTGGGACCACGATCGCGAGCGGCGTTACGCCGCCGAGCGGGTGGCGAACGAGTTTGAGGCGTGGGACGGGAGGCCGGTTTATGCCTACGGGTTCGAGGATCTGACCGCCACGCAATGGGCGCTCGTCGAAGCGCTGTCGGGACGCGCTGACGTCACCGTCTCGTTGCCGTACGAGCCGGGGCGGCTGGCGTTCTCGGTCCTGGAGCGAACAGCCGCGACGCTCTCTCGGCAGGCGGCCGGAAATATCGAAGAGCTTCCGGCCGCCTCTCACAGCTTTGCGCGACCGGCCATCGCGCACGTCGAGCGCTGGCTGTTCGTGGAGGCTCCCTCCGAGCCGCCGCCTCTCGAGGGGGCGGTGCGTTTCCTCGAAGGGGCGGGATCGCGGGGAGCGCTCGAGCTCGTCGGTGACGAGATCCTCGAGCTCGTCCGCGGCGGGACTGATCCTGCAGCTATCGCGATCGTCGCGCCGTCGCTCGAGCGCTGGCGCGCACCACTGGAGACGACGTTCGGCGGGCTCGGCATCCCGTATGCCATAGAGGGACGGCTTCGGCTGGGCCAGACATCGTTCGGCAGCGCGCTGCTCTCGCTTCTTCGCTTCGCCTGGCTCGGCGGCGGCCGGCATGACCTCTACGCATTCATGCGGTCGCCGTACTCCGGTCTGCGCCGTGACCATGTCGACTTCCTCGAGGGGCGGCTGCGCGGGCGAGCCATTCGTACGCCCGAGCGCGTGGAGCAGGAGACGCTGAAGCTGCGCGGCCAGCCGTTGCCGTTCCTCGACGCGCTTCGCGCCGGTGGGTCGAACCACGAGGCAGCGAGCAAGCTCGCCGCCTCGATGCTGGCGGCCGCCCATGGGCTGGGCGGCCCTCCCGTGTCTGAGTCTGCTCGACTGGACTTGAGGACGTACGAGTCGACGGCACGCACAGTCGAGGAGCTCGAGGCCTGGCGTGAGCTCGACGGCCGGGTCGACGCCGAGGACGTCGTCTACGCGCTCGAGCGCGCCTACGTGAGCGGCGGCCAGGCGCAGCTGCCGGGACGGGTGGCCGTGCTCGACATGCTCCGGGCACGCACCCGGCACTACGAGATCGTCTTCGTGCTCGGCCTCGACGAGGGTGCTCTGCCGCGTCGGTCGGCTGCGGCAACGCTGCTCGACGACGACGCCCGGCGCGAGGTCGAAGAGCGCTCCCGACGCGCGCGCGTCGTGCGGCCGGATCCCGTGGCCGCCGATCGCTACCTGTTCTACACGGCGTGCACGCGGCCCACTCGCCGGCTTTATCTCGTACGGGAGGCAGTCACCGACGACGGGTCGCCGCGCGAGCCGAGTCCGTTCTGGGACGCCGTCCGCTCGCTCTTCGAGCCGGAGGACGTCTTGCGGTGGACGAGGCGACGCCCGCTCTCCGAGGCGACGTGGCCGGTCGAGAGGGCGCCGACGGAACGGGAGCGCTTGCGTGCCACTGCCGCATTGGCGACGACGGATGCGGAGGCCACGACCGCCCTTGCCCGGGCGAACGACTGGGATCGCCGCCTCGACCGGGCACTCTCGGCGTTCTCGAGACCGACGCGACTCACCCAGCCGGCCGTCGTTCGCCAGCTCGAAGCACGTGGAACGTTCGGCGTCACCGAGCTGGAGCTCTTCGCGGACTGCTCGTCGATGTGGTTCGTCGAGCGCGTCATAGACCCGCGGCCGATCGACGCGCGGGTCGACGCTCGGCTGCGCGGCCAGGTCGCCCACCAGGCCCTGTTCCGGCTCTTCTCGGGGCTGCCCAAGCGGATCGGCTTCGACCACGTGGAGGCGGAGCGGCTCGACGACACGCTCGAGTTCCTCGGTGAATGCGTCCGCGAGGCGGTAGCCGGCCAGACGAGCCGGCTGGAGCTGACCGACGTAGAGCGGCTCGAGCTGGAGCAGAGCCTGCTCCGCGACCTCGGCGAGTTCGTGCGCGCAGAGGCGCACTCGGTGGTGCCGCTTGTTCCACGCCGGTTCGAAGTGTCGTTCGGCAGCGAGCGGTCGGCACCGGAGCTCAAGGCAGGGCTCGATCTCGGCGGCTTCGCGGTGAGCGGCAAGATCGACCGCGTCGATCTCGATCCTCACTCGGCGCGGGGGATCGTCCAGGACTACAAGAGCGGCAAGGGTGCCCACTCGGCGGCGAAGATCGATTCCGAGCTCCGGCTACAGATCCCGCTCTACATGCTCGTGCTGCGAGACCTGCTCGGCGTTGAGCCCGTCGGCGGGCTCTACC
Organism: uncultured Actinomycetes bacterium; assembly: GCA_963711315.1. GTDB lineage: Bacteria > Actinomycetota > Thermoleophilia > Gaiellales > Gaiellaceae > PALSA-612. Next base: position 174,313 of record CAVQDQ010000002.1, read on the forward strand.
GTGCGCTGGCCGGTGAGCGCAGCGCGCGGGGCGTGCTACGTGCGAGCGAGCGCGAACAGCTGCTGCCGGGCTTCTCTTCGCGCGATTACCTCGACGACGAAGCGTTCTGGGCACTCGTCGACCAGGCCGTCGGCCGCACACAGGGGTTCGTGGGTCGCATCCGGCTGGGAGACGTGCTGCACGACCCCAAGGGCGGAGCGTGTCCTTCGTGGTGCGAGCGTGGGCCGATCTGCCGCGTGAGGCGCCCATGAGCACCGTGCTCGACCCCCAGGCACCCAACCCGGAGCAGGCCGCCGCCATCGACGCCGCAGGCACGGTGTTCGTTTCCGCCGGCGCCGGCACCGGCAAGACGACAGTCATCGTCGAGCGCTTCCTGCGCGCGGTCGAGCGTGGCGTCGACGTCAACTCGATCCTCGTGGTCACTTTCACCGAGCGGGCTTCGGGCGAGCTTCGCTCGCGCATCCGGGCGAGGCTTGTGGAGACGGGCCGCACCGAGCTTGCCCGCGAGCTCGACGGCGCCTGGATCTCGACGATTCACGGCTTCTGTCACCGCCTGCTGCGCTCCTATCCCACAGCGGCCGGTGTCGACCCCAGGTTCCGCGTGCTCGACGAGAGCCAGGCGAGCGTGCTGCGGACCGAGTCTTTCGCGGCCGCTTTGGCGGAGTTCTGCCGTGGAGAGCACCCCGACCGCGTGCGGCTGCTGGCGACGTACGGCGCAGACGGGCTGCGCAGGATGCTCGGAGGCGTCGCGGAGACGCTGCGGGCCGCGGGCAGACCCCTCGAGCTCGGGCTGGAGCAGGAGCCCGATCTCGGGATCGGCATCGCCCAGCTGCGGGCTGCCGCCGCGGCCACGCTCGCCGAGACCGAGGGTGACGACAAAGCGGACGACGGACGAGCGCAGGTGGCTCGCGCGCTCGACCTGATCGATGGAACGCCGCCGGTGGACCTGCTGCTCGATCTCTCCGTCTTCGCGGTGAAGGGACGCGGCAAAGAGCGGTTCGCCGCTTACGAGGACGCGCGGCTCGCGCTCGAGCAGACGGCGCTGAACGTGGCAGCCGTTCGCGACCGCGACCTGCTGCAGGAGCTGCTCGAGCTCTTCGGGAGTGCGTACCAAGGCGCGAAGGACGCCGAGAGCGCGCTCGACTTCGAGGACCTCCAGTTGCGCGCCCGCGATCTCCTCTCGCGCGATGAGGGCGTGCGCGGCCGCGAGCGCCTTCGCTTCCGCTCGATCATGGTCGACGAGTTCCAGGACACGAACCGGCTCCAGTGCGAGATCGTGGACCAGTTCGATCCGGAGGAGCTCTTCTTCGTAGGTGACGAGTTCCAGTCGATCTACCGCTTCCGGCACGCTGACGTCGAGGTCTTCAAGGAGCGGCGCGCCGGCTCCGAGGGCGTCCTTCCCCTGCGGGCGAACTACCGTTCACGACCCGAACTGCTCGACGTCGTCAACGAGCTGTTCGCGGCGGACTTCGGTGACGACTACGCCCCGCTCGTTGCCGCCGGGAGGTTCCCCGATCCGGCCAAGGGGCCTGCGGTCGAGTTGCTCGTCACCGACAAGCAGAGCTACAAGGACACGGGCGTCGGCTGGCGTCGCGGCGAGGCTCGCGCGCTCGCGCGGCGAGTTCGCGAGCTCTGCGACTCGGGCGAGGCGACCCCCGGTGAGGTCGTGTTCCTCTTCGCCGCGGGCACCGACGCGGACGTATTCGAAGAGGAACTGCGCACGGCCGGGCTGCCGACGTACCGTGCCGCCGGGCGCGGCTACTTCGCCCAGCAGCAGGTGCTCGACGTGCTCGCGTATCTCCGTCTGCTGCACAACCGCTACGACGACGAGGCGCTGGCTGCCGTGCTTGCGTCCCCGCTCGTCGGCGTCTCCAACGACGCGCTGGTGCTGCTGCGGCGCGCGGCCGGCCGCCGACCACTGTTCACGGGCGTCGAGCGTGAACTGCCCGAGGGCTTGCCGGCGCGCGACGAGCAGCTCTTCAAGGCCTTCCGGCAGCGCTACGACCGACTCGTCGCGCTGTCCGCGACGGCCGGGCTCGAGTGGCTGACCGACCAGATCGTGTCGGAGCACGACTACGACCTCGCCGTCCTGGCGCGGCCCGACGGGCGGCGTCGTTACGCCAACCTCCGGAAAATGGGGCGGCTCGCGCGCTCGTTCGAGGACCTTCGCGGACGTGACGTGGAGGGCTTCGTCCGCTTCGTCAACGATCGGCAGTCGTCGGGTGCTCATGAGTCCGAGGCGTTCGCCGAGGAGGAAGCGGGCGATGCCGTTCGCCTGCTGACCATCCACGCCGCAAAGGGGCTCGAGTTCCGCGTGGTGGTAGTGGCGGACGCGGGGCGAGACCGGCCGATGCGTGGCGGCGAGGAGATCATCTGCCGGCCGGACGGCCTCTTCGGATTCAAGGTGCTCAACCCGGCGACGGGCAAACGCCACGGCGCGTTCGACTACGAGGCCGTGCGGCAGGTCGAGCAGGAGGCAGAGGAGGCCGAGCGTCTCCGGCTCTACTACGTTGCGATGACCCGGGCGGTCGACCGGCTGCTCATCTCGGGCTCCATCGATCCGGCACGGGCGCAGGAGGCGCGAACGCCAATGGGGTGGGTCCTCGACCGGCTCGGCTCGGTGGCGATCGACGACGTGAGTGACGAGCCTGTTGTCGTCGAGCACGGCCGGGCACGCCTCATGCTCCGAGTCGACCGCTATCGACCGGAGCCAGAGACGGCTCCTGTCGAGCCGGCGGCTCCGGTGGAGGAACAGCTCTCGCTCTTCACCGTCCTGGAGGAGTCGCCAACCGCGCCGGCCGTGGAGCTGCCGCCCCTGGAGCCGCTCGAGACGCCGGCGATCTTCGAGCCGCGCCGTCTTTCTTACAGTGCACTGGCGACGTTCGAGCAGTGCTCGGCGAAGTTCTACGCCCGCTATGTGGCCGGCATGCGCGAGCGCCGTGCCGAGCCCGTGCTCGGCGCGATCGGCGTTGGCTCGGCGGTGCACGAGCTGCTCGAGAGCATCGACCTGGCGGCGCCCTCCGTCCCCGAGGACCTGGCTGCGCTGCAGCCGGCCGCGACCGAGGAAGACCTCGCGCGGATCGAAGGCTTCCTAACTGCGTACCGCGAATCGAAGCTCGCCGCGCGGCTGTCCACGCTCGAGGGAGCGCGGAGGGAGCAGTCCTTCTCGTTCGAGCACGACGGCGTGGTGCTGCACGGCTTCATCGATGTGCTCCACCTCGGCGAACGTGCGCTCGTCGTCGACTTCAAGACGAATGCGCTCGAGGGCGAGGCGGCGGAGCAAGTGGTGGAGGAGGACTACCGGCTACAGCGGCTGGTCTATGCCCTTGCGTGCCTTCGGGCGGGCGCGAGCGAGGTCGAGGTCGTCTACCAGTTCCTCGAGCAGCCAGATGCACCCGTGGTCACGGTGTTCACGACCGCCGACGCACCGCGGCTGGAGGAGGAGCTGTCCGCGGCGATCGCACGCATCCGCTCGGGGACGTTTGTACCGACTCCGAGCGAGTGGGCGTGCTCGGACTGCCCCGCGCTCGACGTCGTCTGCGCGGGCACTCGCTTGCGAACGGCAGTTGGCGCGTAGCTTCGTCTCGGAAGCTCGGCGACGCGTGGGGCCCAAGCGGGAACGCGTCGGCACGGTCATTGCGCGACTGCGGGAAGCGCATCCGGACGCTGCGATCGCGCTGCGATCGGGCACCGACCTGGAGCTGCTCGTGGCCGTGATGCTGTCCGCCCAGACGACCGACGTCAACGTCAACCGCGTTACACCGACGCTCTTCGAGAAGTACCGGACGCCGCAGGACTACCTCGCAGTCCCCGAAGAGGAGCTCCAGCGCGACATCTACCCGACGGGCTTCTTTCGCCAGAAGGCGCGGGCGATCAGGGGCACGATGCGGATGTTGATCGAGGAGTTCGACGGACAGGTGCCTCGGACCGTGGAGGAGCTGGTCCGGTTGCCGGGTGTCGCGCGGAAGACAGCCAACGTCGTCGCGGCGGAGCTCGGCAATCCACAGGGCGTGGTCGTCGACACGCACGTCCGGCGTCTCTCCCAGCGGCTCGGCTTCACGCGGCAGCACGATCCCGTGAAGATCGAGCGCGATCTGATGCGACTCGTGCCGCGAAGCGACTGGGGGATCTTCCCGCACCTCCTGATCTGGCACGGCCGTCGAGTCTGTGTGGCGCGGATTCCCCGTTGCGAGGAGTGCGTGCTGACGGATCTCTGCCCGTCGGCCCGCGTTCAACTGGGAGTGAGCGCCACGAGCAAGCCGCCGTCTTCGTCGTAGGCGGGGAAGAGGTCGACGGTGACCTGCTTCTGGCTGCCCGAAGCCGTGCGCAGCGCCAGTTTCTGATCGAGCTGTCTCACACCCCACTCGAGCGCCGTTGCGATCGGGCTCGCGCCGGAGCCGGGCTCGCCGTCCAGTGCAAGCGCCTCCTGGACGTCATGACCCATGAGGTCGCGCTCGGTGTAGCCGGTCAATTCGAAGACCCCGCGGCCCACCGCGAGGATGCGCCCGGAGCGGTCGCAGACGACGAAGCCGGTCGTCGGGGCGGGGTAGTAATCGTCCATCAGCTCGAACAGGAATCCGAACCCGCAGCGGCTGCACCCGACCGCCGTCGCGTCGGTCAGGCTCGTTCGCCTGTCGTGGTCGATCGACCGCTCCTTGCAGTTTGGGCAGATGAAGTAGGGCACGGCCGGTCAGATTAGCGGCGGCCTATCTGCCCAGGCGTGCCGACAGCTAGGTACTCGCGCGCTCGGCGACGGCTGAGCGCGCATGGGCCTGTTCGGTCAGGAAGCGCTCTGCGTCGAGTGCAGCCATACAACCTGAGCCCGCTGCGGTAACCGCTTGCCGGTAGACGTGGTCTTGCACGTCGCCGGCGGCGAAGACGCCGGGGATGTTCGTCTCGGTCGAGCCCGGCTTGGCGACGAGGTACCCGGCCTCGTCGTGGTCGAGCCAGTCGAGGAACAGCGCCGTCGAGGGGTCGTGACCGATGGCGACGAACACGCCGTCGGCGGGTAGCTCGAGAATCTCGCCCGTGTCAACGTGACGCAGTGCGACGCCCGTCACCTTGCCGACCTCCTCGCCCAGCACGGTGTCCACGACGTAGGGCGTGAGGATCTCGATCCTCTCGTTCTCGTGCGCGCGGTCGAGCATGATCGGCGATGCACGGAACTCGTCGCGGCGGTGCACGACGGTCACCTTCGTCGCGAACTTCGTCAGGAATGTTGCCTCCTCCATGGCCGAGTCGCCGCCGCCGACGACGATGACGTTCCGGTCGCGGAAGAACGCGGCGTCGCATACGGCGCAGTACGAGACTCCGCGCCCCTGCAGGGCGAGCTCGGTCTCGATGCCGAGCTGGCGCGCGTTGGCGCCCGTAGCGGCGATGACCGTCTCGGAGCGGTACTCGTCGTCGCCGGCGAAGACACGAAACGGCTGCTCGGAGAGGTCGACGCGCGTCACATCGTCCGTCAAGAACTCCGCGCCGAAGCGCTCGGCCTGCCGACGGAACTCTTGCATCATCGTCGGGCCTAGCACCCCTTCGGGATACCCCGGATAGTTCTCCACGTCGCTCGTGATCATCAGCTGGCCGCCCCACTGGACGCCTTCGATCACGAGCGGATTCAGGTTTGCGCGCGCTGCATAGAGCGCGGCCGTGTAGCCGGCGGGGCCGCCTCCGATGATGATCAGCTCGCGAACGTCTTCTGCAGTCATCTCTACTCCACTGTAAAGGGCGGGGCGGCGCGCCCCGCTACGGGAGTAAACGTCAGGCGGCGTCGACAGCTTCCAGCTGCGGCGAGGCGGCGGGGGCGTCGATGGTGTCGTGCTCTGCGGCGCGCTCGAGCTTCGTGTCGAACTTGTCGAACCGCCTCTCGGAGTCGACGTATTTCGTCTGCGCGTTCGAGAGATGCTTGCCCACGAGCTCGAAGTCCACGCGCATCTTCAGGAAGTCGTTGCGCAGGTCTGCGACGTACGCCATCACCTCGTGGGCGTTCTGCTCGAACTCCATCCCTTTGAGGCCGAAGGCGATCACTTGCAGGTACGCGGTGAACGTCGTGGCCGATGTGGGGAAGACGCGACGGCCGTGCGCATGGTCGAGCAGCGCACCGGTCTTGCCGCTCACGAGCTCGTAATAGATCGCCTCGGCGGGCAGGTATATGAACGCGAAGTCGTAGGTGCCCTCAGCCGGCTTGATGTACTTCTCCGCGACGGCGTCGACGTGGCCCTTCATGTCACGAGCGAACGCCTTCTCGTAGAGCGTTCGCGACGCGTCGTCCTCTGCCTCGACCATCCGCTGGAAGTTGTCGAGCGGGAACTTCGCGTCGATGGGGATCAGCCTCTCGACGCGGATCACTGCATCGACGCGCTCGCCGCTCTTGAACCCGTACTGCATCTCGTACGCGGATGGCGGTAGCCGGTCGCGCAGGAGGTTCTCGAGCAGCAGCTCGCCGAAGCCGCCCCTCGCCTTCGGCGGGCGCAGGACGTTCTCGAGCCGCGAGATCTGACCCGCCTGCTGGAGCATCTGCTCGGTGGCGCCGTCGAGCTTGGTGAGCCGCTCGACGATCTTCGTCGTCGTTTCGCCGCTCGACTGCTGTGTGGAGAGCAGCCGTCCATCGATGCCTTCCAGCCGCCTGTCGACGCGCTCGTCGAGCTCGCCGAGCCGGTGGTCGAGGCGATGCTCGATGCCGCCCAGGCGCTCGTCGACGAGCGAGCGGCCCGTGCGCGCGAGCGCGACGATGAGAGCCGCGAGCAGAGCCGCGGCGACGATCGTGATGAGAACGGTGACGATCACGAGGGCCGACCACCGTAGCCTTGGCGTCGGACGTCACCCCCAAAAAAGCATCAGATCCGACTGGCCCGAAAGCCCGCCGGATCTGATGGCAGAACTCTACGACCCTCGCGTCGGCGTCGTCAAGGGGCCGCCCAGCCAAAAAAGTGTGCAACGAGCGAAGTTTTGCCTGCGACCGCCGCTGCGAGCCATACGCTGGCGCGCATGGACGATGTCTTCGCCTCCGATGTGTTCGGTCCGGGCGGTAAGCTCGCCGACACGCTGCCGGGCTACGAGCCGCGAGCAGAACAGGCCGAGCTCGCCCGGGCGGTCGCCGATGCCCTCGAGGCGGGTGAGCACCTGCTGGCCGAGGCGGGCACGGGCACCGGGAAGAGCCTCGCGTACCTGATTCCCGCGCTGGTCTCGGGCCGCAAGGTCGTCGTCGCTACGGCCACGAAGGCTCTGCAGGAGCAGCTGCTCACGAAGGACGTCCCGATTGCCGCGGCTGCCCTCGGCCGCGACGTGAAGGTGGCCGTGCTCAAGGGGCGGCGGAACTATCTTTGCCGGAAGGCGTTACACGGGTTCGGCCTGCTCGGCAGCCAGCTGCTGCAACGGGAGGAGGACGCGGCCGACTTCGAGCGTCTACTCCCCTGGTTCGACGAGACCGAGACCGGCGACCGGGCCGAGCTCGCATTCGAGCCCGCCGACACGCTCTGGAGCGAGCTGGCGGTGGGTGCGGACGGCTGCCTTGGCCGGAAGTGCCCGTTCACGGCCAACTGCTTCTCGGAGCAGGCACGGCGCAATGCGCGGGCGGCAGACCTCATCATCGTCAACCACGCGCTCTACTTCGCCGATCTCGGTCTGCGCGAGGAGACGGACGCCTCGATCCTGCCTGAACACGAGGCGGTCGTCTTCGACGAGGCGCATCGGCTAGAGGACACGGCGGCGACATGGCTGGGCGGCGGGGTCTCGACGTACGGCCTGGGCAGGCTGGAGAAGGATGTTGCCCGCGCCTGTCTCGAAGCCGGCGTACCCGTGCCGGTGAAAGCGCTCGACCGCGTGCGACGTGCCGGAGGAGCGCTCATCCGCTCGGTGGCGCCGACAGCGGGACGACGCCGGCTGCGCGAGCCGCCACTCGTCAAGGGCCGGGCTCTCGTGGAACGGCTCTCGGAGCTCGCCGGTGCGCTGCTCGGCGCAAACGACGAGCTGGACCTCCTGGCGCTCCGCGCCAGGAGTGCCGCGTGGCATGCGCAGGCGTGTCTCGACGCCGACGAGCTCGACCGCGTGGTCTGGGCGGAGCCGAACGGCCTGGGCTGGGCGCCCGTGGACGTGTCCCGGCGCCTGCGCGAGGCGCTGTGGGAAGGTGGCCCGACGGCGATTCTCGTCTCGGCGACGCTCACGACCGAAGGCGACTTCGGCTTCGTGCGCGACCGGCTCGGCTTGCGCGGCGCGCGCCAGCTGGCAGTCGGCTCGCCGTTCGACTTCGGGAGGCAGGCGCTGCTCCACCTGCCTCGCGGTATGCCGGATCCTCGGACTCCCCGCGCAGTGGAGCGCATCGCAGAGGAGGTGGCCGAGCTGTGCGAGCTGTCTGCCGGCCGCGCCCTCGTGCTCACCAGCTCGTACCGAACGCTGGAAGCCGTGGCCGACCGGCTGCGCGGGCGGATCGGACATGAGCTCCTCGTCCAGGGCGAAGCGCCACGAGAGCGGCTGCTCGAGCAGTTCCGGGATGACATCAACTCGGTGCTCGTCGCCACCGGCACGTTCTGGCAGGGCGTGGACATCCCCGGAGAAGCGCTGTCGCTGCTCGTGATCGACAAGCTGCCGTTCCAGCCTCCCGACGATCCGCTCGTCGAGGCGCGCTGTGAGCGGATCACGGCCGAGGGAGGGGACTGGTTCGCGTCCTATGCCCTGCCGTCGGCCGTGCTTCAGCTGCGGCAGGGGTTCGGGCGGCTGATCCGGAGCCGGAGCGACCGCGGCGTCATCTGCCTGCTCGATCCGAGGGTGCGCACGCGTCCCTACGGTCGTGCGTTTCTCGATTCGCTGCCGCCGTGCCGCGTCGCCGTCGACCGCGAGGCGGTGCGCGAGTTCCTCGGCGCTCGTGCGCTCCTAGCCAGCTAGCCTTCGGCCGTCCGCATGGCCGATAAGCCCCGCACTCCAGACCCGCCCCGCAAGGTCCAGGCGCCCAAGGTCCGCCAGAAGCAACCGACGAAGGGCGGCGGCTTCGCGATGCCGGGCACGAACGTCCTCATCACCGCCGGCCTGGTCGGCATCGTCGCCATCACGATCCTTCTCATCCTGGTGCTATCCGGAACCAGCGGCGGCGCCGGGGGCGACGTGAGCCAGGCTGACGTGACCAAGGTCCGCACGGCGATGACCGCGGCCGGTTGCACGCTCGACTCGGCGCCTTCGGGCGCGCAGCAGCAGCACATGTCCGACCCAAATCAGAATGTCACGTACCGGACGTTCCCCGCAGCGAGCGGCATTCACAACCCCACGACGTCGATCTGGGGCAATTACCGGCTGCCTGTCGACCCGCGGCAGGCGGTGCACAACCTCGAGCACGGTGGGGTCGCCATCTGGTACGGGCCGGACATCTCCACCGCAGACCGTCAGGCGCTCGACAGGTTCTACGAAGAGGACGAGAACGGCATCATCATCTCGCCGATCCGGGACCCGTATCCGGGCGTGACGTATCCGAAGCACCAGAAGCTCGGCAGCAAGATCGCGCTGACGACGTGGACGGTGAGCGCGGGGACCGGCCGGGGCACGGTCTATGTAGCTACGTGCCCGTCGTTCGACCAGAAAGCATTCGCGGCGTTCCGCGACTCGTTCCGCGGCAAGGGCCCGGAGCGCTTCCCGGTCAGCCGGATGCTGCCCGGCGGCAACTAAGCTTCAGCCCCGCCGGGGTGGCGAAACTGGCAATACGCGCCCGACTTAAAATCGGGTGTCCCCGCAGGGGGCGTGAGGGTTCGACTCCCTCCCCCGGCACTGTCGATCCGCTTGGAAAGCTGGCGATTTCGGCCGCTCGGCTTCCCCAATGCTCGGGTGGCTATGTCGTGCTCCGCTGCTCCGGCCACACGGGCACAACGACGGAGAGCCGCCGAAGGCGGCTCTCAGGCGGCGCGACAGTGCCTCGCTGGGTCTGCACGGCCATTGAAGCTTGTACACTTTCCATTGTCTGTTGAGTCGCCGAGCAGTAGGGCGTCCAAGTTCGTAATGCTGAAAGTACGTCGCAGTAGCTCCGGCACATGCACTATCTCGAGCGAGCCACCGCCGGCCGCTAGTGGATTACTCATCGTGACGAAGAGGTGGAGAGCCGCGGAGTCAATGAATTCAACGGCGGCGATATCGATCACCAAACGACAGGGGCTCGAAGAACACTCCGCGTGGAGTGCGCGGTGAAGCTCAGAGACGGTCGAGAGGTCGAGCTCGCCCGCAAGCACAACGGTCGTAGCCCTGTGGTCCCTCTCAATGCGCTCGACGATCGACTCGCGCAGGTAGGTGGTCACGGCCCTCCTCCTTTCTGATACCTTGACAACTACGACCGAATAAGCGCGATACATTTGACGCGACTGAGATAATACGACAAGAAGTTCGTCTATGTCAAGCGAGAACGGATCTCAGAACACGTGGCGCTTCGTCACGAATCACACTCAGGTCTTGCTCTGCATCGCACGAGATCGCGATGTGAGACTGCGGGACGTTGCGGAGATGGTGGGGATCACTGAGCGCGCCGTGCAGCGCATCGTCGCTGATCTCGTAGAAGCGTCTTACCTAGAGCGCCAACGAGTCGGAAGACGAAGCCGCTACGTCATCCACCGCGACGTGGAGATGCGGCACCGCGCCCAGGCAGGACACGAGATTGGCGACCTGCTCACGCTGCTCAAGCTCGACGCTCTCGACGGGCTGAGTTAGCGAATCTCTTCCGGCTGTCTGAGGTGAAACGGCGGGGGCCAGGGTGACCCCGGCGGAGGGCGCGGTTCACGACTTCGCCGAACTCCCGCGCGCACACTCCGGGCAGTAGGCGCGACATCGGAGCCCTAAGAGACGCTTTGAACGGCCTAACGAGGGATTGACCCATTTGGGTCCTACCGGGGCGAGGCGAGGAACGGGCACGGTGCCAGGGACGAGGCGGCCGGGTGCTGCCCCGGCGGGTCGATTCCGCCACAGCTGGACACCCCCGGGGTGGCGGGAACCCGGCCGGGACAGGACCGCAAGAGTCCGGCTCAACGACGGAGAGCCGCCCGAAGGCGGCTCTCCTAATCCGGCCCGATCCCTAAGCCGGGGCGCTGGATCACTCTTTACTAGCGGCGGCTGTACCGAACGCCCCCAAAGAGCGCACAGATATGGAGGAGCACGATGATGATCCCGTTCGCACGACGACCGACAAACGCGGTTTGCAGGGGCGCGACGCGCACGCGGGATGTCCTACATCAGGAGTGACTGACGCTGGCCGACCGGGTCTCGCCCGGCGAGCTCGCCGACAGCGGGCTGACAGGCTGCTCCCGCCCGTGGCCGCTGGCGTCTCTGCACCTGCGGTGGGTTGGCGGTGCGCCCCAGAATAGTGAGCCTATTGGAGCGTTCGTGACACGTTGAGACGCACGGCCTGGTTATGGCGGAGTGCCGCCCACAGGGTTCTGCGCGACAACAGTTCCGGCAGGCTCAATCGACGGGCACCTCGAAGACGTTTGCCTCCAGGCCGGCGTCTGAGAGCTGCGTTCTGCCTCGGCACGTGTCAGACCGACCAGTGATGGGACGTCCACCAGCCCGGTGCCCTTGGAGACGTTCAAGCGGACACTGTTGTCCGGCGACACGCGCTCGCCCGATCCGGGGTTCTGGGCGATGACCGTGCCTTCCGGCTCGTCCGAGAAGACTTCGAACACCCGTACTCGAGGCCCGCGCTCGCCAGCCGGTCGCGAGCCTGCTGCTCGGGAAGGCCTACGGCGTTTGGAACCACGACCGTGGCGGGCCAGGTGGACGCGAGGATCGTCACGGTGCTTCCCTCCTCGAGCTCCGTGGCTCGCAGACGGACGCTGCTCGAATACGGTCCCGCGAGGTGCAGCGTTCGCACGGTTGACGATGTCCGTCTTGAAGCCTTCGTCTTGGAGCCGCGACACGGCGGTGTCAAGCGGCTGCGAGGTTACGGAGGGGACGGCCTTCTCTTCACTGCGGGTGAAGTACCAGAAGGCACCGAGCCCGATGAGGGCGGCCAGCAAGAGGAGCGCCAGAGCGGGCCAGAAGTCGTCGAACGGCCCTCGCATCGGGCGTCGCTCGACCCGCTCGCGCTGGTGCTGCACTTGTCCGTCCGGGCCGACGGTGAGCCGTTCCTCTTCCGCCGCGACAGGCTCGCCCGGAGCCTCGTAACTCAGGCCCGGATCGATGAATGGCTCGGGTGGTGGCGCGCCGGGTGCTGGCCCTTCTTCGACGACGTGTCGTGTTGTGCCGCCGCGAACTACGGTCGTCTCGTCCCCGGAAGGGCGGTTCATCATGGGAGCCTCTTACCGTCGAAAGCGATCCTCGAAACGCTCGCCAGCCGGGCCAGACTGGGACGAGGTCTCCTGCGGCTGACTTTATGACGCCGCGCCCGCCGTGTCGGTCGCGGCGGCGAAACTCCCATGCCGGCATTACGTGTTGTCTCGGAGCTGCTGGCAGGAGTCGGCGTTCTCGAACCCGTCTTTCAGCGCCGAGCTCAGCTGTTGGATGTTCGTAACGAGCGTCTGCCCGCTGTCGATCGTCTGCTGAATGTTCGTCGCAAGGCCCGACAGCGCGGCGACGATCTCGGCCACGCCTGCGTTTTCCGGCAGCCCCGCGATGGCGGCGCGGACCTTGTCGTCCGACTGCTGCACGTTGGCGAGGAATGCATCGACCGCGGCCTTCGCCTGCTGTCCTTCAGGGGTGTCGGGCGGTACTGCGGCGCGCAGTTCGTCGCCTAGCGTCTTCGTCGCGTCGAGACCGCTATCAACCGCAGCCTCGACGTCGGCGCGGGTAGTGCCCGGCTTCGTGATCGCGTCGGCCGCATTACCGGCAATCGACTGGACTTCAGTCTTCCACGACGCGATGCTCGTGCAGACCTCGTCGGCCCATGCCTCCTCGGCGCTCGTTCCGCCTCCTCCGCAGCCGACAACGACCAGCAGGAGCACGAGCGAGAAGAGGGCGCCGAGCTTCACCCCTGGAGACTAGCTAGGCAGCGCCGGGCCGGCGGTTCCGGAGCAGGGCGATAGCCGCTCCGATATACGCGAGCAAGGAGAGCGTCGCAGTGAATCTCAGCGGATGGCGCATCGCGGGCCCATTCGACGCGTACGACCTACACTCCTCTGCCATGGCCGCGGTCGAGGAACCGACGACGCTCGAGTGGGATGCCCCGCTCTGGCGGACAGCGCTCGCGCAGTTCGAGCAGGCGCTCGAGCACGCCGACGTCGTCGCCGGCGTCGCCGAGCGGCTGCGCTATCCGGAGCGCGCGCTGGTCGTCTCCGTGCCGGTCCAGCCTCGACGACGGCGAGCTTGCGCGTCTTCCCGGCTACCGCGTGCAGCACTCGACGCGTGCTCGGGCCGACGAAGGGCGGCATCCGCTACGACCCGCACGTCTCGCTCGGCGAGTGCGCGGCGCTCGCGATGTGGATGACGTGGAAGTGCGCGCTCCTGCGACTGCCGTACGGCGGCGCGAAGGGCGGCGTGCGCTGCAATCCGCGCGAGCTGTCCGCAGGCGAGCTCGAGCGGCTGACGCGCCGCTTCACGCTCCGAGCTGCGTGCGCGTGATCGGCCCCCAGGAGCGACATTCCCGCGCCGGACATGGCGACGAACGAGCAGACGATGGCGTGGATGATGGACACGTACTCGATGCAGCAGGGCCACGCCGTGCCGGAGATCGTGACGGGCAAGCCGATCGCGCATCGGCGGCTCGGTGTTCCGGCACGAGGCGACCGGCGCCGGCGTCGTGATGGTGATCGAGCGCGCCTGCGAGCGGCTCGGCTGGAAGCTCGCGGAACAGCGCTGCGTCGTCCAGGGCTTCGGCAACGTCGGCGGCGTCGCCGCCGCCGAGCTGGCCGACGGGGCGCGACCGTGGTCGCCGTCTCGCGACATCTCCGGCGGCTCTACGACGAGAACGGGCTGGACGTGGCGGCGCTCACGCGTGGACGCCGAGGGCACGGTCGCTGGCCGGCTGGCCGCGGCGCGAGCGCGTCACGAACGCGGAGCTGCTCGAGCTGCCGTGCGACGTGCTCGTGCTCGCGGCGCTCGAGGATCAGGTCACGGCCGAGAACGCGCCGCGCGTCCAGGCGCGGCTGATCGCGGAAGGCGCGAACGGCCCGACCTCGCTGGAGGCCGACGAGATCCTCGCCGAGCGCGGCATCCCCGTGCTTCCCGACGTGCTCACGAACGCGGGCGGCGTCACGGTCTCGTACTTCGAGTGGGTGCAGGACCTCGGCCGGCTCTTCTGGGACCGCGACGAGATCCGCGCGCGCCTCGCGGAGAAGCTCGGCGACGCCTTCGACCGCGTCTGGGAGCTCGTCCGAGGAGCGCGAGATCACGCTGCGCGAGGCCGCGCTCGTCGTGGCGATCCGCGAGGTCGCGGCGGCGCTCGAGGCGCGCGGGCTCTACCCGTGAGCGTCGAGACCTCGTGCGCGAGGCGATGGTCGCCGAGCCGGCGACGCTCGCCGGCGTCGGCGAGCGCGCAGGAGGCGGGCGAGCGGCTCGCCGAGCCGGACGTGCGGGCCGTGCTCGTCATGCGACGGCGACGGCCGGCTCTCGGGCGTCGTGACGCGGAAGACGCTCGTGCGCGAGGTCGTCGCCGCGGTCGCGATCCGCGCGTCGACGCCGCTCGGCGAGATCGCCGAGCCGCCGCATCTTCACGCTCGAGGCCGACCTGCCCGCTCGACGAGGCGTTCCGCGAGCTCGAGGACGCGCGACCTCGAGCGCGTGCCGGTGGTCGAGGACGGCCGGCTCGTCGGCGTGCTCTCCCGCGCGGTCGTGCAGCGCCGCCTCGCCGAGGACGAGCCGCCCGAGATGCCTCCCGCGGCAGCTGCGGGCCCGGCGCTCACTCGCGCCAGCAGCTCGTCGAGCGTGCCGCGGCGGCTCGTGGAGCATGCTCGAGCCACCACGTCGCGCCGGCGTCGGCGTAGGTGTCGTCGTAGCCTCGCTCGACCGCGGCGTCGCGAGTAGCCCATGACGGCGATCTCCTGCTGCGTCTCGTCGCGAGACGTCTTCAGGGCTCGATGCCGTCATCTCGGTGAGCGTCGTCGAGTCCGGGAGCCAGCCGTGCGTCGCCGCGGCGAGTCGGCGAGCGCGTCGCACTGTTGCCGCCGATCCTAGTCGGAGTCGAGCGCGGCCGAGCGGCCGGCCCAGAGCTCGCGAATGACGGCGACCTTCCTCGAGCAGCTGCCAGCGCCGTTCGGCGGTCGAAGCTTCGTCGCCGAACTCCTCGAACTCGACTTGCGGTTGCCGCCGAGGCCCGCGCCGAGAACGGCTCGGCCTCGCGACAGGTCGTCGAGCCGATCGCCACCTGGACGGCTAGCACTGCGGCCGGCGGCGCGGCACGGTGGTCGACGCTGGTCCGCGAGGAACAGACGCTCGGTCCGGCGGCGACCGCGACCGAGCGTGACCCGACGGATCGACGCGCCGGCCGCGTCCCAGACCCACGCCAGGTGATCCGACAGAACAGCGCGCTCGCAGCGCGCCGCTCTGCCTGCTCCGCGAGCCGACGACAACCGTCACCGGGTTAGAGAAGAGCCGATGTTCGACGCTATGAGCCCGAATGCCTCAGCAGCAGGTGTAGGCGCCGGGCGGGGCAGCGCCTCAACCGCGGCGGGCAGCTCGGCGGCCGCCAGCGCCGCGCCGTCGAGGATGTCGCGCTCGCTCGCCTCGAGCGCGTCCAGGCCGTAGCGGCGCAGCACCTCGCGCGACGATCGACCGCGCCGGCGACGATCACCGGCGCGCGCTCCGGGCTCGAGCGCCGGGACCTCGCGCCGCTCCGCGAGCGGCAGCGCGGCCAGCCGCTCGAGCTGCGCGTTCGACGCCTTCGCGCGGCAGCCGGTGGCCGTCCACCCGTCGGCGGTCGTACTCGGCAAGACCGAGGTCGAGCGCGGCGAGCGTCGTGATCGTGCCGGCGACGCCGATCGCGCGTCGCGTCGGCGTCGAGCGTCGGGCAGCTGCGCGAGCGCACGTCGTCGGCGCAGCGCGCTCGGCGTCGTCGCCGAAGCGCTCGGTCAGCCGCACGCAGCCGACGTCGAGGCTCGTGTGAAGGAGACGCCGTCGGCTCGCCGAGCACGAGCTCGGTCGAGCCGCCGCCGACGTCGAGAACGAGCTGTCCCGTCGAGCGCACGGCCGGCCGACTCCGCGGAGCGTCAGCAGCGCCTCCTCGTCGCCGGACAGCAGCCGCGTCGCGAAGCCGTAGCTCCACTCGATCTCGCCGAGGAACGCCTCGCCGTTCTCGGCGTCGCGGACGGCGCTCGTCGCGACGAGCGAGCGTCCGCTCGGCGCCGAGCGCCTCGAGCTCGCGGCGGTAGTCGGTGAGGCAGTTCCGCACCCGGGCGATCGGGAGGGGCAGGAGCCGCCGGCGCTCGTCGACGCCCTCGCCGAGCCGCGTGATCGGCGAGCCGCCGGACGACCTCGTCGACGCGGCCGTCGCACGACGTCGGCGACGAGCAGGCGCGTCGTGTTCGTGCCGAGGTCGATCGCCGCGACGCGTCATCACTGGCATGAAGAAGCGCGCGACGCGAGACGACCGTCTGCGGACCGTGCGATCGCCCCGAGCAGGACTCGAGCCGCGGCGATCGACGCCGAGAGGCGAGCGACGTCGCGATGCAGCTCGGTGTCGTCGGCTCGAGCGCGCGTCAGCGCCGCTCGAGCGCCGTCGAGCGCTCGCTCGAGCGCGGCCGACTCGGCGTTCATCGCGCTCGACGCGGGCCTCGCACGCTCGCCAGGCCCGCAGCCCGTCACGAGCGACCAGATGTGCCGGCGACGAGGCACACGAAGAAGACGCCGAGCGCGATCCAGACGAAGGCGGGCAGGCTGACTCTAACCGGCGGCGCTATACTGCGGCCGCGACGCGGGGTGGAGCAGTCAGGTAGCTCGCCGGGCTCATAACCCGGAGGTCGCAGGTTCAAATCCTGCCCCCGCTACCTCGAAAGGCCCTGGAAACAGGGCCTTTCTCTATTGAAATTACTGAGGACGTCCTCGCTTTGCAAGCGTGCCAGGCGGGGCCCTCAGTTGAGGGCGCCGTCGAGTGCGCCACGACGTAGCGGAGGAGGCGGCGCATGTTCGCCCGGTTGATGTGCGTTGCGTTCTCCCAGTCGTAGTCGGTGCCGCCCCACTTGTGGATGTCCCGGCAGTCGACGACGACGAAGTCGTAGCGCGGTTGGAGGTTGTGCAAGTAGTTGAGTGAGCCGGTCGAGAGCGGGTCGCCGTACTTCTCGAGCTCGGCGAGTACGGTTGGATAGATGGGATTGATGACGATTACGGGCCGCTCGCCGCGCCCGTTCACGTACGCGAGCAGGTGCTCGAAGAGCTGGTAGCGGCTGGGGTCGAAGGGCGGCGCCACGGGCGGGTACTGGCGGATCTGGGCGACCAGCAGAGCCGCCGCGGCCTTCACCGTCTTCACGTGCGCAGGCGACGGTGGGGATTGCTTGCCGGGGAGTGATCCGTCGCGGCGATAGTGCGTGTCGGTGGCCCACGGAGGGCTGACGGTTTGCGAGCTGAGGTAGGGCGCGACCTCCTGCAGGTAGCGGCGGCCGCGCGGGTCGGCTGTCAGCCACGGGGTGACGATGTTGGTGGTCAGCCCGGCGCTGACGAACCACATGTAGCGGCGCTTCCGCCCGGGGAAGCGGTCGGCCGTGTAGCGGGTGAACACCCACGCGTCGGGAGCTGAACCGCCGGTGACAGCGGCGTTGAAGCCGGTGTGCCCGGTCAGTCGTTGGAGGAGGGAGGGCTCGGCCTGGCGGCCGCGTGAATCGCCGAGGATCAGGATGCCCGGGCCTTGTTTCAGCTTCCTGATCAGGTCGAGCTTGACGGAGCGGTCGGTCGGCCCGGGCGCGGCAGAACCGGCGCCGGAGGCCGCGGCGACTAGTCCAAGTGCAACGGCCAGGACAGCTGCGATCGATTGCCTACGACGCATGGCTCTCACCTCAGAACTGGAAGTAGATGAAGGCGTGGGGCTGCGAGAGGGTCAACACCGCCAGGGCGGCTGCGATTCCGGTCGCCAGGCCGTACCAGACGCGCGGTTTGATGCGGATCTGCCACGTGTTCGGCGCGAGGTTCACGAAGACGAGCAGTGCGGCGATGATCAGCGCGAACCTGACCGGCAGCAGAACGCTGAGCGCCGCCGACGAGTCGAGCCCGTTGAGGCCGACCATGGAGGAGAGGATGTCGCCCGCGACGCCGAGGCTCGGCGAGCGGAAGATCACGAAGGCCGCGCAGACGAGCAGGAAGGTGATCGTGCGGTTCAGCGTCACGCTCCGCGGAGTCAACCCGAACCGCCGGAGCACGGCGTGGCCGCCGAGGAACGTGCCGTGAACGAGTCCCCAGACGACGAAGGTCCAGGCGGCTCCGTGCCAGAGCCCGGCCAGGAACATGACGACGAACAGGTTCAGGACCGTCCGCTGGGCTCCGAGGCGTGAGCCGCCGAGGGGGATGAACAGGTAGTCCCGAAACCACGAGGACAGGCTCATGTGCCAGCGTCGCCAGAAGTCGGAGATGTTCTCCGCCTTGAACGGCGAGTTGAAGTTCTGCGGGAAGCGGAAGCCGAGCAGCCAGGCGAGCCCGACGGCCATGTCCGAGTAACCGGAGAAGTCGAAGTAGAGCTGCAGCGAGTAGCCGATCGCGGCTGCCCAGCCGGTGAGCAGGCCGAGGTGGGCGTGGTTGGAGTAGAGGCGGCTCACGTACGGGTGGAGGTTGTCGGCGATCAGTAGCTTCTTCACCAGGCCGCAGGAGAGAAAGAAGGCGCCGAGCGCCGCGCAGCGAGAGGTGAGCCGCGGGGTGAGGCGCCGGAGCTGTCCCGCCAGGTCCGTGAAGCGCACGATCGGCCCCGCGATCAGGTGCGGGAAGAGTGCGACGAAAGTCGTGTACTCGAGGACGTTTCGGGTCGGCTCGATCCGCCGCCGGAAGACGTCGATCGTGTACGACATCGAGTTGAAGGTGTAGAAGGAGATTCCGATCGGCAGGACGATGTGCAGCGTCGCCAGATCGGGCGGCAGGCCGAGACCGCTGCCGATCCCGTTGAGCGTGTCCAGGAAGAAGCCCGCGTACTTGAAGTAGGCGAGGATCCCGATGTTCGTCGTCAGCGACGCGGCGAGCAGCACCCGGCGTCGGCGCTCGTCCTCGCTCCGGAAGATCCAGAGCCCGGCAACGTAGTCGACGGAGGTCGCGCCGATCAGCACCGGCAGGTAGCGCCAATCCCACCACGCATAGAAGAACCACGACGCGCCGGTCAGGAAGGCGAGCCGGAGCGCCTTCGCACGCAGGAGCCACCAACCGGCGAGCACGCACGGCAGGAACCCGAACAGGAACAGGTAGCTGTTGAACAGCATCGTCGGCTAGCGCAACGCTCCGTCCGAGTGCGCCACCACGTACCTGAGCAACCGACGCATGTTGGCCCGGTTGATGTGGGTGGCGTTGTTCCAGTCGTAGTCATTGCCGCCCCACTTGCGGATGTCCTGCGCGTCCACCAACACGAACCGGAAGCGCTTGTGGAGCTGCGCCACCTTCTCCAGCGTTGCCTTACGACCCACGTTGCCGTGCTTGTTCAGCTCGGCGAGCACGCTCGGGAAGACGGGATTGAGGACGATCACGGGCACTTCACCGCGCGTGTTCATGAACGCGAGCGCCTGCTCGAAGTAATAGAAGCGGCTCGGCACGGCCAGGTCGGCGCGGGCCTGCGCGAGCGTCTCGTGGTCGGCGCGCACGCTGGCGATCCTCTTCGCCACCGACGCGCGCAGAGACTTCGCGTGTTCGGGCAGGTAGCGCAGCGAGCTGCTCTTGAGCGAGCCGTCCGGGTTGAAGAGGAGATACGAATGGCAGCTCGAGAGGACGCACTTCCTCAGTACCCGCCACGAGGCCTGAGTCGCATCGGTGCTCAAGTACGTCTTGATGTCCCTGAGCCCGAAGCCCGCGCTGCCCTGCAGGTAGCGGCGGGCGCGAGGATCGTGCGCCAGTTGCGGCAGCACGCCGCCGCCGGCCAGGCCGGAGCTCGTGAACCAGATGTAGCGGCGCTTCTCGTGCGGGAAGAGATCCGTGGCGTAGCGAGCGAACACGTACTCGTCGGCCGACGTCCCGCCGGTGACGCCGGCATTGAAGCCCGTGTGGCCGGTCAGCTTCCGCAGCAACGCCGGCTCGGCCTGACGGGAGCGGGAGCTGCCCATGATCAGGATCTCGGGTCCCGCCTCAGGTGCTGGAGCAGGTCGAGCTTGATCGACCGGTCCGGCTCGACGGCGGTCGGCACGATCCCCGTGCCGGCGAGCGCGAGCGGGTCGATCACGATGTTGAACGCCAGGATCGCCGCCAGCACGCTCAGGCAGGAGCCCAGGAATCCGACCACGAAGCGCCGTTGGTTCGAGGTGGGCGCCTGCTCGTACGCGCCCACCGGAACGTGACGCGCCCCGCCGGGAACAGGCGTCGGCCTGGAGGGCGATGGTCGAGTCCCTACCTCTGTTGCGATCAAGGACTTCACGGCGCCGCTCACCGCGACTCCTCCTTTCGGTGGCTGACCCGCCAGGCGACCTTCATGTGAGGTTGGTCGGTCTGGATCGTGAAGCGGCCGTCGCGCAGCTCGGCAGTAACGCGAGCAGTGCTCGCCGGCTCGAGGTCTCTCAGCTCGTACGCGAGCGGTGGCTCCAGCGGCCCTGCCTCCGCCGGCAGGCGGACGGTGGCGAAGCCGCGCGCGTCAGTCCAGACCTCTCCGTGATACGAGGCCGGCGCTGACGGGTTCGGGGCGTGGGCCATCGCCGGCGAGGGTGAACTGCGGCGGTAAACGCGCAGCCGCAACCGGACAAAGCACTGGCTGCCGGCCGGGCTGCAAATGCTTGCTTTGCGGCTCGGGGAGCGGTAAAACGCGCATGTGGAGTTCCGGATTCTCGGGCCGCTCGAGGTGGTCGAGGACGGGCGCCCGCTCGCCCTCGGCAGGCTGAAAGAGCGGATCGTGCTGGCGGCTCTGCTCCTGCACGCGAACGAGTTCGTGTCGCGCGAGCGCCTGATCGACGAGCTGTGGGGGGTTGCGCCGCCTGCGACGGCGAGAAAGGCCGTCAACGTCTATATCTCGAAGCTGCGCAAGACGCTCACCCGCGACGGCGACGATCCCATCGCCACCGCGGACGGCGGCTACCGCCTCGTCGTCGACTCCGATCTCCTCGACGCAGACCGTATGCGCAGCCTCGTCGCGGAGGCTCGCGTGCAGATGGCCGACGGCGATCCCGAGGCGGCCTCGCGGCTGCTCCAGGACGCGCTCGCGCTTTGGCGCGGGCCTACGCTGGCCGGGCTCACCCTCGAGTCATTCGGACGGGACGAGGTGGGGCAGCTCGACGAGTTGCGACTGACCGTGCTCATGGACCGGATCGATTGCGATGTCGCCCAGGGTCGTCACGAGGACGTGCTCGGCGAACTCCAGGTGCTTGTTCGCGAGCATCCGCTCCGCGAGCGTCTGCGCGCCCAGCAGATGCTCGCCCTCTACCGCGCCGACCGCCAGGCGGACGCACTCGATGCGTACCAGCAAGCCCGGCACGACCTGATGGACGAGCTCGGAATCGAGCCCTCCGAGTCACTGCAGCGGCTCCAGCACGCGATCCTACGCCACGACCCCGCGCTCGAGGCGCCCGCCGGGACAGTCGGTGCCAACGGAGCACCCGTCGCTCCCGCACCCGCCGCCCCCGCGGCGTCGCCCCGCGCACTCGCCCACGGCGACGACCGGCGCTTCGTCGGCGCTACCTCGTCGTAGCCGGGCTCGCGGCTGTCGCGGCCGTTGCCGCGACCGTCGCCGTCCTCTCGACCCGGAGCGGTGGAGTCAGGCCCCCCTCGAGTCCCGTCTCCTACGTTGGGCCGAACGGCGTCGCCCGCCTCGACCCGGCCACGGGCAAGGTCGTCTCTGTGGGCGGCGGAGGACTCAAACCCGGGCCGATGGCGGTCATGGGGAATATGCTCTGGATCGGTACGCGGGGTAGCTCGCAGATCGGGTTGGCCGACTTGCGTGCCCCGCGGGGAACGCCGCCCTTTTCGGTAGGACCCGGCCTCTCCGACATCGCGGCCGACGCGGCCGGCAACGTGTGGGTCTCGCGCCGGAAACCCGTCGTCACCTGGATCGGGGACGTGACCTTCAGCACCAGTCTCGACGCAAAGCCGGTGGTGAGCCACAAGGACGTCCGAGTTCACCTTCCCGGGGCCGGAGCGGAGGCGGTCGGCGCGGGCTACCTCTGGGTGATCTCCGACCTACCCGGGCGCACCGGCGAATCCGTCTCCCTCGTCGACGTGCGCCACCGTCGTCTCGCGTCCACCATTCCCCTCGGCCTCCAGACGACCGCGATCGCCTACGGCTACCGCTCCGCCTGGATCGGCGCCTACGACCCCCAAAGGTCGACTGCCTCTCTAATGAAAGTCAGGCCCGGTTCAGCTCCGATCGAGTCCGTCGAGCTGGAGACCGGGGACGGCGCGGGCCCGCTCGCCGTCGCCGTCGGAGAAGGAAACGTCTGGGTCGTCACCTCCCGCGGCAATCTCCTCGCAATCGACCCCCGAACGCTGCAGATCGTCCACCGCATCCCGATGTCCGCCGAGCTACCGACGCTGCTCGCCGTCGGCGCCGGCTCCGTCTGGACAGCGAACCACGTCAACTATTCGGTCTCCCAGATCGACCCGCATACCAACAAGATCGTGCGCACCATCCCACTCGGCAGGTACGACGCCATCCCGTGCGGCATCGAGACGACACACGACGCTGTGTTCGTCGCTACGGGCGAGTCCAACTGCGGTTGAAGGAGGTTCGATGATCCGAAAGACAGTCCTCGCATTCGCACTCGCGGTCTCGCTTGCCGCGCTCGCCGCAACCCTCCTCGCCCGTCCGAGCGGAGCGGCGCACCGAAAGCACACGATTGCGTTTCTCACCTACGCGAACTTCAGGACGGGCAGTAATGAGGCGGCCAAGAGGCTCGGCGTTCGAATCCTCTCCCCCGACACCAATTGCCACGGCCCGGGCCTGGGCGTGTGCTCCCCCCAAGATGGGATCAGGCTCTTCGAGTCGATGATCGCCCGCCATGTGAATGCCATCGTCGTCGACGGCTTCGACCCCACGCTGAAACCGACCTTCAAGAAAGTCCGGAGAGCCGGGATCCTCCTGATCTCGTCCGGAGACGACATCGCCGGGAAGCGCAACCTGTGGGTGAGCCAGTCCGACCCGGTGGCCTACGGCGAGGCGCTCGCAGACGCGCTTGCCTCCCGATCGGCAAGAACGGCGAATACGCGATCCTCGACGAGCAAGGCGAGTACCCCATCGTCCACACCTGGGTAAAGGTCGTCGAGCACTACATCCCCAGGGCGTATCCGAAGATGAAGCTGGACGGAGTGCAGACGGAGACCGGCGGCGGCGACCAGAACGAGGTCGACGCGGTCAAGGGCTTCATGGCGACCCACCCGAACCTCAAAGGCCTGATCGGCATCGTCCCGACCGAGGCGTACATGGCCGGAGAAGCGATCACTCAGGCAGGCAGGATCGGCCAGGTCTTCTCCGCCGGTAACGGTGGCAACAGCCTCTCCGACCCCAGCTCCTCGGATACGTCCGAACCGCGCCGCCGAGCCGTGTACGCGAGCGACCTGATCAAGCAGGGCTACCTCACCGTCTGGGCGGCGAACTACCTGCTCACGGGACACCGCTTCAGGCCCGGGGCCTACCAGGTCGGCGGGCCGATCGACCGCGTCTGGTACTACGCGAAGCACCAGGAGCTGCGGGTCGGCCAGCCGCTCACCATCACCAAGGAGAACGTCGACAAGTACGCGAACGAGTTCTAGCCGGACTGCGCTCTCCACAAACATCGTGCGAAATCACCGGGATCCGGGCAACACCTCGCGCGGAGGAGGTCTTCGCGAGCGCGATATCAGCCTCGGCTGCAAGCGTTCTGCAAGCATCGCGCTTCCGCAGCGATGTCACCGTGTTCCGCCTAAACGCAGCGTTCGTGCGTGAAATGGCTCTGAACCAGCGTTTAGGCGGAATGAGGCGGAACACGTATACATAAGCGAGGCGGCTCATAACCCGGAGGCGGCGGGTTCAAATCCTGCCCCTGCTACCTCGAAAGGCCCCGGAAACGGGCCTTTCGCTTCGGCACACCTAGTGCTGTCATTTCCTGTGCCGACCTGGGAGAATCGCGCCAACCGACCTGACAACGGCCGAACCGCTGGCCGGCATGGCGTTCAACGATCGGAGAGGGGCAGCGATGGCGCACCATTACTCAGGGCCGGATTTCTCATTCCCGCACGGAGACGCTCGCGTCGACCACTGTGACCTGTTTGTCTTCCCTGCCCCAGAGGGCACGATGAGGTCCATCGTCGCGATCGACGTGCACCCCTCGGATGGGATCAATCCCGAAGGGCCGACGACGACGGAACCGTTTGCGCCCGAGGCAATCTATGAGCTCAAGGTCGACACGAACGGCGACGGCATCGCCGAAGTCGCCTTCCGGGGCCGCGTCTCGGTAACAGACGGCGCGCAGTTCGCGACGGTGCGCCGCGTCGAGGGCGCAGAAGCAGCCGGGGCGGAAGAGTGCGGCGAGATCGTGGTCGCGGACGCGCCGGTGTCGACAGGCTCGGAGGCTCAGGTCACTGAGGCGGGGGAGTACCGATTCTTCGCCGGGTGGCGGAGCGACCCGTTCTTCTTCGACGCAGCGGGCGCACTGAACGACTTTCAGTTCACCGGCGATGATTTCTTCGCCGACAAGGATGTCTGCAGCTTCGTGTTCGAGATGCCGAACGACGCGCTGGGATCGTCGGGCCAAGTCACGATGTGGCACAGGACGCTCGTCCCCAACGGTGACGGGGACGCGGGTTGGCGGCAGGCGGATCGCGGCGCAAGGCCTTCGCAGACAGTCTTCTTCAATCCGGGTGAGGAAAAGGCGGTGTACCTCGCGGGTGAGCCCTCGACCGACGACCGCTTCGTCGACAGCTTCGCGCATGTCCTCGAGCACGCGGGCGGGTACTTGCCGGAGGAGGCGAAGCGCGTGGCGCGGACGCTGCTGCCAGACGTCCTGCCATACAAACCTGGACGTCCGGCCGGCTATCCCGAGAACGGACGTACCTTGACCGACGACGTGGGCGACCATTTCCTCACGCTCTTCACGAACGGGAAGGTGACGGGGGACGGCGTAGGCCCGCACGGCGATCTGCAGTCGGAGTTCCCATACCTCGGGCCGCCGCACGCCTCATACGATCACTAGCGAGCGACGCTGCCCCGTCGCGGCCGCCGCTGAAGTAGGGCTCGAGTAGCCCCTCCGGCGCTGTCTCCAGCGTGGCTGTCGGAGGCGTGCCCGATCGTGAACGGCCTATTACCGTCCCTTGCACAAGCTCGGGGTGCAGAGCCGAATTCGTCACTGTCTGGAAGCGGCATGTCTACGCTGGTACTGTCGGCTCAGGGAAACGGCGGGGAGTCAAGATGGAATACCGAGTGCTGGGGTCGCTGGAGGTGCTCGACCGCGGCGGGCACCGGCTTCCGCTCGGCGGCGCGCGGCAGCAGACCGTCCTCGCCTCGCTCCTGCTTCGCGCCGGCCGGACCGTTCCCCTGGAGCGCCTGGTCGACGAGCTCTGGGAGAAGCCTCCCCAGAAGGCGGCAAAGACCGTCCAGGTCTACGTCTCGCGGCTGCGTCACGAGCTCGAGCCGCGCGCGATCGAGAGTAGGCCCGGCGGCTACGCGCTCGTGCTGGATGGAGACAAGCTCGATCTCGCCGAGTTCGAGCAGATCGCGGCCGAGGGGCGTGCGGCCCTGGCCGCGGGGGACTTCGAGCGGGCAGCGGAGCTATTGCACGACGCGCTCGCGCTCTGGCGCGGGCCTGCGCTGTCCGGTCTGACCTCGGACGCCCTCCGGAGCGAGGCCGAGCACCTCGAGGAGATGCGGCTGCAAGTGCTGGAGGACCGGCTCGAGGCAGATCTCGGCCGAGGCCTTGCGCGCGAGGTCGTTGCCGAGCTCCAGCCCCTCGTGGCCGAGCACCCGTTCCGCGAGCGGCTGCGGGCCCAGCTGATGCTCGCGCTCTACCGAGCCGGAGGGCGGAGCGACGCCCTCGAGGTCTACCGCGAGACGCGCGCGCTGCTCGCCGACGAGCTCGGCCTCGAGCCGAGTGAAGAGCTGCGGGAGCTCGAGCGCAGGATGCTCGCGCGCGATCCGGAGCTCGAGTCCGTCCCAAGCGAGCTCCCGATTCCGGCCGACCCGATCGGTGTGCCGCCTCTGCGAGAACCCGTCCGCGCGCGGCGGCCGACGACTGTCGTTTTCGCGGACGTCGTCGATTCCACCGCCCTCGGAGAGCTCCTCGATCCGGAGTCGGTGCACAGGATCCTGGAGCGGTTTTCGGGCATCGCACAGACGATCCTCGGGCGTCACGGCGGTGAGATCGAGAAGTTCATCGGCGACGCCGTCGTTGGGTTCTTCGGGCTGACTGAGCTCCACGAAGACGACGCGCTGCGAGCCGTGCGTGCGGCGGTCGAGCTACGCGACGCGGTGGCGGCACTCAGCGAGGAGTTGGTGCGGTCGAGCGGAATCGAGTTCGCCGTCAGTATCGGCGTGAACTCCGGCGACGTCTTTGTCGGCGGCGGAGAGGGGCGGGAGATCTTCGCTACCGGCGATTCCGTCAACGTCGCCGCGCGGCTGGAGCAAGGGGCGGAGGCGTGGGAGATCCTGCTCGGCGACCGCACATACCGGCTGGTCGAGGCGGACGTTCGCGCGGAACCGCTGGAGCCATTGGAAGTCAAGGGTCGCTCGGCAGCCGTGCAGGCGTGGAGGCTGCTCGAATTGGCCAAGCCCGAACAAGCCGCGGCACCGACGACGCCGTTCGTCGGCCGGAAGCGAGAACAGGACGCGCTTCGAGAGGCCTTCGCACGGTCGCGTGAGCTGCAGGCGTGCAGGCTCTCCACGATCGTCGGGCCAGCAGGAATCGGGAAGAGTCGCATCGCGCGCGAGCTGGTCGCGGAGGCCCGTCAGGCAGCCACGGTGGCTGTCGGCCGCTGCCTCTCGTACGGGGAAGCCATCACCTACCACCCGTTGATCGAGATCGTTCGGCAGCTTGCCGGAGAGGACCCTGACGAAGGCATCACAAAGCTGATGGGCGCCGGCGGGGACTCCGAGCTTGTCGCACGACGGATGCGAGGCCTTGTCGGCTTGTCCGACGAGACTGCGCCAGCGGAGGAGACGTTCTGGGCGGTGCGGAAGCTACTCGAGGCCGCCGCCGCAGAGCGTCCGCTGATCGTCGTCTTCGAAGACGTGCATTGGGCCGAGGCCCTACTACTCGACCTGATCGAGTATCTCGTCGGCTTTTCCACTGGAAAGGCGATCTTCGTGCTCTGCCTTGCACGCCCGGAGCTCCTGGAAACCCGCCCGTCATGGGCTGTCGAAGACGGGACCAGATCGGTGGTGACCTTGGAGGCGCTGCCCGAGGCCGACGCACGGAGGCTCGTCGAGTCGCTCACCTCAGGCGAGGTGGGGCCGCGTGAGACGGCTCGGATCGTTCGGACGGCCGAGGGCAACCCGCTGTTTCTCGAGCAGCTCGTCGCTACCGGCGAGGAACGCGGCGAGACGGCGACCCTGCCCCCGACCATCCAGGCCGTGCTGGCCGCCCGTATCGCCGGCCTCGATCCCGCAGAGCGCACGGTGCTCGAGCGAGCCTCGGTGGCAGGCCGGAACTTCACGTGGAGCTTGGTCGCCGCGCTTCTATCGGAGGGCGAGCGTCGTACTCTCGGCGAGCACCTGATGATGCTCGTCCGCAGACAGCTGATCCAGCCGAACCCTTCTGCCTCGTCGGTTGGGGACGCGTTCAGATTCACGCACGTGCTGATCCAGGAGGCGGCGTACGAGGGCGTGCCCAAAGAAGTGCGCGCAGACCTGCATGAGCGCCTGGCCAGGCGGCTTGAATCGAACTCGGAGGGCGAGGACGAGATCGTCGGTTTCCATCTCGAGCAGTCGTACCGCTGCCGCGCCGAGCTTGGCCTGGTCGGCGAGCGCGAGCGACAGCTCGCCGCCGAGGCAACTGCGCGGCTCGAGGCGGCCGGCCACAAGGCCTTCGTGCTCGGAGACCCGCAAGCCTGCGGAAACCTTCTCGGACGGGCAGCGTCGCTCCTCCCGCCGGACGACCCGACCCGGCTTGCTTTGCTGCCCACGCTCGGGGCCGCGCTCCTCGAAGCCGGCCAGCTGGCGGAAGCTGACCGTATCCTCACCGAGGCAATCGAGCGATCGGTGGGTGACGAGCTGCTCCACGCGCGGGCACGCGTCGAGGAGCAGCTCGTCCGCCTGCAGACGCATACCGGCGCGATCGCCGATGTGCAACGCGTGGCGGATGCCTGCTTGGACGTCTTCGAGAAGCATGCAGACGACTTTGGTCAGATTCGGGCCTGGTCACTGAAAGCATTCAGCTCATGGATCGCCGGCCAGGGCGCAAAGGCGGACGAGGCATGGCGGCGCGGTGCGGAGCACGCGCGGCGCGCGGGTGAACGGCGGGAGCTGTTCGAGATCCTCGACTGGCGCGCGTCGGCTGCTGTCTTCGGCCCGACGCCCGTGGACGAGGCGATCCAGTTGTGTCTCGACATCCGCGAGCAGGTTCGAAGCAGCCCGGTTGCGGTGGCCGAGACACTCCACCCGCTCGCGGTGCTTCACGCCATGCGGGGGGAGTTCGAAGACGCTCGCTCGCTCGTTCGCGAGGGGAACGCGATCATCGAGGATCTGGGCCGCATGTACTCGGCCGGACTCTCACATCACGAGGCGTTGGTGGAGATGCTCGCGGGACAACCCGACGTGGCCGAGGACAGGCTCCGGCGAGCCTACGAGACGCTCGATGAGATGGGCGAGAAGACGCTGCTGGCAACGACCGCCGCGATGCTCGCCCAGGCAATCTACGCCCAGGATCGTCCACAGGAGGCCTGGCGCTTCTGCGAGGTTAGCCGCGGGGCCGCCGCAGACGAGGACCTGTCTGCCCAGGTCGTCGGTCGCGGCACGAGCGCGAAGATCCTCGCACGGCAAGGACGCGGAGACGAGGCTGAGGCTCTCGCTCGAGAGGCCGTCGAGCTCGCTGCGAGCACGGACTTCCTCACGCACCACGGTCAAGCGTTCCTCGACCTCGCCGAGGTGCTGCAGCTGAACAATGTCGCAGAGGAGGCGGAGTCCGCTCTCCGTGCGGGGCTGGAGCTGTACGAACAAAAGGGGGACATCGTCTCCGCGGAGCGCGCCCGGGTGCGCATCGAGCAGGTGTGCTCAGCTTGAGACACGACGAACCGGAGGTGGAAGATGGCTGCTGGACGATTCGACCGGAGACTGCCGCTGCCGAAGCAGGGCCGCGTCCCGATCAAGGGGCCGTTTAACCCGCAGGACCGCGCAGTCGATGCGGCCAAGGTCCTGTTCCTGATCGTGCAGGGCGAGGACCAGGACGCCGTGATCGTCAACGGCGAGGGCACGTGGCACCGCAAGGACGGCAACGAGTGGCGCGGGACGGCCCCTCGGAGGGGACCTCGCGTTGGGGGCAACGGAATGGGAGCGCTTCGGAAGGGGCTCGCCCGCGGCATCGCGAGTCTCGGTCGTCATCAAGCCGGCCATGGTCTTCGACGGCGGACGCAGGTTCGAACCGCCGGCGATCGAAACCCTCACCTGGTGCGCCAACTTCCACTTCGTTGAAACCCTCAGCGACGCTCCCCTGATCTGGCTCTGCCAACTTGGCTCGGGGCGGTCAGGTCAGGAGTTCGCGGACGGCGATCGGCTTCTCGCTGACACGCACCAGATCACCATGTCGAGGATTCGCACCTCGGTGAGGTGATGCCCTCGGCGCGCGAGTTGTCGCCGAATCTCGTGCAGGGCGGAGCGGTTGCGATCGAGCTCGCGTTTGTAGCTGCGGACGAGCGCGGTCGCGCGCTCACCGAACGAGGTCGAGGAGCGTGGCCCCGGATCGTCCCCTGCCAAGTGAGCCTGGACGACGCTGTCGAGCATCGGGATCAGCGCCGGGCGCTTCGGGTGCAGGGCCTTTGTCATCTTCGAGAAGCCGACTCCGCGGATGTCGGCGAAGCAGTCGAAGAGTTGCGTCAGCGGGATCCACGGGATCGAGCTCGTTGCGTCGGTCAGTGAGGCGCCGGAGTCGATGTCACGCAAGGCACGTTCGATCTCGGCCCGACGCTCGAGAATCGCTGCCTTCTCGCTCGCCGAGATGCGGGCACCGCCTCGGTTTGCCCGCTTGAGGTCGCTCTCGTCGAACGACGCCGGCCCTGAGGGGTCATACGTCTCGTAACTCGCATACGCCTCCAGGAACTCGAGCGCAAGTTCGAGTGGACCCTCGACCTCGACACCACCCCGAAGAATGAGCGTGCTCATGTGCGACGTAGTAGTAGCGACGGCGGGTGGGACGACGTTGATGTTCGTTGGTGAGATGCAGGGATGGTGCGAGGTGGAACTGTGAGATCACACGGGACTACTAGGCGGTTTTGATTTGCGGTGAGCGAGCAGGAGTCGTACGTGCAACGAACGCTCGCTCGATCGCGAGGCCACTTCGAGCCACACGCGTGGTTTCGTGCCGTCTACGCGATGAGGATCCCGTGGGCTTTGTCATGGCGTACCGCGATCCCCCGGAGGTCTTCTTTGTCTGGCGCTTCATGATCGATGCGCGGCACCAGGGCAAGGGGTACGGCCGCCGCGCGCTGGAGCTGCTCGTCGAGGAGGCTCGTGCGGATGGTGCCGGTGAGATGGAGACAGCTTCCACTCCGGCGAGCACTCGCCGCGCGACTTTTACGAGCGCTTCGGCTTTGCTGAGACTGGCGAGGTCGAGGGGGAGGAGATCGTCATGGCGCTTGCGTCGATTAGTCGCGGGCGCGAACTCCCAGCTACGCGGCTGGTGGACCGACCGTCGAGGTCTTGCGGCTCGGGTCGAAGAACGGGAGCTCCACCACCCTCGCGGGCGTCCGGTGGCGCCGCCCCTCGACCGTCCACTCGAAGTCGATCCGCGTGCCGAGCGAGCTGTGGTCGGCGCGAACAGACGCCAGTGCCACCACCTTCTTCAGGATCGGGCTCCACGTCGTGCTGGTCGCCTTGCCGACCTGCCGACCCCGCGCGTACAGAGGGAGCGGTTCGCGCGACGCCGCCGGGTCCAGCGTCGGCATCAGCCCTTTGTCCCGGTAGAGGCCCTCGAGCGAGTCCCACTCGAGCTCGAGGCCGACGAGCCTCCGCGGAGGTCCGCCTCGCTTCTGTTCCCGTTCGAGCGCGCGACGGCCGACGAATTCGGCCTGCTTCTCGAAATCGACCAAGCGGCCGAGGATGCCCAGCTCGAACGGAGAGAACGACTGCTCGGGAATCAGCGCTCGTCGGACGGAGTCGAAGTCGACCTCGACGAGGATCAGTCCCGCCTCGATCCGCGCGACGTCGAGCGCCAGCATGCCGGCCGGCCGTAGCCCATAGGCTCTCCCGGCTTCAACGAGGGCGTCCCAGAGCTCCACGGCGTCAGAGCTCTCCACCCATACCTCGTACCCGAGGTCGCCGGTGTAGCCCGTCCGGGAGACGTCGACGGCAATGCGCCCGACGCGAGAGCCACGCCGGCCGAAGTACGCGAGGTCGCCCCACGACGTCTCGGTCGCCGCCTCGAGCACGTCCCGGCTCAGCGGGCCCTGGATCGCGACGGCCGAGATCCGTTCGCTGACATCCTCGATCTCGACGTCCAGGCCGGAGGCGTTCATCCGCAGCCAACGCAGGGACGGATCGGCCGCCGTCCAGCGGTACGTTCGCTCGTCGAGGCAGGCGACCGTCCCGTCGTCCACGACGCGGCCCTGCTCGTTGCACCAGGACGTGTAGTAGACGCGGCCGACCGCGAGCTTGGCCGCGTCACGGGTGATGACGCGGTCGACGAGCCTCGTCGAGTCCGGGCCGGAGACGAGATACTTGTAGAGGGGAGAGACGTCGATCAGCGCGGCCGCCTCGCGGATGGCGTTGTACTCGATCTCGTGCGAGTCGTGGTACGCGCTGGCGGCGAGATAGCCCGACCATTCCCGCCACTGCAGCTTGCGGTTGAGGGGCGCGGTGCGGGGATGGAACGCGGTTCCGACGGACACTACGACTTCGGGATCTGCTTCTCGGGGTCGACGAACGGGAGCGGCACGATCGTGGCGTCCCTGTCGCCGTCGGGCGTCTCCACCGTGAGACGCGTTCCGAGTTGCGTGTGCTCGACCGGCAGCCACGCGTAGCCGATGTTCTTCTCCAGGCGGGGCGAATGGACGGCGGAGGTCACCCTTCCAACCGCGCCGTTTGCGGAGACCGGCCACGTCGTCGCGTTCATCTCCAGCCGGTCGCCGTCGATCTGGAGCCCGACGATCTTCTGCTTCACGCCCTCGTCGCGGATCCTCGCGAGCGCCTCCCGGGCGACGAAATCAGCGTCGCTGTCCAGGTCGACGAGCCGGTCCAGCCCCAGCTCGAACGGGTTGTTCTCGTAGGTCATGTCGGCACCCCAGTTGAAGATGCCTCCCTCGATCCGGCGGATGTCGACCGGTCCGGTCGGGCGGATCTCGTACGGGGCTCCCGCCTCCATGATCCGCTCCCATAGATCCGTTCCACGCGACGCGTCGAGGAGATAGATCTCGTACCCGACCTCCGAGGTCCACCCCGTACGGGTGAGGATGAGCGGGATGCCGTCCAGGTCGAGACGGCGGAAGTGGTAGTAGCGGAGGTCGAGGACATCCTCGCCGAACAGGTCGCGCACGACATCCCTGGACTTCGGCCCCTGGATCTGTAGCGGATACGCCTCGGCCTCCGAGAGCTTCACGTCCATCCCGGCGTACGCAGCCAAGCCCTTTGCGTAGGGCAGCACGTCGCTGTCGGCGAGCGCGAACCAGAACGTGTTCTCGTCCAGGCGCAGCATCACCGGATCGTTGAGGATGCCGCCGTCCGGCGCCGTGATCAGCACGTACTTCCCCTGGCCGACCGCGCATGTGCTCAGGTCACGGCAGGTGAGCAGCTGCGCGAAGCGGAAGCCGTCTGGCCCGGTCACCTCCACGTTGCGCTCGACGGCGACGTCCCAGAGGGTCACGTGGTGCAGCAGGTGCCAGTACTCGGCCTCGAAGTCGTCGAAGTTGATCGGAAACAGCGTGTGGTTGTAGACGGTGAAGCCCTTCGGGGCGTGGCTCTGCGTCGCCTCGAAGAACGGACTGCGCCGCAACCTCGCCCCACGCTGCACCAACGACATGTCGAACGGCTTGGGCATGGTCGCGAGCGTCGCTCAACGGCCGCGCAACTATAAGTTGTCACACCCCACCGCGCCGCGGTGCGTGTCGCTGCTGATGTCGACCCCTAAGAGCACATCCCACAGGCGTGTGTACGACGCCGTCGTGATCGGCGGCGGGCACAACGGGCTGGTGGCGGCGGCCTACCTCGCGCGGGCGGGCCTGAAGGTCGTCGTGCTCGAACGGCGCCACGTTCTCGGCGGGGCCGCGGTGACCGAGGAGGTTTTCCCCGGCTTTCGGTTCAGCGTGGCCTCGTACGTGGTCTCGCTGCTTCGGCCCGAGATCGTCCGAGAGCTCGAGCTGCCGAAGCACGGCCTCGAGATCCTGCCGCTCGACGGGACGTTCACGCCGCTCGAGGGCGACTACTTGTGGCGGGTGAACGACCACGGTCGCACCGTCCGCGAGCTGCGGCGTTGGTCGCCGAGCGACGCGGAGGCCTACGACGAGTACGGCCGCCTGATGGTCGAGATGGCGCGATTCATCAAGCCGATCCTGTCCATGGCCCCGCCGGATCCCGGCCGGCTCCGTCCCCGCGAATGGCTCCCCGTCGCGCGTCTCGCGCGCGCGTTCAACGACCTTTCGCGGAGCAGCGGGCCGTCTTCATCCAGCTCATGACGATGAGCGCCGCCGACTTCCTCGACCAATGGTTCGAGACCGATCCGCTCAAGGCGACGATCAGCGCCTCGGGGATCATCGGCACGTTCCAGGGAATCCGCTCTCCGGGGACCGCCTACGTCCTCCTGCACCACTACATGGGCGAGATCGACGGCGTCCTGCGGGCGTGGGGGATACCGCGGGGAGGAACGGGCGCCGTCAGCGAGGCGATCGCGAGCGCGGCGCGGTCGTTCGGCGCCGAGATCCGGACCGAGGCGCCTGTCGAGCGCATCCTGACCAGGGGCGACGAGGTCATCGGCGCCGTCACGAGCTCGGGCGAGGAAGTGATCGGCCGCGTGACGCTGTCGAGCCTGGACCCGCAGCAGACGTTCATCCGTCTCGTCCAGCCCGGTCTCCTCGAGCGTCCTTCCTCGAGGAGGTCGAGCGCTACAGGTACCGAGGCTCCAGCGGAAAGGTGAACCTCGCCCTGGACGGGCTTCCCGAGTTCACGTGCCTGCCCGACGAGCGCGAGCATCTGCGCGGCGCGATCAGCTTCAGCCCCAGCATCGACTACATGGAGCTGGCCTACGACGACGCCAAGGCCGGCCGCTTCAGCCGGCGTCCCTTCATCGACATGATCATCCCGACCCTGGTCGATCCGTCGATGGCGCCACCGGGCAAGCACGTCATGAGTTGCTTCGTCCAGTACGCGCCGTACCACCTGGCCGACGGCGCCGAATGGGACGACGCTCGACGCAAGGCATTCGGCGAGACGGTCCTCGACACCATCGAGGAACGAGCGCCGAACATCCGCCGGCTGATCCTGCACGCGCAGGTGCTCACTCCCAAGGACATCGAGGACCGGTTCGGGCTGTCGGAGGGCAACATCTTCCAGGGCGAGCTCTCTCTCGAGCAGCTCTTCTTCAACCGGCCCGTCGCGGGCTGGGCCCGGTATCGCACGCCGTTGCGAAACCTCTGGATGTGCGGTTCGGCCACGCATCCCGGCGGAGGGATCATGGGCGCGTCTGGCCGTCTCGCTGCGCTCCAGGTCGTGCGCTCGCTTCGTTCTCGCAGGGCGGCCTGAGGCTCGTGGCCCGGGAGCGATACGACGCCGTCGTCGTGGGTGCCGGCCACAACGGCCTGGTGACGGCGGGGTACCTGGCGAAGGCGGGTCTACGTACGCTCGTACTCGAACGCCGCAGCCGTGCGGGCGGCGCACTCGCGATGGAGGAGGTTGCTCCCGGTGTGCGTGCGCCGGTTGTCGCCGACGGCATAGGGGGTCTGCGTGCCAGCGTCGTCCGAGACCTCCAGCTGGGCTCGCACGGCTTCCGGGCGGTCGAGCCGAACGTGGTCGCCTTCGCCCCGTCCGCCGACGGCCCCCCGCTCACGTTGTGGCGCGACCCGGCGCGGACCGCAGCGGAGCTGCGGACGCGGCGGCCGCGTGACGCCGAGGCGTTCCTCGCTTTCGACCGCAAGGTCCGCTCTCTGGTCCGGTTCCTGGCGCGTATCCAGGAGACCGAGCCTCCGGATCTCGCGTCTCCGTCTACCGCCGACGCCATGAAGGGCCTCACACTGGGGAACGCCCTCCGACGCCTCGGCGGGCGGCACGTTCGCGAGGCGCTGCGGGTCCTGCCCATGTCCGTCGCGGATCTCGTGAGCGAGGCAGTCGACGACGATGCGCTGCGTGGCGTCCTCGGGGCGCGGGGGATTCGCTACTCGGCC
Organism: uncultured Actinomycetes bacterium; assembly: GCA_963711315.1. Taxonomy (GTDB): domain Bacteria; phylum Actinomycetota; class Thermoleophilia; order Gaiellales; family Gaiellaceae; genus PALSA-612. Next base: position 209,782 of record CAVQDQ010000002.1, read on the forward strand.
ATGGGCCCTCGGTCCGCGGGGACGGCGCTCAACTTCCTGTGGGACTCGGCCTCCGGTGGAGGAGCGGCAGGGCGCACCGCCTTCGCCCGGGGCGGGCCGGACAGCCTCACCGAGGCACTTCTGGCCGCCGCGAGAACCTACGGCGCAACCGTGCGATGCGGTGTCGACGTCTCGGCGATCCGCAGCGAGCGAGGCTCCGTGGAGGGGGTCGCTCTCGCGAACGGCGAGGAGATCGATGCAGAGCATCGTGGCTTCGAGCGCCGACCCCAAGCAGACCCTTCTGCGCCTTCTCGACGCGGCGGAGATCGGTCCCACCCTGATCTGGCGCGCCGAGAACATCCGCATGCTCGGCGTGGTCGCCAAGGTCACGTTCGTCGTGGACGCCCTGCCCGCGTTCGGCGGCGTCGACGACGAGCGCCTGCGTGGACGCATCGTCATTGCTCCGAGTCTCGACGACCTCGAGCGGGCATTCGACGACTCGAAGTACGGCCGGATCTCCGAGCACCCGTATCTCGAGGCGACGATCCCAACCCTCTCCGACGGTGCGCTTGCCCCCGAGGGAACCCATGTCGTCACGGCGCTGTTCCAGTACGCGCCGCGGCATCTTCGTGACGCGGAGTGGGACGAGGCAGCGCGCGATCGAGTGGTCGACGCGGCCGTGAGGACGCTCGAGGCCTACGCACCCGGGCTCGCGGAGAGGATTGTCGCCCGCCACGTCGTGACTCCTGCGGACTTCGAGCGAGAGTACGGCCTCAGCGGCGGACACCCGATGCACGGTGAGCACGCCCTCGACCAGTTCTTCGCCTGGCGGCCGCTCCTGGGCCACGCGAGCTACCGGCTCGCCGGGATCCGCGGTCTGTACCTGTGCGGGGCGGGCGCACACCCCGGGGGCGGAGTCACCGGCGGCCCCGGGAGGAACGCGGCCCGGGCCATCCTGGCCGACGCCCGGCGCGCACGACGTAGCGGCGCGAAACGTCGCCTTCGGGGCGCAGCTGCGTAACAGGCACTGTGGAAGGGGTGTCCGCAGGTGTCCCGCGGGTACCCTCGGCAAGTGCCGCAGCGCTCCGACATCCGCAACATCGCCATCGTCGCCCACGTCGATCACGGCAAGACGACCCTCGTCGATGCGCTGCTCTGGCAGTCGGGGGCATTTCGCGCCAACCAGGATGTCGCCGAGCGGATCCTCGACACCGGGGAGCTCGAACGCGAGAAGGGGATCACGATCCTCGCCAAGAACACCGCCGTCCGCCACGGTTCGGTCAAGATCAACATCGTCGACACGCCGGGCCATGCCGACTTCGGCGGGGAGGTGGAGCGCGGGCTGACGATGGTCGACGGCGTTCTGCTGCTCGTGGACGCAAGCGAGGGCCCGCTGCCGCAGACACGTTTTGTGCTCCGCAAGGCGCTTGAGGCGCGGCTTCCCGTCATCCTCGTCGTCAACAAGGTCGACCGCTCCGACGCGCGAATCGCCGACGTGGTGAACGAGGTCTACGCGCTCTTCCTCGATCTCGACGCGGACGAAAGCCAGATCGAGTTTCCGATCGTCTACTGCAACGCCAAGGCAGGTCGTGCCTCGCTCGAGCCCGACCCGGACGCTCTCGGGCCGGACCTCGTGCCTCTGCTCGAGCTGATCCTCGAACACATCCCGCCACCGGTCTACGAGGAGGGTCACCCGCTGCAGGCGCTCGTCACCAACCTCGACGCCTCGCCCTACGTCGGCCGGCTCGCGCTCTGTCGTGTGCAGCAGGGGACGATTCGCCGCGCCCAGGAGGTTGCGTGGTGTCGCACCGACGGGACGATCACGCGCGTGAAGGTCACCGAGCTGTTCGTCAGCGAGGCCCTCGACCGCGTCGAGGCCGAGGAGGCAGGCCCCGGCGACCTGATCGCCGTCGCCGGCATCCCCGAGGTGATGATCGGCGAGACCCTCGCAGACCCGCTCGATCCGCGGCCACTGCCCGTGATCTCCGTCGACGAGCCGTCGCTCTCGATGACCGTTGGCATCAACACCGCCCCGCTCGCCGGGAGAGACGGCGACAGGCTGACCGCGCGTCAAGTCGAGAGCCGTCTCCAGGCCGAGCTCGTCGGAAACGTCTCGCTGCGCGTCCTCGAGACCGACCGGCCGGAGGTGTGGGAGGTGCAGGGTCGCGGCGAGCTGCAACTCGCGGTGCTGATCGAGCAGATGCGGCGCGAGGGATTCGAGCTCACGGTCGGCAAGCCGCAGGTCGTGACCCGCGTCGTCGACGGTGAGGTGCACGAGCCGATGGAGCGCGTCTCGGTCGACGTACCGGAGGAGTACCTCGGCGTCGTCACCCAGCTCTTCGCGCTGCGCAAGGGACACACCGAGGCGCTCGTCAACCACGGAACGGGCTGGGTGCGTATGGACGTCGTCGTCCCCGCTCGCGGCCTGATCGGGTTCCGCACCGAGTTTCTCACCGAGACGCGCGGAACCGGCATCCTCCATCACGTCTTCGAGCGCTTCGAGCCGTGGCACGGTGAGCTCCGAACGAGACCGACCGGCAGCCTCGTCGCCGACCGCGCGGGGAAGACGACCGCCTTCGCCCTCATCAACCTCCAGGAACGCGGCTCGATGTTGGTCGGGCCGGGCGCCGACGTCTACGAGGGGATGATCGTCGGCGAGAACGCCCGCGCCGATGACCTCGACGTCAATGCGACGAAGGAGAAGAAGCTGACGAACATGCGCGCGGCCTCGGCCGACGACTTCGTGCGGCTGATCCCCGCGCGGGCTCTCTCGCTCGATCAGGCGCTCGAGCTGATCCGGGAGGACGAATGCGTCGAGGTCACGCCGCAGAACGTGCGCCTGCGCAAGGTCGAGCTGTCCGCGCAGCGGCGACAGACGGCTGCGAGCCGCAAGTCGCGCGGTCTGGCCGTCGTCTGATGGGAGAGAAGCTCACACGAGAGCAGCACGCTCGCCTCGCCGCCGAGCTTGCGGAGCTCGAGGGCCCCAAGCGCCGGGAGATGGTCGAGGCGATCAGCGCCGCCCGCGCCCATGGCGATCTCTCGGAGAACTTCGAGTACCACGCCGCGAAGAACGAGCAGGGCCTGCTCGAGCGACGGATCGTGATCCTCCGCGACCGATTCGACCATGCAGAGATCGTCGAGGACGGCGCGGCGGACGTCGTCTCCGAGGGATCGCACGTGGTCGTCGCCGACGAGTCCGGAGCGCGGGTCGACGTCGAGATATCCGCTCTCGGCGGCGCCGGTACCGTGTCGCCGTCATCGCCGCTCGGTTCGGTCGTCCTCGGCAAGCGGGTCGGCGATACGGTCGACGTCCAGGCGCCGCGGGGCTCATGGCGCGCGACGGTCGTCGAGATCCGCGCGGCAGCCCCAGGCACCTGATCGGGGCTAGCGGCGCGAACGCCAAAGCTTCTCGCTGGTTACTTCATGGGCGGCTGCTGGCGAGCCGGTGCGCAACCGCTGCCGCCTCGCGCCGGTTCGGCGCACCCAGCTTGCGAAGGATGTGCGAGACATGGACGCTCGCCGTCTTGACGCTGATGACGAGCGTCTCCGCGATCTCGCGATTGGTGTAGCCGCGGGCGACGAGCGTGAGGACCTCCGCCTCACGCGGTGTGAGCCCGAGGATCTCCTCGAAGTCCTGCGTGCCATGTTCCAACGCGACGTCGGGCGCCGCGAGATCGAGCCGCGCGCGTTGGGCGAGCAGCTCGAGCTCTCCGGCCAGGGGCCTCGCTCCGATTCGAGTCGCGACGGCGTACGCCGCCTGAGCGGCACACCCGCCTCGGTCCGGGGAGCGCCGGCGGCGACGAGCGCCTCGGCCTCGCGCCAGCGGCAATAGGCCACGAGAGGCGGACGTTCGAGCCGCTCCCAGAACCTTGCGGCGTTCGACCACAGCTCCAGGTGCGCGACGCCGCGCGCGCGCGCGTACTCGGCCTCGGCCAGCGCCAGCCAGCCCGCCGCGTTCGGCGTGATCGCCGCGGCGGCGGCGGCGCTGCGAGCGGTGCCGATCAGCTCGCGCGCGCGATCGAGCCAGCCCTCCAGCGCGTCGGTATCCCGGCGGGCGCGCGCGAGAGCCGCCAGCTCCGCCTGTGCGCGTAGTCCCTTCGCACAGAACCAGACGTGGAGCTGTGCGGCCTGGCGCGAGCTGCGAACTCGCCAAACCGTCGCGCACTGCCTCGTCGGCCTCCATCCACCGTCGCTCCCACAGGGCCAGCTCTGCACGGAAGACGTCGTAGATCCCCTGCCCGCGGTCCTCGCGCAACGGTGTCAAGCGCAGCATCGAGGTGTGCCCGCGCGGCCTCGAACTCGCCACGCCCGACCTCGATATCGGCACGCAGCATGAGGAGCATGTACGGGAAGTTGGCGGTTATGGCACGGAGGGCCGCCGCGCTCATGCTGTCCGCCTTGTCCCATTCGCCGATCGCGAGCAGAGCCTCGATGAGGTTCGCGCAAAGCACCGTGTTGTCGATCCCGTATCGGCGAACGACGTCGAGCCCTGCCTCTGCCTGACGAGCCGACTCCCCGGGTCTCCCCAGCATCAGCAACACATCTGTGAGCGAGACGTGCGCCAGCAGGAGCGCGTAGCGGATCGCCGCTCTCCTCGGCGAGCTCGAGAGCCTGCCGGAGCTGAGCGATGCCCTCGTCGGCGCTGCCGACATATGCGAGATCCCTGCCTCGGTCCGGAGTGCCTGGACTTCGGCCGTGCGCGCGCCGGCCACGCGGGCGAGTGCGAGCGCTTCCTCCGAGATCGGGAGCGACTCGTCGAAGCGCCAGGCCAGCATCAACCCAGTCGCAAGCGCTGCCAAAGCCTGAGCGCGCTCCGCGGATGGCGGCTCGCCGGGACGAGCTCGACCGCCCGCTCGAACGCGGAAAGGGCAGCGTCGGTCCTTCCGCTTTCGTGCAGGTAGCGACCGAGCCGGTCGTACAGGCGCGCCGCGCGCAGCCGATCTCCCTCGTCGACGAGATCGATTGCTCTCTGCGCGAGCTCCACCGCGCGTGGCGCCGCCCCCGTCTGGCTGGCGAGCTCGGCTGCCCAGGAGCAGAGCTCGGCGAGGTCGAGCCGCGCGAGCTCGGCCGCATCCGGCACGGCATCCCACAATCCCAGCGCCCGCTCGAGGTGCGCGCGAGCCTCCGCGAGCCCAAAAACGGCCTGTGCGTGACGCGCCGCTTCGACCGAGGTGACGAGCGCCTCCGCGTCGCGACCTGCGGCCGCCCAGTGGGGCGCGAGCTCCGCCGGTGAGGCAGCCTCGCTCTCGTGCGAGCTCGTCCGCAAGCTGCGCGTGCAGCTCCTCGCGCTCCCCCGGCAGGATCGTGGCGTAAATCGCCTCCGCGAGAAGCGCGTGGCGGAAGCGGAAGCTGCCGGTCGCCTGCTCGGCGACCAGCACGCCCTGCGCGACCGCCTGGCGGAGCGACTCCCGCACGTCGCGCTCCGGCGTGCCGTCGTATCGCGCGGAGCAGCGGGTAGCCGACGTCGCGTCCGGCGGCCGCCGCGAGGCGCAACAGGCTCTGCGTCGGGACGTCGAGCCGGGCCACCCGCTGGAGCAGAAGGTCACGGAGCCCACCCGGAGCTCGCCGCCATCGTCGGCGGCGGCGAGGAGCTCCTCGGCGAAGAAACGGGTTGCCTTCGGAGCGGGCGACGATCGCAGCGGTCACGCCGCCGGCAGGGGGCGTCGGCGTGCGCCGCGAGCAAGGCTGCGAGCTCTTCGTGCTCGAGCGGGCCGAGCTCGAGCACGAGAGCCGAGCCCGAGCGCCGGACGCCGTCGGCAAGCCGAATCACCCGCGCGGCCGACGAGGGCTCGTCGGCGCGGCAGGTCGCGAGCAGTAGAACCGGCCGGTCGTCGATGTTGTGCGCGAGGAAGACGAAAAGGTCGAGCGTGGACGTATCGGCCCAATGCAGATCCTCGAGCACGAGCAGCACGGGCGTGTCTGAGCTGCACCTCTGCCAGCAGTGCCAGCGTCTCCTCGAACACCTCGCAGCTGAGAGCGCGGCTGCTCGTCCTTCGCCCTGCCGCGGTCTGCTCCGAGCGGACGGAGGGCCTCGACGAACGGCTGGTACGGCAGCTCCGTGCCGACGAGATCGATCGAGCGCCCGAGCAGTACCTCGAAGCCGTCGTCGCGCGCGCGGCTCGCGAGCTCCGTCGCAAGCCTCGTCTTCCCGATGCCCGCTTCGCCGGCGATGAGGATCGTTGCCCCGCTCCCCGACCGAACGGCCTCGAGCGTTTGCTCGAGCACTCGCGAGCTCGCTGTCGCGTCCGACGAACGCCCCCATCGTCCGAGCGGTCACGCAGCCAGTATTGCGCCGCCGGGCCACGCTGGAAGCTGCCTTGAGGAGCGCAGCATCGAAAGATAGGCAGGCGGGCGGCGAAAGATAAGGCTTTCTGCCCGATGCGCCCTCGCGCCTCGCGCCGCGACCATCCCGTCCACGACCCAAGGAGGCAAGAGATGGCGATGGTGACAGCTCGTCGGTGGAAAACAAGGAGCAGACGGGCGGATGAGGAAGCACACGGTGCGCGGAGGCGGCGGGCTACGCCTGCACGTGCGCGAATGGGGAAGGGAGGACGGTCCGGCGATCCTCTTCATTCACGGGTGGTCGCAGAACCACCTCTGCTGGGCGATGCAGTACGAGAGCGCGCTGACGGACGAGTTCCGGCTGGTGGCATACGACCTCCGCGGCCACGGCATGTCGGAGGCGCCGCTCGGGCCGGAGCACTACACCGACGCAGGCTCTGGGCCGACGATGTGGCGGCGATCATGGACGAACTGCGCCTCAAGCGGCCTGTGCTCGTCGGCTGGTCGTACGGCGCGTTCGTCATCTGCGACTACATCCGTGCGTACGGGCAAGATCGGATTGCGGCCGTGAACTTCGTCGAGGGCGCGGTCAAAATGGGCGAGGCGGCATTCGGCACGCTGATCGGCCCTGGATTCCTCGACCACTTCGCGGGCGCTACCGCCGACGACCTGCCGACGAACATCGGTGCAATGCGTGCGTTCGTCCGGGGCTGTACGGCGAAGCCGCTCTCGGCTGAGGACTTCGAGACGGCGCTGTGCTGGAACGTCGTCGTGCCGTCGCACGTCCGTGCGAGCCTCGGCGCCCGAGAGCTCGACTGCGACGACGTGCTGCGCACGCTCGAAGTGCCGTTGTTGGTCACTCAAGGCCGCGAGGACACGCTCGTGCTGTCGGCCATGGCCGAGCACATCCTCGCTGTCTGCCCGACCGCTGAGGCATCGTGGTACGAAGGCGTCGGTCACGTACCGCACCTGGAGGAGCCCGAGCGTTTCAACCGCGAGCTGGCCGAGTTGACCCGGCGCGTCCGAGCCTGACCACAGGAGGCTCGACGATGACGACTGACGCGAACGCTTCCAAGGAGGCGGCACGATGACGGGCACGACACGCGACGAACCACGACGAGCAGACATGCCGACTGCCGCTCCACCCGGAATGCAGGGAAGGGAGGTGGGCGAAGCGAAAGGAGCACGGTTGGGGACGAAGAACAGAGGAGGTCGCGAACGACCTATAGCAGGCGTGAGTTCTTGGAAGCGGGCTGGTGCCGGTGCGGGTGCGGTGGCGCTTTCGGGCGGCGTTGGCGCGGCGATGGCGCCCCGCGCGGTGGCGGACGCGCGGAGCGCGACGGTCGTCGACGAGCCCGACAGCTTCGGGCGCATCTTCCCGGAGCTGCCGACCGTTTGCGGGGGCAGAACGAGACGGTCCGAGAACGCGCTGAGGGAGCTCGGCAGGCCGGGAGGGATGCTCGATGCGAACGACGATCTGAGCAGCGGGCCGGTGTTGTTGATCACCGACCCGGGTCTGAGCGCAAACAACCCGAACAATCCGAACGCATACGGCAGGGACGACGTTCTTCGGCCAGTTCGTCGACCACGACATCACATTTGATACGACGTCGCGCCTGGGATTCACCAACAGATCCGGAGGATGCTCGCCGAACTCGACGGACGCCTTCGCTCGACCTCGACTCCGTCTACGGGGAGGGGCCGGTCGCGAGCCCGCAGCTCTACGACCCGGCCGACCGCGACAAGTTGCGGGTCGAGCTTCGGCGGGCCAGTTCGAGGACCTGCCCCGCGAGGATGACGGGACTGGATACGGCGATCCTGCCGGATCCGCGCAACGACGAGAACCTGATCATCGCGGGCCTGCAATGCGCGTTCATCCAGTTCCACAACAATGCAGTCGATTGGGCGCGTCGAGCACGGTTACGACGGCGAGCTCGACGTTCACGCAAGCGCACGCAGGCTGACGACCTGGCACTACCAGTGGCTGGTGGTGCACGAGTTCCTGCCGCAGATCGTCGGCCAGGAGATGGTCGACGATGTCCTCAAGAACCACCGCCGCTTCTACAAGCCGCGCATGCGTCAAGGGCTTCATCCCGGTCGAGTTCCAGGCGGCTGCATACCGGTTCGGTCACGCATGGTGCGCCCGTCCTACCGTGCGAACCTGCACGGCGACGGCGACGAGCCGTTCTTCGGAATGGTCTTCGATCCCGCCGGCGAGGGCCAGTCGGATCCCATCGACCTGCGCGGGGGGGCCCGCGCGCCGCGGCGCTTCATCGGCTGGCAGACCTTCTTCGACTTCGGCGACGGGCAACGTGAAGCCGAACAAGCGAATCGACACGAAGATCTCGACGCCGCTGTTCAATCTTCCGCTCGGGGCGATTGCGAGCCACGACACGCCGGAGGCGCTGCCACAACGCAACCTCTTGCGCCAGCTGACCTGGAGCCTGCCCTCAGGGCAGGCGGTCGCCGCGGCGATGCGCGTCACGCCGCTTGCGGACGGCGACCTCAGCGAGCTGCATCCTTACGGCTTCCAGTCGAGCACGCCGCTCTGGTACTACGTGCTGAAGGAGGCCGAGCTCGTCGAGGACGGGCTCCACCTCGGCCCAGTCGGTGGACGCATCGTCGCGGAGGTGCTGATCGGTCTATTGCAAAGCGACACCGGGTCGTACCTGGTGCAGAAGCCGAAATGGACGCCCACGCTCACCTCCGCCGGCGCGTCGTTCCGGATGAAGGACTTCTTGACGTTCGCAGGAGTCGATCCCGCAAGTCGAGGACAGTAACGAAAGGACGGAGCCACCGGAAAGAACGAGTCTCAAGCGGTTGCGTGGACTGGACGACGGGACGCTGCACAGTCTTGGGAGACTGAGGTTGGTGATCCAGCTTCCCGACGTCGTCCGCCAAAAGGCGCTCGCGGTCGGTGCGGATGCGTGGCTCGACGACCTACAGGTGCTCGTCGCAGAGCTGGAGCAGGAGTGGGGCATCGCGGTCGGCGCCGCCTACAGCGACTCGACCGAGGCCTTCGTCGCGAAGGCGAACTGCGAAGACGGCACTCCAGCCGTGCTGAAGCTCCTCGTGCCGCGCAGCACTGATGCGGTCCGGAACGAGATCACGGTCCTGCGACTTACGGACGGCGAGGGATGTGCGCGGCTGCTACGTGACGACGCCGCGCGCGGTGCACTCTTGCTCGAGCGTCTCGGCCGGCCCCTGTACCAGGTTGGCGTGGCGCTCCGCAGACGGCACGAGATTCTCTGCTCTACGGCGAGGCGCGTGTGGCGACCTGCGCCCGATTGCGCCCTCCCGACGGGCGCCGAGAAGGGCCGTTGGCTCGCCGACTTCATCACATCGACGTGGGAGGAACTAGATCACCCATGCTCCGAACGCGCCATCGATTACGCACTCGCCTGCGCAGAGCGGCGCGTCGCCGCACATCGCGACGACCAGGCTGTCCTGGTTCACGGCGACGTCCATCAGTGGAATGCATTGGAGGGGCCGGACGGGTTCAAACTCGTCGACCCGGACGGCCTTCTCGCCCAACCGGAGTACGACCTCGGGATCATCATGCGAGAGGACCCACTTGACCTCCTCAACGGTGATCCTCATGAACGCGCGCGATGGCTCGCGACACACACCGGTCTCGATGCTACGGCCATCTGGGAGTGGGGCGTAGTTGAGCGTGTGTCGACCGGGCTGCTCGGCACGAAGGTCGGTCTGCAGCCGATCGGCCGACAAATGCTCGCGACTGCGGATCATGTAGCCCCGTAAGAAAGCCAGGGAACGGGGTTTCTAGCCGTCGCTCGCTCTGACCGGATGTTGATGTCGCTGTCCGTCGCGTAGCGATCGATCTCCGCGAGCTCAAATCTGGCCGTTTGGCGGTAAGGGGACTAGGCTTCACACGTGACGCTGTGCGGGAACTGCGGGGCGGAAAGTCCTGCCGGCAAGCGATTCTGCGGTGATTGTGGAAACCCACTGGTGCTCGTCTGCTCGACGTGTGGGGCGGAGAATCCTCCGGGGAAGGGATTCTGTGGCGATTGCGGGGAGGCACTCGAGGCAGGCCCGCCGTCAGCCGCCGTCACTCCTGCCTCCACGTCGGCGCCGATCGCCGAGCGCCGCTTGGTCTCCGTGCTCTTTGCCGATCTCGTTGGCTTCACGACCCTTTCCGAGTCACGCGACTCGGAAGAGGTGCGGGACCTGCTCTCCAAGTACTTCGAACAGTGCCGCCTCTTGTCGAGCGCTACGGGGGAACGATCGAGAAGTTCATCGGCGACGCGGTCATGGCCGTCTGGGGCTGGCCCGGTCGCAAAGGAGGACGATGCGGAACGGGCCGTGCGGGCAGCGCTCGATCTCGTCCAAGCGGTCGCGGAGCTCGGCGCGGAGATCGGCGCGCCCGGAACTCAGGGCGCGGGCAGGGGTGCTCACAGGCGAGGCTGCGGTCATGCCCGGTGGTGTCGAGGAGGGCGACGGTTGCGGGCGACCTGGTCAACACCGCCTCTCGCGTCCAGTCGGTCGCGGAGCCCGGGTCGGTGCTCGTCGGCGAGTCGACGAAGCGGGCAACCGAGGCGGCAATCGCCTACGAGGACGCGGAGCAGCAGGGAGCTAAAGGGCAAGGCGGAGTCGCTGGCGCTCTTCCGCGCGCTGCGGGTGATGGCCGGGCACAGGGCGCCCTCCGGTCGTCGGTCCTGGAGGCGCCGTTCGTCGGACGCGACCGCGAGCTGCGCCTCGTCAAGGAGCTCTTCCACGGGTCGGCGGATGAGAGGAAGGCGCAGCTCGTGTCGGTGACGGGTATCGCCGGCATCGGCAAGTCCCGCCTTTCCTGGGAGTTCGAGAAGTACATCGACGGCCTCGCCGAGCGACGTCCATTGGCATCGCGGCCGCTGCCTCTCGTACGGCGAGGGCGTGGCCTACTGGGCGCTGGCGGAGATGGTGCAGGATGCGCTGCGGCATCGTCGAGGACGAGGAGCCTTCGTCGGCGCGTGCGAAGCTGCGAGGCGACGATCGAGCTGCACATCCCTGACCTCGATGAGCGCGTTGGGTCGAGCCGCGTCTCGCCCACCTGCTCGGCCTCGAGGAGGGCGCGCCCGGCGACCAGGAGAACCTCTTCTCCGCCTGGCGGATCCTCTTCGAGCGACTCGCAGAGCATGCGCCGACGATCCTCGTCTTCGAGGACATGCAGTGGGCGGACGCCGGGCTGCTCGACTTCCTCGAGTACCTCGTCGAGTGGTCGCGCGGCCACCCGCTGTTCGTCCTCGTTCTGACCCGGCCCGAACTGGCGGACAGGCGGCCGTCCTGGGGCGTCGGCAAGCGGAGCTTCGCCTCGCTGTACCTCGAGCCGCTCTCCCCGGAAGCGATGAGCGAGCTGCTCGACGGGCCTCGTCCCCGGGCTCCCCGATGAGCTGCGTGAGCGGATCCTCGAGCGGGCCGAGGGTGTGCCGCTGTATGCGGTCGAGACGGTCCGCATGCTGCTCGACCGGGGCCTGCTCGCGCAGGGAGGGGAACGTCTACCGGCTCACCGGCACCAGTCGAGACGCTCGAGGTACCCGAGACCCTTCACGCGCTCATCGCTGCCGCGGCTCGACAGCCTGACTCAGGAGGAGCGCAGGCTCGTCCAGAACGGCGCCGTGCTCGGCAAGACGTTCACGAAGCAAGGGCTGGAGGTCGCTCACGGGCCTGCCCGGCCGCGGAGCTCGAGCCACTGCTCGCCGGGCTCCTGCGCAAGGAGATCCTCTCGATCCAGGCCGACCCGCGCTCACCCGAGCGCGGCCAGTACGCGTTCCTGCAGGACATCGTCAAGCACGTCGCCTACGAGACGATCTCGAAGAAGGAGCGCAAGGCCAAGCACCTCGCTGCCGCCGACGTTTCTCTCGCGTCTGCCCGGAGCGCCGAGGAGGACGAGATCGTCGATGTCGTCGCCACCCATTACCTCGACGCCTACGCGGCGGCGCCCGACGATTCCGATGCCGAGGAGATCCGCTCCAAGGCTCGCGAGATGCTCGTCCGTGCCGGCGAGCGAGCGGCTTCCCTGGCTGCGACCGCAGAGGCCCAACGCGCGTTCGAGCGGGCGTTGGAGCTCACCGATGATCCCCTCGTGCAGGCGGAGCTGCACGAGCGGGCGGGCACCATGGCCCGGATCGGCGGCGGGGCGGACGACGCCGCCGCGCACTACGAGCGCGCGATCGAGCTCTTCGAGGCGGCGGGGGCCACGCATCCCGCAGCGCGGGTGTCTGCACTGCTGGCCGAGATCATGTGGGACCGGGGACGTCTGGAACACGCGTTGGACGAGCATGAATGCGTCGTTCGAGGTGCTCTCCCAGGATGAGCCCGACGAGGATCTCGCAGCGCTCGCCAGCCAGCTCGGCCGCTTCCTCTTCTTCGCCGGCGAACGGGACCTCGCGCTCGAGCGTATCGAGGTCGCGCTGGACCTGGCCGAAGCTCTCTTGCTGCCGGAGATTCTCTCCCAGGCGCTGAACACGAAGGGCGATGATCCTCGCCGGGCGTGAGCGTCTTCAGGAGGCCTGGCTCTCATCCGGTACGCGCTCGAGGTAGCGCTGGAGCACGAAAGGCCCTCCGCCGCTCTGCGTGCCCACTTCAACCTCGCCGACGCCCTGATGCGGGCCGACCGCTACGAGGACGCCGCGGACTCCGTTCGTGACGGCCTCGCGCTCGCGCGCCGGGTCGGAAACCGCTACTGGGAGACGTCGCTGCTCGGCCAGTGCTATCCGTCGTTCGCTCTCGGCCGCTGGGACGAGGTCCTAGCGCTCACAGCAGCGGCGCCGGAGGAGCAGTGGACCGAGCTCCGAATGCGCCTTCAACATCCTCGCTTCGGTCGGCGTTCTCGTCCACGTCCACCGCGGCTCCTATGAGGAGGCGAGCGAGATCCTGGAGACCTTCGCCGAATTCGAGACTTCCTCCGACGTCCAGGAGCAGGCCTCGTTCGCATGCGGGAAGTCGAGTTTGCTCCTGGCGCGCGGGAACCCCGCCGATGCCCTGCGCTTCGCCGAGGCTGCCTTCGGCGTTCGCGACGTGATGGGTGTCACGATCGAGTATGTGAAGGAAGCATTCGTGCGTCGCGGTCGAGGCCGCGCTGCAGCTGAACGACATCGCCAAAGCCGAGGAGTTCGTCGCCACCGTCGACGGGCTTCCGCCTGGGCGTTATCCGCAGTTCCTGCGTGCGCAAGTCGTCGCGCTTCAGGGCCCGGCTCGCGCACGACGAGCGGAAGTCGAAGCGTCACTTCAAGGGAGCCGCGGGCCTGTTCCGCGAGCTGGCCGTGCCCTTCTACCTGGCGGTGACGCAACTCGAGCACGCGGAGTGGCTCAGTCGCGCAGGGCCGAGCTGAGGAAGCGGAGCCGCTGCTCGCCGAGGCACGTGAGATCTTCGAGCGGCTGGGGGCGGACGCCGTGGCTCGAGCGTGTCGGAGGCTATCAGTGCTCGCACGGCCGGCCGAGGCGCCGGTGTAAGCGCTCCCGTCGTTATGGTGGGTACGTTTCCGGCCTGGCTCGCCCAGTTCTTCTCTACGACGCGGACTGCAGGCTCTGCCGCTTCGCGGCGCGGGTGGTCGCTCGCTCGACCGCCGAGGAGCCTCGCTTACTCGGGCTCGAAGACCCCCCGGCTGATCCGGCTGCTCGAGCACGTCTCCGAGGACGAGCGTGGCTCATCGCTGCGGCTTCTGCTTCCGAACGGCCGCATGCTCTCGGCAGGCGCGGCCACGCTGGGCGTGCTCGAACGGCTGCCGGCAACGCGGCCGCTCGCACGGTCGTTGGCACTGCTCCATGCGCAGCCGGCGGTCGAGGCCCTCTATGCCTTGGTCGCTCGCAACAGGGACCAGCCTTGGCCGTCTCGTGCCCGACGGCTCCGCGCCGTGGCGTTACCCCTAGCCGTCGCTCGACGCCGACCAGATGTTGATGTCGCTGTCGGTGGCGTAGCGGTCGATCTCGGCGAGCTCTTCGTCAGAGAAGTCGAGGTTCGCGATCGCACCGAGATTGTCCTCGAGCTGCTGCACGCTCGAGGCGCCGATGAGCGCGGAGGTCACGCGCGGGTCGCGCAGCACCCACGCGATCGCCATCTGCGCGAGTGACTGGCCGCGCGCCGCTGCGATCTCGTTCAGCGCCCGGATCTTCTCCAACGCCTCCTCGGTCAGGAGGTTCGGCGACAGCGAGCTCGGCCAGCTCGGCGCGCGAGCCCTCGGGAATGCCGTCCAGGTACTTGTCGGTGAGCATTCCCTGCGCGAGGGGCGAGAACACGATGCAGCCGACGCCGAGCTCGCCGATCGCATCGACCAGGTCGGGCTCGATCCACCGGTTCAGCATCGAGTACGAGGGCTGGTGGATCGTGAGCGGCGTTCCCAGGTCGCGCAGGATCGCGTACGCCTCGCGGGTGCTCTCCGCCGAGTACGACGAGATGCCCACGTAGAGCGCTTTGCCCTGGCGTACCGCCGTGTCGAGCGCTCCCATCGTCTCCTCGAGCGGTGTCTCGGGGTCGAAGCGATGCGAGTAGAAGATGTCGACGTAGTCGAGGCCCATGCGCGCGAGGCTCTGGTCGAGGCTCGCGAGCAGGTACTTGCGGGAGCCCCATTCCCCGTAGGGGCCCGGCCACATGTCGTACCCGGCCTTCGTCGACACTACGAGCTCGTCGCGGTACGGCCGCAGGTCCTTGCGCATGAGCGTTCCGAAGTTCTCCTCGGCCGAGCCGTAGGGAGGCCCGTAGTTGTTGGCGAGGTCGAAGTGCGTGATCCCGAGATCGAACGCCCGTCGCACGATGGCGCGGCTCGTCTCGAGTGGCCGATCGTGGCCGAAGTTCCACCAGAGCCCGAGCGAGATCGCGGGGAGCTTCAGGCCGCTCCGACCGCAGCGCCTGTAGAGCATGCGCTCGTAACGGTCAGCGGCCGGCACGTGGGTGAGGGTACTCCTGCCGACCGGTTGGTGGAGTCGGGCTGCTTAACGCAGCTGAAACGAAGCCTTACGTCCCGCCAACAACAGAACGCCGGTCTCGACGTTAAATCTCGTAGTCGATCAGCTCGGAAAGGCAGGCCCGATGTCCACGTTCGCCGAATCTCTGCCCCTCGCCGAAGAGGCTGAAGTCGAGGAAACGCGCGTCGCGCGCTGGCGCTTCGATCAATTCCGAGCGCTCGGGTTCGACGCCGAAGATGCGTTCACCCTGACGGTGTCACGCGTCGACCTCCAGGCCGCGCGCACGCTCGTCGAGGTGGGGTGCTCTCTCCCACTGGCGCTCCGGATTCTTCTCTAGAGCCGTCCGGACGCGGCGGCGTCACACCCGTTGCTGCCGCGTCCAGACGTCGACGCCGACAGCGGCGAGGAGGATCACGCCCACGATGATCGGCTCGTAGAGCGGGTCGTACCCCAGCAGGAGATAGCCGTTGTCGATCAGTGCGATGAAGAGCACGCCGACCACCGTTCGCCAGACGGCGCCCTCGCCGCCGAGGATGCTCGTGCCGCCGACGACGATCCCCGCGAGGACGGTGAACGCGAGCGCCGTCGGGTCGCCGCCCGCCTGGGCACTGAGAATGCGCGAGGCGCCCATCACGCCGGCAAGCCCTGCTGCCGCGCCGCTGAGCATGAAGGCGAGCACGCGGATCGCACCTACCCGAACGCCCGCCAGTCTCGCGGCCTCAGCGTTGCCACCCGCCGCGTACATGTAGCGGCCCGCCGTCGTGCGCGCGAGCAGAAGCCCGACCAGAATCACCGCAACGACCATGGTCCAGATCGACGTCCTGACGGTGAACCACTCCGTCTGCGCAAGCCTGCCGAACGCCGGCTTGTCGAACAGAATGATGAGGTTGCCTTGCGTCACCCGGGCTGCACAGCCGGTGACGATGAACGCCATGGCCAAGGTCGTGATCAGCGGGTTGATCCGGAGCACGGTCGCGAGAAAGCCGTTGACCGCTCCGATCACCAGGCCCGTGGCGACTCCGAGCAGCATCGCGATCACTACGTCGTGGTGGACGGCGAACTGCGCCGCGACAACGCCTGCGAAGATGTAGGTGGCCCCGACCGACAGATCGATGCCGCCGGTCACGAGGACGAGCGTCCCGGCGGCCGCGATGATCAGCGTGTCGGACTGCTGGTCGAGGATGTTGAGCAGGTTGACCTTCGTCAAGAAGGCGTCGCTCGTCAGCGACAGGACCACGAAGAGAATGGTGAACGGGATGAGAATTCCCGCCTGCCGAAGCCGCGTGGGTCTGAAGACAGATCCCGCCCACTTCTCCAGCGCGGAAAGCCGATTCCAACCCTGCTCCGTGCCCGGGTCGCCGGTCAGGCCGCGATCCCTCCGGCCGACGGGTCTGCGAACGCTGCGGCGAGGATCGCCGTCTCCGTCATCGCCTCCCCCTCGAGCTCGGCGACGAGCCGCCCGGCGCGCATCACGAGCACACGGTGCGCGAGGCCGAGGATCTCCTCTAGCTCGGAGGAGATGAGGACGATCGCCATTCCGTCGGCGGCGAGCGAGACGAGCAGCTCGTAGATCGCGAGCTTCGCGCCGACGTCGACGCCGCGCGTCGGTTCGTCCGCCAGCAGGACGCGGGGCTCGCCGAGCAGCGTCCGCGCGAACAGCACCTTCTGCTGGTTCCCGCCGGAGAGGGCGATCACGGGCGCGGCGTAGCTCGCCGCGCGCACGTCGCAGTGATCGAGGATCTGCCCGGCGGCACGTCGCTCGATCCTGCGCCGGACGATGCCGAAGCTGCTGTATTCGCGGAGCTCGGAGAGCGTCGTGTTCTCGACCACCGAGCGGCCGAAGATGAGCCCCTGGTCCTTCCGCGACTCGGGGATCATCGCGACGCCTGCGTCGAGGCTGCCCCGCGGGCTCCGCCCGAGCGCCGCCTCCGTGCCCGTCCGAGCGCCGCCGGACTTGACTCGGTTGGCCCCGAAGATCGCCCGCACGAGCTCTGTGCGGCCTGCCCCGACGAGGCCGGCAATCCCGACGATCTCGCCCGCCCGCACCTCGAAGGACGCGCCCGAGACGCCCGCCGCCTCGAGGTCCTCGACCGCGAGCGCGACCGGCGCGTCCGGCTTCACGAGCTGCTTCGGGGGAAAAGTCGTCGTCAGCGGACGGCCGAGCATCGCCTCGACGAGCGAGTTCTCCGTCTCGTCGGCGGTCGGCGAGGTGCGGATGAGCTTCCCGTCACGAAGCACCGTCACCGAATCGGCGAGCTCGAGCACCTCACGCAGGAAGTGCGAGATCAGGAGGATCGTCCGCTGCCGCTTCGCGAGCGAGCGGACGATCTCGTGCAGCTGCGCCGTCTCCGGTGCGCTGAGCGCGGCCGACGGCTCGTCCATGACGATGATCCGCGCGTCGCGCGAGAGTGCACGCAGGATCTCCGTCTTCTGCTGGTCTGCCGTGCTCAGGACGCCTGCGCGAACATGGCCCGGCAGGTCGAACCCTGCGCGGGTGGAGAGCTCCGCGTAGGCCCGACGCAGCGAGCGACGCCGAATGAAGCCCGCGCGTCTCGGCTCTGCACCGAGATAGACGTTTTCGGCGACAGTCAGCTCCGGAACGAGCGAGGGCTCCTGTGCGATCGTCGCTACGCCGCGATCGAGCGCGTCACGCGGAGAGCGGAAGGAGGTCGGCGCCCCGTCGAGGAGCATCCGACCTCCGTCCGCAGAGTGAACGCCTGCGACTATCCGCCCGAGCGTCGACTTGCCCGCGCCGTTCTCTCCGACGATCGCGTGCACCGAGCCCAGCTCGACCGCGAGAGAGACGTCCTCGAGGGCGCGCACGCCTCCGAACTGCTTCGAGACGTGCTGGAGCTCGAGGTGGGCCATGTCGGTTCGCTCAGGGGCATGTGCGCGGCTCTAGCCCGGCCACTCCGCCTTGAACTTCGAGACGTTGGCCTTCGTCACGACCCCACCCTGGGGCAGGTTCTTCAGCACGTCGATGCCGCCGCAGCGCTTCTTCGTCTTGACGGCGGCGACCGCGCACTGCGTGCCGAGCTGGCCCTCCGTCTTCGGGCGCTGCATCACGGTGCCGTACCAGCGTCCCGCCTTGATGGCGTTCAGGCCGACCTGGCCGCCGCCGTAGCCCACGAGCACCAGCTTCTTGCCGCCTGCGGCCTGCTCGGCGCCCAACGCACCCTGGTCCGCGCCGACGATGAGGTTGATGCCGGGCTGGGCCTGGAGCATCGTCTGTGCTGCCTTGAGGGCGACAGGGTGCTGGTAGAACGTCTCGCCCTCGGCGACCACCTTGATGTTCGGGTTCGCCTTGATAACGCTGTCGAAGCCGTTGCGGATCGCCGTGTCGAGTGACGACACCTTCACGGAATAGAGGTAGCCAACGTTGCAGGGGTTGAGGTTGTTCGCCTTGCAGGCTGCGAGGACGAGCGCGCCCTGCTTCCTGCCGATCTGGGTCTGGATGAAGACGACGTTTCCGGACATGCCAGCAACGGGTGGCGCCGCGGTCCCGGGGTTCGTGCCCAGGATCTGGTCGACGTTGACGACCTTGATGCCTGCTTTGATCGCCTTCTTCACGAGCGGGATCAGCTGCGGTCCGAAGATCGGCTGCACGATGATCGAGTCGTACTGCCCCGTCGCCATCACGGTCTGGAACTGGGCGTACTGCTTCTTCGGATCGTTTGCGGCGTCGAGGACGGTTACGCTCGCGCCGCTCTTCCTCGCGACGTCCTTGGCGGCCTTGAGCATCGGCGCGTCATACGTGTTGGCGACCGCGAACGAGAGGAACGCGATCTTGGGGCGCTGAGCGCTACCGCTCGCTCCTCCCGCCAGCGTGGCGGCTACGGCAGCCGCCGCAACGACGGCGATGATCCCCGTGCGGCGACGGAGCAATCGACGTGCATTGAACATTCGGTCACCCTCCTTCGTGGGCGAAGACATAAGAGATCCGCGGGCGACGAGGCGTCACCGCGGCCCTTCGAGATTCCGAGCGAGCGCCGGTGTGTGGTGTCCAGCGACATCGAACGTCTGGCGCTCGCTGTCCATTACTTCTCAACGCTATTTGGTTGCCCGCGGCGAGTCAAGCGGCCATGTTACGGGCAATCGGGCGAGTTGACTCCTGTCTGGAGGGTGTGCAGAATCGCTGAACAGGCAAGGATCTCCTATCCGAGAGGGCGATCATGAACATCGCTTCGCGCGGCGCGACAATGGCGGTCGACTGGGAGCAGCGAGTCGACTTCGCGCGCCTACGTCCGTCTCGCCTCGAGAAGACGAAGGCCGAGCTTGCGTCCTCCGACCTGGGGGCACTGCTCCTGTTCGACCCGAACAACCTCCGCTACGTGACGAGCACGGCGATCGGGACGTGGGAACGCGACAAGAACATCCGCTTCGCACTCGTCTTCCGTGAGGACGACCCGGTGCTGTGGGATTTCGGCTCGGCGGCACGTCATCACAAGCTCTACTGCCCCTGGCTCCCCGAGTCGAGCTGGCAGGCATGGGTCTCTCCGATGCGCGGGGCGATGCCCGACGAGACCGGCGTGCCGGACGCGCTCGCGGCCATGGTCCACCACGAGCTGTCTGAGCGAGGGCTTGCCGGCGAGCCCGTCGGGGTCGACGTCCCCGACATGACGACGCTGCTCGCCCTCCAGCGCGTCGGGCTGCACCTCGTCGACTCGCAGCCGGTGATGCTCGAGGCGAGGAAGATCAAGACGGAGGACGAGCTCGCCCTGCTCGACCACGCGGCCGGCATCGTCGACGCGGTCTACGAGGAGATCTACCGGATGCTGCGGCCGGGCGTGAAGGAGAGCGAGGTGGTCGCGGCGGCAATGAAGCTGCTGTTCGAGCTGGGCTCCGAGCACGTCGAGGCGATCAACGCGATCTCCGGCGACCGTTGCAACCCGCACCCCGCACACGTTCTCCGACCGGTTGATCAGGCCCGGGGACCAGGCGTTCTTCGACATCATCCACTCGTTCATGGGTTATCGGACGTGCTACTACCGCACGTTCAACGTCGGCTTTGCGACGCCGTCCCAGATCGATGCGTACAAGCAGTGCCGCGAGTGGCTCGACGCGGCGATCGAGCTCGTCAGGCCTGGCGGCGACGACGGAGGAGATAGCGGCAGTCTGGCCGACCGCGCGAGGAGATCGGCATGCAGGACGAACGGGCGGCGTTCGGGCTGCAGTTCGGCCACGGACTCGGTGTCGGCGCTGTACGAGTTCCCGATGATCTCGCGACTGCATTCGATGGACGCGCCGGTCGGAGCTCGAGCCGGAATGGTGTTCGCGCTCGAGACGTACTGCCCGGCGAGCGACGGCCGGTCGGCGGCCCGGATCGAGGAGGAGGTCGTTGTCACGCCGACCGGGAGAGACGTGATCACCCGCTTCCCGGCGGAGGAACTGCTCGTCACCGGGAAGACGTACGTCCGCGGCGCCGACCTCGTGAACGGTCGGGTCGTCGAGGACCCACTCGAAGTCTCGTAGCGAGCCATGGCGACCAAGGACGCAGAGGCCGCGGCTGCCGTCGACGTCGGCCCGGCGACCGACCTCTATCGTCGTATGCTCCTCATCCGCGGTTTCGAGGATCGTGTCCAGAGCCTCTTCCTGCGCGGCGAGGTGTACGGCACGACGCATCTGTATTCAGGGCAGGAAGCGGTCGCCGTCGGGTTCGCGAGCGTGCTGGAGGAGGGCGACAGAATCGCCTGCACGTACCGGGGGCACGGACACCTCCTCGCTATGGGCACCGATCCGACCGAGCTCCTCGCCGAACTGCTCGGGCGCGCTTCGGGCGTGAACGGCGGGCTGGCCGGCTCGATGAACGTCGTCGATCCCGACCACGGAGTGATGGGGTGCTACGGCATCGTCGGTGGGAGCATGTCCGCGGCCACGGGCGCCGCGCTCGCGCTCCGCGATACCGGGCACGTCGCGGTCGCGTATTTCGGCGACGGCACGGCGAACCACGGGTACTTCTTCGAATGCCTGAACTTCGCGAAGGTGATGGCGCTCCCCATCGTCTTCGTCTGCGAGAACAACCAGTACGGCGAGTACACGCCGACCGAGGCGGTGACTCCGGGGGGGATCGTGGCTCGGCCTGCCGCGCTCGAGATCCCCACCTCGACGATTGACGGCATGGACGTCTGGGCCGTGCGCGGCAGTGCGATCGAGATCGTGGAGCGTGCGCGTAATGGCGGCGGGCCTCAGTTCGTCGAGGCGACGACCTACCGCTTCGTCGGCCACTCGCGGAGCGATCCCGGGAAGTACCGGCCCGAAGGAGAGCTCGACCGCTGGAAGCAGCGCGACCCGCTGCTCGTCGCCGCTGCTCGGCTCACGGACGAATACGGGCTTTCCGAGGCGGACGTGGCTGCCATCCGTGACGACGTCGAGCAGATGCTCGCCGAGGTGGAGCGGGCGGCTCTCGAGGCGCCGTTCCCCGAGCCGTACGAGCGGCGCGAGTTCGCCACCGAGCTCGAGGGAGCTACGTGACGTCCTCCGGCCCTGCCGCGCCGCCCGCCCCGCTCGGGGAGAACCTCCGGCGGACGCGCCTCGACCGCGGGCTCAGCCTGCGGGAGCTCGCCCGCCGGCTCGACGTCTCGCCGAGCCTGCTCTCTCAGATCGAGACGGGACGGATCCAGCCCTCCGTGCGCACCCTGTACGCCGTCGTCAGCGAACTCGGCGTCTCGCTCGACGAGGTCTTCCATCCCGAGAACGAACACGCTGCCGTGGTCGCGCCCGAAGACGCCTGGCGCGCCGCCGAGGAGGACGGAAACAGCGTCGTCCAGCGCGCCGACGAGCGGAGCGGCATCGATCTCGAGACCGGCGTACGCTGGGAGCGCCTGACGACGCGGGACGTGCCCGGCGTCGAGTTTCTCCACCTCGCGTACCCGCCGGGAAGCGAGTCGGCGCCCGCGGACGCGCTCGTCCGGCACAGCGGCAAGGAGCTCGGGTTCGTCCAGACGGGCGCGCTCAGCGTGACGCTCGGCTTCGAGGAGCATGTGCTCGGGCCGGGCGACTCGATCTGCTTCGAGTCGAGCGTTCCCCACCGCCTCTTCAACGACGGCGACGAGACGGTGACGGCCGTCTGGATCGTGCTCGGCCGCCAAGGGTAGAGCATGGGTGCGGTCGTCGACATCGGCATGCCGCGGCTGTCTGACTCGATGGAAGAGGCGACGATCTTGACGTGGCTCAAGAAGCCGGGGGAGCACTTCGCCCGGGGCGAGCCGCTCGTGGAGGTCGAGACGGACAAGGCGAACGTCGTCTACGAGGCCGAGCTCGACGGCGTACTCGAGGAGATCGTCGTCGCAGACGGCGAGACAGCAGAGCTCGGGGCCTTGATCGCACGCATCCGTCCCGCCGCTGCCGGGCATACTCCCGCGCCTGCTGCACCGGGTCCAGCGACCTCGAAGGAGTCCACGCCGGGGGTGGCCGAGATCGAGTTTCGGGAAGCGGTGAGGCAGGCTCTCGACGAGGAGCTCGAACGTGACGAGCGCGTGATCTTCTTCGGCGAGGACGTCGCCGTTGCCGGGGGTGTGTTCGCGGTCACGCCGGGGCTGCACGAGAAGTACGGCCCCAAGCGCGTCTTTGACACGCCGATCTCGGAGCTGGCGTTGACAGGCGCCGCGTACGGCGCAGCGATCACGGGGCTGCGACCGGTGCTGGAGATCATGTTCGGCGACTTCCTCGCGCTCTCGATGGACGGCGTCATCAACCAGATGACGAAGCACTGGTTCCTGACGCGAGAGCGGTACGGCTGCCCGGTGGTCATCCGATCGGTCGTCGGTGCAGGTGGGCGCTTCGGAGCCATTCACTCCCAGATGCCGGCCTCGTGGCTGATGGGGATCACGGGCCTCAAGCTCGTGGCGCCGGCCACGCCGCGTGACGCGAAGGGCCTGCTCAAGGCGGCGATTCGCGACGACGACCCTGTCGTCTTCCTCGAGCACAAGCGGCTGTACACGGTGAAGGGCGAGGTTGGGGACGAGCCGCTTCCGCTCGGGCGGGCACAGGTCGTGCGGGAGGGGAAGGACGTGACGCTCGTCAGCGCGATGAAGGGCGTCCACGACTGCCTGGAGGCGGCCGAGCGGCTGGCGGTCGAGGGCATCAGCGCGGAGGTCGTCGACCTGAGAACCCTTCGCCCCGTGGACGTCGAGACGGTGATGGCATCCGTGGTCAAGACGAACCGCGTCGCGGTCGTGGAGGAGGGGCCGCTGACGGGGGGCTGGGCCGGTGAGGTGCTCGCCCTCGTGACCGAGCAAGGGCTCGGCGATCTGGACGACGCGTGGCGGATCACGACCCCGAACACGCCGATTCCGTACAGCCCGCCGCTCGAGGACGAGTTCTTGCCCGGAGCCGACCGTATTGCCGCAGAGGTGCTCGCCAGGCGGTGACTCTCAGGTCGAGACGTCGCGGAGCAACTCCGCGCGCTCGTCGCCCTTGCGGTTGAGCACCGTCCAGACGGCGACCGCCGGCTCCTGCCCGATCGCCCACAGCCGGTGCGGCTTGTGCGAGTCGAAGCTGATCGAATCGCCGGGCCGCAATGCGTACTCGTCGAAGCCGATCTGGACGCCGAGCCTGCCGCCGATCACGTAGCCGTACTCCATGCCACCGTGCTGCGAGAGCGCGTCCGGCGGGCACGACTCGGATCCGACGGGATAGACGACGTAGATGAAGTCGACCTCGTGATCAGGCGCCGCGGTGAGACGCTCCCAGCGGACGCCGCCGGCCAGGGTGATGGCGGTCCGGGACTCGCGCTGCTGCACGGGGGTCGAAGGCGGTCCGAGTGCCGCCTCCGCGTCGCTGAAGAGGTCGCCGACGGGGATCCCGAGCTCGGTGGCGATCGCCCACAGCGTTGCGACGGAGGGTGTCGCACGCCCTCGCTCGATCTGCGAGATGAGGCTCGGCGAGACTTCGATCCGCGCCGCGAGCTTGCGACCGGTCAGGCCGGCCGCCTGCCGCTCGTGGCGGATTCTCGCGCCGAGGTTCTCGGAGACGGTGATCTCTGCTTCTGCCGGTGCCGGCCGCGCCATGGACTGACTATACGGCCGGACGCTTGTAGAGTTGGATCGAACGCGGGTCCGATCTGCGCAATGTGATCAAACAAAAGAGGAGCGAGATGGCCGCTGAAGTCCTCGTCGTCGGTGGCACGTCCGGGCTCGGGTTCGAGCTTGCGAAGACGTACAGATCCCGCGGAGCGAACGTCACGATCACGGGACGGGACGAAGAGAAGTCGGGCGCCGTCGCCGTCGACTGCGGAGACGGCGTGCGGAGCATCGCTCTCGACCTCGCGGAGCCGCAGGGAATCGCCGAAGCCCTCGCCGGCCTCGAACGCGTCGACCGGCTCGCCCTCCTAGCGGTCGACCGCGATCAGAACACCGTCTCCGACTACGACGTCGACCAGGCGATTCGGCTCGTAACCCTCAAGCTCGTCGGCTACACCGAGGTCGTGCACCAGCTCGCGGGCCGGTTCGGGCCGGACGCGTCGATCCTCCTCTTCGGCGGCCTCGCGAAGGACCGCCCGTACCCAGGCTCGACGACGGTGTCGACGGTGAACGGCGCCGTGTCGACGATGATCCGGACGATGGCGCTCGAGCTCGCGCCGGTGCGCGTCAACGCCATCCACCCCGGGATCGTGGCCGACACGCCCTACTGGAGCGGCAAGGACGAGCACTGCGAAAACGTCCGCGCGCGGACGCCGACGGGGCGGAACGTCATGACGTCGGACATCGTCGACGCGTCGATCTTCCTGCTCGAGAACCCGGCCGTGAACGGCGTCAACCTCGACGTCGACGGCGGCTGGATGATGCTGTGACGCGCCACCATCTGATGCGGCGCGAGGACATCGTCCCTGCGCCGGCCTACGGGTCGCAGAGTGAAGGGTTCGAGCGGGCGGCTCTCATCGACCGCTCGACGGGCTCGGTGCACATGGGCCTCGGCCTGTGCGCGCTCGACGACGGGCACGTCGATCTCCACGTGCACTCCTTCGAGGAGAGCTTCTACGTGCTCGAAGGGGCGCCGGTGCTGTATCTCGAAGGGCGCGGGGTGACGCTGCTGCCCGGCGCGTGCGGTGTGGTACCGGTCGGCGTGCCGCACGCGTGGCGCGCCGAAGGCGGCCGGGCGACGTGGATCGACATGATGTCGCCGCAGCCGCGGAATCCGGGCGAGGGCCAATCCGACACGTTCTTCCTCGGTCCGGCGCCCTCGTCGGCGCCGTCTGCGCTCGACGTCCGGGACCCGCGGAATCGCAACCTGTTCCGGCTCGACGACTGGCAGATGGACCTCGACGAGCTGAAGAGGGGGGCGGCGCCGGAGCAGCCGACCGTCTCGGCGAGCATGGCGACCGCGCTGCTCGCCTACAGCGGGATCGCGGTGAAGATGCTCGTCGACCAGCGGCTCGACGCGCACCTCCACACGATGTTCATGGTCGAGTACCAGGAGACGGGCCAGGCGCTCCCGCACGACCACCCCTTCGAGGAGTCGTACTACATGCTCGAGGGCGAGGTCGAAGTGGTCGCGGACGACGAGCGCTACACGCTTCGCCCCGGCGACGTCTTCTGGACGGGCGTCGGCTGCATCCACGCCTTCTACAACACGCGCGGCGATCACATCCGCTGGCTCGAGACGTCCGCGCCAGGGCCGCCGGACCGCCACTCGTACCGCTTCAACCGCGACTGGGAGTACCTCGAATCGCGCCTCGAGGCAGGCGTCGAGTCGACGACGACGTGACGGGTCCCTCGGGCCTCGCCGTTGGCTTCGCCGGTCTCGGCCGTATGGGCACGGCGATGGCTCGCAATGTCGTCGAGGCCGGCTTTCCGCTCACGGTGTGGAACCGCTCACGGGAACGCTGCGACGCCCTGACGTCGATCGGCGCGACGATGGTGGACACACCGAAGGAGCTCGCGGAGCTCTCGGACGTCATCGTCACGATGGTCGCCGACGCCGATGCGCTGCGGGCGGTCGCCGACGGCGCCGACGGGCTGCTCGCGGGTGTTCGTCCCGGGGCGATCGTCGTCGACACGAGCACCATCGGTCCGGAGGCGGCGCGCGAGCTCGCCCGCGAAATCGAGGAGCGTGGCGGTCACTGGATCGACGCGCCCGTGTCCGGCAGCACAGGGCTCGCGGAGAAGGGCGAGCTGACGCTGATGATCGGCGGCGACGCGGACGCGGTCGCACGCGCCGAGCCGGTGCTCGAGGCGTTCTCGGCGAAGCGGTTCCATCTCGGCGAAGCGGGAGCCGGCGCGGCGATGAAGCTCGCCGTCAACTCCGTTGTGGCCGTGATCAACGAGGCGATCGCAGAGGGCCTCGTCCTGGCCGAGCGGGCCGGGATCTCGAGCGAGGACGCCTACGACGTCTTCGCAGGCGGTGCCGTGGCGGCGCCATATGTCCTCTACAAGCGTGATGCGTTCCTCAGGCCGGACGAGACGCCGGTCGCCTTCACCGTGGCGCTGATGCGCAAGGATCTCGACCTCGCCCGCCGTCTCGCGGACGACGTGGGCGTCGACATGGCCGCGACGCGCGCGGCGGACGAAGTCCTCGCCCGGGCGGCCGAGCAGGGGCTCGCCGACGCTGACTTCGCAAGCGTGGCGAGCGTGATTCGGGAACGATGACCCTCAGTCTGTTACGTTCAGCGTGACTGCACGAAACGAGCGAAACGACCTCCGCCTGGAAAGGAGTCCGGCGCAATGTTGACCGCTACGAAGGACCTGACGCTGCCCACCACCGTGACTGGCTCGTGGCCGCGTCCGAAGTGGTACTCGGGGAATCTCCTCGAGCGTCCTTACTCGACGGGGCTGGGGGACGTCGACTACCGCGAGCAGCATCTCGACGCGGTTGCGACAGTGATCTCGGACCAGGAGCTCGCGGGCCTGGACATCCTCACGAACGGCGACTATCACCTCGACTTCGACCTCGGTGGGCGCTCGTGGTTCTCCTATCCGAGCGAACGGCTGAGCGGGATCTCCGAGTACGACACGGAGACGACGGCCGGCTGGACGTACCCCGTCGGCACGTGGCTGAACGAGATCGTAGGCGGTTGGAAGTACCACGCGATCGTCGACAAGGTCGGGCCGCGGGTACCGCTCGAGTTCGCGAAGGTCTGGCGCGTTGCGCAGGCGCGAACGGAGAAGCCGGTTAAGTTCGGCACGATCGCCGCAGACCTCGCCTCGACCGTGCTGACGGTCAAGACCGACCTCTACGACGACGACAAGCGCGAGCTGATGTGGGACATCGCCACCGTGCTGAACGGCGAGCTCCGCGAGCTCGCGGCCGCGGGCTGCAAGGTGATCCAGATTGAGGAGCCCGCCATCCACAGCGCAGCGGCGTGGGGTGCGGACGAGGCGACGCTCGACTTCTTCGTCGACCTCTTCAACTACACAGTCGAAGGCCTCGAGGCGGAGGTCTGGGTACACACGTGCTGGGGGAACCCCGGCGCACAGCACTGCTTCGACCCGAGCATCTCGTACGAGCCCTCGATGGAGATCTACCTCGATCGCATCAACGCGGACGTCTGGACGATCGAGTCCAAGCACAACAATCACGAGCTGCTGCCTAAGCTCAGCGCCTACAAGGGCAAGCTGAACAAGAAGATCGCGGTGGGCATGATCAGCCATCGCGCGCTCCAGGTTGAGACGGCGGACGAGGTCGCAGCCGACATACGGCTGGCGCTCGAGCACATCGAGCCGGAGTATCTCGTGCTCTCGTCCGACTGCGGCTTCGGGCGGCAGGGCGTGCCGCGGCCGATCGCCTTCTACAAGGCCGCGGCGCTCTCGCAGGGCGCGAACATCGTCCGCGAGGAGCTCGGCGTTGCCACCACGCAGGTCCGTGCCGCGGACCCGGCGCTCCAGGTCGACGTTGCAGCAACTCCGGCGGCCGTCGACGCGTAAACGTGACCGCGACAGGTCGGGAGGTGGAGTGGTGAGCGCAGAGCGGCTCGTGATCCGGAACGGGTTCGTCGTCTCGATGGACCCGGAGATCGGCGAAATTCCGGCGGCGGACGTCCTCGTCGAGGACGGCAAGATCGTCGAGATCGGGCCGACGCTCGACGTCTCCGACGCGGAGGAGATCGACGCTACACACATGATCGTCATGCCGGGGTTCGTGGACACGCACCGGCACGTGTGGCAGACGCCGGTGCGCGGCGTCCTGCCCTGCTGCACGTTGGATCACTACTTCGCGGTGATGCTCGGCAGCGTCGGCGGGCACTACCGACCTGAGGACGTGCACGTCGGCAACTACGCGGGGTCGCTCGAGGCGCTGAACGGCGGTGTCACGACGCTCCTCGACTGGTCGCACATCAGCAATACCCCGGATCACTCGGACGCTGCCGTCGAGGGCCTGCGCGAGAGCGGCATTCGTGCCGTCTACGCGCACGGCGTCCCGACCGGTGGAGAGTGGTGGTCATTCAGCGAGCTGGAGCACCCAGAGGACATCCGGCGCGTTCGCGACACGTATTTCTCCTCCGACGACCAGCTCGTCACGCTCGCCCTCGCCGCCCGCGCGCCGGGGAACTCGAACTTCGAGGTCGCGAAGCACGACTGGGAGCTCGCCAGGGAGCTCGGGATCCGGATCAGCGTCCACGTCGGCATGCGGCTGACAGGGGTGCACGTCAATCACGTGAAGAACATCCACGATCTCGGCCTGCTCGGTCCAGACACGACGTACATTCACTGCACCGACTCCACCGACGAGGAGCTCGACCTGATCGCGGAGTCGGGAGGCACGGCGTCGGTCGCTCCCTACGTCGAGATGCTCATGGGTCACGGCCATCCGCCCACGGGCAAGCTGCTCGCCCGAGGTGTGCGCCCTTCGCTGAGCGTCGATGTCGTCTCGAGCGTGCCCGGCGAGATGTTCACGCAGATGCGGACGGCGCTCGTGCAGGAACGGATCCGGAACTTCACCGACTCGCCTGACCTGCCCTTCGAGCCCGACCTGTCGTACAAGGACGTGCTCGAGTTCGCGACGATCGACGGAGCGCGCGCCTGCGCCCTCGACGACAAGGTCGGGTCGCTGACGCCGGGCAAGCAGGCAGACATCGTGCTCCTGAAGACGAACGCGATCAACACCGCGCCAATGGTCGATCCCCTGGGCACGATCGTCGTCTTCTCCGACACGTCAAACGTCGACACGGTCTTCGTGGCCGGCCGGGCGGTCAAGCGGGGTGGCGAGCTCGTCGACGTCGACCTCGACCGCACCTTCGCCCAGCTCGACGAGTCGAGGAATGCGATCCTCTCGAAGGGCGGGCTGCTACCCGAGTGGGCCGGGGAGCCTGCGGAAGCGGTCTGACGAGAGGCCGCGAGAGATGGCGGACGAGGACGTACCTGTCCTGATCATCGGCGGCAGCCTCGTCGGGCTGTCGACCTCCCTGTTCCTCGCCCAGCACGACGTCGACCACCTCGTGGTCGAGCGTCACCCGGGCACGGCCATCCACCCGCGCGCGGCCGGCTTTCTCCAGCGGACGATCGAGACGTACCGGAGCGCGGGCATCCAGGACGAGGTGATCGCGGCGTCCGAGAAGGAGTTCCTCCAGAACGGCGCGATCATGGCCGTCAAGTCGCTCGCCGGCGAGGAGCTCGAGTGGTACTTCCGCTCGATCAACGACGGCGTCGAGCATCTGAGCCCGTCGCCACGACTCTTCATCACACAGATCGGGCTGGAGCCCGTGCTGAAGGAGCGCGCGGCGGAGCTCGGCGCCCGGCTCGAGTACGGCGCGGAGGTGACGGGGCTCGAGACCGACTCGGGCGGCGCGACTGCGGTCGTCGTCGACCGCGAGACGGGCAACGAGCGCAAGGTGATGGCGCGCTACGTCGTCGCTGCCGACGGGACGCACAGCCCGATCCGAGGAGCGGCTCGGTGTCGGGACGCAGGGCCACGGGAGCTTCTCGGACAGCATCACGATCTACTTCCGCGCCGACGTCAGCGAGCTGATCGGCGACCGGAACCTGAGCGTGGTCTACGTGTTCGGTCCG
Organism: uncultured Actinomycetes bacterium; assembly: GCA_963711315.1. Taxonomy (GTDB): domain Bacteria; phylum Actinomycetota; class Thermoleophilia; order Gaiellales; family Gaiellaceae; genus PALSA-612. The sequence continues at coordinate 239,886 of CAVQDQ010000002.1, forward strand.
CGCGTGCAGGGCTTCTTCCGCTTCTCGCTCGACGGCCAGACAGGCTTCCTCGCGGTCAACTCGGCTGTCGGCGACGACGGCGAGCTGTCGCGCAGGTTATGGGATGACACCAGCGCCGAGAAGTGCGTCGAGTACGTCCGCGAGGCGCTTGGCGCGCCGGAGGACCTGCCGATCGAGATCGAGAACGTCCAGCGCTGGAACGCGGAGGCGAACTGGGCCGAGCACTTCCGCGAGGGCTGCGTGTTCATCGCCGGCGACGCTGCGCACGTGATGCCTCCGACGGGCGGCTTCGGCGGCAACACGGGAGTCCACGGCGCGCACAACCTCGCGTGGAAGCTCGCATACGTGCTGCAGGGCCACGCCGGGGACGCGCTGCTCGACACGTACGACGCGGAGCGGCGCCCCGTGGGCGAGTTCACGGCCGAGCAGGCGTACATGCGGTACGTGACGCGGCTCGATCCGAGCCTCGGCACGGACGGCCTCGCCGCGTACGTCGAGGATGCGACAATCGATCTCGGCTACCGCTATCGCTCGAGCGCCGTGGTCGGCGCGCCGGACGACGGCTCCGCCTACGAGAGCCCGCACGAGCCGACCGCCTCGCCCGGGATCCGCGGCCCCCACGTCTGGCTCGAACGCGACGGGGAGCGCGTCTCGACGCTCGACCTCGTCGGCCCGCAGCTCGCGCTCGTCGCGGGCGCCGACGGGCAGGCGTGGTGCGACGGAGCCGAACAGGCGGCCGCCGAGCTCGGCGTCCCGCTGGCCGCGCACCGTGTCGGCAGCGGCGGGCTTGCGGACGTCGACGGACGGTTCGACGAGGTTTATGGCCTGGGAACGAACGGCGCTGACGATCCTGCGGCCCGACGGCGTCGTCGCTTGGCGCGCGAAGGGCGCCGCAGGCGATGCGGCAGCCGAGGTCAGTGCCGCGCTGCGCGCGATCCTCAGCCGTTAGCTAGTCGGCGACCCACTCGACGTTGTAGCGGGGCCCCGCCTCGAGCATCCGCGCGATCATCGCCTCGTCGGCGGCGGGCGGCGTGCGGTCGAAGTCGCCAGGCTCGATCCGCTCGAAGACCTCGCGGAACCAGCCCTCCATGCCGGCAGGCGTGTAGATCGTGTACATCAGTGCGTTTCCGTCGCCGATGTTCCGGTAGCTGTGCGCCGTCCCCTTCGGTACGAAGATCGCCTCGCCCGCCGAGACCACGTGCGTCTCGCCGGCGGCGCTGAGCTCGATCGACCCTTCGTAGACGAAGAAGAGCTCGTCCTCGGCGAGGTGCCGGTGCGGAGGCGGCCCTCCGCCCGGGCCGACGAGGCAGTCGAATGCGAACATCGACCCGCCCGACTCGGCGCCCGTGACGTGGAACACGTAGCGGTCGCCGGGGCCCCAGTACGCCTCGCCGCTCGCGGTGCCGTGCGTCGCAGCGTTCACGCGATCACCCACATGAGCTCGGGCCAGCATACGATCTCGGACTTGGCGGGGGCCACGCGTATTCGGAACTTCCTGCGAAGGCCCTACCGCCTCGTTCGCCGCGGCGCCGGCCGGGCGGTGCTACCTCTCCGGCGACGCCGCATCGACGTCTGCTGTTGTGGCCTCTCGAAGACGGGCACGCACTCGATGGCGGGCATCTTCGGCAATTACCGCAGCGCCCACCACCCCGACGGGGACATCCGCCTTCCTCTGGCCATGGCGTACCTGCAGGGCGAGATCGACAACGCGGACGCACAGAGAATCCTCGAGCGGCGGGACCGCCGGTGGCGGCTCGAGATGGAGTCGTCGGCCCTATCCGGGATCCTGATCGAACCTCTCGCGCGAGCATGTCCGAACAAGCGGTTCATCCTCACCATTCGAGACGTCTACTCGTGGTGCAACTCCTGGCTGGACCACAACATCACCCGTCCCGCTGACACCGGTTCGCCATGGACCGCGCTGGACGAGATCCGGCTGCACGCGAAGGAGATCGAGCCGACGAGGCTCGACGCACCGCTCGTCGCACGCGGGTTTCCCTCGCTCGCCTGCTTCTTCCGACTATGGGCCGAGCACAACGCCCGTGTTCTCGAGGCCGTGGATGCGGATCGGCTGCTCGTCGTCCGTACGCATGAGATCACCGAGCAGATCCCGGAGATCGCGGCCTGGTCAGGGGTGCGGGTGGAGACACTCCGCGTCGACCAGAGTTGGCTCTTCGCGTCCCCCGAGAAGCACGATGTTCTCTCCACGCTCGACGAGCGGTACGTTCGGGAGACGGCGGATCGATTCTGTTCGGCTCTCATGGCGGCGTACTTTCCGGACGTGTCCTGGGGTGCGACCGCCTGAGCCGGCGATCGGTCGGATGGGACGCCGGCCGCCAACGTCCCTCACCAGAGAGGGCGACGAGCGCGGATCTATCATGGGCGCCGTGGCCGGAGCCTCGGCAGAGAAGGCGATGGTGATCGGCCTGGACAGCGCCGAGCCGTCCCTGGTCGAGGCCTGGCGGGATGAACTGCCGACCCTGTCTGCGCTCATGGAGCGCGGTGTCCACGGCCGGCTGACGTCGGTCATCCCGCCGATCACCGTGCCGGCCTGGTCGTGCATGATGGCGAGCCGAACGCCCGGCGACCTCGGCGTGTACGGGTTTCGCAACCGCTCCGACCACACGTACGACGGCCGGTTCATCGCCGACGGCAACGCGATCAAGGCGCCTCGCCTGTGGGATCTCGTAGGGCGGGCGGGCGGCTCCTCGATCGTCGTCGGCGTCCCCGGCACGTATCCACCTCGACCGCTGCGTGGTGCGCTCGTCACCTGCTTCCTCACGCCGTCGGTGGAGAGCGCCTACACATACCCGCCTGGCCTCAAGGGGGAGGTGGCCGACGTCGTCGGCGAGTACGTGTTCGACGTGAAGGACTTCCGCACGGAGAACAAGGCGTGGCTGCTCGAGCAGCTCTACGACATGACCGACCGTCGCTTCAAGCTGGCCGACCATCTGCTCGCGACGCGTCCGTGGCAGCTGTTCGCGATGGTGGAGATGGGCCACGACCGCATCCATCACGGCTTCTGGAAGTTCATGGACGCGGAGCACCGTAAGCACGAGCCGGGCAATGAGTTCGAGTCGGCGATCCTCGACTACTACCGGCACGTCGACGGGCTGATCGCGCGGTTGCTGGAGCACGCTGACGACAAGACGCTCGTGCTCGTCGTGTCCGATCACGGCGCCAAGCGCCTCGACGGCGGTGTCCGGGTAAACGAGTGGCTGCGCCGCGAGGGCTTGCTCGCTCTCCAGGCCGAGCCGAACGGCGTCAGCCTCCCGCGCGAGCTCGGCATCGACTGGCCGCGCACGACGGCTTGGGGAGACGGCGGCTACTACGCGCGCATCTTCCTCAACGTGCAAGGACGCGAGCCCGACGGGGTGGTCTCGCCGGGGGACTACGAGGCAGTGCGCGACGACCTCGCTCAACGGCTGGCGGCGATCCCGGACGACGAGGGTCGGCCGATGGCCACGCACGTCTACAAGCCCGAGGAGCTGTACCAGGAGGTCAACGGTGTCGCGCCGGACCTGATCGTCGTCTTCGGCGATCTGCTTTGGCGCTCGGTGGCGACCGTCGGCGGTGACGAGGGCGTGCACACGCTGGAGAACGACACGGGCCCCGACGACGCGAACCACGCGCAGGACGGGATGATCGTGGCTGCCGGGGCGGGCGTCGGCGCGCGCGGCCGGCTGGACGCGCACCTGCTCGACGTCGCGCCTACGGTGCTCGAGCTGCTGGGGCTCGACGTGCCTGCGGAGATGCGCGGCCGCAGCCTCGCGCCTGAGCTCGCCGGATGAACCTCGTCGTCTGGGTCGCGGACGCCCTGCGCGTCGACCACGTCGGCTGCTACGGGGCGCGGCACGTTGCAACGCCGACGATCGACTCGCTCGCGGCCGGCGGCGTGCGCTTCGAGCAGGCGATCAGCGCAGCGCCGTGGACGGCACCGTCGACCGCCTCGATGATCACCGGCCTCTACCCGCACCACCACGGCTACCTGCACTGGGACGCGGAGCTCGACCCCGCGCTGCCGACGCTGTTCACGGTTGCTGCCGCCTACGGCTACGAGACGGGGAGCTTCGTGTTCGACGAGCGCTACCTCTTCCGCGACTTCGCGGACGCGAACGTCGCGGGGACGAGCGAGCGGCTGGACGGCGCGGTCGAGTGGCTGCGCGAGCGGGCCGCGAAGCCCTTCTGTCTCTGGTTCCACAGCTGGACCACGCACATGCCCTACGGCGTGCTCCACTCCGAGCGCAAGGAGTGGAAGCAGGCGAAGGAGGACATCATCGCCGGCATCCAGTCAGGCGACCCGGCAGCGCTCGAGGCTTTGCGCGGGAGCTACCGGGAGGCGGTGGAACGGGAGTCCGAGCAGCACCTCGCCGGCTTTCTCCACGCGCTCGAGGAGCTCGGACTGCGCGAGCAGACGGCAATTGCGTTCGTCTCTGACCACGGCGAGTCCTGGGGCGAGCGCTACGTCGACAAGTCGCAGGTGAAGGGCACGTACCACATGCACGGCGCCGACCTCTACGACGAGATCGTCCGCGTGCCGCTGATCCTCTCCGCGCCAGGGCGCGTCGAACCTGCCGTCATTCCGTCACAGGTGAGCCTCGTCGACCTCATGCCGACGCTGCTCGAGCTGGCGGATGCGCCGATCGACGGGCTCGACGGGACATCGCTGCTCCCGCTCGCGGACGGCGTCGAGCACGGTGACCGGCCGGCCCTGATCGTCGGCACCGACAAGGGGGCGGTGTCGCAGCTCGCACTGCGGCAGCCACCGTGGAAGCTGACGGTTCACGTGCAGTCGGGCGAGGAGCAGGCGTATCGGCTCGACGTCGACCCGGGCGAGCTCGTCAATCGCGCTGACGAGGTCCCCGGCGACGTGCGCGAGCGCCTGTACGCGGAGCTCGAGAGCGTCTCCCGGCAGGCTCTCAGCGCGGAGGAGGAGGCGCTCGTCGAGCAGCGCCTGTCCGATCTCGGTTACCTGTGACTCGGGTACCGTCTCGCGAGTCGTGGCAGGCAAACCCCAGACGCTGAGCGAAGATCAGGCGATGGCGCAGCTCTCCCGCCTGTACGAGCGGATGTACCTCATCCGCCGCTTCGAGGAGAGCCTGCTCGAGCTCTTCTCGCTGGGCAAGCTCGCCGGTACGACGCACACGTACATCGGGCAGGAGGCGAACGCGGTCGGCGTCATCGACCACCTCGAGCCGGGGCGTGACGTCATCGTCTCCAACCACCGCTGTCACGGGCACTACCTCGCCTTCACCGACGACGTGGACGGGCTGCTCGGCGAGGTGATGGGACGCGAGAGCGGCGTCTGCGGCGGCAAGGGCGGCAGCCAGCATCTCTGCTCGGGCGGCTTCTACTCGAACGGGGTGCTGGGGAGCACGGTGCCTGTCGCCACCGGGATGGCACTCGCCGAGCGCGAGCACGGGAGCGGTGCGGTGACCGTCGCCTTCATCGGCGATGGGACGCTGGGCCAGGGCGTCGTCTACGAGAGCCTCAACATCGCGTCGCGCTGGGGCCTGCCGCTGCTGGTCGTGGTCGAGAACAACTTCTACGCGCAGTCCACTCCCAGCCATCTGACGCTGGCCGGGCGCATTCCCGACCGGGCGGCGGCGTTCGGGATCGAGACGGCCGAGCTGGACACGACCGACGTTGCCGAGGTCTGGGACGCAGCCGCGGAGATCGTGCCCAAGGTGCGGACGAGCGCGCGGCCGTTCTTTCTCGTCCTCAACACGTACCGCTACAGCCCGCACTCGAAGGGCGACGACAACCGCGACCCGGCGGAGATCGATGCGGCGCGACAGCGCGATCCGCTCGGCATAGTGGGCGCGAGGCTGCCCGACGAGCAGCGGACGTCCCTCGAAGACGCGTGCGAGCGCCGGCTCACCGAGGCGATCGCCAACGCGGACGCTTCGCCCGTGGCGATGCCCGAGGCGGGTTGACGTGGAAGAGCGCTGTGCTGCAGTCATCAACTCGGCTTTGACCAAGGCCTTCGAGAGCCGCGAGGACGTCTACCTGCTGGGCGAGGACGTGCTCGACCCTTACGGCGGGGCGTTCAAAGTCACGCAGGGCCTCTCGACGAAGTGGCCGCAGCGCGTGATCACGACGCCGGTGTCGGAGGGGGCGATCTTCGGCGTCGCCGCCGGCATGGCCCTACGTGGCTGGAGGCCGATTCTCGAAATCATGTTCGGCGACTTCATCGCGCTTGGCTTCGACCAGACGGTCAACGGGATCGCGAAGTTCCGCGCGATGTTCGACGACCAGGTGCGCGTGCCGCTCGTCGTGCGGACGCCGATGGGTGGGCGCCGCGGCTACGGGCCGACGCACAGCCAGACGCTGGAGAAGGTGCTCCTGGGCGTCCCCGGCATCAAGGTCGTGGCGCCGAGCGAGTGTCACGACATCGGCGCGTTGCTGCACGCCGCGATCGCCGACGACGACCCGGTCTTCTTCATCGAGAACAAGCTCATGTACGGACGGCCCAACCGGCGGCCGGTGGACGGGCGCCTGGGCGATTTGAGTTGCCGGGAGACAGACGGGCCGTACTCAGCGCTTTCCTTCTCGGGCAACGGCTTCGCGGGCGGCGAGACGACGATCGTCACCTACGGCGGCATGCTGCCGATCGTGCTCGAGGCGGCCGTACGGCTGATCATCGAGGACGAGCTGTTCACCGAGGTCGTGTGCCTCAGCCGGCTGCTGCCGCTCGACCTCGAGCCCGTGATCGAGTCGGTCGCCCGCACCGGCTCGCTCGTCACAGTCGAGGAAGGGACGCTTACGGGCGGCGTCGGCGCAGAGATCGCGGCCCGGGTGCAGAGCGAGGCCTGGGACGATCTGCGGCGGCCGGTGGAGCGCATCGCAGCGCGGGACGGGATCATCCCCGCCGCACCTACGCTGGAGGAGGCCGTCCTGCCCGGAGTGGACGACGTCGTCAGCGCCGTACGGGCGCTCGGGATCGTCAGGAGCTGACGGCTGCTCGAGCTCGTCCTCACACGCGAAGACGCCAACACCGAGTGGGCTCTGCTTGTCGAGTGGCTGGTGGCCGACGGCGAGCGAGTCGATAAAGGTCAGCCCGTTTGCCTCGTCGAGACGTCGAAAGCGCTGCTCGAGCTGGAGGCGCCCGGCGACGGGATCCTCCACCACCTCTATGCGCAGGGGGACGAGGTCGAGCTGGGCGGCCGCGTCGCGGTGGTCGCTGAGAGCGAGGAGGAGCTGGCCGCTGTCGAGGAGTCCCGCCCGGCGAAGTCCGAGCCGTCGGCTGCCGCCCCCGCCAACGCCACGCGGCGGGCGGTCGAGCTGGCCGAGGAGCACGGCATCGACCTCGCGTCGATCGAGAAGGACGGCTTCATCACGGCCGAGGACGTCGAGCGGCTCGTGGTAGCTCGTGCCGTGGAGGTGGCCGCTGATGCGCCGGGGCTCTTCGCCGGCGTATCCCTCGAGGGCGTCAGCCTGCCGGCCGTGCTCGAGCTGCCGGAGACCGAGGGGCGCCTCGACGAGAGCTTCCTCGAATCGCTGCGCTCGGACCCGGACTCGTTCCGTGAGCTTCCCCCGGAAGAGCGCTACCACGCTTATCGCCGTGCCGGCGCCTCGATCGGCGAAGGCGTGCGGCTCGGCGAGCGGACGATCGTCGTTGCTCCCCGGATCGTGATCGAGGACGGGGTCGACATCGGCGACGACGGCATCGTGCAGTGCGACGAGGTGTTTGCCGTCGGCGCCTTGACGAGCTTCGGCCCGCGGCTCGACGTGCAGTGCCGCCGCGCCTTCATCGGCGCGAACGGCTACTTCGGGCGCGATGTCCGTGTCGGCGGCGGCGGCCGCCGCGATCCCTGGGCGACGCTCGCCGTCGGCGACCTCGTCTTCGTCGGCGACGAGGCTTTCATCAACCCGTGCCGGCCGGTCGTGATCGGCCGCGAGGTGTTCGTGACCATGCGGTCGATGCTCATCACACACAACATTGGCCATTCCGTGCTCGAGGGCTTCGAGAACCGCTTCGCGCCGATCGTGCTGGAGGACCGCGCGCAGGTCGGGCTCGGCACGGTCGTCTACGCCGGTTGCCGGCTCGGCCGTGACGCGATCGTCGCTTCGAACTCATACGTCGTCTCCGACGTCCCCGCGGGCCAGCTCGCCATCGGCGTGCCGGCCAAGACCGTCGGCGTGTCCGCGAGGCCTGTGCCTCGCGCGCGGCAACCCCAGCTCGTGAGGCGGATGCTGGACGACTTCCGCGAGCTCCTGGAGCTACGCGGCGTGGACGTGACGGCAGGCTCCGATCACCAGGTCGCCGTGCGCACGGACGGAGCGACGTCGCTCGTGCTGTTCGCGGAGAAGGTCGATGCGACGTTCGAGCCCCCGGAGACGGACGGAGAGGTCGTCGTGCTCACCCTCGGCGTGGCGGGGGGCCCGCCACAGGGCTGTGCGGTGCTCGATCTCCTCGCGCGGCGCGTCCATGGCTCCGGCGGTGTCGTGCTCGACTCGGTCCGCGAGTTCCTGCGCAAGCGCGGCATTCGCCTCGACCCCGGCCCATGGCGCTACCGCGGCGGGCTCGTCTAGTTCGCTAGAGTCGCCTAATACTTTCATTTGGAAAGGAGGAAGGATGGGCATCACGATCGGGGATACGGCACCCGACTTTCAGGCGGAGACGACCGAAGGGCCGATCAGCTTCCACGACTGGATCGGTGACTCGTGGGCGGTGCTGTTCTCGCACCCCAAGGACTTCACGCCCGTCTGCACGACCGAGCTCGGCTACATGGCGAAAATCAAGCCTGAGTTCGACAAGCGAGACGTGAAGGTCATCGGTCTCTCGGTCGACACGACGGGAGATCACGAGGGCTGGTCGAAGGACATCGAGGAGACGCAGGGCCACGCGCCCAACTACCCGATCATCGGTGACGCGGACTTCGCGATCTCGAAGCTCTACGGGATGCTCGGCGCCGATGTGACCGGCGATCCCGGTGACCGGACGGCCGCCGACAACCAGACCGTGCGCAACGTCTTCGTGATCGGCCCGGACAAAAAGGTGAAGCTCGTCCTCGTCTACCCGATGACGACAGGCCGCAACTTCGACGAGGTGCTGCGCGTCGTCGACTCGCTGCAGCTGACGGCGAGGCACAAGGTCTCGACGCCGGTCAACTGGCAGCAGGGTGAGGACGTGATCATCGCCGGCTCCGTTTCGAATGACGAGGCAAAAGAGACCTTCGGCGAGTGGCAGGAGCCGAAGCCATACATCCGCATCGTTCCGCAGCCAGACATGACCCGCGTCGAGGCCTAACGGGCGCGCAACTGTAGTGCCAGAAAAGTCCCGGGACGGGCTTCCTGAGCTGAACGAGCAAGAGGCTCCGCTGTGCGGAGCCTCACTCGTTTCATCACCATCTCATTCGCGGTCCGTAGCGTGGGCTTTGGCAAGCTACGGGAGGAGTCGACGTGCGTAGGCGGATGATCGTGATCGCAGCAGGTGCCTCCGCCGCTGCGGTGCTCGCCGTGGGCGGCGTGGCTTGGGCGACCTCCGGCGGCGACGGGGCGCCGTTGTCCGGTGACGCGAAGACGAAGGCCGTCGAGGCCGCGCTAGCCCATGTGGGCAGCGGTACCGTGGTCGAGACCGACACCGGTGACGATGGTGCCGCCGCCTACAGCGTCGAGATCCGCCGCGCCGACGGCAGCACAGTGGAGGTGTCGCTCGACAAGAGCTTCTCCGTTATCGGTCAGGAAAGCGACGACGACTCGAAAGGCGAGGAGATCGGCGCGGACGACGACTAGCTAGGCCCGGTTCCTACGCCACAGCAGGAAGCCGAGCGGCAGGAAGACCGCCAGTGTGACCCACGGCATAAGGGCCGCGCGGGCACCGGGAATCGTCCTGTTGCTCGTCTTTCCCTCGCCGATGATGTCGACGACCGCGTCGCCGGCAGCCGAGATGTCGTCCTCTGAGAACGCCTGGCCTCCCATGAGCCGTGCTGCTCGCTGGATCGTCGCCTCGCTGTTCTTGGCGGGCACGTAGCTATCCGGCTCACCCGTCGAGTAGATGCGTTCGCCCGTGTTTCCGAAGCGGACCAGCACCGTGTCGATCGGGGGCTTGCCCGGAAAGGCAGACCCGAGCTCGGAGCCGAACGGCCGCGACTCGCCGTCGGTGAGCACCACGAGCAGTCGCTTCTTCGCCGTCTGCGAGAAGTACCGGCGCTGGGGAATGCCCGCGAGGATGTCGTAGTAGGTCGCGTTGGTCGAGTAGGTGAATGCGGGCGGGGGCAGCTCGACGCCGATCGACCGCCGTAGCGTGGCCTCGAAGACGCGCCGGTCGGTCGTGGGCAGCGCATGGGGGAGGATGCGATCGGTCATCGACACGATGCCCGATCGCACCTGGGGAATGCGGTCGTGGATGGCGCTCGCGGCCTCGACCGCCCGGTCGAAGCGCGTCGGGCTCTCCGGCCCGTCTGCTGCGAGCATCGAGCGGGAGGTGTCCATGACGAAAAACGCCTCGGCGTCCGTTCGCTCAGGTACCGAGCGCTCAGTGCCAAGAACCGGCTGCGCGGCCGCGATGCCCAGCAGCACGGGGACTGCGGCGACGGCAACGACGAGTGGCACGCGGGAGCGAGGCGACGGCCCTTCCAGCCCGAGCACGCCGCGGATGTGGCTCGCGCGCCGCTCGCGAAACCAGTAGATGCCAAGCGGCAGCAAGGCCGACACGGCGAAGATCGCCGCCAGCGGCGTGAGGAAGGTGAGCTCCATCAGTAGCCAGAGCCGTCGCGGCCGACGCCGGCGACACGGCCGCCCAGCCGGCCGCGGTCGGGGGCAGAGGCGGGCGCCACCTGGTGAAAGAAGTCGCGCAGCACGATCTCGAGGTTGAACTTCGCGTCAGCGTTGTCCGGGTCTACGTTGACCGCGTTCGTGAAGGCGTCGATGGCGGCGCGAACGGTGTTGGAGCGGTCGCCCGGATCGACGGCGTAGCGGCTCATCGTCACGACGCCGAGGAGGTTCAGCAGTCGCGAACGACGACGCGGATCGGTCTCCGATCGGCTTGCGTCGATGAGCTTGGGTTCGAGGCTGGCCCGGAGCGCCTCCTGCGCGGGCGAAAGGTACGTCGTCGTGTTGCTCGGGTTCGCGCGGGCGTAGAGCCAAACGGCACGGCGAAAGCGGAGATCGTCCTCGAGCCCGACTGCCTTGACGGCAGCTGCGCCGGGGAGGAAGCCGGGGTCGTCGAACAGCCCGGACTGGAGCGTTGGCCTGGCCTGGAAGCGGACGTCATCCCCTTCGACCGAGCCGCTGATGCGCAGCACGTCGATCGCGAAGAGGACGAGCACGATCGCCACGGGCACGCAGAGGACGGCTACCGCCGGCAGCCACCACCGGCGCCAGCTCATCGCCGCACCTCGAGCCGGGCGAGCAGTCGCTCGTTGGCGCCCAGTAACACGACGACGAGCCCGGCGGCGAGCATGAACAGCCAGGGTGCCGCCAGCCGCAGGCTCTCCTGCTCCGGGGCTACCTTGGGCGCCGCCTCCTCCGCCTTCTCCTTCAGGAACGCGCCCTTGCCGAGGATCTGCTCCATGAGCAGCCGCTTCTCGGCACTCGGGTTGACGGGAAGGATGCGAACCTCGATGCCGTCCCGCCGCACGTCTGCGATGACGTGGCCGAGCCGCGCCACCTCGTCGGGGAGGATCTCGAGATCGGAGACGATGAGGATCGAGCCTTTCTTTGCACCGGCGTAGACGAGCGACGCATGCGCCTCCTCCAGGCCCGCGGAGATGCGAGTGCCCGCCCGGAAGTCCTGCCACGGGTTGGGCGGAAAGCTGCCCGTCGTGCTGTTCGGGTCGGGGCGGAAAAAGCGGAGGAACGGCAGGAGCTCACGGCCGGGAGTCCCCGGCGGCAGCACCTCGTACGCCGAGTCCGAGAAGACCACGAGACCGGCCCGCTCGCCCTGTCGCGCCATCTTCTGCAGCGTCGAGCCGAATTCCGCCTCGTAGACGCTCGCCGACAGGTCGAGCACGACGACGCCTGTCGTCCCCGAGGGCACGAGCGGCGCATGGCGCACGTCCGAGTCGCGGGCGGCCAAGAACGCTAGCGCGAGCGCGCCCACGAGCGCGAGGGCGAGTGCGAGGCGGATGATCGTCGTCCGCCGCACGACGCGGCGCAACGGCGTCGTCTCAGCCGAGGGCAGTGCGCGCTCAGGCGTCACCATGCCGCTCCTTCACGAGGGTGAGGATCCGCTCCGTCTCGCTCGCCGACGGCGACGGCGGCGACCAGGCCGCCACGCGCGTCTCGTCGGCCAGGCCGTTCGGCTTCGGCTCCACGACGTCGAGCTCGGAGGCGAGCGCATCGAGTGCCGCTCGGCGCTCGGCGCCGTTCTCGCGCCCCAGCGACCACTCGACGAGGGCGATGGCGCGCTCCAGCGGGGTCGGCTCGGGCTCCGGCTCGGGCGGGGGCGGCTGACGGCGCTTCCGCCACCAGCGGAGAACAAGAGTCGCGGGCAGTATCAGCAGGGCCGCCGCGAGCAGGAGCGCGAGCAGGCCGAGCGTCGTCGGAGACATCCGGTGGGAGAGCGCCGGCAGCGGGCTGAAGGTGCCGCGGAAAGGGAAGCCGTACACCTGAGTCACGTCCTGGGCGTTGATGCGGGTAACCGACTCGATCGGCGCGAACCGGACCGTGCGCAGGAGCCGCGGGTGTTCTGCTCCCGGATCCGTGTACTGCACCTGCGCGGGCTGGAACCGGAACGTGCGCGGCGCCGATCCGCCCGGGTTCGCGATGGTGCCCAGAGTCGACGTGATGCAGGCATGCTGGAGGCAGCGAAGCCGCAGCCGGTAACGAACCTCCGCCAGATCTCCTGCCTCGCGACGAGAGACTTCCGTCTGCTCGATCGGTTCGTACGGCGCGAAGAACGTCTTCAGGCTTACCCGCGACGGGTCGAGCTTTGTCCGGTCGACGACGACGCTCACGTCCGCGTCGATCGTGTCGCCGAAGAGGTGAATGGGAGGCCCGAGCGACCCGCTCGCAGAGACAAAGCTGCCGGGCGGCAGCGCTTGGATGTCCTCGCCGCCTCCGCCGCAGCCCGCGGCGAGCGGGACGGCCACAACCAGTGCGAGCAGGGCGCGCCTCATGGACGCCCCCTCGTCAGTAGCCGCTGATCCGCCCAGGAAAGGAACGAGAAGACGACGTCGCGATGCTCGTGTGACGAGACCACTACGGGGTCCATGGCCAGCCCGTGGAACTCGCGGACGAGCTCGCGGAAGCGCGTCTCGTTCTGCTCTCGCCGCTCGGCCGCCTCGTGCTCGCGGAGGGCGGCCAGCGAGACGCGGCCCGTCGAGGCATCGGCGAACGGCACCGCCGCCCCGCTCACGTCGGGAAAGCTCTGCTCCCAGATCGGGTCCTGGACGATCACCGGGACGATCTCGAACCGTCGCTCGAGCGCGAGCAGCCAGTCGTCGCGGCTCGGTCGCTCGAGGAAGTCGGAGATGACGAAGACAAATGTGCCCGCGGGCAGGTCGCGGCGCTGCGCGACGAGATGGTGCAGGCTGCGCGTCAGCGTGTCGACCGGCGCGTCGAACGGCCGCTCGAGGTCGGCGTCCCCGAGCAGGTGTTGGCTGCGTGGCGGGTGCCAGAACGGCTCGCCCTCGCCCTCGTCGAGGTAGCCGAGCAGGCCGCGGGCGGCGATGGCGCTGTCGGAGATGAGCCGCACCGCGCTGCGGATCGCCTCGGGCTTCTGCAGCCACGGCCAGCCTTCGGGGAAGATCGACATCGACGGCCGGCGATCGACGAGCGAGACGACGCGCGGCGCCTCCTCTGCGAAGTGTTCGCGGACGACGAACTCATCCGAGCCGCGGGCGAGCGACAGCCGTGCCGAGGCGTACCAGTCGATGCGATCGATGTCGTCGCCCGGTTGGTACGGGCGTGAGCCGGCCACATCGGAGCCGAGACCGCGGCGCGCGCTGTGCAAGGCGCCGAACGGCAAGCCGAGCACCCGCCGCCGCGGGATCAGGGGGAAGGTCGTCGCCGTCAAAAACGGTTCCGCTGGCAGCGGGGCCTGGCGACGAAGATGGCGCCCTGCCCGCGGTTGTCGACGGACGCGAAGGCAAGGCGCGTCCCGTTCTTCGTCTCGGCGGCGAGCGAGCCCTCGACGATCTTCCCGGTGGCGATCGAGAGGTACGGCGCGTCCACAGCCGCGCTCAGCGTCACCGGCCTGGAGAAGACGGCCCGGATCCGGATCATCACCGACGGCCGGGACCGGGCACCTCCACTTGTTTCCGGATTCGGTCTCGCCGTTGCGTAGCCCCGTCGCAGACAGCTTGATGGGCTTGCTCCTCGCAGCGCAGGCGGTGCGGCTGACGACAACCTGATCCGTGCCGTTCACGCCCAGGGCGATCTGGGCAACCACGAACCGCGGAGACCCCTGCGGGCCGTTCGTGGCCTGCGCCTGGTTGGGCAGGCCGACAACCGCCAGGGTACGGAGCGGATCGGGATAGCCGGAGCCCCAGGTCTGGCAGAGCATCGTGCGGTCGAGAATGCGCGAGGCCGGGTGTGGTGCGGCGCTCGCGATCCCGGCCGCCACTGCCAGGCCCGCCACGACTCCGACAAGGGCGAGCCTCACGTGCGCCACGACTGACTCGTCTTGCCGAGGTAGCACGGTGCAACCGTCTTGGTGGGCACGATGGCGCGAACCCGCATGCCGCGCGTGGGAGTCTCGAAGACCGCCTCGTAGTTCGTCGCGCCGCCGTAGTCGTAGTTCGCCTTGAGGACGAGGGGCGCGCTTCGGAACCGCTCCCACTTGCCGGCACGGAAGCGTTGCAGGATGACCGGCTTGCCGCCCAGCTTCATGTATAGCGGCGTCGGATTGACGACCACCTTCCAAGCGCGCCGCTTGGGGATCTTCACCGGGTAGAAGCCGAGTATCGGAGTCTTGTAGAGGATCGTGTTGCTGAGCTGGTCTCGCCAGCGCGCCCGGAACGTCGTGCCGGAGTCGACCTGCACCGTCAGGTAGGGAAGCGCCGTAGAAACGCTCTCGGCCTCGTAGCCGCCTCCGGGAATGGTCTTCGTCGCCGTGTAGAGACGGAAGCCCTTCGTGAGGCACGCCTGCCCCAGCACCTCGACGTCCTCGCCCGTCGCGCCGTTCGCCACCTGGCCGTACCACACGTGACCTGCCACTTGCTCGAGTTCGTGTAGTGGCGCATGGACAGCGTCACCGGGTCGGCCTGGCTCGAGGCTGCAGCGACACCGGTCGCGAGCGCCAGGCCGATGGCCGCGAGTGCGAGCGATCTCATGACCGGAAGGGCTTCGACGCCCCGGCCAGGTAGCAGGGTCGTGCGCTCGCCGTGGGGACGAGCGCTCGCAGCTTGAGCCCTCGCTTCACCGTGAAGACCGCCTCGTGGTTGTACGCCCCTGCGTCGAGCGTCGGCTTGTATTTCAAGGGGGCCTGTTGGTACGGCTTCCAGGCATTCGCGCGGAAGCGCTGGAGCTTGACCGTCTTGCCTGCAAGCTTGAGGTTCAGCGGCGACGGGTTCACTCGCACTGTGACCACGCCCCGCTTGAACTCGAGCGGGTACGGCGTCAGCGGCACGCGGTAGAGGTACGGCGCGCTCAGCGCGTCCTTCCACCGCGCCTGGACCGTCGTTCCCGACTTGATCTCCACCCACAGGTCCGGCGGCGGCGGCGGGTTCTCCGCGAGCCAGCCGCCGCCGGCGGTGGTCTGCGTCGCGAGCAGCTGGTAGAAGCCCGAGCGGAGGCACTCGCGTCCGAGGATCGTCACGAGCTCGCCGGCCTCGCCGCTCGAGATCTGCCCGCTGAGGGAGAGCACGCGCACCTTGTTCGCGTTGACGTACTGGCGGACGGACATCGTGACACTGTCTACGCTCGTCGCGCCGGCGCTCGTTCCCGCCACGCAAAGCGCGCACGCTAGCGCGACGACGGCATTCCTCATACGGAGACCGCCTGCTCGAGCTCGACTCCGGGTTGCGGCGCGATCTCGAGACACCGACGCCGGAAGCCGTCCGCCGCCTCCTGCCAGCCGATCTCACGGGCGGTCGCGACATAGCTCGGCGTGAAGACGATGCGGTGCATGACCACCGGCAAGAAGAGCCGTTCGATGTCCACTGGCGTCACGAACTCACGGCCGGACAGCAGTGCCCAGGCGCGTGCCGAACGTTCGAGGGCGAGCGAGCCGCGGACGGAAGCGCCGATCGCCACGCCGTCCGTCTCCCTCGTCGCGCGCACGAGCCTGATCGCCCACCGCCGCAGCTGCGGATCGATGTACACGCCGTGGGCCGCCTCGCGCAGCGTGTTGACCTCGTCGAGCGAAAGCACGGGGCGCAGCTCGCTCAGCGGATGCCGCACCACCTGCTCCTCGACGATCCGCAGCTCCTCCTCCTCGCCCGGGTAGCCGAGCGCGGTACGGAGCAGGAAGCGGTCGAGCTGCGCCTCGGGGAGCGGGAACGTCCCCTCCTGCTCGATCGGGTTCTCGGTGGCAAGCACGAGGAACGGCTTCGGCAGCTCGCGGGTGACGCCGTCGATCGTGGCCTGATACTCCGCCATCGCCTCGAGCAGCGCCGACTGCGTCTTCGGCATCGCGCGGTTGATCTCGTCGACGAGCAGGACGTTCGCAAAGACAGGCCCGGGCCGGAACTCGAAGTCGCGGTCGCGCTGGTTGAAGACGGACAGGCCCGTGACGTCGGTCGGCTGGAGGTCGGGCGTGCACTGGATGCGGGCGAAGGACGCGCCTTCCACCGAGCCGGCGATCGCGCGCGCGAGCACGGTCTTCGCCGTCCCGGGCACGTCCTCGAGCAGGACATGGCCGTCGCAGACGAGCGCAGCCAGGATGAGGCGCACCTCGTCCGTCTTGCCGTGGACGACCGTCTCGACGTTCGCGAGCAGTCGCGCGGCGATCTCTGCCGCCTGCCCGAGGTTCTCGGAACCTGTCTCCGTCACTTCGCCTCCTCTACGTTCGGATGAGCTTGCTGTATCCGGCCAGGTAGCACGCCCCCGCCTGGGAGCGCGCGAGCACCGCGCGAATCGTCGTGCCCTTCGGCACCTGAAGTGGAGCTTCTTCTTCTCCGCGTACTGGACGTAGCCGAACGTCGACTTCAGGACCACGGTCTGAAGCTTCTTCCAGCCCGTCACCCGTGAAGCGCTCGATGGTCGCGCGCTTGCCGTCCATGCTCTGCGTCTCGCTGGAGACGGCGACGCGGAAGCCGTCCTCCTCCTTCGTGAGCCTGATGTCCGCGCGCTTGTTGACGGTCAGGACCGCACTCGTGGCGTCCTTCCATTCAGCACGGAGCGTCGTCCTCGTGCGAACGGGGACGGACGCCTCGTACCTGCCTCCTGGAAGCGTGGTTCCCCCGCTGATGGCGCGGAAGAACGCGCCGGGAATGCCGCACTCCTTGCCCTTCACGACCACGTATTCGCCCTCCGCGCCGCTGGAGATGTCGCCCACCACGCCGACGCTGTACTCGTCGGAGCGGAGGACGGTGGCGCGCGGCTGAAGCGTGATGCTGTCGGCGAGGACACCGGCAGCGGCAAGGCCCGCCGCAGTCGCTGCCAGGAGCCCGGATGCGATAACGGCGCGTTTCATCGGCGGAGCGAGGTTGCTGTAGCCGGCGAGGTAGCAGGGTTTGGCCTGCGCGAGGGGCAGTGTTGCGCGCACCAGTGTCCTTTTCGGGAGCTGCTGTCGGAACTTTTCCGTCTGGCTCCACACGAACGGCGAGCCGGGGCTGGAGCCGGTCTTGACGAGCAGCGCGGAACGCACATCGCGCCAATTCCGGAGCGACGCGTCATAGCGCTGGAGCACTGCTCGCTTTCGCCAGAAGGACCGCAGTGCGGTCACGTGGAACCAGAACGTTCCTGCTGGGCGTTGCTGGAGCGTGAGCGACGGGCGCTGGCCGATCAGGATCACGTTGCTCGTCGCCCCTTCCGCCCTCGCGCGCACGAATCGATTGATGCCGCCTCCGATCTCGACGGTGAACCTCCCGGCATCGTCGGTATGGGGTCCCGCAACGATCTCACATGCCGTTTTGTCGCAGGTTCGGCTCTCGAGGTAGATGTCGACATGCGATTGCCCGCTACCCACGCCCCCCGTGATCGTCATCGTCTCTCCCCAGCGGAGGACCGTCGGCCGCGCGCCGATGGCGATCGTCTCGCGCCATCGAACCGCCGAAACCCGTTCCGAGTGCCGCGGCTAGGGCTGCCACGGGGAGGAAACCGCGTTTCACGTCTGCACGATCCCGCTGTAGCCGGCGAGGTAGCACGGCTTGGCCTGGGAGAGCGGCAGCACGCTACGGATCTGAGCGTGTTTCGGCACCTTGGGGCGGAACTTTCCGGACGTCCAGATGTAACCGCCGCCGCCGCCCTGCTCTGTGAGCTTCACCGTCTGCACCTGCTTCCACACGCGCGCCCTCTTGTCGAATACCTGAATAGAGACGCGCTTTCCCGAGAACGGATAGATCGACTGGACGCCGACCTCACCGCGGTTGCCCGGGCGGATAACGACCGACAGGAACGGCCGCTGCTGGATCTTGACGCTCACGCTCCGCTGGTCGCCCCAAACGGCACGGTACTCCGAGCTCACACGCGCGCCCATGTCCACCGACCACCCGCCGCCGGCCTGCGTGTAGGCCCACATCACCGAGCGGAAGCCGGCCCCCGGCTGACCGCACTCCTTGACCTCGATCACGACCTTCTCGTCTCCCTTCGTGGACGGTACGGAGCCGAACAACGTTGCCTGCTGGCCCCAGCGGAGGATCGAGTTGCGCACGGAGATCGTCACGTCGGACGAGCCGGCGAGCGCGGGGCTGACCACGGTCGCCAGGAGCGCCGCGACGATCCATGACCGGCGCCTCACTTCGTGACCAGGAGGTTGCTGTAGCCGCCGATGTGGCAGGGCTGTGCCTGGTCGCGAGGCAGCGTCGCTCTGATGGTCGTGCCCTTCGGGAGCTTGAGTGCGAACTGGTCGGACTCCGACCAGACGTAGACCGAGCCCGGCGCGGCGCCTGGTGCTCGAGCCGAGGGTCCTCACGCTGCCCAGCGCGGCTTCTTGCGGTCGTACCGCTGCACGACCACGCGCTTCCGCCAGAAGGAGCTCCGCTCGACGACCTGTATCTGGTACCGCTTCGGCGGCCGGAGGCGTGAGGCGAACGTCCAGGCGCGCCTGCACGCTCACCTCGTTGGAGACATCGCCGCCGGAGACGGCGCGGAACGCGCCGCTGGCGGGGACGCCGGTCAGCGTCGACCAGCCGCCGCCCTTCCTCGGTCAAGCACCTCGGCGTGGTCGCGGAACTGAATGGGAAAAGGCCGCACTGCTTGAACTGCACGGTCACCTTCTCGTCCGCTCTGCCATTCGACACCGATCCGTAGACAATGAGCGGGGGCTCGTAGGCCCTTGGATCGTCGGCCGCACGGCGATGGTGATCGCTGCCGGAGCGACGACTAGTCGAGCGATCTGCTCCTCGGCCTTGCCGAACATCTCCGCCGTCGGCTCGCTGGCGAAGGTGACGCTCGCGTCGACGTTGTAGCCGTCGATCGCCGCGCGGAGGACGTACTCCAGCGTCGGCTGCCCGGGGAGCGTGACCGGAGTCGCGTCCGCCAGGCGCAGCGGCAGGCTCCTAACGGGGAAAGCCGCGTCCCTGGCGCGGTCTCCGCGCGCGGAGAGCGTCGCGGAGATCACGATCGTCCACGGCGGCCACGCATGGAGCGCGGGGAGAGGGAAGCCGTGTTGGGGATCGGCCGGCGTGATCGGGACGTTGGCAGCCACCATTCGGGTCGATTCGGCCGAACCGGGCATGCCGGCCTGGATCACCGTCCAGCCCGCGGCGGGCAGAAAGCCGAAGCCCTCGACGGCGTCCGCGCGTGCGCTGCTCGTCGGAGTGAGCCAGGAGGCGACGCCGAAGCCGAGCGCCGTGGCGACGAGCAGAGCTGCCGCGCCGGTGGCGGCCCAGCGCAGGCGGAGGGGTCGCCAGGGTCGCGCGGCCGGACGCTGCTCGGGGCGTCGCCCTTCGGAAGCTGCGAGGCGAGCCGCCTTGCGGAGATCGGACTCTGCCGGATCTTCCGGCTGGGCGGCGAGGCGCGCCAGCAGCCGGCGAATCACGAGCTCCTGGTCACTCCTTCGGCTGCGCCTCATCCCAGTTCCTCCAGCAAGGCATGCCGGGCCCGCGAGCTCCTCGATTTGACGGTGCCCACGCGGACGCCAAGCGCAGTCGCCGCTTCCTCCTCGCTCAGCCCGAGCAGGTAGCGGAGCAGCAGAACTTCCCGGTACTGGGGCGGAAGGTTTGACAGCGCCTCCCTCGTCTCGAGCAGCAGATCGTCGTCATGCGACTCGGCGGCGCTCTCCGCGTCGACTGTTCGCGTGCGCCGGCGGTGGACGTCGGCTGCCTTGTGCGTGGCGATGCCGGCGAGCCACGGCCAGAAGCGGTCGGCGTGGCGGAGGCCGGGAAGCCCGCGCCACGCCGCCGTCAGAGCCTCCTGGAAGGCGTCGTGCGCGTCGCTCTCATGGCGGAGCTCGATCCTCAGATAGCGGTGCAGCCTCGGCCCGTGCCGCACCACGAGCGCTTCGAAGGCCGCGAAGCTACCCAGTTGCGCCCGCCGCACGAGCTCGGCGTCCTCGACCTCGAAGTCTCGCTCGACATGCCGTTCGGACGCGGGTTGTGCGTTTGCCATCACAACATAGTCGCGTAAGGCGACGGGAAAGTTCCTTTCACGCGGACGCGGCTGCGACTACGCGTGAACGGTCAGCGACAGCCGCTCAGACGAGCGCTGGCCGAGTGCGTCCCGCGCCGTCACCGTGAAGCGGAACGTGCCGGCTGTCTGGGGCGTGCCGCTGACGACGCCGGACCTCGGGTTGAGCTTCAGCTTGCCCGGGAGCTTCCCGCGGGTGATCGTGAACGTCCGCGGCGCTTGACCGCCCTGCGCGCGCAGCGTTGCTCTGTACGGGTCGCCGACCGTGGCAGCGCGGAGGCGAGTGGTGAGGAGGTCCAGCGCGCTCGCGACCGTGATCGCTACATCGGCAGTGCCCACGCGACGGTCTGCGTCGGTTGCCCGGATCGACAGCGCGTACGACCCTGCGGTCGTCGGCTTTCCCACGAGCGCACCCGTCGCAGGGTCGAGCGTGAGCCCGGGTGGCAGGTTGCCGCCCGACACGGTCCAGGTGTAGGGCGAGAGGCCGCCCGTAGCCGTCGCGGGCGTCGCTCTGAAGACCTTGCCGACGATGCCGGTTGGGAGCTTGCCTGCAGCCGCCGTGACCGCGAACGGCGCCACGACAGCGAGGGTGAACTGCTTCGTCGTCGAACGATCGGGCAGGAAGCCGTCGGTGTCGCCCACCTTGACGGTGAACGTCGAAGTGCCGACTGTCGTGGGCGTGCCGGAGATCGTCGTGTCCGCTGGCGTACCGTCAGGCCCGATGGCCAGGCCCGCGGGGAGCGAGCCCGCGGCGACCTTCCAGCCCATTCCGAGGCCGCCGTTACCAACCACCGAAAGCGGCGCCGCGTAGGGCGCTCCCACCAGTGCGCTCGGGAGCGACGCGGTCGTGATCGCGAGCTTGTCGCGGACGGTCATCGTGAAACCCCACTGCGAGTCGGGACCGCAGCACTGCGACGCTCCGACGGTGAAGACGAACGTGCCCGGCACTGTCGGCGTCCCGTGCAGCGTCCCGTCGCCCTCCATCTTGAGGCCCGGCGGTATCTCTCCGGCGTCGATCCAGAACCCATACGGCGGCGCGCCCGCTTTGGGCTGGAAGACGAACGAGTACGGAGTGCCGACGACTCCCGGCGGCGGAGGCTGGTCGATGTCGATGCCGAACGCGCCGGCGCCCGTGGCGACCACGGCGGCGAGCATGAGGGTGAGCGCCAAGACACTTCGGAGACGCACGGCCGGGCAGGATAGCAACGCTATTCGGGCTGGACGAGCGTTCCGGCGCGGCCTTCGACGATGCCTTCGATGTCGGCGAGCGCGCCGATCGCTGCGGTGCCGTCCGTGCGCTCGACGAAGTCGCAGGCGGCCTCCACCTTCGGTCCCATCGAGCCGGCGGGGAAGTCGAGCGCCCGTAGCTCGCTCGGCGTCGTCCGCCCGAGCCGCCGCGCATCGGGGGTACCCCAATCGAGGTAGACACCGTCGACGTCCGTGGCCATCACGAACACGTCCGCGCCGATCTCCCGTGCCAGCAGAGCACTCGCGCGATCCTTGTCGACGATCACCTCGGCGCCGACCAGCGTCCGCGTGCCGTTCTGCTCGTACATCGTCGGAATGCCGCCGCCGCCCGCGCAGATGACGATCGTGCCCTTGTCGAGCAGCCACTTGATGGGGCGGTGCTCGAAGATTCGCGTCGGCGTGGGGGAGGGGACGACGCGGCGCCAGCGCTCGCCGTCGAGCGCGAACTTCCAGCCGTGCTCTTCCGCCAACTTTCGGGCGTCGGCCTCCTCGTAGCCCGGGCCGATGAACTTCGTCGGGTCGTCGAATGCGGGATCGTCGGGGTCGACCTCGACCATGGTCAGGATCGTCGCGAACGGAACCTCGAACGGCAGCAGGTTCCCGAGCTCCTGCTCGATGAGGTAGCCGATCATCCCCTCCGTCTCGGCGGCGAGGATGTCCAACGGATACGGCTCGACCTCCACGTACGCGGCCGCCTGCAACGCGAGCAGTCCCACCTGAGGCCCGTTGCCGTGGGAGAGAACGAGCCGGTGGCGTTCCGCAACGGGCGCGAGCGCCTTCGCGGCGACCCGGACGTTAGCGCGCTGGGCCTCCGCCGTCATTGGCTCGCCTCGCCGGAGCAGCGCGTTGCCGCCCAGCGCCACGAGCACGAGGCGGCGCTCGTCCGTCACTGCGACTCGTTCTGCGGCCCGGCGCGTATTCCTACAATCCGGACATGACGCATGAGCTCGATGCCCGCCTCGCGGACTGGGAAGCGCGGCTCGACCGCCTGGAGGGAGAACCTGTTCAGTTGGAGGCCAACGGGGCCGCAGTCCATCTGCTCTTCGTGCCTTCGCCCGCGGGCTACGAGCTCGTCGAGTGCGCCGGCGACTCCCCGGCCACAGGCGAACTGCTCGAACTGGAAGGTCGCGAGGGCCGCTACGCCGTGTTGCGGATCGTCCGTTCGCCGTTGCCGGGCGACGAACGTCCCTGCGCGTACCTGGCGCTCATCTAGCCCGGGCGCCGAAGTCCGCGGTCACGATGGTCACCTCGAGGCTCCCGAACATCCGCGGCCCGGAGGGGGTGTGCACGGCCGACAGGCCGACCTCGCGCCACGCCGGAGTCAGAAGCACGTGCAGGTGCTCGGGGCTCTTGACCCACATGGCCAAGGCCTGCTTGGCGTCGACGTCTGGGGAGGCCCAGAGCAGGGTCTCACCCGCACGCCATGTGCGGTAGCCGGTCGTGCTGTAAAAGCGGCGGACCCGCGCGGCAAAGCCGCGCCCGTTCGACGACTCGTGAGCGAAGTAGCCCGTGCGGGCCATGTCGAGCGAGTGGCTCTCTGCCGCCATGTCGAGCGAAGGGTTGACGGCCAGCGGACGGAGCCCTCGCTTTGCGCGGAAGACGTTGATCTCGAGTGTGAGCTCACGCTCGAGCGCGGCGACCGTGGAGACAGCGCCGCGTCCGCTGCCGTCCGGCGTCAGCTTGGCGCCCGCCGGAGCAGCAACGAGGATGAACGCTCCGAGCGCACCCGCGAGGACGAGGCGAAGCCTGTACACGTTCTCCGCATCGGCGCCTACGCGCCCTTGGTTGAAGGGCGCGTATCCCTCGAACGGGGGATTCGCCCGACGACCGATCGATAGATTGGCGCCGTGAGTCGCTCCGTAATCGTCTCGGCCGTTCGCACGCCGTTCGGCAAGCTCGGCGGCGCACTCGCATGGAAGCAGGCCATCGAGCTCGGCGCTGTCGCCATCCGGGCGGCGCTCGAACGCGTGAACGTCGAGGACGGTGACGTCGAGTACGTGATCATGGGCCAGGTGCTGCAGGGCGGCGCGGGCCAGGCGCCGGCGCGCCAGGCTGCGATCGGCGCGGGCCTCCCTATCGACGTTCCGGCCGACACGATCAACAAGGTCTGCGCATCGAGCATCCGTGCCGTCGAGATCGCGGATGCGATGATCCGCGCCGGCGACCACGACGTGATCGTGGCCGGGGGCATGGAATCGATGTCGAACGCGCCGTACGCGGCGTCGAAGGCGCGCTTCGGCTACAAGCTCGGCGACGGCAAGCTCATCGATCTCATGGTGCACGACGGGCTCGTTTCGAGCTTCGACGGGCGCCACATGGTCGAACAGGCGTCGTTCGTGTCGCGCGAGCTCGGCATCTCCCGCGAGGATCAGGACGCCTGGGCGCTGCGATCGCAACAACGGGCGGCGGCGGCGATCGACGAGGGACGCTTCCGCGAGGAGATCGTTCCCGTGGGCGACGTCGACACCGACGAGGCGCCGCGGCGGGACACGTCGCTCGAGAAGCTCGCCGCACTGAAGCCCGTCTTCGACGAAGAGGGCACGACGACAGCGGGCAACGCTCCGGGCGTAAACGACGGCGCCGGTGCGCTCGTCGTTACGAGCGAAGCGTTCGCGCGGGAGCGTGGCCTCGAAGTGCTGGCGACGATCGTCGGCAAAGCGTACGTCGCCGACGAGTTCGCGTACCTCGCCCGCACGCCGGCCGGCGCCGGCAACAAAGTGCTCCAGGAGGCCGGCAAGGCGATCGACGATGTGAAGCGCGTGGAGGTGAACGAGGCGTTCTCCTCCGTCGCGGTGAACTCCGTACGGATGCTCGGAGCGGATCCCGAGACGGTGAACGTCAACGGCGGCGCTGTCGCGCTCGGCCATCCGATCGGCGCCTCGGGCGCGCGGATCCTCTCCACGCTCGTCTACGAGCTGCGCCGCTCGGGCGGCGGGCTCGGCCTCGCGGCCATCTGCTCAGGCGGCGGCCAGGGTGACGCGTTGCTGATCGAGGTCTGACGCTTGCGCTTCGAGCACGTGCTCGTCGTGGGGGCAGGCCAGATGGGCGGCGGCATCGCTCAGGTGCTGGCGGCATCGGGTCGCCGGGTCTCGCTGCACGACGCGGCTCCGGGCGCGGTCGAGCGGGGCCTGGTGGCCATGCGACGCAGCCTGGAGAAGCTCGCAGAGAAGGGCGGGGCCGATCCGGACGAGGTGCTCGCCCGTGTCGAGCCCGTAGAGGGCATTGTCGAGGCGGAGCTGATGATCGAGGCGGTAGTCGAGGACGCCGGCGTCAAAGAGGAGATCTTCCGGGAGGCCGACAAGATCCTCCCGCGCAACGCAATCCTGGCGTCTAACACCTCTTCCATTCCGATTGCCATCCTCGCGGCCGCAACCGCGCGGCCGCCACAAGTAATAGGCATGCACTTCTTCAATCCGGTGCCCGTGATGTCGCTCGTCGAGGTGATCCGCGCGCCGGAGACATCGGACGAGACGGCAACCGCCATCGTCGAACTGGCGCGCGAGCTGGGCAAGACGCCTGCGGAGGCGAACGATTTCCCGGGCTTCGTTTCCAACCGCATCCTCATGCCGTACATCAACGAGGCCGCGTACGCGCTGCAGGACGGCGTCGCCGAGGCAGCGGCGATCGACACCATTGCGAAGCTTGGCTTCAACCATCCCATCGGCCCGCTCGCGCTCGCCGACCTGATCGGGCTCGACACGTGCGTCTCGATCATGGAGGTGCTGCACGAGGGGCTGGGAGACGACAAGTACGCGCCCTGCCCGCTGCTGCGCGAGCTCGTCGCGGAGGGGAAGCTCGGCCGGAAGTCGGGCGAGGGGTTCTACTCGTACGCATGAGGGCAGCCCAGCCACCGCGATCGTGAGCGCGGCAGCCGCCGGCCAAGGGACCGATGGGATGCGTCCATCGGCTCATATACTCGCGCAGCCGTGGATTTCGAGCTGACGCCGGAGCAGCAGGAGATTCAGGCGCTCGCCCGCGAGCTGGCGGATGCCGAGATCGCGCCTCACGCGGCCGGCTGGGACCGCGAGCACCGCTTCCCTGAGGAGGTTTTCGCGAGGCTCGGCCGACGTCGGCTTGATGGGCGTGTGCGTGCCCGAGGAATACGGGGGCGCGGGCGCGGACTTTCTCTCGTACATCCTCGTGCTCGAGCAACTGTCCCGTGGCGATGCAGGCGTCGGCGTCACGGTGGCCGTTCACACGAGCGCCACCACGCTGCCGATCCTCGCCTGGGGCACGGAGGAGCAGAAGTCGCGGTTCGTGCCGCGGCTCGCCGGGGGCGAGACGATCGGGGCATTCGCCCTCTCGGAGCCGGACGTCGGCTCCGACGCGTCGCGCCTGCGCTGCGCCGCGACGCGTGACGGCGGCGAGTGGGTGATCTCCGGCCAGAAGCAATGGATCACGAACGCGAAGTACTCCGACACCGTGCTGCTCTTCGCACGCACGGATCCCG
The DNA here is from genome assembly GCA_963711315.1 of uncultured Actinomycetes bacterium. Taxonomy (GTDB): domain Bacteria; phylum Actinomycetota; class Thermoleophilia; order Gaiellales; family Gaiellaceae; genus PALSA-612. Next base: position 266,203 of record CAVQDQ010000002.1, read on the forward strand.
AGACGCCCGGCGCGCGCGGCATCTCGGCGTTCCTGCTCGGCGCGGAGCACGTGCAGGTGACTCGTGAGGAGGAAAAGCTCGGCCTCAACTCGTCGTCCACGGGCGACCTCGTTCTCGACCAGGCCCGGGTGAGCGCTGACCGCATGCTCGGGGCCGAGGGTGAGGGGTTCGCGATCGCCATGTCGACGCTCGACGCCGGGCGGATCGGCATCGCCGCACAGGCCCTCGGTATCGCGCAGGCGGCGTACGACGTCGCTCGCGAGTACGCGCTGCAGCGCCACACGTTCGGTCAGCCGATCGCTCGTCATCAGGCCGTCCAGTGGAAGCTCGTCGACATGGCGGTGGAGATCGAGGCCGCGCGCCTGCTCACCTACGAGGCTGCTTGGCGGAAGGAGCAGGGCTTGCCGCACGCGGCGGCGGGAGCGAAGGCGAAGCTCGCCGCGTCGGAGACGGCGCGGCGGCAAACGGCGGAGGCGATCCAGGTGCTCGGCGGCTACGGCTACACGAAGGAGTTCCCGGTCGAGCGCTACTACCGCGATGCGAAGGTGACCGAGATCTACGAGGGGACGAGCGAGATCCAGCGAATCGTCATCGCGCGGTCGATCCTGGGCGGCTAGGCCACCACTCGTAGAGCGCGTCGGGCTCTTTCTCCATGTTCAGCGACCCGTCGGTGAGCTTCACCAGGCTGCAGCCGTGCCGCTCGTAGAAGCGGCGTGCGCCGTCGTTCTCCTGGAACACCCACAGCTGGAAGCCTGCGGGGCGCTGCGATTTCGCGTGGTCGAGCAGCGCCGTTCCGATGCCGCGATTCTGTGTCTCCGGGTCGACGTAGAGATGATCGAGCATCGCCGCTCCGAGACCGCTGAAGCCGGTGATCCGGCCGGCATCTTCGGAGATCCAGACCTCGTGCCGTCGCACGATCAAGCCACCCAGCCGGGGCCGGTCCTCATCCGTGATGCGGGGCAGGTACGTCATCAGGTCGCGTGCGCGCACGTAGATGTCACCGACCGGGTCAGCGTCCTCGGGAGTCGCGCGTCGGATCACCGGCGTACTCTAGGCCCGTGCCGAGGAAGCGGGACGAGCCGGTGCGGCTGACGAAGATCTACACCCGCGGCGGGGACGGGGGGCAGACAAGTCTCGGCGACGGGACGCGGGTGTCGAAGCTCGACCCGCGGGTAGTCGCGGGAGGCGACGTGGACGAGCTCAACTCGCTCGTCGGTTGGACGGCCGTCGTCGCCGATGGCGAGATCGGCGACGTGCTTGCTCGCGTCGAGAACGAGCTGTTCGATCTCGGCGCCGACGTCACGGTCCCGCAGGGAGAGATGGGGCTCCGCGTGACGCAGGAGCAGGTCGACCGGCTCGAGGCCGACTGCGACCGCTTCAACGAAGCACTCCCCGAGCTCAATAGCTTCGTCCTTCCCGGTGGCACTGAGCTCGCGGCAAGGCTGTTCGTCGCCCGTGCGGTGTGCCGCCGCGCCGAGCGCGCCGTTCTGGCCGCCGAGGCGAGCGCGCTCGTCTGCGTCTATCTCAACCGGCTCTCCGACCTGCTCTTCATCCTCGCGCGGGCGGCGAATGCCTCGGCGGGCAAGCCCGAGACGCTCTGGAAGCCTGGGAAATAGCCGTTGTCTCTGCCGGCTCGTTCGTGGCCGGCTACCTCGGGTCGATGCTCGGGCTCGTCCTCGGCACGTTACGGCTGCCGCTCGTCCTCCTCGTCTCCGGCGACGCGTCGACGGCGGCGGGGACGAACATCGCCATCAGCGCCGCCTCGGCAGCGACGGGCGGCATCCAGCACGCGCGGGCCGGGCGAGTCGACTGGCGTGTCGTTGCGTGGATGACGCCGCCGTCGGTGGCAGGCGCGCTCGTCGGAGGACTCTACGGCGACACGGTCCCCGAGTGGCTGCTCTTCGCGGCGATCGCTGCCGTCCTGATCTGGAACGGCGTCGACCTGCTCGCACGCCCGTTTCACGCCAAGCCACGCGAGCGACCGCGGCTCTTCTCGGCCGCCGCGTTCGGCGGCGCGATCGGACTGCTCGGCGGCGCGATCGGCGTCATCCTCGGCACGCTGCGCGTGCCGGCGCTCTTGCGCGGCGTAGGGATGACCGCCGTGCGCGTCGTGGGCACGAACCTCGTCGTCGGCTTCTTCCTGGGCGTCTTCGGCTTCCTCGGCCACGCCGTCCGCGGTGAAGTCGACTGGGCGTTCCTCGCAGCCGGCGTCGTCGGCGCCCTCCCGGGTGGCTGGCTGGGCGCGCAGATGACCGGCCGCTTCTCGGAGCTTGCGCTGCGCCGTGCGCTCGGTGTCACGCTGCTCGTAGTGGGAGCTGCCTTCGTGGTCGAGGCCATCCTCCGATGACGATCGTGCGCTCGGGCGTCCTCCTCACCCTCGCCGTGGGGCTCGCGAACGTGCTCAACGCCGTCTTTCAGTTCTCGCTCGCGCGCATCCTCGGAGCCGGAGGAGTACGCCCTCGTGGCGGCGCTGTTCGCCGTCGTGATCGTCGGGGCCATCCCTCCTCTTGCCTTCCAGGCGACTGCTGCGCGCGAAGTGTCCGCACGGCTGTCTCGCGGCGACGAGCACGGCGCCGGGGTCTTTCTGCACGGCATGGGTCGCTCGGTCAACGTTTGGGGGGGCGTGCTCGGCGTCGCTGCCATCGCAGCAGCTGCCATCGCAGCGCTGGCCGACATGGACGATCCGCTCTCGGTGGGAGCGACCGTCCTCACCGTCGCCGTCGCCCTGGCCATCCCCGTCGTGTGGGGCGGGTTGCAAGGTGCGGGGCGGTTCACGGAGCTCTCCGGCGCCCACGTGCTCTTCGCCGGGACGCGCCTCGCCGCGGGTCTGACGATTGCGCTGGCCGGCGGCAGCGTCGGCGCCGTGATGCTTGGAGTCGCCTGCGCAACGATGGTCACGCTGCTCATCTCAGCACTACCGATCCGGTGGCTCTTCATAGCCGGTCGCGGCGCGGCCAGGCTACCGCTCGCCACGCGCGCGAACGCGGGCGCCGCGCTCGGCCTGACGGCGCTCTGGGCGCTCGCCTACGGCGACGTGCTCGTGGCTCGGCTTGCATTCTCGGGTGACGAGGCGGGTGCGTATGCCGCTGCCGCAGTCGCGTCGAAGGTGCTCTTGCTCGTGCCCATCGCGGCAACGACCGTCCTCTTTCCGCGCGTCGCCGTGCTCCACGACCGGGGCCGCGAGCGGCGTTACCTACTGGGTGGTCTCGGGGTCGTCGCAGCAGCCTCGGCACTGCTCACCGCCTTCGCTTGGGTCTTCGCCGAGCCGCTGATCGATCTGTTGTTCGGCTCCGACTACGAGGCGGCCGACGCCTGGCTCGGCCCGCTCTGCCTCGCGATGGCGCTCTACGGGCTCGCCATCGTCTACCTGTACCACTTCCTCGCTCTGGGGCGAGAACGCATTGCCGTTGTTCTCGCTGTGCTGCTGGCGGGCCAGATGGTTGCCTACGCGCTCTTCCACGATGAGCCGTCCCAGCTGATCGGCGTGCAGGTCGTATTCGGCGTTCTCGCTGTCGTCGCCTGCGAGACGTGGTATCACCTACGGCGATGAGCGCCGAGCCCGAGAGGCAGGAGCTCCGCTACAGGCGGCTGGGCGGCGGCTACCACAGGGAGGACGTCGAGGAGTCGCTCCAGCAGCTGCTGACGACCGTGGGCACGGTGCAGGGCACGATCGACCTGCTGCGCCGTCGCACGGCTCAGGTCGAGGCCGAGCTCGCGACGGCAAGGGAAGAGCTCGCTGCATACCACGCGCGGGATGCCTGGCTGGAGGCCACCATCCGGCGGGCCGAAGAGATCCTCGCCCGCGCCGTCGCGGAATAGCTGCCATGGCCATCACGGAATCGACAGGCGAGCTGCACACGACGATCTCCGGGCTGCCGCTCGAGCCCGTCTACACGCCCGAGACGACCCCGATCGACTACGACCGCGACCTGGGGATGCCCGGGGAGTACCCGTTCACCCGCGGCGTGTACCCGACGATGTACCGCGGTCGCCTGTGGACGATGCGGCAATTCGCCGGCTTCGGCACGGCCGAGGAGACGAACGAGCGCTTCCGCTACCTCCTCGAGCACGGCCAGACGGGCCTTTCGACCGCCTTCGACATGCCGACGCTCATGGGCTACGACTCGGACCACCCGCGCTCGCTCGGCGAGGTCGGCCGCGAAGGCGTGGCCATCGACTCGCTCGACGACATGGAGACGCTCTTCGCGGGCATCCCGCTGGGGGAGGTCTCGACGTCGATGACGATCAACTCACCTGCGGCGATGCTGCTCGCCTTCTATGTCTGCGTGGGGGAGGAGCAGGGTGTCCCGCGCGACCAGCTCCGCGGCACGGTGCAGACCGACATCCTCAAGGAGTACATCGCGCAGAAGGAGTACATCTTCCCGCCGGAGCCCTCGATGCGGCTCGTGGTGGACATGATCGAGTTCTGCTCGCAGGAGCTGCCGCGGATGCACCCGGTCTCCATCTCGGGCTACCACATCCGCGAGGCCGGCTCGACGGCCGCGCAGGAGCTCGCGTTCACGCTGGCGGACGGCCTCGCCTACGTGGACGCGTGCCGCGAGCGCGGTCTCGACGTCGACGACTTCGCACCCCGCCTCTCGTTCTTCTTCAACGCGCACATGGACTTTTTCGAGGAGATCGCGAAATACCGCGCGGCACGACGCATCTGGGCCAGGGAGATGCGCGAGCGGCACGGCGCGAAGAACCCGCGCTCGTGGCTCATGCGCTTCCACTCGCAGACTGCCGGCGTCTCGCTGACGGCGCAACAGCCCGAGGTGAACATCGTGCGGACGGCGATCGAGGCGCTTGCCGCCGTCCTCGGCGGCACGCAGTCGCTGCACACGAACTCGTTCGACGAGGCGCTCGCGCTGCCGACCGAGCACGCCGTGCGGATCGCGCTGCGGACGCAGCAGGTGATCGCGCATGAGACGGGCGTCGTCAACACGACGGATCCGCTCGGTGGATCGTGGTTCATCGAAGACCTCACGAACCGGCTGGAGGCGGAGGCGTACGGGTACTTCGACCGCATCGAGAAGCTGGGCGGCGTGATCGAGGCGATCAAGGAGAACTTCTTCCAGCGTGAGATCGCCGACGCGTCGTTCCGCTTCCAGTCCGAGGTGGAGGCGGGGGACCGCGTGATCGTGGGCGTCAACCGCTATCGGCTGGAGGACGAGGCGCCGCCGGAGATTCTCTCCATCGATCCAGCCCTGGAGGGAAAGCAGGTGGCGCGCGTCCAAGCGCTGCGCGCGCGCCGCGACTCGGCCGCCGTCGAGCAGCGACTCGCCCAGTTACGCGAGGCCGCCGGCCGTGAGGACGTCAACCTGATGCCGGTCATCATCGACTGCGCGCGCGATTACGTGACGATGGGAGAGATGTGCGACGCGCTGCGCGGGGTGTGGGGAATCTGGCGCGAGACGCCGGTCTTCTGAGCTAGCCCGCGCGCTGCGAGAGCATCCGCGACTTCCCCGTCACGTGGACGGTGAAGGCAACGGAGAACGGCCCGACAAGCTTTCGCGCCCCTTCTTTCACCTCGGGCAAGAACGGATTCGCTCCGGGCACGAGCTCGATGTTCGGGATCTCGAGCGTGTACGACGTCGTGTTGCAGCGGAAGTGCTTGTACCGCGTTTCCACCGCTCCAGGCTTTTCCGCGAAGTGCGCCTTTACCCCCTTGCCCAGGCCGGTGCACTTGACGGTGTCGATGGACAGGCCGGCGTTCACCGTGTCGCGCGCCTTCGTGAAGCGGGTGATGTATGTGTCGTAGATCTGGGCGAGCCGAATCGCGCCAGGGTCCTTTTCCGACTCCGCCTGTGCCGTGAGCAGGAGCGGCCGGAACTTCTTGAGCCAGGCATCGAGCTCGGCGTCGAGCGCCGCGCGGTCCGTCCCCGGCAGGGCGATCGTCGTCGAGTCCTGCAGCATGAACTGCGCCTTCGTCAGCGACCACGAATACGGCGTGTTGTGGGCGAAGGCCACCGCCGCCGACACCAGGAGGGCGCCGACGGAAACGAGCACTACGACGAGTGAGCGCTTCATGTCGGCGCGCAGCATATGGGAAATGCCGATGCTCTGTCTGTCGTACCCGCGACAAAACGAGCATCACGGTCGCGACGTTGGGTCGCCTACCCACCTCCGCGGGTGGCGACGGCGGGGTCGGGCAACGGGCCGGCCTCGGGCGGTGCGCCCTCGGGTGCGTCGAGATAGTCGTCCGCGTGACCGAGCGCGCTGAAGCGGAACGCAATCGCGATCACGAGCGTCAGCGCGCCGATGATCGCGTAGACGAGCGCGACGTCGTCGGTGGCCTCGATCGCCCAGCCTCCGATCAGGGCCCCGAGCGGGATCGCCGACCACGCCAGCACGCTCGCGATCGACACCACTCGACCGAGCAGGTGCGAAGGCACGATCTGCTGGCGCAGGCTTGTGGTGTTGATGTTGAAGAAGAGGCCGAGACCTGACATCGCCGCCCAGAGCACGAGGCCGACCACGTAGACGTTGTTGAGAGCGAAGACAACGCCCAGCACGCCTTCCAACATCATTGCCCCCAGCGCGGCGATGCTGAACGACAGCCTTCGGCGGAGCGGGCCCGCGGCCAACCCGAAGCAGACGACACCGGCCGCCCCGGCGGCGAACAGCACGGCGATTTGCGTATCCGACGCGTCGAGCTCCACCGAAGAGAAGAGGACGAGCTGCGTGAACGTCGTCGCGGAGACGAAGTTGATCAGCGCCATCATCAGCGAGATGTTCCGCAGCACCGGATGGTGGAGCACGTAGCGGAGCCCCTCACTGACGTCGCGCAGGATGTGCTTGCGCTCGGGCGCTTGGTCCGGGTTGAAGCTCGTCCGCACGAGCCCGAGCGATACGGCCGAGCCCAAGAAGGACGCGGAGTCGACGAGGAACACCGTCTCGAGCTCGACAACGGCGACCAGCACGCCGGCGAGGAGCGGTCCGACGACCATCGCGGCGGAGTAGCTCGCCTGAAGACGCCCGTTGGCGGTCACGAGGTCGTCGGTGGAGACGAGGTTGGGGAGCGCTGCGAACTGCCCGGAGTCGAATGCGATCGTCAGCGTGGCCGTAGCGAACGCACCGGCGTAGATCCATCCGACCGAGAGTGCATCGAGATACGAGAGCAACGGGATGGTGGCGATCACCGCCGCGCGGCCGAGGTCGACGGCGATCATCATCCGTCTCCGGTCGACGCGATCCACCCAGGCGCCGATGACGAGCCCGAAGAGGAGATAGGGCAGGAAGTACGCGGCCGTGGCGACGGCGAGGTTGACCGACGAGCCGGTCAGCTTGTAGACGAGGAGCGGCAGCGCGAAGAACGTGAACGAGCTGCCGAGTTGCGAGATCGTCTGGCCGACCCAGAACTTCCAGAAGTCCGTGCGCGACCTCTCGCTCACGCGACTATTGGAGCCACGACGTCAGCTGCGCTCGAAGCGCTCTCGATCTCGCACGGCCCTGCGGTCATCCCACTTCTTCAGGATGAAGACCGCGACGGCGACGAGGACGGCGGCTGCGATGAATCCAAAGCGTGCCCAGACAGCGTCGAAGATGAAGACGGCGAGCAACACGCCGGCGATGAGGATGGCGCCGATCAGGGTGTAGTGAAATGCCACCTTCCAATCCACGTTTGCACTCTAACCCGTTCGAAGGCCGCGTATATAGGCCCTCCGAAGCGGGGCCTAGCGTGGGAGCAATGTCGGTGACAGTCTGCGAGGACTAGAGCTCGATGACGAGCCCGTCGCGCGCGAGCTCGTAGCCGTCCGGCAGCGGGAGCTCGTCCGGTCGGTGCGTGAGCAGGAGGCGCTTGGCACCTGACGCCTCGAACGCCTCGACGGCTTCGTCGACCGACAGATGGCCGCGCGGGCTCCCGTCCAGCTCGCCGCGCAGAAGCGTCGCCTCGCAGACGAAGAGGTCGGCGTCGCGGGCAACCTCCGTCAGACGGTCGTCCGGACCCGAGTCGCCCGAGTACGCGAGCGTGTGATCGCTGTTCGAGACGCGAAGGCCGTACGTGCGCAACGTGTAGTGCGGCAGCCGCTTGGCAAGCACTTCGAGCCCGGCCTCGGTCTGGAACGGCACGTCTTCCTCGTAGTCGCGCACGGTGAATGTCGTCTCGAACATGTCCTCCCAGCCGAGGCGTGTGCCGAAGTCGCGGATGCGCGCCCGGCCCTGCGGCGGCAGCCACAACGCGGGACGATCCGCGCCCTTGCCCGGCCCGACCATGTTCCCCCAAACCCAGGGCACGAGATCTCCCCAGTGGTCGAGGTGCCAGTGCGTGATCACGATCGAGTCGACGTGCGGCCAGCCGCCGTTCATGTCACGCAGCCGTCCGAGTACGCCGGGGCCGCAGTCCAGCAGCAGCCGTCCTGGCCCCTCGACGAGGTAGCCGGATTGCGCGCTGCCGGGGTTCGGCCACGCGGGGCTCGAGCCCACGACGGTCAGCTTCACGGCCATATACTGCCGCGCGAATGGCGAAGAAGATCCGGGTAGTGATCGCGAAGCCCGGTCTCGACGGTCACGACCGCGGCGCGAAGGTCATCGCCCGCGCGCTGCGAGACGCCGGGATGGAGGTCATCTACACGGGTCTTCATCAGACGCCCGAGCAGATCGTGGAGACCGCGATCCAGGAGGACGCAGACGCGATCGGCATCTCCGTCCTCTCCGGCGCGCATATGACGCTTGTACCCAGGATCCTCGAGTTGCTGCGCGCGGATGAGGCTGAGGACGTCCTCGTAATCGTCGGAGGCACGATTCCCACGGACGACGCGCGCCAGCTGAAGGAACAAGGAGTGGCCGAGGTGTTCACCCCGGGCGCGACCACGGGCGCGATCGTCGATTTCCTCCGCGAGCGGGTGCCTGCCGGATGATCGGCGTCGAGCGTGACGGCGCCGTTGCCGTTGTCACCGTTGATCGGCAGGAGGCGCTGAACGCGTTGGACCAGCCGACCCTGGGCGAGCTGCGCGACCGCCTGGCCGAGCTCGCGGAGGATGCAGCTGTGCGCGTCGTCGTGCTGACCGGTGCAGGTGACCGGGCATTCGTGGCCGGCGCCGACATCAAGGCCATGTCGGCGATGGACATCGAGCAGGCGCAGGCCTGGGGGGAGCTCGGGCATGAGACGGCGTCGCTGCTGGAGACCATGCCGAAGCCCACGATCGCCGCCGTCAACGGCTTCGCGCTCGGCGGTGGCTGCGAGCTCGCGCTCGCGTGCGACGTCCGCTACGCGTCCACGGTGGCAAGGCTCGGCCAGCCCGAAGTGTCGATCGGGATCATCCCGGGGTGGGGAGGAACGCAGCGCCTGCCGCGGGTCGTCGGCATCGGCCGTGCGAAGGAGCTGATCATGACCGGCCGGCTCGTCGACGCTGAGGAGGCCTTCCGCATCGGCCTCGTGAACGCGGTCTTCTCCTCGGAGGAGCTGATGGAGAAGTCACTCGAGCTCGCGCAGGAGCTGGCGGCGAAGAGCCCGCTCGTGCTCGCTGCAGCGAAGCAGGCCATGAACAGGACGCTTTACGGCGATCTCGGCGCCGAGGCGGAGGCGTTCGCCGGCCTCTTCGGCAGCGAGGATCAGCGCGAGGGGATGGCGGCCTTCATCGAGAAGCGCGAGCCGCGCTTCACCGGCCGCTAGCTGCCAGCACGACTCGGCCCGCCTTGTACGCGCCCGGGCGCACGGCGGCGGCTGCCAGCGTGGCAGCAGTCGGCTCGGTGAGCACCAGAACCTCGTGGCCGAGCAGCTCCGGGGCCGACTTCGCGCCCACGACCTTGTTGCCGAGGTCGACCTGGACGCTGTCGGCGACGCCGAGCTTCAGCGGCCGCCGCATCTTGTCGAGCACGGCACCCGCCGGGAAGGCCTGGAGCTTGGTGACCTTGAGCGTGAGTTGCCCCGTCGCCGCCTGAACGACGTTGCCCGTCACCGTAAGCGTCACCGTCGTCTTCGGCGACGTTGCAAAGATGAGCCGCTCGGCCTTCATCAGATACGGATATGGGTTGACGGCGCCGCCATCGTTGGGGTGCACCTCGAAGTGGAGGTGGGGATCGGTGCTGTCAGCGTCGCCCGAGTTGCCGACGTAGCCGATCGCCTGGCCCGCCTCGACCGACGCGCCATCCGTGATGCCCTTGAAGTAGGACATTCCGGCCACGCATTTCCCGCGGTTGTCGTTGCCCTTCGTGACGTCATTGTTGAGGTGGATGTAGAGGTACGTCGTGCCGCTCTTGCCATAGAGATAGAGCATGCACCCGGCCGGAGCCGAAGACGTCCAGTACTTGACCTTGCCGGCCTCGGCGGCCACGGCGATAGTGCGTCGAGGCGCCATCAGGTCGTTGCCCTGGTGGCTGCCGCTGTAGCGGGCGGCGCCGAAGTCGTTCGACCAGGCCACCGACCCGACGATCGGGAAGATCAACCGCGGCACGGGCCCGTTCGACTGCGCAGAAGCGACGCCGCCGGCGAGGCCGACTGCGCTGGCCGCTGCGGCGGCGAAGATGAGTCCTCGGGCTGTCTTTCGGTGGAAGTCCACGACTCCGAAGTTCGCGCTCGGAGGCCAAGACCCTAGCAACGTCCGCCGATGCTTGTTGGGGGCTGAGAAGGATGCACGCGCCGTTAGAGTCTTGGCGCGATGAAGATTGCCGTCTGTGTCAAGCAGGTTCCCGAGGGCGGGACGAAGCGCATCGATCCCGGCACGATGCGTCTCGACCGCTCCGGTGAGGCCGGTCTCAACCCGTTCGACACGAACGCGATCGAGGAGGCTCTGCGCCTGCGCGAGGCGTTCGGCGAGGGCGAGGTAGTGCTGGTCTCCATGGGTCCAGAACGGGCAACGGAAGCCCTGCGCAAGGGTCTCGCGATGGGAGCTGACCGCGCCGTGCTCATCTCCGACGAGGCGGCCGCGGGGTCCGATCTGGTCGCCACGAGCTCCGTGCTCGCGAAGGCGCTCGAGCGGGAAGGCCCCGACGTCGTGCTGTTCGGCCAGCAGGCATCCGACTCGGACGGCGCCGTGCTCTGCGCCGCCGTTGCCGAGCGACTTCGACTGCCGCTCGTGTCGCAGGTGTCCGGGCTCGATGTGAAGGATGGTGCGGTAGGCGCCAAGCGCCAGACGGAGTTCGGCTACGACCATGTCGCCGCGCCGCTGCCGGCTGTCGTCGCCGTCTCGGACGCGATCAACGAGCCTCGCTACCCGTCGCTCAAGGGGATCATGGGCGCGAAGTCGAAGCCGCAGGAGAGCCTTACGATCGCCGACCTGGGACTGGACTCCGGGGACGTCGGAGAGGGCGGCTCGCGCACGGAGGTGAGCGGCCTTGGCAGCCCGCCTCCCCGCGGCGACACGCTGAAGCTCGAGGACGACGGCTCGGCCGCCCAGAAGGTCGTGGATCTGCTCGCGGAGAGGAAGCTGCTCTGAAGACGCTGGTCTTCCTCGAGCATCACGAAGGCGCCATCCAGAAGGGCTCACTCGGCGTGCTGTCCAAGGCGGCGTCCCTCGGCGAGGCGTCGGGCGTCCTCGTCGGCCAGGGTGCGCGGGACGCAGCGGCGGAGGCCGGTGCACACGGGGCGGCCACGGTGCACGTTGCCGACTCTCCCGAGCTCGCGGCGCCGCTCGCCCAGCCTCGGGTCGATGTGCTCGCCAAGGTCGCGCGCGAGGGAGGGTACGGCGCGGTGTTCCTCGGCCAGTCAGTGCTCGCGGCCGACATCGCGGCGGCATTGGCGGTCAGGCTCGACGCAGGCCTGAACTGGGATCTCGTCGACGCGCGCGTCGAAGACGGTCGCCTCGTCGGCGTTCGGCCGGCGCTCGGCGACAGCGTCTACGTCGACACGAGCTGGCGTTCGGAGCCCGCGATTGCGCTCTTCCGTGCCGGCAGCTTCGACGCGGTGCCCGCCGACGGTGCAGGCCAGGTCGCGGACGTCACCGTGGAGCTCGAGGACTTCTCGACCGCAGCGACTCTCACCGGCCACGACACCGAAGAACAGGCTGGCCCCTCGATCGAGGAAGCGGACATCATCGTTGCCGGCGGCCGCGGGCTCGGCGGGCCGGAGGGCTTCGCGCAGCTCGAGGAGCTCGCGAAAGCGCTGGGCGGAGCTGTCGCAGCGACGCGCGCCGTGGTCGATGCCGGCTGGTACCCGTACTCGACGCAGGTCGGCCAGACGGGCAAGACCGTGGCGCCGAAGCTCTATATCGCGGCCGGTATCTCCGGCGCCATCCAGCACAAGGTCGGCATGCAGAGCTCCGGGACGATCGTGGCCATCAACAAGGACCCCAACGCGCCGATCTTCGAGTTCGCCGACATCGGCATCGTCGGTGACCTGAACCAGATCGTGCCCAAGCTCACGGAGCTCGTCCGGGCTCGTAAGGCTTGAGCGGGCCGATGGTGAAGCCCGCCGACTACCCGCCGCCGCACACGCCGGACGACGCGATCGCCGAGCCGACGGATCCGCCCGGCGAGCGGATCGACGTCGGCGCGCTGATCGTGGGCGGCGGCCCCGCTGGCCTGGCCTGCGCGATCAGGCTCGGTCAGCTCGCAGAGGAGTCCCCGGCGCTCGCCGAGCGGCTCGGCGAGGTGCCGATCGCGGTGCTCGACAAGGGCTCCAAGCCGGGTTCGCACTTGCTCTCAGGAGCGGTCGTCAACCCGATCTCGCTGCGCGGCCTGTTCGCGGGCCGCCGTACGACCGACGACATGCCGTTCTTCGGACGGGTGGAAAAGGAGTCGGTCTACTTCCTCACACGCGGCCGCGCATGGCGCATCCCGGCGCCGCCGACGATGCGGAACCACGGCAACTACGTGGCGTCGCTCTCTCAGATCGGGCGCTGGCTGGCGGAGGAGGCCGAAGCACTGGGCGTGACCGTCTTGCCTGAAACGTCTGCCGACAAGCTCCTCGTCTCGCACGGCCGAGTTATCGGCGTGCGCACCGGCGACCGTGGCCGCGGCCGCGACGGGGAGCAGCTGCCCCGCTTCGAGCCCGGCTCCGACATCGCAGCGCAGGTGACGGTGCTGGCGGAGGGCACGCAGGGGTACCTGACCGGTGCGGCGATCGACCGCTTCGGCCTGCGCGGGCGCAACCCGCAGGTCTGGGCGCTCGGCGTGAAGGAGGTCTGGCGCGTGCCGAAGCCGCTCCGTAAGGTGATTCACACGATGGGCTGGCCGCTCCGTGGTGGTAAGCGCTACCGCGAGTTCGGCGGGTCGTTCATCTATCCAATGGGCGGCGACCTCGTCTCGCTCGGCATGGTCGTCGGCCTCGACTACCGCGATGTCTCGCTGTCGGTGCACGACCTCCTGCAGGAGCTGAAGACGCACAAGCTCGTCCGGAAGATCCTTGCCGGTGGGGAGCGTGTCGCGTGGGGGGCGAAGACGATTCCGGAGGGCGGCTTCTATTCGCTTCCCTCGAAGCTCCACGGGCCCGGCGTCGTCTTCTGCGGGGACGGGGCGGGCTTCGTGAACGTGCCCGCGCTCAAGGGCATCCATTACGCGGTCGAGTCGGGCGTACTGGCCGCCGAGGCGATCGCCGGCGCGCTCCGACCGGGCGAGGCGATCGGCCGCTCCGGCGCCCTGTCCGGCTACGACGACGCCATCCGCGAGAGCTTCGTCACGAAGGACCTGAAACAGGTTCGCAACATGCGGCAGGCATTCGCCAAGGGCTTCGGGATGGGCTCCGCTAAAGCAGGCCTGATGACTGTGACGGGAGGGCACATGCCGCGGAAGGCGCTCTCCACCGAGCCCGACGCGGATCAGGAGCTCATCCGCACCGACCGTGCCGCGAGCTATCCGGATCCGGACGGCAAGCTGACGTTCGACAAGCTCTCCTCCGTCTTCCTCAGCGGCAACAAGACCCGGGACGACGCGCCGAGTCACATCCGCGTCTCCGGACGGGTGCCGCGCGAGGTCGGCCGGCTGTGGGTGAACATGTGCCCCGCGCATGTGTACGAGCTCGGGCGCGAGGATGCGGGCAAGGTCGAGGTCGCCGTCACTCCCTCGAACTGCGTCCAGTGCGGCGCGATCACCGCCAAGGGTGGCCGCCTACTGCCGGCCGAGGGCGGCGCCGGCCCGGAATACACATTGACCTAGGTCAGGCCGTCTCTCGTCCGACACGAGGCAAAGCGGGTCAGGAAGACGCAGCGCCCGCGCGCCGTCTTGAAGGAAGACGACGATGTCCCTTGCCATGCCAACCCCGAATGAGCTAGCCAGGCCGCCGAGCGATTTCGTCGAGCCCGACTGGCGCCGGCTTCCCGGATTCCGCGCCGTCTCGCAGTCCGACTGGGAGTCGAGCAGATGGCAGTTGTCGAACTCGGTGAAGAACGTGCGGCAGCTCGCAGACGTCTTCGGCTCTCATCTCCCCGACGCGCTGGCGGCCGACATCGAGCGCGATCAGCAGAAATACGCGACGATGCCGCTGCTCGTTCCACCGCAGATGCTGAACACGATGGACGAGCACAGCCTCTGGGACGACCCCGTTCGCCGCTACATGCTGCCGGCCTCATCAGAGCGCGACCGGGAGTGGCCGAGCCATCCGCGGTCGCAACGCGACAGCCTGCACGAGCGGGACATGTGGGCAGTGGAGGGTCTGACGCACCGCTATCCCACGAAAGTGCTCATCGAACTGCTCGCCACGTGCCCGCAGTACTGCGGGCACTGCACGCGGATGGATCTCGTCGGGCTCAACACCGAGCAGGTCGTGAAGTACCGGTTTGCCGTTCGTGAGCGTGAGCGGCGTGGGGCAATGCTCGACTACGTGCGCGCGACCCCGGAGATCCGGGACGTGCTCGTGTCGGGCGGCGACATCGCAAACGTCCCGATTGCCCGGCTCGAGGAGTTCGTCTCGGAGTTGCTCGACTTCCCGCACGTGCGCGACATTCGTCTCGCATCGAAGAGTCTCGCGGCGCTCCCGCAGCACTTCCTCCGCGACGATGTCCTGGAGGGGCTGGGGAGGCTGGCAGCGAAGGCGAGATCGCGCGGCGTCAGCCTCGCCTTGCATACGCACGCTAACCACGCGCGCCAGATCACGCCGCTCGTCGCCCGCGCGGCCAGGGCCCTGCTCGACCTCGGGTTCCGCGACGTCCGCAACCAGGCCGTCCTCCTGCGGGGTGTCAACGCGACGAGAGACGACCAGCTCGACCTGTGCTTCGCGTTGCTCGACCACGCCTCGATCACGCCGTACTACGCGTACATGTGCGACATGATCCCGAACGCCGAGCACTGGCGAACGGCGCTCTGGGAAGCGCAGGAGATTCAGGCCGGGATCATGGGCTACCTTCCCGGCTATGCGACGCCCCGCCTCGTCTGCGACGTGCCGTTCCTCGGCAAGATGTGGGTGCACCAGGTCGCGGAGTACGACCGCGAGCTCGGCATCAGCCGCTGGCGCGCGAACGACTGGGCGGCCGACGGCGCCGCCGATGGCTTCGCGGAGTACTACGACCCGATCCACGCCCTGCCCGAGTCGGGTCAGGCGTGGTGGCGCGCCGAAGCCTAAGCCGATCTCTGAAGCGCACGCGGCGGCAGCTCGGTGATCGCGCGAGATGACGTTCTCGCCGCGCGGGAAGCGATCGGCGGACGCCTCCACCGTACGCCGCTCTTCTCGTCCAGGGCGCTGTCCGAGCGAATCGGGGCCGAGGCGCACCTGAAGGCAGAGCTCTTCCAGCGCACGGGATCCTTCAAACCCCGCGGCATGCTCGCGAAGCTCGCGTCGCTGTCTGCCGAGGAGAAGGCGCGCGGCATCGTCACCTGGTCGGCGGGCAACGCAGCGCAGGGTGCAGCGTATGCTGCCGCGCTCGACAACACTGCCTGTCGCGTCTTCATGTGGCGCTCCGCGAACCCGCGCAAGGTGGAGGCCGCCAAGGCGTACGGCGCCGAGGTCGATCTCGAGGCCGAAGGCCCCGCAGAGGCGCATGAGCGCCTGCTCGCCTTTGCGGAGGAGACGGGGCGGACGTTCGTGCATCCGTTCGACGACCCGGTGCTCCAGGCGGGTCACGGCTCGCTCGGACTGGAGGTCGAGGAGGACTTGCCGGGCGTCGACACGATCGTGGCGCCGATCGGCGGAGGCGGCCTCATCTCCGGCATCGCCTCGGCGGTAAACTGCCGCGTCGTCGGCGTGGAGCCGGAGTTCGCGGCCACGCTGACCGCAGCGCTCGCGGCTGGCGAGCCGGCTCGAATCGAGCCCGCGTCGGTGGCCGACGGCCTCAACGCGCCCTTCACCGGCGAGCACACGCTCGGAGTCGTCCGCGACCGCGTGGACGAGATCGTCCTCGTCACCGAGGAGGAAATCGCAGACGGCATGCGTTTTCTCTACGGCCGCGCGAAGCTCGCCTGCGAGCCGGCTGGAGCGGCGTCGACCGCCGCCCTGCTCGCCGGCAAGATCGCTGTCGAGCCAGGTTCGACGGTGGTCGCCGTCGTGTCGGGAGGCAACGCGGACCCGAAGGTCGCTGCTGCTATCCTCGCCGAGGCCTGATGAAGACTGACATTCACCCGGAGTATGTGATCGCCACCGTTCGTTGCTCCTGCGGCAACGAGTTCACGACGCGATCGACGAAGCCCGATCTCCACGTCGAGATCTGCTCTGCGTGCCACCCCTTCTACACGGGCAAGCAGAAGCTCGTCGACACCGGTGGACGGGTCGAGCGCTTCCAGCGCCGCCTCGAGCGGGCGCAGCGCTAGCGGCTCCTACATGAACATCGGAGGCCAGGCTGTCCTCGAGGGCGTGATGATGCGCACGCCTTCGAACTGGGCTGTCGCCGTGCGAAAGCCCGACGGCGAGATCGCTCAGGTCTGCAGGGTCATCACCTCGCCGATGGCGAAGCGTCGGATCTACCGGCTCCCGGTGATCCGCGGCATCATCGCTCTCGGCGAATCGCTCACGATCGGCTTCCGGGCGCTCGCGATCTCAGCGAACTATGCTGCTGCCTCGGAGGACGAAGAAGAGCACGTCGAGCTCACGCGGGGCCAGATCATCTTCGCGTTCGCGATCGCCATCGGCTTTGCGCTCGCGCTCTTCAAGGTCGGCCCCGCGCTGATCACGAGCCAGCTCGGCATCGACACCACGCAGACGTTCGTGGTGGTCGAGGGCCTGATCCGTGTCAGCATCTTCATCCTCTACCTGTTCCTCATCTCGCTGCTGCCGGACCTCCGGCGGCTGTTCCAGTACCACGCGGCCGAGCACAAGGCGATCAACGCCTACGAGGCCGGAGAGGAGCTGACCCCCGAGCGCGTCCAGCGCTTCAGCCTCATCCACCCGCGCTGCGGCACCGCGTTCCTGCTCTGGGTGATGGTGATCGCCATCTTCGTCTTCGCGTTCTTCGGGCGACCGGTGTGGTACTGGCTGATCGCGAGCCGCATCCTCATGCTGCCGATCATCGCCGGGCTCGCATACGAGCTGATCCGCTTCGCCGGCAAGCACGCCGACAACCGCGTCGTGATGACGCTGCTGGCGCCGGGGCTCTGGCTGCAGCGGCTGACGACACGCCAGCCGACGCTCGACCAGATCGAGGTCGGCATTCGCGCGCTCGAGGAGGTCCTCGAGCGCGAGCGCGTGGTGACCGAGTCGGAGAGCAAAGTCGAAGTCATGGCCTAGGAGGCAAGGAGGGAACGTGGCTGAACGGACCGCGCACGTGACGTGGAGTGGAAGTCTCATGGACGGCTCGGGGCTGATCGAGTCGACGGGCAGCGGGGCCATCGGCGGCCTCGAGGTCACGTGGGCCGCGCGTTCCGAGCCTGACGCCTCCGGGCGCACGAGCCCGGAGGAGTTGATCGCGGCGGCGCACGCGTCGTGCTTCTGCATGGCGTTGTCGCACGGTCTCGCGCAGGCCGGCAACGCGCCCGAGAAGCTCGACGTGACCGCCACCTCGACGTTCGTTCCGGGGACGGGCATCACGCAGATGAAGCTCGACGTGACGGGCACGGTGCCCGGCATCGACGAGGCAGCCTTCGTGACGGCAGCCGAAGGCGCGCGGGACAACTGCCCCGTCTCGGGTGCGCTCAAGGGCAACGTCGAGATCCTGCTCGACGCGCGGCTCGCGAGCTAAGCAGTAACGGGCTGCGCGACCGCGGCGCGCTCGAGCCAGGGCGTCGCCTTCAGGCCCTCGAAGATCTCGCACGCGCCGGCGAGCGACTCCTCGTCGCCGGTCAGCTCGGCGTGCTCCAGCAGCGTGACCGCGAGCCAGAACGGCGTGGCGAGCTCGCCGAAGCTCTGGGCAGCCGCCAAGAGCCCTTCCTCGTCGCCGGTCATGCGAGCACGAAGCCGCATGGCATGGATGTCGAGGTAGGGGGCACGTGAGCCCGGGGGCGAGTCGTCGACGAAACGCAGTAGCTCCTCGGTCTTCGCAGCGTTTCCGAGCGCGAGCGCCGCCTCGAGTGCGTCGACGACGCCGTGCTTGCTGCTCTGGAAGCTCGGGCCGAGCGCGTGCCCGACTTCCATGGTCGCCGCGCCGGCGGCGAGCGCCTCTTCGAACCGGCCTTGCGCGCGTCGAAGGACCGCCATGCTCGCGAGGTAGCAGCCACGGTCCTGGAGATTCGTAGAGTCTTCGAGCCGTGCGAACTGTGCGAGGAGTCGCTCGGCTTCCTCGAACTCGCCCCGATGGGAGTAAACCTCGACGCCGCTCTGGAGCAGGCTGAGGACAACGCCGCCGGAATCGATCTGCTCTTGCGTGAACTCCTCTCGCACCGCGAGTACCTCGTCCCACCGCCCGAGCATGAAGAGGGGATACGTGCGCTCGGCCAGCGTGCCCCACTCGAACGGGCGATTGCCGTGCTTGCGTGCGAAAGCGAGCGAGTCGTCGAGGTAGGACAGCGCATCCTCGTAACGGTCGAGACGGAAGCAGCGGTCGGACAGGATGAAGTAACAGACCGCTGCGTCCTCGGCGTAATCGTTCTCGAGGGCGACTTCGAGGGCGTGCTTCGTCAAAGCGAATGACTCCTGCGGGTGGCTGCGGCTGAAGGCGACCGCACCCTTCGCACGAAGAGCCAGCGTCAGCGCCTGAGGCATGCTCAGGCTTTCGCCGACGTCGAGCGCGAGCTCGGCGAGCTCGGCTGCGCGTTCGAGATTGCCGCCGAACCAGTAAGCGATGGCGAGGTGTCCGGCGAGCAGCGCAACGTCCTCGTCGGGCTCGTCGGATCCGATCATCGCGAGGGCCCGCTCTCCGCGGGCCAGGGCCTGGTCGAGCTGGCCCGAGTGAACCTCAATCCGCGCGAGGCGAGCAGAGACGCGTCCTGCCGCGTGCGTGTCGCCCGCGCCCTCGTAGAGGGAAACCGACTCCTCGAGCAACGCACGTGCTGCTTCCGGGTCCGCGGCTCTTCCGGCCATCTCGCCCGCCCGGCCGAGCAGCCCTGCCCGGTCGCGCGGCTCGTCCGTGAGCCCGGCCCCCTGCTCGTAGTAGCGTCGTGCCTCCGCGGCCGCGGCGAGCGACTCGGCTCGCTCGCCGGCGCGCACGAGCATGTCCTGCGCCTTGCCTCGGATCTCGGGGGCGTCGTCCGCGTCTGGCGCTGCTTCGTGGGCGGCGAGGTAATGCGACGCGATCACCTCGACGACCTCGTCCTCCTCGTCGGTGAACGCCGCGGTCAGGTAGCCGGCGGCTGCCAGGTGCCTTGCCCGCCGCTCGCGCTTCGAGAGCGTTTCGTAGGCGACGTGACGAACGAGGTCCTGAAGAAAGCCATACTGGCCGTGCTCTGGCGAGCGGGGGTCCGCCTGCACGCCCAGCACCTCCTTGCGCACGAGTGAGGCGAGCAGCGGCTCGACCTCGGCGTCCGACCCTGCGAGCGCCGCCAGCGCGCTCTGGCTGAACGTCTTGCCGAGCACGGAGGCGTCCTGGAGCAGTCGGCGCTCATCCGCGGAGAGGCCGTCCAGCCGGGCAGCGATGAGCGCGTGCAGCGTCTCCGGCACCTCGAGCGAGTCGACCTGCCCGGTCAGCCGGTAGGCCGGGCCATCCTGGACGAGGAGGCCGCGGTCGAGCAGCATCCGTACGGTCTCGACGGCGTACAGGGGCACGCCTTCGGCGCGGGCGAGGATCCGGTCCCGCACGTCGGAGGGAAGACCCGGCACGAGGCCGGCCATGAGCTCCTCCATCGACTCCTGCGACAGCGGCTCGAGGAAGAGCGACGTGAAGCTCCGTTGGCCGGCGCCCCAGGTCGGGCGGCGCTCGAGGAGCTCGGGCCGAGCCAGTGTCACCACGAGGATGGGGTGGTTCCGCGACCAGTCGACGAGGTACTCGACGAAGTCGAGCAGGCTTTCGTCGGCCCACTGCATGTCCTCGAAGGCGAGAACGGTCGGGTAGTTCTCGGCCAGGCGTTCGAAGAAAAGACGCCAAGCTGCAAAGAGATCCTGCCGGTCGCGAGCCTGGTGTTCGGCCAGCCCGAGCAGGTGCGCGAGCCGCGGCCCGAGGAATTCGCGCTCCTCGGGATCGAGGATGACCTCCTCGAGCGTGCTGTGCAGCTTGGTCTGTGCGGAGGCCGGCTGCTCGTCCTCGCCGATCCGGCAGCGCATGCGCACCATGTCGGCGAGCGCCCAGTACGTCACGCCTTCGCCGTATGAGAGGCAGCGGCCGCGGTGCCAGTAGACGGTGCTCGCGATGCCGTCGAAGTACTTGTAGAACTCCCAGCCAAGCCGTGATTTGCCGATGCCGGCGATGCCGGTGACCGAGATCAGGTGGGCCTTGCGCTCCTCGGCGGAGACGTGGAAGAGGTCCTTGATCTGCCGCAGCTCGCGGTCGCGCCCGACGAACGGCGCCTCGAGCCCATGCGACTTGAGGGAACCGCGGAGGCCGGAGACAACGCGCTGCGCCTTCCAGAGCGGGGTGAGGCTGTCCTTGCCCTTGAACTCGAAGGAGCCTGCGTCCTCGTAGACGATCGTCTGCTCGGTGGAGCGCCGTGTCGTGTCGCCGACAAAGACGGCGCCAGGTTCGGCCACCGACTGCACCCGCGAGGCGGTGTTGACGAGATCGCCTGCGACCATGCCCTCGCCCTCGGCGCCGATCGTGACCGCGGCTTCGCCCGTCAGCACCCCTGCGCGGGCACGGAGGTCCTCGGCGCCTGCCTCCTGGCCGAGAGCGGAGACCGCGGCGACGAGGTCGAGGGCGGCGCGCACCGCGCGCTCGGCGTCGTCTTCCGTGGCCGTCGGCGTGCCCCAGACGGCCATCACGGCGTCGCCGATGAACTTCTCGACCGTGCCGCCGTACAGCTCGATCAGCCTGCGGCTCGTGTCGAAGTAGCGCGACAGCAGCTCACGCGTCTCCTCCGCGTCACGCTGCTCGGAGGCGGCCGTAAAGCCGACGAGGTCGACGAACAGCACCGTGACGAGGCGGCGTTCCGCTGCTGGCGCCTCGCGCTCCACCGGCGCCGGCGCGACGGCGTCCGCGGCGAGCGCCGTCCCGCACTCGGCGCAGAAGCGTTGTCCGGCTACGTGCGGCGCGCCGCAGGAGGGGCACGCGAGCGCGAGCGCCGTACCGCACTCGACGCAGAACTTCGCCCCCGGTTGGTTCTCCGTCGTGCACGACGGACAGATCATCCGGGCGAGCCTAACGCCCCTCCATCCCCTCGTCTAGCCTTTCCATGTGGCCGACATCACGGCACTTGTCGACGAGCTGGAGCGCTCATATCGCGAGACGCAGGGGCGTCTGTCCGACCCTGCCGTCTACAACGACCATAGGCAGGCAGCGGACGTCGGGCGGCGCTTGAAGGAGCTCGAGCGTCCGCATGCACTTGCGCAGGACTGGCGCGCGGTACGGGCCGACCTCGATGCCGCGCGCACGGACTCCGATCTCCGTGAGCTCGTGCCGGAGCTGGAGACCCGTGCCGCGGAGCTGGAGGAAGAGCTGAAGCTCGCGCTCGTGGAGACCGACCCTGCCGACTCGAAGGACGTGATCGTCGAGGTACGGCAGGGCGTAGGCGGCGACGAGGCGGCGCTGTGGGCGTCAGACGTCGCACGCATGCTCACGCGCTACGCCGAGCGCAAGGGCTACAAGTGGGAGCAGATCTCGGCGAGCCCGAACGACGGCGGCGGCTTCAAGGAGTCCGTCTTCGCCGTCAAGGGGGACGGCGCGTATTCCATCTTCAAGTGGGAGGCCGGCACGCACCGCGTCCAGCGTGTTCCCACCACGGAGTCGCAGGGGCGAATCCACACGTCCACGGCGACGGTAGCGGTGATGCCCGAAGCGGAGGAGGTGGAGGTCGACATCGACCAGGCGGACCTGAAGATCGATGTCTATCGGTCGACCGGCCCGGGCGGACAGAGCGTGAACACGACCGACTCGGCCGTCCGCATTACGCACATGCCGACAGGCATCGTCGTCGCCATGCAGGACGAGCGCTCGCAGCTCAAGAACCGCGACAAGGGCATGCGAGTGCTGCGCGCCCGCCTTTATGAGCATGAGCGCCGGCGGCAGCAGGCCGAGGAGTCGGCTGCGCGCCGCGCCCAGATCGGCGGCGGGGAACGGGCCGAGAAGATCCGCACCTACAACTTCCCCGAGAACCGCCTCACCGACCACCGGATCAAGCTGACCCAGCATCGCCTCGATGCCATCCTCGAAGGCGACCTCGCCGACTTCACCGACGCACTCGCCGACGAGGAGCGGCGGCAGGCACTCGAGGCGGAATGACGATTCCCGAGCTCCTACGCCGCTGGGCCGAGGCGACCCCGGACGCCCCGGCGCTCATGGCTCCCGGCAGGGAGCCACTCTCCTACCGACAGCTCTTCGAGCAGACCGAGGCCGCAGCCGGCCAGCTCCGCTCTCTCGGGGTTGGCTCGGACGACCGCGTGGCGCTCGTGCATCAGAACGGCCCCGAGCTGGCGGCTGCCTTCCTCGCCGTCTCGTCTGCCGCGGTCTGTGCGCCGCTCAACCCCTCGTACCGCCAGTCGGAGTTCGACTTCTACCTCGCCGATCTCCACGCGAAGGCGATCGTGCTCGGCGCGGAAGACGACTCGCCGTTACGCGATCTCGCCAGACGACGCGCGAGCTCCCCATCGTGGATGTCGTCACCGGCCGAGGGCGACCGCGCCGGCGCCTTCCGCTTCTCCGATGGCAGCGGCAACCGGACGGAGCCGCGCGAGGACGACACGGCGCTCGTCCTCCATACGTCGGGGACGACCGCGCGCCCGAAGATCGTGCCGCTCACCCATCGCCTGTTGACGCTGTCCGCCCGCAACGTCGCGTCGACGTTGGAGCTGACGCCGGGCGATCGCTGCCTCAACGTCATGCCTCTCTTCCACATCCACGGCCTGGTGGCGTGCGCTTCTCTCGTCGCTCTCCGCCGGCGCGAGCGTCATCTGCACGCCCGGATTCCACGCGCCGTCGTTCCACGGCTGGCTGGCCGAGCTCCAGCCGACCTGGTACACCGCCGTACCGACCATGCACCAGGCGGTGCTTCACACGGGAAACCCAGCCGCGCCGGCCACGACGCCTTCGCTTCATACGCTCCTCCTCCGCGCCGCTCCTGCCGCGTGTGCGCGAGGAGCTAGAGGAGACCTTCGGAGTCCCCGTGATCGAAGCGTACGGCATGACCGAGGCCGCGCATCAGATGACGAGCAACCCGCTTCCGCCTGGGGAGAGGAAGGCGGTTCGGTCGGGTTACCGACTGGGATCGAGATCGCCGTGATGGAGACTGGACGATCGTCCTGCCCCGCGGTGAGAGCGGGCAGATCGCGATCAAGGGGCCGACGGTGTTCGCCGGCTACGAGTCGAAGCAGGAGGCGAATGCCGAGTCGTTCACCGATGGTTGGTTCCGGACTGGCGACGAAGGATTTCTCGACGACGACGGGTATCTATTCCTGAACGGGCGCAGCAAGGAGATCATCAACCGCGGCGGCGAGAAGGTCGCTCCGGCCGAGGTGGAGGAAGCGATGCTCGGGCATCCCGACGTCATTGAGGCCGTGAGCTTCGCCGTGCCGGACGAGAGGTTGGGGGAGGACGTCGGAGCGGCCGTCGTGCTACGCGAGGGCGCTCATGTGACCGAGCACGAGCTGCAGCGGCGCGTCGCCTCGCGGCTTGCGGACTTCAAGGTGCCGAGCGTCGTCGTGTTCGTGGACGACATCCCCAAGGGATCGACGGGCAAGCTCCAACGGATCGGGCCTCGCCGAGCGTCTCGGCGTCGTGGAACCAGTACGCGCGGCATATCAGGACTACGTCGCGCCACGCAACGACTTCGAACGCGAGATTGCGGAGCTCTGGGCCGAGACTCTCGACGTGGAACGGGTCGGCGTCGAGGACGACTTCTTCTCGCTGGGCGGCGACTCGATCCTCGGTGCCGAGCTGCTAGCACGGATCGCCGAGCGGCACGGCCGGCGCTGCCCCTGACGACGTTGATGTGGGCGCCGACGCTCGGGTCGTTCACGACGCTTGTCGAGGACGGAACCTGGGACGAAGACTCGCTCATCGTCCCTGTCCAGGGCAGCGGCCGACGGCCGCCGCTGTTCGTGACGCACGCGCTCGGCGACGAGGCCCTCAACGTCTCCGTCCTGAAGCGCACGCTCGGGGAGGATCAGCCCCTCTACGCCGTGCGGGCGAAGCTCGAGAACTTGAGCGACCGTTCAGTGGAGGACATCGCCGACGACTACTTTCGGGAGATTCGCACGGCTGCAGCCCTCCGGCCCGTACCTCTTCGCGAGCATGTGCTCCGGAGGTGCCATAGTCATGGAGCTGGCGAAGCGGGCTGAGGCGAGCGGCGAGGAGGTTCGGCTCGACCGCCGTGATCGATCCTCGGACGCAGGTCGGCCGCCGAGGCGTTCGGCACTACGTCAGCCGGGCGCTCGAGCAGCAAGAGGAACCGGCGGTTCCGCTGGGGCCGTTCGACGCAAGTTCCACCACTGGCGCGGCGCATGATGCCGGCGAGATGATCCCGACCACGAAGTGGTCGATCCGCTGGCCTCGGTGATGGCTTCGCTCTCGGCGCAGCTACCGGACCACCAGCTTCCCCGGGACGCTGACGGTGATCAGCACGATGGACTACGAGACGCCCCCGTCATTCTGGGAGGGAGTCGCCGACCACGTTGTGTGGTACGAGGTCGAGGCTCCGCACCTCACGATCTTCCAGCACCCGCATGCCGACGTCCTCGGCGAGGTTCTCGAGCAGGTCCTGGACGACGTCGAGCGGGAGGCGGCATCACGATGAGCAGGGACGTCCACGTCTGGCGGCTCTCGCTAGAGGCGGCATCCATGCGATCGATCCTCGCCCGCTATCTCGATCGCGACGCCCGGTCGCTGGAATTCGCGTACGGGCCGTACGGCAAGCCAAGGCTGGTCGATGGCGACGGGCTGGAGTTCAGCTGGGGCCGTTCCGGTGGCGTGGGTGTGCTCGCGGTCGCGCAGGGAGGGGAGGTGGGAATCGACGTCGAGCGCATCGACCCGCGTCGTGCTCTCGGCCCGATCGCCGATCAGCTATTCGCGACGACGAGGCCGCCGAGCTGCGCTCGCTGGCGGAAGAGAGCCGGATCCGGCGTTTCTTCCAGCTCTGGACGCAGAAGGAGGCGTACGGGAAGGCGCTCGGCACCGGGCTTTCTGTGCCGCTGCGCAGCCTGCAGAGCACCCGGTGGGCTGGTCTCTGCACGACCTCAGCTCGGACCGGGCTTCGCCGGCGCGCTCTGCGTGCGCGGCAGCCGGCTCCGCATCCACATGCACGAATGACCATCCGCGACGTCGTCACGGCGTCGACGGAGTTTCTCGCCCGCAAGGATGTGCCGAGCCCGCGCGTCGACGCCGAGCACCTCGTCGCCCACGCGCTCGGCGTTACGCGCCTCGATCTCTACCTCCAGTACGACCGGCCGCTGACGCAGGACGAGCAGGCCGCCTGCCGCGAGCTGGTACGCCGCCGCGGAACGCGCGAGCCGCTCGCCTACATCCTCGGCGAGTGGGGCTTCCGGCGGCTGACGTTGAAGGTCGACCGGCGTGGGCTGATCCCGCGGCCGGAGACGGAGGTCGTCGTCGAGCGCTGCCTGGCACTGCTGGACGGTGTCGGATGACCCGGCTGTGCTCGACGTGGGGACGGGCACGGGCGCGATTGCTCTCGCGATCGCGGACGAACGGGCTGACGCTGCCGTGACGGCGATCGACGTGTCCGAAGACGCGCTCGCGCTTGCTACGGAGAACGCGGCGCTGACGGGCATGGCGGAGCGGGTGCAGCTCGTCCTCCACGACCTGGGCGAGGGACTGCCGGGCGGCCCGTACGACCTCGTCGTCTCCAACCCGCCGTACGTGGAGCCAGAGGAGCTCGACGCGTTGCAGCCGGAGGTGCGCGACTGGGAGCCGCCGAGCGCGCTCGTTGGCCACGGCGTGACCGAGCAGATCGCACAGGCCGCCCGCCAGGTGCTGCGGCGTGGGGGCGCGCTCGTGCTCGAGGTGGCGGATGGATCCGCCCAACGCGTCTCCGGCCTGCTCGAGGAGCTCGGCTTCCAGGAAGTCGTGGCCACACCGGATCTCGCCGGCCGCGATCGCGTCGTCGAGGGGCGATGGACGCCGTAGCGGCACTCCGCGCTGGACAGCCCGTCGTCCTGCCCACGGACACGGTGTACGGGCTCTGCGCGGACGCCTCCTCCGAGGAGGCGTGCCGCCGTGCGCTCGCGCTCAAAGGACGGCCGGAGGGGCAGCCTGCGGCGCTCGTCTGCGCCAGCGTCGAGGCGCTCCTCGAGCGCGTCCCGGAGCTGCCGGAGGAGATCGTTCGGGCGCTGCTGCCGGGGCCGTACACGCTCGTCTTCCCGAACCCCGAGCGACGCTTCGCCTGGCTTGCGGAGTCGACGATCGGCGTCCGCGTGCCCGAGTTGCCCGACGAGGCCGCCGAGGTGGTGAGTGCGGTCGGCGCGGTGATGGCGACGAGCGCGAACGTGCACGGCGGGCCCGACCCGCGGTCGCTCGACGAAGTGCCCGAGGAGATCCGTGCCGGCTGCGGAGCGGTCGTGGACGGCGGCTTGCTCCCGGGCGTACCGTCGACGGTGCTCGATCTCACGGGCGCAGAGCCGCAGGTGCTCCGAGAGGGCGCCGTACCGGCCGCCGAAGCGCTGGCTCGTGTCGCTGCCGTCGGGCGCGCCTGAGTACGATCCCCCCGGATGGTCGCGACGGCCCTGTCTCTGGAGCAGCTGCGCACCGCTGGTCTCGCCGACATCGATCCCGACATCGCGGCGCTGCTCGGCCGCGAGCTCGAGCGGCAGCGGGCGGAGATCGAGCTGATCGCGTCCGAGAACTTCACGTGGCCTTCGGTGCTCGAGGCCGTCGGCTCGGCGGCGACGAACAAGTACTCCGAGGGCTATCCCGGCCGCCGCTACTACGGCGGCTGCGAGGTTGTGGATGAGATCGAACAGCTGGCCATCGACCGGGCGAAGGCGCTCTTCGGCGCCGAGCACGCGAACGTCCAGCCGCACGCTGGGGCACAGACGAACATGGCCGTCTACTTCTCGTGCCTCGACCCGGGCGACACGATCCTCTCGCTCGAGCTCTCGCACGGGGGGCACCTCACCCACGGCCTGAAGGTGAACTTCTCCGGACGGCTGTACACGATCGTTCACTACGGCGTCAGCCGCGAGACGAGCCTCATCGACTACGACGAGGTGCGGCAGCTGGCGAAGGCCCACCGGCCGAAGCTCATCGTCTGCGGAGGCTCCGCCTACCCGCGGGCGGTCGAGGCGGAGCGCTTCCGCGAGATCGCCGACGAGGTGGGCGCCTACCTCCTCTGCGACATGGCGCACTTCGCCGGGCTCGTGGCGGCGGGACTGCACCCGAACCCCGTGCCGCACTGCGATTTCGTGACGTCCACGGCGCACAAGACACTGGCCGGGCCGCGCTCGGGCTTCGTGCTCTGCCGCGAGGAGCTCGCGGAGTCTCTCGACCGTGCGGTCTTCCCCGGGATGCAAGGCGGGCCGCTCAACCATGTCATCGCCGCCAAGGCAACGTGCTTTGCGATCGCCGGCTCGGACGCGTTCCGTGAATACCAGCAGCAGGTGCGCGCCAACGCGGACGCATACGCGGCCGAGCTTCAGGCGGGAGGGCTCGACGTGCTGACCGGCGGCACGGACACGCATCTCCTGCTCGTCGATCTCCGGCAGACCGAGTGGACCGGGAAGGGCGCGGAAGAGCGCCTGGCCGAGGTTGCCATCACCGTCAACCGCAACACCATTCCGTTCGACGAGCGTCCGCCGACGGTCGCCTCCGGCTTACGCGCCGGGACGCCGGCGGCGACGATGCGCGGCTTCGACGAGGACGACTTCCGCGAGGTGGGGAGGATCACCTGCGAGGCGCTCGCCGAGGACGCTGATTTCGCCGCACTCCGAGAGCGCAGCCTCGCCTTGTGCGATGCGCGGCCGCTGTATCCCGGCTTCCGCGGCTACACGACGTACGTCGCATGACCGTCACCGAGGTCGGTCACCCGCTGGCGCAGCACAAGCTCGGCCTGCTGCGTGACGTGAACACCTCTACGGCCGACTTCCGGCGCCTCGTCAACGAATTGACGCTGCTGCTCACGTACGAGGCGACGAAGAGCCTTGCAACGGAGCAGGTGGAGATCTCGACGCCCCTCGAGACCACGTCGGTGCCGCGCATCTCCGGCAAGAAGGTCGCCGTCTGCCCGATCCTGCGCGCCGGTATAGGCATGCTCGACGGCGTGCTGTCGCTCGTCTCGGGCGCGCGCGTCGGCTTCATCGGCATGTACCGCGACGAGGAGACGCTCGAGCCGCACGAGTACTACGTGAAGTTGCCGACCGACGTTGCAGAGCGCGACGTGATCGTGCTCGATCCGATGCTGGCCACCGGCAACTCGACCACGGCCGCGATCGACATCGTCAAGAAGGCGGGAGCGACCTCCATCCGCCTGATCGCGATCATTGCCGCGCCGGAGGGGATCGAGCGCGTGCAGGCGGCGCATCCGGACGTGCACATCGTCGTCGCTGCAATCGACCGGGGCCTCAACGAGCGTGGCTTCATCGTGCCCGGCCTCGGCGACGCCGGAGATCGCCTCTACGGGACGAAGTAGGGCACCTGGATGCTGGACGAGCTGCGCGCGAACTGGGAAGTCCTCTACGGGGCCGGGCTCGCGCTCGTCATCGTCCTGCTGCTGACGCCGGTCGTCGGCAACGTCGCCCGCTTCCTCGGCATCGTCGACCGGCCGGGCGAACGTCGCGTGCACGAGCGGATCGTGCCCAAGCTCGGCGGCCTCGCCCTGTTCTTCGGGATCATCATCCCAGCGCTCGCCTTCGTCGACTTCTCCGACGAGATGCGCGGCCTCCTGCTCGGCGCCACCGTCGCCACGGCTGTCGGCGCGGTCGACGACTTCCGCGGGCTCCTCTGGTGGCAGAAGCTCGCCGGGCAGATCGGCGCGGCGGCGATCCCCGTCGCCTCCGGCATCTGGATCGACCACTTCACGTTCCCGTTCGTCGGCGTGCACGAGCTGTCGCCGTGGGTCGGCAAGCCGCTGACCGTCGCCTGGATCGTCGCCGTGATGAACATGGTCAACTTCCTCGACGGGCTCGACGGGCTCGCGGCGGGCGTGTGCTCGATCGCGGGCGGCACTTTCGCCGTCATCGCGCTCTCGCTGGGCAAGCCCGAGGCGGCGATCGTGTCGGCGATCGTGTTCGGCGCCTGCCTCGGCTTCCTGCGGCACAACTTCTATCCAGCCCGGATCTTCATGGGCGACTCGGGGGCGATGCTGCTCGGCTTCGTGCTCGCCACGGTGGCCGTCGAGGGGCTGTTGAAGACGGCCGCCACCGTGGCCCTGTTCTTCCCGCTGCTCGTGCTGGCAGTGCCGATCATTGACACGGGCTTCGTCGTCGCCCGGCGGCTCAAGTACCACCAGCCGATCACGGCGCCCGACCAGGAGCACCTCCACCACCGCTTCCTGCGCATCGGCCTCTCGCAGAGGCGGACGACGATAGTCATCTGGCTCTGGTGCGCGACGCTCGCCGGCGCAGCGCTTGCCACGCGCTTCATCGACTTTCGCGAGGGTGGCGACTGGCACGTGTGGCCGACCGTTGCGGTGGCCGCGATCGGCCTTGCCGCCGTGCTGTTCTCGATGGTGATCGTGTATTCGCTCGAGATCGTGAAGCTCGCCAACCCGCGCATCCGCCGCCGGGTCGCGCGGGAGCGCGAGCTGGAAGAGCAGCGTAAGTCGGCCTAGCCACAAACATCGCTCTTTCCCGCATCAACGAGCGGATTCAGCTGTTACAAGCTGGGGCCTCTGGGCTGGTATGCTCGCGGCGATGGAGCCTTCTCGCCCCGCGTTTCACCCTGCCGGGGCGGGCACCCTGCTCGCCGGCACGACGGCCGCCTGCATCGGCTGCGGCGCGCTCGTCGGCTGGGTCGCCGGCTCCGTGGGATACGGCATGCTCGCCGGCGCGATGATTGGCGTTCCCGCAGGCGTGGGCGCTGTCTACGTCCGTTACAAGGACTCCGTGTAGTGCCCTCGAGCACGCTCATGACGCCGAGGCCCGTGCCCCGGAAGGTCGCGCCCGCGCTGGCGGCGCTGCTCGTGCTCGGCATCGCACTCGTCGTCTTCCTCATTGCAGGTTGGGACGTCCGCGGCTGGGCCGTCGGCGCCGTGCTCTGGGCGGGCCTGCGTGCCATCTCGCTGTTGGTCGACTACGTGCGCAAAGATACGAGCCCCGCGGCCGGCGGCGGGCTTCACGCCTTCGAGCTCGTCTTCAAGGGCCTAGCGGTGCTCGTCGTATTGCTCGCCGTCGCCACCACCAACGAGGATCTCGCCCTCCCGGCCATCCTCGTCTTCGCCCTCGCCTACACCGCCGAGCTGGGCCTGTCGCTCGCCTCGTACTTTGGAGGCTCGAAGTGAAGCGCGCCCTCGTGATCGTGACGACGCTGGCGCTCGTGCTCCCTGCGTTCGCGGCGGCCCAGGCCGAGGACGAGTTCGATCCGTCCCACGAGTGGGAGATGAACGACTGGATTCCTATCCACATCGGCCCGCTCGACATGTCGATCAACAAGGCGGTGGCATATCTCATCCTCGGCGGGATCGTGTCCATCGTGCTCGGGATCGTCCTCATGCGGGTAGGTCTCAAGGAGCGCCCCGGACGCCGCCAGACGGTTGGAGAGATCGTCTACGAGATGGCGCAGGTGCAAGTGGCAGAACAGGGGCTCCCGACCAGGGCAATCGGGCGCTGGTTCCCCTATGTCGCTTCGCTCTTGATCTTCGTCTGGGTCGTCAACATGCTCGGCTTCATCCCGCTGCCGCTCTCAGACGAGAAGGTAGAGATCGCCGGCGTCGAGGTGCCGACGCTCGCCATCTTCGCCGCCACATCGACGCTGTCCGTGACGCTCGCGCTCGCTCTGATGAGCTGGACGTTCACGCACGTCGAGGGCATCCGCGAGAACGGGGTCAAGCGGTACCTCCAGAGCTGGATCCCGGACGTGCCGAAGGCGCTCCTGCCGATGATGATCCCGCTCGAGATCCTCAGCCAGTTCATGCGGCTCATCTCGCTGAGCGTCCGGCTCTACGCGAACATGCTCGCCGGCCACATGCTGATCCTCGTCTCCATCGGGCTCATCTTCCTGATCAACTGGTACGTGTTCCCGGCGTCCGTCATCCTCGCGTTTCTCTTCTACGCATTCGAAGTCGTGATCGTCGTCACGATCCAGGCGTACATCTTCGCCGCCCTGTCCGCCATCTACATCGGCTCGGCCATCGAGCCCGAACACTAGGAGGAAGGCTTCATGTTCACTCTGCTCGCCCAAACCGACACCGCGGTCGACGCTGGGAAGGCGATCGCGCTCGCGCTCGGCATCGGCCTCGGCTCGCTCGGAGCCGGGATCGGCATCGGAAACATCTTCGGCTCGATGATCCAGGCGGTCGCCCGCCAGCCGGAGCTCCGCGGCGAGCTCCAGGGCATCCAGTGGATCGGCTTCGCCCTCACCGAGGCCTGCGTCTTCTACGGCCTCCTGGGCGGCCTGCTCGCCTTCGTGCTCGTCTGATGCCGAGCGCGCCACTGCTCGCAAGTTCGGGGATCATCGAGGTCGTCCCGGGCCTGATGATCTGGACGCTGATCATCTTCGCGATCGTGTTCTTCGTGCTCCGGCGGTTTGCGTTCGGGCCTATCCAACAAGGCATCGACAAGCGTCGCGACCGCATCCGTGAGGCGCTCGACGCCGCCGACCAGGCGCGCACCGAGTCGGAGCGGCTCGTCGCCCAGCAGCGCGAGGCGCTGGCGGCTGCGCGTACGCAGGCCGAGGAGATGCTCGCGGACGCACGGCGACTTGGAGAGGACCAGCAGCGTCGGCTGCGGGAGGAGCTCGACGCCGAGCGGCAGCGGCGCATCGAAGAGACGCGCAAGGACGTGGAGGCCGAGACCGCCCGCGCGATCGGCCAGATCCGCGCCGAGGTAGCGAGCCTCGCGCTCGAGGCGACGGAGAAGGTGGCCGGCAAGGTCTTGACCGACGCCGACCAGCGTCGCCTGATCGAGGAGGCGATCGACGAGCTCGACTTCTCCGCCCTGGAGAAGGAGCCCGTCTAACCGATGTCGGTCGCCGACCGCGTGTATGCCCGTGCGCTCTATGAGGCTGCCGTCGAGCGCGGCAACGTCAAGGACCTGCAGACGCAGCTCGCCTCGGTGGCCGAGGCGATGGCCGAGCTGCCGCAGCTGCGCTCGGTGATCGGCAATCCGCAGGTGGATGCCGGCTCCAAGGCTGCGGTGCTCGAAGCGGCGGCCGGAGAGCCGGACGAGCTCATGTCGAACTTCCTGAAGCTCGTGGCCGAGAAGGGACGCGCCGGCTCGCTCGAAGGCATCCGCGCCGAGTTCGACGAGATGGTGGCGCGCGCCGAAGGGCAGCTCACCGTCACGCTGACGACGGCGTACGAGCTCTCCGACGAGGAGGCGAAGGAGATCGTCGGTCGCATCGAGCAGGCCTCGGGCCGCAAGGTCGAGGCCTTGCGCAAGGTGGACCCGGACCTGATCGGCGGCATCGTGCTCCAGGCTGGCTCACTGCGCGCGGACGCAAGCGTTCGCGGGCGGCTCGACCGGCTGGCTCTCGACCTGAGCTCGCGAGGTTGACGACGTGACCAGCTTCGGATCTTCACGCTCGTATTTCCGTCTCAGTAGGCTGTTCCCGCGGCTCCTCTTGGGCCTGTCATCTTTCGCTCCGCCCGCCGACAGCCTCTCCCGTACACACTCAGAAATGAAGGAGCTTTCGTGAAGCTACGCCCTGAAGAGATCACCACGATCCTCAAGCAGCGCATCGAGGACTTCGCCGTCGAGACCGACCTCGCAGAGGTCGGCACAGTGCTCCAGGTCGGTGACGGCATCGCACGCGTCTACGGCCTCGAGAGCGCGGTCTCCATGGAGATGCTCGAGTTCGAGCACGGCGTTACCGGCATCGCCTTCAATCTCGAGGAGGACAACGTCGGCACGGCGCTCTTCGGCGACTGGGAGCACGTGAAGGAAGGCGAGTCCGTGCGGCGTACGGGGCGGATCGCGAGCGTTCCGGTCGGGGAGGACCTGATCGGCCGCATCGTCAACCCGCTGGGCCAGCCCGTGGACGGCGGCCCGCCGATCGCGACCTCCGAGACGCGGCCGCTCGAGTTCAAGGCGCCGGGTGTCGTCGACCGGCAGCCCGTGAAGGAGCCCGTGCAGACGGGCATCAAGGCGATCGACTCGATGATCCCCATCGGTCGTGGCCAGCGCGAGCTGATCATCGGCGACCGCTCGATCGGCAAGACGGCGCTGCTCGTGGACACGATCCTCAACCAGCGCGGCGAGGACCTTATCTGCATCTACGTGGCCATCGGCCAGAAGTCGTCGACCGTCAAGCAGGTCTATGAACGGTTGAAGGATGCCGGCGCGATGGACTACACGATCATCGTCAACGCCCCGGCGAACGAGGCGGCGCCGATGAAGTGGATGGCACCGTACGCCGGGTCGGCGATGGGCGAGCACTTCCTGTTCCAGGGCAAGCACGCGCTCTGCATGTACGACGACCTCTCCAAGCACGCCGACGCGTATCGCCAGATGTCGCTGCTGCTGCGGCGCCCGCCGGGACGCGAGGCCTTCCCCGGCGACGTCTTCTACCTCCACTCGCGCCTGCTCGAGCGCGCGTGCAAGCTCTCGGACGATCTCGGCGGCGGCTCGCTGACGGCGCTGCCGGTGATCGAGACGCAGGCCGGCGATGTCGCCGCCTACATCCCGACGAACGTCATCTCGATCACCGACGGCCAGATCTACCTCGAGTCCGACCTCTTCTTCTCCGGCGTGCGGCCGGCGATCAACGTCGGCATCTCGGTGTCGCGCGTGGGCGGCAACGCCCAGGTGCGCGCGATCCGCCAGGTGGCAGGGCGGCTGAAGCTCGACCTCTCGCAGTACCGCGAGCTCGAGGCCTTCGCCCAGTTCGGCTCCGAGCTCGACCAGGCCACGCGTGACGCTCTCGGCCGCGGCGAGCGAATGGTCGCGACGCTCAACCAGCCGCAGTACTCGCCGTGGGCGCTCGAGGAGCAGGTCGTTGCGATCTTCGCCGGCGTCAACGGCTATCTCGATGCGATTCCCGTCGAGGACGTCGCGCGCTTCCAGGACGAGACGCGGGAGCACCTGCGCTCGGAGGGCTCGATCTACGCGGAGATCAAGGAACAGAAGGAGCTCTCGGACGAGCTCCAGGAGAAGCTGGAAGCCGAGCTGAAGAAGGTCTCGGACCGATTCGCTCCATCGGTGACGGACGCCGCCGCCTAGCTCATGGCAACCGTCCAGGATCTCCGACGGCGTATCCGCTCCGTCACGAATACGCGCAAGATCACGAAGGCGATGGAGCTCGTGGCGAGCGCGCGGCTGCGGCGCGCGCAGGCGCGCATCGAGGCGATGCGCCCGTTCGCCGACCGGATGCTGGAGCTGATGGTGGGCACGGCGCGCGCGGCCGCCTCCGTCCACGGCCTGCCGCTGCTGCAGCAGCGCGACGTGAACACCGTCGCCATCCTCCCGCTGACGGGTGACCGCGGCCTGGCGGGCTCGTTCAACACCCAGGTGCTCCGTCACGCGTTCGCCCTCGACCGCAGTCTCCGGCGCGACGGTCTCGATGTGCGTTGGCTCGTAGCCGGCCGCAAAGGCGCTTCGACTCTGCGCTTCCGTCGCTACGTGGTCGAGCAGGCC
Source organism: uncultured Actinomycetes bacterium (assembly GCA_963711315.1). Lineage (GTDB taxonomy): Bacteria > Actinomycetota > Thermoleophilia > Gaiellales > Gaiellaceae > PALSA-612. The sequence goes on from CAVQDQ010000002.1 coordinate 301,199, forward strand.
TGGACGGGCTTCTCCGACCGGCCCGCCTATGCGGATGCGCAGGCGCTCGCCAACCGGCTCTCCGAGCTGTACGTCGCGGAGGAGATCGACCGCGCAGTCGTCATCTACAACCACTACGTGTCGCCGCTCGTGCAGACGGTCGTGGAGCAGGACGTGCTGCCGATCTCCGAGGACCTGCTCGCCCGCAGCGACGAGGCGGAGCGGGAGTCGGCGCTGCTCGGCGACGTCATCTACGAGCCGGAGCCGGAGGAGATCCTGGCGCGCCTGCTGCCCTTCTACCTCGAGACCGAGCTCTACCGTGCCTTGCTCGAGTCCGCCGCCTCCGAGCAAGGAGCACGGATGACGGCCATGCGCAACGCGTCGAAGAACGCGGGCGAGCTCATCGACTCGCTCACGCTGCAGATGAACCGTGCGCGCCAGGCGGAGATCACGCAGGAGATCCTCGAAGTCGTCGCGGGAGCGGACGCTCTTACTCAGTAAGAAGGGGGCCCACGGGGGAAACATGGTTTCCCCCGTGTTGATTGCCGTGCGCGCCAGGCGGAGATCACGCAGGAGATCCTCGAAGTCGTCGCGGGAGCGGACGCTCTTACTCAGTAAGAAGGGGGCCCACGGGGGAAACATGGTTTCCCCCGTCCCAGTTAACGCAGTTACCACTGGAACGCAACTTCGCCGTAGCTACATTTCCGCGATGCGTCGCCCAGTCGTGCTTGCGCTGCTTGCGGCCGCGCTCGCGTTGCCTGTCGCGGGCTGCGGCGGCGACTCGACTGCGGCAGACACCGAGCCACCGCCTCCACCTACTGCGGCGCAGCCCCCGTCACCACCCTCACCGCCGCCGCCGCCGGCAAAGCCTTCTCCGACGTTCGTAAAGGCTGACCTCGAGCGGATCGCGCTCGGCCCGAAGAACGCCCCGCCCGGACTGAGCTACGTCAAGGACGAGTCCGGCCCGATGTCGCTCGACGACGCCGGCCTCGTGCTGCCGGCGCAAAGGCGCCCGTTGCTGGCTCTCGGCTTCGTGGCCATGCACGACAGCGTGTTCGTCTCCAAGCGGCCGGGGACCGACCAGCGCGTTTCCCAGCGGATCTGGCTGTTCAAGAAACGCAGCGGCGCTATGGCCTGGCTGCAGAAGACGAAGGAAGACGCCATCCAGCTGCAGTTCGCCGAAGTGGATTCGCCGGTGCTCGGTGACGGGTCCTGGGCCGCCGGCGGCCTGATCCAGGTGGGTGGCGGTCAGGGACTCACGCATGCCTTCCGGCTCGGTAACACGGTGCATACGATCTTGATGTACGGCGACGCCACTCCACCGAACGCAGCGGGCGCGCTGGCTGCCGCGCGGGCGGCGCTCGCGAAGGCGCGAAAGGGCTAGCCACAAACAATCCCGCGTGGCACTCGTCCAAAAGGGCGACGCCCGGCGGCTACGATCGAGAGAGGACGATGGAATCCGAGGTCGCGTTCGACGAGAAGACCGAGTTTGACCGTGCGGTCGACGTAGCCGACCGCTTCCTCGCCAACGTCGAGACAGTCGTGCTCGGCAAGCGCGAGGAGATCAAGCTCGTGCTCTCCGCCATGACGTGCGGTGGCCATGTGCTGCTCGAGGACGTGCCGGGCACGGCGAAGACCGTCCTCGCCCGCACGATCGCCCGCACCATCGATGGCGCATCGACCGCCCGCATCCAGTGCACGCCCGACCTCCAGCCGACGGATGTCACGGGCTTATCGGTGTTCGACCAGCGGACGCGCGACTTCGAGTTCCGGCCGGGGCCGATCTTCGCGAACGTCGTGCTCGTCGACGAGGTGAACCGGGCGACGCCCAAGACACAGTCGGCGCTGCTCGAGGCCATGGCCGAGCGCCAGGTGACCGTGGACGGGATCACGCGTGAGCTGCCCGACCCCTTTCTGCTGCTCGCCACCGAGAACCCGATCGAGTACGAAGGAACGTTCCCTCTGCCGGAGGCCCAGCTCGACCGCTTCTTCCTGAAGACCGCGCTCGGTTATCCCGGCGTCGAGGACGAGCTGACGATCCTCGACGAGCAGCGTGTCGTCCACCCGCTGGAAAGCCTCGAGCCCGCCGTCGGCCTCGAGGACATCGCCGTGCTCCGGGCCGCCGTGCAGAGCGTCTACGTCGACGACGTCCTCAAGCGCTGGCTCGTCGAGCTCGTGCGCGCGACCAGGGAGCTCGACGACGTCGCCATGGGAGCCTCCGTGCGCGGCAGCCTCGCGCTGGAACGCGCCGCCCGCGCATGGGCCCTGCTCCATGGAAGGGAGTACGTCGTGCCGCTCGACGTCGAGCAGCTGTTCGTGCCCGTGATCTCGCACCGGCTCGTGTTCCGCTCCGGCTTTCTCGCCCGCGCCCGCGCCAGCGGCTGGGCGGCCGCGATCGAAGACTTCCGCCGGCAGTGCCTCGAGCTGGCCCCCGTCCCCGGCTCCGAGGAGGACCCGCTGTTCGAGGGTCCGCACCCGGCTGTCGCGGACGACACCCGGTGACTTTCACTCTCGTTCCGAGGGGCCGCCTGATGGGTCTCTCGTTCGGGACGATGCGCAGCTACCGGCGTGGGGCGGGGTCGGATGTGGCCGGCTCGCGCCCGTATCAGGAAGGCGACAACCTGCACACCATCGACTGGGCGGCCTCCGCCCGGCTGTCGTCCGCGCGCGAGCGCGACGAGTTCATCGTCCGCGAGCGGTTCGCCGAGGAGGCGCCGCGCGTCGTGCTCGTGTGCGACCGCCGGCCCGAAATGGCGTTCTTCCGCCCGCCGCTGCCCTGGCTCGACAAGGCGGAGACGATGCGCGAGGCGATCGAGCTCATCATCCAGAGCGCGGCGCTGGTGGGCGGCTTCATCGGCTACGTGGACCTGGCGGAGGGCGAGCCGTACTGGCTGCCGCCGCAAGGCGGCCGCCGTCTCTGGGAGCTCCGCGAGGAGCGGCTGCCGTCGACGGCGTTCGGGGCGCCCGAGGGCAGCCTCGCCGAGGCCGTTCTCTATCTCACCGAGCACACGAAGGCGGTGACTCCGGGCAGCTTCGTCTTCGTGCTTTCGGACTTCCTCGACCCGCCACCCGTAGACGTCTGGCTGAAGGCGCTCGAGCGACGTCTCGACATCGTGCCGGTCGTCGTCCAGGACCCGACCTGGGAGCAGAGCTTCCCGGACGTGAACGGCATCGTCGTGCCCATGCGAGATCCGAGGTCCGGGCGTCTGGCTGACGTTCGCGTCACACGGCGCGAGGCGGCCAGGCGGCGGACGGCAAACGAGGAGCGCCTCGCATCGCTGTTGGACGAGCTCGAGGGGCTAGGCCTCGATCCGGTGCTCGTCTCGTCGAGCGACCCCACCGACATCCTCGCCGCCTTCCTCGACTGGGCCGACCTCCGCAACCTGAGGCGCGTGGCATGACCGTGCGCCGCGTACTGCCGGCGGCGCTGCTCGTCGTGGCGGCCGTTGCCGTCAGCCTCGTCCTCATCTTGCGGGCGAGGTGGCGGGGACCAGCAGACGCAACCGGTGGTCGACACGCCGGAGATCGACGTCGAGCTCGCCCTGTCGCCGCGAACTCCTGCCTTCGGGGACATCCTCACGGCCACCGTCGGCGTCACGGTCGATCGGCGGCGGGTCGATCCGGACTCGGTCCGGGTGCGGCAAGCGTTCTCGCCCTGGGGTGAGATACGTAAGCCAGAACAGACGCGGCACGATGCGGAGCGCACGAGCTTCATCAGCACGACGTACTCGCTGCGCTGCGTGATCAGCCCGTGCGTTCCCCAGCGCGAGACGTCCCAGCTCGAGTTCGACCCGGCCGTGGTCACCTTCCGGCGGACGGAGAACCCGAAGGAACAGCACTCGATCGAGGAGCGCTGGCCGGTGCTCGTCGTCCACTCGAATCTCGTCTCGGCCGATCTCGAGCGCCGTGAAGCGGCTGTGAGCCCGTGGAAGGCCGACCTCGTGGGACTACCTGCTACGACCTACTCGATCTCGCCCGGGCTGCTGCGGGGCCTGCTCTTCGGCGGTGCGCTGCTACTCGCGCTGGCAGGCGTTGCGCTGGCCTTGCGCGCCATGCCCTACCGGGAGCCGGAGCCGGAGCCCGAGCCCGAGCCCGAGCCGCTGCCCGTGCTGCCGCCACTCGAGCTGGCGCTGATCCTGTTGAGCGAGGACGTACAGGAGAACGGCGAGGCCGACCGCCGCCGCGCGCTCGAGCTCGTGGCCGAGGAGATGGAGGCGCGCGACGAGCTGGCGCTCGCGCGCAAGGCGCGCGCGATGGCGTGGGCCGAGGCGACGCCGACGCTGGCGGAGACGAGCGGTCTCGCGGACAACGTACGCGCGCAGCTGGCGCTGCTCGAGCCCGACGAGCCGGCAGAAGAAGTGGAGGAGGCCGATGCGCCTGCGCCCGCGCCGTAGTCGTCGCCAGGCGGTCTCGAGCTACGACATCCGCGCCCTGCGCCGGGGGCGACTGCGCGCGGGAGCGCTCCGAGTGGTGCTCGCCGGCGGCGCGGTCGCCCTGCTGGGAGCGGCCGGCGCCTCGGCGCGTGGCCTCGACGTCCGCGAGCGAAGCTTCCTACCGCCCGGCTCTACCGGCGTCGTCGTGATCGACGTCTCGCTGAGCATCGCCGAGGCGAACTACGTCGACGTTCGGAGAACGCTGAGGCAGCTCATCCGGATCGATGCTCCCGTCGGGCTCGTCTTCTTCTCCGACATTCCGTATGAGCTGCTGCCGCCGGGCACCCCCGCGTCGGAGCTCGAGCCGCTGCTGGGCGTGCTCCAGCCGTCCAAGTCGAAGGCTGCGCCCCCCATCAACCCGTGGTGGGACACGTTCCGGGCGGGCACGCGGATCTCGGCCGCGATGGCGCTGGCGCGGGACATGCTCGTACGCGACAAGGTGAAGGACGGCTTCATCGTTCTCGTCAGCGATCTCGAGACCGCGCCCGACGACGTTCAGGCGACGACGCGTGTGCTCCAGGACATCCAGCGCAGCGATATCGACATGCGCGTCGTCCCCATGTCAGCGTCCAGCGACTCTCTTCGCCTCTTCCAGGGCATGCTCGGGCCGAAAGCGTTCGCAGCGCTGCCCAAGTCGACCGGCGAAGAGCGGCGCTTCCAGAATGCGCTCGGCTCAGGCGTGCCGACCGGGTTGCTCGCGCTCGGCGGCTTGCTCTTCGCACTGCTCGCCCTGCACGAGCAGTTCTCGGGACGTTTGGCGCTGCCACGCCTGAAGGGACGAGAGGATGAGGCGGCGGCTGGCGCTCGGCGCCGCTTCAGTGGTCTGTGTTGCCCTGGCGGTCGTGCTGCTCCTGCTTGCCGTCGACATCGGGCGCTGGAGCGACGCCATGGCCGCCGATGATGTCCGCTACCGCGCCGAGCCGGAGAGCGAAGGGCTATGGCAGCCCGACACCGTGCTGCCGTTCGCGGCGGCTAAGCGTCTCCTGGGAACGGGAGACGACGTGGCATTCCGGGAGGCGTTGAGGGCGCTTCGACTCGGGCAGCTCGAGCTCGGGATCACCTCCGATCCTGAGCTCGCGCTCCGTCGCGGCGAGGCGCGTGCGCGCCTCCAGCAGGTCGCCACCGAGGACCCCGATCGCCGTCGAAGGTCTCGCGCTACGAACCTCGTCGGCGTGATCGCGTTCGCGAGCTCGCTGACCGAGGCCCGCGACCAGGCGGCGTTCATCGCGGACGCGACCGCCGCGTTCCAGACGGCAATCGAGCTCGACCCCGACAACCGTGAGGCGAAGGCGAACCTCGAGCTGGCCCTGCAGAGAGGGCGTGCGATTCAGCCGACGGAATCCGGTGGTGGGCCGAACCCGTCGCCCGGAGGCTCGGGCGCGAAAGGCGCTGGCGCCGGCGACCCGGGATCCGGGTACTAGAAGTGGCCGGGCTCAGCCTCATCTTCTTGTCCCCGAAGGGCGCGCTGATCGCGCTCTGCGTGCTCGTCCCGCTGGTCGTCCTCGTGCTCGTGGCCAGGCGTGGGAGCCGCCTCCGCGCCGCACTCGCAGTTCCGCGCGCTTCTCGTTGGCGCTTGGTCGTACCGACGGTCGCTGCCGCGTTGGTCGCGGGGCTGTTCGGCGTGGCCGCGGCGCAGCCGGTCGCAGAGCAGGAGACGGCGCTGGATGTGCGGACGGACGCAGAGGCGTACGTCGTGATCGACATCTCCCGCTCCATGCTCGCGCGCTCCGGCGTCGGCGGAGCCATGCGCCTGACGCGAGCGAAGGCCGCGGCCATCAAGCTGCGCAGCGCGCTGCCGGAGATCCCCGTCGGTGTCGCCTCGCTGACCGACCGCGTGCTCCCGCATCTCTTCCCCAGCGCTGACGCGGACACGTTCCGCACGACCGTGGCGCTGGCACTCGGTATCGAGCGGCCGCCGCCGCGATCGAGCCTGATCACGACGGCGACGAGCTTGGACTCGCTGGCAGCCGTCGCGACGCAGAGGTTCTTCTCGCCGCGCGCCCAGCGGCGGGTGGTCGTCGTGCTGACCGACGGCGAGACTCAGGGGATCAACGAGGCGCGCCTGGCGCGTGCGTGGCGGCGGCCACCCGGGGTCGATGTCGTCTTCGTGCACTTCTGGTCGCGCGACGAGCGAGTGTTCAGCCGCGGGCTGCCCGAGCCCCAGTACCGGCCGGACCCGGGAGCACGCAACGCTCTAGACAGTCTGGCGAACGTGACCGGAGCGACCGTCTTCGACGAGGACGAGCTCGACGCAGCGACGAGTCGTGTGCGCTCGCTGCTGAAGCGCGGGCCGACAGTGACCGAGGGCGTGCGTAAGACGCGGCTCGCGCTCGCGCCGTACTTGCTCGCCGCCGCGCTGCTACCGCTCGGCGTCCTCCTCTGGAAGCGAGAGCGCTAGGTCTCGATCTCGATCCAGGGCTCCACGGCTTCGGGAAAGCCGTTCTCGTCCATGTACGAGATCGCCCGGCTGGCGATCCAGATGACAGCCTCGGGGCTTGCCTGCGTAAGCGCGGCGCGAACTGCCTCGTCCCCGGCCCCTGGGCTCTGGAGCTGGCCAGCCCGTGCGCGGCGCAGGAGCGACAGCATGTACGCGGCGCGATCGGCGTTGTTTCCCTGCTCGTGGTACCAGTCCGCGCCCGCTGCTTCGTCGATCGTGGCCGGCGCGTGGGTGGCTAGTTGATTGGCGTCCTCGGCGGCTACGAAATCGTCCGCCGGCCGCTGCACTGCGCCCTTGCGTGGAAAGAGCGACATGGTGTCTCCTAACTGACGATGAGCGTTTCTAACGAAACTGTGTGCGGTACGTCATACACTACGATCCTGCACTTGACCACAGGAGAGGGCGATTGGGCATCGACGGAACGTCTCGGCTGGGAACGGCTGCCTCGGCCGGCGACTGGTCGCGCCTACTCCTGCATCCTGCGGTCCTGTGTGAAGCAGAGACAATCTCGGATGGAGGAGATAGATGCGTAAGCGCTCAATCGTGCTCCTCGCGGGAGCGGCTGCGATCGCTGCGACGCTCGTCGTTGGCCCAACGGCCTCGGCTAGCTCCGATCGTGCTTCCGCGGGGACGGTCGTGTTTATTCACGACCAGGAGCCGCCGAACCTCCAGGGCCCGTGGGTGGGGAACAATCTCTATGCCACCTCACTGGTTCTGAACAACATCTGGTACGGCGGCCAGATCCGTGACAACAGGGCGAACTTCCAGCCCAAGCTGTTCACGGGTGCACCGAAGCTCGTCAAGAAGAGTCCGCTGACGGTCAGCGGTCGAGTACCGCAAGGACGCGGTCTGGTCGGACGGCAAGCCCGTCACGGGCAACGACCTCCGGGCGACCTGGCAGGTCTTCATCAACCCGAAGAACAACGTCATCAGCCGAACGGGTTGGGAGGACGTCAAGTCCATCACTGCCAAGGGCAAGAAGGCTACTGTCGTCTTCAAGAAGCAGTACGCCGACTGGGAGGCCCTCGTTTCGGGCGGCCCCTACCCGGCGCACGTCATCGCGGGCCAGGACATGAACGAGATGTTCCTGAACTCGATCACCGTGTCGGCCGGTCCGTGGAAGTTCAGCAGCTGGCAGAAGGGCGTCCAGCTGACAGTGGTAAAGAACCCGGCCTTCAAGGCCGGCACACCGATGAAGCTCGACCGTGTCGTGTTCCGTTACATCCTCGACACGAACGCCCGATTCCAGGCCCTGAAGGCCGGTGAGGGCCAGGTCATGGAGCCGCAGCCGCAGCTCCAGATCGCCGACTTCCTCAAGGACAAGAAGTTCGTCGTTGACCAGAAGATCGGCTACGCCTGGGAGCACGTTGACATCCAGTTCGGTCCCCAGGGCCACCCGGCTCTGAAGCAGCCGTACGTCCGGCAGGCGCTCATCACGGGCATCAACCGCAAGCAGATCGCGGGTGCCCTGTACGCGACGATCGCTCCGGGGCTGCCGCAGCTCAACAGCCACATGTTCAAGCCCTTCGAGAGCAACTACAAGCAGAACTGGGCTGTCTACAAGTTCAGCCAGCAGAAGGTCATCGACATTCTGCAGAAGAAGGGTTGCACCGGTGGGCCGAGCAAGCCCTCCGCGAACAACCAGTCGATCTTCAGCTGCCCGAACGTCGGCAAGCTGTCGTTCCGCTTCGGCACCACGACCGGCAACCAGCTCCGCGCGCTCGCCTTCGAGATCATGCAGAGGCAGCTCAAGAGCGTCGGAATCGAGCTCGTCGCTCGCTTCCAGGTCGCCGGCACGCTGTTCGGCACGACGCTGCCGTCGGGTGACTGGGACCTCGCGATGTTCACGTGGGTCGGCAGCCCGTCGACTCCGATCACAATCAAGGACCTGTACGCCTGTGGTGGCGACCAGAACTACATGAACTACTGCAACAAGAAGCTCACCGCGGTGCAGAACGCCGTGGCAACCGAGCTCGACGCTGCCAAGCGTGCTCAGATGCTCAACTCGTCTGAGCTGAAGTACATGGTCAAGGACATCCCGTCCATCCCGCTGTTCGCACGGCCGATCTACGTCATCCGCGCGAACACGGTCAAGGGCCCGGTGGTCAACCCGACCACGGAAGGCAGCCCTTGGAACGTCTCGGCCTGGACGGCGTAAGCCAGCCTTCCAGGAGGTAACGGAGGAACGACGAAGTCTCCACTCCCGCTCCGGCGGGAGTGGGGCTTCCCTCCAAAAAGCGATACGAATAGGTCAGAATCAGAGCTCACTAGATGATCACCTACATCATCCGCCGGCTCCTCTACAGCGTTCTCGTGCTGATCGCGGCGAGCTTCCTCGTCTTCACGTTCGTCGCCAAGGGAGCCGGTGACCCGCTGGGCCCGCTCCGCGTCGCGCAGAACGTGGATCAGGAAGGCCTCGACCGCATCGCCGAGGAGAAGCACCTCAACGATTCCGTCTTCGTGCGCTACGGCTACTGGGCGAAGGACGCCGTCACGAACAACTTCGGCGAGACGCTCCTGACGAACAAGCCGATCCTGCCCGACCTCTGGCGCGTGATGAAGAACACGCTTCAACTCGTGTTCGTCGCCGAGTTGCTCGCCATCCTCATCGCGATCGGGATCGGAGTGCTCTCGGCGTTACGGCAGTACTCGGTCTTCGACTACACGGCGACGACCTTCAGCTTCCTCGGGTTAGCGATGCCGCTGTTCTGGCTCGCACTCATGCTCCAGGTGCTCGTTGTGCAGATCCAATCGTGGACGGGCTACAAGCTCTTTCCCATCGCAAATCTCAACGACGTGGACCCTGGCCACGGCTTCAGCTTCTTCGTCGACCGTGCCCACCACCTGGCCCTGCCGGTGATGGTGCTGATGGTGGCGAGCATCGCGCAGTACTCTCGCTTCATGAGGGCGTCGATGCTCGAGGTGGTCCACGCCGACTACGTGCGCACGGCGCGGGCCAAGGGCCTCAACGAGCGCAGGGTGACGATGGGTCACGCGTTCCGCAATGCGCTCGTCCCGCTCGTGACCGTCGTCGCGCTGAACTTCGGGGCCCTGATCGGCGGCGCCATCGTCACCGAGACCGTGTTCTCGCTCGACGGCATGGGCCTCTACTTCATCAACGCGCTCGGCGGCGCCGATCCCTACCCGGTCATGGCGTGGCTGATGATCACCGCGACGATGATCATTGTCTTCAACCTGATCGCGGACATCCTGTACGGCGTGCTCGATCCGCGCGTGCGCTATGACTGATGTCCGTCCCGCCTCCGACATGCTGCCGGAGGAGCGCGAGGAGCGCGCGATCGCGTCCGAGAGCGTTGGGCGCCCGGCGAGCGCGGGCACGGCCACCGGCGGGCTCGCGACGCACGAGGACCCCATGCAAGTAGCCCAGCACGAGCTCGAGCTCACCTACGAGCACGGAGTCGAGCTCGAGGCGCGCAGCCAGTGGGCGTACGCTCGCATGCGCTTCTTCCGCCACAAGCTCGCCGTCACGAGCCTCATCATCCTGATCGGCTTTATGTTCGTCGCGTTCTTCGCCGGCTGGATCGCGCCCCACACCGAGGACTGGCAGCCGAACTACGACTCGAACTACCTCAACGCACTGAACCAGGCTCCGTCGTGGGACTTTCCGTTCGGCACCGACCAGCTGGGCCGCGACTACTTCAGCCGCGTCATCTACGGCGTCCAGACGTCGCTCGGAGTCGCGATCGTGGTCGCGCTGCTGGCGACGCTCATCGGCACCATCATCGGCGCGGTCGCCGGCTACTACGGCGGCGCGATCGATAACGGCCTCATGCGCTTCACGGACCTCATCCTCACGGTGCCGGGTATTGCCGTCCTGCTCGTCGCCGCTGCGTACCTCGGTTCGTCGTCGGTCAAAGTGCCGCTCGGCGTCACGTCGTACGACATTCCGCAGCCGATGGTGATCGGCCTCATCCTCGCGTTCCTCTTCTGGACCGGGATCGCGCGCATCGTGCGCGGCTTATTCCTATCGCTCCGTGAGAAAGAGTTCGTCGAGGCAGCCAAGGCGTCGGGCGCCGGCGACCGGCGCATCATCCTTCGGCACATCCTTCCCAACTGCGTCGGGCCGATCGTTGTCAACACGACGCTCATCATCGCGGCGGCGATCCTCGTCGAAGCGGCGCTCTCGTTCCTCGGCTTCGGCATCCAGCCGCCCGAGTCCTCGATCGGCAGCCTCATCGCGTCCGGCCAGCAGCAGGGCCCCGATCAGTGGTGGCTGATTCTGTTTCCCGGGCTTGTGATCACCGCCATCGCGCTCTGCGTGAACTTCGTGGGCGACGGCCTGCGCGACGCGCTCGACCCGACCCAGCGGATGCGCTCCTAGCGCTCGCTCTCACCGCCGCGAAGTCGTTAGTTTTCTGGCCCAAATGAGGGTAGCCTCCCGCCATGACCCCTGAGCCGATCCTCACGATCGACGACCTGACGGTCGAGTTCAAGACGGAGGACGGCATCGTGCAGGCCGTGACGGGCGTCAGCTACGAGCTCTTTCCCGGCGAGGTGCTCGGCATCGTCGGCGAGTCGGGCTCGGGCAAGAGCGTGTCCATGCTCTCGGTGCTGGGGCTCATCCCGCAGCCGCCCGGTCGGATCGCGAGCGGCGAGGCGGTCTTCAAGGGCCGCGACCTGCTCACGATGTCCAACGACGAGCTCCGCAAGATCCGTGGCGGCGACGTGGCAATGATCTTCCAGGACCCGATGTCGTCGCTCAACCCCGTGCTTAAGGTCGGTAAACAGATCGCCGAGGCCATCCGCGCGCACAACCCGGGCGTGAAGGACGACGAGGCGGAGCGGCGGGTCGTCGACCTCTTGACGATGGTCGGCGTGCCCAACCCCGAGCAGCGCTTCCACCAGTATCCGCACGAGTTCTCGGGGGGAATGAGACAGCGCGGCATGATCGCTATGGCCATCGCCAACTCGCCGTCAGTGCTCGTCGCCGACGAGCCGACGACAGCGCTCGACGTGACGATCCAGGCGCAGATCATGGAAGTGATCAAGACTGCCCAGCGGGAGACCCACGCGGCGATCATCCTCATCACCCACGACCTCGGCCTGATCGCAGAGCTCGCCGACCGCGTCGTCGTCATGTATGCGGGCCGCGTGGTAGAGCTGTGCGACATCCATTCGCTGTTCAACGAGCCTCGCCACCCGTACACGCTCGGCCTCATGAGCAGCCTGGCGCGGCTCGAGGGCGATCAGGATCGCCTGGAGCCGATTCCCGGCCAGCCGCCGAGCATGATCAGCCCGCCGCCCGGCTGCGCGTTCCACCCTCGCTGCTCCCTGTCGCAAGGCCGCGTTCGCTGTCGAACGGAGGTCCCCGAGCTGCGTGACTTCGGCGACCATGTCGCCGCGTGCCACTTCTCGGAGGAGCTCGCGGCGCAGCGCGTATCCGCCGGCACGTCCGGAGGCGGGTCGTGAGCGAGAGCGCCCAGGAGATCGTCGACGCGGCAGTCGCGACTGCCAGCGCCGATCCCAACGAGATCCTCCGCGTCGAGAACCTCGTCAAGTGGTTCCCGATCAAGGCGGGGGTGTTCAAGCACACGATCGGCCAAGTGCGGGCCGTTGACGGAGTAAGCCTGAGCATCCTTCGCGGCGAGACGCTCGGCGTCGTCGGCGAATCGGGCTGCGGCAAGACGACGCTTGGCCGGACGATCATCAAGCTCACCGAGCCGACCGAGGGCAAGATCGTCTTCAAGGGAACGGACATCACGACGTACAAGCGGAAGCAGATGCGGCCGGTGCGCCGCGACATCCAGATCGTGTTCCAGGACCCGTATGCCTCGCTGAATCCGAGGATGACAGTACGGGAGATCGTCGCCGAGCCGCTTCGCATTCACGGCCTCTACCGCGGCAAGGAAGGGCAGCGCAAGGTGGAAGGGCTGCTGCGGACGGTCGGCCTCAGCCCCGAGCACGCCAACCGCTTCCCGCACGAGTTCTCGGGCGGCCAGCGTCAGCGCATCGGGGTCGCTCGCTCGCTCGCCCTCAACCCCGAGCTGCTCGTGCTCGATGAGCCTGTCTCGGCGCTCGACGTTTCGATTCAGGCGCAGGTGGTGAACCTCCTGGACCAGCTTCAGGATGAGTTCGGGCTGACCTATCTCTTCATTGCCCACGACCTGTCCGTCGTCCGGCACATCTCCGACCGCGTCGCCGTCATGTACCTCGGCAAGGTGATGGAGGTCGGAACGCGAGAGCAGATCTACGAGACGCCCATGCACCCGTACACGCAGGCGCTGCTCTCGGCCGTCCCGATCGAGTCTCCGGATCAGCGTGGCAGGCGCCACCGGATCATGCTCGAAGGTGACGTGCCGAGCCCGGCGAACCCCCCCTCGGGATGCCGTTTTCGGACACGCTGCTGGATGGCCAAGGAGATCTGTGCCCAGGAGGAGCCGGCGCTCGTGCCCCGTGGCGGCACGGGGCAGCCCGTCGCGTGCCACTTCGCCGAGGTGATGCGACCGCTCGCGCTCGACGAGGAGCCGTCGGAGCGGCTCAGCGCTCTGCCCAAGCGCTCGACGGGCTGACGTTGCCGTCTAACTCTCTGCGCCCGGGCTCGTCTGAATGGGCATGAGTCCGGTTCGGCCTCTCGTCTGTGAACGGGTACGTGGTCAGATCTCTGTCGGGCTGGACGGAGAGTTGTCGCAGCTCGAACGCGCGATGATCGCCTCCCATCTGGAGCGCTGCGCCACGTGCCGTGAGTACGAAGGCGAGGTGAGCTGCTTCACCCAGGTGATTCGTTCCGCTCCGCTCGAGCCGATGGCGCGGCCCATCACCATCCAGCGTCGGCGTCGTGACGTCGGCACGCGCGTGCAGGTCGCCGCTGCGGCAGCGGTCGCCGTAGCCGCCCTGGTCGGCGCGAGCCACGCCTTCCGGGGCGAGCAGCTCAACCTCGACCCGACGTTCGTCCCCGAAGGGGCCTCGCAGATCAAGTACCAGACGCGCGAGCAGGTCGAGCGCGAGCAGGCGATCCTCGCCCGCGCGCGGCCAGGCCATCCCGTCCAGCTTCTGGGCAAAGCTTTGTAGCTCGGAAGTCTGGCGACTTTCGAGCGTTAGGTGTTCTTCCGCGGGCCGTAGTGGCCGCGCCCGCCAGGTCGGTCGCGGCGGCGTATCCGGGCGAAAGTCTGACGATTTCCGCCCGTCGATGCGGTCTCCGAGGAGCCGTACGCGGACTCAACGCGCGCCTTCACCGAACCCTCCGAGTAGCTAAAGCCGCAGACACGGGTAGCCGACTCGATACCGCCACCGCGGCCGACATGTGCGGCCGCGGTTCACTGACCCTGCGCGGGGACGCCCTCGCCAGGAAATCGCCAGACTTCCTGGCGATCTAGTGGGAACCGATCGGTTCTACTGAAACGCCCTGCTGGTCGAGACTCGCGAGCACGTGGTTCGCCTTCGTCCAGCCGGGGAACTGCAGCGCGTTCGTTCCGGTCAGCAGGTCCTCCATTCCTCCCACGCTGGCGTCGTGCGCCGTGCCGTCGAGGCCGGCGGCGAGCTGGTGAAAGGCGTCCACGAGCTGGTCGGTCTCGTCGTCGAAGCCCTTCGCGGAGCCACCGCTGTCGAAGTCGTTGGCGGCGTCGTCGATGCGGTCCGCCGCCGTCTCCATCCGCGCCACGAGGTCTTCGAGACTCCCCGAGCCCACAGTGATCTGGGCGAGCGCGAAGTCCACACGGTCTCGGGCGGACACGACGGAGTCCTTGTAGTCCTGCTTCGAAACGACGCTCGAGCCGCCGCAACCGGCGAGTGCGAGCGTGCCCGCGGCAAGTGCCGCCGCGGCACCGATCAGGAGCGCCCGAACCATGGCGAAAGCGTACCCAGGAGGCCGTTAGCTGTCGGTGGGTAGGGCGTTAGGCTGCGATAGACTTTTCGCACCGGCGCAGCTGCGCTGTAGCGTGCTGCAAATCCCCTTCAGCTGAACCAGGAGACGCATGTCCGCCAAGGAGCAAAGCCGCGAGAACGTAGGCAAGATCGTCGAGGTCAAGGGTGTCGTCGTCGACGTCGTCTTCCCCGACCGCCTGCCCGAGATCACGAGTGCATTGCGCATCTCGATGACCGACGCGGACGGTGGCGCTGCCCGCGACCTCATCGCCGAAGTGCAGCAGCACCTGGGCGATGATCGCGTGCGAGCCGTCGCCATGGACTCGACGGATGGGCTGGCGCGCGGCGCCGACGCCGTCGACACCGGCGCCCCCATCAGCGTGCCGGTCGGCCCCGCCACGCTCGGCCGGCTCTGGAACGTCATCGGCGAGCAGATCGACAAGGGCGAGCCCGTGGTGGGTGGCGAGCGCTGGCCGATTCACCGGGACGCTCCGGACTTCGCCGACCTGTCGCCAAAGCTCGAGGTGTTCGAGACCGGCATGAAGGTGGTCGACCTCACTGCCCCGTTCGTCCGCGGTGGGAAGATCGGCCTCTATGGAGGCGCGGGTCTCGGTAAGACCGTGCTCATCCAGGAGCTGATTCACAACGTCGCCACCCAGCACGCCGGCGTCTCCGTCTTCGCAGGCGTCGGGGAGCGCACTCGCGAAGGCAACGACCTCTGGCTCGAGATGCAGGAGTCGGGCGTCATCGACCGCGTGGCGCTCGTCTACGGCCAGATGAACGAGCCGCCGGGAGCCCGGCTGCGCGTCGGCCTGTCCGGGCTGACCATGGCCGAGTACTTCCGCGACCAGGGCCAGGACGTGCTGCTCTTCATCGACAACATCTTCCGCTTCGTGCAGGCGGGCTCCGAGGTGTCGGCGCTGCTCGGCCGCATGCCGAGCGCAGTGGGCTACCAGCCGACGCTCGCCAGCGAGATGGGCGAGCTCCAGGAGCGCATCACGTCGACCACAACCGGCTCGGTGACGTCGGTGCAGGCGGTCTATGTCCCCGCGGACGACATGACCGACCCGGCTCCGGCGGGCACGTTTGCCCACCTCGACGCGTTCATCGTGCTCTCGCGGCCGATCTCGGAGAAGGGCATCTATCCCTCGATCGACCCGCTCCAGTGCTTCTCGCGAGCGCTCCAGCCCGGCGTCATCTCCGACGAGCACTACGAGACGACGACGCGCGTGCTGGAGATCCTCCAGCGCTACAAGGATCTCCAGGACATCATCGCCATCCTCGGCATGGACGAGCTGTCGGACGAGGACAAGCTCACCGTGTCCAGGGCGCGGAAGATCGAGCGCTTCCTCTCCCAGCCGATGAATGTGGCCGAGGCGTTCACCGCGCGTCCGGGCGTCTACGTGAAGCTCGAGGACACGGTGAAGGGCTTCCGCGAGATCGTCGAGGGTAAGCACGACGAGCTGCCCGAGCAGGCCTTCTACATGGTCGGCACGATCGAGCAGGCAATGCAGGAGGCACAGGGCTCGGTGACCGTTCCCGAGGCGGTTGCCGAGGAGGCCGAGGAGGCCGAGGAAGTCGAAGCCGAGCCCGAGCCCGTAGCGTCGGCGTAGATGGCCGACGAGAGGAAGTCATTCGAGGTCTCGCTCGTGACACCGGAGGGACCGGCGTACGAGGGCCTCGCGAAGATGGTGGTCGTACCGGGCGCCGCAGGGGAGATCGGCGTTCTCGCGCGGCACGCGCCGCTCGTCGCGATGCTGAAGGCCGGCTCGACGCGCGTGCACGTGGGCGACGCAGAGGTGATCGAGTTCGCCACGGGAGCGGGCTTCTTCAAGGTGGAGCAGGATCGCGCTCTCGCGCTCGTCGACGACGCCGTCGATGCGCGCGAGGTCGACACCGCGCGCGCACAGCAGCAACTGGCCGAGGCCACGGAGGAGCTGGAGCGCGTCGACGCGGGCGAATCGGACGCCGACCGCTGGCAGCTCGAGCAGCGCATCCGCCACGCCGAGAACCAGCTCGCGGTCGCGGGCCGCCCGTAGGACGACCCGGCGAGGCGTGTCGCGACTGGTATAGAGGCCGCATGAGCGCGGCCGAGCAGCTCGACGGCGTTCCTCGCGCAGGAGATCGTCCTCCTCGACGGCTCGTGGGGGGTGTTGATCCAGCGCGAGGTGCGCGGGGAGGAGGCATACCGGGGCGAACGGTTCCGCGACCACCCGCGCGACGTGGCGGGCGACCCCGACCTGCTCAACCTCACGAATCCGCAAGTCATCCGCGACATCCACCGCGCGTACTTCGCCGCGGGCGCCCGCATCGCCACGACGAACACCTTCACGGCCACCTCGATCGGGCAGGCCGACTACGGCCTCGAGCCGTGGGTGGCGGAGATGAACGTCGCCGGCGCCAGGCTCGCCCGCGAAGCAGCCGACGAGGCGGGAGGGTTCGTCGCCGGCTGCGTCGGCCCGCTCAACGTCACGCTGTCGCTGTCGCCGAAGGTGGAAGACCCCGCGTTTCGGGCCGTGACGTTCGACGAGGTGTGCGCCGCGTACGCCGAGCAGATGGCGGCGCTCGTCGAGGGCGGCGTCGACCTGCTCCTGATCGAAACCGTTTTCGACACGCTGAACGCGAAGGCGGCGATCGCGGCGGCGCTCGACGTCGCTCCGGAGATCCCGCGGTGGATCTCGTTCACGGCCATCGATGCGAGCGGGCGCAATCTGTCGGGACAGACGGTCGAGGCGTTCTGGCGCTCGGTCGAGCACGCCGAGCCGTTGATCGTCGGGGTCAATTGCTCGCTGGGTGCAACGGAGATGCGTCCGTACGTCGAGGGTCTCGCGGAAGTGGCATCGACGTACGTCTCGTGCCACCCGAACGCGGGTCTCCCCAACGACCTCGGGCTCCACGACGAGCAGCCGGGCGACACGAGTCGCTATCTCCGGGAGTTCGCGGAGGACGGGCTCGTCAACATCGTCGGCGGCTGCTGCGGCACGACTCCGGAGCACGTGAAGGCGATCGCGGCGGCTGTCGATGGCCTCGCGCCCAGACGGATCCCGCCCCGACGGCCGCAGACGGCCTTCAGCGGGCTCGAGCCGTTCGTGATCGAGCCGGAGACGGGGTTCGTCGTCGTCGGCGAGCGAACGAACGTCACCGGGTCGGCGCGCTTCCGGCGTCTCGTCGAGGCGGATGATTTTCAGGGTGCGCTCGACGTCGCCCTCGACCAGGTGCGCGGCGGCGCGAACCTCCTCGACGTGAACATGGACGCCGATCTCCTGGACTCCGAGGCCGCGATGACGCGGTTCCTCAACCTCGTGGCCACCGAGCCGGAGGTGTCGGTGCTGCCGATCATGGTCGACAGCTCGCGCTTCTCCGTGCTCGAGGCGGGGCTTGAAGTGTGTCCAGGGAAAGGGCGTCGCCAACTCGCTCAGCCTGAAGGAGGGTGAGGAGGCGTTCCTCGACCAGGCCCGTCGCGTCCGGCGCCTCGGCGCCGCCGCGCTGGTGATGGCGTTCGACGAGCAGGGGCAGGCGGAGACGGTCGAGCGGAAGGTGGAGGTCTGCGAGCGAGCGTACGCGCTCCTGGTCGAGCACGCGGGCTATCGCGCCGGAGGACATCATCTTCGACCCCAACATCCTCGCCGTCGGCACGGGCATCGAGGAGCACGCGGCGTTCGCGAAGGCGTTCATCGACGCGGCCGGGCTGATCAAGGAGCGCTGCCCGGGCGTCAGCGTGTCGGGCGGCATCTCGAACCTCTCGTTCGCGTTCCGCGGCGCGGATCACGTGCGCGAGGCGATCCACTCCGCGTTCCTCTTCCACGCCATCCAGGCGGGCCTCGACATGGGCATCGTGAACGCCGGCCAGCTCGCCGTCTACGAGGACATCCCAGCCGGAGCTGCTCGAGCTCGTCGAGGATCTCATCTTCGATCGCCGGCCCGATGCCACGGAGCGCTTGCTCGAGTACGCCCAACGCGTGGAAGGGGGTGCGACGAAGCGTGAGGTGGATCTCGCCTGGCGGGAAGCAGCCGGTAGAGAAGCGGCTCGAGCACGCGCTCGTCCACGGGATCGTCGACTACATCGAGGAGGACGTCGAGGAGGCGCGCCAGCGTGTCAACCGGCCGCTGGACGTGATCGAGGGGCCGTTGATGGACGGCATGCAGGTCGTGGGCGACCTGTTCGGCTCCGGGCGAATGTTCTTGCCGCAGGTCGTGAAGAGCGCGCGCGCAATGAAGCGCGCGGTCGCGTACCTCGAGCCGTTCATGGAGGCGGAGCGCGGTGAGACAGGGAAGAGCCGCTCGCGTGGCACCGTCGTCCTGGCTACCGTCAAGGGCGACGTCCACGACATCGGCAAGAACATCGTCGGCGTCGTGCTCGGGTGCAACAACTACGACGTCGTCGACCTCGGCGTGATGGTGCCGGCGGACAAGGTGCTCGAGACGGCGAACGAAGTCGGCGCGGACATCGTCGGCCTCTCGGGCCTGATCACGCCCTCGCTCGACGAGATGGTCCACGCCGCCCGCGAGATGGAACGGCGAGGCGAGACGCGGCCGCTTCTGATCGGCGGCGCAACGACGTCGAAGCTCCACACGGCGGTGCGGATCGCCCCCGAGTACTCCTCGCCGACGATCCACGTCCTCGATGCGTCCCGTGTAGTCGCCGTCGTCTCCGCGCTGCTCGACGACGAGCGGCGGGCGGCGTACGAGCGGGAGAACGTCGCGCTCCAGGACAAGCTCCGGGAGCAGCATGCCGAGCGCGGCCGCAAGCTCCTGCTGCCGCTTGGCGACGCGCGGGAGCGACGCCATCGCGTGAGCTTCGACGAGCTACCGCCGGCGCCGTTCTCGGGCACGCGCATCGTGACGCCCGACCTCGAGACGCTCGTCCGTTACGTCGACTGGACGTTCTTCTTCCACGCCTGGGGGCTGAAAGGGCGCTACCCGGCGATCCTCGAGCAGCCGGCCGCGCAGGAGCTGTTCGACGACGCCTCGGAGCTGCTCGACGAGATCGTCCGGGCAGGCCAGCTCGAGCCGCGGGGGATCTACGGGTTCTGGCCGGCGGCAGGCGAGGGGGACGACGTCGTCGTCGATGGACGCACGCGCTTCTGCTTCCTCCGACAGCAGGCCGATCACGGCGACTCGCGCCCGAACCGCTGCCTCGCGGATTACATGGCCCCGGAAGGCGACTCGATCGGCGCGTTCGCGGTCTCGATCCAGGGAGCGGATGCGCTCGCCGACCGCTACGCGGCGGAGCAGGACGACTACCGGTCGATCATGGTCAAGGCGCTCGCCGACCGGCTGGCAGAGGCGTTTGCCGAGCATGCGCACGAGCGCGCCCGCCGCGAGTGGTACGCGCCGTCCGAGACATTGTCGGCGGGCGGCCTGATCGAGGAGCGCTACCGCGGCATCCGTCCGGCCTTCGGGTACCCCGCCTGTCCCGATCACTCGGAGAAGCGTCCGCTGTTCGCGCTGCTCGGCGCGGACGAGGCTGGGATGTCGCTTACGGAGACGTGCGCG
The DNA here is from genome assembly GCA_963711315.1 of uncultured Actinomycetes bacterium. Classification (GTDB taxonomy): domain Bacteria; phylum Actinomycetota; class Thermoleophilia; order Gaiellales; family Gaiellaceae; genus PALSA-612. Next base: position 321,365 of record CAVQDQ010000002.1, read on the forward strand.
ATGCTCCCCGCCTCGAGCGTGAGCGGCGTCTTCCTCCAACACCCGCAGTCGCGGTACTTCTCCGTCGGCCGGATCGGTCGTGACCAGGTCGAGGACTACGCGGGGCGCAAGGGCATGGAGCTCGCCGAAGTCGAGCGCTGGCTGGCTCCGAACCTCGCGTACGAGCCCTCGCTAAGGGGCGGGGCAGCCCGCTCCGTCCGGTATCGTGGCGCTCTGCGACCCGCACGCTCCGGAGGCGAGACGGGGACGCCTTGAGACCTCGTGCGGACGACGCTGAAAAGGGGACACGGCCGTAGCGCCAACGGAGACGGCCGGGTGAGCCTGCCACCCGACGCGCTCACGCCCATGAACCGCTACCAGGCTCCCGGCCCACGGCCGCGGAGCGGGCTCGGGATCGTCGGGCGCATCCTGGCGGTCGCCGGCGCGGCGGTGCTCATGCTCGCCATCTCGCTGGTCGGAGGCGTTTACCTCTGGCTCCACGAGAGCGTCGCGGCCGTCAGTGCCCACTCGGCTGACGTGAAGGCAGCGCAGACGACGCTCGACGGCGTACCGCCGGCCGACAAGGCCGCGATCGCGCTCGTGATCGGCTACGACCGCCGCCACGGCGAGGCGGAGGGCACGCCGTCGCGCTCCGACACGCTGATGCTCCTCCGCGCCGACCCGCAGACGGACACGATCTCCATGCTGTCATTGCCGCGAGACATGGTCGTCGAGATCCGCTGTCCGGACTCCGTCTTCACCTCGAAGATCAATGCCGCGTACTCCACCTGCGGCGCCAAGGGAGCGCTCGACACGGTCCGCAACCTCACGGGGCTGCCGATCAACTACCTGCTCACCGTCAACTTCCGCGGCTTCAAGAAGATCGTCAATACCCTCGGCGGCGTCTGGGTGGATGTCGACCGGCGCTACTTCAACGACAACGCGGGCGTCAGCCCGGAGTTCGGCTACGCGAAGATCAACCTCCAGCCTGGCTATCAGCGGCTGACGGGAGGCTCCGCGCTCGACTACGCGCGCTACCGGCACACGGACTCCGACTTCCACCGCGTGGCCCGACAGCAGCTCGTCGTTACGGCGATGAAGGAGCAGTTCGGCCGCAGCTTCTCGCTGACGAAGGTGCCGAGCCTCGTCGGCGCCATCACGAAGAACGTCGAGGTCGGCGTCGGCGGCGGCGGCGAGCTGACGCCGCGCACGATTCTCCGCTACGCGCTGTTCGCCTACGGGCTCAAGGGCGGCCACTTCTTCCAGGAGAAGATTGACGGGCTCACCGGGTACTCGGAGCTGACGACCGAGAGCGCGAACGTCCAGGATGCGGTCGCGAGGTTCTCGAGCCCCGACGTGGAGGCGCCCAAGGTAGCCACCGCCGTCGCTCTGAAGCGCAAGCTGAAGTCGTCCACGCCGAAGCCGGCCGACACGACCGTCGTCGTGCTCAACGGCTACGTCGTCCCGGGTGCTGCGGCTGAGGCGAGGTACCTCCTCTCCCAGCGAGGGTTTGCGACGGTCGAGGGGGCCGCGAACTCGACCGGGAACGCCCCGTGGGACGACCAGTTCCACACGAAGGTGTTCTTCAACGGTCGCAAGCCACGCGCCCGCGCGGCGGCGATCTCGATGGCAGGACTGTTCGGTGCTGCCGAGGCGGTTCCCTTCGCCCCCCGCCAGCAGATGCAGCGGCCCGCCACTTCAGCAGCCTCGAAGCTGCCACATGCGTCCGCTCGCGAACGGGGCAATGCTCACCGTCGTCGTAGGGCAGACCTTCCACAACGAGCTGGCGCCTGCGCCCGCAAGGGAGGAAATAGTCCGTACGCCGCCGGACGTCCGGCGCGACCGCGCGGCCACCGTCTCGCTCGTCCGCGCCCAGAAGAACAAGGTCGGCTTCGATCTGATGGTGCCGTCGGTGCTCGACCGCTCGTCGTCTCCCGACTCGGACGTGCCGGTGCGCACCTACAGGATCGACGAGGACTACGACGCCGTGCGGCTCGTCTTCCGCCGCGGCCTGGAGTACTGGGGCGTGCAGGAGATGAACTGGCCGGATGCGCCCGTTCTCGAGAGCAGAAGCCTGCACCGCGTGATCAACGGTCGTGGTTACGACTTCTACTACCGGGGCCGGAAGCTGCACATGATCGTCCTACGGAAGGGCGACGCGAGCTACTGGGTCGTCAACACGCTGCTCGACTCGCTGTCCAACGAGACGATGATCGCGATCGCCAAGGGTCTGCAGCCGCTCGACCAGCCGAAGAAGGCAAAGAGCAAGCCGAAGCAGAAGCAGAAGCAGAATCAGCCGTGAGCCGCATCGCCATCTTCGGAGCAGGCTACGTGGGCCTCGTCACCGGGGCCTGCTTGGCGGAGCTCGGTCACGACGTCGTTGTCCGCGACGTCCTGCCCGACAAGGTCGACGCGCTGCGCAGCGGCCGCGTCCCGATCCACGAGCCGGGACTGGAGGACGTGATCGAACGGGTGGGCCAACGCCTTCGCTTCACGCTCGACGTCGGCGAGGCTCTGGACGGAGCCGAGCTCGCGTTCGTCGCCGTCGGCACGCCCCCGACATACTCCGGCGACCCCGACCTCTCGGCCGTGTGGACCGTCGTCGACGAGCTGCCCGCCGGCGTAGAGACAGCGCTCGTCATGAAGAGCACTGTCCCGCCCGGCACGGGCGAGAAGGTGCGGCGCGCCTTGGACGCTCGCGGACTGGGCGAGGTCGCCTACATCTCCAACCCGGAGTTTCTCGCCGAGGGCACGGCCGTGCACGACTTCATGAACCCGGACCGCGTCGTCGTCGGCGCCTTCGAGGCGGAGCATGCGGAGCGAGTGGCAGCGCTCTACGAGCCACTCGACACGACGGTCGTGCTCACCGACGTCGCCTCGGCCGAGATGATCAAGCTGGCGTCGAACGCGTTCCTTTCCACGCGCATCAGCTTCATCAACGAGATCGCGAGCGTCTGCGAGCTCGTCGGCGCGGACGTCGTCGACGTCGCCACGGGCGTTGGGCTCGACCATCGACTGGGCCCGCATTTCCTCAAAGCAGGGCTCGGCTTCGGCGGGTCGTGCTTCCCGAAGGACATCTGCGGCGCTCAAGCAACTGGCCGGCAACTCCGGCTACCACTTCCAGCTGCTCGCGGCGGTGATCGAGGTGAACGACCTCCAGCGCCGGCGCGTCGTCCAGAAGCTCGAGAAGCACCTCGGCGACCTGCACGGCAAGGAGATCGCCGTGCTCGGCCTCGCCTTCAAGCCGGGGACCGACGACATGCGCGAGGCGCCGAGCCTCGTCATCGCGGCGCGCCTCCTCGCCGAGGGCGCGGACGTGCGCGCCTGGGATCCAGTGGCGGATGCCCGTGCGTTGCTGCCGGAGGTGACGTTCTCCTCGAGCGTGCTGGATGCCGTGCAAGGCGCCGACGCGGCGGTGATCGTCACCGACTGGCCCGAGGTGGCGGCGCTGGCCACGCCGGAGGCGTACGCCGCGATGCGCAAGCCTCTCGTCGTCGACGGGCGCAACGTCCTCGATCCCAAGGCCATGCGTGCGCTGGGCTTCGTTTACGAGGGTGTTGGCCGGCCCGTGTCGGTCGAAGCGGTGAGCTAGCAGAGCCTGATGGAGGCGATCGTCCTCGCCGGGGGCAAAGCGGAGAGGCTGGGGGACGCGGCCGCCGGCAAGCCGAAGTCGCTCGTCCCCGTGGCGGGAAGGCCGCTCGTCGCGTACCAGGTCGCGGCGCTGGCCAGTGCGGGCGTCGACCACGTGATCGTCGGCTGTGCCGCCGGAGTCGGCGCGGAGTTCGAGCGCGAGCTGGCCGGGCTTGGGCCCGAGGTGACGGTCCTCGAGGAGCCCGAGCCGCTTGGACGCGGTGGAGGGCTGCGTTACGCGGCGTCCGCGCGACGCGAGCAGGGCGACGTCTACGCGCTGAACGGCGACGAGTTACTGGCGCTCGACTTCGATGCCCTACTGGCCCGGCACTGCGGGGCAGGCGCGGCCGCCACGATCACCATCACGCAGCCGCCGTCGTCGTTCGGCGTCGTCGAGCTGGACGACGGCGACATGGTCACGGGCTTCGACGAGGCCGCTCGCATCCCGTACTGGGTCAACTGCGGCGTGTACGTGCTCGGCGCCGAAGCGGTGGCTGCCCTGCCGGAGCGCGGCGACCACGAGGCGAGCACGTTCCCGCAGCTCGCTGAAGCCCGAAAGCTCGCGGCATACCGCTACGAGGGTGTCTGGATCACCGTCAACACCCCGAAAGACCTGCGCAAGGCGGAGGAGTATGTCGCCGAGCATCCCGAGTGGCTCACGTGAGCGAGTACGCGTTCGAGCCGCGGAAGGTCGAGAAGCCGTGGGGCTGGGAGCTGATCTGGGCCACGACGGACCGGTATTGCGGGAAGCTCCTCTTCGTCCGCGCCGGCGAGGCGCTGTCGCTCCAGTACCACGAGCGGAAGGACGAGTCGTGGTACGTCAGGGAAGGCCGTGCTGAGCTCGAGTTGTCCACCGTCGGCGCAGAGGAGCGTGAACTCGTGGAGATCACGGCGGGCGACTGCTTCCACCTTCGTCCGCTGACAGTGCATCGCATGCGCGCGCTCGACGACACGCTCGTGATCGAGGTTTCGACGCCGGATCTCGACGACGTCGTCCGGCTCGAGGACGACTACGGAAGGGAAGGCACCAGCGAACCTTGACGTAGTTGTGTTAAGGTGGGCTGCGTGGAGCGCATGACCATAGGGGCGGCCGCACGCCACACGGGCTGGTCGCCACGCATGCTGCGCTATCTCGAGCAGGCCGGGCTCGTCGAGCCACAACGGTCCTCGAGCGGCTACAGACGGTACGGCCTGACAGAGCTCAATCGGCTACGCTCGCTGCGGGAGCTGCTGCGGCGCTTCGGCGTCGAGATCGGCGACGTGGCGTTCGCCGCCCGCCTCAGGCGAGACGCGGCACTGCGGACGGCGGTCGACGGCTGGCTCGCCGGCCTGGAGCTCGAGGCATTGGAGTGGGAGCAGGCAAAGCACGAGCGGCTGCTGGCCGCATAGGAGTCACCGACGAGAGGGAGCGATGGCAGCCACCAAGCGATATGACGTGAAGGATCTGGCCCTGGCGCCTGAGGGCGTGCGGCGGATCGAGTGGGCCGACCGGCAGATGCCGGTGCTCGCGGCGATCCGCGACCGGTTCGAGAGCGAGAAGCCGCTCGCCGGCTACCGGGTCTCCGCGTGCCTGCACGTGACGACCGAGACCGCCAACCTCATGCGCACTCTGACGGCAGGCGGCGCCGACGTCGTCCTGTGTGCGTCGAACCCCCTGTCGACTCAGGACTACACGGCCGCTGCGCTCGTGGAGGAGTACGGCGTGTCGGTCTTCGCTATCAAGGGCGAGGACAACGACACGTACTACGCCCACATCGACGCAGCTGTCGACCACAAGCCGCACCTGACGATGGACGACGGAGCTGACGTGATCGGAGTCCTGCACTCGGCACGCCGCGAGCAGCTCGGAGAGATCATCGCGGGCACCGAGGAGACGACGACGGGCGTGATCCGGTTGAAGGCGCTCGAAGCGGACGGCAAGCTCGGGTTCCCGATCATCGCCGTCAACGACGCGAAGACGAAGCACCTCTTCGACAACCGCTACGGCACGGGGCAGTCGACGATCGACGGCATCGTGCGGGCGACGAACGTGCTCCTCGCCGGACGGCGGTTCGTCGTAGCCGGCTACGGCTGGGTTGGCCGTGGCGTCGCGATGCGCGCGCGCGGGATGGGCGCGCACGTGATCGTCACCGAGGTCGATCCCGTTCCTGCCCTCGAGGCCGCGATGGACGGGTTCGAAGTGTTGACGATGGCGCAGGCGGCCCGGGTGGGCGACATCTTTTGCACGGCCACGGGCGACAAGAGCGTCATCGCGACAGAGCACTACGGCCTCATGAAAGACGGTGCCATCCTCGCGAACACCGGCCACTTCAACGTCGAGATCGAGATCCCGGCGCTGCGGGCGGCTGCGACGGAGACGCGCACGGCCCGCGAGTTCGTCGAGGAGTTCGTGCTCGAGGACGGCCGCAGGATCTACCTTATCGCCGACGGGCGGCTCGTGAACCTCGCCGCTGCCGAGGGCCACCCGGCATCCGTGATGGACATGTCGTTCGCCAACCAGGCGCTCGCCGCCGAGTACGCCGTCGAGAACGCGGCACGGCTCGAGCGGCGCGTGTACCCGGTGCCGGAGGAGATCGACGCCGAGATCGCCCGCCTGAAGCTCGCGTCGATGGGCATCGAGATCGACACTCTGACCGAGGAGCAGGAGCGCTACCTCGCCTCGTGGGACGAGGGGACCTAGCCAATTCAGACACGCCTAGGGGACAGTCCCAGGGACAGTCACTGAGAGTGTCCCTGGTGTCTCTCTGAGGCATGTCTGATCCGGTGATCGGGCTGCTGCACCCAGGCGAGATGGGTGCGGCGCTCGCGATGCAGCTGCGGCGAGAGCGCCCGATCCTGTGGGCGTCCTCTGGCCGCGGTCTCGCCACCGTTCAGCGCGCCGAGCAGGCGGGCCTGCGAGACGTGGCGACGGTCGAAGAGCTTGCGGAGTCGAGCGACCTCATCCTCAGCGTCTGTCCGCCTCACGCAGCACTCGGCGTCGCCTGTTCCGTCGCGTCCTTCGGCTTCACGGGCATCTACTCGACGCCAATGCCGTCTCTCCGCAGACGGCCCGCGAGATCGCGAGCGTCGTCGAGGAGCGCGGCGGCCACTACGTGGACGGCGGGATCGTCGGCCCTCCGCCGCGCGACGGCGTGCCGACGCGCATCTACCTGTCGGGCTCTCTCGCGCCTGACGTCGCCGACCTCTGCCGAGATACGGTCGTCCAGGCCAGGGTCGTCACAGGAGAGCCGGGCGCGGCGTCGGCGGTCAAGATGGCGTACGCGGCGTGGTCCAAGGGCGCCGCGGCGCTGCTGCTCGCGATCCGCGCGCTGGCTCGCGCGGAAGGCGTCGAGGAGACGCTGCTCGACGAATGGCAGGAGTCCGCTCCAGACCTCCCCGAGCGATCTCGCCGAGCAGCGCTTTCGGCCGGCCGCAAGGGTTGGCGATTCGCGGGGGAGATGGACGAGATCGGCCGCACGTTCGCTGCGGCTGGGCTGCCGGACGGCTTTCATCGGGCTGCGGCAGAGGTCTTTCGCCGGTCCCCGGAGCTCAGTGACGTGGACGCGGGTGAGGCACTCGATCGCGCCGTCGCCGCGTTGCTCGCGGGCGATCAGACGCGGTAGGCCGTGGCCACTTCACTGCTCCCCGACCGCGTCGTTCGTCTGGAAGCAGATGCGGTGGTCCTGCTCGACCAGAGGCGGCTTCCGGGCGAGGAGGTCGAGCTCGAGTGCCGGAACGCCGTGGAGGTGGCCGAGGCGATCCGGACGCTTGCCGTCCGCGGCGCCCCCGCCATCGGCGTCGCGGCCGCCTACGGGCTCGCCCTCGCGGCCCGGCTTGGCCACGACCTCGACGATGCAGACCACGTGCTGAGGTCGTCGCGGCCGACGGCCGTCAACCTTGCGTGGGCGCTGGATCGGATGCGAGACGATCCGACGCCCGAGCGCGCGCGAGAGATCCATGCCGAGGAAGTCGAGCGCTGCCGGCGCATGTCCGAGCACGCGGTGACGCTCCTAAACCCAGGCACGCGCGCGCTGACGCATTGCAACACCGGAGCGCTCGCTACAGCCGGTTACGGGACGGCGCTCGGGGCCATCCGACTCGGCTGGGAGCAAGGGCCTCGTCGAACACGTCTGGGTGGGGGAGACGAGGCCGCTCGACCAGGGCGCGAGGCTCACAGCATGGGAGCTCGACCAGCTCGAAATCCCGTTCTCGGTCATTGCGGACAGTGCGGCCGCATCGCTCATGTCGCGCGGGCTCGTCGACATCGTGCTGACCGGAGCCGATCGCATTGCGGCCAACGGCGACACCGCCAACAAGATCGGGACGTATGGTCTGGCGGTGCTCGCCAGCCATCACGAAGTGCCATTCGTCGTCGTCGCGCCAACTTCCACCATCGATCACGATGCGAGGAGCGGCGATGCGATTCCGATCGAGGAGCGCACGGCGGAGGAGATCACCACGAGCTTTCCCGCTTTCAACCCGGCCTTCGACGTCACGCCTGCGGGGCTGATCGACGCCATCGTCACCGAGGAGGGCATCAGGCGAGGAGCTCCCGTCGCATGAGGCTGCTCGTACTCGCAGCCGGCTATGCGACTCGGCTCTATCCGCTGACACGCGATCGCCCGAAGGCGCTGCTGCCCGTCGGCGGCAGGCCTATGGCCGATCGATTGCTCGATGTCGTCGCCCCGATCGGCTTCGACGCCGTCTACGTCGTCACGAACGCGCGCTTTGCAGACAGCTTCCGCGAATGGGCCGAGGGCAAGGATGTGACTGTCGTCGACGACGGGACGACGAGCGACGAGGACCGGCTGGGGGCCATCGGCGACATCGGCTTCGTGATCGAGCGCGAGGGCATCGACGACGACCTCGTCGTCGTCGCGGGGGACAACCTCTTCACGGAGCCGCTGGGCGACTTCGGACGTGTCGCGCGGGAGCGTGGCGCGCCGCTGCTCGCCATTCACGACGTGGGCGACCTCGAGCTCGTCCGCGGCCGCTACAACTCGATCGAGGTCGACGCGCACGGCCGCATCACGTACTTCGAGGAGAAGCCCGAGGAGCCTCGCTCCACCCTGTCCGGCATCGCGCTCTACTTCTACCCGCGCGATTCGCTGCCGCTGATCCGGGAGTACCTCGCGGCCGGCAACAATCCCGATCAGCCCGGGCGCCTCATCCAGTGGCTCTACCCGCGCGTGGACGTCTACACCTGGCGCGTGCCAGGACAGTGGTACGACATCGGCTCGCGCGAGCAGCTCGAGGAAGCCGACCGCGTCTTTTCACAGAGCTGACGCAGAGGCGTAACCGCTCCTACCGTACGGTGGGTGGCAGTGCTCGACCTGCTCTTCCCGAGGCGGTGCGTCGTCTGCCGCAACCCGGGCGACGAGCTGTGCACGACGTGTCTCGCCGGGCTGCGCGGCATTCCGTTGCCGCTCTGCGAGCGTTGCGGGGCGCCGACGGCCTGGCCGGTGCGCCGCTGCGGGGAGTGCGCGGGACGCAGGCTGGCCTTTGCCTCCGCCCGGGCGGCAATCGTCTACGACGAGGCGGCTCGGGCGCTCGTGCGTAGCTGGAAGGAGCGCGGCCTGCGCGGCCTGGCGTGTGTCGGGGCCGAGCTCGTGACCCGAGCCGTAGCGCGTCCCGACGCCGTTTCCCTCTGCGCCGTGCCGCCGGATCCGGACCGTGCACTCGTGCGCGGTGAGCATCCCGCGACCGCTCTCGCTCGTGAGCTGAGCGGTCACTGGGACTTGCCCGTCGTCGCGCCCATCACGCGCGCTGGCGCCGCGTCCGCGCCAGGCAGGGCTCGCGCTCGCCGCCCGCCGCGGCAACGTTCGCGGCACGTTTGCGCCGATCACCGAGGCCCCGGTGGGCGTCTGTCTCGTCGACGACGTGTACACGACCGGCGAGACGGTGAACGCCGCCGCCTCGGCTCTGCGGAAGGCAGGTGCGCGTCGCGTACACGTCGTGAGCCTCGCGAGGGCGGTGCGATAGATTCAACGTCAGTAGCGCGCAAGCCGAAAGGGGACGCGATGCAGCTCCAGGTGAAGGGCAAGAACATCGACCTCACTCCCGATCTCGTCAGTTACGCGGAACGGAAGATCGGCAAGCTGAACAAGCTGCTTGCCGATCCCACGCCCGTCGTCGTCGAGCTGGCGGTCGAGCGCAATCCGTCCATCGCCAACAGTCAGGTGGCGGAGGCGACGATCTGGACGAAAGGCTCTGTGTTGCGAGCGCGCGAGGCATCGACGGACATGAAGGCCTCCATCGACCAGCTTGCCGACAAGCTCGAGCGACAGGTCGAGCGCTATCGCGACAAGCGGACGGTCGAGCGCCGCCGCGAGGCCTCGCGCTCGAAGGAAACGGCGTAGCCCTGCCTGTCGATCCCGAGCAGGGCTGGCTTCCTCCCGGCATCACGGGGCTCTCGCGCCAGCGCGAGTGGGATGCCGTGGCCACGGTCGAGGCGCCGGGGCTGCCCGGCGACCAGGTTGAGTTCATCGCGCTCGCGGACGGGCGGCTGCTCGTCGAGACGGGATACGCAGGAGATCTCGAGGCGTTGGCGGCTGGAGTGGCCGGCTCGCTGGAGGCGCCGTTCCGTGCCTCCGCGGTGCGGCACGCCGACGTCTGGGCTGTCGGTGGGTCGGCGATCGAGGTCGTGCAACTCGACCCGGATCCCAACGGTGACGATCTCGAGCTGAGCTGGGACGGCGAGACGCTCTCGCTCGCCGCCGACGGGATCCCGGTCGACGTCGAACGCGCCGAGGCACTCGAGCGGATCGCCTCGGAGCGGCAGCGTGGCCCGTACGCGGCCCGGGCTCGGCGGCTCGAGGACAATCTGTTCGAGCTGTCCGTCCTGCCGCTCTAAGCGGAGCAGCGCTGCCGGTACCCTAGGCCTGTGGCCCAGAGCCTCGGCTCGTTCGAGAAGGTCCTGCGCGTCGGCGAAGGCCGGCGCCTAAAGCGGCTCGCCCAGCAGGCGGCTTACATCGGCACGCTCGAGCCCGAGTTCGAGGCGCTCTCCGACGACGAGCTGCGCGGCAAGACGGCCGAGTTCAAGCAGCGGATAGAGAACGGGGAGACGCTGGAGGAGATCCTCTTCGAGGCATACGGCGCCGTGCGCGAGGCATTCAGGCGCACCCACGGCATCCGCCTCTTCGACGTCCAGCTCATGGCCGGCATCGTCCTCCACGAGGGCGACATCGCGGAGCAGAAGACGGGTGAGGGAAAGACCTTCACAGCGGTGCAAGCGCTGTATCTCAACGCGCTCTCGGGACGCAACGTCCACCTGGTCACCGTCAACGACTATCTCGCCAAGCGCGACTCGGAGTGGACGCGGCCGGTCTACGAGGCGCTCGGCGCCACCGTCGGCGCGATCCAGAACCTCATGCCGTTCGACCAGCGTCATGCGATGTACGAGTGCGATGTGACGTACGGGACGAACTCCGAGTTCGGCTTCGACTATCTCCGCGACAACATGGCCGTCTCGCTCGAGGGCACGGTCCAGAAGGGTCACACGTACGCGATCGTGGACGAGGTCGACTCGATCCTCATCGACGAGGCGCGTACGCCGCTGATCATCTCCGGTGAGCCGGAGACGGCGGCGAAGACGTACTACGACTTCGCCCGTGTCGTCCGGCAGCTGGAGGGCGAGCCGTACGTGCCTCCGTCGAAGATCGAGCGTCGCGCCGAGCCGAACGTCGACTACACGTACGACGAGAAGTTCAAGACCGTATCGCCGCTCCCGCGCGGCATCGAGACGGGTCGAGCGCGCGCTGGGCATCGACAACCTCTACGACCCGCGCAACGTCCAGCTCGTCAATCACCTCACGCAGGCGCTGAAAGCGCAGGCGCTGTACCACCGGGACAAGGAGTACGTCGATCCAGGACGGCGAGGTGAAGATCGTCGACGAGTTCACGGGTCGCATCATGGAAGGCAGGCGCTGGTCAGAAGGCCTTCACCAGGCCGTCGAGGCGAAGGAGAACGTGGCCATCCAGGAGGAGCACGTCACGATGGCGACGATCACGCTCCAGAACTACTTCCGGCTCTACGACAAGCTCGCCGGGATGACCGGTACGGCAAAGACCGAGGAGAAGGAGTTCACCGAGATCTACGGGCTCCACGTCGCGGAGATCCCCACCAACGTGGCGGTGGCGCGGGAGGACCGCAACGACCTCATCTACCGCTCCGTGGAGGCGAAATTCGACGCCGCCCTCGACGACATCGCCGAGCGCCACGAGGCGGGGCAGCCGGTGCTCGTCGGCACGATCGCCGTCGAGACCTCCGAGTTTCTCTCGCAGCTCCTGACGCGCCGCGGCATCCAGCACAACGTCCTCAACGCGAAGCAGCACGAGCGCGAGGCGGAGATCATCGCGCAGGCGGGCCGTAAGGGCGCCGTCACGATCGCGACGAACATGGCCGGCCGCGGTGTCGACATCGTCCTCGGCGGCAACAAGCAGCACGAGCTCCGCTCGCAGCTGATCGCCGAAGGCTTCGAGGAAGGAACCGATGAGCTCGAGGCCGAGCTCAAGCGGCGCATGGAGGAGGCGCGCGACGAGTGGGAGGCCGACCACGAGGAGGTGCTCGACCTCGGCGGGCTCTATGTCGTCGGCACGGAGCGCCACGAGGCGCGGCGCATCGACAACCAGCTGCGAGGCCGCTCGGGGCGCCAGGGCGACCCGGGCGAGACCCGCTTCTTCCTCTCCGGCGCAGGACAATCTCGTGCGGCTCTTCGCCGGCGATCGGATCCAGAACATCATGGCCCGCTTCAAGGTGCCCGAGGACCAGCCGATGGAGGCCGGAATCCTCACCAAGCAGATCGAGAACGCGCAGAAGAAGGTCGAGGAGCAGAACTTCGTCATGCGCAAGAACGTCCTCAAGTACGACGACGTCATGAACAAGCAGCGCACGGTGATCTACGAGCAGCGCCGCGCCGTCCTGGAGGGACAGGACCTCTCGGACGAGGTGCGCCAGTGGATCGTCGAGATCGTCGAGCAGACGGTGGACACGTTCGCCACCGACGAGGGGGAGGGCTGGGATCTCGACCAGCTCTGCCAGGCGATGAACGCCCTCTACGGCTCCGACGTCTCGGCGGACGAGCTGCGTGAGGACTTCTCCGGCTCGTTCGACCGGCAGGCGCTCGTGGACGACTTCTCGGACGACGCTCAGGAGGCGTACACCGAAAAGGAGGGCCAGCTGGGGACTGATCTGCTCCGCGAGCTCGAGCGTTACGTGATCCTCCAGGTCGTCGACACGAGGTGGCGCGAGCACCTCGAGAACATGGACTACCTGCGCGAGGGCGTGCACCTGCGGGCCATGGCCCAGAAGGACCCGCTCGTCGAATACACCCAGGAAGGTCACACGATGTTCGAGGAGCTGGGGCGCGCCATCCGCGAGGAGGTCGTCTTCACGCTCTTCCACGCCGAGCTCGCTCCCGAGGCAGCTGCTGAGCTTACGCCCCAGGAGGCGCCCACGATCGACGGCGGCCTTGCGTACTCGCACGACTCGATGGCCGGCGCGGACGCGATCAGCGCGGCCTTCGGGTCGAACGGTGGTGAGGACGGCGAGCTTGTCGCCGTGCCGCGCACGGAGCAGCGCGTCGTCGCCGAGGAGGAGAAGATCGGCCGCAACGACCCATGCTGGTGCGGGAGCGGCAAGAAGTTCAAGAAGTGCCACGGGGCGTAGCCATGCAGGAGCTCGCGGAGCAACTGAAGGAGATCGGGGCCCAGCTCGACTGGGTCCGTGATTACCTTTGACCCGGACGCCGTAACGTCCCGGGTCGCCGAGCTCGAAGAGGACATGGGCCAGCCCGGGTTCTGGGACGACCAGCAACGGGCCGCCCGGGTTTCGACGGAGCACTCGCGGTTGACGAAACGTCTCGACCGCTACACGCGGCTCCGGCGCGAGTACGACGACGCGCGCGAGCTGCTCGAGATGGACGGTGACCTCGGCGCCGAGATCGGCGAGTCGGTGGCGCCGCTGCAGCGCGAGCTCGAGCGTCTTCAGGAGGAGGCACTCTTCAACGGCGAGTACGACACGGGCGATGCGGTCGTCACGGTCGTGGGCGGCACGGGCGGCACCGACGCGCAGGACTGGGCCGAGATGGTGCTGCGCATGTACCTCCGCTGGGCCGACGATCGGGGGTTCCAGACGGAGCTGCTAGAGGCCAGCCCGGGTGAAGAAGCAGGGCTGAAGTCGGCGACGTTCAGCGTACGCGGAGAGAACGCGTACGGCACGCTCAAGGCGGAACGCGGAGTCCACCGACTCGTGCGTCTGTCTCCGTTCGATCAGGCGCACCGCCGCCACACCTCGTTTGCACAGGTGATCGTCAGCCCGCTGCTCGGCGACGAAGCAGCCATCGAGATCGACGAGGCCGACCTCCGCGTCGACACGTATCGGGCATCCGGCGCCGGCGGCCAGCACGTCAACAAGACCGACTCGGCCGTGCGCATCACGCATCTTCCCACCGGCATCGTGGTGCAGTGCCAGAACGAGCGGTCGCAGCTCTCCAACCGGCAGACGGCGCTGCGGATCCTCAAATCACGGCTCGCCGAGCTGGAGCAGGAGCGGCGAGAGGAGGAGCTTGCGCGCGAGCGCGGCCAGGTGCAGGACACGGGCTTCGGGAGTCAAATCCGCAGCTATGTGCTCCACCCGTACCAGCAGGTCAAGGATCACCGCACCAGCCATGAGAGCGGGAACGCGCAGGGCGTCCTCGACGGCGATCTCGACGCGTTCATCCACGCGTACCTGCTCGCGAGCGCCGCGGGACGGGTGGAGTAGTCTGGCGATTCGGCTAGACTTCCCCGCTCGGAACAGCCGGCGATGGTGTCGTCGGCTCCTCGAGGCGCCGTGCAGGAACTGAACATGCCCACCGATGTGGCCCTACCAGTCGAGCGCGAGCAGCCCGACGCGCCCGTCATCCCCAGCGCCGCGTCGATGGTGGTCTTCGATGCGGTGACGAAGATCTACGAGCCGGACGTCGTGGCGCTCCGCGACGTCTCCTTCGTCATCGACAAGGGCGAGTTCGTCTTCATCGTCGGCGCATCCGGGTCGGGCAAGTCGACGATCATCAGACTCCTGATCAAGGAGCTGGAGCCCACTCGGGGCCGCATCATCGTGGGCGGGCGCGACCTGGGCCGGCTAAAGCGCTCGCGGGTGCCCATGCTGCGCCGGAACGTCGCCTGCGTGTTCCAGGACTTCAAGCTGCTTCCCAACCGCACGGCGTACGAGAACATCGCGTACGCGCTCAACGTGCGTGGGGAGAGCCGCGACGAGATCCGGCGGATCGTGCCCGAAGTGCTCGCGCTCGTGGGGCTCTCACACAAGGCGAGCTCGTACCCAGGCGAGCTCTCGGGCGGCGAGCAGCAGCGTGTCTCGATCGCGCGCGCGGTCGCCAACCATCCGCCGCTGCTGGTCTGCGACGAGCCGACGGGGAACCTCGACCCGGACACGTCGGTCGGCATCATGCAGCTCCTCTACCGCATCAACCGCGCGGGCACGACCATCCTCATGGTCACGCACGATCGCGAGATGGTGGACAAGATGCGCAAGCGCGTGATCGCGCTCGATGAGGGGCGGCTCATGCGCGACGAGCGCCGCGGAGGCTACGAATGAGGTTTCGCGTCGTCGTCAGCGAGGCGCTGCGCTCACTCGGCGCGAGCATGTCGACGACCGTAGCGGCGACGCTCACGGTGCTGATCGGGATGTTCGTGCTCGGGCTGACGATCGCGCTCGGCACCTGGGTGCTCTCGTGGTCGCATCACGCCGAGAAGCAGCTGCTCGACAAGGTCTACCTCTGTCAGTCCGGGCGGCCGGGCTGCAGCGGCGATGTCACCGCGAAACAAGTGGAGAAGGTTCGGCTCATGTTGGCGCGGGATGCACGTGTCAAGCAGATCAAGTACATCTCCGAGAACGATGCGCTCGCGGACATGCGGAAGCGCTACCCGGAGCTCGTCGAGAACCTCACGTACAACCCGCTGCCTGCCTCGTTCGAGGTGATTCCCGTGAAGGCCGAGTTCACGGACGACATCAAGACTGACCTGCTGACCGCCGGGTCGGGCGGAAGGAAGCCGGCGGGCGTCGAGTCGGTAAAGGACGGGGGCGAGAAGGCACGGAAGGTCGTGAAGGTAGGCAGCATCATCGAGGCGGTGTTTCTCGTCGGGCTGATCGTGTTGCTCATCGCGTCGACCCTGCTCATCGCCAACACGATCCGGCTGTCGATCTTCGCGCGGCGGCGGGAGATCGAGGTCATGAAGCTCGTCGGCGCGACGAACTGGTTCGTGCGGGGGCCGTTCATGATCGAGGGCCTGCTCTGCGGGCTGATCGGCTCCGTGGGCGCGGTCCTTCTGCTGCTCGTGGGCAAGTCGGTCGTGCTGCCGGCGCTGCCCAACTGGGAGAGCGACAACTCGGACATTTCAGCGCTCGCTTTCGAGCTGACTGCGCTTTCCATTCTCGGGGCCGGGCTGATCCTGGGTGCGGTGGGATCGGCGCTGACGCTGCACCGGTTCCTCCGCGTCTAATCGAGCCACGCCCACTCCGCTGGGGCCTCCCCGCGCCTCCTCCCGATTTCAGCGTAGAGGGGAAACTCAGACCTGTGGGTAACGGGACCGTGAATGATGAGTGACAAGTCCTCCACGGGCCGCCAGGTCGTCGTCGAGCTGACCAAGCGCGGCAAGCTCATCTTCGGCGAGCCGTACTTCGAGCCCGGCGTTCCGCTCGCCGTTGACCGCCGCGGTCTCGCGGACGCACGCCCGGGCGATCTCGTCGTCGCGCGCGCGGGCCGTGGCCGGGCCCGCGTCGAGCACGTTCTCGGCCCGGCCACGTGTATCGAAACGGTGCTCGAAGCCCTCCTGTACGAGCGAGGCGAATACGGCGCCAACGAGCCACACGACGCGCCTGCTCCTAGCCTCGAGGGCCGCGCGGACCTCCGCGCCCTGCCGACGATCACGATCGATCCCGACACGGCTCAGGACTTCGACGACGCGCTCTCGATCGTCCCCGAGAGCGACGGCCTGCGCGCCTACGTGCACATCGCGGACGTGTCCTACTTCGTCCCGGCTGGGACACCGCTCGACCGAGGCGCCGCCGGCCGCTCCTGCTCCGTCTACGTGCCCGGCCGCGTCGCCCCCATGCTGCCCAGCGAGCTGGCAGACGATCTGTGCAGCCTCCGGCCGAACCAGGAACGTCTCACCCTCACCGTAGAGATCCCGTTCGGCGACGGCTTGACGATGGGCACGCCGTCCTTCTACCGCTCGGCGATCCGCAGTGACGCGCGCCTGACGTACGGACAAGCAGAGCGGGCACTGGCCGGCACGGACCAGCTCGCGGGCGAGGTCGGAGAGACGTTGCGACTGGCGGAGCAACTCGCCGAAGAGCTTCGCCGTCGCCGGTTCGCCCGAGGAGCACTGCGGATCGAGGCGGGGGAGGCCGCGTTCGCCTTCGACGGCGAGGGCGGCTTGGCGGACGCGTGGCTCGAGCGCGAGCCGCATGCGCACATGCTCGTCGAGGAACTGATGATCCTCGCCAACGAAGCCGTCGCCGAGCTGTTGGGCAGTCGCCGGCGTGAGGCGCTCTACCGCGTTCACGATCCGCCCGAGGCTCAGTCGATTGCGCGCCTGCTCGGCGTGCTTGCCGATCTCGGCGTGCCGACACCGCCGGTGCCGGACCCCGATCACCTCACGCCCACCGACGCCGCCCGGCTTGCCGCCGAGATCTCTGAGCACGTGACGGACTACGTGCGCCGCACCGGTCGCGGCGTCGCTGCTTTCCCGCCCCTGGTTCTCCGGTCGCTGAAGCAGGCTCGCTACGACCCTGTCAATCTCGGCCACTCGGGCCTCGCCAGCCCGGCGTACTGCCACTTCACGTCACCCATTCGGCGATACCCCGATCTCGTCTGCCACCGCGCGCTGCTGCAGGAGCTGGGCGCTTCGGACGAGCCCATCGCCGACGATCTCCACGAGCTCGCCGAGCATTCGTCGGCCCGTGAGCGCGAAGCGACCGACGTCGAATACGCCGCGGACGCGATCTGCCTTGCGTGGCTGCTCGAGCGCCGGCTCTTCGAGCGCGGCTGGGAGCACACGTTCGAAGGAGAGATCACCGGCGCTATCCCTTCCGGGATCTTCGTCCGCTTCCAGGAAGTGTTCGAGGGCTACGTGCCGGCGCGCTCGCTGGGCGGCGACTACTACGAGCTGAACGAGCTCGGCACGGCGCTCGAGGGGCGCCGGTCGGGCCGTGCGTACCGCCTCGGGGATCCCCTCGCCGTGCGCGTGGAGAAGATCGAGCGTCCCACGGGCAAGGTGGAGCTCCGTGATATGAAGTCGGCGTGACCGACCTCGACCACCTCCGGCAAATCCCTCTGTGCGCGGGCTTCTCGGACGAGGCGCTCGGTCGCGTCGCGGAGCTGGCGACGGAGATCGAGGTGCCGGCGGGAACCGTGCTCGCCATGGCGGACGACCCAGGCACGGGCATGTTCATCGTCGAGGAAGGGCGCGTGGTCGTGGAAGGGCGTGGTGGGTTCCACAGAGAGCTCGGGCCAGGGGAGTTCTTCGGAGAGCTGTCGTTGCTCGTTCCCGAGGCACACCGCGTCGCTCGCGTGCGAGCGCTGACCGATGTCCGCTGTCTTGCCATCCGCCGCGATGACTTCATGGAGTTGATCGAGGCTGAGCCTGCCCTGGCGATCGCCATATTGCGGACGCTGGCCCGCCGCCTCGTCGACGTGCTGGTTAACGAGGCCTAGCCGCGCTCGACGACGCGACCGCGGTACAGCAGCGCCGGCTCGCGATCGACTGCGCCGTCCGGCCGGAGAAAACCAGTGATGACGGGAATGCTCCTGAGGAGCTTGCCGTCGACCTCTAGGTCGGGTGCGTACGCGCGTGCGGCTCCGTCGAGGAGGACGAGGCCCTCCGCGCCGGCTCGCAGGCGGCGGATCGGCCGCTCCGGCAAGAGCAGCCCGTACGCGTCGGGAGCGGCAGTCACGAGTGGGCCGGCGGGCGCGCGTCCGAGTGCGGGGGCGAGCTCCTGGAACGAGTCGACTCCGATGGAGGGCTGGCTCGAAGACGCGACGCCCACCGTGACGAGTGCGGACGCGGCGGTGGCCGCGAGAAGTCGCGCGCGTCCCAGCGTTCCCAGCCCGACGACGGCTACGAGGGCGAGCTCCGGGACGAGCTGCGCGGTGTAGCGGCCCAGGCCAGGGTTCTTCACCCAGTAGATGACAACGAGAGGCAGCGAGAGAGCGACGATGCGGAGGGCGATCGACCGCGGCCCCTGCGCCCGGAGGCAAAGGGCCAGGCCCACCAGGGCGAGGAGGAGCAGCGGCCAGTCCTGTCGCGCGACCGCGGCCCAGGCGCCTCCGTCGAGCAAGGCAACTGGTGCGATGACCGCGACAGAGATGCAGGCCGCCCACAGGCCACCGACGCGGCCGGCGACAAGCAGCAAGGCCGCTGCCAGCCCCGCCAGGCCCAGCGCCCCTGCGATCGCGGCTGACGGCGGCAGTTCTATCGGCGGCCGGATCAGCCCCGACGACGACCGAGGCGACGAACACACCCGATGCGGCGGCGCGAAGGGCGTCGCCGCGCAGCGAACGCACGGCGACACCTGCTCCGAGAGCAGCCAGCGCAACGATCGCGTAGTCGATCCGGGTCAGCACGCAGAGCCCGGCCAACGCTCCACCTGCGACCGGGCGACGGTGGAGCAGGGTCAGAGCCGCCCCTAACGCCAGGGCCTGCGCCGCCGGGTCGGGCCCCGTGTAGCCGGACCAGTAGACGAGCGTGGGGCTGACGACACACAGAAGCGCAGCGACCGCGGCCGCCACGCGGCCCGCGCCGAGACGAAGCGCGAGCAGTGCTGTCAGCACGGGCACAGCCGCGCCGGCGAGCACCGTGATCGCCCGCGCAGCATCGACGGGTGACATACCAAGGACGCTCGCTAGCGCAACGAGCGCCGGGAAGAACGGCTTGACCGCGGCATCGGCGTTCGGCGTGAACGCATCCCCGCCGAGACCGAGTGTCACCGTCGGCTCCAGGTGCTCGGCAATGCCGTGCGCCATGAGCAGGTACTGATAGCCGTCGGGGTAGAGCAGTCCATCATGGAGCCCCGCTGCCCGCAGCGCGATGATTCCGAAGAACGTGGCGCCTGCGGCGATGGCGTACCCGAGCCACGCTGGCAACCGCGGCGTTGCCACTGCTCCGGAGATCGTCGTCATCGCGACGGCCTCGGCGTCGTCAGATCGCGCAGGAACCCGGCCGTCTCGGCGAGCCGGTAGAGGTAGACGCGGTCCCACGTCACGGCGTAGAGACAGAGCCTCAGCGGAGCTGCCGCCAGCAGCCGCGTCAGCGTCCGTCCGCGACTTCCCATGCGGGCGCGCGTCACGCCCGCCCACCAGAGTCGCTGCCAGTAGTAGCGCGAGACGCAACGCGATCCAGGGACGGCATGGTCGACGGCCGCATCCGGGTGGAGCACGACGCGCCAGCCTGCGTCGCGCACGGCCTGGATGGCAGCCGACTCCTCGCCCGACAGCAATGCGTCGCCGGTTCGGCCGAGCTGCTCGGGGAATCCTCCCACGGCTTCGAGCGCCTCGCGGCGGAACGCGATGTTGGCGCCGAACGGCCACTCGGCGCTCGATCGAGCCTCGCGCGCCGTTTCGAAGCGCGTGATGCCTGCGAACTGGAGTAGCCGGTCCGAAAGCCAGCGTGGGCGCTTGCAATCGGGGAAGAACGCGAGACACGCCCCTCCGACGCAGCCGACGTCAGGGTTGGAGAACGGCTCGACGATCCTCCGCGCCCAATCCGACCGTGGCGCGGCGTCGTCGTCAACGAAGGCGATGATGTCGCCGGCTGCGTGTTGCATGCCGCGATTGCGTGCTCGTGACAGGCCCGGTGCGTCCTCGCGCAGGTAGGTGAGGCTGGGAAGCGACGACGCGTACTCCTCCACGAGCTCACGGCAGGGTGGGGTCGACGCCGAGTCGACGACGATCACCTCGACCCGGTCGTCGATCATCGTGAACGCGTGGAGACAACGCCGCAGGTCGTCAGGCCGATCGTGCGTGCAGATGACGGTCGTGAGGCTGACCGCTCTCATCGCCCTGGCTCCGTAACGAGCACCGGACTCTCCGGCTCGATGACTCCGGCCTGCGTCGCACGGCGCACAGACCGGCGGTGCGCGGGTGGCAGCAGCGGGAGCAGCGCCTTCGCCCAGGCGGGGACAGCCGGGTCTCGCCGCGCACGCTCGCGCAGCTCCCGGCTGCGCTCGAGCAGCTCTGCCGGCTCGTGCGCCTGGTACCAAAGCGACCCTCGATGAACACGACGGAGGAAGGTCTCTCGCTCGGCGAACACGATTCGTCCCTGGAAGCAGAGCATCGCGCCGAGGATCCAGTCCTCGCCGATGCTGCAGTCGCCGAAACCACCCGCTGCGCGCACGGCCACGGTGCGATGGACGCAGCCGACGACGGGAAAGGTGTTACAGAGGAGATTGACGAGGGCGAACGTGCGTCGGAGCCGGCTCACGGGCAGCACGACAGGCTTCGGGGCGCGGCGGACGACGACGCGTTCGCCTGTCTCCGGGTTCCACGACACGAAGCGCCCGCCCGAGGTCACGCGTCGTGGGCCCGCCTCCAGCTGCCGCACGAGGAACGCGAGCGTGCCCGGCAGCAAGACGTCGTCGGCGTCGAGGAACGTCACATAGTCGGTGTCAACCGACGCCAGGCCGAGGTTGCGAGCGGCGCCCACTCCGAGCCTCACGTCCGAGCGAACGGTGCGTGCCTCCGACCCGAGGTCAGGCACCGGTCGCTCGGACGCGTTGTCGACCACGATCACGCGAACGTCCACATCTGCCTGTCTCACCGCGCTGGCCGCGCTATCGGTGAGGAGATCGCAGTACGAGTCCCAGACGGGGATGACCACGGATACGGCGGGCCTGGCCATCACGAAATCCCCCAGACATGCCGGTAGTCGGGAAACAGCTTCGTCGCGTCGAGCTTGTAGACCGCGTACGAGTCGCTGTCGTAGACGAGCGTCCCGAGGCGGTTGTTCTCGTAGAAGTAGCTGCCGAGCTGCTCGCGCTCCGCGCCGGGGTGGACGAGCGGCGAAGGGCCAGTAGAGAACTTCTCGAGTGTGGGAGCCGCGAGCAGCGTCGACTTCTCGACGACGATCCACCGCACTCCCTTCACCCACATGCGCTGCGCCGCCTGCCACCAGGTGGGGCCGCCCGCCCAGAACTCGTGCAGCACGGCGTAGCCGTGTTCGGCCGTGGCGAGCTCCGTGGGAGACCCCACGTGCGCCTTGGTCACCGTCAGCACGCGGCGGCCGGTCGCGCCGGGAATGAAATACGCGGTGCGCGGGTCGGTGGCGACCAGCCCCGTCTCTCCCGGCGGGATCACCTCGCCGAGCCTGTACGCATCCTGGATGCCCGTGCGGAAGTACGTGTGCGTCGGGGGAAGGCCGACGAGCGTGAGCGTCTTGAAGGCGATGGCGAAGCCGGCGGCAGTGGCCACGTAGCGTGTCGTGTGCCGAGGCAGGCCGGGAATCGCGGCGGCGACGCCGATGGCCAGCGGGATCTGAGCAGCGAGCAGGAACCGGTACCAGATCGGGATCTGGACGCCCGCGAGGCTGCCGATCGCGCCGATCGTCCCAAGGGTGAAACAGCCCGCGAACCACAACGCCGGCACCGTGCGTCCTCGCCGCGCGAGTCGTGCGAGTCCGTAGATGCCGATCGCGCCGGCGGCCAGCATCAGTGGCCAGCGCCACCGGTCCTCGACCCAGTAGATGGACAGACGGTTGGTGGTGATGAGCGGGTCCGATGGCGGAAGATGTGCGAGCGCGGCTGCCCAGAGGCCGAGCGCGAGCACGATGACGAAACCGCCTACGGCGAGCCAGTGCGCTCTGGTCTGGGAAGCCAGATGCCGGACGACTGTCTCCCACAGCGCGATCGAGCGCCGCACCGGCCGCGAGCCGGCGAGTGCTGTTGCGAGGAGCGGTGTCGCAGCAGCAGCGGCGACGAAGAGGCCGCCGGGCAGGCCGGTCTCCGCCATCCCGCGGCTCAGCGAGTACGCGGGCCAGAGGGAGCCGAGGGCGAAGCCGCCCAAGAGCACGTAAGACATCCCTCGCCAGCGATCGTCGCGCTGGAGGGCGAGCTGGCAGCCTCGAGTTGCGACGAGGAGCGTGAGCAGCACTCCCGTGAAAGGATGGATCGTCATCGTCGCGGCGGCGAGCAGGATCGACAGCGGAACGGCAGCGCGCCTCCGCCAATCGAGCGCGAGCAGGGTGAAGAGCAACAGGCCGATGGCGACGTTCTGCGGGAACCAGCTCGCATAGAGGAACCCGTGCAGGCTGAGATCCGACGCCCAGATGACGTTTGCGGGGCCGAAGAGCGCCAGCAGCGCGGGCACCGCGATCCACGCCTCCCGTCTTCCGACGACGCTCCGCGCGTAGGCGAAGACGGCGAAGAGAACGAAGAACATCACGCCGATCCCGACCAGCGAGAGCATGCGCCCGAGCGCCACGGGGTCGCGCTCCTCGCCCGACGCGCGAGTTGCCTTCCAGAGGAACGCCAGCGCCTGCGTGTACGGCTCCGCGTGCGGCGTGGCGATCTCGTTGTCGGAGAGGAACGGGCTCTGCCGCTCGAACGGCCGGTCCGCCATGTCCGGAATGAGCGCCAGGAACGTCGGCGTGTCAGAGGTGACCCGGAGGCCGTAGTCCGTCGAGCGTGCCCACAGCTGAAGTGCGACCAGGCCGGCCAGCAAGAGCACGACCACGCCCGGGAAAGCGTGGATGCGTCGCGCGTACTTCATCTGGTCGAAGACCTCGACCGGCGGCTGCGCTGAGACGCGGACGTCGATCATCAGGTGGTCGGGACGGCGGGACGGGAAGTAAGGTGCAGGCCGGGCAACCGGCGGGCGGAGGCGACGGTGAGCATCGCCGCGGCCACGAGCTCGCAGAGAAGCGTGGCCGTGGCTGCGCCCGACGCGCCGAACGCCGGGGCGAGCACGACGAGAGCGACGAGGTTGACAACGAGCGAGCAGACGACCTGGAGCACGATGACACTGACGTGGTCGGCGGCGAGCAGAGCCGTGCCGAGCACGCCGTTGTAGGCGATGACGACGACCGCGGCGCAGAGGATGGCGAGCGGCAGCGCGGCGTCAGCGTATTCCGCGCCGAACACCGGCCCGAGAAGCATGTAGCCGCCGAGGGCGAACGCGCCGGCGATCGGTGTCGAGATCGCGAGCGACCAGCTGAGCGCTCGCCGAGTGGAAGCGGGCGATTCGCCCCCCGGAGCAGCGGACAGATGGGGTAGAAGCCCCGTGGTGATCGCGTTCGGGAGCATGAGCAGCCCGAAGCCGATTGCCGAGGCGACCGTGAAGGCAGCCGTTTCCTCCGGCGTCGAGAGCAAGGCAAGGCCGACCGTGCCCGCGCGGTAGTAGAAGACGGTGGCGATCGCCATCACGCCGAGCGGCAATGCCCGGCGTAGCGCAGCCCAGCGTGCGATACGCGATCCGGGACGCCCACGCTTGCCGGCAACGGCAAACGACGCAAGCGAGAGCACCATCGCACAGACGAGCCCGAGTAACACGGCCTCGGCCGTCGCCCATGCCGCGACGGCAACACCTGTCAGCGCGAGCGCAAGCACTGAGAAGACGAGCTTCTGCACCGCCTCCGGCTGCATGTCCTGGCCTGCGCGGAAGTAGCCGATGAGGCTCATCGCGAGCGCGCCCAGCACCGCGAGCACCGCGGCGCCGATCCACATGACAGGCGCTTCCAGCGCAGTGCCGACGATGGCCGCCGAGAGCAGCACGCAGCACGACGGCCGGCAGCCGAGCTACAACCAGTGCGGAGAGCAGCGCGCCACGCGCCCCCGCGTCGCGAGCTCCGTCGCGGGTGATGGCCAGGCCGGAGCCGGCATCCAGACAGACGGCGAGGATCCCCGAGACAGCCATGGCCGTGCCGAGGATCGCGAGCTCGTCCGTCGACAGCGTCCTCGCGGCGATCACGAGCACGAGCAGCAGGCCGATCTTCGACGCGAGGTCGCCCGCGAATGCCAGCCCCGAGTTGGTAGCCAGCCTGCGGGGCCTCATGCGGCGTCCTCGATGGCAGCGGCGAGGAGGTCGGCATAGCGGGCGAATGACGTCGCCTCCTGGTCGCCGGCGATGGCGGCGTCGAAGCGGTGAGGATCGAGCGCGAGTTGCTCGATCGCCTGGGCAAGGGCTGCGGGGTCGCCCGGTGGCGTGAGCAGTCCCGTGCGGCCGTGGTCGACTGCGGCCGGCAACCCGCCGACGTCGGTTGCGACGACCGGCTTCCCGTAGGCGTATCCGAGCTGCGCCACGCCGGACTGCGTTGCCGAGTGGTAGGGGAGAACGACCGCATCGGCGGCCGAGAACGCGAGCGCGGCGTCCTCGTTCGAGACGTAGCCGTCGTGGATCTCGACGCGGTCGCCGAGATCCAGCTGCTCGACGAGAGCGTCGTAGCGCGCACGGCCTTCCCAGAAGCGTCCGGCGACGAGCAGCCTCACGTCGAGCTCGCGGGGCAAGCGCGCGAGCGCCTCGAGTGCCGTGTCGAGCCCCTTGTACGGCCGCACGGCGCCGAAGAACAGCAACAGCAACCGCGGGCTCCCTAGTCTCTCCCGTGTCGCGATGACTGCGCTCGACGTCGGCGTCTCCGCGAGGTCCTCGGCGACGAAGCGGGGATGGAACGACTCCAGCACGGGAATGCGCTCGAGACCCAGGTCCGCAAGCTCGGCGGCCTGGTGCGGTGCGTGTGTGACCAGCAGGTCGGCGTTGCCGAGCACTGATCGCGTCAGCGCGCGCGAGCCAGCGAACGGTTCGTGCGGCACGACGTTGTGGCAGATGACGACCCGGTGCACGCCTGGGGGCGCATGGCGTAGCAACCAGCGGTAGGGTGGGCTCATCACCGCGTGGATCCAGGGCAGCACGAGCGCCGTGGCCCGAAAAGCGTCGACACGGTGGAGTGCCGCCCGCCAGGTAAGCGGGTTGATCCAGTCGAGCACGGGATCCGCTTGGACCGAGCCCGGCGGGCGGGAGCGATCATCGCGGTCGGAGCCGCGGTAGAGGAAAGGCGGGTACAGCCGCCGCCAGCCGACGAGCTCGACCGGGCAACGGTGCTCCAGCGCTCCCACCATGGCCGTGTTGAACGCCGCCGCGCCTACCGTCAGCGGGAGCACGGGGGCGAGCACAGCGATGCGGGCGCCCACTACCGCACCCTGTTGTCCATCGCCCATGGCTCCCTGTCCTCCGTACCGAGATCCGCCTCGAGTCGCTTGAGGCGGTAAAGCGCGTCCTCGAGCAACCGCCGGTTGGTGTTGACGCCGTCAGCGATCAGCCCGCTCAGGAAGAGCGCACCGCTCAACCCGAAGGCGATCAGCGTGGCCAGCAGAGCGGGCAGGTGCATGCCGCCGTCGCCATAGCCCACGAGGAACCACCCCATGAACGCGACTCCCGCGACCAGAGCAACGAGTGCCGCCCGCCCGAAGACCGAGAGGGGGGAAGAGTGAAGTGTCGTGCGTAGGGCCTGCGTTCCCGTCGTGCCGATGTAGCGGCGGACGGAGTGCGTCATCCGCGACTCCCCGAACTGCCTGCGCAGTGCAGGGATCTCCACTTCGGCCACGGCCAGCCGCTTGCGCGCCGCCTGGATGAGGCTGTCGAGCGTGTACGTGTAGTCGCCGACGACGTTGAGCTTCAGGAGTGACTCGCGCGAGAAGGCACGAAAGCCTGAAGTGACGTCTTGCACGGGCACCTTGAACGCTCGACGGAAGAGCCACGACACCAGCCGGTTGCCGTACCGGCGCACGGGCGTTCCGGAGGTCTTGTCCGTGAGGCGGCGCACACCGACGACGATGTCGGCCTCACCTGCGAGGATCGGCGCGACGAGGTTCGGGATCAGCATCGGATCGTGCTGACCGTCGGCGTCGAGATGGACGACGACGTCGCAGCGCCGCGCGAGGGCCAGTCCGACGCCGTGATTGAACGACGCCACGAGACCGCGGTTGCGGCTGTGCGTGATGACCCGGTCTGCGCCGGCGGCGGTCGCCCGCTCGTTCGTCGCATCTGTCGAGCCGTCGTCGACGACGATGATCTCGACCTCGTTGCAGCCGAGGATGTGCCTCGGCACCCCCTCTACGACGGAGCCGACCGTCTCCTCCTCGTTCAACGCGGGAATGACGACGCCCAGCTTTCGAGAAGTGAGCCCCTGCGGGGCCTCTCGATGTGGCGGTTGGGCTGTCTTGAGCTCGACGGTCATGGGGTCGCATGGCCGGCGCGTCAGGCGGGCGGCCGTCGCCGCCCGCGCTGTTATTGCTCGCTTGACGCGCTCGGCACGTCGGTGTTCGCGCTATCCGGTCGCGACGCAGGAGCTGCCGCTGAGGCGGTACCCCTGATCGCAGGCTCGGGACTTGGCATTCGCCAGTGCCTTCGCGAGGCCCTTGACCTTGGCCTGTGCCTTGGCGATGGACTTCTTGAGCGCAGCCTTCTTGGCCGGCGTCTTCGCGCTTGCGTACTGCTTGTTCAGCGAGTTGACGCTGGCCTTCGCCTTCGCGAGCTGCTTCTGAAGCGCGCGAACCTGGGCCATGGCCGAGGCGTGCGGCTTCTGGACGCGAGGCTTCGGTGCGGGCGCGACCGTCGTGCGAGATGCACTGCGGAACGCGTCAGAGCTACCCGCCGTCGCCACGGCTGCCGTGACAACGGCCAGGACCCCGGCAATCACCAGGGCAGGAAGCCGATGGCGCTGGGTCATTGTGATACTCCTCCTGGGTCGTCGAGACGGGAGGATCCCGGCTCAAAGGCACGTATCGGTCACGATTTCGCGGCGCGTTAGGCGACGAACCACCCGTCTGGGGGATGCCGGTGATCGGGCCGGAAATTCAGCCGGACATGGCCGAAACGGTCAACTCCCGCGCACCGCGGCGGGTGTCCGGCCACACGGCGATCGTCCGGCCACGATAGGACGCGAGCCCGGACATCCAGCCAAGGAAGCGGCCGTCGAAGTAGCGCTCGGCGCGGGGATACGAAGGCACGTTCGAGATCACGCGAACTCGGCCTCGACGCCAGAGCAGGCGATCCATTCGGCCAGTGGCCGCGTCCGCCTGGCTGAAGGACACGACGACGCCTCCGCTGGGATCAGACGCAACTGCCGGCAACAACTGGTCGCCGCCCAGATCATGGAGCGCGCGCACGCCCTTCGGCGTCCACAGGTAAATGCGGCCTCTCCCGGAGTCGGCTGACGCCCAGACGACGTGTGGCACGCCCTTCGAGACCGCGACCGCCGGCACCGAGCTCGTATCGACGTCGAAGCCCGGCAGCGGGTCGGGCAGGTCGCGGAAGCCGGACGGGCTGATCGTCCTCGGCTCGTTCCAGCCCTGCTTCGGGCTCCAGTGCGCGATCCTGATCGAGCCCGAGTTGGCGACGGCGTCCGGATACTCCTCCCACGCGAGCCAGAAACCGCCACGGCCGTCGCCGGCAGGCGCGGCGCCTTGCGAGTAGCGGGTGCCTGGCACGTCGAGCACGCGTCTCGGAGCTGCCGGCCTCGGCCCGGCCGGCACGAGTGCGACCTTGAGCGGCGACTCGACCGCGTTGCCCTCACAGGAGTCGAACGTCGCCCAGGCGTAGAAGACCGTGTTGCCGTCGACGGCGAAGCCGGGCCGATCCTGGAGCACGTCCTTCCCATTTTGCGCCAGCTCCGTGCGGCTCCAGCGGCCCGTCGCGGGGTCGCGCCGCAGCAGCTCGACGCCGCCGACCTCACACTTCGTGTAGCTGAAGAACATGCCCGCGTAGTAGACGACGCCGCGCCTGTCGATCGCGATCAGCGGGTCGCCGCCGGCGTTCGTCTCGCCGTGAGGAAAGATGTCGAGGGGGCCGGCGTCCGACCAGCGGCGGCCGTCCCGCGACCAGTAGAAGCCGAACTGCGGCTCGCCGTTGTACGAGTTGTAGTCGGCCGCTGCGGCGACGACGAGGTTCCCGTTCGCGGCGATGGTCGGCTCAACGGCGGGGAAGCCGTCGCTCTTGCAGTTAGCGACGGTGTTCGTCGGACCGGGCCGGAGGCAGCTCACGGTGCTGCTCCTGGCCCGTCGCCCTTTTTTTGAGGCCTGCCCGACGGCGAAGGGCTGGAGGATCGCGGAAGCCCGTTCGGGCCGCTTCAACAGCTCACGCTTCGACCCCGAGCTTCCGTCGCTGCGCAGCTGCGGCGTGAGCATCACGAGGGTCGCCGCGCAAATCGCCACGACGAATGCCACGACGTACCCGATCGGGACGTCTGCAATGAAGAAATGCCGCCCGGAATCCACGATGTCTCTTCCGCTCTCATCGGCACCGGGTGCTGTGGACTCAACCTGTCTGTCAGCTGCGAACTGCGTATAGGCGCCACGTACCCGGCACTCCCTTGAGCTCAGCCGTTCCTCGATCCTCGAACACGATGTCGGACCCGGCCACGAGATCCTTCACCGTGCTCGAAACGAGCACCTCTCCGGGCGCCGCTTGTCCTGCGACTCGGGCGCCGATGTGCACGGCGACGCCGCTGAGCTTCTCGCCGACAACTTCGCACTCGCCTGTGTGGACGCCCGCCCGGATTTCGATTCCGAGATCCGTGATCGACTCGACAGCAGCGCAGGCGCAGCGAATCGCCCGAGCCGGTCCGGCGAAGGCGGCGAGGAACCCGTCGCCCGCAGTATCGATCTCGCGGCCGCGAAAGCGCTCGAGCTCCGCCCGTATCCGTGCGTGGTGCAGCTCGAGCAAGTCCCGCCAGCGACGGTCGCCGAGCTCCGACGCCTGCTCGGTGGAGCCGACGATGTCGGTGAACAGAACCGTCGTGAGCACACGGTCGGGCTCGACGGGCTCACGCACGCCGGTGAGGAACTGCTGAATCTCGCCGGCCACGACCTCCGCATCTGCGTACCAGGGCAAGTGATCCTCGCTCTCGAGTTCGATGTAGCGGGCGCCGCGGATGTGCTCCGCCAGGTAGCGGCCGTTCTCGACAAGACAGACGCGGTCGCCCCGGGCATGCACCACGAGCGTTGGAGCGCGGACGCTCGGGATGACGTCGCGCACGTCGATCTCGAAGGCGATGCGCATGAAAGCTATTGCGTCCCCGGGGCTGGCCGACTCGACGAGCCGGCGGTGCCAGGCTTCGACTGCGCTCTTGTCGCCCACGGCGCTGGGGGACCGGCTCGCGGCCGCGCGTTCCGCCTGCTCGGGGGTGCCCCAGCGCTCAAGCACGCCGCGCATGCTTTCTTCGAAGACCTCCCGCGTGCTCTCGCCCCAAGGCCAGTCGTCCGTCGTCTCCTCTTTGACCTCTGCGCCGACGAGCAGAAGGGCGAGCGTGCGCTCCGGGTACGTCGCCGCGAAGAGGATCGACATCGGCCCACCCTCCGACTGCCCGAACAAGGCTGCTCGCTCGGAGCCGACCGCGTCCATCACCGCGCGCACATCGTCCATGCGCTCTTCGAGCGTCCCGAACGGGACGTGATCGGAGAGCCCCATCCCGCGCTTGTCGAATAGGATCAGCCGCGAGAACGAGGCGAGGCGCTCGCAGAAGCGGCGCCGCGGAGGATCAGCCCACATTGCACCCAGGTGCGTGAGGAAGCCGTCGACGAGCACGAGGTCCGGCGGACCGCGTCCGAGGACCTGGTAGGCGATGTGCACATCGCCGTTTCTGACGTAGCGAACATCTTGGATGGCCACGGAGACCGAATTTAGCGCCCTAGACTTCATGCGTGGCGAAGCTCCAGCGCACAAAGGTCATTGCTGACAACCGCAAGGCGCGGCACGACTACACGCTCCTCGAGCGCGTCGAGGCCGGCCTGCAGCTCGTAGGCACGGAGGTGAAGTCGCTGCGCGCGAACGGCGCGTCGCTCGCGCAGGCCCATGCCGAGGAGCGTGGGGGGGAGCTGTGGCTCGTCGGCGCTCACATCTCGCCCTACGACCCGAGTGGCTCGGCCGCCGGCCACGAGCCCGAGCGCGACCGCAAGCTGCTCCTGCATCGGCGTGAGATCGACCGTCTCGCCGGCCGCGTGCGCGAACGTGGTTTGACCCTCGTGCCGACGAGGCTCTACTTCAAGGACGGGCGCGCGAAGGTGGAGATCGCCCTCGCGCGCGGGAAGGAGCTCCGCGACAAGCGGCGCGACATCGCAAAGCGCGACGCCGACCGCCAGATCGAGCGTGCGCTCAGGTCGCGCAATCGCTGACGGCTACAATGAGTGTGCAAGGACATACGGGGGCGACCAGGTTTCGACGTGGTCGGTTCTCCGGCTGAGCTGCGAGTCGAGGTCCCCGGTCGGCCTCGTTAAACAACCGGGAACAACGTAAGTGCGGATCGTAATCTCGCACTCGCTGCCTAACTGAAACTTAGGTAGCGCGTCGCACCGAACTCGGCCCGTGGTTCGGGTACGCGGCGTCAGATAACGGGCTGGCCCCGAAGGAGAGCCAATCGCCGGAGGGGTGAGACTGAAGGATGGCTGGCCCGGCGGTAGGTCGCCTGTGAACCGGCCGTCCGGGTGAGATCAAAGCGCAGGCTATGCTCGTAGACGCTCTGCCCGGTGCGGCCGCGGACGGGGGTTCGATTCCCCCCGCCTCCATAGAACCGGCCGGAAATCTGACGATTTCCGGCCGGGGTATTGGTCTTCGAGAGCCGTGGTGAGCCGCTCCCGCACAGGTCGGGAGCGGCGACGCCTTCGTGGCGAGTGTGCCGCCGGTAGTCGAGGATCCGACGGCCGGCCACGGTTCGCTCGCCGACTACTTCTTCGTCACGCGTAGTTCTTGCCGGCTCAGGCGTCGTCGCGCTTGAGAACTCCAGAGGCCACCCGGACGCAGAACCGACCGGGCAGCAGGACGACGTCCCACACCTGATTGACGGCGCCGCTGCCTGCAACGTCCTCCATGAGCGCCTCTACGACGTCGTCAGCG
Source organism: uncultured Actinomycetes bacterium (assembly GCA_963711315.1). Taxonomy (GTDB): domain Bacteria; phylum Actinomycetota; class Thermoleophilia; order Gaiellales; family Gaiellaceae; genus PALSA-612. Next base: position 352,828 of record CAVQDQ010000002.1, read on the forward strand.
CCCTCGATGATCTCATCGGCTGTCTCGACGATCTCGTCTCCTGCTTCGGCCGCCAGGTCGCTTGCGATGTGGATCGCCATCGGCACGGCCACGAGGGCGACCTCTCTCGAGATTGCGGGACGAAGTTGCTCGATTGTTGCCTGCATCGCACGCTCGGCTTCGTGGCGCGCCTCAGCCGCGTCCTGCACGGTCAACCTCTTGACGCGGCTGGCGCGCGCACGCAGCCAGAGCGCGACCACCGCGCCGACCGCGGTCCACGCCGCCGCGAGAACAAGCGCCGCGCCCCAGTCGGAGAGCGCCGGTGACAGCGCACGCAGGGCCGCCGTGTTTGCAAGCGCAAAGGCAGTGAGGAAGGCGAGTGCGGCAAGAAGAGCAACGGCCACGGTACCGGCCGCTCGACGGAGCTCGGGCTCGCGGCGCGCCGCGGCGAGACGGGTCTCGCAAAGAGCCAGCGCACTCACCTGACGACCGAGCTGCTCGAGCAACTCGGCTAGCGATTGCTCCGCGCCGACCTCTGTGCGGGAAGCGTTGACCGATTCAACGGTCTGTGCCAGGTTCGATTCACCTGCCTCCACTGAGTCCAATCAGCTCAACGGGAGAATGTTGTTGTTCCGACGGAAGAAGTTGTCGGGGTCGTAGGTCGCCTTGACCTCCGCAAGGCGCTCGAGATTCTGTCCGTACGTTTCCGCAACACCCGAGTCGACCTGCTCGTCCACGAGCCCGGTGAAGTTCAGATACACCGATCCGGTGCCGAATTCCCCGATCTCACTCCAGGTCTCTCGAATCCAGGCGACGTTGTCGGCGTTGTCGGCAGGATCGTCCCAGCAACCGACGATCGCCACCATGTAGGGCGCCGATCGATCACCGAACGCCGTGTCGTCGGCAGCAACGCGTCCCATCGCTCCGCCGTGCACATACGTATCGACGAAGGTGAGCGGCGCCGGCCGCTCTGCCCCCTTCTTTGCAACGAGGTCGATGACCTCGTCCGGTAGGTCGGCGAGATACAGCGACTTCCAGTAGCTCTGCAGCGCGCCGCGCGGGAAGAAGGGGTCAAAAGCTGACTGCACGGCCGTGTACGGCATCGGTTGCGAAATGTCCGCCAACGGGGTCGCGAACTCGCGGAGCGGCTGCATGACCTCCATGCCCTTCTCGACGTCTCCGGCATAGACGGCGCCGACGATGAGGCACTCCTGGTCGTGAATCGCCTCCGGGAGGTTCGGGTCGGCAGGCATGGTGATCGAGATCGCTTCAGGGCTCACCTCGTCGGGTGCGTCGCGAAAGTAGTCGCGATATGCCCGCAGAACGGCGGGGGCGTCCGCCTGTCGGTAGAAGACGCCCGTAAATGCGACCAGAGGGCCGACCGGATGGAGCCGGAAGGTGAAGGACGTGACGATCCCGAAGTTTCCGCCTCCCCCGCGGATTGCCCAGAAGAGATCCGAGTTGACGTCGGCCGACGCTGTCCGCACCTGGCCGTCCGCACAGACGACCTGTGCCTCGATGACGTTGTCGCAGGAGAGCCCGTACTTGCGGCGCAGCCACCCGTATCCCCCGCCCAGAGTGAGCCCGGCGACGCCCGTGTCGGACACGACGCCTCCCGGAGCCGCGAGGCCGAAGAGTTGCGTCTCGCGATCCACGTCTCCCCAAAGGGCTCCGCCCTGAACTCGCACGGTCCGGGCGTCGGGGTCGACATCGACACCGCGCATGAGTGAGAGATCGATGACCATTCCGCCGTCTGAGCTGGAAAAGCCGGCAACCGAATGGCCGCCGCCGCGGACGGTCACCTCGATCCCGTGCTCGCGGGCGAATGACACGGCCTCGACGACATCCGCAGCCCCCGTGCAGCGCACGACGAGGCTCGGACGATCCGCCTGCATCGCATTGAAGGGAACGCGCACTTGCTCGTAACCCGGATCTGAAGGGGTGAGTGCCTCACCGCGGAGTCGCATCCTCAGCGCCGACAGAGATTCCGTGGAGAGCTGGAAGCGCTCTCCTTCGAGCGTCCCGAGGATTGTCGCCATTTCCAGGCACCTTTCGTCGAGTGGCTACGTGGGCGAGTCTAGCCTTGGTGAGCCTCCCGGGCTCGACCGAGCGGCGGTCCCGTACGCGCCAGCGATTCCCTGTCGGGAACTGGCGGCGCAGTACCCCACATCGTCGTCCATTTGTCACTTCTCCCGCGGCGGCGGGAGTTGCAACAGCTCGCATGCCCACTCGAGCGCGTACTCGAGGTCGTGGAGCCACCCGGCGCGGAGCACAGACGCATGCTTGATCGACTCGTCGACGGGCTGGGCGGCCTGGAAGGCGTTGGCGCCGGCGAGCAGTGCGGCGTAGGCCGCTTCGTCGGGGAACTCGACCGGCGGCGGCATTGCTCCGGTCTCGCGAATCGACAGCAACGCGTAGGCAAGGTCGACGCGGTGATCACCGACCTGCGCCGACGCCCAGTCGATCAGGACCGCTCCGCGTTCCGTGTAACAGACGTTCCCGGCCCAGACGTCGTCGTGGAGGAAATCGTCTCCGGCTAGCCGTGCTCTTGACTCCGCTGCGTGAAGGATCGGCTGGACTTCCGCGAGCCACCTCGCGGAGAAGAGCCCGTGTCCCAGCACCGGCTCGGGATCGTCGGCTATTCGTTGCCAGTACGTGCCGTAGGGACGACCCTCCGGCCGGCGCTCGAGCCCGGGCGGAGGCGCGGTCGCTGCTACCTGCCTGACGGACTCGAGCAACGCCTCGCCGCGATCGTCGTACGGCGGCGGCCAGTGAGCGCGGCTCAGATCCTCGAGTACGAGCACGGCCCATCCGTCTTCCGTCGACGACCCGTGGAGGTATGGCATGTACGGCGCCGCTACCGTCTCCAGGAGCGCTGCCTCCCGCTCGACCTGACGTCGGGCACTCGGCTCCGTGGCTGCCTTCACGAACACGGTACTTCCGTCGTCGAGTTCAACGAGCCACTTCTCGGCGTGCGTGTGACCGGCGACGACGTGCCGCCATGACTTCGGGTCGGCGCCGGTGACGGCCGCTACCGCTGCCACGACGCCTGCCGGCGGGTCCATCGCCTTATTTGCCGCGGGCGCCGCGGAGAACGCGAAGCGCACGCAGCGTGTTCCAGCGGCTTTCCTGGCCCGGTTTCTCCATCTCGACGAGGAGCGTGCCAGGGATCCGCTTCTGCAGCGGCCAGCGCCCGTTCGGCTTGCGCGCGCTCAGCAGCAGCTCGATCGCATCGTCGGCGCGCTTGTCCTCGATCGCCGGTGTGAGCCGCAGGTAGTCGAGGCCGCGGAGCACGGTGTAGTGCCAGTGCCAGGGGTACGTCAGCTGGGTGAGCCGCTCGGAGATGACCTCACCCGTGTGATCGGAGCGGTAGAGGCGATGGGCGAGCATGAACTCGGCGGCGCGCGCCTCCGCGTCCTGGAACTCCGCCCCCGGCACCACTCCCTGGTCGACTGCGATGCGGACGTTCTCGAGCACGTTGAACGTCGTGTGAAACGAGCTGTGCGTCTTGTGCGGGTGATTCCGCATGTGGCAGTTCCAGCCGCCGTCCGCGAACTGTGCGCTGAGGATCGTCTCGGCGAGGGGAACGAGTCGTGGATCGTCCGGGTCGAGGAAGTACGAGGCCAGCCCGAGCCAGAAGCCGAGGTGGCAGAGATCGACGCGCTTGAGCAGGAAGGCCCCATCCACGTCCTTGTCTGGAGGGATGAACCGGTCTACGAGTGCGCCGAGCGCGGGCTGGGCGGACGGGTGACGTTCGGGCACGCCTAGCGCGATGAGCAGCAGCAGCGTCCAGGTCGTGGCAGTCCAGCGACCGGCCGGCCACTCGCCGTTTGCACCCCTGCGATCGAGCAGCGCCGCGACCCAGCCTTCCTCGAGCGTGCGCCGCCGCTCCTCCTCCCAGACTGCGGACGGCTCGTCGAGCAGGTCGCGCATCACCTGCCAGCGGATAGACGGGTCGCCCTCGAGCAACCAGTCGACGACCGCCGCATCTTGATGCGTCATCGCCACCCGCGTGTTCTAACCGATTACAAGCCGAGCACGTTGACCGCACGCGCGGCGATCAGCAGCACGGTGACAGCGGAGATTGCCGACTCGAAGCCCATCAGCGCCTTCGCGCGAACGGAAAGCGGCATCGCGTCGGTAGGACTGAAGGCGATCGAGTTCGTCAGGGACACGTAGAGGTAGTCCCAGACCTGGGGACGCCAGTCAGGGGAGGCGACCCTCGGATTGTCGTCCTGTGGAAACTCGAAGTCACGCGTCGCCCTCGGAGGGTTCAGCCGAGCGACAGGGCCCCCGGCGTCGACCTCCCAGAACCACAGTCCGAACACGATGACGTCGGCGCTCCAGATGGCGAGGCCGGTGAACAAGAGCTCACCACCGCTGAGATCAGCGCTGTTCGTGGTCACAAGGCCCGCGACGAGAATCACCACCGCCGCGAAGTTGCCCAGCGCTAGCAAGCCGAGGAGGAGTAGAGCCGCCCTCCGAGACCGGACAAGGCCCTTGCCCCGATACGTCAACGCGAGGTCGATGGTCAGCAAGATCGCGGGCAGGGCGACGAGCAACCAGATCCACCACGACAGGCCGAGCAGCTGCCAGTCCTTCGCCCTGCTGACAACGGCGAGCACGATGATCACGAGCAACACGACGGCAGCAGCAGGGGCTGCCTCGCGTCGGCTCTCTGCTCGTGCAGCCCCGCTGATCGACACTGCCACCAATTCGCTCTGCTTGTTAGAACCCCTATGTGACCGTTCTGCCGCAGCGGCCCACTTCGAGCCACGAACGGAACATGCTGATCTGGTTCGGCATCGCGCTCGCGCTGGCGCCGCTCGCGCTGCTCACGCTCTTCCTGCTCGCTTCCGGCGTCGACTATCGCTGGGAAAGCCACGTTGCGCACTTCTGGCTCGTGCTCGCGGCCGCGCTGGTCACGCTCGGCCTCGGCTATGCCGTCAGCGCCACAGCCCGGCGCCGTCGCGACGCGAGGTTGTTCCTGATCTCGCTTGCGTTCATGGCCAGCTTCGGCTTCCTCGCGCTGCACGCCCTGGCCACGCCTGACGTCCTGCTCGGCAAGAACGCCGGCTTCGAGCTCGCGACGCCGGTCGGTCTGGTCGTCGCAGCTTTGCTCGCTGCCGTCTCTGCTCTGGAGCTGAGCCGATCACAAGCGATGGCGGTCATGCGACGCTCGCATCTCCTCGTCGCCGCCCTCGTGGGTGTGCTGCTGCTATGGGGCGCCGTCTCGCTCACCGAGACGTGGCCGCTCAACGCGCCGATCGCAGCCGAGGAGCTCGACGGCTGGCAGGTCGCCCTCGCCGTGGCCGGGATCGCCCTCTTCGCCCTGGCCGCCGCCGGCTACTTCCGTCTCTACCGCCGCAGAGGGGCAACGTTCGTCTTCGCCGTCACCATCGCGCTCGCTCTCCTGGCAGAGGCGATGGTCGTCATCGCGTGGGCCCGCAACTGGCACGTCTCGTGGTGGGAGTGGCATGTGCTCATGCTGCTGGCCTTCGTCGCGATCGCGCTCGCCGCACGCCGCGAATGGCACGAGGAGCGGTTCAGCGCGCTCTATCTCGACGAGACACTGGCCGGTGCTCAGGACGTGAGCATCCTCTTCGCCGACCTCGCGGGCTTTACGCCCTTCGCCGAGCGCCACTCGCCCGAGCAGGTGACGGCGATGCTGAACGCGTACTTCGGCAGGATCATCCCGTTGATGGAGCAGTCCGGCGGCGAGGTGCATCAGTTGATCGGCGACGAGGTGATGGTGATCTTCAACAAGGCCGGCGATCTCCCCGACCACGCGGTTGTCGCTGCAGGTGCCGCGCGGATCTTGCAGGAGACGGCTGCCGCAGTCGCGCGCGATCATCCCGACTGGCCCCGCTTCCGCGCCGGTGTCAACAGCGGCGAGGTGCTGGCGGGCGTGGTCGGCGGTCCACGCGGGCACCGCAAGCACGGCGTCGTCGGCGATACCGTCAACCTCGCCTCCCGCCTTCAGGCCGAGGCGCCGGTCGGCGAAGTCGTGCTCGGCGCGGAGACCGTCCGCCGATTGCCGCCCGGCACGGTCGTCGAGCGGCTGCCCGAGCTGCGCGTGAAGGGTAAGGCGGAGCCGGTCGAGGCCTACGTGCTCCGAAGCTAGGAGGGTTTGACGGAACGGTGCTCGTCGCCGGGGCGTGATTCCGGCGGCACAGTCACTGTTTCGTCAGGCCCTCCTAACAGCCGTCCGGCCAACCGCCCCGGTGGAGCACCATCGGGTAGTGCGGCAGTCGTCCGGTTGGGTCGTCGACGACGGCGTTCGTCTGCTCGACGTAGCGCTTCCTCGCCCGCCAGCCATCCGGATACGGCCGCAATCCCTCGGAGAGCGCCGCACGCTGATCGAGGACTCCGGCCAGGGCTCGGCGCAGCCCATGCGGGCGTTGTGCTCGCTCGACTCGCGCGTGATGCGCGGGCGCGCCCGCCTGCGCCTTCAGGCCCCTGGCCGTCAGGCGAACGCATTTCGCATCGACCGAGACGTAGCCCGTCTTCTCGAGGAAGTTCAGCGCCATGGTGGTGGCCTCCCTGGACACGCCCGCGGTGGCGGGTAGCTCTCGAACATCGAGACCACCTTTGCCGAGGACGCGCACGCAGTTCGCGGTCAGCGGCAGCGACAGCTCCGACCTACGCTCGAAATCCAGCGTGTAGGCGAGGAGCGCCCGAGCGAGAAGTGCTGACAGATGAGCCGCGGTCGTTGCGCCTGCACGGTGCTCGATCTCGGCGAGCATCCCGTTTCTGCTGTCGACGATGGGGAGGTACTCGGGTAGCTCGGCGTCGAGCTGCCCGACGACTGTGGTCAGCGCGTGACGGAGCTCCTCGATCACGTCCGCTCCGAAACGCTGCTCCCAGTGCTCCTCGATCTCGGCGAACAACGGCGGAGCGATCTCCTGCATCTTCTGGCCGACGGGCGTGGGGCGGACGAACCACTCGCCCCTGAGCGCCCGAGCGCTGCCCCATCCGTCTCGTTTCGACTTCGGAGCAGCGCCCGTCGGCTTGGGGGTGACGAACACGTAACGCCAACGCTCCATGCCGCCCAGCGTCGAGAGCGTCCGGGATTTCGGGAGGCCCGCAGCGCCAGGTAGCTCGTCGACGGTGATGCCGTCGCCGACGAAGCGCATGAAGTTCGACCACATCACCATCGAGATCGGAAGCCGCCGGCCGACGTCGGCCGCGGTCAGCCGGTGGTCGAACTCGTTGTCGAACTCGATCGTGAAGGCGATGAGTACCTGGCACAGCGGCGTCGACAGCGGCAGGCCCGGCATGCAGGGCGATGCTACGGCACGTCGGCGCGGCTCCCGGTAGCGTCGCCCCGTGAACGCGGTTCCCCTGCGCCGTAACCGCGACTTCATGCTGCTCCAGACAGGGCAGCTGCTGTCCATGATCGGTACGCGGCTGACGTCGATCGCGTATCCGCTGCTCGTGCTTGCGCTCACGGGCTCGGCGGCCAAGGCCGGCTTCGTCCTCTTTGCGCGCACGATCCCGCACGCGCTCTTCGCGTTGCCCGCGGGCGTCGTCGCGGATCGTCGGGACCGGAAGTGGCTGATGATCGGTGCGGATGCCGTGCGCGTCGCCGCTGTGAGCGTCCTCGTTGTCGTCGTCGCTCTGGACTCGAAAGCGTTCTGGCTGATCTCCGTGATCGCATTTGTGGAGGGCGTCGGCACGGCGTTCTTCATCGCCGCCTATCCGGGTTCGGTGCGGTCCGTCGTTCCGACGCATCAGCTGCCGGACGCCTTCGCCGTCCAGACTGGCCGAAACGCGATCGTGCAGCTCGCCGGCTCACCATTGGGGGGCGCTCTGTTCACGATCGCCCGGGTGCTGCCCTTCGTCGTGGACGTCATCTCGTACGCGTTCTCGGCGATCTCGCTGCTCATGATGCGCGCCTCGTTCCAGCAGGAACGCGAACGCGATACCTCATCGCTTCGCGCACAGCTGCTCGAGGGCGTCCGGTATGTCTGGCACCAGCCCTTCCTGCGGACGTGCGCGCTGATCTTCGGGCTCTTGAACTTCGTCGGCCCGAGCGTGCTCTTTGCGATCGTCGTCATCGGAACCGACCAGGGGCTCTCGGGAGGTGAGGTGGGCCTGCTCGTGGCGGTGTTCTTCGCAGGCATCCTGCCGGGGACTCTCCTCTCCCCGTATATCCGGCGGTCATTACCCGTCCGGGCCGTGTTCGTGCTCGAGCTCTGGACGTGGGTCGGATGTGCCGCCTTTCTCGTGTGGCCGAGCGTCTACGTGCTCGCCGTGTGCCTGTTGCCGACCGCGCTCGTCATCCCGTCCACCGACTCTGTCGTCCACGGTTACCGGATCGCGATGACGCCCGACCGGCTGCTCGGCCGAGCGGAGTCGGCATGGACGACGTTCGCGATCGTCATCTCGCCGATCGGGCCGCTCGTCACGGGCGTGCTCATCACCGAGGTGTCTGCCCGTGCCGCCATCGGCCTGTGCGTCGTGCTTGCGCTGTCTCTTGCGCTGTGGGCGACGTTCAGCCCGGCAATCCAAAACGCGCCGAGCATCGACGAGCTCGGCGAAGTGCCGGGTTGAGGTTACGCGCGGCGTTCTAGGACGCAAGCCGTTCTAACCAGGCGTGGGCGGGGTGGACGAGCTCGAGCGCGTCGGCGAGCCAACGCCGACGATCTCGCCCCAGGTGCGGCAACACGGCAAGGAAGTCGGCATCGTCCTTCGGCCGCGCGGCCTTCGCCTTGAAGAGCAGGACGATCTCCGGTCGCCCGTACGGGATGCCGTCGGCTGTCCGCTCGATCACTTGGTCGTAAGGCATGCGGATGCGGTCGTCGCGCCGGCAGATCCACGTGGCCCCGTCGGATGGCTCACGCATGACGTCGAGCCGCCAGAGACCCGTCTGGGGCTCGCGCACCCACGTCTGGTGAGAGCTGTCCAGCGCGTCGCCCGCCTCTTCGAGCGGTGTGACGAAGCCTCGCTCCGGGACCCCGACGACGAACAGCTCAAACCCGTCCAGCGCGTCGGCGACCTCCTGGAAACGGTCGCGTGGAACGGCGATCTCGAGGTCGTCGTGCTCGCGGTGGCCGCCGCCGAGGAAGAGGTCGATCGCCCAGCCGGCCGCGACATACCACGGCGTGTCGAGACCGGCAAGCCTGGGTAGAACCTCGTCGGGTCGCCACGCGTCCCACTTGGTCAGATCGGGCTCGAAGGACTCTTGCACTTGATGCCGCTCGTGTTGCACGCTATCGCCAACGCAAGGGAGGGTTGATGGACCGGCCACTATCCACGGTTCTCGAAGAGAAGAGCGGCGACGTGCTCCAGATCGATGCCGACGCGACCGTCTTCGAGGCGGTCACGAAGATGGTCGAGGCGAATGTCGGCTCCCTACTCGTCGTCGACGAGGGGGATATCGTCGGCATCGTCACCGAGCGCGACTACCTCCGGCGCGTGACGATCGAGGGCCGTACCGAGAAAGAGACGGCAGTCCGCGACATCATGACGTCACCTCTTTATGTAGCGACGCCGGACACATCGATCGACGAGTGCATGGCCCTCATGACGGACCGCCGCATCCGCCACGTGCCGGTGGTGGACGGGGGCAAGGTCGTGGGCGTGATCTCGATCGGCGACCTCGTGAAGTTCATTTCGAAGCAGCAGGCCTTCGAGATCAAGTACCTGACCGATTACATAACGGGCCGCTAGCTCGTCGCTGCGGGCCCGAGCGGCTGCCAGAGCTCGAACCGGTTGCCTTCGGGGTCGGTTGCCCATCCGAAGCGTCCGTACTCGTGATCCTCGACACGCTCGTCGACCTCGACGCCGGCAGCGCGCAACTGCGCCAGCATTGCGTCCAGGTCGGTCACGGTGAAGTTGACCATGGCTTCCTTCTCGCGAGGCCAGTAGTCGGTGTCCGCCTTGAACGGTGACCAGACCGTGTTGCGGCTCTCCGGGAAGACGGCGTGGCCCCCCTCGTCGACAGGCACCCCCAGGTGTTGCTGGTACCAGGCGGACAGTGCCGCCGGGTCCCGGGCGCGGAAGAACACCCCGCCGATACCGGTCACTCGCTCCACAGCTACGCCTCAGCGTAACGCCTGCAATCATCCGGAGCTGACGGAGCCTCGCGTGCGACTGATCGTCACCGACTCGGCACGTCTCGTGTCGGATTGCCGCAATTTGCGAGAAGTTCGTACGCGCACCCTCTTGACGCCGCTGTCCAGGTACGAGAGAGTCTCCCCGTCAAGTCCTGTGGGCCCTCGGGTTCGCAGGACTTGGCATTTGTAGGGCCTCTTTTCAGTCTTTGACGTAGCGGATGCCGGGAACGCCGGTGACGCGCGCAGCCTTGCGGCCCCGGAGGTATCTGTCGAGCCAGCGCCGCAGCTGGTCTCGTGTGAGCGCAGCTGCCGGACGTAGGAAATGCGGCCGGCGTCACAGGCGAGCGGGATCGTCTCCATGAACCCGCAGTGCGATCCGCCCGTGATGGTCGGCGAGGAGCGTCGGCGACGGCGCACGGCGGAAGATCACGGCGGTCCCTGCCGCCGGAACGATCCGGTCGTCCGAGCCCACCACGAAGAGGGACGGCACGCGGAGCCGGCGAACCGCGACCGATGCCCGAACCGGCGCCGTGTCGGCGGCCGCGAGCGTCGCGACCGTGTCGATGGAGCGATCTCGAGACGCCGCGAGCAGCGCGACGCCGCCCCCCATCGAATGGCCGGCGACTCCGAGACGTCTTGAGTCCACCTTCCCACGCGGTACGTCCCTGCTGCCGGTTGCGCTCTGGCGGCCGAGCCACCGCAACGACCGGCTGAGGTCGTTCGCCAACCGGCTGTGGCTCGGGAACTGCCCCGTCTCGCTGTCCGGAGCGATGACGACGTAGCCCGCCGACGCGAGTGCGCGCAACGTGCCCCGGTAGTACGACGAGTCGATCCCATACCCGTGGGCGAAGGCGATCGCGGGGTACGGCCCGCCGCGTCTCGGATATGCGATCCGAGCCGGAAACGATCGGCCCGAAGCCGTCACGACGACGCTCTTCGTCGTGACGGGCGCAGGCGCAGCGTTCGCGCCGACCACGAAGATCCCAACGAGGACGAGGAAGGCGAGTACTCGGCCGGCCATGTCCAGTTTGGACGGCCGAAGCCTGAGCCGAGTTAGCGCTTGCGAATGACTACGGGAGCGCATGGCGCGCCGAGCACGTCGCGTACCGGCTTGCCCTTCAGATCCTTCAGGCGCACTGTCAGCCGCGACCCGGTCACCGCCACCTGCGCGTAGCTGTACGTGTCGAGCGAGACGCAGGGGAGGCCAAGCCCAGCCGGCGGCTGTGGCTTGAAGAACACCGCCCCGATCAGGTCACCGATGCCGTCGCGGCCGAGCACGTCGTCGATCTCCTTCGCGAACGTGTTCGTCGCCACCGGGCCCGTGATCACCTCGGTGATGCCACTCGGTATCGGTCCATTCGGTGCGAACGTCTCGAGGCGCACGTCGCCGACGAGGTTCGCGTGCGTGTCCGTCGTCAGCACCACGACGTTCTTCACGCCTCTCAGGGCCTCGACGACCTTCTGTCGCTCGGCCGCATAGCCCTCCCAGCGGTCGTAGGGCAGGGCGAAGAGCTGCATGAGAGGCACCTCGTTCACGATCACCTTGAACGTCGCCGTCGAGCGGCGCACGTCGCGCAGGAAGCGGCGCGAGCTGGCGGGCGCCGAGCATCGTTCGCGCGGGATCGGCGATACGGGCGAGGCAGGTCTGCGGCACGGGCTGCGAAAGCGAGGGTACGAGCAGCGTGAACGCCTGTCGCACCGCCGCCGGCGCCGTTGGTGCAAGGTCGGGCCCGCCGGCCACGTTGCAGGTACCGCCGGCCGACGCCTTCGCGGAGCGGAACGAGCGCTCGTCGAGGAAGAACAGCTCGAGGTGCTTGCCCCAGCGGAAGGTCCGGTAGAGGCCGTCGGTGCCCGTGCGCACGGGTGCGTAGTCCGTGAACGCCTTCACGCCCGCCCCATAGAGCGAGTTCCCGTACTCGGCGCGGCTGAAGTCGTTGACGAACTCGTGGTCGTCCCAGTGGCTGTACGTGCCGGCCGAGGCGCGCAGCATGCGCAGTGGAGCGAGCGCGAGGTTCTGGCGGTACTTGGCCCACTTCGCCTTCGAGGTCAGCGCCGGCGCGTGCCCGCGACCTCGCTGTCCGAGTAGATGGTGTCGCCGAGGTTGATGTTGAAGTCGTTGCCTTCCGCGGCCATGCGTCCGTAGACCTGAAAGGCGTTGTACGCCGGCTTGCCGTTCGTACCGGGCGTCGCGTCGGCATCTCCGGAAATCGCAAAGCGCACGGTGGGCCCCGCCGTCCGCGCCGGCGCCGTGCGGAAGCTCCCCAGTTGGCTGGAGGTGCCTCCCTGGCGGAAGCGGTACAGGTAGGCGGTGTTCGGCTGCAGGCCCTTGACCGGCTATGTCCACCGTCAGGTCGTTCACCTGACGGGCGGTCGCTGATGCCACGACGCCGAGCCCGACGATGTGCTTGAAGCTCTCGGCGAGCTCCAGGCCGACCTTTCCGGCGCCTGGCGCCCGTGTCCAGAGCAGCGCGCTCGTCGAGGTCACTTCACCGGCCGCCACGCCGTAGGCAAAGGGCGGCGCCTGGGGCGTCGCGCTGCCGGCGAGTGCAAGGATGGCGGCGCCGGCAACCGCGGCTACGACGAGCTGCACGCGGCGACCCTAACGAAGGGAGCGTTCGCGGTCGATATTGACGGCGTGCGCAGGTTTCTCGTGACGGTCGCGGCCCTGGCCGTCCTCGCTGTGCCCGCGGGTGCGCAGCCCGCGTCCTCCTGGGTTCGGCACCAGGGAGATGGGTTCTCTGTCGACCTGCCTGCGAGCTGGGCCGACGAGAAGGACCGCGCCCGCATGCTCCGGGAGGTGCGCCGGATTGCCGGAGACGACCCGGACTCGCCGGGATCATCGACAACCTGCTGGCGGCCGGAAGCAGGAACGTCGCCGTGAAGCTGATCGCCTTCGACCTCGCGCAGTCGTCGCTGAAGACGGGCTTCGCGACCAATCTCAACGTCGTTCGCGAGCGCACGTCGTTGCCGCTCGCCGCCTGGAGGCTGGCGGCGCTGAAGGCGCTGAACTCGATGAGCTTCGTCGTCGAGCCGATCTGGTGGCAGAACGTCAAGCTGCCGGCAGGCAGGGCCGTGAGGTTCACCTACCGGGCGCGCTTCAACGTCCGCGGTAAGCGGCTGGACACGTCGCTCACGCAGTTCGCCCTGATGGACAATGGAGCCGCAGTCGTGCTCACCTACACGACGCTGCCAAGGCTGGCCAACGGCTACCGCGCGACGTTCGAGCGCAGCGCGAAAAGCTTCCGCTTCCGCTAGCCGGCTGGCTTAAGCGGCGGCGAGCTCGAAGAAAATACGTCGCAGCTGCGGCTCGCAGGCCTGGAACCCATTGACCACCGTCGGGTCGAACTGCTTCCCTGCCTCCTCGACGATCTCCTGGACTGCCGCTGTCCACGTCCCCGCCTTTCGATGCGGCCGATCGGAAGTCATCGCATCGAGCGTGTCGGCGACAGCGAAGATGCGGGCACACCTGGGGATCTCCTCGCCCTGCAGGTGGTCGGGGTAGCCCGTGCCGTCCCACCGCTCGTGGTGGGAGCGGATGATCTTCAGCCCTTCGCCGTGGAGCAACGACACGCCGCCGAGCATCTGCTCACCGATGATCGTGTGCGTCTCCATCGTGCGGCGCTCGGCGTCGCTGTACGGCCCGGGCTTCGTCAGCACGGCGTCGGCGATCGCGAGCTTGCCGATGTCGTGCAGCCAGAATCCATACTTCACTCCCGGATCGACAAGCAGCGTCGGATCGATCGACTGGGCGAGCTGGGCTGCGTACTTCGTCACTCGCTGGGAGTGCTGTCCGGTCCCGAAGTCCTTCGACTCGAGCGCGATGGCGAGGGCGGAGACCGTCTCTTCGTAGGCCGACTGGATGAGCATTCGCTGGCTCCGCTCGAGCTCGAGTAGCCGGCGCAGGTCCTGCGCATACAGCAAGAGCTGCTCCTCCGGCCGCTCGTCCGTCTTCTTGCGGAATGGCCCCTGGGGCAGCCCCCCCGCAACCTGCTCGATGATCTCGAGCAGCTCGAGCGGGCTGAAAGGCTTGTGGACGAACGCGTCGGCCCCGGCGGCGCGGCCCTCTTCGTCGCTCGCGTCGGAAGAGCCGGTCAGCAGCACGATCGGCACCTCGGCGGTGGACGGCTGAGCGCGCAGACGGCGGCAGAGCGTGATGCCGTCGACGTCGGGCAGCGCTACATCGAGCACGATCACGTCGGGCGTGCGCTCCGCCAGCCGTTCCATCGCTTCGGCGGCGCTGCCGGCTTCGTCGACCTGGACGTCGATGATCTCGAACGTCGTCCGCAGCAACATGCGGAGGTTCGGCTGGTCGTCGACGACGAGAATGCGTATGCCGCCCCTGCCGCGCAGCAGAATCGGAGCCACCTCGCCGGCCGACACGACCGTCAGCTCGGGCGGTGGGCTCGCCGCGAGGTCGGTCTCCGCGACCACGTCGGCCGTCTCGTAGACGGCGACCTGGTTGCGCCCCGCGTGCTTCGCGGAGTACAGGGCTTCGTCGGCGTGCTTGAGCAGCCGTTCCTTGTCCACGCCGTGGTGCGGATAGGAAGCAACGCCGGCGGACAGTGCGGGCAGCTCCTCCGGTCCGTCGTAGTCGACCATGGCCTGGCGGAAACGGTCGGCGGCCCGGAGGCCGGCATCCGCGTCACCGCGCACGACGACGGCGAACTCGTCACCGCCGATCCTGAACACTTCCTCACCGGTGCGCGCCCGGGATTCGAGCTCGCGGGCGACGGAGATGAGGACGAGATCGCCGGCCGAGTGGCGCCTTCACGTGTCGTTGATCTCCTTGAACTCGTCGAGGTCTACGAGCACGAGCGTGACCGGGGCTTCCCTCGTCTTCGCCTGCTCGAGAATCGACTCGAGGTGTTCGTCGAACGCGCGGCGGTTGCGGAGGAGCGTCAGCGGGTCGCGGCGCGCCTCGGCCTGGCTGTTCGTGAGCTTGCGCCGGCTGGAAAGGTCTCCCGCAGCGATGTCGGCCAGCGCGCCCACGAGGTCACTGTCGAGCTCGAACTGGACGTTCGCCGGCATCACGATCAGCAGCACGCCGAGCCGCTCGCCGTCGGCGAGCAGCGGCACGGCAGTGGCGGCGCCGCAAGGGACGCCATACGTTCGGTAGAGCTCGACCAGCTCTCGGCCTCCGGCGGCTGTTAGGCGCGAATCCCCGAAGGCCCTGCGGACGACACGGGGCGCGCCACGAGGCCAGGTGTCCGGCGCCTGGTCGGCGCCGGGGCCACCGAAGCCCGCAGGCACGAGCTCCGGCTCGGCGGCGAGGTAGACGCCTGCGAGCGAAGCTCCGGTGAGCTCGCTCGTCTCGCGAGCGAGAAAGCCGAGCGCACTCTGCTCGCTCAGCGTGCGGGCGAGCGTGTGTGCGAGGCGAAGCAGGGGCTGGCTGGCGCCCTGGACGGCGCGCTCGAGCTCCCAGAGCGGCGCGCCCTTGACGACGAACGACGTGGCGCCGGCCTCGAGCATCCTCTGAACCGACTCCTCGTCGTCGAGCCCGGTGAACGCGATCACGCGGGTCTCCGGGCGAGCCGCGCGAATCTGCCGTGTGGCCTCGATGCCGTCCAGCTCGGGCATGCCGATGTCCATCAGCACGGCGTCGGGCTCGTGCTCGGCGGCGAGCGCGACGGCCTGCTTGCCGTTGGTCGCTTCTCCGACGATCTCGATCTCGGGGTGATCGGATAGGACTGCCCGAACGAGCTTGCGGGCCTCGTCGGAGTCATCGCAGATCAGAAGCCTGATCACCTTGCACCCCCTCGTGGTTCTCCTCTCTCTGCCATCGGTGCCCGGCGCGCACGGCGAATACCTCGATAGAGGGATGTGGGCGATGGAGGAATGCCGATAAGCGGCGCGAAGGCACGAATGACCATGCCGCGACTGCGCTGGATCGTCCCTGTGCTGCTGCTTGTCGGAGCAGTGCCTGCCTCTGGCGTGGTCACAAGCTCCGAGCTCACCAAGCCCGGCGTGATCCGCATCACGAACCGCGAGGTCTCGCGCGACGGTCGTCGACCAGGGCGTCCCGGGCCCGAGCGCCGGCGACCAGCTGATCACTACCCAGACCCTCTACAACCGGCGCATCACCCCGAGGGCTCTAGGCCACCAGGAAATGCTGTGCACGCATCTGGGGAGAGGCGGAGTCCTCGGCGGAGGCTCACGCTTGTGCACCATGACGTTCTACCTGCCGGAAGGACGACTGGTGGCAATGGGCGCCGTGCATAACCTGCTCTTCTATATGGTCCCCGTCGTGGGCGGAACCGGGCTCTACGACAACGTCGGGGGCACGCTGACCGTCACATTCCTCGGAGGAAGGCCGGCACGTCAGCTGCTGTTGTTTCGGCTGACTATCTAGGCTCCAGGTCGTGGCGGACGTCGATACCGCAGCGACAGGGGATACACCGAAGAGCGGACGCGTGACGATTCTCGTCGTCGAGGACGACACCGCGCTCCGCGAGTTCCTCTGCACGGCGCTGGCTGACGAGTTCGAAGTTGCGGGCGCCGTCAGCGGCGAGGAGGCCGTGGACCTCGCGCGACGACTGCGACCGGATGTGGTTCTCCTCGACGTCATGCTGCCCGGCCTCTCGGGCCTTGACGTCGTGCGCGTGATCCGTTCCGACCCCAGCCTTAGGGACACGCCCGTCCTTGTCATGACCGCGTTCAGCGAGATCGACGCAGGCGACGCGGAGGCCGCCGGCGCCAACCGCTTCCTCGCCAAGCCGTTCGACCTCCAGCAGCTGACGGCGGCCGTGCGGGACCTGTTGTAAGGCTGTGAGCCCAGTGGCGGACCTACAGCTCGAGCAGTCGCAGCCTGGCCGGCTCGGCCGCGCGCTCCGTCTGCCCGTGCTTCGCGCCTTCGGTGCGCGCATCCCACTCGTCGCGAGGATCGCGCTCGCGAGCGCGCTCCTCGCCGTGCTCATCGCGGCAGCGTTCGCCATTCTCGTGATCACGCTCTCCGACCTGCGGTCGACGACCACGGCGGCGAACCGCTCGAAGGACATCACCTCCGCGACGCTCGTGCTGGAGCAGGACCTGCTGCAGCTCGATGCCGCCCTGCGTGGCTTCATCAACACCGGCGACCGGAGGTTCCTGCGCGCATGGCGGAACGTCCGCGAGGACCTCCCGGCGTCGACCGCGACCCTCACCAGGAGCGCGGCCGGGAGCGAAGGACAGGAGCAGCGCGCCCGGCAACTCGTCGAGGCCGTCCGCGAGTACGAGCAGGACTACGCCGTGCCGATCGTCGGCATCGCGGAGTTCAGCCCGGCGGCGGCGCGCTCGCCTGTCGCTCTCGCGGAAGGGCGCAGGCGGCTCGACGCGCTGCGGCGGCGAGGTCACACAGATGCTGACCACGGAGAACGATCTCGCGGCCGCGCGTACCTCGTCGGCAACGAACCAGGCGAACCGGGCCATCCTCGTGGGCCTTGGTGCGCTCGCCATATCGGTGTTCCTCGTCCTGCTGTTCGGCGTCGAGCTCTCGCGCGCGGTCGCCCACCCGGTGCGACGCGTGTCGGAAGCAGCGAAGCATGTGGCCG
Source organism: uncultured Actinomycetes bacterium (assembly GCA_963711315.1). Taxonomy (GTDB): domain Bacteria; phylum Actinomycetota; class Thermoleophilia; order Gaiellales; family Gaiellaceae; genus PALSA-612. The sequence goes on from CAVQDQ010000002.1 coordinate 370,394, forward strand.
CAGGCGATCTGTCAGTACGCATCCCGGAGCGAGGCCCTGCAGAGGTCTACGACCTCTCCGCCGCCTTCAACGAGATGGCGATCTCGCTCGAGCGAAACAAGCAGGAGTTGGAAGACCAGAACCGCCAGCTCCGTGAGTCGGAACGGTTGCGTAACGAGCTGATCAGCGTCATCTCGCACGAGGTGCGCACGCCGCTCGCCTGCGTTCTCGGCTACGCGTCGCTGCTGCAGACGCGGCCCGTCGACGACGAGACGCGGGAAAAGTACCTCTCGATCATCTCCGACGAGGCGCGCCGGCTCGAGGGCCTCGTCAGCGAGCTCGTGGACGTGAGGCGCATAGAGGAAGGCCGGCTCGAGCTGGAAATGGAGGCGTTCGACCTCGGGACGCTGCTCGAGGAGCAGGTGCGGTCTTTCAGTCACCGTAGCGAGCGGCACACGATCGACTTCGAGCCGGGGAGCAGTGCTCTCGAGGTACGTGCCGACCGTGGCCGGATCGCACAGGTGATCGCCAACCTGCTCGGAAACGCCATCAAGTACTCGCCCGACGGAGGCCAGGTGACGGTGGAGGCGGGAATACGTCGCGGCAAGGTGCGCGTCAGCGTGCGGGATCAAGGAATCGGCATCCCCGAGTCCGCGCGGTCGCGGATCTTTACGAAGTTCTTCCGCGGCGAAGCCGGCGCCGGAGGCATCGGCGGCATGGGCCTTGGGCTCGCAGTGTCGCGGGAGATCGTGGAGGCGCACGGAGGCCGCATGGGCTTCGACACGACGGTCGGTGGCGGCTCGGTCTTCTGGTTCGAGCTGGCGCCGGCTACGTCGGCGCAGGTGTGAAAACTTCCTGAACTTCCCCGCGCCGGCTTGGCGGCTCGGCTATCAATCTCCATATGAACCGCATTCACATTGCGACCGCCCTCGTCGGGCTGGCGCTCGTCGTGCCCGTGGCGGCTGCGAAGCCAAAGGCACCCGTGTCCTCGTTCGTCGACCCGACGTTCGGCAAGGTGTTATCTCGTGTCGACAAGCAGGTTCTCTACTACTGGCAGGTCGAGAAGAAGGCCGGCGGCAGGGTGCGTTGCGTCAGCTCCTGTGCGAAAGCCTGGCCGCCGCTGATCGTGAAGTCCGCGAAGCTCGTGCCCAAGAGGATCCCCGGGCTGAGCGGCGTCTTCGGCACCGTGCGACGGCCCGACGGCAGGCTTCAGGTGACGCGGAACAAGCTCCCGGTCTACACGTACGCGCACGAGCGCCCGCGGCAAGTGCTCTGCGACAACGTCGGCGGCTGGTTCGTCGTCCGTCTCTAGGCGTTTCTCGTCACAAAACGCCGAGGGGGCCGTTACGGCCCCCTCGGCGCTCGGGGAGGGTGATGCGTGCTACGCGTCCGGCGGGGCGAGCGGGACGAATGCGCCGTCCATGGGACCGCCGAACCTGTGGTGGAACCTCAGGCCCGGCCCCCGGGGCCCGGTTCCGTTCACGAGGTCGTCGATGCCCGACTCGAGCCTTTGAAGCAGCTCGTCGCGCTGGGCGGCCGTGATCGTGCCTTCCTGTACGGCGTTGTCGAGCTTCTCTCTCGCGCTGGCAAGCAACGCCTGCTCCAGGCCGGAGACGCTCTTGCCCTCGGCCTCGGCGATCTCGGCGAGGGTCTGGCCGTTGCGAAGCCGCTGATGGAGCTCGGCCTCGGTCAGGCCGAGGTAGTCGGCGGCGCCGTCCAGCCAGGGGCCGCCCTCGACGTGGAAGTGTGGCCCGAAGCCGAACCCGAAGCCGAGCGGGCCGAGGAAGTCGCCGGACTGGATCCGCGTTCGGATCTCGGCGGCTTCCGTTTCGGTGATGCGGCCTGCGGCGACGGCGGCGTCGAGGCGCTCGAGCGCAGCGGCCTTGTACGCGTTCTGGAGCTCCGTCGTCGTCACTCCGAGCTTCTCGGCGACGGCCTCCTGAAAGGCCTTTTGCTCCACCTTGGGATCGAAGACATCTTTCGTGGCCGCGATGGCAGCGCCGGCGCCAACGCAGACGGCCAGCAAGACCGCACCCACGACGAGAGTGGGCTTGGTCGCGAATCGGTTGGTGCTCATAGGGCTCCTTTCGTCGTTCACGCTGCCCATCGAACCAGGCAACCCTAAGAGGCTCCTGAACGCTGGCTAAGAGCTCTCGATGAGCTGGAGACGCACGATCGTGCCGCCTCCGTCCGCCCGTGCGGCGCTGACGCTGCCTCCGTGTGCCTCGGCCACCTGACGCACGATCGCGAGGCCGAGGCCCGAGCCTGGCTGGCCACGTGCCTCGGGGGCACGGTAAAAGCGGTCGAAGACCTTCGGCAGGTCTTCTTCGGCGATGCCCGGCCCATGGTCACGGATCGAGACGGCGGCATCCGCCACGCGCACTTCGACCGTTCCGTCGTCGGGGCTCCACTTGACGGCGTTGTCGAGCAGGTTGGAGACGGCGCGGTGCAGGCGCTCGCGCGAGCCGTGGACGACGCTCTCGTCGAGCGTCGTCTCGAAGGTGATCTCCGTCGCCCGGCGGCGCGCACGGTCGACGGCGTCCGCTACGAGCTGGTCGAGCCGGAGGTCTTCTTCGAACCATTCCGGCTCGCCGTCGCGCGCAAGGTCGACGACGTCGGCGATCAGTCGCGAGAGCTCGTCCAGCTCGGCATCCACGTCGTCGAGCAGCCGCCGCCGCTCGTCGTCCGGCAGCGCCTCGGCCCTACCCAGTATCTCGACGTTCGTGCGCAGGCTCGTCAGCGGGGTGCGTAGCTCGTGCGACGCATCAGAGATGAGGCGGCGCTGGGCTTCCACAGACTCTTCGAGTGCCGCCAGCATCGTGTTGAACGCGACCGCGAGACGTCCCAGCTCGTCCTTGCGGTCCGTGTCCACCCTGCGGCGAAGATCGTGCGTCGCGGTGATGTCCTCGGCGGCCTCCGTCAGCCTGCGGGTAGGCACAAGCGCGGAGTGCGCGACGCCGAGGCCGAGCAAGGCTGCCAGACCGCTGCCGCCGACGGCTACCGCGAGCAAGATCCAGCGCAGCCGGTCGAGCACATCGTCCACCTCGGTCAGCGGGCGTGCGATCTGGAGCGCGAGCCCCTGTGCGTAGGGGACGGCGGCGATGCGCACGTGCGTGCCCGAGACGCTCGCGTCGCTGAGAAAGGCGTCCTCTGCTCCGGCCGCGATCGCGGATCGTGCGCTCGTCCACCGGGAGCGCGAGTGTCGCGCCGGGCCCGCGGAACGTCCTGCCGTCCGCGGCGACGATCTGGAAATACCCCCCCGCCTCGCCGAGCAGGGGATCCTTCACGTGCGGGAAGCCCTCGCCAAAGGGCCCACGCTCGACCGCCGCCGCTCGTGCGCGCAGAGACGCGTCGACTTCGCCGCGCAGCTCGCTGCGCACGACGAAGTAGACGGCGATGGATGCGAGCACGACCGCGGCGGCCACCGCGAGGGCGGCCGAGAGCGTCAGTCGAGCGCGCAGCGTCATTGCTCGCGCAGCGCGTAGCCGACGCCGCGCACCGTATGGATCAGGCGCGGCTCACCGCCTGCCTCTGTCTTCCGCCGCAGGTAGCCGACGTACACCTCGAGCGAGTTCGAGGTGGGACCGAAGTCGTAGCCCCAGACGCGCTCGAAGATCACGGAGCGCGTGAGCACCTGCCGTGGATTGCGGAGGAAGAGCTCGAGCAGGCTGAACTCCGTGCGGGTCAGCTCCATGTCGCGGTCGCCTCGCCGCACGCCCCGCGTCCCCGTGTCGAGCGTGAGATCGGCGAACTCGAGCACGTCTCCGGGGGCGGCTCCATCACTGCGGCGCAGCAGCGCGCGCAGCCGCGCGAACAGCTCCTCGAGGGCAAAGGGCTTGACGAGATAGTCGTCAGCGCCGGCGTCCAGGCCGGCCACGCGGTCGGTCACCGACTCGCGGGCGGTGAGCATGAGGACGGGCACGGTCGAGCCGTCATGCCGGAGGCGCCGGCACATCTCGATACCGTCGACGACCGGCATGGCAACGTCGAGCACGACCGCGTCGGGGATCACTCCTGTCATGCGCGCGAGCCCGTCGGCGCCGTCCTCGGCCAGCTCTACCTCGTAGCCCTCGAGCGTCAGCGCGCGGCGAAGTGACTCGCGCACGGCGCGGTCGTCATCCACCACGAGCAGGCGCGTGGGCATACGGAAAGGATCGCAGGCGCGGCTAAGAGGACGCTAAGAAGCGCTTTGGAGAGCCTCGATCGCCTTCTGGAGCCGAGCCGTGAGCTCCGTTGCTGCTTGCTCCGTCGGCTCTTGCCGCCCCACGCGGATCGGCTCGCCGATCACGATCCGCACGCGAGGTAGCGAGATGCGATGCGTTCGCGGCTCGAGCACCAGATGCGTGCCGATCAGCGCGACCGGGATCAGCGGGGCGCCCGATGCGAGGGCGAGGCGCGCCGCTCCACGCCTGTATCCGCGCTTCTGGTCGGGCAGCGACGTGCCTTCGGGGAAGAGACCGATGCACGCGCCCCGCTCGAGCAGGGCCACTCCCGCCGCGACAGCCCGGCCGGCGTCGGCGCCGCGCTGGACCGGGAACGCCCCCGCGGCGTGGAGGATCTGCTTGACGACCGGCACTCGGTACAGCTCAGCTTTCGCCATGAACCGCACCTGCCTCGTCACCGCGATGGCGAGAAAGAAGCCGTCCATCACGGAGACGTGGTTCGCTGCGAGTACACACGGTCCCGTCTTCGGAACGTGCTCGCGGCCGGTGATCCGGATGCGGTAGACGGCCATGAAGAGCGGTCGCAGGGTCTTCTCGAGGGCCGTGTAGACGGGGCGATCGGAATCCATCAGTCTGGGAGACGCTCGAAGCGCGCGAGCTCGCCTGCGATCGCCGCCAGCCAGGCGCTCGCTCGCGGGAGGGCGACCGGCCGGCCCCACGGAGCGCGCACGGCCGCGCCGTGGAGCCCGCCGTGGATGATCGTGTACGAGGCGTCGATGCCCCGCGCGACGGCGCGCTCGTACGCATGCCGCGAGCTCTTCGCCGTCACCCCGGGGATGCCGGGCAGCGGGCTGTCGAGGCTGCCGTGGACGATGGCGAGCCGCTTGCCGTCGAGCGTGGAGAGATCAAGCCGCTCTGGCAGCCATGGCGCCAGCCCGACCACGGCGGCCACCGACGGCTGCACTGCGAGCCGCACGGACACCGTGCCGCCCATGGAGAAGCCGAGCATGAGCGTTCGCCGCGGGCGGAGCGCCGCGATCGCGGCAAGCCCATCCTCCTCGCAGAGGTCGAGCCGCCGCCACGACTTCACGCGGTAGCGGACCTCGCCGAAGCGGAGCTCGGAGAACCTCGGCGCCAACCGCTCGACGAGCCACTCCACCGTCGAGCTCCATGTGCCCGCGACTTCCGCGCGACCGCCGCCGTTCACGCACACGACCGCGTCGGGCCCGGTGCCCGTCACGCGAAGCTCGGCGCCACTCTCTACGACAACGACGTCTCCCACGTAGCAATCATGGCCGCGTGACGCGTGTCTCGCCGCAGTAGACTCGTGCGCCGATGGCCAACCACGTGAACCGGCATCGCGTGGCCGTTGCCTGCCTGTTGCTGGCCGTGGGAGCGGTGTCCGCCGGTGCTGTGGGAGCGCCCCATGCAGCGACGAGCTCGTCCAAGCGGCCGAACATCGTCGTGCTCATGACTGACGATCAGACCGTCGAGTCGATGCGAGTCATGCCCAACGTCAAGCGGCTGCTCGTCGACCGCGGAGCCTCGTTCGACTCGAGCTACGCGTCGTTTCCGCTCTGCTGTCCGAGCCGCGCGACGTTCTTGACGGGTCAGTACGCCCACAACCACGGTGTCCTCTCGAACCATCCGCCGGAAGGGGGCTATTACGCGCTGGACAACTCGAACACGTTGCCCGTGTGGCTCCGGCGGTCGGGTTACGTCACGGCGCACATCGGGCGCTATCTGAACGGCTACGGCAGCAGGGACCCGACCGAGATCCCGCCGGGCTGGAGCGAGTGGTACGCAGCAGTCGCGAACTCGGCCTTCAGCTTCTACGACTACACGCTGAACGAGAACGGCCGACTCATCACCTACGGAAAGAGTCCCGACGCCTATCAAACCGACGTCTACGCACAGAAGGCGGTCGACATCGTGCGGCGTCTTGCGCCTTCCGGCGAGCCGTTTTTCCTGTCAGTGGGCTTCCTGGCGCCTCATGCGACGGAGTGGGGGACAGGACGGCGGGGCGAGGCGGCTCTGCCTGCGCCGCGGCACCTCGGCCGGTTCTCGTCGGTGCCCCTTCCGAAGCCGCCGTCTTTCAACGAGGCCGACATTTCCGACAAGCCGTCGTACGTGAAGCGGCTGCCCTTACTCGATGGGCCGACGATCGACGATGTCACGGAGCAGTACCGGCTGCGGCTCGAGTCGCTGCTCGCGGTCGACGATGCGGTCTCGGCCATCGTCGGAGAGCTGGCTCGTAGCGGCGTGCTTGCCGAGACGCTCATCGTCTTTACCTCCGACAACGGCTTCTTCCATGGGGAGCATCGCATTCCCGACGGCAAGGTCTATCTGTACGGGCCGTCGAGCCGCGTGCCGCTCGTGATGCGGGGGCCGGGCATCCCGGCAGGCGTGCGTCTGCGTCAGCTCGTCGCGAACATCGATCTGGCGCCGACGATCGTCGAGTCAGCGCGCGTCCAGCCAGGTCGGCTGATGGACGGCCGCTCGGTCTGGCCGATCCTGCGGGATGCAGGCGTCTTCTGGGGGCGGGACATCCTGCTGGAGGGGCCAGGTCCCCATCCGGACGCACTCGCCGTCACGGCGCTGCACACGCCCCGCTGGGCGTATTCCGAGTACCTAGACGGAGAGACTGAGCTCTACGACCTGTCGAAGGATCCGGACGAGCTGAGGAGCATTCACGATGCGTCGTCGACCACCGCGACCCGCCGTGACCTTGCGCGACGGCTCGCTGCGCTTCGGCGCTGCGCCGGCGCCGACTGCCGGCAGGGCGCAGCGCTGCTGCTCGCGCAGCGTCGGCGCGGCGCGTGTCGGGTGGATGTGGAACTACGCGGTCCGGATGCCGGGCGTATCGCACGCGTCCACTTCCTCACGGGCGGAAAGGAAGTCTCCTCGGACGCGTCGAAGCCGTACCGTGCGACCGTGCCACTGACACGGAGACCTGCCCTGCTCAGGGCCCACGCAGTGCTTGTCGATGGACGCGAAGTGACCCGGGACCGTACCCTGCCTTCCTGCAATGCGTAAGCCACTTCTGTCTATAGCCGCCGTACTGCTGGCCGTTGGAGCGCTGTCCGCCGGCGCCGTCGGCGCGCCGACGGCCGTGTCCGCCCCGCCGCAGCGTCCGAACATCATCGTGATCATGACCGACGACCAGACCGTCGAGTCGATGCGCGTCATGAAGAACGTCAGGCGGCTGCTGGTCGACCAGGGAACGTCGTTCGACAACAGCTTCGTATCCTTCTCGCTTTGCTGCCCGTCGCGCGCGACCTTCCTCACCGGCCAGTACGCGCACAACCACGGCGTGCTCTCGAACAAGCCGCCCTACGGCGGCTACTACGCGCTGAACAGCGAGAACACGCTCCCCGTGTGGCTCAAGCGCGCCGGTTACGAGACGATCCTCGTCGGCAAGTACCTCAACGGGTACGGCGACCACGACAAGCATGAGATCCCGCTCGGCTGGACGGAGTGGCACGGCGCCGTCAACAACTCGGCGTACCAGTTCTACGGCTACGTGCTGAACGAGAACGGGAAGCTCGTGAAGTACGGGAAGGACCCAGCGTCGTACCAGACGGACGTCTACGCCGACAAGGCGGTGGAGATCGTGCGCCGCAGATCGGCAGAGAAGCGTCCATTCTTCCTCTGGCTCACCTTCCTCGCTCCTCACGTGGGCGGCCCGCCGACCCCAGGCCGCCCGGCGCTGACGACGCTGCCGGCGCCGAGGCATCTCGGCCGCTTCGCCACATTGCCGCTGCCCACGCCGCCTTCGTTCAACGAGGCCGACGTGTCGGACAAGCCCGGCTCGATCCGCAACCGCGCTCTGCTCAACAAGCAGCAGGTGGCCGCGATCACCGAGCGCTACCGGCTTAGCCTCGAGTCGCTCCTGGCGGTGGACGAGGCCGTCGGCCGGATCGTCGCGGCGCTCAAGAAGAAGGGCGAGCTGTCGCGCACGCTCATCGTCTTTACGTCGGACAACGGCTTCATGCAGGGGGAGCACCGGATTCCGGTCGGCAAGCAGAGGGTGTACGAGCCTTCGGTGCGGGTGCCGCTCGTCATGCGCGGCCCTGGCATCCCGGCCGGGTTGCGGCTGCGGCAGCCGGTTGCCAACATCGATGTCGCGCCCACGATCGTCGCGGCCGCGCAGGCCCGACCGGGCCTGCCTATGGACGGACGCTCGCTGTGGCCGCTATTTGCCGACCCGGGCATCTTCTGGGGACGCGACCTGCTCCACGAGGGGCCGCTGACCGAGGATGGCCAGACGAAGTGGACGGCTCTTCGCACTCCGCGCTGGCTCTACGTGCACTACCTGACGGGCGGGGAGGAGCTCTACGACCTGCTGGTCGACCCCGACGAGCTCGTGAACCTCCACAGCGACTCGGCCTCGGCAGCAGTGCGCGCGGACATGCGCGGGCGCCTTGCTGCCCTGGAGAGCTGCGTCGGCGCCGACTGCCGTCGCGGCCCGGAGCTGGCTCTGTCGGTCGAGGTCGAGGGTACGTGCCCGTCGGCGACGGCGAAGATCGCCCTCGAGGCCGTGGATCCGGGCTCGGTCGCCCAGGCCCGATTGCTTCTGCCCGGGGAGATCGTCGAGCTGGCCGCCGCTCCCTGGGAGGCCGTCCGGCCGCTCGGGACCACCGCCGCGAACATCCGCGCACACGTCGTCTTCAAGGACGGGCGAGAGATGACGCGGGACGCGGTGCTGCCGGCCTGCCCGCCGTCGTAGCGGCTAGCGCTTCGCGCGCCAGGCGAGCACGTCGTTCAGCAGTCCCAGGTCGTAGTCCGGCCCGTCGGCCGAGACGATGAGGTGCGTGATGCCGACCTCGACCAGCCCGTCGATGTCGTCGACGTTTTCCTGCCGGATCGACGTGCTGCGCTCGATCTCGGCCGGGTCACGGCCTACCTTCTCGCACCAGTCGTCGAGCACGCCGCTCAGCTCCCGCATCGTCTCGACGTCGCCGAAGCCGTGCCAGATGGCCGCGTGCTCGGCGGTGATACGCAGCGTCACCTTCTTGCCGCGGCCGCCGATGCAGATCGGGATGCGCCGAACCGGCGGCGGGTTCAGCTTCTGCCAGCGCTCCTTGATGATGGGCAGGTCGCGATCGAGATCGCGTAACCGGCTGCCGACCGTGCCGAACTCGTATCCGTACTCTTCGTAATCGCGCTCGAACCAGCCCGAGCCGATGCCGAAGATGAGCCGGCCGTCGCAGATGTGGTCGACCGTGCGTGCCATGTCGGCGAGCAGGTTCGGGTTGCGGTACGAGTTGCACGTGACGAGAGCGCCGATCTCCGCACGCTCCGTCGCCTCCGCGAGCGCGGCCAGCACCGCCCAGCATTCGAAGTGCTTGCCGTCCGCGTCGCCGCTCAGCGGGAAGAAGTGGTCCCACGTCCACAGCGACTCGACACCGAGCCGCTCGGCCTCGAGCCACGCGGCCCGCATGTCGCGCCAATCGCCGTGCTGGGGCAGCGAGCGGTAGCCGATCCGGACCACGGCGGCACTTTATGTCACGTCGTTTCCTGTGCCGCGCCGGCGAAGGTTCAAATCGCCCTCTCAGAGCGGACTTTGTAACAGGTCTTCGCAGTACGTCAACAGGTGGTCAACAGAGACAAAACTCCTTTTTTGCTGGGTTTTTACTCAGGTTCCCTGGCACGCGTCCGATAACCCTGCTACGGTCCACCTCCAAGTACGTAACAACCAGCGACGGCCCCGTGCACAGCTTGTTGGGCGGCACATGTTTGGTCTTCGCGCTCAGTAGTCAAGGAGAACAGCTTGCGGTCGAAACGATCTCGCATGCTGTGGCCCATAGTTTCGGTTGGGTTTGCAGCGGCGCTTGGTACGGCGATCATGGGAAGTACGGCGGGGGCAACCGGGGCGAAAGCGCCTGGCCCTACGACCGACAACCAGGAAGCGTCGGCGCCTCGCGTCCTGACGAAGGCTGACCGCCAAGTGACTCAGCAGATCATCAACCAGCGCAACGCCACCTGGCGCTGGCAGGACGTGATGCAGGCCGAGCGGACGCCTTACTCCGGGTTTCACGAGCAGTCGACGAGCCGCCCGTACCGCCGCTGGGTGCTCCGCGTCTGGGAGAGCCGTGCCAAGCGTGCTTGGCGGAAGGCGACGCGGCCACCCCACTACGACGAGTGGATGTGCATCCACCGCTACGAGGGCAGCTGGGTCGACCCCGACGCGCCGTACTACGGCGGGCTGCAGATGGATCTCTCGTTCCAGCGCGCCTACGGCGGCGAGTTGCTCGAGAGAAAGGGCACGGCCGACAACTGGTCGCCCCTGGAGCAGATGTGGGTCGCGGAGCGAGCACACGCGTCCGGCCGGGGCTTCTACCCGTGGCCGAACACCGCCCGCTATTGCAACCTGTTCTGACGGGTCGCTAAGAGCCGACGATCTGGACGAGCCAGCGGCGGTCGCGCTCGCGGTCGAGCTCGAGGAACAGCACGCGCTGCCACTCGCCGAGCAGCAACTCTCCGTCGCGAATCGGAATCGACTCGCCGGCGGTTCCGAGCAGCATGGCCATGCAGTGGGAATGGCCGTTCGCGAAGTCGACGTCCTCGGGGCAGATGTTCTCGGTGCGCTTGTCCCAGTCGTCGTGCGCGTAGTAATGGTCGCGCGGCACGAGCTGCCGCAGCAGGTCGACGAAGCTGTCCAGGAAGCCGTTCTGCGGCTCCGTGATGCGGATGCAGCACGTCGTGTGCGGCGAATAGACGCACGCGATGCCGTCTCGCACGCCGCTCTCGCGAACCGTCCCCGCGACGTCGTCCGTGATGTCGTGGACGCGCAGTCCTCCCGCCGTCCGCATCTCCGTCTCGCTCTGGAACACCTTCACGCCCGAGAGGTTAACGGCTCACGGCTTGCGTGGTTACTCTGCAGGCGTCGGGCCCGTAGCTCAGCTGGTTAGAGCAGCGGACTCATAATCCGTCGGTCCCTGGTTCGAGTCCAGGCGGGCCCATCAGCAAACTCCGTGCTATTGAGCCTGTCCGCTCGGAGCAGGCTACACGTTGCCAGCGCTGGATCGCGTCGCGGATCAGGTCGACGGGTTGAGCCCAGTCTTGAGCAACAGTTCAGCAATGAGCTGCTGCCCTGGGGCGTTTGTGTCGGTGCGGTGACACTGTTGCGTATCGAGACCGACGGGCGTAGTCTCGTGCCAAGTTCCCTACCCAAGGAGGTCCTCATGACCACCACGAGCCTGCTTCCTCACGACGGGATCGAGCTTCGGGAGGGCTACGCCGACGTCGGCGATCGTGAGATTGCACTACGTCGAGGCCGGCGAGGGGCCGCTGGTCGTTCTGCTGCACGGCTTCCCGGAGTTCTGGTTCGGTTGGCGGCTCCAGATCGCGCCGCTCGCAGCGGCGGGTTTTCGGGTCGTCGCGCCCGACACGCGTGGCTACAACCTGTCATCGAAGCCGGAGGGCTTCGAGGCCTATGCGCGTCGACCTGCTCGCCGCCGACATCCGCGGTCTCATCGGCGAACTCGGCGCCGAATCCGCGCTGTTGGTCGGTCACGACTGGGGCGGGATCATCGCCTGGACGACGGCGATGAATCACCCGGAGGTGGTCGACCGTCTCGCCATCCTCAACGCGGCGCATCCGCGGCGGCTCTCAGCAGGGACTGCACCACCCGAACCAGCTCCGGAAGTCCTGGTATCTTCTTCTTCTTCGCGGTGCCGGGACTGCCCGAGGAGGTGGTGCACGCGCAGAGACTGGCACTTCTTCCGGCACTTCCTGCGAGGACGCGAACCCGCCTTACACGCCGCAGGAAATCGAACGCTACGTCGAGGCGTGGTCGCAGCCGGGGGCGGCGGCCGGAATGATCAACTACTACCGCGCCTCGGTCCGGCAGTCCCAGAAGGAAGCCGCGGCAAAGCTTCGCCCGATCTCGGCGCCGACACTGGTCATCTGGGGGGAGCGCGACGCCTACCTCGGCTCCGACCTCGCCGAGCCCGACCACGAGGACGTACCCAACCTCGACCGCGTGGAGCGCCTGCGCCGACGCGTCGCACTGGGTGCACCACGACGAGGCGGAACGCGTCAACCAACTGCTCATCGACTTCTTCTCCTGAGAGGCTGCCCGCACGGCGGCGTACCCACCGTAGACTGGGCGAGGCCACGACCGGAACAAAGTCGAGCACCGCCATCAACGACGGAGGTCGTAATGAGCACCACCGTCCAGACCACCACCGACATCCGTCCCTTCCACGTCGACATCCCCGAAGAGGAGCTCGCCGAGCTGCGTCGCCGCATCGCCGCGACGCGTTGGCCCAACAAGGAGCTCGTCGCCGATCGCTCGCAAGGCGTGCAGCTGACGACGTTGCAGGAGCTCGCGCGCTACTGGGAGAACTAGTACGACTGGCGCAAGGCCGAGGCCAAGCTCAACGCGTTGCCGCAGTTCACGACCGAGATCGACGGCGTGGACGTCCACTTCATCCACGTCAAGTCGGCGCACGAGAACGCGCTGCCGCTGATCATGACTCACGGCTGGCCCGGCTCCGTCATGGAGCTGCTCGACTCCGTCGGCCCGCTGACCGACCCGACCGCGCACGGCGGCGGCGCCGAGGATGCCTTCCACCTCGTGCTGCCCTCACTGCCCGGGTACGGCTTCTCGGGCGAGCCGGCCGAGCTCGGCTGGGACCTGGACCGGACCGCCCGGGCCTGGGCCGAGCTCATGCGCCGCCTCGGCTACACCGGCTACGTGGCCCAGGGCGGCGACGTGGGCGCCGGCGTCACCGACACGATGGGTCGCCAGGCCCCCAGGGGCTGATCGGCATCCACACGAACCTGCTCGTGCCGGCGCTGAGCGGCACCATGCCGACGGACACCGACGAGGAACGCGCCGCGGCCGCGCAGATCGCCACCTTCCAGCAGTCCGGAAACGGCTACTTCATCGAGATGGCCACCCGCCCGCAGACGATCGGCTACGCACTGCTCGACTCCCCCGTAGCCTTGGCCGCCTGGATGATCGACCACGACACCGACGCCTACTACAAGATCGCCCGCGCCTTCGTCGACGGGCAGCCCTCGGGCAACCTCACGCGGGACAATGTCCTCGACAACATCACGCTGTACTGGCTGACCGGCACCGGCGCCTCCGCGGCCCGGTCGTACTGGGAGGCCTACGGGCCGGACGCCCCGGCCGCGGGCCGCCAGCCTCTGCCGCCGCCGTCGATCCCGTCGGCTTCACGACGTTCCCCGGCGAGATCTGGCGGACTCCACGCAGCTGGGTCGAGGCGAGCTATCCGAACGTCATCTACTTCAACGAGGTCGACAAGGGCGGCCACTTCGCGGCCTGGGAGGAGCCGGAGCTCTTCGCCGCAGAGTTGCGAGCCGCGTTCAAGTCGCTGCGCTGATCGGCGGGTGCGAGCGGCGCGCACGAAGAGTGCGCGCCGCTCGCGCGCCTTTGTCAACGCTTGAAAAAGGGCGCGCATGTCGGACGGAGCCCGCACCGGATGGCTCTCCGACCGTTGCGCTCGTGCACGGGCGCCGAACCTACCTCAAAGGCCGCATCGTGCTCTGGATGCTGCAGCGCTAACTGGCTCCGTCAGCGCGACCGGAGATCGATGAGCTCGAGCTGCGGGGTGGCAACACGGTGGCAACGAGACCGGCCGAGGTGCGCCGAGACGAATTGGTTGGTCGCGGGCAGAATTCCGCTGATTAGCAGCGAAGTCCCAGATGGGCCGAGACCGGCCGAGACCGCGGCCTCCAACTCATAATCCGTCGGTCCCTGGTTCGAGTCCAGGCGGGCCCATTCCGTACCGCATCGTTGAGCCGATTACGCATAGCGGTGCGAAGCGCGAAGGCCGCGAAGGCCGCCGGGAGGCGAGACGGGCATACCCCACGGCATACCCGGAACCGATGCCGCGCGCCAGCCCGGCACTAGTGGCCGGAAGGGGACATCCGGGCCAGCGTCGCAAAATACGAACCCTGTGCGAACGCGTGTTCGGCCAGCCGACCGGTCCCGTAGGCTTCGGATCATGCTCGCCCGCCCGGAGGTTCAGCGGTGAGCGTGGCAACCCAGCGCAAGCACGTCCACCCTTTCCCGGCGCGCATGGCGCCGGAGATCGCGCTGGAGCAAGATCGAGCTGCTAACCAGGCGCGGCGCGACCGTCCTGGACCCCATGTGCGGATCGGGAACGGTTGTGCGGCTCGCGGCCGAGGCCGGCCGTGTGGGGATCGGCGCTGACCTCGACCCGCTCGCCGTCATCATGACCCGTACTGCGTGCCACAGCGCATGGGCGAAGAACCTCGGCGAGCGAGCCGAAGCGCTTGCTTGAGAAGGCGAGCCGTCTCTGGACAAAGCTTCCCGCGTGGATTAAGAGGGATGATGGAGACGCGCGAGTTCGTCGGCTACTGGTTCGCGCCCGAGCAGGCGGAAGACTTGTCGAGGATCGCGCGCGTGCTGATCAACCGGCCGCGCACGGACGACCCACTGCGCGTGGCGCTTAGCCGCATGATCGTCACGAAGGAGATGGGAGCCTCGCTCGCCCGCGACACGTCTCACAACAGGCCGCACCGAGTCGCGGATGAGAACGACTTCGACGTGTTCGATGAATTCGTCAAGGTCTGCGAAGAAGGTCGAGGCGCTGATCGAGACAGCTGGCAAGCACCGTCGCCCGAGCATCAGACGCACCGACGCGCGCAGTCTCGAGCTTCGTACCTGCCGGTTCGGTGGCGTTGTGTCTCACCTCGCCTCCGTACCTGAACGCGATTGACTACCTGCGGGGCCACAAGATGAGCCTCGTGTGGATGGGCTGGACGACTGGCGCGCATCCGGGAAATCCGCGCCGCGTCCGTTGGAGTCGAGCGGGGGATCGACGGCGTGACGCCCGAGGTCACGAAGATCGCCGATACGGCTGTCCCTCGCATGGCCGACCTGCCCCCGGCTCATCAGGGCATGGTGCTGCACTTCGCACGACGACATGGACAGACTCGCGCGGTCGCTCGCCCGCGTGACGAAGCGCGGAGGGCATCTCGTGCTGGTCGTTGCCGACTCGCAGCTCAAGGGCGTCCCGATCTCGAATGCGGAGATCTGCGCCGGCGCGGCGAGGAAGAACGGTTTCAAGGTCGTGGATCACGACGAGCGGGCTGCTGCCGACCAAGCACCGCTATCTCCCGCCGCCGACAGCCTCGACAGGGACGCTCGCGACCCGAATGAAGCACGAAATCATCTTCACGTTCCAACGGACGTAAAGCCGGGAGGGCCGGATCGCTCCGGCCCTCCCGAGATGGGTAGGAATATGAGCGGTAGACTACCGCTTCGGCGCCGGCGGCGCTTTCAGTTGCGGGGTCATCTTCTGGTTGTGATTGAGCACGATCTGGCGGGCCATCTGCGTGCCGCGCGAACCCGAGCCGCCGGCGTTCTTGGTCGCGGCGAACGTCGCTACGCGCCACTGCTCCGGCTTCATCCGCTGCCCGGGCTCGAAGAGCCTCGTCTTCGTCTCGCTCGCGGTAGTGCCAGGTGGTGACGCCGCTGATGAGGTTCGTCTCCTTCTGGGCGTCGCCGCGTAGGCCCGGGTTGAGCGTGGCGATGCGCCGCCAGCGACGACACCAGGTCGGCGTCGTGGCCGACCGCCGTTGCCTTGTCGCCATGTTGCGGATAGGCGCGGCGACCGATGTCGATCGACCAACGGAGGAGCTCCGAAGCCCCGTCCGAAGTCATCCGTTGTCTCGTACTCTTTCTTCACGATCCGCTCGGCAGCGGCGAAGGCGGCGAACTCGCCCGGCTCGTTATCGTCGCCGTACGTCGAGCTGCCTGGACTCCCGACGAGATGGAGTGCGTTGAGCGCCCGCTCCGACGGCCAGGGCTTCCGGCCTGCTAGGTGCGCACTCCGACCGCGAAGCGGGAGAAGGCGTTCGGGCGCATGCTCTCGCCGTTCAGCCAGAGGAAGCGCTGTGCTGCCTCGACAAACGACATTTCGCGCACCCAGCACACGAACGGGTAGTCCTCGTCGCCGCTCTCCATCTTCGCCCCCCACCTCGTGCCCCCGTCAGTGATGTGCAACCTGCCCTTGTACTCGCCGTCGGCGATGCGGGCGACGTGCAGCAGATCGACCATCTCGTCATTCCAGGCGGTGGACAGCTTACGCACGCGCGGTGGGCAGTGGGCTTGCGCTGGATCGCGTGGATGACGAAGAGCTCCCGCGCCGGGATGAACTCGAGTTGCCCCTTTTCTGGGCGGAAGTCCCGTGGGGAGTTGTGGTGGCGAGCCCGGTCGGCTCAGCCGTTGCTTCAATAACCATTCTGTACCTCCTCCGCTCCGACGTAGGGGCGCGAACTCTTGGTTCGCTTTCTACGTCTCGGCTTCGTCCCGCCGCTCCGAATGGCGGCAGCTACGGCCAGCGTATCAGGCTGCGGGGACGGTTGAGGGAGAGACCCCTCAACGCGGAGAGCGCGTAACCCCGTCGGGATCACTCGTCGCGAAAAAAACTGGCGGAAAATCAAGGCCGCCTACGGCGGCAAGTAATGGCTGGCCGGCCGGGACCGAGGCTCGTGGTCAGTTATTCAGCTTCGATTCAGCCTGCCCGTTTCGTGTTGTCCCGCCCGACGCGCAGAGTGACGCTCCACACGCTCATGAAGTCCACTAACGGGAGGATGCGGCATGGCCGCCAAGAACAACACGAAGGGCCTCACGGACCAAGCAGGCGATCGAGGCCGTCATGAAGGGCAAGCGTTCGCCGATGAAGGTGCGCGCAGATCATCGACGAGGCGGTTCCGCTGTCGTCGCTCAAGGGCAAGACGCCCGGACAGGTCATCTACTCGGTGCTCTACTCAGAGAACAAGAAGGCCGATGGGCTCGTCACGCAAGACGGGTCGCGGCGAGTTCAAGCTCAACCCGAAGCGGCGGAAGGCCGGCGGGAAGGTCGCCGAGGTCGTCGCGTGAACGGCGGCCTCGCCTGGCCGGCCGACGTGCGGCCCATCGACTTCGAGTCGTTCGGCAGGGATCTTGCCGAGGTCGTCACGGAGCTAGACGCGGCGGCCGGCGTCGGGGCCTTCGAGCGGCACCTCGCCGAGCTAATCGAGGCGGCGTCGAACGCTCACCTGCCCGCTCAGACGGAGGACGAGCTCGGCCTCGTCGTCGGTGCACCTCGGCCGGTGCGTTCCGCGTCAAGGCCGAGCTGGTGCCGGCTGTATGTCCACCCGGCTCATCAGAAGACCAGGTTGAGCGCGCCGTGCGTGACCATGAACACGACCGGGAACCCGAACACGATGGCGAAGAACTTGTAACCGAGGCGAGCGTCAGCCTTCGACGTCTCCCCGCGTGACCACCACGGGCGGGTTGGATCGGCTCGAAGGTGGTCGGCGCCGGGTTGTAGAACGACCCAAACTGACGTACAGCAGCCCAACGATCCCTGCGGCGGTATTCACCGCGCCTCCTTCCTGCGCGGCCACATAAGCCAGGCGGCGACCGCGAGAACCAGCGGAATGACCAGCTCGCCGGGTCGGCTGCGCCTAGGCGACAGCCGCAGGCACAATGGCCGCCGCGAGCGCAGCCGCTGGCAGGCCGAGCGAGACCGCCAGCAACTTCCAGTGCAAAGGTCACGAGGAGCGCGCCTTCCTCATCATTCGACACCTGCCATGAGGGCGAACTCCTGCTCGGCCTTCCGGGCGCGGCGCGACGCCCACCGCACCTCGAAGAACAGGCGGACGGTGTGCAGCCCGACCAGGGTCGTGAGGACCACGAGGCCGGTGACGACGCTCGGCATGGAGTAGCGCACGAGGTCGCCTGCCATGATCGCGGCGAACAGGGAGAACATCTGCCAGAAGAACCCGCCGCGCGGGATCGGCAGAAGGAAGTGCCGCACCGCGAGGAAGGCGGCGAGTAGGACGACGGCGAGCACCCCTACCGCCGGGGTGAAATGCTGCCCCTGGGAGCCGTGGTCGTAGAACGTGTCGTCGATGAATACGGCCGCGAGCCCGAGTGAAACGATTATGGGCACGAAGAACCCGGGAAATGAACATCAGCCTCTCCTTCTGTGGCGGGGGACCTTCTCCGGCTCTGACCTCCGGCCGGACTGTCACCACGGTAGATCCGGGCTCCGGGATCGCCAATGACACGAATGAGTCAATTGGTGGCGGTACCCTGACGGCCATGAGTTCGATGACCGCATGGGCGCGAGGCCGAGGCCGTCGCCACATCGTCGTCGGCGAGACGAGGGAGCGCGAGGAGGCCGAGCCGAAGCCGGCGCCGGGCCTCGTGCGCCAGGGGGGCCGCAGCGAATTCCCGAGATCGCAGCCGACGGCCGACGATTGGCTCCGCGACTTCCTCATTGCCGGCCGGGCGCGTGGCGGATGGCAGGCGATCGAATGACGAAGCCTCTGCCGCGCTTCGAGCTCGCCGGCCGCATCGCCGAGAGCGACCTGCGAAGCCTCACCCGGCCCGTGCCGCCGCTCGTCTCCGAGGCCGCCGGCGAGGCCGCCGCCGCGCACGAGCGGCTCGCCCATCGCTTCGGTGAGTCGGGCGCGCTCGTGATCGCGACCCGCGCGAAGCTCGCCGATGTCGAGCAGGCCGACGCCGAAGCCGCGCGGAAGGCGATCGAGCAGGGCCAGCCGATACCGAAGGCGAAGGCCGATGCGATCCGAGGCAAGCTCCACGAGGCCGAGCGCGAGCTGCAGGCGATCAGCGAGCTGATACCCGACAAGTGCGCGGCAGCGTGCTCACCGTCCGCCGCACCACACGCCGGCCGAGTCGCCGACGAGGCCGAACAGCGCGCCGTCGGAGCTCGAAGCAGCAGGGCTCTCGACGCTCTACGTGCGGATGCGGCGAGACCTTCGCCGCCGCCGGCGGCTCTTCGCAACGAGGCCGGATGGGCTCAGGAGCTCCACGACAGTAGGGCATCGTCAGGCCGTGGTCGTCGTCGGCGAAGCAGGGAGAGGCCGAGCGTGCGATCGTCGAGGCCGTCGCCCGTATCGAGCGCGAGCGCGAGCGTTGAGGATCGAGCGCCTTCGCGAGATGGAGAGCGAGGCCGAGGCTCTTGACGCCGTCGTCGTCGCCGGCGCAGCGGCAGACAGCCATTGCCGCCGCCGCCCGGTACGCGTCGGTCTGGCGTCCGGACGCATCCGGCACTCGTGAGGACGCCTGAACAGGAGACCGCCGCCCTCGCCGTACGCCTTCGGGTCGAAGATCAGCACACTGGGGCGTCGCTACCTGCGACGCCCCAATGTACATCACCGAGGACGGCCGTTCATACTCGGAGACGTGCCGTTATCGTTCCGGGAGCGTCTCGATCCGACCGTGAGCAACGAGCGGCTCGACGCCATCGTGGCGAGAGTTCCTCGACTGCCGGCGAAGTCGCCGCGCGCCGTCGCTGGCCGATTGCGTCGCGACACGAGGTTCGACCCCTCGCATGCGACTGCTTCCATAGACGCTGAACCCGAGCTCTTCGCTGCCAGCCGCGCTCGCGGCTCAGTCGGCTTCTAGGACGCTTTTTGTTACCGGGTAATTTTCGGGACAATTACCCGTCATTTTTCGCTGCGCCGGCTGTCGGCGGCGTCGATTCAATGGCTCCAACTAGCTGACGATCGCACTCGTAGGGCTACTCGGCAGGCCGCCCGACCGCGCGACCGATAGCGTGCCGTTTAGTCCGAGGGGCGGCGTGAACCGGCCGCCCGTCTCCGACGGCTTCGGGCACGTCTGGCGCTTGGCCGCGTTCCACCTCGGCGCGCCGAAGGGTGCGTCGCGCCTCGCCGCCGTCCTCGTCGACTTCGCCTACGCGCAACGCTCGTGCGTGGTCGATGGCGGGTCGGCGACTGCTGATGCACGAGACGGCGATCCACGACACGCGCACGTTCGAACGAGCGCGCAAGGACCTCGTCGAGCAAGGGCTACTCAGCCATCAAAAGCGCAGGCCAGGGGCGCGGCGCTCGCACTTTCTACGAGCTGCACGCGTTGACGCCCGAGATCCTCGACCGCCTTCCGGCGGCGGTCGCCGAGGCCGCAAGAACGGCCGCGCTAGAGCGGCCATTCAGAAGTGTCTGAAAACGGCCGCTGAAACGGCCGCTGGAATGGCCGCCGAAACGGCCGCGCCAGCGCGGCCACGGTGCCGGGTCCAGGTCCAAAGAACACGCGCGCGCGCATACGCGCGTCAGATGCGCGCGCGCGCGAGGACGACATGGCTCGTGACGCAGGGGGTGGGCTATGCGGAGAACGCCGCCGTCTTCGCCGAGGAGGCCGAGCGCGTGCTCGGCGCCGGCGTCGCCGTCGAGCGCCTGCGGGAGCGTGCGCTGGCGATAGCGCCGGCGCGTGAGAAGCTCGGTGAAGGCGGCGAGGAGCGAGACGAGGCGTGAGCGAGCGCCCCTCGCTGGACCAGCTCCTTGCCAACCCGGAAGCCGTGCTCTACCGCGAAGACCTCGCCAGGCTCGGCTACTCGGACAAGAATATCGACGCGATCTTCCGCGCTTGCGGAGAGGTTGAGCGGTGGGACGACTTCTCCAAGCCGATGATCCGCGTCGCGAACTTCCACGCGGCGCGCGAGCGCGCGACCTATCGCGGCGATAGGTGTTCGTCCCACGCGCGGGAGTCGGCCGGCGTGAGTGACGATACGACCCGGTGCCAGCGAGGCGCCCGGACGAGAACCGCTGACACGGCTCCCGCCCGAGCTCGATCGCAGACCTGCAAGGAGGTCACGACCGTGAACCTGAACCTACCCGACCGCGCCTGATGGCCTCGGCGTGGATCACCCGCCGCGAGGTCAAGAGCGGCCTTCGCCACCGAGTGCTGTTCCGCGTCGGCGGCCACGAGTTCTCGCCGCGCTACGGCGGCTCGTTCAAGACGCGCCGCGAGGCGCTCGCTCGCAAGAAGATGGATCGACGGCGAGCTCGCAGCGCTGCGCGTCCCGGACCTGCGGCTCGCTCGCCGAGCAGACAGCGAAGCGCCGACGCTCGCCGAGGCCGCCGAACGCTGGAAGGCGAGCCGCGTCGACGTAGCCGAAGGCAACACGCGTGCTGCATCGCGTGGCGCTCGACCGCGTCGCTGCCAATCCTCGGCACGCGCCGCGTCGACGAGCTCACCGCCGCACGACGTCGACGACGCTGGTCGCCGAGCTCGCACGACTCGGGCTACAAGCGCGAGACGATGCGCGAAGAGCATCACCTACCTCGGCGCCGACACTCGACCATGCCGGCGTCGAACCCGAACCCGGCACGCGACCAAGCGTGCAAGTCAAGCTGCCGCGCGAGGAGCGCGAGGAGCATGTCCCGCCGGTCGCCGAGCACGTCGAGGCGGTCTACCGCCTGCTGCCGCGCGACCTACCGGCTCGCCGCTGCTCTGGCTCGATTGGTCGGGTGCGCGAGTTCGCCTCCGTCGACGCGCTGCTCGTCGGCGACTACGACGAGCCTCGCCGACGGGTTCGCCTACGCGCCGTCAATGACGAAGACGAGGCGTGCGTTATGGGTCGAACTGCCCGGACGAGCTGGCCGAGGCGATCGAGGGCGACGCTGCGGGCCGCGCGAAGACCGCGACCCGAAAGCGCCCCTGTTCCCCGGGGTCGAGCGCTGACGGGCTAAGAACCGCGATCAGCGAGAGCGTGCAAGGCGCTCGGCATCCCGTGTGTTCAGCCCGCATGACCTGCGCCACAGGAGGATCAGCCTGCTCCACCGTCAGGGGCGCTCCTGGGCCGAGATCGGCGCGTTCGTCGGCCAGCGGAAACTCTCGAAGGTGCGAGCGACACGTACACGCACGTACTGGTTGACGGTGCCGAGCTTGACTACGTGGCGCTACTGAGCCGCTGAAAGGAAGGATGACTAAACGTGGAACCCGTCGAGTCCGATCTTGCGTTGCCTAGCTATCCGAACGCACTGTCACCTTTTGCCGATGTCTCGAAAGCGTGACGCGACGCTGGCGGACGAGACCCCTTCGGCCTCGAAGGGGTGGGAACTATACGATGCGCTCACAATCGCGTTAGCCACCGCTTTCTCTTACGTCGTAGCTCAGCGGTTTGACGCCGCGTACTTGTACTTACTTTGGGCTTCCCGCAGAGCTGACGAATCTCACAAAGAGCGGCACGCTATTTGCTGTCAGTGCCGTCGTGGCGCCTTTCCTGATTGCACTTGCCGCCTTCCCCGGCGATTTCTTGGCTCCGACGAACAAGACCCGCGTCGTATTTGCGGTCATCTTCTTGGTTTTGCTGGTCCTTGTTCTTTGGCCGCTCCTGCTATTTGAGTCGAAGTATCGATTGGTAGGCCTTCTGTACTGCCTGATTGTCGCTATCGCGCTTGTCCTGATTTGGAAAGCCGGACCGTGGGCGACAAGAGTCTTCGAGTCTCGCACCGGCTTGGTAGTTCTGGGCCGGCGTGGTCGCATTTATTGCAGCGCCGCTCTACGGGGCTGGAACGGGCTAGCCAGCACGCAGAACTTCGCGGTCATTCGTGCTAGGCCGAGCTATGCCGTGATTCGGATGGATGGGGATCGCGCGTACGCGGCTCAGTTTCGACAAAAGACGCTCACCGGAGTGATCCTCGTGCAACCGCTCGGCTCCGAGAGCGATCGCTCTGGTGCGAAAGGACATCGGGCCTCTCTCGCCGTGAGCGCCGCCACGCCGGTCCTCGGGCTCGTTGGCGAGCGTGGGCGGCATACCCCAAGGCATACCTCGCCGCCGAGAACAGGCCGATTAGCGGGGAGGTTCTAGTCCAGGCGGGCCCATTCGCAGCCCTGCAGCCAAGCCGATTCGGCTTAGACAGAGGGGTCAGGCGCGTCAGGGAGATCGGACGCGCTCGGATAGTGCCCCCCTCGGTGCCCCCCGGCGCGGCGGGGAGGCGGTCTACCGGGTCGAGGTCGTGTCCGCCTCGGCGAGCGGGCCCGTCGTGCCGGTGCTCGTGCGTCCCGTCACGCTGGCGGTCGCGGCGCGCTGACAGACCGCTCGCGGAGCATGGGCGTTCTTAGTTCAGCGCCAACAGCGGATCGACCGAAGCGCCGCGCACGCGGACTTCGAAGTGGAGGTGCGGGCCAGTCGCATCACCGGTTGAGCCGACCAGCTCGACCTGCTCGCCTGCTCCGACCTGCTGGCCGACGAAGACACTGACGCGCGACAGGTGTGCGTACATCGACTCGACGCCTCGGCTGTGACGGACGATGACAAGAGTGCCCTGCCCGCCCGCCATCGGAGCAGCCCAAGTCGCCAGGCCGCGGGCTGCCACCGCGACCGGCGTAACCAGGGGTCCGCGAAGTCGACCCCACTGTGAAATCGCATTGCCGCGCGGGCCGAAGGGCGACGAGACGGGTGCTCGAGCCGCCTTGTGAGCCGCGGGGCACATCGCGGCGGGGGCGTCGAGTGCAGCGCCGCCGCCGTCATCGACCGGCGACGCCATGCGGGTCGAGCCCCGCCCAGGTCTGGTAGCGGATGGGAGCCGCCTCGACATGCCCCTCGAGAACGCCCGTGAAGAGGCCGGAGGGAAATCCGTGCCAGGCGAGCTGGAACTGCAGTTCGGCAACGTCCCACCCGGAAACGCCCACCCGAAGTGGACGACTCACCGAGCTCCTAGCGGCCCCAGCGACCGAAGGCGGCGCCGAGCGTTGCGGCCCGCGACGCGCTTCGCGGGCAGCCCTGCACGCCGTTGCAGCGCGAGCACGGCCTTCTTCGTCGCCGGGCCAGCGAGACCGTCGACGGGCCCGGCGTACAGACCTTGTCGTACGAGTCCGACCTGCAGAGCCGCGATGCGCATGTTGCCCATCCCATACGCCACGCCTGCGGACAGGGTCACCGCAGCTATCAGGGACAGGAGCAGGAGCTTTCGCGTGCGCGCCATGTACACGGATGATTGGCATCGATCGAAGGATCGAGGCGAGTCATCTGATCTCTTCGGAGCCGCTGGGGACGCCTCCTCTTGCCACCGAGCGTGCTGCCGGCACGTTCGCCCTTCTGCCGCCTGCCCGCCGAGCTCGAGCGAGCGAGTAAGATCCGATCGTCAGCGCGATGAGGCTCGCGCCTAACCGCCCTCTCAAAGGCTGATGGCCTCTACCGAACGTCAATCGACGCGAAGTGGAGGTCAAGTGTGGAGCCGTTCAACTCGCCGCTGTCCTCGCCGGGGTCTGCTCGCTTGCGAGCATGGTCTCGGTCGAGCTCGGCAATTACGGTCGCGCTTGTCGAGCTAACGCTTCGGCGTCGCTGCCGGTAACGTCTTCGATCTGCGAGACGCAGGAGTGGCTCGACTTCATCGCGTCCTTCGCATCGATCGTGCTGACGTTCCTCGCAGGGATGGAGGTCGAACCGGCTTACATGCGCGCCGACTCGGGCCTCCGTCGGTCTCGGCGTTGTCTCGTTTTTCGGCCCGTTCGTCGTCGCGTCGCTGGCCGCGTATTCGCGCTCGACTGGACGCGGCGGGCCTCACTGATCGCCGGACGGCTCTCTCGACGACGTCGCTGGCGGTCGTCTACGCGGTCCTGGTTGAGCGCAGTCTGACCGAGACGGACATCGGCAAGCTGTTGATGAGCGCTACCTTCGTGACCGATCTCTGCACAGCCGTCGCTCTGTCGGCTATCTTTATCAAGCCGAACGTCTGGTTCCCGGTCTTCCTGGTCGTCTCGGTCGGCGCTGATCCTCGGCTCCCGCGGATCGCGTCCTGGTTCTTCGGACGTTACGGCGACCGCGTCATCGAACCGGAGATCAAGCTCGTCTTCGTTTGTCTGCTTGTGCTCATGGTGCTCGCGGACGCATCGAACGGTCATGCGGTGCCTGCCGGCGTTCGTGCTCGGTCTCGTGATGAGCCAGCACTACAAGGAGCACCGTGAAGAGCAGAAACGGCTGCGGGTGGTCGCGTTCGCGTTCCTGACACCGTTCTTCTTCATCAAGGGCGGCCTGAACGTGTCGCTCGGGCGTCTTCGTCCAACCTCGGGCTCCTCGTCGTCTTGCTCGCCGCGAAGATGATCCCGAAGATCGCCTTCGTCTACCCACTCGCCCGACGCGCCGACCGCGGCACGCGTCGTTCGTGACCCTGCTGATGAGCACCGGCTTGACTTTCGGAACGATCGCGTCGCTCTACGGCCTCAACGCCGGGATCATCGACAAGACGCAGTTCTCGCTCCTCGTCACCGTCGTCGTGCTCTCCGCTATCGTACCCACGGCGATCGCGGAGCGCTGGTTCCTGCCCGACACGGAACGGAGCGACGCCTCGACCGCCGACTCGCCGGCGCAGCAGGCAGAGGAGTACGTCTGAGACGTGCGTCGAGGTGCGGGCGGCAAGACCGGCTGCGCTGAGAACGGCGATCGGCCGCGCCTGCGCCGAGGCCGGCGTCCCGGCCTGGTCGCCTCATGACCTCCGTCACCGCCGGATCTCGCTCCTGCATCGGCAGGGACGTTCGTGGGCTGAGATCGGCGCGTTCGTCGGGCAACGTTCGCTTCGCGTCACGGCCGCCACGTAGACGCACGTCCTGCTCGACGACCGCGAGCTCGATTACCGGGCGCTTCTCGCTCTCGCGGCTTGAACGAGCTCCGAGGGACGGAAACGCGGCCGGCTCGCGTCAGAGACGTCTGGTGGCCGCTAAGAGACCTTGGCGTCGGTGAGGAGGAAGGGTGGGTGACGGCTCCGGAGGGAAGTCACGCGTTGTCGTCCTCGAGCGCGTATTCGACGGTCTCGGCGAGGGTCAGGTGTCGACCGTCGAGACGGCCTCTCTCAAACTCTGGGCCATGTGCCGCCAGCACCGGCGCCGCGAGTTCCTCACGCTGGCGCTCCCATATCCCGTGAGACCGGCGGGCTTCTTCGGCTTCGATCCCGCCCCAGAGCCGCCCAGCGCGCGTCAAGTCTCTTCGGGCGACTGCAATGCTTGCGATGCGCGTGAGGGCGAAGACCGTACGCTGCCGTTCTCCAGTGCGGCGCGCAAGCACGAGGACACTACAGCTGTGCCTGAACGCTTCGTCGAGCCGGCCGAGCTCGAGAGCATACGAAGCCAGCACATCGAGCATCTTGGCTTCGAAGAATGTGAAGCCGACTACGCGGGAGAGCTCTGCGCTGTGCTCGACGAGCTCCTAGCCCCCGTTCGACGTTTCCTTCGCGGTACTCGACAGCCCGAGGCCCCCGAGCGCCGTCGCTTGGCCCACGCGAAACCCGAATGCTTGATGACCGCGCGAGGCTCTCCTCGATCAGCGAACGCCCGCGCTCCGAATCCCCGAGCTCCCAGACGTCAGTGCCCAGGCGATTCAGGATGATGGCAACTCCTCGCTCGTCACCGGCACGCCGATAGAGGGCAAGGCTCTTCTCGTTTTCCTCGATGCTGTCCTCGATCCGCCCACTGAACTGAGTCGAGCTTGCGAGACATCGCCAGCAACTCGCGCGAAGTCCGACGGGCATGTCCGCTTCGTGCACGAGCAGCACTCCGAATCGCCGCACGGCCTCTTGTGGGCTTACCGCGACCCAGAAGCCCTCGAGCGACACGGCCAGCCTGGCCGCAATTTCCAGATCCTGCTCGGTTGCCCAGTCGATCCGCCCCTCGGAGATTCCCCTGTTCGAGAACGACAATGTCGTGCCTCTGCCCACCATGAATCTCGATCGATTCGTACGTCATCCCCAGGGACTGCGCGAGGTCGATGAAGAACACGGCGTGCAGCCGGCGCCGCCCGTCAGCATCCCCAGACTCCTCGAGCCGCTCGGCTGCGAACTCGCGGAGTGTTTCCAGCATCCGGAAGCGCTCGGCGGTTTGAAGCAGCATGCTCTTCTCGACGAGTGATTGCATGGAGTCGACGTCGGCCTCGCAGACCGCCTCTGCCGCCTTGAGCGTGCAGCCGCCGGAGAACACCGAGAGGCGGGCGAAGAGCTGCTGCTCCTCGGGCGAGAGCAGGTCGTAAGACCATTCGATCGTCGCCCGAAGCGTTCGCTGGCGGGCCTCGGCGTCGCGGCCACCCTTCAGCAGATCGAGATGCTCCGAGAGCCGGTCGAGGATCTGCTGCGGTGAGAGGACGCCGGTGCGGGCAGCGGCCAGCTCGATTGCGAGCGGCAGGTTGTCGAGACGGCGGCACAGCTCTGCCATCGTCTCGTCGGGCTCGAGACGCGAGCGCTCTGAGAAGAGCTCAACGGCGTCGGACTCTGCGAGCGGCGGTACCGGGTGCTCCACCTCTCCCCTGACGCGCAGGAGCTCTCGCGAAGTGACGAGCAGGTGAAGGCTGGGGCAACGCTCGAGCAGCGAGCTGAGGTCGGGGGCGAACGCGACCACCTGCTCTAAGTTGTCGAGCACCAGCAGCATCTCCCTCTTGCCGATGTGCTCTGCGAGGCCATTCTCCGCACCTAGCGCCTGGGCGATCGTCTCCGGCACGAGCGCCGGGTCGTGCAGGGACGACAGGCCAATCCAACAACGGCGTTTCGGCAGTGTGGCGCCGAGCTCGGAGGCGGCTGCGATCGCGAGTCGCGTCTTGCCTGAGCCGCCCGGACTAGGTAAGGGTGACGAAGCGCTCGCCTTCGCGGATCAGGCTGACGATGTCCGCGACCTCGTTCTCACGACCCACGAATGAGCTGACTTGGGCTCGGCAGATTCGTGCTGGAGAGCGTGTTCAGAGGTGGGAAGCGCCCGTCGCCAAGCTGGTAGATCGAGATCGGTTCAGCGATGTCCTTCAGCCGGGTGCTCGCCAAGAGGTCGGAGACCTCGAGCCCGGCCAGCTGCCCGAGTCGGCACTGGAGAGAACAACCTGGCCGGCGTGTCCGGCAGCGGCGATACGAGCCGCATCTGTGCACGTCGCCCCCCACGTAGCCCTCCTCTGCGATCAGCGGTGTCCCGGTATGTACGCCGATCCGTACCTGGATTGGCCCCGCGGCCAGCGCATCCGTCATCGCCGATGTGCGGCGAGGGCTCCCGGTGCGGTGGGAAAGGCGAAGAAGAACGCGTCTCCCTGCGTGTCGACCTCGACCCCGCCGTCAGCGGCGCAGGCTGCGCGAATCACCCGGCGATGCTCGGCCAGCGCCTCGGCATAAGCCTCCGCCCCGAGCTCGTGTAGCAGCTTCGTCGAGCCCTCGACGTCCGTGAAGAGGAAGGTGACGGTTCCGGAGGGAAGATACGCCCCGCACAGGCGCCATCATGCGCTAAAGCGTTCACTTTTCGTTGGGTTCCACGACGTGGCGAGCGTCGCCAACGCTTGTGGACCCGCGCTTAGCATGGTCGCTGCTCAAGCTCGATTCGTGGGGTCGTTCGCGAGGGCGACCTGAACGTGGCGACAGGGTGGTCAACGAGACCGGCCGAGATGGCCCGAGAATGAGTTATCCCGCAGCGGGCGCGACTCAGATGGGCCGAGACCGACCGAGACTCCGTCCGTGAACTCATAATCCGTCGGTCCCTGGTTCGAGTCCAGGCGGGCCCATCAGCAACGTCCCTGCTAGCGGGGCTGGACGTTTCCGAGTCAGCATGCACGACATGGAGGCGCGGTCGACGAGCGCTACTCGCTCAGCGACCGTGGTGTCTATGTCGAGGCCTCACACGCTCACGATCACCCGAAGAACGCTTCGGCCACGTCGTACCAACGCGGCGGCACCGTCTTCAGGGCGCCCGTCGCGCCGGCGAGTTTCAAAACCCTCCTCAGAGTCTCAAAGAACGGCGCCTCGAGCAACAGATTAAGGTCGCGTCGTGTTCACGGACCAGCTCGATCGCGCGGTGCGACGAGGCGACGGGACGAGGATCGGCAAGGTCGACGACCTGATCGTCGTCCTCGGCGAGACAGATCCGTCCGTTGTTGCGCTACGCGTGCGCGTCGGGCGTCGCCGCCGCCGGGTTCCGTGGTCGGCCGTTGCTTCGTTCGCGGAAGAGGTCGTGATCACGGCCGATCCGATCGAGGACGAGCTTGCCGGCGACGAACTCCTGCTCGCGCGCGACGTCCTCGACACGCAGATCTTCGACCTTGGCGGACGGCGGCTGACGCGGGTCGCGGACATCGAGCTCGTGTGGCGGGATCGCGAGCTTCGAGTGGTGGGGGTCGACATCGGTGCCGCGCCGTTGCTGCGCCGCCTTGGTCTCGGTGTCTTCGCGCGGCGGGCGGCGGCCAAGGTCATCCCGTGGAACGAGCTCCACCTCACATCCGTGCGTGGCCATGAGGTTCAGCTCGAAACACCGACCGCGCGCGTGCACACGCTGACCGAAGCGGAGCTCGCGGCGCTTGGTGCCCGGCTCCCGTCCCATGCGAGATCACGGCTCTACGCTCGAATCCGACCCGGTGCCGCGGCCAGGGCGCGGGAGCTCGAAGCCGGCATTCCGGAAAGCCGGCCGCGTCACCGCTTCGGGCGCGTCCTTCGGTTCCGTCGCCATGCTCCGTCGTAGCTCGCTGCTCCTGCTCGTGGCCGTGCTCGGACCGGGGCTGCTGGCCGGGCTGTCGGACGACGACGCACCCGGCATCACCACGTACTCGATCCTCGGGGCCGACTACGGCTACGAGCTCCTGTGGGTTCTCAGCCTCGCGACGCTCGCGCTCATCCTCTTCCACGAACTCGGTGCACGCATGGGTGTAGTCACGGGGCAGGGGCTGACGGGTCTCATGCGCGAGCGGTATGGAGTTCGCCTCGCAGCATTCGGAGTTCTTGCGCTTCTCGTCGCGAACATCGGCACGACCTGCGCGGAGTTCGCCGGCGTGGCCGCGAGCCTGGATCTCGCGGGAGTAAGCCGCTACGCCTCCGTCCCCGTAGCTGCTCGTCGCCATCTCGGCACTCGTCCTGCTCGGGTCGTTCCATCGGGTGGAGCACGTCTTTCTGCTCATGTCGACGCTCCTCGCGACGTACATCGTCGCGGCGTTCGTGACGGGGCCGGATTGGGGAGCCGCCGTCCACGGTCTGCTCGTGCCGAGCGTGCCTGCGACGCGAGCCGGTCTCCTCGCCATCACGGCGACCGTCGGGACGACACTGGCTCCCTGGGGGCTCGCATTCATCCAGTCCTACGCCGCTGACAAGAAGCTCACCGTGGCAGACTTGCGCTTCGAGAGAATCGATGTCGTAACCGGTGCGGTGATGACCGGAGTCATTGGGTTCTTCGTCGTCGTCACCTGCGCGGACACGCTCCATCAACAGGGGACATCGATCAATGACGCGGGGGACGCGGCCAGCGCCCTCGAACCCCTCGCGGGACGATTCGCCTCGGTTCTCTTCGGCGCCGGCCTGCTCGGGGCCTCCATCCTCGCGGCTTCGATCTTGCCGCTCGCAACCGCGTACTCGGTGAGCGAAGTGTTCGGGCAGGAGGCCAAGCTTGATGACCCGATCCACGAAGCTCCCGTCTTCTACGCAACGTTCTCGGTAGTCATCGTCATCGCCAGTGCGCTCGTGCTCCTCCCAGGGGCGCCGCTTGTCCCCATTCTCTATCTCTCACAGGCGCTGAACGCGATTTTGCTCCTGCCCATCCTCGTGTTCGTCGTGGGAATCAGCCGCGACCGGACGCTGATGGGGGAGCACGCGAGCGGTCGTGTCGGGACGGTTCTTGCTGCCGTGGCGATCGTGCTCCTCGCGCTCTGTGTCGGCACACTCGCGGTGCTTTCCATCTGGTGAGTGCAAGCGCCAACTCGCATGGTTACTTCGAATGCCACCCGATGCGCGACCTCCGGCTTGCAAAGCCGCCCGATGGTGCGACGGATGCCGACTAGCTGAGACGAACGTGAACCAGGCGTGCCACACTCACTCTGGCCACGGGGCCGCGGCCATCACCGCTTCCGCGTACTCGGCCAGCCGTTCGTCGTCATGGCCGCGAATGTGCGCAAGAAACGGAAAGTCCTCCGGAGCGACCTGAACACGTGCGCGTGGCGCGACCGCAACGGGGCTCGCGAGCTGGGGTACTCGGGCGGCGTGGCCGCCGTACATCCCCGGCGGCTGCTCCACGAATCCCTGCGCAGGCAAGAGGTAGACGTAGCCGGTTCGCCACGGTTGCTTCTCCAGCGCCCCGCTGCTGATCGAGAAGTAGTAGTGAGGCGGGCCAGGACGACCTTGTGAATCGATCAGCACGATGCAGCCGTTGTTCAGCGTGATTCGGTAGCGAGTGCGGTCCACGATCGCATAGAACATCGCCCAGATCGGGTCACTCGTGGCGAAGACGGCCTTCTGGTGACCGAACGGTGCGAAGTCGATCGGCTGCCTAGGCTCGAACGTCTCGATGTTCGGATCGCCGGTTCCGTGAAAGGCGATCTCCCGACGCTCGGCGATTCCGCACAACAACTCCAAGGGTGAGACATCGCCGTTGTGGCGAACGACCGTGTCAGCATCCAGTCGATCCTCTGGCTTCGAGAGGAACTCCTCGATCGCTGAGCGTGTGGCGCCACCCATGCTCATCGGCGGACGTTCGATCCAGTAATCAGGGAGTCCGCTTCTCACGACGCGATGATGTCAGGATCAGCGGCACGAAGCTCGTTGTCGCGAATGATGCTGATTAGCAGGGGCGTTTGAGTCCAGGCGGCCCCATTGGCAGCGGCGCTGGCTACGCCGCGTCGGCGAGTCCGTTCTCATCGACTTCGACGAGGCCTTCCAGCTCGCGTTCGAGCTGAGCGAATGCCTCTTGCTCCAGGGACCTTCGCGCGCGCCCGGGAGATTCCGAGCTCCTGCTCGATCGCATCCAGCGACCTCTGCTCTCCCTCGAAGCCGAAGCGGAGCTCGAGCAGCTGCCGTTCAAGGTCGGGCAGCCTGCCGAGCGCTGCACGGACAGCCTGCCTTCGCAACGTCGCCCCGGCTTCCTCGGCCGGGTCGTCAGCCTCGGAATCGGCCAGGAGCTCGCCGAGCTCGCCGTCGCCCTCGCTGCCTATGGTCTGATTAAGCGACACCGACGCCTCGACGGCACCCAGAGCCTCGTCGACGTGCACGAGCTTGTATCCCGAGGCGGCCGCCAGCTCTTCCGGCGTGGGCTCACGTCCATGTTGCAGCTCGAACTCCCGAGCCAACCGAGCGAGCTTCAGCCGGCGCTCGTGAACGTGCGCAGGGATTCGAATCGTCTGTGACTGGTTGGAGATGGCGCGCTGGCACGCTTGCCGGATCCACCACGTCGCATACGTCGAAAACTTGAAGCCCCGACGCCAGTCGAACTTCTCGACGGCACGGTTGAGGCCGATCACGCCCTCCTGGACGAGGTCTCCCAGCGGAACGCCGTGCCCCTGATACCGACTGGCGATCGAGACCACGAGGCGCAGGTTGGAGTTGATCATGCGCTCCTTCGCGACCTTGTCGCCGCGCTCGATCCTCTTCGCCAGCGCGACCTCTTCGGCTGCGGTCAGCAGCGCGTGCTTCCCAATGTCGTTCATGAACTGCGTGAGCGAGTCGACGCTCGCAGCCGCTTCCGGCTCGAGGTCTAGCTCGAGCTCGTCATCCTCGGCCGTTGCCGGTGCGGTGATCTCGACACCGCGGGCATCCAGCTCTGCACGGACCGTGGCAAAGCCGTCGTCGCCGAGGTCGAGCTCTGCGACGAGCTCCTCGACGGCGACGACCTGGACGGTGCCGTCGTTCTCAGCGTCCTCGAGGAACGCGGTCAGGTCGTGTTCACGAAGTGCGTTGCTAATGAGATCCTCCTTTAGACGATTGTTGCCGGTCGCGTACGAGCCCGTGCGCGGCGCCGCTCGAAGCGCTCGACGCGGCTGCCTTGGGCTGCCGGCCGCTCGATCCCGGTGTAGGCGGGATGGCAGCTCGAACAGACGCCGAGCGCCAGCTCGGCACGCGAGGACCGGGTTGTGAACTCAGTTCCACATGCGTTGCAGCGCACGTGGCTGACGACGAACTCAGGGTGCTTGGCCCTCAATTGCTTCTCCTTTCGCGAGAGCTGTACGTGCGTTTCGCCGCTGACACAAGCAACAAGCGCCTGCGCACGTGTCTCTTCCGGACGACATGTACGAAAACGGTGCAGGCTGTGTCTGAATTCCCGGGCTAGTGCCCAGGGGCTTCGGCGACGACACTTGCCAGCCAGGCTCGCACGGCGGACTCGATGGCTTCGGGGTCACTCTTGAGGCCGTGGTCGCCTCGCACCTTCACGACCTGACGGGTAGTGCTCGGGTGGGGCATACCGAACCGATCACGCTCGCCCTGGACGACGAGCGTAGGGACTGTCACCGCGTCGAGCTCGGGCAGGCGGCTCTTCGGCGGCTTGCCGGCGCGTTGGGGCGGCTCGAGCGGGAATGCCAGGCAGAGGACGGCGATGGCAGCCGTAGCGTCCGCGGTGCGGCAAGCGACGCGGGCGCCGAGCGAACGACCGCCTACGACGAGTGGCAAGCCGGCGAGCTCACCGCTGTGCAGGCGCTCGAGGACGGCGATCCAGGCGGCGTCGAGCTGGGGCGCAGGTGCGGGAGACCTACGGCCGGCAACGCGGTACGGCTGCTCCACCAGCGCGACGGCGAACCCCTCCATCTCCGCTGCGTGCGTCGCTGCCCGGAGATCCGGCGCTTCGATGCCTCCAGCAGCCCCGTGACCGAGAACGAGCGCCGCGCGTGGCTCTGGCGCGGGACGCAGGTGGGCGTGTGCCACCCCGTGCTGCGTGTTGATCTCGACAACCGTCACGTGTTCCAGTATCAGCCTTTGCGCCGCGCGAACCGAAGCACAAGCCAACCTTCATCTCGCGCAAACCTCCTGCGCACAGATCGGCGCCATGCTTGTGATGGAAAATCGTCGCCCCAAACACAACGGAGGAGCAATGAAACACGGAGTCGTAGCCATCGCGCTCGTTGCCAGTGTCGTAGCAGCGGTTTCCGCCTCGTCGCCGCTCTGGGCTGCGTCGAAATCGTCTGCGACCCTCTCGAGGCAGTCTGGCTTTGTGCGGTTGCCGCCTGCTGCGCCGGCGGGTCAGATGGTGCTGTACGGCCACATCAAGAAGCTGACTCGCAAAGGCGGACACTACGAACTGGGCTTCGATCCTGCCTGGTTCACGAGCGGGGTCACGGCCAGTCGCGCGGCGCTAGAAGACACGGGCTCGAGTGACGTTCCGAACGACAACTTCATCGTCGAAGAGGGTCACCGCCTGCTGACATACCTGGTTCCAACGAGTGCGCGGGTCACCGTCCTCACGAACAACGCGAAGGGAATCTCCTCGACTCCGATCCCGGTTTCCGAGCTGGCGCGGATCGTCAATGGCGGTAAGCACCGCAAGCTCTTCGAAGCGCTCGACTCAGGAGTCTGGATTCGCGTCCGCATCGACACCGTCCGACAGCTCGACCAACAGTACCGCCCGTAGCTGGCCGCCTTGGTGACCGCGGAGGCCTGACGAAAGGGGGATCCGCGGTCACCAAGGGCGAGCCGACTCCTCAGAAGTGAAGGGTTCGCGTGCGGCCTGGGGCTTGTGGGCAGCGGTCACGCTGGCCGCCGTCCCCGCTTCGGCGTTGCTGTGGGTCGTTGGTGGACAGGTCTTGTGCGGCGAAGAGGACTATGACACGCCTCCGGGTTCCACAGCGGACGCGCTCTGCCGGACGCTTGTAGACCCCGTCGCGCCCTGGCTCGTCCTTGCTGCGCTCCCGTTCGCAGTCGTCTTGTTTGGAGGCTTCGCGGGCATCCACCTGGGAAGTAGGCGTCTCTTCTTGATCGCCCTGACGGCACCGTTTGTCGTGGTCCTCGTTGCGGTGTTTGCGTTCCTCGCCCTCTTCTGACAGGACCGTAGACGCGCGGTGCGCGTGCCGAACTACTCCGGATCATGTGACGTGTACCGGGCGACGTTCGTACTCCATGTACGTCGCGGTCACGTCTGTCGCATCGCGGCCGAGGTAGCGCTCAACGACTCGGAGAGCGAGGTCGATGCCGGAGGTGAGCCCACCGGCGGTCGCCACGTGCTCGTGCTCGACGAAACGGCGGCCGCGCACGACGCGAATCGCAGGAAAGGAGGCCTCGAAGTCGTCGTACGAGCCGTGGTGCGTGGTCGCCGACATCCCGTCGAGCAGACCTGCTTCCGCGACGACGTAGGCGCCGGTGCAGACGGACATGACGAGATCGGCCCGCTGGGCAACCTCACGTAGCCACTCGAGCGTACGGCCGCTCGATTGATGTGCCGGAACGACGACGACCTGCGGCTGTGGCGCTGTCTCGTACGAGTACGTCGGCTCGAGCCTCAGGCCGCCGCTCGCTTCGACCGCTCTCGTCTCCTGCGCAACGGTGAAGAGCTCGAACCGGGCAGCGGCCCCTGCCATCGCCGCGTCCTGGAATACCTCCCAAGGGCCGGCGAGGTCGATCACATTCGTGCCCGGCCCGATGGCGACTGCCGTCCTGATGATGCCGTCCGATGGGATCGCGAGCGGTCGATCCGGTAGCCCTGACGTCTCCGGGCTGGCCAGTGCTCGGCCCAGCTCGACCGCGGCGAGGGGAATGCCGATACCCGTGCCGAGCGCCAGCGCGGTGAACTCCCTTCGCTTCACCTCGGGAGTCGGTAGAGGACGCCGCCCGTGTTGTCGGCGAGCCAAACGGAGCCCAGTCCCACCGCGAGGCCGTGAACGTCGACGCGCCCACGAGCGGTCGCGACCGTGGTCACAGCTCCGGCGGTCGTCACGCGCCGGACGGCCGTCATCGTCGGAAAGCCGGTCCGGTCGACGGCGGCGGTGCGGACAGGGACCCAGAGCGTGTCGGCCGTCGCTACGACATCGATTCCGGTGCCTTCGATATCGACAGAGCGACGGGTCTGGCCGGTTTCGGGATCCACCTCTAGGAGTGCCACCCCGCGCCCTGTGATCCAGAGGGCGCCCCCCGCCATCGCGAGGCGTTCGGCGGCGGCATTGTTGCCTGCGACGATCGCAAGACGCGTCGCGACGTTCGTCGCCGTGTCGATGCGGTAGAGCGTGTTGTCGCGGTGGGTCATGACCCATGCCTGCTTCCCGACGAACACCATGTCGGCAGGTCCGTCTCCAACCGAGATGCGCGCGACGATCTTGTTCGTCCGGGGTGAGATGCGCAGGACTCGGGCGCCCTGGTCGTCGGCAACCCAGACCGCGCCGACCCCGATCCAGATGTTGTAGGCCGCGATCGCGTCGAGCGGAATTGGCCTCATCACCCGCGCGGTGCGGGGGTTGAGGCGGTAGAGCGTGGAGCCGGCGTCGAGCGCCCACACTGAGCCGAGGCCCACTGCGACGGCGGTCACCGGCCCGTCGAGCTGCACGCTTGCGGTTCTCCGACCGGCGGGGAGTGCCATCCGGACGAGTCGCGACTGCTCCTTGCAGGCGACCCAGGCCGTGCTGCCGTTGAGTGCGAGCGTCATCGTCGGCCAATAGGGACCCGCCCCAGCGCACGAGCGCAGCGCCCGCGCCCCAGGGATTCGTCCAGCCGCGATCCCGGAAGACGCGCTCGAGCTCACAGTTCCGGCGGGCATCCCGACGCTTACCGTCACCACGATGAGCAGCGCTGGCAGCTTCATTGGCCGGTGCACGCATGCCGCATGCCACCGATACACCGCCAAGGGGCTGGCGGTTACTCGGACGGTCGAAGCGATCGCGCAAGCTCGAGTGCACGCTCGAGCGAGACGCCCGCCTCCAGGCGATACGAGACGGACCCCCTGTGCCAGATGAGCGTGTTTCCCGACAGGTACCCCGTGAACCGCCGCTCCTCTCCGGACCTTCCGAGGTAGAAGACCACGTGGTCGGCGCGCTCGATCCAGATCCCCGGGGCACCGTCGACGTCGACGAACTTCGTGCTCGTGTCGTGCCCGATGAGCTTGTCGAAGAGAACGTCGTTCGCCTGCCACTGAGTGAGCACGAGCGACGCACCCTCACGTCCTCCGTAGATCGCGGTGACGATAGGCGCACCGTCAAGATCGCGATCGAGCAGTATCCGGTCTGGACGCCGAGGGCCCGACGGCAGGAGGAGCGTGAACGGCACGCTGCGTCCCGCGTCTTCCAGTTCGACCCGAATCCCCTTCGGCTGCCAGGTGTACGACACCTCCGGCAGCCGGTCGACGCGATCGATCCGCACCCCGGGAACGAGGTCGAGTGCGGACGCGGCGATCGCAGTGCCCACGAGCACGAGGACCGCGATCGCGACCACCAGGGCGCGCCGATAGTGACGCCGTCCGGGTTCGGGAGTAGAGGGCAAACGCGCGCGCACCCCTTCCGCCAACGCCGGGGTCGGCGGGAACCACCCGACGGACGCGTTCCGCAACACGCGTTCGGTCGTCATCGTTCCTCCTCCAGTTCCGGTCTCAGTCGCCTCAGCCCACGCCAGGCCCGCATCTTCATTGTCGCGCGGGCCACACCCAGTGCAGCGGCAGCTTCCGCGTCGGAGAGCCCGATGAAGTAGCGCGCCACGATCGCCGTACGCTCGCCTTCGGGCAACGCATCCACGGCCGCGAGAATTCGGCCGCGGTCATCGCGCTCGACCAGCTCGTCGTCGGCCCCCTCAGTCATGCAGACAGGCTCGAGCATGCTCGCGCGGCGCTCGTGGAAGGTTCTTCTCCCCGAAGCACGCCGCGCGTTGCGAGCCTCGTTGCCGACAATCCGGAGAAGCCACGGTCGAAACGGTGCTCCACTACGGAAGCGCTCGAGAGAGCGATATGCCTTCACGAACGCCTCCTGCGCGACGTCCTCGGCATCCGCTGCCGACCTGACGATCGCAAACGCGACGCGAAAGGCAGCCTGCTCGTGGTTCCGGACAAGCGTCTCATATGCGCCGTGATCGCCCTTGCGCGCTCGCTCGATCAGGTTGGCCTCGTCGGGGGGAGGCTCCGGAACGGCCTTCAGCGCAGGCTCGGTCACCGTACGCGCACCAGACGCACCACGGCGGGGCCGCGATTGCCGGCTCGGTCGACCGCCGTCACCACAACGCGGTGAGCTCCTCGCGGCAGGCGAGCTCGATAGACCGCCTCGTGACCGAAGAGCTCTCCCTCCGCGACCTCGGTCGTGGCTATCGAGGCGCGAAAGCTTGGGCCGATCGAGATCTCGTAACGGTCGACACCGCTGCCAGTATCCGTGGCCGGAAAGCGGAGTGTCACCCACCGGCCCGACGCGGTCGCGTCGAGGCGCGGGCGAGTTGGTCGGGTTCTATCGGTCCAGCGGAAGCGAAGCGTCG
Organism: uncultured Actinomycetes bacterium; assembly: GCA_963711315.1. GTDB lineage: Bacteria > Actinomycetota > Thermoleophilia > Gaiellales > Gaiellaceae > PALSA-612. Next base: position 408,428 of record CAVQDQ010000002.1, read on the forward strand.
CCTGCGCCGGGTCTGAGCCGAGCATTACCACCTCGAAGGCATTCCGCACCGAGAACTTCGCGCTTCGTGCACTCGCAAGCAGGAGGTTGCGCTGAGGGAATCGGCTGGGAGCGACCCGCGCATCGTTGGCACCGGCGTACACGACCGGCCACGGAACCTCCGGCCGGTACTCGATCCAGTACTCGTCCGCCCCCGAAACGACGTAGAGGGCGGGGGGGAGCGCAGAGGGACGATCGATCCGGGCGATTCGGTACTCGCCGTTCACCAGTGTCGGGCCCTCGCGCGCGATCCACCCGAATCGCCACTTCTCGAAGGCGTTGAAATGCCCGCTGCCGTGCCCCATCACGCTGTAGGGGCTCGCGTAGTTTTCCGCGCGGCAGCTGGTACCGCAGATCCAGGCGGGACCTTCCTCTCGCACGCCGTAGTTGTGCCCCAACTCGTGCGCGAAGAGATCCTTCGAGATCTTCCCGAGCATCCAGACGCCCGGCGGGTAGTACGCACCGCCCCACGGGCAATCCATGCTCGGAAGGAGGTACGCGACCAGGGTGAATCGACTGAGATCGACCGAACGGCGGATCGTCTCGTGGACACCCTGGGTGTCGCAGCCTCTTGGGCGTCTCGCGAGTACACGCGTCCACCCGATCACCTCGACCGACAGCGACGTCTTGCCGAACGACGCGTCGCGGATGTAGGTCACGGTTTCTGCGACGGCAGCCCGGGCTTCCTCGACAGTGACGGGCTCCGGACCCCAGGTCGCCAGAACGAGCCCGATCCGCTGCTCTCCGATCGGGGCGCCTGCCGACCGCGGGAACGCGTCGCCCGATGCGGCTGCGAGCAGCAGCGAGACGGCCGCAGCCGCGATGAACATACGCATGCCACAGAGTTACACCGCCCGGCGTCGGATGGTTACACCGACGCGAGCCGCTGCCACCGGCATGCTGGACGCTGGATCTGGCGCTCAGGGTTAGCGCATGCCTGACGATCCGACTGCCGTCGAGCCGTTCAGGCCGACTCCGGAGCAGTTCGACGAATTCATAAAGATCTCCGCTGTCCGATCCCTGGTGGCGCTTGTCGATCAGGCGCTGGGGCCTTTCCCGCCGCAAGTGGAGCCGTTCTCGCACGTGACGCGCGAAGGCCTCGAGCGTGTCTTCGCCGAGCTCCGGCTAGAGCCCGACGACCACCTGGTCGATCTGTGCTGCGGCCGGGGAGGGATTGGCCTCTGGTTCGCGCGAGAGTCCGGCGCTCGTCTGACCGGTATCGACTTCTCGCCGTTCGCCGTCGCGCAGGCCGAATCGGCGTCCCGTCGATCCCGAACACTGAGCCGGCGCGAAAGTCCTCGTCGAGGAGCACGGTCGAGCTGAAGCCCTCGGCGCGCGTACGTTCCTCGTCGCCCCGAGGAGACGATGGCGAGCCGAGGCGCGATGGTTAGCCTGCCGACTTGGCTCGACGCGGCTCGCAGACGATACTTCTCTTCGTGACGGGCAGCCGGTTCCAAGGGGAGATGGCGTAGAGCCGTCCCCCGGCGTCGCGGAGTTTCGGCGCGGTGACCGGACCTCGATGAGATCCGACAGCGAACTTTCGTCCGAGCTCGCCGAGGCGCGGCGGCGGCTGGCCGAGCTCGAGGCAGCCGAGGCCGACCGACGGGATGCCGAGAAGGTTCAGTGTGCGCTCTACCGGATCGCCGAGCTCGCGAGCGCGGCCCAGGACATGCAGGAGTTCTACCGGGCGGTGCACGCCGTCGTCGGCGAGCTCATGTACGCCGAGAACTTCTTCATCGCGCTCTTCGACGAGGAGCGGCAACTGATCAACTGGCCCTACTGGGAGGACGAGGTGGACGTCGACTGGCCTGCCGCCAACAAATGGGTCGATTTCGGCAGCCGGCAGTCGAGGGGGACCACCGCCTACGTGCTCCGTACCGGCGCACCGCAATGGCTTCCGAGGGAGCGGCAAGAGGAGCTGATTGCGCAGGGCGAGTTCGAGCTCTGGGGCGTGATGAGCGAAGACTTGCTCGGAGTTCCGCTCACGTCCGAGGGGCAAACGGTAGGCGCCCTGGTCGTCCAGTCGTACAAGGAGGAGTTCACCTACACCGAGCAGGACAAGGAACTCCTCGCCGACGTCGGCCAGCATGTCGGCGCCGCCCTTTCCCGCGCGCGTGCGATCGAGGAGACGCGCCAACGCGTCGCCGAGCTGGCGACCGTAAACAGCATCGGGCAGGCCCTCGCCGCGCAGCTCGACCTGGACACCCTCATCGAGCTCGTCGGCGAGCGCGTGCGCGAGACGTTCGACGCCGACATCGCCTACGTGGCGCTGCTCGATCAAGCAGCGGAGCGGATCGAGTTCGCCTACTACAGCGAAGGCGGCGCGCGGCGGCACGAGGACTCGATCGAGTACGGCGAAGGACTCACTTCCCGAATTCTCCAGTCCGGCGAGCCGCTCCTGCTCAACCGATCAGAGCAGTACGACGAGCTCTCGACGCCGCGTGTGGGGACACCTTCCCGCTCGTACCTCGGCGTGCCGATCCTCGTCGGCGAAAGCGCGATCGGCGTGATCAGCGTTCAGAGCACACAAGAGGTGGGGCGCTTCAGCGAGGCGGACTCGAGCCTGCTCACCACGATCGCGGCGAACGTCGGCGTCGCGATCCAGAACGCGCGCCTCTTCGAGGCACAGCGCGCCGCCGAGCAGCAGTACCGGGGCCTCGTCGAGGAGCTGCCCCTCGTCGTCTATACGGACAAGCCCGATGAGTCCGGCGCCACAGCTGGCATTCCCGTCTACATCAGCCCGCGCGTGGAGCAGGTTTTCGGCTACCCCGTCGACGCGTGGCTCGAGGAAGGCTTCACCGAATCAGTACTCCTGCCCGAGGATCGGGAGAGCACTCTCGCCCGTACGCACGCCCACCTCGAAGCCGGTGACGAACGCTGGTCCCTCGAGTACCGCGTTCGCGCGGCGGACGGGCGAGTCGTCTGGGTCCGCGACGACGCCTGGATCGTTCGCGACGAGGAGGGCACCCCGACCCATCTCCAGGGATTCATGATCGACATCACCGCGCGGGTCGAGGCAGCTGCCGAGCTCGACCGTCAGAAGCAGTACTTCGAGTCGCTCGTCGAGATCAGCCCGGTCGCCATCGTTGTCATGGACGCCGACGAGCGGGTGACGGGCTGGAACCCGGCCGCGGCCGAGCTATTCGGCTACTCCCCGGAAGAGGCGATCGGTCGGCTGATCGACGACCTCGTTTTCGGGGGAGACCTTCGCAAGGAAGGGCGGGACGTGACCCGCGAGGCGCTCGAGGCCGGTCGCGCCCATCGGATCACACGCCGATGGCGAAAGGACGGAGCCGTCGTCGACGTGCAGATGATGTTCGTGCCGCTCAGGGTCGACGGTGAGCACGTCGGCTTCTATGCGATCTACCACGACATCGGCGAGCTCCAGCACGCACGCGAGCATGCCGAAACGCTCTACGCCGTCACGCAGGTGCTCGGCAAGACGCTGAGCCTAGAGGACACCATCGAGGTGATCCTCAGCCAGTTGCAACGAGTCGTGCCCTACGACAGCTGTTCCGTACAGGTAATTCAGGGCAACCGCCTGGTCATCGTGGGCGGCCGTGGCTTCGACGATCTCGACTCTCTTCTGGGAGTGGGCTTCGACTTGGATGATGAGACCTACGTCAATGTCCAGGTCGTGAGGTCGAAGCAGCGACGAGTATTTGCCGACGTGTCGCAAAACCCGCACTTTGCGAGTGGGGTGCATAGCAGTGGACGCATTCGCGGAGTGATCTGTGCGCCGATGATCATCGGCGACCGCGTCATCGGCGTCATCAGCGTCGACAAGTTCGAATCGGATTTCTACACGGAAGACCTGGCGGAGCTCGCGACGGCATTCGCCACGCATGCCGCGATCGCGATCGAAAACGCGCGCTTGCTCGAGACCGAGCGGGCCGCCCGCGAACAGGCCGAGACTCTCCGCGCCGCAGCCGAGTCGCTGGGGAGCACGCTAAGCATGTCCGAAGTCTTCGACCTGATCCTCTCGGAGCTTCGCAAGGTCGTCCCCTACCGGAGTGCCAGCGTCCAGCGGCTCGACGGCGACGAGTGGGTGATCGACCGCGGCTACGGCTATCCGGACCTCGACGAACTGGTCGGACATCGCTACCGCGTGAGCGGACCCAGCGATCCTGCCTGGGACCTGGTCGAGCGGCACGGGACCGTCATCCTCTCGGACCCCGCCTTGCGCTACCCGCAGTTCGAGGATGTCCACGTCGAGGGAAGCATCAGGTCGTGGATGGCAGTTCCATTGCTGATCGGCGACCGCCTCATCGGGATGCTGACGTTCGACTCGTTCGAGGCCGACTTCTACACCGCCGAGCATGCGAACGTGGCGAAGGCGTTTGCCGCGTTCGCCGCCACGGCGATCGAGAAGGCGCGTTACGTCACCGAGCTCCAGCGGGCGCACGAGGAGGCGGAGGCGGCGACGCGGGCCAAGAGCGCCTTCCTCGCGACCATGAGCCACGAGATCCGCACACCGATGAACGCCATCATTGGGATGAGCGGACTCCTACTGCGCACCGACCTCGACGCAGAGCAACACGAGTCCGCGGAGACCATCCGTACGAGCAGCGAAGCGCTCCTCACGATCATCAACGACATCCTCGACTTCTCGAAGGTCGAAGCGGGACGGATGGAGCTCGAGATCGCGCCGCTCGACTTCCGATCCTGCGTCGACGGTGTGCTCGCGCTCATCGGCTCCGTGGCGTCGGGCAAGGGCCTCGAGCTCGTGTCCGAGATCGACGAAGGCGTGCCGCAGACGATCCTCGGCGACGTCGGGCGGCTTCGCCAGATCCTGCTCAACGTGCTGAACAACGCGGTGAAGTTCACGGAGGAGGGAGGCATCTCTCTGACCGTGACCACGTCGGAGGCAGGGGACGACGGGCAGATCGAGCTTCACGTGGTCGTCCGCGATACCGGAGTCGGGATCCCGCCGGACCGGGTCGACCGCCTGTTCCAATCCTTCAGCCAGGCTGACGTCTCGATCAGTCGGCGGTACGGTGGCACGGGCCTCGGCCTCGCCATCTCGAAAAGGCTTGCCGAGCTAATGGGAGGAACCATGTGGGCCGAGAGCGAGGGCGTCCCCGGCCGCGGCAGCGCGTTCCACTTCACGCTTGTTACACGCGCCGTAGCTGAGACCGCGCCGCCCGACCTCGAGACGGCGCCAGGCTTCTCCGAGCTCGACCCCGAGCAGGCGTCGCGGCATCCGCTGCGGATCCTGCTCGTCGAGGACAACGCCGTGAACCAGAAGCTCGCCCTCCGCGTGTTGTCCCTCATGGGGTATCAGGCGGACGTTGCGGGAAATGGGATCGAGGCCGTCGATGCCGTCGAGCGCCAGGAGTACGACCTGGTCCTGATGGACGTACAGATGCCCGAGATGGACGGCCTCGAAGCGACACGGCGGATTCGGGCGCGAGTCGAAGGAGGGCCGCGAATCGTCGCCATGACCGCCAACGCGATGGACGGCGATCGGGAGGCGTGCCTCGAGGCCGGCATGGACGACTATGTCGGCAAGCCGATCAGGGTCGACGAGCTCGTCGCGGCGCTCGCGGAGACGGCCTCCAGATTGAGCTGACCGAGGTGCTACGGGGCCTGAAGAGCGACGAGCGCCTCTCGCACCCGGCTCCACTCGGCTTCGACGGAGCTCAGGCGCTGGCGCACGTCCTCGAGGTCGCCCGCCGCCGCCGCCGTCTCTGCCTCTAGACAAAGCGAGGCGAGCCCCTCGGCTCCGAACGTGCGGGCGTTCCCTTTGAGCGTGTGCGCCGCTCGTCGGGCCGACTCGGCCTCGCCGGTCGTCGCCGCGTCTCGCAGAATCTCGAGCTGGCGCGGCGCCTCCTCGACGAAATCGTCGATCAGCTCGGCGACGAACACCGGATCGTCTCCCACACTTGCGCGGAGCTCGTCCAGTGCTCGCATGTCGAGAGGGCTCTCGTGTTTCGTCACCGCATGCGCGAGCCTATTTGACCGGCAGCCGCGTGGGCGCGAGGATCACGTGATCGACCGATGACCGCGAGCATCCTCATCGCCGACGACGACAGCATCAGCCGGAAGGTTCTCCGTCGCCTCCTCGAACAGGACGGCTACGAGGTCCGGGCCGCCTCGGATGGCCGCGAAGCACTCGAGGTCTTTGCCGAAGAGCCGTGCGACGTAGTTCTCCTCGACATCCTCATGCCTGGGCTCGACGGCATCTCCGTGCTCGAGCGCCTGAAGGGGACGCCGGCAGGCGAGCACGTCCCCGTGATCATGATCTCCGCGATCGACGACACCGAGAGCGTCGTCCGCTGCATCGAGATCGGCGCAGACGATTACCTGACCAAGCCTTTCAACCCCGTCATTCTCAGGGCGAGAATCAATGCGGGGCTCTCGAAGAAGCGACTCCACGACCTCGAGCGCGCGCGTGTGCACGACGTCTTCTCGCGTTTTCTCCCGGAGCACGTTGTCGCCGACGTGCTCGCCTCTACAAACGACGACCTGCGGCTCGGCGGTGTGAACACCGTGGGCACCGTCATGTTCACCGACCTGCGGGGCTTCACGGCGTTCGCGGAGGGGAAGCCGCCGGAGCTCGTGATCGCCGCTCTGAACCACTACTTCGACGAGGTGAGCGACGCGATCCTCGAGCACGGAGGCACCCTCGTGGCCTACACCGGCGACGGCTTCCTGGCGGTGTTCGGCGCCCCGATGGAGGTCGAGGACCACGCCGATCGCGCGCTCGAGACCGCTCGCGAAATGGTGAATGTCCGTCTTCGGCGCTTCAACCACTGGCTTCGCGAGAACGGGCTGGGGGATGGGATTCGCATGGGAGTGGGCCTGAACAGCGGGCCGTTCATGTCCGGAAACGTCGGTTCGCTCCGCCGCCTCGAGTACACCGTGCACGGCGATACGGTGAACACGGCCTCCCGCATCGAGGGCATGACGAAGACCATCGGCTGCCCGATTCTCCTCGCCGACTCGACCCGCGATGCGCTCCAGCGAGCGCAGGACGACCTGAAGCACATGGGTGAGTTCGACGTGAGAGGTCGAGAGTCGACGGTCTCGCTATGGACCGTCGAAGGAACGTCGTAGGTCTGAGAGCTGCCAACTCATATCGCGAGCGACCTAGTCCAGCCGGAAGATCTCGTTGAGCCGAGGGGGTCCGCCGTCGGGCACGCGCTCGTCGAGGAGGTCCGCCATCGCGTCCTGCCAGCGCGCGCTCACCTCCTGCGACTCGAGATAGCGAGCGGCACCTTCGAGGTCGTCCGATTCGAAGTAGCCGAACACGCGGCTACCGGCCTGGAAGATCGTGTAATTGCGGATGCCGGCCTGAAGCGGAACATCGACCAGTTCAAGTTCTAAGGACGACTTGGTGGGTGGGGCCTCGCAGGAGGCTCCACCCACCCTGTTTCTCGACGGGGTCTCGCGGCGCCTCGAGAACACGGCTAGAGTGCATTTCAATCGACGCCTTCCCTCGATTGCGGCCGAGGCAACGCGAAGGAGCCGCCGTTGCGCCGACTCGAGTCAAACGCTGTTCTGGCAGGTGGCCGACGTGCCTGACGCCCAGACGGATCTCGGCCATGACATACGCGCCGTCGCGCGGAAGCTGCTCAAAGGAATGGTCGTTCCGCTCCTCGGCGCCGGCGTGAACGCTTGCGGACGTCCGGCCGACTTCACCTGGCAGCTCCGCGACAAGCAGCACCTTCCGACCGGGAGCGAGCTCGCGACGTACCTCGCGGAGGAGTTCGACACTCCCGAGGAGCTCGCGAAGACAGCAGATCTCACCCGCGTCTCGCAATTCATCGACTCGGTCGAGTCGAGCGGCGGCGAGCTCTACCAGGCGCTGCACGACATCTTCGACGCCGACTACCAGCCCGGACCCGTGCACGTCTTTCTCGCGCGGATCGCGCCGCTCCTTCGTGAGCACAATCAGCTCCAGGTGATCCTGACCACGAACTACGACGACGCACTCGAACGCGCATTCGAGCAAATCGGCGAGCCATACGAACTCATCACGTACATCGCCTCGAGCCCGAAGGAGTACCGCGGCCGCTTCATGCACTGGGCGCCAGGCGAGCCGCCCCAAGTGATCGAGAGCGCAAACGACTATCGCCTGGGGCCAGAGAAGAGGGCCGTGATTCTCAAGCTCCACGGTGCGGTTCAACGGCTCAAACCACCCGAGGAGGACAACTACGTCATCACCGAGGACAACTACATCGAGTACCTGACGCACACAGACATCACCAGCCAGCTCCCGAGCGTCGTCACCGACAAGATGCGCAACAGCAGCTACCTCTTCCTCGGGTACGGCATGAGGGACTGGAACCTCCGCGCGATCCTGCGACGGGTTTGGGGCGAACAGGTGATGACCTACGGGTCGTGGGCGATTCAGAAAGAGGTCGACGCCATGGAACAGGCCTTCTGGGAGAAGCGGAATGTCAAGATCGTCAAGGTCGACCTCGAGGAGTACATCGAGCTTCTGAGCGCCGCCCTCGACGAGCGGATCGCCGAACAGGCCGGCTCGTGACCGAGACCGCCGTCGCCGAGCCCGCCGTCGCCGAGGCCGTCGCCGAGCCCGCCGTGACAGGGGCTACCGCCGTCGCCGTACCGTGGTCTACGGCCGTACACGGAGGCGGACGCCGCCTTCTTCTTCGGACGGGAGGCGGAAGAGGAGATCATCGGGGCGAACCTCCTCGGCGCACGACTCACGCTTCTATACGGCCCGAGCGGCGTCGGCAAGAGCTCCGTCCTGCTTGCCGGTGTGGTCAACTCGCTGCGCGAGCGCTCCCGAGAGAACTTCGCAGACGAAGACGCGGCCGGCTTCGCCGTGGTCGTCGTGCGCTCGTGGGGAGATCCCAATCCTCTGACGACGATCGCCGCAGCCGCTCGCGCGGAAGCGGCCGCGCTGCTGGGTCGCGACGATCTCCCCGACCCGACGCCCGGCGCGACGCTCGCGGACGTGCTCGATCACTGGAGCGTGCAGGTCCGAGGCAAGCTGCTCGTGCTGTTCGATCAGTTCGAGGAGTACTTCCTCTACCACGGCGACGAGAGCGGGCCCGGGACGTTCGACGCCGAGTTTCCGCAAGCGGTCAACCGGGCCGAGCTGCGGGCGAACTTCCTTCTCTCGATTCGCGACGACGCGCTCGCACGGCTCGACCGCTTCAAGGGCCGGATCCCGAACCTGTTCGAGAACCGGCTGCAAGTCAATCACCTCACGCTCTCGGCGGCGCGCGATGCCGTGAAGCTGCCGATCGAGGCGTACAACCGGGGCGTCCCGTCCGGGCAGCGATTCGCGATCGAGGAAGAGCTTGTGCACGACGTCCTGGACCAGGTGCGCACGGGCCGGGTCTCATTCGAGTCCATGGGCGCGGGCGCCGCGCCGGAGAGCGCCGGCCTCGAGGCCCGGGTCGAGACGCCGATCCTCCAGGTCGTGCTGACCGCCCTCTGGGAGAAGGAGGTGGGACAGGGCTCTCACACGCTTCGCGCGCAGACGCTGGTAGAGCTCGGCGGTGCGGAGCAGCTCGTCCGCGATCGTCTCGACGAGCGGATGAACAGGCTCGACGCCGGCGAGCAGGAGATCGCCGCCGAGGTGGCCCGGTTCCTGGTCACCCCCTCGGGGACAAAGATCGCGTGGACGCCGGCCGATCTCACCGCCTTGGCCTACCCGGACACCCACCTCGCTGAGTGGGCGCAGCCGCAGGTCGAGTCGGTGCTCGCCAAGCTCAGCGAAGGCGACACCCGCATCCTCCGGCCGGTCGCTCCTCCGGGAGGCCACGGAGAGACGCAATACGAGATCTTCCACGACATCCTCGGCCCCGCGATCCTCGACTGGCGCACGCGCCACATCAAGGATCTGGAGCTCGCCGATGCCGTAAGGAACGTCGTCGGTCTCGTGGTGCTTATCGGCACCACCTTCTGGTGGCTGCTCCTGACCTTCGGATTCATCGCGGTCGGGGCGGACGAGGATCCCAGTTACTTCTTCGGGCTGATCTGGTCGCTGTCGGCGCTGGTCGTCTTCATCGGGTGGTGGCGCGTCCTGCGTCGGCGCAGCGGGCAGCGGCGCACGAATCTACGATTCGTGCTCGTGCTGGTGATCGCGGAGATCGCTGCCTTCACAGCTCCGCTCAGCATCCTCATCATCGCCCCCGTCGCGCTGGTTCGGCGCTGGCGGCGCCGGCGAGCGGTTCCGGCGGCGTCGCCGGTGAGTTCCTGACGCTGACGGGTTGCGCAGTGTTGGCACGGTCGCGAACCCGGATCTCCCTCAGAGCAACCTGCGGCGCGCCGCCCAACTGGCCAGCTCGTTTCGGCTCGAGAGCTGGAGCTTGCGGAGCACCGAGGACGCGTGCGTCTCGACGGTCTTGATCGAGATCGAGAGGCGCCGGGCGATCTCCTTGTACGCGTAGCCGCGCGCAAGGAGACGCATCACCTCACGCTCACGGGCCGTGAGCCGGTCGAGCTCGGTGTCGATCGTCGTGGGAGGCTCGGTTGCGAAGGCATCGAGCACGAAGCCGGCAAGCCGAGGGGAGAACACCGCGTCACCGGCCGCGACGCGCTCGATCGCGAGCACGAGATCGTCGCCCGAGATTGCCTTCGTCACGTAGCCGCGCGCACCCGCCCGGATCACGCCGACGACGTCCTCGGCCGCGTCTGAGACCGACAGTGCGAGGAAGACGGTCTCGACGCCCTGCTCGAGTGTGCCCGCGATGACGGCTGCGCCTCCGCCGCCGGGCAGATGAACGTCCAGGAGAACGACGTCCGGCCGCTCTCGCCCGATCACCTCGATCGCCTCGAGCACGTCGCCGGCTTCTCCGATGACGGCCACACGCCCCGCGAGCTCGGTACGCACACCGGCGCGCACGAGCTCGTGGTCGTCGACCACGACCACGCGACGCATCAGGTGCCCTCTGGCAGGCGGAACTCGACCTCGGTCCCTTCGCCGGGAGACGACGTCACGACCGCCGTGCCTCCGAGGCGCTCCATCCGCCCGACCACCGACTCTCGTAGCCCAGCCCTGTCCGGAGGCACCGCCTCGGGCGCAAAACCTCGGCCAGTATCGCGAACGTACACGTTGAGACCGTCGGGCCCCGTCTCGGCGTAGACGTCGATGCGGTCGGTCTCCGCGTGCCTCGCGGCGTTGACGACGGCCTCGCGCACGGCGCCCATCGCCTCGACCACCCGCGAGCCGGCAGGCGTGTCGCCACCGACCACCACGAGCTCGACCGGGACGCCGTGGACCTGCTCGACCTCGGCGCAGACATCTTCGAGCACCGCCCGTACGGTGCCTGCGCGCCGATCGCGATCCGCGCCGTAGAGCCACGCCCGGAGCTCCCGCTCCTGCCGCCGGGCGAGCGCCGCGGCCTGGGCGGGATCGCCGCCAGATCGCTGGATCAGCGCGAGCGTCTGGAGGACGGAGTCGTGGAGATGCGCAGCGACGCGAGCACGCTCCTCCGAGCGGATGCGCTCCCGCCGCTCCGCCGCGAGGTCGCGTACGAGCCCCGCGATTGCGGGGGCCGCGACGAGGGCGAGGCCTCCCACGACTGCGGCCGTGAGCAGGGCGGCGTTGCGGGCGGCGGCCAGATCGACGTTGAGCGCGATCAGCCCCGCGATTCCGACGCCGGCGAGAACGAGGCCAAGCGCGGTCCGAGCAGCCGCGTCCCGCCCGGTGATCAGTGTCTCCATGCCGAAGCGGTGCCAGGTGACAAGCAGGCCGAGGCCGACGACGACGAGCGGCAGCGAGACGGAGGGATCGAAGCCGAGCCCGAGCCCCTGGATGAACAGCAGGAGCCCGACGGTCACGAGCGCCGTCGCAAGGACGCGGTCGCGCGGCCCGAGACCTTGCTCGGGCAAGCCACGGCCTGTTCCGCGGCCGGTCCACAACATGAGCGCCCAGGCAGCGATGTAGAGGACGATCCCGAACCCGCCGGCCGCAGCGAGCGCGACGAAGATCGCTCGCACGACCGTCGGCGCCACTCCGATCCCGCCCGCGATCCCGGCGGCGACTCCGGCAAGGAGCCGGTGCTCCGGGTCGAGGGCCGGGACCCGGTCCAGAGCGCTGGAATGCGCGGCGGTGGCCATGACCTGATCATTCCAGCGAATCCCCTGCCAGACCCTCGGTGCTTACCCTGAGACGACCCTGAAGGCCTCGGGGAACAACCGCGGGAACTGCCGATGGCGACACGACAGCCAGAGCGCAACGATCGAGAGATGAGCGAAACGACCACATCGGAAGTGCCTACCGGCGGGGCTTCCTCTGGCCCGCAGCGGCTCGTGCGCACGCCGGACGGGAAGATCGCGGGCGTGGCCGCGGGCATCGGCCACTACCTCGGCGTCGACGCGGCCGTCGTCCGGATCGCGTTCATCCTCCTCGCGTTCGTAGGGGGGATCGGGATCCTGCTCTATCTCGCCTGCTGGCTCGTCATGCCGAAGGGGGAGGTCTCGGCGCGCCGCGACACCCGCACCGTCGATGCCTGGACACTGGTGGCTCTCGTGGCGCTCGTGCTCGGTGTCGGCCTCCTGTTCGGCTGGCACGGCTTCGATGACGGCGTTCAGGTCGTTGTGGGCCTGGCCCTCATCGGCGGGGGGATCTGGCTCCTCGTCCGAGACGATCCGCCCGAGGGACCATCGGTCCCGGCTACGGCTCCGCCAAGTCCGCCGGCTTCAGCACCTCCCGAGGGAGCGGGCCCCGGCGGGGCGGGGAACGAGATCGAGAGCCCGGTCGAGACCCACGGCGCAGAGGGGGCGGCTCCGGCCGCCCCCTCGAGTCGTCGTGGCGCCATCACAGCCGGCGTCTTGAGCCTGCTGTCCATCGGAGCCGCGCTCGTGATCGCCGGCAGCCTCTCGGGCTGGTTCGACGCCTCGGCGAGCGTCGTGCTCGCGGCCGCGCTGGTCGTCGTCGGCGCAGGGCTCGTGCTCGCTTCCGTCGTGGGACGCGCCGCCTGGCTGTTCGTGGTCGGGATTGTGCTGACCTGCGCCTTGCTCACGGCTGCAGCCGTCGAGCCGCTCGTCGACGACGGCATCGGCGACAAGGTGGTCGCTCCGGCAACGCTTGTCCAGCTCCAGTCGAGTTACGAGCACGGCATCGGCGACTTCACGGTCGACTTGAGGAACGTTGCGCTAGACGGGAAGACACGGCGTGTCGAAGTCGAGCTCGGCATCGGCTCGTTGACGGTCCTCGTGCCCAAGGCCCGACCGCTCGTCGTCGACGCGCACGTCGATGCCGGCAAGATCTTGCTTCCTGACGGCCGCACGACCAACGGCTGGGACGAAAGCCTTCGTTATGCGAGGGGCGCCGCCGGGAAAGGGGCGCTCGTGATCGACGTGGAAATGGGATTCGGAGATGTGCAGGTGCGCCGTGGGTAGTCAGGTGAGGATCGGAGTCGGCCATCTGGCCTTCGGGCTGGCGTTCATCGCGATCGGTGTGACGTGGCTGCTGCGCGACGCCGGCCTGGACGTGACCGCCGCGTGGCTGACAGCGGTCGCGGCACTCGCGTTCGGCGCCGCAGGCCTGGTCACCGTGCTGGTGCGAATCGCACGGTGAGCGGCGGCCTGCGCTTCAACTCATAATCCGTCGGTCGCCGACGACCGAGGAGGACCATATGCCCGTGAAGGAAGCAAGCTCGGAAGAGACTCCGTACGGCCGCTACATCACGTCGGACGGCTGGTTCGTCCTCAACCTCGCGGACGCGCTCGCAGTGCGGAACGAGGAGAAGGGCGGCGCGGCGTATCCGATCGAGCCGCGGGAGCAGCCGTTCAACGACGTCGGCGTCCGCGTCCGCGTCCTCTGGCCGGGCGACCCGAATGCGCTCTACCACTCGGAGGGCGTGCAGGAGGGGTTTCTTGTGTTGTCGGGCGAGTGCACGCTGATCGTCGAAGAGGAGGAGCGTCCGCTGCGGCAGTGGGACTACTTCCACTGCCCGGCCGATACCCGCCACGTGATCGTCGGTGCGGGAGCTGGGCCGTGTGCGATTCTCATGATCGGGGCGCGTCCCGACGAGCCCATTCGCTACCCGGTGAGTGAGGTCGCGGCAAAGTACGGGGCATCCGTCGCGAAGGAGACCGGCGAACCGGAGGAGGCCTACGCAGACTGGCCCGGCGAATACCAGCCGCTGCGGCTGCCGTGGCCGGTCGACTAGCAGCCCAAGGGTGCGGGCCATCCGATCGCAGCGGCGCGCCCAGAGTCGCGCCTTCAGTGTTCAGAGATCGGCGGTGAGGCCGTTCGTCCCCGCCTCCGGGTAGACGGCGCGGTACTTGTGCTTCCGCTCGAGCCGCCGGTCGTCCCAGGGGGCGGTCGTCTCCACCTTGTAGTTGAAGAAGAGCGTCGGCTCGCCGCCGCGCATGATCGTGCGGGCGACGCCCTCCAGATGTGGATGCTTGGTCTGGCTGCCGTTCGTCGAGAACAGATAGCGGTCGGTCTCGATCAGGTCGAGTGCGCCGGTCGATACGTTGAACCGGCTGCCGTGGTGAGGCGCCTTGAGCGCGGTGACGGCGATCCGTTCCTTCCCTCGGTCCTGACAAAGGCGCTTGAGCCCCTCCTCGAAGACGTCCGGATGGGCGTCGCCCGTGAGCAGGCAGCTTTTGCCGTCGAACTCGGCCAGCACGGCGATCGTGCTGCCGTTCGCCGGCGCCTTGTCTGGCAGCAAGGGGACTTCGGCGAGCTTCTGGACGTCGAGCCGATCACCGAGCAGGTCAGGGATCCCCTTGCGCCGCGCGGCTTCGGCGAGATTCTCGTCCTGCACGCCCGCCTCCAGGCCTGCCGCTTCGACCACCTTCTTCCACTCGTCCCTGAGCACCTCGAGCCGCCGGCGCGTGGGGGAGAGGAGTGTGAGAGTCATCCCGCCCGGGAGCTCGTGCTTCGGCAGCTTGCCCGTCGGGGGGACGACGACAGCCTTCTCATCGAAGGCCGCGTTCCAGTTCCAGCCGCGCTGGTCGAGTTGGGCCGAAAAGATCTCGCCTTCCACCGGGCCCAGCCGATCCGGCTGCAGGTGCCGCCACCCGTTGAACCACACGTCGTCGAAGGTGGCGCCGAGCGACCGGTCGTCGAGGAGCTTGGGGATGCCGCCGATGTGATCGGAGTCGACGTGCGTGACGATGAGCAGGTCGAAGTTTCGCTTGCTCTCCGGCAACTCCTCGATGCGCGCCTTGACGAGGCCGGAGGTCTTGCGCACGCCGGCGTCGATCAGGACGCGGTGCGGGTCGGATGCCGAGCCGTACTCGATGAACAGCGCATCGCCTTGCTCGGCCGGGAGCATCTCGATCCGGAACATTTCGTCATGTGCTCCTTCCGCCCAGCTGCCAGCCCGCGTCGCCGAACGCGGTCAGGCAGAGGGCCGTCAGCTCGCCCTTCGCGAGCAGTTTGCGCCGCAATGACGTGATCAGGTCCCCGGCCGCGATCGGCCTCTTGCGCTTCGCGGCGGCGGCGATCTCGGCCGCGATAACGCGTGCCACAGTCGCCGCGCGCTCGCCGAGCACCGAGGCTGTGGTGCCGACGACGAGTGCGGCGCCCAGATCCTGGAAACGCGAGACGAAGGTCTGGAGCTCGTCCGTGACGGCGGTCTCGCAACCGAGCAGCAACACGATCGGAGCGTCGTCCTTCGACGAGCGCACGAAGGTGGGGAGGAGCTGGACGCCGAGACACGTCTCGCCGTCGCCGATCTCGAGCGCGGCCGCCGCCTGTTCCTTCGTAGTGTGGGAGAGCAGCACGAGCAGCGTGGGGCGCTTTGCGACACCTTCCACCCATTGCTCCCACGTCACCGCGTAGGTCGTCTCGGCTATCCGGTCGAGCGCCTTCCGGACGCTCGCGATGCCACCCTCCTTCACCTCGTCGACCTTCTTGCTGGCGGCGAAGAGGATTTCGTGCGGAGAGTCGAGCGTGTCGCGCTCGGTCGTCGGGTCGAGACGGACGGCGATCTCGAAGCCCTCAGGGGCGCCGGCCGAACGCCAGCTACTGCTCCCGACGATTCTGCGCTCGATCACCTTCGACAGCCCCCAGAACCCGCTCGGGCAAAACGTTGCCGGATGAAGCTGACCGGTCCTGGCTCATGGCGCTTGCTGCAGGTGCCCGTCTTCAGGGCGGCCTTCCAGCCGGGGCACAGCGTGGCGTCCTTCGCCGGCGCCGGTAGGTCGTAGACGAGCTCGAGCGGGAAGAAGTCACTGCGTTCGTCGACGAGCACCTGTAGCCGATCGAGTGGCCGGCCTGCGAGGCTCGCGACAAGCGGCTCGCCGATCACCGGATAGAGCTCGCAACCCTGGAACACAAGCGCGCGCAGGTCGTCGACGGCGTCCTCGAGCTTTCTCTGGCGAGACGAGGTGCCGGTCGCGAGGCCCGTCAAGACTTCGAGCAGCTCGCCTTCCCGAACGACGCGTCCCAGGCGGTCGTCGTCGAAGCCGACGAGATCCTTGTCGGCGATAGCCGTCGTGCCGGCACTCGTGCTGACGATGCCGGCGTCTGCGCCCCCACGGCTGCTGAGGTCCACGCCGTCGGGCACGATCGTCGCCACCTCGAGGTCGATGCGTGAGCCCGGCGGTGCCTGCGCCGGGTCAGCGAGCACCAACCCGCTCAGCCTTGCCATCTGCACGACTCGGTTCTTGTGGTGCACCCGGATCTCGGCGTCGAGGCGCTCCAGGTCGGATGGCAGCTTCACGGCAAACGTCACGCGCCTGCTCGTGCCAGTGCGAGGAAGGAAGATCGATCCGCTCTGCTGCATCGAGATCGACGGGGCGAGAAACGTGACCGTTAGCTCCTCCATGTCGGCGACCGCGCCGAGCTCCTCGTCGAACGGACGCCCACCGACTGCCGCGATGGCGCCCTCCTGGTTGGGCCCGATGGCGACCGCGATCTCGTGGACAGCTCCGGCGCGGAACGCAATTGTCATCGGCTGCTCGGGCTCGGCCGCGTCCGTGACCCAGACGAGGATCCAGCGGGGCGCTGTGGGGCTCGGCGCCTCGGCGCCGCCGTTGGCCTCTACGACCTCGGACGGGCGTCTGCGTCGGCGGGTCGCACCCGGTGCATGCCCGCCGTTCGCCTCGGCCGACGGCGGCCCGTTGGGAGCTGCCATTTCGGGCGGCGGTGCCGCCATCAGCATGTCATTGATGAGATCGGAAGGCGGCGCGAGCTCGGGGGCTTTCGGCTCGTCGCCTGCCGGCGTCAGCGGCGGCTCAGCGGTCTTGGCCCAGCTCGCCGCGGCCCCGATGAAACGGGCCAGGGTCTCTGGATCGCTCGCAATCTCCTGAGCGAGCCGTTCCAGCACTTGTGACAGAGGCGCGCGGCAGGTCACCCACGCGATCTGGTTCCGCGTCAGGTCGTCGTTCCTCTTGGTCTCGCGCCACGCTTCGAGCAGCCCGTCGACGTCAGGCGCGTAGCCGGCTCCGAGAACGCTCGCCAGTAGGACCGCATCGTCGCCCGACTGCCGCTCGTTGCGCCCTGCCTGAACGAGCAGGAGGGCGGACACGAGCAGCGAGTCGAAGCGGCTGCGATCGACCTCCGTCGCCAGTGCGCGATACAGGTCGTCGGCGAGCTTTGCGACCGGCGCGGCCTGATAGGGGTCGTGTTCGGGGAAGCCGCTGCCGAGCGCGTTTTGCACGAGCTCGCGCTCCGCCGCTGAGACGTCGGCCACGGATGTTGTCCATGTCGAGTGCTCCGCTGCTTCCGGGGTAGACGGCGATGAGAACAGGACGTCCGAGACAACGCCCTGGACGAAATACCCCTGCCACTCCCGGTCCAGGGCAGGGCGGATCTCCTCCGGCAAGGGGACGATGCGCGCCAGGCCTTCGTAGATCTGAGCGTCGTCGTCCGGCGAGATGCCCAGAGAGTCGCCTGCTTCTTCTACGAGCACCGCCGCGAGTCGCTCCAGCTCGGCGGCGAGCGGCTCGCCGCGGCCGTTTCGCGCGAGCGCGACGGCCAGCCAGAACCCGGTCCGGTTTCCGTCGGCCGGGTCGCCGAGGCCCTTCCAGCGTCGTTCGAGCTCGTCCACCACCGTGGACGTGTCGATCAGGGTGAGAGCCTGCGCGGCTTCGGAAGCCGAGGCGGAGTCGTCGAGCAGTGTGAGCAGGGGCGCGGCGGCCTGGTCGTCCTCAGCACGGCCGAGGGCGAGCGCGGCGACCTGCCGCTCCTTGGCCTCGCCGTTCTCGGCGATGCCAACCAAGCGCTGGCGCACGGAGCGGATCGGAACGCGGGTGGCGAGCTCGATGACGTCGAGATGCTCCGGCGCCGACCCGTCCTCGAGCGCCCACATCACGTACTCGCGCACCTCGAACCAGCAGTCTGGCTCGAGTGGCAGCCGCGTCAGCGCGTCGAGCACGGCGAGCCGTGTCGCCGGCGAATCGTCGCGGAGCGCGTCAATGAGCGGCCCCACCGCCGGGCGCCCGAGAGTCGAGTCGCTGCTCACACAACCCTCCTTCCCCCAGCCAGCACTCTACCGCCGCGCCGGAAACGTGAGATGATGTCTGCCTACAGGGGGTGGTGATGTGACGGAGTTGACCCCTGCGGCGGAGTCGAGAGAAGAGGATCACGGGCGGCGTCCGCAACCGGGGACTGCCCTCTGCCTCTCTGGCGGCGGCTACCGGGCGATGCTCTTTCACGTCGGTGCTCTCTGGCGGCTCAATGAGGCCGGCTACCTGCCGAGGCTCGAGCGTGTGTCCAGCGTCTCCGGTGGTTCGATCACGGCGGGCGTGCTGGCGCTCGCGTGGCCAAAGCTCGGCTTCGATGCAGAGGGCATGGCCCAGGGCTTCCAGACCGAAGTGGTCGAGCCACTGAGGAAGCTGGCAGGGAAGACGATCGACTTTCCGGCGATCGCGGTCGGCCTGATCACGCCCGGAGTGACGATCGGCGAACGGGTCGCGGCCGCGTACCGGAAGCACCTCTTCGATCGCGCGACACTGCAGGATCTCCCTGACAGGCCCCGCTTCGTCTTCAACGCGACGAACATCCAGTCGGGAGTCCTGTGGCGCTTCGCCAAGCCGTACATGCGCGACTACCGCGTCGGCGAGGTGAAGGCGCCGCAGGTCGATGTCGCCACCGCCGTCGCGGCGTCGTCCGCCTTCCCGCCGTTTCTCTCGCCAGTCGTCCTGAAACTCGACGAGGCCGCGTTCACGCCGGGATCGGGCGAGCTGCAGCGTGCGCCGTTCACGACGCGGCCGTACCTCACGGACGGTGGGGTCTACGACAACCTCGGGCTCGAGACGATCTGGGAGCGGTACGAGACGATCCTCATCTCTGACGGCGGCGGGCACGTGAAGGAGCAGGAGAAGCCGAAGAAGCTGTGGCCGCTCCACGCCTTCCGCGTGCTCGGCGTGATCGACAGCCAGGTGCGCGCGTTGCGCAAGCGGTCGGCGATCTCCGACTTCACGGCCGGCCGCCAAAAGGGGACGTACTGGGGAATCTGGACGAACATCGCGGACTACGGGCTTCCGTCGACATTGCCGTGCCCACATGACCTGACGCTACGGGTCGCGGCCACGCCGACGAGGCTCGGCAAGATGGATCGTGCTGTCCAGGAGCGGCTCATCAACTGGGGCTACGCGGTCTGCGATGCGGCGATGCGGCGACACGTCGACCCCGGCTTGCCGGCCGATGGCGTGTTCCCTTACCCCGAGGTCGGAGTCGGGTCGGCGTCCGCCTAGGCGGAACGGACGGCCGCTCTGCTTACGATCGTCGCCGACCATGGCTTCGTGGCAAATCGTCTTCTCGGCACGCGAGTACGAGCCGCCTGAAGGGCGCGACGCCGACGTGGGCTGGGGGTGGGACGTCGAGCGGGGTGGAGACCACCGAACGATCGGCGTCGAGGTCTCGAGGGCGCTGGCCGCCGCTGACAAGCGTCAGCTCTCGCAGGAGATCCGCGCCGCTCTTCGCTCTCGAGGAAGGTCCGCTGTCGTCCCGCTGCTCTACCGCGACACGGTTCCGCGCCGCATCGTGCTCGAGCCGGACGGCATCGTCGAGATCGAGGAGTAGCGCGTCTTAGCCCACGGCGAAGGAGCTGCTGGTCGCCGGGACGCCTGTACTTGACAACGGGCCCCACCCGTCCGAGTGTAGGTTGCCCAAACGGCAGGCACAGAGCGAACGAGAGGGGAGACGGCCATGGCAGAAACGATCAAGGAACTCAGCGAGCGGATCAGCGGCGAGGTGATCTCGCCGAGCGACGCGGGCTACGACGAGGCCTGCAAGGTCCTGAACGCGATGATCGACCGGAGGCCGAGCGTCGTCGTGCGCTGTACCTCGACCGAGGACGTCGTCGCGGCCGTGAACTACGCGCGCGAGAATGACCTCGACCTCGCCGTGCGCGGCGGTGGCCACAGCGTGCCCGGCTTCGGCACCGCCGACGATGCCGTTGTTGTCGATCTGTCCGGTATGACGGTTGTCCAGGTCGATCCCGAAGCTCGGACGGCGAGGGCTCAGGGCGGCGCCACCTGGGGCATGTTCAACGACGCGACAGGCGCCCATGGCCTGGCTACGACCGGAGGCGTCGTGTCAACGACCGGCGTGGGCGGGCTCACGCTCGGCGGCGGCATCGGGTACCTCTCGCGCGGCGTCGGCCTGTCCTGCGACAACCTCCTTTCGGCCGAGGTCGTCACCGCCGACGGGCAGACGCTCGTCGCGAGCGAGTCCGAGAACGACGATCTGTTTTGGGCGCTACGCGGCGGCGGCGGGAACTTCGGCGTGGTCGCATCGTTCGAGTTTCGCCTGCACCCTGTGAAGGACATCTACGGCGGACCGATGTTCTTCGACGCCCAGGATGCGGGCACGGTGCTGCGCGCCTACCGCGAGTTCATCGCCGACGCTCCCGAGCAGTTCGGCGGCTTCCCCGCCTGGCAGATCGCGCCACCGCTTCCGTTCATCCCGGAGGAGCGGCACGGGGAGACGATGCTGGCGTTCGTGTCGTGCTGGGCAGGCCCGCTCGACGAGGCCGAGAGCGTCCTCGCACCGATCCGAGACGCGGCTCCGGTCGTGGCCGAACATGTCGGCCCCATGCCGTATCCGGCACTCAACAGCGCCTTCGACGCGCTCTATCCCCCCGGGCTCCAGCACTACTGGAAGGCGAATTTCGTGACCGAGCTCTCCGACGCCGCGATCGAGGCCCACCTCGAGCATGGCCCCAAGGTTCCGGTCGTGAACTCGACAGTCCACATCTACTCGATCAACGGCGCGTGCCATCGTGTCGCGTCCGACGAGACGGCGTTCGCCTACCGCGACGCGACGTTCGCGACGGTCATCGTCGGCATCTGGCCGGACCCGGCTGACAACGAGGACAACATCAAATGGGTCCGGGACTACTACGACGCGACCGCGCCACTGTCGGAGGAGGGCGGTTACGTCAACTTCATGTCGGGCGACGACCAGGAGCGGATCAAGGCCAACTACAAGGGCAATTACGACCGCCTTGTCGACGTGAAGCGGAAGTACGACCCCGACAACCTCTTCCACCTGAACCAGAACATCAAGCCGTAGGACTCGTTTACCGCGGCGAGGCACCTGTCATCGCCGCGTCATCGTCGCCATCGATGCTGGCGAGCATGGATCCGAGAGGAGCCGCTCGCGGGCACGGTCCGTCAGGGCAGGTTGCCTTCTCCGATGCGTCGGCCTACGCTGACGCTCTGGCAACGACCGTCACTAGCGGGGAGCTTCAGCCGGGCAGTCAACTTGCCGGCTACGAGATCGAAGCGGTCCTCGGGCGCGGCGGGATGGGCGTCGTGTATCGAGCCTTCGACGCGCGGCTCGGACGGCCGGTCGCGCTCAAGCTGATCGCGCCCGAGAAGGCGCAGGACGAGCGCTTCCGCGCGCGCTTCCTCGGTGAATCGCAGCTTGCCGCCAGTCTCGATCACTCCAACGTCGTACCGGTCTACGACGCGGGGGAGGCGGATGGCCATCTCTATATCGCCATGCGATACGTGGAGGGCACGGACCTGCACACGCTCCTCGCGCGTGACGCGCCGCTCGACCCCAAAAGGTCGCTCGCTCTCGTGCGCCAGATCGCGGCCGCGCTGGACGCCGCCCATGCCCGTGGGCTCGTCCACCGTGACGTGAAGCCGGCGAACATCCTCGTCGTCGAGGAGACGGGCAGAGAGCACTGCTACCTCTCCGACTTCGGCCTGACGCGAGGCCCCGATCCAGCCGGCTCTCAGAGCGAGCCCGCACATCTCTCGGGCACGGTCGCGTACACGTCCCCCGAGCAGATCACGGGCGACGTTGTGACCGGGAGTGCAGATGTCTACTCGCTCGCGTGTGTCCTGTACGAGTGCCTCTCCGGTCATCCGCCGTTTGCGGGTCGGAGGTCCATGGCAGTCCTCGTGGCCCATGTACAGGAGCCTCCACCAATTCTGCCGGCTCACCCTGCGCTGGGTCCGGTCCTCTCGAGGGCTCTCGCTAAGGATCCATCGGATCGTTACGCCACCGCCGGCGAGCTCGTCGAGGAGGCCGTTGCGGCGCTGGGCGGAAAGGAGCTCCCGCCTGAGCTCGACTCCCGCACCCCGTTGGTTGGCAGAGAGGACGACCTTCGGTGGCTGCGCGAAGTGTGGGAAGGGGCGACGCACGGGAGGGGGCACGTGGCCGTTATCTCTGGGCCGCGGGGCATGGGTAAGACCCGTCTCGCGGCCGAGCTGGCGCGGGAGGTCCGTGCGCAGGGCGACGAGGTGCGGTACGTGAGCTGCGTCGGAGGTGGCGACTCCGCTGCTACGGCACTGGCCGAGGCCGGCGCGATAACGACGCCCGTGCTGCTCGTCATCGACGACGTCGACGCGGCGAATGATGAGCTCCTCGACGCCGTGCGCCATGCCGGCCGCGCTGTCGCGAGCTCGTCGGCACTCGTGCTCGCCACGTCCCGCACGGCGTTTCCCGGTGTACCGCACAGGGAGCTTCGGCCGCTCGACACAGTCGCGGTCGCCGAGCTGGCCGGGTCGATTGCCGGGGATGCGGCCGTCGCACTGCCCCTCGATGCAGTGCTCGAGGAGACGGGCGGTGTTCCACTCCGGGTCCACGAGATCGTCGCCGAGTGGCTGCGGGCGGACGCAAGCCGCCGTCTTGGAGAGGCTGCGCTGCGTGCCGCGGCCGGCCGTCAAGAGCTGCGGGCAGCGCAGGCCGAATTGACGAGCAGCGTCGTCGATCTCCAGCAGGCGCTCGGACGCGTCCAGGCAGACGCGGAGGTCGCCGAGCGCGTGTGTCCCTACAAAGGGCTGGCGAGCTTCGACGTCGGCGATGCCGACGCCTTCTTCGGGCGTGAGCGGGTGGTTGCAGAGCTTGTTGCCCGCCTCCCCGGGGCGACGCTGCTCGGTGTCGTGGGACCGTCCGGGAGCGGCAAGTCGTCGATCGTGCGGGCTGGCCTCTCGGCGGCGCTTGCCGGCGGCGCCCTCCCCGGCTCGGAGGACTGGGCTCAGGTCGTGATCAGACCGGGAGAGCATCCGCTCGACGAGCTTGCGGGGGCGCGCCGGAGCGAACGCGGGAAGAAGTTGTTGCTCGTCGTCGACCAGCTCGAGGAGGTGTTCACGTTGTGTCGCGACGACGCCGAGCGCATGGTCTTCCTCGACGCCTTGAC
The DNA here is from genome assembly GCA_963711315.1 of uncultured Actinomycetes bacterium. GTDB lineage: Bacteria > Actinomycetota > Thermoleophilia > Gaiellales > Gaiellaceae > PALSA-612. The sequence continues at coordinate 431,952 of CAVQDQ010000002.1, forward strand.
CCGACCTGCGCCCGACGAGACGATTGTCGTCGCCGCCCGCGCCGACTTCTACGGGCGATTCGCTGCTCTGCCCGCACTGGCGTCGCTCCTCGCCGAGAACCATGTGCTCGTGGGTCCCATGAAGGCCGAGGACCTGCGGCGCGCAATCGAGCTGCCGTCGCGCAAGGCAGGTCTGAGTGTGGAGCCGGCGCTCGTCGACGCCCTCGTCGCCGACGTGGTGGACGAGCCCGGCGGTCTGCCGCTGCTCTCGACCGCGCTCGTCGAGCTCTGGCAACACCGCGACGGGCGGACGCTGCGGCTGGAGACGTATCGAGGGAGCGGCGGTGTCCGGGGAGCGGTCGCGCGGATCGCCGAAGAGGCCTACGAGGGCTTCACCCCTGAGCAGCGGGAGACGGCGCGCGCCATCCTCCTCCGGCTGGCCAGCGTGGAGGGCGACGACGCCGTCCGGCGGCGAGCGCCCCTTTCGGAGCTCGAGCTCGAGGCGAACGAGGATGCCGCGAGAGTTGTGGCCGTGCTCACCGAGAGTCGGCTCGTGACGGTGAGCGAGGACGGGCTCGAGGTGGCGCACGAGGCGCTGCTCCGCGAGTGGCCGCGATTGCGGGAATGGCTAGAGGAGGACGCGGAAGGGCGGCGGCTGCACGGCCACCTCATCCGGTCGGCGCGCGAGTGGGACGACGCTGGCCGTGACCCGGCCGAGCTCTACCGCGGCGCCCGGCTCGCGGGCGCGCTCGACTGGGCCGGCGATCACGGGGCTGAGCTGAACGAGCTCGAGAGCGCGTTCGTAGCCGAGAGCCAGGCTGCGGCCGAGGCCGAGAGCCGACGGATTCGCCGGACAAATCGCCGGCTACAGCTGCTGCTGGCTGGCGCGGTGGTCTTCCTCGTGGCCGCCGTGGCCGGCGGCAGTCTCGCCGTGCTCCAGTCCGTGGAGGCCCGGCGGGAGTCGGATCGCGCCGAGCGGGCCGCACGTGTCTCGCAAGCCCTCGCGTTGGCCAGGACTGCGATGGTGAATCACGAGGGCGACAAGGAGGGGAGCATCCTCGCCGCCGTGGAGGCTGTCGAGGTCACACGTCGGGCAGACGGGATCGTGCTGCCCGAGGCTAGTGAAGCGCTCGCGATCGTACTGGATGTGCCCGTCACCGATGTGCTCACTTACGAAGCCGGTGCACCCGCGTATTCGCCCGTCCCCACTGCCTCCATCGAGGGGCTGCTCGCACTAGCCCGCGCAACGGTCCAGCGCCCTATGTCTGAGGAGGAGTGCCGGTTCTATCTCCGCGTCAAAGCGTGCCCGCGCGCAACGGTGCCGGACCTGGTGGGGAGCACGGAGGAGGTCGCACGCTCCACGCTGGATGCGGCAGGGTTCCGCATGCTCCTGGCCTTCCCCATGCGCTACGAGCGACCCTGACAGGGACGGCACCGTAGTCGTACAGGACCCGGTCCGAGGCGCAAGCAGTCGTTGTCGGGTCGAAGTGGCGCTCGTGATTGCTCGATACTCGAGGCCCTAGGGCACGAGGTGCCTTAGCTCGCTGAAGCGATCGTCCACGTGAAGCGCGTGAGGCTCTGGTCCGGCGCAAGGCCGCCGGGCCGCACCCCCGCGCGCACGAGCAGCACAGATGACGGCGCCCTCGTCGCAAGGGCAAGCCGGTCTGCGTCGAGGCCGTGCTGACGCCAGCGATCGGGCAGCCCGACTACCGTGACACCCGCGTCGCGAGCCGCATCGATCACGGCCTCGGGGCCGCGCGGCGCAAGCCTCGGCTCGGCCGTGACTCCCGCCGCCTGCTGGAGGACGAGCGATGCCGTGGCGAGCAGCCTGCTCGCATCTCTCTGACCCGCGTCTGGATCGGCCGCCGTTCCTAGAAGCTCGATTCGTGCCCCGGTCGCGCCCGCAATCCACGCGCCGATCTCGAGGGCCGCCCACTCGTGCTCCGCGCCTCCGAAGGGAACGATCACGGCCCGACCAGGGCCGGCGGCGGCGGGTTTGCCTCGCGCGACGAGCACGCCAACATCGCAGGGTGCGCCTTCGAGAACGGTTGCCAGCTCGCGGCTGAGCCCTGCGCCGATGTCGCCAAGAGGGATCGACGACGACGAGGTCGACGTTCTGCTCTGCGGCGACTCGCACGATGTCGTCGCCGGGCGCCGTCGTCACGAATGCGGCAGCGCGGGCGGTTCGTCCGTTCTCGGCCAGCAACTCCATCCGCTCGTGAGCAACGCGTGTTGCGTCGGCGAGCCTCTCGCCGTCTTGCTCGAGCACGATCAGGATCAGCTCTCGCCCCGAATGCGCGGCGAGCGGCTCGGCGATCAGGAGCAGTGCGTCGAGCCTCTCGGCGCTCTCGGCGGCGACGAGAATCGCACGCGCTGACGCCTGCCGAGCCGGCGCGGTGTTCTCCCCACCGAGCTGCGGGTCCTGACGGAGGATCGCTCCTTCGAGCTCCTGCAGCGCCGGGCCGGGATCGATGCCGAGCTCCTCGACGAACACCTGTCGGCCGTCCCGGTATGCCTCCAGCGCCTCGGCCTGCCGCCCGGAGCGATAGAGCGCGAGCATCAGCTGGCCGCGCAAGCGTTCGCGCAGCGGGTGCTCGACCAGCAGTCCTTGAAGCTCGCCGACGAGGTCGAGGTGCCGGCCAAGAGCGAGATCGGCGTCGATCCTGCTCTCGAGCGCAGCGAGCCGTAGCTCCTCGAGCCGGACGATCGCGGGCTGCGCAAACGCCTCGTAGGCGAAGTCCACGAGGGCCGGGCCGCGCCAGAGCGACAGCGCGGAGCGCAGGAGCTCGGCTGCCCGGTTCGGCTCCGCTGCCGCCAGCGCGCTCCCACCTTCCTCCACGAGCCGCTCGAATCGATGCAGGTCCAGCGCTTCGCGCTCGATCCTCAGCTCGTAACCCCCCTGCTTTGTCAGCAGCAGATCCGCCGGTAAGGCTCGGCGGAGCCGGGCGACGAGCGCAGCGAGCGAGTTGGCGGCAGTCGCGGGCGGCTCGGCGCCCCAGAGGTCGTCGATCAGGCGGTCGCGGGAGACGGCCTCGTTCGCCCGTAGCAGCAGGAGCACGAGGAGCGTTCGCTGCCTGAGGCCACCGAGGCCGATGGACCGGCCGCTGTCCAGAACTTCGAGCGGGCCGAGTACGCGGAATTCGGGCCCGTCATGCCCAGTCATCAGGGGGTCACCGGCGCGTCATGGGGAGGGCGGATTCTTCCACTGTCTGAATGTTCCGGCAACCAGAGGAGGGACGATGGACATTCACCCGTTCACCAATCACGACATTGCCACGGCACGCGCGGTAGAGAGTGTTCAGCGTGCCCACCGAGACGCTCGGCGGAGCGTCGGGGCTGACCAGAAGCCGTCCCTCGAGCCCCGTTTGCGGTTCTTTCGCCGCATCCCCCGGCGCAGGGCCACCGCTGCGACCCAGCCGCGCGCGATCTGAGTCACGCGCGCGGCCCGCAGCGTTCATGCCGCCGTCATCGGTTTGTCATCGCGTGACACGAAGCTTCTTCGTGCCGATGACGAACACCTCTTTCCGCCGAGGCGTGAAGTTGAGCGTCACGATCTCGTCTTCGGTAATTGCGGCGTTGGTAATGGCTTTCGCCGTTCAGGGCGCTGCAGCCGCTCCGGCGCGGACACCCGACCAGCTGCTTGTCGCGGGCCTCGAGACTGCCCGCGCCGCGTCGCAGAGAGCGCTCAGCAGCATTTCGCCGGCATCGCCCGCCGGGGCGGAGATGGCCGCAACCGCGCTCTCTCGTGCCATCAAGGGGATCCACGCAGCCAACGTTGTCGCTGCGAGGGCGGTCGGGGCGCTCGAGACATCCTCTGTACGTAGGGCGGTGCGACAGGGCGAAGGTCTCGCGAGGCAGGCGCGATCGGACGTCGTCAGCGGACGCTACGCAGCTGCGCGCGTGAAGCTCCGGCGCGCCAAGGCACTGACATCGGTTGCGCTGAGCGACTTCGGCGTGCCGCTCGAGAAAGACTTCCCCGCGTTCCTCACAACCCGCGAGCACGTGGGCGAAACAGGAGCGCCCATATACGACAAAGCTGGGGCTTGTTGCACAGGCCTGTCCGCGCTCGTGGGCAGGAACATCACAGAGGTCGTAATCGGCGTCGCCGACCGCCGGACAGCCAACGCAGGTGAGGCCGGGGCGGCCTCCCGCAGGTCGCTGGGACTGCCGATCTTTGCCGCGGGCCCCGCTTTCCTCGTGGAGGCGAGTGGACGGTACACGACGAACCACTGCTCACTGAAGTCGGGGCTGATCACCTGCCGTCTGTACTCGCCGATGCCCGCCGACAAGATCTTCATGATCGCCGTCGAGCCTGCTCTGCCGAAGGGCACGAAGCTCCTCGTGAAGTTCCGCTCACCGAACGGCGATCGCTCCTTCGCAGTGCAAACGACCCGCTAGGCGCGCGGCCGTCATCGGCGCATCAGGGGCCGGTCATCGCGGTATCCGATCCTCCTCGTAAACCAACAAAGGAGGACGCAATGCGTAGCTTCGTTCTCATCGGTCTGATCGGGGTGCTTCTGGCCTCGACGTCGATCGCGCAGGCTCACAACACGCAGCTTCGCGTGGACGGAGGCGAAGGCCGCCAAGATGGTCGCCAGCGATGCGACGGTTCGGCTCTCCGCTGCCGAGCGGACATCGCTGGCCACCGAGCTCAACCACGCCGTCCGTCTGTATGGGGCCCTCGTCTTTGCCGCGCAGCAGGTGGGGGACGGGAGCGCAATGGCGACCTTCCAGGCTGTCCTGGCCCGGTACGTCGGCGCGCGCTCTCAGGTGCGGAATGGTCTCGGAATCGCCGCCGCTTCCTGCAAGGGCTCAGGCGTGGCGATGCAGGGCAAGCGCTTCAAGCACTTCCGCTGTTCCGTGACTTCCGTCGTGCTCGAAATCCCTCAGACCGAGCTCGACTACGGCGACCAGGAGCTGCCGACGGTGATCGAAGGGTCGCCGCGTCTCATCGGCCCGCTCGAGAGCCAGCTCGACGTCCACGTCGCCGGAAAGGCGTCGATCTCCTACCGACAGGTCGCACGATGAACCGACGCTTCACGGTTCTCGTCGTGCCCGCGGCGCTCGTCGCAGCGATCTCGCTCCCGGCGAGCGCCGCCGCCCCGTCGCTCACGCCCGATCAGCAGCTCGTGGGCGGGCTAGAGCAGGCTCGGGATGCAGCTCGGGCGACCCTCAGAGGGAAGCCCGAGCTGCACGGGCTCGTGCGTGGGATGCGCAGCGCTCGTAAAGCCGGACCGCACGCGGTTGGCACGCTCGAATTGCCGACCATGCAGCTGGCTCTGCGCGAAGGAATGACCCTGGCCGAGCAGGCTCGGCAGGCGAGCCCGAGTGGCAGCAACGAGTCGGCTCGCCGAAAGCTTCGGAGACTGATCGCCCTGACGTCCGCCGCACTCGACGACTTCGGCGTCCCGTTGGAGAAAGACTTCTCCGCCTTCGCTGTGAGCCGTGACTTCGCGTATCTCCCCGAGTTCGACAATTACTCGGGACTCTCGGCCACCGTCGGTGACGACATCACAGAGGTCGTCATCGGCGCCGCCGACCGCATCACTGCCAACGCCGGTGAGCGCGGCACAGGGCCGGATGAAGCCTCGGGGCTTCCGATCACGCTCATGAGCGCGGCGATCATCTCCGATCCGGTCGGCAACTTCACGTCGAGCTGGTGCGAGCTCGAGTCAGGCTTGATCACCTGCCAAATACGGCCGGCGATGCCGCGCGATCGCATCTTCACGATTGCCTTTGGCCCGACGCTGCCAAAAGGCACGAAGCTGCTCGTGAAGTTCCGCTCGGCGGCAGGCGATCGCTCATATGCGGTCTTCGCGACCCGGTAGGCGCGCCGTCATCGGCGCATCAGGCGCCCGTCATCGCGCACGGAGAGTCTCGTCGCAACGAATCTACGAAAGGAGGGCAGCATGCGTGGCTTTATTGCACTCGGCCTGGTTGGGATTGCGCTTGCGTCGGCCTCGGCTGCCTCGGCGCACAACACGCCGTGGTCGTGGAGCTCGTCGCGAGCAGCGCAGATGGTGGTCGCAGGCGCTGTCGTGCAGCTCCCTGCAGCGGAGCGCGGGACGCTGGAGGCTGAGATCAGGGAAGCGCGATCGGAGTACCTGCTCGCGAAGATGATCGCCTACGAGCAAGGCGACTGGTTCGCCGCCGGGATGTTCGACAATCTCGTCATTCGCCTCACGAAGGCCCGCGACAAGATTCTCAGCGGTCTCGGTGTCGACAAGGCACGTTGCACAGGCGTTGGTCGCGCTTCGAAGGGCCGCTTCAAGCACTTCCGGTGTTCTGTCAGCTCACAGTTCGTCGAGATCCCGACGGTGGCTCGCATCGACCGGGAAGGTGACCGCCAGATCGTCGTCGAGGGGCCGCCTCGCGTCGTGGCGCTCGACGCCCAGTTCGACGTCCATGTCAAAGGTAAGGCGTCGATGGTGTACCGGCAGGTCGGCTGAGGCCATGAACGTGACCGAACGCACTGACATGCGGCTAACGAGCCGCTGACGGATCTTCAGCAGCGCCACAGGAACCGAGCTAGCCCGGCTGCGATCGACCGCGCGATGCGCTCGCGGAAGGCCGGGCTCTCGAGCAGCCGCGCCTCGGCCCGGTTCCGCATGTTCCCCGTCTCGACGAACACCTTGGGCACGTCGGAGAGGTTGAGCCCGCCGAGGTCCGACCGCACCGAGAGGCCGCTGCCGCCGAGGTACGTCGCGTAGGGGAGCCCGGTGCCCGCCCTGTAGGTCCGCCGTATGGCCATGGCGAGACACTTCGACTGCCGCGCGATGTCGTCCGTCAGGCCGCGGATGGACGGCGGGTAGATGACGTGGAAGCCGCGGCCCGACGACGGCCCGCCGTCGGCGTGGATCGACACGGCCGCGTCCGCTCCCGCGCGGTTGCCGATGGCGGCGCGCTCGGTGATGCACGGTCCCCAGCCGGAGTTGGACGACCGCGTGAGCACGACCGTGGCGCCGGACGCCCGCAGCAGCCTGCGCAGCCGAACCGCGACGTCCCAGGTGAACGCCGGCTCCGCGTAACCGGACGCCGTGGCCGTTCCGGTCGTGTCGCAGGCTTTCCTGAGCGTGCCGGCATCCACGAGCCGGTTGACCTCCTCCGGGTGGGCCCAGTTGCGCCCGTTATGACCTGGGTCGACGGCGATCGTCTTGCCCGAGAGCGGAGACTCTCGGCCGGGCGCCGTCTCGCCGGCGACAAGCGCGGCCAGTACGACGAGCACGGTCAGGACCGGGCGAAGCACGCGGTGAGGATACGTACGCGTAGTCTCCGCGACTGTGAGTCAGCCCGGGAAACACGGCCGTACGCTCGAGACCGGCAAGCTCCCGCAGGACCTTCTCGCTGAGCTGCTCTCGGCTTCCCCGGATCTGCCGCCGGAAGTTCGGCTCGGGTCGCGTATCGGAGAGGACGCGAGCGGCATCGATGTTCAGGACGGAACGCTCGTCGTGGCGGCCGATCCGATCACCCTCACGACGTCCGATGTAGCTCGGCTCTCAGTGCTCGTGAACGCCAACGACGTCGCCGTGTGTGGCGCCCGGCCGCGCTGGTTTCTCGCGGTCGTGCTCGTGCCGCCCGGGACGTCGGAGGGCTCGGTCAGAGAACTCTTCTCCCGGCTTCACGCCGCGCTGGCAGACATGGGCGCGGCCCTCGTCGGAGGTCACACCGAGGTCACACCGGCCGTCACCCAGCCCATCGTGCTCGGAACCATGCTCGGAATCACCGAGCGGGGTGCGATCGTCGAGACGGCCGGCCTGGCGCCGGGCGATCTGCTGCTCCAGGTTCGGCCGGTGCCGATCGAGGGCGCGGCCGTGCTTGCGAACGAGGCCGCAGAGCGGCTCTCGGGTCTGGACGCGGAAACGCTGGCACAGGCGCGGTTGGCTCTGGACGATCCGGGCATCTCCGTCGTAGAGCCGGCGCTCCTTGCGACGCGACTCGGTGCAACTGCGCTGCACGACCCGACGGAGGGCGGCCTCTTGATGGGTCTGCACGAGATGGCCGTGGCGGGAGACGTTGGCCTACGGGTGGACCCGGATGCGGTGCTGTGGTTCGAGCCTGGCGTCGCCGTGTGCACGGCTTTGGGCGGGGACCCGTGGTCGACGCTTGCTTCGGGGACGCTGCTCGCCGCGTTTCCGGAGGCGGCCGTCGCGGACGCCACGTCGGCATTCGAGGAAGCGGGGCATGCGGTTGCCGTATTGGCTTCGGTGGAGCGGGGGCGCGGCATCGTCGCCTCCGACGGCACGCCGATGTCTCCACGAGAGCGCGACGAGGTGGCCCGCATCCTCTCGTCCTGATGCGCCGTCCGACTGGGAGGTGAAGATCCCCGGCGATGGACGTCGTACGAGCGCGCTGGTCGAGCTCCTCGTTTCTCCTCTACGCCGGCGCCTTCGTCGTCCTCTTCGCCGGCGTCGGGCTGCTCAGCTGGCTCGCGTCCGAGCACTCGGATGGAGCCTTCTTCGGCTGGTCGGCGCTTGTGTTCTTCGTGCTCGCGGTGATCGCAATCGGATTCGAGGCGGCGGGCGAACGGGTAACAGCCGGCCTGTTCGCCTTCGTCTCGCTGATCATGTTCTCGGTCTTCATCGGCTCGTTCGAAGACCTCATCGGAATCTTCGACGACACGAGCGAAGGCCCGTTCGCCGGATTCCGCTGGGGCCTGCTGCTCTTCGACCTCGTGATCATCACGGCGTCGCTGATCCTCCTTGCCCGCTTCCGGTTCCCCCTGCTCGTGCTACCCGCGGTCTTCATGAGCTGGTTCTTCCTGGTCGACCTCGTCTCCGGCGGGGGGAACTGGTCAGCGGTCGTGTCGATCATCGTCGGCTTCTTCCTGATGCTGGTCGGCGCCGGTGCCGACCGGATGTACGGGTTCTGGATTCACGTTGTCGCGGCACTCGCGATCGGCGGCGGCTTCCTCTACCTCTGGCACTCGGCCGCGTGGGAGTGGATCCTCATCGGCCTGATCGCCCTGTTCTACTTCCTGCTCGCGGGCGGGCTCGACCGCTCGATCTACGCGGTGCTGGGCGCGATCGGCCTCTTCCTCGCGTGGACGTACTTCGTGGAGCGATGGACGGACGCCCAGGTCCGCCCGGTTTACGGTGACAGCTCTACACCAGGGTTCTCTTCCGACAGCGGCGAGCCCAGCATCTGGGGCGCCACGATGCTCTACGCGCTCTTCGGGCTCGTGCTCGTCGCGATCGGCCTCTGGCTCGAGCGGCGGAAGCCCACAGAGCTCGCCTCGCCTTCCACGCTGTAGCCCCTACTTACAATTGGCGCTGTTCCTGCGACTCGTCCAGGAGGACGCCGGTGTCCGGGCATAGCAAGTGGCATTCGATCAAGCACAAGAAGGGCGCGACGGACAAGAAGCGCGGCCAGCTCTTCTCGAAGCTCGCCCGGGCGATCATCGTCGCTGCGCGTGAGGGCGGGCCGGATCCCGCAGCCAACCTCGCGCTGCAGAACGCAATCGAGAAGGCGCGCGAGGCGTCGATGCCGAAGGACAACATCGAGCGTGCCATCGCCCGCGGGTCGGGCGCTGCCGCCGACGGCGAGGCTTTCGAGCACATCACCTACGAGGGCTACGGCCCGGCCGGCGTGGCGGTCTTCGTGGACGCGCTGACGGACAACCGCAACCGCACCGCTTCCGAGGTGCGCCATGTGTTCTCGAAGAGCGACGGCGCGCTGGGTGAGTCCGGCTCGGTCGCATGGCTCTTCGAGCGCACCGGCTTGCTGCTCGTCCCGGCCGACGGAGTGGACGAGGACGAGCTCATGCTCGCGGCGGCCGAGGGCGGCGCCGACGACGTCTCCCAGGACGGGTCGGTCTTCGAGATCACGTGTCCTGCCGAGAGCGTGGCCAACGTGCGGCGGGCGCTCGAAGAGGCTGGCTTCGCCGTCGAGTCGGCCCAGATCACGATGCTCCCGAAGACGTCCGTCACCGTCGAGGACGAGGTGGCAGCACGTAGGATCGTTCGATTGATGGAAGAGCTCGAGGAGCTCGACGACGTGCAGGACGTGTACGCGAACTTCGACATTCCAGAGCAAGTGCTCGAGGAGGTAGCGAACTGATGGCAGTCGCAATGAAGACAGGAGGCCGCATCGAGTCGCTGCTCTCGGCGCGGCTCTTTCTCAACCCGCAGCTCGCCGGCGACAAGCTCTACTTCATCAGCGATCTCGCGGGCAGGCTGAGCCTGTACCGCATGGACGTGGGCGGCAGCGTCCCCGAGCCGCTGCTGCCGCCGGGGATCGCGCTCCAGAATCCGGAGCTGCTCGGCGGCATGGCGTTCTACGCCCTGCCGGAGCTCGACCGCATCGTGCTCATGCTCGACCAGGACGGCGACGAGAACTACCAGCCTCGCGTCATCCCGCTCGACGGAGGCTTCCCCGAGCCAGTGAACGAGGATGTCTTCGGTGGGATGAGGACGCATCTTGTGGACGTGGACGAGGAGACGGCAACCGGCTACGCGTTCGCCGAGTCGCGCGAGGAGGCGAAGCTCTTCGGAATACGGATCGACCTGGCGACGGGTGAAGCGGAGATTCTCGGCGAGGGCATGCACGGTCCCTACCCCGTGGCGTGGACGCGCGATCATTCGCGCGCCGTGCTCGGCGACGGCTACACGGCCGGCGACATCGTTCTCTACGAGCGTGACCCGGAGACGGGCGAGAAGACGATGCTCTGGGGAACGCTGCTCGAAGACCGGGAAGAGGGCGCGGAGCATCCACTGCTCGGGATGCAGTCGGCGCACGTCACGGACAGCCAGCAGGGGCTGCTCCTCGGCACGAGCCTCTTCGACGACGCTTACGGCCCCGGGTACCTCGCCTTCGACAAGCCAGGTGAGGTCGAGCCCGTGGAGCTCAGCGGCGCGCGCCACGAGGGTGTCGGCGAGCTGGAGCGCTTCCAGCACATCGACGGCGACCAGTACCTCGCCGTCTTCAACATCGACGGCGTCTCGTGGGCCTACGAAGCCGACTTCGACGAGACGGCCCGCGCGATGAAGCTGGGCCGCGTGCTCGTGGGCGAAGGCGAGCTCGCCGGCGGCGTTCTGCACGGCATCGCCCGTGAGTCGGAGAGCGGTCGCTGGGCGCTGTCTTTCTGCACGGCGACGACGCCCACACAGCTGTTCGTGCTCGACGCGGACGGCACGCCGGAGCAGCAGACGAATGAGAAGCCTCTCGGCATCGACCCGGCGCTGCTCTCGGCGGGTGAGGACGCGTCGTTCGTCTCCCACGACGGCTTGCGGACGTCAGCACGGCTGTACCTACCGTCGCCGGAGCTCGGCTACGAGGGGGCGCGGCCAGTCGTCCTTTACGTCCACGGCGGCCCGCAGGGCCAGGAGCGGCCGAACTTCGCGTGGTTCTCGATGCCCCTCATCCAGGCGCTCACGCTCGAGGGCTTCGCCGTCTTCGTCCCCAACGTCCGCGGCTCGACCGGCTACGGCATGGACTACATGAAGCGCGTCGACCACGACTGGGGCGGCCAGGATCGGCTCGACCACGTGCACGCCTTGACCGAGGTGCTGCCGAACGACGAGCGAGTGGACGCGAGTCGTGCAGGAGTCGTCGGCCGCTCCTACGGCGGCTACATGACGCTGACGCTCGCAGGGCGGCACCCGGAGCTGTGGTCGGCCGCCATCGACATGTTCGGTCCCTACGACATGTTCACGTTCCTCGACCGCATCCCGCCGACGTGGAAGCCGTACTTCGAGCTCGCCATCGGGCATCCCGAGCGCGACAAGCGACTTCCTCACCGATATCTCCCCGAAGACGCACATGGACAACCTCGCCTGCCCGATGCTCGTCATCCAGGGTAAGAACGACCCGCGGGTCGTGGAGCAGGAGTCCAGCGACCTCGTCGAGGCCATGCGCGCCCAGGGCAAGGACGTCGATTACCTCATGTTCGAGGACGAGGGCCACGACGTCTTGAAACTGCCGAACAAGGTGCGCTGCTACGAGACCATCGTCGACTTCTTCAAGAAGCACCTGTAAGCAATCTCGACTGCGGGACCGTACGGGTCGTCGTCCTCCCGACGGCCCGGCGGTTGCCCGCGAAACAGCTCGTCGGTGACGGCGCGGAAAATCAGAGCGCGCAACAAGAACTGCTCCCAGTCCTCGATGTGCGCGACGCTCTCGAGGAGATCCTCACCTGCTCCTTCCCACACGAGCGCATCGGCGACGACGATCGCCGATGCGTAGGCTGGCGGGCGCCAGAAGAGCGACAGATCGATGATCGCGGGCGGAAGGCGTTCTGCGAAGAGCACGTTGCCGGTCAGGTCCGAGTGAACGAGCTGGCTCGAGGCATCTACGGGCCGAAGCGCGCTGAGGAGGCGTGGGAGATGTTTGACCTGCTCAAATCGGTCGGCCGACAATTCGCCCCAAGCGATGCGGTCTGCAACCGCCCACTGATGGGAGCGGTCGGCGATGAACTCCGGTTGCGGAATGTCGGCGAGGGCTGCGTGAAACCGCTCGCCGACGGCAATGATGTCGGGCCAGCATCTGTCTTCGTGGCGGCCGTCGACACGCTGCCAGGCGCACCAGCCGTCCACGACGAGCTCGTTGTTCTCCGCACGCACCGGGTGTGACAGACGAAAGCCGTCGCAGCGGATCCGCCCCGGTAGCTCGGCGAGCCACGTCAGCTCCGGCTCGCTCACATCGAGCGGCTTCAGGACGATGTCGCCGGCAAGCCACGACGACTCCTGGCCGCCTGCAGCCGGTACAGGATCACCCTGCGTGCCGAACGCTGCCAGGACGCTCGGCGGGGGAGCACTGTGCGCCACGAGGAGGACGCTAGCCCGTAGGCGCCTAGCACGTCAGGGAGGGATGTCCGGAAGGGTGCTTAACCTCAACGCGTGAAGGTTCTCGGCATCGACCCGGGCACGGCTGCATGCGGATACGGCATCGTCCACGAAGAAGACGGGCGCCTCAGGGCAATCGCCTTCGGGTCGTGGACCACGCCGGCCAGAGAATCCCCGGCTCTCCGGCTCAGGACGATCTACGAGCGGGTGGAGGAGCTCATCGAGGAGCACGCTCCGGCTGCCGCCGCGCTCGAGGAGTCGTTCGTCGGCGCCGACGCCCGCATCGCACTCTCTGTCGGTCAGGCCAGGGGCGCGGTGCTCGTCGCGTGCGCGCGCGCCGGCGTTGACTGCGTCGAGTACGCGCCCGGCATGGTCAAGAAGTCCGTTTGCGGTTACGGGCGCGCCGACAAGGCGCAGATGCAGCGAATGGTGAGGGCGGTGCTCGCACTGGACGCGGTGCCGGAGCCGCACCACGCGGCCGATGCACTGGCCGTCGCCATCTGTCACGCGCTCGCGCCGCCGCTCCTGAGAAAGGTCGCCTCGTGATCGCCCAGCTCCGCGGGAAGCCCGTCCGGCGCGGGGCGGAGGGACTCGTGCTCGATGTGAGCGGAGTCGGCTATCTCGTCCAGGCCACGCCGCGTGCGCTGGCGCAGGCGGGTCGCTCGAAGGACGTGACCGTCGAGACGTATCTCCATGTGCGGGAGGACGCTCTCCAGCTGTACGGGTTCGCCGACACGGCCGAACGAGAGCTCTTCGAGCAGCTGCTCTCCGTCTCGGGAGTGGGCCCGAAAGTGGCGCTCGCCATCGTCTCCGGGTCGACGCCGGCCGAGCTGCGCAGGGCCATTGCGCGCGAGGACACCGCGCGCTTCGAGGCGATTCCCGGCATCGGCCGCAAGACCGCGCAGCGCGTCGTTCTCGAGCTGAAGGGGTCGCTCGCCGTCGAGCCGGATGAGCCGTCCGGAGCGGGAGACGGCCACGTCGTGGCACGCGACGCCCTCGTCGAGCTCGGCTACTCCGTCGTCGACGCCGAGTCGGTGCTCGCGGCAATCGATCCCGCGCTGCCGCCCGAGGAACGCGTTCGCCAGGCTCTACGGCAGGCGGCATGAGCGAGCAGCGGCTCGTCTCGCCCGTGCTCGAGGCGGAGGGCGACGAGGAGCTCGACCGCTCGCTTCGCCCGCGGACGCTCGACGAGTTCATCGGCCAGGAACGGCTGCGCGAGCAGCTCGCCGTATCGCTCGAGGCCGCACGTGGCCGTGGGGAAGCACTGGAGCACGTACTGCTGGCCGGGCCGCCCGGGCTCGGCAAGACGAGCCTGGCGCACGTGATCCGCGCCGAGCTGGGTGTCGGGCTGCGCTCGGTTGCCGGCCCGGCGCTCGACCGCAAGGGCGACCTGGCGGCGATCCTCACAGCCCTCGACGAGCGAGACGTCCTGTTCGTGGACGAGATTCATCGTCTCGCGCCCGCGGTGGAGGAGATCCTCTATCCGGCACTCGAAGACTTCCGACTCGACATCGTTGTCGGACAGGGGCCTTCCGCGAGGACGCTCGCGCTCGACCTGCCGCCGTTCACGCTCGTCGGCGCAACGACACGCACGGGCCTCTTGACGACTCCGCTGCGCGATCGCTTCGGCATGACGTTCCGGCTCGGCTACTACGAGCAGAACGAGTTGTCCGCGATCGTCCGCCGCTCGGCACGCATCCTCGCCGTGGAAATAGACGACGACGCGGCGAACGAGATCGCGCGCCGCTCGCGCGGCACGCCGCGCGTGGCCAACCGCATCCTCCGCCGCGTGCGCGACGTGGCAGAGGTGCGCCATTCCGGCACGATCACGACCGACGTGGCCGAGGATGCGCTCGCGCTACTGGAGGTCGACCGCGAGGGGCTCGAACGCATGGACCGAGAGCTCCTGGAGGCTGTCGCGACGAAGTTCGAAGGCGGGCCGGTGGGGCTGTCCACCCTGGCCGTCGCACTCGGCGAGGAGCCCGACACGATCGAGGACGTCTACGAGCCGTACTTGCTACAGCTCGGCTTTCTCCAGCGGACGCCGCGGGGCCGCGTGATCACGAAGCTCGGCCTCGTGCACGTAGGGGCCACCACCGCCGGCGACGGCGCCCTCTTCTGATGGCGGAGCAGATCTGGGTCCCCGGCGCGCCGCAGCCTTCTCTCGAGGACTTCGTCACTCGTCTACGCGAGCACATCGAGCGCTTCGCGCGCGAGCAAGCCGGTGGGCAGGCCGCAGTCGAGGTCGAGCTTCGCGACGGCTCGGTACACCGGCTGCTCTCGATCGCGGACGCGCCCGGCTACGGCTTCGTGACGCTCGCGCCCTATCGAGACGACGGCATGCCGGAGGAGATGATCGTGCCCGTGGCAGCGATCGCCGCCATCAGGCTGACGCAGATGGAAGAGCATCCCCCGTTCGGCTTCGCGCAGGCGCCGCCGGCTAAGGCTTGAACTGGAGCTCGTGCCAGGAAGGCACCGGGGCGAGCTCTAGCAACGCCCGGTCGCCGTTCGGCTCCGAGTACGTGAACTCACCGGAGCGCTCGTCCCACTCGATGTCGAGCAGCCCTTGCTTCACGCGGTGGTCGAGCCACGCGCTGCGGAAGACGAGCTTGCGCAGCCAGTAGACGAGCGACTCGTCGCCGACGAGGGAGATCCGCTCCCAGTGCCGAACGAGATAGTGGCCGAGCGCGCTGCGGGGAACGCACAGCTGTCCGTCCGCGGTGAGCTCGACCAGGTCGGCCGTCTCATCGCCGTCGAGCTCGTTTCTCTCCACGAGGCCGAGCTTGACGGCGGCTGCCACGACGCGCTCCTCGAAGTCTTCCCGGCCGAACGAGAACCGGTACGACCGCGGTCCGGCGCGGAACTCGACTTCGTAGTCGTCACCCGAGCAGTAGTCGGCGTCCATGGGCCCAGGATAACCGGCCCGGACCCGGTTACCGCCTCATCGACGCCGTCCGGCGAGGGCCGTACCTTCGAATGCATGGACTGGGTGCTCGCTCCCTGCGACACGCGCGCGGCTCGGAAGCTCGCCGAGGAGCTCGGTGTCTCCGAGATCGCTGCCCGTGTGCTGATCCGCCGCGGCCACGACGACGCTGCTTCGGCAACGACGTTCCTCGCCGGCGAGCCGCCTGGCCACGACGCGGAGCTGCTCGGAGACGTGAAAGGTGCGTGCCGACTCATTCACAAGGCGATCGCCGACGGAACGCGTATCTGCGTCCACGGCGACTACGACGTGGACGGGATCTGCGCGACGGTGCTCGCCGTCACCTGCCTCAGAGAGCTCGGAGCCGACGTCGGCTGGCATCTGCCGAGTCGCTTCGAGGAGGGCTACGGGCTCTCGGGCCAGACCCTGGAGAAGCTCGCCGAAGACGGCTACGGGCTCGTGCTCACCGTCGACTGCGGCATTACCGCCGTCGAGGAGGTCGCGGCCGCCAGGCGACTCGGCCTGGAGGTCATCGTCACTGACCACCATCGGCCCGGAGACGAGCTGCCGGACTGCCCCATCGTCGCAACGCGGCCGTCGTCGTACCCGTTCCCGGAGCTTTGTGGCACCGGCGTGGCGTTCAAGCTCTTGCAAGCGCTCGCGGACGATCCGCTGGAGCGGCACCTCGACCTCGTCGCGCTGGCCACCATCGCCGACGTCGTCCCGCTCGTCGACGAGAATCGTGCGTTTGCGATTGCGGGCCTGAAGCAGCTCGCCCGCACGCAACGGCCTGGCCTGCGTGCTCTCATGCGCTCGGCGCATGTCGATCCGGCCGTGGTCGACGAAGGAGCCGTGGGCTTCCGCCTGGCGCCGCGCATCAACGCGGCGGGCAGGCTGTGCCGGCCCGAGATCGCGCTCGATCTGCTCATGTGCGAGGACGACGGCGAGGCAAGCGGGTTGGCCGCAAGGCTCGAGGAGCTCAATCGCGATCGTCAGGCCGTCGAGGAGCGGATCCTGCGCGAGGCGTCGCGACGGATCGACGAGTGGCCGGAGAGCCGCCGCCGTCAGCGCGGCTATGTCCTCGCCGACGAGGACTGGCACGAAGGCGTCGTGGGCATCGTCGCCTCTCGGCTCGTCGAGCGCTACCGGCGGCCGGTGGTCCTTATCGCCGGCACGGACGGCGAGTGGAAGGGGTCGGGACGCTCGCTGGGCGCGTACGACCTGCACGCAGGGCTGACCGCCTGCGCAGATCATCTCGACCGCTTTGGAGGACACCGTGCAGCTGCGGGCCTCTCGATTCATCCGGAGGCGATCGACGCGTTCGCCGAAGCCTTCGCCGCTCACGCCGACGCCCATCTCACCGATGACCAGCTGCGACCGGTGACCGTCGTCGACGCGGCCGTCCCGGGCTCGGCGCTGACACTGGGGCTGGCGGAGGAGCTACGTCGCCTAGCACCCTTCGGGCTCGGCAACCCGGGCGTGACGCTTCTGCTGCCGGGCTGTGAGCTGAGCGACCTGCAGACGGTGGGCGAGGGCAAGCATCTTCGCTTCCGCGTTCGCGAGCGCAGCCGGCCCGCCGGGAGCGCGATCGCCTTCGGGATGGGCCCGCAGCTCGACCGCTTCCGTCGGGAAGGCACCTATGACCTTGCGTTCAGGCTCGAGGAGAACCGCTGGAACGGCACGGTCGCGCCGCAGCTCGTCATTCGTCACGTCCTCGACAGTGACGAGCGTTACCACGCGTTGCGCGCGCAGCTGGCGGCCGAGTGGGAGGCGGGGGAGGCCGCGTGGAGCGTGGAAGGGCGCGCGATCTTCGGGGAGCTCGGGCTCGACGGCCCCAGGGCCGTCAGCCTCTACGAGTCGGAGACGTTTCGCGCCCTCGTGACCGAGCAAGAGCCGCTGCTCGCGCAAGCCGCGTAGGACGTGCCAGACCTTCTAGCCGCGCGACGCGGTGAGCGAGTCGAGCTCGACCAGCATGCGGGTGAGGCGGCGAATGGCCCGCGCGCGGGCTCTCATGCGGATCCGTCTGAACAAGAGTGTCACCTTCGTCAATTCCCCCGCCATTCCTTTCGGAAACTGGCCGGCCGCGCATGACCCCTCGTTCGGACCGCCGTCTACACTTGGAGCATGGCCGTTGTCGAGGCTCAAGAACGGCATGAGCATCTCGTAGAGGAGTTGATCGCCGACGTCGAGGCTTACAAGCCCGACGTCGACCGCGACCTGCTGCGCCGTGCGTTTGCCTACGCCGAGCGGGCTCATGAGGGCCAGCGCCGTCGTTCCGGTGAAGCCTTCATCCGCCATCCCTGGGGCGCGGCGAAGATCCTCGCCACGCTCCATCTCGACGAGCAGACGCTGGCCGCCGCCTTGCTGCACGACGTCGTCGAAGACACGGAGTCGGATATCGCCGACGTGAAGGCCGAGTTCGGCGAGGAGATCGCCCGGCTCGTCGAGGGCGTCACGAAGCTGACGCGGATCCAGTTCGCGAGCCGCGAGCACGCGGAGGTCGAGAACTACCGCAAGATGATCGTGGCGATGGCGCAGGACCCGCGCGTCATCCTCATCAAGCTCGCCGACCGCCTCCACAACATGCGGACGATCGAGTACCTCGGCCGGCAGAAGCAGCTGCAGAAGGCGAAGGAGACGCTCGAGGTGTACGCGCCGATCGCGCACCGGCTGGGCATCCACGCGATCAAGTGGGAGCTCGAGGACCTCTCATTCGAGCGCCTGCATCCGCGCAAGTACGCGGAGATCGAGGCCATGGTTGCGGAGCGGCGGGGCGACCGCGAGGACCACGTGAAGAAGGCCTCGCGCGTGCTTCAGCGCGAGCTGGAGAAGGCCGACGTCCCGGCCGACATCTCCGGCCGCCCGAAGCACTTCTATTCCATCTACGACAAGATGGTGCGGAAAGGCCGCGAGTTCAACGAGATCTACGACCTCACGGCGATGCGGGTCATCGTCGAGCGCTCGGGCGAGGAGGGGACCCGCGACTGCTACGGCGCGCTCGGGCTCATCCACGCGCTGTGGAAGCCGATGCCCGGCCGCTTCAAGGACTTCATCGCGATGCCCAAGCTCAACCGCTACCGGGCGTTGCATACGACCGTGATCGGGCCGGAGGGTAAGCCGCTCGAGATCCAGATCCGTACCCGGGAGATGCACCGCGAGGCGGAGTTCGGCATCGCCGCCCACTGGGTCTACAAGAAGGGCAAACGGGGGAAGGGAGACGCGGAGTGGACGGCGTGGATGCGCTCGCTCATCGACTGGCAGACGGACGAGTCCGATCCGCGCGAGTTCATGAACACGCTTCGCAAGGACTTCTTCTCCGAAGAGGTCTACGTGTTCACACCCAAGGGCGAGGTGAAGACGCTTCCGTCCGGCGCGACGCCGATCGACTTCGCGTATGCCGTGCACACGGACGTCGGCCACCGCACGGTCGGCGCCAAGGTCAACGGGCGCATCGTGCCGCTCCACTACGAGCTGAAGAGCGGCGACTTCGTCGAGATCCTCACCGCCAAGACCGTGCGCGGCCCGTCGCGCGACTGGCTCTCGCTCGCCGCGTCCTCGAAGGCACGCAACAAGATCCGCCAGTGGTTCTCCCGGGAGACCCGCCAGGAGACCGAGCAGAAGGGTCGAGACGCGCTGGAGCAGGCTCTACGAGCCCAGAAGCTGCCCTACAAGAAGCTCCAGGGATCCGCGGTGCTCGCGCAGGTGATTCGCGAGACAGGGTTCAAGAAGGCCGAGGACTTCTACATCGCGCTCGGCTCCGGGAAGCTCCAGCCCACGCAGATCGTCCGCAAGGTCATCCAGCGGTTGAAGACCGAGGAGGTGGCCGAGGAGGAGACCGTCACGCGCAAGCCCACGCGCGCCCGGCCGGCGACGAACCAGGCAGTCGGGATTCGCGTGGAGGGCGTCGACGACGTCCTGGTGCGACTCGCCAAGTGCTGCACGCCCGTGCCGGGCGACGAGATCCTCGGCTACATCTCGCTGGGGCGGGGCATCACGATCCACCGCGAGGACTGTCCGAACGTCAAGGCTCTGAGACGGAATCCGGAGCGGCTGACGCCGGTCTCCTGGGACGGCGACAGCTCGCGAAGCTTCCATGTCCAGGTGGCCGTCGACTCGTGGGACCGCCCGCGGCTACTCGAGGACGTCGCCCGGACATTCGCCGAGCACGGCGCGAACATCGTCGCGTACGGCGGTGTCGTCGAGGACCAGATGGCCCGCAACCGCTACACGGCAGAGCTCGGCGACGTGAAGGCGCTGCGGGCGCTGTTGAACGCGCTGCGCCAGATCGACGGCGTCTTCGACGCCTATCGCATGACGCCCCAGTGACGGGGATTCATCCGACGGCGGAAGCCGGCTTCACGGCGGCCGCCGAGGTCTACGAGCGGGCGCGTCCGGGCTACCCGGACGACGCGGTGGCCTGGGTCGCGGAGCGGCTCGGCATCGGCCCCGGCCGCGATGTGCTCGACCTCGCCGCAGGCACGGGCAAGCTCACCCGCCAGCTCGTCCCGCTGGGAGCCCGCATCGTCGCCGTCGAGCCGATCGACGCCATGCGCGCCGAGCTCGAGCGCGCCGTCCCTGAAGTCGAGGCGCTCGCCGGCACCGCCGAGGCGATCCCGCTCGCTGACGGTAGCGTCGACGCAGTCACGTGCGCACAGGCGTTCCACTGGTTCCGGCCGGGCGAGGCGGTAGCGGAGATCCGCCGCGTCCTCCGTCCTGGCGGCGGCCTCGCGCTGCTCTGGAACGGCCGGGACCTCGACGATCCCAAGCATGATCGCGTGGACGAGCTGCTCGCTCCGCATCGCCGCGAGTTTCCGTGGCGGCGAGGAGCACTGGCGCTCCGTCCTCGGCCCGCTGGAGCTGAGGACGTGGCGGTACTCGCAGACGCTGACGCAGGCCCAGTACGTCGACCGTGTGGCGTCGACGAGCTTCGTCGGTGCCATGGCGCCCGAGGAGAGACACGCGTTCCTCGACGAAGTCCGCGAGGCGCTCTTGCCCTTCGAGGAGCCGCTCGAGCTGCGTTATCTGACCGACGTGTACGTCTGCGAAGCACTTCGTGCGAATCCCTCGAACGGGGGATAAAGGCTCCGTAGGAGCGGGTACCCCGTTTGAGGGACGGTCCGCCGAATTCCTCTATTTGCAGGGAGTCCTAGCTCGAATGAGGGACTCCGTCACTCCTCGACGTCGTCGCCCTCGAAGGCGCGGATGGTCTCGCGGAACGAATCGGGAACGGGCACCGCCGTGTGCGTCGCGAGCTCGACGAGCACGAGCGTCTGATGCGCCGTGACCATGAGCACGTCGTCGTCCGCCCGGTAGGCGGCGCACTCGTACGTGACGCTGGTCCGCCCGATCCGGGCGACGCGGACGAAGACCTCGATGAGATCGTCGAAGCGCGCCGGCGCCAGGTAGTCGATCGTGAACGCACGCATGACGAACTCGTGCTCTCGACGCTGCGCTGCCGGGCGGCATCCCGAGGTGGCGGTGGTACTCCACGCGGGAGAGGTCGAAGTACGGCATGTAGCGGCCGTAGTAGACGATGCCCTGTGCGTCTGTGTCCGAGAAGCCAACGCGGTCGAGCGCCGAGTACTTGAACGGCGGCTTGCGATCGGTAACGCGACCGAGCTCGAGCGTCACGCGTCGATGCTACTCCGAGCGCTCATTGCCCCTGCCAGCAGGCTCGGCTCGAGGGCGTGGACGGTCGCGCCGCCGCGGCCCGTCATCGTCTCGGCGGCGAGCAGCGCGTTGATGATCGCCTCCTCCGTCGCCTCGATCGCCGCGTAGAAGAGCGGGTTCAGAGCCTCCTGCGGGACGGGCTCGACCCGTTGCGTGGGGCCGGTGGAGAACGCGAGGGCGAAGTCTCCGCTCGACCACTCGCCCGCGCCGCCGGTGCGCGCCACGCCGAGCATCGCCCGCAGAGCGAGAGCGCTGCACTGGTGCGGAAGCAGCGGCGCGTCGGTGGCGACCACGACGACGATCGAGCCCGCGCCCTCGAGGGCAGGACGAGGCGGAAGGGGTACGCGGTCCGGGCCGATGAGACGGCCGACCGGCACGCCGTCTACTACGAGGCGCGACCGCGTGCCGTGGTTTGCCTGCACGAGCACGCCGACGGTGTAGGCGTCTGCCACGCGCGATGCCGTGCCGATGCCGCCCTTGAATCCGTGGCAGATCATTCCCGTGCCGCCGCCGACGTTCCCTTCTGCCACTGGGCCGTCCGTGGCCGATTCCAGTGCAGCTCGCGCATGCTTCGGCCGGACGTGGAAGCCGTTGACGTCGTTGAGCACGCCGTCCCACGTCTCGGCGACGACCGGCAAGCTCCACGTGCTGCGGTCGCCTGCCAGCGCGGCCGCCACGAGGGCTTCGTGGACGGCGCCGACCGAATGCGTGTTCGTCAGCGCGATCGGCGTAGTCAGCAGACCCGACTCCTGCATCCACTGGAGGCCCGTGACCTCGCCGTTGCCGTTGAGCCGGAACGGCGCGGCGAAGGCTGGTAGCTCGCCCGGGACGATGACCGTGACGCCCGTGCGCACGTCGTCGCCTTCAACGAGCGTCGTGTGGCCGACACGAACACCGGCGACGTCGGTGATCGCGTTGAAGGCTCCTGGCTCGAGGTCGCCGATGACGATGCCGAGTTCTCGAAGGCGCACGAGGCAATGCTAAGACCGCTCGTAGACTTGAGTCGCATGAAGGTCGGGGTCATGCTGCCCGTCGGCGACATGGACGCGCCGGAGGGGGGTCTCGTCGACGACGTGGTCGCATGTGTGCGCTGTGGCGGAGGCAGCCGAAGGGTGCGGACTCGACTCCGTCTGGATCGCTGATCACCTCTTGGCGAAGATGCCGGACGGCGCCGTCCACGGCATGCACGACGCCTGGACGCTACTCAGCGCAGTTGCGGCGGTGACGTCGCGCGTCGAGCTAGGCCCGCTCGTGCTCTGCAGCTCCTTCCGGGATCCCGGGGTGATCGCGAAGATGGCGTCAACGCTCGATGAGGTCTCGGCCGGCCGTCTCGTGTTGGGGCTCGGCGCCGGCTGGCATGACCCTGAGTACGAGGCCTTCGGCTTCCCCACGAGCTACCGCGTCAGCCGCTTTGCCGAGGCGCTGGAGATCATCGTCCGTTTGCTGCGCCGCGAACGTGTGTCCTTCGAAGGCCGCTACTACCAGCTTTCGGATGCAGTGCTGCTACCGCCGCCGGGCCGCTCCATCCCGGTTCTCGTCGCAGGGCGGAGGCCCCGGATGTTGCGATTGACCGCCACCTGGGCGGACGCCTGGAACACGGCGTGGTATGCGGAGCCGAACGACAGGTTCCAGGCTGAGGTCGAGGAGTTCGAGCGAGCGCTCCAGGATGCCGGACGCTCCAGCGACGACGTCCGGCGCACGTTGGGAATCCTTGTCGGCGGCGATCCGGCTGACACGATCGCGCGAAAGCTCCACACGTGGGCCGAGCTCGGGGTCGACGATGTCATCGCGGAGGTCGAGCCGATCACGCCCGAGTCGGTCGAGCGTCTGGGCTCAGGCGTGCGAGTCTTCCGCGGCGCCTGAGATCACGGCGAGGACCTCGTCCCGCTTTCGTTCCATGAGCTCCTGCGAGCGGGCCTCGAGGTTCAGCCGCAGAAGCGGCTCGGTGTTGGACGGCCGTACGTTGAAATGCCAGTCCTCGGCGTCCACCGAGATACCGTCGAGATGGGAAACCTGACCCTCGCTTCCGAAGCGCTCCTTGATCTCCTGCAGCTTGACCGGCACGTCGTCGACCGTCGTGTTGATCTCGCCGGTGATGAAGTAGCGCTCGCGGTAGGGGCGGAGGATCTCGGAGAGCGGCTTGCCGGCGCGCGAGACGCGCTCGAGCATGAGCAGGAACGGGACGACGCCGGAGTCGGCCTGGAAGAAGTCGCGGAAGTAGTAGTGGCCCGAGACCTCGCCCGCAAAGACCGCCTCTTCGGCGCGCATCCGGTGCTTGATGAACGCATGACCGACGCGGTTTACCAGCGGCACGCCGCCACCGCGCTCGACGGTCTCCGGTACGGCCCAGCTCGCGCGGACGTCGTAGATGATCTTCGTGTCGGGCTCCTTGGCGAGGATCGACTCGGCGAAGAGGGCCGTGGCGAAGTCCCCGGGGACGAACTCGCCCGTGTCGTCCACGAAGAAGCAGCGGTCCGCGTCCCCGTCGAACGCGACGCCGAAGTCGGCGTTTTCCTCCAGCGTCGTCCGCATGATGAACTCGCGGTTCTCCGGCAGCAGCGGGTTCGGCTCGTGGTTCGGGAAGCTCCCGTCCGGCTCGAAGAAGCACGTGACGGCTTCGACCGGCAGGCGCTCGAGCACCGGCGGCAGCATGGCGCCGGCCATCCCGTTCGCGGCGTCGATCACGATGCGGAGCGGCTCGAGCGCTTCGACGTCGACAAACGACAGCACGCGTTCGACGAACGCCGGCCAGACGTCGGCCTCGCTGATGCTGCCTCGGCGTTCGACCTCA
The DNA here is from genome assembly GCA_963711315.1 of uncultured Actinomycetes bacterium. Lineage (GTDB taxonomy): Bacteria > Actinomycetota > Thermoleophilia > Gaiellales > Gaiellaceae > PALSA-612. The sequence goes on from CAVQDQ010000002.1 coordinate 456,094, forward strand.
CCGAAGCCCGCAAGCGCTCGGTCGCGGATCTCGAGCAGTCCCGAGTCGCCGCCGACCGGCAGCGCGCCGCGGCGGACGATCTTCATCCCCGTGTACTCCTTGGGGTTGTGCGAGGCGGTGACGGCGATCCCGCCTTCGAGCTCGAACTCGCCGACGGCGCAATAGAGCATCTCCGTGCCGACCATCCCGATGTCGAGGACATCGGCTCCGCCGTCGGCCGCGCCGTCCATCGCGGCGCTTGCCATCGACGGTGAGGAGGCGCGCATGTCCCTGCCGACGGCTATCCGCCGCGGCTCGAACTGCTCGACGTAGGCGCGGCCGATCGCGTACGCGCCTTCCTCGTCGAGGTCGTCGGGATAAATGCCCCGCACGTCGTAGGCCTTGAAGACCGCGGGATTCAGCACAGGCCTGATGCTATGCCGGAAGCCCGTGGCGCGTGACGGCGTTCGTACAATTACATGGTGCGCGGCAACGTAGAGCGAAAGCTTGCGACGGTTCTGTTCGTCGACATCGTCGATTCGACGCAGCTCGTCACGGGCGCCGATCCCGGAGGTCGTCCGCCGCCGCGTGGCCGAGTTCTTCGACCGCGTCTCCCACTGCGTGACGGTGCATGGAGGCATCGTCGAGAAGTTCGCCGGCGACGCGGTGCTAGCTGCCTTCGGCATCCCGCAAGCCCATGAAGACGATGCAGAGCGCGCCGCACGGGCGGCGCTCGGCATACGCACCGCGATCAGCGAGCTGGATCTGGAAGTGCGGGTCGGCATCGAAGCAGGCGAGGTCGTCGTCGACCAGGCGGACTCCACGTTCGCGACCGGCGAAGCAGTCAACCTCGCGGCGCGGCTGCAGCAGGCCGCGATGCCCGGAGAGATCCTCGTCGGCCCGACCGCCAACCGCCTCGCCCGAGGGCGGCTCGTCGTGGAGGACGCTGGGCCGCTCGAGTTGAAGGGAATGGGCGCGGCGATGCGCGCCTGGCGAGTGATCAGCGCTATCGACGGGGCTCACGTCCACGTCAGTGCCCCGCTCGTCGGTCGCGAGACCGAGCTGGAGCTGCTCCAGCACACGTACGAGCGAACGATGCGCGACGGCCGTGCCCACCTCTTCACGATCTACGGGGAGCCGGGTGTCGGCAAGAGCCGCCTGGTACGGGAGTTCGTCGACTCTGTCGACGGCGCGAGCGTGCTCAAGGGCCGCTGCCTGCCGTACGGCGAGAGCGTGACGTACTGGCCGCTCGCCGAGATGATCAAGTCGGCGGTCGGGATCACCGACGACGAGCCGCTCGAGGAGGCGTTCGAGAAGCTCCGAGCGTGCTGTGAGGACGATGCCGTCGCAGATCTGATCGGGCTGGCCTCGGGACTGCTGGAAGCGGTCGAAGGCGAGCGCAGCCCGCAGGAGATCGCGTGGGCAGGCCGTGAGGTCATGAGCACGCTGGCAGACGTGCAGCCACTCATCCTCTTCTTCGAGGACATCCACTGGGCGGAGGAGCCGATGTTCGATCTCATCGAGCATCTCGCCGACTGGGTGCGGGCGCCCCTGCTCATCCTTTGCCTCGCGCGGCCGGACCTGCTCGACGTCCGGCCGGCCTGGGGCGGAGGCCGCGTGCGGTCGACCGCCATCGAACTGGAGCCGCTGTCCGAGGCGGAGAGCCAGGAGCTCGTCACCGCACTTGTCGCTGACCTGGCCGACCCGCCTCCCCTGCCGAAGGGCCTGCTCGACCGAACCGAGGGCAACCCGCTCTTCGTCGAGGAGACCATTCGCATGCTCGCAGAGGGCGGCGACCACGATCGCGTGCCCGACACGCTGCAGGCGCTCATCGCTGCGCGTATCGATCACCTGGCGCCGGACGCCAAAGTGCTGTTGCAGCGGGCTGCCGTCATCGGCCGCGTGTTCTGGAAGAGTGCGATCAAGCACGTCGCTCCGAACCTCGACGTGGAGGCGCTGCTCGACGACCTGCTGCTGCGTGAGTTCGTGCTCCGCGAGGAGCGCTCCTCGATCTCGGGTGAGACGGCCTTTCGCTTCAAGCACATGCTGATCAGGGAGGTCGCGTATGCCGGCCTGTCCAAGCAGGCGCGAGCACAGCAGCACGCGAGGTTCGCCGAATGGCTCAAGGAGCGCGCCGGCGAGGAGCTGCTCGAGATCCGCGCTCACCATCTCGACCACGCGACACAGCTCTTGGCAGAGCTGGACGGTGCCGCGCCCGCCGACCTGACGAGCGAGGCGGCCGCGGCGTTGACCGGTGCCGGTAAGCGTGCGCTCAACCGGGAGCAGTACAAGTCTGCGCGCCGTCAGCTCGTGCGAGCTGTCGAGCTCGAGCCCACGCTCCAGCGCCGTTACTACGCGGCGCGTGCGGTCTGGAGGCTGGGCGACCTGACGGCGGTGTCCGTCGAGATGGAGAAAGTTCGCGCCCAGGCGGAGGCCGAGGGCGACTCGCTGATGGAGGCGCTGGCGCTGACCGCGCTCGGGGACGCGCTACTCAGGCAATCCGGAGACAGCGCGCGGGCGCAAGAGCTCATCGACCGCGCGCTCGAGCTGCAGGAGAACGAGACCGACGTCGACGCGCACTTCGACTCGCTCATGGCCAGGGCCGCGATCGGCGTGACGCGGGGCTCGATCGCTGAGGCCATGCCCTACATGGAGCAGAGTTTTGCCGTCGCGCTCGCCGCCGGCCGCAAGGATCTCCAGACCATCGCCTCGCAGGCCCTCGCCCAGGCGCACATCGTCAGGCTCGAGCTCGACAAGGCCGAGCGTCTCATCCACAAGGCCGTCGAGCTTGCCGACGAAAGCGGCAGCCCTCGCGCGAGAGGTCAAGCGCTACTCACGCTTGGCTTGCTTCATCGCATGCGAAATGAGTTCGAAGCGGCGGAGGGGGCCTATGAGCTGGCCCGCGAGCTGTTCGCCGAGATCGGCCACGCCACGCTGCTCTCCTACTCGTTGACCCGCATGGCCGACGTCGCCTACGAGATGGGCGATCTCAAGCGGTCGGAGAAGCTCCTGCGCGAGTCGATCCGGCTGCTCGCTCCGCTCGGCCAGCACCGCGAGCTCGCGGAGTCACAGGCCGAGCTCGGCCGCGTGCTCGCCGAGCAGGGCAAGATCGACGAGGCCGAGCGCTTCATGGGCGAAGCCCAGGAGTACCTCCCTTCGGCGGAGCCGCAGCTGCGGCTGGGGATCGTGCTCGGGCTCGCCGCAGTACGCTTCGCACAGGAGCGTCAAGACGAGGCGGAGGAGCTCCTCCTGGAGGCGCTCGCGATCTCGGACGAGGTGGGCTTCACCGCTTTCGAGGTGTTGGTGCTCCGCCGGATCATCCGCTTCCTGGACGAGAGCGGTCAGAACGGGAAGGCTGCGACCTATGAGGAGCGCCTGGCAGCGCTCGTTCCAGCCGAAAGCGCCGCCGAGATCGCCTGATTCGATTGTTCGTCCGGCGACTCGCCGATGACGGTCGCCGGCCGATCGAACTGATCGAGCGCCTCACGTAGCGGGTCGGCTCGCAGCGTGCCTTCGCCGTAGGCGAGGTGCTTCGTCTCGTTGCGATTCGCGAAGGCGATGTCGGAGAAGTGGATGTGGAACGGAGCTCCCGGCTCGAGGACGGCATCGACTGCCTCGAGCGCGGCCTGGAACGGCTCGGCGTCGGTGAACTCGCCGTCGCTCGTCGCGTGCATGTGCGCGAAGTCGAGCACCGGTCGCACCCAGCCCGTGCGACGCGAGATCTCCAAGACGTCGTCGAGCGAGCCGAGGTCGCGCACGCGGCCCATCACCTCCACGCCGAAGGGAACGGCGCGATCCTTCCCCTCGAGCCGCTCGCGGAGCTCGCCGAGCTGCTCGACGACAGCGTCGAGCGCGTCCTCGCGCGAGCGCTCGAGCAGGAACCCCGGGTGGAAGACGACCACTTCTGCGCCGCTCGCCTTCGCGATGCCGGCCGAGTGGTCGAGCATGCCGACGGCCATGTTGAGCTTCTTGCCGCGCTCGGCGTGACCCATGAAGCCGGCCAGCGGCGCGTGAACCGACAGAGCGAGGCCGTGCTCGCGGGCGAGCTCGCCGAATCTTGCGGCGAATTCATAGTCCATCCAGAAGCGCGTCTCGAAGTCGATCTCACAGGCGGTGTAGCTGCGTTCGAGGAGCAGCTCGACAGCCCGCTCGGGACTTTCCTGGGACGGCACGCGGGCAGGCCCGAAGCGAATCTCGCCCATGTAACGGACGCTACCGCACGCCACCGGAGTCCGTCCGACGCTGTTTCTACGGTGTTGCTCATGGCTAAGAGACCTTCCCGAGTCGACCTGCTCGAGCTCGATATCGACCTCAGGCTCGCCGATCTGTGGCGCGAGCTGTCCGAGATCAACGAGTGGAACATGGAGATCACGGCCGCGTTCATGCGCGCTGCCTACGGAAAGGGTTACTGCGACGCTCTCACGGAGGACGACGCCGGGTCACTCTGCCTCGACCACGGGTACCAGCTGCCCGCCAAGCGGGACGCTCAGCGCTCGAGCTAGACCGCCACTTGACGCGCTAGAATCGCCCTCGTGGCGCGAAAGCGCAGTCCCGCGCGGCTTGTGGTCGCCCTCTCCGTCGCCGCGACGCTGGCGGTCTTCCTGCTCTACACGTCGATCGCCGGTGGCACGACCGCGTCGCTGCGGCCGAGCCAGCTCTCAGGGCACGCGAACGAGAAGGTGCAGCTTGCAGGCCTCGTGATCGGCCCTGTGGCGGGCGATCCGTATGCAGGCGGCATGCGCTTCCGCCTCCGCGACATCGACGGCAAGGCGACCGTGCGCGTCGTCTACACGGGCTCAAAGCCCGACCTCTTCCGGCCGGGCCGCCATGTGTACCTCAAGGGGCAGCTCCAGCAGGGCACCTTCGTCGGCGAGCGCAACTCGCTGGTCACGAAGTGCCCGTCGAAGTACGTCCCCAAGAAGAACACGTAGCCCATGGCGGAGCTCGGGCGTGCGGCGCTCATCGTCTGCCTCGGCCTCTCCGTCTACGCGCTTCTCGCCGGCTCGCTGGCGGCGTGGGAGGGTAAGCGCCGCCTCGCTGCATCCGCGCAGAACGCACTGATTGCCGCCTTCGCTGCCGCGGCCGTTGCGGCAGCAGTGCTGATCACAGCTCTGATCCGCCACGACTTCTCGTTCGTCTATGTCGCCGACTTCACGAGCGAGCGGCTGCCGCTCGGCTACACGCTGTCGGCGCTCTGGGGCGGCCAGGCGGGCTCACTCCTGCTGTGGCTGCTCGTGCTCACTGGAATGAGCACCGCGGCAGTGCTCTTCAACCGCTACGCGGCGCGCGAGGTGATCGCGTGGGCCGTGCCGGTGCTCGGCCTCGTCGCGGCGTTCTTTGCGTTCCTGCTCGTCGCGGTCGCGAGCCCATTCGAGACACAGGCCGCGCCGGCCGACGGCGCCGGCCTCAACCCGAGCCTCCAGAACCCGTACATGGTCGTCCACCCGCCGATGCTCTACCTCGGCTACGTCGGCCTGACGATCCCGTTCGCGTTCGCCATGGGCGCGCTGCTCGCAGGGCGCACCGACGAGCGCTGGATCGTCGCCACACGGCGTTGGACGCTCGGCGCCTGGGCGTTTCTCGGCATCGGCCAGCTACTTGGCGCCCACTGGGCGTACGTCGAAGTGGGCTGGGGCGGCTACTACGCCTGGGACCCGGTGGAGAACGCCGCGCTGATGCCGTGGCTCGCGGCAACGGCGTTCCTCCACTCGGTGATGGTGCAGGAGAAGAAGGGGATGCTGAAGGTGTGGAACGTGCTGCTCGTGATCCTCGCCTTCTGTCTCGCGGTGTTCGGGACGTTCCTCACGCGCTCCGGGATCATCAACTCGATCCACTCGTTCACGCAAAGCTCGATCGGGCCCTGGTTTCTCGGCTTCATCGTCGCCATTACGCTGGGCTCGCTCGCGCTCGTCCTCTACCGGTTGCCCATGTTGCGCGCCAAGACGAAGCTCGAGTCTGCGATTTCCCGGGAGGCGGCGTTCCTCTACAACAACCTGCTGCTCATCGCCCTCTGCCTCACGATCCTCTGGGGTGTGATCTTCCCGGTGGTGTCCGAGGCGGTGCGCGGCGAGTCGGTGACCGTCGGGCCGCCCTACTTCAACTTCTTCCTCCGCGTTTTCGGGATCCCGCTGCTGTTGCTGATGGGAATTGGCCCGCTCGTCGCCTGGCGGCGCGCGTCGATCTCCTCGCTGAAGCGCACTCTGGCCTGGCCGGCGCTGGCTGCGCTCGTCACCGGCGGAGTGTTGCTCCTGTTCGGAGCCGGCTCGTCGCTGCCCGGTCTCGTCACGTACACGTTCAGCGCGTTCGTGCTGGCGTCGATCGTGATCGAGTTCGCGAAGGGCACGCAGGCGCGGCGTGCGCTGACGGGCGGCAGCTGGCTGAGCGCGTTCTCGGGTCTCGTGGCGCGCAACCGGCGCCGCTACGGTGGCTACATCGTCCATGCGGCGATCGTGCTGCTCGCGATCGGCGTCGCAGGCTCATCGCTGTACCAGACGACGCGTGAAGCCAAGCTCTCGCCGGGCCAGTCGCTGCAGGCCGCCGGCTACACGCTCACGTATCGCGAGCTCACGAGCGAGGCGCGGTCGAACCACACGGCGGTGCGGGCCCACATCGACGTCTACCGTGACGGCGAGCTAGTGACCCGGCTCGAACCGGGGAAGAACCGCTACGCAGCCGAGCAGCAGGTCTCGAGCGAGATGGCCATCTACACGAACTGGCTGCGCGCGGAGGACGTCGACGTCATCGCCGATCAGGTCAACACTGACGGGAGCGTCTATTTCAAGGTACTCGTGAAACCGCTCGTGAACCTCATCTGGGTAGGCGGTTTCGTGTTCTTCTTCGGCGCGGTCATCGCTCTTTGGCCGGATGCGCGAGAGAGTCGCCGCTTCGCCGAGCGGTACGAGCGCGCCGTTGCGGTGAAGGCATGAGCGCGTCGACGTGGGCGCTACTGCTCGGCGGGCTGCTCGCCGCCGCCTGCGCCGTCTACGTGGCACGGCCGTTCCTCCGCGAGCCTGCCGTCGCCGCTGTCGACGATCGGCTCGGCGCCCTCGACGAGCACGGACGGGAGCGGCTGGCACTCGTAGAGGAGCGAGACCGTGCCCTCGACTCGCTGAAGGAGCTCGAGCTCGATCACCGCACGGGGAAGGTGTCCGACGAGGACTATCGCGCGCTCGTCGCGCCGTTGCGCGCCGAGGCGGCTCGGGCGATGAAGGCACTCGAGCAGGGGTAGCGCGCCGAAGGGCGAAACCCGCCGCATGGTCCGCCGTGCGGCTCTGGTGCTGGTGCTCGCCGTGGTGGCGGCTGCACCCGCCGGCGCGGACACGATCGTCGAGCGCAAGCAGTCGGTAGACGCGAAGATCGCCGCACTCGGTGCGCGAGTGGCGGAGACGCAGCGCGAGGAATCCTCACTTCGCGCGGAGGTTGAGTCCGCATCGTCGGAGATCCGCGCCCTCGCTCAACGCGTCAGCGACATCTCGATCCAGCTCGAGCCCCTCGAGCGCGAGCTGGAGCTGCGCCGCGAACGGTTGCGTCAGCTGAACGAGCTCTTCCGCGTCCAGACAGAGCGTCTCAAGCTGCTACGGCGCCAGCATGCGATCGCGCTGCACCGCCTGGGAGATCGGATCGACCGGCTCTATCGCCAGGAGCAGATCGACACGCTCTCGCTGCTGCTCTCGTCCGCGAGCTTCACGGACGCGCTCGACGTCTACGACTACCTCCATCGCATCGCGGACGAGGACCAGCGCATCGCCGATGAGGTCGGGGCGGCGAAGCGGCGCGTGCGGCAACAGCGCGAAGAGACGAGGACGACCCGCAAGCGCCATCGCCAGGAGACGCGGGTCGTTGCCGTGCGCGTCGGCCAGATCCGCGCGCTGCGCGACCGGCTGGCGGCTTCCCGCAGTGGGCTCGTCGCCACCCAGGCCCAACGGCAGCAGGATCTCGCCGACCTGTCGGCCGCCGAGCAGGAGCACCTGACGGAGATGGAGTCGCTTCAGCAGGTGAGCGCCGAGCTCACCGCCAAGATCCAGGCCGCGCAGGCGGCGGCGGGTACCGGCGGAGGCTCGCCGTCTGCCTCGGGCTACATCTGGCCGGTGTCGGGGCCTGTCACGAGTCCCTTCGGCTGGCGCTGGGGCCGAATGCACGACGGCATCGACATCGGTGCCGCCTCTGGCACGCCCATCCGCGCCGCAGCGGCGGGCACCGTGATCTACGCCGGGTGGCTCGGGGGCTACGGCAACCTCACGGTCATCGACCACGGCGGCGGAGTCGCGACGGCCTACGGCCACCAGTCCAGCATCGCCGCAGGGAGCGGCGCGTACGTCGCACAAGGACAGGTGATCGGCTACGTCGGGTCGACGGGCCACTCGACCGGTGCGCACCTCCACTTCGAGGTGCGCGTCAACGGCGTCCCGCAAGACCCGTTGGGCTACCTGTCCTAGAGCTGCGCGAGGTGCAGGTCCGGGAGGTTCCGGTACCGCTCGTCGAGGTCGAAGCCGTAGCCGACGAAGAACTCGTCGGGAGCTGTGAAGCCGACGTATCGCACGGGCAAGTCGTCCACGAGCCGGCGGTAGGGGCGGTCGAGCAGCGTCACGACGGCGAGCGACCGCGGTGAACGGAGCGCGAACGACTTCGTGAGGTAGTTGAGCGTCAGCCCCGTGTCGACGACGTCCTCGACGAGCAGAACGTCGCGGTCGAGGATGTCGGCATCGAGGTCCTTGAGCAGCCGCACAGCGCTCTCGCCACCTGTCGAGTGACCGCCGTAGCCGGCGAGCTCCACGAAGTCCACGCGGTGCACGATGGGGAGCGCCCGCGAGAGGTCCGCCAGGAACATGAAGCTCGCTTTGAGCGCGGCCACGAGCACGGGCTCGCGTCCCACGTAGTCGGTGGCGATCTCCGCGGCCAGCTCCTGGACACGCGCATGAATCTCCTCGGCGGAGAGGTAGATGTCGCCGATCCGAGGATCGGCGTGCGGGTCGGGCTCTTCAGCCGCTAGGAGGCGAGGTCGAGTCTGTATCGCTGGGCGAGGCGTTCGATGTCGCGCTTGTAGAAGAGCTTCACCCGGACGCCGGGATAGCGCTCGCGCACCTTCCGCAGCTTCCGGTTCTTGCGGGTGACGAGCGACTGCTTCATCACCGTCACCTCGATGTAGAGATCCTGCTCCGGGAGGTAGAAGTCGGGCGTAAAGGCCTCGACCACGCGACCCTCCTCGTCCTCCTCGAGCACGAACGTCCGTGGCTCATAGGCCCAGGGGATGCGGTAGAAGTCGAAGATCTTCGCGCACTCGAGTTCCGCTTCATTGGCAAAGTGCGGCGGACCAGAGCCGGAATATGCCTGGAAATCGGGGATTTCCGAGAGCACCGCGAGGAAGGGTAGCAACCGGTCCGGACACCCAAGCACAGGCGACGTGGTAGAAGGCTGGCAAGCGAACTTCGAGGGGGACCGATGAGCAAGGCGTACGACGAGCTGAAAGTCAGGCTGGGCGAAGTGTCCGACCTTGCCGGCGCGGGGGCCGTGCTGGCTTGGGACCACCGCACGATGATGCCCCGCAACGGCGCCGCCGCCCGCTCGGAACAGCTGGGAACGCTCTCGAAGCTCATCCACACGATGTTCGTGGACCCCGAGATCGGCCGCCTGCTTGGCGAAGCCGAGCCCTGGGCGGAGGAGCAAGGCTACGACTCGCTCGAAGCCAGCCTCGTCCGACTCGTCCGCCGCGACTACGAGAAGCTCGTGCGCGTTCCGCCCGAGCTCTCCGCGGAGATGGCGCGCACCGCCGCGATCGCTACGCCGATCTGGGAGGACGCGCGGAAGCAGTCCGACTGGGCGGCGTTCCAGCCCTACCTGGAGAAGGTCGTCGAACTGCGCCGCCAGTACGTCGACTGCTTCGACCCCGCCGACGAGGACTACGACCTGTTGCTCGACGACTACGAGCCGGGCATGAAGACGGCCGAAGTGCGGGCGGTCTTCGACGAGCTGAAGGCGGGTCTCGTGCCGCTGATCGCCAAGGTCGCGGAGCGGGCGGACGCGGTCGACGACTCGTTCCTGACCGGTGACTTCCCGATCGAAGCGCAGAAGCACGTCGAGGGGAAGATCCTCGCCGACTTCGGCTTCACCGCCGACTCCTGGCGTCTCGACGAGACCGTGCACCCGTTCGCGTCCCGCTCGGGCATGGACGACATCCGGCTGACGACGAAGCACCTGCCGGACAGCCTCAGCTCGATCTTCTCGTCGATGCACGAGTTCGGCCACGGCATCTACGAGTACGGAGGCGACCGCGCCTTTGCGCGCACGCCGCTGGCCCGCGGCACGTCCCTCGGCTTCCACGAATCGCAGAGCCGCATGTGGGAGAACCTCGTGGGCCGCAGCCGCCCCTTCTGGCAGCACTACTACGCGCTGGTGCAGGAGGCATTCTCGTCGCAGCTGAACGGTGTCGACGCGGAGGGCTTCTACCGCGCCGTGAACCGCGTCCAGCCGTCTCTGATCCGCATCGAGGCCGACGAGGCGACGTACAACCTCCACATCATCCTTCGCTTCGAGTTGGAGCAGGAGATGATCACGGGCCGGCTCGCCGCCGCTGACGTGCCGGAGGCGTGGGACGCGAAGATGCTCGAGTACCTCGGGGTCGAGGTGCCGGACGTGGCCGACGGCGCGCTGCAGGACGCGCACTGGGCCGGCGGCTCGATCGGCTACTTCTCGACGTATGCGCTCGGCAACGTCGTGTCTGCGCAGCTCTGGGAGCGGATCTCCGTCGACATTCCCGACGTCTACGAGCAGATCGGGCGCGCCGAGTTCGGCCCACTACGCGAGTGGCTCCGCGAGCATGTCCACCAGCATGGGCGGAAGTACACGCCCCAGGAACTGCTGCTGCGGATCACGGGCTCGAAGATGGATCCGAAGCCGTTGCTGGCGTACCTCGAGGGCAAGCTAGGCGAGATCTACGCACTCGATTCGTAGACTTCGTCCATGACGGGCGGCGCGGAACGTCCATTCCGGATCGCGCACATCTCCGACGTCCACTGCGGGGGTCCGTATTTCGTCGCCACGCTGCTCGAGCGCGCAATCGCGGAGATCAACGAATGGAAGCCGGATCTCGTCGTGTGCTGCGGCGACCTGACGACGTTTGGCTTCAAGCCTGAGTTCGCGGAGGCGCGTGCATTTCTCGACCGGATCGAGTGCGAGTCGTTCGTCGTCATCCCCGGCAACCACGACTCCCGCAACGTCGGCTACGTCCACTTCGAGGAGTTTTTCGGCGAGCGCAATTCCGTGTTGCAGGTTGGCGGCGTGACCGTCGTCGCGGTCGACAGCACCGAGCCCGATCTCGACCACGGCCGCATCGGCCGCGGCCGCTACGAGTGGATCGAGGAGCAGTTCGCGACCCCGGCCGAGCTGCGCGTGTTCGTCCTCCATCACCACCTGCTGCCGGTGCCCGGCACCGGCCGCGAGCGGAACATCGTCTACGACGCCGGTGATGCGATCGAGTGCCTGCAGCGCTCGCGTGTCGACCTCGTGCTCTCCGGTCACAAGCATGTGCCGTACGCGTGGCGGCTGGAAGACATGTTCATCGTCAACACGGGCACCGTGTCCTCGCTGCGCCTCCGGGGCAACACGCGGCCCTGTTACAACGTGATCGAGGTCGACGGCGAGCACGTCGAAGTGCGACGGCGCTATCCGTACCACGGAGAGGAGCTGATGATCCGCTTCTCCACCGAGACGCTCGACTACGTGAAGTCGACCGAAGAGATCGAAGAAGGGGTGGGAGCGCCGTGAGAGCTGTGGCGGTCATCGACGGCGAGCACTACGCGCGATGTCGTACGCGCCACGCTTGCCGAGCTGCCGTATGACTTCGTAGCGGCCGTGCTCGTCGGAGGCGTCGAGAAGCTGCGCGGGGGGGAGGAGTACGGGGTGCCGCTGGTGGACGACCTCCCTGCGGCTCTCGCGTACGAGCCGGAGCTCGTCGTCGACCTCTCCGACGAGCCGGTGCTGACGCCGGAGCGCCGCCTCGAGCTCGCCAGCCGCTCGCTCGCTCTCGGGCTGCGCTATCTCGGGCCCGACTTCGACTTCGAGCCGCCGCGTTACGAGCCGTTCGCCGTTGCCCTCGCTGGCCGTGATCGGCACCGGCAAGCGGATCGGCAAGACGGCCTTGACGGGTCAGCTCGCACGCATGCTGGCCCGTGACCGCGACGTCGTCGTGGTCGCCATGGGGCGCGGCGGCCCAGAGGAGCCCGAGCTGATCGAGGTGACGCCGACGCTTGACAACCTGCTGGAGCTGTCCAGATCCGGCCGACACGCCGCGTCGGACCACCTGGAGACGGCTGCGCTGGCCGGCGTGCGGACGATCGGCTGCCGGCGCTGCGGCGGCGGCCTCGCCGGGCAGGTGGCGACCTCCAACGTCGCCGAGGGCGCCCGTCTGGCAGAGGAGCTGGCTCCTGACATCGTCGTCTTCGACGGCAGCGGCGCCGCCGTTCCACCCGTGGCCACCGACCGCCGCGTCCTCGTGACATCAGGGGCACAGGACGTCCGCGCCGGTCTCAACGTGTATCGCGTACTCGTCTCCGACCTCGTGGTCACGGTAGGCGTCGATGAGGCTCGAGCGGCGGCGATCCGTGAGCTGAAGGACATCCCAGTCGTCCGTTGCGACCTCCGTCTCGAGCCCGTGGAACCGCTCGAAGGCCGCGTGGCGGTTTTCGCCGCCGGGCCGGCGTCGACCGATCATCTCCAGGCGGACGTAGTCTCGACCTCCGCGAACCTTGCGGATCGGGCCAGCTTGCGCAACGATCTCGCCTCCATCGATGCCGAGACATACGTGATCGAGATCAAGGCAGCCGCAATCGATGTCGTCGCCGAGGCCGCGCAGGAGCGGGGAGCCCGCGTCGTGTTCGCGCGGAACGACGTCGTGGCCCTGCCCGGCGAGCTCGACCTCGACTCGGCTCTACTCGCTCTCGCCGATGCTGCAGTCGCCGAGAAGGTGCCGGCATGACGGAGCCACGGAGACTCGATCACCTACCGCTCGGCGGCGAGGGAGGCCTCCCGTACTCGAAGGGGCTGCTGGCCAGGGCGCTGATGGCGACCGGCCTGTCGTCGGTGCAGGCGTGGGAGATCGCGCTCCGCGTCGAGGCCGATCTCGAGGAGCGTGGCGAGACGTCGGTCGACCTCGAGCGCCTCGAGGAGCTGGCGCAGGACGTTCTGGGAGAGAGCGAAGGTGTCGACGCGGTACGCCGGCTGCGCCGTTACCGCGAGTTGCAGGCCCTCGATCTGCCGATCGTCGTGCTTGTCGGCGGCGGCACAGGCACGGGGAAGTCGCGTGTCGCCACGGAGGTCGCGTACCGGCTCGGCATCACGCGCGTCACTTCCACCGACTTCATCCGTCAGACGATGCGCGCGTTCTTCTCGGAGGAGTTCATGCCCTCCATTCACTACTCGAGCTTCGAGGCCGGCCCGGCCGCACCGGAGGCGGACGACCCGACGATCGCGGGCTTCCTCGACCAGACTCGGAACGTCCTCGTCGGCGTGCGCGCCGTCATCGAGCGGGCGCTGCACGAGGGTTGGTCGATGGTGCTGGAGGGCGTCCATCTCGTGCCCGGGCTCGTGCCTCCCATCGAGGGCGCGCTCGCCGTGCAATGCGTGCTCGAGATCGAAAGCGAAGACGTCCACGCCGGCCACTTCTGGGTGCGTGACGCGAGCACCGAGGGCCTGCGGCCGGTCGGGCGCTACATCGAGCAGCTGGACGAGATCAGGCGCGTGCAGGGCTTCATCGTCGATCGGGCGAGTCGCTGCGACGTGCCGGTAATCGAGAACTCGAGCATCGACGCGACGATCGGCGCGGTCATGGACCTCGTGCTCGCGAGCGCGGAGAGGCTCGGCGCGGTCGGCAGTGGCCTCGAGCGCTGACCTGGAAGACGGACTGAGCCGCTCCTGCATGTGCGAGCTCTACGCTCGCGCGACCGAACGCTCCGCTCTGGCCAGCGCGCGATTTCTCGGCGCCGGCAGCCAGACGAGCGCCGAGGAAGCGGCCTTCTCCGGCATGCAGTCGGCACTAGCCTCGCTGCCGATCTCAGGCCGAGTCGTCATCGGAGCAGATGAGGGCGCGGAGCATCTCGTACCCGGCAGCGAGCATCGGCGCCGGCGGGGAAGCGGTCGATCTCGCGCTCGATCCGCTGGAGGGCCGCGGAGTTGTCGCGCGCGGAGGCCAGGGAGCCATGTCCATCGTCGCCGTCGCCGGCCGCGACTCGATGCCTCCGCTGCCCGACATGTACATGCGGCAGCTCGCGGTCGGGCCACGTGCACGCGGCTCGGTCGACATCCTGCGGCCGGTCGGAGAGAACGTGCAGGCGATCGCCGAGGCCTACGGCCGCGCGCCCAACGACGTGACGACGATCGTCCTCGACCGCCCGCGCCACGAGGACCTGATCGAGGACATCCGACGCGCGGGCGCGCGCATCAAGCTCATCCCCGACGGCACCGTCACGGCCGCCATCTCCGCCGCCGTCCGCGGCACGAACGACCACCTCGCGATCGGCATCGGCGGCACCAGGCAGGCCGTCATGACCGCCGCTGCGCTGCGCTGCCTCGGCGGCGAGCTCCAGGCACAGCTCTGGCCCACGTCGCGACGCGAGATCGAGGCTGCGAACGAGCACGGCATCGAGAACGTCGAGCGGGTGTTCAAGACGGAGGATCTCGCACCCGGCGAGATCATCTTCGCCGCCACGGGCGTGTCCACAGGCGACCTCCTTCGCGGCGTCCGCTTCCTCGCCGACAGCGCGTGGACTCACTCCCTCGTCATGTGCACGCGCTGCAACTGGGTGCGGTTCGTGGAGGGAATCCACTTCTTCGCGCGTGAGCGGCGCGAGGAAGTGCGGCTCCCCGGTAACTAGCCCCCTACCGACTACACTCGTGGCCATGCCGACGAAAGACGACGTACTCGTGGCCCTGCACGGGTCGAAGACCCGGAGCTGGGCATGGACATCGTCGACCTGGGGCTCGTCTACGACGTGGAGGTCGAGGCAGACAAGGTCAAGGTGATCCATACGCTGACGTCGATGGGCTGCCCCGCCGGGCCGATGATCCAGGAGGACATCCACACCACCGTCGCCGAGACGTTCCCCGAAGTGAAGGACATCGAGCTCGAGCTGACCTGGGATCCGCCGTGGACGCCGGACAAGATGTCCGACGACGCGAAGTTCATCCTGGGTTTCGGCTAGGCCGGCCTACTCAGGAATCCGCAGCACGATCTTCCCGAACTGCTCGCCTGCCTCCAGCCGCTCGTGTGCGGCGCGGGTCTCGGCTAGCGGGAACGTCGAGTCGACGATGACCTTCGCCTGTCCGGACTTGACGAGCTCGTAAGCCGCTTCGAAGTCCTCCGTCGTCCCCATCGAGGAGCCGAGTATGGCCAGCTCCTTCCACCAGATGCGGTGCAGCGCGGCGGGCGGGTTCGGACCCGTGGTCGCCCCGCAGACGACGATGCGCCCGCCCTGGGAGGCAACGTCCTGCGACCTGCGCCAGGTGGCTTCGCCCACGTGCTCGACGACGACGTTCGCACCGCGGCCGCCCGTTGCCTCGATGACAGCGGCATTGACGTCGCCTGACTCGTGGTTGACGGTGACGTCCGCGCCGAGCTCGCTCGCGCGCTCCAGCTTCGCGTCGCTCGACGAAGTGACGATCACGCGCGCACCCAGGGCCTTGGCGATCTGGAACGCCGCCGTTGCGACTCCGCCGCCGATGCCCCACACGAGTACCCACTCGCCCTCACGGAGCCCGGCCTTCGTCGCGAGCATCCGGTAGGCGGTCTCGAAGACGAGCGGGAAGGCGGCGGCTTCTTCGAATGGGATGTTGTCGGGAAGCGAGTAAACGTTTGTCGCCGGCACGGCGATCAGCTCGGCGTGCGTCCCGTCTGTGTGCTCGCCGATGCACGGTCACCCGACTGTCGTGCATGACGCCGGGGTTGATGACGACGCGCTGTCCGGGCTCGAAGCCGGTGACGCCCTCACCCAGCGCTTCGACGACGCCTGCGCCGTCGGCGCCGAGGATCCGCGGCTTCGGGCACGGAAGGCAGGCCCTTGCGCACCCACACGTCCAAATGGTTCAGCGATGCGGCGCGCAGCCCGATCAGCACCTCGCCGGCAGCGGGCGAGGGATCCGGGACGTCCTCGTAGCGCAGCACCTCGGGACCGCCGTCCTCGTGGATGCGTATCGCTTTCACGCGAGTCTCAGACTTTGACGCGCAAGCGGGCGAGCCCGAGCTCTGACAGCAGCTCTCGCGCGCGCCGGGCGACGCTGCGGCGGAGGTCGTCCGGCTCGACCACGACAGCTTCTCCGCGGAAGCGGAGGATCTCCCCGACCAGCCACTCCGGGCTGCCGACTTTCTGCTCGGCGGTGGCGCTGCCGTCGCGCAACGGTTGCGCGCCGCGCTCCACCTCCCAGCGGGCAACCTGCTTCGAATAGTGGATGCGCGCCACGCGTGCGTCTCGCAGCCGATCGGGCTCGAAGCCCTCGCGGGGCTCGAACTTCTCCGGTTTGAGCACCGCCGATCGCATGCGGTCGAGCCGGAAGCTCCGTGCGTCGTCGCGCGTGCGATCCCACGTGTGGACGTACCAGTGGGGCAATTGCCGCTCCAGCCAGTACGGCTCCACCGTGTGCGCGACGACGGCCTCCTCGCCGACCTTGACGTACTCGACTTCAACGAGCCGCCGGCGCTTGATGCCGTTGCTGAGGGTTGCGATGAGCCGTTCCTCGACGCGGTCGCCTGGCGGCTCGGCAGTCTGGCCGAGATCGAACTCGCCGAACGTCTCCTCGAGCTTCCGGCGCACCTTGTCCAGCGGCCGGTGCGCCTCGGCCGCGATCATCGGCCCGACGAACTCGAGCGCCAGCCTGATCGCCCGCGCCTCCAGCGGCGTCAGTCGCGGGGATGACCGGAACGTGTCGCCGAACAGCTCCTTGTCCACGTGCACGGTGTCGCCGCGCAGCTCCGCGTAGACGGCGTAGCAGCCGCCGCCGAAGTTGACGAGGTTCAGCAGCGACAGGTGCTCCTCGAGCGCCTCGGGAGGGATCATGAAGCGATCGACGAGCTCGGCTGCCGGAATCTCGGCGCTCGTTTCCTCACCGCAGGCAGCAAGCAGATACGCGAGCAGAGCCTGCAAAAGCCCGAAACGCTCGGGCGCCACCGGGCCGGCGGGACGCTCGGGTAGCGGCTCGTCAGCGTCCGGCGCGTGCCCAGCGACCTTCGGAGGGTCGCCTTCGTGGCGCTCCGTGACCTTCCTCAGGCTGACGGCCACCTCCCGCCGGAGCTCGTCGGGCTCCAGCGGTGCCGCGCGCCCGTCCAGGCGCAGCACCCACGCAGCGAGGTGCTCGATGCTCGCGTACGGAGTGATGAAGACGCCGTCCTCGATGCGCCCCGAGCGCCGATGCGTGCGCTCCACCCACCAGGCGGTGTCGCCCGTCAGCTCGATTCGCGCCTCGCCGACGATCTCTCCCATCTGCCACGCGGGCGGCGGCCGGTGCTGCTGGGCGTTGAACTCGGGAGGCAAACGGAAGTCGCGCTCTCTCCGCGTCGCGAAGCGGATCTCGCCGCGGATACGGGAGACGCGGAAGGTCCGGATCTCCTCGGCCTTGTGATCGCGCCCGATCACGTACCAGCTGCCCTCGTGCGGCAGGAGCGCGTACGGGTCGATCGTGCGGGCGCGAACCTTGTCGCGGGCGATGCCCCAGTAGTCGAACTTCAGCGTGCGCTGCTTCGAGATGGCCGTCTCCAGCTTGCTCAGCCGGCCAGCAAGCTCCGGTGAGTAGTCCGGGTCGGTCACTTCCACACGCACGGCCGTCTCGGTGGGCGCCTGTGCAAACCCCGGCCGGCCCAGCGCGAGGTTCTGCAGGGCCAGGCGGAAAGGCTCCGCGTACGCGAACTGCCCTTCGAGCAGGTAGAGACACGTCTGAAGCGCCGCCAGCTCGTCGTCTGTGAGCTCGAGCGGCGGCAGGAAGTAGTTCTCGGAGCGCAGCGTGTAGAGCTCCTCGCCCGTGAACTCGTCCCGTTGCGACTGGAGCGGGACGCCGAGCGAGAGCAGCTCGGAGCGATCCGAGTAGAAGCGGCGCGCGAACGCCTCATCCGACATCTCCGAGTAGCCCTCGACGTTCTGTTTCACGTCCCGCGCCGTCAGTGGACGGAGCTCGGCCATGAGGAACGCCACCAGGGACAGCTGGCGGATCAGCTTGTCGGTGTCATGAGACACGCAGGGCGAGCTTATAGCTCGCGAGCCGTCCGGAGAACTTGCTTAGGCCGCGACCTTCGAGCGCTGCTCGAGGTGCTGGTGCGAGGGGCAGTAGTGCCGCTCGGGAAGTGGCGTGCGCTGGCAGGGCTTGCCCTTGCGCGTCATTGCCTGGCAGCGGGCCACGCCGCCGTCGAAAGCACCCGCCTCGATCTGCTCCTCGATGAAGGCCGCGGCCGCACCCACGACCTTGTTGACGGACCAGGCCACCTGGGCCTGGCTCGTAATCGGGAAGTAGCGCCGGATGTCCTGGAAGAGCGTCTTGTCGGGGTTCGCGAAGTAATGAGGGTCGGTGGCGAGTCGCTCCATAGTCTGCTCGCACGACGCGAGCACCTCGCGGCGGTACTCGAGCTGGTCGGCGGGGTCGACGTACGGGTCGATGAGATCCTTGATCGAGCGGTAGAGCGCCCGCGAATACTGATACATACAGGCGCGGATCTCGGCAACTCGCTCGTCCATGGTCATCAGTATCTCGTTCCCGTATGAAGTTCGAGAAAGTCCTTTGTTGAGCGGGCGTTAATGGGGGTCCGCACCCCGCTCGATCGGAGTCTAACGCGTTTCACGCGTTGTTACAAAGTCTTGTTCAGGAGTGTTACAAAGTCCGGCTTGGAAAGTCAGCGCGTGATCTGTTGTGCGTAGGCCGAGCGGGCGTGCCGGGCGGCTCGCGGCAACGCCGCCAATGCCTCGTCGAGCGTGCGGTAAATGCCGCTGAAGACGATCCAGTAGCCGGGATGGAGGCTCGAGTAGCGCGACGAGGCGAGCACGCCGACGTCCGGCAGGCCGGCTGAAACGGCCGCAAGTGCGCTCGTGCGCGCCGCCTTTGACCCAGCCGTACTGGGCACGACCGAGAGCACGACCGTGTAGCCATTGCGGCGTGCCGGCCACGTCCGCAGCTTGGTCGGAGGCTGCGACGCCGGCGACGCAGCCGGCCGGAGCGGCGTCAGCGCGACGATCGTGGAGCTGCCGGCGTCGTCGGCGCCGGCAGCGATCGCGCCGGCCGCGCCCGCCGCTGCCACGAGAGCCGCGGCCGCTGCCGGCCAGAGCCAGTGGAGGGGCCTCCGCCGCAGAAGTTGGCGCTGGCCGCACTCGACGCAGTACTCCTGCTCGCGACCGAGAACAGCGCCACAGCGGAGGCAGGCTTCTGCGCCGTTCATACCTCGGGCTCGGGCTGGGGCTCTGAGCCGTCGGCGGCAACCGTCAGCTCCCGCCCGCAGCCTGGGCAGAAGCGCGAGAACGGCGGGATCTCGGTGCCGCACTCGCACCGCCGCAGCGGCGCCCGGTGCGTCGCGGCCCGCAGCACCTCCTCGAGCTCGATGAGCCGGCGGTCGAGCTCGACCAGCTCGCTACAGCGCTCGCGCACGAGCTCGTCGTTGAACCGGTTGCGGCGGAACATCTCGAGGATGACGCCCCCCAGGTCGCGAAGCTGCTCGTCTCGCATCTGAAGCAGCATGCGACGCTCGCGCCGCAGGGCGCCGGGGGAGGGGAGAGGGACGCGAGGCGGCCGCTGACGGCGGAGAGCCACGGATCTGATTCCTAGAGTTGGAGCACCACGACGCGCTCCTCGGTCATCTCCCTGACCGCGTAAGCGGGGCCTTCGCGGGTGGTGCCCGAGTCCTTGATGCCTCCGTAGGGCATCTGGTCCGCGCGGAACGTCGGCGCCTCGTTCACGGTGACTCCGCCGAATTCGAGCCGCTGGGCCGCAGCCAGCGCTCGGCGCACGTCGGCCGTGAAGATTCCTGCCTGAAGGCCGAAGCGTGTGCCATTCGCGAGCTCCACCGCGTCGTCGAAGCTGTCGTACGCCGACACCGTCACGACCGGCCCGAACACCTCCTCGCAGGACACCTTCGCGTGTGGGGGCGCGCCGGCGATCACCGTCGGGCCGATGACGGGGCCGTCAGCCTCGCGACCCGTGAGCACCTCGGCGCCCAGGGCCCGCGCTTCCTCGATCCAGGCGACAATCCGCTCGCGGGCGTCGTCGTCGATGACCGGCCCGACGTCGGTGTCCTCGTCCGACGGGTCGCCTGCCTGTAGCGCCTCGACGCGAGGGAGGAAGCGTTCCAGGAAGCCGTCGTAGGCGGCTCGCTGGACGTAGATCCGCTGGACGGAGATGCAGCTCTGGCCTGCGAACGCGAACGCATTGGCGGCGAGCTTCGAGGCTGCCTCGTCGAGGTCGGCATCCGCTTCGACGATGACGGGCGTCGCATTACCGAGCTCGAGCGCGACCTTCTTCCGCGCGGCACGCTCGCGGAGCTTCCAGCCGACGTCCGACGAGCCGGTGAAGGTGATCAGCTTCACGCGCTCGTCCTCCACGAGGACGTCGCCGATCTCGGCCGCCGGGCCTGTGAGGACGTTGAGCCAGCCGGGGGGCAGACCGGCCTCGTGCTCCAGCTCGGCGAGCAGCAGCGCCGAGAGCGGTGTCTGGGAAGCGGGCTTGAGCACGACCGCGCAGCCCGCGGCCAGCGCGGGCGCGATCTTGTGTGCGACGAGGTTGAGCGGGAAGTTGAACGGGGAGATCGCGCCGACGACACCGATCGGTCGCCGTAGCGTGAACGCGAGCTTGCCGACGCCGGCCTGCGACGCGTCCATCGGCACCATCTCGCCGGCGAGCTTCCGTGCCTCGACGGCCGCGAACGTGTAGGTCGACATCGCGCGTGCAGCCTCGACGCGGGCAGCCTTCATCGGCTTCCCGGCCTCGGCGCAGATCGTTTGCGCCATCTCGTCGTGGCGCTTGCCCAGGTAGCCGGCGACGCGCACGAGGATCTCGGCACGCTTGTGCGCCGGCAGCGGCTCTGCCATCGCGCGCTCCGCGGCATCGATCGCTCGCCGCGTCTCGTCGGCGCCCGCCTTCGGCACACGGCCCACGACCTCTCCCGAGTACGGCGACCGGACGTCGATCCACTCTCCGGTCTCGACCCACTCTCCGCCCACGAGCAGCTTCCGTTCGATCACCGTCGTGGCCACCTCGTGAGTCTAGATGTGAGACTTCCGGCGTGAGCGTCCCGGAGGTTCACTACACGCGCTCCGGCGATGTCGCGATCGCGTATCAGGTGGTCGGCGACGGTCCGATGGACATCGTGTTCGTGCGAGGCACGCTCGCCGACCTGCTGGCGGCCTGGGATCAGCCGCTCTTCGTCGATCACGTCGAAGGACTGGCGTCCTTCGCTCGGGTGATCCTCTTCGACAAGCGCGGAAGCGGTCTCTCCGATCCCGTCCACGAGCTGCCGACGCTCGAGGCGCGGATGGACGACGTGAGGGCCGTTCTGGACGCGCTCAGTTCGGAGCGCGCAACACTCTGGTCGGCCCATGAAGGTGCACGACTTTCGGTGCTCTTCGCCGCCACCTACCCGGAGCGCACGAGTGCCCTCGCGCTCTATGACCCATCGGCACGAGGCCTCTGGGGAGCCGACTACCCGTGGGCGCCGACCGAAGAGGAGTGGGCCGTCGAGCTACGGGAGGTGGCCACGCAGTGGGGTGACCGCGAGTACCTCGCCGAGCGAGGGCGCCGCTACGTGCCGACGATGGCCCACGACCGACGCTTCATCGATTGGTACGTCTGGTACATGCGCCGGAGCGCTAGCCCGGCGGAAGCCGTGGCCTTCCATCGCATGACCATGGACGGAGACGTCCGCGACGTCCTGTCGGCCGTGCGATGCCCGACCCTCGTGATGCACCGCCCGATCGCACGCGACGAAGCGAGCGACGTCGCGTCGCGGATCAAGGGTGCGAGGCTGGTCGAGGTTCCGGGGCTCGTGGACGGCTTCAGCTGGGTCGATCTGCGCGCGAACGCCTTCATGCTGGAGGAGACGCGACGGTTCGTCGGCGGCGTCGGCGGTCCAATGTCTGTCGATCGCGTGCTCGCCACCGTGCTGTTCACCGACATCGTCGGATCGACGGAGCGGGCGAGCGAGCTCGGCGACCGGGAATGGGGTCGTCTGCTCGACGCACCACGACGAGGTCGTACGCCGCGTGCTCGAACGCTACCGGGGATCCGAGATCGGGACGGCCGGCGACGGCTTCCTCGTCACGTTTGACGGCCCGGCGAGGGCGGTGCGGGCTGCGCTTGCCGCTCGGGAGGCAGTCAGACCGCTCGGCCTGGAGATCCGCGCCGGCGTGCATACCGGCGAAGTCGAGCTCGCCGATGGCGACGTGGCGGGCATCGCGGTGCACACGGGTGCGCGTGTAGCGGCGGCCGCGCGCGCTAACGAAGTCCTCGTCTCGAGCACGGTGAAAGACCTCGTCGCCGGCTCGGGCATCGAGTTCGAGGAGCGTGGCGAGCACGAGTTGAAGGGCGTTCCGGGCACATGGCGGCTGTACGCTGTCATCGATGCCTGACGCCCTCATCGTCGACGCTGTTCGCAGCCCGATCGGCAAGAAGAACGGGACGCTCTCGAGCGTTCGCGCCGACGAGCTTGCAGGGCAGGTGCTGAACGGCCTCGTCGAGCGCGTCGGCGTCGACCCCGCCGAGATCGAAGACGTGCAGATGGGCTGCGTCAGCCAGGTCGGCGAGCAGGCGCTCAACGTCGGCCGCGTCGCGTTGCTCGTCGCCGGCTGGCCGGAGACGGTCTGCGCGGCCACGACCGACCGCCAGTGCGGTTCCTCCATGCAGGCTGCGTTCAACGCCGCCGCAGCCATTCAGGCGGGGCACCTGGATGTCGTCGTGGCCGCGGGCGTCGAGAACATGTCGCGCGTCCCGATGGGCTCCAACCTCGGTCCTGACGGTTTCGCCGGCTTCTCCGAAAAGCTGCTCGAGCGCTGGGAGATCGTCCCCCAGGGCATCTCGGCCGAGGTGCTCGCCGATGAGTGGGATCTCTTGCGCGAGGCGCTGGACGCGTACTCCTACGAGTCGCACAGGCGCGCGATCGCGGCCATCGACGAGGGCCGCTTCGAGCGCGAAATCGTCCCGATCGAGGTCTCCAACCCGCACGTGGGCACGCTCTTCGCGGTCGACGAGACGCCCCGGCGTGACACGTCACTCGAGAAGCTCGCGGCGCTGGCGCCGGCCTTCAAGGCCGACGGCGTGGTGACGGCCGGCAGCTCGAGCCAGATCTGCGACGGCGCGGCCGCCATGCTAGTCGTCTCTGAGGCCGCCGCCGAGAGGCTCGAGCTCGAGCCGCGGGCTCGCTTCGTCTCCTTCGGGCTTGCGGGCGTCGATCCCTACCGCATGCTTCACGGCAACCCGCAAGCGTGCGAACGGGCTTTGGTCAAGGCCGGCCTGACGTGGGACGACATGGCGGTGATCGAGGTCAACGAGGCGTTTGCGTCCGTCGTGCTCCAGTTCCTCGCCGACACGGGTCTCCAGGAACGCTGGCGGGCGGGCGACGTGAACCCCAACGGCGGCGGGATTTCGCTCGGCCACCCGCTGGGCGCGACCGGTGCGCGCATCACTGCCACACTGATCTCGGAGCTCGAGCGGCGCGACGCTCGCTACGGCGTTGCAACCATGTGTATCGGGCAAGGGCAAGCCATCGCAGGCGTGATCGAGCGCCTCTAAGAGGGTCCAGCTCCTCTCCGCCGAAGCCGATGACCAGCTCGATGGTTCGCATGCTGCTCAACCTCGTCCGGCCGCTGCCACGCGGTCGCCTCGCGCTGCTTCACGGCCCCCGCTAGCCGAACAGGTCGTCGAGCCGGTCGACGTCGCTGACGTCGAGCACCAGCTCCACGTCGTCCCCTTCTTCCAGCACTGTGTCGCCGCGGGCCGGCAACAGCTTGCCGTCCCTGCTCACGGCACGCACCCATGTCCGCTCTCCCAGCGGCAGGGCGCGCAACGTTCGACCTGCCGCCGACGATCCTGGAGCGACGACACGGCTGACGATGCCGCCAGGATCGGAGTCGCGCATCGGGACGCCGAACCGCCGAGCGACGTACGGGATGCTCGTGCCCTGGACGAGCACGGAGAACGCGACGACGACGAAGATCATGTCGTAGATGCGTTCGCCGTCGTCGACTCCTTCGAGCAGCGCGAGGGTGCCGAGCATGATCGGCACGGCACCTCTGAGACCGCCCCACATCACGAAGAGGCGCTCGCCCGAGCGGAATCGCATCGGCAGTGTCAGCAAGCCCACGACGGCCGGCCGCGCGACGAAGGCGAGCATGACAGCCAGCAGCAGGCCGTCCAGCCACAGGTTCCCGTCGAAGTCGCCGAGCGTGATCGTCAGGCCGAGCACGGCGAACACCGCGATCTCCGCGAGGCTCGCCAACGACTTGTGAAAGCGCTCGATCTCGCCCTTGTACGGCGCGCGGACGTCGCCGAACAGCACTCCCGCCACGAAGACGGCGAGGAAGCCGGAGCCGTGCGCGAGCGTCGTCACGCCGTACAGGACGCCGGCGAACGCGAGCGCGAGGATCGGATAGAGCGTCTCGTTCGCGAGATCGATCCGGCGCATGGACTCCCGCAGCACGATCGCGCCGAGCACGCCGAGAGCGAGGCCGACTGCCATCTCCGCGACGAACTCGAAGGCAACTCCCCAGAACGACGCGTCGTCGTTCGTCGCGAACTCGAGCGCGCCGATCATCAGCGAGATCGCCACGGGGTCGTTGACGCCGGACTCGCCGAGCAGCGTCGTTCCGGTGCGCCCGCGGATCTCCTTGCGGCCGAGCACGGAGAACATCACCGCCGGGTCCGTGGGCGCCAGCGCGGCGCCGAGGACTGCCGCGAGCGTCCAGCTGAGGTCCAACACGGTGTGCGCGAACAGCGCGACGAGCAGCGCCGTACCGAACGTGCCCAGGATGCCGAGGATGGTGACCTCTGGCCATGCGCGGCGGAACCTGCGCCAGCCAACGTCCATCCCGCCCTCGAAGAGGATGACGATGAGGGCCACGATGCCGATGCGGGACGCCGTCTCGATCGACACAACCGAAAGCCCCGGGAAGACGTCGCTTGCGACGGCGGCCACGATCAGGAAGATCGCGGGCCCCGGAATCGGAAACCGCTCGCCGACCTTGCTGGTGGCGACGGCTACGAACAGGCCGCCGGCCACGATAAGGACGAAGGCGGCGAAGTCGAGGATCTCGGACACGGCCGCGGGTAGTCTCGCACCCTGTATGGCGACCTATGACGCGATTGCAGGATTGCCGCTCGAGATCGAGGGCTACGAACTGGATGCCTTCGAACGTCCGGTCTCGAGCGGGTTCGTGCGGCACACGACGGCGGTCCGGCTGCGCGGAGGCGGCGAGGAGGGCATCGGCGAGGACGTCACCTACGAGGCGGAGGACCATCAGCGGTTGCGCGGCGGCGCCACTCACGACCTCGCCGGGGCGTCGACGTTCCATGATTTCTCCGAGCTGGTCGGCTCGCTCGACCTCTTTCCCGGCGGCGCGCCGGAGGTTCCCGTCCGGCGGAACTACCGACGGTGGGCGTTCGAGAGCGCCGCGCTCGATCTGGCGTTGCGTCAGGCCGGAATGTCGCTCGGCGAGGCTCTCGGCAGGACGCCGGCGCCGGTGCGCTTCGTTGTGTCGCGGCGCTTGCCCAAGCCTCCGTCCGTTCAGCCGTTGCGTACGATCCTCGACGTCCATCCGGCCACCCGGTTCAAGCTCGACCCGACGAGCGAGTGGACTGAGGACGTCGTTGCGGAGCTCGCCGGACTGGACGCCGTGGATGTCCTCGACCTCAAGGGCGCCTACCGAGGAACGCCCGTCGACCAGCCGCCCGATCCGCGCCTCTATGCGCTCGTGGCCGAGGCGTTTCCGGAGGCCGTGCTCGAGGATCCGGACCTCGTGGATCCGGAAACCGCCGAGGCACTACGGGCTTACCACGACCGCGTCAGCTGGGATGCGGTCATCCACTCCGTCGCGGACATCGAGGCGCTCGCGTTCCCACCCCTGTGGCTCAACATCAAGCCGTCTCGGTTCGGCAGCGTCTCCGAGCTCTTCGGGACGTACGACCACTGCCTGGCTTCCGGCATCACGATGTACGGCGGCGGGCAGTTCGAGCTCTCCGTGGGGCGAGGGCAGATTCAGACGCTCGCCTCGCTCTTCCACGCGGACGGGCCGAACGATGTCGCGCCGCTCGGCTACGACGGGCCGAGTGTGGAGCCCGGCACGCCGGCCAGTCCGCTGCCGCCGGTTGGCTCAACCATGGGCTTTCGGTAGCGCGTGACGTTGCATCTACCCCCGAGTCGGCGTACCGTGTAGTTCGCTCCGGATGTACGTTCATCGCAGAGTCGACGCAAGCGAGCGGTTCCGCGAGCGGCGCCACCGAGCGCGCAGGCGCAAGAGGTTGCGCCGCGCCGGGCTCGCGACGGCGTTGCTCGCCCTAGTGGGCGGCGTCGTGCTCGGTGCGTCGTTCTTCACCCGAGGCGGGGAGCCGGCCGGCACGCGGACGGTTGCGCTTTCGTCGAAGGCGGTCGCGATGCCCCGCGTCCCGCGCGAGGTCCGGGGCGTCCATATGACGATGGGCCTTGCATCCGTCGAGGGGAAGCTCAGCGAGTACCTCGCACTTCGGGCGTACGGCCTCAACACGCTCGAGCTCGACGTCAAGGACGAGAACGGCACGATCGGGTTCGTGTCGCCGAACCTGCCGCAGCTGGCGCACGACGTTGGCGCGGCGCAGATCCACTACGACGGCAGAAGCGTCGCACAAGCTGCGGAGGAGGCCGGCGTCTACCTCGTCGGCCGCGTGGTCACGTTTGCCGACCCGACGCTCGGCCCGGCGCACACGGAGCTTGCGTTGCAGTGGCCTGACGGCTCCGCCTGGCGCGATCCGGCGGGTCTGGCCTGGCTCAACCCGTACGACCGGCGTGTATGGCGCTATGTAGTGGACGTGGCTGCGGCGGCTGCGAAGGTGGGCTTCGACGAGATCCAGTTCGACTACGTGCGCTTCCCGAGCGACGGCGATCTCGGCTCCATCGTCTACCCGAAGAGCCGCCGAGAGCCGAAGGAACGGACGATCGAGCGCTTCCTCGCGTACGCGAGCAGCCGGCTACGCCCGCTCGGCGTCCGGGTCTCGGCGGATCTCTTCGGCCTCGCCGCAACCCGCGATCTCGGAGTCGGCCAGTCACCGAAGCGGCTCGGCCGTCATCTCGACGCGATCTACCCGATGGTCTATCCGTCGCACTACGTGCCCGGCGAGTTCCACCTGACGGACCCGGAAGCGTTCCCCGGCCGGACGGTCGCGGAGTCTCTACGCGACTACCAGAAGGCGGTCCGGGGGACGAACGTCCGCCTCGTCCCCTGGCTGCAGGACTTCTCGCTCAGCCGCACGTACGGGTTCGACGAGGTGACCGACCAGGTGAATGCGGCAAGACGCGCGAAAGCAGGCGGCTTCATGCTCTGGAACCCGCTCGGCGTCTACACGCAGGAGGCTCTCTCGTCGCGCTGAACCGACCGCATATGCGGTTCTTCACAGCTTCCTTACACGTCAATCAACCCGGGCACACTCCGCGCCGCCATACTTCAAGCGTGATGCGGAAGATCGCTGCTGCGTGCGTGCTGCCGCTCGCACTCCTCGTGCTCGTCGCGTCGTCCCAGGCGCGGCCCGCTGCGCAGGACGACGGCTGTCTCGTCGTCCAGGCCGGTCGCGGCATCGTCTCCTTCAACGCCAAGGGCGTTCCTGCTCGGCCGGTTCGACCAGGGCCGGGTGGACATCGAGGACCAATTGCCCGGCGACGGGAACTTTCGCGTCTTCAACTTTGACAAGAAGCGCCTGCTGACCGATACGAAGACGCGCTACATCGGCAGCGCGTCCGCTTCCGCGCGAGCGGCGTCAGTTCAAGATTCGCGTCGAGGCCGTGGGCATGGAGCTGAGCTTCGCGGGCAAGGGCACGGCGACGCTCAACTCGGACGGGTACCTCGACCCAGGCCAGTACTCGATCGACGCCCAGAGCTTCTGCGAGAGCCACTTCCAGCCGATGCCCGATCTTCCGCGGAAGATCGTCATCTCGGAGCAGACGGCCTAGTAGGCATCTTCCTCTGACCATGGCGGCGAACTCCGCTCCCATCCTGGTCGTCGAGGACGAGAGCTCCATCGCGTCCTTCGTCGCGCTCTATCTCAAGAACGCGGGCTATAGCGTACGCACGACGGCGACCGGGAACGAGGCGCTGGAGTCCGTCGAGCAAGACTCGCCCGCTCTGATCGTGCTCGACCTGATGCTGCCGGACATCGACGGCATCGAGGTCTGCCGCCGCATTCGTGCCACCTCCGACGTCCCCATCCTCATGCTGACTGCGAGGGACGAGGACGTCGACAAGATCATCGGCCTCGAGGTGGGTGCCGACGATTACATGACGAAGCCGTTCAACCCGCGCGAGCTCGTCGCGCGAGTGAAGTCGATCCTGCGCCGCGCGACGCCCGAGCGGCGGCTGCCGGAGAGCGCCGTCATCCGCCATGGCGACCTCACGGTCGATGCAGGCCGGCGAGAGGTGCACGTCGGCGAGGAGGAGATTCAGCTGGCGCCCAAGGAGTTCGACCTGCTCTGGGAGCTGCTCGACCATCGTGGGCTCGTGCTGACACGCGACCAGCTGCTCGAGCGCGTCTGGGGGTACACGTTCGCCGGCGACACGCGTACCGTTGACGTTCACGTGCGCCAGATCCGCCGCAAGCTGGGCGACGCGTCGCCGATCGTGACCGTCTGGGGGGTTGGCTACAAGGTTTCCCCGGCGAAGGACGCGGCCGCCGCTTCGTAGGGCCGGCCATGTTCCGCTCACTCCGCTTCCGGCTGCCCGCTCTGTTCCTCGCGGGGGTGGTGCTCGCGGGCATCGTCTCCGCCGCCATCGCCTTCCGGCTCTTGCAGAGCTACTCGGAGGACAACTCGCTGAAGGAGCTGCGCCGAGAGGCGGGCGGATTGACGAGCCTCTATGCGCAGCAGGCCATCAAGTCCAGCGACGAAGGCGGCATCGCGCCAGCGTTCGTCGGCGCGGAGCTCGAGAAAGCGACGGGAGACCGGATCTACTACGCAGGATTGCCACTCTTCCCGGGCGAGACGGCCGGCCTGAGACGCCTGCCCGCCGGCCTGATCGACTGGCGGTCGATCCGCGTCGGCGACTCGGTGACGTTCGAGTTCACGCCGCCGGACGAGGATCGCCCGTACATCGCCGTCGGATCACCGGTGACGCTGGAAGGTACGACCTTCGGCACGCTTGTCGTGGCGAAGCCGAAGACGGTGCTCAGGGACACCTGGCTGACGTTGATGAAGTTCGTCGGTGTCTCGCTGATGGGAGGCCTCCTCGTTGCAGGAGTCGTCGGCTGGTGGGCCTCGCGTCGCATCACACGACCGGTGCTCTCACTGTCGCGCGCGGCGGACCGCATCGCCGAAGGCGACTACGACGTTGCCGTTCCGAAGCTCACCGGAGAGGACGAGATCGCGCACCTGGCGCAGCGGTTCCGCGAGATGGCAACGCGCCTCGGGGAGGCGGAAGAGCTGGAGCGGAACTTCCTCATGTCGGTCTCCCACGAGCTGCGGACGCCGCTGACGGCGATCCGCGGCCATCTCGAAGCGGTGCGGGAGGGAGTCGTGGCCGACCCGGAGGCGCAGGCCGAGTCCCTCGACGTGATCGCTGCCGAGACCGACAGACTGGAGCGACTGGTCGGCGACGTGCTCGATCTCGCGAAGCTCGATGCACGCCGCTTCACGGTGCTGCGCGAGGAGGTCGACATGGGACGCCTGCTCGACCGGGCCTACGCGTCGTTCGGCGAGGAGGCTCGCCGCCGCGGGATCGACTACACGTGTCTGGCAAGCAAGCGGCCGGTGATCACGACCGACGGCGACCGCGTGCTCCAGATCATCTCCAACCTGCTCTCCAATGCGTTTCGCTGGACGCCCGACGGAGGGTCGATCGAGCTCGTCCTGAATGCCGAGAACGGCGCCGTCTCTGTCGCGGTCGCGGACTCGGGGCCGGGCATCAAGGGCGAAGAGCAGGAACGGATCTTCCGCCCCTTCTGGTCGTTGGACGGCGGTGGCACGGGCCTCGGCCTGACGATTGCCCGCGAGCTGGCCGTCGCCCTCGGCGGTCGCATCGAGCTTGCCAGCACGACCGGCCAGGGCAGCCGCTTCGCCCTCGTTTTGCCTGCTACGCCGGCTTAACGCCCGAAAGTCTCACGACTTTCGGGCGGTGGGGCGTTCTCCGGGAGCCGTCGTGAGCCGCGCCCGCCATGTCGGTCGCGGCGGCGATGTGACGTTGCAAGACCCGACACACGAAGCTCACCGCAGCGAGGACAGCGCCACAAGCCCTTTGGGGTCATCCTCGACCGGAACTAGCACCGCTCCCGTCAGCGGGTCGGTTGGTACGGCTCAGGCCAAGTCCTGAGAACCTGCTCTTGATCTCACGCCGCGACCGTAGCGGCCGATCCCCTAAGGTCGCGTTAGCTCTCCGCGCGGCGCTCGCCGAGCCGGTGCACCGTCGCCGGGGCGGAGCCGATTGCCTGCTCGATCCGGGCCAGGCGTTCGTCGACGCTCTGCCAGCCGGCGTCGATCAGGTCGACGAGCAACCCGAGGTCGTCGACACGCGCGTGCCGCTCGGCCGTGAGATCGGTCTCGAGCCGCTCCAGCCGCCGGAGAAGCTGCACGGCCATTCCGCGCACCTCGGCCAGCTGTCTCCCGACCGGGGCCGCCTCTTTACGAACACCCTCGCGGACCGCCTCGCCGACCTGTGCCGGAAGCGCCGACCCGAGCCCGTCCGCGGCCGTCGACAGCTCCACGAGCTGAAGGTGCGTGCGCTCGAGCATGGCGCTCACGTCGGCGTCGCGGGGTCGGCCAGCGCTTGCCTCCGCGAGCCGCTCTCGCGCCCGCTCCATCGCGTGTCCGTGCATGACCGGTGACAATAACGCGACCTTCGGACGGCTTAACACTGCATAGGCGGAAGGATTTACTCTGCCCTAATCCCGCTTCCTCAACAGGGCGGTAGGGTGTGCTGGCACACTTCAGGGTCGCCCGTTCAGAAGGAGCTCTCGTTGCAGCTGTTGCCCATTCTCGTACTGCTGTTCGTTGTCATGTGGCTGCTCGTCATCCGCCCGCAGCGCAGGCGTGCGGCGGAGCAGCGGCGCATCCTCGAGAACCTCTCTCCGGGTCAACAGGTGCTCACCGCCGGTGGGCTGTACGGCACCGTTCACTCCGTGGTGGGTGAGGACGAGGTGCGTGTCGAGATCGCGCCGGACGTCAACGTCCGCGTTTCGCGCAGCGCGATCGCTGCGGTGCTCGCGGACGAGGACAACGAGTTGTCCGAGCTCGAGCGCGCTCAGCAGGAGGCAGAGAACGAGGTGCTCGCGGCGCATGACGCCGGCGAGCAGTAGTCGCACCGAACACTGATGCGCGAGCGACGGAACCACCTCATCCTCGTCGGCCTGATCGTGGCCGCGCTCATCGGCGTGGGCCTGATGGCCATCCCCAGCTCGCCGTTTCACAAGGGCGCGACGCTCGGACTCGACCTCCAGGGTGGCCTGGAGGTCGTGCTGAAGGCCAAGGCGCCCAAGGGCCACACGCTCACGAAGGAGGACCTCGACCGCTCCGTGGACATCATGCGGAACCGCATCGACAAGCTCGGCGTCTCCGAGCCCGAGATCCGCAAGCAGGGCAAGGACCAGATCGTCATCCAGCTCGCCGGCGTGACCGATCCGGAGAAGGCCGCCCAGTTGATCGGCAAGACCGCGCAGCTCGAGCTGTACGACCTCGAGCAGGACCTCCTCGCGCCCTCGATCGGCGCCCAGGGGCCCGTTGCCACCCCGCGCTTGTTCGACCTCCTGGGTGGCAAGGGCGGCTCTGCTCCCGACAACGCCTCGGCCTATTACCTCTTTAACAAGAACGGCCGCCTGCTGGAAGGGCCGGCTCAGACACGCGGGGCGCTGTTCACCCGGAAGCACCCGCGCGTGCCGCCGGGCGGCAAGGTGCTCGGCGTAGCGAACGACGCCGTCGTCATCTCGTGCGTCGCCAGCGAGGCGCAGCCCTGTCCGCCGAACCTGACCACGGGCGGGCCGTACTACTACCTCTTCCGCTACCAGCCGGATAACGCCGAGAACCCGGTCCCCGAGATGACAGGCGCCCACCTGAAGGCGTCCGGAACACGCAGCGACTTCGACCAGTTCGGCCAGCCCATCGTCCGCATGGATTTCACGGGCGAGGGCGGGAATCGCTTCCAGGACATCACGCGGCGCCTGTGGCAGCGCGGCAACCTCCGCGGCGCCCCGCAGCACTTCGCAATCGTGCTCGACCGAGAGATCAAGTCATGGCCGCAGATCGACCCCACCGACCGTACGCTCTCTGACGGCATCTCGGGCGGTGCCCAGATCACGAACATCGGCTCGCTCGGAGAGGCGAAAGACCTCGCGCTCGTGCTGCAGACCGGTGCTCTCCCAGTCTCCTTCCAGCAGATCGAGCGCACGGACGTCTCCGCGACGCTCGGCAAGGACTCGCTCCAGCAGGCGAAGAAGGCCGCCATCATCGGCCTGCTCGTCGTCGCGCTCTTCCTCATCATCTTTTACCGGCTGCTCGGGGTCGTCGCCGTCACCGGCCTCGCGATCTACGTGGTCTTCATGTACGCGGCGATCCTCATCCTCAACGTCACGCTGACGCTGCCCGGCTTCGCCGGCCTGATCCTGACGATCGGCGTCGCGGCCGATGCGAACGTCGTCATCTTCGAACGCATCAAGGAAGAGGTGCGGGCTGGGAAGTCGACCCGGGCTGCGATAGCCACCGGTTATCAGAAGGGCTTCCACACGATCGTCGACGCGAACGTCGTCACGGCGATCACAGCGCTGGTGCTCTTCGCGGTGGCCACGGCCCAGGTGAAGGGCTTCGCGCTCATGCTGCTGGTCGGCACTGTCGTCTCCGTGCTCACGGCCGTGGTCGCGACACGCGCGATGCTCGGCCTGCTGGGCGGCTTCCGCTGGTTCGACAACCCCCGCTTCATGGGCGCCGAGGGGCAGGCGATCAAGAATTGGATGCGCATCGACGTCAACAGCCGCGGCCGCCGCCGCATCTGGCTCTCGATCGCGACGGTGGCGATCGTGCTCAGCGTCCTCGCGGTTGTGGTCAAGGGCCTCAACTTCGGCATCGACTTCAAGGGCGGCACGCAGATCACGTTCAGGACGGACGCGCCCGTTTCGCTCTCCGACGTGCGCAGCCAATTGGCCTCGATCGGCCGCGGCGACGCGGTCGTCCAGGGACGCGGCCAGTCATCGGGAGACCGCTACACGAGCTTCCAGGTGCGCACGAAGTCGCTCACGGAGTCCCAGCAGAACAACCTCGCCGTGAAGCTGAAGGACAACATCGGCACCACCTCCTCGAGCGTGAAGAACGTCTCGTCGAGCTTCAGCAGGCAGATCGCGCGCGGGGCGATCCTCGCCGTGATCGTCTCCTTCGCCCTGATCATGCTCTACATCTCGCTGCGCTTCCAGTGGCGCTTCGCGGTACCGATTCTCCGCACCCTCTTCAGCGACATCCTCATCACGCTCGGCGTCTACGCCCTGAGCGGACGTGAGGTGACGACGGCGACGGTGGCGGCCGTGCTGACCGTGCTCGGTTACTCGATCTACGACACGATCATCGTCTTCGACCGTGTGCGCGAGAACATCCCGCTCATGCGGCGGGCGTCGTTCGCGACGATCGCCAACGTGTCGCTTTGGGAGACGATGCGCCGTTCGCTCGCGACGACGTTCATCACGCTGCTGCCGATTGCGAGCCTGCTGCTCTTCGGCGGCGAGACGCTGAAGGACTTCGCCTTCGCGCTGTTCGTCGGCATCGGGTTGGGTGCCGTGTCGACGTTCTTCGTAGCGACGCCGTTCCTGACGGTGCTCATGGAGCGCAGCCCGGAGTTCCGCGGGCGGATCGGTGCGGACGACGTGGTGGAGAAGGGCGTCGGTGGCGCGGTCCTCGTCGAGGCTCCTGCCGAGGCCGCTCTCGAGGCCGAGCCCGAGCGGGCTCCGGCCGCTCCGGTGGGCGCGGCGCCGGCCGACGGTTCGGCGCCCCGTGCGCAGTCGAAGCGGGAGCAACGCAGGCAGCGCCGCAGCTCGCGTCCACATGGCCGAGCCCGATAGGTCGACCCGCGAGGCGGCCGAGCGGCTGGGCCTGGCCGCCGTCGGCGCCGTGGCTCTCACGGCAGAGCGAATCGACGAGCTTGCCGGCGAGCTCGCCGAGCGCGGTGGTATCCGGCGGGACGAGGCACGCCAGCTGATCGAGGATGCTGTCGCGCGCTGGCGCGGCGATGCCGTGCGATTTACAGCGCGCGCAGGGCAGGGCCTCCAGGGCTTCTACGCCCAGCTGGGGCTCGCGACGCGCGACGAGCTGGAGGAGCTCGAGCTGCGTCTGGCGCAAGTCGAGCACCGGCTACGCCTGGTCGAGAGCGCAACGGATCAGGCTCCGCCTGCCGTGCAAGACTGACGGGGTGGCTTCGGGCGCGAAAACGCGCAACATCGGCCGGATGTCCGAGATCGCCCAGGTGGCGGTCAAGCACGGGTTCGGCTACTTCTTCTCGCGGAACAAGCTGACCGACCTGCTTCCCGGCTCCACGAAGGTCTCGCCGGACGGAGCGGCGGTGTCGGAGCGCGGCCAGCACCTGCGCGAGATGCTCGACGAGCTCGGCCCAACGTTCGTGAAGTTCGGGCAGCTGCTCTCCACGAGGCCCGACATCGTCCCTCCGGACATCGTCGTCGAGCTGCGAAAGCTCCAGGACGAGGTCAACCCGTTCCCCTTCGCCGACGTCGAGAACGTCGTACGCGAGGAGCTCGGTCAGCCGATCGAGCGCCTGTTCCTCGAGTTCACCGAGCAGCCGATCGCCGCCGCCTCCATCGGTCAGGTGCATGCGGCCGTGTTGCCCAACGGCCGACGCGTCGCCGTGAAGGTGCAGCGCCCCACCGCGCCGAGGCAGATCGAGGCCGACCTCGCGCTGCTCTACCAGGCGGCGAAGATCGCCAAGGATCGCGTCCGCGCCCTCGACTTCATCGACGCCCAGAGCCTCGTCGACGAGTTCGCCCGCACGGTGCGCGAGGAGCTCGACTACCGTCAGGAGGCTCGCAACGCCAGCACTTTCCACCGGAACTTCGTAGGCGATCCAAACGTCAGCGTGCCGCGTGTGTTCTGGAGCTATTCCGGGGCGAGGGTGCTGACGCTCGAGTTCATCGAGGGGACGCAGATCGTCGATCTCCACCCAGGGGAGCTCTCGGACGACGAGCGGCGGCGGCTCGCGTACGTGATGGCCGAGGCCTGGATGACGATGGTCTTCCGCCACGGGATCTTCCACGGCGATCCCCACCCGGCCAACATCTTCATGCTCGGCCATCCCGATCGGATCGGGCTCGTCGACTTCGGCCAGGCCGGGAGGCTCACGGACGACGACATGTCGAAGCTGACGGCGCTCTTCATCGATGCCGCCGCCGAGAACGTCGAGGCTCTGCCCAAGCGGCTGGCCGATCTCGGCGTTCGCTACGACAAGGCGCGGGAAGCGGAGTTCGTCGGCCGTCTCCAGGAGTTCTACTCGCGCTACTACGGCGTCCCCCTGTCCGAGATCGACCAGATCCAGGTCATCCGCGAGGGGTTCCAGCTGATCTACGAGATGGGCCTCCACCTGCCGTCGCGGTTCGTGCTCCTGGACAAGGCGATCGCCACACTCGGCTCGGTCGGCGCCGAGCTCTATCCCGACTTCAACGTGTTCGAGGTGGCGAAGCCGTACGCCCGCGAGCTGATGATGCAGCGCTTCTCGCCGGGGAGGCTCGCGCGAGATGCTCAGAACGAGGCCCGTGATCTCGGGCGCGTGCTGCGCGCTGCTCCGCTACAGATCCACGACCTGCTCGAGTCGTTCCGACACGGCCAGGTCGAGGTGCGGCTCGCCCGGGACGAGCTCGATCTCGTCCTGCGCAACCTCGACGTCGCACTCAACCGGCTTGTGATCGCGCTCGTCGTGGCGGCCGGTCTGATCGGCTCGAGCTTCCTGGCTGCGGCAGCCACCGGGCCGGGCTTGCAGGCGCTGGCCGGCATCGGCTTTGCGCTGTCGTTTGGCCTCGGCGTGTGGCTGATGTGGGGCGTCATTCGCCATGGCAGGTTGTAGGCGCGTCAGGTTACGGCGGTTGTAGAAAACTCGGCACACATTCGCGGGAAAGGACATCTCGACAGCGGTCGATGGCCTCGCTACCGTCGCCGCATGGCACAGGCACTGCTCCTGGCACAGCCGGAGGAGGGCATCGGTAGCTTCCTCGAGCGCCACCTCGCGGACGACGGCTTCGAGATCGTGCGGGCCGACGACGAAGAGGCGACGCTCGCGCTCACCGAACGGGTACGACCCGACCTCGTCCTCCTCGCTACAGAGGTCGACGTTTGCCGACGCCTGCGCGAGGGCGAGCCGGGTCGCTCGTGGAACCGTCGCGTGCCCGTGATCGTGCTCGGCGATCCGGAGGCGGACGCCGTCGACCGCGTGCGCGCGTTCGACCGTGGCTGCGACGACTACGTCACGCGTCCGTTCCACTACGACGAGCTGCTCGCGAGAATTCGCGCGGTGCTGCGCCGAAGCGACACGCCTCTACCCGACGACGTGCTCGAGGCCGGAGAGATCGTCATCGACCTGCCCACGCGCTGCGTCACGGTCGGCGGGCACTTGTTGCCGCTGCCCGCGAAGGAGTACGGCCTCCTCACGAGGCTGGCGACCGCGCCGACGCACGTGTTCCCGAAACAGGAGCTGCTGCGCGACGTCTGGGGGTATCGATCGGTGGCGAGGACGCGCACCGTGGACTCGCATGCGTGCCGTCTGAGGCGGCGCCTCGCGGAGCTCAGCGACACGCCGTACGTCCTCAACGAGTGGGGGGTGGGCTATCGGCTGATGCTGCCGCTTTTCGCAGGACACGCCTAGGCAGCCGCCTCCCGGAACTGCCCGAGGACATACGACCAGCCGGTGTCGTACGACCCCCGCTCGTCGCGCCGCCGCCGCTCGCATACTTCTCCCAGCCGCGGTGCTCGAGCTCCACACGAGTGCCGTCACCGTCCGGGCTGAACCGCACCTCGACCTCGGTCGGCGGAGCTGCCGCGTTGACCTTCCACTCCAGCACCACACGATGAGGCGGCTCGTAGACGAGTATCGACCCCCAGTCGTGCTCCTGTCCGTCGGGGGCACGCTCGTACATGCGACCGCCCACGCCCGGCTCGAACACGGCGGTCGTACCCTCGCCCGTGATCGAGTGGCTCTTGACGGGCCACCAGGTGGCGATGTCCTCGGTAAACGTCCGAAATGCGCTTTCGACGTCGCAGTCCACCGAGATCTGCTTGCGCACGGGCTCGAGTGCCATGTGCTGAGTCATTGCTCCCTCCCTTGATCGCCGGCGGCAGCCTGTGCGAACTGCGCCAGAGCTGCCGACCAGAAGCTGTCGAGATACGAGCGGAGAGCGTCCAGGCCGCCCGGCTCGAGCCGGTAGAGGCGAAACGTTCCCTGTCGCTGCTCGCTGACGAGGCCGGCGCGCTTGAGCACGCCGAGATGCTGGGAGACCGCGGGCCGGGTCACGGGCAGCCCGCTGGCGATCTCCTTCACCGGCAGCGGGCCGCCCAGCAGGCGTTCGAGGATGGCTCGGCGCGTCGGATCTGCAAGCGCCTCGATCGCCTGATATGAGTTAGTCTCCACTTACGTAAGTTAGCACTTACATAGTGGAACGCAAATCAGACCAGAGCGGCGCCCTCCAGCCTCAGCAGCGCCTGCTTGCGCTCCAGGCCACCCGCGTACCCGACCAGGCTGCCCGACGCCCCTACGACGCGGTGGCAGGGGAGGATGATCGGAACGGGGTTTCGGTTGAGCGCGCCGCCGACGGCGCGGGCGGCGCGGGGCTTGCCGATGCGGCCGGCGAGCGCTCCGTAGGTCGTGACTTCTCCGTAGGGAACGCGTGCCAGCTCCCGGAGCACGCTCTGCTGGAACGCCGGCACGGTCGCCACGTCCACGTCGACATCGAACGTCGTCCGGGCCCCAGAGAAGTACTCGTCGAGCTCACGCCTCACGGCGGTCAAGCGGCGAGGGACGCGGAGCAGCCGCGTGCCGACTCGGCGGGCCAGGCGGTCGAGCGTCTCCTCCGGCCCGAACTCGATCCAGCAGACTCCGCGATCCGTCGCGGCGAGCAGCAGCTCGCCGACTGGAGAGTCGGTGACGTCGTAGGCGGCGTCGAGCAGTCCGGCGGCGGCGGCCGCATCCCGGAAGCGCGCGTCGAGGGCTGCGGGAAGTGTCATGCCAGCTCCTTTCGCAAACGGCGCACGCCGGACGAGGCAGCCTGCCTGGCGGCGGTCGCGTTCGATCCAAGCACTGCGCCGATCTGCTCGTAGTCGAGGTCGTATCCGTAACGGAGCACGACAGCGGCCCGCTCGGTCGGCGGCAAGCCACCGGCGAGATGCTCGAGCTCCGCATGCGCGGGACGGCCGTCCCACGACTCGGCCTCATGCAGCTCGTCCGTTGCGCGGTTGCGTCGGTGGGCGTCGATGGCGACGCGCTCCGCGATCGTCGTCACCCAGGCGCTGAGCTGTTCCGTATGCCGAAGCCCGGCGTATGCGCGCAGCGCCCGCAGGAAGGTTTCCTGGAATGCATCTTCTGCCTGCTGCCGTCCCAGACGGCGGACGAGCAGCCGGTACACGCGTACGCGGTTTGCGGCATAGAACTCCTCGAAGGGAGGAACCTGCACGGTTGCCATCATGTGCTCTAACGCGTCAGCACGTCGAACTGTGAGACTCGGCGTATGAAGGTCGCGGTGGTGGGCCACGTCGAATGGGTCGACTTCCTGGTCGTCGATCGCGTGCCGCTCCCGGGCGAGATCGTTCAGGCGAAGGAGACGTGGCAGGAGGCAGCGGGCGGCGGCGCCGACGCTGCGGTGCAATTGCGCAGACTCGCCGGCAGCGCGCTGCTGATCACGGCGCTCGGTGACGATGCGCTGGGACACCGGGCGATCGACGAGCTGAGTGGACGCGGGGTTCGCGTCGAGGCCGTCTGGCGACAGGATCCTCAGCGCCGTGCGGTCTGCTTTCTCGACGACAAGGGAGAGCGGACGATCGCGCTACAGGGGCCGAAGCTCGTGCCGCGCGGCTCCGATCCGCTCCCCTGGCACGAGCTGGAGGAACTCGACGGCGTCTACTTCACGGGAGGCGACCCGGAAGCAGTGCGGGCGGCACGGCGGGCGAAGGTGCTGGTGGCCTCCGCCCGCGAGCTGCCGGTGCTCCGCGAGGCCGGCGTCGAGCTGGACGTGCTCGTCGCCAGCGCAGCCGATCGAGGGGAGCACTACGCGGGTGGTCTCGAGCCCGCCCCTCGCTATGTCGTCCGCACCGAAGGAGCCCGCGGCGGCACGGTGGAGCCGGGCGGCCGCTTCCCGCCCGGCGAGATTCCTGGTCCCGTGGTCGACATGTACGGCGCCGGCGATGCGTTCGCCGCGGGTCTCACCTACGGCCTGGCAAGCGGGCTGCCGATAGGGGACGCGTTGCAGCTGGCATCTCGCTGTGGTGCGGCCGTTGTCGCCGGACGCGGCCCGTACGAAGGGCAACTGACGCTCTAGAAGGGGGCGCAGGGGTTGCGCTGCGGTCTGGAGTGGTCTAAAGTGGGGCGAAGTGGTCCAACAGCGAACGGCGGTATTCGATGTTCCTCGGCGAGCACGAGCACACGCTCGATGAAAAGGGCCGGCTTACGCTTCCGGCGAAGTTCCGAGACTCCTTCCCGGAGGGTCTCGTGCTGAGCCGCGGGATGGACGGCTGCGTGTACGCGTTCGCGAAGGCCGACTGGGCGGAGCTCGCGGCGCGCCTGACAGCGCTCGGCTCCCTCAGCCGTGACGAGCGCATGATCCAGCGGCACTTCTTCTCGGGCGCCTCGGAGGCAACACTCGACAAACAGGGGCGCGTGCTGATCCCCGGGACGCTCGCAAGTCATGCCGGGCTCGAGCGCGACGTCGTCGTGGCCGGTGTTCACGACCATCTCGAGATCTGGGACCGCGCTTCCTGGCGCACACAGATCGCAGACGCGGAAGGGAGGGCGGAAGATGTTGCCGAACGCCTTGCGTCCAAGCGCGACTGATCACGTCCCGGTGCTCGCCGACGAGGTGCGGCGGCTGCTCGACGTCCAGCCGGGAGAGGCTGTCGTCGACGCGACGTTCGGCGCCGGCGGCCACGCCGAGCTGCTCGCGCTCGACCTGCGCGGCGAGGGCCGTTTCATCGCCATCGATCGTGATCCGTCGGCACGCCAGTACTTCGAGCGTTTCCGTAAGCGCGCCGGTGTCCAGGCGCGATTCCTGCGCGGCGAGTTCGCGACCGTGCTCGACCAGCTGGCAACGAACGACGTCCGCGTCGACGCCATCCTGCTCGACCTCGGCGTCTCCAGCATGCAGCTCGATCGCCCCGAGCGCGGTTTCTCGTACGCCGTCGATGCGCCGCTCGACATGCGCATGGACCCCTCCGCGGATGAGACCGCGGCCGACATCGTCAACGACGCACCCGAGCGCGAGTTGCAGGAGATCTTCCGCCGCTATGGCGAAGAGCGGTACGCGCGTCAGATCGGTCGCGCCATCATTCGCCGCCGTCGACGCGAGCCTTTCGCTCGCACGGGCGAGCTCGTCGACGTGATCAAGACCGCCATCCCGACGCCGGCTCGCTTCGGCGAGGGCCATCCAGCCAAGCGCGTCTTCCAGGCGCTGCGGATTGCGGTCAACGACGAGCTTGGCCAGCTCGAAGAAGCACTACCGGCGGCGGTTCGGCTGCTGCACCCGCAAGGCCGGATCGCCGTCATCAGCTTCCACTCGCTCGAGGACCGGATCGTGAAGCGATTCTTTCGAGCCGAGGCGCGCGGCTGTGTCTGTCCTCCCGACTTTCCGGTCTGTGTGTGCGGCAAGGACCCCGTGCTACGCGTGCTGACGACGCGGGCCGTACGGCCGGACGCACGCGAGGTGGCGCTCAATCCGCGCTCGGCATCTGCGCGGCTGCGCGTCGCGGAGAAGGTCTGATGGCAGCCACTGCTCCGGCGGCACGCACTCGGCCGCCCCGCCCACGCCCCGGTAAGCCGAAGGCGACAGCACCGCAGCGGACCGCGCAGCGGCGGCTCGCGGGCGGGATCGTGTGGATCGTGGTCGTCGCTGCGCTGCTCGCCGGGGTCGTCGCGCTCAACGTCGCGGTACTTCGAGTCAACCTCACCTACGACGAGCTCAGTCAGAAGCGCTCGAAGCTGCGCGCGGAGAACGCCGCGCTGGCTTCGCAGCTCGCCAGCGCCGCGTCGACCGGCCGAATCGAGAAGATCGCAGCCGAGCAGCTGGGCGCGACGCCTGCCTCACCCGATCAGACCACATACGTCCCCCTCGATCCGTAATGCGCGCGCGGAGGCCGTTCGACCGCCGCATTCGCCTACTGCTTCTCGCTCTGCTGGCGGTCTTCGGAATCTCGCTCGCTCGCGCGACGTGGTTGCAGACCGTGCGCGCGGCGGACCTCAGCCAGCGTGCCGCAAGCCAGCAGCACGAGACCGTGAACATCCCGGCCGGTCGGGGGGCGATCGTCGACCGCATGGGCGTACAGCTCGCGATCGGCGAGGAGGCCGTCACCGTGTATGCGAATCCGCGCCAGGTGACGAGCCCGCGCCAGGTGGCCCTGGCAGCGGCGAAGACGCTGGGTGTCGACGCCGACGTGCTGTACCCGCAGCTGCTCGACAAGTCGAAGGGCTTCGTGTACGTCCTGCGGAAAGCAGACCCCGACCGCGCAAAGGCACTCGAGAAGCGGAACCTCGCGGGCATAGGCTTCCTGCGCGAGGAGCGGCGTGTGTATCCGCAGGGCGGCGTGGCCGCTCAAGTGCTCGGCTACGCGGGAACCGACAATCGCGGCCTTGCCGGTCTCGAGCTGCAGCTCGAGCGCGTGCTCGGTGGACACGACGGCCGCGAGACGTTCGTCAAGGATCCGTTCGGCCGCGTGCTCAATGTCGTCAAATCGAGTCCGGAGCAGCCCGGACGGGACGTCTTCCTCACCATCGACCACACGATCCAGGCCAACGCCGAGTCCGTGCTCAGGGCGACGGTGTCGCAGTGGGGAGCCGCCCGGGCAACGGCCGTCGTGCTCGATGCGCAGTCGGGCGGCGTCCTCGCCATGGCGGTTGCGCCCGGCTTCGACGCGAACGCTTATGCGCAGACGGACGCCGACCGCCATCGCAATGTTGCGGTCACCGATACGTTCGAGCCGGGATCGACGTTCAAGCTCGTGACCGTCGCTGCGGCGCTGTCGGAAGGCCTCGTGAACGAAAGCAGCCCGTTCACATTGCCCTACGGGATCCAGGTCGCGGACAGGGTCGTACACGACGCCGAGCCGCGAGGTACGGAGACGATGACGGTCGCCCAGATCCTGGCGCGTTCCTCCAACGTCGGCGCGATCACGCTCGCGCAACTGCTCGGCCCACAGCGCCTTGCTGACTGGATCGAACGCTTCGGGTTCGGAAAGCCGACGGGAATCGACTTCCCGGGCGAGACGCCGGGCATCGTGCTGCCGGTGGAGCGCTGGTCAGGCTCGACGATCGGCAACGTCCCCATCGGGCAGGGCATCGGGGTCACCGCAGTGCAGATGGCCGCGGCGTACGCGGCGGTCGCCAACGGCGGAATGTGGATCGCGCCTCACCTTGTCGACCACGTGAGTGGAGGCGGACGCGCGAGGCCGGAGCGCCGGCGCGTGCTCTCGGCGCCCATCGCGGACGAGGTGCGCCGCATGCTCGAGAACGTGGTGCTCGAGGGGACGGGCACGCTCGCAGCCGTACCGGGGTACACGATCGCGGGCAAGACCGGGACTGCCGCCAAGCCTGATCCGGTGAACGGCGGCTACTCGACCACGAATTACGTCGCCTCGTTCATCGGCATCGTTCCCGCGAGCAGGCCGCGCTTCGTGATCCTCGTCTCGGTGGACGAGCCGCGAGGGGCCATCTGGGGCGGCGTCGTCGCGGCGCCGGCGTTCAAGCGGATCGCGGACTTCGCGCTCCAATACCTCGAGGTTCCGCCGGACGACCCGGCCTCACTGGCCACGACCGGATAGCACAGTCCGAAAGGGCTCGGGGCCACCATCCTCCTCCCCGCTGTGAGCGTAATGACCGGCGATCATCGGCGCCAGGGTCTTGACGTGAAAAGTCCCGCAAATGGCACGCTTCTGTCACAGATGGGCGCCTTGCGGGACGACGGAGTGCCGCTGGTAGACTCGCCCGGCGTGGACCTGGAGCGAGTCATCGCGGCGCTCGCTCCGGCGACCGTCGCCAACCCTGCTCCGGTCGAGGTACGAGAGCTCGCCTACGACTCACGAGCCATCATCCCCGGATCACTGTTCTTCTGTGTTTCCGGTGAGCGCGCCGACGGGCACGAGTTCGCCGGCGATGCGATCGAGCGAGGAGCTGTAGCCCTCGTGGTGGAGCGACCGCTCGAGCAGCCGGTGCCCCAACTCGTCGTCGCGGACGCGAGGGCCGCGATGGCGACCGCCGCGGTCGAGTTCTACGCCCGCCCTTCGCATGAGCTCACCGTGGCCGGCGTCACCGGCACGAACGGCAAGACCACGACATGCTTCCTCCTGTTCGCGATCCTCGCAGCCGCCGGACGGCGCCCGGGCCTGCTCGGCACGATCGAGAGCCGTGTCGGCGGCGAGCGGCGGCCGGCCCTGCGCACGACGCCGGAGGCAATCGATGTGCAGCGGACGCTGCGCGAGATGCTGGACGCGGGTGACCGGAGCTGCGCGATGGAAGCCACCTCGCACGGCGCTCAGCTGGGACGGCTCGCGGGGGTCCGCTTCTCGGCGCTCGCCTTCACGAACCTCAGCCGCGACCACCTGGACTTCCACGGCACGCTCGAGCAGTACTTCGAGGCGAAGCGAAGCCTGTTCGTGAGCGACGAACCGCCGCCGGCGGCGCTCAACACGGATGACCCGCACGGCCGCAGGCTG
Source organism: uncultured Actinomycetes bacterium (assembly GCA_963711315.1). GTDB lineage: Bacteria > Actinomycetota > Thermoleophilia > Gaiellales > Gaiellaceae > PALSA-612. The sequence goes on from CAVQDQ010000002.1 coordinate 500,120, forward strand.
GCCGTCGAGCTCCGTGCCCTCGGCCATGAGCGCGTGATCACGTTCGGCTTGGGTCCGGGGTCGGACATCCACGCCGAGCAGCTCGAGCTGGGGCGCGACGGTGTGCAGCTCAACGCCTCAGGCATCCCGTTGCGCGTACGGCTGCTTGGCCGCTTCAACGTGGAGAACGTCCTGGCGGCCGTCGCCGTCGCACGTCTGCTCGAGCTTCCCGACGAGGCGATCGCCCGCGGGATCGAGTCGGTGCGCGGCGTCCCGGGGCGCTTCGAAGCGGTCGACGAGGGACAGCCGTTCTCGGTCGTCGTCGACTACGCACATACCCCCGACTCGCTCGAGACCGCCCTCCGCACCGCGCGCGAGTTGGCGGCGGGTCGCGTGATCTGCGTGTTCGGCTGCGGCGGCGATCGCGATCACGGCAAACGGCCGCTCATGGGTGCCGTGGCCGCGGACGGCGCCGACGTCGTGATCGTCACGTCCGACAACCCGCGAGGCGAGGATCCCCAGGACATCGTCGACGAGATCACGCGCGGCCTCGCCTCGGAAGTGGACGTGGAGCTCGACCGCGCGCGGGCGATCGAGCTTGCGATCGAGACGGCGCGCGCGGGAGACGTGGTGCTGCTGGCCGGCAAGGGGCACGAGCAAGGGCAGGAAGCTGCGGGGCAGACTCTGCCGTTCGACGATCGCGAGGTCGCCCGCGAGGCCCTCCGCCGGCTGGCAGCGCGCGCGTGATCCCGCTCGAGCTCGACGTGATCGAGACGCTCTGCCCAGGAAGCGTGGAGCGAGCCCCGGGAGCAACTGTCGCGACCGGCGTGCGGGTCGACTCCCGGCGTGTCGTCGCGGGCGATCTCTTCGTCGCCGTCGGTGAGGGCGGCGCCTACGCGGGCGATGCGATGACCCGAGGCGCCGCGGCCACGCTCGTGCCTGACGACGCCTTTGCGTCGCTCGCAGCGCTCGGCCGGGCGGTGCGCGATCGAAGCGCGGCGACGGTGGTCGCGATCACCGGCTCCACGGGAAAGACGTCGACGAAGGACATCCTCGCCGCCATTTGCGCCCCTCGGCGAAAGACGATCGCGGCCGAGGCGAGCTACAACAACGAGCTGGGTGTCCCGCTGACGCTCTGCAGGCTGGAGCCCGACACCGAAGTCTGCATCCTCGAGCTCGCGATGCGCGGCCTCGGGCAAATCGCGGACCTTGCGCAGATCGCCCGCCCGTCGATCGGGGTCGTCACGAATGTCGGACCGGCACATCTGGAGCGCGTCGGCTCGCTCGCAGCGGTGACCGTGGCAAAGGGAGAGCTCGTCGCCGCGCTGCCGCCGGGCGGCGTCGCCATCGTGCCCGATGACTTTCCGGTGGAACGACAAGACATCGACGTCGTGCGGCGGGGAAAGCCCGACGCTACCGCGGCGAACGGGGCCACGCGGCTGCGCTTCAACGGTCGTGACGTCACGTTCTCCTTTCGCGGCCGCCACCACGCGGAGAACGCACTGAGCGCGCTGCACGCGGCAACGGCGCTTGGCATCGAGGTCGAGGGCGAGGTAGATGTCGTGTTCTCGCGGTGGCGCGGCGAGGAGATCGAGCTGCCCGGCGGCGGGTTGCTCGTGAACGACTGCTGGAACGCGAACCCGATGTCGATGCGTGCGGCGCTCGAGGATCTCGTCGACCGGGCAGCCGGGCGACGCACGGTCGCCGTGCTCGGTGAGATGGCAGAGCTCGGGCCCGACTCCACCGCCTATCACCGGGAGATCGGAAGTCTCGTCCGGGACCTGGAGCATCGGCGTCCTGGTCGCCGTCGGCGAGCGCGGGCAGCAGTATGTCGAGGCCGCGGACGGCGTGGCGCTAACGGCCACTGCCGCCGACGCGAAGGAGGCCGCGAACGTAGCGAGAGGTTTCATCCAGCCCGGGGATTGTGTGCTCGTCAAGGGCTCCCGCGCGGTCGGGCTCGAGGTCGTGGCCGCCGCGCTGGCCGAGGTCCCGGTCTAGGCTCTCCGGGCGTTGGTACGGGTCCTCATTGCGGGCGTCCTGGCCCTTCTCATCTCCATCCTCATCGCTCCGAGGCTCATCGCCTTCATGCGCAGCCGCGCGTACGGGCTGCACATCCGCGAGGAGGGCCCACAGCACCACTTCGTGAAGGCGGGCACGCCGACCCTCGGCGGCCTCGTCATCCTCGTGGCGCTCGCCGTCGCGTTCCTCGCGCTCTCGCACTACACGACGAACGCGCTGCTCGTGTTTTTCGTGACGCTCGGCTGTGCCGCCATCGGGTTCCTCGACGATGCGATCAAGCTCACGCACCGCCGCTCGCTCGGCCTGAACGGCCGCTGGAAGCTCCTCCTGCTCGCGGTCATCGCCCTCGTCGTCGGGATCGTGACGTGGCACCGCGAGTTCTCCACGAGCGTCTACCTCCCCGTGGTCAACTGGGAGCTGCCGCTCTCGGTCGGGTGGTACGTGCTCGTCTTTCTCATGATCGCCGGCACGGCGAATGCTGTGAACTTCACCGACGGTCTCGACGGTCTCGCCGCGGGGACGGGGATCATCGCCGTCTTCACGTTCACCGCGATGGCAGTGATCGCGTGGATCCGGTCGGGCGCGCCGGGCGACCGCAACCAGCTCTACATCGACCTCTCGATCTTCGGCGCGGCGCTCATCGGGGCGATCGTGGGCTTCCTCTGGTACAACGCCTGGCCCGCCGAGATCGCCATGGGCGACACCGGCTCGATGGCGATCGGCGGCGCGCTCGCGGCCTTTGCGATCGTCATGAAGACGGAGTTCCTGCTGCTCCTGATCGGGGGCATCTTCGTGATCGAGACTCTGTCCGTGATCATCCAGGTGCTGAGCTTCAAGTACATGGGCAAGCGCGTCTTCCTGATAGCGCCGATCCACCATCACTTCGAGATGAAAGCGTGGTCGGAGACGAAGATCGTCGTGCGCTTCTGGATTGTGTGTGCGATCCTCTGCGCGCTCGCCTTCGCCCTGTACTACCGCTACTACTTCCAGTTCTTCCGAAACTGAACGAGCAGCGAGACAAATGGGCCGAATGGCTCGTTGAGACGCGCTTCGAGGGCCGGTCGCAGGAGGAGATCGACGAGGCGCTGGCGTCGCTTGCCGATGTCCGCGATCGCGTGCTCGATCGAGCGCTGCTCGAACCGGATGACGTCGTCCTCGACGTCGGAGCGGGCACCGGGCTGCTCGTCTTCGGTGCGCTCGACCGTCTCGGGACGGATGGCTCCGTGGTTGCGCTCGACATCTCCGTGGATTGCCTCGAGGAGCTGCTGGCACGGTGTGAGGACCCGCGCGTCGTCTACCTCGTCGGGGGCGCCGAGGTGATGCCCCTGCAGGACGAGTCGGTGGACGTCGTGCTCACGCGCTCGGTGCTCATCTACGTCCGCGAGAAGGCGGAGGCTGCGCGCGAGTTCTTCCGCGTGCTGCGACCGGGCGGGAGGGTGTCGCTCTTCGAGCCCGTGAACCGGCGCAACACGCAGCTCTGGGAGCTCGTCGACTTCGGCGATCTCTCCGAGCGCGTCGAGGCCGACTTCTACCGGCGCTGGCCGCACGATCACCCGATGCAGGACTTCGATGCCGAGGACCTGGCGCGCTGGTTCGAGGAGGCAGGCTTCGTGGACGTCGATGCGGAGGTCGTCATCACAAACGTGACCGTGATGCCAGATGCGGTTCTGCACGGGGTCGGCGCCCCGGGCAGCCCGTCGCTGCTCGACGCCTGGCGGGAGGGCTTCACCGCAGAGGAGATCGAGCAGCTCGAGGCGGCGGTGCGCGCAGCGGGGACGACCGAGCCGCAATGGCCGGCCGTCTATCTCGCCGGACGGAAGCCATGACGCTGCCCTCACGCGTGCTCGTCGTCGGGATGGCGCGCTCGGGCCAGGCGGCAACCGCCGCTCTCGCCCGGCGCGGGGTCGACGTCGTAGTCGCCGATAGCAAGCTCGGCAACGACGACGATACGGCCTTGCTGGACGGCGTCGAGCTCGTCGTCAAGAGCCCGGGCGTTCCCGGCGAGCACATCCTCGTCAAGAACGCACGAGACGCCGGAGTCCCGGTGTGGAGCGAGGTCGAGCTCGGCTACCGGCTGCTGCCAGAGAGCCGGCTCGTCGGCATCACCGGCACGAATGGCAAGACCACGACCGTCGAGTTGCTCGGGGCAATCTTTCGCGAGGCGGGGCTCTCGGTCGCAGTCGCAGGCAATGTCGGCCGGCCGCTGACAGCAGCCGAGCCGGTGGACTGGATCGTCTGCGAGCTCTCGTCCTTTCAGCTCGAAGACGTCCACGAGCTCGCCTGCGAGATCGCTGTGCTGCTGAATCTCGAGCCGGACCACCTCGACCGCCACGGCACCCTTGACGCGTACCGCGACGCGAAGCTCCGCATCTTCGAGCGGGCTCAGACGGCCATCGTTCCCCGCGGCCTCGGCCTTGCGGGCATCGAGTTCTCGCGCGACGACCCGCTGCCCGCCGAGCCGCGCATGCCCGGCGCGCACAACCGCGAGAACGCGGCGGCGGCGACGGCTGCCGCTCGCGCCGCCGGCATCGACGACGACGCGATCGCGCGCGCGCTCCAGAGCTTCCCGGGCGTCGAGCACCGGCTGGAGCTCGTCGCGGAGATCGGCGGCGTCAAGTACGTGAACGACTCGAAGGCCACGAATACGGCCGCTGCGCGACGCGCGCTGGCCGCCTACGACGCGCCGTTGCACGTCATCCTCGGCGGCTCGCTGAAGGGCGAGGACTTCGCGCCGCTCGCTGACGCGATGCCGGAGTCCGTCCGCGCCGCCTATCTCATCGGCGAGGCCGCGGACGAGCTGGAGGCGGCTCTACGTCCCACGGGCCTTCCGCTCCAACGCTCTGGCGACCTCGCGACAGCCGTGGAACGGGCGGCTGCAGCGGCCGAGCCGGGCGAGATCGTGCTGCTCTCGCCCGCCTGCGCGAGCTTCGACCAGTTTCGCGATTTCGAGCACCGCGGCGAGGAATTCCGCCGTCTGGTGCAGAAGTTGACTGGGTGAAACGGGCCCAGCTCGAGGCCAACCTCCTAATTCTCGTCACGCTCGGCCTCGTCGCCTTCGGGCTCGTGATGGTGTACAGCGCGACCTCGGCCCGCGCGGCCGTCGGCAACGGCGAGCCGATGCACTACCTCATTCGACAGACGCTGTTCGCGCTGGCGGGTCTCGTCGTCCTCGTCGTCTGCGCGAGGACGCCGTACATGTGGTGGCGACGTGCAGCGCCGACGTTGCTGGCCGTGAGCCTCCTGATGCTGGCCGCCGTGCTGCTCGTGAGCGATCCCGTCAACGGCGCGCGCCGTTGGGTGACGATCGGCCCCATGACCTTCCAGCCGTCGGAGCCCGCGAAGCTTGCGCTCGCCGTGTGGGTCGCCGCGTTTCTCTCGCGCACGAGGACGCGCCCGCCACGGACGCTCTCCGAGCTGGCGAAGCCGCTCGGCCTCGTGGGCGGCCTCTCCTGCGTGCTCATCCTGCTCGAGCCAGACCTCGGCACCGCGGTAGCGATAACGCTGATGCTCGGCGGGATGCTCGTCGCCGCGGGGACGCCGCTCGGTCTGCTCGCCCGCGCGGGGGGGATCGTGATGGCGCTGGGCGTCGCCGCCATCTACCTCGAGCCGTACCGGCGCGAGCGCATTCTTTCCTTCTTCAACCCGTGGAGCGACGCGCAGGGGTCGGGCTTCCAGTCGGTTCAGGCGATGATCGGTCTCGGGTCGGGGGGCGTCTTCGGCAAGGGCATGGGCGAGAGCATCAACAAGATCTTCTATCTACCGGAGGCTCACACGGACATGATCTTCGCCGTCATCGGCGAGGAGTTGGGGCTGATCGGAGTGGCGGCTGTGATCGCCGCGTTCGCCGCCTTCTGCTGGGCCGGCTTTCGGATCGCGCTTTCCTGCCCAGACCGCTTCGGCTCGCTGCTGGCCACGGGTCTGACGGTGCTCATCGGCGCCCAGGCAGCGACGAACCTCGCGGCGGTGCTGGGGCTCGCGCCCGTTACGGGAATCACTCTGCCGTTCATCTCCTACGGAGGCTCGAGCCTCATCGTCGCGCTCGGCGCTGCGGGCATTCTCCTTAACATCGCTGGTGGCGATGCCCGAGCCAGACGCGTCGAAGTGCCTGATCGCAGCCGGAGGAACCGGCGGCCACGTGCTGCCGTCGCTGGCAGTGGCGGAAGCGTTGAGAGCCCGCGGCGTGCTCGTGACGTTCGCCGGGTCGCCGGGTCGCGCCGAAGCGCAGCTCGTCCCTGACGCCGGCTACGAGCTCGACACGTTCGAGATCTCCGGTTTGCCGCGGGCGCCGAGCCTGGCGCAGCTGCGGTCGGTCATGGTCGCCGGCAGGGCTCCGTTCGCGTGCCGCCGGATCCTGGCGCGCCGTCGGCCCGACATCGTTCTCGGCGGCGGCGGCTACGTCGCGGGGCCGATGGTGCTCGCCGCGGCCACCCGTCGTATCCCCGCGGCCATCATGGAAGCCGACGCGCATCTGGGCTTGGCCAATCGACTGGCACTACCGTTCGCCCGTCGCGTCTTCCTCGCCTTCCCGATCCCGGGTCGGGCCGGTGCGAAATATCGCGTGACGGGCCGGCCCGTCCCGGCCAGCTCACGAACTATCCCGCGAGAGGAAGCCCGGCGTCGCTTCGATCTGCCGGCCGACGGCCGGCTGGTGCTCGTGTACGGCGGCAGCCAGGGCGCGCGGACGCTGAACGAGCTCGTGGTCGAGGCGTTTGCGGACGAGGGCCCGCTCGTGCTCCATCTCGCCGGCGAGCGAGACTACGAGGCGCTGCGCGGTCGCGTCCGCCGAGAGGGCTACCGGCTGCTGCCGTACACCCACGAGTTCGGTGCGGCGCTCGCGGCGGCAGATCTTGCGCTCGCGCGGGCAGGCGGTTCGGTGTACGAGCTGGCTGCGGCTGGTACGCCTGCGGTGCTCGTGCCGTACCCGCACGCTACGGCGGATCATCAGACGAAGAACGCGCGCTACTTCGCGGACGCCGGCGCCGCCGTCGTCGTGCCGGAACGGGAGGCCGGACGCGTACCGGCTCTCGTCAGCTCTCTCCTTCACGACTCGGCGCGGCTGGAGACGATGGCGTCGGCCATGCGGCGGCTGGCGAGGCCGAATGCCGCCGAGGAGATTGCAGACGAGGTGCTCGGGCTTGCCCGTGCTTAGCGGGCGAAAGCTGTGGTTCGTCGGCATCGGAGGCGCCGGAATGAGCGCGCTCGCCGTCGTCGCCCGCGCGTGGGGTGCGGACGTGGCGGGCTGGGATCGTGCGGAGACTCCGTATCTCGAACCGCTCGCGGACGTGAACATCGAGATCTCACAGGAGCCGCCTGCCCCGCCGGAGGGCTGGGAGCCGGTGGTCTCGACGGCATTCGCGGGCCTGGTCGCCGGGCGAAGCCGGGGCGAGCTGTTGGCCGAGCTGGTCGCGGCACAACGGTCGATCGTGGTTGCGGGTGCCCATGGCAAGACTACGACCGCCGCGATGATCGCCTATTGCCTGCGCGAGCTCGGTCTCGACCCGACATTCCTCGTCGGTGGGGCCGTGCCGCAGCTCGGCGGGAACGCCGCCGCCGGCAGCGGATGGCTCGTTGCCGAAGGCGACGAATCGGACCGCTCGCTCGAGCTGCTGCGACCGGAGATCGGCGTGCTCACGAACGTCGATCTCGACCATCACTCGACTTTCACGTCGCGCGCCGAGGTGGAAGAGCTCTTCGAGCGCTGGCTAGCCGGCTGTCCGTCGGCCGTTCGGGGGGACGAGCTGGAGCCGGTGCCGTTCGAGCTGGCGGTGCCGGGAGAGCACAATCGAAGGAACGCCGCGACGGTGCTGGCGGCGCTCGCACTCGCCGGCGTCGACCGGGACGAGGCCGCCGCCGTCCTCGCCGGCTTCCGCGGCGTGGGGAGGAGGCTCGAGCTCCATGCGTCGGCGGGCGGAGTGACGGTCTATGACGACTACGCACACCACCCGGCCGAGATCGAGGCGACACTCTCTGCGACCAGGGAGCTGCATCCCGACGCGCGACTCCTCGTGCTCTTTCAGCCTCACCTCTACTCGAGGACGAGACACCTGGCCGTTGAATTGGCAGAGGCTTTGAGCGCTGCGGATGCTGTGTGCCTGACCGACATCTACGCGGCGCGTGAGCAGCCCGTCGAAGGAGTGACCGGCAAGGTCGTCGTCGACGCACTCGCGCAGCGGCGTCCTGGGCTGTGGATCGGATGGGCACCGGCGGTCGACGACGCGGGCCGGATGATCTCGCGCACGGCACGAGCCGGAGATGTGGTCGTGACCATGGGGGCCGGCGACGTCGACCGAGCAGCGCCGATCATCCTCGCGGCGCTGGCGGAGTGATCGCCTCGCCCGGCTACTCGACCCCTCTCTTCCCCCGGGGCGCTACCGCGCCCTGACCCCCGCTTTGAGCGTAGCGGCGAAACTGTTGGCCATGGGTGACGGGAGCGTGTCCGAAGCGTGACAACTCATCCCCAGGGCAGCGTCGTAGCTCGACTCGAGCACGACGTCCCCCTCGCGCGGTTGACCACCGTCGGCATCGGCGGACCGGCCCGCGCCTTCGCGCGCCCTGAAACAGTCGACGACCTCGAGCAGCTTCTCGCCTGGGCGCAAGAGGCGGAGCTGCCGCTCGTCGTTGTTGGCCTCGGTTCGAACGTGCTCGCTTCGGACTCCGGGATCGACGCCCTGGTCGTGCGACTCGCGGGCGATCTGGCCTCGGTCGAGATCGACGACACGCGGCTCGTCGCCGGCGGTGGCGCGCCGAACGCCGTAGCTCTTCATCGAGCTCGAGCCGCCGGACTCGGAGGGATGGAGTTCGCGTGCGCCATTCCGGGAACCGCCGGCGGCGGCGTCCGCATGAACGCCGGTGCGTACGACCGAGACTGGTCGGACATCGTCGAGCGGACGCTCGTCGTCGCGGCCGACGGAGCAGCATGGCTCTCGCGCGACGAGCTGGACCTCCAGTACCGCCACTCGGCGGTCGGGTCGGGCCAGGTCGTCGCGCAGGTGGAGTTCCGCCTCCAGCGGCGCGATCCAGCGGAGATCAGACGCCACGTCGCCGAACTGAACACCCGCCGCAAGGCCACGCAGCCGATCAACCGCCGTACGTTTGGCAGCGTCTTCAAGAACCCCGATCACGAGCTGGGTGCGGGACCGATGCTCGACGCCTGCGGGCTCAAGGGGTACGCGGTCGGCGGCGCACGCATCTCACCGAGGCACGCGAACTTCATCGAGAACGTGGACGGCGCAACCGCCGTCGATGCAATCGCGCTCATGTCAGAAGCGCGCCGCCGAGCGCTTGAAGCAGTACGGGGTCGAGCTCGAGCGAGAGGTGGAGCTGCTCGGCAGCCTCGTCCTGCCGCCTGTCGGCGAGCTCCCATGACCGACAGTCTCCCGCCGGACGACCTCGAAGGGCTCAAGGAGCGGGGCTGGCGCCAGGTCGCGGCGATCGACGGGGCGCTAGAGCGAGGCGAGAGGAGATCGGCGAAGACGACTGGCATCGGGCCATGGCGGACTTCATAGTCCCTGCCTACCTCGCCGGCGACAATCCGCGTGCGCAATCCGGCCACTCGGGTGATGTCGTTCGGTGGGAAGGAGCCCGTCGCCTGCTGCTCGACGCTGTGGATGGTGACGGCTCGTTCCTCGATGTCGGTTGCGCCAACGGGCACCTGATGGAGTGCCTCCACCGCTGGGCTGCCGAGGACGGTGTGGAGCTCGATCCGTGGGGCATCGACATCTCGAGCGAGCTTGCCGCCCTGGCGCGGGAGCGGCTTCCGGCTTGGCGTGAGCAGATCTTCGTCGGCAACGCACTCGACTGGCGCCCGCCGCGGCGTTTCGACTTCGTTCGCACGAACGTCGGCTACGTCCCGGCGCAGCGAAGACCCGACCTCCTCCGCCGTCTGCTCGTGGATGTCGTCGACGCCGGCGGCCGGCTCATTATCGGCGTTTTCAACGAGGAGACAGAGCACCCCACGCTTGAAGCTGCAGTGTCCTCTTGGGGATTCGCGGTCGTCGGCCGAACAGAACGTCGTCATCCGGACACGGACGAGCTCGTTCGGCGCGCTTTCTGGATCGACGGCCAGGCGCGGTAGGAAGGGAGCATCCCCCGGCGAAGTTGGATGTGTGGCTGGGGCGCGATCTTCACCTGCGGCCGCGGGGCCGCAGGGCTCCGTCGCCGCGCCCCGCCGTCCAGCGGTCAAGTTGATGTGGCTCCCGTCCCGACGTGCGGCGCTGGCGGCGCTCGTGACCGTGCTGGCGGGCGCAGCACTCTACGTCGGCGCTCGGGAGACAGCCGTGTTTGCGATCGAGCGGATCGAGGTACATGGCGTGTCGCCGGGCACCGCGGCGCGGGTTCGCGCTGCGCTGCAGCCGCTCGCCGGCTCGAGCCTCATCTCCTTCGACGCGACCGACGGCGATCGGCGCCTCTCGTCCGTTCCGATGGTCGCGGCCGCGAGCTACGACCGCGACTTCCCGCACACGCTGAGGGTGTCCGTCGTCGCGGAAGTGCCGATCGCACTGCTACGCCGCGGACGCGATGCCTGGGTCGCGTCGGACAGCGGTCGCGTGCTCCGCAGGATCACCGAGCGACCGCTACCCGACCTGCCACGAATCTGGCTCCCTCCGAACGCCGATCCGCTGGTCGGGGCAGTCTTGGCGGACGAGTCGGCGGCGACCGTTGAGGCTCTTGCGTCCATGCGAGAGGTTCGGTTGCCAATCCCCATCCGCTCAGTGCGGCTGGTCGATCGCGAAGCATCGATCACGCTTGCGTCAGGGGTCGAAGTCATCCTCGGCAGCCCGTCCGAGCTCCCACTCAAGCTCGCCGTTGTGGCACGCATCCTTCCCCTCGCGCCCGATGTGCGCTACCTGGACGTGAGCGTTCCCGAGCGCGCCGTTGCCACAGACTCGATTCCGATCAACCCTCAAGTCGATGATTGAGCTTTAGGGTTGTTCGCCTTTTCGTTCGGGTACATCCGATTGACAGGCGGACCGCAGCCCCCTACCCTGGGTACTCGCAGGCGAGCGTGAGCCATCACGTTCGAGTGAAGGTCGAGATCGAGGTTGGTGGAGAGTGAGAGGACAAGCAGGTAATTACGTAGCCGTGATCAAGGTGGTCGGCGTCGGTGGGGGCGGCACGAACGCCGTCAACCGGATGGTCGACGCCGGGCTTGCCGGCGTCGAGTTCATCGGCGTCAACACCGACGCCCAGGCGTTGCTCATGAGCGACGCCGACGTGAAGATCCACATCGGCGACCAGGTCACTCGTGGGCTCGGCGCGGGCGCGGATCCGCAGGTTGGTCATGCCGCGGCCTATGAGTCGCGCGATGAGCTGAAGGAAGTGCTGAAGGGGGCGGACATGGTGTTCGTCACGGCCGGCGAAGGCGGCGGCACCGGCACCGGCGCCGCTCCGATCGTCGCCGACCTCGCGAACGAAGTGGGCGCGCTGACCGTGGGTGTTGTTACGCGGCCGTTTTCGTTCGAGGGTCGCAGGCGCTTCGACGTGGCAGAGCAAGGCATCGGCGAGCTCTCCGAGCGCGTGGACACGATCATCGTGATCGAGAACGACCGGCTGCTGCAGGTCATCGAGCGGCAGACATCCGTCGTCGACGCCTTCCGTCTCGCCGACGACGTGCTTCGGCAAGGCGTTCAGGGCATCACAGATCTCATCACGGTGCCGGGGCTCGTGAACCTCGACTTCGCCGACGTGCGCACGATCATGCGCGATGCCGGGACGGCGATGATGGGCATCGGTTCCGCGAGCGGTGAGAACCGGGCAGCCGAGGCGGCCAGGGAGGCCGTGTCGTCGCCGCTGCTCGAGGCCTCCATCGAAGGGGCAACGGGCATCCTCCTCAACATCACGGGCGGCAAGAGCATCGGCCTGTTCGAGGTGAACGAGGCGGCCGAAGTGGTGACGTCGGCTGCGTCGGCCGACGCCAACATCATCTTCGGCGCGGTCATCGACAAGAGCATGGACGACGAGCTGCGCGTGACCGTGATCGCGACCGGATTCGGCCAGCAGCGACGCCGCAAGAAGAAGACGACGCCCGAGCGGACGCGTGAACGCGAGCGCGAGCCCGCACTGACGTCGGTGCCTTCGACCGAGGAGAGCGGCTTCGACATCCCGAAGGAAGTGCTCGACGTGCCTTCCTTCCTTCGCGACTCGTAGTCCGTCGCACGTCCCTCCGGCGTGGAGGGGCGAGCCGGTTAGCATCCGGCGCGTGCAGACACTCCGCCGCACGCCCCTCCATGCCGCTCATGTAGCGCTCGGCGCGCGGATGGTTCCGTTCGCCGGCTGGGACATGCCCGTGCAGTACGAGGGCGTGATCGCGGAGCATCGCGCCGTGCGCGAGGACTGCGGCGCGTTCGACGTGTCGCACATGGGCGAGCTCGAGGTGGAAGGGCCGCGGGCGCGGGAACTGCTGCAGTCACTGCTGTCGAACGATCTCGACCGGATCGGAGCGGGCCAAGCCCAGTACACGCTGCTGACGAACGAGCACGGTGGGATCGTCGACGACCTCATCGTCTACAGGCTCGACGACTACCGCTTCTTTCTCGTGGTCAACGCCGCGAATGCGGCCACCGACTTCGCCTGGATCAAGGAGCGCGAGATTGCCGGCACTGACGTCCGCGACGTGTCTGACGAATACGGGTTGGTCGCGGTTCAGGGGCCACGTTCGATCGAGCGCCTTGGCCTACCTGAGGCCCCCGCGTTCACGTTCGCGGAGACCGAACTGAACAACATCCCTTGCATGGTCAATCGCACGGGCTACACGGGGGAGTCGGGCGTCGAGCTGCTGGTCATGGACGACGAGGCCGAGGCGCTCTGGCACTGGGTGCTCGAGCGCGGTGCGCAGCCGTGCGGGCTCGGCGCGAGGGACACGTTGCGGCTGGAGGTGTGCTACCCGCTCCATGGCTCGGACATCGGCCCGGAGACCGATGCGATCTCCGCCGGTCTCGGCTGGACGTGCGCGCTCGACAAGGACTTCACGGGTGCCGAGTCGCTGCGCAAGATCAAAGAGGAGGGTCCAGCGGAGCGTCTTGCCGCGTTCGTCATGGATGACCGCGCCGTGCCGCGCGCCGGGATGGCCATCGCCGAAGGCGGTCGAGTCACTTCCGGCACTCACTCGCCCATGCTCGACCAGGGCATCGGCATGGGCTATGTCCCCTCCGCCCTGGTCAACCCCGGTGAGAAGATCACGATCGACGTGCGTGGCAACGACCGCCATGCGCACATCGTCCAGAAGCCCATCTACAAGCGAGAGGAGCACTGACGTGGCGGCTGCTGAGAGCTATCCCGAAGATCTCCGCTACCACCCGGCCCACGACTGGGCACGGGTCGATGGCGACGTCGCAACTCTGGGCATCACGTGGTACGCGCAGGACTCCCTCGGCGAGCTGGTTCATTACGAGCCGCCTGACGTAGGTGCGACCCTGGCCAAAGAGTCCGTGTACGGAGAGGTCGAGTCCGTCAAGGCCGTATCCGATCTCATCTCACCGCTTTCCGGCGAGGTGCTGGAGATCAACCAGAAGGCTGTCGACGAGCCCGACGCGGTGAACGAGGATCCCTACGGCGAGGGTTGGCTCGTGCGGATCCAGATGGCCGATCCCACCGAGCTCGACGGGCTGCTCGACGCGAACGCGTACCAGCAGCTGCTCGCAGACCAGTGAGCCTTCTCTCGCTGACGGCGGCGGACCGTGAGCAGATGCTCGCGGCGATCGGCGTCGGCAGCGTCGACGAGCTGTTCCGCGATATTCCGCCAGGAGTCCGGTTCGATCGTCAGCTCGACCTCGAGCCGCCGCTATCGGAGCCCGAGCTCGTCGCGCATCTCGAGGAGCTCGCCTCGAAGAACGTTGGCACCGGTCGAGAGCTCTCGTTCCTCGGCGCCGGCATCTACGACCATTACGTGCCGGCCGTCGTCGACACGATCCTTCTGCGCGGCGAGTTCCTGACGGCGTACACGCCGTATCAGCCCGAGCTGAGCCAGGGCGTCCTGCAGGCCATCTTCGAGTACCAGACCGCCATCTGCGAGCTGACCGGCATGGACGTGTCCAACGCGTCCGGCTACGACGGCACCACGGTGGCGGCCGACGCGTGCTACATGGCGAAGCACATCACCGGCCGGACGCGCGTCGTCGTCACGGAGGCGACCAGCCCCCAAGTGCGCCAGGTGATGAAGACGTATGCGCCGGGATTCGGCCTCGAGATCGTCGAGGTTCCCCACTCGGGCGGCGTCACCGATCCGACGGCAGTCGCCGCGGCGGCGGAGGATGCCGCAGCTGTGCTCTTCCAGCAGCCGAACTTCTTCGGTTGTCTCGAGCCGGCTCCAGATCTCGCCGCAGCGGCCGTCGACGCGGGTGCTCTGGCCGTCGCACACGTCGATCCCATCTCGCTGGGAGTGCTCGAGGCTCCCGGACGATACGGCTGCGCGATCGTCGCGGGGGAAGGGCAAGGCGCCGGGAATGCCCAGTCGTACGGAGGCCCCCACTACGGCTTCCTCGCCTGCCGCGCGGAGCACGTTCGCCGCATGCCCGGCCGCATCGTGGGAGAGACCACCGACGTCGAGGGGCGGCGGGGCTACGTGCTCACGCTCGCCACGAGGGAGCAGCACATCCGCCGCGAGAAAGCCACATCGAACATCACGACGAATCAGACGCTGCTTTCACTCGGCGGGCTCGTCTACCTCACCTGGCTCGGCCCAGCGGGCTTGCGCGAGATCGGCGAGACCTGCATGGCGCTTGCCGGCTACGCGCGTCGCCGGCTGGAGGAGGCCGGGCTCGACCTGGTGTTTCCTGAAGAGGCAACGTTCAAAGAGTTTGCCGTCCGCGTCGGACGGAATGCCCGTGACGTCGTCGCAGCCGCGCGCGAGCGTGGCGTTCACCCCGGCTACGCCCTCGGCCGGGACTACCCCGGCCTCGACGACTGCCTGCTCGTCGCCGTCACGGAGAAGCGCACGCCCGCTGACATCGACCGCCTCGCCGAGGTGCTGGCCGAGGTGACGGCGTGAAGCTCGTCTACGAGCGCTCGGTCGCCGGGCGCACCGCGTACACGCTGCCGCGCCACGACCTGCCGCGGCCCGAGATTCCCTCTGCGCTCCGCCGCGACCAGCCGCCCCGGCTGCCCGAGATCTCCGAGCCCGAGCTCGTCCGCCATTTCACCGCCCTGACGACGCGGAACTTCGGAGTGGACACCGGCTTCTACCCGCTCGGCTCGTGCACGATGAAGCACAACCCGCGTGTGAACGAGGTGGTCGCGCGGCTGCCCGGGTTTGTCGACCTCCATCCGCTGCAGGAGGAAGACGGAGCGCAGGGCGCGCTCGAGCTCATGTGGCGCCTGCAGGAGATCCTCGCCGAGGTCTGCGGTCTCGACGCCGTGTCGCTTCAACCCGCTGCCGGCTCCCAGGGGGAGCTGACAGGTCTCATGCTCATGCACGCGTACTTCGCCGACCGTGGAGAGGACGAGCAGCGCCGGCGGATCGTTGTCCCGGACACGGCCCACGGCACGAACCCCGCCAGCGTGACCATGGCGGGTTACGAGCTCGTGCAGGTGGCGACTGATCCACGCGGCAACGTCGACCTCGACGATCTGCGCGGCAAGGTCGACGAGACGACCGCGGGCCTGATGCTCACCAACCCTTCGACACTGGGCCTGTTCGACGAGGGCATCGAGGAGGTGGCGCGGATCTTCCACGGCGCCGGCGCTCTCATGTACTACGACGGCGCGAATCTCAACGCCGTCTGCGGCATCGCCCGCCCCGGCGATATGGGCTTCGACATCGTCCACATCAACCTCCACAAGACGTTCTCCCAGCCGCACGGTGGTGGCGGTCCGGGAGGTGGCCCGATCGCGGTCCGCGACATGCTCGAGCCGTTTCTCCCTGTGCCTCAGGTCGTTCGCGCTGGCGATCGCTTCACGCTCGATGCGGAGCGGCCGAAGTCCATCGGCAAGGTGCGCGGGTTCACGGGCCCGTTTGGTGTGTTCGTCCGCTCGTACGCGTATATCCGGACGTACGGACCGGGGCTGCGCGAGATGTCCGAGGTCGCCGTCATCAACGCGAATTACCTGCTGGCCCTGCTCCGTGACACGTACGACCCGCCGTACGACCGCCTCTGCATGCACGAGTTCGTGCTCTCGGCACGCATGCTGAAGCGAGAGCACGGCGTGACCGCTCTCGACGTCGCGAAGCGGCTCATGGACTACGGGTTCCATCCGCCTACGATCTACTTCCCGCTCGTCGTGCCGGAAGCGCTGATGATCGAGCCGACGGAGACCGAGCCGAAGGAGACGCTGGACGAGTTCGCCCACGCGATGAACGAAATCGCGCGCGAGGCTGCCGAGGAGCCCGAGCTGCTCCACGCGGCGCCGCACTCGCAGTCCGGTGGGCCGGCTCGACGAAGTGAAGGCCGTGAAGCAGCTGGTCGTGAAGCACGGCTTCGAGGAACGTCCCGCAGAGGCACACGCAAGTCAGCAGCAGTGATCGCAGACACGGCCAACGCGATCACGCGGCGGGCGATCCTCGCGGCCGCGGAGAGCGAGACGCTGCGTGCACTCGTCAGGCGGCACGGCATGCGCTTCGGCGCCTCGCGCTTCGTCGCCGGGGAGACATTCGACTCGGCGGTGCCGGTCTTGCGAGTGCTGAACGAGAGGGGCCTGCTGACGAACACGACGCTGCTCGGCGAGGGCGTTCGCGCGCCGACGGAGACGCGGGCGGTCGTGGACGAATACAAGCGCGTGCTCGACGGCATCGGCCGGGAGAGCCTGCGAACGAACATCGCTGTCAAGCCGACTCACCTCGGCCTCGCCCTCGATCAGGAGCTCGCCTACGAGAATGTCGCGGCCCTCGCGGCGCATGCCGGGGGGCTCGGCAACTTCGTGCGCATGGACATGGAGGAGTCGCGCTATGTCGATCCCACGCTGGCCATCTACCGCCGGCTCCGCGAGTCAGGGGTCGACAACGTCGGCATCGTGCTGCAGGCGTACCTCCACCGCACCGAGCGTGACCTCGAGGAGCTACTGCCGCTCCGTCCGAACGTGCGGATCTGCAAGGGCGCGTACCTGGAGCAACCGGACGTCGCGTACCCGGAGAAGCGTGACGTCGACGCCGCGTACGTGCGGCTCGCCGAACGGGCGCTGTGGAGCGCCGGCTTCGTCGGCATCGCGACACACGACGAGCGGATGTTCGAGCACGCGATCGCGTTCAGCGGCCGCGAGCGGATCCCGCGGGAACGATTCCAGTTCCAGATGCTCTACGGCGTGCGGCCGCAGCTTCAGCTTTCGCTCCTCCGGCGCGGCTACGCCGTGCTCGTCGCCACCCCCTACGGGCCGGACTGGTACCGCTACCTCATGCGCCGCCTGGCCGAGCGGCCGGCCAACATCGGCTTCCTGCTGAGAAGCCTCGTGCGAGGATAGGGCGCATGGCGAGAGAGCTCGCGAGCCTGACGGGGCTCGACCGTGACTCGCCCGCGTTTCGCCTGTACCAGAAGGCGAAGCGGCTCGGCACCTGGGATCCGGCGGCGATCGACTTCTCGACCGACCGCGAGCAGTGGCCGGCGCTCAGCGATGCCGAACAGGATCTGCTCCTGCGGTCGTGCACGCTGTTCCTCGCCGGGGAGGAGTCGGTGGTGCTCGACCTGCTGCCGCTCATGGGTGTGATCGCGCAGGAGGGCCGTTTCGAGGAGGAGCTCTATCTCACCTCGTTCCTGTGGGAAGAGGGCAAGCACACGGAGTTCTTCCGCCGTTTCCTCGACGACGTGGCCGGCGAGCACGGCGATCTCACACGCTTCTATCGCGAGGGTTACAGGGAGCTCTTCGCGCGGGAGCTGCCTAACGCCATGTCCGCGCTGAACACCAATCCGAGCCCGGTCGCGCAGGCGAAGGCGCTCGTCACGTACACGCTCATCGTCGAGGGCGTGCTTGCCGAGACGGGCTACCACGCGTTCTTCACGGCGCTCGAGGCACGCGATCTCCTGCCAGGGCTGCGAAAGGGCCTTGGCCTCGTCAAGCGCGACGAGTCTCGGCACATCGCGTACGGGATCTACGTGCTTTCGCGGCTGATCAGGGACGACGCTTCAATCTGGGACGTCGTCGAGGCTCGGCTGGACGAGCTCGGCCCGCTGGCTCTCGAGGTGGCGAACGAGACATTTGCGGGCTACGACCCGATCCCGTTCGACTTGCCCATCCTCGTGCCCTATGCGGCGCTGCAGCTCCAGAAGCGCCGCGCGCGGATCGAGAGCGTGCGGCTAGGCGCGAGCCCAGGGGAGCTCGACATCGAGTAGCTCTTCGAGCCGGCGGTCGTGCGGCTCGAACACGGCGCGTAGGCGGTCGCGTGTGGCCGGTGACATCGGGGCATATGCACGGACGTTCTCCTGCGGGTAGCTCGCCGGCTGCCACTCCGGCACGCCGAGAAACCGCTCCGCCTTCGACACGGCACTCGCCGGGTCGTCGAGCAACTCGTCGCTCATCAGCACGAGCAGCTGCTCTCGCGGAAACAGCGCCAGCCACCGTTCGAGGTGCTCCGCGTAGCAACCGCGGGCGACGTAGCTGCGGCCGAAAAGCGGCAGCGGCGACTCGTACGTGTGATCCGCGAGCCAGCGGTCGAGCTCGGGCTTGAGCTCCGCCTCCTCCCAGTCGAGCGCGTCTTCGAACGAGCGAGTCTCGTCACGGGTCTCCCGTTCCATCTGGAAGTGCGAGTAGGCGCGCTCCACGGGATCGCGCAGCACGACGATGAGCTTCATGCCCGGGTCGAAGTCGTGGACGCGCCCCGGCGAACGCGGGTCGAAGAGATAGGCCGGTGTCGCCTCTCCCACGGCGAGGCGTACGCCGTGCCTGAGGCGAGTGGTCGCGGCGCGGCTCTCGAGCGGGAAGTGCGACAGGTACCAGCGCTCGCCGAGTGGATACATGAGGCTGAAGTAGTGCACTTCCTTCCGGCTCGAGCAGTAGACAGCCGGGTGATCGCTCAGGTAGCGATGCAGGGACGTCGTGCCACCCTTGAGCGCGCCGATGATGAGGAAGTTGGGGCGGACACGCACCGGCGCCGTCAGCTCGCGCGCACGTTGTCGGGCGCCACGCGTTTGGGCTTCCACGCGCCACGCGACGGCCGGCGGCACTCGCCGGAGGAAGGCGACGGCCTGACTCATGCCGCGATGCGCCTCGCCGCGAGCTGACCGCACGCGGCGTCGATATCGCGGCCGCGAGTCAGACGGACAGTGGCGGGCAGCCCGGCGCGGTCGAGCACGTGCTTGAACGCGTCGATCGCCTTCCTCGACGAGCCGTCGAACGCGCCAGTCGGGTTGTACGGAATGAGATTGACCTTGAACAGGCGGGGCTCGAGCAGCGCCGCCAGCTGCCGAGCCTGCTCGACGCGGTCGTTGACGCCGGCGAGCATCACGTACTCGACGAAGACCTTCCGCCGCCGCAGCGACGCGTAGCGCCGGCACTCGGCGAGGACGTCTGCGAGGGGGTAGCGCTCGTTGACGGGCATCAGCTGCGAGCGCAGCGCGTCGTCGGGAGCATGGAGCGACAGTGCGAGGCGGATCGGCTCCGTCACGTCGTCCACGAACCGGGAAAGACCGGGCAGCCAGCCGACGGTGGAGACGGTCGTCCTCCGGTGCGTGATGCCGACGTCGGG
This sequence comes from uncultured Actinomycetes bacterium, assembly GCA_963711315.1. GTDB lineage: Bacteria > Actinomycetota > Thermoleophilia > Gaiellales > Gaiellaceae > PALSA-612. The sequence goes on from CAVQDQ010000002.1 coordinate 519,723, forward strand.
CAGCCTCCGCGCGGCGCCGAGCACGTCGTCGAGGTTGAGCATCGGCTCGCCCATGCCCATGAAGACGACGTGCGTGAGCGGTCCCTGGCGCCGGAAGTGAAGCGCCTGGTCGACGATCTCGGACGCCGTCAGGTTGCGGCGGAAGCGCATCTGGCCGGTGGCACAGAAGGTGCACGTGAGCGGGCAGCCGGACTGCGACGAGAGGCAGAGCGAGCGCCGGCCGTCGCGATACGTCATGAGGACTGCCTCGACAGGATGGCCGTCGTTCGTAGTGAAGAGGGCCTTGACAGTCCCGTCCTTCGAGCGAGCCTCGGCCTCGACCTCGAGCGTCGAGAACGGGACGTCCTCCGCGAGCTCCTGCCGCAGCTCGGCGGGCACGTTCGTCATCGCGTCGTAGTCGGGAGCTCCGCGCGCGACCCATTGCCACACCTGGGCGGCGCGGTATGCGGGCTCGCCGCGCGCGGCGAGCGTCTCCTCCAGCTGGGCGAGATCCATCGCGCTGCGAGAATAGCCCGGTGATCGATCTTCGCTCCGACACGGCCACGAAGCCGACCGCCGAGATGCGCGCTGCGATGGCGGCCGCGGACGTGGGCGACGAGCAGCTGCGGGAGGATCCGACGGTCAACGAGCTGCAGCGGCGCGCGGCCGAGCTGCTCGGCCAGGAGGAGGCGCTGTTCCTGCCGACGGCGACGATGGCGAACCAGATCGCGCTCTTCTGCCAGAGCGAACGCGGCGGAGAGCTGATCGCAGAGGAGCGGACGCACGTGCTCGTCTTCGAGGCGGGCGGCCCAGCCGTGCACTCGGGGCTGGTGGCGCATCCGCTGCCGGGCGACCGCGGTCGGATCACATCGGAACAGCTGCGCGAAGTCGTGCGGATCTCCGACGACCTGCAGCCGCCGAGCGTGGTCGTGCTCGAGCAGACGCATCGCAGCGCCGGCGGGCGTGTGTGGCCGCTGGAGGAGCTGGCGTCCGTCGCCGAGACCGCACGGGAGCTGGGCCTGGTCGTCCACCTGGACGGCGCGCGCCTGCTCAATGCCGCGGTGGCGAGCGGCGTGCCGGCCGCCGAGTACGGCAGCATTGGCGACACCGTCACGGTCTGCTTCTCGAAAGGCCTCGGCTGCCCGCTGGGAGCCGTGCTCGCAGGGCCACGCGAGACGATGGGCAAGGCGTGGCGGGCGAAGTTCCTCTTCGGCGGAGCGCTGCGCCAGGCCGGCATCGTGGCGGCGGCGGCGCTGTACGCGCTCGACCATCACGTCGACCGCCTGGCCGAGGATCACGCTCGTGCGCGGCGGCTGGCCGAGGGACTGGCCGACGCCGGCCTGCCGGTGGACCCTACGGCGGTCGAGACGAACTTTGTCGGCCTCGAGGTCGATCCACTGGGGCTGACGACCGAGGAGGCGACGGAGCGCATCGGCGCCGAGGGCGTGCTGGTCGGCTGGCTGCGGCCTGGCGTGCTACGTCTTGCCACGTACCTCGGTGTCGAGGACGCGGACGTGGACGCGCGATAGCCTGGATTCCGCGCGCCATTCTAGTCCGCGTCTGCGACTGCCGCCGCGCTGGAGGCGATCCCGCGCGCGCTAGCCGTCCGCGTCGCCTAGCGGTCGCCGACCAGGTAGAAGGAGAGCGCCGCGAACCCGTAGGCGACGATGAGGATGATTCCCTTCGTGCGCGTCGAGCGGCCGTCGCGCAGGAGGATCGCCGTCAGCACCGTGGCCGCCGCGAGCACTCCCAGCTCTACGGGTCGGAACGCGAGCGACAACGGGTCGATCGCCCACGAGATGATGGCCACTGCGGGGATGAGGAAGACCGCCACCTGCGCGCTCGAGGCGAGGGCGATCTCGGCAGCCAGCTTGATGTTGCCGCGCCGGGCGATGACGATGGCTCCCCCGTGCTCGGCTGCGTTGCCGACGATCGCGACGATGACCGCAGCGACGAAGAAGTCGCTGAGCCCGAGAGTCTCTGCGAACACCTCGAGCGAGCCGACGAGGACCTCCGCGACGAACGCCGTGACGACCGTCGCAGCCGCGAGCACGAGCAGCGAGTGCCGGAGCGACCAGCCCGTCATCTCGGCGGGGTCGCGCGGAGACGTGCATTCCGCGGTGGCGGCGCAGCGAGAGCCAGGTGACGCCGACGTAGACCGCGAGCAGCGCGATCGACGACGGGCAGCGTGATCACGGCGAGCGAGTGACGGTCCGGATCGCCTTCCCAGCCGGGAATCGACGGGATGAGGAACGCGACGACCGCCAGCGCGACGAGCCCGAGCGACGTGAAGCTCGACGGCCGGTCGATAGCTCCGCGTGCCGCCGAGCGCGAGCGAGAAGCCGAGGACGAGCAGGAGGTTGCCGACGACGCTGCCCGTCAGCGAACCACGCACGACCTCGGTCAGCCCATCGTTGACCGCGATCAGCGCGATGATCAGCTCGGGGGCGTTGCCGAACGTCGCGTTCAGGAAGCCGCCGATCCCGGGCCCGGTGTGATGCGCAGCGTGCTCCGTCGCCTCCCCGATGAGCCACGCGAGCGGGATCAGCGCCAGCGCGGAGAGCGCGAATTCCGCGACCTCACCGATGTCGGTGAAGTAGTGAAGGAGGATGACGATCGGCCCGAGAGCGAGCGAGACCGTGAGGATCCGGCGTACCACGCGGGCAACACTATCCCGCACTTCGCCGCGCCTCGAAGCGTACGGAACCCATCTCTATGCCTGAAGAGCGCGCCGAAGTCAAGTCTTGCGGCCGGCGTCACCGTATGGCCACAATCAAGGCATGAGGCAGCTCTCCAGCGCGCCCGACACGCTTCCTCTCCGGCCGCAGGACGAGACACAGTGCAGCCGTTGCGACGTCCACTGCGAGAAGGTCGTGTACCCGGCCGCGTGTCTCGAACGGGAGTGCTCGTTCGTCTACGCGTACGAGGAGTTCGGCCACACGTACCTCGGCTGCATGCAGAAGGTCTACGAGTGCGAGATCGACCTACACCTGCTGCTGGCGGCCGAGCGGACCCGCGCGGGCTTCGGTGCCGTGCGGGCGACGCGGCGGCCGTTACCGATGTGCAAGGCCGAGGTCGTGTCTTGCTACGAGCGCCGGCAAGGCGAGCTCGGGTGCATCAATCCCGAGTTCTCGGAGCTGCCGGTGGGTGAGCCGCTTTTCCGCATCCTCGCGCAAGTCAGCTCGTAGACCCTCACGTCCAGCGGGCATGTAGCTCGCGCAAAGCCGTGATGTCGGCGGCGTCCGGTCCGCGGCTGGCGGCGCCGGTCTCGATCACCGCCGGCAGTCCCTGAAGGCTTGGGTGGCCGACGAAGACACCGAGCCGCTCGCCCATCAGCCCGGCGAGCACGCCGTCGTGCCGGTCGCGATTCGACCCGAGCGGTGCCTTCGAGTCGTTGATGTGGAGAAGCTGCAACCGGTCGAGCCCGATCTTCGCGTCGACCTCATCCAGCAGCCGGTCGAGCTCGCCGCGGTCGGTGATGTCGTAGCCCGAGCGCGTAGAGGTGGCACGAGTCGAGGCAGAGGCCGAGCCGCGGGTGCTTGTCCATGCCGATCGACGATCGTCGCCAGCTCGTCCACCGATCGCCCGATCGTGCCGCCGCCGCCGGCGGTGTTCTCGATCAAGAGCCATGTCGGCCCCGAGCAAGCCTCGAGCGCCGGTTCGAGCGCCGTCGCGATGCGATCGAGCGATCCTTCCAGCCCGCCCCCCAGGTGCGAGCCGGTGTGGAAGCAGACACCCTCGGCGCCGATCGCCGTCGCCGTCTCGGCTGTGCGGCGCAGCGCCGTCGTGCTCTTCTCGTAGAAGTCCGGGTTCTCGCTCGCGAGGTTGAGGAGGTAGAGGGCGTGGATGAACGCGGCGCCGATCCCACTCGCCTCGCGTTTCTCGCGAAACGCCGTGAGCACCGCCGGGTCGTGGTCAGGGAAGCGCCATGCGCGGTTGGGCTGCGCGAAGAGCTGGACGGCGTCGGCGCCGATATCGACCGCGCGGTCGATGGCGCCCTTGATGCCTCCACCGCAATGCCCGCCGATCAGCACCTTGCCGCATAACCTAGACGCATGCCCGCGCCCGTCCGCGTACGCATGGCTCCGAGCCCAACAGGCTTTGAACACGGGGGAAACCATGTTTCCCCCGTGGGCCCCCTTCTTGAGAAGGTTGGTCGACGGTGAGCGTCAGAGTACGGATGGCCCCGAGCCCCACAGGCTTCCTCCACGTGGGCAACGTCCGTACGGCGCTCTTCAACTGGCTGTTCGCGCGCCACGAGGGCGGCGAGTTCCTGCTGCGCATCGAGAACACCGACACCGGCCGCGAGGTGGCGGAGGCCGCCGAGCAGATCCAGAGCTCGCTGCGCTGGCTCGGCATCGAGTGGGACGGCGAGGTGACGTTCCAGCTCGACCGGCTCGAGCGCTGCCAGGCGGAGGCCAACCGGCTGGTCGACGAGGGGCGCGCGTACGTGGACGACGGCGCCCTTCGCTTCCGCATGCCCGACGAGGGCGTGACGGCCTGGGACGACCTCGTGCTCGGGCCCATCGAGGTCAAGAACGAGACGATCGAGGACCTCGTCATCCTCCGCTCGGACGGCCGTCCGACGTACAACTTCGCCTCACCGGTCGAGGACTGGCTGGACGGGATCACGCATGTCATTCGCGGCCGGGATCACGTCTCGAACACGCCCAAGCAGATCCAGATCCTCACGGCGCTCGGCGCCGATACGCCGCTCTATGGCCATGTCCCGTTCGTCCACGGCACGGACGGCGCGGGCCTCTCGAAGCGGCACGGGTCCGTGACGACCGACGAGTTCCGACGCAGGGCTATCTGCCCGAGGCGCTCGTGAACTACCTCGCGCTGCTCGGCTGGAGCTACGACGACAAGACGACGATCATGTCGCGCGACGAGCTCGTCGAGCGCTTCTCGCTCGAGCGCGTGTCGAAGAGCCCGGCCGTCTTCGACTACGAGAAGCTCACATGGATGAACGGCGTCTACCTGCGTGCGCTGCCCGAGCAGGAGTACGGCGACGCGCTGCTCGCCTGGCTCCGAGACCAGGGCTACGACTGGGACGAGGAGCTGGTTCGCCGAACGGTGCCGCTCGTCCAGGAGAAGATCGCGCTGCTCTCGGAGTTTCCCGGCTACGCGGGCTTCCTCTTCGGCCCCGCCGAACCGGACCGGGCACAGCTCGACGGCAGCGGGGAGCTGCTGGCAGAGGCGGCCGACGCCGTGGCGGACGTGGAGCCATTCACTGTCGAGGGGATCGAGGCCGCGCTGCGCCGGCTCGCCGACGAGCGGGGCTTGAAGCCGCGCGACGCGTTTCAGCCGATTCGCATCGCCGTCACCGGCTCGAAGGTCTCGCCCGGCCTCTTCGAGAGCATCGAGCTCCTCGGCCGCGACGAGACCGTGAAGCGGCTCTCTGCCTGGTAGCCTCGCCGGCGATGGCGGCCTTGGACGGGAAGCGCATTCGCCATACGGTCGTCTTCGATCTGCGCCACCCTCACGGGTCGCCGGAGGAAGCCGACTTCCTCGCTGCGGCGGAGCGGCTGGCGGCGATTCCGGACGTCGAAGCGTTCGAGCTCCTTCGCGAGGTGAGCCCGAAGAACACCTATCGCTTCGGTATCTCGATGGAGTTCGCCGATCAGGTCGCGTATGCCGCCTACAACGACCACCCCGATCACGTTCGGTTCGTGGACGAGCGGTGGCTGCCGGAGGTCTCGGACTTCCTCGAGGTCGACTACTCGACGCGCTAGACCGGCCGGGCTTAGGGGCGGTAGACGAGTAGCGACGTCGCGACGAGAGCGAGGCCGGCAGCCCACAGCGGCCACATGACGAGCACGGCGCCCGCGAGGAAGCCCACGGTTCCGATGGCCAGCATTGCGAGTGCGGCGGCCGCAAGAGCTGTCGTGCGTGGCTCCGCGACAGGGGGCTGCTGCACAGGCTGCGGGGCCCTGACCAGGCGACGTCTCGCGAGCCGCACCCGGAAGAGGGCTCCCCGCCACTCGTGGACGAGCTCGGCCGCGGCCTCTGCGTCTCCCAGCTCGAGCAGCGCCGCGACGTCGCCGGTGACGTCACGGGCATCCTCGAGCGACGCGGCAAGCTCACGGTGCGCCTCGGCGGTCGCGGGCAGCGGCGGCAGTCCGTGGATCGCCTCACCGGCCCGGTGCAGCGAGTACTGAAGGACGGGCAGGACGTCCAGCGTGTTCTCGTCCAGCTCGTCAGGCTCGGCTGCGATGCGCTCGAGGCGCGTGAGCGCACCGGTCAGATCGCTCCACAATCCGTCGAGCGCGTTCGCGTACTGCTGGCGAGTGACCCCGGCGTATGTCACGGCCACGTCGATGATATCGGTGTAGATTCCGCGCCGTGGAGGGGGCTGCGGTTCGCACTCCGGAGGATTTCGAGACTGCGCTACGTACGTACGCGTTCGAGCGCGCCGAAGAGGGTCGCGCAGTGCGCGTCGGCGAGAAGGAGCGCTCCGAGGCGGCGGCCATCGTCGCGAAGTACGCGGATCTCTTCACCCACGAGCAGCTCGATTCGCTGAGGGCGGCCGAGGATGCCGAGCGCGAGCCCTCCGAGCACGAGCGCCTCTACCGCTTGCGCAAGAGCTGCGAGCGAGGCCTGCTTGCGCGCGACCTCGTCAGCCTGCAGGACGAGGTGCAGAACGAGCTGCTGGCCATCCGCATCGAGTACCGCGGAGAGAGCATGCCGCTTCGCAACGCCGACGCGAAGCTGGCCGTCCTCGACGAATACGCCGACCGCGAGGAACTGGGCACGATCCACGGCGACGCGACCGCGACGATGAACGAGCGGCGACTCGAGGTCGGTCGCGCTGCGGAGGTCGTGCGCGCAAAGCTGACCGGCATCGAGGACCCCGTTCTGCGTAGCGAGGATGACAAGGGCATTTCGCTCCGGCAACTGGCCGACGTCGTCGCCGACGGCAGCGCGATCGTCGAAGACTCGTACGTCGAGCTGCGCGATCGCTGGCTCGATCGATTGCTGGGGCCAGACCGTCCGGCGGCGCCGTCGTCCTACCACGCGGCCTACGTGCGCAGGCTGTCGCCGCTCTCCGACACATATCCGAAGGAGCGAGGGGTCGAGGTCTGCCTCACGACGCTGGCCGAGCTCGGCTTCGACCTGGCAGGGGATTCGAACATCCGCACCGACCTCGACGATCGCCCCCAGAAGTCACCACGCGCGTGCGTGATCGCCTCCGACCCGCCCACCGTCGTCCACCTCATCACGAGGGCACAGGGAGGCCTGCCCGACTACCGGAGCTTCCTCCACGAGGCGGGCCACGCGCTGCACTACGCCGGCTGCGACCCGGGGCTCCCGTACGCATTCCGTGCCCTGGCCCGCGACAACGCGCTCACCGAGATCTATGCCTTCCTCATCGAGTCGCTGTCACGCGAGCCCGGCTGGCACGAGCATCACTTCGACCTCTCGCCGAAGCAGGCGGCCGAGAACGCCGAGGCGACGATCTTCCTCCACGCCTATCTGTTCCGTCGCTACACCGCGAAGCTCCAGTTCGAGCTGGACTTCTGGTCGCGGTTCCCCGAGGACGGGGGCACGTCGGAGGGCTACGCCGACCGGCTGACGGAGGCGACGGGGTACGTCTACCGCGCGGACGGGTTCGTCGCGGACATGGACGCAGGCTTCTACTCGGCCGACTACCTGCGGGCCTGGATCCGCTCTGCCCAGGTTCGTTCGTACCTGATCGGTGAAGTGGGCGACGACTGGTGGCGGGACAAGACGACGGGAGACCTTCTACGCAAGCTGTTCTGGGAGGGCACGCAGCCGTCGAGCGAGGACGTCGCCGCGCGGCTCGGCTTCAACCCGCTCGACCTCCGCCCGCTTGTCTCCGAGATCACTGGCTCGGCCGAGACCGCCGGCGCCAAGCTCTAGCTGCGGCTCGACTAGCCGACGCCGATGCGCCCGAGGCGAGAACCTAATCCTCGCCCTCCCAGTAATCGAGCTCGGGCCCCGGCCTGGCGAAGATGATCCGCTCGCCCGCCACGCTCCGAGCTCCGACCTTGCCCGTGTCGAGATACTCGACGATGTCCGGCGCGATGGCCGTCGAGAGCATGAGGACGCGGATCGGAGCGTCCGTGGCGTTCGTCAGCTGGTGCGCTCCGTCCTTCCCTCGCCTGAACGCGACGACGTCTCCTTCGCGCAGCTGATCCTCTCCCTCGGGCGTACGGAGCGTGGGCTCGCCACGCAGCACGATGACCCACTCCTCGTTCGCGTGGTGCGTGTGGTACGGCCAGAGCCGGTCTCCTGGCGCGAGCTCGTACATGCTGCCGCCGATCAGCTCGGCCTCGATGTGCGCGCCGACCCACGCGTCCTTGCTGCGCCAGCCTTCACGCTCTTCCGTGCGGTCCCACTCGTCGCCGTTGAGGTTGAAGACCTTCATCCTCCGAGCTTATGCCCTCTCGCACGTCCCGCGACGGGTTCCAGCTAGGCCCCGACTCTGGAGGCGGAGAGGACTAAGCGGGCGGCTCCGGACTCACGGCGTCCTGCCTCGCAATCAGCACCACGTCCGCACGGCTTGCCCTCAGCATGGAACACGGGCCTCCACCGTTCCACTCCCTGGCGCAATCCACCTGTTTTGACAGCGCACCTGAACGGTGCTTACATCAGCCGTTCCGCAGACGAGGAGGTCAAGATGCTCTGCCGCAACCCTCTTCAATGCATCGTCCCGCCGCACATTCTCGATCAGATCGCACGGAACGGCTCGCCCGAGCAGCGGGGCTGGGCGCTCGACACGCTTCACCACGATCACTCGCTGCGCGCGGCCAGGCTCCAGGCTGTGCTTACGACGCCGCCGCGCCAGCGCGCCGTCGACGCACTCGCGCCCGAGCCCGGGACGCTCAGGCGGACGATCTACGACGCAGGAGAAACGACGCAGCTACCTGGCACACTCGTCCGAGCCGAGGAGAGCGACCCGACCGGAGATGTGGCGGTCGACGAAGCGTACGACGGCCTCGGCGCCACACATGCCTCTACTGGAAGATCTTCCGGCGTGACTCGGTCGACGACGCGGGTCTCGCGCTGGACGGGATCGTCCACTACGGCCAGCGGTACGACAACGCCTTCTGGGACACGCAGCGGATGATCTTCGGAGACGGCGACGGAGAGCTCTTCAAACGCTTCACGATCGCCGTCGACGTGATCGGCCACGAGTTGACCCACGGCGTCACCCAGTACACCGCCAACCTCAACTACTGGCAGCAGCCAGGCGCGCTCAACGAGTCGATGTCGGATGTCTTCGGCTCGCTGGTCAAGCAGTACGCGCTTGGACAGAGTGCGGAGCAGGCCGACTGGCTGATCGGGGCCGGCCTACTGGCGGACGCGGTGCAGGGTGAAGCGCTGCGCTCGATGAAGGCCCCGGGGACGGCCTACGACGACCCGCAGCTGGGCAAGGATCCGCAACCGGCCGACATGGCGAACTACGTCCAGACGACCGCCGACAACGGGGGTGTCCACATCAACTCAGGCATCCCGAACCGTGCCTTTTACCTCCTGGCGACGAACCTGGGCGGGAACGCGTGGGACAAAGCCGGTTGGATCTGGTACTCGGCCCTCCGCGACCCGCAACTGCAACCGACGGCTCGCTTCCGCACCTTCGCGGCTGCGACGCGCCGGGCTGCCGTGCGGGTCTACGGCCAGGAGAGCACCGAGGAGAAGGCGCTGCTCGATGCCTGGAGCCAGGTCGGAATCGAAGCCTGACGCGGCGTCGGTGATCAGCCTGCTAAAAGTCCCTCCTGTGAGCACGGAAGGCTTGCGGATCGGCTTCGAGCGAAGCGGCGGCTACACCGGGATCCCGATGACCGCGGATGTCAGGACAAGGGACTTGCCACCGGATCAGGCAAGTGAGCTCGAGCGGCTCGTCGAGCAGGCCGGTCTCGACCGCTTCGCCGACAGCTCCGCGGGGCCAGGGCAGCCGGACCGCTTCACCTACCGCTTGCGCGTCGAGCGCGACGGCGGCGAGCATGAGGTCTGGCTCGGCGAGAGCGACCTCGACGAGCGCACCCGCCCGCTAGTCGAGTGGCTAAGCGCTGCCACTCGTCCCCCCGGGCTCACGAAGAAGCGAGACGGGTGAACACGCCCGCTGAGCTCCGAGTCGATCCGGATTACGGGAACCGAGGCGGCTACTCGGCGAATGCACTCGGCATCGAGGTACCGCTGCCGATCGCCGACGAACTGGCGGACGATCTCGTCACCTACGGCGACGGCCAGACGGTGCTCCCCTACGAGCACTTCAGCCTCGTCATGAGCAGATCGCGCAGGCTCGCTGTCTACACGGCGGTCAACCTTGACGGGGAGCGAACCGTGGATACGGGCCCACGCAAACACGACAACTGGGTCCTCGACAAGCGGCTCCCGGACAACGTCCAGATCGACAGCTTCCTCTACGACCGGACGCCGTTCGACAAGGGGCACCTGGTCCGTCGCCTGGATCCCGTCTGGGGCGAGACGCGAGACGAGGCCCTACGGGCCGAAGCCGACACCTTCCACTACACGAATTGCTCGCCGCAGCACGAGAAGTTCAACCGAAGCAAGGAGCTCTGGCAGGGCATCGAGAACTACATCCTCGAGAACACCGACCTCTTCCACCTGCGCGTTTGCCTCTTTAACGGCCCCGTCTTCGCGCTGGATGATCCGACTGTGAAGGACGTCCCGATCCCCCGCGAGTACTGGAAGGTGGTCACGATCCGAAAGGCCGACGGAAGCCTCTCGGCGACCGCGTATCTCCTCTCTCAGGCCGAGCTCCTGCAGGAGATGCTCGTGCCGGATTTCGAGTTCGGCGCCTATCGAACGTTCCAGGTTCTCGTCAGTGATGTCGAGGAGAAGACGAGGCTGAGCTTCGGCGAGCTCCGCGAACACGACCCCAAGCGTGGCGCGGAAGGCGTCCTCGCCGTGCAGCCCATCGAGCTCGCGGAATTCTCGGACATCGTGCTCTGAACGGATCTTGGTGCAGGAAAAGTGCGAGCGGCTTTGCGGCAGGCGAGCGCCGACGACAACCTAGAGCAGTTCGAAATATCGTCCGTCGCCCCCAGTTACGCCCCTCGTGGAAGACCCATCGGGCTCATTCACGCCGCAGGGGAGAGGACCCGCGGCGCGTTCGCGTGCATCGCCTAACAGCTATCCTGCGCCAATCCGTCCTCTCGTGCGCCATTCTGATCCTTCTCACGATCAGAGCCGAAGAAGCCGAAAACCCTATATTTGCAGGGCTTTCCGTGAGAGGCGCATACGGGATTCGAACCCGTGCCGCCGCCGTGAGAGGGCGGTGTCCTAGGCCACTAGACGAATGCGCCCGGCGACTCCGATTCTAGCGTCTGTTGCACGGGCTCCTGCACGACGAACACCGCTTGCGGGCTCGCGTGCGGATAGCGGTCCGTGAGCACGAAGGCGTAGGCGTAGAACTGCGCGGCGTAGCCGATGGCGTACGCCATCGCGGACTGCAGGCCGTCGGGCATTCGCCCGCGAAGGAGCGCCACGAACCAGCCGAGGATCGACGAGACGAGGGCTACGCCCCCGGCGGCGCTCGACACGAGCATGGCCGGAAGCATGAGCGGCAGCCGGAACAGCGTGATCCAGCGGCTCTGCGGCGCGAAGGGATCGATCCGCACGTCGAGCGGGTAGCTACCGGGCGCGCCGACGAATCCCGGGAACGGGTTGCCCGCGACGTAGAGGAACGAGGTCACGTGCGCGGCATAGCGCACCCACGCTGAGAGAAACCGCGCCAGAGGCCGCGGCGAGCGGCCGATGGCGAGCACGGAGAACCAGTTTGCCATCGAGGCCAGGAGCGCCAGCACCGACCACAGCAGCAGCCAGACGATGTGGGGGAACGCGAGCGGCAGCCGCAGCACCACGGTCAGCCGCGAGCGGCGGTAATCGTCCTCGTTGACGAGCCTCGGCACCCGTTCCGAGACCTCGGGCTGCTCGAGACCGGCGAGATGCGCCTTCGGCCCTGCGTATGGATAGCGGTCTGTGAGCAGGAAAAGGTACCCGCCCGCCTGCGCTCCGTAGCCGACGCTCCAGGCCGTCGTGTCGCGCAGCCCTCGGGGTGAGCGGCCGCGCGCGAGGGCGGAGAACCAGGTCAAGAACGACGTCGTCGCCGCGATGCCCGAGCCGCGAAACGCGGCCCATGCGATGGGGCCGCCGAGAAACGCTGCCGAGAGCAGTACGGCAGGCAACGCCAGGAACCCCCTGAAGAACGTCTTCCAGCGGTTCTGGCGAACAGGTGGATCGATCTGGAGGTCGATCGGGTACGGCCCGGTCGTGCTGCCCACGAAGAACGGGGGGAACGGGTTGCCCGCCAGCAGCAGGTACGCCTCGACATGCGTCGCGTAACGCAGGTAGCCGGCGAGGAAGTCGTGCAGCCCCTCTGGCGATTGGCCCTTGATCAGCGTCGCGAACCAGTTGATGACCGCGATGACGAACGCAACGACGCTCCACAGCCCGAGCCAGAGGAGGTGGGGGATGGAGAGCAAGAGCCGGAAGAAGACCGTCAACCGCGAACGGTGGAGATCGTCGGTCACCACGAGCCGGATCGGGTGGGTCGGAGCTCCGTTCTCCACGGCGCGAGCCTATCGCCCGTCATTCGCCTGATCGATGGCCGCCCTTTCGGGCGCTATCAGCTGCTTCCAGCGAATCGTGCGCGCAATCAGGAGCAAGGCAACGAGCCCGGCGACCACGTTGACGACCGTCGTGGCTACGTACATGCCGACGCTGAAGCTCACGAGGGACGCACGGCCGACAGCGGTGTCGCGGAACGCGTACAGGAGGAAACCTTGTTGCGTACCCACGCCGCCTGGCGTGAACGGCAGCAGCGTCGACAGGCTCTGGACGGCGAGCACGATCATCACGTTGCGCGCCGTCGTCGGCACGTCAAAGGCGTCGAGGAAGAACCACACGCCCGCGATTCGGAACACCCACGAGAGGGCCTGCCACGAGACGACCTCGGCGAAGTACCGCCTCGGCTCGTAGAGGATCGCGAAGCCGTGCCGCACCTGGTCCTTGAAGTCGCGCACGCGCCGTGACCAGATGACGGCGAGGAGGACGATGACCGTCAGCCACACGGCCGTGACGACGAGGAAGGGGCGCGGGTGGTCGATCGGCCAGCCCCAGTCCACCGACGGCAGGTCTCCGATCACGTTGAGGGCCGGCAGGACTCCTGCGAAGAGCGCCCAGGCGAGGATGATGGCCGCGACGACCATGTCGAAGATCGTCTCCACGAGCAGCGTCGGCGTCAGCGTCGTGTACGTCGTGCCCTGGACTTCGTGTTTCACGAGCACGAGCTTCACGACGTCGCCGGCCCGTCCGGGCGTGATCGCGTTGACGCCCGCGCCGGCGAAGTAGGCGCCCGTCACATGGCCCAGCGGGACACGGGTCTCCGGGTATGCGGCTGCGATGATCGACCGCCACGCGATCGCTCGGGAGAAGAGCCGGGCCAGCTGGAGCCCGCACGCGATTGCCAGCGCGGTCCAATCGACGGCCGCGAGCTCCTCGAAAAACGTCCGGATGCCGTCGAGAACCTCACCCATGCTGGCGCGAACGATAGGTGTCGAGGCTTGCTGCGAACGTATCTAGACTCTCGCGCCATGAAGGCCGACGAATACCTCGATCTCCGCCTCGGGGACTTCCTCGACCGGCTCGGCGCGGGCAAGCCGGCTCCGGGCAGCGGCTCGGCATCGGCCCTGACGGTCGCCATCGCCGCCGGCCTCGTGGCAATGGTCGCGAGGAAGTCGGAGGACTGGGACGAGTCTCCGGGCATCGCCGCCCAGGCGCTGGCGCTGCAGGCGCGGGCCGCGCCGCTCGCGCTCGCCGACGCGCGGGTCTGGGACGACGCTCTCGAGGCGCTGGCCGCGGCGCGCGAGCACGCCACGCCGTCGAACGGTGAGCTCGAAGCGAAGCTCGACCTTTCCGCAACCATCCCGCTCCAGATCGCGGAGACGGCTGCCGACACGGCGTCCCTCGCCGCGCTGGCGGCCGAGCTCGGAGAAGGCACGTTCCGGGCCGACGCCGCCGCAGCCGCCGTGCTGGCGGCTGCCGGTGCGCGGGCGGCCGCCCATCTCGTGGCGGTCAACCTCACGGTCCAGGAGGGTGACGGGCGGCTTGTTCGCGCCCGCCGGAACGCCGATTCTGCGGCCGATGCAGCCGCGCGAGCTCTCGACTTCGCCGGTTGATGAGTGTTTCATGAGCATCGTGGTTGCGCTCACGGATGCGGAGCTGGTTCAGCGCTGCCGTGCGGGCGATCTCGACGCCTGGAATCAGCTCGTCGAGCGATTCTCGCGCTACGTGTACGCGATCTGCACGCAGGGCTTCCGGCTGTCTCCGGCCGACGCGGAGGACGTCTTCCAGGAGGTATTCACGCGGGTCTACACCCGACTCGACTCCCTGCGCGACGACAGCGCGCTGCGGCCGTGGATCGCGCAGCTGACGCGCCGCCTGTGCCTGGACTCGATCGCCGCCGCGGGCCGTACCCAGCCGGCGGCCGACGTCGAGCCGGACGACCACGAGCGCACACTCGACCAGGTGGAGGAGGCGTTCGTCGTGCGCGAGGCGCTCGCCGAGCTGTCCGAGCCTTGCCAGGAGATGCTCGACCGCTTCTTCTCCCGCGACGAGAGCTACCGCACGATCTCGGAGGAGCTCGATCTGCCCTCGGGAACGATTGCCAGCCGCATCTCCCGCTGTCTCCGTCAGCTGAGAGTTCAGCTGGAGGGGAAGAAATGACCGCTCCCGCCGGTCTAGGAGTTACATGGTGAGCGCGTTTCACGAAGAGCGCATCGGTTTCTTCCTCCGGCTCCTGCGGCCTGCTCCCAGGGGGTGGGTGCAGGCCGCACAGGAGCTTCCGGCCGCGCGGCAGGCGATGGACGAGATCGTCGCGCGGGCAGAAGCCGACACTGCGTTCCAGGCGGCGCTGGTCGCCGATCTCGAGACAGCGCTGGCGCAGGAGGGCTATGAGCCTTCCCGCCCGCTGCTCGACGAGCTGCGCAAGCTCTACCCCGGAAGCTGATTTCCTCGTAGCATCCATCCGGTGACGGATGACGTAGTCGTCCACGAGGCGGAGCCGCGCAGCGGGGCGCTGCCCGCCTGGAGCCTGCCGAAGGACGCAGAACACGAGATCGCGCTGCCGACCGAGTGGCCGGAGCGGGTCACGCGGGACTGGGCATGGGGTGGCGCCACCGGCAAGGGCGTGAGCGTGTGCATCCTCGACTCGGGTGTCGAGAACGGCCATCCGCTCGTCGGCCGGCTCGACGGCGCCGTGGCGGTGTCCGTCGACAAGGACGAGAACGCGATCGTCGAGGAAGATACGGCCGGCGACTCGTGCGGCCACGGAACGGCCTGCGCGGGCATCGTGCGCTCGATAGCGCCGGAGTGCGGTCTCTACAGCGTTCGCGTGCTCGGCGCGGGTTTCACCGGCTCGGGACCAGTGCTGCTCGCCGGCCTGCGCTATGCCGTCGAGCAGGGGTACGACCTGATCAACATGAGCCTGTCGACGACGAAGAAGCAGTTCGCGACGCTGCTCCACGACATCGCCGACAACGCGTACTTCAGGCGCAGCATGCTCGTTGCCGCAGCGCACAACATGCCGGTCGAGAGCTACCCGTGGAAGTTCTCGTCCGTGATCTCCGTGGGGAGTCACGAGCAGGCCGACCCGATGGCCTTCTTCTACAACCCCAATCCGCCGGTCGAGTTCTTCGGACGCGGTGTCGGAGTCGAGGTCGCTTGGCCGGGAGGCTCGAAGATCAAGGCGTCGGGCAACAGCTTCGCGACCCCGCACATTGCCGGCATCTCCGCGCTCATCCTCTCCAAGCATCCCGAGCTGATTCCCTTCCAGCTCAAGAGCGTTCTCTTCCTGACGGCGACGAACGTGGCGGGCTCGGATGACGCAGGCCGCTGAAGGAGAGCTTCGCGCGGCTGTGGCGGCGGGCGTGGTCGGCTCGCGCGAGTCGTTCCACGGGCTGCTGACGGGGATCACGGAGGTCGCGCGCGCAATCTTCGGCGCGATGGCGTCGTCCATCCTCCTGCTCGACGAGGAGACCGACGAGCTCGTGTTCGAGGCTATCGCCGGCTATGGCGCGGACGACCTGGTCGGCATGCGCTTTCCGTCCGACACG
Organism: uncultured Actinomycetes bacterium; assembly: GCA_963711315.1. Classification (GTDB taxonomy): domain Bacteria; phylum Actinomycetota; class Thermoleophilia; order Gaiellales; family Gaiellaceae; genus PALSA-612. Next base: position 535,808 of record CAVQDQ010000002.1, read on the forward strand.
GGGATCGCGGGGTGGGTGCTCTCCACCCGCACGCCGCTGATCCTCGACGACGTCCAGAACGACCCGCGCTTCGCAAAGGACTTCGCTGCCGGGACGGGATACGTCCCGCAGGGGCTGATGGCTGTGCCGCTGCTGCACGACGAGCGGACTCTCGGCGTCCTCGAGGTACTCGATAGGCCTGCACAGTCGACGTTCTCGCTCCAGGAGATGGAGCTGCTCGGCCTGTTCGCCAACCAGGCCGCGATCGCGCTCGATCTGCTCAGCCGGGCGGGCCAGGCCGAGGCCGTGCTCGAGTCGGGGACTGGCGAGCTGGCAGTCGTGGCGAGGCTCGCGGCTGCTGTCGCCGCGCTCGAGGACGAGCGGCGCGAGGCCGGCCTGCGCCTGCTCGGCGAGCTCGCCGACACGCTGGGCGAGTAGGCCCAAGAAAAGGGGCCCGGTCGCCCGGGCCCCAAAACCTTCGCTTCGCGAGTTGCTACTCAGCTTCCTCAGCCACTTGGGCCTCTGCGGCCTCGGCGACTTCCTCGAGGGCGTGAGCCTCGACGTCGTCCTCCTTCGTGGCCGCGACCTCCTGAGCCTCCATAGCCTCCATAGCTTCTTCCCTCATTCTCTTCCTCCTCTCGCCTCTGGCGTGACCCTGCATCCTCAAGACGGGGAGCAGGCACGGAATCTTCCCTGCTCCTCTCCGATTTCGCAACTCCCCTGTGAGATGCTGCCGACCGCATGGGCGGTATTGCGGCGCACCTTCGGGAGTCCGGACGCTCCTTTGCGGCCGTCTTCCGGAGCGCGAACCTGCGCCGGCTGCAGGGTGCGTGGTCGGCCGTCGCCATCGGTCACTGGGGGCTGCTGGTCGCCGTTTCCGTCTACGCCTACGGGCAGGGCGGCGAGAGGGCCGTCGGCATCATCTTTCTGCTGCGGCTCGTCCCGGCGGGGCTGCTCGCACCGTTCGTCGGCGTGCTCGGGGACCGGTACCGGCGCGAGCTGGTGCTCTTCGGTTCCGCTCTGCTTCGCTGCGTGCTCGCCGCGGCCGCCGCAGTATGCGTGTGGAGGGACGCTTCCCCAGAGCTCGTCTACGGGCTGGCAATCGTGACATCGATCGCCAACGCCCCGTACAAGTCGGCGCAGGCGGCGATCATGCCGACCCTCGCTGCGACGCCAAGCGAGCTGACCGCGACGAATGCCGTGTCCAGCACTGTCGAGAGCCTCGCATTCTTCCTCGGTCCGGCTGTCGCCGGCCTCCTGCTCGCCGTGACCGGCGTCGACGTCGTCTTCGCAGTCGCGGCGGCGATGTTCGGCATTGCGTCGATCGTCCTTCTCCGGATGAATGTCCCGAGGAGCGAGGCGTCGAAGGAAGTCGAGGCGTCGACGATCCTCAGCGAATGCCTGGCGGGCTTCCGCGTCGTCTTCCGGCACAAGGAACTGCGCGTGCTGATGGGGCTCTTCACCGCACAGACGCTCGTCGCGGGCTTGATGCTCGTCTTTCTCGTCGTCGTCGCGATCCAGTTGCTCGACATGGGCGATGCAGGCGTCGGGTATCTGAACTCCGCCTTCGGAGTCGGAGCCCTGATTGGTGCGATAGGGGCGCTGGGCTTGACAGGTGCGCGGCGGCTCAGCCCGGGCTTTCTCCTCGGCTTGCTGCTCTGGGGGCTGCCGCTCGCCGTGCTCGGACTGTGGTCGACGGTCGGCATTGCGCTCGTGCTGTTCGCGGTGATGGGCGCCGGCAACTCGCTCGTCGACGTCGCCGGCTACACGTTGGTGCAGCGCGCTGTGCCGGACGAGGTGCTGGCTCGGGTGTTCGGCGTGCTTCAGTTCTTCTTGCTCTCCGCGCTCGGCATCGGGGGCGTGCTCGCACCAGTCCTGAGCGACGTCTTCGGTCTCGAGAACGCGCTCATCGTCTCGGGGTTGTTCCTGCCCGTGCTCGTGCTCTTGTTCGGCCGCACCGTCGCGAAGATCGACGCGGAGGCCGCCGCCCCGGAGGCGCAGGAGCTGCGGCTACTGACCGGCGTGCCCATCCTCGCGCCGCTGCCGGGCACCGCGCTCGAGCACATCGCCGGCCGCCTCGTCCCGCTTCGCATCGAGCCTGGGACGGTCGTCGTCCGCCAGGGCGACGCCGGTGACCGCTTCTACGTGATCGTCGAGGGGGAGCTCGAGGTGACCGCGGAGGGCAAGCCCGTGTCGTCCCTGGCGCCCGGAGGATATTTCGGCGAGATCGCCCTGCTCAAGGACGTGCCGCGCACGGCGACGGTCACCGCCAAGACGCCCGTCGTGCTCTACGCGCTCGAGCGGGAGGACTTCCTTTCGACCGTGACGGGCCACGCGCCGAGTACGAAGGCGGCCGAGACCGTGATCTCGTCGCGCCTGTCGGGGCTCCAGGCCGCAGTCGGAGGGCCGCTGCCGTCGTAAGCGCTCGGGCTAGAATACGCCGCCGTTGCGGGGTCGTCTAACGGCAGGACACACGGCTCTGGACCGTGGTATCTAGGTTCGAATCCTAGCCCCGCAGCCTCCCTTAGGTCTCGAGCCGGTAGATGGGCACGAGGCGCGTTTCGGCTTCCGTGTCGATGTGGGCCACGACCTCGACGTACGGCTCGAGCCCGGAGCCGCGCAGCTTCTCCTTCAGCAGTCCGTCAACCTGGTAGATGCCGGACGAGTTGTTCATCGTGATCTCGATCAGCACCGGCTTCTCCGCGCCGTCCTTGATCTCGACCTGGTCGATCGCAGCAGCCGAGAGCGAGTGCATCGAGACCTGGCCGGCGGCGAACGGGATGCGCGAGCGCCCCTTCGCCATGTCGAGCGCGTCGGCAACACGGAGGATGCCCGCCTCGAGCGTCAGCGGCCGGCCTGATGCGCGGTGGCTCGTGATCTCGTGCAGCACCTCGGAAACCATCACGGTCAGCTCCGGTTCGTCGTAGCTCGGCTGCAGGAGCTGACGTGCCTTGCGGGCGGCAAGGAAGAGGCTGAAGTCCTCATGGTTGTCGCGGTGCACCGACATGCCCGTGTCGTGCAGCAGCGCGCCCAGTAGCAGGGCGACCTCGGCGTCGTCGGACTCCAGCCCGTAGTCGTCCACGATCGACGGCTCGACGCCGTGCTTCGTGAGCTGCCGCAGAAGCTTGAGAGCGATGTTGGCGACGATCTGGATGTGCACCCAGGAGTGGTCGTTGATCTGCAGGCGCGCGATCGCGTTGACGTTGGAGACATGCCAGAGCGCCTTCAGTTCGGTGTCGGCGTTCACGCGTTCGATGACGGCGCGGAGCTTGCGGTTGCCCCTCGCGGGCACGCGGATCCGCATCTGCGCGACCGCCTGCGCGGGCGTCATGCGGGCTTCGCGCTCGAGCTCTGCCGCCGGCGGAGCCTCGTCGATGATCAGCTCTTCCGGCTCCTGTTGATCGGGCACGCGCACAGCGTACGCGCATAATCCGGGCATGGAAGGAAGCGGCAGGCTCGTCGTCGCCATCACCGGCGCCTCGGGATCCATCTACGGCATCCGCCTGCTGGAGCTGCTCCGTGAGCGGAGCGAGGTGGAGACGCACGTCGTCATCAGCCCGGCGGGGCGACGCACGCTCGTCCACGAGACGGACTACGCGGCTGCGGACGTCGAGGAGCTCGCCGACGCGGTGTACGGCTACCGAGACATCGGCGCACCACTCGCGAGTGGCTCGTTCGCCACGCTGGGCATGGTCGTCTGCCCGTGCAGCATCCGCACGCTGTCGGCGCTCGCCAACTCCGCCTCGGACAACCTCATCACCCGCGCCGGCGACGTGGCATTGAAGGAGGGCCGTCCGCTCGTCGCGGTGCTCCGCGAGACGCCGCTTCATCTCGGCCACCTGCGGTTGGCGGCTCGGCTGAGCGAGATCGGCGGCGTCGTCATGCCGCCAGTGCCCGCGTTCTACACGCGGCCCGAGACCATTGCGGACATCGTCGACGACACCGTCGGCCGCGTTCTCCAGCGGCTCGGGCTGCCTCTACCCGGGCTCGTCGAGGAATGGCCGGGCGACATCGTGCGCGACGACGCGTAGGGAACCTTCGCCGTAGGGCGAACTCTCGCCCGTGGCCAGGCCAACCGGCTTCGAGTGGGGCATCGTGCTGACGGTCGGCGCCGTCGTCGGGACGCTCGCGGTTTTCTACGCCGTCGAGTGGGATCGCAGCAGCACGGAGGCAACTCCCGAGCCGGTGAGGGTCGAAGTGAAAGCAGCCACGACGCCTGTGGCGACATTGCCTCCTCCGCCGGTGGTCTCCAAGCCCGTATCGACATCGAAACCCCGCTCGACATTCGTCTTCACCGCGGCGCGCGGCGACTCCTGGTTCCAGGCGCGCGCGGGGTCGTTCGGCGGCCGCGTGCTCTATGAAGGGAACTTGTCGCAGGGCAAGACGGTTCGCCTGCGCTCGCGGCGGCTCTGGATCAGATTCGGTGGCGCGTCGGACATCGATCTGAGGATCGATGGGCAGCTCGTGCGGCTGCCGGCATTCGGCACCTACGACGCCTTCGCCGGGCCGCGGGGCGTCGTCGCAGACCGAAAAGAGCTACGCGACCGCCGCCCAGTCGCCGTAGAGCGACATGTACAGGCCGCGGCGCGCGAGCAACTCCTCGTGCGTCCCCTGCTCGACGACGCGGCCGTGCTCGAGCACGACGATGCAGTCCGCTCCACGAATCGTGGACAGGCGGTGAGCTATCACGAACGCCGTCCGGCCTACGAGCAGCCTGCGCAGCGCCTGCTCGATCCTCTGCTCCGTGCCGATGTCGACCGACGACGTTGCCTCGTCCAGAATGAGGATGCGCGGGTCGGCCAGTAGCGCGCGGGCGAACGCCACGAGCTGGCGCTGACCCAGCGAGAGACGGACGCCGCGCTCGCCGAGCTGCGTCTCGTAGCCGTCCTCGAGCTCACTTGCGAACGCGTCGGCGCCGACGGCCTGGGCGGCTGCGATCACGTCCTCGGGCGAGGCATCTGGCCGCGCGAAGGCGATGTTCTCGCGCAGCGTGCCCGCGAACAGGAAGCCCTCCTGCGGCACGATGCCGAGCTGCGAGCGGAGCGATGCCTGTGTCACCTGACTGATATCCGTGCCGTCGATTGTGATCCGGCCTTCGCGCGGGTCGTAGAAACGCGCGAGCAGCTTCGCGATCGTCGACTTGCCGGCACCCGTGTGACCGACCAGTGCCACGGTCGTCCCGGGTGGCACGTCGAGTTCTAGCCCGTGGATCACCTCGGGCCCATCGCCGTACCCGAACCGGACCTGCTCGAAGCGGACGTGCCCGGCGATGTGGGAAAGTGGGCGCGCAGCCGGTGCGTCGACGACGTCGGGCTCTTCCTCGAGGACTTCCATGATCTTGTCGAGCGCTGCTGTCGCAGACAGGTACGTGTTGTAGAACTGCGACAGGTCCTGCACGGGATCGAAGAAGTTCGCCAGGTAGCCGATGAAGGCGAACAACGTGCCGACGGTGATGTCGCCGCCCGACACGAGGTAGCCGCCGTAGCCGAGGACGATTGCCGTCGCGACCGAGGACAGGAAGTCGACCGTCGGGAAGTAGACGCCGCTGAGGATGACCGTGCGGCGGTTCGCCTGTCGGTAGTTGTCGTTGACCTCGTAGAAGTTCGTCAGCGCCGGATCCTCACGAGTGAACGACTGGAGGACGCGCATGCCGGCGATGTCCTCGGCCAGCGTCGCAGTTACGAGGCCGAGACGCTCCCGGACCGCGCGGTAGGCGATAGTCGAGCGCGAGCGGAACATCGCGGTGGCGACGATCAACGCCGGCATCACGATGAGTGTGGCGATTGCGAGCCGCCAGTCGAGGAAAAACAGGATCACCATCGAGCCGAGCAGCAGCAGCGTGTTTTTCAGTAGCGACGTCACGCCTTCCGTCACCAGCTGGTCGAGGGCGTCGATGTCGTTCGTCAGACGGCTGATGATGACGCCGGCGCGGTTGCGCTCGTAGTAGCCAAGGGAGAGGTGCTGGAGGTGACGGAAGAGGCCGTTGCGCAAGTCGGCTAGCACGCGCTCTCCCGTCCAGCCCGTGAAGTACGTCTGCGCAGCGCTTGCGCCGAGGTAGACGAGGCCGACGGCGACGAACGTGCCGACGATCCAGCCGAGCGCTGTCAGGTCGCCCTTCGCGATGCCGTCGTCGATGGCGAGCTTCGCAAGGTAGGGCGGCGCAAGAGCGGCGAACGTGGCGACGAGCAGGAGGCCGAGCGCGAGCGCGACACGCGTCTTATAGGGAGCGGCGAGCCGAGCGAGTGCCGCAAGACGGCGGCGCGTGCGCTGCCAAGAGTGGCCGGCGGAGGGCGACTGACCGCGCTCGACGGTGAGGTGAGATCCCGGCTGCCAGACCCTCACGCCGTCGCCTCCACGCGTGCCGCGAACTCGGCCTCGAGCAGCCCGTGCTCGTACATCTCTCGGTAGACGGAGCTCTCGTCGATCAGCACCTCGTGCGTGCCGCGCGCGGTGACGCGACCGCCGTCGAGCACGATGATCTCGTCGGCGAGAGCGATCGTCGACAGCCGGTGAGCGATGATGATCGTCGTTCGCCCCTTCATCGCCTCGCGCAGCCCGAGGCGGATGCGGGCCTCGGTCGTGGCGTCCACCGAGGCAGTGGCGTCGTCGAGGATGAGGATGCGCGGGTCGATGGCGAGCGCACGGGCGATCGCCACCCGCTGCCGCTGGCCGCCGGAGAGCGTGATCCCGCGCTCGCCGACCATCGTGTCGTAGCCCTGCGGCAGTTGCTCGATGAACTCGTGGGCCTGCGCGGCGCGTGCGGCCGCGACGATCTCTTCCTCGGTCGCGTCGGGTCGCCCGAAGGCGATGTTCTCGCGCACGGTCGCGGAAAAGAGGAAGGGGTCCTGGCCGATCACGCCGATTGCGCTGCGGAGCGAGTCGAGCCGCACGTCGCGCACGTCCACACCGTCCACGGTCACGCGCCCGTCCGTCACGTCGTAGAAGCGCGGTACGAGTGAGGCCAGCGTCGACTTTCCCGAGCCCGTGTGGCCGATCAGTGCGACGGTGCGGCCGGACTCGAGCTCGAGGTCGATCTCATGCAGCACCGGCCGCTCCGGGTCATAACCGAATGTCACGCGTTCGTAGCGGACGAGGCCGCGACCCGCGGGCAGCTCCCGCGCGTTGGGCGAGTTGACGATGTCCTCGGGCTCGTCGATGACCTGGAAGATCCGCTCGCCCGACGCTGTCGCACGCTGCGCCTGGCCGATCCACATGCCGAGCATGCGCAGCGGCCCCACGAGCATCAGCACCAGGACGTTGAACTGGATGAAGGCGCCCAGCGAGAGCGTGCCGTTGACGACCATGCGACCGCCCACGAGCAGCACCGCCGCCTGCGCGAGCAGCGGCAGGAAGGCCATCATCGGCACGTAGATCGAGCGCTGCTTGTTTGCCTTCACCGTCTGACGGAAGACCGCCTCCGACGAGTCGGCGAACCGCTCGCGCTCGCGATCCTCCTGGGCGAACGACTTCACGACATGAACGCCGACGATGTTCTCCTCGGACACTGTCGCGACGTCCGCCATCTTCTGCTGCACCTCGCGTAGCACCGGATGCGCCACGCGGCTGTAGCGGTAAGCGAGCGCGATCAGCACCGGCATGATCCAGAGGGCGACGAATGCCAGCTCCCAGTTGACGACGAACAACACAGTCGTCACCACGACGACGGTGACGATGTGCTGGAAGAAGAAGATCAGCCCGTAGCCGAGGAAGAAGCGGACGGACTGGAGATCGACTGTCGCGCGGGACATGAGCTGGCCGGTCTGGTTGCGGTCGAAGAAGCCGAACGACTGGCGGACGAGCTTCGCGTAGAGGGCGTTCCGCATGTCGAACTCGACGCCGAGTGCCTGTCTGCCGGCGATCAACCGCCGCCCCAGCATCAGCGCGGACTTCATGAGGCCGATACCCAGGACGAGCGCGACGATCAGCCAGAGCCCGTCGAGCGAGCCGTCCGTGAGCGGCCCATTGATCGCCGCGCGGATGAGGAACGTGATGGCGATCGCGGCCAGCTGCGAGCCGACCGCGAGCAGCGATGAGACGAACAGCGACCACTTGTAAGGCCGCAGGAAGCCGAGCAGGCGGCGGAACGTCGTGCGATGTAGCGGAACCTCGAGCACCTTCGAAATCTAGTCGTCGGCCTACTTGTCAGACTAGGGTCGTGCCACCGGAGACTCGATACGCCAGGAGCGGCGAGCTCGAGGGCGTCCCGGGAGAACGGCGGCTCTTCGCAGTCCGAAGCTAAGGAGGAGACATGGGTTACAAGATGTGCGACACCGACGACGTGGAGGCGGTCAACGGCGTCTTTCGCCCCATCCGCCGCGCGCTAGGCGTGACGGCGTTCGGCATCAACCAGGAGGAGTTGCCGCCGAACGGAGACATGTACCCCGACCACGACCACGCCGAGGACAGCCAAGAGGAGGTCTACTACGTCCTCGCGGGCGCGGGGAAGATGGTCGTCGACGGCGACGACGTCGAGCTCAAGCCTGGCCGGTACGTGTTCGTCGAGCCAGGCACCAAGCGGAAGATCCTGCCCGGCGACGAAGGCCTCAGGCTGATCTGCGTCGGTGCGCCGCCGGGCGCCTACCAGCCGCGCGAGGGGTAGCGAGCTCGGCGAGGACGAGCCGAACGGCCGCTTCCAGGCGCTTGCGATTCGCCTCGTCGTTCAGCCAACCCGAAGCTCCCGACGGATGCGGCAGTGGTATCGCCGCGACGCCGTCGACGTCGAAGCGCCCGCCGATGGCATCCGTCAGTCGCCGGATGCCGAGCAGCCGCCGGGCTGCGAGCCCGCCGACGGTGACGACCAGCGTAGGCTGAAGCAAGCGAAGCTCCTGTTCGCGCCAGAAGGCGCAGAGCTCCTGCTCGCGCGGCGTCGGCGTGCGATCACCGCGGCCTGGGGGCGAGCGGCCTGGATAGCAACGCGTGACGGACGCGCAGTAGAACGTGGCGTAGAAGGCCGCCTCGTCCATCCGTAGCCAAGCTCTGAGCGTGCGGCCCGCACGTCCGCGCCAGGGTCGTAGCTCGGCACCTCGACCGAGCCAGGCGCCTGGCCGTAGAGGTAGGCCGAATGCCCGCGACCACCTTCGAACACGGGTGGTGACTCGATGGGATAGCCGGCCTCCGCGCACGCGCGGCAGCGGCGGTTATCGCGCTGCAGCGCGCGAATGGACCGGTACCGGCGTGGCTCCGTCACGGCGACACGACGACGACGAACCACTCGCCGTCGAGCAGAAGCTCGCCCCCGCCGAGCTCGGCAAGCAGCGTGACGGACGAGAAGAACCGCTTGTAGACCGGCCAGACCGAGCCGTCGCTCACGTCGCGCTGCTGCCACTCCGCCGGCGCATGACCGGGTCGCAGCGCCGCATCTGCGACCACGAGCGCGGGTGCCACACGGCGGGCTTCGGCGACGAAGCTGAGGCGCTCGGGCTCCTCGAGATGTCCGTAGAAGTGGCCCGTGAAAACCCGGTCGAACGAAGAGTCGCCGAACGGAAGCTCGAGCGCATCACCCCTGACATACGTCACGCCCGGCGCTGCCCGCCGGGCGACGCCCAGCATCCGTTCGCTCCAGTCGAGGCCCGTGACGTCGCCGGCCAGGTGGCGTGTCAGGAAACCGGTGCCGCACGCGACGTCCAGTGTTCTGGCAGGGCCGAGATCGCTGAGGACCTGCTCGAGCCTGACAACCTCCGCGAGGAAGCGCTCGCGTTCTTCGCCCTCGTAGTAGATGCCGCCGTACCAGTCGTCGTATTCGTGGGCACGCCGGTCGTAGTACTCCTTCACGTTCCTAGAGTAGGGCGCATGGCACGACCATTAATCGCCGTCCCGAACTTCTCGGAGGGTCGTTCCGAAGCGACGATCGAGGCTTTGCACGACGCGCTGGCAGGTCACGCGCGCGTGCTCGACGTGCATACCGATCGCGATCACAACCGATCGGTGTTCACGCTGGCTGGATCGGAAGCGGAGCTCGTCGAGGCGCTCGTCGACGGGATAGCAGTCGCACGCGAGCGCATCGACCTCCGCCGACACGAGGGCGTGCATCCTCGCATCGGAGCGGCGGACGTCGTCCCGGCGGTGGCCGTCTGGCCCGAACAGCTCGAACAGGCGAAGCGGGCCGCGCTGACGCTCGCAGATCGCGTGGGCACCGGGCTCGGCCTACCCGTCTTCTTCTACGGAGAGCTCGCACCGGGCGTCCGCCCCGCGCTGCTCAGGCGCGGCGGGCCTGATGAGCTTCAGCGACGAATCGACGCGGGCGAGGTCGTTCCCGACCGCGGCCCGCCACGCCTCGATCCACGCGCGGGCTGCGTCCTCGTCGGCGCACGGCGGCCGCTCATCGCCTTCAACGTCAACCTCGCGACGGACGATCTCGCTGTGGCACAGTCCATAGCTGCCGTCGTCCGCGAGACGGGCGGCGGCTTCCCGGGCGTCCGCGCGCTCGGCTTCCCGCTCGCCAGCCGTGGTCTCGTCCAGGTCTCGATGAACGTCGAAGACTGGCAGGCATCGCCGCTCGAGCAGATCGTGGCCCGCGTCGGGTCGGAGGCTGCGGCACGCGGCGTCGAGCTTGCCGGGTCCGAGCTCGTCGGCCTCATGCCCGTGGGCGCCGCGCGGGCCGGCGCGGCGGCGCTGCGGCTCGACAGCCTGGACGAGTCGCAACTGCTCGAGTCTAGACTCGCCCCGTGGCCGAGCTAGTCCTTACCGGCGACGGGCTCACGGTCGACGACGTCTGGGCGGCAGCCGTCGACGGCGCGACGGCGACGCTCTCGGAGGAGGCCAGAGGCCGCATGCGCGCCGCGCGGGAGGTCGTGACTCGCGTGGCCTTCGGTGAGCGCGAGCACACGTACGGCATCAACACCGGCTTCGGTCGCTTCGTCTCGCAGTCGATCCCGGCGGAGCAGACGCAGGAGCTGCAGCTCCGCTTGCTGCGCAGCCATGCGTGCGGCGTGGGGGAGCCGTATCCGCCGGAGGTCGTGCGGGCGGCGATGCTGCTCCGGGCAAACACCCTCGCGAAGGGCAACTCCGGGGCACGTGTCGAGGTCGTCGAGCTGCTGATCGAGTGCCTCAACCGCGGCGTCCTCCCGCTCGTGCCGAGCCGTGGCTCCGTCGGTGCCAGCGGCGATCTGGCCCCGCTCGCGCACCTCGCGCTGCCGCTGGTCGGAGAAGGCGACGCGTGGGTCGAAGGGCAGTTGCTACGCGGTGGCGAGGCGCTCTCTGCCGTCGGTCTCGAGCCTCTCGAGCTGCACGCGAAGGAGGGACTGTCGCTCGTCAACGGGACGCAGTTCATGGCGGCCATGGGCGCGCTCGGCCTTGTCCGCGCGCGCAGGCTCCAGGTCGCGTCGGACGTCGCCTGTGCCATGTCGGTCGAGGCCCTCAACGGCACGCGCACGAGCTTCCTGCCGCAGATCCACGCGCTGCGCCCGTTCCGCGGGCAGCAGGCATCGGCGGCGAACCTGCTCCGCCTGCTCGAGGGCTCGGCGATCATCGAGGCGCACCGCTGGTGCGACAAGGTCCAGGATCCCTATTCGCTCCGTTGTGCTCCGCAGGTGCACGGCGCTGCTCGCGACCTGCTCGACTATGTCGACTACGTCGTCTCGACGGAATTGAACTCCGCGACCGACAACCCGCTCGTGCTCGTCGACGACGACATCCTGGTCTCCAACGGGAACTTCCACGGCGAGCCGGTCGCGTTCGCGCTCGACGCGTTGGCGGTGGCGGTGGCGGAGCTGGCATCCATCTCAGAGCGCCGCACCGAGCGCATGGTCAATCCGACACTGTCCGAGGGGCTGCCCGCCTTCCTCACGGTCGACGGCGGCCTCAACTCGGGGTTCATGATTCCGCAGTACGTGTCTGCCGCGCTCGTCAGCGAGAACAAGGTGCTCGCGCACCCGGCGAGCGTGGACTCGATCCCCACGAGTGCTGGGCAGGAGGATCACGTGTCGATGGGCAACGCCGCGGGGCTGAAGGCCTGGCAGGTGCTCGCGAATGCCGAGAGCGTGCTCGCGATCGAGTTGCTCGCCGGGGCGCAGGCCGTGGAGTTCCATGCACCGCTGGCGCCGGGTGCGGGCGTCGCAGCCACGCGGAAGCTTGTTCGCTTGCTCTCTCCCCGGCTGGAGGAGGACCGCTCGCTGTCCGGCGACATCGAGGCGGTGGCGGTTGCGATCCGCGACGGATCGCTGGGCGCGGCAGTGGCGGACGAGATCGGAGCGCTCGCATGACCGTCGCCGATTCCATCGAGGCTACGGTCGAGGCGCTGTGCGGCGACCTGGGACGCATTCGCGCACCACGCGGCACGGAGCTCTCGGCACGCTCCTGGCAGACGGAGGCGCCGCTGCGGATGCTGCTCAACAACCTCGATCCCGAGGTCGCGGAGCATCCCGAGTCACTCGTCGTCTACGGCGGTTCGGGGAAGGCCGCGCGCGATCACGAGAGCCTGAAGGCGCTCGTCCGCACGCTGCTGCGGCTCGGCGACGACGAGACGATGCTCGTCCAGAGCGGCAAGCCCGTCGGCGTCTTCCGGACGCACGCGCAGGCGCCGCGCGTCCTGATCTCGAACGCGATGCTCGTGCCGCACTGGGCGACATGGGACGAGTTCCGGAGGCTGGAGGCGCTCGGGCTGACGATGTTCGGGCAGATGACGGCCGGCAGCTGGATCTACATCGGCACGCAGGGGATCCTCCAAGGGACCTACCAGACGTTCGCAGCGGCGGCGGAACAGCACTTCGGGCAGGACAACCTCCGTGGGCGAACGGTGTTGACGGCCGGCCTCGGCGGCATGGGCGGCGCGCAGCCGCTCGCGGCATCCCTGCTCGACGGCGCCATCCTCTGCGTGGAGGTGGACCCGTCGCGGATCGAGCGCCGGCTTCAGATGCGCTACCTCGACGAGGCCACCGAGTCGATCGACGAGGCGATCGCTCTCGTTCGCTCGGCTGCCGCCGAAGGCCGAGGGCTGTCGGTGGGCCTGCTCGGCAACGCTGCCGATGTCGTACCCGAGCTGGCGCGGCGCGGCGAGCACTTCGACCTCGTGACCGATCAGACGGCCGCGCACGATCCGCTCACCGGGTACGTGCCTCAAGGGCTCGACGTCGGAGACGCGGCAGCGCTGCGTGCGTCCGATCCGGACGAGTACCTGCGGCGGGCGCGCGAGTCGATCGCTGCCCATGTGCGCGGCCTGCTCGAGTACGTCCGGCAGGGCAGCTATGTTTTCGATTATGGCAACAACCTACGAGGTGAGGCCCGTGAAGCCGGCGTAGAGGATGCCTTCACATACCCGGGCTTTGTCCCGGCCTACATCCGGCAGTTGTTCTGTCGTGGCGTAGGGCCTTTCCGCTGGGCAGCGTTGTCCGGAGATGAGGCGGACATCTCCGTGATCGACGACGCGATGCGGACGACCTTCCCAGACGATGCGGTGCTCCAGCGGTGGCTCGAGCTGGCTCCTGGACGGGTGGCGTTCCAGGGGCTTCCGGCCAGGATCTGTTGGCTCGGCTACGGCGATCGGGCTCGCGCCGGGCTTGTGATCAACGAGCTCGTGCGATCCGGCCGTGTGCGGGCTCCGGTCGTCATCGGACGCGACCACCTCGATGCAGGTTCCGTCGCCTCGCCGTACCGCGAGACCGAGGCGATGCGCGACGGCTCCGACGCGATCGCCGACTGGCCGATTCTCAACGCCCTCCTCAACACCGCCGCGGGCGCGACGTGGGTGAGCGTTCATCACGGCGGCGGCGTCGGCATCGGCAACGCGATCCACGCAGGGATGGTCGTGGTCGCGGACGGCACCGAGGATGCAGCCGAGCGGTTGGAGCGAGTGCTGACGACCGATCCCGGCACGGGGGTCATGCGGCACGTGGACGCGGGCTACGAGGAGGCGATCGCCGCCGCGCGCGAGCACGACATCGACCTGCCGATGCTGCCCGGCGCGTGAGCCGCCTGCTAGTCCGCGACATCGCGCAGCTCGTGACGCCGGCCGGCGACACCGCGCCTCTGCGCGGGGCGCTGCTGGGGGAGCTAACGGTTCTCGAAGGCGCCTATGTCCTCAGCGAGGGCTCGCAGATCGTGCAGGTGGGGCGTATGCGCGACCTCGGCTCGCTCGACGGTGAGGTCGAGGAGATCGATGCACGCGGGCGCTGCGCGATCCCCGGTCTCGTCGACTGCCACACGCACGCGTGCTTCGCCGGCGACCGCGTCGAGGAGTTCGCGCTGCGTGCGGCAGGCGCGTCGTACGAGGAACTGCACGCGGCCGGCGGCGGCATCCTGTCCACCGTTTCCGCCACCCGCGCGGCGGGGGAGGAGGCGTTGCGCGAAGCCGTGTCGCGCCATCGAGGCTGGATGCTGCAGCACGGCACGACGACGTTCGAGGCCAAGTCCGGCTACGGGCTCGACCACGACACCGAGCTGGCGTCATTGCATGCCATCGCAGCGGCCGGCGGCATCCCGACATTCCTCGGCGCGCACGCAGTCCCTCCGGAGTTCGAGCAGGCTGACGAATACGTCGACTGGCTGATCGCGGACGTCTTGCCCGAGGCGGCGACCATTGCCGAGTCGGCGGATGTCTTTCTCGAGCGAGGTGCGTTCGATGCGGTTCAGGCTCGGCGCTATCTCGATGCCGCGCGCGGCCACGGGCTGGAGCTGCGGCTGCACGGCGACCAGTTCACCGAAGCCGGCGCCATTCCGCTCGCGATCGAGCTCGGCGCGCGGTCGGTCGACCACCTGGAGGCAACCGGACCTGACGGGGCGCACGCGCTGGCGGAGAGCGACGTGGTCGGCGTGTTACTACCCGCGAGCGCGCTCTTCCTCGGCCGCCCGATGCCGCCCGCTCGTGCTCTCGTCGATGCGGGCGCGGCCGTCGCGCTGGCCACAGACTTCAACCCCGGGAGCGCGTTCTGCGAGAGCCTGCCGCTCGTCTGCTCGCTCGCCTGCACGCAGCTCGGGCTTTCGCCCGCCCAAGCGCTGACGGCCTGCACGGTCAACGCGGCTCACGTCCTGGGCCGGGCCGACAGCAAAGGGCGGCTTGCGCCGGGCTTCGATGCCGACATCGTCCTGCTCGGCGCGCCTGACTGGCGCTATCTCGCCTACCACCTCGGAGGCGACGTCGTGTCCGAGGTGATAGTCGGCGGGACCGCGCTAGGCTAGGAAGATGGCCACGAAGAAGCAGAAACGGCGCCGCGAGAAGGAGCGCCGCCACGAGTACGAGTACGTCTACGTCGACGACGAAGGCCAAGAGGTCGAGGTCGAAGAGCCCGAGCCGGCGCGCAAGAACGGCAAGGCGTCGGCTCAGAAAGCCGTGAAGACCGATCGCGGCAGGACCGTCGAGCCGCCGACGTGGCGTCGAACACTGAGGCGCGCAGCGATCTTCACGCCGGTCATGTTCGTGATCCTCTATCTCCTGCGCCCAAACGGCTCCAACCCTGGATCCGTCATCTTCAGCGTTGCGCTGCTCATGGTCTTCTTCATCCCCTTCAGCTACTTCATGGACTCGCTGATGTTCCGGTTGGCGCAGAAGAGAGCCGAGAAGGCCCGCGGCTCCTCGTCCAAGTAGTGGCGCTCGCCGTCGACCGCTACGAGCTGGGCCCGATCGGGACGAACGGCTACGTCGTGCGCGCCGACCGCGCCGCGACCGAGGCCGTCGTCGTCGACCCGGGAGGCGACGCCGCCGAGCTGCGCCTGGAGCTGGCGCAGATGGGGGCGACCTGCGTTGCGATCCTCGTCACCCACACGCACTGGGACCACCTTGGCGGAGTGGCCGATCTTGCGGAGGGGACCGGAGCGCCCGTGTACGCGCCCGAGGGCGAGCGCGATGTGATCGAGCGGCCGAACGACTACTACACGCAGCTCGGAGTCGCCATTCGCGGCTGGACGCCGGAGCACACTCTCGCCGGAGGGGAAACGGTCGAGGCTGCGGGCGTCTCGTTCGAGGTCGTGCACGTCCCCGGGCATTCCCCAGGTCACCTCGCCTACCACGCGGACGGCGCGCTCTTTTCCGGCGACGTGCTCTTCGCCGGGTCGGTCGGCCGTACCGACCTCCCGCGTGCCGACTGGGAGACGCTGCTCGAGTCCATCCGCGCGCTCGTCGACCGCTATCCGCCGGAGACCGTCGTCTACTCGGGCCACGGCCCGCCGACGACGTTGGGGGACGAGTTGGCCCGCAACCCCTTCCTCGCGGAGCTGCGTAATGGCGTTTGAGGCTCCTCGCGGAACGCACGACATCCTCCCCTCCGAACAGCCGACCTGGCGGCGTGCGATCGGAGCGGCGGAGGACGTCTGCCGCCTGTACGGCTACCGGCGGATCGATACGCCTGCGTTCGAGGACACGGAGGTCTTCGCCCGCACGTCGGGCGCCGGGTCGGACGTCGTGCAGAAGGAGATGTACACGTTCGAGGATCGCGGCGGCCGCTCGCTGACACTCCGGCCCGAGGCCACTGCGCCGATCGTGCGCGCCTACCTCGAGCACGGCATGCACCGCGAGCCGCAGCCGGTGAAGGTCTACACCGTGGGGTCGATGTGGCGCTACGCAGCGCCGCAGCGTGGTCGCTACCGCGAGCACTGGCAGCTCTCCGTGGAAGCCATCGGCTCCGGCGATCCCGCGATCGACGCCGAGTTGATCGCGCTGTACGCCGACCTGCTCGGGCGGCTGAGCGTGACCGGCTACGAGCTGCAGCTCAACTCGATCGGCGACCGGGAGTGCCGGCCGGCTTACCTCGAGCGGCTGGAGAGCTGGCTCGATGACCACGAGGGCGACCTCGACGACGAGGCGCGCCAGAAGCGTGCAACGTCTCCGCTCAGGGTCTTCGACACGAAGAACGAGACGCTTGCGGCGGTGCTCGCCGAGGCGCCGAAGATCGGTGAGGCGCTGTGCGCCGCCTGCCACGAACACTTCGAGGCGGTACGCGGCTATCTCGACGCGTTCGGCGTCTCCTACCGCCTCGCCCCGACGCTCGTCCGCGGCCTCGACTACTACACGCGGACGACGTTCGAGTTCGTGGACGAAGCTATCGGCGCCCAGTCGTCGATCTGCGGCGGCGGCCGGTACGACTACCTCGCCGAGGCTCTGGGTGGCAAGCACACGCCGGGCATCGGCTTCGGCGCCGGCATCGAGCGGCTGCTGCTCTCGCTCGGCGACGCACACGTGGAGGACCACGGCATCGACGTCTTCTTCGTGCTCGAGGAAGGTGCCGACCGTGCGGCTACGCTCGCCGCGATGATGGAGTTACGCCGTGCCGGGCTCGCCTGCGACGCCGACTACGCGGGCCGCTCGCGCAAGGGGCAGCTCACGCAGGCAAACCGGCTCGCCGCTCGAGGAGGTGGTGGTCGTCGACGCAGGGACGGACCTCGCGGCTGTGGTCGAAGGCCTTCGACCATGAAGTGGCGCGACATGATGTGCGGCGACGTGAGGCCCGAGCACGTGGATCGGCGCATCACGCTCGCCGGCTGGGCCCATCGCCGACGTGATCACGGAGGCCTGGTCTTCATCGACCTGCGCGACCACACGGGCCTCTGTCAACTCGTGATCAACCCGGAGCACGCGCCGGACGCGGCGGAGTCCGCGCACGGGGTGCGCAACGAGTTCGTGCTCCGCGCGGAGGGGGAGGTCGTCGCCCGCGCGCCGGAGCTCGTGAACCCGAATCTCGCCACGGGGGAGGTCGAGCTGCGCGTGGAGACGCTCGACGTCGTCTCGACGTCGCCGCCGCTGCCGTTCCAGCTCGACGAGGAGGGCGTCGACGAGTTGCTGCGCCTGCGCTACCGCTGGCTCGACCTGCGACGCGAGCGCATGCAGAAGAACCTCAGGCTCTCGCGCACGATAGTCGCCGCCATCCGGCGATCGATGGAAGAGCAGGGGTTCATCGACATCTGGACTCCCGGGCTGACGCTCGGCACGCCGGAGGGCGCACGCGACTTCCTCGTTCCCGTCCGCCTGCAACCGGGCACGTTCTTCGCCCTCGCCCAGTCTCCTCAGCTGTTCAAGCAGCTGTTCATGGTCGGCGGCTTCGACCGCTACTACCAGATCGCGACTGTTGGCGGGACGAGGATCTCCGCGCCGACCGCCAGTTCGAGTTCCGCCAGCTCGACCTCGAGCTCGCGTTCCCATCCCGTGAAGACGTGCTCGAGGTGCTGGAACGGGTGGTCGTCGCCTGCTTCGAGGCGGTCGATCGTGAGCCACCGGAGCGGCCGTTCCCCGGCTTGCGTACGCAGACGCGATGCTCCACTACGGGTCCGACAAGCCCGATCTGCGCTTCGGGCTCGAGATTCAGGACGCGACAGACGTGACACGCGGCTCCGAGTTCGGCGTTTTCGCGAATGCGCCGGTCGTCCGCCACCTCGTCGTGCCACAACAGCTCTCGCGGGCGCGAGCTCGCGAAGCTCGAGGAGTTCGCGAAGGAGTGGGGTGCGAAAGGGCTCGCGTATCTCGTCTACGACGAGGCCGGCGAGGTGCGCTCACCGATCGCGAAGTTTCTGTCGGAGAACGAGCTCGATGCTCTCCGCGCGCCGCCGTCCTCGACCGTGCTCTTCGCCGCGGACGAAGAGTCGACTGTGGAGCGCGTGCTCGGTGCGCTCCGTCTCCATCTCGGACGGGAGCTCGGCCTCATCGACGAGACGAAGGATGCGTTCCACTGGATCCTCGACTTCCCGCTCTTTCAACTCGACGAGGACACGGGCCGCTGGACGTTTGTCCACCACCCCTTCACTGGCCCGCTCGAGGGCCACGAGGAGCTGATCGAGAGCGAGCCCGCGCGGGCGTTGAGCCAGCACTATGACCTCGTCTGGAACGGCTGGGAGCTCGGCTCCGGCTCGCTGCGGATCCATCGGCCAGAGCTCCAGGCGGCCGTCTTTCGTGCGATGGGGATGTCGGACGACGAGGCGAACGCAAAGTTCGGCTGGTTCCTCGAGGCGCTGCAGATGGGTGCGCCGCCGCACGGCGGCTTCGCGCTCGGCATCGAGCGCTTCGATCGCGCTGTTCGCGGGCGAGCCGAACCTGCGCGAGATCGTCGCCTACCCGAAGGTCTCCAGCGGGTCGATCCATTGACCGGAGCACCCACGGCGATCCCGGAGCCGACAGTTGGCTGAACTGGGCATCCGGACAGTCGAGCTGCCGCGAACATGAGTGGCTTCGGCCTTCGCTTCGCCGCGGAGGTTGCCTTCCTCGGGTTGCTTGCGCTCGCGGTGGGGCTGGCAGAGCTGGGGACGCCGTGGATCATCGCCGTGATGGTGGTGGGGTGGTTGCTCGTTGCCGTCGTCGAGTGGCTGGCATGGCGGACCGAGGTCGGAGCTCGGGAGCCTGCCGCTCAAGGAGGCCGAGGCGGCACCGGAGGAGCAGACGTCCTGGGACATCGAGGAGATCCTCGCCCCGGTGCCCGACGAGCAGGGCTCGACCACTGTCCTACCGAGTGACGACCGGTGACTCCCGTGCTCGCCAACGGCTGCTGGCGCTGGCGGGAGCGGCCTTGCTCACCGGGGTCTTCGGCGTGGCGCTCTCGCAGGCCGGCCGTGACTCGGCGCAAGCTGCGCTGCCTGAGCCTGCCGTTGGCCCGTGGGGCGGGTGGACGACGGTGCTGGCCGGCGTAGCGCCCGCGGCTCCCCGCGCGGGGAGACGGTCCGGCTGCGACTGGGTCGTGCTCCCGAGGACGCAGGGCGTCGTCCATCCGACGCTGCCCTGCGGCGCCAGGATATTCGTCGAGTACGGCGGACGCCAGGCGCTGACGCAGGTCGTTGCCCGCTTCCCCGTCGGCCAGGGTCGCCAGCTCGACCTGACGCCGCGGCTTGCGAGGCGTCTGGACCTCGAGGGCATTCGCGAGGTTCGCTGGGCCTTTCCCCGCTAGGCTGGGCGGGTGCCCGACCCTGCGCGAGGTCACCTCGACCAATTGGAACCAACACCAATAGCGAGGGAGCCCGCGTCGGGCGCCGGCATTGCCGGTAGCCCGCAAGGCACCCACCTGGCGTGTCCAGGTTCGCACGGAGGGGTGATCGCCGGCAGGGTGGGGCACGTTTCCTCTTTCATTCCTGCGCCATGACCGAGGCCAACTCGGCCGCCGCACTCGAGGATCTGATCGCGCGCTACAACGAGGCGTGGAATGCGCACGACGTAGATGCCATCGTCGCCCTCCATGCCCCGGGCATGGTGTTCGAGAACCACACGGCCGGTGAGCGCGCCGAAGGCGACGCCGTTCGCGAGCACATCGCGACGATCTTCCAGAACTGGCCCGACCTCACGTTCAACTCGCGGCGCCTCTACGCGCGCGACGGTCTTGTCGTGTCGGAATGGACGGCCAGCGCAACGCGTCCCGAGACGGGAGAGCACCTGGAGTGGGACGGCGTGGACGTCTTTCCGTTCGAGGACGGCAAGATCGTGCGCAAGGACGTGTACTCCGCGGCCCACCGCGCCCGCGTGCTGTCCGGCTAGCCTCAGCGCATGACCGAGCTCTTCGGCGACGCCTCTCGCAACGGCGGCTGGACTGCCGTGCGCCTCCGCGTGCAGGGGGAGCGGATCGCCGATGCCGACGCGGATGGGCTCTCCGAGGACCTGACCGGTCTGACCCTGCTCGAGGCTGCTTCCGTCGACGGGGACGAGCTCGCCGTCGAGGCGCTGGCGGCGGCGATCGGGCCCGCCTTCCGTGCTGCTCCGGTCGCGTCGCGGGCGGCCGTGGCGATGAGCGGCGGCGTCGACAGCGCGGTTGCGCTGCTGCGCGCGGGACGCGATGCCATCGGCGTCACGCTCAGGCTATGGGTGGATCCCGAGGCGCCTCATACGGAGCGCGCGTGCTGCTCCCCCGACGCTGTCCGCGCGGCACGGCGAACGTGCCACGGCCTCGGTCTTCCGCACGTGACGCTCGACCTCCGGGAAGAGTTCCGCCGCACGGTCGTCGACCAGTTCGTCCGCGCGTACGAGCGGGGCGACACGCCGAATCCGTGCACCCGCTGCAATGGGGCGTTCCGTTTCGACGAGCTGCTCCGCTTCGCGCGCCGCGCCGGCGCTTCGCGGCTGGTCACAGGCCACTACGCACGCGTGAGGCGGCATCGCGGACGGCTGCTGCTGGCGCGGGCGACGGATCCCGAGAAGGATCAGTCGTACATGCTCGCCGGGCTCGACCCGGCTGCACTCGAGCGCGTTTGGTTCCCGCTCGGCGACCAGACGAAGACGGAGACGCGCGCGGAGGCGGCGAAGGCTGGGCTGGCAGCCGCAGGCGCGCCGGAGAGCCAGGAGGCGTGCTTCCTGGGCGGGGACGACTACCGCGCCTTTCTCGAGCGCCGCGGGCTCAGCTCCGCTGACGGTCCGATCGTCGACGCAGCAGGCCGCGAGGTCGGCCGGCACGACGGTCACTGGCGCTTCACGCCGGGGCAGCGCCGCGGGCTGGGCGTCGCCGCCGGCGAGCCTCTGTACGCGCTGAAGACTGTGGCGCGTACGAATACCGTCGTCGTGGCGCCGCGAGCTGCTCTCGCCACCGACACGGTCGTCGCACGCGGGCGCCTCCATGTCCCCGTTACGCACGCCGACGCGAAGCTCCGCTATCGCTCGCCGGCCGTACCGGCACAGGTCGTGACGACACCCCGCGGCTTCAGGCTCGATCTGGAGCAGCCTGCGTACGCCGTGGCCCGCGGGCAGACGGCCGTTCTCTACGAGGATGACGTGGTCGTCGGCGCGGGCGTCATCACGTCAGCGACCGCGTAACATCAAGGGCGTGATCCTCGCCGACTACACCGCTTCGGACTTTGCGTGGCTGGCACTCGCGGCGTTTCTCTGCCTCGTCGGCGTCGGGCTGTTCTACGCGCTCTTCCGGCTCGGCGAGACGCTGGGCCAGACCACGAAGACCATCGAGCACACCGAGGCAGAGCTCCTGCCCGTGATCCACAAGGGAGGCGAGACGCTCGACCGCGTGAACCGCGAGCTCGACAAGGTCGACGTGGCCACTGACAGCGCGCTGGCTGCCGTCCAGGCCGCCGACAAGACCGTGCGGACGGTCACCAGCGCGGTCACGTACCCCGTGCAGAAGCTCGCGGGGCTGATCGCAGGCGTGCGTACCGGCTTCTCGTCACTTGTGTCCGGCCGCAACTTCGGCGACGCCATGGCGACGGCGCGAGACGCCGCCGAGAAGCGCGAACGAGATCTGGCCGACGAAGTCGCCGCCGCCGACCGCGGCTAGCCTCCGCCCTACAATCGAGGCCATGCGGACGAGCGCCGAGCTGCGCGAGGGATTCCAGTCGTTCTTCGAGTCGAAGGGCCACAAGCGCGTGCCCTCGGCCTCGCTCATCCCGCGTGCCGACGACCGCTCGACGCTCCTCACGAGCGCCGGCATGCAGCCGATGATGCCGTACTTCCTCGGCCTCGAGACGCCGCCCGCGCCGCTGCTGACGACCTCGCAGAAGTCCTTCCGGACGCAGGACATCGACGAGGTCGGCCTCGACGGCCACCACCTGACGTTCTTCGAGATGCTCGGCAACTTCTCGTTCGGGCAGTACTTCAAGGAAGGCGCGATCGAGTTCGCACGGGAGTTCGTCCAGGAGCACATGCGGCTCGACTGGGAACGCGTCTGGGTGACCGTGCATGCCGGCGATCCGCAGCTGAAGCTCGGTCCCGACGAAGTGGCGATCGAGCTCTGGCAGCGCGTGGGCATGCCGATCGAGCGGATCGTGCCGCTGCCGACCGCCGAGAACTTCTGGTCGGTCGGCGGCCCGGGCCCGTGCGGCCCGGACTCCGAGATGTACTACGACTGGGGTGAGGAGCACGGCTGCGGCGAGCCCGACTGTGCGCCGGCCTGCCCGCGCTGCGCGCGGTTCCTCGAGTTCTGGAACCTCGTCTTCATGAGCTACGAGCAGCACCCCGACGGCACGCTGACGCCCCTTCCGAAGGAGAACATCGACACGGGCCTCGGGCTCGAGCGCGGCGCGGCGATCCTCCAGGACGTCATGTCGGTCTACGAGACCGACGGGTACCAGCAGATCATGGAGTGGATCGCCGCCGAGTCCGGCGTGGCGTACGGGGACTCGCCGGCCGCGACGAAGGCGCACCGCATCCTCGCCGACCACGGTCGCGGCATGACGTTCCTCGTGGCCGACGGCGTCACGCCCTCGAACGAGGGGCGCGGCTACGTTCTGCGCCGCATCATCCGGCGCGCCGTGCTGCAGGCCCGTCGCATCGGGCTCGAGGACATGTGGCGGCTGCCGGCGGTCGTCGTCGAGCAGATGGGCGACGCCTATCCCGAGCTGCGGCGAGGAGGCCGACGAAGATCGAGCGCGAGATCAAGGCCGAGGAGGAGCGCTTCTCGGAGACGCTCGCCCGGGGCCTGGAGCGCTTCGAGGAGCTCGCCGGTCAGCCTGCGATCTCGGCCGAGGACGCGTTCACGCTCGCGGCGACCTACGGCTTTCCCGTCGAGCTCACCGTCGAGCTGGCAGAGGAGCGGGGCCAGCCGGTGGACGTCGACGGCTACCGCGCGCTCATGCAGCGAGCATCGCGAGGTCTCACGCGGAGGCGCCGTCCAAGGCGTGCGCGCGATCGAGGGAGCGCGAACCGAGTTCGTCGGCTACGAGAAGACCGAGGTGCTCACGGCGATCGCGGCGCTGGAGCCGGACGAGGACGGCCGCTTCCGCGCCAAGCTCCACGAGTCGCCCTTCTATGCCGAGGGCGGCGGCCAGGTCTCGGACGCCGGCTTCATCGAGCACGAGGAGACCGGTGCGCGCGCCGAGCTCGTCGCCGCGGTGCGCGCCGGAGAGGACCAGACGCTGCTCTTCGAGGGCGAGGGCTTCGCCGTCGGCGACCGCGTGCGCGCGGTCGTCCCGTGGAGCCATCGCTTTCCGACGATGGCGAACCACACCGCCACCCATCTCCTGCACAAGGCGCTCCAGGAAGAGCTCGGCGACCACGTGCGGCAGGCCGGCTCTGCTGTCCGCCCGGACAAGCTCCGCTTCGACTTCACCCACGGGCAGGCGATGACGCCCGAGGAGCGGGCCGCCGTCGAGCGGCGCGTGAACGAGAGGGTGTTCGAGAACCTGCCCGTCCTCGCGTACGTCGTGCCGATCGAGGAGGCGCGGAAGATGGGTGCGACGATGCTCTTCGGCGAGAAGTACGGCGACGACGTCCGCGTGATCGAGATCCCCGGCTACTCGCTGGAGCTCTGCGGCGGCACGCACGTCGCGAAGACGGCCGAGATCGGCCCGTTCGTCATCCTCTCCGAGGGCTCGGTCGCCTCGGGCGTGCGCCGGATCGAGGCCGTCACGTCCGGTGAGGCGTACGCTCTGCTCAAAGCCGCTCGCAGGAGCTGGACGACCTGCGTGGCGAGCTCGAGCGCGTGCGGAAGGAGAAGCCCAAGGCCGCGTCGACCGCGGTCGCCGAGGTCGATGCCGACGTGAAGAGCGGTCGAGGGCGTCAACGTCATCGCCCAACGCGTGGAGGGGCTCGATGCCGATGCATTGCTCGACCTCTCCGACCGCTTCAAGCAGCGAAACACGCCGGCGGCTGTCGTGCTCGGCTCCGTCGAGGACGGTCGGGTTCATCTGGTCGTCAACTTCGACCAGACCGTCGCGGACAGGGTGAGCGCATCCGACGTGGCGAAAGCGGCAGCGGCCGTGGTCGGCGGCGGCGGCGGCGGCCGCCCGACGATGGCCCGCGCCGGAGGCACGGATCCCGAGAAGCTTTCCGACGCACTGGCCGAGGCGGAGCGGCTCGTCGTCGGCGCGTTGACGTCTTGAAGTGAAGGTGCTGGCACTCGACTACGGAAGCGCGCGCACCGGCGTCGCCGTCTCCGACCCGACCGGCGAGCTGGCGCGCCCGCTGGGGGTCGTCGAGCAGGCAGCCAGCCAGAGCGGCCTGGAGCGCTTGGCCGCCATCGTCGCCGAGGAGGAGGCGGAGAGGGTCGTCGTCGGGTTGCCGCTGACGTTGAAGGGGGAGCGCGGCGAGCAGGCGCAGGAGACGGAGCAGCTTCGTGGCCACGCTGCGGGCGCGGCTCGAGGTGCCGGTGGAGCTCTTCGACGAGCGGTTCACGTCGGTGCTCGCCGACGGTGACGACGCGCGTGCGGCCGCGCACCTGCTGTCCGACTACCTCGACTGGAGCCGGGAGTCGTGAGAGCGCGGGTCGGCGCCGCCGCGCTGGCGGCGGTGTCTCTGGTCGCCTGCGGGAGCGAGCCGGCGCCGCCGGCTGCCGCCATGCCGGCGCCGAAGGTGCTGCGGATCGTGTTCCCGGAGGGCTTCACGCGGGCACAGATGATCGAGCGCGTTGCCGCCGTACGGGAGATCGCGCGCGCGAAGCGGCAAGTGACGATGCGGATGACGCCGGCCGCGTACGCTGCGGCAACGGCCGCGTCGCCGATCCCCGTGCAGTTTCGCAAGGACGCGCACGAGCTGATCGAGGGCTTCCTCTTCCCGGCGACGTACGCGTTCTTCTCCAACGAGGGAGCGCGACGCTTCGTCCGCCGGCAGCTGAGCGCGTTCCGGCAAGCATGGCGGCGCGTGGACATGCGCTACGCGAAGTCGAAGAACCTCACGCCCTACGACGTCCTCATCATCGCCTCGATGATCGAGCGCGAGGTGGTCGTGCCGCGCGAGAGGAAGCTCGTCGCCGCGGTCGTCTACAACCGACTGCGAGCCAGGATGCCGCTCCAGATCGACGCGACGTTGCGCTACGGCCTCGACATTCCGCCGACCGAGCCGATCACGAAGGCCCAGCTCGCCTCGGACTCTCCGTACAACACGCGTATCCGCATGGGCCTGCCGCCGACGCCGATCGCGAACCCCGGGCTGGCGTCGATGCAGGCCGCGGCGCATCCGGCCAAGGTCAATTACATCTACTTCGTGCGTAAGCCGGACTGCCGCAGCCACTTCTTCACGGCCAGCGCGGCCGAGTTCGACGCCTACACGCGCAAAGGGCTTCAGTGCTGATTGGACTGCTGGGCTATCCGCTGACGGCCTCGCTGTCGCCGCGGATGCAGAACGCCGCGTTTGCAGAATGCGGCCTCGACTGGTCGTACGCGCTCGTGCCGGTTCGCGAGGGCCACGTCGAGGAGGCGGTGGCCGGCCTGGCCGAGGTCGGGTTCGGCGGCGCCAACGTCACGACGCCGCACAAGCTCGCGGTGCGCGAGCTATGTGAGACGGATCTGCCATCCGTCAACACACTGATCGTCCGTGACGGGCACATCGAGGGCTACTCGACGGACGCTGCGGTCCTCGACGGGCTGCCCGCCGAACGGCCGGCGATCATCGGCGACGGTGGCTCGGCGGCGGCCTTTCTTCATGCGCTTCCGAACGCGACGCAGTTTTCCCGCCGCGGCTCGTGGCCGCCCGAGGTACGCGACGCCGACCTTGTCGTCAACGCCACGTCCGAGCGGGACGAGGTGCTCGTCGAGGTCGGCCCGGGCCAGACGTTGATCGACTTGCCGTACCCGGAGACGGCAACCGCAGGCGCAGCTGCCGCCGCAGGTGCTCGCGTCGTCACGGGGCTCGATGTCCTCGTGGCACAGGGCGCCGCTTCGTTCGAGCTCTGGACCGGGATTCCGGCGCCGGTCGACGTCATGCGCCGAGCAGTACGCTCCGCAGCGTGAGCAACCTGAGCGTCGTCACGGCGGGTGAATCGCACGGTCCCGCGCTCGTGGCCATCGTCACCGGGTTGCCGGCGGGGCTCGTGCTCGACCAGGAGGTCGTCAATGCAGATCTCCGCCGCCGCCAGCAGGGTTACGGACGCAGTCCGCGCCAGCAGATCGAGACCGACGAGGTGGAGGTGCTCGCCGGCCTACGTCACGGGCGCACGCTCGGCACGCCGCTCGCGCTGGTCGTCCGCAACCGCGACCACGCCAACTGGGGCTGGAGCATGAGTCCATGGCCACCTGAGGGCAAGCCGTCGGGGAAGGGCACGACGCCCGTGACGACGCCACGCCCGGGCCACGCCGATCTCGCCGGCGCGATGAAGTTCGGCCTGGACGACGTGCGGGACGCGCTCGAGCGGGCGAGCGCGCGGCAAACGGCCGCCACCGTCGCGGCGGGCGCGGTGGCCAAGGCTCTGCTGCGCGAGATCGGCATCGATGTGGCCGGCACGGTTGTCGACCTCGACCAGCTTGCAGGCCGCGTCGACGAAGCGCGGGCGGATCGGGACACCGTCGGCGGCGTCGTCGAGGTGCGCGGACGGGGCGTGCCGCCGGGGCTCGGCTCCTACGCGACGCGCGACGAGCGGCTCGACGCCCGGCTGGCCGGCGCGCTGATGGGCATCCAGGCGGTCAAGGGCGTCGAGATCGGCGAGGGCTTCGCGCTGGCCGGCCTCCGCGGCTCGCAGGCACACGACGAGATCGTTCGCGACGAACAAGGCCTCCACCGTGACACGAACCGAGCCGGCGGCATCGAGGCGGGCGTCTCCAACGGCGAAGAGATCGTCGTTCGCGCAGCGATGAAGCCGCTCCCGACCCTCATGCGACCGCTGCGAACCGTGGATCTCGCCAGCGGCGAGCCTGCCGAGGCGCTTGTCGAGCGCTCCGACACGGCCGCTATCGAGGCGCTGGCCGTCGTGGCCGAGGCAGCCGTCGCGTTCGAGATCGCCCGCTGCGCGCGCGAGAAGCACGGCGGCGACGCGCTCGTCGACTTCGTGGCGGCTCACCGGACCTACCTGGAGCGAATCGACTGGCAGCCCCGATAGAGAACCGCCATCTGGCGCTGATCGGCTTCATGGGCGCCGGCAAGTCGACGCTCGGCCTCGAGGTCGCCCGGCGACTCGCGCGACCGTTCGTCGACCTCGACGCCGAGATCGAGCGACACACAGCCGCGTCGATCTCCACGATCTTCGCGATGCGCGGCGAGGTCGAGTTCCGGGCCATCGAGGAGAAGCTTGCGTGCGAGGCGCTCGACTCGACGCCGCCTGCAGTGATCTCCCTCGGCGGCGGCGCGATGGTCTCCAGGCAAACGGCGGCGAAGCTGCGCGAGCAGGCGTTCACGGTGCTCGTGGAGGTGGACGTCGACGAGGCGTGGCGGCGCGCGCGTCGCTCCGAGCGTCGGCCGCTGGCAGAGAGCGAGAGCCAGTTCCACCGCCTCTATGAGCAGCGTCGGCCGCTGTACGACGCGGCCGCCGACGGGCGGGCGGAAGACGCGGATGGCATCGTGCTGGCAGCCGCGGGGCTCGTCATCCAGGCGGGGTCGTACGCGCGCTTGCGCGACCTCGTCCCCGAGCAGGTCGAAGTCGTCGTCGACGAACGCGTCTGGGAGCTTCACCCGCCGCTCCTCGATGCTCCGCTACACGCGATTCCGGCCGGTGAGCAGACGAAGACGCTCGGCATGTGCGCGAGGTTGTGGCGAGAAGTACGCCTCGAGCGTGGAGGCACGCTCGTGGCGATCGGCGGTGGTACGACCACCGACGTCGCGGGCTTCGTGGCCGCTGGGTACCTCCGCGGCGTTCCTTGGATCGCCGTGCCGACGACGCTCGTTGGACAGGTGGATGCGGCGGTCGGCGGCAAGACAGGCATCGATCTTCCGGAAGGGAAGAATCTCGTCGGCGCGTTCCACTGGCCGGAGCGCACGATCCTCGATCACGAGCTGCTTGCGACGCTGCCCGAGGTGGAGCGCCGGAACGGCCTGGCGGAGGTCGTGAAGACCGGTCTGCTCGCCGGCGAGGAGCTGTGGGACCTGTCGGAGCCCGATCTCGTTCGCCGTTGCGCCGCCTTCAAGGCAACGATCTGCCTGCGCGACCCGCGGGACGAAGGAGAGCGCGCGATACTCAACCTCGGCCACACGTTCGCGCATGCGCTCGAGGCGGCGTCGTCGTACGAGCTCCCGCACGGCGAGGCAGTCGCGCTCGGCCTGGTGGCGGCGCTTCGGCTCTCGGGGCTCCCCGACGAGGCGGCCCACGTGGAGGAGCTGCTGCAGCCGGCTCGCGCGGCGGTCGACGCCGAGCTCGCATGGGCGGCACTCGAACGCGACAAGAAGGCACGCGGCGGCCGCGTGCGGCTTGTGCTGCTCGAAGCGCCCGGCAAGCCGCGCACAGGCATCGAGCTGCCCGAGGGGGAAGTCAGGCGCGCGCTTGCAGATCTCATCGCATAGATTCGAGGGGTGCGGGTGGAAGTGCTGAACGGCGTCAACCTCGACGTCCTCGGCCGACGTGATCCCGAGATCTACGGTGGGCTGTCGATCAACGAGCTCGAGTCACGAATCTACGCCTGGGGGAACGAGCTCGGTCTGGCCGTGCGCTGCCGCCAGACGAACAGCGAGGGTCAGTACATCGAATGGCTCCACGCGCTGTGGGAGCAGGTGGAGGGTGTTGTCGTCAATCCTGCTGCGTGGACCCACTACAGCTACGCGATCCGTGACGCTGTAGAGCTGCTCGACGTGCCTGTGGTCGAGGTCCATCTCTCCAACGTCGACGAGCGTGAGGACTGGCGCCGCGTGTCCGTGATCTCGGACCTTGCCGCGAAGCGGGTGATCGGCAAGGGGCCGGAGGGCTACCGCGAGGCGCTCCAGTTCCTAGCGGAGACCCTGGCATGAAGGAGCGGCTGGAACGCCTGCAGGCCGCGCTCGAGGAGCCGTTGCTCGTCTCGAGCCCGGTCAACGTTCGCTATCTCTGCGGGCTCGACAGCTCGAACGCCGCAATGCTGGTCGAGCCCAGCGTGGTGCAGCTCTTCACAGACTTTCGTTATGCGGAGCGCGCCGGGGCGATTCGCGACGTCGAGGCCGTGGAGACACGCCGCAATCTCTACGCCGACCTCGCCGAAAGGCTGTCGGGACGGGTCGGCTTCGAGACGGATTGGCTCACGCATGCCCGGTACGAGACGCTGGCTGCAGGCGGCCTCGAGCTCGTCCCTCGCCGCGGGCTTGTCGAGCGGCTGCGGCAGGTGAAGGACAGCGCCGAGCTGGCGGCGGTGCGTCGCTCTGGGGCGATCCTCAACGAGGCCTTCGCTCGGCTCGCCGACGAGCCGTTCGTCGGCCGCACCGAGCGCGACATCGTCTGGCGCATGGCCGAGTTGCTCCACGACGGAGGCGCCGACGACTCGGCCTTCTCGACCGCCGTGGGCTCCGGGCCAACGGGCGCGTCCCCGCACGCACTCCCCGGCGACCGCCGCATCGAGGTGGGGGAGACGGTCGTCGTCGACGCAGGCTGCCGCGTCAACGGCTACTGCTCCGACTGCACGCGCACCTTTGCGACCGGGTCGCTGCCCACCGAGCTCGCAGAGGCCTACGCAGTCGTGCTCCGCGCGCAGCTCGCGTCGCTCGATGCCGTCGTGCCGGGTGCCGAGGGCAAGGCGGTCGACCACGTCGCCCGCTCGATCATCGAGGAGGCGGGCCTCGGCGAACGCTTCGGCCACGGCCTCGGTCACGGAGTCGGCCTGGAGGTGCACGAGGCGCCGTGGCTGAATCCCGAGCTCGGCGACGAAGTGCTCGCAGCCGGCAACGTCGTAACCGTCGAACCTGGCGTTTACCTACCCGGCCTGGGCGGTGTCCGTATCGAGGACCTCGTGATCGTCGCCGACGAGGGCCCGGAGGTTCTGACGCCGTTCACCAAGGAGCTCGTAACCGTCGGCTGACTACACTGACCCGCCGTGGCCGAAGTCGTCTCTACGAACCAGTTCCGAAACGGCATGCACCTCGAGGTGGACGGCGATGTCTGGCGCATCGTCGAGTTCCAGCACGTCAAGCCGGGCAAGGGTGGCGCCTTCGTGCGCACGAAGCTCAAGAACCTCGGCTCGGGCGCCGTCGTGGACAAGACGTTCCGTGCGGGCGAGAAGTTCACCCGCATCCACACAGAGGTGAAGAGCGTCCAGTACCTCTACGACGCCGGCTCTGAGGTGATCTTCATGGACGAGGAGACGTACGAGCAGATCCACCTGCCTCGAACCGACCTCGAGGAAGAGCTCGCGTTCGTGGAGCCCTCCAGCTCCGTGCAGATGCTGACGGTGGACGGCAAGCCCTCAGGCATCCAGCTGCCCTCGTCCGTGGAGCTGACCGTCTCGCAGACCGAGCCGGGAGTGCGCGGGGACACCGTGTCCAACGTCACGAAGCCGGCGACGCTGGAGACGGGCGCCGTCGTGCAGGTGCCGCTGTTCGTGAACGCGGGCGACCGCATCAAGGTCGACCCTCGCGAGGGCCGTTACATCTCCCGAGCCTGACGCCGAACGGCGCGGAGGAACAGAATCCGCGTCAGGCCACTGAACGGCTTGATCACGAGCCAGTACCGCCGGAAAGCACGTCGCGCGGTCGCGTCCTCGACGTGCACGCGGGTCTCGGTCGAAACCCGGCAGCGTCCGCCGCCGAGCTCGGCGATGCGGAAGTCGATCACCGCCTTGCAGACGTCGGGACGGTCGTAGGCGAGGAACTCCTCGGCCGTGCGTGGCCGACCCGGGTCTCGCCCGCCTCGCAGGCGCCAGAACTGCCCCGTCAGGCCGAGGACGACGCCCATGCCCGGCTCGTTCTCGAGCTCGATCGCTCCGATACCCGCCAGTCCGAGAAACGGCCGCTTCGTGTCGTGGCTCCCGCGCCCAAGCCCTCGCAGCAGGTACAGGATGCGGATGCCGCGGATCTCGTCAACCGATACCTCGCGCAGCGCGCGGTCCACTGGCTCGCGACGAGCATCGATCACCACGTCGTGCTGCTCGGAAAACTCGAACGTCGGCAGGAAGTAGTCGAGGGATCGCACGCCTCCATTCTGCGGCGCTAAGGTCCGGGCGTGCCGAGACTCGCCGACACGACTCTTCGCCTGCTCGGTCAGGAGCCGCTGGCGGGCTCGCTGCCGACTGCCGAGCAGCTCCGCCTCGCAGAGGTCCTCGACACCGCCGGCTTCGCGTACCTCGAGATCTCCGGCGGCGGCTGCTTCGACTCCGCTGTGCGGCGAGGCGTGGAGAGTCCGTGGGAGCGAATTCGCGCCATCCGGTCGCGTACGAAGACCCCTCTCGCCATGGCGCTGCGTGGACGCTTTCTCGTGGGCTCACGGCCGGTCAGCGTCGATCTGGCGCAGCGCTTCGTCGCCTGCGCGGCAGAGAGCGGCATCGACGTCTTCCGCCTCCACGATCCGCTCAACGACGTCTCGAACCTCCGCGAGGCCGCGTCGGCGATCACCGCCGCTGGGCGGGAGTTCGACGCGGGTCTCGTGCACAGCCCGAGCCGTTACGAGGACACCGACCTGCTCGCAGAACAGGCGAAGCGGCTGCCGGAGCTCGGCGCTTCGCGCGTGCTCATCCACGACCCATCTGGCTCGCTGAGCCCGCAGCGGGCCGCCAACCTCGTCGGCGAAGTGCGCGAAGCATCGGGCGGCCTCCCGGTCGGCTTCTATTGCCAGGGAGCCGGCGGCGTGGCGCTGGCTGCGACGCTCGAGGCGGCGCGCGCCGGCGCGGATCTCATCGCCTGCGCGGTCTATCCGCTCGCGCTCATGCTGCACCGCGTCTCCGCCGAGTCCGCCGCGACGGCGCTCGCCGGCCTCGGGCTCGACACGGGCGTGGACGCCTCCCGCGTCTGGGAGGCCTCGGATCTCGTGGACGAGTTCATCGGCGACGAGCCGGTGACGCCGACGGCGCCGCGGGTCTCGACGCTCGCCGCGCAGCACCGCCTGCCGCCGGGCCTCGTCGCGGCGCTGGACGTCCATCTGCGAGCGAACGCGGCGGGCGACCGCATCGACGAGGTGCTCGAAGAGTTGGCACGGATTCGCGCAGAGGTCGGCTCGCCGCCGCTCGCCTCGCCGATCGGTCAGATCCTCGGCTCGCAGGCGCTCGTGCACGTCCTGTCGGCAGAGCGCTACCAGACGGTCGTCGACGAGTTGAAGGCCCTCATCGCGGGCCGCTTCGGCTCACCGCCGGCCGCGATCGACCCGACGGTCGAGCGTGCCGTGGGCCTGATCGGCGGCGAGCCGCCCGAGGAGCAACCGGTCGACGTCGCCTCGGCGAGGGAGGTAGGCGAGGGCCTCGCGACGAGCGACGAGGAGCTCTGCCTGCTCGCCCTGTTCGGTGAGGAGGCCGAGCCACTGCTGCGCACGATCCGCGGCCGGGGCCAGCGCGACGACGACGAGACGACTGGCCAGGAGCCGACGCGCTCGGAGCGCATTCGGGAGATCGTCCGCATCGTCCAGGAGTCGGGAGTGCAAGAGGTGACGCTCGAGGACGCCGGCATGCGCGTGACCGTCCGCCGGAACGACGAGAGCCCTGCATCGCCCTCCGCGCCCGCAGCTTTCCCCGAGAGCGAGGAGCTCGAGCCGGTGCTGGAGGCGCCCTTCGCGCCCGGCCTGCTGCGCGTCGAGGCGCCGATGGTGGGCACCTTCTACCGGGCTCCCGAGCCGGGCGCGAACCCCTTCGTCGGCGTCGGCGACGTTGTCGTGCCCGGCCAGACGCTCTGCATCCTCGAGGCGATGAAGCTCATGAACGAGGTCAAGGTCGAGCAGGCCGGCATCGTCCGGGCGATCCATGCCGAGAACGCCCAGCCGGTCGAGTACGGCCAGCTCCTGTTCGAGCTCGAGCTCGCCGACGGCCGCCCGCCGGTTCTGTAAGGCCGGCCGATGTTCACGCGCGTGCTCATCGCCAATCGCGGGGAGATCGCCGTGCGGGTGATCCGCACGCTGCACGAGCTGGGGATCGAGGCCGTCGCCGTCTACTCCACAGCCGACCGCGGGGCGCTGCACACGCGGCTCGCCGACCAGGCTGTCTGCATCGGCCCGCCTCCGGCCGCCGAGAGCTACCTGTCCATCCCGTCCGTCATCGCGGCTGCCGAGACGACGGGGTGCGAGGCGATCCATCCCGGCTACGGCTTCCTCGCCGAGAACCCGGCGTTCGTGCTGGCATGCGCAGACAACGACCTCGTGTTCATCGGGCCGGGCGCGGAGGTCATGGAGGAGATGGGGGACAAGGTGCGGGCGAAGTTGGCGATGGCGGCTGCCGGCGTGCCCGTCGTTCCGGGGACGGAAGGCGTCGCCGCCGCGGCGGACGCACGCGCCGCTGCCGATGCGTTCGGCTACCCGGTGCTGCTCAAGGCGGCTGCCGGCGGCGGCGGCAAGGGCATGCGGCTCGTGACCTCGCCGGCCGAGCTGGAGGAAACGTTCCAGACCGCGTCCATAGAGGCGTTGGCCTCATTCGGGGACGGACGCGTGTACGTCGAGAAGGCGCTCGTCCCGGCGCGTCACGTAGAGGTGCAGGTGCTCGCCGATGCCGAAGGCAACGTGCTGACGCTGGGCGAGCGCGAGTGCTCCATCCAGCGACGCCACCAGAAGCTCGTCGAGGAGTCGCCCTCTCCAGCGCTGACGCCCGAGCGCCGCGAGGAGATGGAGGAGGCCGCCGCGCGCGCGTGCCGAGCGGTCGGGTACATCAACGCCGGTACCTTCGAGTTTCTGGTCGGTCCCGACGGACGGTTTCACTTCATCGAGCTGAACGCCCGGCTCCAGGTCGAGCATCCCGTCTCGGAGCTCGTCACGGGCATCGATCTCGTACGCGAGCAGCTGCGCATCGCCGCCGGCGAGTCGCTGGCCATGACCGGACGTGCGCCGCGGGGCGGCCATGCGATCGAGGTGCGGCTGAATGCCGAGGATCCCGCCGCGGACTTCGCTCCGTCGCCTGGCCGCGTGACCCGCTTCCGTCCGCCGCTGGGGCCTTTCGACCGAGTGGACACGCACCTCGAGGACGGAACGGAGGTGCCACCGCACTACGACTCCCTGTTGGCCAAGCTCATCGTCTGGGGCAACGACCGCGCCAATGCCATCGCACGCTGCCGGCTCGCGCTGGGGGAGCTCGAGATCGAGGGCGTGCGCACGACGCGGGAGCTCGCGCTCGACATCATGAGCTCGGAGGCTTTCGTGACCGGCTCGTACTCGACCTCGTTCCTGGACGAGGCCGCAGATTCGCTGCTCGCACTGAGGTCGTCGTGATCGAAGTCGCCCGCACGACCCTCGGCGGCATTGCGCTCGAGCCGAAGGCGCTGTCCCAGCTCGTGCACGAGGCGGCCGAAGGCGCCGGCGCAGTGAGGGTCGGCCGGACGTTGGACGTCTCGCTGGGGGAGGACGGTGCCACGACCGTGTCGGTGTCGGTGACCGCGCCACGCCGGGCTGTGCTGCCCGAGCTCGGCGTGCTCGTCCAGCAGCGAATCGCCGAGGCGCTACAGCAGGCGCTCGAGGTGCCGCCGGCCGGCGTAGACGTCACGATCGAGGGCGTTCACACGGAGGGTGAAGGCTGATGCCGGGCCGTCGCGCAGCTCGTCGCACTGCGCTGTTCCTGCTCTACCAGTGGGACCTCACCGGCCAGCCGCTGACCGCGCTGTACGAGGGTGACATCGACCCGTTCAGCCGCGAGCTGGCCGACGCTGTGGCGGGCGAGGCGCCCGAGCTCGACCGCATCATCGACGCGGCCTCCGACGAGTGGAGGGCCGACCGCCTGGGCGTGCTCGAGCGGAACATCATTCGCATCGGGATCTACGAGCTCGTGCACGGTACGGTCCCGGTCGAAGTGGCGATCTCCGAAGCCGTGAATCTCGCGAAGCGCTACGCCTCGGACGAAGCGGGCAAGCTCGTCAACGGCGTGCTCGCCCGCGTCGCGCGTGAGCAGGTGACGTCGTGAGCGCGGCCGACCCTCTCGCGCACGCGGAGCAGCTGCTCGCCCAGCTCGAGGCCGCTCGCGCGACGTTGGAGCAGACCGAGGAGCCGGACACGGCGCTCGAGCTCCTGGACGAGATCGCGCGCCTCGCGCGGGAGGCACACGTGGAGATCGAGCGCGCCAAGCACGAGCTGGATCAGTGAAGACGCCCGACCAGCTCCGCGAGCTCGTCGAGCAGTACCTCGCCGGCCTGCAGCTCGTCCCCGAGCTCGGCGACCTGGCCGGGCCCGTCCGCTACGGGTTCGAGGCCGGTGGAAAGCGCGTGCGGCCGGTGATCTGCCTGGCCACGGGAGAAGCAGCCGGCGTCGACGTCGAGCGCGTGCTCGCCGCAGCCGCTGCACTCGAGCTCATCCACTCGTTCTCGCTCGTCCACGACGACCTGCCGGCTCTGGACAACGACGAGGTGCGGCGCGGTCGCCCCAGCACGTGGGCCCGCTTCGGCGAAGCCGACGCCATTCTCGCGGGCGACGCGCTGCTGGCCGAGGCGTTCCGCCAGGCGGCCGCGTACCCGACCGCGAACGTGGTCCGCGAGCTGGCCGAGGCGACGCTCGGCATGATCGGAGGGCAGCACCTCGACATCCATGGAGAGGTGCACGACCTCGCCGTGCTGCACCGGCTGAAGACCGGGCGACTTTTCGCTGCATCAGTCGGCTGTGCGCTGTGGGCGGCCGAGGTACCCGTGTCCGAGCAGCTGCCATGGCGCGAATTCGGCGAAGAGCTAGGGCTCCTGTTCCAGATCGTCGACGACGTGCTCGACGAGGACGGCTACTTCCTCCTCCACGGCGCGGAGGGCGCCAGGAGCCTCGCCGCCGAGGCCGCCGATCGGGCGCACCAACGCCTGGCAGACATCGACGCCGACACGTCGGTGCTCGGCGAGATCGTCACCGACCTCGCCGTGCGCACCAGGTAGGCGCCCTGCGGCTGGGGCTATCGCCCGTAGCCGGAAGCCGCGAAGAAGGCGTTCGCCATTGCCCGGTACCCGGCGTCGTTCGGATGCGGATCGCCCATCGCGCAGATGTACGTGAGCACGCAGACCCGGCGGACATTCCCGGGCGGCGTGAAGACCGCGTACACCTTTGCGACCCGCGCTCGCGAAGCGGCCGCGGTTCGTGCGATGGCTGCGTCGAGCGAGCGGTAGAGCGGCTCGGTCTTCTTGAACTTATCGGCCTCCAGGTTCCAGGCTCCGGTCACGATGATCTCAGCGGTCGGTGCGGCTGACCGCAGCTGCCCGAGGATCGAGTCGAGGCGCGAAGCGAACGACGCGATCGCTTTCTGCGCGTGCTTGCCCCTGGCCGACAGCGGCGCCAGATCGTTGCCCCACAGCGTCAGCGTTATCGGGCTGACCTGCCCTGGGTGAGACCGCAGGAACGACAGCGCCGCCTTCTGCTGTGCGCCGCGAAACGGATCATGAGGCTTCTGTCCTTCGCGAAGCGCAGGGGCAGCCACCCGGGTGAACGTCACGCTGGACTCGCCGGGACATCCGTAGTTGACGACCTTGATCTTCGGAGACAGCTTGCGCAGACGGGCAGCGAAGGGGTCGACGTAACCCGTGTCGAACGTCGGCTGACCGCCTTTGCCCGGTTGGATTCCGTACGCGATCGAGTCGCCCAGGGCGAGGTAGTAGCTCTGCGGTCCCTTCTGGCCTAGGCCTGCCGCGGGCCTGGAAGCGCAAGCACCACGGCCACCGCGAGCAACGAGGCCATCGCCGGCCCGAACACGCGCCGAATCTCCATGACTCCCCTCCTCCTTCAGATACTATCTCTGCGACGGTATCATGGATACTATGATATTGCAACCACGCTCACGACTCGACGACTCTGCGTCTGCCGTGCTCGGGCTGATCGCGCTGCGGGGGCCGTCGACGGCTTACGAGGTCAAGCGCGCCCTGTCGCGCATCGCGGACGAGTTCTGGCCCGTTCCGCACGTGACCCCGTATCGC
This sequence comes from uncultured Actinomycetes bacterium, assembly GCA_963711315.1. Lineage (GTDB taxonomy): Bacteria > Actinomycetota > Thermoleophilia > Gaiellales > Gaiellaceae > PALSA-612. Next base: position 573,213 of record CAVQDQ010000002.1, read on the forward strand.
GTGACGGCGGAGCTCGAGCGCCTGGGGCTGCTGACGGCCGAGCAGGAGCCGGGCGGCCGCCGCCGACGAGTGTTCTCGCTGACGGACGAAGGACGCTCGGCGCTCAACGCCTGGCTTTCGGAGCCGACGAGCGAGACGATGGCGATCCGCGATCCCAGCCAGCTGCACCTCCTCTTCGCCGAGCTGGTCGACCCGGTTGCGACAGCCGAGCTCGCGCGCGCCCAGGTCCGCGTCTACGAGGCGCGGCTCGCAGCGCTCGACGAGACGGAGGCGAGGCTTGCCGACGACGCCGTCCGTGGGCCACGCCTCGGCCCGTTGCGGCTCGGCCGCGGCGTCTACACGGCCGCCCTGACCTTCTGGACGTCGGTGGCCGAGGCGCCTGACGCCCCCGGCTCGTGGACGCCGTAGGGGCCCTACGGCAACGGCTGCCAGGCCGGCTCTGTCACAGGGGTCGCCAGTGGCACGCGGCGCTCGCCGGTGCCATCCGGCCGGACGAGGTAGATCGATGACTCCCGAGCAAATGCGATCCAGCGGCCGTCGGGAGACCAGTCGAGCCACGACTCGCTGACCTCGTTGTCCGTCACGCGGCGGGTAGGCCCGCCTTTGAGCGGGACGATGTAGATCTCGGTGCCGTCGTCGTTGCGAGACGACGTGAATGCGAGCTGCGTGCCGTCGGGGGACCAGGTGGGGTAGCGGTTGCTGCCTGCCCAGGCGACGAGGCGGGGATGGCCGCCGCTCGACGGAACGACGGCGATGACCGCGTCGAGCCTCACGGCGATCCAGCGCCCGTTCGGCGACCATTCCGGGTACTGGAGACTGTCGGCCCGGATGAGACGCCGCGGGTTAGCTCCGTCGGCGTCCGTGACCCATAGCTCGGAGTGGTCGTCGTCGGGCTCGCGAACGAAGGCGATGCGCCGGCCGTTGCGCGACCACGTCGGATCGAAGTCGCCCACGTAGTTGTTCGTGAGCCTCGACACGCGGCCGCCTGTCGCCGAGGAGACGTAGATCTCTTCGGCGCCTTCGCGACCTGACGTGAACGCTACCCGCGTTCCATCGGGCGCCCACGCCGGGAGGTCGTCGACCGCGGCGCTCGGGGCAATCGTTCGAGCCGCAGTGCCGTCGGCGGCTGCGACTCCCAGCGCGAAATCTGCGTTCCTGTCGGACGTGAAGTAGAGGCGGCCGTCTACGCCCCAGGTTCCGCCATAGTCCTCGCCTTTCTGCCGTGAGACATTGGTCTGACCTCCGCCGGTGGTGTCCATGACATAGATGTCGCCCTCGCCGTCGTCGTCGCGGTCGGAGGTAAACGCGATCAGCGTGCCGTCAGGCGACCAATCGGGCGACCAGTCCTCGTCGCTGTTGTTCGTCAACCGAACGGGTGCTGTGCCGTCGGCGCTCATGATCCAGACCTCCTCGTCGCTTTGTGCACCTCGATCGGAGGAGAAGACGATCTTCGTCCCGTCGGGCGACCATTCCGGCGACCGGTCGTCGTCCGCCGCCCGGGTGGCTGTCAGCTGCGCGACGGCGGTGCCGTCGGTCGCCATGACGAAGATCTCGCGGTCGCCGTCTCGATCGGAGTCGAATGCGATCCGGCTGCCGTCGGGCGACCACGCGGGGTTCAGATCCTCGTCCGGTGAACCTGCCAGCTTCGTCAGGCCAGAGCCGTCGGCGTTGACGACGAAGATGTCGCCGTCGGCATCGTCTCGGTAGCTCTCGAAGACGATCCGCCGCGAGTCCGGGGACCAGTCGGGGTTCTCCTCTGAGGCCTGGCCGCTCGTCAATCGCCTCGCACCCGTCCCGTCCGGGTTTGCGACGTAGAGGTCTCCGTAGCCGGCGCGCTCGGAGACGAATGCGATCATCGTCCGGTCCGGTGAGAGCACGCCGTCGAACTCGACGGCCGGGCTCGCAGAGACGCGCCGGACGTCGCTGCCCGCGGCCGTCATGCTGAAGACCTGGAGGCCTTGCTCGAGCGACGTGAAGGCCAGCAGTCCGTTCTTTGCAGTCGTAGCACCGGCAAGAGCCCCGGTCGCAAGGACGAGGACGGTAGCCACGGCTGAGAGTGCGATGCGAGACATTCAGGCTCCTTCTCGTGTTGGCAGCAGTCTTCGCGGCGCCGCTAATACGCCGCTAACACCGCGTCTTTGGTGGCCCTGCCCGCTCCGGACGGCTTTGCCGCCTCGAGGACGCGGATTACCCTTCCGTCGTGAAGAAGCGGCTCGACGTCCTGCTCGTGGAGCGCGGTCTCGCCGAGTCGCGCGCCCAGGCGCAGGCGCTCGTGCTCGCGGGGCGTGTCCCCGGTCATGTAAAGGCGGGCGAGCAGGTCGACGAGCACGTCGAGCTGCTCGTCGAGCCGCCGCCGCGCTACGTCTCCCGCGGTGGCGAGAAGCTCGAGCACGCGCTCGAAGCGCTCGCCGTCTCGGTGGAGGGGCTCCGCTGCCTCGACGTGGGCGCGTCTACGGGCGGCTTCACCGACTGCCTGCTCCAGCACGGCGCAGCGCACGTGATCGCGCTCGACGTCGGCTATGGGCAGCTCCACGAGCGCCTGCGCGCCGACGATCGCGTGACCGTGCTCGAGCGCGTCAACATCCGCAATCTCCGCGAGCTCGAGTACGCGCCGGAGCTCGTCACGTGCGACGCGTCGTTCATCTCACTGCGAACGGCCTTGCCGCCTGCGCTCGTCGTTGCCGCCCCCGGCTGGCAGGCGCTGGTGCTGGTGAAACCCCAGTTCGAGGCCGGCCGCGCCGAAGTGAAGCGCGGCGTCGTTCGCGACCCGGCCGTGCACTCCCGCGTGTTGCACGAGATCGTCGGCGCCGCCGTCGGCTGGAACGCCCGCGTGACCGGCGTCGTAGACTCGGGCCTCCCCGGCCCGAAGGGAAATCGCGAGTTCTTCCTCCACCTCGTCCACGACGAACAACCCGGCCTCCCGGATGAGCTCGATGAGTGGATCGCAGCTGCCGTCGGCTAAGCCTGTACGTCGTGTCGCCGTGGTCTCGCACGGCAAGCCCGAGCTGGTCGAAGACGCGCTCGCGCGACTGGAGTCGCTCGCAGCCGGGAGCAACGTGCAGATCGTCGAGGACGGCGCCGCGAACCCCGATCTCGTCGTCGTGCTGGGTGGGGACGGCACGATGCTGCGGGCACTTCAGCGGCACTTGACAACCGGAGTCCCAGTCCTTGGCGTGAACTTCGGCCGCGTCGGCTTCCTCACGTCGATGAACGGTCCGGAGCTCGAGGCCGGTCTCGCGCGGGTGTTTGCCGGCGACTACGCCGTGCTCGAGCTGGCAACGCTCGACGTCGAGGCCGGCGGCAAGCAGGCCGTCGCCGTGAACGACGTCGTCGTCGCGAGCGCCGTCCTCGGCCGCATGGTGGAGCTGGACTGGCAGATCGGAGAAGAGGCTCTCGGCAAGGTGGCGTGCGACGGCGTCATCTGCGCGACGCCCACCGGCTCCACGGCGTACAACCTCTCGAACGGCGGTCCAGTGCTCGTCTGGGGACTCGACGCGATGGCTGTCACGTTCGTCGCGCCTCACTCGCTGCACGCGCGCTCGCTGGTCGTCCCACGCAACCATCTGGTCGTCGTGCGGAACGAGACGCTCGATGTCGGCGTGACCGTGCTTGTCGACGGGCACGAGCTGACCGGTCTCGACACCGGCGCAACCGTCTCCGTCAGGCTTGGTGATCGCCGCGCCTTGCTCGCCGTGCTGCCCGAGGCGACGTTCGTCAACCGCTACCGGGAGACCTTTGCTTCGTAGGCTGCGTATCGAGAACCTCGTCCTGATCCGCGAGGCCGAGCTCGACCTGGCTCCGGGCCTCAACGCGATCACGGGTGAGACGGGAGCGGGGAAGACGATCCTCGCGCAGGCTGTCGGGCTGCTCCTCGGTGCGCGTGGCGATGCCGCGCTCGTGGGCGCCGAGGGCACGGATGCGTACGTCGAGGCCGAGCTGCAGCCTCCTGCCGGGACGCTCGACGAAGAGGATGTCCTGCCGCTGCTCGAGCTGCGCCCCGAGGACGAGGAGGGCCTCGTCATCTCGCGGCGCGTCTTCGGCGACGGCCGCACGCGCGCCTATGCCTGGGGACGGGCTGCTGCTCGTGAGGACGTGGCGGCCGCCACCGAGCGGCTCGTGGCCATGTCCGGTCAATTCGAGCAGCGTCGGCTCGCGCGACCGTCGTACCAGCTCGACGTCCTCGACGCCTTCTGCGGGGAGGAACAGGTGCGGCGGCGAGCGCGGCTGCGGTCGGCCTGGCGCGAGCTGCAGGCGGCCTCGCGCGTGCACGACGACCTCATCCGCGGAGCGGAGACGGCGTCGGAACGGCTGGCCGAGCTGCGCGCGCTCGTCGAGGACGCCGAAGGCGTGTCGGTAGAGCGTGAGGAGGAGCTGCGGGGTGAGCGGGAGCGGCTGCGCCACACGACCGAGTTGGCCGGGGCCGCCGCCGCCGCTGTGGCGGCGCTCGCACCGGACGACGGTGCGGGAGCCGTGGAGCTCTCCGCGCAGGCAGTGGTCGCGCTGGAAGGAGTGGCCGGCATCGTCGGAGAGCTCGATGAGGTGGCGGGTGACGTGCGCGACGTCGGCGTGCGGCTTGGCGATGCCGCATCCGCTGTCCGCGCGTACCTGGCATCGCTCGAGGCCGATCCCGGTCGCCTCGAGCAGGTGGAGGCTGAGCTCGAGCACCTCGCAGACCTCAGGCGCCGTCACCGCGCAGCAACCACGGCAGACCTCGTCGAGCGAGCGTCGGCTGCCCGGGTCGAGTTGGCCGCGCTCGCCGACGGCACGGATCCGGTAGTCGCCGCTGCCGAGGCGCTGGCCGAGGCGCAGCGGCACGTCGACGAGCTCGTGGAGGCGCTGCAACGCGAGCGCCAAGCCGCCGCCGGCCCATTTGCGACGGCCGTCGCGCGTGAGCTGGAGGGGATCGGCATGGGCGACGGCGAATTCGTCGCAGAGCTCTCCGACAAGGAGCCGTCGTCGAGCGGCGCCGACGATGTGACATTCCTGATCCGGCCGAACGCCGGCTTGCCGCTGGCACCCGTGGCGCAAACTGCCTCCGGCGGGGAGTTGTCGCGGATCGCGCTTGCACTCGCGGCTGTCGGCGGTGGCGCCACGATGATCTTCGACGAGATCGACGCCGGCATCGGCGGCCAGACGGCACACGCGGTCGCCGACACGCTCGTGCGGCTTGCCGAGCGGGCGCAGGTCGTGACGATCACGCATCTGCCGCAGATCGCCAGCCGCGCGGAGCGGCACTTCAGCGTGGAAAAGGTGCCCGGCGATCCGACGCACACGCGCATCCGCGAGCTGACGGGCGACGAGCGCCGTGCGGAGATCGAGCGTATGCTCGGCGGCCGGGAGTTCCTCTCCGCGGTTGCGGACGGCGTGAGCGGATAGATAGGTACGCGATGCCCACACGACCACTGATCCGTCGCAGCAAGAAGCAGGCGCCGGCTGTCGTCGAGCTGACCGGCCGGGCGCGGCTCGACCGGCGGACGAAGCACCTCGTCAGACGGCTGAAGCCCGATGACGTCGCCATCATCGACCACGCCGACCTCGATCGGGTCTCGGCCGAGGAGCTTGTCGAGTCCGGAGTTCGCGTGGTCGTCAACGTCTCCCCTTCGTCCACCGGGCAGTATCCGAACCTCGGGCCGTTGACGCTGCTACGGGGCGGCGTGCGGCTCGTAGATGCGCCCGGTGCGCCGCTGTTCGAGCAGCTGACCGAGGGCGAGTGGGTGACGGTCCGCGGCGGCTCCGTCTTCCGAAACGGCGACCGTCTGGCGACGGGCAGAGTGCTCGCCGAGCTCGAGCTGCTGCACGCGCTGGACGAGCAGCAGGCGCGTCTCGCGGACGCGATCTCGAAGTTCGCGGACAACACGATGCACTACCTGCGCGAGGAGGGGCGGTTGCTCGCGGAGGGCGTCGACTTCCCGCCACTCGAGACGCGGTTCCGGGACCGGCACTGCCTCGTGGTCGCGCGCGGCCCGGGGTACAAGCACGACCTGAGGATCGTCCGCGGTTACATCCGGAATTTCAAGCCAGTGCTCGTGGGCGTCGACGGAGGTGCGGACGCGTTGCGCGAGGCGGGCTATACGCCGGACGTCATAGTCGGCGACATGGATTCGGTGACGGACGAGACGCTCGCATGCGGCGCCGAGCTCGTGGTCCACGCGTATTCGTCGTCGGGTGACGCGCCCGGCGGCGAGCGGGCAGAGCTGCTCGGCCTTCCGTACCACGCTGTGCCTGCGCTCGGCATCAGCGAGGACGTCGCGCTGTTGCTCGCGTACGAGAAGGGCGCTGAGCTGATCGTCGCCGTGGGCACGCATTTCAATCTCGTCGAGTTTCTCGAGCGGAACCGCGAGGGCATGTCGTCGACGTTCATGGCGCGCCTGCGCGTGGGGGAGATCCTCGTCGACGCCAAGGGTGTTTCGCGGCTCGTCAGCGGGCGCGTGGGAGTGTGGCCGCTCGTGGCGTTCCTCGGCGCCGGCCTGGCGGCGATCGTCGTGGCGATCGCGGCCTCGCCGGACCTGCGGACGTTCATCCAGGTGCTCGGCGGGCGCCTCCTGGACGTCTTCGGCATCGGCTGATCCCTACGTGACCCGGCCACACGCGGCTCTCCGGGCCATGGCAGATCTGCCGAGGTGCTCCCAGCCTCCTCCCCGCTGCGAGCATACTGGGCGGGGCCGCACGCATGGGATACGGGACCGTGCCAGAACTGCACCAGTTGCCAGGGCTCGCCGCACGGTGAGAGCCGAAGCGTCCCACGAGGTGCTCGCCCCGCGCGAGGAGGTCTGGCGTTTCCTCGCCGAGCCCTTCCATTTCGCCGACTGGTGGCCCACCATTTCGGCGGTGCGTCCTGACGCACGCGGCTTTCGCGAAGGCGCGCGGTGGGAGGTCGTCGGCCCGACGTCGCCCACGCTCTTCCGCAAGGCCGGGGCAACCGGGCTGGCGATCCTGAAGACGATCGAGCTCCACGAGCGAGTGGTGTGGAGCCTTACGGCCGAGCGGCTCGACGTCGAGGTGCGGCTCAGATCGCTCGCTCCCGATCGCACGCTCGTCACCGTGGCAGTGGAAGGCGCCTGGCGTCCCGAGGCGCTGGGGCGACCCCGGGCGCAGCCCAGACTCGCCGCCTACCGGCTCTATGAGCTCGTGCAGACTGCTGCCTCCCTCAGCGAGGAGGCGACGGCGTAGGCGATGTTCGACCTTCGCTATCACGTCGCCTCGCTCGCTGCGGTGTTCCTCGCGCTCGTCATCGGCATCGTCGTGGGCGTCGGCCTCTCGAGCGGGGGCTTCGTCCAGAAGGGCGAGCGGCGGATCCTCAACGCGAAGATCGACGAGCTCCAACGGAATCTCGATGCGGCTCAACGGCGCACGGGAAACCTGTCTCGCACCCAGCGCGGCGCGACGACGTACGTCGAGGAGTCGTACCCGCTGCTGATGGCCGATCGCCTTGCGTCTCGCCGCGTCGCCCTCGTCTTCGTCGGGCCGGTGGACGCAGAGCTCCGCGACCTCGTCGAGCGCACGCTCGTCGACGCGGGAGCAGGCACGACGCTCCGGCTGCGCGCGATTCGCGTCCCTGTCGACCTCAAAGCGCTGGACAACATGCTCGACACCAGGCCGGCGCTGGCGCGGTACGCGCGGCCGGAGGCTGCGCGGGAGCTCGGCCAGCGCCTCGCACAGGAGCTTGTCCGGGGAGGGAGGGCACCCGTGTGGCGGCTCCTGGCGCCACAGCTCGTGGAGGAGCGCGCGGGCAACGACGAGCGTGCGGCCGACGCCGTTGTCATCGCGCGGTCGGTGCCACCTCAGCAAGGCCCGACGTCCAGGCTGCTGCGGGGGTTCTACGAAGGACTGGCCTCCAGCGGCGTTCCCTCTGTGGGCGTCGAGACGTCCCAGAACGCGCCGAGCACCGTGGACGCATTCGACAAAGCGAGCCTCTCGAGCGTCGACTTCGTCGACACGCACGTCGGCCGGTTCGCGCTCGCTCTGCTGCTGGCCGGGGGACGACCCGGCAGCTACGGCCTGAAACAGACGGCGACCGATGGCATCCTGCCTCCGGTCGAGCCGCTCGTCGCATCCCCTTTGCCGGACGAGCGGTGAGCACCACACCGACGATCCTCATCGCGGCTCGCGACGAGGAGACGCGGATCGCAGAAACGATCGCCGCCCTGCGCCGCGAGCTCCCCGACGCCCTCGTGATCGTGGCCGACGACGGATCGTGCGATCGGACGGCGATCATGGCGTACGCGGCGGGCGCCTGCGTCTTGCGCCTGCCGCGGCGCGGCAAGGGTCAAGCGCTCACGCTCGCAGAGCGAGAGGCGCCGCCGGGGCCGCTGCTCTTGTGTGACGCGGACGTGAGAGGCGCGCTCGCGCCACTCCTGGCCTCGGGCGCCGATCTCACGGTCGCCGCATTCACGAACCCGCGGGGCGGCGGCTTCGGCTTCGCCAAAGGGACGGCGCGGGCGCTCATTCGCGCGCGCACGGGCTTCCGCCCGCGCGAGCCGCTGTCGGGCCAGCGGGCGCTTACCGCAAAGGCCCGTGAACGCTGCTTCCCGCTCGCCGCCGGCTTCGGCTGCGAGGTCGGCATGACCGTCGATGCGCTGGAGGCGGGCCTGACGGTTCGCGAGGTGGAGCTCGCGCTCCGCCATCGCGCCACCGGGCGGGACGCGGCCGGTTTTGCACACCGTGGCCGTCAGCTGGCCGACGCGCTGCTGGCGCTCGGCCCGCAGGGCTTCAATCACCGCGGGCTGCGTCTGCCGCTCATCGGATGGCTACTCGGTCTGGCAGCAGGGCCGGCCTCGACCGCGATCGCGGCCGTCGGGCTCGCCGACGATCTGTGGAGCGGACCGGAGCGAGGCATCCGTGACCACCTTCGCGCGCACCGTACGACCGGCGTCCTGAAGCTCGTCGCCATTCCGACGGTCGGGCTGCTCGCCACGCGCAGAGTGTCGGGAGCGCTGCTGATCGCGCTCACGGCGAACCTCTGGAACCAGCTGGACACGAAGCCCGGCCGGGCACTCAAGGCCTACGTCGCGGCCGCGCTGCCGTTGCGCGCACCGCTGCTCCCGGCCGCCGTCCTGCTGCCGTGCGATTGTCGTGAGATGACGATGCTCGGCGACGCGGGCTCGAACGTCCTGGGCGGGCTGCTAGGCTTGAGGTCCGTGGGCAGGCTCACGGAGCGCCGAAGATGGATTGCGATCGGTGCTCTCGCCTCCCTCAATCTCCTCGGTGAGGCCCGCTCGCTCGGCGAGTTGATCGAACGAACGCCGCTGCTCCGCGAGGTCGACGCATTGGGGAGGCAGCCGTGAGCCGTGCCCCGGTGAAATACGTCTTCATCACGGGCGGGGTCGTTTCGTCCCTGGGCAAGGGGATCACGGGCGCCTCGCTGGGTGCTCTGCTCAAGGCGCGCGGGTTCAAGGTCGAGATGCAGAAGTTCGACCCGTACATCAACGTCGACCCGGGGACGATGAGCCCCTTCCAGCACGGCGAGGTGTTCGTGACCGAGGACGGCGCCGAAACCGACCTCGACATCGGCCACTACGAGCGCTTCCTCGACCAGAACCTCAGCGCCACCTCGAACCACACGTCGGGTGCGGTCTGGTACTCCGTCATCCGCAAGGAGCGGCGCGGCGAGTATCTCGGCTCGACGGTGCAGGTGATCCCGCACATCACGAACGAGATCAAAGAGCGCATCCGCCGAGTGGGGGAGACGACCGACTGCGATGTCGTCATCTCCGAGATCGGCGGCACGGTCGGCGACATCGAGTCGCTCCCGTTCCTCGAGGCGATCCGCCAGTTCCGGCGCGAGGCGGGTCCCGAGAACGTCCTCTACCTCCATGTGACGCTCGTGCCGTTCATCGATTCGGCGGGGGAGCTGAAGACGAAGCCCACGCAGCACTCGGTGAACGAGCTGCGCCGTATCGGTATCCACCCGGACATCGTCGTCTGTCGCTCGCGGGAGTCGCTGTCGACGGAGATCCGCGACAAGATCGCGCTCTTCGCCGACGTCGAGCCGGAAGCCGTCGTCTCCAACGAGGACGTGACGGACGTCTACCTCGTCCCCGAGGCGCTCCGCGACCAGGGCCTCGACTCGCTCGTCTGCGAGAAGCTCGACCTCGCCTCGGGCCCGGTGGCACTCGGCGAGTGGGAGGCGCTCACCGCCCGCATCGGCGAGCGGGAGCAGACGGTCGAGATCGCCCTCGTCGGCAAGTACGTGAAGCTGCAGGACGCCTACCTCTCCGTGCACGAGGCGCTGAAGCACGCGGGCATCCATCACGGCTGTCACGTGCACGTGCGCTGGGTCGACGCCGAGGGCATGTCGCTCGAGGAGGCCGAACGCGAGCTCGAGCAGGTGGACGGTGTGCTCGTGCCCGGCGGCTTCGGCTCGCGGGGCTGGGAGGGCAAGATCCTCGCGTGTCGGGTCGCCCGCGAGCGGGGCATTCCGTACCTCGGCATCTGCCTCGGCATGCACGTCGCGGTCTCCGAGTTCGCGCGCCACGTCGTCGGACTGGACGGGGCGAACTCGACCGAGATGGACCCCGAGACGCCGTACCCGGTGATCGACCTCCTGCCCGAGCAGAAGGAGATCGAGGACCTCGGCGGCACGATGAGGCTCGGCGCACAGGCGGTCGAGCTCGGCGAAGGAACTCGCGCGCGGGAGCTCTACGGCGAGGCAGTCGTCCACGAGCGCCACCGCCATCGCTACGAAGTCAACAACCACTTCCGGCCGCAGCTCGTCGACGCGGGGCTCGTTGTCTCCGGCACCGTCTACGAGGGGAGGCTCGTCGAGATCGTCGAGCTGGCGGACCACCCGTGGTTCGTGGCCAGCCAGTTCCACCCGGAGTTCAAGTCTCGCCCCGTCCGTCCGGCGCCGCTCTTCCGCGAGTTCGTGGGTGCGGCGTACGAGCGGGCAGGCGAGCGCGGCAGTGCGCTCGCCACGGGCACGCTCCGCGCTACCGGCTGAGCCGCCGGGACGTCTCCCGGCGGCTCAGCCTCGAGAGAGAGCGTGCTTACTTGGCCAGGCGGAACGAGATCAGTCGCCGCGTCGAGATGCCTGCGAGCGCGGGCTCGCCACCCTTGCGGGCGCGGACGAACATCACGAGCAGTGTCTGGTTGTCCGCTGCGGGGAACTTCCTCCCGCGGTCCATCCGCAGGATCGCGATGCCGTCGCCGCCCGTCTGCTGCTCGGGCGGGATGGCGAACTGGTTGTAGGGCACGGCCGTGACGTAGACCAGAGCACCTGCCACGACCCTCCCACCACACGCGGTCACGCGGAAGCCCACCGTGAGAGCTCCCACCGAGCGTGGGATCGGATTCGGCGACACCTGGAAACGGTCCACCAGCAGACGGGCCGGCGGCGTCAGCTGGGTGATGTTGACGGGACCGTTGCCGCCGGGGCACCCGGTGGGGGCGCTGGCACCGATGACCGCTGTCGGCACCGACGTGGCGTCCGTGGTGCCGATCGAGTTCCGTGCGGTCACTCGGACGCGCAGGGTGGTCCCGACGTCGGTCTGCCTCAGGTTGTACGTCCGAGCGACGGCGCCGGGGATGTTCTGGCAGCTGCCTCCTTGCCGGTTGCAGCTGCGCCACTGGTAGCTGAACGTGATCGGCTGGGTTCCGGACCAGACGCCCGGGTCAGCCGTCAGCGTCTGCCCCAGCACAGGGTCGCCTGAGATGCTCGGCGGCGTGAGGTTGTTCGGCTTCGACGAGCCCTGGACGACGCCCGTCGGGTTCGACGTCGCGGAGTCCGAGCCGTCGGCGTTTTGCGCCGTCACTCGTACGCGAATGCGCAAGCCGACGTCATTGTCCCGAAGGCGATAGTTGTTCGAGGTCGCTCCGCCGATGACGAGGCAGTTGGAGCCGTCAGAAGCGCCGCCGTCTGTCGGACAGCGCAGCCAGCGGTACGTGAACGTCATCGGGGTGGAGCCGGACCAAGTGCCCGGGTTGGCGGTCAGCAACCGGCCCTCGATGGCCTGACCGCTGATGCTGGGCTCGGTCGTGTTGTTCGGTGGTACGAGCGCCCGGGCGGAGCCCGACCCTGGCAGCAATGCCGCCGTCAGAGCGACGGCTGCCGCGAGAGGCACGGCCAAGCGGATCGCGAGGCGCGGCCTCGGTCGTTTCGTTATTGATCGATGCATGACACCTCCTTAGCTAGACCCGATACCCACTTGGACCCCGCCCGGACCAGCGTGAGAGGATTTGACGGGCGGTTTTGCCCGCTTTTTCCGATTTGCTAACTATTCGCTCATGGTTTCGGAAGCTCCTCTAAAGGAGACCGAGGCGGGGCTCGTGCCGGAGGGCGACGGCTGGTTCGTGGTCAACGCACGCGATGCGCGCTGGTGGCGTAACGACATGCTCGGCCAGGGGACGGAGTTCGAAGGCGAGGCAGGGTTCCCTGAGGTCGGCTTCTTCGTCACGGTGCTCCTTCCCGGCCAGCCGAACGGCATGTACCACGGCGAGTCGGGTCAGGAGGACTTTCTCGTGCTGTCCGGCGAGTGCGTTCTCATCCTCGAGGGCGAGGAACGGCGGCTCAAAGCGTGGGACTTCGTCCACTGCCCGCCGATGACGGAGCACATCTTTGTCGGCGCGGGCGGCGGCCCGTGCGTGATCGTCATGACCGGCAGAAGGAGGGAGCCCGGAGAGATCCTCTATCCGGTCAACGAGGTGGCCGCGAAGCACGGTGCGAGCGTCCTCGAGGAGACGAAGATCCCCAAGGAGGCTTATGCGCGCTTCCCGCGGGGGGAGACGACGGGGTACCGGGAGGGGTGGCTGCCGTGAGCGATCCGGTTCCGGAGGCGACGCTGAAGCAGACCGACCTGGGGCTCGTGCCGGAGGGAGAGGGCTGGTTCGTCGTCAACGCGCGCGACGTGACGTGGATTCGCAGTGAGGATCGTGGGCAGGACACGGACTTCGAAGGCAGGCAGGAGTGGACTCAGCTCGGCTTCCGCATCCAGGTGCTCTCTCCCGGTCAGCACGCCCTGTACCACGGCGAGCGTGGCCAGGAGGACTTCCTCGTCGTCGCCGGCGAGTGCGTGCTCGTGATCGAGGGCGAGGAGCGGCAGCTGAAACAGTGGGACTTCGTCCACTGCCCGCCCTGGACGAAGCACGCGTTCGTCGGTGCCGGTGACGGGCCGTGCGCGATCGTGATGGTCGGCAACCGCGTCGGCGGGTTCGAGGTCGTCTACGCGGTGAACGAGGTGGCCGCGAAGCACGACGCGAGCGTGCCCCAGGAGACGTCGAAACCGGATGAGGCGTATGCCGGCTTCGGGCCGGAGGAGCGGTCGGCGTACCGTGAGGGGTGGCTGCCGTGAGCGCCGAAGGCGCGTTCGTCGCCAACGCCCGCGACGTCACGTGGCGAGGACGCGAGGGCCTGGGCCGTTGGGCGAACCTCGAAGGGGACGCCGAGTTCGAGGAGCTCGGCTTCCAGCTTGTCGTGCTCGACCCGGGCGTCCCGGCCTGCATGTACCACGGCGAATCGACCCAGGAGAACTTCCTCGTTGTCTCCGGCGAGTGCGTGCTCGTGATCGAGGGCGAGGAGCGGCACCTCGAGCAATGGGACTTCGTCCATTGCCCATCGATGACGGAGCACGTGTTCGTCGGCGCCGGCGACGGTCCCTGCGCGATCGTCATGGTCGGCGCGCGGGTGTGGAAGGAGCGGGAGGAGGAGATCATCTACCCGGTGAACGACGTGGCGGCGAAGTACGGCGGGAGCGTCTTCGAGGAGACGCCGAACCCGGAGGAGGCATATGCGCGGTTCACTCGCATCGACCCCGTCGCTTACCGCGAGGGCGACCTGCCGGACCTCTAATGGTTCCCGAGGCGAAGCTCGAACACCTGACGGAAGGCCTCGGCGCGGAAGGGCCAGGCTGGTTCGTGCTCAGTGCACGGGACGCACGCTGGTGGGAGCGAAGTGGCCTCGGCCGCTGGTGCGACCTCGAAGGGGACGGCGACTTCGCCCAGCTCGGGATGCGGATCGCAGTGCTCGAGCCCGGCCAGCCAACCGGGATGTATCACGCCGAGAACGGCCAGGAGAACTTCCTCGTCGTCTCAGGCGAGTGCGTGCTCGTGATCGAAGGCGAGGAGCGGCACCTCAGGGCTTGGGACTTCGTGCACTGCCCTCCGTGGACGAGGCACGTATTCGTCGGCACCGGCGACAGCCCGTGTGTCATCGTCACGGTGGGAGCGCGCCTGGAGGATCACGAGATCCTGTACCCGGTCGATGACGCGGCTGCGACCCACGGCGCGAGCGTCGAAGCGGAGACGCCGGAGCCGAAGGAAGCCTATGCGCCGTATCCCCGCGAGCCGCTCTTTCAGCCGTACTCGGAGGGCGATCTACCGGACTTCTAGCGCTTCTCGCTCGCGGCGAGGTAGGCCTTCGCCAGCGTCTTCGGCGCCTGGATCAGCCACGCGTCCTCGATCCGCTCTCTCAGCTCGTCGACGTCGATCGCGTCGAGGTGCACGAGTACGCCGGGATAGCCCTCGTAGTGCGGCGTCTGGAAGTAGAGGTCCGGGTGCGACTCGAGCATCATCTGCTTCTCGTCGCGGTCGACCCGCAGTGCCAGCGTTGCCCCGTCCCGGTCGCGGCTCCGCCAGGCGAAGAGCTTGCCACGGACGCGGAACGCCGGCCGATCCCCTGGCTCCTCCTCGGCCTCCGGGAGCGACAGCGCGATCCTGCGGATGTCCGCCCAGCCGGCCACGCGCCGAGGCTAACAGCCTAAGATCGCCACGTGCCCGCGCTGGATCTCTTTCTCGAGCTGGCCGCGATTCCGAGCCCTCCGGGGGAGGAGCGCGGGGTCGCCGACCGAGTGACGGAGGAGCTGCGCTCCATCGGCCTCGAGGTCGACGAGGATGACACGGGCGCTCAGATCGGCTCCACGATGGGAAGCCTCTACGCGCGCCTCGAGCCGACCGCGGAGGGTACGCCGATCTTCCTCTGCGCACATCTCGACACCGTGCCGCCCGAGGGCCCGATCGAGCCCGTGGTCGAGGACGGAGTGGTGCGCAACGCGGCGGGCACGATCCTCGGGGCTGACAACAAGGCGGCGGTGGCGGCGATGATCGAGGCTGCGCGCCGTGCGCTAGAACGAGGCCGCCGCCATGCAGGTCTCGAGCTCGTCTTCACCGCGAAGGAAGAGGTTGGCCTGCGCGGCGCCTACGCCTTCGACCACACCCGTCTCGACGCCGCTCTGGGCTACGTCTACGACCAGGCGGCCCCAATCGGCGAGATCGTCATCGGTGCGCCGTGGGCGGCCACCATGGAGGTCGCCTTCCACGGGCGTTCTGCGCACGCCGGCATGTACCCGGAAGAGGGCCGGTCGGCGATCGCGGCCGCCGCGCGAGCCATCGCGGACCTCCGGCTCGGCCGTATCGATGAGGAGACCTCCGCCAATGTGGGCCTGATCGAAGGCGGTACCGCCCGCAACATCATCCCCAAGCACTGCACGCTGAACGCCGAGGCGCGCAGTCACGACGAAGCAAAGCTCGCCGACGTCATCCGCGAGATGGAGGAGGCGTTCGCATTCGCGGCTGCCCTCGAGGAGTGTGAGGTGGAGACCCAGATCGACCGCTCATACCGTGGCTACCGCTTCCGCAAGGACGAGCCCGCCGTCGCGCTGGCCGCCCAGGCACTCGAGCGCTGCGGGTTCACGCCCTCCTACGCGCTCACGGGTGGAGGCGCCGACGCGAACGTGTTCAACGAACGTGGCATCCCTTGCGTCACGCTCGCGAACGCGATGGCCGAGATCCACACCCCCGACGAGCACATTGCCGTCTCCGACGTCGAGGCGATGGTCGACGTGTCTCTGGCGCTCCTCGATGGCGCTCTCGCTTAGGCGAGGGCGCGTCACGGCCGTCGTCGAGCGGCTGCCCGAGCTCATCCGCTGCGAGGTCGACGGCACGCCGTGCGTCGCCTACCCGAGGCTGACGGGCGCCGTCGAGGAGGGCGACGAGGTCATCGTGAACGTCCAGGCACGCGAGCTCGAGCTTGGCTCGGGCGGCTTCGACGTGCTCCACGTGAACCTGACACGCGGGCTCGACCTGTCCGCCGAACCGGACGCGCACGTGATCAAGCTGCCGTACACGTCGCTCCAGCACGCCGTCAGGCACGTGGAGGAGACGGAAGCGCTCGTCCGAGGCCTGGGAGGCATGCCGGTCGTCTGCTGCTCCCTGCACAGCCAGGTCGTTCCCGTATGCGCCGGCATCGGAGACGGCATTCGTACCGCGTATCTCCAGCTGCCGGGCGGCGCCCTTCCCGTTTCCCTATCGGACGCCGTTCGCGCGCTGAAGGAGCGGGGTCTCATCGAGGTCGCGGTGGCGGTGGGCGCGTGCATCGACGGTGATGTCCACTGCGTCACGACGGCGTCTGCCCTGTCCTGGTCGAAGGCCGCGGGGTTCGACGTCGCCGTGTGTGCGATCGGCCCCGGGATCGTGGGGACGGGGACGCTTCTCGGGCACGGTGGGCTCGCTGCCGCGGAGGCCGCCAACGCCGCGTCGGCGCTCGGCGGCCGACCGGTGATCGCCGTCCGCATGTCCGAATCGGACACGCGCGAGCGGCACCGCGGCGTTTCCCATCACACGAAGGCCCTGTTCGAAGTCTGGCTCGGGGAGGAGCTCACGATCGCCGGCGACGACGACGGCAACCTCGAGGAGGACTGCGCGGGGCTTCCACTCTCGCACATGGGCCGCGGGCCCGACGAGGACCCGGCGTTCTTCGCCGCCGCCTACGCCGCCGGCAGGGGCGCGCGAAATATGCTCAGGTGATGGAAGAGCGAAAGCTCGGACCGGTCGTCGGTCTCGGCACATCCGGGACGTTCGGCGGCGACTCGGCGCTCGCACGCGAGATCGTCTCGGCGGAGCTCGAGTCGGGCAGCAGGCTCATCGATACCTCGCCCATGTACGGCGAGGCTGAATCGTCTCTGGCCGTGGCGCTCGAAGGGCGCCGCAACGAGGTGACGCTCGCGACGAAGATCTGGGCGCAGACGCTCGAGGAGGGTCGTGAGCAATACCGGCGCCAGCTCGACTGGTTCGGCACGGTCGATGTGGAGCAGATCCACAACCTCGTTCTCTGGCGCGAGCACCTCGAGTGGATAGAGGAGGAGCATGAGGAGGGACGCATCGGCATGATCGGCGTCACGCACTGGAATCGCGACGCGCTGCCGGAGCTCGCGGACGCCTTGCGCAGCGGCAGCTTCGCGCAGGTGCAGCTGCCGTACAACCCGGCGGAGCGCGAGTGCGAAGCGGAGCTCTTGCCCATCGCCGCCGAGCAGGGCCTCGCCGTGATCGTGATGAGGCCGTTCGCGGACGGCGGCCTCCTCGCCGATCCCCCTCCACCGGAGGCGCTCGAGCCGCTGCGACCGTTCGGGGTCGAGACCTGGCCGCAGGCTCTCCTCAAATGGGTGCTGTCCGACGAGCGCGTCGACGTCGCGATTCCCGCGACATCGAGGTCGGAACGCACCCGCGAGAACGCCGCCGCCGGCTCGCCACCCTGGTTCGGGCCCGAAGAACGCGACTACGTCGCACGCTTGGCTGGTTAGGCTTCCGCCCTCGTGCGAATCGGAGTCGTCAGGGAGATCAAGGCCGACGAGCATCGCGTCGCCCTGACCCCTGCCGGCGCGCGCGAGCTCGTGCGCCGTGGTCACGACGTCCTGGTCGAGACCGAAGCGGGGCTGGGGAGCGCGTTCGCCGACGCGGCGTACGAGGCGGCCGGCGCCCGAATCGCGTCCGTCGACGAAACCTGGGCCGAGGCCGAGCTCCTGCTCAAGGTGAAGGAGCCGATCGCGGAGGAGTACTCCCGGCTACGAACCGACCTTGTCCTCTTCACGTACCTGCACCTGGCGGCGGACGAGCCGCTCACACGAGCGCTGGTCGACTCGGGCGTCGCCGCGGTCGCCTACGAGACCGTTGAGACGGAGGACCGGCAGCTGCCGCTGCTCGCGCCGATGAGCGAGGTCGCGGGCCGCCTGGCCGCGCAGATGGGCGCGTGGGCGCTCGAGAAGCCGCAGGGCGGTCGCGGCATCCTGCTCGGCGGCGTGCCCGGCGTACCTCCCGCCAAGGTGCTCGTCATCGGAGGCGGCATCGTTGGCTACAACGCCGCGCTCATCGCCGTCGGCATGCAGGCGGACGTCTGGGTGCTGGACAAGTCCGTCGAGCGCATGCGCGACCTCGAGATGATGCTCGACGGACGGACCACGCTCGCGATGTCGAACGAGCTTCAGATCCAGGAGTCGGTGCAGGACGCCGACCTCGTCATCGGCGCGGTGCTCATCCCGGGCGCGCTCGCCCCGAAGCTGATCACTCGTGAGATGCTGCCGACGATGAAGCCCGGCTCGGTGCTCGTCGACGTCGCGATCGACCAGGGTGGCTGCGCCGAGACCTCACGGCCGACGACGCATTCCGACCCGACGTACGTCGTCGACGGGGTCGTCCACTACTGCGTCGCGAACATGCCGGGCGCGGTGCCGATCTCATCGACGAAGTCGCTCACGAACGTCACGCTGCCGTACGTCGAGGCGATCGCGAATCACGGGCTGGCCGCCGCGGTCGCGCGCGACCCGGCCCTCGCCCGCGGTGTCAACGTCCTCGGCGGCAAGGTGACGTACGAAGCCGTTGCCGAGGCGCACGGGATGGCGTACGCCCCGCTCGCTGACGTGCTGCCGCTCGCGGCTGTCTAGAGGCCGATGCGCGAGGCATCGGGTCTCTTCAGCTGTCGGCTTTGGCCTTCGCGGCCTTCGTCCCGGGCGAGAACTTCACGACGGTCCAGGTGACGCCGGCCGCGATCGAGATGATGACGGGGACATAGAGCGCGACGCCGAGGAGGCCGAGGACGGTGGTCACAGCGTTCTAGGATAGACACATGCCGCGCGCGTGCGTCATCGTGCTCGACGGTGTGGGCGCAGGCGCCCTGCCCGACGCAGCTGAGTTCGGAGACGAGGGGTCGGACACCCTCGGCAACGTCGCGCGGGTCGTCGGCGGCCTCGACCTGCCGGCGATGGAGGCACTCGGGCTCGGCAACGTGGCTCCACTCGAGGGTGTGGCGCCGATGCCGGGTGCGCCGGCGGTGGCGGGCCGCCTGCACGAGCGCTCGAAAGGCAAGGACACGACGCTCGGCCACTGGGAGATGATGGGGATCGTCACGCCGCAGCCCCTGCCGACGTATCCGCACGGCTTCCCGCACGACGTGATCGACCCGTTCATGCACGCCACCGCGCGCGGCGTGCTCGGCAACAAGCCCGCCTCCGGCACGGAGATCATCCAGGAGCTCGGCGAGGAGCACCAAGAGACGGGGAAATGGATCGTCTACACCTCGGCGGACTCCGTGTTCCAGATCGCTGCGCACGAGGAGACGATTCCGCTCGAAGAGCTCTACGAGGGTTGCAAGCAGGCGCGCGAGATCCTCACCGGCAAGCACGCGGTGGGGCGCGTGATCGCCCGGCCGTTCATCGGTGAGCCAGGCAACTACGAACGCACGCCGAACCGCCACGACTTCTCGCTCGAGCCCAGGCGGCCCAACTACCTCAGCCAGGTGCGCGAGGCGGGTGCCGAGGTACACGGCGTCGGGAAGATCCCCGACATCTTCGCGCACGTGGACATGGACCACGAGCACCCGACGAAGTCGAACGTCGAGGGCATCACGGTCACCGAGCAGCTGCTGCGCGACATCGAATCGGGCTTCGTGTTCACGAACCTCGTGGAGACGGACATGCTCTGGGGCCACCGCAACGACCCCGAGAACTTCCACCGCTGCCTCCAGGACTTCGACCGTCGTCTCCCCGATCTGCTGGAAGCCCTGCGCGAGGGGGATCTCCTCATCATCACGTCCGATCACGGCATCGATCCGACGACTCCGTCCACGGACCACTCGCGCGAGTACGGGCTCCTGCTCGCATACGTCCAGGGCAAGAACGCCGCCGGCCATATCCACGAGGGCGAGTTCGGTGACGTGGGTGCGACGGTGAACGCCTGGCTGAGCGGGAAGGCTGCGCCAAAGCGTCTCTCCGGAACGCCGATTCTCGAGCCTTGAGGCCGAGGCTCAACGATCCGGCCCTCGTGCGGGCCGAGTACGAGGACGAGTCGCGCTTCAGCGTTCGTCAGGAAGTCTGGAACAACGCGACCGGTCCTGACGCACGCGACATCGTGCTCGACGCGTTGAGGGAGATCTCGCCGTCGCGCGTCCTGGAGGTGGGGCCGGGCAAAGGGGAGCTGGCTGAGCGCATAGCGCAAGAACTCGATGCCGATGTCGTCGCAGTGGACCAGTCCGAGCGCATGGTCGAGCTGACACGTGGACGCGGGATCGAGGCTCTGGTCGGTGACGTTCAGTCGCTGCCGTTCGAGAACGGGACGTTCGACGGCGCGGTCGCCGCGTGGATGCTCTACCACGTGCCCGACGTCGATCGCGCCGTTGCAGAGCTAGCACGCGTGATTCGTCCGGGCGGCAGGCTCGTCGCCGTCACGAACAGTGCCTGGAACCTCGCCGAGCTCTGGTCGCTCGTCGGGGAGACGCCGAAGGCGGCCTACGTCTTCGGCCGGGAGAACGGCGAGGAGGTGCTGCGACGCCAGTTCCCGCGAGTGGAGTCGCACGACATCGACGGGGAAGTGACATTCCCCGACCATGCGGCGGCTCGTGCTTACGTCACGGCGTCTCCCGTCCGCGGGCACAAGGCCGGCACGCTTCCAGACTTCGATGGGCCCCTCGTCGCCCGCCGCCGGGTGACCGTCTTCGTCGCCGACAAGTGATCAGGCCGGCCGAGCTGATCGAGCGCAAGCGTCGAGGAGACGAGCTCGGCGACGACGAGCTTGCCGAGCTGGTGCTCGGCTACGCGCGCGGCGACGTGCCCGACTACCAGATGTCCGCATTTCTCATGGCCGTGTGCTTCCAGGGTCTATCCGGCGCCGAGACGTTTGCGCTCACCGACGCAATGATCCGAAGCGGCGACACGATCGATCTGCACGACGCCCTCGGCCGGAGGGTTTTGGTCGACAAGCACTCGACCGGCGGGGTAGGGGACAAGACGACGCTCGCGGTCGGCCCGATCGTCGCTGCGTGCGGTATTCCCTTCGCGAAGATGTCGGGTCGCGGGCTCGGGCACACGGGAGGTACGCTCGACAAGCTCGAGTCGATCCCCGGCTTCCGGGTCGAGCTCTCGATCGACGAGCTCGTCGCGCAGGTGAAGGAGGTCGGCATTGCGATCGTCGGCCAGACCGCTGACCTCGTTCCCGCAGACAAGAAGCTCTATGCGCTACGGGACGTAACCGCGACGGTCGACGAGATCTCGCTGATCGCCGCGAGCATCATGTCCAAGAAGATCGCCGGCGGCGCCGACGCGATCGTGCTCGACATAAAGGTCGGTGACGGTGCCTTCATGAGGACGCTCGACACCGCACGCGAGCTCGCAGAAGCGATGTTCGAGCTCGGGCGGCGTGCGGGTCGCAAGATGGTGTGCGTGCTGACCGACATGGACCAGCCGCTCGGCTATGCCGTCGGCAACGCGCTCGAGATCCGCGAGGCGCTTGACACCGTGCGCGGCGCCGGGCCCCCCGACTTCACCGAGCTCGTGCTCGAGTCCTGCGCACACTTGTTGGCGCTGTCGGATCTCGAGGTCGACGAGGTCGAGGGTCGTACGCTCGCCGAGCGTGCGATCGCAGACGGCGCGGCGGAGGCTGTCTGGGAGCGTTGGATCACCGCGCAGGGAGGCGACCCGAACGAGGCGGCACTCCCCATCGCACCGGTCATACGAGAGGTCGCGGCTCCTCGCGACGGCATCGTGTCTCGGCTCAGCGCGACCAAGATCGGCCGCGGGGCGATGCACCTCGGAGCAGGGCGGACGGCGAAGGACGATGTGATCGACCACGCGACGGGTGTCGTTTGCCGTGCGAAGCGCGGCGACGCCGTGGTGGAAGGAGCCGTGCTCGCCGAGGTCCATGCACGCGACGAGGCGTCCGCCGCAGCGGCTGCGGAGGAGGTTCTCGCTGCGTACGAGATCGCGGCCGAGGCTCCCGTAGAACGTCCGCTCATTCTCGACGTCCTCAGCTGATGGCTGTGCGCGTTCGGCGCGAACGCCCGGAGGACGAACGCGAGATCTCCGATGTCGTCGAAGCTGCGTTCGGAGACGCTTCCGTCGCCGGGTTCACGGAGGCGATCCGCGCGTCGGCGGGCTACGTCCCGGAGTTGACGTTCGTCGGCGAGGAGGACGGTGAGATCGTCGGCTACACGATGCTGAGCTACGTCGGCCTGGCTGGAGGGCCACCCGGTCGGCTGCTCACGCTCACTCCGGTGGCAGTTCGCCCCGACAAGCAGCGCCAGGGGGTCGGAACTGCAGTCGTACGGGCAGCTGTAGCAGCAGCCGAAGAGCGCGGTGAGCCGCTCGTTCTCGTCGAAGGGATCCCGGCCTACTACCCGCGCTTCGGCTTCGTGTCGGCGACGGAGCTGGGGCTCGAGCGGCCGGACGAGCGGATCCTCGACCCGGCCTGGCTGGCGCTTCCGCTCAGCGTCCTACGATCCGAGCATCCGCGGCCGGGTTGTCTATCCGTCGTTCTTCCCGGGACCGCCCGATGCCTGAGCTGCCCGAGGTGGAGACCTACCGGACTCGGCTAGAGCCGCGCCTGCTCGGGCGCACGTTCTCGCGCGTGCGCGTCCACGACCACCGGCTGACGATGCCGCTGGATCCCGCCGAGGTGGAGGCGGAGCTGACCGGAGAGCGTGTCGCGGCCGTCGAGCGGCGCGGCAAGTACCTCGTCATCCGCTTCGAGAGCGGACTCGCGCTCGTCGTCCACCTGCGCATGACCGGCGGCTTTCCGGAGTCGCTGGCCTCTCACGAGCGCGCCGTCATCGACCTCGACGACGGCAGCGGCGTGTCGTACCGAGACGTTCGGCGCTTCGGCACCTGGCACGTGCTTTCCCCCGCCGAGCTGGAGGAGTACCTCGGGGCGCGCCTCGGGCCCGAGCCGCTCGGCTCGCGCTTTACGACGCGCTTTCTCGGCGAGCGGCTCTCCCGGCGGCGTGCACCGCTCAAGGCGGTGCTCCTCGACCAGCGCGTCGTGGCCGGCCTGGGGAACATTTACGCCGACGAGGCGCTCTGGCATGCGCGACTCCATCCGCTCCGTCCTGCGGCCGTGCTGGAGCCCGAGGAGATCGCCGCTCTGCGCCGGGGAGTTCGCCGAGCACTCCAGCGCGGCATCAAGCGCCAGGGCGCGAATCTCGGCGACGGCGCGTACCCCTCCGGTTCGATGCAGGAGGAGTTCCGGGTCTACGGACGCACCGGCGAGCCGTGCCGGCGTTGCCGCACGCCGATCGAGAAGACGCGCGTGGCGGGTCGCGGCACGCACTTCTGCCCGCACTGCCAGGTCTGACCCGGCTCGTACACTGCGGACATGGCGCGGACGGCCACCACGGAGGCAGT
The DNA here is from genome assembly GCA_963711315.1 of uncultured Actinomycetes bacterium. GTDB lineage: Bacteria > Actinomycetota > Thermoleophilia > Gaiellales > Gaiellaceae > PALSA-612. The sequence goes on from CAVQDQ010000002.1 coordinate 596,582, forward strand.
CGTCCTGCGCTCGCTTCGCTTCTCGGAAGCGGACCGCATCCTCCATCTCTACACGCAGGATCGCGGGCGTCTGGGCGCCATCGCGAAGGGCGCGCGCAAGACACGGTCGCGCTTCGGCGGTCGCCTGGAGCCGCTGTCGCATGTAGAGCTCGTGCTGCACGAAGGCCGCGGCGAGCTCCAGACGGTCACGGGTGCGTCGCTCGTGCGCTCCCATGCTGCGGTGCGCGACGACGCGCAGCGCTCGGCAGTGGGCCTCGTCGCCGCGGAGGCGGTACTGCGGCTCTTCCCCGAGCAGGAGCGAAACGACCGCGTGTTCACGGCGCTCACTCGCTTTCTCGACCTCCTCGACGAATCGGACAGTGGGCCAGCGCGCGCCGAGCTCGATCCGCTCGGCCTCGCCTTCCAGCTGAAGCTGCTGTGGCTCGCGGGCTATCTCCCGCACGTGGGGAGCTGCGCCGAATGCGGGGCTGCGGCGCCGATCACGGGTTTCTCGCCGCAGGCGGGCGGTGCGGTCTGCGCGAACTGCGGAAACGGCTCGCTGACGCTCTCTTCCGACGGGCTAGCGGCGATCGACGCGCTCCTCCGGCTGCCGCTCGCCGAGGCTTACCAGGCCGGCGTCTCGGAGCGCGGAGCCCGCGATGCGCTCGCAGTGGTCTCGGCGTCGTACGAGTTCCACGGCGGATTTCGATTACGAACGCTCTCAGCGTGATTTCCGTGCAAAGCCGGGTTGCACCTGTCCCCTCCGGAGGTGAAGATGGGACATGTGGACGACGGGCAGGTCCAGGAGCTACGACGCTGGGCTCAAGGCCTCTCCACCGACCCCCGAGTGGAGGTGCAGGCCGCCGCCAAGGCAATCACGATGCTCGCCGACGATCTCGAGGCGGCACGGAGCCAGCTGCTCGAGGAGCGGATGATCCGCGGGGCGCTGGAGTCGCGGCTGGCTGACGACGAGGCGGCCGAGATGGAGCGCGACCTTCGCACACGGCTGCTCGCGAAGTTGTCTAGAGGTCGCGCGTGAACGCCGCGCAGAGCATCCCGTAGTACGTCGGCGCCTCGTACGACAAGAGCTCGGAGCTCCAGCCGTCACCGAGCGCTCCGTGGAGCATGAGCAGCTGCCACCAGCTGTCCGCAGCGGCTCGCTCGACGAGGCTCGGCTCGATGCCGGGTAGCTCGTCCAGCCGATTCTCGTCGATGAGCTGCGCCACGAGCTCGTCGTACTCGGCAGCGGCTTCGTCGTAGCCGTACGGCCCTTCCGCAGTGTGGGCGTGGCCGTGGTCGGCGCTCGCCACGAACGCCACTCGCTTGCCCGAGCGCTCGGCGGCGTCGGCGAGCGCGCGTCCCGCGGCGACATGCGCCTCCGCGGGGAGATCCCGTGCCGGGCCCACGACGACAGCGCGGAGAGGCGGATCAGAGCGGCCGCCGAGGTGCCACAACGGGATGAGCGTGCCCCAGTCCATAGGCACCACCGCCTCGTCTCGGCGGTTGCCGCCGAAGCTCACGCCGACGGACGAGACTCCCGCGTCGAGTAGTCCGTCCAGGGCGAGCGCCGCGAGCTCGCGGTCGATCTCGCAGTCGAGCATGATCGTCCGGCCGTCCGTACCCGCGACTGCGCCCTCCATCCTCGCGGAGACGACCACCGACAGCGCCCCGTCGACGTGGACGGAGTGGGGAGTCGCCAGGAGCAGGATCTCCGGATCTGCGGCGGCGCATCGCTCAGCGAGCTCGTCGAACCCGGAGAGCGTGGCCGCCGCCAGCTCCAGCTCGTCGTCGGTGCACGCCTCCCGGACGGCGATCGGCCCATGCGGTGCGATGGCTCCAAACACGATCCCGCTCACTACGGTCAAGCTACCCGGTGTGGGCAAATCGACACAGGATTGGCACAACTCTGTTCTGCGAGACTCGGCCGGATGAGACGGAAGCTGCCGGGCGGGTACGTGCTCGACGACGACCCGGGGCGCATCGACGTCGACGCCGTCCACCGCTATCTCGCCGAGGAGTCTTACTGGGCACGAGGCCGCGCCCGCGACGTCGTGGAGGAGCTCGTGGGAACGGCGACCCGCGTTGTCGGCCTTTACCACGATGGCGAGCAGATCGGCTTCGCGCGAGTGGTCTCGGACGGCCACACGTTCGCGTACCTCGCTGACGTCTACGTGCTGGCGGAGCACCGCGGCGGAGGGTTGGGTGTCGAGCTGGTACGCGAGGCAGTCGAAGGAAGCGAGCTAGCCCGGCTGCGCTGGCTGCTACACACCCGGGACGCGCAAGCGCTGTATGAGCGCTTCGGCTTCGGGTCGCCCTCGAAGCGTTTGATGGAGCGAATTGCGTGACTGATCGCCGCACCCGCGTCCTCACGATCGCCCTGGCCATGGGTGTGGCAGTGGCCTTCGCGGACTCATCGATCGTGGTGCTCGCGCTGCCGGACCTCTACGGCGAGTTCGACACGACGCTCGTGGGCGTCTCATGGGTGATCAGCTCGTACAACCTCGTCGTTGCGGTCGGCGCCCTCTGCCTTGTCCCGTTCGCACGCCGCCTGCGCCCTCGCCCGACTGGAATCGTCGGCGTCACGCTCTTCGCCGCCGGCTCCGCGGGCTGCGCTTCTGCGTGGACGCTCGACGTCCTCATCGGCTTTCGCTGCCTTCAGGCCCTCGGCGGCACACTGCTGCTGGCTGCGTCCCTTCGCGGTCTCGCGGCGTTCACGGGCTCGCCTACCCGTGGAGCCGTGGTCTGGACGATGTCCGGAACGATCGGTGCCGCCGCCGGCCCGGCGCTGGGAGGTGTGCTGACGCAACTCTTCGACTGGCGAGCGATCTTCGTCGTGCAGGTGCCCCTCGCCCTGGTCGCGCTCGCGGCGATGACGGAAGCGCGCATGCGCGATGTGCCACGGGATCCTCGTGTCGGCGGCGATAGGCCGCATGCGCTGGCGGCAGACACCGGCCTCGGGCTCGTCTTCGGGGCGCTCGTGGGAGCGCTCTTCCTCTCGGTACTGCTCGTGATCACCGTGTGGTCGCTCGACCCGGTGGTCGGCGCACTCGTGGTCAGCGCGCTGCCCGCGGCGACGCTCGCTGTGAGGCCCCTCGCCAGGGGCCTCGAGACACGCACAGCTGCGCTCGGCGGGGCAGCGCTGCTCGCGGGCGGCCTCGTCGCCCTGGCACTCTTACCGCGGATCTCGAACGTCCTTGTCGCGATCGCGCTGGCGTTCTGCGGTGCCGGGCTCGGGCTGGCGGTACCTGCGCTGACAGGCGTCGCGCTCGATCCGGAGGGTCGCGCGACGCGGAGCGTCCTCATGACGGTCGGTGCTCGGCACGTCGGCCTCGTGCTCGCACTCGCCCTCATCGCCCCGCTGCTCTCCGAGACGCTCTCGAGCTCCGACGACAAGGCGTTGCTCGCAGGTGCTCAGGTCGTGCTCGAGGGCAACGCCGACCTCCGCCAGAAGGTGCCGATCGCGCTCGACCTGCGCGACGCGCTCGACGAGGCCAAGAAGGGCGAGATCCCCGACCTCGCCAAGCCCTTCGACGACCGGGGCGCGGCTACCGACAGCGGACTGCGGGAGATGCGCGACGACCTGATCACGACGCTCGAGAGCGTCGTCACTCGGGGCTTCCGCTCGTCATTCGCGCTGTCCGCGCTGCTCGCACTGCTTGCGCTGGTCCCGGCGTCACGCCTCAGGAAGGCAGCGACGTGACGCCGGTCCGCCTGCTGCTGGCGCTGCTCGCCGCCGTCGGCGTTCTCATCGTCGCCGAGCTGGCTCTCGGTGCGCTCGACTTCGGCGAGACGCGCATCGCCAATCCGTGTACGACCGAGGCCGATTTCGAGGGAGGCGGCATCGACGGTGCGATTCAGCGCTTCGCTTTGTCCGCCATCAGCGGTGCTGCGTGCGAGCTCGGCACGTCTCGCGAGGAGCTCGTGCTCTCGTTCGTGCCTTCTGCCAACGCATCCGACGTGCGCTGGGACAAGGAGACGATCAACCGGGCACTGCGATCGGGCGTCCAGCGGGCCGCGGAGGACACGGCGGGCAAGGGCTTGCTGGGGTCGCTGCTCGGCGGCCTGCTCGACAAAATCCTTGCCGACCCACTTGCCTGGATCCTCGGCCAGTCCCTTTAGGCTCTCTCGGTGGCTCTCAACTACCAGGAGCTGATCGCCGCGCTGCACGCGTACTGGGGCGAACAGGGCTGCGCGATCATGCAGCCGTACCACACGGAGCTCGGTGCCGGAACGGCGAATCCCGCGACGTTCCTCCGCAGCCTCGGCCCGCACCCGTGGAAGGCTGCGTACGTCGAGCCCTGCATCCGTCCCACCGATGGGCGCTACGGCGAGAACCCGTTTCGCTTCCAGCATTACTTCCAGTACCAGGTGATCCTCAAGCCTGCACCGGAGAACGTCCTCGACCTCTACTTCGGCTCCCTTTCGGCGATCGGCATAGACCTCGTGCAGCACGACGTGCGCCTGGTCGAGGATGACTGGGAGCAGCCTTCCATCGGCGCGTGGGGCCTGGGCTGGGAGGTCTGGTGCGACGGGATGGAGATCACGCAGTTCACGTACTTCCAGCAGGTGGGCGGCATCGAGCTGGAGGTGATCCCGGCGGAGATCACGATAGGGCTCGAGCGGCTGGCGATGTTCCTGCAGGGCAAGCAGAGCGCGTTCGAGCTGGAGTGGGCGCCCGGCCTCACCTGGGGTGACGTCTATCGCGAGAACGAACGCCAGTGGTCCGTCTACAACTTCGAGGAGGCGCCCGTGGACGTACTCTCGCGGCGTTTCGCCGAGCACGAGGACGAGTGCGCGCACCTGATCGCGCGGCGCCTGCCGCTGCCCGCTTACGACCAGGTGCTGAAGTGCTCGCACATCCTCAACCTGCTCGACGCCCGCGGGGCGGTCTCCGCCACCGAGCGGGCGGCCTTCATCCTCCGGGCACGCACGCTCACGCTGAAGGTGGCGCGCCTCTATGCCGAGATGATCGATGCCGACGCTACTGCTTGAGCTAGGCTGCGAGGAGCTGCCGGCCTCTGCGTGCAGGGAGGCCGAGGCCCAGCTGCCCGAGCTCGTCCGCGTCCAGCTGGGAGTGGACGCATCGCGCGTGTATGTGACCCCACGGCGGATCGCGTTTGTCGTCGACGAGCTACCGGAGACCGCTTCCGAGCGGCTCGTGAAAGGGCCGCCGGCAGAGCGGCGCGAGCAGGCGGCGGCCGGTTTCGCCAAACGCTACGAGCTCACCGAGTCGGAGCTCGAGGAGCGGGACGGCCACCTCTGGGCGCGCGTGCCCGGGGAGCCGCTGCGCGGAGAGCCGTTGCTCGACCGGCTGCGCGCGATCGTCCACGGGCTCCAGTTCGGCAAGTCCATGCTTTGGGACTCGAGCGGCCATCGCTTCGCGCGGCCGGTGCGCTGGTACTGCGAGAAGCTCGACGCCGAGACGCTGGCGGGCTCCGGCAAGTCCTTCGGCCATCGCTTCACTCATGGCGAGCTCGAGATCGCGTCTGCGCAGGAGTACGCCACACGCTCCGGACGGCGAACGTCGAGCCCGACGCGGCAGAGCGCCGCCGCCTCATCGTCGACGGGCTGGCCGAGCTCGGGGACTGGCAGGACCCTCTCGGCAAGCTCGAGGAGGTCGTGTACATGGTCGAGTGGCCGATCGTCTTCGAGTCGGAGTTCGACGAACGGTTTCTCCGCCTGCCTGAGCGAGTCATCGTCACCGCCATGCAGAGCCACCAGCGGTATTTCCCGCTCGGCGGTAACCGCTTCGCCGTCGTGGCGGCCGGCGGCGACGTGGAGGTCACTCGTCTCGGCTACACGCGAGTGCTCGACGCGCGGCTGGAGGACGCTGCGTTCACGTTCGACCGCGACGTGGCAGTCGGCATCGAGGAGCTCGCGCAACGGCTCGAGCGGATCACGTTCATCGAGGGCGGCGGCACGTTCGCCGACAAGACGGGGAGGATCGTCGAGCTTGTCGAGCGGCTGAGTGGCGGAGATGATGCGGGTGAAGCGGCCAGGCTTGCGAAGGCCGATCAAGCATCGGAGCTCGTGCGCGAGTTCCCCGAGCTGGAAGGAATCATCGGCGCCGAATACGCGCGGCTGGCCGGCCACTCCGAGGCCGTGTGTCGCGCGATCGAGGAGCAGTACTTGCCCGATGGCGCCGACGCGCCGCTGCCGGAGACGAACGCCGGCCGCGCGCTCTCGGCGGCGGACAAGATCGACACGCTCACGGTGTCGTTCTCGCTGGGCCACCGGCCCACGGGATCACGCGACCCCTACGGATTGCGACGGGCGGCCATCGGGCTCTGCCGGCTGACCGTCGAAGGCGGGCTCACCGTCCCGCTCGACCTGGTCGCGCCCGACGTCCGCGAGTTCGTCGAGGAGCGGCTTGAGGGCTACCTCGACCTCCCGGTCGAGTTCGTCCGCGCCGCGATCCGCTCCGAGCAGCCGGACATCGGTGCCGTTGCCGCCCAGGCGAACTTCCTCGCCGAGCAGGACCTGGCGGCAGTGCACGAGGTCTATACGCGCGCCGCCCGCATCGTCGGCGACGCCTCAGACGACGAGCCGGTCGACGACTCACTGCTCAAGGAGCCGGCCGAGAAGCAGCTTGCCGAAGCCGTCCGCTCGGAGCCGGAGCCTGGAACGCCCGCCGAGCAGCTCTTGGAGTGGGCAGTCGCCCTGGCGCCCGTGGTCGCGCAGTTCTTCGACGACGTGCTCGTAATGGACCCGGACGAGCGCGTGAAGGCGAATCGGCTCCGCCTGCTCCGTGACGTCCGCCGAGCCGTGGGCAGGCTCGGCGATCTCTCGCAGATCCCGCTCTAGGGGATACGCGGGAACCAGAGGCCGGCGAGGAGGCCGGCGCCGAGCAGGAGCACCGCGCCGGCGGCCGCCAGCACGTCCGTCACCTCGCGCTCCGTGTTGTAGCGGCCTATCTGCGACCCGAGCCGCTCGTAGACCTGGTTGAGCCGTGCGCCGTTGACGGCGGCGTAGAACTCGCCGTCCGTGTCGTCCGCGATCTGTTCCAGCGTCACGGGGTCGGGCGGCACGGGAATGATGCGCGACGTGCCGAACCTGTCGAACGTGACCGTGCCCTCGGGCGTTCCGAGGGCGACCGTGTAGACGGGGATGCCGGCGTCCTTGGCCCGCTGGGCTCCTTCGAACGGCTGGAGGATGCCGGCGGTCTGCGCGCCGTCGGAGAGCATGAGAATCGCCGTCACCGGGGCTTCGGGGTCGTTGTTGAGCGGCGCCTCCTGCGCGGGTACGTCGGCGCCCGTCTCCGTCACGGTGCCGCCGCGCGCCAGCTCTACTGACCTCGCCAGCGCGTCACCGATCGCGGTGCCGCGCCCCGGATAGAGATAGTCGACGGCGTCGCGAACGACCTGGCGGTCGAGAGTGAGCGGCGCCACGACCTGGGCTTCCGACGAGAAGGTAACGACGCCGACGCGGTAGCGATCGGGAAGTTTGTCCAGGAAGCGGCGCACGGCTTCCTGAGCGGCGGCCAGGCGTGTCGGCGGCACGTCTTTCGCGAACATCGAGCCCGAGCTGTCGATGGTGAGGATGACGTTCGCCCCCTCCCGCTGTGCCGCCACTGTCACCTGCGGCCGCGCGAGAGCGAGCAACGCGGCAGCGAGCGCCAGGAAGAAGAGGACAGGAGGCACCCAGCGACGCCACGCGCGCTGCTGGTCCACCACGGACGCCAGCACGTCGAGGTTCGTGTAGCGGACGGCGTACTGCGCGCGCCGACGTTCGAGCACGACGTACACGGCGGCGCCGATCGGGACGAGCAGCAGCAGCGGCAGGACGAGTGGCCACTGGAAGCTCATGGCTGCTCTGGCCCTTTCGTACAGACGGCGATGATCTGAAGCTTGGCCGAAAGCGGCCTGGCCGCGCCGCTCATCGTCGCGCGTGCAGTCAGGCGTCCTCTGTCGCTGACGAGCTGGGAGCGGACGCCGGCCAGTTGGGCGGTGCCCGGCTCGCGTGCCGAGCTCAGGGCGACGGCGTGCGTCGACGATATGAGGCGCTCACCGCGCAAGCAGGAGAGAGTCGCAGTGGCGGTCGTCTTGAACGAGATGGTGCGCACGCGGAGCTTCGTCGGCGAGCCCGGCTTGACGGCGGTCGGGATGCGGCCGCCGCCCGCGGCGGGAACACACCCGACAAAGGGGCGGAATCCGGCCGGCCGCAAGGCATTGCCCGTATACGTGCCGGTGAAGACGACCTCGTCGGTCGTCGTGACGCCCGGGTTGACGGGGCTTCCCAGGAGGCCCGAGAAGCTCATGTCCACCGCGCGATTCGTGAGGCGGGCATCGACTCCGGCGACGATGCTCCCCTGGGGGCACTTCATTCGCCACGACCTCCGGGCGTAGCGATCATCGGAGCCGGACGTCGCTGGGATGACCACCCACGGCCCGGCGACGGGGATACAGATCGGCAGGCCGCGGCATTCGTCGGCTGCCTGGGCCGACGGAGCGACGAGCACCGCCAGGACGGCCGCCGCCGCTGCGAGCAGGCCAAGCGCCTTCACGGGAGCCTCCTGAACCACGCGGCCGACAGCGCACCGCCCACGAGCAGCAAGAGCGCGCCGACTCCGGCGAACGCGACGGTCACCTCGCGCCATTGCTTCTCGTTACCCAGCTGAGACTGGAGATCGGCGTACACCTCCTGGAGCTGCTCGGCCGTCGGCACTGCGAAGAACCTGCCGCCGGTCGTCTGCGCGATCGCGCGCAGGGTGTTCGGGTCGGGCGGCACCTGGACTCGCGCCTTGAAGCCTCCGGCGAGCGGGACTTCGACCACGCCGTCGGCGGTGCCCAACGCGACGGTGTTGACGGTGACGCCACGCTGCTGCGCCGTCTGGCTCGCTCGCTGCGGCGTGATGTCGCCACCGTCCTCCTTGCCGTCGGAGATCAGCAAGACGGTTGTCGGCGTAGGCTTGTCGTTGGGGCTCGACCGACCCGCCGCCTGCCCGACCTCCACCGCCTTGACGATCGCGTCACCGAGTGCCGTGCCCTCCCCGACACGCAACTCGCGCATCGCCAGCTCGACGAGCCCGCGATCGCGAGTGGGCGGCGCTACGACGCGGGCGGCGCTCGCGAAAGAGACGACGCCAATGCGGTACGTGTCGGGTGCCTTCGCCAGGAAGTCGCGGATCGACTTCGTCGCGGCTGCCAATCGGGTGGGCGGAACGTCCTTCGCGGCCATGGAGCGTGACGTGTCGATCGCGAGCATGATCGTCGCGTTCTCGCGAGGCACCGAGATCTCGGCCTGCGGCCTGGCGAAGGCGACCAGCAGCGCCGTGAGAGCGATGAGCAGGATCGCCGGCGGCACGTGCCGCAGCCGACCAGGCTCCTTGTCGACGACATTGGGGAGCAACGCGGGAGAGGCGAACTGCGCAGCCACTCGCGACCGGCGGCGGTGGTGGACGACGTACAGGGCGACGACCGCCGGCACGGCCAGCAGAGCGAGCAGGAAGAGCGGAGACTCGAAGCTCATCGCTTGCGCGACCTCGTGCGCACGAAGGCGGCGAGCGTCCGCAGCCAGTCGCCTGACGTCGTGAGCACGACGTGACCGACACCGAGCCCGCCGAAGGTGTGTGCCAGTTCGAGGCGCTCGGCAGCCGCCGCCGCGGCGTACCGCTCACGGAGACGATCGTTCGACGTGTCCACTCGTAGCTGCCTACCCGTCTCCGGATCGACGAGGCGGAGCACGCCGACGCTGGGCAGCTCCTCTTCGCGGGGATCGCGGATCTCGACCGCGACCACATCGTGGCGTCCGGCCAGCTCGAGCAGCGGCCGCCGCCAGTCGCGCGGCCCGCGGAAGTCGGAGATGACCGCGACGAAGGCGCGCTGTCGTGTGAGCGCGCCTGCGCGACGCAGTGCGGCTCCGAGCGAGGTCGCGCCGTGCGGCGTCTCGTCCGGCTCCGTGTCGAGGGCGAGCAGCAGGCCGACGAGTGCGCTACGGCCCTGTCGGGGCGGCAGCGTGCGCGGCTCGTCGTCGCCGAACGTCAGCACGCCGAGCCGGTTCCCGTGCCGCGTAGCGACATGGCCGAGCGCCAATGCGGCCCCCTCGGCGACATCGGCCTTGCGCCGGTCTGCCGTGCCGAATGTCATCGACACCGAGTTGTCGAGCAGGATCCAGCTGACGAGCACGCGCTCGGCGAGCTGAACGCGCACGTGCGGCTCGCCGGTGCGTGCGGTGACGTTCCAGTCGATGTCGCGGACGTCGTCTTCCCAGGCCACGTACGGCCGCACCTGCGCGAGCTCGGTACCGCGGCCGAGCACGTGCGCGCGGTGGTCGCCCGAGAGCAGCCCTTCCACGCGGCGAACGACGGTCAGCTCGAGCGCACGCAGGAGCTGGTCTGGTAGCGGCCCCGGGCCGGGCTTCGCCGGCGTGCGCTCCTGGATGCCCCAGGCGGTGCCGCTCATAGGCCGTCCTCCGGCCTATGAGCGTGTGGAGGGGGCGTGGGGGAACCGGGAGGTTCCCCCACTACCGACAAGAAGAAGGGGGCCTGGCGTGGGGGAAACATGGTTTCCCCCACGGGAGCGAGCCGGAGGCAAGCGACGCTCACGCCACGCGCTCCCTCCCAAGGTCGAGCTGAGGCACTGGGACCGCGGCGATGATCTCGTCGAGCAGCGAGTCGGGACTGCGCTCCTCGGCCAGCGCCTGGTACGTGAGCACGAGCCGGTGACGGAAGGCGTCTTTGACGAGCTCCTGGACGTCTCCGACGAGGGCATAGTCGCGCCCGCGGAGAGTCGCCAGCGCCCTCGCGCCCTGCGTGACTGCGATCGGCCCACGCGGGCTGGCGCCGAAGGCGATGTAGTCCGCCAGCTGGGGGAGGCCGACGTCGGCCGGGCGCCGCGTCGCGGTCGCGAGCTCGACGGCGTAGCTGATCAGGCCGGGATCGATGTAGACGTCGCGCACCGTCCGCTGGAGCGACAGCAGGTCGTCGAGCGACAGCGCCTGCTCGAGCTCCGGATGAGCTACGAGCTGACGGTGGACGACGGTCAGCTCCTCGTCGTGCTCGGGGTAGTCGACGAGGATCTTGAGCATGAAACGGTCGATCTGGGCCTCCGGCAGGGGATACGTCCCCTCCGACTCGATCGGATTCTGCGTGGCCATGACGAGGAACGGATTAGGGACGCGGTGCGTCGTGTCGCCGATCGTCACCTGGTGCTCCTGCATCACCTCGAGCAGTGCCGACTGCACCTTCGCCGGGGCACGGTTGATCTCGTCGGCGAGCAGGAAGTTCGTGAACACGGGCCCGAGGTGCGTGTCGAAGGAACCGGAGTCTGGCCGGTAGATCCGAGTGCCTACGAGGTCCGACGGCACGAGGTCCGGCGTGAACTGTATGCGGTTGAAGGATCCGCCGAGCACGCTGGCGGCGGTCTTGATCGTCAGCGTCTTGGCCAGGCCGGGAACGCCCTCGATCAGCAGGTGGCCACCGGCGAGCAGGCACGTCAAGACCCGTTCCAGCATCTCGTCCTGGCCGGCGATCACGCGCCTGATCTCGAAGAGGGCTCGCTCCAGCTTCTCCTTCGCCTGCTGGGGCTCGATTGCGGATGGCTGCTGGGACTGCTCGGGCACGCGTTCTCCTTCCGTGTTCGAGTCGGGTCCACCAGTGAAGCACGTATTGCCTGAGAGCCGCGTGAAAATCCGGTGTCACGCGTAGGTGAGTAGGCTGCGCCCCGTGAGCACCCTCGTGACGCCGGAGCTGGAAGCCCAGGCGATCGCCTGGCGCCGCCATTTGCACGCACATCCGGAGCTGAGCTTCGCCGAGCACGAGACGTCGGCGTTCCTCTTCGAGCTGCTCGGGGGCCTGGACGGGCTCGAGCTGGAGCGGCCGACGGAGACGAGCCTCGTCGCGACCATGCGCACCGGCCGGCCGGGCAAGACCCTGGCGCTCCGCGCCGACATCGACGCGCTGCCGATCCAGGAGGAAACAGGCCTGGAATTCGCTTCCGAGAACCCCGGCGTCATGCACGCGTGTGGCCACGACGGTCACACGGCGATGCTGCTGGCGACGTTGAATGCCCTTCACGAGCGCCGCGACGAGCTGACGGGAGAGATTCGTTTCATTTTCCAGCACGCGGAGGAGCTCGGGCCAGGCGGCGCCGGCCAGCTCGTCGAGGCTGGCGTCATGGAGGGCGTGGACATGGTGGTGGGCGCGCATCTCTTCTCGCTCGACCCACTCGGCAAGGTGGGCGTCCTGTCCGGGCCGCACACCGCCGCCTCCGACACGTTCGAGATCGAGATCCGCGGCAAGGGCGGCCACGGCGCGGCGCCGCACGAGTCGATCGACCCCGTCACGGCCGCCGCACAGGTCGTCAGCGGCCTTCAGCACGTCGTCTCGCGCGTCGTCGACCCGATCGAGCGCGCCGTCGTCTCCGTGACGAAGATCCACGCCGGGACGGCCGACAACATCATCCCGGAGTCCGTCGAGCTCGGGGGCACAGTGCGTACGTTTTCGCGTGAGGTGCGTGCCACCGTCCGCGAGGCGATGGAGAGGTTCGCCAACGGGATCGCCGAAGGGCACGGCTGCACGTCGACGTTCGAGTACGAAGACGGTTACGACTCGGTCGTCAACGACGAGGAGGCCTCGGCGCTCGTGGAGGCCGCCGTCCGCGAGGAGCTCGGCGACGAAGCGTTCTTCGTCCCGCCGCCGATCATGGGCGGCGAGGACTTTTCGGCCTACCTCACGGCCGCGCCGGGCGCGTTCTTCATCGTCGGCGCGGGCGGGGAGGACCACTATCCGCACCACCATCCGCGCTTCGACTGGGACGAGAGCGCGATGCGCAACGGCATCGCCGTCTTCACGCGGCTCGCCCTTGATTACCTGAAGGCGTAGACCGCGTGAACGCGCCGGTCGAGCTGCACATCGTCTCGGACGCGACCGGCGAGACGGCGACGCGGCTCGTGCTGGCGCTCGAGGCGCAGTTTCCCGAGCAGACGTTCGAGGAGATCCGGCATCCGCGCGTGGAGACCGTGGAGGACCTCCAGCTCGCCGTCGAGCGGGCCAAGGGCCGTCCTGCCGTCGTCGTCTACACGCTCGTGAAGCCGGACCTGCGTGAGGAGATGCGCGTCCTCTGCCGCCGCGCCAAGGTTCACTACTGCGACATCCTCGGCCCGCCGATGGCTTCGATTGCCAAGGTGTCGGGCCAGGGAGCGCAGATGAAGGCGGGCGCGCGGCCACCGCTCAACTCGGCCTACTTCAAACGCATGGCGGCCATCGAGTTCGCCGTCAAGTACGACGACGGGTTGGGCGCCAAGGGACTGCGCGAGGCCGACATCGTGCTGGTCGGCGTCTCTCGAACGTCGAAGACTCCCGTCTCGATGTTCCTGGGCTCGATGGGCTACCGGACGGCGAACGTGCCGATCGTCAAGGGCATAGCCCCACCGGACGAGCTCTTCAGCATCAACCCGGCGAAGATCGTCGGTCTGACCATCGCCCCCGAGCGGCTGGCCGACATCCGCCGCGAGCGCGCGCGGCTGATGCAGGCGAACAGGCAGCGCTATGCCGGGCTCGTCGAGGTGCACGAGGAGCTCGCTGAGGCATCCGACATCCACCGCCGGCTCGGCTGCCCCGTGATCGACGTCACCGAGCTCTCGGTGGAGGAGACCGCTGTTCGCATCGTTCGCATGGTCGAGCGGCGGAGCCACGAGCTGCAGTCGAACCCCTCTTGAGCGAGCAGTTCTTCGACCCGAGGGCTCAGGCAGCGCGCGAGCGACGCATTTCGGTCTGGCGCTGGACGCTGTGGTACGTCTGCCTCGGCCTGGGCATGTTCCTCTTCTACGTACTGCTCACGCCGCTCTGGCTCGGCCTCAGGTGGGCCGCCTGGGCGGCGGAGTTCAGAGCGCGCCGCCGGCGGCCGGCTACGGATGCCTGACCGCCGACGGCGCTGGGTCGCCTAGCTCAGACCGTCGGAGTGCCGCCGTTGGGGGGAGTCGGACCAACACCCACGCCGGCGCCGTAGTACTGCGCCAGGTCGGCTCGGTAGCCGTCGCTCGTGAAGTAGCCGTCCTGGTACTCCGGCGCGTTCTTGATCTCGTCCTTCGTCCGGGTGACGAACACGATCTCGTCGTCGTGGTCGACCGTCTCGATGATGCCGGCCGGGAGCATGACCTTCTTGCCGAAGATCCACGGGCCGGTGTCGACCACGAGGAAGCTCGAGCCGTCGTCGTACGTCGCGTCATCGACCTTGCCGACGCCACCGTCGGCCGCCTCGACGTGATACCCGGAGAGATCTCCGCCGGTGCGGACTTGCTCACCGTATGTCCAGAGCTCGGGACTCGCAGTCTGCGTGGGCTGCATCGTTTCTCCTCTCTTGTGTTTTCCGGTTCTCTCTCGCCATACCCACGTGCTCGGTCGCAAAACCGCCGCTGTGGGAAGATTCAGGCGTGCCGCGCTACGTCTTCGCCTTCGACGAGCCGTGCGACGGTGGCCGCGAGCTGCTGGGCGGCAAGGGGATCGGGTTGGCAGAGATGACGCAGCTCGGCGTCCCGGTGCCGGCCGGCTTCACCATCACCACCGAGGCCTGCCGCGCGTACATGGACGGCAAGGAGTTGCCGGACGGTCTCGAGCAAGAGGTGGACGGGCAAGTGCAGAGGCTCGAGGAGCAGGCCGGCAAGCGCTTCGGCGATCCCGCCGATCCGCTGCTCGTCTCCGTCCGCTCCGGCGCGGCGGTCTCGATGCCGGGGATGATGGACACGATCCTCAACGTCGGTCTCAACGACATTGCCACGGCGGGCCTCGCCGCCACTACCGGCAACGCGCGCCTTGCGAACGACTCGTACCGGCGCCTGATCCAGATGTACGGCGAGACCGTGGACAACGTCGACCCGCACCGCTTCGAGCAGGAGCTCCAGCGCCTGAAAGCAGCACGAGGCGTCAGCCTGGACGTCGAGCTCACGTCCGACGACCTCGCCGGTCTCGTCACGACTTTCCAGGAGATCTACGAGCAGGACGTCGGCAGGCCGTTTCCGCAGGACGCGAACGAGCAGCTGATCCGCGCTGTGGTCGCCGTCTTCGACTCGTGGGAGACGCCGCGCGCGCAGGTCTACCGCCGCGCGCACGACATCCCGGACGACCTCGGCACCGCCGTGAACATCGTGCAGATGGTCTTCGGCAACAAGGGCGAGCGTTCCGGCACCGGTGTCGCGTTCACACGCAATCCGTCGACGGGCGAGGCGGTCCCGTTCGGGGAGTTCCTCGTCGATGCGCAGGGCGAGGACGTCGTGGCCGGCATCCGCACGCCCGAGCCGCTGGCCGCGATGCAGCAGCGGCTGACGGCCGCTTACGGCGAGCTGCTGGAGACGATCGCGAATCTCGAGGCGCATTACCGCGACATGCAGGACATCGAGTTCACGGTCGAGGACGACCGGCTCTATCTCCTCCAGACCCGCACCGCCAAGCGGACGGCGGCGGCCGCGCTGAAGTCGGCAGTGGACATGACCGGGGAGGGCCTGATCACGCGGGAGGAGGCGGTGGCGCGCATCGACCCGGCGCAGCTCGACCAGCTATTGCACCCGATGATCGATCCGGAAGCAGCCGTCGAGGTTGTCGCCACCGGGCTCAACGCGTCCCCTGGCGCCGCCTCGGGCAAGGTCGTGTTCGACGCCGGCCGCGCCGAGGAGCTCGGCAAGGCGGGCGAGGCGGTGATTCTCGTCCGCTGGGAGACGACGCCCGACGACATCCACGGCCTGCTCCACGCGCAGGGCGTCTTGACCGCGCACGGTGGCATGACCTCACACGCCGCCGTCGTGGCGCGGGGGATGGGCAAGCCGTGCGTGGCCGGCTGTGAGGGGCTCGCCATCGACGTCGACGCGGGCGTCGCCTCGCTCAACGGCCACGAGTTTTCGGAAGGCGACCTGCTGACGATCGACGGCGGAACCGGCCGCGTCATCCTCGGGTACGTACCGCTCGTGCCGCCGCAGATCAACGAGAACTTCGAGACGGTGCTCGAGTGGGCCGACGGCCTGCGCCGGCTGAAGGTGCGCGCGAATGCCGACACGCCCGAGGATGCGGCAAAGGCCCGCGAGCTCGGCGCCGAGGGCATCGGCCTCTGCCGTACGGAGCACATGTTCATGGTCGAGCAGCGGCTACCGGTGATGCGGGAGATGATCATGGCCGACTCGGTGGAAGGTCGCCGCTCGGCGCTCGAGCGGATCCTTCCCATGCAGCAGGAGGACTTCGAGGGGATCCTCGACGCGATGGCCGGGCTGCCCGTGACGATCCGCCTGCTCGATCCGCCGCTGCACGAGTTCCTGCCTTCGCTCGAGGAAGCGACCGACGACCACATGCGCGAGCGGATCCGCGTGCTCCAGGAAGCGAACCCGATGCTGGGCATGCGCGGCTGCCGCGTCGGCCTGATCTTTCCCGAGATCTACGAGATGCAGGTGCGGGCGATCGTGCGCGCCGCGCGTGCGGTGAACGAGCGCACGGGCGAGGCGCCGATCGTCGAGATCATGCATCCCCTGATCGGCTTCGGCGAGGAACTGCGGCGCCTGCGCGAGCTGACGGTGCGCGTCGCCGACGAGGAGGACGCGCTCGACTATCTCGTGGGCACGATGATCGAGCTGCCGCGCGCCTGCGTGCGCGCCGACGAGATAGCCGAGCACGCGGACTTCTTCTCCTTCGGCACGAACGACCTCACGCAGACCGCGCTCGGCTTCTCGCGCGACGACGCCGAGAGCAAGTTCCTCGCCCGCTACCTCGAAGACGACGTGCTCGACCGCAATCCGTTCGAGACGCTCGACGAGACCGGCGTGGGCGACCTGATGCGGATCGCCGTCGCGCGGGGGCGGGGCGCGAAGCCGGACCTGAAGCTCGGCATCTGCGGTGAGCACGGGGGAGACCCGCGTTCGGTGCACTTCTGCCACGAGATCGGGCTCGACTACGTGTCGTGCTCGCCGTTCCGTGTGCCACTCGCCCGGCTGGCGGCGGCGCAGGCGGCGCTGGCCGAGGCAGGCGTGAAGGCCGCCGTGGCCGGCGGCTGATCATTTGCAGGCGTTTCTCGTCGTGTATCCTCCGGCGCCAAGCGGGGGAGGCAAGTGATTAACCGAGTACTACTGAGGACGGTCATCGCGCTTGCTGCGGTAAGCGCCTTGCTGCTTACGGGAGCGGCCGCTGCGCGCGATCCTGGTCAGCCTGGCCACCACTCGCCCGGGATCCAGTCGATCACGCCGACGGCGAATGCGAGTGATCTCGCGGCAGCGATCGCAACCGACCCGGACGTCGTCACGGGCGCGGGCTTTGACACGGGAACCCCGCCGCCGAGCGGCACACCGAACGCCGTCGCCGACTCGGGTAGCCCTCTGGGGGGTTTCCCGACGGACGGCTCGAGCTACGCGATCCTCACGTCCGGCGACGCGAACCTGGCCGACGACCCCAACACCTCAGGCAGTTCCGGAGCGAACGACGGGGGAGAGAACGTCCGTGGCAACACGGACTACGACGTCACGATCCTGCGGATCGGCCTCGACGTTCCTGCTCCGGCCAACTGCCTGACGATCGACTTCAAGTTCCTCTCCGAGGAGTTCCCCGAGTACGTGGGCTCCTCCGTCAACGACGCGTTCATCGCCGAGCTCGACACGTCGGACTGGACGACCGTGAATTCGGAGATCACGGCGCCGCACAACTTCGCCTTCGACGCGGAAGACGATCCGATCAGCATCAACACGGCCAGCATGTCGGCTGACGAGTCGGTCGGGACCACGTACGACGGCGCCACTCCTCTGCTCTCCGCGTCGACGCCGGTCAGCCCCGGCGAGCACCAGCTCTACCTCTCGATCTTCGACCAGGGCGACCAGATCTACGACTCGGCTGTCTTCCTGGACGCGCTCGTGCTGGGGACGACGGGCCCCGGAGGCTGCCAGCCGGGCGCCACGGCCGTCTCGATGGACAAGGTCGTCGACGACTCGACGGTGGGGCCGGGCGACCAGGTCACCTACACGATCACCATCACGAACGACTCGGCCACCGCCGTCGACCTCGACTCGATCTCGGACACCCTCCCGGACGGGTTCGCGTACGTCCCCGGCTCCACGAGCGGCGCGACGAGCGCAAATCCTGGCATCGCCGGGCAGACGCTTACCTGGGACGATGAGGCGGCCTACACCGTTCCCGGCCAGGGCTCGATCACTCTGAGCTTCTCGGCCACGGCCTCGTCGACGCCTGGCACGTACCTCAACAACGCAAGCGCCGATGCGGAGACGCCGGGCGTCTCGGTGACACCCACGGGGCCGACGGCGCCGGTGACCGTAGAGGAGGGCGCCGCGACGGGCCACATCGTCATCCAGAAGGCGACGAACCCGGAGTGCGACCCCACGGTCTTCGACTTCACTGCTTCGTACGACAGCGACGGCTTCCAGCTCGCCGGCTGTGAGTCGAACGACTCCGGACCGCTGGCGCCGGGCACTTACTCCGTCTCCGAGTCACCGGAGCCGGGCTGGACCCTGACGAGCGCCACCTGCGACGACGGCAGCCCCGTGAACACCATCGACCTCGATGCGGGCGAGACGGTCACCTGCACGTTCCTGAACCAGCAGCAGCCGGGAACCATTGTCGTCGCCAAGGAGACGGACCCCGATGGCGACCCGCAGAGCTTCGAGTTCACCACTGACTACACCGAGGACTTCTCGCTCTCCGACGGTGAGTCGCACGAGACGTCGGAGCTCAGTCCCGGCACGTACTCCGTCTCGGAGACGCTCCCGGACGGCTGGGAGCAGACGAGCGCCACCTGCGACGACGGCAGTGACCCGGCGGCCATCGATCTCGATCCCGGTGAGACCGTCATCTGCACGTTCTTCAACACGAAGCTCGTGCAAACGGGGACGATCACTATCGAGAAGCAGACGACCCCGGACGGCGCTACGCAGCAGTTCGGCTTCACGACGACCTACGGGCCGGCGTTCTCGCTCGCCGACGGCGAGTCGAACGACTCCGGGCCGTTGTCGCCGGGCTCCTACACGATCACGGAGCTCGTCGCTCCGGGCTGGGTGCTCGAGAACATCGACTGCGGCGGGGGCTCGATCCCCGTGATTGGCGCGTCGAGCGTGACCGTCACCCTTGATGCGGGCCAGAACATCACGTGCACGTTCGAGAACGCCCAGGCGTCACCACCACCACCACCACCACCACCGCCGCCGCCACCACCACCACCACCACCGCCGCCGCCACCACCACCACCACCACCGCCTTCGCCACCGCCACCTCCGGCGCCGCAGCCTGCGCCGCCACCATCGCCGCCGCCACCACCCCCGTCACCTCCACCTCCGCCGGCACAGCCGCAGATCGGCCCGCCGGGAGGCGGCCGCGAGCCCGGCACGGTGAAGTTCCCGAACCGCAGCTCGAGGTTCCGGCCGACCTCTGACCAGGTGCTGCCGAACGGCACCATCGTCGACGTCTCGAACGGGCGCGGCGTGACGATCACCGACCGCAACGGCAACGAGATGCTCTTCTACGGCCAGAAGGACGGCGTCCCGAGCAAGTTCGTGGTCTTCACAGTGAGGGGCGTGATCGAGCTTCGCCTAACGGGCGGCAACTTCAAGGCCTGCGGCACGCGGAGAATCGCGTCCGTCGCGCAGGCGAATGGGAAGCCGGTACGTCGCGTGTGGGGCAAGGGAAAGGGCAAGTTCCGGACGAAGGGCCGCTATGCCGCGGCGACGGTTCGCGGGACGTGGTGGCTGACCGCGGACTTCTGCAAGTTCACGCTCGTGCGAGTGGTCCAGGGCTCGGTGACGGCGCAGAACCTCCGCACCAAGAAGTTCCGGGTCGTCAAGGCGCCGAAGAGCTACACGGCACGGCCGGGCAAGCCCTGAGCCGCAGGTGACGGCCCGCGGCGCATCCGCGCTCGTGGTGTGCTTCGTAGCGTTGCTCGGCGCGTCGACCGCGCGGAGTGGGCCGACCGCGCCGGCCGTCGGACCCGGCTATCGCGTGGCGGTGCAATTCACATACGACTCGCCGCCGTCTCCCGACGCTCGCTATCGAGTCACCGTCGACCTCGAGGGCGAGGTGTGCGGGGATCCGTTCCGCAGCCCATGGACATTCGTCGGTGAACGGTCAGGGGGGCCGAGCACACCGGCGCCTACGCTGAGCACCGTGACGTTCTCCGCGACGAATCCCGCCACGATCACACGCGATCAGTGGTCCGGCGCGGATGGGGCGGAGATCGCAAGGATCGACTTCCTGCTGCGGTTCACGCCGGGAGCACCGCGCGTGTTGACGGCGGAATGGGAGACGAACGGCGACATCCTCAACGTCGTCGCGGCGCCGCCTCGGGTGACATTGACTGCGCAGACCATCGCCGACTGCCCAGCGGCGCGACCTTCTCCACCGCCGGCTTCCAGCGGGACGCCGACGGGCGCGCCCGCCGCCGGCTACCCGCCGGGCAGAGTCAAGCTGCCCGGAGCGCGTCGATTTTCCCGCATCGTCCGGGATCAGGCGCTTCCGTCTGGCACCGTCATCGACGTTTCCAACGGCCGCGGGGTTGCGCTCAGCGACGGGGGTAAAGGCAGGCTTACAATCTCGGGCCAACGAGATGGAGTTCCGAGCATCGTCAAGCTGGTCCGGGTGGGGCGCGTGGTCGAGCTGCAGCTCACACGCGGCAATTTCCAGACGTGCGGCAACCCCGTGCGCCGCATCTGGGCGAACGGCCAAGGGAGCTTCCGCATCAGAGGGCGGTATGCATCGGTAAGCAACGGCCGCTGGTGGCTGACCACGGATCACTGCGACCGTACCGTCATTCAGGTACGGAAGGGCTCCGTGCTCGTCCGGGACTTCGGCACGAAGAAGAACGTCGTCGTCAAGGCGCCGAACGGCTACTCGGCGCGGCCGAAGCGCTGAGATAATCGCGCGGTGAGCGAGACCGCGCCGCAGCCTCGGCCCAGGAGCGACCCGAACTGGTCGCGGCGGCTCAAGATCTGGGGCGCGATCACCGTCGCCTTCCTGCTCGCGCTCATCATCGGAGGGGCCTTCATCCCGCGCTGGTGGGCGCATCGCGTGGGCGACCAGGCAAACGAGAGCTTCGCCGGGGGCATCATGCTCGGCCTGTTCTACGGCTTCGTCTTCACGGTGCTACCGCTGCTGCTGATCGTCTGGGGCATTCGGCGTCGGCACTCGGGTCGGATGTGGCTGTGGATCCTCGCCGGGGCGGCGCTCCTCGCGCTGCCGAACATCTTCACGCTCGGCGTCGTCCTCGGGCCAGGAGGGGCGGCACACGCAGGGGAGAGAACGTTCGACGTCAAGGCTCCGGGCTTCCGGAACGCAACGCTGGCGGGGGCACTGCTCGCGGTCGCGGCGATCGGCTTCGTCTGGTACCTGCTCTCCTCCCGCCGCCGGGCGCGGAACGAGCTGCACGCGAGCAAGACGCGGCCAGAGCAATAGGTGGACAAGCAAGCCGCTGCGTACCTTCGTACCCTCTTCCTAGCGGCTCTTCTCGGCTTTCCCGTCGCCGCGGCAGCTGTCCTCTTCCAGACCGCGATCCACGACGTCATCCACTTCGTCTGGGACGTCGTCCCGCACTGGCTCGACTGGAGTGAGCCTGCGGGCTGGTACGTGATCCTCGTGCCGGCGTTCGCAGGCGTGCTCGTAGCGCTGTTCGTGCGCCTTCCCGGCCACGGCGGACACACGCCGCTCGAAGGGCTTGGACTCGGCGAGGTCCACCCCGTCGACCTCGTGAGCATCCTCACTGCGGCACTGGCTACGCTCGGGCTCGGTCTCGTCCTGGGACCCGAAGCGCCCCTGATCGCGCTCGGGCTCGGTCTCGCAGCGGTCGCGGTGAGGCTCGTCCGGGTCGGAGAGACTGAGGCGCAGCTGCTCACGCTGGCCGGGGCGTTCGCAGCCATCGCGGCGCTCTTCGGAGGGCCTCTCGTTGCCGCGTTCCTGCTGTTCGAGGTGACGGCCGCGGGTGGGGCCGTCCCCCCGAAGATGATGGGTCGTGTATTGCTACCCGGCTTCGTCGCGGCCGGAACGGGCGCGCTCGTGTTTACCGGAGTGGGGGACTGGCCGGGCGTGCACACGGAGTCGCTATCGCTGCCCGCGCTACCCGACTACGGCACCGTGCGCATCGCGGACCTCGCCTGGTGCCTGGTCGTCTCCGTGGCGATCGGATTCGTCGTGGTCGGGATCAAGCACCTCGCGCACGAGCTGGCCGTCCGGTCTGCACCCAGAGCAGACCTCGCACTGGTCGTTGCCGGACTGCTCGTCGGCCTGCTTGCTGTCGGTTTCCGTGCCGCAGCCGATCGCCCAGTCGACCTCGTGCTCTTCTCGGGGCAGACAGAGCTGCCCGACATCGTTGCCGAGGGGTCGGCGTCGGTGCTATTCCTGCTCGTGGTCGCCAAGGGCCTGGCCTACGCGCTCTCGCTCGGGGTCGCCTTCCGCGGCGGCCCTGTGTTTCCGGCCATCGCGATAGGCGTCGCGCTCGGCGTGATGAGCTCGGACATCCTGCCGGGGCTCGACACGACGTCGGCGGTCGCCGTCGGCATCGCCGCCGGCACCGCCGCAGTGATGCGTGTCCCGTTCACAGCTGTCCTGCTCGCGACTCTCCTCTTAGGTGACTCGGCGCCACAGGTCGCGCCGATCGCGGTGTTCGCTGCCGCGACGGGCTGGCTCGTCGCCACGGCCCTCCCCAACCCGGAGGACCGGCTACGCGAGTCCGCGGACGCGCCAGTAGGCGATGGCGACGCTGGCGACGCCGATCACGATTAACGAGACGACGGCGACCGGCGTGATGCGGGCGTAGGCGACGTGCCGCGTCCCGAAGTGCGTGAGCGCTAACGTCGCCAGCGCCCCGCCGACGAGGCCGCCGAGGTGGCCGCCCCAGGAGATGTTCGGCACGGCGAACGTGATGGCGAAGTTCACGAGGATGAGCGTCGTCGCCGGCCCGGCGATCGATCCCGTCGTCTGCCACTGGACGACGACCATCGCGCCCAGCAGCCCGAAGATCGCGCCCGAGGCTCCCACGGTCACGGCCCGGGGCTCTACGAGCAGCGCTCCCGCCGACCCGGCCAGGCCGGAGACGGCGTAGATCGTGAGGTAGCGCCAGTGGCCGATCGCGGCCTCCAGCGGCCCGCCGATCCACCACAGCGCGAGCATGTTGAACGCGATATGCAGCAGGCTGCCGTGGAGGAAGGCAGCCGTGACCAGCCGCCACCAATCGCCGTCCGCGACGTAAGGGCCGAAGAGGTAGAACTTGTTGAACAGCGCCCCGCCGGGAGCGTTCACCCCGGTTCCCTGGGCAACCGTGATCAGGTAGAAGAGGACGTTGAAAGCGATCAGTGCCTTCGTCACGAGCGTGCTGTCGCCGAGCCTGGGGCGGGCTGCCTTCACGGTCTGGCCGAGTGGACGTCCTGTCGTGGCATGGTCGGGACAGCGGATGCCGACCGGTGCCGTGCTCATGCAGTCGACACAGATGGGGCGGCCGCATTCGGAGCAGCTGAGCCCCGTCTCTCGATCGGGGTGGCGGTAGCAGTACTGCGTCTCGGCCACGGGCGGTTAGCGTACCGGCGGTCATGCGCGTGCACGTCGCCTTCACACCGGCCGAGGAAGTGTCTGCGCCGGTCGGGATCGTCATCGACGTGCTGCGCGCGACTTCCACGATGACGCAGGCGCTCGCGGCGGGCTATCGGCGCGTCCTCTGCTGCTCCGATGTCGACGACGCGCGGGCGATCGGTGCGGCCGAGGGCGGTGTTGTGCTGGCGGGGGAGCGGGAGACGGTGCGCATCGACGGCTTCGACTTCGGCAACTCCCCCCGGGAGTTCCTCGAGCCCGTTGCGGAGACCGTCGTGCTGACGACGACCAACGGCACGCGGCTTCTGCTCGCCGCGGCCGCGCGCTGCGATCTCGTGCTCGTAGGCTCGCTGCTCAACCTCGAGGCGGTGGTCGGGGCGGCGGCGGCAGCGAACTCGGGTGACGTCGCTGTCCTGTGCGCGGGCGTGCTCGACGAGCTCGCCATGGACGATGCCTTCGTCGCCGGTCGTATTGCCACGGCGCTCGGCGGTGAGCCCACCGACTCTGCGGCGGCGGCGATGCGCCTCGCCGCGACGTTCGCGACGAACGAGGAGGGGCTCGGCGCGTCCCAGAGCGCGCGCAACCTCCACGCCAGCGGTCTCGACGACGACATCTCGTGGTGCGCGCGCGAGAGCGTGCTCGACGTCGTTCCCCGCTTCTCACGCATGGTGAGCACGGCCGCGGAGGTAACGCTGTGACCTATCGCTTCGCGTTCGGCCGTCCGCCCACAGTGGCGGCGAACGGCATGGTGGCGACGAGCCAGCCGCTCGCGACGCGCGCCGGGCTACGCGCGCTCGAGCGTGGGGGCAACGCGGCCGACGCGGCCCTGGCCGCAGCGGCAGTGCTCGCGGTCACCGAGCCGACGGGCAACGGCATCGGCGGCGACAACTTCGCCATTGTCTGGAAGGACGGGCGTGCCGACGGTCTCGACTCGGCCGGGCCTGCGCCGAAGACGTGCCCTCACACGAACGTGACGACGCACGGCTCGGAGTCCGTGACCGTGCCGGGAGCCGTCGGAGGCTGGGCCGCGCTTGCCGAGCAGTACGGGAAGCTCGGTCTCGACCGTTGTCTCTCCGATGCCATCGGCGCCGCTGAGAACGGTTTCGCAGTCACGCCGCTCACGGCCGCCGCCTGGGCGCGCGGCGCCCACGTTCCGGAGGAGTACTTGCCCGCGCCGCGCGTGGGGGAGATCGTTCGTCTGCCCGACCTCGCCGAGACGCTGCGCGGCATCGCTGAGAGTGGTCCCAGCGCGTTCTACGAAGGCGATGTGGCGCGGTCGATCGCCTCCGTCTCGTGGCTCGAGGAGGAGGATCTCGCCGCGTACGAGGCTCGCTGGGTCGAGCCGCTCTCGATCTCGTACCGCGGTTACACAGTGCTCGAGCTGCCGCCGCCGACGCAGGGCGTGGCGGCACTCGAAGGCCTCGGGCTGCTCGAGCGATCGTCTCCGACGCTTCCTTCGCAGATCCGCTGCATGCAGCTCGCGCTCGAAGATGCGCTCGCGCGCGTGCGCGACGGCGCCGACGTCTCGGAGCTGATCTCTCCGGCGTATCTCGATCGGCGTCGAGCCGGCAAGCCTTCCCCCGTCGCCGAGCCGTCGGGAGGCACCGTGTACCTCTGCGCCGTCGACTCGGACCGCATGGCCGTCTCGTTCATCCAGTCGAACTACATGGGCTTCGGTTCGGGGCTCGTCGCGCCGGGTACCGGCGTCGCGCTTCAGAATCGCGGGGCGTGCTTCTCCGTGTCAGGGGCGGTCGAGCCCGGTCGCCGCCCGTTCCACACGATCATCCCCGGGATGTTGCTCCGCGACGGGGAGCTTGCCGGGCCGTTCGGAGTCATGGGCGGCTTCCTCCAGGCGCAGGCACACCTGCAGCTCGTGTCGGCGATCGTCGACGACGGGCTCGACCCGCAGGCGGCTCTCGATCGCCCTCGGTTCATGGTGGACGGCGACGTCGTGAAGCTCGAGGAGGGGCTCTGGGAGCGCGATGTCGACCTCGCGAAGCTCGGCATCGAAACCGTGCGCGAGACGAACGCCGGTTACTTCGGCGGTGGCCAGGCGATCCTCGTCTCGGGCGACGTCCTCGTCGGCGGCTCCGATCCGCGCAAAGACGGCTACGCCGGCGGCTGCTGATGCAGGGCTCCGTCGCCTGGATCACGATCGCGCCGGTGAAGTCGCTTGCGCTAGTCCATCGCGACGAGGTCGAGCTCGAGCAGTTCGGCGTGCGCGAGAACCGCCGCTTCTATCTCATCGACGACGACGGGCGGATGATCAACGGCAAGGTGGTCGGGCCGCTCGTCCGCGTCGTGCCGAATTACGACGACGCAGGTCGGACATCTCGCGCTGCGGTTCCCTGACGGCAGCCTGGTGGAGGGCGTGGTCGGCACGGGCGCACATGTGACGACACAGATCTCTCGCCGGGAGGTCGGCGGCCGGATCGTGGAGGGGCCCTGGTCGGAGGCGCTCTCCGACCTCGCGGGTCGCTCGCTTCGCCTCGTACGGGCGGAGCGTCCGGGTGACGGTTCCGACCGTGGCCTGCGCGCCGGCGTCTCTCTCGTCGGCACCGCCTCGCTCGGAGTGCTCGCGGACGCCGCCGGGGTCGAGCGCGTGGACGGCCGCCGCTTCCGGATGCTCTTCGGCGTGGACGGCGTTCCGCCGCATGCCGAGGACGGGTGGATCGACCGCAGGCTTCGCATCGGCGATGCCGTCGTCCGGCTGCGCGGCAACGTCGGCCGCTGCGCGGTAACGACGCAGGATCCCGACACGGGCGTGCCCGATCTCGACACGCTGCACGTGCTCGGCGAGTACCGAGGTGAGGTCGAGACGACCGAGCCGCTGCCGTTCGGAGTCTGGGGCGAGGTCCTCGCGCCCGGCCGCGTGCGGCTCGGCGATGCGGTGGAGCCGGAGTGACGGTCGTGGCGTCGATCGAGGTGGCGCTCGAGCCGGCGGCGGCGCAGGAGGCCTTCGCCGAGAGCCTTGCCCCGACCGCGAGCTGGACGCCCGACTGGGCGGCGGGAGCGAAGATCGAGCTCGAGACTCGCTTCGAGCCTGTCGCCGCGGGCACGCGTATCACCGTCGAGCTCCGAGGCTGGGACGAGGCGATGGAGTCCGTCGTCGGTCCGGACGAGCGTGAGCGGGCCGCGTGGTTCGCCGAGCACGTAGCGGCGCCGCTTGTGCAGGCAGCGTCGTCCGACGAGCTCGCCGCCTGGATGACGGACCGCATC
Source organism: uncultured Actinomycetes bacterium (assembly GCA_963711315.1). Lineage (GTDB taxonomy): Bacteria > Actinomycetota > Thermoleophilia > Gaiellales > Gaiellaceae > PALSA-612. The sequence goes on from CAVQDQ010000002.1 coordinate 623,259, forward strand.
GCCAGGCGTCCGACGGGCGCGCGTGCCCGTGAGATCTACCGCGACCCGGAAGACCACAAGCCCGGTTTCCGAGCCGTGCTCGACGCGCTGTCGCCAGGCCCGGACGATCATCTGCTCGAGATCGCGTGCGGCGGGGGCGTGCTGCTCTCCTGGGCGCTCGAGACCGGCTGCCGTGCCACCGGCCTCGACCACTCCGAGGAGATGGTGCGGCTTGCTCGCGAGGTCGCGCCGGAGGCGGAGGTCGTGCTCGGGGAGGCGGACGCGCTGCCCTTCGACGACGAAACGTTCACCTGCGTCGCGAGCGCGACGGCGTTCTTCTTCTTTCCCGATCCGGTGGCCGTGCTGCGCGAGTCACGGCGGGTGCTGCGGCCCGGTGGGCGGCTGGCGATCGCCACGACGCCGCCGGAGATGCGGGGAACGCCCGCCGCGCCCGAGCCGATGGCGAGCATCGGCCGCTTCTACACGGACGAGGAGCTCGCTGCGCTCGCGCGGGAGGCCGGCTTCGCCGATTGCTCGGTGACCCGGGAGGGCCGCGGAGGGCAACTCCTCACCGCCCGCAAGGCCTGAGGCGCTTGACAGGAGAACGTGTGTTCGTGTAGAACATACGTTCCCATGTTGGCCTGTCTGCTCATCCCGGGCTTCGAGCTGAGAGCGGCGCTCAGAGGAAAGACGCGTCTTCTGCTCCAGCCGGCGGCGCTCGCGCCGTTCCCGGGACAGAAGCAGGAGCTCGGCGCGGTGACGGCCGCCGCCGAGGTGGCGGGAGTGCGGCCGGGGATGCTGCTCGGCGAGGCGCTCGCCACGTGCCCGTCGCTCACGCTCGTGGAGCAGGACCCCGCGACGACGGAGCAGGCCTGGGAAGAGATCGTGCGCAGGCTCGAGGGCGAGGGGTTCGCCGTCGAGCCCGCCGAGCCGGGGTGTCTCTACGTGGAAACTCGCGCAGTAGAGCGGCTGTACGGCGGCGTGGAGGGCGTCCTTCGCCGGGCGCTCGCCGCTGTCGGCCCTGGCTGGGATGCCCGTGCGGGCGCGGCGGAGCGAAAGTTCGCCGCGCTCGCCGCCGCGAGCGTCGCCCGCGCGGGCCAGATACTCGTCGTCCCGAGCGAGGGCACGCCCACCTTCCTCGCTCCGCTCCCGCTCGGCGTCCTGCCGCTCGAGCGGGAGCGCCACGACGAGCTCGAGGCGCTCGGCCTGCGGACGGTCGGGCACCTGGCAGCCTTGCCGGGTGCGGCCGTTGCCGAGCGCCTGGGACCGGAGGGCCGGCAGGCGTGGCACCTGGCGCGAGGAGGGGACTCGAGACGCGTCAGGCCACGCCGGCCCGCGGCCGAGATCGCGGAATGCCTGGAGTTTCCCGAGCCCGTGGACAACGAGCTCACGCTGCGACGGGCGTTGCACGCGCTCGTCGAGCGGGCGCTCGACCGTCCGGAGCGGGGGGGACGCGGAGTCCGCAAGGCGGCGCTGTCGGCGAGGCTCGTCGGCGGCGGCTCCTGGCGGCGCACGCTGACGCTTCGTGAGCCGGCCGCCGAGCGCGACCGGTTGCGCGTGGCGCTGGGCCCCAAGCTCGCCGAGCTGCCCGCGCCTGTGGTGTCGCTCGGGCTAGAGCTCGTGGAGCTCGCCGAGTGGACGGGGCGGCAGCTCGAGCTCGTCAAGCCGGAGGGGATAGAGCTTCAGACACGTCTGAAGGAAGGCCTGCGGCAGGTGCGCTCGAGCGCCGGCGCAGGCGCGGTAGCGACGGTGATCGAGGTGGCGCCGTGGTCGCGGATCCCGGAGCAGCGCGCGCTGCTCGTACCCAGAGACTGAACGAGCCGAGGCCGTCGCTCGTTGAAGCCGGCTTCGACGGCGTTCCGCAGCAGGTCGACCGCCAGGCCGTGGCGCTCGTGCGTGAGGAGTGGCGCGTGGTCGACCGCTGGTGGACGGAGGAGCCCGTCCACCGCCGCTACTTCGACACGGTGCTCGAGGACGGCCGCTGTTCCGTCGTCTTCTACGACGAGGCCGGCCGCTCATGGTTCACGCAGGCGGCGTGACTACTGGTCGGCCCGACGGCGAGCCGACGAATCCCGCGTCGGGCGCATGCACGTTGAGGAGGACGATGCGTTGACCGCCGTCCGGGATGCGGAACCCGTGGACCGCCTCGGGCGGAGCGGCGACGAACGTCCCCGGGCCGCCTTGCGTTCCCATGAACTCCGTCGTGCCCTCGAGGACGTAGAAGGAATCGACGAAGTCGGTGTGCGAGTGCGGATCGACGCCCTCGAAGCCAGGCTCGAAGGACATCACCATCGCCGAGATGTCGGTCTCTTCAGCCTGGATCCAGTGGTGACTGGTCGGCTGCTCGAGTTGCTCTCCCGCTCCGGACAAGGTGACGGTCGCCTCGGCAGCGGGGCGGCCTCCGTCCGCCGGGCGGCTCGAAGCTGTCGAACCCGGGGTTCACTCCGCGCATGTAGTCGGCAAAGCCGCCGCTCGGCGCGTGGAAGTTGAGAAAGCGGGCACCCTCCGCTGTCTCGTTGTCGAAGCCGTGGATGACGTTGGGCGGAACGGCGACGAAGGTGCCGGCCGGCGCCGTGACGCGCTCCAGGTCGGGGCCGATCCGGAAGGTCAGCTCGCCCTCGAGCACGTAGAACGAGTCCGTGTGCTCCCGGTGGACGTGGGGCTCGGCGCCGCGCTCCCCGGCCTCGTGGCGCGTCCACGTCACGTCGAGCAGCTCGTGGGAGAAGAGGATGCGGATGGTGCGCGTGGGGCGGTCGACGATGGTCTCGCCCTCGCCGGGCGCTAGGAGAATCGGTTGGGCTACGTCGAGCTCCATTGCCATTCAGCGTATTCGTTTCTCGACGGGTCGTCGCAGCCCGAGGAGCTCGTGATCAGGGCTGCCGAGCTCGGCTACGACGCGCTTGCGCTGACCGACCACGACGGCGTCTACGGCTCGCTCGAGTTCGCGCACGCGGCGAAGGCCTTCGGCGTGCGGCCGATCACGGGCGCGGAGGTGACGCTCGAGGGCGGCTCGCACGTGACGCTGCTCGTGGAGACGCCCGAGGGCTACGCGAACCTATGCCGGCTGCTCACAGCGGCACACGCTGACGACCGTCTGGAGCCGTGCTTCCGCTGGCGGCACTCGCCGTGCGCAACGACGGCCTCGTCTGCCTCTCCGGCTGCGCCCGCCACGGCCTCGCCGTCCGCGATCCGAACGCCGCCGCCCGGCTCGCCGCCGCGTTCGGCCGCGACCGCTTCTTCGTCGAGCTCCAGCGCCCGTACGAGCGCGGCGATGCCCGCCGCAACGCCGCGCTGCGCGAGCTGGCCGAGACGCTCGGCGTCGAGACGGTGGCCACCGGCGACGTGCATTCGCACAGCCGTCGTCGCGCCGTGCTCCAGGACGCGCTCGTCGCCATTGGCCATCGCGCGACGCTGGACGGCTCCGAGCGCGAACGACGCGGCAACCGCGAGTGCGTCCTCCGCCCGCCGGCGGAGATGGCCGACCGCTTTCCCGAAGACCGCGCGGCCGTCGCGCGCACGGTCGAGCTGGCCGCTCGCCTCGAGTTCGACCTGACCCAGGAGCTCGGCTACCGCTATCCCGACTTCGCCGACGGCGAGGAGACGGCCGACGCCCAACTGCGTCGCGTCTGCGAGCGCGCGTTCGCCGAGCGCTACGCCGGCGCCAACGGCCACAAGAGACGCGCCAGAGAGCGCCTGGAGGAGGAGCTGCGGCTGATCGCCTACCTCGAGCTGTCCGGCTTCTTCTTGCTCCACTTCGAAGTGCTCGAGCTGGCGAGGGAGATCGCGCTCGACCTCCGCGGCCCGAGTGCAGCACGGAACGCCTTGCCGCCAGGCAGGGGCCGCGGCTCCTCGGTGGGCTCTATCGTCTGCTACCTCACCGGGCTCTCGCACGTCGATCCCGTCGCCGCCGGCCTCTCGCTGGGCCGCTTCCTCAACCGGGAGCTCGCCTCCGTCCCCGACATCGATCTCGACTTCCCGCGCGACGTCCGCGAGCGGCTGATCGTGGAGGTGACCGAGCGCTACGGCCGCGAGCACGCGGCGCTGGTGGCGACCTTCTCGACGTATCACGCACGCGGCGCGATCCGCGACGTCGGCAAGGCGCTCGGCTTGCCCTTCGCGGAGCTCGAGCGGCTCGCGCGAGTCACGAACGGCGACCCGCGCCGCGTGGAGGAGGAGCTGGCGGCGCTGCCCGACTCGAAGACGAAGCTCGCATCGCGCCGCTGGCGTGCGCTCGGCTGGCTGTGCAAGGAGATCGCCGGGCTGCCACGCCACCTCTCTCAGCATCCGGGCGGGATGGTGATCTCTTCCCGCCCGCTCGTCGAGCTCGTGCCGGTGGTGCCCGCGGCGATGGAGGGCCGGCAGCTCTGCCAGTGGGACAAGGACTCCTGCGCCGACGCCGGCTTCCTGAAGATCGACCTGCTCGGCCTGGGGATGCTCTCCGCCATCGAGGACTGCGTCGAGCGGATCGCGCTCGCGCGCGGCGAGACGGTCGACCTCTCGCGCATCCCGCTCGACGACCAGGGCGTCTACGGGGAGATCCAGGCGGCCGATACCGTCGGCACGTTCCAGATCGAGAGCCGCGCGCAGATGCAGAGCCTCCTGCGCACGCGTCCAGAGAACATGGACGATCTCACGGTCCAGGTGGCGCTCGTCCGCCCGGGGCCGATCCAGGGCGGCGCCGTCCACCCGTACATCGACCGGCGCGCGAAGCGCCGCGTGGATCCCTCGTTCCCCATCGAGTACGACCATCCGCTGCTGGAGGAGGCGCTCGAGGAGACGTTCGGCGTCGTCGTCTTTCAGGACCAGGTGCTGGAGGTGGCGATGGCGCTGGCCGGGTTCTCGATCGGCGAGGCGGAGGGGTTGCGGCGCGCGATGAGCCGCAAGCGCTCGCTGGAGGCGCTGGAGGCGTTTCGCGAGCGGTTCGTGGAAGGGGCGGCGCAGAAGGGCGTCGACTCCGAGACGGCGAACCGCGTCTACGACAAGCTCGCCGCCTTCTCGGGCTTCGGCTTCCCGAAGTCGCATGCCGCTGCGTTCGCGCTGCTCGCGTATCAGTCGGCGTGGCTGCGCCGCTACTACGAGGTGGAGTTCCTCTGCGCGCTGCTCAACGCCCAGCCGATGGGCTTCTACCCGCCGGCCAGCCTCGTCCGCGACGCGCAGCGGCGCGGGGTGACTGCTTTGCCGCCGGACGTGAACGCGAGTGACGCGTCGTGCTCGATCGAGGACGGCGCGGTGCGCATCGGCGTCGGCTACGTGGGAGGAGTGGGGGAGGCGGAAGCCGAGGCGATCGCCGCCGGGCGGCCGTACGAGGATCTCCGCGATCTCGTCCAGCGGGCTGCGGTCGACCGTGACGTCTTCCAGGAGCTCGTCGAGGCGGGCGCCTGCGACTGTTTCGACGAGCCGCGGCGCGTGCTGGTCTGGCAGCTCGGCCTCGTGCCCCGCCGGCAATCCGCGGGCGGCGGCGCACGTCAGCTCGCCCTGCCGCTGGAGCCGACGGCGGAGACGCCGGTGCTACCCGAACAGACCGCCTGGGAGAAGATGCTCGCCGACTACCGCGGAACGGGGCTCTCGGTCGGCGTCCATCCGTTCGAGCTCCTGCGCCCTCACCTGCCGCCGGAGACCGTGGCCACGGTCGAGCTGCCGCAGCTCGAAGACCGCTGCGAGCTGACGGTGGCGGGGATGGCGATCGCGCGCCAGCGCCCCATGACGGCCAACGGCATCGTCTTCATGCTGCTCGAGGACGAGCACGGTCTCGTCAACCTCGTGGTGCCGCCGCAGGTGTACGAGCGCCACCGGGCGCTCGTACGCGGCGAGCCGCTGCTGGCGGCGCGGGGCCGTCTGGAGAAGGTGGGCAGGAACATCAACGTCGTCGTGTCGGAGCTCGAGAGCCTCGGCCCGCTCGCACGCGAGCTGGCCGGTCTCGCCGAGGTGCGCTCGGCTCTCCCGAAGGCTCACCACTTCGGCCACCGCTGAGAAATACAGTTGAGCCGTGCCGACGTTCCCCGTTCTCGAGCGCGTGGCCTACCTCAACGCGGGGACCTTCGGCCCGCTGGCACAGGAAACCGTCGAAGCAATGGTCGCGCAGGCAACCCTCGAGCTCGAGCGGGGCCGCGGCGGCAAGCCGTACTTCGACACGCTGATCGGGATACGCGCTCGCGTGCGCGGGCTCTTCGCGGGACTGCTCGGCACGACGCCCGAGCACGTAGCGGTGACCTCGTCCACGACGATGGGCTGCCAGACCGTGCTCTCCGGCCTTCGACTCGAGGCCGGCGACGAGATCGTGACGACCGATGAGGAGCACTTCGGCCTGCTCGGCCCGCTGCACGTCTCCGGCGCGCGTGTACGGGTGGCAGCGACGCGGGGGCGCACAGGGGACGAGGCGCTCGAGGCCGTGCTCGCGGAGGTCGGGCCACGCACGCGGCTCGTCGCGCTCTCGCATGTGTCCTGGATGACCGGCCACATCCTTCCGTTCGAGGAGATCAAGGCGCAGACAGGGCTGCCGCTGCTCGTGGACGGAGCGCAGTCGGTCGGCGCGATCCCGGTCGACCTCGGCGACGTCGACTTCTACACGGTCTCGGGGCAGAAGTGGTTGTGTGGTCCGGACGCCACGGGTGCGCTGTACGTGCGCGACGTGGATGCCCTGGCGGTCGCGCTGCCCACGTACTGGTCGCGCGAAGCGCACGAGCCGGACGGCACCTTTGAGCCGGTGGAGAGCGCGCAGCGCTTCGACACCGGCCCGATCCCGGTGCCGTCGCTCGCCGGGCTCGAGGTCGCACTGGGGACGGCGCCGCCATCGCGCTACGACGACGCGCGCGCGCTTGCCGAGCGCTGTCGCGAGCTCCTCTCCAAGCGCTTCGACGTCGTCACCGCGCCGGGCCAGGCCACGCTCGTCACGTTCGAGCCGGAGGGCGACTCTGCCGAGACGGTCGCTCGCCTCTTCGACGCCGGCGTCGTGGTTCGAGACATCCCCGACACGGGCTGGGTACGGGTCTCCTGCGGTTACTGGAACACCGAGGAGCACCTGGAGAGGCTCGTCGACGCGCTCGCGTAGCGGTGACCCTCCTCGTCCGCAGCTGGAACGTCTTCCACGGCAGGACGTTGTCGCCCGGGCGCCGCGCCTACCTCGAGGAGGCAATCGGGCTCGCGACGAACGACGAACCGGACATCCTCTGCCTGCAGGAGCTGCCCCTCTGGTCGCTCGGGCAGCTCGAAGCGTGGAGCGGGATGGCGATGTTCGCAGCCAGGACGCGTCACCGCCTCGGGCGGCTCGGCCGCAGGCCGACAGATCTTCACCACGGCAAGCTTGGATCACTGCTCACGGGCCAGGCGAACGCCGTGCTCGTCGCACGCCGGCACACGGCGAGCGACCATCGCCGGCTCGTGCTCAACGACCGTGCCTTCGTGATGCGGGAGGGACGCCGTCTCGGACTGGGGCTTGGCGTGATCTTCGCCTGGTCGGTCGAGCGACGCGTGTGCCAGGCGCTGCGCGTCAGACCGGCCGGCGGTCCGCCCGTGGTGGTGCTCAATCTCCACGCGACGCACCTGCGCGACCGCCGCTGTGCCGAGGCCGAGCTGCGGCGCGCCGTCCGCTTTGGCGAGGAGCTGGCCGCGGACGGCGAACCGCTCGTCGTCGCAGGCGACTTCAATCTCACCGCCGCCTCGCCCGCAGTCTCGGAGCTGACCGAAGCCGGCTTCTCGCCCGCTGCACCCGGCATAGATCACATCCTCGTGCGTGGCGCGCCGTCCACGCCGCCCGTCGTCTGGCCCGAGGAGCGCCGGCGCGTGAACGGCCGCATCCTCTCGGACCACCCGCCGGTCGAGCTGGAGCTGGATGTGGAGGTAGCTAGAGTGCCCCGTCAGGCATAGCGGCCGGGTTACGACACGAGGATGCGACTTCACCCGGCCCGAGACCAACCCTGATAGCGAGGACATTCATGAGACGGAGCACGTTGACCATGGCGGCGATTTCCGCGCTCGTCGCGACCGCTACCGCGGCGGGAATTGCGCTTGGCTCGACCGGGAGCACACGCCCCGCATTCGCGCCGGCCTATGTGGGCACGGCCCAGGGCACCCTCCGGATGCCGGGACGAATTGACGCGTGGACGGTGCAAGGACTGACGTACAAGCTGCAGAACGCGCGATTTGCCCGCGGGCGATGGGGCGGCGTCTACCTCGTGACCGGCGGACGAGTCACGTTCACGACCAAGGCCACCGGCGAGTGCAAGTCCAGCACGACCGGGGGCTTCTCGCTCGGCCGCATGACCTGGGACAAGGGAAGCATCTTGTTCTTGCAGAACCTTCGCGAGCCCGGCTACGGATACCAGGCCAGCGCGACTAAGGAACATCCGGTCAAGGTCGCGCAGGAGTGCAACGATCGCGGTGAGACGTTCACGAGACAAGAGGTCGTGAGCCCGGCAGGGGGGCTGTGGTTGCACACGGACATCGGCGAGCGTCTCTTTGCGGGCAAGCGCCTGAGCGGAAGCCACACGGAGCGGTCGGAGTACGGCACGAGAAGCTGGACGTGGAACCTTGCGCCGCGCCGATAGTCGCCGCGGTTCTCCGCGCTAAGCCGTCTTCAGCCCGAGCTCGCCGGCGATCGGTCGCAGCGCTTCGACGACGTTCGCGATGTGCTCGTCGAGCTCGAGGCCTAGCTCCTCGGCGCCGCGATAGACCTCGTCCCGGTGAACGCCGGCGGCGAACGACGGCTGCTTGAGCTTCTTGCGCACCGATTTTGGCTCGAGCGTCTCGATGCCGTCGGGCCGCACGTAGCCGCAGGCCGTGACGAACCCGGAGAGCTCGTCGCAGGCGAAGAGCGTCTTCTTGAGCGGCGTGTCCCGCGGCATCGCCAGATGCTCGGCATGCGAGAGAACGCTCTCGATGACGATCTCGGGGTAGCCCTCGTCACGGAGGATGGGCGCCCCGTCCTGCGGGTGCTTGTCCAGCGTCGGGTGGATCTCGTAGTCGAAGTCGTGGAGCAGGGCGACGACGCGCCACTGCTCCTCGTCCTCGCCGAAGTGACGCGCGTACCAGCCGACGGAGGCCTCGACGGCGAGCGCGTGCCGCAGCAGCGGCTCGGCCTTCGTATACCGCGTCAGCGTCTCCCAGGCCTGGTCGCGGGTCGGAGTCATGGGCGGGTAGGGTACCGTCGCCGTGGAGACCGTCGTCGCCGACGCCTTGAGACAGTCGTTCGTGATCGAAGGAGGGCATGCGCTCTCCGGGCACGTGCAGGCCGCCGGTAACAAGAACGCCGCGCTGCCCATTCTCGCCGCCTGCATGCTCACCGCGGAGCCGGTCGAGCTCTCCAACGTCCCGCGCATCCTCGACGTGGACACGATGCTGGCGCTCCTTCGCGGCACGGGCGCGGAGGCCGACTGGGTAGGCCCGAACGACGTCCGTATCGACGCGTCGGGAGTGACGACGACGGAGCTCGACGAAGAGCTCTGCAACGAGATCCGGGCATCGATCCTGCTCTCGGGCCCGCTGCTCGCCCGCTTCGGCACGGCGACCATCCCGCCGCCCGGCGGCGACGTCATCGGCCGCCGCCGCATCGACACCCACATCCACGCGCTCGCAGCGCTCGGCGCCGACATCGACACCGGCCAGCGCTACGAGATGCGCGCCGACCGGCTCCGCGGCACGTCGGTCTTCCTCGACGAGGCGAGCGTGACCGGGACGGAGAACGCGATCATGGCCGCCGTGCTCGCCGAGGGCGAGACGGTGCTCCAGAACGCCGCCTGCGAGCCGCACGTCCAGGATCTCTGCCGCCTGCTCGTGGCGCTCGGCGCCGACATCGACGGCATCGGCGCGAACATCCTGCGCATCCGCGGCGTCGAGTCACTGGGCGGCGGCTCGCATCGCATCTGCCCGGAGCACATCGAGGTGGCGAGCTTCATCGGCCTGGCGGCGGTCACGGGCTCCGACATCACGATCGACGGTGCTGCGCCGGGCGACCTGCTCGCGGTGCTGCCCGCGTTCGAGCGGCTTGGTGTCCGCGTGGAGTGGGAAGGAGACTCGATCCACGTTCCCGCCGGCCAGGAGCTCGCGATCCAGGACGACCTGGGCGGACAGATTCCCAAGATCGAGGACGGCATCTGGCCGGCCTTCCCGTCCGACCTGACCTCGATCGCCGTCGTCGTCGCCACCCAGGCGCACGGCACGATTCTCGTCTTCGAGAAGATGTTCGAGAATCGCCTGTTCTTCGTCGACAAGCTCGTCGGCATGGGTGCGCGCATCATCATCTGCGACCCGCACCGCGTCGTCGTCTCGGGGCCGGCCAAGCTCTACGGGGAGCGGCTGGAGAGCCCGGACATCCGCGCAGGCATGGCGATGCTCATCGCCAGCCTCTGCGCCGAGGGCGTCTCGACAATCGGCAACATCGCGCAGATCGACCGAGGCTACGAGCGGATCGACGAGCGCTTGCGCGCGCTCGGGGCGCGGATTGAGCGCGTCGACACCTGAGTCGCCCGGCGCGGGCCTCCGGGTGCGTGCGGAGATCTCGGACGCGGCGCGCTCGAGCGTCGAGACCGGCATTCCCGTGCTCGATCACCTCGTTTCGCTCATGGCCAGGTACGCATCGCTCGACCTGGCTCTGGAAGTCGAGCCCGGCGCCGCGGCCGCTGAGGCCTCGGCGGCGGGGTGGGCGCTCGGCGAGGCGCTCGAAGGTCATCTACGCCGGCCTGGTGCCCAGGGCTACGGGTCGATCTCGATGCCGTCCGGAGAAGCGCTCGCCCACGTCGCGCTCGAGGCATCCGGCGAGCCGCTCGTCGTCTCCAACGTCGACCTCTCCGTGGCGCGCGTCGGCGGGCTGGCGGCGGACGTGATCGGAGACTTCCTGGACAGCTTCGCCGCCGGTGCCGGCTTGACGTTGCACGTCCGCCTCCTGGAGGGCGACGACCCGGAGCACGTCCTCGACGCGATCTTCAAAGCGCTGGGCGCTGCGCTGGCACGCGCCTGCGGATCACCACCGACCGGAGGGAGATGACATGGGCAAGAGCGTCGTTCGCACGGAGGCAGCACCCGCTCCGTTTCAGGGTGCGCCGTACTCGCAGGCCATCGTCGCCGGCGGGTTCGTCTTCGTCTCCGGCCAGGTGGCTCTCGAGCCGGGTCACACGGAGCTGATGGGCGGCACGATCGGGGAGCAGACCGAGCAGGTGTTCGCCAACCTCCGGGCCATCCTCGAGGCTGCCGGATCGGGTCTCGACCGGCTCGTGAAGACGACGGTCTACCTCGCGGATCTCGGCGACTTCACCGGCATGAACGAGGTGTACGCGAAGCACGTCGGCGACCAGCCGCCGGCGCGGGCGACGATCGAAGTTGCGGCGCTGCCGGCCGGGGCGCTCGTCGAGATCGAGGCCGTAGCAACCGTCTGACAGACGCGGAGGCACAATCTCCGTGCCATGCGCGCCGAGACGATCATTGCCACGCACGCGAACACCGACTTCGACGCGCTCGCGTCGATGCTCGCCGTGCGGCATCTCTATCCGGGCGCCGTCGTCTGCCTCTCCGGCGCGCTGAACCGCAACGTCAGAGAGCTGTGCCGGCTGTACGCGGAGGAGCTGGAGCTCGTCGAGTCATCACGTCTCGAGCTGGGCTCGGTCCGTCGCCTGATCGTCGTCGAGGCCGCCAGCGCCAGCCGACTGGCCGAGCTCGAGCCGCTGGCGCTCGACCCGCAGGTCGAGAAGGTGGTGTTCGACCATCACGCCGGCGAGGCGCCGGACTGGACGCGGCCCGAGAACGTCGTCCTGTCCGAGGACGGGGCGCTGACGACGATGCTCGTCGGCATCCTCGCCGAGCGGGAAGTCGCCGTGTCTCCACTCGAGGCGACGATCTTCGCGCTCGGCATCCACGAGGACACCGGCTCGCTGACATACCCGTCGACGACGCAGCGCGACGCGGACGCCTTGTCGTGGTGCCTGCGGCACGGCGCGCGCCAGGAGCTGCTCGAGAGCTACCTCCACACGCCGCTCGCCCCCGACGAGCGCGAGCTGCTCGACGCGCTCATCGACGCGCTCGAGACGCACGAGTTGCCCGGCCTGAGCGTGCTCGTCGCATCGCTCGGCTGGCCGAGCTACGTCGAGGGGGTCTCGAACCTCGCGCACAAGATCGTCGACCTGACCGGCTGTCGCGGGCTCGTGCTGCTCGTGGAGATGGACAGGCGTGTCTTCTGCGTCGTTCGCAGCCGTTCGCCGGCGTTCGACGCCGCCGCCGCTGCTGCCGCCCTCGGCGGAGGCGGTCACGAACAGGCTGCGTCGGCCATCTTCCGCGGACCGCTTGCGGATGCGCGTGCGGAGCTGTTCGCAGCGTTGCCCGGGGCGCTCCACGAGCCGCTGCGCGCACGCGACGTGATGTCGAAGCCGGCCCGCACGGTCGGGCCCTCGGAGACCGTCGCCGAGGCGATGACGCTCTGCCAGCGCTACGCCCAGAGCGGCGTGCTCGTGCTCGACGACGGGCGGCTCGTCGGCTCGGTCGGGAGGGAGGATCTCGACCGCGCGATCGGCCACGGCCTCTCGCACGCGCCGGTCAAGGGGATCATGAGCGGCCGCGTGCCGACTTCCTCGGCGGATGCCGGCCTGGTGGAGCTCCAGCAGCTGCTTGCCGAGTCCGCGGAGGGGAGGATCGCGATCGTGGACGGGGAAGGCGTGGCGGGCGTGGTCACGCGGAGCGATCTCCTGCGCGCGCTCGGCGAGCCCGGCGAGCCGCCGCACGAGACCGGAGAGTCGATCGCGGCGGAGCTGCGCGCGCTCGAGCGCCTCCAGCCGGTCTTCGCTGCGATCTCGGCGGCGAGCGACGGCGTCGAGGGCGTCTACCTCGTCGGCGGCACCGTGCGCGACATCCTGCTCCGCGAGAAGAGCTTCGACGTCGACATTGCTGTGGAAGGGGATGCGATCTCGCTTGCTCGGCGGATCGCGCAGGAGCTCGGCGGCCGGACGCGCGAGCACGAGAAGTTCGGAACCGCCGTGGTCGTGTACCGCGACGGCGAGCGCGTCGACGTCGTCACGGCACGCACCGAGTTCTACGACGCGCCTGCCGCCCTGCCCGCGGTCGAGCACGCGTCGATTCGCGAGGATCTCTACCGCCGCGACTTCACCGTCAACGCCATGGCGGCCTCGCTCAAGGCGGAGGACTTCGGGCGCCTCGTCGACCCGTTCGGTGGGCGGGCCGACCTCGCCGCGGAGACGGTGCGCGTCCTCCACAACCTTTCGTTCATCGAAGACCCGACGCGGATCTTCAGGGCCATCCGCTACGAGAACCGGTACGGCTTTCGCATGGACGAGCACACGGCGCGCCTCGCCCGTTCGTGCGTGGAGATGGGTCTCGTAGGCGACCTCTCGTCGGCGCGGCTGCGCGACGAGCTGACCGCACTGCTGGAGGAGGATGAGGTCGGGCACTCGCTGCCTCGTCTCGCCGAGCTCGGCGCCGCGAGCGCCATTCATCCGCATCTGGCCGCCGACGACGAGGCCGTCCAGCTCTTCGATCGCGCTCGTCAGCTGGCCCGGGAGCTCGACGTCGACGTTCCCGACTGGCGGCTCGGCCTCGCGGTGCTCGCCCGGCGCATGTCCGCCTCCGAGGTCTCCGACTGGCTGGACCGGCTCAAGGTGCGCCGGCGCGACGCTGACCTCATCGCCGCGGCTGTGGCCGTCGGTCCGCGGATCGCCGGTCGCCTGCGCGAAGAGCCGCTGCCGCCGTCGGAGATCGTGACGATGGCCGAGCAGTACGCCCCCGACGCGCCGCTGTTCGCACTCGCGCTCGAGGAGCTCCCGCCGCTGCGCCGGTACTTCGAGGAGCTCAGGCACGTTCGTCTCGACGTGGCCGGAGCCGAGCTCGCCGAGCTGGGCCTGAGCGAGTCGCCGCGCGTGGGCGAGATTCTCGCCGAGCTCCGGCGCCGCAAGCTCGACGGTGAGCTCGACGGCCGTGATGCCGAGTTGGCCGCCGCGCGCGAGCTGATCGAACGGGCGTGATCGAGCTCGGAGCTGATCCGCTGGGACTCGCCCGGGCCCTACGAGGTCGTCTTCTCCACGCGAACGGGCGGCGTCAGCAACGGGGCATTCGCTTCGCTCAACCTCGGTTTCCTCAGCGGCGACGAGCGCGAGCTCGTGCAGGAGAACCGCGGGCGGCTCTACGAGGCTGCCGGAGCCCATCCGGAGCGGGTGAGCTGGCCCCGCCAGGTGCACGGCGCCGCGGTTCGTTCGTGCCGGTGCGCGCGGTGAGGAGGCCGACGCGATCTGGACGGACGAGACCGGCGAGGCGGTGATGGTCGTCACCGCGGACTGCGTGCCCGTTGCGCTGGCCCGGATCGGCGGCAGGCCGGCGGTCGCGCTCGCGCACGTGGGCTGGCGAGGCCTGCTGGCCGGTGTCGTGCCCGCCGCCGTTGCCGCTCTGCGCGGCCGTCACCTGGCCGCCGCGATCGGGCCGGCCATCGGTTCGTGCTGTTACGAGGTCGGTGTCGAGGTGGCCGAGCCTGTTCGGAAGGCGTACGGGCCCGACCTGGTGCGCGACGGCAGGCTCGACCTGCCGGCTGCCGTGGAGCGGGCGCTCCGAAACGCCGGCTGCGTGCGCGTCGACCGTCTCGACGAATGCACGGCCTGTCATCCAGAGCGGTACTTCTCACACCGCCGCGACGAAGGGCGCACCGGGCGTCAGGGGGCGATCGCCTACGTCGCCTGAAGAGATTCGCGAGCGCTACGAGCGCGTGCGCGCCGAGGTCGGTCCCGGCGTGACGGTGGTGGCCGCGACGAAGTACGTCCCGCTCGACGAGATGGACATCCTGGCCGAAGCAGGCATCCCGGTCGTCGGCGAGAACCGCGCACAGGATCTCGAGGCAAAGCACGAGGCGCTCGGTGACGCCTTCCGCTGGCACTTCATCGGCCATCTCCAGAGCCGCAAGGCGGGAACGGTCAACGCGACGTGCGAGCTCGTGCACTCGCTCGACTCGGAATCCTCGGCTCGCCGGCTCGAGATTCCCGCGCTCGTGCAAGTGAATCTCGCCGGCGAGCAGACGAAGTCGGGGGTCGCACCGGCAGAGCTCGAGCAGTTCCTCGCCGACTGTCCGGCCGAGATCGTCGGGCTCTCCACCATGCCGCCGCTCGCCGACGATCCGGAGGAGTCCAGGCCGTACTTCCGCCGCCTGCGCGAGCTCGCGGAGGGGCACGGACTGGCTCAGCTCTCGATGGGCACGACGCAGGATTACCGCATCGCCGCAGAGGAGGGAGCGACGCTGGTGAGGGTGGGCGCGGCGCTCTTTCGGGGTTAACATTGCCCCATGAGCCTCGGCGACGTCTGGCATCGAACGCTCGTCTACTTCGGCATTGCCGAGGAGTACGACGACGGCTGGGACGACGAGTACCTGAGCGACGAGACGCCGTCCAGCGCCGGTGCCGCGCCCGTGGAGCCCGTCTACCCGGAGCGGGGGAGCACGAACGTCAGGCGGCTCCCGCGCCGCCGGGCCTCCGAACACGACTACGACGACTGGACCTCCGGCGAGGATCGGGCCGCGGAGGTGGCGCCTCAGCGCGGCGGCCCGCGCGCGGTGCCGCCGCCCGACGGCGGCATCGCCCAGGTACACCTGGTCGTCCCCCGCGGCTTCAACGACGCGAAGCAGATCGCGGATCGCTTCAAGCGCTCGATGCCGGTGATCGTCAACCTCCAGGACGCAGACGTCGAGCTGTCGAAGCGGCTGATCGACTTCTCCAGCGGGCTCACGTACGCCCTGAACGGCACGATGCAGCGCATCGCAGACAAGGTGTTCCTGCTCACGCCGCCGAACATCGAGGTGTCGGCGGAGGAGCGCGCGAAGGCTCTGGAGCGCGGCGGCTTCTACAACCAGGCCTAGTTCGCTCAAGGAACCCCGGCTCGAAGGCCGAATCGCTAAGCCGTGGGCGACATGTACGCCAGCTTGACGCTGATCGCAGATGCGATCGACTCGGTGCAGAGCTTCGTCACCGTGTTCATCTGGGTCTACACGCTGCTGATCTTCGCCTACGTGATCCTTTCCTGGGTCCGGTCGCCGTACACCACGCACCCGGTGGTGCGCTTCCTCCACGATGTGTGCGATCCGTATCTCCGGCTCTTCCGGCGGGTGTTGCCGCCGCTCGGGCCGGTCGATCTCTCACCGATCGTGGCCGTGGCGGCGCTGCTGCTTCTGCGGTACCTCGTGAACGGCGTCCTCCTGGAGAACCTCAAGTGAAAGGGGACACCCCATGACGTATTCACCCGTCGAGCTCCGGCACGTATCGCTCAAGCGCCGGCTGCTCGGTTACGACCGCGCCGCCGTCGACACCATGCTCGACGACGTCGCGGACAGCTATGAGCAGGTGTGGCGTGACCGAGTCGACCTCGGCGACCGCATCGAGCGGCTGGAGGGCGAGCTCTCCCGGCACAAGGAGCTCGAGCATCTGTTGCGCGCGACGCTGCTCTCCGCGGAGCAGGCTGCCAACACCGTACGGGAGAAGGGCCGCTCGGAGGCGGATGAGATCGTCGAGGAGGCTCGGGCCGAGGCACGCGACATCACGCGACGAGCCCGGGCCGAGCGCGAGTCGCTGATGCTCGACGCGCGGCGCATCCGGCTGCTGCTTCACGCAGCCCTCGACGCGATCGACGAGGTGCCTGCAGAAGACCTCGCCGAAGAGCCGCACGTGGCCGAGGAGGAGGCCGCTTAGCCGTACCTATACTGGCCACGAGATGCCGGTCACGGCTACACGCCTCAGGTTGCGGGTCGTCCCCGGTGCCGGGCGCAGCGAGGTCGTCGGGCGCTACGGAGAGGCCTGGAAGGTTCGCGTCGGCGCCGCGCCCGACCGTGGCCGCGCAAACGCAGCGCTCTTGGAGCTGCTCTCCGAGCGGCTGGGCGTGCGGGCGGCAGAGCTATCGATCGTCTCGGGCCACTCGGCCAGGGACAAGGTGGTCGAGCTGCGGGGCCTCTCGGCCGGCGAGGCCGCGAGCCGCATGGAGGGCTGACGCGAGTGGCGGACACGGAGACGTCCCGCCACCGGCTGCTCGACGAGCGACAGCGCGTCGTCGCTGCGCTCGACTACCTGCACGAGGAGAACGCAGGCTCGCTGAGGGAAGAGTCCGAGGAGGCGTCGATCGCGGACAACCTGGGCGAGACGGCGACCGTCACGCTCGACCGGCAGATCGACTATTCGCTGGAAGAGCATTCGAACCACGTGCTGGCTGCCATCGATGCTGCCCTCGAGCGGCTCGACGCCGGGACGTACGGGATCTGCACCATCTGCGGCAAGCCCATCGGCGATGACCGGCTGGAGGCCATCCCCTATGCGGCCCAGTGCATCGAGTGCCGTAGCCGGGAGGAGCGGGGCTGACCGAGACGCCCCTCGAGACGCCCGGCGGCGACGAGAGTCGCCGCGACGGGCTGGCCGCAGTGTCCGTTGCGGAGCGCGCTCTTTCCGCCGATGCCGCCCAGTGGCTGTCGCTGGCCCTGGTGGCAGTCGCGGCGGTTCTTGCGGATCAGGTGACAAAGCACATCGTCTCGAGCCAGCTCGCGCTGGACGACGAGATCAAGATCGTCGGCCCGTTCTCGATCCACCACGTGCAGAACTCGGGGATCGCGTTCGGCTTCTTCCCCGACGCGACAGCAGCCGTGATCGCCGTCACGACCGTCGCCGTCGTGTGGATGCTGGTCTTCTTCGCTCGCGGCGGGGCACGGCACCCGGTCCTGCCAGTCGCGCTCGGGCTGCTGATCGGCGGCAGCGTCTCCAACCTCGCCGATCGTGTGCGGCTCGGCCATGTGACCGACTTCCTCGACCTTCGGTGGTGGCCCGCGTTCAACCTCGCCGACGCCTGCATCATCGTTGGCGTCGTGCTGCTGCTGGGGACGATGCTGGCCGGCGAGCGCAGCCCGCGTCGGCGTCAGGGCGCCTCGACGTTCCGCTCCTGATCGCGCTGCGCGTACCGGCGACGGCCGCGGGCCTGCGACTCGACCGCTATCTCTCCGAGCAGGAGGACATCGGCTCCCGGGCGGTCGCCGAGCGGCTCATCGCAGGCGGCGCGGTGCTCGTCGACGGCGCGACCAGGCCGAAGAGCCACCGCCTGGCGGTCGGGGAGGAGATCCGCGTCGAGCTGCCGCAGGCCGAGCCCGAGCCGGGCGACGAGCCCGAGCCTGCAGGCCTTGGCATCGCGTGGGAGGACGAGCACCTGCTGGTGGTGGACAAGCCCGCCGGCGTCGTGGTGCATCCCGGTGCCGGGCACAAGCGGGGCACGCTCTCGGGAGCGCTGCGCGGCCGTGGCGCCACCGGAGGACCGGAGGACCGCGCGGGGATCGTGCACAGGCTCGACCGCGACACCTCAGGCCTGCTCGTGGTCGCGCGGAGCGAGGAGGCGTTCAGCCGCCTGCAGGGCCTCGTGCGCCGGAGGGCGCTCGAGCGGGAGTACCTCGCGCTCGTACGTGGCCGCCCGCGCTCGCGCCGTGGCCGGATCGAGGCGCCGATCGGCCGCGATCGCCAGCATCCGACGCGGCACTCGCTGGACACGTCCACGCCGCGCGACGCCGTGACGCACTTCGAGGTGGAAAGGCTTCTGCCCGACTACACACTCCTGCGCGTCAAGCTGGAGACCGGCCGCACGCACCAGATTCGCGTGCACCTGGCGGCGATCGACCTGCCGGTGCTCGGAGATCACGTCTACGGAGTGCCGGGACTGGGGCTGGAGCGACAGTTTCTCCATGCTTGCCGCCTGGCGTTCCCGCATCCGATCACGGGCGTGGCGATCGACGTCTCGTCCGCGCTTCCGCCGGAGTTGCAAGAAGCGCTTGCGCTAGCATCTGGCGACTGACAAACGACCCGGCGGACGGGTCTCGGAGAGCGGTGCCGGCCCCTTGCGGCCGGTTCTCTCGGAGAACCGCCGGCAGCAGTCCAAATCAACCGAAGGGAGCACATCTCGTGTCTGTCGTGTCCATGAAGGACCTCTTGGAGGCCGGCGTCCATTTCGGCCACCAGACGCGCCGCTGGAACCCGAAGATGAAGCGATTCATCTTCGGCGAGCGCGGTGGCATCTACATCATCGACCTCACCCAGACCCAGGCGCTGCTCGAGGAGGCATACGCGCTCGTCTCCAACATCGCCTCGCGGCGTGGAACCGTGCTCTTCGTGGGCACGAAGAAGCAGGCCCAGGACGCCGTCGCCGAGCAGGCGAAGCGCGTCGGCATGCCGTTTGTCAACAACCGCTGGCTGGGCGGGCTGCTGACGAACTGGCGGACGCTCTCCGAGCGTATCGAGCACCTCCACGAGCTTCGCCGGCTGAAGACGGAAGGACAGCTCGAGCTGCTGCCGTCGAAGGAGCGCATCGCCATGGAGTCCGAGCTGGAGAAGCTCGAGGCGAACCTCGGCGGCGTTGCGGACATGAAGCGTCAGCCGGACGCCGTTTTCGTCCTCGACCTTCGCAAGGAGCAGCTCGCCGTGCGCGAGGCGCGGCGCCTCAATATCCCGATCATCGGCCTCGTGGACACGAATGCCGACCCGGACGAGGCCGACTACGTCATTCCCGGCAACGACGACGCCATCCGCTCGTGCTCGCTCGTCACGCGCGTGCTCGCCGACGGCATCGAAGCGGGCACCCAGCTCGTGAGCCCCGGCGAGATGGCGCAGGCCGAGCCCGCCGAGTCCGAGGCGCCCGCCGAGCCCGAGGCGCCCGCCGCCGAGGCGCCGGAGCCCGCCGAGCCCGAGGAGCCCGCCGAGCCCACAGGGGAGGAGGCCGAGCAGCCGGCGGAGGTGGAGGCCTGATGTCGACCACGATTTCGGCCGGCCTCGTCAAGGAGCTGCGCGACCAGACCGGCGCGGGGATGATGGACTGCAAGCGCGCGCTCGAGGAGACGGGCGGTGACGTCGAGGCGGCTCGCACGCTGCTGCGCGAGAAGGGCATCGCAGATGCAGCCAAGCGCTCGGGTCGCGACACCACCGAAGGCAAGGTCGGCTTCTCGATCTCGGAGGAGAGCGTCGCTGCCATGGTCGCTGTCGCCTGCGAGACGGAGCCGGTCTCGAACAACGAGGACTTCCTCATCTACGCACAGCGGGTGCTCGGCGCCGTTCTGAAGCACGGGGTCGACGCCGTCGACACACTCGAGGACGAGCGCGTGGAGCTCGTCGCCCGCCTTGGCGAGAACATCGCCGTGGTCGGAGCGGCGCGCTACGAAGGCGCGGAGCACGAGATCCTCACCGCGTACGTCCACCCGCCCGCCAACAAGCTCGGCGTGCTGCTGCATGCGAAGGGCGAGCCCGACCTGGCGTACAAGGTGGCGATGCACATCGCGGCCGCGGCGCCCGTCTACGTGAGCAAGGACCACGTTCCGGCGGCTGAGGTCGATGCGGAGCGGGAGATCCTCTCGAAGCAGGACGACGTGCTCGACAAGCCCGAGCAGGTCCGCGAGAAGATCGTTGCCGGCAGGCTCGACAAGTGGTTCGAGGCCAACGTGCTCGTCGAGCAGGCTTGGATCCACGACACGGACCGGCGGGTGGGGGACGTCCTCGACGAAGTCGGCCTCGAGATCATCGAGTTCGCGCGCTTCGCAGTGGCAGAGTAAGAACATGAGCGCGGACCCCCAGGCGGTCGCACCGGCCGCGTTCTCCCGAGTCGTGCTCAAGCTCTCCGGGGAAGCCCTGAGCGGCGACCGAGAGTTCGGCATCGACCAGGAGCGCATAGAGTCGCTCGCCGGTGAGATCGTCTCCGTTCATGCGGACGGCGTCGAGGTCGCCATCGTCGTCGGCGGCGGCAACATCATCCGCGGCATGGAGCGGGCCGCCGGCGGCATGGACCGCGCGACGGCCGACTACGCCGGAATGCTCGCGAGCGTGCTCAACTCGCTGACGGTCCAGGACGCGCTCGAGCGCCGTGGCGCGCAGACCCGCGTGCTCTCGGCGTTGACCGTGGCAGAGGTGGCGGAGCCGTACATCCGGCGGCGCGCCATGCGCCACCTCGAGAAAGGCCGGATCGTGATCTTCGCCGGAGGGACGGGCAACCCGTTCTTCACGACGGACACCGCCGCCGCGCTGCGCGCGCTCGAGATCGGCGCCGAGGCGATCCTGATGGCGAAGAACGCAGTGGACGGCGTCTACGATGGCGACCCGCGCGTGGACCCGAATGCGTCCTTCATCCCCGAGCTCACGCACCTGGAGGCGATCGAGCGCGGCCTCAGGGTGATGGACACCACCGCGCTCTCGCTGTGCATGGACAACGGCCTGCCGATCCTCGTCTTCGCGCTCGAAGAAGGGACGATCGGCCGCGTGGCGCGCGGCGAGCGTGTGGGCACGATCATTAAGAGCCAACAGACGGGAGCCAGCCGATGATCGACGAGTTCATAGCCGATGCCATCCACCGCATGGACAAGTCCGTGGAGACGACGCAGCAGGAGTTCAACGGCGTCCGCACGGGCCGCGCCTCGGCGGCGCTGCTCGACCGCATCCAGGTCGACTACTACGGCCAGCCGACGCCGCTCAATCAGCTGGCAACGATCAACGCTCCCGAGCCGCGCCTGCTGACCGTCCAGCCGTTCGACCCGTCCTCGCTCAAGGGCATCGAGAAGGCGATCATGGAGTCGGACCTCGGCCTGCACCGGCGAACGACGGCAAGCTCATCCGCCTGCCGATCCCGCAACTGACGGAGGAGCGGCGCAAGGAGCTGGTGAAGGTCGTCCGGCAACATGGCCGAGGAGGGCCGCGTGGCCGTCCGCAACGTGCGCCGAGACGTCATGCATCACCTCAAGGAGCTCGTGGACTCCGGTCAGGTCGGCGTCGACGAAGAGCACCGGGCGGAAGACCAAGTCCAGAAGCTCACCGACGAGCACACGCACAAGATCGACGAGCTACTGAAGCGTAAGGAAGCAGAAATCATGGAGGTGTAGGGCCTCCGCCGTGAACCTGCTCACCCGCATCCGCTCGCTCTGGACGACCCGGCCGCCCGAGGAGGATCACGACCTCCCCGATCGCGCACGGTCGATTGCGATCATCATGGACGGCAACGGTCGCTGGGCGCGAAGTCGTGGCCTACCGGTCGCCGAGGGCCACAGGGCGGGCACGAAGGCACTTCGCAAAGCCGTCGAGGCTGCCATCGACCTCGACGTCGAGTCGCTCGCCGTGTATGCCTTCTCCACGGAGAACTGGTCGCGGACGCGCGACGAGATCGACACGCTGATGGAGATCTTCGGCGAGACCATCGACCGCGAGTTCCCCGACCTGGTTCGCCAGGGAGTGAGGGTGCGGTTCATCGGACGCCGCGACCGCGCGCCGGAGGAGCTGCAGCGCAAGATGGCCAGCCTCGAGCGGCAGACGACCGAGAACACGGAGCTTCGCCTGTGGATCGCGTTCGACTACGGCGGTCGCGCCGAGATCGTGGAGGCCGCGCGGAAGCTCGTCGAGTCTGGTGTCGAGCCGCGTGAGATCGACGAGAACGTCTTCGCGGCCAACCTCTACGCCCCGGACATGCCGGATCCCGATCTGCTCATCCGCACGTCCGGCGAGCTACGCGTCTCCAACTTCCTGCTCTGGCAGCTGGCGTATACGGAGCTCGTGTTCGTCGACCGCCACTGGCCCGACTTCTCGCCGAGAGACCTCGAGGCGGCTCTGTCTCTGCCGCCGCCGTTCGGCGGCCGTGCGCCCCGGCGCTCCCCGGGGACCCGCGGCCCCGATGAGCCCGCTCGTCACTCGCCTGCTTGTCGCGGCCGTCGGGCTGCCTCTGGTGCTCGCTGCGTTGTGGGCCGGAGGCTGGTGGCTCTTCGCGCTCGTCATGCCGGCCGCACTGATCGCGCTCCACGAGTTCTTCGCGATGACAAAACCGTTGCGGCCGATCCCCCTGGCGGGCTACGCCGGGCTGGCCGGCGTGCTCATCGCGCTGCAGGAGACGGACCTCGTGTGGGCTCTCGGCGCCCTCCTGGCGACGCTCGCGCTCGCGTTCCTGCTCAAGGGGCTGGCCGCGACGCAGGGCTCGTCGACGGTCTCCGTCGGCGTGACGTTGCTGGGAACGGCCTGGATCGGCCTCGGGCTCGGCTGCGTCCTCCTCCTGCGCGACGTGCCCGAGTTCGGCTTCGTCGCCGCCCTGGCCGTGCTGCTGGCGATCTTCGCCGACGACACGGCTGCGTACTTCGGCGGCCGGGCGCTGGGACGCCACAAGCTCGCGCCCGCCATCTCACCCGGCAAGACGTGGGAGGGGTTCGTCTTCGGCACGCTGGCCGCAATCCTCGTCGTCTTCATCACGCTCTACGAGGACCGCGAGGAGTTCCTCACCATCGGCGAGTCGCTGCTACTCGGTGTCGTGGTTGCGCTGGCCGCGCCGCTCGGCGACCTCTTCGAGTCGATGCTCAAGCGCGATCTCGGGGTCAAAGACTCCGGGCGCCTGCTGGCGGGCCACGGCGGCGTTCTCGACCGGACCGACGCCATCCTCTTCGCCTTCCCGGCCGCGTATTTCACGGTCCACGCACTCCTAACCTAGGAGCAACGGACAGAGCCGTACACTGGCCGCGTGAAGAGAGTCGCGCTGCTCGGCGCCACGGGCTCGATCGGGCGCCAGGCGATCGAGATCATCGACGCCCACCCGGGGCTCGAGCTCGTCCGCCGCAGCCTCCGGCTCGCAACCGGCTGGAACGGGCTCGGCGCCACTGACGCGGTCGGAGGCGACTCGCCGAGCTGCTCGAGAGCGCGGAGCCGGACATCGTCCTCAACGCGGTCGTCGGATTCGCGGGCCTGCCGGCGACGCTCTGGTCGCTCGAGGCCGGCATCGACCTCGCGCTCGCGAACAAGGAGAGCCTCGTCGCGGCGGGCGAGCTGGCGCTCGCTGCCATGCAGCGGGGAGGAGGGAGCTCCTGCCCGTGGACTCGGAGCACTCGCGTCCTTCCAGTGCCTTGAGGGACGGCCCTCGGGACGGTGGACTCGCTCGTGCTCACCGCCTCGGGCGGCCCGTTTCGCGGGCGGTCGCCGACGAGCTCGCCGAGGTGACCCCGGCGACGCGCTCGCCCACCCACCTGGAGCATGGGCCCGAAGATCACGATCGACTCGGCGACGCTCATGAACAAGGGCCTCGAGCTGATCGAGGCGCACTTCCTGTTCGGCCTCCCGTACACCAGATCGAAGTCGTCGTCCACCCGACGTCGATCGTCCATGCGCTCGTGCGCTTTCGCGACGGCGCGGCGCTTGCCCATCTCGGGTACCCGGACATGCGCGTTCCCATCTCGTACGCGCTGACGTACCCGGAGCGGGCGGCCACGGAGGTGCCGCACTGGACCTCGCCGCGGGCTGACGCTCGAGTTCCTGGCGCCCGACCTGGAGGCATTCCCGCTGCTCGCGCTCGCGCGCGAGGCGGGCGAGCGCGGGGGGACCGCGCCGTGCGTCTTCAACGCGGCGAACGAGGTCGCCGTCTAAGCGTTCCTCGGAGGAACGGATTCCATTCCGGGGATCGCAGAGATCGTCGGCCGCCTCGCTCGGCCCTCGACCGGAGCCCCGCCCGTGACCTCGGAGGAGCTCGTCGCGCCGACGCCCAGACACCGCCTTCGCGCAGGGAGCCTTGACCCGCGCATGAGCATTCTCGTAGCGATCCTCGGCCTGGCGTTGCTGATCTCATCCACGAGCGGGCCACTTCTCGGCGCGCTTGCGGTCGGGATGCGCCCGCGGGGCTTCTCGCTCGGCTTCGGCCCGCCATCGCAAAGGTGCGGCGTAACGACACGACTACGGGTTCCGGGCGATCCCGCTCGGGGGCTACGTGAAGATCCCCGGGATGACGCGGCCACAGGCCGTCGCGACGTCGACGCGTTCTTCGCGGTGCCGTCCGCGACCGCCGAGCTCCTCGGTCCGGCGGAGCGTCTCAAGCGGTGCCGTGTCGGCCGAGGACTGGGAGCAGGCGCGCGTCGAGCTGGACGCCTTGAGGCGGCGGCCGTCGAAAGCGGTTCCTCGAAGAGCCGCATCGACCGCGGGGATGAAGACGTCAGCGACAGCCTTTCGAAGGACGCGTACTGGCGGCAGGCGATCTGGAGGCGCATCGTGGCCATCGTGGCCGGTCCGGCCACGAACCTCGCGTTCGCCGTCGTCATCTTCGCGGTCGTCCTCATGTCGGCGTGGTGGCAAAGCGCGACACGACGGTGGACAAGTCTTCGAGGGCGCGCCGGCGCAGGCATCGGCCTCCAGCCGGGCGACCGGATCGTCGAGATCAACGGCACGCCGATGACGCCGGACAAGATCACGGAGCGGATCTCCGGCTCGGAAGGCGGCCGCTTACTCTCCTCGTCCTGCGCGACGGCGAAGCAGACGCTCGGCCCGGTACGCGCCGAGCGGACGAGGGCGTCTACCGGCTCGGCTTCCGTCTCGAGGCGCCGGAGCCTCCGGGCGCGGCCGGGGCAGTCAAGGCAGTCGTGCTGCTGGCGTCGGGTGACCGGCGAGATCGGCAAGTCGCTCGCGGCATCGTCCACAAGGAGGGGCGCGAGCAGATCGCCAGCCCGGTCGGCATCGTCGAGGAGTCCTCGTCGGCGGCCCGCCAGGGATGGGAGTACGTACCTCGCGGTGCTTGCGTTCATCAGCCTCTCGCTCGGCCTCCTGAATCTGCTGCCGCTGCTGCCGCTGGACGGCGGCCACATCGTGTTCGCGATCGCCGAGAAGGTGCGCGGCAACGCAATCCGCGCGGGAGATCTACGAGCGCGTCTCGGTCGTCGGGCATCGCCGTCGTGCTACTCCTTTTCTTTGTAGGCCTGACCAACGATGTCGGGCGCTGGGAGGAGGCTGGGTGGCCAGCAAGCGGCAGATCTCGGTCGGCGGCGTGCGCGATCGGCGGCGGGGCGCCCGTCGCCGTCCAGTCGATGACGCTGACGAAGACGCACGATGTCGAGGCCACGATGGCGCAGATTGCCGCTCTCGCCTCGGCGGGCTGCGAGGTCGTGCGTGTCGCCGTTCCGAAGACGGAGGATGCCGAAGCGCTGCAGAAGATCGTCCGCCTGTCGCCGATGCCCGTCATCGCCGACATCCACTTCAACGCCTCGCTCGCTCTGAAGGCGATCGAGGGCGGCGTCGCAGCCGTCCGGATCAACCCCGGCAACATCGGCGGCCCCGACAAGGTCGGAGCTCGTCGTGAAGGCGGCAAAGCAGCGAAGGGCATACCGATGCGTATCGGCGCCAACTCCGGCTCGCTGCCCAAGCACCTGATGGCGCTGGCGCAGGCGGACCAGGCGGAGGCGCTCGTCGAGGCGGCCCTCGAGGAGGTGCGGCTGCTCGAGGCGATCGACTACCGCGACTTCAAGATCTCGGTGAAGTCGAGCCACGTGCCGACGATGATCCGCGCCTACCGGATGCTCTCCGCGAAGGTGCCGTACCCGCTGCACCTCGGCGTCACCGAGGCGGGAACGCCGTCCCCGGGTGGGATCAAGAGCGCGGTCGGCATGGGCGCGCTGCTCGTGGACGGGATCGGCGACACGATCCGCGTCTCGTTGACGGCCGACCCGGTGGAGGAGGTCAAGGTCGCGTGGGAGATCCTCAAGGCGCTCGGCCTGCGCGAGCGGGGCCCGGTGCTCATCGCGTGCCCCTCCTGCGGGCGCGACAACGTCGGCGTCGAGAAGCTCGCCGCCGAGGTCGAGGAGCGGCTGGAAACGTACCCGAGGCGTTCGAGGTGGCCGTGCTCGGCTGCGCCGTCAACGGGCCGGGCGAGGCCGGGGACGCGGACTTCGGCATCGCGGGCGGCCGCGACGTCGGCTTCGTCTACGCGCACGGCCGCGTGTTGAAGAAGGTGCCGTCGGACATGCTGGTGGACGAGCTGTTCGGCGAGATCGACGCGTGGATCGCGGACGGGATGCGCCGCCCGAAGCGGCTGAAGATGGCGAAGCCCGCCGCGCTCGCCATGGCCGAAGCGTCGATGGTCCCGCTCGGAATGGCCTCGCTCGCATGGCGGGCGTCGAAGCTCTTCCTCCCGACTCTGCGCGAGGATCCGGCAGACGCAGAGGCCGCGAGCCACAAGCTGCTCGTCCGCGGCGGCTTCATCCGCCAGGTCAGCGCGGGCCTTTGGACGTTCCTGCCGCTCGGGTGGCGCGTTCACCAGAAGGTCGTCCAGATCATCCGCGAGGAGATGAACGGGATCGGCGGGCAGGAGATGCTCTGCCCGGTCCTAACCCCCGCCGAGCTCTGGGAGAGACCGGTCGCATCGACGATTCCGGAGCTGTTCAAGCTCGAGGATCGCAACGGGCGGCGGTTCGTCCTGCCGTTGACGCACGAGGAGACGATGACGTTCCACGCGCGCGAGATCCGCTCTACAAGGAGCTGCCGCAAACGTGGTACCACTTCTCGACGAAGGAGCGGGACGAACCGAGACCGCGCGGAGGCCTCCTCCGCGTGCGGGAGTTCATCATGAAAGACGCGTACTCGTTCGACCGCGACGAGGCAGGGCTCGACGTCAGCTTCGATCGGCACGCGGAGGCCTACAAGCGCATATTCGAGCGCTGCGGGGTCGACGCGTACCTCGTCGAGGCGGAGTCCGGGACCATGGGCGGAAAGGAGTCGCTCGGCTTCCTGGCGCCGACCGGCTCGGGGGAGAACGAGCTCGTGCACTGCGAGAACGGCGACTACTTCGCGGACATCGAGGCCGCCCGCGGGATACCCCGCGCCCCGAGTTCCCGGCGCGTCTCGATGCGCCGGAGGAGGTCGAGACGCCGGGCGTGACGACGATCGAGTCGCTCGCGGAGCTGCTCGGGATCGACCCAGCGGCGACCTCAAAGGCGATGCCGGTCGTCGTCGGCGACCGCATGGTGCTCGCGCTCGTACGCGGAGACGATCGCATGAGCGAGGAGAAGCTAATGACGATCTTCGAATCCGCCTTCAGGCCGGCCACCGGAGAGGAGATCCGCACCACATTCGGCGCGGACGGCGGATCGATCGGGCCGCTCGGCGTCTCCGTCGAAGTGATCGCGGACGAAGCGCTGCGCGAGGGTCAGTTCGTCGCGGGTGCGAACCGTGACGGCTGGCACGTCCGCGGCGTCGAGGCGGGGCGCGACTACGAGCCTCGCTTTGCGGATATCCGCCAGGCGACCGAGGGCGACGCGTGCCCGGAGTGCGGTGGACGGCTCGTCGTGCAGCCCGCAATCGAGGTCGGCCACATCTTCAAGCTCGGCACCTTCCACTCGAACGCGCTCGAGGCCATGTACCTCGACGAGGGCGGGACCGAGAGGCCAATCGTCATGGGTAGCTACGGGATCGGGCCGGCGCGAGTCATGGCGGCCATCGTCGAGCAGCACCACGACGAGCGCGGGATCGTCTGGCCGCGATCCGTGGCGCCGTACGACGTCCACATCGTGGCTCTGCCCGGGCTCGAGCAGCAGGCGGAGGCGCTGGAGCAGCGGCTCGAGGCGGCGGGAGCGCGCGTCCTGCTCGACGACCGCGAGCTGCGCGCCGGCGAGAAGTTCGCCGACGCCGACCTCATCGGCTGCCCCGTTCGCGTCACCGTCGGCAAGAAGACGCTCGAGGACGGCGCGGTGGACGTGCTCGTCCGGCAGACTGGCGAGGAGCAGCGAGTAAGCTGGAAGAGGTGACGGTCTGATGTCGAGAAGGCGGCGGTTCAGCGAGCAGCCCTTCGGCGAGACGGCGATCCAACTGATGGCCGAGACCGGTGTGACGTTCCGGGGCCTCGCCGCGAAGACGGGCCTGTCTGCGGGCTATCTCAACCACATCATGCACGGCAACCGGCCGGTGCCTTCCAACGAGATCCTCGCGCGGCTGGCGCGCGCGCTCGGCGTCGAGCCCGAGCACTTCCTCGAGTACCGGGTGCGCGTGATCACCGAGCGGCTCGAGCGGATGCCCGACCTCGTCGACCGCCTCTACAAGCGACTGAGCTAGTCAAGCGCGCGGAGCGGGTCGACGGCGGCTCCGCGCACGCGCACTTCGAAATGGAGATGGGGGCCAGTCGAGCGGCCCGTCGAGCCGACGGTACCGAGCTGGCTGCCGAGCGAGACGCGATCGAGCAGCCCGACGTGGATCTGCTCCAGATGCGCGTAGAGCGTCCTGACCCCGCGGCCGTGCGCGACGACGACGGCGTTGCCGAAGCTGCCCAGCGGGCCTGCCCAGACCACGCGTCCCGCACGGGCGGCCGTCACGGGCGTGCCGGCGGAGGCTACGAAGTCGAGGCCGGCATGGAACGAGCCGCCACGAGGACCGAACCGATCGCCGAGCTCTCCTACAACCGGCCGGCTGAGATCGAGCGGGCTCGTGGGCCGAGCCTTACGCAGCGCAGCGAGGGTTCGCGGCCCGGCGATGCCGATCCGCGGCAGGTGGGCGAAACGCTGGAAGCGCCGCAGGGCGGCCTGCAGGCGAGGGCCGAAGGCGCCGTCGAACGGCCCCGACGGGAAGCCGTGCCAGGCGAGCCTGAACTGGAGCTCGGCGACGTCCCAGCCGCGAGCGCCGGCGGCGAGCGTGCGGGCGCCGAGCTCCGGCCGCCCGAGGCGGCCGAGAGCGTGACGCGTACGCGGGCCAAGGATGCCGTCGGGCTCGAGCCCCATGCGGTGCTGGAAGGCGACGAGCGCCTCCTCCGTCTCCGGCCCCCGCCAACCGTCGACCGGGCCGACGTATGCGTCGGCGGCCCGGAGCGCCACCTGCAGGGCGGCGATGTCGGCGTTGCCGGCAGCCGCCGGCTGCCCGGATGACGGGAGCAGGCAAAGCGCACAGATCGTGCCCACAGATGCGGCGAGGAAGCGCATCCAGTACCTCTTTCGGCAGGCAGGCCCGTGAACCTGATTGTTCGGTGATTATTGGCTGTTTGTAAGGGTTTGAGGCGACGGTCAGGGAGGCAGGAAATCGGGTCTTCCGGGCGAAATCCGGATGCGATGAACACGGCGTTCGTCACAAATCCCTGCAAAGGCAACGGATCGCCCGGGGCCTCTCAAGACCCTCCCCGAGGGTGCCGATAGGTGTGCGGGAAAGTCAGTTGCAGAGCAGAAAGGGCTTGTGTATGCTCGCCCCCTTGGCCGTGCCGGACCGGATCGACGACGTGCGTTTGAGCCGTATCGACGGTGTCTGTCCGGCCGCCGTGATACGGAATGACGGCTTGAACCAGCCGTTGTGGTTGACCGAAGGTAGCCCGTCGCGGCTATCTACACCCCGAGTAAGGAGGAGGGAGACCTCAGATGCACTTCAGTAGATCCCTCGCAGGCGTAGCCCTACTCGGCGTCTTTGCTGCCATGGCTTTTGCCGGCGCAGCGACGGGCGCGCCTGCACAGTCAGAGAAGTCAACGGCAACCCCGATTCGCGGGTGCTGTCGCCGGCCAGAAGCTGGCGTTGCAGCCCCGGGGTCGTAGCTCGCTGACTTCCTCAGCCCCCCGGGCGGTGACGAAGAACCCGTACCAGGCCGTGCTGCAGGTTTCTCAGAAGCAGCTGCTTGTTGCGCGTTCTACGAGCCGTGATGTCCCGAACGCCAAGAAGACGGCGGCGCTGTCGTACAAGGCCCCCACGGGCCTGAACGCGACCGCGGCGACCGCGGTTGCAACTTCGGGACCAGCCGATCACAGCGAAGAGCGCCGCGGTGCTGTCCTCGACAGGCGTCAACGCGTTCCAGCAGGAGCAGTTCGGTGGCTACAACCTCGAGCCGCCCGATCCCACGGTGTGTGCGGGGCAGGGCTTCGTCGTTCAGACCGTGAACAGCCAGGTCCAGATCTCGAACGGCAACCTGCAGAAGCTGACGGCGCCCATCTCGACAGAGTCGTTCTTCGGCGACTTCGTCAACGCCCTGTTCGACCCGCAGTGCGAGTACAACCACTCGACGGGCAGGTGGTACTACACGGTCGCCGCTACGGACGGCGCGTCGTTCTCCGGCGTCTACATCGCCGTGAGCACGTCGTCCGACCCGCGCAGCCCGTGGAACATCTACTTCCTGGACCTCACCAACTTCGGCGGTGACGGCGGCTGCGCAGTCAGCATCTGCCTCGCCGACCAGCCGAACCTCG
The DNA here is from genome assembly GCA_963711315.1 of uncultured Actinomycetes bacterium. Taxonomy (GTDB): domain Bacteria; phylum Actinomycetota; class Thermoleophilia; order Gaiellales; family Gaiellaceae; genus PALSA-612. The sequence goes on from CAVQDQ010000002.1 coordinate 654,127, forward strand.
GTGCTGACCAGTACACGATCTCGATCTCGACCAACCAGTTCGACATCGGAGGTACGGGTTGCGTCAGCGGCTTCTGTGGCGCTGCGTACGTCCTCATCGACAAGGTCGCGCTGGCGCTCGGGCTACCGTTCCCGAACGTCGTCGCGTTCGACATCTCGGACAGCCCGGCGATCTTCCCCGACTTCACGTTCGGGGACTGCGTCACCGGCCTCGGGGCGTGCTGGTACTCGATCCAGCCGGCTAACTCCGGGAACGGTCGCTACGACACCCGATCCGGTGGAACCCAGTGGGCGATGAGTGCCCTGGACTTCTTCGGCCTCGGTGACAACCGGGTCGCAGTCTGGCGGTTCGCGAACACGTCGTCCATCGGGGCCTTCATCCCGAACATCGTTGGTACGGCGGGGATCTTGGAGGATCCCCACGCGACGTACTCGAACCCGCCACCGTCTGCACAGCCGCAGAATCAGACCGGGCCGACGCAGGCCAACGGCAACCCGCTCGGCGACTTCCTGGTACTCACAGGAGCCTGCCCGGCGGCCATCTGCGGCAACCCGGGTCCGATCGACTCGGGCGACGACCGCATGCGTGACACGACGATGACCACGCTTGCGAACGGCTCACGCATCATGTGGGGTGGCCTCGGCACCGCGACTGACCGGCTCGGACCCGTGTCATTGCACCGGGGCTAACGGGGCGGGCATCCTGCTCTGGGGTGTCAACCTCGGGAGCAGCATCTCCACCACGAGCCTCGCTCGCGTCTGGGGCATCCACAACCCGTCGAACGACCTGCAGTTCCCGTCCGTTGCGATGTTCGACAACGGGATCACGCTCGCGGCGTACTCCGTGAGCGGGCCGGCTCTCTACCCGTCGGCCGCGTACTCCGTGTTCTCGACGACGATGGCGCCGGCTGCCATCCAGATCGCAAACGCGGGTCGGGGCGAGCAGGACGGGTTCACGCAGTACCCGTTCGTCTTCGGTAATGACCGCCCGCGATGGGGTGACTACTCCGGCGCGTTCACGATGGGCAACTCGATCTACTTCACGAGCGAGTTCATCCCGTCGGCCAACTGCTCGCTGTCGGCGTTCATCCTCGACGACACGTGTGGCAACACGCGGACGTTCTTCGCCAACTGGGGTACGTCCCTCGACAGGGGGACTCTAAGCCCCTAATCCGGAAGAACAACACCGCTCACGGCCAAGGGTCAGAGGGCGGCGGGGCGAAAGCCCCGCCGCCCTCTTCCTTTATGGGGATAGGCGGGAGCGGTATCGGGAGCGGTATCGTGTCGGGCACATCGGGGCGTGGCGCAGCCTGGTTAGCGCGCTAGTCTGGGGGACTAGAGGTCGACAGTTCGAATCTGTCCGCCCCGACTTAGGAAAGCCCTGCTAGCGCGGGGCTTTCGTTCTCCTCGGAAGAAACGCACGTCCGGTCGTGGCCCCCTCGTGGCCCCCTGCTGGTCAGTTAGAGCGGCCCCTCTGGGGAGTTCGCCCCAGACTCCGCCGGATCGTCCATGGCCGTTGCTGACTCTGCGAGCCGACGATCAATCGACTCCAGCAGTTCGATCATCCGAGCCGCCTCCTGCTCCGCATCCCTATTCCGCTTGGCCGCGTCGCGGGCCGCCCATGTTGCAAGCACGTATGCACCGAAGGCGAAGCCGACGGCGACCAGAGTCCACTTTCTCTCTTCACTCTCCGCGACCAGTTCCGCGAAGATGATCCAGAACAAGAGCAGTACGGACGCGATCAGTACCCGGCGACCCATCGGGTCGGCCCACGCTTCGCGCCACCGCTCTCTCATCGTCTCAGTTCCGTCGCGGGTTCGTCAGAGCCGAGATTCTAGGGCCGGCGCGCGGTCGGACGGTCGCGGCCGCAGAGCGCTTCCCCGCAGCTGCCGGGCCGCGTCGAGCGTAGTCCGCGGCGAGCTCGAGCGCTAGATGGCTCTTTTGGCCGGTGGGACGCGGTCGCCGCGCTTGCTTGACACATCTCTCACGAATGTGAGAGCGTCCGCAGGACGGCGGGGCATTGCCGGACCGACCTGGAGGGAGACGACCGTGCCAGAGAAGTCAAATACGTGTGGCAGCAGCACTATTACCTACGACAGCTCCTGTCTCTTCGGGTGCATCTGCAGCCCGAAGTCGTGCTCCTGGACCGTCATTTGCGGCGGCAAGGTCGTCGTAAAAGGAAACGGCACGCCGCGCGTCCGCGATCCTCGGCCCGGCACCCGCCCTGGCCACTGGGTGAACGTCGACGGCACACTCGACATGATTGCGGTGATGCTTGAGGAGGCGTGGGACCGACCCGTCGAGGTCCCCAGCGGAGCAGGAGATAAGCGGATCGAGAAAACGGTCCAAGGTACGCCGGAGCAGATTGCAAAGAAACTGGGCCTACGTCTTGTCTAGAGCGACCCTAGACACACGCGAAGGCTCGACCTAGAAGTCGCTATTTCGGCCCTAGCCGCCGCCGAACGCCACCGCTGCTACTCCCGGTGGTAGGACGATCCGCTCGCGCTGGCCGCCGTACATCGTCTCGACGAGCAGCCGCACGCCGGCATCGGCCAGCTCCAGCGCTAGATGCCTCTTTTGCTCTAGCCGCCGCGCGGCCTACACCGCACAACGACGGATAGCCGCCCGCCGCTTCTCTGCCGATTACGCCGGCATGCAGTAGGCCTCCGCGATGACGGTGATCGCCTCGTGGGCGTCGTCGTTCTGGATGGAGAGGAAGTACAGGCTCGCGAGATCCGTTGGCGAGCCGATTGCCTGCGTGAAGATTTTGATGCCGGCGGAGTAGACGGAGAAGTTGGACGGTCCGAAGACTACGTACCTACCGTCGATGCCGACGTCCCCGGGGTTACATTCGACCGACACCGTCCCGACGTCGCCTGCCGCCACCGAGACGGAGCCCGACTTCTCGTACACCGCGGTGAAGTCGACACCGGGTCCGGCCGGGCCGCTGGGGCCGCTCGGGCCTGTAGCTCCTGTGACACCGGTCGCGCCTGTCGGACCACCCGGGCCGCTCGGGCCGACGGGACCGCTGGGCCCACTCGCTCCCGATGTCCCGCTGGCGCCTGTGGCGCCCTGCGGTCCAGGTCTGGTTCCAGTCCAGCTTTTGCTCGGAAGAGCGGCAAGTCGTGCCCGCCTGACCATCGATCACGCGCAGATTGCCGTTGCTCTTGTCATAGCAGCCGTTGATCGTGCCGCCACTACCAATGGTCGCGTAGGCAATCCCGCCCACACCAAGCGCAAGGGCTGCACCAGCTAGGACTACGAGCGCGCTGGATGACCTCATTGTCTCCCCTTCCTTGCCTCTACGGGTGGCCTGATGCCACCCTTCCCGAGGACGCTCTCACACTGCCGAATGACCTGTCAACCAGGGCCGCCCGGACTGACTGTCACCGCCCGCCGAACTCCCGCACCGCACCCGAGCGGGGGATGGCACGTTCTCAGAGCACGACATTCAATGAGATGGGAGCCGCTCGCCTGGACGCGGGGAGAGACACTCGTCCGATCGCGACCGACGCCGCGAATGCGGTCAACCGGCGCGTGTGCCTCATGGCTTGAACGTCCAGAGGACGGCGCGGGACACGGCACCCGGCGAGACGGCCCCTGTGGGGCGGCAACGCCGAGCACCGTGAGAGCTATCGCTGCGAGCCGCGCCTTTGCGACGACCACAGCCAGATAGCACCGTTCCGCTTCACTCCGAGGTCAGATTCGGTATCGACCGAGTTCACGGCCGGAAAGTCCCCAGCCCTGATGGAGCGAAGCCCAGAACTTATTTCTGATACGGACGGTGACTCTGTATGTCGGTGTGCTGCCTGACAGAAACACGTGCACCGTGCATCGGAACCGCTGAAAGAAACGGGGGCCACCAGCGTATTTTGGTTCGAGTGATCCGCCTCCGCCGATGCAGCGAGTGCTCACCGGGACCGAGGGCGTGATTTCCTTGTATGCCCGGTTAGCCACTCTTTCAGCAACGCTTGCAGTTGCGAACCAGTCGCTGGTCCGGGCAGCGGCGGGATCCGCGAACGACCCCATGGCAACAGCGCTTAGCGCAACGACAGCCACGAGGGCTACAAGTTGGATTTTCATAGTCTCCCTGCCTCGTTGTGTGCGACCGGCGACCATCCTGGTCGACGGGTGGACCGCCGTCATACTTCGACGGCTTTTGTGCTCTATCCATCATTGACCGCGCGTTCGCGCCGAGCAATGACCCAACTAGGTCATTCGCAGGCGGCTCCGCGCACTCAGGGCAGTAGGCAGCGACGGTCACGGCCTCTCCTTCTCCGTCCTCGCCCGCTCGACGCGGCGACTGCCGCTGAGAATGCCCTGAAGCTGTACGAGCGGAAGGGTGACATCGTCACGGCCCGCAAAGCGCGCGCGGTGCTGGAAGAGCTCCGCGAGACCGCAAGCGCCTAGGCACCCCCTCTTATTACCGCCTTGTTACCGGGCGCGTTGACGATCAGCCTCGCATGTCGTCGACATGGAAGCCAGACGGAGATCGCCGAAGGAGCAACCGAGGAGCAACAACACGCACCGCAGGCGGTCCAGCAATACCGCCTCTATCCGAGCGTCTACTGCCGAATGTAGAGGGGAGGACGCCGATGCGCTACGTAATGGTGCTCGCAGCTTCGATCACATTTGTGATGGTGGGTGTGAGCGGGGCCTCGGTGCGCCCGACGCAGGCGGTGACGCCGGGGCGCTGGGTGACCACCGATCTCGGCACGCTGGGTGGGCCCGGCAGCGGTGCGTCGGCGATCAACAATCGCGGGCAGATCGTAGGTGCGGCGGACACGAAGAACGAGGACGGTCATGCCGTCCTCTGGCATCAAGGCAAGATGCGCGACCTCGGGACACTCCCCGGTTTTCGACACAGCGCGGCAAGGGACATCAACGAGCGCGGCCAGGTGGTTGGCGAAAGCTGGAACGAGTGGCCAAACGGGCGGATTATTGCGTCTCACGCGTTCCTCTGGCAGAAGGGCAAGATGATCGCGTTCCTCTGGCATAACGGCAAAATGACCGACCTCGGCACCCTCGGTGGCACGAGTAGCGGCGTCGACGACATCAACGACCGGGGCCAGATCGTCGGCTCGGCGGACAAGAAAAGGATTGACGACTGGAGCGGCCTGCAAGTCCACCATGCCTACCTGTGGGAGAACGGCCGGATGCGGGACCTGGGCTTGACCCCTACCGATTGGCTGTCGATCAACGACCGAGGTCAGGTCGCGGGTGAAGACCACGACCGTGGTCGTGCCTTCCTGTGGGAGAAAGGGAAGACGCGCACGCTCACGCTCGGAGTCTTCTCTGCAGACGCGATCAATGAAGCTGGCCAAATCGTGGGCTCGACGAGCGCCGTCAAGAGCTGTAATTGGCACGCCTACCTCTGGGAGAAAGGGAAGATGCGCGACCTCGGCACCCTGCCCGGCAACCAGCGGGTTAGCAGCGCCGAAGCACTCAACGATCGCGGCCAGGTCGTCGGCACCTCCGAGAAGTGCGTTTCGTATCCAGACCAAAACGAGTTCAGCGCGAGTCGCGCCTTCCTTTGGCAAGAGGGCAAGATGATCGACCTCGGTCCACTCGGATATGGATTCGTGTGGCCGAAGCCGGACATCAACGAACGAGGTCAGATCGTCGCTACATCGCAGAGGAAGCCGGTGGAGTTTCACGCGCGCGCCCGCGCGCTTGTGTGGCAGAAGGGCAAACTCATCGCGTTACCCACGCCCCCCGGCACGGTCTCTAGTGAGGCGGTCTCGATAAACGACAATGGCCAGATCATCGGGACGGTGACAACGGGCACATCGACGCACGCCGTCCTCTGGACGTTCAAGCACTGACAGCGACGCGTTACCACGTGGGGTTTATCTCGCGTACGGCTGACGTGGGTTCACGGTGCGACTGGCTGCGCTTCGAGGCGACCCCTCCCCTCCCTAGGCCGCCCGTCTCGCGTGACGTGCACCTTGCTTTGGCGCATGATGACGCCTGTGCGGACCGATCTTCCCACCGGAACCGTCACCTTCCTCTTCACCGACGTGGAGGGCTCGACGAAGCTCCTGCACGAGCTTGGCGCTGATGCCTACGGGGCGGCGCTCGCCGAGCACCGACGCGTCATCCGCGAGGCCTGCGCCGCCGAGGGCGGGGTCGAGGTGGACACGCAGGGCGATGCCTTCTTCTTCGCCTTCTCTACCGTGCCCGATGCGCTGACAGCAGCGGAGGAGCTGACGCGGGAGCTCGCATCCGGCCCGATTCAGGTCCGCAGCGGCGTGCACACCGGCACGCCGCTGTTGACCAATGAGGGCTACGTCGGCGGAGACGTCCATCGCGCTGCTCGCATCGCCGCAGCCGGGCACGGCGGACAGGTACTCGTCTCGGCGACCACGGCTGAGCTCGCCGAGTTCGAGCTCAGGGATCTCGGAGAGCACAGGCTGAAGGACCTCTCCGGGCCCGAGCGCATCTACCAACTCGGGGACGGCAAGTTCCTCGCGCTCAAGACCCTCTATCGCACGAACCTGCCCGTTCCCGCGACTCCCTTCCTCGGCCGCGAGCGAGAGTTGGCAGAGGTCGTCGGCCTGCTCTCAGGCACTCGCCTGCTTACACTCACCGGCCCCGGCGGGACAGGGAAGACGCGGCTTGCGTCGCAGGCCGCGGGTCTCGCGTCGGACGGCTACCCGGACGGCGTGTGGTGGGTGCCTTTGGCGCCGCTCCGCGATCCCGACCTCGTGCTCGAGACCGCAGCGCAGGTCGTCGGCTCCACGAACGGCCTCGCCGAGTACATCGCGGACAAGTCGCTACTCATGCTCTTCGACAACTTCGAGCAGGTGGTGGAGGCCGCGGGCGACGTCGCCTCGCTGCTCTCCTCCTGCCCCAACCTCGAGCTGCTCGTCACGAGTCGCGAGCCGCTGCACGTCACAGGGGAGCAGGAGTATCCGGTGCCGCCGCTGGCGCACGAGGAGGGCGTCGGTTTCTTCCTCACCCGCGCGCGAGCGGTGAGCCCGACTTCCAGGTCGACGACGCGGTGTCCGAGATTTGCCGGCGTCTTGACGACCTGCCGCTCGCGCTCGAGCTGGCCGCCGCCCGCGTGAAGGCGCTGTCTTCGGCGCAGATCCTCGAGCGGCTGAAGCAGCGCCTGCCACTCCTGACGGGGGGCGCGCGAGACCTGCCTGATCGTCAGCGCACGCTCCGCGGTGCGATGGAATGGAGCTACGACCTTCTGGCCGACCGTGAGCGGCAGCTCTTCGCCCGCCTCGCCGTCTTCCGCAACGGCTGCACATTGGAGGCGGCGGAAGCTGTGTGCGAGGCCGACGTCGACACCCTCCACTCGCTCGTCGACAAGAGCCTTTTGCGTCATACGAACGAGCGCTACTGGATGCTGGAGACGATCCGCGATTACGCGGGCGAGAAGCTGGAGGAGTCGGACGACGCCCAGGAGCTGCGGCGCCGCCACGCAGAGCACTACCTGCTCATAGCGATGCAACTCGAGCCCTACGAGCCACTTGGGAGGGAGTGGCTCGACAGCCTCGAGGCAGAGCACGACAACGTCCGCGCCGCTCTCGACGGGCTGCCAGTGCAAGGCGACGCTCAACTGGCTTTGAAGCTCGCAGAGTCCATGTGGCGCTTCTGGAAGACGCGGGGTCACCAACCAGAGGCACAGCGGCGATTCGAGACGCTACTGGCCTTCGACCCGACGCCTACTCCCGCACGGGGGCACGCACTCAACGCCGCTGCGGGCATGGCAGTGGACAACAGTGAGTACGAAGTAGGTCGTCGCTTTGCGGAGGAGGCTCTCTACATTCACCGAGAGCGTGACGATGCCTGGGGGATCGCGCGTTCCGTGTACATGCTCGGCTACGTGGCGATCGAATCGGGCGACTTCGCGAGCGCAAAGCCCCTGTTCGAGGAGACCTTGCGCCTCATGAGCGAGCTCGGGTACGAGCATTACGTTGGTACGGCTACGTTCAACCTTGCTTGGGCATGCAGCGAGCTCGGCGATCGAGAGCGAGCGAAGGAGCTCGAGACCGACAATCTGAGTCGCGCACGGGCGATCCGCAGTCTGACCCTTGAGTCGGCGACACTGGACTCCCTGGGATGGTACGCGCACGATGAGGGAAGGTTCGACGAGGCGCTCGCGATGCAGCGGGAAGGCCTCCGCGTCCGTCGTGACCTCGGCGACGCCGACCACACGATCGACAGCCTTTGCTCGATCGCCAGCACGCATGCCCGTATGGCCAGCGGACGCATAGCCGCAGAGTTGCTCTCCGCCTCAGTGTCGCTGTACGAGAAAGCCGGTCTCGTCATGCCCCTCTCTGCGGAGCGCAAAAACGAAGAGACGCTCGAATTTCTCCACGAGCAGCTCGACGACGCGGCGTTCGAGGAGGCCTGGGACCGAGGCGCGAAGCTGACGCTCGACGAGGCCGTCGCGCTGGCCCTCGACTCGAGCCTCGATGCGTAGCGACCTCCCCGCCGGCACCGTCACCTTCCTCTTCACCGACGTCGAGGGCTCGACGAAGCTGCTGCACGAGCTCGGCGCCGAGGCGTACGACCAGGCGCTGGTCGAACATCGACTTCGGTTGAGAGATGCCTTCTCGCGCCACGGCGGCGTCGAAGTCGACACGCAAGGCGACGCGTTCTTCTATGCCTTTCCGACAGCCCAAGGGGCACTCGAAGCAGCAAGCGAGGGACAGCAGTCGCTTGCCTTGGGACCCATCAGCGTCCGCATGGGCCTCCATACCGGGACGCCGCACATCGGCAAGGAGGGCTATATCGGCGACGACGTCCACCTGGGGGCTCGCATCGCCGCAACCAGCCACGGCGGCCAGGTGATCCTCTCCCGCGCCACTGCCGAGCTCGTCGAGCTGGACCTAACCGACCTCGGCGAGCACCGGCTCAAGGACATCGGAGAAGCGGTTCCGATCTACCAGCTGGGTACCGGGTCCTTTCCGCCGCTGAAGACGATCTCGAACACGAACTTGCCGCGCCCTGCGAGCTCGTTCGTAGGACGAGACGACGAGCTCCTGGAGGTGCTCTCGCGCTTCGAGGACGGCGCGCGTCTCGTCACGCTCACCGGCCCCGGCGGCACGGGGAAGACCAGGCTCGCGATCGAGGCAGCGACGACGCTCGTGCCCGAGTACAAGGCGGGCGTCTTCTGGGTTGGCCTAGCAACGCTCAGAGACCCGACGCTCGTCCCGGAGACCATCGCACAGACACTCGGTGCCAAGGACGGACTGGCCGAGCACATCGGCGAGCGGGAGCTGCTCTTGCTGCTCGACAACCTGGAGCAGGTGGTCGACTGCGCTCTCGAGCTGTCGGCGCTGCTCAGCGTCTGCCCAAACCTCAATCTGCTGGTAACGAGCCGCGAGCTGTTGCGAGTCCAGGGCGAGGTCGAGTACGCGGTGCCTCCTCTGGCCCAGCCCGAAGCGATCTCGCTCTTCTGCGTGCGGTCGCAGCTGGACCCGTCCGAGGAGATCGCGGAGCTCTGCCGCCGTCTCGACGACATGCCGCTCGCCGTCGAGTTGGCCGCCGCCCGCACCTCCGTCGTGACGCCTGAGCAGATCCTCGAGCGCCTCTCCCAGAGGCTCGACCTCCTGAGAAGCGGGCGCGACGCCGATCCACGCCAACAGACGCTGCGGGCAACGATCGAGTGGTCGCACGACCTGCTTGCGCCGGATGAGCAAGAGCTCTTTGCTCGCTTGTCCGTCTTCGCCGGCTGCACGCTGGAGGCTGCCGAGGAAGTTGCAGGCGCCGATCTCGACACCCTGCAGTCACTGGTCGAGAAGAGCTTGCTGCGCTTCACCGATGGGCGCTACTGGATGCTGGAGACGATCAGGGAGTACGCGGCAGAACGGCTGCAGGATGAGAATGCGGCGGGCGACCTGCGGGGCGAACACGCAGCCTACTACCTCTCATTGGCCGAGGATGCAGGCCGGGGTGACTCGGCGGCTTTTCGCCGCCTGGACGTCGAGCACGACAACATGAGAGGCGCTCTCACGTGGTTCGGGGATAAGCACGAATCGGAGAGCGAGCTGCGCCTTGTCTCAGCGCTCACGAACTTTTGGGACGTGCGTGGCCATCTACGCGAGGGCCTGTCACATGTCGAAGCAGCTCTCCTACGTGAAGTGGAGCAGCCACCGTCATGGCGGGTAAAAGTGCTCGCCGCGGCGTCCGACTTCGCGCGGTTGCAGGGTGATACCGAGCGCGGCAGGAGCTACAGCGAGGAGAGTCTTGCCCTCGCTCGGCAGATCGGAGACTACGCCGGAGTTGCACGGGGGCTCCACGAGCTTGGTGAGGCTGCAAGCGCAGACGGGGACTATGACAAGGCTACGGCCTATTTCGAGGAAGCCGTTACGGCCGCGCGAACAGCTGGGAGTAACGGCGCAGGGTCGATCGGGAACCTTGGCTGGGTCGCGTATCTGCAGGGGGACTATGAGCGCGCGATGCCGCTGTTCGAGGAAGCCGTAGAGCTCCTCAGAGAACGGGGACACGAGAGCGGCGTTCTGGTCGGGCTCTGCCATGTTGTCGATGCGACGATCATGCTCGGCCGTGCGCAAGAGGCTCGCCTCCCAGTGAGGGAGTGCCTTGAGCTCGCTGGAGAGTTGAGCTTCCGCCAAGTGATCGCCGGGTCCCTCGACGCCACCGCCGCAGTCCTCGCCGACAGCGGCGATGCAAGAACCGCCGTGCGGCTCATGGGCGCTGCCGACGTCATTTACGAGGACCTCAATCTCTCTGGAGCCGACGCCGACCGCCGGGTCTGCGAGCAGGCACACGAGCTCTCGACGCGTCTGCTCGGCCCTGAACTTGCGCAAAGCCTCCGCGAGGAAGGCAAGGGCATGGATACGGAGCAAGCGATGGAGCTTGCGCTCCGATCCCTGGGCTGAAGTGCGTGGTGTAGACCGATGAAGGCCACCCTTCCCTCCGGAACCGTCACCTTCCTCTTCACCGACGTCGAGGGCTCGACGCAACTGCTGCACGAGGTCGGCGCCGAGGCGTACGACCAAGCGCTGCTCGAACATCGCCGCGTGCTGCGGGAGGCGTTCGTCCGACACGGCGGCGTGGAGGTGGACGCGCAGGGTGACGCGTTCTTCTATGTCTTCCCCACAGCCGAAGAGGCGCTCAACGCGGCCAGTGAAGGGACTGCCGCGCTCGAAGAGGGTCCCATCGCCGTGCGTCTGGGCCTGCACACGGGGACGCCTCACATCGGCAGGGAGGGCTACATCGGCGAAGACGTCCACCTGGCGGCGCGCATCGCAGCTTCCGCGCACGGCGGCCAGGTCATCCTCTCGGCGGCGACGGCGGAGCTGGTCGAGATCGAGCTGACTGATTTGGGTGAGCACAGGCTGAAGGACATCGCGCAGGCGGTGCCGATCTACCAGCTCGGGACCGCCTCCTTCCCACCGCCGAAGACGATCTCCAACACCAACCTCCCTCGTCCTGCCAGTTCCTTCCTGGGCAGAGAGATCGAGCTCCGCGAGCTGATCTCAAAGATCGAGGCCGGGGCGCGCCTCGTTACGCTTACCGGCCCCGGGGCACCGGCAAGACCCGCCTCGCGATCGAAGCCGCGGCCGAGCTCGTGCCCGAATTCAAGGCAGGCGTCTTCTGGGTCGGGCTCGCCTCCCTGAGAGACCCGGCACTCGTCACGGAGTCGATCGCCCAGACGCTGGGTGCAAAGGACGGCCTCGCCGAGCACATCGGCGAGCGCGACATGCTGCTGTTGCTGGACAACCTGGAGCAGGTGATCGACTGCGCCCCCGAGCTCTCGGAGCTGCTGACTGTCTGCCCCAACCTCGACGTGCTTGTGACTAGCCGCGAACTCCTGCGCATTCAGGGCGAGGTCGAGTACGCCGTGCCTCCTCTTGCCGAGCCCGAGGCCGTTTCCCTCTTCTGTGACCGTTCGCAGCTGGCACCCGACGAGACGATCGCCGAGCTTTGCAAGCGCGTCGACAACCTGCCGTTGGCCGTCGAGCTGGCCGCCTCCCGGACGAGCGTCCTCACCCCCGGCCAAATCCTTGATCGCCTCTCGCAACGTCTCGATCTGTTGAAAGGAGGTCGCGATGCCGATCCACGCCAGCAGACGCTTAGAACGACGATCGAGTGGTCCTACGACCTCCTCTCGGAGGACGAGAGGCAGCTTTTCGCGGGCCTCTCGGTGTTCGCAGGCGGCTGCACGCTGGTGGCCGCGGAGGAGGTCGCAGGCGGCGAGATCGACACGCTCGAGTCGCTGGTGGAGAAGAGCCTCGTTCGGTTCACGAACGAGCGCTTCTGGATGCTGGAGACGATTCGTGCGTTTGCTGGTGACCTTCTCCTGCACTCGTCCGTCGAAGCGGCGTATCTCGAGCGACACGCGACCTACTTCACGGACTTGGTTCTAGAGGCGGACGCAAGCCTGCGTGAGGGTAAAGACCAGGAGTTCTGGTGGAGCACGTTGCAGGTGGATTACGCGAATATCCGCACGAGTCTCGAGCACCTTCAGCATCGAGACCGGCGACATCTCCTCGAGTGCGCGACCGCCCTGCCGCTTCGGCCGCGGCGAGATTCGCGGATATCCTGCGTGTCCGCTGAAACGCGTTCCACGTGCAATGACTCTGGCTTGGCGGTTCTTGCCAGTCGCCCTCGCCGCTGTCGTGGTCGTTTCCGTCAGTGCGGTTCCTGGACTAGCGCAGGCGGACAGAGTCCCGACCGAACTCGTCGGAAAGTGGAAGCGCGTCGTGACGAGAGCTGACGTGAAACGCTCGGGGACGGGCCTAGTGCCCGCCGGAACGGTTTGTACGCTCACAATCGACAAGAGCGGGGTCTTGAACGGGTACTTCGCCTGTTCGCGCCTAGGTGGTGTTGCTGGCCCCGTGCGGTCGATTGGGGCCCATCGCGTCGACGTGAACATCGGTGCCTTCGGCCCTACCGTCTACAGCTGGCGGGTCTCCGGCCGCCACCTCGCCTTGAACAAGATCAGCGACAGAACGCCGATCCGCGTGGTCGTGTTGTGGGGCGTGTGGACGCGCAAATGACGCTCCGTGGCCCCCTCGTGGCCCCCTCTTTCCGTCGAACCAGTGGACGGGGGTGGAGAGGCCCCTGCCGCAATCGCCGCATCCATGCGGATTGAGTCCACCCGACTGCACCCGCGTACACGCCCGGCTGTCCTGGGGGACTAGAGGTCGACAGTTCGAATCTGTCCGCCCCGACTGACGAAGCCCCTGCAGGTGCAGGGGTTTTCCCGTTAGGTGATTCCGCGTGCGGGTCGGCCGTGCTAACAGGGACTCCGAAACCGCTCGCGAGCAGGCGCGGGCTTCTTCACGAGCGGCGAGGCCGACGAGGAGGACGGCGAGGTCGAGGAGTAGCTAAGGGCAGGGCGGCCGGGCGCGCGGGCGAACACTCTCGGCCGTCGAGCGCTTCCGCGCACCTGCCGGGCTGCGGCGAGCTCGAGCGCTAGATGGCTCGTTCGGCTAGCGCCGGCCGCACCTCACAACAAACGACGGAGAGCCGCACGAAGGCGGCTCTCCCTGAACCCGGTTCGCGTGCCTAGCTGCTGCCGGTGGGTTCTCCCACCGGCTCGACGAACGCAGGCAGTCGCCCTGGTTCTTGAACACGGGCCAAGCCTTATGTCCTGGCGATTCCCGGCGGTAGCTTCCCCGGTGGCGGTGGTGTCGTAGGACACGCCGAAGCGACGACCGGCACGGCCAGAGCCGCGACGCACACAACGAGAGCCACAATCTTCTTCATAGTGCTCCCTTCGCTTCCGGGCGGCCTCATGCCAACCCGTGAGTACGGGACTCTACGTCAAAGGCGCGTCCCAGGCTACGCGCGCGTCGTACAACGTGCGCAGCAGGCACACGACGCGCTGGCGGCCGCGTTCACAATTGCGGCCAACTTCGGAGTTCCTCGAGCGAGAAGCGCGAGAGCCACCACGCCTTCGCATCCTCAACCTGCTTCCCCGCTCGGCCTGGTGCCCGGCAGCCGGCACGCATTTGCAGGGGCCTTCCGCGAGGGGCGCATGCGGGATTCAGGCAGCCCTGCTGCCCGGCATGCGTAGCCTGGCGGGGGCATCCCCGATGGCGGGGTACTGCTCCCGCGGGTGGGCCAGCTTCGCCTCGATGTCGCCTGATGCCCCGCTCCGGTCGCTCACAGCCTGATCGCTCCGAACAGGGCTTCCATAAATAGCCCCGAGGCACCGAGGTGCGACGCCCTTACTTCTCGCGAGCTCGATAGAAGATCACCTCGTAGCGGTCGACTTGCGGCGCCGAGGTCGCTCCCGTCTCATCGGCGGCCTTGCTCCGCATCTGGCTGGCGCGCTCCTCGCTTGCGGTCAGCGCGTCTTCGGAATCCCAGAACGTGACGACAAGGGACTTCCCGCTGTCGCGCTGTGCCAGTGCAGCAACGCCGCGGAACCCGTCCATCTGTTCCAACTGACCATACAGGTCCTGCTCGAGCATTCTCGCCGCCTCATCGACCTTGCCAGGGTCTCCGCTCATGCTGCTTGCGCGTGCGTGCATAACGCCTCCTCTCCACTCGTGAACCTCGAAGCCACGATAGTCGTGGCGTGGAGCGGAGTTGTCAACAAATCTCGCCCGGTCAAGCAGCACCGGTTAGCCTCGGACTGACGACGCTCAGAGCCGGATGCTCCGAACACCTGCATTCGTCCAAGGAGGTAGAGCCCGTCGCTGCTCTCGGCTAGAACGCGAGAGGCGGCTTACGCCGCCTCTCGATACTCGATGAGTCGACGGCCGGGAACCGCTTGAAGCCTGGCCAGGGTCATGGAATGCTTCCCGCGTCAAGCAAAAGGAGGCGCAATGATCGCGAACGCAAAAGCCGAGCCGTGTGTCCCAGTGTCCGACCTCGACCGAGCCGCATCCTTCTACGGCGAGACGCTGGGGCTCAAGGAGGTTCAACGCTATGAGGAGCCGGCCGCGAATCCGATGGTCCGCTACGGGGTCGGCGACGGAACGGTGCTGGTCTACAAGAGCGTCGGCGCGGGCCAGAGCCGCCACACGTTGCTCGCGTTCGTCGTCGACGACATCGAAGCAACCGTCGACGAGCTGCGCGGGCGCGGCGTCACGTTCGAGGAGTACGACATGGGCGATATCAAGACGGAGAACGGGATCGCCACGATCGAAGGTGACAGGGCCGCATGGTTCAAGGACCCGGACGGAAACATCCTCGGCGTCGGTCAGTACGGCTAGGCGAACGTCGCTACACGATCACCGCGCTGCGATCCGGTGGTCAACATGCAATCGCGTCCCTAAGAAAGACGCGCCTGTTCCGACAACAGACAACTCGGCCGAGATGTCGTGGGCGGACTCGTCGGCCACGACTCAGCTCCGATTGTGGTTGACGACCTCGACATTGTGCCCGTCCGGGTCGAGTACGAACGCACCGTAGTAGCCCGGGTGGTAGACCGCGCGCTCGCCTGGCGCGCCGTGGTCCTCGTAGCCCGCCGCGAGCGCGGCGGCGTGGAACGCGCGCACCGCAGCGTCCTCGCGCGCAGGGAACGCGAGGTGGACGTGCTCTGTGAGCGGCCGCTCGTCCCGGACGAGCGAGAAGCTGTAGTCGGCGCCGGACAGCTGCACGCGGCGGGGATCGTCCTGCGCCAGGCGGAGCCCGGCGTGCGGGGCGATCGTCGTGTAGAAGCGCCGGGAGGCCTGCGGGTCGCGGACGCGGATCCACAAATGGTCAACGTGGCCGTCGGGCACGGCGTCCTCGCGCTCGCCGTGGACCGCCTCGACGCTGTTGCCGTCGGGGTCGAGCAGGAACCCGCCGTAGTACGTCGGGCCGTACTGCGGGCGCGGCCCCGGAGCGCCGTCGTCGCGGTACCCCGCGTCGACGCCCGCCTGCCAGAACGCGTCGACCTGCGCGCGGTCGCGGGCGCGGAAGCCGACGTGGAGCCCGCGGGTCACCGGGTGCTCGCGGTCCGTCGGCCCGATGTCCCAGTCGTCCCATTCGACGAGCTCGGCATCCGCATGGCTGGGCTCGACGCCCAGGACGCTCAGGACGGTGCGGTAGAAGCGCTCGGAGGCCGCAATGTCCGAGACGGCGATGGCGACGTGGTCGAACACCCGGCCGAGGCTACCGTTGCGGGCATCCCCGTAGGATTACGCCGTGCCGTTCACGCTCATGAACATCAAGGAGGATCTGGAGGACATCGGCTCGAAGTTCGACGGCGCGCCGGACCTGGAGTTCCGCGCGGCGACCCAGGCGCTCGAGCTCGAGAGATCCGCTTTGAGCTACCAGCGCGTCCCGCCCGGCTATCGTTTTCCGTACGGCCACACGCACGAGAAGCAAGAGGAGGTGTACGTGGTCCTGCGCGGGAGCGGGCGGATGAAAGTCGACGACGAGATCATCGAGCTCAAGGAATGGGACGCGGTGCGCGTCCCGCCCGGTACGTGGCGAGGATACGAGGCCGGGCCAGAGGGCCTCGAGATCCTCGTCGTCGGCGCGCCCAATCTCGGCGAAGATCCGCGCGAAGACGTCGATGGCCAGCGCGACTGGTGGGCTGACTAGTAGAGCTGTTCGGAAGTTTTGATCGCGGACGCGCTCGCGATCCGCTCTCTAGGTCTCAAGCCCCGGAAGCGGCATAGAGCTCCATTCTCGATACCCAGGTAGGAGCAGGTCGGTGGCGGTCCGGGTCGGCCGCTCGGTGTTCGGCGACTGCTGCCATCGCGGCGTTATATGCGGCGTCGTCGTCCCAGACGATCACCGTGAGGCGACGTCCCGCCTCGCGATCCGCGAGCCAGTACGCTCGGACTCCGGCGGCCTCGAAACCCGGCACGACCTCGTCCAGGACGTGGGCGATCCCGGCATCGAGGTCGGCGGGCGACTCGTTCTCGAAAGCGATTACCTGGGCCTTCACTGCCCTCCTCCTTCCGCCGTCTCCGCGGCTTCACTGAGGTACATGTCCAGCGCTATCCTCGCGCGCTCCGCCGAATCAGGCAAGAGGTGCGCGTAAGTCTTTGACAACTGCTCCAGGCTCATGCCCATCGTGGCCGCGATCTCGAAGGTCGGGAGGCCCGCAGCAATCGCCCAGCTGGCGAACGTGTGCCGCATCGCATACGGCCCACGGTGCTGAAGACCCGCCGCCCGGAGCGCCGGGTCCAGTGCCTCGCGCGCCAGCGGTGCAGGTCGATGGGCGCCGCCCTCTCCGCTGAGCGCTTGAGCACGTCGGCGAACTACGCTCGACGCGGCCCGGCCATCGCGGGGAAGCGCTCGATCGCCGAGAGTGTTCGACCTCGCGTCAGGCCCGCCCCTGTCGTTCGTGCTAGGTCCGCAGCCGCCGACGTCGCTTGTGAG
Organism: uncultured Actinomycetes bacterium; assembly: GCA_963711315.1. Taxonomy (GTDB): domain Bacteria; phylum Actinomycetota; class Thermoleophilia; order Gaiellales; family Gaiellaceae; genus PALSA-612. Next base: position 671,382 of record CAVQDQ010000002.1, read on the forward strand.
CGTCGACTGCACGCCAGACCGGGGCGAGAATTGGGTCAGTGAGCCGACTGATCGTCGCCACGATCGGCGACCAGCGATGCCGACCGCCGTAAAACACGATGAGCGCCGCGACGAGGCCCACGAGCGCGCCGCCGGCGACGTCGCCCGGGTAATGCAAGCCGACGAACACTCGTGTCGCTCCTACTACCGTCGCACCGGCGAGGAAGAGAGCACCCACTCGGCGCCCTCCGACCAGAGCAACGGAACACGCGATCGCGAACGCCGCCACCGCGTGGTCGCTTGGAAAGGAGGGCTCGTGCGAAGGCGCGGCAAGTAGGAGCGTCTCCGACGGGTGAGCTATGAACGGTCGATCCCTAACCCACACATGCGAGATCGCCTGCGCGATGATGAGTCCGAGACCCGCAGAGGCGAGCCCGGAAACGCACGCGACCTTCCATCGGTACACATGTCCAGGCCGGTCGAGTAGCCAAAGGGCGAACGTGGCCAGCACGAAGAGCGGCACGGCCCACAAGCTGACGAAATCCTCTATTTCGTCACCGATCAGCGGATGACCGCGAAGGGAGCCGTTGAGGAAGTGGAAGATCGACCAGTCGATCCGAGCACGTTAGCTGCAGTGAGACGTTGCCGGCCCGGCAGCTGCGCGGAAGCACTCGGCGACCGCGAGCGTTCGACCGCGCGCCGGGCCGTCCCGAGGCGACGCAGGACAAGCCATGCGGTCGGACTTCCGGAAACCGAGCAGCGAAGCTCCCGCCACCTGCCGACAATCACCCGCCACTCCGCTGAGTAGCCTGGGGGATTAGAGGTCGGCAGTTCGAATCTGCCCGCCCCGACTGACGAAGCCCCTGCACCCGCAGGGTTTCTCGTTGGGGCGCCCGTCCGGCATAGCCGGTTAGCTCAGCGTCAGGATCCACTCGGCAGTCTCACACGGATGGTCGACGCGACGCCTGGCTGCTCAAGAAAACGGGCGAATCTGAATGCTCGGTGGCTCTTGCCGTTTCTCGAAACTTCCCAGCGGGTATGTAAACGCCATGAATACGGTCAAGTCCCTCTGCGCATCCATTTCAGGGAGATGCGGTCTTCATGCGGCGCGTCAACGGGTGGCTGATGATCTTCTGGATCGCAATGATCCCGGTGTCGTACGCGCTCGGCTGGTTGAACAGCGTCGCCTACGTCTCCGCCCTCTCCCTCTGGGCTCTCGTCTCGGGCCACTGGGCAGCCTGGCAGGCGGCGCGGGTCGAAGTGAAGCAGGAGGCGGAGGCGGAGAAGCGGAACGGCGAGTCACCCGTCGGGCACAAGATCGTCGCTGTCGCTGAGGATTGAGCTCAAACGGAGGGTCACTAGCGCTCGGTGGAGCCGCGTCTTGTCGAGAAAGCGGTGGTAACTGGGGGGCTAGAGGTCGGCAGTTCGAATCTGCCCGCCGCCCCGACCGACCACTTGCTTGCCGAGCCGAATGAGCCGGGAACGCATCCGCCGCTGCGGTCTCGAACCTCTCGGGGACAGCTCGTGCAACCGCACTGACGCTCGTTTCGGTGCTGCCACCCGGGCAGCATGTTCGAACCGTCAGACGTAGCTCGTGAGGAGCGTTGGCTGGAGCGGCATCGCAGTGGGACAACCTTACGTCATTCCTGTGATGGCGGGCGGGGTCGAATCTGCCCGTTCCGACTTACATTACGCCGGGCCGTTTCCTGGAATGATGCCGAGGTGCGGCTAGTCGTCGTTCTCTTCGCCATGTTGCTGCTCGCACCGGCCGGGGCGCGGGCGGCGGGCGAGACGTCGATCTTCTACTACCCCTGGTGGGGCACGCCGCAGAAGGACGGGAAGTACATGCACTGGAACAAAGGCGGGCATCTGCCGCCGGACGACCTCGCCAGCACGTTCTACCCGGCCCGCGGGGCGTACTCGAGTCGCGACTGGAACGTGCTTTCCAGGCAAATGTCCGAGATCGCCGGCACGGGCGTCGACGAGGTCATCAGCTCGTGGTGGGGGCTGGGCTCACCGGAGGCCGACCGGCTACCGACGGTGATGCGCGCTGCCTGGAAGCACGGGCTCGACGTCGCCGTCCAGCTGGAGCCGTACGAGAAGTGGCAGCGAACTCCCGCGATCGTCGAGGATGACCTCGAGTATCTGCGCGGGCTCGGCATCGGCCGCGTGTACGTCTACTACCCGTTCGACGGTCTGATCGCCGATGCGGAGTGGCTGGAGCTCTCGGCCCAGTTCCCCTCGATCGAGCTGTACGCGCAGACGGACGATGCAGCGCGCGCCGCCGAGGCGGGCTTCGACGGCGTTTACACGTATGACGTGTATGCCGTACGCGGTAGCGCGTTCGCAGCCTTTTGTGCGCGAGCGCGACGGGCCGGTATCGCCTGTGCTCCGTCGGTCGGGCCCGGCTACAACGCGAGCCGCGCGACCCCGGACTACCGCGTGCGCAGTCGCCGCGCAGGCGCGACGTACGACGGCATGTGGCGAGCGGCGATCGCCGCCGTCGCCGACCGCATCACGATCACGAGCTACAACGAGTGGCACGAGGGCACGCAGATCGAGCCCGCCCGGCGGCGCGGAGCCACGATCTACGGGGCGTACGCGAGCTATGAGGGGGCGTACGGCCTCACGGGCAAGGCAGCCGAGCGCGCGTACCTCGTCCGCACGGCGTACTGGACGGATACGTACCGCGTAGCGGCTGCCGTCGAGCGTGTGCTCGAGCGCGCTACCAGCTTTCTCAGCTGATCACGACATCGGCGGAGCACCCCGCCACTAGGGCAGCCTCGACGTCTTCCCGTGCGACGCCGCGCAGCGAGCCATGGTCGAGGTCGACGTCGATCGAAGGCCAACCGTCGAGGCCGAGCGCGTGCGCCCCGCCCGCGGCACCGACGGCGAGCAGCTCGTCCGGGCCGAGAGCCTCGCGACTGGTCGTTTCGCGGCGTGCGATGCCGGAGAGCTCCCGCAGCTCCTCCAGCGGGTCGATGCGCACGTTCGAGTCGGAGCCGATGCAGACTGGGATCCCGCGCGCGAGGAGGCGGTTGACGGGCGCAAAGCCGTCACCGAGGTCAGCTTCGGTCGTCGGACAAACGCAGACGCGTGACCCGGCCTCGGCGATCAAGTCGAGCTCGCGATCGTCGGCGTGCGTCGCATGGACGACCGTCGTCCGCGTGCCAAGGCAACCCGTCTGCGCGAGCAGTTCCAGCGGGCGCAGTCCATGCTCGGCGAGGCACTCCTCGATCTCTCGCGGCTGCTCGCACGCGTGCGCGTGGAGCGGAAGTGGGGTGGAGGCGGCGTAGCGCCCGATCTCTTCGAGCCAGTCGCGCGGGCACGCGCGGACGGAGTGCGGCGCCAGCCCCATGCGAAGCCCCGCTGCGGCCAAGCGCTCGACGTCGGCGAGGTAGGCAGCCGGCGACTCCTGGCGAAAGCGCGGAAGGCCTCCGCGACCGTACGCCGCGTAGAGCAGCACGAATTCGATACCCGCGGCCCGTGCCGCATCGGCCGCGGCCAGGGCTTCGTCGTAACCGAGGTAATGGAACTCGCCCACCGCCGTATAGCCGGCAGCAAGCTGCTCGCGATACACGTGCTCGTACTGCGCGCGGATGCCTGCCGGAGTCTGACGTCCGGCCTCGGCGAGCATCGTGTCGCGCCAGGCCCAGAAGTCCCCTCCCGACGCGCGACCGCGCAGCATGCGCTGAAAGCCATGGGAGTGGGCGTTGACGAAGCCCGGCAACGTCAGCGTTCGCGCCATTGAGCTGATTCTCGCCGCTTTCCCGATGTGGGCCAAGGCGCGGGTCGCACTATCCTTGTCCAGATGGGAGCCCGCGCAGTCCCCGCGCCCATTGCCCAGCTGCCCAATGCGCTGACGATCGCGCGCTTCGCGCTGGTGCCGGTGTTTGTCGTGATGCTGGCCAGAGGGGACGATGGCCACAGCTGGCCCGCGGCAATCGTCTTCGCCGCAGCGGCGATCACCGATCAGGTGGACGGCTGGCTGGCCAGGAGGCTCCGCGTCGAATCGCAGTTCGGAAAGTACGCCGACCCGCTCGCGGACCGGCTGATGATCGACGTCGCCGTGATCATGCTCTTCCTCGAGGACCGGCTGCCGTGGGCCGCGCTCGTCATCATCGTCGGGCGAGATCTGCTGCTCGTGCTCGGCACACGGTTCGTGCTCCCGCGCGGCTACGAGTTCTCCGTCAGTTTCCTCGGGAAGCTCGCCACATGGGTGCTGTACGCGGGCATCGCGCTGGTCATCGCCACGCCGGCCGGCACCGACTGGCCCCTCGTGATCTTCTGGATCGGCGCCGTTCTCGCGGTTGCGGCCGCGGTGTCGTACGCGGCGGCTGTTTGGAAGACGGTGAGGCGGCCATGAGAGCCATTGTCATGGCGGGGGGCGAGGGCACCCGGCTGCGCCCACTGACCTCGAATCAGCCAAAGCCGATGGTGCCCATCGTCGGGAAACCGTGCATGGAGCACATTGTCGACCTGCTGTGCGAGCACGGGCTGACGGATATCACGGTCACGCTGGCCTTCCTGCCGCAGGCGATCGAGTCGTACTTCGGCGACGGGGAAGCCCTCGGGGCCTCGATCGACTACTCGCTCGAGGCGACGCCGATGGGGACGGCGGGCTCCGTGCGGCTGGCGGCGCGGCGACTCGAAGAGCCGTTCGTCGTCATCTCGGGCGACGCGCTCACGGACTTCGACCTGACGGCGCTGGTGCGGTTCCATACCGAGCGCGAAGCTGCCGTGACGATCGCCCTCAAGGCAGTCGACAACCCGCTCGACTTCGGCATCGTCGTCACGGGAGAGGACGGGCGCATCGAGCGCTTCCTGGAGAAGCCCACGTGGGGCCAGGTGTTCTCGGACACGATCAACACCGGCATCTACGTCCTCGATCCCTCCGTGCTTCGTCACGTTCCCGACGACCACCCGTTCGACTTCTCGAAGGAGCTCTTCCCGCGTCTGCTCGAGCTCGGACGGCCGATGTACGGCCACGTGTGCGAGGGCTACTGGCAGGACATCGGGAATCTCGAGCAATATCGCCAAGCCAACTTCGACGCCCTCGACAAGCAGATCGCCCTCGACATCCCGGGCATCCGGCTGCGCGGGAACATCTGGATCGGCGAGGGTGTCGAGATCGACGACCTCGCGGGTGTCGAAGGGCCGGCGTTCGTGGGCAACTACTGCGCTGTCTCGCCCGAAGCGACGATCGGCGCCTACTCCGTGCTTGGCGCGAACGTGCGGCTCCGTGAGCGCGCCCGCGTCGTGAGGTCGGTGATCGACCAGTCGACGTTCATCGGGCGAAGTGCGAGCGTCGAGGGCGCAATCGTCGGCAAGTCGTGCGACCTGCGCTCGCATGTCCACGTCCATGACGGCGCCGCTCTCGGCGACGGTGTCACGCTCGGGGCGCAGACGGTCGTGATGCCCGGCGTCCGCATCTTTCCCCACAAGGACGTGGAGTCGGGGGCGATCGTCTACGAGAGCCTCGTCTGGGAGGGCGGTGGTACGACGCACCTGTTCGGCCGCGAAGGCGTCTCCGGGGTCGTCAACGTCGATCTGACGCCCGAAGCAGCGGTTCGGCTTGCTGCGGCCCTGGGAACCACTCTCCAGCGTGGCGCTCGTGTCGTCGCCAGCCGGGACGCGACGCCGGCCTGCCGCATGATCAAGCGGGCGATGGTCTCCGGCCTCACGTCGACCGGCATCAGCATCGCCGACCTCCGCGTGCTCCCTGCGCCCGTCAATCGCCATCTCATCCGCACACAGGGCTACGCGGCGGGCTTCCACGTCGGGCTGAGCGCCGCCGATCCCGAGCAGCTCGAGATCCGGTTCTTCGGGCACACCGGGACACAGCTCACGCCGCAGCTCGAGAAGGAGGTCGAGAAGCACTACACACGTTACGAGCTGCGGCGGGCCGCACCCGACCGGATAGGCAAGATCGGCTACCCGGTTCGCGTGCGCGAGAGTTATGCGGGCGACCTGCTCGCCACGCTGGATGCGGCTGCGTTCATCGACCGCCGATTCCGCATCGTCGTCGACTACGGCCAGTCGGCGGCATCGTTCGTCCTGCCGCTCGTTCTCGGCCCGCTCCAGGTTGCGGCTGTCTCGGCCCATGAGTTCGCCGAGCTCGACACTCCCGGGCTGAGCACCGACGAGTCGATCGCCCAGACGAAGCGCCTGGTCGAAGCGGTTGGCGCCGACCTGGGGGCGGTATTCGACTTCGCCGGAGAGCGCCTCTTCCTCGTGGCGGAGAACGGAGAGGAAGTGCCGTCGAGGCAGGCGCTCCTCCTCTTCTTGCGCCTGCTTCGGGAGACGGAGGCGAAGGGCAGCGTCGCGTTTCCTGTCACCGTGACGAGCCACGCCGACCGGCTGGCGACAGAAGCAGGTCTCGACGTCGTACGCACGACGACGTCACCGGCCGAGCTCATGCAGGTGGCAAGCCAGGGCGGCATGGTGTTTGCGGCGGGCGGTGACGGCGCATACGTCATACCGAGCTTTCAGCCGTCCTTCGATGCGATGGCGGCCCTGTGCAAGCTGCTCGAGCTGCTGGCACCCGTCTCTGCCACGGTCTCGGAGCTGGTGGCAGAGCTGCCCCAGGTGAGGATCGTCGATCACACGGTGCCGTGCTCGTGGGCGCTCAAGGGGCTGGTCATGCGAGTCCTCACCGAGCGGCTCGCAGGTCGTGAAGTCGATCTTCGGGACGGGATCAAGGTCTTCGACAACGGCGCCTGGGGCATCGTGAGGCCTGATCCAGTGGAGCCGCTGGTGCATGTGACAATCGAGACGACAGCCGCCGACGGCTCCCCGAGCGACCTCGAGCAGGAGCTTCTGTCCCTTGTGAGCGAAGCGCTGGCCGAGCAGAGCGGAGAGCCAATCTCAAGTTGAGGTTGACCCTTGGGGAGGCCGCGTGCTTCAATACAGCGGTCTTTCTGAGCCTTCGAACGAAAGGTCTGCGTGGAAGCGTTCCCGGATCTCACGACGCTGTCGGATACCGACTTGAAGGAAATGATCTCCGACCTCGAGGCTGAGGAGAACGAGATCTCGTACAAGCGCCGTCTGCTACACGGCAAGATCGACATCCTCCATGCCGAGCTAGTGGCCCGGCTGAAGAACAAGGGGGAGGGGGAGCTGGCGCAGTTCGACGTCGACCGGTTGAGCGAGATCCTCTCCGGCAAAGCGGCCCCGGGTGGGGCTCCGCCGCCTGCGGCGTAGCCCGCCGCCCGGCGGGACGACGCGCGCAATCTCCAATGAGTCACGTCTACTGCTCAGAGTGCGGCTTCCAGAACCCCGAAGTGGCGAATTACTGCGCCCGCTGCGGCTCGCTGCTCCGCGAAGAGGAAGGCGACGAGACGACGCAGTCCTATGCGCTCGAGGAGGAGGCCGATCTCGATGAGGCCCGCAACGTGGAGGGGCCGACGCTCGTCATCCGCTCCGGCGGCGGACGGGCCGGCGAGCACTTCCCGCTGGAGCAGGAGCGGACGAGTATCGGCCGCTCGCCGGACTGCGACATCTTTCTCGACGACGTCACCGTGTCCAGGCGACACGCCGTCGCGTTCCGACAGGGCGAGACGTTCGTGATCGAGGACCAGGGAAGCCTCAACGGCACATTCCTCAACCGCCGCCGCATCGAGTCGGCGGAGCTTTCCGACGACGACGAGCTGCAGATCGGCAAGTACCGGCTCGTGTTCTTCGCCCGATGACGACGACCGTACGACCCACGAGCCGAACACGGCCGGCCCGCAAGCTGGAGACGATCGGCGCCGTGTGCGCAAAGCTGAGCGACGAGTTCCCGGACATCTCGATCTCGAAGATCCGGTACCTCGAGGATCAGGGACTGCTTTCACCGCGGCGCACGCCCGGCGGCTATCGGCTCTTCAGCGAGGAGGACATCGAGCGGCTGCAGGCGATCCTCAGGCTCCAGCGGGACGAGTTTCTGCCGCTACGGGTGATCCGCCAGGAGCTCGCGACGCGGCTCCCTCCGAGCCGTCGCGGCAAAGCGCCGGCAGACCTGGGCGAGCACGACGCGGAGGTCGACCTCCACGAGTTGTGCGAGCGCGCACACATCACCCGAGAGCTCGCGCGTGACCTCGAGGAGTACGGGCTACTGACTCCGTCGCTTCGTGGCGGCGAAGCCTTCTACACCGATGCCGACGTCGACATTGCGCTGGCATGCGGCCGGCTGGCCGCGTCGGGAATGACCGCGCGACACTTGCGAACGTTCCGTACGACGGCCGATCGAGCGGCGGGCCTGCTCGACCAGGTCGCCGCCCCCGCGCTCCGCTCGCGCAGTCCCGAGCGGCATCGAGAAGGGCTGGAGGATCTGCGAGCCCTCGGCGTGGCTGCCCAGGAGCTCACCCAGCTGTTGCTCTGGAGAGCCGTCCGCAAGATCGCGGCCGGGTAGGACCCGCGATGGCCGTCGACCTCGAGGGAAAGATCCGCGACGTACCCGACTTTCCGAAGCCGGGCGTCATCTTCAAGGACATCATGCCGCTGCTCGGCGACGCCGAAGCCCTGGCGGATGTTGTCGAGCGGCTGGCAGAGTGGGCGTTGCCGCGCGAGCCCGACCTCATCCTCGGCGCCGAGGCACGCGGCTACATCACGGGTGGCGCGCTCGCGTGCAAGCTCGGCTGCGGGTTCGTGCCTGCCCGCAAGCCTGGCAAGTTGCCGTGGCACACGGTGGCGGCGAAGTACGCGCTGGAGTACGGCTTCGATCAGCTGGAGGTGCACGCTGACGCCATCAAGCCGGGACAGCGGGTGCTGGTCCACGACGACGTGCTCGCGACAGGCGGCACTGCGAAGGCCACCGCCGAGCTCGTCGAGCAGCTGGGGGGGACGGTCGTCGGGCTGCCCTTCATCATCGAGCTGACGTTCCTCGACGGGCGCAAGAAGCTGTCCGATTACGACGTCTTCTCTCTGATTCAGTACTCGTAGGAGGCATTGTCTGTCCCGTCCGGCCCGTCGTCTTAGATAGAGCGATGTACGACGTACTGCGCGCCCGCTACACGTTCGCGTGCCCGACGCGGGAGCATGCGAGCGTGCCTCTCTCGGCCTTCCGCGAGGTGGAGCGGCTGCCCGGCGCTTCCCATCCGGCGGTCTTCCGGGTGAAGTTCGCGTGCGCGTGCGGCGACGAGCACGACGGCTTGCTCGCGCACGACGATCTCGACTGGGCGCCGCTCGGGGTAGGGGAGGACCGCGAGTTCCTCAACCTCATGACCGCTCGCAAGCAGCTCCTCGGCGAGGAGCTCAACGATCTCGCCGCGCGGCTGATCGCGGCAGGTGGTTGGCCCTGGGTGCTCTTCTGCTACCCGGAGGGAAAACCGCGGCCCGCGTTCCCGTCGCTCTTCAGGCTGATGACACCGAAGCCGGAGCAGGGGCGGGTCGGCGTGGCGCTGAAGTGCTCGAGCTGCGGGCGCCTCTCGGTCAACCTCGTGTCCGCCGACCACGTGGACGTGCCGTTCCATCACGATGCGGAGGTCGGCGTCGTCGAGCAGCTGTTTCGAGAAGACGAGCTGCAGACGCTCGAGGAGTTCCGAGCCGAGCTCTGGTCTGCCGAGTTCGACTCGCGGCGTCTAGCGCTTGCGTAATCGCCCCTGACGGCCGCCGAGGCGGATGAAGAGGAACGTCGCGCAGAACGTCAGCAGGCCCAGGAGCACCGCCATGGCGCGCGAGCTGCCGATGCCGAGCAGAAAGAGCCAGACGCAGAGCCCGAAGGCAAGCGCCCACAAGAACGACGAGACGCCGGCGGCGACGCTGGGGGATCGGAGGTGCATTCGCGAGGATCCTATACGGCCGCTCGGACCATAAAATTCGCCGAGCCGGTGGCGGTTTCGTCCACCGACTCCGCTGACATTCGGCTTCCGCCTAGTGCCTTCGAAGTCGGCTTCGACCTACTTCCGCTCCGTGCTCGGCGCAGTTGTGAATCTACTCGGCCCGTACCCCCGAGGCAAGAGGTCATGCGGACGAAAACGGTGCAAATTGCAGACAAATGTTCTCCACACTTTCCACACTCGGCCACGAGGTCTGTGGACGGGCTCAGAAAGTCGACGGGCGGACGTCGGTGGCGATGAGAAGGAGGATCACAACTGCGAGGACGAGTCGGTAGACGACGAAGACCGTGTACGTGTGGCGGCGAACGTAGCCGAGGAGGAACCAGATCGCAGCGAGACCGGTAGCCGCCGCGGTCAGCATGCCCACCACGAAGGGGCCCGCGGACCCCGGTGGCAACCCCTCGAGCACCACATCGTTCAGGCCCTTGAACACGGCCGCGCCGAACACGACGGGAACGAGCAGGTAAAAGGAGATTCGCGCCGCCGAGTCCCGGTCAAGGCGGAACAGCCGAGCCGCGGTGATCACGATGCCGGAGCGCGACACGCCTGGCGCGAGGGCAAGCGTCTGTACAAGTCCGAGGAGGAACCCTCGGCGATAGCCGAGATCGTCGATCGCGCGATCCGTGGGCCTTCGATCTGCGAGATAGAGCGCGAGGGCGCCGACCGCGAGGAAGATTGCGATTTGCCACGGCTCTCCGAGGCGTTTCTCGATGAAGCTCTCGCCGGCGGCTCCGGCGAGGGCGGCCGGGATTGTGGCCAGAATCACAATCCAGGCGACGCGCTCTTCAGGCGTCCGGACGGCTCGCGCTCGGACGCTGTGCCACCAGGCGGCAATCAGACCTCCGATTTCGCGCCAGAAGTACACGACGACTGCCACGAGCGTCCCGACGTGGAGGGCAACGTCGAACGTCTTGTTGAAACTGGCGTGTTGCTCGAGGTATGTCCAGTCGAAGAGCCACGGCACGAGGATCAGGTGCCCGGACGACGAGATGGGCAGGAGCTCCGTGAAGCCCTGGACGGCGCCGAGGACGAACGCTTGCCAGTCCGTCAGCGCGCCGGCGCGCTCGCCGACACCGAGGATGCAGAGCAGGACCGCCACGCCCAGAGCGACGCCGGCCCCGACGATGATGCCGACGCGCTTCATCGTGAGAATCCTACGGTGGACGGGGAGGCGCCGCTTTCGCTGCTGGCCGCTAACTTGACATAACACGCATTATCGTGCAGAGGGTGAAAAACCCCGCGGCTCCCCCGATTCACGATGTAGCCCTCCCCCCCCCCCCCCCCAGCCCCCCCCCCCCCCCCCCCCCCCCCCCTCACCTTCTCTTCTCCCCCCTCCCCCCCCCCCCCCCCCCCCCCCCCCCCCCCCCCCCCCGCGATTTCGCGAGGCTTGACTCACGGGCTATTCTTTTCGCACACGCTCAGGATGGTGAGCGTCTGAACCGGGCGGGCCGAGCGTTGAACGGCACGCCGAGCCGAACGCCGGGAGACGATTGACGAGCGAGCAGCCGCCCGAAGCCACGATGGATTTCGAGACTCTCGTCAAGGGCGAGGATCTGCTTCAGCTACTGGAAGCCGGTGAGGCGGCCGGGTCGATCCGAGCCTCGGAGCTGGCGGATGTGCTGGAGGCGCACGGGTACGACGCGCTGGAGATCGACGCCGTCTACCGGGAGCTCGAGCGGTTGAGCATCGACGTGATCGAAGACGACCAGGGCTCGGTCGCGGCACTGCTCACCGCCCCGGTCGAGACGACGACCGACGCGCTGCAGCTCTTTCTCCGTGAAGCCGGCCGTCACCACCTACTGACGGCCGCGCAGGAGGTCGAGCTGGCGAAGCGGATCGAGCGCGGCGACGATACCGCGAAGCAGCGGATGATCCAGTCGAACCTCCGCCTCGTGGTCTCGATCGCGAAGAACTACCGCAACCAAGGTCTCCCCTTCCTCGACCTGATCCAGGAGGGAACACTCGGCCTCATCCGCGCCGTCGAGAAATTCGACTGGCGCCGCGGCTACAAGTTCTCGACCTACGCGACGTGGTGGATTCGCCAGGCGGTTGCGCGCGCACTCGCCGACAAGGCGCGGACGATCCGCATGCCCGTGCACATCGTCGAGCGGCTGCAGAAGATGAACCGCGCCGAAAGGAACCTCTGGACGCAGCTCGGACGCGAGCCGACTCTCGAGGAGATCGCGGAAGAAGCAAGCCTGCCCATCCAGCAGGCCCGCGAAGTGAAGGCGGCAGCACGAGCAGCCACGAGCCTCGACCAGCCTGTCGGCGAGCAGGAGGAAGCAGTGCTCGGGGACTTCGTTGCGGGAGACGGCCCCCTCCCCGACGAGGAAGTTGAGGTTTCGCTACGCAGTCAGGCGCTGCAGGCGGCGCTGCGGACTCTCAGCCCGCGCGAGCGCGAGGTGCTCGCCCTGCGCTACGGGCTCGACGACTACGAGCCGAAGACTCTCGAGGAGATCGGCCGGCGGCTGGGATTGACGCGCGAGCGCGTTCGGCAGATCGAGGTCGAAGCGCTTCGCCGCCTCGCCACCCTGCGGGAAATTCAGGCCGTTCCCTACTAGGAGGTCTCTCAGGTAGAAGGCGAGCTCTGGGGCCGTGGCGCGGAGTTCCCGAAACGCGCGCGTCTCCAGCTGGCGCACCCGCTCGCGCGTGACGCCGAGGCTGCGGCCGATCTCGTCGAGCGTCTGGGCGTTGTGGCCGGCGAGCCCGAAGCGGCGCTCGAGCAGCTCGCGCAGACGGGGCTCGATGCGGCCGAGCGCGGCATCCAGTTCCTCGGCACGGAAGCTTTCCGCGACGACGACGTCCGTTTCGTCAGCCTCCTCGTTCTCGACCAGATCGCCGTAGAGGCTGTCCCCGCCCGCAATTGGAGTCTCGAGGCTGACCGCGTCCTCGACAATGTCGAGCAACTCGTGAACGCGCTTCTCCGGCAGCTCCGCCTCCACGGAGATCTCGGCGACGGTCGGCTCGCGATTCAGCTTCTGTGCGAGCGTGCGGCGCGTGCGCATTACCCGGCGCACCTGGTCGGAGACGTGCACCGGCAGCCGGATGAGCCGACCCTGGTCGGCGAGCGCCCGAGTCACTGCCTGGCGAATCCACCAGGTCGCGTACGTCGAGAGCTTGTAGCCCATTCGGTAGTCGAACTTCTCCACCGCCCGGATCAGCCCGAGATTGCCTTCCTGGATGAGGTCAAGCAACGGCACACCGGCTGTCCGGTAGTTCCGCGTGATCGACATCACGAGCCGGAGGTTGCATTCGATGAGGCGGCGCTTGGCAGCCTCGTCCCCTGCGTCCTTGCGCCTGGCGAGCTCGCGTTCCTCCTCACGCGTCAGCAGCCGGCCGTCGCCGATCTGCCGCACGTAGAGCTTCAGTGGGTCACTCGTTGCAGGGACGGCTGGTGCTCGCTGCTCGTCCTCGCCGAGCTGCTCCGAGAGCGCGGGCTCGTGGCCCTCGTCGAGCGGTAGTGGTTGCGTCATAACCATTCGAGGTATCGGCAATCCTCCGTCGGAGTGTGAGCGCTAGCCGCGCACGGTCCCGTCGGCCGCCACATCAGCGCCGTCGGCGAGCAATCGTTCGCGCACGAGAAACTGGAATGTGGCCCAGGCGCCTCGCTGGGCGTCGAACATTCTGTAGACCTGCCACTCCGTGAGCAGGGCCGGGTCCCCCCTCCGCGCTTTGCTCCAGTCGGCGAACTTCGGCAGCCGTCCGAGCCGCCGCGCCATCGCGACTCCCTGGTCGATCGCCCGGTCGAGCCGCTCCTCGCCCACGGGCACGTCGAACCCGGCTTCCCGTAGCGCGTTCGTCAGCGATCCGAACGTGTGCCAGTAGAGCGATTTCGAAGGTACGAGCCCGCGATGCTCGTCGATGTCCTTCGAGGTCGGCACGCGGCCGATCTTGTCTCCGAGCAGCCGCAGACATTGCAGCAGCTCTGCCTTCGTCGCAAAGCGCCGCGGGACGAGACCGGCCTCGCGCTTCGCGGCGTTCCAGCTGCCGAAGCGCTCGATGGCGGTCTGGGGATGGACGGTCGTTCCATCGTGAAGTTCGAACTCACGCATGGTCGGTGAGCGTCCGAGAGCCTTCGCGCAGTCGCGCAGCTGGTCGAGGATCTGCTCGTCCGTGTAGCGCTTACGGATGCCCGCGCGGAATTCCGCGAGCGCCTTGGGATCCACGCGTGTGAGAGCGCGATAGCCGCGCTTCCGGGCCATGCAAATCAGAATAGAGCGTTTTGGAAAATGCGCAAGTAGGGGTGGTGTGTGTTGAAACGAAACTATGCTGCATGTCAGCTGGCGAGCAGCTCGCGCGGCACGTCGGCACCCTTCGCGAACTCTGCGAGCATGACCTGGTCGAGGGCCTCCACACACCGTGGGCAGAACTGCGCCCCGGCTCCCTTGCGGATCTCCTCGAGTGCTACGAGCGGCTCGAGCGCCGGACGGTACGGCCGCGACGTCAGCATCGCGTCGAGCGCGTCGGCGAGGTGGATGATGCGCGCGCCCAGCGGAATGTGCTCCTCCTGCCAGCTTGTCGGGGTAGCCGGTCCCGTCGTAGCGCTCATGATGGTGGCGGATCGCGGGCAGTGCGTCGTCCAGGAAGCCAAGGTGCTCGATCAGGTGCGCGCCCACTTCGGGATGGCGGCGCACGACGACCCAGTCGATCTCGCCGAGCTTCTCGGACTTGAGGAGGATCGCTTCGGGTACGGCGAGCTTGCCAACGTCGTGGAAGAGGGCGGCATGACCGAGCGCCTCGAGCTCCGCTTCTGAAAGACCGAGCTCTTGGCCGAGCAGCAGTGCGAGTGTCTGCACACGGCGAGAGTGTCCGGCCGTGTGCGAGTCCCGTGCGTCGACGGCGGCCGAGAGAGTCTCCATCGCCGCGGCGGAGCGCTCCCGAAGCAACCGGTTGGCGCGCTCGAGTGACCGGTTGAGCTTCTGCAGCGTGTCTGCCCCGCGCCGGAACTGCTCCGCGCGGTCGCGAGCGACTGCGGCCGATTCCCGTTCGGCTTGGAGCGCCGCCTCGCGACGAAGGACGAGGATGGCGACGCCGCCGATCGCCGGGGCGAGCATTGCGGTGAGGTAGGAGGCCTGGCTGATGCCGAGGAGGGCCAGTGCCCCGAGGGTTGCGACCCCCACGAGCGTGGCAACCCTGCCCGATCGGCGTGGCGCGAGCCATGAAGGCAGGCCGACGCGTGGCACGGCGCCGACGGCGGCGTCGCCATCCTCGTCCCCTATCGAGCCTGCCACGATCCGTAGGGACGGCGAGAGCGAGGAAGGGGGATCGAGTGTCGCCGTCAGGACGCGATTCCGCCCCTGCACCTTCGCGCGGTACACCGCGACGTCGGCACGGTGGAGAAGCTGAACGGCACGCGTGCCGTGCTCTGGGTACGACGCGACGCCGATGGAGACCGTCGCTTGCAGTTCGGCCTCGGCTGTCCCACTTGGGAAGCGGGCAACTGCCACAGCGGCGCGCAGGCGTTCGGCGATCTCCAGTGCGTCTGTGTGACTCGTCTTGGGGAGTAGCACCGCGAACTCTTCCCCGCCGAAGCGGGCGGGAACGTCTTCTGTGCGAAGCTGTTCCTGGAGCACGGCTCCGACACCACGAAGGACCGCGTCGCCGGCCAAGTGCCCGTAGGCGTTGTTGATATCGCGAAGGAGGTCGAGGTCGGCGAGCAGCACGGACATCGGTGCCTGTATGGCCCTTGCCTTTCCCAGCTCGCGATCGACCGCCAGCTCGAAGTACTCCGCGTTGAAGAGCCCTGTCTTGGCATCGCGTCTAGCCTGATGCTCGAGCAGCGGAATCTCGAACCATTGGCGAAGCAGCAGCAGTGGTGCGACAGCGAACGGAGCGAGCCATGGGTTCGTCAGGCAGACGGCCGCCAGCGCAGCTCCCAGCGCCGCAAGGAGGAGCTCGGTACCGAGGGTGAGCGGCGGAGTGCATGACAGCCTGCTCGTGAGTCTTCGATTGCCGAGGAGAGACGACAAGCTGGTCGCGTCGCCACGAACGCCGCGCAGGCCACTATTCCCGCGAGCGCCCAGGCGGCTTCCCCGTCGAGGAGCACCGATGCCAGCGCCACGGCGGCGGCGGAGGCGAGCCACGCCGTCGTCGCGGCCGCAACCTCGGTCGCCAGTTCGAACAAGCGGGTGAGACGCGGGGCGCGCGGCGAGCACGACCCAGCGCGGCACCGAGACGACGAGTGCCAGCAAGAGAAGAAGATCGAGTGGGAGCAGGACTGCTCCCGCCGGCAGGACGAGGACTGCTGCCCCATGTCCTGCACGTGCGCGGTCTGCACGGGCGATGAACGCATGCGCCGACAGGCCGAGCAGCGCGAGTCAGATGAATCGAGCCCACTCGCCCGCGGATGCAGCTTGTGCGAAGGTCGCGATGAGCACGGCGCTGGTGGCCATCACGGTCAGGGGGAGGACTGCCGCCTGGATGCTCCCCGGGCGCGCAGCCGACTCCGTTGCAGTTGTTACTGCCACCAATCCACACGCTCGGCCCGAATGGCCTCGTGACCGTCCCTCCGGTGGGGGATTCTCGGAGTGATCACGCGTTAGAGGGATCTACACTCGTTTCGATGCGGCTTACGGTGGAAACGAGCCTTGCGCGCGCTGCCGGCCAGCTGTCCCGACTGGCGGGGCGAGGCGGCGGAACGACGCTCCCGGGCAAGCTGCTGACCACCGTCGATCCCGGCGCGATCTCGCGTCTCGCTACGCGTTTGCCCGAGGGGAGCGTGATCCTGTCGGCGACGAACGGGAAGACGACGAGCGCGGCCATGACGTCGGCGATCCTGACCCCCCGCTTCCGGCTGGCCCACAACGCCGCCGGCGCGAACCTTGCATCGGGGGTCGCCTCCGCCCTCGTCGGCGTCCGCGATGCCGAGCTGGGGCTGTTCGAGGTGGACGAGGCAGCGCTGCCCGATCTGGCCGCCGCCGTCCGGCCGCGCGTGATCTGCCTCGGCAACCTTTTCCGCGATCAGCTCGACCGGTACGGGGAACTGGAGCTGATAGCCGAGCGCTGGCGCGCGATGGTCGCCGATCTTCCGGAGGACACGCTGCTCGTCGTCAACGCGGACGATCCACTGGTCGCCGATCTCGCCCGGGCGCATTCCAACTCGACGACCTTTGGCGTCGACGATCCGGCCCAGCGCGGTGCAACGCTTCAGCACGCGGCCGACTCGAAGTACTGCGTGCGCTGCGGGGCTCCATACGAGTACGCGGCTGCGTACGTGGGCCATCTCGGTGACTACCGATGCCCGTCTTGTGGGCATATCGCGTCCGCCGCTGGACGTCAGCGCGCGCGCCATCGAGCCCCACGGCATCGACGGGATTTCCTTCGACCTCTGCGCCCCAGAAGGCACGACGCGTGTTCGCCTGCGAGTGCCGGGTGTCCACAACGTCTATAACGCCCTCGCGGCCGCGTCGGTCGCACGGGGGCTCTCGGTACCGGCGGACGAGATCGCGGAGGGGCTCGGCCGCGCCTCGCCGGCATTTGGCCGCTTCGAGCGCGTCGCGGTCGGCGGGAAGACGCTCATCGTGCTCCTCATCAAGAACCCGGCCGGCGCGAATGAGACGCTGAGGACGCTGCTGCAGGACGATGGGCCCTCCGTTGCCGTACTGGCTCTCAACGACGGCATCGCGGACGGACGCGACGTGTCGTGGATCTGGGACGTCGACTTCGAGCCGTTGGCGGCGCGGCTCGAGCGGCTCGTCGTTTCGGGCGAGCGTGCCGCCGAGCTCGCGCTTCGGTTCTCCTACGGCGGGCTGGAAGAGGCGCGAATCGAGATCGTGCCGGAGCTGTCTGCGGCGCTGGACCGAGGGCTCGAGCTCACCGAGCCCGGCGGCGAGCTTGTCTTCCTCCCCACGTACACGGCAATGCTGGGTCTCCAGCGCGTGATCGCCGACCGCGGCTACGCGCGGCCCTACTGGGAGCGCGTGGCGTGAACGTCGTCGTCGCGCACCTCTATCCCGACTACCTCAACATCTACGCAGATCGCGGCAACCTCGCGGTGCTGACCGGCCGGGCACAGCGCCGCGGCTTCGGGCTCGACGTCCGCGACATCGGGCTCGGCGACCCCCTCCCCGCCGACGCCGACTTCTTCTACGTGGGCGGTGGCCAGGACCGGGAGCAGGCGCTCATCGCGCCGGATCTCGCCGCCCGCGGCGCTGCGTTGTCCGAGGCCGTAGCGGGCGGCGCGGTTGTCCTCGCCGTCTGCGGTGGGTATCAGCTGCTCGGCCGCTACTACCGTGACCGCTCGGGGAGCGAGCAGCCCGGCGCAGCCGTCTTTCCGCTGCACACGGTGGCCGGGGAACTGCGTCTCATCGGCGACGTGCTGATCGAGTGCGAGCTCGACCCTGGAGAGCGGCGGACGGTCGTCGGCTTCGAGAACCATGCGGGCAGGACGATCCTCCACGAAGGTGCGTTGCCACTCGGTCGGGTGGTGGCGGGCTTCGGAAACGACGGCCGCTCGGGCTTCGAAGGCTGCCGGGTCGGCAACGCCATCGGCACGTATCTCCACGGCCCACTGCTGCCGCGGAACCCGTGGCTCGCCGACTGGCTGCTCGCGCGCGCGGTTCAGCATCGCTCAGGGGAGCTGCCCGTGTTCGAGCCCCTTGCGGACGCAGTCGAAGAACGGGCGCACGAGGTCGCGAAGGCCCGTGCCTACTCGCGGGGCGGCCGCCTCTAACCTCTCGGCATGCTCTACCGGTCCGAGGCCTTCGACACCCTGACCGACCGCCCTTGGGACGAAGGCTGGGTGCGCGGCGAGATCGAGCGCATCGTGGCCGACGCCGAATCCCAGTACGACCCCGAGGCGCTCTGGCCGGCCGAGGAGTGGGATTCCTGGCAGACGCCGACGCCGCTCAAGGCTCTCTACGTCGGTGCCGCGGGCGTCGTCTGGGCGCTCGGCGCCCTCGAGCGGCGCAGCGTGGCGAGACCAAGCTCGACCTCCCACGGGCGGCGCGTCGTGTCCACGAAGCGTGGCTGGCCCGAACCGGACTACATGCAGGGTATCGAGCTCCCCTCCCCCGCCCGCGCAGGATTCCTCTCGCGGGTGAGGCGGGCATTCTCACCGTCGCCTGGCAGCTCTCACCGGACGACGCGCATCGCGGACACGCTCTTCGAGCGACGTGACCGAGAACGTCCAGAACCAGGCCAACGAGATCATGTGGGGCTCGCCGGGCACGATGCTCGCCGCGCGACGCCATGCACGAGTGGACAGGCGACGCGCGCTGGGCGGACGCCTGGCAAGAGAGCGCCGACGAGCTCATGCGGCGACGCGAGGACGACGGGCTCTGGACGACCCACCTCTACGGCGGCACGGGGCGTAGCCTCGGACCGGCTCACGGCCTCGTCGGCAACGTGCTCGCGCTGCGCCGGCGGCTGCCGGCGAGCAGAGAGAGCAGCTGGAACGGGAGTCGGCAGCCACGCTGGCTGCCAGGGCCGTTGTCGAGGACGGGCTCGCCAACTGGGCCAATCACGCGGAGGTGGCTGACCTCCAGTGGTGTTCCGGAGGTCCCGGGATCGTCATCTCGGCGGCGGATTACCTCGACGAGGAGCTGCTTCTGGCCGGGGCGGAGCTCGTCTGGCAGGCGGGGCCGCACAGCGACGAGAAGGGCTACGGCATCTGCCACGGAACGGCCGGGAACGGCTACGCGCTGCTCGAGGGCGTTCGAGCGCACGGGCGACGAGCGTTGGCTCGGGCGCGCCCGCCGCTTCGCTGTACATGCGCTCGAGCAGGCGGACGGCTCGAGACCGGCCGCGGGCGCCGGCGCTACTCGCTCTGGACGGGAGACGTCGGCGCCGCCCTCTACGCTGCCGATTGCCTTGACGAGCACGCTCGGTACCCGATCCTCGAGACGTGGGAATGACGGGGGCGATCGAGTTCCGGCCGATGGTCGCCGACGACCTACTCAGGCTCCACGACTGGCTGCAGCGGCCGCACGTCCATCGCTGGTGGAGTGAATCGCAGCGGACGCTCGACCAGGTAGTCGCGCACTACCTGCCAGCCATCGAGGGGAGCGATCCGACAGATCACTACATTGTCCTGCTCGACGGAGCGGCCATCGGCATGGGTCCAGACGTACATCGTGGCCGACTATCCCGCACTACGCGGCGGTGGTAGGGATCGCAGACCGTGCCACGGCCGGAGCCGACATCCTCATCGGCGAGAAGGAGCTGACCGGTCAAGGGCTCGGCACCGAGATCCTGCGCCGGTTCGCGGACGAGATTGTCTTCGCGCGTCCCGAGACGACGTCATGCGTGGCGGACCCGATGCTCGGAACCTCGCGTCAGTCCGCGCGTTCGAGAAGGCGGGCTTCCACGTGGAGCGAACATTCGTCGACCCGGACGACGGGCAGACGCACGCGCTCGTGCGGCTCGACCGCTAGGGCGCCCACAGGGCGCCGAGGTAGACCACCGGGTCGCCCGGCTGCCAGCGTCCGAGAAAGCGTTGGATCGGCGGGTGGAGCACGACCTCTTCGAGCTCGACGGCTGTGAACAGCCGATGTCCCCGCACGGCCGCGTCGTCGGAGCTCACGGTCTCGAGCGACCTGCCCGTGAGATCGGCGGCGAAGATGATGTGGACGACGTGTTTCGTGGTGAGCGTGCGAGCCGGCGCGATGGAGTCCACGATAGCCACCGGTCCCTCGAACGGCATCTGGCTGTCGAGGCCTAGCTCTTCTCGCAGCTCGCGGCGCAGTGCCTGGACGAGGCTCTCTCCGGAGTGGACGCCGCCGCCCGGCAACAGCCAGTACTGGCGGCCGTGCTTCTCGTGTCGGCAAAGCAGAATCCCGTCGCGCCAGCGCAGGACTGCGGACACGCGAATTCGAGGCTGGAGCGCCAACGGTGACCTCAGGCGCCCGAGGAGCCGAAACCGGCCGCGCCGCGCACCGTCTCCGGTAGCTCGTCCAGGAGCAGCACGTCGACTTCCGGCACCGGCGTCACGACGAGCTGCGCGATCCGCATGCCTGCCTCCACCGTGAACGACCGGTCGCGGTCGGTGTTGAGTGCGATCACGCGCAGCTCCCCCCGATAGCCGGAATCGATCAGTCCGGGCGTATTGACGAGCGAGATGCCGTGCTCCAGAGCCAGACCGGAACGCGGAATGACAAGCCCCGCGTAGCCCTCGGGTATGGCGACCGCAATGCCCGTCGCCACGACGCCTCGCTCCCCCGGGCCGAGCTCGACGCGCTCACAGGCGACGAGATCGAGGCCAGCGTCACCCGGATAGGCGCCCTGCGGCAGCGACGCCTCGTCGCGCAGGCGGATGACGGGCAGCTCGATCACGTAGCGGCGACGGCGTCGCGCACGAGGAACGGCGCCAGACGGCGTAGCTCCCGTTCGGGCAGCCGTGCCCGGATGAAGACGCCGTCGGGACGATCCTCGCGGAGCTCGATCGGTGGCCCGAGGGCGTAGAGCGACGAGACGACGTCGCCCCGCTCGTACGGCACGAGCAGCTCCACGACCTGGAACCGGCTCTCGAACCGCTCGGCGACCCGAGCGCGGAGCGCATCGAGCCCCTCACCGGACTCCGCGGAGACCAGGAGTGACCCCGGGAAGCGGTTCTCGAGCTGCTCGCGTGTCTCGCCGTCGATCCGATCGATCTTGTTGAGCACTAGCTCGATCGGCAGCTCGCCGGCGCCGATCTCGGAGAGCACCGCCTCGACCGCTTGCACCATCTGGTCGAGCTCGGCCTCGTCGCCGACGCGTCGGCGACGTGCAGGACGAGGTCTGCGATCAGCGTCTCCTCCAGCGTTGCTGCAAAGCCCTCGACGAGCTCGTGCGGCAGCCGGCGGATGAAGCCGACGGTGTCGGTGAGGAGGTAGCGGCGGCCTTCGTACTCGAATGACCGGGTGGTGGGATCGAGTGTCTCGAACAGCCGGTCGTCGATGGATGCCTCGGCTCCGGTGAGCGCGTTGAGCAGCGTGGACTTGCCGACGTTCGTATAGCCGGCGAGGGCGATCGTCGGCGTCTGGGAGCGCACGCGCGACTTCCGGCGCTGCTCACGCCGCTTCGAGAGGTCTCTGAGGCGATCCTTGAGCAACGAAATCCGCCGTCTCGCCAGCCGGCGGTCGGTCTCGAGCTGGCTCTCACCCGGGCCCCTGGTGCCCACGCCGCCGCCGAGCCGCTCGAGGTGCTGCCACAGGCCGCGCATGCGGGGGAGGTTGTATTCGAGCTGGGCGAGCTCGACCTGGAGCTTGCCCTCGGCGGAGACAGCGTGCTGGGCGAAGATGTCGAGGATCAGCTGCGTGCGGTCGACCACGCGCGCCTCGAGGGAGTCCTCGAGCCGTCGCTGCTGCGCCGGCGCGAGCTCGCCGTCCACGACCAGCACTTCGGCGCCGTGCAGTCCGCGAACGCGGACTTCAGCTCCTCGAGCTTGCCCTTGCCGACGTACGTGCGCGGATCCGGCGTCGACGGTGCTGAACGAGCTCGCCGACGGTGTCGACGCCCGCGGTCCGGGCCAGCGCGTGGAGCTCGGCGAGCTCCGAGGCTTCCTGGGACGGGAGCAGACATGCGACCGCGAACCCGCGCTCCGGCTCTGCGCCGGGCAGCGGATCGGGCTGGTGGTTCGTCACGACGACATTATGGAGCAGCGTCAATCTCGCTAGCGTTCGGGCGTGGCGCTCTCCCCCGTACTCGCCGAGCAGACGACGTATCCGTTCGTGCGGCTCGAGCAGGCGAAGCGCGAGGCCGCAGCCCGCGGAGTCTCGATCATCGACTTCGGCCAGGGGGATCCGCGCGAGCCGACGGATCCGCTCATTCGTCAAGCGCTTGCCGACGGCGTCGCGGAAACGATGAGCTACCCGAAGGCCGAGGGCCTTCCCGAGCTGCGGGCGGCGATCGCGGGCTGGGTCGCGCGCCGCTTCGGCGTCGAGCTCGACTCCGATCGGGAGCTGATTCCGACGCTGGGCTCGAAGGAGGCGATCTTCAGCTTCGCACAGGTCTTCGCGGACGTGCCACGCGGCAAGGACACGGTGCTCGTCCCGGACCCGGCGTACCCAGTGTACGAGCGCGGCGCGGAGTTCGCCGGCGCGCGCATCGTCCGTCTGCCGCTGCTGGAGGAGAACGGCTTCCTTCCAGATCTGACAGCCGTTGGCGCGGAGACGCTCGACCGGACAGCTCTGGTCTGGGTCAACTACCCGAACAATCCCACCGCCGCCTCCGCCCCACGCTCGTTCTTCGCGAACTTGGCGGACCTCGCGGCGCGCCACGACTTCCTCGTCTGCTCGGACGAGGCGTACAGCGAGCTGTGGTTCGACGAGCCGCCTACCTCGGCGCTCGAGCTCGCGGATCGCTCGCGCGCCGTCGTGTTCAACACGCTCAGCAAGCGCTCGTCGATGACGGGCTACCGATCCGCGTTCGTCGCCGGTCCTGAATGGGTGGTCGACGCACTGCGGAAATACCGGCCGACGGTCGGCACGGCTCCCCAGGAGTTCGTTCAGCGTGCCTCGATCGTCGCCTGGGGTGACGAAGGCCACGTCGAACGCGCGCGCGCCGTGTACCGGCGCAAGCGGGACGTGCTGCTTCCGGCGTTCGAGGGCATCGGCTGGCGCGCGGCGGGCAAGGACGCAACGATGTACCTCTGGTTCGCGCTCCCGGCGGGCGAGACGTCTGAGGCAGCGGCAGGGCGACTCCTCGAGCACGGGATCGTCGTTGCTCCGGGCGCGTATCTCGGCGAGGCCGGCGAGGGCTACGCGCGGGTGGCGCTCGTGCCAACGATCGAGGACTGCGAGCGCGCCGCCGGCATCCTCGAGGAGGTGGTGGCGTGACGGACGCCGCGCTCGTCGAGGAGGTCGTCGCCGCGCTCGACCGGGGCGAGCGACGTGTGGCCGAGAAGGTCGGTGACGAGTGGGTCGTGGACGAGGACGCCAAGCAGGCGATCCTCGACTACTTCCGCGTCCGCGCCGTCGAGCCGCAGGAGCTGGGGCCGTTCGAGTACACGGACAAGATCCCGCTCAAGCACGGACACGCCGAGCGCGGTGTGCGCGTCGTGCCGGGTGCCGTCGTCCGCTACGGCTCGTTCCTCGGCGAGGGCGTGATCGTCATGCCCGGGTTCGTGAACATCGGCGCCTGGGTCGGCCCTGGGACGATGGTCGATACATGGGCCACCGTCGGCTCCTGCGCGCAGGTCGGCGCAAACGTCCACATTGCCGGTGGCGCCGGCATCGGCGGCGTCTTGGAGCCTGTCAACGCCCGCCCGGTGATCGTCGAGGACGACGCGTTCATCGGCTCGCGGGCGATCGTCGTCGAGGGCGTGGTCGTCGGCGAAGGCGCCGTCATCGCCCCCCACGTCTCGCTCACGGCGTCCGTGCCGATCATCGACGTGACCGGTGACGAGCCCATCGAGCACCGCGGGCACGTCCCTCCCCGCTCCGTGGTCGTGCCCGGAACGCGGCCGAAAGACTTTCCCGCCGGCACATATCAGGTCGGCTGCGCGCTCATCATCGGGTGGCGCAGCCAGTCGACGGACAGCAAGCTGAGCCTCAACGAGACGCTGCGCGAATTCGGCATCGGCGCCGCCTGAGCCGCTCGTTTGACACGTGACTATTTGGTCACCTATTATCAGGCCATGGCGGATGACCTGGTGTTCAGGGCCCTGGCCGACTCGACGCGGCGGGAGATCCTCGACGTGCTGTTCGAGCGCGAGGGCCAGTCGCTCGGCGAGCTCGAGCGACGCTTCGACATGACCCGCTTCGGCGTCATGAAGCACGTGAAAGTGCTCGAGGAAGCGAATCTCGTCGTGACCCGCAAGGTCGGGCGTTCGCGCCTGCACTACCTGAATCCCGTCCCCATCCGCGAGATCCACGACAGGTGGACCGGCAAGTTCGCCGCCATGGCGAGCGGGGCGCTGCTGGCGCTGCGTGCCGGTCTCGAGAAGGGAGGATCGATGGCTGCCAGCGGCAAGCCTTCGCACGTCTACGTCGTCTACATCAAGGCGACACCCGAGCGCATCTGGGATGCGCTCACGCAGTCCGAGTTCACGCAGCAGTACTACTACGCGAGCACGGTCGAATCCGACTGGACGGCGGGCTCCGAATACGAGTACTTCATCGACGGCCAGACGGCGATCGTCGGCGAGGTGCTCGAGGCGGTGCCGCCTTCGCGCCTGGCAATGACCTTCGACGCTCGCTGGGACGACGAGGTCTCGCCTGAAGCTCCCTCCCGCGTCACATGGGAGATCGAGCCGGCCGGCGACGGTCTGTCGAAGCTGACCGTGGTCCACGACGGCTTCGACGGAGAGACGAACACGTTCAGGCAGGCCGCCGGCGGCATGCCGTACATCCTCAGCGGCCTGAAGACGCTGCTGGAGACGGGTGAGCCGCTCCAGGTGACAGCGGGAGCAGCCGCCTAGAGACGCTCCGCGGGCCCCGTGAGCGTGGCACGACCCGCGGACAGGCGTACGCGGAGGTCGCCACCAGGAAAGTGGACGAGCACGTCGCCTTCGCCGTGAGTAGCCGCGGCGACGGCGACGGCGCTCGTTCCCGACGACTGCGTTTCGCCCACGCCACGCTCCCAGACGCGTGCCGTGACCTCGCCCGGGCCGTCGACACTGGCCACCTGGACGTTCGTGCGGTGCGGGAAGCGAGGATGCGTCTCGAGCAGCGGCCCAATGACCGGTAGCTGGACCGGGTCGCCGACAACGACCGCATGCGGATTGCCGACGTCGACCACGATCACCTCGAGCCCCTCGATCTGCTCGGGCTCCGCGACGGTCACCACTCCCATTTCCTGCTCCACTTCGCCGTCGCTGACGCGCGCGACGGTCTCGCGTGCGCCTACGCGGATGCGAACCTCCTGGGCGCACGTTCGATCTGCGAGCCACCGGGCGGCGATGCGGGTGCCGTTGCCGGACAGCTCTGCTCTGGAGCCGTCCGGGTTCCAGATCACGACCTCGGCCTCGTCCTCCGTGGCGGAGACGACCTCGACGATACCGTCGGCGTCCCCCACTTCGGCCTGCACGCTCTCCGGCGTCAGCCCGCGCTCGTCAGTGAGCAGGTAGACGTTCCCGTGCGCGTGCCACTTCGAGAATCTCATCCGCGACCTCGTCCGCGGGCCTCGCCGCCTCGACCCTGATCAGATCCGGCATCTTCCGCATCCACTTCCGCTGGTAGGCGGCGTACCGGCGGGTACGCAAGACTACCGCGGCGATCGCCTCCTCTCTGGGCAGCCGAGCAATCTCGTCGAGCCCGAGCGCGTGGCGCGCCGTGTGCGAGACGCTGCCGGACAGGGCGCGCTCGACCTCGTCCTCCACACCAGCGTCGAACATCGCCTGCGTGCGCGCGACGATCCGCCGCTCGAGCTCCTCGCGCGGCACCTCGAGGCCGAAGACGAGAGTCGGGTGACGCGTCTCGCCGCTCCACAGGCTGTCCCGGCCGGGTTGCAGCGACTCTCCCATTTCAGCCAGCTCGAGCGCGCGCACGACCCGGCGGCGGTCATTGGCATGGACATGCATCGCCGCGCTGGGGATCTCGTTCGGCGAGCAATGCATGGGCCCGCACCGCCCCCAGACGGTCGTAGAGCCGCTCCCAACGCTCGCGGGCACCCGGCGGCGGCGGCGACAGGTCGGAGAGCGCGGCGCGAAGGTAGAGGCCGGTTCCGCCCACCACGACGGGCGTCTGTCCGCGTTCCAACGCCTCGTCGACGGCTCGGTGCGCGAGCGCCTGGTACTCGACGACGGAGGCTTCGTGATCGAGCTCCCAGACTGCGACGAGCCGCGTCGGACGCGCTGGTTGCGCAGTGAGGATTGGCAGCCCTTTGTACACCTGCATCGAATCAGCGGAGACGAGCTCGGCCGGGATGCGCTCCGCGATCGCTTCGGCTACGGCCGACTTGCCGGACGCCGTCGGGCCGAAGATCGCGAGCACGGTCACACTCGCAGCCTGATGCGGGCGCGGCGAAGATCGTCCTCGGACATGCCCGCTGCACGCAGATAGCCCTCCGCACCGCCGTAGCGGCGGTCAACCTCCTCGAGCACGCCGCGCATCGACTCGCCTGGCATCGCTGCCAGGAACCGCCGGAACTCGCGCTCGCGCTCGTCGTCCGTTTCCGCCATCCATTCGGGAGCGTGCGGCGCCCAGTTGGCCCGGCTCAGCGCGAAGTCGGCAGCAATGTCATCGACCGAGACCTGTGCGAGGCGGAGCAGCAGCGCCGCGACGAGACCGGTGCGGTCGACGCCGCCGGCGCAGTGGACGAGGACGCAGCCGTCTGGCGCGGCCGCGACGGCCGTCATCGCGGCGACGAAGCGCTCGGGGTAGAGATCGAGGCGCTCGAGATACATGACGCGCCGGCAGTCGATGTGGTCGGTAATCTGCTCGAGCAGTTGCCGGTCTGCGTCGTGGAGCTCGTTGTGATCGCCGAACAGCGGCAGGTGGAGCACCTCCACGCCCAACTCCCCCGGCGGATCTTCATCCAACTCCGCGTGCCAGCGGAGGTCGATGATCCTGTTGACGCCGTAGGCAAGCAGCTCCCGCTTGCCTACTTCGGAGAGCGTGCGGATGTTGTCGGCGCGGACGACCGCTCCGTAGGTCGTCTCGAAGCCGTCCTCTGTCGGCAGTCCGCCGAGATCGCGGACGTTGACGCAGCCGTCCCAGGTCAGGTGCCTAGCCGAACGCACCTACGCCGCGACGAGCGCCTCCTGGCTGCCCTGAAGAGTCGTTGACGTGGACGCGGTGATGCGGACCGGCACCAGCTCACCGCTCTCGGCCGATCCGGAGAAGTTGACCGTCGTGTTACGGCGGGTTCGGCCGCGGAGCAGTGAGGGATCGGTGCGGCTCGCTCCCTCGACGAGGACCTCTTCCACCAGGCCCACGCGGCGTGCGTTTCGTTCGGCCGCGACGCGCTGGACGACCTCGACGAGGCGCTCGATGCGCTCGCGCTTCAGCTCGTCGGGCACCTGATCGGGCATCGCCGCCGCCTCAGTCCCGTTGCGTGGTGAGTACACGAATGTGAATGCCCCGTCGAAGCCGACCTCTTCGACCAGGGAGCAGGTGTCGTCGAAGTCGCTGTCCGTTTCGCCGGGGAAGCCGACGATGAGGTCTGTCGTGAGGGCGAGGTCGGCGATGGCGACACGCAGCTCGTCCACGAGGCGGAGGTACCGCTCGCGGCTGTACGTGCGTCGCATGCGCTTGAGCACGCGTGTCGAGCCGGACTGCAGCGGAAGGTGCGCGTGCTCGCAGACGGCGTTGCACTGGGACATGGCGGCGATGACCGGCGCCCTGAAGTCCTTAGGGTGCGGGCTCGTGAAGCGGATGCGCTCGATGCCGTCGACGGCGTCCACCGCGCGCAGGAGCTCGCCGAACTCGGAGCGAATGTCGGGCGACAGATCCCTGCCCCACGAGTTGACGTTCTGGCCCAGCAGCGTGACCTCGCGGACACCCTCTTGCGCGAGCGCAGAGATCTCGGCGAGTATCTCGCCCGGCCGCCGGCTCACCTCCTTGCCGCGTACGGCGGGCACGATGCAGTAGGAGCACACCGAGTTGCAGCCCATGGAGATCTGCACCCACGCCTGAAATGGACGCTCGCGCTGGGTCGCGAGCTCCGCGGAGAAGCGGCGCTCGTCGTCTCGTGCCGAACGCCGAACGCGCGACGCCCAGCCCGCCCGCGCCCAGCCAGTCGCCGAGGTGGTGGATCGTGCCCGGGCCGAACGCCACGTCGATGAACGGATAGCGCTCGAAGATCCGGTCGCGCTGCGCCTCGGCATAGCAGCCGCCGACGGCGATTACGGCGTCCGGGTTGCTCGCCTTGAGCATCTTCGCGTCGCCGAGGTATGCCGCGAGCCGCTGGTCGGGCTTCTCGCGGATCGTGCAGGTATTGAAGACGAGCACGTCTGCTTCGGCGGGCGTCGCCGCCTCGCCAAGCCCGAGCTCCTCGAGCAGGCCTCGGATGCGCTCGGAGTCGTGCGCGTTCATCTGGCAGCCGAACGTCGTAACGTGGTAGCGACGCACGGCGGAAGTGTACGCCGGAGAGGTTGGTGCACTCCCGGCACTGTCCCGCAACACACGAGCACGTCGTCCGCCGTTACGCTGAAAGCGGGAGGAGGCGCGGGGTGGCCCCTCGCGGAGCCAGCCGCGCCTTCGGCTGATCAGCGACTAACGGACGCTACTTCGCGTACTCGATCGCGCGCGACTCGCGAATCACCGTCACCTTGATCTGCCCCGGGTACTCGAGGTGTTGCTCGATCTCACGGGCGATCTCGTGCGACATGAGGGCTGCCTCGTCGTCCGCGATCTCCTCGGGCTTGACGATCACGCGGATCTCACGACCGGCCTGCAACGCGTAGACGCGCTCGACGCCGCTCTTCTTGGCGGCTAGCTCCTCCAGCGCCTCCAGGCGCTTGATGTAGGACTCGAGGCTTTCGCCGCGAGCTCCGGGGCGTGCGGCGGACGCGGCGTCGGCCGCTATCACCAGCACGGCTTCCACGGTCTGCGGTTGGACGTCGTAGTGGTGCGCCTCGATCGCGTGGACGACGCCCTGCGTCTCGCCGAAACGACGGGCGTAGCGCGCGGAGATGAGGGCGTGGGCGCCCTCCTCCTCGTGACGTAAGAGCCTTGCCGAGATCGTGGAGCAGTGCCGCGCGCTTCGAGGTCTTGACGCTCGCGCCGAGCTCGCTCGCCATGACGCCGGCCAGCTGAACGACCTCGAGCGTGTGCTTGAGGACGTTTTGGCCGTAGCTCGTCCGGTAGCGCAGACGGCCGAGGATCTTCACAAGCTCCTCGTGAAACTCGCCGCAGTTTGCCTCGAAGACAGCCTGGTCACCGGCCTGGCGGATGAGGTCATCGACCTCCGCCTTCGACTGGTAATACATCTCCTCCACGCGGGCAGGATGGATCCGGCCGTCTTCGAGCAGCCGCTGCAGCGTGAGCTTCGCCACCTCGCGCCTGATGCCGTCGAACGACGAGAGCACGACTGCCTGCGGCGTGTCGTCGACGATGAAGTCCACGCCGGTCAGATGCTCGAGTGCTCGAATGTTGCGGCCTTCACGACCGATGATCCGGCCCTTCATGTCGTCGGAGGGAAGCTCGACGATGGAGACCGTCGTCTCGGCGGCGTGGCTCGCCGCCACGCGCTGGAGTGCGTCGGCCACGAGGTTCCGCGCCTTCCGACGGGCCTCAGCGGTCGCGTCCTCGTCGAGTTGCCGCACGCGCCGCGCCAATTCGTGGCGGACGAGCTCCTCGGAGCGCTCGAGGACCTCCGCCTTCGCATCTTCGAAGGTCAGCCGGGCAATTCGTTCCAGACTCGCTCTGCTCGTCGGCCTTCGCAGACTTCAACTCCTCCTGTAGCTCTCGTACGTGCGTCTCGCGGTCGGCGAGGCCCTGGTTGCGGCGCTCGAGCTCCTCGTGCTTCCGGTTTAGCTCGCCCTCGGCGAGCCGCACTCGCTGCTCGCGCTCGAGCGTTTCGGTCCGGCGCCCGTCGAGGTCTCGCTCGGTCTCGCTGCGCACTCTCGCTGCCTCCTCCTTGGCGGCCAGCTCGGACTCTCTGCGGAGTGCGTCCGCCTCTCCTCTTGCCTCTTCGAGCAGCAGGCGTGCGGGTTCGTCGAGCAGCAGCGAGCTTCGAGTCCGTAAGGAAGCTCACGACGGCCCAGGCGCCGACAACTCCGGCGACAAGGCCGATCGAGGATTCCGACAACGTACGGCACAAGCCCTCCGATCGTTCGCCCCGCCGGAAGTGACGTGGGTCCGACTCGATACCGAGCCCGCGCGGGCGAATGCCGCAAATCGGGGGGAGCGGCGCCGATGCCGCTCGAGGAAGAGCAGCCGCCTCAGGCTGCTGCCGAATGCTCCCTTCGTCGTGTGGTCGGCGCTTTCGAGGTCACTGGTGTCTTGGTGGTCGAGGTTCCCGATTCTTGGAAGTTCGTCTACGCAGAAAGGATGAGTCGTGAATCCATCTTACTCCTGCTCGCCCGCGGACCGCAATGCGGTCTCGATCGTGTCGTCGGCGTAGCCCTTGCGATGGAGCGTCCGGGCGAGCTGCGCGGCATCACTCGCTCGTCGGGCCAGCGCCTCCGCTCGCGCGGCCTCGGGCTCGACGCTCTCGAGTGCCGAGTCGATGTCGACGTCGGCAATGCCTCGTCGCCGCAGGTCGACGCGGATGGCGAGATCGCCTTGCAGCCTGGCGGCGAGCACGCGTGCCCGCTCGGCGGCCGTTCGCTCGTCGGACTGGTAGCCCGCCTCTGTGAGCTGCGAGCTTGCGCGCTCTGCGTCCTCGGCATCGATGCCCGACCGCTCCAGGCGCGCCACGAGCTCGGTACGTGACAGCTCGCGGCGGGATAGCGCCTTCAGCCCCGCCTCGAGAGCGTGCGGCGATGGCTTCGGCCACTCAGGCCTTCGAGACCGGCTCTGCCTCCTCGACTTCTTCGACGTCTGACTCGCCGGCCGGCTCCTCGACGGCTTCCACCGTGGGCAAGAGTCTCGCGGAGACGATCTGGTCGGGCCCGACGACCGCTTGGAGCCGTTGGAGGATCGCCTGGCAGACGTCGGGATGCTCGCGCAGGAACGCCGTTGCGTTCTGACGGCCCTGGCCGAGTCGCTCGTCGTCGAAGGAGAAGTACGAGCCCGACTTCTGCACCGCCTTCTGCTCGAGCGCGGCGTCGAGCACCGTGCCCTCCCAGGAGATGCCGGCGCCGAAGTAGATGTCGAACTCCGCCTGCTTGAACGGAGGCGCCACCTTGTTCTTCACGACTTTCACGCGCACGCGGTTCCCGATCGCCTCGACGCCGTCCTTGAGCGTCTCGATGCGGCGGATGTCGAGGCGGACAGACGAGTAGAACTTCAGCGCGCGGCCGCCGGGCGTCGTCTCGGGATTGCCGAACATCACGCCGATCTTCTCGCGCAGCTGGTTCGTGAAGATGCAGACGGTGTCGGTGCGGTTGAGCGTGCCGGCGAGCTTGCGTAGCGCCTGGCTCATCAACCGCGCCTGAAGGCCGACGTGCGCATCACCCATCTCGCCTTCGATCTCGGCCTTCGGCACGAGCGCGGCCACGGAGTCGACGGCGACGACGTCGAGCGCGCCCGAGCGGATGAGCAACTCGGCGATCTCGAGCCCCTGCTCTCCGGTGTCGGGCTGGGAGACGAGCAGTTCGTCGATGTTGACGCCGATTCGCCGCGCGTACTGGGGATCCATCGCGTGCTCTGCGTCGATGAATGCAGCAGATGCCGCCGCGCCGTTGCGCTTCGGCGATCACGTGGTAGACGAGCGTCGTCTTGCCCGACGCCTCCGGGCCGAAGATCTCGACGACGCGTCCGCGCGGAAGCCCTCCGATGCCGAGCGCCATGTCGAGGGCCAGGGAGCCCGTGGAGACGGCTCCGATCGAGACCTGCGGCCGGTCGCTCATCTTCATGACCGACCCCTTGCCGAACTGCCGCTCGATCTGTCCGAGCGCCGTGTCGAGAGCTTCGCCGCGATCCACAGTCATCAGCCTCCTAGAGAAACGGACTCCAACACCTCATATCGCGCGCCTCCGCGCGCGAGCACCGAATGGTAGACAGCGGCACCGGACGGACTGAAGGGCGAGAGGTCGGGCAAGGGCGGCCGGAGCTTCGGCTGAGAGCGGAAGCGCAGCACCGTGACGTGCGGGAGCCATGGCCGTGCCTCCGGCTTGTACACGCCGATGCGCTCCAGTCGCTCGTGAAGGGCGCGTGCCAGCCGCCCCGCCCGTTCCTCCTCGTCCGCGAGGACGAGCATGCCGACGCTTCGCGTCTCCCGATAGCGCTCGGGGCTGAGGCGGATCGGCTCAGCGAGCGATCCTGCAGCCGCCTCGAGCGCCTCGGAGACAGGCCCCACGTCATCTGCCGGGCGGTGCCCGAGGAAGGCGAGCGTGATGTGGAGGTTGCGAGGCTCGACGATCCTGGCAGCGGAGCGGAGGGTATGGCGCTGCCACTCGGCGAGCTCGCCGCGCACGCTCTCCGGGAGCGTGAGGCCGCAGAAGAGACGCAAGCGTTCATCGGCAGCCACCGTAGCGGCCTCGCTCAAACGGAATCGTGCCGGCTCTGTGCCAAGAGACGCCTGGCGAGATGGAGCACCGCCACCGCCGCGCGGCGCCGGATCGACTCCCGGTCGGCGGGGTAGCTGAAGTCGACGCCGCGGCTTGCGTCGGGAGTCTCCGCATGGACGTAGACGAGCCCGACGGGCTTCTCCGGAGTCCCGCCTCGCGGTCCCGCAACGCCGGTCACCGCGAGTCCGACGTCGGCGCCGAGACGCTCGCGAACGCCGCGCGCCATGGCGGCGGCCGTCTCGGCAGACACGGCACCGTGCTCGCGCAGCAGGTCTGCAGGAACCCCAAGCTCGTTCTCCTTGACCGCATCCGCGTAGGCGACGATGCCGCCGAGGAAGACATCGCTCGCGCCGGAAATCGACGTCAGGCGCTCGGCGACGAGGCCACCGGTGCACGACTCCGCAGTGCCGATCGTCAGCCCGAGCGCGCGGGCGAGCGCGAGCACGATCTCCTCCACGGGCCGCTCGTCCTCGGAGAACGCGTACCGGTCGTGCTCAGCTCGAAGAGCGGTCGACAGCTCGTCGGCGCGCAGCTCGGCGCCGGGCTCGACGAGCATGTCGACGTGGATCTCGAAGTCACGGGCGCAGACAGTGACGTCGACGCCCGCCCCGTCACCGCCCGCCTCGTACAGCGTCCGTGCGACGGTCGACTCGCTGACGCCGTAGAGGCGAAGCGTCCGCCGGCCACGGGGGCGAGCGCGTGCTATCACGTCCCGCACCGGCTCTGTCTCGAGCGCACCGGGCCACAACCGCTGCAGCTCGCCCGGAGGGCCGGGCAGGACCACAACGGCCGCACCGCCGCTCTGTAGGACGAAGCCGGGAGCCGTTCCGGCCAGCCCGATCGAGATCGCGCCCTCGGGCAGCGTCGCCTGCTTGCGCACGCCGTGCGCGAAGTCGGCGTACGGCCTCCCCAGACGCTCGGCGTACGAACGGGACACGGCCTCGATCTGCGCCTCCAGGCCTTCGTCGACGACCAGACCCACGCCGGCAGCGCGGGCGACCATCTCCACGGTGCGATCGTCGTGCGTCGGCCCCAGCCCCCCGGACACGGCGCAGAGATCGGCACCGAGCCCTTCGCGCAGCGCGGCCTCCAGGTCGGAAGCGTCGTCTCCGACGATCGTGATCCGGGCGGGATCGAGACCGAGCGACAGCACGGCATGCGCGAGAAACGGGCCGTTACGGTCCCGTCGGTCGCCGCGGACGAGCTCGCTGCCGGTGGCGACGATCGCCACACGCGGCCGCGAAACGTCGCTCAACGTCCTAGCCGCAGCTGGACTTCGAGGTCACCTGCCTGCGGGTGACCGTCACCACCTGCGGGCAGCCCGTGCCCAGCGTCGCCGGCCGACCACCGAGCGTGACGCGGAGGTTCTCCGGAGAGCCGACGTTGAACCAGAGCCGCTTGCCGGCGAAGCGCTGTGTCTCGCCCTTCTCGAGCGTCCCCTGGAAGAGCACTCGGCCGGTTGCTCCGCCGGTCCGTGATTCGAGCAGCGACGCGCCGCCGACCGCGGTGACCACGAACACCGCGTGATTCTTCGGCGCGTGTGTTCGGGCGGCCGGAGTGAGGTTGGGGGGAACTCCGTGTCCCCCGGGCTGCCGCCTCCGTAGTTCCACGCCGCGATGACGAGCGCGGTGACGACGGCGATGCCGACCACGGTCAGCAGCACCATGCGCCGCTCGGCCCGCTTGTGGTGGTGCTCGCGGATCCGGATGCGTCTCGTGCGCACGGCCCCAGGCTCCTCGTCGATCCAGAACCGCGACGTGTACTCGTCCACGAACAGCTGGCCGTCGAGATCGAGGTAGTCGGCGTACGCCTTGAGGAAGCTCTTGATGTACGCCTGGCCCGGGAGGATGTCGAAGCTTTCCGTCTCCAGCGCTCGCAGGTACTTGGCGCGGATCTTCGTGTCCCGCTCGGCCTCGGGGATCTCGATGCTCTTCCGAAGGCGAGCTTCGCGCAGGCTGGTTCCTATTTCGAACATTCGCGGGGATTCTACGGAAGTCCTCAGTCGGCGAACAGTGTCAACAGAGCATAGAAAGCCAGAGCCAATCCCGTCGTCGCCGCGATCCAGAGCGCGAGCACGCCGAGCCACTTGCCGGCCTGCGCTGCGCCCTCTCCCCCGCTCCGGCCGAGTGTCCGCTGTGCCGTCTCACGCCCGCGGCGGGCGAGCACGATGGCGAAGATGCCGAGCAGCCCCGCCAGTGCCGCCGAGGCGCAGGACTGCACGAGGCTGAGCTCGTCGAAGTACTGTGAGGCGGCGATCGCGAGCGGCACGATCGCGACTGCCACCACTCCGACGACCAGCGACGCGGAAGCGCGCGGGTTCCGCGCGCGCGGCAACTCCATCGCGGTCATTGCTTGACGTAGGGCTTGCCGTCGGCGGCTGGCGGTGTGGAGCGGCCGACGACGCCGGCCACGACGACGAGCGTCACGACGTAGGGCAACGCGCGGAAGAGCGTCGTCCAGGCGGCGTCGGATCCGTACGCGCTGGGCAGGCGCAGGGCAAGCGCCTCCGAGAACCCGAAGAGGAGACAGGCGACGAATGCGCCGCCCGGCCGCCACCGTCCGAAAATGACGGCGGCTAGCGCAATGAAGCCTCGTGCTGCGGTCATGTTCTCGTTGAAGCCGTGCGTGATGCCGTTCGAGAGGTACACGCCGCCCATGCCGGCGAGCGCCCCGGAGAGCACGACGGCTCCGTAGCGCATCGCGTAGACCGAGATACCGACGGTGTCGGCCGCCTTCGGGTGTTCGCCGACGGATCGCAGGCGAAGACCAACCGGCGTACGGAAGAGGACGAAGTGGCTGACGAGCACGAGCACAAGCGCCACCCAGATGAGGATGTTCATGTCTCCGATCGCCTTGTCTACGAACGAGTCCTCGGGAACCCACGGCAGGTGGACGGTCGGCGTGAAGTCGACGTCCCCCGGTGTGCCCTGGTCGGTGTAGACGTCGATGAAGAAGTACCCCGTGATGCCGAGTGCCAGGAAGTTGACGGCGGTACCGCTGACGATCTGGTCGGCGCGCAGATGGATGGATACGAAGGCGTGCACGAGGGCGAGCGCCGCTCCCGCGACGATCCCGGCGGCGAGGCCCCAGTACCACGCCCCGAGCTTGTCGGCGCCGAGGAACCCGAAGAAGGCGCCCATCAGCAGCATGCCCTCGAGGCCGATGTTCACGACGCCGCTGCGCTCGGAGAAGATTCCTCCCAGCGCTGCGAATGTCAGCGGCGTCGCCGCCCGCAACGTCGCGGCGATGAGGGCAGACCACACGAACGTCTGCTCGAGTGACGTCACCTCCGAGCGGGTGACCAGCCAGCCCACGAGCAGCCCGAGCAGCCCGACGCCCACCGCGCCCCACGCGAGCCTGCGGGAGACCCCGGCCCGGCGTGCCGTCAAGCCGGCGATCACTCCGAGACCGCCGAGAGCAATTGGTACGAGGGGCGAACGCGCAGTGACCGGGGGCACCGTCAACCAGAAGGCCAGCACGCCGAGTGCGATGCCGCCCCAAGCGAGGTAGCTCGGCCGGACGAGGTCCGCCAGCCGTCCCCGTTCGACGGTGCCCGTCGAGACGCTCACAACGGCGATCTCCTGCCGACGCCGATCACCCTCCCGCTCTTCGACCACAGCCAGAGGATCACGATGTCCGCGCCGATGAAGAGCAGGACGAGCGCCTGGATCGTCAGCGAGAGGTTTCCTGCCTGCTCCGGGATGTCGAATGCCTCAGGCGGGATGTTTCGCGATGCCGTGCCGTTGAGCAGTGCTGCGAAGACGAGCGCCGACAGGCCGACCCCGAGCGCCGTGTTACGACCCAGTAGTGCGACGGCGATGCCCGTGAACCCGATGAGGGACGACTGGATGTCCGAGAAGCCGATCGAATAGCGCCAGCCGAGCATGTCCACGGCGCCCGCGAGGCCTGCGAAGACGCCCGAGATGGCCATCGCGAGGAAGTAGTTACGCGCCACAGAGATGCCGCCGTAGCGTGCGGCCTCGGGGTTAAAGCCGACGGCTCGCACCTCGTAACCGAGCGTCGTCCTGCTGATGATCACCCAGAACGCCACGAGAGCAGCGAACGCGATGAAGAGTCCGACATGAAGCCCTTGGAGGACGGGGTCTCCCCAGAAGACTGGAAGCTTCGCGCCCTCGACGACGACGTTCGAGGTGGGGCTGAACACCTGCTCGGTGTTCTGGAGCGGACCTCCCTGGCTGAACAGGTAGAGCCCGACCCAGTACGCGATCCAGTTGAGCATGATCGTCGTGATCACTTCATGGGCGCCGAAGGCCGCCTTGAGGATGCCGGCGATGCCGGCCCAGGCCGCCCCGGCCAGCCCTGCGGCGACAACTGCGAATATCACGTGGACGAAGCTGTTCAGCTCGGAGAACGACGATCCAATCCAGATCGCGAAGTACGCCCCGACGAAGTACTGGCCCTGGCCGCCGATGTTGAAGAGCCCACAGCGGAATGCAAAGGCGACGGCCAAACCGACGAGCACGAGTGTCGTCCAGAGGATGAGCGTCTGCTGGAGGTTCGTCGCGGCGAGCGAGTCGAAGTCGTTCACGTTCCAGGGGAACCACACCTTGGCGTCGGAGAAGGGGAGGCCCACCTCGGTACGACCCAACCTGGTAGAACCATTCGAGGCCGGTGCCGGTCCAGATGCCCTGGTAGACCTTGATCGGGTTGTGGCCCGTCGCCGAGCACGACGAGGCCGCCGGCGAGGAACGCGAGGACGGCGGTCAGTATGGGCGCGACCCAGCCGCCGGCGCGCTGCCAGCGGTCGAAGCGCGCTGCTGCGGTCCCGTTCTCGCCCTCGGAAGGTCCCGGCTGGTGGACGGTCGGGTCGACGCTCATGCCGCCGCTTCCTCGGCCTTGCCGCCGCCCAGCATCGCGATGCCGAGCTCCTCCTCGGTCACGTCTGGCCCGTACTCGCCGACGATCTGCCCCTCGTACATGGCGAGGATGCGGTCGGACAGCGACAGGACCTCGTCGAGCTCGAGGGAGACGAGGAGAACGGCGCGGCCTTCGTCGCGCTCCTCCACGAGCCGCCGGTGGACGTATTCGATGGCGCCCACGTCGAGGCCGCGCGTGGGCTGAGCTGCGATCAGCACCCGCGGGTCATTGCCCACCTCGCGAGCGATCACGACCTTCTGCTGGTTCCCGCCCGAGAGCGACTTGGCGGCCGTCTTCGGCCCTCCGCCGCGCACGTCGAACTCCTTCAGGAGCCGGGCGGCACGCGCGATCAGGCGCCCCGGCCGTAGCCAGCCGAAGCGCGAGTTGGGCGGACGGTCGAAGTCGTGGAGCGCGATGTTCTCGGCGAGCGTGAACTCGAGGACGAGCCCGCGCCGCTGGCGATCCTCGGGAATGTGACCGACGCCGGCGTCGAGGATCCGGTTTGTGCTCGCTCCAGTGAGGTCACGTCCGCCGATGCGAGAAGCTGCCGCTTTCGATCTTCCGCAGACCGGTCAGTGCCTCCACGAGTTCCGTCTGGCCGTTGCCGTCGACGCCGGCGATACCGACGATCTCACCGGCCCGCACCTCGAACGAGACTCCGCTCACGGCTTCGAGCTCGCGCTCGTCGAGCACGTGGAGATCCACGACGGCGAGCAG
This sequence comes from uncultured Actinomycetes bacterium, assembly GCA_963711315.1. Lineage (GTDB taxonomy): Bacteria > Actinomycetota > Thermoleophilia > Gaiellales > Gaiellaceae > PALSA-612. Next base: position 709,749 of record CAVQDQ010000002.1, read on the forward strand.
CGGCTCCTTGGGCACGGAGGGCGTCTTCTCGATGCGCAGGAGCACGTCGCGACCGACCATCAGCCGCGCGAGCTCAGCCTCTGTGGCACCCGCGGCGGGCAGCGTCTCGATCTTCTTGCCGCGCCGGAGCACGGTGATCCGGTCGGCGATCTCCAGGACCTCGTGAAGCTTGTGGCTGATGAAGATGATCGACATCCCCTCGCGTACGAGGTTCCTGAGGATGCCGAAGAGCTCGAGCGCCTCCTGCGGGGTGAGCACCGCCGTGGGCTCGTCGAGGATGAGGATGTCCGCGCTCCGGTAGAGCGCCTTGAGGATCTCGACGCGTTGCTGCTGGCCGACCGAGATGCTCTCGACGCGCGCCGACGGGTCGATCGCGAAGTTGAATGTCTCCGCGAGGTTCTTGACGCGCTGTCGTGCGGCGTGCATGTCGAGCAAGACGTGCGCCGTGGTCGGCTCGGTGGCGAGCACGATGTTCTCGGCCACCGTCATCACGGGGATGAGCATGAAGTGCTGGTGCACCATGCCGATCCCGCGCTCGATCGCCTCCTTCGGCGAGTGAATGCGCACGGGCTCTCCTTTGACGAGGATCTCGCCGTCGTCCGGGTGGTAGAGCCCGTAGAGGATGCTCATGAGCGTCGACTTGCCTGCGCCGTTCTCCCCGAGCAGCGCGTGCACCTCGCCGGCCCGCAGGTCGAAGTCGATGTGGTCGTTCGCGAGCACGCCCGGGAACTGCTTCGTGATGCCGCGCAGCTCGAGAATGACGGGGCGGTCGCTCACGCGCCGGGATTCTATGGCCTTCGCGACGCGCTCCCCGAACAGAACGAGGGCGGGCACTGGGCCCGCCCTCGTGGAACTGCGTGTTCGGAGTGGCTACTTCACCGGTGGCTTGATCGCGCCGTTCTCGATCTGCAGTCCGATCGAGTTCATCTTCGAGATGTAGCTCGGCGGCACCTGGCGGCTGATCTTGCCGACGGCGACGCCGCCGTTCCCGAGGTTGAAGTTGATATCCGTCCCACCTGGAAAGACACCGATGGACTGGGCCTGGATGACACCCTTGACGGCCGTATCCACGCGCTTGACGGCGCTCGTGAGGATGTGCTTCCCGAGGTACGCCTGGTCCTTGTCGACGCCGACGCCCCAGACCTTCTGCTCCTTGGCAGCGTCGAGTGCGCCGAGGCCGCAGCCACCGGCGACAGCGAAGACGACTTTCGAACCGGCGTCGATCTGGTTGAGCGCCAGCTCCTTGCACTTCGCCTGGTCGACGAAGTCTTGGGAGTAATCCGAGAGCGTCTTCGTCCCCGGCACGCACTTCTTGGCGCCTGCTGCGTAGGCGGCGATGAAGATCGTGACGGTCGGGATCTTGATCCCGCCGACCGCGCTGATCGTCTTCCCGCCCGCCCGCTTGGCCATCAGTGCCGAGAGGCAGCCGATCATGTAGCTGTTCTCGTTCGTCGCGAACGTGAGCCCGACGACATTCTTGAACAGCGGCTTGCCGGCCTTGTTCGCGAACGGCGGAGCATGCACCGAGTAGTCCACGATCGCGAAGTGCGACTTCGGGAACTTCTTCGCGATCGTCGCCGTGCCGTCGGCGAGCAGGAAGCCCGTTGCGATCGAGATGTCTGCCCCCGCCCTCACGAGCTTCGTGAAGTTGGGGATGTAGTCGGCGGTTGCGCGTGACTCGAACGCGAGACACTTTCCACCCGCGACGGCCTTTGCGCCCTGCTTGCAGCCCAGGAGCGAGAGCTGGTTGAAGCCCTTGTCGTTGAAGCGACCGACGTCGCTGACGACCCCGACGAGGAACCCGGGCCGCGGCGCCGCCGAGCTCACGCTCGTGACGATGAGCGCCGACGCGGCGACCGCCACGGCGGCGAGCACACCGGCCGAGCCGGCCAACTTACGAGTTCTTTTCACTTGTCCTCCCTTGGATCTAGTCGGTTGCATCCGACTCATAGACGCTGATGCTAACTCGAAGTTGGACTTTGTTGCAGCGGTAACCGGTGCTTAACTAGCCGTGCGCAGCGGAATCAACTTCAGAGGAGCCGGTAAGCACCCGCCGCGGCTTCGAGCCCTCGTAGCCGGAGATGATCCCGCGACGCTCGAGCATGTCGATCAGGCGTCCCGCACGCGTGTAGCCGACACGCAGGCGGCGCTGGAGCAGGGACACAGACGCTGTCTGCGTCTGGACGACGACCTCGATCGCCTTCTCGAGCAGCGGGTCCTCGTCGGGGTCGAAATCGTCACCCGCGCCGTCTTCGTCAGGCTCACGCTCGGGCGCGACGAGCAGCGATTCGTCCAGCTCCTGGGGGCGCTGGGAGCGGCACTGATCGACCACGAGCGCGACCTCCTCCTCGCTCACGTACGCGCCCTGGAGCCGCTGCAGCCTCGACGTGCCGAGCGGCTTGAACAGCATGTCGCCCTGGCCCAGCAACGTCTCGGCACCGGCCTGGTCGAGGATCACCCGCGAGTCGGTCTGGCTGGAGACGGCGAAGGCGATCCGGCTGGGGACGTTGGCCTTGATCATGCCCGTGATCACGTCAACCGATGGGCGCTGCGTCGCGAGCACGAGGTGAATACCGACGGCTCGCGACTTCTGGGCGAGCCGGATGACCGAGTCCTCCACGTCCTGCGGTGAGATCATCATCAGGTCGGCGAGCTCGTCGATGACGAGCAGCAGGTAGGGCAACGGCGTCTCTCCGCGCGAGCGCAGCGCGCGGTTCAGCTCGGGCAGGCTGCGCGCTCGGAACAGCGACATGCGCTCGTAGCGGCGCTCCATCTCCCCGACGACGTTGGTCAGCGCCGCCGCTGCCTGCTTCGGGCTGGAGACGACGGGCGTCAGCAAGTGGGGAATCGACTCGTAGTAGCCGAGCTCGATGCGCTTGGGGTCGACGAGGATCATCCGCACGTCGTCGGGCGTCGCGCGCAGCAGGATCGACGTGAGGATGGTGTTGATGCAGCCGGACTTGCCCGAGCCGGTCGTCCCGGCGATGAGCAGGTGCGGCATGCGTGAGAGGTCTGTCCAGACGGCGTTGCCGGAGATGTCCTTGCCGAGCCAGACGCTCAGCGGGCTGGCCGCCTGCGGCAGGTCGTCGAACACGTCGCCGAGCGTGACGAGGTTCGGGGAGGCATTGGGGACTTCCACGCCGACGGCCTGCTTGCCCGGGATCGGCGCGAGGATGCGGATCTCCGTCGTGGCCAGGGCATACGAAAGGTCGTCCTTCAGCGCCGCCACCTTCGCCACCTTCGTTCCCGGCGCCAGCTGCAGCTCGTAGCGCGTCACGCGAGGCCCGGAGATCTCCCCCACGACGGTCGCGTCGACACCGAAGTTCGCCAGCGCGGTGACAAGCGTCTCCGCGATTCGTGCGCTGGTCTCGGCGTTGGCTCCTCCGGGCGAGTTCGAATGGCGGAGCAGCGTGCGGTCGGGCAGCCGGTAGGGCTCGCCCGCGATCTCCGAGGGATCGAAGAGCGACGGCTGGGTGTCCTCCCAGCCCGCCTCCGGCTCGGCGACGAGCGGCACGGGCTCGACGGTCAGCTCGGTGAGGTCCGGGTAGTCGTGGACGCCGTCGACCAACGACGGTGGTTGTGTGCGGGCCGGGTCCAACGGGATCACCTCGGCGAGTGTGGGCTCCTGCTGGCGGGCGGTGGCACGGCGGCGGACGCTCTGCACGGCGCCATGGGAGCGCCGGACGATGGCGCCGACGGAGGCGCCGGTCAGCAGCAGCAGCCCGGCGAGCAACGTGAACGTCCCGAGGATGAGGACGCCCGTCGAGCCGATCAGCCAGGCAAACGCCGCCTCGAGGCTCCGTCCTGCGTAGCCGCCGTGGGCATCCCCGAGGACGAGCAGCAGGCCGGCCGTCGTGACGATGAGCCCGATGCGGAAGGGACGCATGTCCACGAGCTCGCTGCGCACGAGCGCGAGCGCTCCGAGGCAGACTGTCGCAATCGGGAGCACGTAGACGGCCGCGCCGATGAGCGATTCGAGGCCGTCGGTCAGGCGGCCGCCGACGACACCGGCGCTCCAGCCTCCGTACAGGACCGCGCCGAGGAACAGGCCGAAGGCGACGAGTGCGAGGCCCATCAGCTCGGGGTGATGGTGGCTGCGCGTCCGCGTAGGCTTCTTCTTCCGGCGGCGAACACGCGACGGCGACTTCGGGCGCAGCCTGGACGAACGCTTCTTGCGCGCCATGAAGGCCAATTCGCGAGCGGGTTGTGCGCTCCTGCCGGGTTCCTGCGAGAATCAGCCGCGTGGCGCGCGCGGTATCGCTGCTGGCACTCCTCGCCGTCACGATCGGCATCTCCGGTGCCGGCGCAGCGTTTCCCGGGTTCACCGGCTTCCGGACGCCCTCCAAGAACATCGTCTGTGGGCATCTCCGCGCCGCTTATGGATCCCCGGAAGTCCTCCGGTGCGACATTTTCAGCGGCCTGCGCCCGGAGCCGCGTAGAGCGTGCGAGCTCGACTGGACGGGGATCTCGATGCGGGCGAGCCGGCGTGCCGGGGCCACGTGCGCCGGCGACACCGTCAACGATCCCAGCTTCCGCGTGCTCCCCTACGGCCGCACGTGGTCCAAAGGCAGCTTCACGTGCCTCTCCACGCGCATCGGCGTCAGCTGCGCGAACCGCGCGGGATACGGCTTCTTCCTGTCGCGCGAGAGCTGGACCGTCTAGGCGGTTGCCCTAGGCTGCGCTGAGCTCGGCGTCCTCGTACAACCTCTCGCCGCGGTGCAGGCGGCGCGCGATGTCGAAGGTCTGGTGTTGCGACCGTGTGGTCGCCGCGTGCGCAGCGAGATAGCGTGCGGCGGCGATGAGCGGTAGCGCGTCGTCTCCGGACCCCGCCAGGAGCTCGTGCTGCCGCACCGAGGCCTCCAGGCACTGGATCGTGTGGAAGTTGCGGTTCTCGCGCGCCAACGCGGCGCCGAGCGCCGCCACCAGCCGGACGGGCTCGCCGCCGGACGCGAGGTAGGTGCCCACGAGCGCTGCCGCTTCGTCGACCTGCTGGAGATGGTCGAGCAACAGCGGAAGCTCTTGCAGGAGTGCGGCCGGGTCTGCTCCAGGATCCGGAACGGGTAACCGCGTCGCCGGCACGTTGAGAAAGCGGTCGAGGTGGACGCTCATCGCCGCATCGAGCACGCCCCGCAGTAGCTCGATCGAAGGCGAACGCCGCATGCCCTGCTCGACAGCGTTGGCGAACGTAAACGTGTGCAGGGCGGTGTCCCAGTCTCCGAATTCGTTGCTGGTGGGGAAGCGGGCGATGCGGGTCGCGGCCGCGAAGGAGACCGCGGAGGCCAGCTCCACCTCGCTCGCGCCGTCCCGCAGCGCGCCGAGCAGTGCCTCGACGGCGTCCTTCGGCTCGTCGCCGAGCACTGCCTCGAGGATGCCGCTGCGACCGCTCCATGAGCCGCGGCTCGCTTGGCCCTCGGCCAACGCTCGAGGCAACTCTTCGAAGGCCTGCTCGAGAACGGCGACGACGTCGACGGGATTGCGCCATGCGTTCGCCTCCTCCATCCGCTCGGCGAACGCAAGCTGCGCCGGCAGTGACGCGAGCACCGCCTCGGCGCTTTCCCAGCCCGCGAGGTCGAGTGCCTCGAGCGCCTTGTTCACGAAGTCCAGCGTGTGACCGCCGTCGAGGTAGCGATGGTCGGTGGCGGCGGCGAAGAGGATGTCGGCGATCGTGGGCGGCGACGCCCCGGCTCGGATGGCCGACACGAGCGCCCGCTCGGCGCCCTCTGCGTCCCGTACCTCGATGAAGCGGCGGAACCAGAGACCCAGCTGCTCCGCCTCGGGGGGCGCTCCAGGGAGTGGATCGATCGGAAAGCGCGGCGGCCCCATGACGGAGTCCTCGGCGACGTCCGCCAGGCCCTGGTAGAGCGCCAGCGCACGGTCAGCCGGATCGAGCCAGGGTAGAAGGTTTGCGAAGCACGTCAGCGTCGTGAGCCCGCGGAACCAGCCACCCCCGCGGCGGGACACGCCGAAGTCGATCCCCGCGCGAAAGACGCTCCGCGCGCTCGGATCCGCCTCCAGCAAGGCGATCGTGGCCTTGGCGAGCACGAGCGGGATGTCACGCTCGAGCCCGTCGCGCAGCCGCTCGCGCTGGTGGGACACTGGGTCGCTCAGCGGCCGGAGATCGACCAGCACGTCGTCGCCTTCGATCCGGACCGGGAACCGGCGCAGCTCGTCTGCCCATTGGTCGAACGTCCCGCCCGTCCGCAGGTCGAAACGGGCATGGTGCCAGTGGCAGGTGAGGATTCCGTCGCAGACCGTCCCCCGGTGGAGCGGGAAGCCCATGTGCGGGCAGCGGTTGTCCACGGCGTGTACCTCCTCGCCGACGGCAAAGAGGCAGATGGTGTGTCGATCGACGTGTGCGACGAGTCGTCCCGTGGCGCGCAACTCCGACAGCGAGACAGCGCGGACGAGGTGGTCCTCCGTAACCGTCGTGGCGGTCATCTCTCTCCTCCTTGGGGACAAGTCACAGGCTATAACTTCAACTAATGTTTAAGTCAAGTGTCCAGCGAGCTGACAATTGGCGAGTTGTCGACCCGCAGCGGGGTGACACCGTCGGCGCTTCGCTTCTACGAGGCGCACGGCCTGATCTCGTCCCGGCGGACGAGCGGTAACCAACGCCGCTACGACCGTGCCGTACTCAGGCGCATAGCCCTGATCCAGGCCGGCCGCGCCTCCGGCGTACCGCTGAAGCACATCCGCGCCGCCCTGGACACGTTGCCCGGCGGCCGTACGCCCAGCCGGCGCGATTGGGAGCGGCTCTCGAGTGCCTGGCGGCGAGACCTCGACGCCCGCATCGCCGGCCTCACGGCCATCCGCGACCGGCTCAGCACGTGCATCGGCTGCGGCTGCCTGTCCATAGACCGTTGCGAGTTGCTCAACCCCGATGACGAGGCGGGTCACGCAGGCGCGGGAGCTCGGTACTTCGAGCAGGACAGCCCGCGCGCGTAGGCTCAATCAGCCGAGCGACGAGATGCGCTCTTCGAGCAGATCGAGAAAGGCCGCCGCGTCGACCCCTACGGCCACGCGAGCGTTTGGCTCGACGGCCGTGCGCGGGTAGAGATCGACCACCGTTCGGCCGCGACAGAGCTCCGACTCCACTTCCACTGCGACGTGGCGGTGCGCGGTTTCCAGCAGGTCAGGACGGATAACGGCGGCGACTGCGAGCGCGTCGTGCACCGGTGGACCGTCCCATCCGTACGTCTGCCGGTGGTAGCCGGAATAGAAGTCGAGCCATTCGGCCACGACCTTGCCGACACGCCCCATGCGACGGAATCGCTCGACACGCTCCGGCCCGACGAGCGCCTCGTGCGTGACGTCCAGCCCGACCATCGTGATGTCGATCCCGCTCTCGAACACGGCGGCTGCCGCCTCCGGATCGGCCCAGATGTTGAACTCCGCTGCCGGGCTGATGTTGCCGAGCCCGATCGCGCCGCCCATCAGCACGATCCGCTTCGGCCGCACGTCGGGATGCTCCGTGAGCAGCTGGGCGACGTTCGTAAGCGGGCCGGTGGGAACGAGCACGACGCCGGGCCCGAGCTGCTCTGCGAGGAACGAGACCGCGCCCTGGTCGATCGGCCGCATCGTCGGCTCGGGGAGTTCGGGCCCGTCGAGCCCGCTATCGCCGTGAACGTGGTCGGCAACCGTCAGCTCGCGAACGAGAGGCCGATCGGCGCCGCGCGCGACCGGCACGTCGTCCCGGCCTACGAGCTCCAGCACCCTCAGCGCATTCCGCGTCGTCTTCTCGAGCGTCTGGTTCCCGTGGACGGTGGTGATGCCGAGCAGTTGCACCTCCGGGCTCGCCAGCGCCAGCAGGATCGCGATCGCGTCGTCGTGGCCGGGGTCGCAGTCGATGAGGATCGGGGTCGCCACGCACGCAGTATCGTGAGTCTCGATGGCCGCTGCGCGGGAGAAGCTCCGCGACTTCGCGCTCTCGTTTCCAGGGGCGGTCGAAGATCATCCCTGGGGTGAAGACGTGGCGAAGGTGAACGGCAAGATCTTCGTCTTCCTCGGTCCAGCCACGTCCAAGCGGATGACCGTGAAGCTCGACGAGTCGCATGGCCACGCGCTCGCCATCGAAGGCGCGGAGCCGACGGGCTACGGGCTCGGCAAGTCGGGCTGGGTGACGGTGCCGCTGCGTGCGCAGGGTGTCAATCTCGATCTGCTGCGAGACTGGATCGAAGAGAGCTATCTCATCGTCGCGCCCAAGCGGTTCGTCGCCGAGCTCGACTCCTAGCCGGCGAGGATCGCGTCGACCTCGGCGGCCGTCGGCAGCGACGGCTGGGCGCCCGGGCGCGAGGCAGCGATGGCACCCGCCGCGCACGCGCGCCGCAGTGCCTCCTCGTACGATCTGCCCTCCAGCAGCGAGACGAGTAGGCAGGCTGTGAACGCGTCGCCCGCAGCAGTCCCGTCGACGGCCTCGACCGGCGGTGGGGTCGCGCGCGCCACCTCCTCCCCACGTTCGAGCAGGACGGCGCCGTCGGCTCCCAACGTGACTGCCGTCAGTGTTCCGACGTCACCGACGACCTCGTGCTCGAGCCGGTTGACCACAAGGAGGTCGGGCTCGATGTCGATGGTCCGCGCCGGAGCGGCGTTGAGGCAAACGAACCGTCCTTGCTCGGCGGCTACCCGCACGACGTCGTCGGAGACCTCCAGCTGACAGAGCACGGCGTCGGCGTCGCCCACGTCGACGTCTCCTGCCTCGAGCTCCGCGTTCGCGCCGGGCGCGACGACGATCGTCGTCTCGCCGTCGGCGGCGACCTCGATCAGCGCGACGCCCGTCGGCGCGTCGCGCTCGACCACACGCAACACGACTTCAGCCCCACGCAGCCCGGCCAGCGCCTCTTCGACGAACGGGTCACGACCGACCGCGCCCGTGAACACGACGTCCGCCCCGAGCCGCGCCGCCGCCACTGCCTGGTTCGCACCCTTGCCGCCCGGATAGCGGGCGAACGTCGCGCCCGAGAGCGTCTCGCCGGGCCGGGGCAGCCGGTCGCACCGCACTACCAGGTCGAGGTTGGCCGACCCGACGACCGCGATGCTGGGGGGTGTCACGCAGCGAGCGCGCGCAGGTCCTCGACGGCTCGGTCGAGGAGGTTCTCACGGAGATCGAACAGTCCCGCCCAGAGAGAGTTGCGGTCGGGCGGGCATCCCACTCGAGCACGATCGGCGAGCCCCTCCAGCGCGCGCACGAGTACCGCCAGTTCGAGGTACGCCTGGGCGACGCGATGAGGGGCGGCGTGAACTCCGGCCCGGGTCAGCACCGCGTCCCACTCGACGAGTTCTGCCTGCCCCGGCTCGCCGTACCACGAGCGACCCTCCGCGGCGTCGGGCTCGAGCTCGAGCAGGTACCGCGCCAGAGGCGTTTCCAGGCCGGCAATTGCCGTCTCCGCTCGGTCGGCTGCACGCTGCAACGCCGCCTCTCGCCTGCCGGGGGAAGACGGCTCGGCCTCTCCGCGAGCCCAGCGCTCGAGCAGACGGCAAAACGCCAGAGCCGACACCTCGCAGGCGCGGAGCTGTCCGACCAGGCGACGACCAGTCTCCGGCTCGACCGCATGGAGGGTGATCACGCCCGCCCAGTCGCGTGTCTCGACAGCGCTCAAACCTCGACCACCACAGGCAGGATGAGGGGCCGTCTCCGCGTCTTGTCATAGACGAGCTGCCCGAGGTCGTCGTGAAGGTGCTGTTGCAGCAGCTTGATCTCGAGGATGCCCTGCGAAAGCAGCGCTTCCAGCACCGAGCCCGCCTGCGAGCGCAAGTCCTCGAGCAGCTCGTCCGCCTCCGCGAAGCCGCGCGCGATCAGCTCCGGCGTCGCCGTCGCCCGGCCGTTCGAGCTGGAGAGCGTCGCCACGACGATCACCACACCGTCCTCGGACAGGCGCCGCCGGTCGCGCAGTGCGACGTCCGAGATGTCGCCTACGGCGAGGCCGTCCACGAACATGACGCCGGAGTCGACGCGATCGGCAAGCCGCACGCCGTCCGCCGAGAGCTCGACGACGGAGCCGTTCTCGGCGAGCACGATCGACTTCGCCGGCAGGCCTGCCTCCTGGGCCATCCGCGCCTGGGCGGCGAGCATCCGGTACTCGCCGTGCACGGGCATCACGGCCTTGGGTCGCACGAGGCCGATCACCGTGCGGATCTCCTCCGAGTTGCCGTGCCCGGAGACGTGCACCGGCGCGATCTCGTGATGCAGCACTTCCGCGCCGGCGCGCGCGAGCTGGTTGATCGTGTCGTGCACGCGCAGCTCGTTGCCAGGGACAGCCTTCGCAGAGATGATCACCGTGTCGCCGCGCTCGACGTCGACCGTGGGATGGTCGTGGTACGCGATCCGCGTCAGCGCGGACAGCGGCTCTCCCTGGCTTCCCGTGCAGAGGACGAGCACCTTGTCCGGCGCGTAGTTGTCGAGCTCGTCCGGCTTCACGAGCGCCTCGTCGGGCACCTCCATGTAGCCGAGCGCGCGCGCGATGTTGAGGTTCTTGCGCATCGACCGGCCCACCACGCATACCTTGCGACCACTCTCGAGGGCGACGTCGACCGCCTGCTGCATGCGGTGGACGTTGGAGGCAAACGAGGCAACGAGTATCCGCCCTTTGCGCAAAGGGATGATCTGGCGGAACGCCTCTCCGACGAGCCTCTCCGACCCGGTGTAACCGGGCCGCTCGGCGTTCGTCGAGTCGCCGAGCAGGAGATCGACGCCGAGGTTGCCGAGCTCTGCCAGTCGCCCCACGTCGGTCCTGAAGCCGTCCACGGGCGTGTGATCGAGCTTGTAGTCCGACGTGTGGAGGATGCGCTGGCCGCCGACCTCCACGACGACGCCGGCGTTGTCGGGTATGGAGTGCGCCATCCGCACGAGCTCCAGACGGAACGGCCCTTCCTCGACGGGCCCGTCCTCGGGCACGACCTCGACGAGCTCGGTGCGGTCGGTCAGCTTGTGCTCGGCGAGCTTCGACTGGACGAGGCCAAGTGTGAGCCGCGTGCCGAGGATTCTCGGCACGTCCACCTCGCGCAGAAGGTACGGCAGGCCGCCCACGTGATCCTCGTGTGCGTGCGTGAGCACGACGGCGTCAACGGGGCGCCCGCGATCTGCGAGGTACGAGATGTCAGGGAGCACGAGGTCGACGCCGAGATGCTCGTCCCGCGGGAACGCGAGGCCCGCATCGATGACGAGACACCCGCCGTCACCCTCGACGACGGTCATGTTCTTCCCCACCTCGCCGAGGCCGCCGAGCGGGATGATGCGGACGGGATCAGCCATCGGGACCCAGTGTATGGTGCTTCGATCTCGAGCGATGGTTAGGCGGGAACGAGCACGCCGAGCCGCTCCAGGCAGCTGCGCACCTGTGCGAGCTGGTCTTCCGTCGCCTCGACCAGCGGTAGTCGCAGGCCGCCCACCTCATGCCCGAGCAGGTTGAGCGCAGCCTTGATCGCGATCGGGTTCGTTTCCACCTTGAGCAAGTCGAAAGCCGCCTCGAGCTCCTCGTCGATCCGGCGCGCCTCGACGTGGTCGCCCGTTTTGTAGAGGCGGATCATCTCCTTCACGCGAGGACCGACGACGTGCGTGTGCACGCATACCCCGCCCACGCCGCCGAGCTCGAGGAAGGGAAAGACGAGATTGTCGTCGCCGGCATAGAGGTCCAGTCCTGTTTCCTCGACGATGAAGCGTGCCTCGTGGTGGTCGTCGTTCGCCTGCTTCACCGCCGTGACGTTCTCGATCTCGGCGAGCTTCGCCATCGTCTCCGGCTCGATGTTGATCACCACGCGGCCGGGAATGTTGTAGACGATCACCGGGCGGTCGGAGACGGCCGCGATCGCCTTGAAGTGCTCGACGATCCCTCGCTGCGGGGGCTTCGAGTAGTACGGGGTGACGACGAGGAAGCCGTCCACGCCGATCTGGTGCGCCTTCTCGGTGAGGTGTATCGACTCTGCGGTCGAGTACGTGCCTGTACCTGCGATCACGGTTGCCTGCTCGCCGACGGCGCCGACGGCGACGTGGAAGAGCTCCAGGCGTTCGTCCTCGGACAGCGTCGGCGACTCGCCGGTCGTGCCCGCGACCACGAGACCGTCCGAGCCGTTCTTGAGGAGGTAATGCGCGAGCGTGGCGAAGCGGTGGAAGTCGACCGAGCCGTCCTCGCGGAACGGCGTCACGATCGCCGTCAGGACTTCGCCGAGCATCACCGTAAGGATACTCGGCGCATTGCCGAGACCCTTTACAGCGTCTCCTCGTAGATCGCGCAGAGCGCCTCGTCGACGAAGACGAACCGCACCTCGTCGAAGCGGTCCGCACGCTCGGACACGGCCGCGACGGCTACCGGCGCGGCCCGTTCCGGCGGATAGCCGTAGATGCCCGTCGAAAGCGCAGGGAAGGCGATCGTCCTGCAGCCCAAACTCTGAGCAACCTCGAGTGCCCGGCGGTGAGCTGAGGCGAGCAGTTCGGCCTCCTGCTCGTCGCCGCCTCGCCAAACCGGACCGACAGCGTGGACGACGTAGCGGGCGGGTAGCCGACCCGCCCCCGTGGCCTTGGCGTCTCCGGTCGCGCAGCCTCCCAGCGTCGCGCATTCCTCGAAGATCTCGTCGCCTCCCGCGCGCCGGATCGCACCACAGACGCCCCCGCCTGGTGCCAGTGACTCGTTCGCCGCGTTGACGATCGCGTCGACCTCCTGCGTCGTGAGGTCGCCGACGACGAACGTGATCACAACAACGTGTCGAGGCCGACCGTGAGGCCGGGCGGCAGGTCGCGGACGCGGTCGAGCGCGAGCAGCACGCCGGGCACGTACGCCTCACGCGAGAACGCGTCGTGGCGGATCGTCAGCAACTGGCCCTCTGCTGCGAGCAGCACTTCCTGGTGGGCCACGAGGCCGGGTAGGCGAACGGAGTGGATGGTCACGTCGCCGCCCATCGCCTCCGCAGTCGCCTTGGCGGTTCCGGAGGGAGCGTCGACCTTCGCCTCGTTGTGCGCCTCCACGATCTCAGCGCGGGGCAGGTGTTTCGCAGCCTCCGCGGCGAAGCGCATCATGAGTACGCCGCCGAGCGCGAAGTTCGGCGCGAAGAAGACTGGGACTCCAGCGGCAACAGCCTTCTCCCCCGCGCCCGCAAGATCGGCGCCGCTCGTGCCGACGACGCAAGGCACGCCCGCGTTGACGGCCGCCTCGACGTTTGCCACGACCGCGTCCGGCACCGTGAAGTCGACCATCGCGTCGGCTGCGGCGAGATCGTCGACGAGCTCGTGTCCGGCTGCCTCGAGTGCCGGCGCGAGCACGGATCCCACCTTCCCGTGCCGCCCGTTGAACAGCACCTTCACGGCGCGAGGTTAGCGGCCTCGCGTGCTCGACGCGTCGCCGTCTGCGTCTCGTCGATCGCTGGGAGCTAGCCTCCTCCGCCCCCGATCGGCGGCGATGCCTTCAGCGTCGCCTCGAGCCCGCGAACAAGCGCATCCTTCTCGCTGTTCGAGAGCCTGGCCTTCGGGTGATTCGGCATCCAGGCGTAGTAGAAGGGCGGCATCCCGCCTCCCTGCACGGCCTCGACGATGTCGGAGACGCTGGTGTCCTGCGGCCTGTCCCATTCCGAGAAGTTCAGCGTCGAGCGCCCGCCATTGACGTCGTTCTCCGCGAGCCACGACGCGGGCGCGACATTCGTGTACCAGGGCCACTTCGTTTCGTTGCTGTGACAGTCGAAACACGCGCCGGCCACGAGCTCGCGGGTCTTCGGCGAGTCCCACGCCGGCTCCCTGGTGACCGCTGGATTCGAGTGATCTCGGCCATACGGGACCGCCTGGATGAGCAGGAGGAGTCCGACGGCACCGAGCGCGATGTAGGCCAGCAGGCGCCTCCAGCTCATCTCATGGCCGCGGATTCTCACCCGTGCAACATGTCCGACGGTGCGGATGTACGCATCCGCGATGTCGCGGGGCCCGGGTTCGGCGAACTACGCACCGGTGAGAAGTGCCTTCGCTGGTCGGCTACTACATGCCGCGCCGTCCGTCCCGCAGCGGCTAGAGGAGCCTCACCGGTCGATCCAACCGGCCGGTGAGGCTCGATCGTCGTTTTCGCGGCTAGGCTCGCTGCCAGAGCGGGTACGTCAGCGTCTGGAAACGGCCGCCGCAGGGGTCGCTGCCGACGGACACCGTGGTGAGCTTCAGGTTCCCGTTCTTGACCGACCAGCGGTACCGGCCGCCGCCCTTGAAGCCTGCTGCCAGGCAGAACGGGTCATGCCTGAAGGTCATTCCCCGGCCGGTGGCCGTGTAGTCACCATTCGTCCACTTGTCGAGCGGGTTGAAGGCGCGGTATGTGCCGTCCGGCTCGAGGACGAGCCTCCACACACCGACGGCTCGTGGATCGACGAATCCCTGGTCGATCAACTGGGCCTTCGTCATGCGCGCCTTCCACTCTCCGGCGTAGGGCTTCGTCGCAGCCGCTCCGAGGCTCGCGGCTATGCTCACCGCCGCAAAAAGCGCCGTTCCTGCGATCGCGGCTCGTCTCATTCTTGCCTCCTTCGGTTTGGGCCCGACGTGCTCGGGCATTGCGGGGACGGTGGCCCACGGGGGTTGCAGGCCGCGGTGATCCGCGGTAAACACGCCGGTTAACCGGGAGGTGAGTAGTTGGAGTTCAGGATCCTCGGAGCAATGGAGGTCGAAGCGGGCGACCGGCTGCTCGACCTCGGCGGCAGCAAGCAGCGCGGCGTCCTGGCGATGCTCGTCCTCCGCGCCGGGAACGTCGTCTCGACCGACGCACTCATCGACGGGCTCTGGGGCGAGCGGCCGCCGGCAACCGCCGCCAAGTCGCTCCAGGTGTATGTCTCACGGCTGAGGAAGGCGCTCGGCGAGAACGCGATCGTGACGCGCTCTCCGGGGTACCTCCTCGCCGCCACGCCTGAAGAGGTCGATCTCGGCCGCTTCGAGCGCCTCGTCGAAGAGGCGCAGCACGAGGCGCCCGACGGAGCGGCCGCGCTCCTCACGGGCGCTCTGGGGCTCTGGCGAGGTACCGCACTCGCCGACCTTGCCGAGGAGCCTTTCGCTCGAGCGGAGATCGCGCGACTCGAGGAGCAACGGTTGGCGGCGCTCGAAGACCGCATCGACGCCGACCTCGCTCTCGGTAGGCATGCGTCCGTCGTGGCCGAGCTCGAAGGGCTCGTTCACACCCATCCGTACCGGGAACGCCTGAGGGGACAGCTCATGCTGGCGCTCTATCGCTCGGGACGCCAGGCGGATGCGCTCGATGCCTATCGGGATGGCCGTAGTGCCCTCGCCGAGCAGCTGGGGCTGGAGCCGGGTCACGACCTCAAGGACCTGGAGCGACGCATTCTCTCGCAGGATCCATCCCTAGCCGCACCCGCCGATCCGGACGTCCCCCCCAGCGCGCATCGCAGACGACCGAGCCGCCGGGCCGTTGTCCTCCTGGGAGCGCTGGCGGCGGCGGCAACGGCCGGCGTGACGATGGCCGTCCTCGAGCTCGCCGACGCGGATACCAACGCGCCGATCGTTGCCCAGGCGAACTCCGCCGCCGTCATCGACCCCGCAACGAACGCTGTCGTCGGCGTCGTCCCGCTGGGAGAGCGCCCGACGCGAATCGCCGCCCACGGCGACGACGTCTGGGTGCTGCTTCCCGACAGGGGCACGGTTTCGCATCTGAGCGGCTCTGAGCGCACGCTGCTGGGAACGGTCGGTGTAGGCAGCACGGCAAGCGGCCTGGCGGCGGAAGACCGTGGTGTGTGGGTCTCGGACGCGCGCACCGGCCGCGTCACGCTCATTGATCGCGAGCGACTGACGGTTGCAGCGACCGCCAGGACAAGAGGACGACCGCTCGTTGGTCCATACGCGGACGCAGGGTTGCTCGCGATGGGATTTGGCTCGCTCTGGTTCGCCTCAGGCGAACAGACGATCAGCCGCATCGATCCGCGGACAGGTCGCGTCACGGCGCGCATACGGCCGGTCTCGACGGGCGAGTCGGACGGTGCGATCACGACCGGCGCCGGTTCCGTCTGGGTTGCAGGTCCCGTTCAAGGGTCCCCGCTCACCCGCATCGACCCGAGGAGCAACAGCGGTGCTGGCCAGGATCGCGCTCTCGAAGTTCCGATCGGGCGGCGCAACGGTGGCCGGAGGCAACGTATGGGTCGCCGACCCTGGAGGCGACAAGGTGTGGCGCGTCGATCCGATGAGAAACGTTCCGGTGTCCACTACTGAGGTAGGGCGCTGCGCCGATAGGAGTCGTCTCAGGTCACGGCTCGGTGTGGGTTGCGAACGCCGGTGACGGTACCGTGTCTCGCATCGACCCGGTCACGGGACGGGTCATCCGCACGATCGCTGTCGGTGGAAGCCCGAACGGCCTTGCCGTAACGGACGACGCGGTCTGGGTGACGGTCGGTTAAGCGGCGGCGCGGCGCGGGTAGCCCGGGGTGCACGCGCTCCACTGCGGCGAGGAACCGTTCCTCGCTCGGCCCGATGCCCGCTGCGGAGAGCTGCTCCGGCGCCAATAGCAGTGCCGCCAGCTCGGCGAGGCCGGACTGTTCGACGGCGTCGACCTCGGCGATCACGCGATCGAGCGACAACAGCTCGGTGTCCGTGATCAGCGCCTTGCCGAGCCGGCTCATGCGGTTCGATGTCGACTCCATGGAAAGCACCATGCGGCCCTTGAGGTTCTCCTTCGCCCGCTCCAGCTCGGCGTCGCTCACATTGCCCGCCGCAACGTCCGCGATCTGCTCGGCGACGATCGCGAGGCACGGCTCGAGGTTCTCCTCGCGGGTCCCGATGTAGACGCCGACCTGGCCTGTGTCCGAGTACTGGCCCGCGAAGGAGTAGACCGCGTATGCCATGCCCCGCTTCTCGCGGATCTCCTGGAACAGGCGGGACGACGCGGAGCCGCCGAGGATGGCGTCGAGCACGGAGGCCGCGAACCTGCGGCGGTCGGAGCGCGAGATCCCCGTCGCGCCGACGCAGACGTGGTACTGCTCGGTGTCCTTCCGCTGAAAGCGCAGGCCGGACGGCGGAGGCTTCACGAGCGGCTTCCGCACCGACGCGCCAGCCTGCGGAGGCTCGACGCGCTGGTGGGCGGCGCGCTCGAGCAGCGGCAGCAGATGGTCGTGCTCGAGATTGCCGGCCGCTGCGACGACGATGTTGCCGGCTCGGTACGTCTGACGGTGGTACGCGGCCAGTGAGCGCTTGCTGACGGACGAGATCACGCCTGCGCGCCCGATCACCGGCCTGCCCAGCGCGTGGTTGCCGAAGACCGCCTCTGCCAGGAGATCATGGACGAGATCCTGCGGCGTGTCCTCGACCATTGCGATCTCCTCCAGCACCACCTCCCGCTCCGCGTCGAGATCCGCGAATGTCGGTGCGAAGACCATGTCTGCCATCACGTTGAGCGCACGCTCGAGATGACGGTCGGGGACGCGTGCGTAGACGACCGTGGACTCGCGCGACGTCGCAGCGTTGAGCTCGCCGCCCATCTCGTCGAAGATCTCGGCGATCTCCTGCGCCGAGTACGAGCGCGTGCCCTTGAAGAGCAGGTGCTCGATGAAGTGCGTGACGCCGGCCTTCGCGCCCGGCTCGTCGCGCGAGCCGGCGCCGATCCAGAAGCCGAGCGAGACGGAGCGCACGTGGTCGAGGCGCTCGGTGATGAGGCGCTCACCAGAGTCGAGCTCCGAGATGACGTACTCCTGCACCGGAAGATCGTAGCCGCGAGCCGGGCTTGGTCTTCCGTTGTCTGGCCCGCGAACGGGGTAGCTGACGGTGAGGATCGAGGCCCGTGTGCGCGCGGCCGATCATCGTCATATGCGCGGAGCACTACGTCGCCCGATCATCACCTTCAGCCTCGGGCTGCTTGCAGCCGGAGCGCTGTTCGCAGGCGGTGTGGCCTACGGCGCAGGCGACGACGAGATCAGCGCGTGCGTCCAGAAGGGAAACGGCACGCTCTATCTCGCCGGTGGAAAGACGTGTAGGCCCGGTGACTCGTCCATCGCATGGGGCATGGAGGGACCGCCCGGCGCTATGGGTCCGTCTGGCCCGCAAGGGACAGCCAGGGCCTGCCGGCGCATCGGGCCCCCAGGGACGCACCGGGCTCGGCGGCAGCCTTCTCGGGCACGTTCAAGAGCCCGAACGGCCAGTACTCGATAGCCGTCCTCGACACGGGCATCGAGCTGAAAGGCCCCGGCGGCAAGCTCAAGGTCACCGGCGGCAACCTCACGCTGGAAGGCACGGTGGCGCTGCTGCTCAACTCACCGATCCTGTCCATGAACGGTGGTTGCACGCGCGCCATGCGCCAGAACGGCACCGGCTCGACCCCGTCGGCGTCCGTCTACACCTGCTGAGACCCTCTCCTAGAAGCCGAGCCGCACCTCGGTGAAATACCAGTACGCGGACGTCGACCAGAGCGTCACGATCACCGCGAACAGCGTGCCGCCGACAAGGGGCAGGGTCCAGCGCGGATGGTCGTGGTCGTGGACGAAGAAGATCTTCACCGCGAACACGCCGTAGAAGAACGAGCCGGCGATCGAATGTGCGAGCGTGCGAGGCTCGCTCGAGTCGAAGCCGAGGATGAAGATGCAGTGGAAGGCCACGGGCAGCGTGCAGAGGAACGCGAGCCGGCCGGACCAGCGGTGGATGCGCTTCACCTGCTCGTGGGGTAGGCGAACGACGCCCTGGAGGTGGCCGAAGATCCGGGCCGCGGTCAGCACCTGGACGAGCGCGAGGATGACGGCGGCCGTCGCGAACCACGCCTTGCCGGCGATCGTCGACGAGAACACCGACGTCACGATGTCCGTATAGGTCGATTCGACGCTCGCGAGCATTGCGCGGCGACAGTACTCGTTACGATCGCCGCGTGTCCAGGCGCGTTCGGCTGGTCGTCATCCCGCTCTGTCTCTTCATCGGCGTCTCGGCGATCGTCTTCGTACTGTCGAAGCTCGCGCTCGCGGAGCCGAGCGCTCCAAAGGCGACAGGCGAGGTCGTGCTCGGAGATCAGTACCGCGGCCAGGTCGTCTACACGCAGACGTGCGCGGGATGCCACGGCGCGACGGGTGAAGGCGGCATAGGCCCAAAGCTCCAGGGCAACCCGATCTCGCTGGCCGCCGCGAAGATCCAGATCGACGGCGGCGGCGGCACGATGCCGGCGCAGCTCGTCACCGGACGCCAGGAGGAGGACGTCCTTGCGTACCTGGCGACGATCCTCGCGCCGCAGCGATAGCCGGAGCGGGCGTCCGCCCGCCCCGGCCCTCAAAGTGCCTTAGCGGCGGTCTCGTCCGCCGCGCCCGCCGCGGCGATCGCGGTCCGAGCGCTCCTCGCGCGGACGCTCGGGCGCGTTCTTCGCCCGCTCGATGAGCTCCTCGGGCTGGACGAGCGTGCCGTTCTCGTGCTTCGCGATGAGCTTGAGGCCGATCCGGCCACGCTCCTTGTCGACCTCCTGCACGATCACGTCGAGCACGTCGCCGCGGTTGATCACGTCCTCGATGTGGCCGACCCTGCCCGGGCCGACGTTGGAGACGTGGAGCAGGCCGTCCGTGCCCTTCTTCAGCTCTACGAAGGCACCGAACTGCGTCGTCTTCACGACCTTGCGCTCGATGAAGGTGTCCCCCACCTCGGGGTCCTTGGTGAGGTTCGTGATCGCCTCCATCGCCGCCTTCGCATTCGTGCCCTCGGTGGCGTAGACGAGAATCGTGCCGTCCTCCTCGATGTCGATCTGAACGTCGAAGTCGGACTCGAGCGAGCGGATCGTCTCGCCGCCCTTGCCGATCACCATGCCGATGTACTCGGGGTTGATCTTCAGCGTCGAGATGCGCGGAGCGTGCTCGGCGAGCTCTGGACGCGAATCGGGCATGACCTCCGCCATCGTGTCGAGGATCGAATCGCGTGCCCGCTTCGCCTGCTCGAGGGCGGAGCGCATGATCTCCTGCGTGACGCCCGAGATCTTGCAGTCCATCTGCAGGGCGGTGATTCCCTCGCGGGTGCCGGCGACCTTGAAGTCCATGTCACCGAGGTGGTCCTCGGCGCCCTGGATGTCCGTGAGGATCGTGTACTCGTCACCCTCCTTGATGAGGCCGATGGAGATCCCGCTGACCGGCGCCTTGATGGGCACACCGGCATCCTGGAGCGACAGCGTCGACCCGCAGACCGAGCCCATCGACGACGAGCCGTTCGACTCGAGCGTCTCCGAGACGATGCGGATCGTGTACGGGAAGTCCTCGGTGCCCGGCAGCACCGGCTCGAGAGCCCGCTGCGCGAGCGCCCCGTGGCCGATGTCGCGGCGCTTGGGCCCGCGCATGAAGCCCGTCTCCCCGACCGAGTAGGGCGGGAAGTTGTAGTGGTGCATGTATCTGCGCTCCTCCTCCAGCGACAGGTCGTCGATCCGCTGACCTTCCTTGGCGGTGCCGAGCGTGAGCAGCGACATGATCTGCGTCTGCCCGCGGGTGAAGAGCGCGGAGCCGTGCGTGCGCGGCGACACGCCGACCTCACAGGAGACGTTGCGGATCTCCTCGTTCGAACGGCCGTCGGGGCGTCGCCCGTCGACGGCGATCTTGTGGCGGACGAGCTCCTTGTAGAGCGCCTCCGCCGCCTTCTTCACATACTGCTTGGTGAGCGAGTCCTTCACCGTCGGCGGTTCTCCCTCGGCAGGCACCGGCGCGACGGGGAACGGCAGTTCGACGCCGTCGACGATGCGATCGAAGAGCAGGTGGCGCTTCGCCGACTTCAGCTCCTTCGAGTCCTGCTCCGCGTCTGTGAGCGCCGCCAGGTCGGTCGTGAACTGCTCCCGGACCGGGCCGGTCACCGCGGCGAGGCGAGCCTCGTCGAGCAGCTGCGCGAGACTGGCGCGGACCTGCGTGCGCCTGGTGATGTCCTCCTCGGTGGAGGTCATCGTCAGCTCCGGACAGAGCTCGGCCTCGAGCTGCTCGACGACCGCGCTTGCCTCCTTGAGCCCGTGGGCGGCGATGTCGGCTGCGACCCGTGCGCCGTGCTCCGCGCGCAACTCGTCGGTGAGCGACGGGTCGAGCCACTTCGGCTTGCCGACCTTGGCCTGGAGCTCCTCCTGCGTCTCGCAGATCCGTCGGATCTCCGAGTGGGCGAGCTCGAATGCCTCGATCATCTTCTCCTCCGGCAACTCGCCGGCGCCGGCCTCGATCATCGTCAGGGCGTCCTTGGTGCCGACGACGACGAGATCGAGGGTCGACTCCTGCGCCACGGGCAGGGTCGGGTTGACGACGAACTCGCCGTCCACCAGGCCGATGCGTACGGCGCCAACCGGGCCCATGAAGGGCAGCGGCGAGATCATCAGCGCCGCCGACGCGCCGTTGATGGCGAGGATGTCGTGCGCCGTGACGAGGTCGGCGGAGAGGATGGTGCAGATCACCTGCACCTCGTTCTTGAAGCCCTTCGGCCAGAGTGGCCGGATCGGGCGGTCAGTCATACGCGCCGTGAGGATGGCGCGCTCAGTGGGACGTCCCTCGCGCTTGAAGAAGCCGCCGGGGATCTTCCCGGCCGCGTACATGCGCTCTTCGACGTCGACGGTGAGCGGGAAGAAGTCCGCTCCCTCGCGTGCTTCTGGTCGGCCCTGGGCCGTTGCCAGCACCATCGTCTCGCCGGAGCGGACGACGACCGCGCCGTCGGCCTGCTTCGCGAGCTTGCCGGTCTCGAAGACGATCTCCTGATCGCCGACGTTCACCGAGACCGACTCGGTGCCCTCGGTGGTCATAGTCATGTGTTCCTCCACTTTCGTGGAGAGTGGAGGTTTGAGGGAGCCTCGCCGGTCACTCGGGGCTCGCTCAAACTTCCACCCTCCGGTTCGTTGCCCGGTTTCTCTATCTCCTCAGGCCGAGCTCCTGGATGAGGGCGCGGTAGCCCTCGAGGTTCGTTCGTTGGAGGTAGTCGAGCAACCGGCGGCGGCGGCCGACGAGCTTGAGCAGCCCGCGGCGCGAGTGATGATCCTTCTTGTGCGTCCGCAGGTGCTCGGTGAGCTCGGTGATGCGCGTCGTGAGCAGCGCGATCTGCACCTCGGTCGAGCCCGTGTCCTTGTCGTGCCGGCCGTGCTTGCCGACGATCTCCAGCTTGGCTTCGTTCGTCAGGGTCATCTCACCTCCGTCTCAGAGACGTCTCCGCAATCCCAGCACCGCCTGCGCGACCCTGTACGCGTGGCGCCAGAATTCGGTCTCGCACTAGGGTACCAGCGAACCTGCCTAAACAGGCCGATTGGCGGCTCGCGTCTCTTCGACGTCGCGGGCGATCTGCTCGATGAGCTCGGCTTCACTCTCGAACGCCCGCTCGTCTCGAAGCCTTTGCCACAGCTCGACTACCAGCCGCTGTCCGTAAAGGTCGCCTTCGAAGTCGAGGAGATGCGCCTCGATGCGGCGCTCCAGGCCACCGTAGTGGGGATTCGTGCCGATGGAGATCGCCGCCCGGCCCTCCAGCGCGGCGCCGGCGTAGATGCCGAACGCCGGCACGAGCAGATGCGGCTCGACGCTGAGGTTGGCGGTCGGGAAGCCGAGGGTGCCGCCGCGCTCGTCTCCGACGACGACGATCCCGTCCACCTCGGGTGGGCGGCCGAGGATCTGCGCCGCGCCCGCGATGTCTCCCTCGTGCAACAAGTCGCGAATGCTCGTTGACGAGGCGCCCTCGATCGGCGGCACGCGGATTACGGAGAACCCATGCTCCTCGAAGAACGCGAGGTCACCGCGCCGACGGTGGCCGAACCGGAAGTCGTTCCCGGCGGCAACGACCTCCACGCCGATCCGCCGGAGCACACCCTGGGCGAACTCCTCCGGCTCCTGCTGTTGCAGCTCGTGCGTGAACTCGAGGACGAGCGCCTCCTCGACCCCTGCCTCTGCGAACAGCTCGAGGCGGCGCTCGAGCGTGGAGAGCAGCTCTACGCCGTAGCCGAGCACCAGGCGTGGATGAGGATCGAACGTGATCGCGGTGGGGACGAGCCCGGTGTCCACGACCGCCTCGAGCACGCGTTGGTGGCCGCGATGGACGCCGTCGAAGACGCCGATCGCCACGGCGCGCTGACGTAGATCGAGCTCCACTGGATCCCGCACGACCTTCACGGCAGCACCGTCCCGTCAACTGCGACGAGCTCGCCTTCGCACATTGCGCGAACCGGCTGCTCGAGCCGTCGGCGGCCCGTCCGTATCGCGTCGGCCTCGTCGGCGGACAGGTCGATTGCCGGCAGAAACGGCAACGCCTCGGCCGGGCTCAGGATCCGCTCTTCATCGGTGTCGTCCACGGAGAACGGGCCGACGTCCGTCCGGCGGAGCGAGCGGCAATGACCCCCGAGCGCATCGGCGATCGCGCGCACGTACGTGCCCGAGGAGACGAGGAGCTCGAGCGTCGCCACACCGTCCTCGTAGCCATGCAGCTCGAGCTCGTGGATCGTCGACGTGCGATAGGGCATGTCGACGTCCTCGCCCGCGCGAAAGCGCTTGTACGCGCGCTCGCCCGCGACCTTCACAGCGGACGCGGCGGGCACGCGTAGCGTCACGTCACCGCTGAACGGCTCCAGCCGCTGATGGAGCTCCTCGAGCGTCGGGGCCTCGTGCTCGTCCTCCGGGTCGCCTTCGACGTCACCCGTGGCGGTTGTGGAGCTGAGATCGACATCCGTCACGTAGCGCTTGTCCAGCCCGACGAGGTACTGCGCGAGCCGCGTCGCCGAGCCGAGCAGCACGAGCAGGAGCCCGGACGCGAAGGGGTCGAGCGTTCCCGCATGGCCCGCCCGCGCTCCGGTGCTGTCGCGGAGCCGCTTGACGATCGCGAACGACGACGGTCCCGGCGGCTTGTCCACCAGCACGAGGCCCGTCGGCCTAAGCGCGCGCGGAGGCACGAGCGAACTCCTCCTGGATGAACGCCGCGATCTCCTCCACCGACTCGGCGCTCGAGAAGCCGGCGGCCTGACGATGTCCGCCACCCCCGCGTGCGCGGGCGATCGCCGACACGTCGAGCTCGTCGTGCGACGCGCGCAGGCTCACGCGACGCTTTGCGTCCCGCGGCTCCGGCGGCTCGCGGATCACCGCCGCCATGTCGGTGCCGTCCACGGCACGCAGGTAGTCGATGATGCCCTCGGCGTACTCCTCCCCCACGCCGAGGTCGATGAAGTCCTCCCGCTCGAGATGCGAGATTACGAGCCGGCCGCCGTCGTAGATCTCCGCGCGCTCGAGAGCCCTCGCCAACAGCTTGAGCTTGGCGAACTCGACCGACTCGTAGATGCCCTGGAAGACACGATGCACGTCAACACCGGCCTCCACGAGCTCCGCAGCCAGCCTCAGGGCTTTCGGCGAGGTGTTCGTGTACTGGAAGCGGCCTGTGTCGGTGACGAGCGCCACGTAGAGCGCCTCGGCGATCGCGGGCGTCAGCTCGACGTTCAACTCGCGGAGGATGTCGCGGACGATCTCACCGGTCGACGACGCGTCGGGAACGACGAGGTTGATCTTTGCGAACTCCGTGTTGTCGTGGTGATGGTCGATATCGAGCGAGAGTTGCACCTTGTCGAGCAGCGTCGCCGCCTCCCCCATCCGCTGGTCGTTGGCGCAGTCGAGCGCGACGAGCACCCGCTTCGCTCCGTCGTCTGGCAGTTGTCGGCCCAGGCCGTCCAGCGGCAGGAACCCGTACTCCGTAGGCGCATCCGTCTCGCCGCCCAGGTACATGACCGAGTCCTTGCCAAGCGCATCCAGTGCGAGCTTCATGCCTAAGATCGAGCCGAGCGCGTCGCCGTCCGGGTTCTCGTGCGTGACGAGGAGAAAGCGGTCGTTGTCGCGCAAGGCGGCGGCGACAGCGCCGATGTCACTCATCTGCTGGTGCGAGCTCATCGATCAACTTTGACATCCGCACGCCCTCCTCGACGGTTGGGTCGTACTCGAACGTCAGAGTCGGCGTCCGCTTCAGCCGCACTTCGCGCCCGATCCGCGCCTGTAGCACGCCGTGCGCCGCTTGTAGTCCCTCGAGCGAGCGCTCTCGCTTGCGATCGGATCCGAGCACGCTGACGTACACCGTCGCCTGGCGGAGATCCGTAGCCGTTCGGACGCCGGTGATCGTGACGAAGCCGATGCGCGGGTCCTTGAGCTCGAGCACGGCCTCGGACAACACCTCGCGCAGTAATTCATTCACCTTGCGCATGCGGTCACTCACCGATGACCACGACCTCTCGCTCCGTCCGCACGAGCTCCCAATCCTGCCCCGCGAGATATCGCTCCGCGTCGTCCAGCAACTCCTGGAGCTCCCTGTGGCCGCGCGCCACGCACGCCACGGTCAGGCCTGCCCGCTGCCAGAGGTCGTGGTGATCCACCTCCGCCACCGACGCGCCGAAACGGTTCTGAAGCTGCGCCTTCGCCGACTTGACGTGCTTCCGCTTCCCCTTGAGGGAGCCGGCTTCTGGAAAGTGGAGCTCGACCGCGAGGATTCCGACGTAGCCGGCGCCCATGGGCGTGCGCCTACAGGCTAGGACTCGTCAGCGGCAGCAGCGGGAGCTGCAGGTGGAGCGGGCGCTACCTCACTGAGGTCCGTCCGTTCCACCTCGCGCACCTCGAAGACCTCGAGGACGTCGCCTTCCTTCACGTCGTCGAAGCCGGCCAGGTGGATACCGCACTCGAAGCCCTCGGCCACCTCGCGCACGTCGTCCTTGAAGCGCTTGAGCGAGTCGATCGTCGTCTCGTGGACGATCGCGCCGTCGCGGATGATGCGGACGCTCGCCCCGCGCCGCAACGTGCCAGTCGTCACGTAAGAGCCGGCGATCGTGCCGTAGCGGGAGATCCTGATCAAGGCGCGCACCTCGGCCTCGCCGAGCGTGACCTCCTCGGAGACCGGCCTCAGCATGCCCACGAGCGCCTGCTCGATGTCCTCCGTCAGGTTGTAAATGACGCGGTATGTGCGGATCTCGACTCCCTCGCGCTCGGCCAGCGCGCGGGCCTCCTGGTTGGGCCGCACGTTGAAGCCGACCACCATCGCACTGGAGGCAGACGCGAGCATCACATCGTTCTCGGTGATGCCGCCAGCCGCCGAGTGGATGACGCTCACGCGCACCTCGGGGTGCTCGATCTTCTGGAGCTCGGACAGCGCCGCCTCGACCGAGCCGGCGACGTCCGCCTTGAGCACGATGTTGAGGTCCTGGACGCCTTCCTGAACGCGCTCGAAGAGCACGTCGAGAGAGATCGGCTTCGCGCGCTGGGCGAGCTGCTCCCGGCGTAGGCGCTCGCCGCGCGCCTGTGCGTGCTGGCGCGCCTGGCGCTCGTTGTCGACGACGCGCGCGTGCTCGCCGGCGGGCGGCGGCTTGTCGAAGCCGACGATCTCGACCGGGTCGCCGGGCCCGGCGTGCTTGAGCTTCTCGCCGTGGAAGTCGTAGAGCGCGCGTACGCGCCCCCAGGCATCGCCAGCAACGATTGCGTCGCCGACGTTGAGCGTGCCGCGGTGGATGAGCATCGTCGCGACAGGGCCACGGCCGACGTCTAGCCGCGACTCGACGATCGGACCTGAGGCCTCGGCCTTCGGGTTCGCCTTGAGCTCGAGCTCCGCGTCCGCGACGAGCAGTACCTTCTCGAGTAGGTCGTCGAGGTTCTGCTTCTCGCGCGCGGAGACCTCGGAAAACTGCGTCGTGCCGCCCCACTCCTCGGGCTGCAGACCCTCCGACGCGAGCTCGTTCTTGACCTTGTCGGGGTTCGCGTCGGGCAGGTCGACCTTGTTCACGGCCACGACGATCGGCACCTCGGCGGCGCGGGCGTGCGAGATCGATTCCTTCGTCTGCGGCATGACGCCGTCGTCGGCGGCGACTACGAGGACCGCAATGTCGGTGGCCTTCGCGCCGCGGGCGCGCATGGCGGTGAACGCCTCGTGGCCGGGCGTGTCGAGGAATGTGATCCGGCGGCCGCCCGTCTCGACCTGGTAGGCGCCGATGTGCTGGGTGATCCCCCCGGCCTCGGTGTCGACCACCGAGGTCTCGCGGATCGCGTCGAGCAGCGTCGTCTTGCCGTGGTCGACGTGCCCCATGATCGTGACGACGGGCGGGCGATCGGCGAGGTCTTCCTCCGCGTCCTCGTAGTCCTCCGGCTCGAGCTCCTCGTCGGCGGCGTGCTTGATCGTGATCTCCCGCTTCAGCTCCGTGGAGATCAGCTCTACCTCGTCGTCGGAGAGCGACTGCGTGGCCGTGCGCATGACGCCGAGGTTCATGAGGATCTTGATCAGATCCGACATCGGCACGCCGAGCGCCTGTGAGAGATCCTTGACGGACGCTCCTGAGGCGACGGTCACCGGCCCCGTCGGAGGGGCTGCAGGGGCCTTCGGCTCGCGGACGACCGGGGCGTCGCGCCTCTGGCGCGAATCGGGACGCGGCCGGCCGGCGGCAGTGTCGATGACGACGCGCCGCTTGCGACCGCGGCCGCCTCGTGCCCCCTGTCTGGGGCGCAGCGGGCGGTTCGGCCGGTTCCCTCCGGTGTCGTCAGCCATTGGCTTGTCAGTCTAGAGCCGAACTACGCGGCTGCCGGACCGTCCTCCTCAGCGGCGCCGCCGTCTTCGACGGTGAGCAAGACCTCCTGGCCTTCCTCGATCGCCGCTTCCTCCGACTCCTCTCCGGCGTCGGCCTCGTCGACGTCCTCGGCCTCTGCGGCAGGCTGCACGATCTGGTCGGAGATGTCCTCACCCGCCGCCTCGCGTGTAGCGAGCTCCTGGTGAGCTGCCACGCCGCAGAAGCGCGAGCCGGGCAGGGCGGTGTTCGGGCAGCGCTTGCCCGTGGAGAGAATGGCGGTGCAGCGGCCAACCGACTCTCCGTCGTCCTGGCCGGCGAATGCCGCGTCGGCCTCCTCCTGGGCGAACTCGGTGTCGGACTTGATGTCGACTTTCCAGCCCGACAGACGGGCGGCGAGACGGGCGTTCAGCCCCTCCTTGCCGATGGCGAGCGCCAGCTGGTCGTCGGGGACGATGACGGTGGCTTCCTTCGTGTCGTCGTCGATGTAGACCTCGCGCACGCGCGCCGGCGACAGCGCCTTGGCGACGAATCGCGCGGGCTCGGTGTTCCACGGGATGATGTCGATCTTCTCGCCGCGCAGCTCGGACACGACCATGCGCACACGCGAGCCGCGGGGGCCGACGCAGGCGCCGACCGGGTCTACTCCCTGGACGTGTGACTCGACCGCGATCTTCGAGCGGTAGCCCGGCTCGCGGGCAACCGCGCGGATCTCGACGAGACCGTCGGCGATCTCGGGCACTTCCAGCTCGAAGAGCGTGCGGATCAGCTCCGGATCGCGGCGCGAGAGGATGACCTGCGGGCCTTTCGTCCCCGACCGCACCTCGGTGATGACTGCCTTGATGCGGCTGCCCTGCTCGTAACGCTCGCCGTCCACCTGCTCCGAGCGCGGCAGCAGCGCCTCCACCTTGCCGAGGTCGATGAGCACGTTGTTGCGGTCGCCTGCCTGCTGGACGATGCCGGTGACGACCTCGCTCACGCGGTCGATGTACTCGTCGTACATCATCTCGCGCTCGGCCTCGCGGATCCGCTGGAGGATGACCTGCTTCGCGGTCTGCGCCGCAATGCGGCCGAAGTCGTCCGGCGTGACGTCCTCGCGCTGGATGACGTTCTCGGGGACGTCCGTCAGGTCGATGTTGAGGTCGTCGTCGGTGACGAGCACGTGTGAGCGCTCGCCCGTCTCCTCCTCCTGCAGCTCGAGCGCCTGGATCGCGCGCTCGCGCGCCTCCTCCACGAGTCGCTCCTCGATGTCGCTCGGGAGGTCGATCGAGAAGACGCGGAAATCTCCCGTGTCGTGGTCGAGCTCCACCGTCGCGTGGCGCGTGGCGCCGGGCGTCTTCTTGTACGCGGCAAGCAGGGCGTCCTCGAGCGCCTCGATCAGCGTGCCGCTCTCTATGCCCTTCTCGCGCTCGATTGTCTGGATGCCTTCGATGATCTCTCTCGTCATTTCGTCCTCACCTCGTCGATCAGATTGCCGCGTACAACGGCGTCGTAGGGGATGTCGATCGGATCCGGTCCGGCTGCGACCGTGAGCGTCTTCGGGCCGGCCGCGACGAGCTCGCCGCGGAACGACTTGCGGCCGTCGACCGGCTGAGAGGTGCGCACTGCCACCTTGCGGCCGACAGCACTTCGGAAGTGGCCGGGCGTGCGCAGCGGGCGCTCCACGCCCGGCGACGACACGTCGACGGTGTAGCGGTCGAGGTAGTCGCGGATGACATTCGTCACGCGCTCGCAGAGCCCGTGGTCGACGCCCTCTGCATGGTCGATGTAGACGCAGAAGCGGGACGGTGACTGGAGCTCGACGGCGAGCACCTCGACGCCGGGCAACGCAGCCTCGACCCGGCGGGAGATGTCCCGCTGGAGCTGTCTCTCGGTGTCGTACGTCGTCGCCATATCTTGGCCCTTCATGAAAAATGGGCGCCGCGCGCCCATTTCGCCGAACCGGTGAAAATAGGTGTCACAAGGATAGCAAGGAGCGCGTTCCTTTTTAGGCCGTCGCCACGAGCGCGACACCGGTCACGACGAGCGCCGCACCCACCGCCCGCAACGGCGTCACGCGCTCGTGGAGCACGACTGCCCCCAGTGCGACGGCGAACAGCACGCTCGTCTCCCTGACGGCCGCCACCGACGCGGCCGAGGCGAGCTTCAGCGCGGCGAGCGCGAGAGCGTACGCCAAGAACGAGGCCAGGCCGGCCACGATCGTCGCGGGTCCCAGCTCCCGACGGACGGATGCGAGGCGACCTGTAACCGCGTGCGCGACCAGCGCCGCGACGGCAACAGGCACGAGGACGAGCTCGAGATAGGCGACGGCGGACGCATGCTCGATGCCCTCGTTGTCCACGAGCGTGTAGCCGGCGATCGTCATGGCGATCGCGAGGGCAAGCAGGACGCCCCGCCGGTCAGCGTGCCGCCTCGCGCCACGCACGAGCAGGACACCTACGCCCACGAGGACGACCCCGAGCGCCTGGAGTACACCGAGCGTCGCTCCGGCGATCGAAGCGCCCAGCAGTACGAGCACGGGAGCCACGCCGCGCGCGATCGGGTAGACGAGGCTGACGTCCGAGCTCCGGTACGCGGTCGTGAGCAGGAAGAAGTACGCGAGCTCGAGCACGACGGACGCAACGATCCACGGGACGGCGGCCGCATCCACATCCCAGGTCAGGGCGGCGACGGGCGCGAAGAGGACAACCCCGACGACGAGCGCGACGGTCGTTGCGGCCCGTACGTCTTCCGCTCGGGCGACGAGGATGTTCCAGCCCGCATGCAGTGCGGCCGCGCCGAGCGCGAGCAGAAATGCGTCGACGGGCACCGCGTTAGGATCGCACCCATGGACGTCCAGGATCTCGGCCGGCGCTACACGGAGGCCTGGAACGGCGGTGATCCCGCGAGCGTGGCTGCGCTCCACGAGCCCGACAGCTCGCTCGAGGTGAACGACGGCGAGCCCGCGGTCGGGCACGAGGCGATCACTGCAGTGGCGCAGGGTTTCATGACCGGCTTTCCCGACATGGAGCTGGTCATGGACGGGATCGAGGGCGATGCGCAATCCGCCGTCTATCGCTGGACGTTCGTCGGCACGAACACGGGGCCCGGCGGCACCGGCCGTCCGGTGCGGTTCAGCGGCTACGAGGAGTGGGCTCTGAACGAGAACGGGCTCATCACCCGATCACTGGGCCACTTCGACGCCGACGATTACGACCGTCAGCTGGCGGGTAGCCAGTCAAGGGACGAAGGTGGGCTGGGTGACCGGCTTGCCGTTTTCCTCGCCGGCAATCGGGACCCGCCTTCCGAATGAAGGGCTGGCGGCTCGATGGGACGCTTGATCGTCTCCACCCAGATGACGCTCGATGGCGCGATCGACGTCGGCGACTGGTACGTCGCGGAAGGTGAGCACGATCGTGCAGGCAAGGAGCAGCTACTTACGCGAGCGCGGTGCTCCTTGGGCGCAAGACGTACGAGGGTCTTGCTGCTTACTGGTCGCCGTTGCAGGACAACTGGGCAAGCCTGATCAACCCGAAGCCGAAGTACGTCGCGTCACGCACGCTTCATGGCTCGCTCGAGTGGAGCTCCACGCTCCTCGAAGGTGACGCAACCGATGCCGTGTCGAGGCTGAAGGCCGAGCTTCCTTCCGACCTGTTGACGTACGGCTGTGGCGAGTTGGCTCGGTCCCTGCTCGCGGCAACGCTCGTCGACGAGCTCCGATTCTGGGTTCATCCTGCGGTATGGGGCTCAGGGGTACGCCCCTTGCAGGGCGAGGCACAGAATCGGCTGCGACTTCTCGGGTCGGAAGCCTTCGATTCGGGCGTGACGCTTCTTCGATACGCGCCGATCTACTGATTCAGTCGCTCAGGCGAGCGCACGCTCGAGGGCGGCACGGTCGGTCGGCCCGCCATGCGTTGCAAGCACGTGCTCGACCGGCAGCTCGAGCAGCGGGCGCAGCCCCTCGGCGATCTCCTCTCGCGTCACGCCGGGGCGAAGCCACCTCTCGTTGATCTCGAGACCCCGGCCGAAGTCGACGAGCGTGTCGCCGGAGATCACGGCACGGTGGCTCTCGACCCAGAGCACCTTGTCGTTCGGCTTGTGCCCGGGGAACACGTCGGCACCGAACGGCAGCCGGTCACCTGCCGCGTACGGGCGGGCCTCGCCTTTCTTCTCGCGGAGCAGCCAGACGAGATCGGGACTGCCGTCGCCGGCCTGCTCGGCGGTGATGCCGTATGTGTCCATGAGGTACTGCGCAGTGTCGGGCAGCGGCGTGAGACCGGTACGCCGAGCCGCTCGACGAGGCTCTGCGTGTCCCGCTCGTGCCACGGGCAGGTGAGCACGATCGACGCCTCGCGCTCGGCCGCGAGCGCCTCGATCTCGCTCGGCACGCCCAGCGGGTCGAATAGCAGCAGGCGTTCGTCGTCGTCGATCGCGTAGGACGAAACGTTCTGGTCCCACGGTTCGCTCGACTCCCAGCCCGGATGAGGCGCCTGCCAGTGCCACAGTCCTGCCCGTAACTCGCGCACAGCGCGATGCTACTGAACGGGCGCGGCTACACGTCGAGGACGTTCGTCACTGAACGTGGCTCGGACATCGCACTCAATTCATGTAGGAGCGCTCTCGCGCGAGTCGTCGTCCGCTGGGCGGAACGAGACGAACGGGCGGCTGCGGACGAACTCCCGCACAGCCGCTTCGGAGCTGAGGTCACCCCAGGCGAGGATGGTGCCGAGAAGGCGCGAACGCCGGGGGTGCCGACGTTGGAACTCGAGCGCGACGGCAACTCTCTCGTCCTCGGACAGGAAGCGCTGCTGGGGCACGTACGACTCGCGGCCGACCTGAATCTGCAGCGCCGGATGGGCACGGAGGTTGCGGATCCATTCGCTGTTCGGGCCCCAGGCAGAGCAGACGACCGTCTCCCGCGTTGCGGGGTCGTAGGTCAGCGCCATCGCGACCGTCTCCCGACGTTTCCCGGTCTTGCGGCCCACGTGCGTGATCAGCACGAAGGTGTGGTCAAGCATCCAGCCGCAGCCTCCGTGGTAGAGGGGGCGCGGCATCCGCATGACCGCGAGCGCGATACGCCCCGGTTGTCTGCGAAGGCCGAGCAGAGGCTTCGCCGTCCGCGGGTGTCCGTTTCGCACGCTCATCATGACTCGGTTGCGTGTGACCGCCGTACGGATCACCTTCCGATGTGAGCCACAGCCACTTTCCCCGCGGATCGGGCAGCCTGCATCGGGAAACCCTCCGCGTCTCAGTTCGGCTTACTACGGAGATTAGGGGTGCGGCAATTCCGCAACCGGGTCGCCGACGGTTACGGATGACCCGCTGATAGGCGATGCCTAGGTTCTACGTGAAGGAGGTGCACCATGAGTACGCACGCTTTCGGACGTGTTTCGCATGTCGAAGTGCGCGTGTGGCACGGACTCTCCGTTCACTGGGCATGGCTCGCAGCCGCGTTTGTTCTCGCATTCGCGGTGCCGTATGTGCTCGCGGACGTGCTCGCGATCAACCGCGATCTCTTCTACGGGCTATACGCCCTCGCAGTCATCGGCCTGTTCGCGTTGTGGTCGCGATCGACCGGGTACAACCTCGTCGCGGCCTCGAAGCGGCATTGGATCGCGGCACTCCTGCTCGGGTTGACCGCAGGCGCTGTCCTTGCCGCGATGGTTGTCCGAACAGAGGACGCGACCGCTCGGCCGCACGGCCTCGAACTGGCTGGCGCGCTCGCCTGGCGGGGGATCCTGTACGGCGTCACAGACGGGCTGCTCCTGTCCGTGTTCCCGATCCTCGTCGTCTTCGCGGCGTTTGCAGGTACTCGACTCAACAGACGTCTTGCGGGCAAGGTCGTGATCGGAATCGTCGCTCTGTGTGCCTCGCTGGCGATGACGGCGATCTACCACTCCGGGTACAGCGACTTCCGCTCCGACAAGATGACGAAGCCGCTCAGGGGTGACGTGATCTGGAGTGCTCCGACTCTGCTCACGCTCAACCCGATCGGAGCGCCGATCGCACACGCGGGCTTGCACACGTCGGCGGTGCTGCACAGCTACGAGACGGATACGTTCTTGCCTCCACACCGTTAGCCGCAGTCGAGCGCGAAGGGCTTAGGGCGTTCGCGAGCTCGCCGGAGGGTGGAGTCCCTGAGTCTGCCGCCGCTCTGCCGGAGCGTCGAGGAGCGAAAGCGAATCGGAGACCGGCGAGAGAGACGACCTCCCAGACGAGATCCGCTTCGGTTCGGGAAAGCCCCTCGTTCACGATTTGATGTCCAAGATGATCGTGACAGGGCCGTCGTTGACGAGCTCGACGGCCATCCTTGCGCCGAAGACGCCCCGCTCGACCTGGACGCCGAGGGCCGCGAGCTCGTCGCAGAATGCGCCGTACAGCGCCTCCGCGACGTCCGGCGGAGCGGCATCCGTGAAGCTCGGGCGATTGCCCTTGCCGGTGTCAGCGATCAGCGTGAACTGGCTGACGACCAGTGCGGCGCCTCCGACGTCCAGCAGCGAGCGGTCGAGTCGACGCCGAAGGCGGCGGCAACTTGCCCTCGTCGTTCTCGAAGATCCGCAGACGCGCGATCTTTCCGACCAGCGCGCGCGCATTTACTTCGTCGTCGTCACGAGCGATTCCGAGCAGGATGCAGAGCCCCTCGTCGATCTGACCGCCCGGCGAGGCGCTCGCGCGCGTCACGCGCTGGACGACAGCCTTCACGCGTCTTCGCGAACGTGAGCCTCGTACCGTCGCTCTCCCGGTCGCAGCGAGCGGGCGAGCTTGTAGTGCCCCTGTGCCTCGGCGTCGCACCCCTGCTTGTCGAGGCAGCGCCCCAGCGCGTAGTGCGCGTAGTCGTTGACGGGCGAGATCTCGAGCACGGCGCGAAACTCCGCCTCCGCGTCTTCCCACCGCCGCAGGCGGAAGTACGCGATGCCGAGCGCCTCCCGGATCGAAGCCTTGCGCGGCTCGGCGCGGCGGGCCTTCTCGAGCGGCACGGTCGCCTGCGCGGTCTGCCCGCTCCGCAGGCGTCTCCAACCTTCCTGGTAGTCCTCGTACGCCGTGCTCACGCCAGCAGGCGTTCGACCTCGTCGAGAATCGCCGCGGCAATCGCAGACTTAGGTGCCTTTGGAATCACATGCTCGCGGCGATCAGCAAGAACCATCACGACCTCGTTCTCCGCGGCATCGAAGCCGATGTCGTCTCGCGAGACGTCGTTGAAGACGATCAGGTCGACAGCCTTCGCGGCGAGCTTCGCGCGTGCGCGCTCGAGCCCCTCCGCGCCGTGGTCTGCGGCAAAGCCGACGAGCAGCTGCCCGTTCGCACGACTGCGGCCCAGCTCCGCGAGCACATCCTGCGTCGGCTCGAGATCGACGCGACCAGGCGTCGCCGTCCTTCGAGCGTTTGCCGTCGATGGCTTCTGCGGGCCGGTAGTCGGCTACCGCGGCCGCCATCAGGACGACGTCCGACTCCCGTCGCGCGAACGCTGCGTGCGCCAGCTCCGCTGCGGTCGACGTCTCGACCACCGCGACACCGTAAGGCGGCCGCACGGCGAGGTTCGCCGCCAGAAGTGTCACTTTCGCGCCACGTCGGCGGGCTTCCTCGGCCAGCGCGACCCCCATACGCCCCGACGAGCGGTTGCCGAGATAGCGCACGGCGTCGAGCGGCTCGCGCGTGCCACCGGCGCTGACGAGCACGCTCTTTCCCGCCAGCGGACCGCCCTTGCCGAGCAGGACGTTGCAGCGGTCGAAGATCTCCTCCGGCTCGCTCATGCGCCCGAGACCCGTCTCGCCCTCGGCCAGCTCGCCCTCCGCCGGCCCGATCAGCTCGATGCCGCGCTCGGCCAGCACGCGCGCATTGGCCTGCGTCGCCGGATGCTCCCACATGCGAACGTTCATGGCCGGCGCCGCGAGCACGGCGCCGCGGAAGGCCAGTGCCGCCTGCGCGAGCACGCTGTCCGCAAGGCCGTGAGCGAGCTTGGCGAGCGTGTTCGCCGTCAGCGGCGCGATGACGAGCAGATCGGCCTCGACGAGGTGCGGATAGAGGTCACGAGGCATCTCCTGTCGCGCGAGCGCCTCGAACGTCTTCGCCGAGACGAATGTCTCCGCCTCGGGCGTCAGCAGAGGCGTGACGTCATGCCCCTCGCGAACGAGGAGTCGGCAAAGCTCGCACGCCTTGTAGGCGGCGATACCACCGGAGACACCGAGGAGCACACGCGCCACGACCACATTGTGCCGTCAGCGCAGCGCCCGAGGGCGTCTAGCTCTTCGCGTACTGGTACGCGATCTTGCCCTCGGCGATCTCCTCGAAAGCCATCGTCAGGTAGTTCTTCGAGCGAGACTCGACGAGGGGCGGGAGCTCGTCGAAGGTGCCTTCGCCGAGCTGGTGGTGGTAATTGTTGATCTGGCGGGCCCGCTTGGCGGCGACGATCACCAGGGCGTAGCGTGAGTCGACGTTGTCGAGCAGGGCATCGATGCGTGGCGAAATCATGAGTCGGACATGGTACCCGTAGCGGCGAGCTGGCTGCGGACGATGTTCTCGAGCTCCTCGACCGCGCGGTCGAGCTCGTCGTTCGCCACCACGTAGTGGAACGAGTCGGCCTGCCTGAGCTGGCTCTCGGCGAGGTCGAGCCGCTCGCCGATCTCCCCCGCGCTCTCGGTCGCGCGCTCCCGCAGCCGTCGCTCCAGCTCGCTCACCGGAGCCGTGACGAAGATCGTGACCGCGGCCGGCAGCTCGTCGGCGACGTTGAGCGCGCCTTCCGTCTCCAGCTCGAGCACCGCCACCCGGCCTGCGTCCGAGATTCGCTCCACCTCGGAGCGCAACGTCCCGTAGCGCTGTCCGGAGACGTACGTCACGTGCTCGAGGAAGTCGCCGCGGGCGACGCGCGTCGCGAACTCGCCGTCCGAGAGGAAGTAGTACTCGCGGCCGTCCTCCTCCCCGCTCCGCTGGAGCCTGGTCGTGGCCGAGATCGCCAGCTCGAGCTCGGAGATGCGCTCGAGGAGCGCGCGGATGAGTGTCCCCTTGCCGGCGCCGGACGGCCCGGTGATGACGATCACCGGCAGTTGGCGCCCGCCGGTGCTCCCGTTCGGAGCCCTACTGATCGAAGAGGCCGACAAGCTCCGCCCGCTGCCGATCTGACAGACCGCCGATCGTCTTGGATTCGGCGATCCTGCACTGGTTGAGATAGCGCTTGGCCTTCACCTGTCCGAACTTCGGGACAGCCATGAGCATGTCGAGAACCTTGGCGGTGGAGACGTAGTCAGGCGGGTCGCGAAGGATGGCCTGGAAGCGGACGCGGCCGAGCTTGAGGTCCTTCTTGAGCTTCGCGCGTTGCACGCGGATGTCGTTGGCCCTCCGGAGAGCGTCCATGCGCTGGTCGAGTGAGCGGCGCGGGGCTTGGGAGGCGACCTTCGATGCAACCATCGGGAGGTGGCGATACTAACACTGTCCTCTCGGAGATGGGGCAAGGCGCTTTTTGGGTCAGACGTTGGACACGGTCGCGAGCGAGGTGAGCGGCTCCGCGAGCCTCGGCCAACGACGAGTACCCGCGCAGTGCAAGCTCCTCGGTGAGCTCGGCGCGGACCCTCCGAGGCGCATCCGGATCTGTGAAGAGCACCGTTCCCAGCGCGACGGCCGAGGCTCCTGCGGCGATCAGCTCGAGCGCGTCGAGGCCGGTCGCGACGCCTCCCATCCCGACGATGGGCAGCGCCGTGGCCTTGAAAGCGGCGTGCACGGCGGCCAGCGCAATCGGCTTCAGAGCAGGGCCCGAGTAGCCCCCCGTCGCCGTTCCCAGCACCGGCTGCAGCCGGTCGTCGAGCGCCAGGCCGCGGATCGTGTTGACGAGCGAGAGCCCGTCTGCCCCGGCGGCCGCCACCGCGCCGGCGAGCGCGCCAACATCCGGCACGGCGGGTGAGAGCTTCGCGTAGAGCGGCAGCGTCGTCTCCGCACGGCAGGCCGAGACGATCTCGGCGGCCGACTCAGGAGCCTCGTCGACGTTGGGGCAGGAGAGGTTGAGCTCGATCGCTGTCACCCCGTCTCGTCCGGACAGCTGCGCGCATGTCTCCGCGTACTCGCCTGCCGAGAAGCCGCCCACGGACACCCAGATGGGGACTTCGAGCTCGGCAAGCGCGGGCAACACCTCGGCGAGAAAGGCGTCACGGCCGGGGTTCGCGAGGCCGATCGAGTTGAGCATGCCGTCGTCGGTCTCGGCGAGCCGCACGGGCGCGTTTCCCTCGCGCGGCAGCGGCGTGACCGTCTTCGTGACGAAGGCGTCGAGCTGCCGCGCCGTTTCCGGCGCGGTCAGCCCGTCGAGGCAGCCGGAGGCGTTGAGCAGCACCGAAGCGCCACTCTAGCCTCCGGCTGCGATTGCGCTACGTGACCGTGAAGTTGCTGGCGCTCGTCGCCGTCCCGGCGCCGGTCGTGACGGAGATCTTCCCCGTCGTCGCGCCGGCAGGCACTCTCGCGAGGATCCGCGTCGACGAGATCAGGAACACCACGGTCGCGTTCGTGAGGTTGAACTTCACCGACTGTAGTCCGATAAAGCCCGCGCCGTTGATCGTCACGAAGGTGTTGACCGGGCCGCTCGTCGGCGTGAAGCTCGTGATCGAGACTCCCGGCGGCGGTGGCGGTGGCGGAGGAGGCGGCGGTGGAGGCGGTGGCGGGGGTGGCGGTGGCGGCGGTGGCGGGGGTGGCGGTGGATGCGGCGAGCCGCCGCCATCGACGAACAGCAGGCGGTTCGGCGAGCCTGCGCCAGGGTTCGTGACCTTGCCCGTGGTCGCGTTGTTCACGATCGCCGACTGGACCTGCGCAGGCGTCAGCGACGGGTTCGCCTGGAGAGGAGGAGCACAGCGACACCCGCTGCGTGCGGGCTCGCCATCGACGTGCCGCTCCATCCTGTTCGTGAACGCATGTGTCGCAGTCGTTGACCGAGGACGTGATGTTCACACCCGGCGCAAAGCACGTCGACGCAGGCTGCCGAAGTTCGAGAACGACGCCCGAGCGTCGGTACTACCGGTCGCGCCGACCGTCACTGCGGCCGCGAGTCGCGCGGGCGAGTAGTTGCACGCGTTCGCGCTCGAGTTGCCGGCCGCGACCACGTAGCTGACGCCGTCGTTGATCGAGTTCTGGATCGCGGTATCGAGGGCGAGGCTTGCTCCTCCGCCCAGGCTCATGTTGGCGACGGCCGCCTGACCTGCGAGGTGGTCACCGGTGACCCAGTCGACGCCCTGGATGACCTGGGCGTTCGTTCCGCTGCCCTGGCAATTGAGCACGCGGACGGCGACGAGAGTCACGAGCTTTGCGACACCGTAGGTCGTCGAACCAACCGTGCCGCCGACGTGCGTACCGTGCCCGTGGCAGTCACTGGCAAGCCCACCGTCGATGGCATCGAAACCGCTGATGGCGCGCCCGCCGTATTCGACGTGCGTCAGGCGCATGCCCGTGTCGATGATGTACGCCTTCAATCCGGCGCCCGTCGCGCTGTACGTGTACTGGTCGTTGAGCGGGAGGTCGTGCTGGTCGATCCGGTCCAGTCCCCACGTCGCTGGGCTCTGGATGGTCGAGATCGACATGGTGCTGTCGGCCTCGACGAAACGGACGTTCGGCAGACCCGAGATCGCCATCGCCTTCGCTGCAGTCATCGGCGCTGCGTAACCCTTCAGCGCATGCTGATAGATGTGCGTCGGCGTTACGTCTGCGATCGCGGCGGCCTGCGCCGAGGTGCCGGCGGAGCCACTCTTCAGAACCACGATGTAGGTCTGGAGCGTCGCGGCAGACGGGACCGAAGCCCCGATGCCCGCGATCAGCGCCGCGCACAGCATGGCAAAGGTCAACACGAGCGGTCTCGTTCTCATCAAAGATTCCCTCCCTCGGAGTACACGGGCGACATAGCCTTTTATCAGATCCTGATGTCGGCTTCTGCGGTTTTACGCTCGACCCTCTTTCGGCGCCGAAGCACGGGCCCCTCCACGCAAAGTCGCTTCAAACTGCCGTCGATCTCGACCGCGCAGCCGTAGCACGCCCCGTAGCCGCAGGCCATCGGCGCCTCCCACGCAAGCTGCGCGTCGGGCGCGATTCGCTCGATCGCGCGGAGCATCGGCTCGGGCCCGCAGGCGAGCACGTCGTGGCCCGGTGGGATGATCTCCGTCACCAGCACGGGGTCGATCACGATCTCGGCGCCCGGTAGCAGCGTCGCCGCTTCGGCGTGATGCCGACTGCGGAAGCCGAGCACGGCCGGAGGTTGGCCGAGCGCCTCCGATAGGTACGGGAGCGGCGCGATGCCGACCCCTCCGCCCACTAGCAGCGGGCGCGAGACGCCGAGATCGAATCCGTTGCCGAGTGGCCCGAAGACATGGATCGCGGATCCCGGCTCGAGTGCGCAGAGCGCGCGCGTTCCCTTTCCGAGCGGCTCGATGAGGAAGGCCAGCTCAGCGGGCGGCGCCAGGCAGAGGCTCATGGGACGCGGGAGCAGGCGACCGGGCGCCTCGAGCATGAAGAACTGACCGGGGCGGCCGGGATCGAGCTCGCCCCGCTCCACGCGCAGCAGCGTGTACGGCCCCAGGCTCTCGCGCCCGGTGACGCTAAGCCGTTGCCTGCTGGGCATTTCGGCTCTTTCGTTGATGGCGTACGAGCGGAGTGATCCTGGGCGAAGCCGGGCTTTGCCCGGTGAGAGCCCACACACCCGCTTGCTGAGCGCCGCAGCAAAGGAGGGGGTCCGTGGGGGAACCATGGGTTCCCCCACCGTTTAAGCCGTTGCCGTCTCGGCAAGGCGCTCCTGGAGGCTGAGGGCGGTGCTCGGTGCGCGCGTGGGCTATGGCCTGGACGCAGGCGGCGGCGCCGGCGACCGTCGTCACGCACGGAACTCTGGCGGCGAGCGCCGCCTCGCGGATGAGGTAGCCGTCCGAACGTGCCGCGCCCGACTCCTGCGGCGTGTTGATCACGAGATCGCAGCGACCGCGGCGGATGAGGTCGACGACCGTGGCGTCATCGCCGGGAGCTCTCGGAGACCTTCGCCGCAACGTCTCCACGTCGATGCCTGCATCGGCGAGGGCCGCGGCCGTTCCCGCCGTCGCCACGAGCTGGAAGCCGAGCCCGGCCAGCGTGGCGGCGATCGGGACGATCGCGCGCTTGTCCGCGTCACGCACGGAGACGAACACCGTGCCTGACGGCGGGAGGGGGCGTCCCGCGGCTCGCTCCGCCTTGCCGAAGGCGCTGGGGAAGTCGTCGGCGGTGGCCATCACCTCGCCCGTGGAGCGCATCTCCGGGCCGAGCACGGGGTCGGAGCCGGGGAAGCGGAGCGAACGGCAAGACCGCCGCCTTCACGGACACATCGCCCGCGCGCCGGCGCGTTGGGAGCGCGAGCGACTCCAGCGCCGCGCCGGCCATCAACCGGCAGGCCGACTCGACGAGATTGACACCTGTCGCCTTGCTGGCGAAAGGCACCGTGCGGGACGCGCGAGGGTTCGCCTCCAGCACCGAGATCTTCCCGTCGACGAGCGCCAGCTGGACGTTGACGAGCCCGATCACTCCCAGCGCCGGCGCGAGGCGAGAGACGAGCTCCTCGACGGCCGCGTCCTGCTCTGCGTCGAGCGACGGCGCCGGCAACGCGCACGACGAGTCGCCCGAGTGGACGCCCGCCTCCTCGACGTGCTCCATCACCGCCGCCACGTATGTGTCCCGTCCGTCGCAGAGCGCGTCGACGTCGATCTCCAGGGCGCCCTCCAGGAAGCGGTCTACGAGCGTCGGGCCGCGCGGGCCTGCCTCGAACGCCTCGAGCACCTGCTCCGGGCGGTAGCAGACGCGCATCGCCCTCCCGCCGAGCACGTACGAGGGGCGCACGAGGACGGGATAGCCGATGCGCTCGGCGATCGCGACGGCGCCCGCCGCGCCGTCGGCGATCCCCCACTCCGGGCAGCGAATGCCGTGGTCGGCGAGGACGTTCGCGAAGCGCAGGCGGTCCTCGGCCAGGTCGATGGCCTCGTGGGGCGTTCCGAGGATCGGATAGCCGGCGTCTTCCAGCGCGTGGGCGAGCTTCAGCGGCGTCTGGCCGCCGAACTGGATCACGACGCCGTCCGGCTGCTCGCGCTCGCACACGGCGAGCACGTACTCCTCCGTCAGCGGCTCGAAGTACAGGCGGTCGGACGTGTCGTAATCGGTGGAAACGGTCTCCGGGTTGCAGTTGACCATGACCGCCTCGTAACCGAGTGAGCGGAACGCCTGGGCCGCGTGCACGCAGCAGTAGTCGAACTCGATGCCCTGACCGATGCGGTTCGGCCCCGAGCCGAGCACGACGACGCGCAGCTTGCTCTTCTCCGGCAACGCCTCGTCGCGCTCGCCGACCGTCGAGTAGTAGTAGTTCGACGCCGCCCGCACTTCGCCGGCCACCGAGTCGACACGACGGTAGACACGCTCGCCTTCCCGAAGCCGCAGTGACTCGAGCTCTGCCACGAACCACGGGTGGAGCCCCTCGGGCAGGTCGTCGAGGTCGCGCCAAGGCGTGACGGCGCCACGATCGAGCTCGCGGCTCTCCATCGCCTTCACGAACGCCTCGGCGAACGTCCGCCCGATGCCCATCGTCTCCCCCACCGACTTCATCTGCGTGCCGAGCGTCCGATCGGCGCCGGGGAACTTCTCGAACGCAAAGCGCGGGAACTTCACGACCACGTAGTCGAGCGTCGGCTCGAAGCTGGCGGGCGTCGTCCTCGTGAGGTCGTTCGGGATCTCGTCCAGCGTGTAGCCGACGGCGAGCTTCGCCGCCACTTTCGCGATCGGGTAGCCCGTGGCTTTGGACGCCAGCGCGGACGAGCGCGACACGCGCGGGTTCATCTCGATGACGCGGATCTCGCCGCTCTCGCGGTCGCGTGCGAACTGGATGTTCGAGCCTCCGCACTCGACACCGACGGCGCGGATGACCGCGGCGGCGGCGTCGCGCAGCTCCTGGTAGGCCTCGTCGGAGAGCGTCATCTGCGGCGCCACCGTCACCGAGTCGCCCGTGTGGGTGCCCATCGGATCGAGGTTCTCGATCGAGCAGACGACGACCACGTTGTCGATCGCGTCGCGCACCACCTCCAGCTCGAACTCGTCCCAGCCGCGGACCGACTCCTCGACGAGCACCTGCCCGATCGGTGACTCGCGCAGGCCGGTCTCCACGCGCAGCCGGAGCTCGTCCTGCGTCGAGGCGAAGCCTCCACCGTGTCCACCGAGCGTGAACGCCGGCCTGACG
Source organism: uncultured Actinomycetes bacterium (assembly GCA_963711315.1). Taxonomy (GTDB): domain Bacteria; phylum Actinomycetota; class Thermoleophilia; order Gaiellales; family Gaiellaceae; genus PALSA-612. The sequence continues at coordinate 752,337 of CAVQDQ010000002.1, forward strand.
ACGGCCGGCAGGGCAACGGCGTCGAGCTCGGCGACCGACGTCACGATCCGCGACTCGGGCACGCGCAGGCCGACCGAGCGTACGGCGTCGCGGAAGAGCTCGCGATCTTCAGCGCGGCGGATGGAGCCGAGGCCGGCGCCGATCACCTCGACGCCCAGCTCGGACAGCACGCCTGCCTCGTGCAGCTCACGCGTGAGGTTGAGCGCCGTCTGGCCGCCCATCGTGGACAGCAGCGCATCCGGCTGCTCCCGCTCGAGCACGTCGGCCACGGCTTCGGCGTCGAGCGGCTCGATGTACGTGCGGTCGGCGAAGCCCGGGTCGGTCATGATCGTGGCCGGGTTCGAGTTGACGACGATCGTGCGGAAGCCATCCTCGCGCAGCACCTTGAGCGCCTGGCAGCCGGCGTAGTCGAACTCACACGCCTGGCCGATGACGATTGGCCCCGAGCCGATGATGCAGACGGAGTCGAGGTCGCTACGCCGCGGCACGGATCTCCTCCACCCAGGACTCGATCAGCGGGTGAGCATCGTGTGGGCCCGGCCCCGCCTCGGGATGGAACTGCAGCGAACGGGCGCGGAGCTCCGGGTAGTCGAGTCCCTCGACGGTGCCGTCGTAGAGCGAGACGTGCGTCGCGACGCGCTGCTCGCTCTCGCGGACTGCAAAGCCGTGGTTCTGGCTCGTGACGAGCACGCGCCCCGTTTGCCGCTCGAGCACGGGGTGGTTGGCGCCGCGATGGCCAAAGGGCAGCTTGTAGGTGTCGTGGCCCGTGGCCAGCGCCACGAGCTGGTGGCCAAGGCAGATGCCGAGCAGCGGCACCCGCCCGAGGACGTCGCTGACCGTCGTTATCTCATCGCGAAGCGGCTCAGGATCGCCGGGACCGTTCGAGAGCAGCACGCCGTCGTAACCGGCCAGCTCGTCCGCATCCACGTCGTGCGGGTAGACGGTGACCGCCGCGCCGGCCGCCGCCAGGCGCCTGACGATGGAGCGCTTGCAGCCGTAGTCGACGACGGCGACGCGCACGTCCCCATGCGCGTGGGCGGCATACGGCTCGGTGGTCGACACCTCACCGGCCAGCGCCTGGCCCGCCATGCACGGCAGCGCGCTGATCTCCTCGAGCGTTGCGTCGATGCCGGCCCGCATTGCGCCGTGCTCCCGCAGGTGCAGCACGAGCGCCCGCGTATCCACACCCGTCAGGCCGACAACGCCGTGCTCTGCCAGCCAGTCGGTCCACTCCGGGCCGCGGGCCTCGCGCATGACGACCGCGCTCACCTGTGGCGCAGCCGACTCCGAGCGTTCGGGCGCGACGCCGTAGTTGCCTACCATCGGCGCCGTGAAGCAGAGGATCTGTCCGGCGTAGCTCGGGTCGGTGACGAGCTCCTGGTAGCCGGTCATCGCGGTCGCGAAGACGGCTTCACCGAGCGCCGCGCCGGTCGCGCCCACAGGCTCGCCGGGGAAGAGTTCCCCGTCCTCGAGCAGTAGTCCGGTCATCCGTTGTGGACGATGCGGCCCGCGGCAACTGTCATGCGCACGGAGCCCTTCAGCTCCTGACCGAGCAGCCACGAGTTCGCAGAGCGCGAGTGGAAGCCGTCTTCCGTCACGCGCCACGACGCGTCGGTGTCGAGCAGGACGACGTTTGCCTCGGCGCCGGCCTCGATGCGCGGCGGCTCGAGCCCGTAGACGCGGGCCGGCCCGGCCGACATGCGCTCGAGCAGCGTCACGAGCGGCAGGATGCCCGGCTCCACGAGGTGGGTGTAGAGGGCGGAGAACGCCGTCTCGAGGCCCGTGACGCCGAACGGCGCCTCCTCGAACGGCACCTCCTTCTCGTGGCGGGCGTGCGGCGCGTGGTCCGTGGCGACGGCGCAGATCGTCCCGTCACGCAGGGCTTCGATCAGCGCCTGGCGATCGTCGGCCGAACGAAGCGGCGGATTCATTTTCACGTTCGGGTCGAGCGACCGCAGCGCCTCGTCCGTGAGCACGAGATGGTGAGGCGTGACTTCCGCGGTGGCGGCGACGCCGTCTGACTGAGCGCGGCGGACGGCCTCTACCGACTCGCGTGCCGAGACGTGCAGCACGTGGAGGGGGCGAGCTTCGTAGGCGGCGAGCGCCACGTCCCGGCCGACCATGACGCTCTCGGCGACCGACGGGTAGCCGGTGAAGCCGAGCTCCGCCGACACGACGCCCTCGTGCATCTGTCCCGAGCGTGAGAGGGTCGGCTCCTCGCAATGGACGGCGATCGTCTTGTCCGCGACGGCACCGTACTGCAGCGCCCGTCGCATGAGCGAAGAGGAGACCACAGGGCGGCCGTCGTCGGTGAAGCCGGCGGCACCGGCGTCGCCGAGCTCTCCCATCTCCGTGCAGCTCGCCGCCTTCTGAGCCCTTGGAGATCGCGGCCAGGAAGCCCACCGGCACCTCCGCCTCGGCCTGCGCCAGCTCGATGAGCGACCCGAGGACAGCCGCCGAGTCGACGATCGGCTCCGTGTTGGGCATGGCGATGATCGCGCAGAAGCCACCTGCCGCGGCCGCGCGCGTTCCAGACGCGATCGATTCCTCGTCCTCCCGTCCGGGCGTTCGCAGGTGGACGTGCGGATCGACGAAGGCAGGCGCAAGCACGAGACCGGCTGCATCCACGACGCGGTGGCCGTTCGCCTCCACGTCCGTGCCGAGCTGGGCGATCACGCCGTCGTCCACGCGCACGTCGAGCGCGGCGTCCACGCCACGAGCGGGGTCGACGACGCGCGCACCGCGGATGACGAGGCTGTCGAGCGGCGCGTTCTTGACGGTGAGCAGCGTCATGACGCCACCTCCAGCTCGACCTCGGCAGCGACGGCGACCGGCCCGTGGGTGAGCAGGTCGTAGAGCACCGCCATGCGGGTGACGAGGCCGGCCCGCACCTGCGTCTCGATCAGCGCGTCGGCCGCGTCGGCCACGCGCGGGTCGATCTCGACACCGCGGTTCATCGGCCCCGGGTGCATGATCTTCTGGCCCGGTCGAACGCGCTCGGCGTTACGCCCCAGCGGGCGGTGTACTCGCGAAGGCTGGGCACGTAGTTGGCGCCTTCGAGCATCCGCTCTTGCTGCATGCGGAGCACATAGACGACGTCCGCTTCCTTGATCGTGGCGATGTCGGTGGAGATCGCGCAGCCCATCGCCTCGATGCCGCGCGGCATGAGCGTCGGCGGCCCGACCAGCGTCACCGAGGCGCCGCACAAGACCAGCGCCTGGATGTTCGACCGCGCCACGCGCGAATGGAGCACGTCGCCGACGATGGCCACGTGCAGCCCTTCGATCCGCCCCAGCTCCTGCTTGATCGTGTAGAGGTCGAGCAGCGCCTGCGTCGGGTGCTGGTGCTTGCCGTCGCCGGCGTTGACGATGTGGCGCCCGTCACGCGTGCCACCAGCTGCGGGGCGCCGATGTGCGGATGGCGAATGACGATGACGTCGGGGCCGTAGGCGTCGAGCGTGAGCGCCGTGTCCTTCAGCGATTCGCCCTTGTCCACCGCCGAGCCCGCGGCCTTGATGGACATCACGTCGGCCGAGAGCCGCTTGGCGGCGAGCTCGAAGCTCGACGAGGTGCGCGTCGAAGACTCGTAGAAGACGTTGACGACCGTACGGCCGCGCAGGGTCGGCAGCTTCTTCACCTCGCGGTCGACGGCGTTCTCGAAGTTGCGCGCCGTCCCGAGCAGCCGCTCGACGTCGTCGCGGGTGAGGTCTGCGATGGAGATGAGATGCCGGCGCTCGATCTGCCTGGGCGGCAGATCGTCGCGCACGACCGTGATGTCTGGCATCAGTCGCGATTCCTCCTCGGGAGCGGTGACGAGCACTACCTGGTCGACCTCGTCCACCTCGACGAGCTGAACCTGGACGCGCTCCGTGCGCGAGGTGGGCAGGTTCTTGCCGACGTAGTCGGGTCGGATCGGGAGCTCGCGGTGTCCTCGATCACAGAGGACCGCGAGCCGCACGGCCGCCGGGCGGCCGTAGTCGAAGAGCGCCTCGATGGCGGCACGGATGGTGCGGCCGGTGTAGAGGACGTCGTCGACGAGGATGCAGGTCTTCCCTCGAGCGGGAAGTCGAGGCGAGTCGCGCGCACGACCGGCTGCGGGATGGAGCGGCGCCTCGCGGCCGCGGACGTGGACGTCGTCGCGGTAGAAGGTGATGTCGAGCGTGCCCAGCGCGACCTCCGTGCCGCGCGAACTGCTCGATCAGCGTTCGCAGCCGCTGGGCGACGGAGACGCCGCGCGTGTGGATGCCGACGAGAGCGACCTGCGTCGAGGTCGGGATTGCCCTCGATGATCTCGTGGGCGATGCGGTGGAGAGTTCGATCGAGCGCTTCCGCATCGAGCAGTACGCGCTCGAACGCAGGCGCTTGCGCAGGGTTCGTCATTCGACTCCTTTCCGGCCTCACTGGACCGGGTTAAAGGGGTGCGTGCCGGAAGCACCATAGCGCAGGTGGATGACGGCGGTACAGTCACGCCCGTGCAACGCGCCGGTGCGCTCGCGGTCGTAGCCGTCGTGTTGGCGATGGCGAGCCTCGTTCAGGGTCCCGGCTGGAACCAGACCGCCCAGCTCGCCCTCGTGCGCGCGCTCTCGCACGGCACCCCCGTCATCGACAGCTACCGCACGGGGACGGGCGACCTCGCGTTCTCCGATGGCCACTACTACTCGGCGAAGGCACCGGGCGTCGCACTGCTCGCCGTCGGGCCCTACTTCCTGCTCGATCGAACGGGAGCGCTCGACGCCGTGGCTCGCGTGACCGGCGTTCCCCGCGACGACGTCGATCTCTGGGCGCTGGGCGCGCTCGTGTGCGCCCTCGCCGCCGCCTTCACGCTCGTTCTTGCGGCGCGGCTCGGAGACGAGGTCGCGCGGGGGTACGGCGTGGCGGCGGCGGTGACGCTCGGACTGGCCACGCTGTTCCTGCCGTTCTCGACACTTCTCTTCGCCCATGTTCCGGCGGCGGCGCTCGCCTTCTCCGCCTTTGCGGTGTTGTGGCTGCGTCGCGGGCCTTGGGCTGCGCTTGCTGCGGGAACGCTGGCGGGCGCGGCGGTGACCGTCGAGTACCCGCTCGCGCTCGCGGCTCTCGCGCTCGGTCTGTATGCGATCTCGGCCGGCGACCGACTGAGGCGTGGCCCGGCCTTCGTCGCAGGCGTCGCTATCGGTGTCAGCCCGCTGCTCCTCTACAACACCTGGGCGTTCGGCTCGCCGCTGCACTTCCCGTATGAGGACGCGCTGCCGATCGCCGGCAACCCGTCGAACGAGCGCGGGTTCTTCGGAATCGCGTGGCCAGACATCGAGACGGCGGCCCGGCTGCTCTTCGGCGAGCGCGGCCTCATCGTCGTCACGCCGGTTGTCCTCTGCGCGCTCGCGGCGCTCGTGCCGCTGTATCGCAAGGGCTGGCGGCGCGAGGCCGTGCTGATCGGTGGGCTCTCGCTCGCGTTCGTCGTGTACAACGCCGGCTACGACGTCCCCTTCGGAGGCGACTCCCCCGGTCCGCGCTTTCTCATCGCCGTGCTGCCCTTCCTCGCAGTGCCGCTCGCCGTCTCCTACGCGGTGTGGCCGCGGCTTACCTTGGTCTTTGCGCTCGCGTCCGCCTTCTACGCCGTTGGGGTGACACTCACGGGCCCGCTTCAGGCAGCGGGCTGGGAGTGGCTCGGCGACGTGCCAGGAACGGCGACGGCGCCCGAGGTCGCCCGCTTCATTCCGCTCGTCGTCGCTGCAGGCGTGCTCGCGGTGCTCGATGTTCGTGCTAGGCGCGCCCCGTCTTGACAGCCAATCGCATCGCGGCGGGCGTACTCACAAATTGCCAGCTGGTTTCTCAGTCGATGTAGTCGAACTTCCGGAGGAAGACGCGCAACTCCCGGACGTAGGAGCTGCCTTGCGGCCAGCCGGCCAGTTCGGGGTCGGGGCCGAGCAATCCGCGCTTGCGGATCGCCTCCACCCTGGCCCAGCCCTGCTCCTCGCGCCCGAGCAGGCATTCGTCGGCGAGCCATGCCGCGAGCACGCCGCGCACGTCCGCGCGCTCACCGCGGACCTTCTCGTACAGGCGCCAGAGTCCATTCGAGTCCAGCTCCACCTCGCCGGGGAAGTTCCGCGTGACGTCGAGCAGGCGGCCCTCCTCGAGGTGCCAGATCTGGAGCGGGAACGCCGAGGCCGCGAAGGCCGTGAAGGCGTACGCGAAACGATCGTCATTCGAGACGAGCTCGACCCCGTCCCGCCCGTCGATGTTCTTCGCCCGATAGCCGCCGTTGCCCCAGTTGTGAAGCGTGCCGGCATATGCCCCGCGGTCCGGCAGGTAGCGGAAGAACCGCGACTCCAGGCAGCAGTGCGCGCCGCCGGTAAACGTGTCGAGAAGCACCTCCAGCTCACCGTCCCGGTCGAGGTCCCGGACGCGCACCGTCGGCGGGCGGAACCACGTCGTGCCGAGCGATCCGGAGCGCCATGTCTTCCCGTTGCGCGTGATGAGCAGCCTGAGCTTCTTGAACTCGAACCCGCGCTTCACGAACGTGACGTTCGCGCTGACGTCGACCGGCTCGGCGGCCGGGCTGCGCCACCACCGGCGGCGAAGCCGATCGCGAGCGCCGCTGCGACGACGACGATCAGGCTGTGGCGACTGCGATGAGCCACTCGATCGGGTATTCGACGGTCGGAGGCAATTCATGCATCGCCTTCATGGTGCCTCGCTCGAGCTCGTCCTGCTCCAGGAGATCGAAGGTCGAGATGTGACGCTGCTGGATGCGCTCGATCGCGTGCTCTCGCGTGATCGCAGCCCGCTGTGATTGCCGCATGAGGGCGACTCCGTCGAAGCCGGCGTCGACGAGTTGCTCGCAGAGCTCTTCTGCGTCGGGGAAGCGCGCGCGATCGATCATCCTCGATGGACGGGAAGTACCGGTTCAGCCAGAAATCGCCGAAGTGCGCGGGGTCGAACGTCACGACTACGAGCCGGCTTTCGCGCCCGAGCACGCGGTGGAGCTCGCGAAACGCGAGCGGCCTGTCGACGAGATGGCACACGAGCCACATCACGGCGCGCTCGAACCAGCCGTCGCGGAACGGCAGGTCCTCCGCCCGGCCCGGCTTCAGCCCGACCGAGGCGGGCACGTTGTCGGCGGCGACACGCAGCATCTCCGGCTCGGGGTCGACGCCCCACACCTTCGAGGCGGCGGTCTCGGCGAGCGCCTGGCTCAAGCGACCCGTGCCGCAGCCGCAGTCGAGCACGCGCCTGCCGCGGAGGTCGCCCTCGCGTACCACGAGCTCGAAGACCTCGCGCCAGTTGTCGTCGACCGGACGTACGCGGTCGTACTCCGCGGCGAGCCGTCCGAAGTCGGGCGCGATCACGGGCGAGGGTCGCCGCGGGCGACGCACCAGCGGTTGAACGCGAGCGTCCGCACCTCTGGCACCAGGGAGCGCGGCTCGACGGTCTCGACGGCGTAGCCGTGGTCTTCGAGCAGCCACCGGCAGCCGGCATCGAGGTCTTCGGAGTGGGTCTCGATGATGACGTGCGGCTTGCGCTCAGAGAGCAGTCGCTGCGCGCCGCGAAGCGCCGCGACCTCGTTCCCTTCCACGTCCATCTTCACGAGATCCGGCACGAAGCCGCCGGGACGGTACGCGAGCTCGTCGATGGTCACCGTTCCTTCTGCCGCGCTCGTCTCGCCGCCGATGCGGCTGTCCGAGACTTCGATCGCGGGAGCGAGCTCGGGATTCGCGGCGACGTTGCGGCGCAGTCGCTCGCAGGTCGACGGATCCGACTTCCACGGCGAGCACGCGCTTCGCGCCGCGACCGGCGAAGACAAGCGCGTAGAAGCCCGAGGCCGAGCCGAGGTCGAAACAGGCGCCCCCGGGCGGGCTGAGAGCGCGAATGTGGCCCGCGAGCTCCCGTTCGTAGATGCCGAGCCAGTAGCGGGAGTCCCGGTCGAAGTCGATCTCCATCACGAGGCCGCGACCGAGCCCGAGCGGCAGTCGCCGTAAGGCGGGGCCGTCCGGGAGCAGCGGCTTGGCGACGGACTTGATGCCGTGCGCGAGACGGATGGTCAGTCCACGGGGATGTCGGCGTCAGCTTCTGTCATCGCCTCGATCGCGTGCTGTGCGGCCTCGAGGGAGGCCTCGCCGACGAGCACCTTCTGCGGGGCGTCCTCGGTCGCGCTCGGGTGGTGGTCGACGGCGGTCTCGAGGACCGACTCGATGCCGGCCGCCTCGAGGATGGCCTGGATCTCCTCGGCCTCGGCGATGTCCTCAGCCAGCGCTACTTGCACCTTGTCGCTCACGATCCCGGCTCCTCTCCGACGTGGACTGCCTCGACGGGAGCGTCACGACGATGGATCGCTCCACCCTTCAGCAGTTGCGGTGTTCCTCGCTCTCTGAAGGGAAGCTCGATGATATCGAAGTCCCTCGGCACGACCGTCTCCGAAAACACGGCCCTGGCCTCCTCCGCCGCGTCGCGACCCGAGTAGCGATTCGACAGGTGCGTGAGCGCCAGAAGCTCGACGCCGGCATCGCGAGCAACGCCCGCCGCATCGGCGGCTGTGGAGTGCGAGGTCTCGCGGGCGCGCTCTCGCTCGTCCTCGAGGAACGTCGCCTCGTGCACGAGCAGGTCGGCCGCCGCCGCCGCCTCGATCACGCCGTGAAACGGCGCAGTATCCCCCGCGACCACGAGCTTCCTCCCGGGTCGCGGAGGTCCCAGCACCTCGTGCGGATGCACGACTCGCCCGCCGGCGATGCTGACCTCCTCTCCCGCTTGCAGTGCTCCCCGCTCTGGCCCCGGCGGGACGCCGAGCGCATCGGCGAAGTCGACGTCGAAGCGGCCGGGCCGCTCTTCTTCGACGAGCGCGTAGCCGACCGCCGAGACACCATGGTCGACACCGAACGTGCGCAACTCGTAGCCGTCGCGGGCGAGCACGTCACCCGGCATCAGCTCGATCAGCTCGTACTCGTACGTCAGCCGCCCGAAGATCCGCCGTAGCGAGCTGAACAGGTCGCGGAGGCCTGCCGGCCCGTAGATCGTGATCGGCAGATCGCGTCCGCGCAGCGCAAACGTCTTCAGCATCCCGGGCAGACCGAGGTAGTGGTCCGCGTGGTAGTGCGTGAGAAAGATCTCGCGCAGCTCGATCAGGCCGACGGCGGACACGAGCAGCTGTCGCTGCGTGCCCTCGGCACAGTCGAAGAGCAACCGCTCGCCCCCTCTGCGCACGAGCAGCGCCGTGGGCGCCCGGCGGGGCGTCGGCATCGAGCCGGACGTGCCGAGGAACACAAGGTCGAGGTCCACCGGCCGATTGTAGAAGCGTGCGTGCGCGTGCTACGGCGCGCTGATTGCCGCCATGACATCCTCGCCGTAGCGCTCGAGCTTCGTCGGGCCGATGCCGGGGACGGATGCGAGCTCGTTCAGCGTCGTCGGCCGACGCGCCGCGACCTCCGCGAGGGTCGAGTTGTGGAAGACGACATATGCCGGCACCCCGTCCGCCTTCGCGCGCTCGAGGCGCCAGCGCTTGAGCGCCGCGTACACCGGGTCGCCAGGCTCGGGCTCTGTCGCCGCGCGCACCGCGCCGACTTCGCGCCCCCGAGCTCCGCGAGGAACGGCGACGGGCGCTGTGCCCACGTCACCCAGAGGTGCCGCCGCGCGCGGGTGAGGCCGACGTAGAGGAGGCGCCGCTCCTCCGTCACCGCCGCCTCGGTCTTCGCCTGCCGCGCGGGTAGCTCCCGCCCCTCGACGTGCGCGACGAAGACGGCATCGAACTCGAGCCCCTTCGCGCCGTGCAGCGTCAGCAGATGGACTCCGCGGCGTGACTCGCCGCCATCACCGAAGCGCCGTTCCAGCTCCGCGACGAAGGCGGGCCCGTCGAGCTCCGCGAGCTCCTCCGCGAGCGCGACGAGCCGTCCGAGGTCACGCTGCCGCACGAGCTCGCGCTCGCCGAGGCCGTTCTGTTCGCTCTCCTGCCAGCCCGCATCGAGTGCGCGCCGCCGGATGTCAGCCGGAGAGTCGAGCTTCCGCAGTACGAACCGCGCAGCGTCGCGGGCGAGGAACGACGAGCCCTGATACGGGATGCCCGCGGCCGCCAGCGCGGCCTCGAAGTCGGTCAGGCGCGCGTTCGTGCGGCAGAGAACCGCGACTTCCTCGAGCGGCACTCTCGAGCTCACGGATTCGCTCGACGACGAAGGCGCCCTCGTCCGACGCCTGCGCGAGCTCGGGCTCGGGCCCGTCCGGTCGCGTCGCGCGCAGCGTCTTCTCGGCGCCGCCGAGCCTGGGCACCAGGCGGTTGGCGAGCTCCAGCACCTGGGGCGTCGAGCGGTAGTTCGCCTCCAGCCGGACGACCGTTGCGTTCGGGAACCGCGACGGCATCCCCAGCAGGTGCTCCGGCGATGCACCGGTGAAGGCGTAGATCGACTGGTAGTCGTCGCCGACGACGCAGAGATCGTCGCGAGCGCCGAGCCAGAGGTCGAGGAGGGTCTGCTGGAGCAGGTTGACGTCCTGGTACTCGTCGACCGTGAAGGCCCGGTAGCGCTCGCGAAAGAGCGCCAGCGCTCGATCGTCTTCCTCGTAGGTGCGGATCGCCAGCTCGAGCAGGTCCTCGAAGTCGATGAGCCCCTTCGCGCGCTTGCCCTCTTCGTAGCGGAGCGTAGATCCGGTGCATGAGGTCGGCCGGGAGCGGCGGCTGGTGGTCGCCGAGCTCTCTGCGATAGCGCTCCGGCGGGATGCGGCGGTTCTTGGCCCACTCGATCTCCGTGGCGAGGTCGGCGAGCGGACGGAACCGGTAGGCGCCGGGAGCGACCGCGCGAGGTGGCGCAGCGGCAACGCCTTCGACGCGACGAGCTTGCCAACGCGCTCCGGGGCGAAGCGGTGCAGCTGCGCGAGCGCGGCAGCGTGGAAGGTGCGCGCGGTGACGCCGGGCGCCCCGAGCCGCTCCAGCCGGGAGCGAAGCTCTCCGGCGGCCTTGTCGGTGAAGGTGACCGCGAGGATCTCGTCGGGGCGAAACGCTTCGGTCCCGACCTGATGCGCGATCCGATGCGTGATCGTCGTCGTCTTGCCAGAGCCGGCGCCGGCGAGGATGCAGACCGGGCCACGGACCGCCTCCGCCGCGCGTCGCTGTTCGGGGTTGAGGCCGGCAAGCGCGTCCACGTCCCCAGCCTACGCGGGCAGATCGGACGGTTTCGCGACACGGTTGTGCCAACTACGCTTCGCAGGTGCTGTCGCTGCGGGAACTGCTCGAGCTTCGCGTCGCTCTTCCCGCTGGATTCTCCGACGACGGCGAGTCGGTGCTCCTCCTCTCGAACCGCGCGGGCACGATGCAGCTGTACCGCGTGCCACGCGCCGGCGGCGAGCTCGTCCAGCTGACGGACTTCGACGAGCCGGTCACGGGGCAGTACGTCCCCGGCGCCGGCGGCCGGATCCTGCTGTCGATCGACGAGGGAGGCAACGAGCGAAGCCAGCTCCATCTGCTCGATCCCGGAATGGAGCCGCAGCCGTTCGCGGTCGATCCGGAGTCGATCCATCGCTCCGAGTGCACGTCGTTCGACGGCCGCCTCGTCGGCTACTCGTCGAACAGGCGGAACGGCGTCGACTTCGACGTCTACGTGCAGCCCCTCGGCGGCGAGGCGCGCCTCCTGGCGGAGCTCGGAGGCTGGTGCGACACGGCCGGATTTTCGCCCGACGGGCGCTGGCTGGCGGTGTCGAAGCTCACCGACCGGAGTGGCGACAACGACCTCTACCTGGTCGGCGTCGAAGACGGCGAGGTCGTGCACGTCTCGCCGCACGACGACGAGGCGGCGTTCGACGCCCTGTCTGGCGCCCGCACTCCCGCTCGTTCCTCTTCGCGACGAGCACGGGGCGTGACACGACCGCGATCGCGCGCTACGACCTCGAGGCCGGCCGATTCGACTATGTGCTCGAGGACGAATGGGATCTCTGCGCATACGGCGACCGATCCGGCCGGCATCTGCTCGTCGAGGCGAACGAGGACGGCTACAGCCGTGTCGAGCTGCGTGACCCGGAGACGCTCGAGCTCCGCTCGCGCGTGCCGCTGCCGGGGCGCGGTGTCGCGCAGCCGTTCGTCTTCTCCCGCGACGGCCGCTTCCTCGCCTACCACTTCACATCACTGCGTGAGCCCGGGGACGTGTGGCTCTACGACACTGAGGCGGGCGAGACGTCGCGCCTTACGCGCAGCGCGGACGAGGAGCTGCTCGCGTGGGTGCCGGAACCAGAGCTGCATCGCTTCCGCTCGTTCGACGACGAGTCGATCCCGGTCTTCCTCTACCGGCTCGACCGTCCCGATCCGGTGCCCGTGATCGTCAGCATCCACGGCGGGCCCGAGGCCCAGGCCCGGCCGATCTGGAGTCCAGTGCATGCGTATTGGGTCTCGCGCGGGTTCGCGATTGCGGTGCCGAACGTGCGCGGCTCCACCGGGTACGGCAAGCGTTACGAGCACCTCGACGACCGCCATCGGCGGCTCGACTCGGTGCGCGACCTCGCGTCGCTCCACGACTGGCTCGCAGCGGGCGACACGGCCGACGCGTCCCGGATCGCGCTCGCGGGCGGCTCCTATGGCGGCTATATGGTGCTGGCGGGACTCGCTTTCCATCCCGAGCTGTTCGCTGCGGGCGTCGACATCGTCGGCATGTCTAGCCTCGTCACGTTCCTCGAGAACACCTCCGTGTGGCGGCGCGCGTTCCGCGAGCGGGAATACGGATACCTGGCGACCGACCGCGAGTTCCTCGAGCAGGCCTCACCGATCACGCACGCGGGCCGGATCCGCGTGCCGCTCTTCATCGTCCACGGTGCGAATGACCCGCGGGTGCCGCTTTCGGAGGCACAGCAACTCCACGCGGAGCTCGAACGGCGCGGCGTGCCGAGCGAGCTGCTCGTCTACGACGACGAAGGCCACGGGCTCCAGAAGCTGAAGAACCGCCTCGACGCCTACCCGCGCGTCGCGGACTTCCTCGAGCGCGTGCTCGAGCCGGCGTCGGTCTAATCGGACTTACGGCAGCTGGAGCACCTGGCCCGGCGCGATCGCGGAACCGGACAGGCGGTTTCGCTCCTGGATCTGCCACACCGCATCGCGCGGATCGCCCGCGTAGTGCGTCGTCGCGATCGACCACAGCGTGTCGTACCGCTTGACGACGTAGCGCTCCTCGGGCCCCGCGCTGTCGGACGTTCGGGCGGTGACGGCAACGACCAGCGCCAAGACGAACGCGACTAGGAGTATCTTTGCGAACATGTGTTCGCCATAGTAGAGCGAACACGTGTTCGTGTCAAGGCCAGTTAGCCGACGCGGAAGACCTTGCTGACAAAGGTCTTCGAGCGATCCCGGTTCATGGTGGCCGTGAGCCGGAGGCCGTAGACGTAGTAGCCGGGCGCGACCTGGCCGCGGAACTCGAGCCGCGGCTTGTGGCCCGCCTTCACGAGCTTCGTGGTCGTCATGACCGCGTCGCTGTCACGGGTCGCCCTCGACAACGATCGCGCCACCTCGCCCGTGCCCGGCTTGGCGTAGCGTCCTCCGACGCGGAACATGCCGGCCTTCGCACGCGCCTCCTCGGCCGCCTTCGTCGAGATTCCGAAGATGGCCTTTCGTGCCGGATGGTCGCGCGCCTCGAAGATTGCCTTCGCCCCGACGACGCCGGTTGCGTGCGACCAGCTGGTCTGGGTCGTGCAGCTCCGGGCCGCCGCGATCGCCTTGCGCACGGCCGCGTACGACGGGCGCTCGCTGAGGTCGAGACGGAGCAGCCCGGTCTGGAACCGGCCGAGATCGGGGTCGTCGACGAGATGCAGCAGCAAGGCGTCCGTCACCGCGGGATCGCAGCCGAGCATCCCGATCAGTTCCGAGTAGTACTCCGCCTGCTCGGCCTCCGTGATCGTGGGCACGTTCTCCTTGCCGTTGTAGCGCTCGGCCAAGCCCGGCCCGATGTCCACCTGCCAGCCGAACTCCCCGATCACGAGCCCGAGATCGTCCCCGTTGGGCTTGGCAGGACCTTCCGGGAACGTCGGCTGCCCGGTGCCGTTGAAGGCATCCCACGCGGCCTGTTTGATCCGGGCCAAATCGGCGCCGCCGGCGTTCGGCCAGGCGTAGCGCCGCGACGGCGGATGGTTGTTTCGCTGCGGATAGACGTGGAAGCCGAGCGCGTCCATCACCGGGGCGCTCCGTCCGCTCTTGCGGTACGCGTCGCCGAGAGCGTCGAGGAAGCGAACCGGCGACGTCGACGTGCGGTCGTTCCCCTCCCCGGAGAGTCCCGCCGCGATCGACCCGGATGTCCGGGTTGACGGCCTTCAGCGCGTCGTAGGAGTGCGTGAGCACGCGCAGGAAGTCGGCGGCCGATGCCTGCTCTCCCCCAGGCCCGAACTGCGGCCGCCAGAAGAACGCCTCGTTCGGCTCGTTGGCGACGATGAAGTCCGTCACCTCCGGGTACGTACGGGCGAGTTTCTGCAGGTACGCGCCGAAGAGCGTGGCCCGTGCCTCGGTATCGAGCCCGAAGGCGAGCGGGTCGATGGCGAAGACGTCGAAGACGAGGCGGATGCCCGAACCCTCGGCCACCGGGACTGCGCGGTCGAGGAACTTCTTCTCGAGGATCTCCGTCGGCTCGAGCGGGTTCCAGCGGACGGCGATCCGGTTCTCGTCATCCTCAGCGACTTCATGCGCGAGTCAGAACCAAGGCCTCCGTCCTCCGAGTACTTCGTCGCGTCCTCCGCGATGCCGAAGCGCGGAGCGGCGTCGGCGGGCGCGGACGCGAGCGCAGCCGCGCAGGCGCACAGAATCGCGACTCGGCGTGTCAGCTTGACGAGGTCGGTCATTTCTCCCCTACGGCGACCAGCACCGCGTCGAGAAGCCTAGCGGCGCCGAAGCGCACAGGGTCGTCGGAAGGCAGGCCCGTCTCGGATTCGACGTCCGCGATGGCTTGGCGTGCCGCCTGCTCGTCCAGTTGCGCGGTGTTGAGGGCGATGGCGACTACCTTGGCCTTCCGCGCCGGAAGCGAGCGCCCTCGTGCAGCTCGACGAGCTCCCCGAGCGGTGGGATCGGCATGACCCGGACAGCCCTCGATCTCGGTCGCTCCTGCCTGGTGACAAAGGACGAAGGCGTGCGGCGCCGCGCCGTGCATCAGCCCCAGCGTGACCCCCGAGTAGAGCGGGTGGACGAGCGAGCCCTGGCCTTCGACGATGAGCAGTTTGCCGCCGCGCTCTGCGCCCTCGACGACGATGCGCTCGGCGGCTCCTGCGAGGAAGTCTGCGACGACGGCGTCCACGGCGATGCCCCAGCCGGCGATGGCGATGCCCGTCTGGCCCGTCGGGCAGAAGACGGACGGCAGGCCGCGCTCCCGTGCCTCGCGATCGAGCTCCACGGCGACGGTCTTCTTGCCGATGGCGCAGTCCGAGCCGACCGTGAGGACGATCTTCGCGTCGAGCTCGAGGTTCGCGCCGGTGGGCACGTTGAGGTCGTCGGGCGGACGGCGCAGGTCGCGGAGCTCGACGCCGTGGCGACGGCGCGAGGTCGGCCAGCTCGCCGTCGTCGCCGAGGAACTCGTGCAGCCCGCTCTCGATGTCCAGGCCGGCTCCGATGCACTCCTGCAGCAGCGCACGCCAGGCCGGTGGAAAGCGGCCGCCCTGCGGTCGCGACGCCGACGACGGCCGTCGTCGGGCGAAGGCCGAGCGCCTCGTCGATCGTGCCGACGACGGGACGCCGTTCATCGTCTCCCCCGCCCGCGTCGAGTCGAGCGACGGCCACGGTCGGGTGCGGCGAGTAGCGAGGATCCCGCGCGCCGTCTTGCCGTAGTGCGGGTCGCCGAGAGCCCTCGGCGAGGATCACGGTACCGCTCAGGCGTCCGCCTGCGGCCGAAAGGACCTGCGCCCGCGCGCTCGGTCAGCAGATCGTCCCCGGCCAGTTCCCCAGTCGACCGACCTCGACGTTGCTTCCGGCCCGGCGGTACTTCCACCAGCGTCCTTCGCACCGCCACGGTGCCGTCCGGGAGCCGCTTCGACTCGAGCAGGTCGAGCGCGTCCGTCGCCTTGGGTCGTCGAGCCCGCCGCGGCCGCAGCGTCCGTCAGGCCCGCGAGCAGGTCGTAGTGCCAGTACGGACGGGTAGCGGAGCTGACGAATTTCGGATGCGCGACGACGCTCGCGCGTGCGGTCCGAGCAACACGACGTGATGGCGGAGCAAGAAGTCCACTCTGCGAGCCGTCGCGGCGCGCTCACCGAACGTCCGCCAGGCCGAGAACGCGCCCGCAGGTCTCATTGAACGACGAGTGCGTCGCGTGTCGGGCGGATGTCGCAGTTCCAGCCGCCGTCCGGCCACTGGGTCGTCGGCGAGGGATTCGACGAGTCGCCGACGACGCCCTTGTCGCCCGCCGTTCCGAGCCGGCTGCCGCGCATGGAGCGCGTGCCCGTCCTGGCTCCGCGGCGCCGGACGCGTCCTCGATGTCCGCTTCGAGATTGCGCGCAGCCGCGAGCGGTTGCGCAGCCACGCCAGGCGTCTGCGTCCGCGGCGGCGAGCGCCGCTCGCGTCCGCGTCCGATGCCGAGGTCGACGAGCGCGATCAGCCGCCAGTGGGCTCCTCGCCACTTCCGTACGGCGTGGGTGCCGTAGTCGCGCGAGGCCGGCGAGGAGCGCTTCATTCACGCCGGGTGACACCCAGGCCGGGCAGGTCCGAGGAGTCTGGACGCCGTCCACGAAGCGACGCCCGGCCACGGATCGTCGCGCAGCAGGAGGTTGCCGTCCAGGTCGACGTGATCGCAGAGCGAGGCGATGTGCGCGCCCGGCGCGATGCCGAGCCCCGACTCCACCATGCACCCGAGCATGACGCCGAGCCCGAGCGCCCGGGCAGCGGCGGCCATGCGCAGCGCCTCACGCACGCCGCCGGACTTCGCGAGCTTGATGTTGATCCCATGCGCGCGCTCGGCGCAGCGCGCGACGTCGCATGAGCGTGTGGCAGTCCTCGTCGACGTAGATGGGGATCGGCGACGGCGCTGTAGCTCGGCCCGCCGGGGTCGCCCGCGGCAGCGGCTGCTCGCAGTACTCGACGCCGAGCGCGCGAGCTGCGGGAGGGCGTCCGCGCCTCGTCGAGCGACCAGGCCTCGTTCACGTCCACCTGCAGCGGCACGTCGGTGACCGATCGAACCGCGCGTACTCGCTCGACGTCCAGGCCGTCCCGGCCGCCGAGCTTGAGCTTCAGCCGGCGGAAGCGACCGCGAGGCCTCGGCTCTGCGTGCCATGTCGTCGGGATCGCCGAGCCAGATCGTCCACGACGTCGGCGGGCCGGAGGCGAAGCCCGAGCAGGCGGTAGAGCGGAACGCGGCCTCTTTCGCGCACAGGTCGTGCAGCGCGGCATCGACCGCGCCGCGCGCTGCATGCTCGCCCGCGGGCAGCCGCGTCTGGATCTCTTCGAGCGCCACGGGTCGTCGCCCAGCGCTGCGCCAGCTTGCTCGAGCCAGGCCGTGGCCGAGGCAGTGGTCTCGCCGTAGCGGTCGATCGGCGCCGCCTCGCCGTAGCCGACGAGGCCGTCGTGCGTGACCTCGACCTCAACGAGGTCGACGGTGTCGGATGACTCGCGAGCGATGACGAACGTCTCCGCGAGCTCGAGCGTGACCGTGCGCGCCGACAGCTGCACGCTCGGGATCGTATGACGTAGCGTCCGCGACGATGGCGAACGACACGCCGCCGCTCGAGATCCCGACCAAGGCGTCACCCGTCCGCTCGCGCCGCCGGCAGCTGATCGGCGGCGGGATCGCGGTGGCCGTGATCGTGGGGACCTTCTTCTTCGTCCTGCCGCGCATCGCCGACTACCGCGACGTGTGGGGCGTGGTCAAGACGCTGACCTGGAAGGGGTTGCTTGCGCTGGCCGTGGCCTCCGTCGTGAACCTCCTCACCTATGCGCCGCCTTGGCAGGCTGCGCTTCCGGGCCTCCGCTTTCGACAGGCCTTCGTCGTCACGCAGGCATCGACCGCGTCGACCTACGTTGCTCCAGGAGGCGCGGCGCCCGGCATGGCCGTGTCCTTCGCGATGCTCCGCGGCTGGGGTTTCAGCGGGCGGCCTGTTGCGCTTGCCGTGACCGTTACGGGGGTCTGGAATCAACTCATCATCTTCGGCTTCCCGCCCGTCGCTCTCGGCCTACTGACGATGGAAGGAGGCGACAACCCGCTGCTGCGGACAATGGCCCTCGTCGGTTCCGCCGTGCTCGGCGCCGTCATCGCTGGACTCGTCGTGGCTCTTTGGAGCGCCCAGCTCGCGCAGGCGGTAGGCGACTTCGCGGCACGCGCAGTCTCGTGGCTGAAGCGCGTCATCCGGCGCGACCCCGTGATCTGGACGGGCGAGTCGTTCGTCCGCTTCAGGGAAGAGACGATCGGCTTGCTGCGACGCCGCTGGCACGTGCTCACGCTGGCGACGCTCGCAGGCCATCTCAGCGTCTTCGCCGTGCTGCTCGTGTCGCTGCGGGTGCTCGACGTGCCCGCATCGGAGGTGACCTGGATCGAGGCGTTCGCCGCGTGGTCGGTGATTCGGGTGCTCGGCTCGCTCCCGATCACCCCGGGCGGCCTGGGCATCGTCGAGCTGGGACTGACATCACTGCTCGTCGGCTTCGGTGGCGGCCAGGCCGAGGTCGTGGCAGCCGTGCTCGTCTACCGGTTCCTGACGATCGTGCCCACGCTGGTGCTCGGGTTGCTCGCGGCGGCCACGTGGCGCAGGCACCAGCCGCGCGAGGCCTGAGTCACTGCGCTGGCGAGGCTGCGTCTGCGAATGACCTGCTCGATCCCGAGGTGTCCGATCGTTTTCAAAGTGGCCCGCCATCGACCAGAGACAACGTAGATTCGGCGTGGATGGACTATCTCAAGGGCAAGTGCGACTGCGGCACGGTGCGCTATCGCGTCCCGGATGCATTCGAGTACGCACTGAACTGCCACTGCGCATCCTGCCGGGCCGCGACAGGCGCTGCGTTCAAGCCGATCGCCGGCATCAGGCGGGAGCAGGTCGAGATCACCGACGGAGCCGAGGCCCTGCTCGTCGTCGGCGAGGAGGACGGGAACGACACGCGGTGTGCGTCGTGCGGCTCACTGCTGTTCTCGGTCGTCAGAGACGGCGAGTACGTCCACGTCGCAATGGGCTCGCTGGTCGACGCGCCGAGCATCCGCCCGACGGCGCACATCTGGGTCAGCCGCAAGGCGCCGTGGTTCGAGATCACCGACGACCTGCCCCAGTTCGACGAGTTCCCCACCTAGGTGTAGCGGCGGTTGTCGAACGCAGTGCCCGAGCCGAAGCCCTATGATCGCCGCAGGAGACGTCAAAGAGGCGCGTCTCGACATCAACAGGGGGAGAACATGCTCCGGCGACTACTTCACAAACGCCGGCACGGACTCGACGGAATACCCATCAGGACGGGCAACATCCAGGCCCACTGCCGCTGATTCGACCGCAGTCGCGGCGCACCACGCCCGGGACCGCTCTTCCCGGAGCCGTTGGCTCCGGGCTAACAAGAAGCCCAGAAGCCCAGTCGACGAGGGAGCCCTAACCGGCTCCCTCGTTGTGTCTCTGGGGCCCCGACGAGTGCGCCTGGTAGTAACGAAAATGGCTGCTGAGAACCTTCTACTAGTGCGTGGCGCCGGTTGATGCGAACCCGGCTCGCTCCTTGACATAGAGTCCGCCCGCTCGCGGGATGGCGTGAGTGCCGTCCCGGAGACAAGAAGGGGAGACAAGCACCATGCGGCTCTCCGTCGTTGTGCCGCGTTAGCCGTACGGCTCCGGGTTAATCTCCCATGTGTGTCCACGAGCGCCGAAGCCGCTCGCCGAAGGAAAGCGGCTACCTGAGTTTTGGCGATTCCGGAGGCGTGATGCCGCCGTAGTGTTGGCGGTCGGCGCGGTGGCCTGTGGCCTGACTGGCGCGTGGCCTGCGTTCGGACAGACTGATGCTCGGCGGCCCCTAGGGCGGTGGGACGGCGGAGGATTCCAGCCGCCCAAGTGGGTGACGTCGTTTCCCGGCAATCCCGCGAAAGGGTTGTCGACGGTAACAGCCGGAGCGGCGGCCAGGGCCGAAAGAGCCATCTAGCACTCGGCGGCCGCGAGCGTTCGACCCGCGCCGGGCCTTTGTGGCTCCACGTCAAACGGCCCCCCGCGACGTCGCAGATGCCCGGGGGCCTGGCGGCGGGAGAGTAGCCCCGCCACGCGGCCATCGTGCCTCGCGTCAAGCGCCGGCTGCGGCAGTCGTGTGCCACGGGGCCTGCCGTGGCACGTTCTCGTGGCACAGGCGCCCTGAAACCGCCCCCGCGCGGACCCGCTCGGCTACGGGTGGATCGCCCGCCGGCGGGCTGCGCAACCCCTGCAGGCAACTGGAATGCTGGCCCGCCCTGGCCTCGCCTGGCCCGGCGTGGCCCAAATGCGCTTGCTATGCGCCTGATAGGAACGAATCCCTGCAAAACGAGGGGTCGTGACTCACGTCGTGACACGCCGACGCACCTACTCGTCGGCCTGCCGTTCACGACCGACTGACTTCGCGCAGGAACGGCCGTATCGTCTCGGCGAGTTCCCTGGGGCGGTCGTGGTAGGCCCCGTGCGCGCCCGGCGTGGTCACTACATCTGCGCCGAGTCGCTTGCTGAGCCGCCCGGCGACCTCGGCGAAGAAGTCGTGGCTGTCCGCGCTCACGACCAGCAGCACGGGGACGGCGATGGCGGCTAGCGCCTGGTCATCCGGCATGGACCTCTCATAGGTGCCGAGCTCGACGTCGAAGAGAGTCCTGGCGCTGGCACAGATCCGTTCCCGGAGTGCGGGGGAAAGCTGTGTCCACGCGTCGTCTCCGCAGATGTATTGCCAGAACCGCTCCACCGCCAAGTGATGTCCGCCTTCGGCCATCGACTGCCGGACGACTCCTTGCAGTGGGGCTCGGACCGCGTCGAAGTCGTCGAGGACCGCGTACACCCCTGGTTCGTGCAGGACGGCACCGCGCACCATCGCGGGGTGGCGGGTCAACATCCAGAGCGCGAAGTTCCCGCCGCTGCTCGTTCCGAAGACCGCCAGCGGGCCGACCGCCAACGAATCGACCAGGGCCGCCGCATCATCGGCCTGCTCCACGGCCGACGTCGTCGTCCACCCTGCCGGAGCCGGACTCCGGCCGTTCCCACGCCGGTCGTAAGTGATGACCGTGAACTCGTCGGCCAGGAGATCGGCGAGCGTGTCGAAATGACCGCCGTCGCCGGTCGCCCCCATGATCAAAAGAACAGGCGGACCGCTGCCGCGGACCTCGTGGTAGAGCTCGGCACCGTTGACGCTGACCATCGGCATCACAAAGCTCGCTGGGATCTTAGATCATGCCGCTCCTCGGGCAGATCCGCGCCGCGACAGCAGGGCACGTCATCGTGCGCTACCCGCAGCGGCCCGCGGGCACTAGAGGTGGAGCGAGCGGGACCGGCACCGGCGAGAAATGGCCCTCGCGACGCCGCAAGCGTCCGAGGGCCGTGGCGACGAGGGGAGTAGCCCTCGTCACGAGCTCATCGTGCCGACGTCAACCACGCTTTTCGGCAGTCATGAGTCACGGTCCCGGCGTGACACAAATCCGTGACTCACGAGCCCGAAAACGCGCTCTTTCGCACGTCGCTTGACTGCAAGGGATGCGGCCGCCCGAGGCGCCGCATCCCCTTGCAGCGATGCCGGATTGCGACCTCGCTGGACCTCGCCTGACCCGACGTGGCCCGAGCGGGTTCGACGGTGACGTGCTCGGGCAGGGCGACAATCTCCATCTCGAGCCGCTCGAACGCGAAGAGCGCGATCACGTCGTCGCGGGCGACGGTCACCTGGACAACAACCGGCGTGCCGCTGCCGTGAAGCCCGACGTTGTGGTGCGCCCAGGCGACGGCGTCGCGTCAGTCAATCGTCCACGAAAGGCCGTCCTCGTTGACGCCACGAACGGCACCGCGCCAGACACGTATCCGCTCGGGGGCCTTCGCCAGTAGATCGCGCACGTCGGACTCCATCAGGTGCTCGCGCCCCGGCCGGCCCGACGAGAATCGCTCACGCCATGCCGGCTCGTCGAGGCCGACGTGCTCGGCGTGCGTCCAGTCGTAGGCGAGCTGCCGCCAGTAGTCCTGGTCCGACCTCAACGCTTACCCCTCGTGCCAGCGCTCGTCCAGCGAGGCGATGCTGCTGGCGATGGCGTCGATGTCGCTGTCGATTGCCGAGAGCGACGTCGCGTTGAGCTGCACCCCGCTCGCCGCGATGGCGCGCAGCTTCGGCGCGAGTGCTTCCAGCCGGCCGGCGACGAAAGGCGGGAGAGCTCGGCGGCGAGCATCATGTTCTGCTCCATAGCCCCGTTGCCGTCTGGACTTCCTCCCATCGCGGCGTATCCACCTCGAGCGCTTCGTTTTCGTGGCCATCGCACTCCTTCCGGATCGGGGGGGGGTCCAGGACGGCGGGTCAGACGTGCTCGCCGCTGTTTAAGAAACCGGTGTCTGTTCTGACTACACCCCGGCTCAGCTTGCCCGGCAACGGCGCTCATTCGCCTTCTAAGCGCCTTCGGCCGTGAAGGTGAAGCCGGTAGTGCCTGATCTGGCAACGGGCGGGCTACCGTCGGTGCCCGTGCCGCTCGCGGCGGGCGTCAGCTAAGCCCAGGGGAGGCGATCCCAGCACGAGGGCCGCTCTCGGCGAAACCACTCGGCCGTCGCGTAGGCCTGCGCCGGATCGGAGGTCTCCTCCTCCACGCTCGCGCCGTACCGCGCCGCGAGCTTCGACACCGGGTACCGCACCTGCCCCTCCTCGGACTGGGTCGCGGGCCCGCGTGCCCCGGCCATCAGGATCATGCACGGCCCGTCGCCCGCGCCGACGAAGGCGTGCTCGGTCCACGGAGGCGAGTGGAAGAAGTCCCACTGCTGGAGGAGTCGCTCCTCGCCCTGGACGAGCAGCCTGCACTCGCCGGAGAGCACGAGGAACGCTTCCTGCGAGGACTCCGCGTGGTAGGTGGTCGTCTGTCCCGGCTCCAGAACGGTGACGTTGATTCCGAGCTGCGGGAACTCGACCGCCGGTTCGCCGTACTCGCTCTCGAAGCTGCACCGAGCGCCCCTACTGTCCGCGAACCACCACTCGGCGTCGCGCACATTCACGACGAACCAACCCTCGGTGGCGGGTGCGAGCCCTGAGCCTGAGTCCTTGAGCTTCGCCTCGGGCACGGCGTGACCCTATCGTCGCTCGGGGGGGAACCAATCATCGAGGCGCGGCACCCGCAGGTGGTGGCCCAGGCCGCCGCGCCCCGATCCACCGCGCGCAAGGAGGACGCGCGCAGTCCTTCACCGAAGGCCGAGCTGCGCGAGCAACCTGTCAACCTCGCGGTTGCGAGCCGTCTCACCGCGCCGACGCGGCTTTGCGTCCAGGCTGAACGCGCCCAAGGGGTTCGGTGATCGAACCGGCAACGGCTGGATCTCCGTCTCCGGCAGCTGCAGCCGCGCGCCGCGCAGCGCCTGACAGTGAGCACAGGTTCCGCAGCCCACCTCGCCCGGCGTGCGCCGCAGTGGATGGTGCGGGTCATAGGTTCACCTGATCGCGGACGGCACCGCTGCGCGAGACGATCCGCATGCCGCCGCCGGGTGATTGCCTGACTTCGCCCGCGATGATCTCGCCGGCGACGCCGCGGTCGACGGGATCGTGGTCGCGCGCCCTCATGAACCAGAGCCTGCCGGCGTGGACGCAAAAGTATTTGATGCCGAGCTTGGTCGGGTTGGGCGACATGAGTATTTGTGACTGGTCGAGGAGGAACTGGCGGCCAGTCTCCTTGTGCACAAACTTCCTCCCGGTCACACCGACCGGCTCGAAGTCAGAGAATTCCGCCTGCTCGAACAGATGGCGCGCCTGCGCGACGCTCCTGGGTGTCGCCGCCCACTGGATGTCGAGCTCCGCGACCTGGCCCTCCGGCTGGCCACCCCCGACCTGCATCCCCCAGGAGGTGTCCGTGATCCACTCGCGCTCACCACTCATGCTGCCTCCTCCTCCTCGTGTGCCCGTTCGAGGTCTTCGAGATAGCGACGCAACCCGTGACGCACTTCGCCGCTCAAGCTGCGGTCGTTCTCTCGTGCACGCTCGGCGAGCTCCTCCTTCGTCGCAGCGCCGACGCGAACGACGATTGTCTCGCTCTCGTATACAGTCATGACAACAGTTTATACGCCGGTGGTGACAGACTAGGCAACGTGTCGCGCCAGTCACCGCAGGTTGAGTCCCGCTGCGACGACTGTGGACTGCTCTTCCGAACTGCTTCCGACAACGCGACGCGCGCACGGCGCGACGACAGGCCGCTGCGCTGCGAGACGTGCCGGCTGATCGGCCAAGCGCGGCCGCGCTCTGAGGCAATCGACGCGGCCAAGCGCTGGTGGCTCGAGCGCTACGGCGCCGACGAGCTTCAACGCTGGCCGCCGTTGTGAGGCGGCGAGCCTTTCAGCTCAAGGTGACGGAGTACAGGGCCGCAAAGCAGACGACCGCTGCCACGATGCCCACGACTACCAAGATCGAGAAGAGGCTCATCCGGGGGGAATGTCGGTGGAAGAGGCTTAACCCCGTCCGGTATCGGCCGAGACAGGTGGAGTCTTGAGCGCCGCCGCGCTGCGCGTCGAGTGGCTGCTCAGAACCTTCTACGACGCACGCGAGGCATGGGACGGCCGCGCGGACGGTTCCGGCGTGCTGCTCATGCCTTCCGACTACCGTCGTGGCAGCTACGCCGAACTCGAGCGCTGTCTCGCTGACATGCGCGACAACGGCCACCGGCGCGAGTGGTGGCACGTCACGAGAAGGTTCCGCGACGGACGGCGCCTGGCGCTCGAGGTCCCGGTGCGCCGCACCCGGCAGGGTGCCGTGCCTGTCCTGCCTCGCAACTGCGAGCTCGTCGGCGGCGCCGTCTTCACCGGTTCTCGCCGTGCTCGTGTACTCGTCCGCCGCTGGCCCCACAACGTGCAAGTGGAGCTCGCCGATGCCGGTGTCGGGCTGCTCGTCTCGACGATGTACGGCGGCCAGCGTGAGCGGATCGTGCTGCCGGCTGCGGTGGCGGAAGTGGCGTTCGGCGGCTAGGCCGTTACGTGACGAGCTAGAGCCCTAACTCGCGGCTCAGGCAATCGGCGCAGAACACCGCCACCTCGTCGATGTCCTCGGCTTCCTCGTCGCCCACGGTGAGAAGTGCCTCCCATCTCGTCAGCCCGCCACCCTTAGCGGGTGAAGAGGCCTGGAACGCTGGAGGGGCGCAAGGATCAATAGGGCAGAACAGTCGCGTTACGTGGGAACACGCTCGCCCAGGCCACTCTCGCCCCGTTGGCTTCAGAGTCCTCGTCGGAGCCAATCGTCTCGGCGAACCTCGTACACCGTCATCGGCTCGCCCGAGCGCCCGCGGCCTCGGCCCCGCGCCGCGAATCCGAGCTTGGCGGCAAGGCGACGAGATGGTTCGTTCGCTCCCTCCTCGATGTAGGCCGTGATGATCTCGACATCGGTACGGCCCCAGAGGTCATCGATGGCTGCTTCCATCGCCTCGATCGCGATGCCTTCCCTCCGCCGCTCCTCGGTCACCCACCAGCCCGCCTCTACCTCGTCGGGTGCGATGCCCTCGATGCCATGACCGGCAAGGCGCAGCTCGGCGCCGCCGAGGAAGCTCTCGTCCCGTCTGTCCCGGATCGCCCAGGGGCCGAAGCCGTGCTCTCGCCACTGCAGCTCGGCGGCGCGAGTGTCGCGCAATGCGTCGGCGGGGTTCTTCGACGCTCGTGCGTGCTCGGCCTCGTCGAGTCGTCTCAGCGGGATCAGGATCAGACGCGCTGTTCGGAGAACGATTCGACCGCGTGCCGGCCCCGCCGATTCGCCCGCGTAGCGTCCATGCACGCTCGCAGTATGGCCCGATGCGTTCTGGTGATATTCCCGAACTCATTGGCCCGATGAGTGCGAGACCTGAAAGCCGGCCACGGCGGCGAGCATAAACGGCGGCTAAAGCCGTTGCCATGTTCGGCAAGTTCCCAGGTAGGCACCACATGCTCATTTCTGGCATCTACGGCACGGATGACTCGCCTGTTTAAGCCAAATCCGCATGCCTACTGGGGTTCAGATGCGCCTGGCAGGAATCGAACCTGCGGCCTCGCGCTCCGGAGGCGCGCGCTCTATCCCCTGAGCTACAGGCGCGTGGCGCCAGTCTAGCGCCCGGGGTCCGCCTACAATGAGTGGGCCATGGCACCGCTCCAGGACGACCCTCTCAGTACCGATGGCCAAGCTGCCTCGCATCAGCCGCCCCAGGCGCCGCTCGCGCGTCGGCGAGATCGTCGCGCGGGCCGAGCCCCGGCTCACTGAGCTCAGCGCCAACGGCCTCACCTGGATCAACCTCTCCGTCCCGGATGCCGAGAGCGCCGAGGAGCTCGCCGAGCGCTTCGAGTGGCACGAGCTGGACATCGAGGATGTCCTCTCCAAGCGCCAGCGGCCGAAGATCGACGAGTACCCCGACTACCTCTTCGTCGTCCTCCACTTCCCGGCCTACGACAAGGCCGTCCAGCGCCTGAACGCCGCCGAGCTCGACGTCTTCCTCGGGCACGGTTACCTCGTCACGCTGCCGAACGTCGAGCTGTTGCCCGTGACGAGGCTCTTCCAGCGCTGCGAGGACGACGAGGCGCTGCGCGAGGACCTCTTCTCGAAGGGATCGGGCTACCTGCTCTACCACGTGCTCGACGATCTCTTCGACTACTGCTTCCCCATCCTCGACAAGATGGGTCACAAGCTTGACAGCGTCGAGGACGAGATGTTCGAGGGGCACGCCGAGGAGGTCGTCCGCGATATCTCCAACGTGAAGCAGGAGATCATCTCGTACCGCAAGATCATCAAGCCCGAGCGCACGACGCTGCGTGCGCTGGAGCGGCGCGCCGAGCGCTTCCTGCCCGAGGAGCTCGACGTGTACTTCGACGACATCGTCGACTCTGCTGAGCGCATCTGGGACCTGCTCGACAACTACAAGGAGGTCGTCGAGGGCCTCGAGTCGACGAACGAATCGGTGATCTCGCACCGGCACAACGAGGTACTGCGCGTGCTGACGGTGGTCAGCACCGTGATGCTGCCGCTGTTCGTGATCACGGGCATCTTCGGCATGAACGTCCTCTTCCCGGGCGAGGGGACGCGCGAGGGGTTCTGGGTGATCCTCGGCATCATGGGCCTCACGATCGCTGGGCTCGGCGCGTTCTTCCGCTGGAAGCGCTGGCTCTAGCGGGCGATGAGAAAGACGGCGAGCCCCGCGAAGAACACGGCGTCGGCGATCACGAAGATGAGGATCGCCTTCGTCGAGATGCGCACGACGCGGCCGCTCACGCCCAAGGCCACGAGCGCGCGCAGGCGGTTGCCCACGTCCTCATCCGGCACGTAGCCGGAGGCGATCTCGTCGAGCTCCCGTTCCTCGACTCCCAGCGCCGAGGCGATGTCGCGTCGAGACATCCGGCTCTCGAGCGTGGTGAGCATCCCCGGGAAGTCGTCGTCCACGGCCGCGAGTATGTCGTAGCCTGCCGGGCGTGAAGCAGCTCTGGGCTCCGTGGCGGTTGGAGTACATCGCCGGTGCCGACGAGGAGGCAGGTTGCATCTTCTGCCTGGCCGCCGCGGGCGAGGATGCCGACGGCCTCATCGTGCACCGCGGCGAGAGCGCCTTCTGCCTGCTCAACAAGTACCCGTACACCTCAGGGCACCTGATGGTCGCTCCCTACCGGCACGTCGGCGAGTTCTCGGAGCTCTCGGACGATGAGGCGCTCGAGCTGCATCGGTTGGCGACATCAGGCATGGGCGCCCTGGCGCAGACGTACGCGCCACAGGGCTACAACGTCGGCTGGAACCTCGGGCATATCGCCGGCGCAGGCGTCGTCGACCACGTCCATCTGCACGTCGTGCCGCGTTGGGCGGGCGACACGAACTTCATGCCGGTGCTCGCCGACGTGAAGGTGCTACCGCAGCATCTCGATGAGACACGCGCCGCGCTGGCCGCGGCCTGGCCGGCTTAGCGCGCGAAGCCGCCCCAGGTGCCGAGCAGCTTGCCGCCGAACGGCGCGATCAGCTCGCGTGCTGCGTCATCGGGGTTGCCGTACGTTGTCATGGCCTTGACCTCTATGCAGTCCATGTAGCGGCGGGCCCACTTCTCCATGAAGCCGTTGACGTGCTTGACGGTCGCCTCCGAGTCCGCGTACTTCTCGTAGATGTGCACGGTGGTGCGGTCGTCCGAGATGAACCACTCGTAGTTGAGCGTTCCCGGCTCCTTGCTCGCGCCGGCCACCATCTCCTCCATCAGCTCCTTGAACGTGTCGAGCTGACCGTCCTTGATGGCGCACTGCACGACCCACGAGACCTGCCCGTCGATGCCACCCATCGCTCTCTCCTCCGGTCGTCGATTCGGCGCGACCCTACCACTACGGGGGCCCCGCCAGCCGATGGCAGGACGATAGGTTTCGGGCATGACCACTACACCGATTGTCCTGGTACCCGGGTTCTGGCTCGGCGCGTGGGCGTGGGACGAGGTCGCGGAGGCGTTGCGCGCCGACGGCCACGACGTCACGGCGATCACGCTGCCCGGTCTCGAGTCGGCTGACGCCGATCGTTCCTCGATCACGCTCTCCGACCACGTCGATGCCATCTGCGAGGCGGTGCAGGCGGCCGGCCCTCCTGTCGTGCTCGCCGTACACAGCGCGTCCGGGTTCTCCGGCTACGCCGCGAGCGACCGTATCCCGGAGCAGATCGCCGCCATGGTGTACGTCGATACGGCCCCGGGGAAGGGCGTGCTGGATCCCGACTTCGAGGGCGAGGAACTGCCCCTGAACTGGGAGTCGATCGAGAAGGAGGAGAACCTCGACGGGCTCAGCGAGGAGCAGAACGAGACGTTTCGCCGGCGAGCGGTGCCGGTGCCGGGCGGCGTCCTGCGCGAAGGCATCGAACTCACGAACGACGCGCGCCGCGACATCCCGAGCACGATCATCTGCACGGGGTTCACCTCCGAGCAGTACAAGGAGGCCGCAAAGGAGGGGCATTCCTTCCTCGCAGGCCTCCCCGAGCTGCGCAACATCACCTGGATCGACATGCCGACGAGCCACTGGCCGATGTGGTCGAAGCCGCAGGAAACGGCTGCCATCATCGGCGACGTCGCAAAGAAGGCCGCGAACTGACGACTGCCCGGTCGCGAGAGCGGACGATGGGACTCGAACCCACGACACCTGGCTTGGGAAGCCAGTGCTCTACCAACTGAGCTACGTCCGCGCGGCGCTCAGAATAGCGAGGGGGCAGCCGCCGCACAGCCGCCCCCTCGACACGTTGATCTTATCTACATTCGCTCCGGCGCCTCAACCCCTACGAGGTCGAGGGAGCGCGCGATCACCGTCTGCGTAGCCTTGCAGAGCGCCAGTCGGAAGGCCTGTGCCTCCCCCACTTCGAGCACGCGGTGGTGGTGGTAGAAGCGGTGGAAGTCGTCGGCGACGCGTATTGCGTAGGTCGGTAGGGCATGGGCTGCACGCCGCTCCGTCGCCTCCGCGACGACGCCGGGAAACTCGACCAGGCGCTTCACGAGCCCGCGCTCTTCGGGAGCGAGCTCCGCAGGCACGTCGGCCGACAGCACCGCATCGCCTGCGTTGCGCATGATCCCGGCAATCCGTGCGTGCGCGTACTGGACGTAGTAGACCGGGATTCTTCTGCGTCTGCTCCGCAGCGAGGTCGACGTCGATCTCGATGGGCTGGTCGTGGCCACGTGAGACGAGGTACCAGCGCGTCGCGTCGACGCCGATCTTCTCCACGAGCTCATCGAGAAAGACGACATCCCCGCGCCGCTTGGACATGCGCTTCGCCTCGCCTTGCTCGACGACGGAGACGAGCTGGTAGATGAGTACCTCGAGGCGGTCATCGTCGAAACCGAGCAGGCTCGCCGCGGCCTTCAGCCGCCCCACATAGCCGTGGTGATCGGCGCCGAGCACGTAGATGGCGCGGTCGAAGCCGCGGGAGAGCTTGTCGAGCACATATGCCACGTCGGCTGCGAAGTAGAGGTAGCTGCCGTCGGCGGAGCGTACGAGCGGCCGGTCCTTGTCGTCTCCGTGCGCCGTCGTGCGAGCCCAAAGCGTGCCTTCTGCCTCGTAGGTCTCGATTCGCTCGAGGACCGCGGGGACTTCCGCCTCGATGTCCACCTGCCGCATCCATGAGTCGAAGCGGATCCTCAGCTGCTCCAGCTCGGAGCGGATCTCGGCCATCATCAGCTCCACCGGATCGCCATCACGTGCCGCGATCTCCTCGATGTAGGCGCCGCTGTAACCGTCCTCGGGCGGCTCCTCCCCGCGTCTACGCGCCTCCACCGACTCGCGGAAGAGGTCGATCTGCCGTCCGACGTCGTTGTAGTAGTACTCGCGCT
The DNA here is from genome assembly GCA_963711315.1 of uncultured Actinomycetes bacterium. Taxonomy (GTDB): domain Bacteria; phylum Actinomycetota; class Thermoleophilia; order Gaiellales; family Gaiellaceae; genus PALSA-612. Next base: position 782,630 of record CAVQDQ010000002.1, read on the forward strand.
CGACCTCGTGGCCTGCGAGCTCGAGCAGACGCGCCACCGCGTCGCCGTAGGCGCCGTTGCGCGCCGACCCGACCGTCAGCGGCCCCGTCGGGTTGGCCGACACCATCTCCACCTGGATCCGCTCCTTGACGGCCGCAGAGCTCGCCCCATAGCCGTCTCCGGCCTCGAGGATCTCCGCCAGTGCCTCGCCGAACCAGGAGGGCTCGAGCCAGAGATTGAGGAAGCCCGGCCCGGCCACCTCGGCTCGCTCGACGGCCGCGACTCCCGTGACAGAGCCGGCCAGCTCTTCAGCCAGCTCGCGGGGTTGCCTACCGGCCGCCGGCCCCGTGCGGAGTGCGACGTTGGTCGCGTAGTCGCCGTGTTCGTCCCTTGTGGGCCGCTCGAGCTCGACCGGCGCACCGGCGAGCTCACCCAGCTCGGCCTCGAGCCGACGCAGCGACTCAGCCGGCAACGGTCTCGCGCGGGGCGAAGTGGCCTTCGAGCGCGGCCAGTTCCTCGTCGTTGCCGACGGCGATGATCACGTCGCCCGCATCGAGCGTGGCGTCTGGGCTCGGCGTAGTGTCGAACGAGCCGTCCCGCCGTCTCACGGCGATCACGAGCGCCCCAGTGTCGCGGCGCAACCGGAGCTCGCGGATGGTCTTGCTGGCGCACGGGGATGACGGCGTGACTTCGAATTCCTCCAGCCTCGTTGCCGGGCCGGCCTCCGTGGTCACGATGTCGAGGAAGGCCGCAACCTGCGGGCGCAAAACGAGCTTCGCCATCGTGCTGCCTGCGGTCGCGAAGGGCTGTGTCACGCGGTCGGCACCGGCGCGCAGCAGCTTGCGGTGTGTCTCAGCGTCGGACGCGCGCGCGACGACGAGTAGGTTGGGCCGGATCGTACGAGCAGAGATGGTGATGAAGAGATTGTCAGCGTCAGAATCGCCCGCGGCGACAAGACCGCGCGCGCGATCGATGCCCGCCGCCTGCAAGTCCTCGTCGTTCGTTCCTGACCCGTCAAGCCAGAGCTCTTGGCGCTCCCGTGCTGCTTCGAGCGCCTCTGGGTCGTAGTCGAGCACCACGTATGCCACGCCGGCCGTCCGGAACTCGTGCGCCACGGCCTGCCCCACGCGTCCGTAGCCGCAGATGATGTAGTGGTCGTTCAGGCGATCGATCATGTTCTGCTTTCTCCGCTCGCTCCACGCGCCGGTGAGCACGCCCCGGGCAACCACCTCAACGAGCACGCCGGCGATGTAGGCGTAGATTGCCATGCCCGTAAAGATGAGCACGATCGTCGCCACCTGACCGCCTCTCGACTCGGGCCGGACGTCGAGGCCAGTGAGCGAGATCGTAACCGTCGAGCGGTAGAGGGCGTTCAGCGCGCTGTCGTCGAGCGTCGCCCAGAAGGCGATCGCGCCTGAGATCCACGCCGCACCGAGCGCAAACAGTGCAATCCGGAAGTGCTGGAGCGCGATCGTCTGTTCCATCGGTCCGCCTACTCCGGCTCGGCGAACAGCTCTTCGAGCTGCTGCAGCTCGGCCACCGTGCCGACGGCGATCACGACGTCATTGACCTCGAGCCCGGTGTCGGGACTGGGCGTGGCGTCAAAGCGGCCGTCCGGCTTCTGCACCGCGATGACGAGCGCGCCGGTCTCATGGCGGATTCGGAGGTCACGAATCGACAACCCAGCCTTCCCGCTGCCCGCCGTCACCTCGATCTCCTCGATCGAGAGGTCGGGGCCGCCGGCGGACGTGACGATGTCGAGGAACGCCGCCACCTGTGGCTTCGCCACGAGCTTCGCCATCTCCAGCCCGGCCGTGGCATACGGCTGGACGACGCGGTCCGCCCCCGCCAGCCGGAGCTTGTCGGCCGCGTCCTCGTTCGCCGCGCGTGCGACGATCAGCATGTCGGACCGTGCCGCCCGCGCAGAGAGCGTCACGTAGAGGTTGTTCACGTCTGAGTCGCTCGAGGCCACCAGCCCCCGTGCTGTGGCTAGGCCTGCCTTGGACAGCGAGCTGGCGTCGGTGCCGCTGCCTTCGATCACGAGGTCGCCGACATCGCGCGCGGCCTTGATCGACTCGGGATTGAAGTCGACGACGACGTAGTCGAGACCGGTTTCGCGAAACTCCCGCCCGATCCGCTGGCCCACTCGACCGTAGCCGCAGATTATGTAGTGGTTCTCGAGCTTCTCCACCCTTCTCGCCGTCCTCCTCCGTACGAGCGCACTGCCCAGTGAGCCGCTTACAGCGAGCTCGATGAGCAGGGCGAAGACGTAGAGAAACACTGCCACACCGCCGACGACGAGCGCGAGCGTGAACACTTTCGCGGCCGTGTCGTCGGGTGCGTCTACGAGGCCGGCCGTGTAGATGGTGTTGACTGTGCGGAAGAGCGCCTCGAACGGGTTCTCGTCTAGCAGGAGCGAGTAGCCGATCGTGCCGACCACGAGCAGGACGAGGAAGGCGCCGACGGCGATTGCGATCTCACGCGGCGTGATCGTGCGGGTCACGCTCTGATCGTTACCGATCGAAGAGTGGCGTGGCGCCGGGGTTGCGGGCCTTCCACGCCTGCGCCATCTCGATGCGGTCGAGCAGCGGCGGATGCGTGTCGAGCAGAACGTACGCCCACCCGGGCGGCGTCGGATCGCCCAGGCTCGTCTCGCCGAACGTCTGGAACAGCCCGGTCATCGCGTTGGGATCGCGCGTCGTCTCCAACGCCTGCCAGTCCGCCTCTTGCTCCATGTGCCGAGAGATGACGTTCTGGAGCGGCAGGGCGACGAACGACAGCACGGCCAGCACGAGCAGCGCGAGAGGAACGGCCTCGGGGCGTCGCATCCCACCGCGGCGGCGGGTGATGCGGGCGATCGCCCACGCACCGGGCACGGCGAACAGCGCGTACCAGGCAATCCCCTTCCAGAGGTGGTTCTGTGACTGGTGGCCGAACTCGTGTGCCGTAACCGCCCGCACCTCGTCGTCGCGGAAGCGTCCGTCGAGCAGCGTGTTCCAGAGGAAGACCTTCCGGGAGGGCCCCAGGCCTGTCGTGTACGCGTTGGCGGCGGACGTGTAGCGGTCGACGTCCTCCACGCGCACCTCGACGTCCTCGACGTCCTGGATCTGAGCCAGCCGGCGCACGTCGGCTGCCAGCTTCGAGTCCTCTATGCCGTGAGTGTCTGTTGTGAGGTACGGAGAGATGAAGACGAAGAGCGTCGCCAGTCCCACGAAGGCAAGGCTGCCGGGAATCCACCACCAGTCGCCGACGAGGCCGGCGAACCCCATGACGATCAGCACGGACAACGAGAGGAACAGGAACTGCGCGCCGAGACCGACCCAGCTGCCGAACAAGAGCTCCCAGTAGTCGACCTTCGACACGCCGTGCCGCCGGTCCCACCAGTTGCCGGCAACGGCGAACGGCACCGAGACGAGCCAGACCAGGCCGAAGCCGAGCATCGCGAGCAGCATCCCAGTGCCGATGCGTCCCGCTGCCGACTCACGCATGAAGCGCACTCCTTTCACGGCGTAGATGCCGAGGACCACGAACAGCACGACGGTGGACAGCAGCCAGTTGACGCGGTGGAAGAGCTCGTAGTCGTTGGCCTTCTTGAGCTCGCTATGGGTGAAGAACGCGTTTTCGGACAAGTCCGGGATGGACAGGTCCGACGGCACGCTCGTTTTCCAGAGCAACCATGCGGCCAGGATCCAGACCCCTGCGGCGACGAGTAGCGTTGCGGCTCCGAACAGGAGCCCTCGAGTGCGCGTCGCAGTCATCTCAGACATCCACGGTAACGCCCATGCCCTGCAGGCAGTGCTGGCTGCGATCGATGCCGCGGCGCCGGATGCCGTGTGGTGCCTGGGAGACACGGTCGGCTACGGGCCGCGGCCGAACGAATGCTGCTCGCGTGTCCAGGAGGCTGCCGACGTCTGCCTCGCCGGCAACCACGACCTGCTCGCGCTCGGTACCGAGGTGCTCGACGCGGACTTCAACCCGGACGCGAGCGCGTCGGGCGTGTGGACCAAGGACGTTCTCGACGAGCGGTCGCAGCGCTGGCTCGAGAGCCTCGAGCCCGAGGCTCGCCTCGACCAGGCGGAGCTCTTTCACGGGAGCGCGCGCGATCCCGTCTGGGAGTACGTGCTCAGCGGAGAGTCGGCGCTGGCGACGTTCGAGCTGACCGAGGCGCCGCTAGTCCTCGTCGGCCACAGCCACGTCCCGCTTGCCATATCGCTCGAGCGCGACGAGCTTTCGGGCGCGCACGCGCCGGGCGGCACTGAGGTCGAGCTCTCCCCCGGCCGGAGACTCTGCAACCCGGGCTCTGTCGGTCAGCCGCGGGACGGCGACCCTCGAGCGGCCTGGCTACTGCTCGACTTCGATGCACGTACAGCGTCGTTTCGCCGCGTGCCCTACGACATCGAGGCGACGCAGGCGGCGATTCTCGAAGCAGGCCTGCCGCGATCCCTCGCCGAGCGACTCGCGCACGGCATTTGAGAGGGTCTATACGGCGCCGTTTTCGGCGACCGGTGCCAGTTCGACCGGCGTCGTATCGGCCTGGCCGGCCGGGCCGTAGGTGATGCCTTCGCGGGCGAGTGCGAGCTGCACTTCGTCTCGGGCCTTGTGGATTCGCCACTTCACGGTGGCGAGCGTGACCTCGAGCGAGTCGGCGATCTCCGCGTAGGGCATACCGACGACGTCGCGCAGCAGTAGCGCCATCTTGAGATCGGGATTGAGCTCGTCCACGGCGCGCCAGACGGCGTCGATAGCCTCCAGCCGCTCTACCGGCGCGTCGAGTACCTCGAGCGGGGCGATCTCGTCGATGGTCACGAACGACCGGGGCCGCCGCTCGCTCGCCCGCAGCTCGTCGAGCACGCGGTTCTTGGTGACCTGGAACAGCCAGGTCGTGAACTTGCAGCGAAGAGAGAAGCGCGGCAGGCCCTGGAAGACCCGGAGGAACACCTCCTGCGTCAGGTCCTCGGCCAGCGAACGGTCGTGGACGAGCCGCAGAACGTAGTTGTAGACCGGCGTCTCGTAGGTTCGGACGATGATCGAGAAGGCGCGCTCATCACCCCGCTGAGCCTTGCGGAGGATTGCCAGATCAGGCTGAGGGAGCGACAAGACCGCGTGAGTATAGCCACGTGTTTCGGCGACTTGTCGGCGCGAAATGGCGGAATTACGGCGTTCTTACCAGGGAACGTCCTGTCATAACCTTGGGCGAACGCACGCCTAACAATTCGAGGCACGTCGGCGCCAGATCGGCGAGCTCGCCTCCGTCACGCAGCGAGAGATCCTCGCCGGTGACGAGCAGCGGCACGGGATTCGACGTGTGGGCGGTGTGCGGGCTGACGCCATCCGCTTCCAGCAAGTGCTCCGCGTTGCCGTGATCGGCCGTCACCAGACAGACGCCGCCCTGTCCTTTGACGGCCGCGACGACGTCGTCCAGGCAGCGGTCCGTCACCTCCACGGCTTCGATGACGGCCGGGATCACGCCCGAGTGGCCGACCATGTCGGGGTTGGCGAAGTTCACGATTGCGAAGCCGTACTCGCCCGTCTCCACGCCCTCCACGAACCTGCGCGTGACCTCCGGCGCCGACATCTCCGGCTTCTGGTCGTAGGTGCCGACCTCACGTGGTGACGGGACCAGCACCCGGTCCTCGCCCGGCCATGGCTCTTCCCGGCCACCGTTCAGGAAGTACGTCACGTGCGCGTACTTCTCGGTCTCCGCGACGTGGAGCTGCCGCATCCCGGCTCCCGCGAGCACCTCGGCGAGCGTCTCCTCCACGACCTGCTCTGCGAACGCGACCGGACAGTCGAGGTCGTCGCCGTAGCGAGTCATCGTGGTCAGGTCGAAGCCGGCGTCCAGCAGCTTCTGCGAAAGCTGCCGCGCGCGGTCGGGTCGGAAGTTGAAAAAGATCGCGCTGTCCTTCGGACCGAGGCGGGGGCGTCCCTCGATCGCGACGGGCTCGATGAACTCGTCCGTCACGGCGCGGTCGTAGCTCGCCTGGACGGCGGCGACGGGATCTGTCGCCGTGGGCCCCCCATCTACGATGGCGTCGAACGCGCGCTGCGTGCGTTCCCAGCGACCGTCGCGATCCATGGCGTAGTAGCGGCCGCTGACGGTGGCGATCCGCTCGGTCGGCAGCTCGGCGAGGTCGTTGACGGCCGAGTGCGGCGACACGTCGCGGCCATCGGTGAACGCGTGGGTCCAGGTCTTCTCGGGCGCGAAGCGCAGCAGTGCGCGCAGGTGGTCGATGTGGGAGTGGACCCCGCCGTAGGAGACGAGGCCGAGCAGGTGAACGCTCTCGCCGCGCTCGAAGGCGGCCACGAGCGCTTCGTTCTCGAAGAACGAGCCGTCCTCGATCGCCTTGCCGATCCGGGTCAGATCCTGGTAGAGGCGGCGGCCGGCGCCGATCGTCAGGTGGCCGACCTCCGAGTTGCCCATCTGGCCGGGGGGCAGCCCGACGGCCTCTCCCGAGGCGGCAAGCGTCGTGTGCGGGTAGGCCGCCCAGAGCCGGTCGAATACGGGCGTGTCCGCAAGCGCGACGGCGTTCCCCGGTCCCGGCGGAGCGCAGCCCCAGCCGTCGAGGATGACGAGCGCTACGAGCGGGCGGCTTCGCAAATTCCCACGAACGACTCGACCTCGAGGGACGCACCCCCGACGAGCGCGCCGTCGACGTCCGGCTGCGACAGAAGCTCCTCGGCGTTCTCCGGCTTCACCGAGCCGCCGTAGAGCACGGGCACGTCGAGGATCGACTTCACGAATGCGTGCGCCTCCTGGGCGATCTCGGGCGTGGCCGTCTTCCCCGTGCCGATCGCCCAGACCGGCTCGTAGGCGATGACAAGGTTCTCGTGCGCCTCGAGCACCGACACCTGGCGGCGGAGCACGTCGTCCGTTTCACCGCGCTCGCGCTCCTCCTCCAGCTCTCCGACGCAGGCGATTACGAACAGCCCTGCCTCGAGCGCGGCCGCAGTTCGCCGCGCGACGCCCTCATCCGTCTCGCCGAAGTACTGCCGCCGCTCCGAATGGCCGACGATCGCGCCGTAGACGCCGATCTCGAGCAGCATGCCGGGGGATACCTCGCCCGTGAATGCCCCGCTGTCCGCCCAGTGGACGTTCTGGGCCGCCACCGCGATCTCGGTGTCGGCAAGCGCCAGCACGGCTGCCTGCAGCGAGACATCGGGCGGGCAGACGGCGACGTCGACCCCGTCGAGGCTCGGCAGTCGCCCACGGAGCTCGAGGCAGAACTCCTGTGTCTCGGCCGGGCCTTTGAAGAGCTTCCAGTTTCCGGCGACGAGCGGCACGGAGTTCGATCTTACGACTTAGGATTGACGTGTGGCGACGCGCCCCGATCGCAATCTCGCCCTCGAGCTCGTTCGCGTGACCGAGGCGGCGGCCATGGCAGCGGGGCGCTGGGTGGGCCGCGGTGACAAGATCGCGGCCGACCAGGCAGCCGTCGACGGCATGCGAACGATGCTGGACATCGTCAGCATGCAGGGCACAGTCGTCATCGGCGAGGGCGAGAAGGACGAGGCGCCCATGCTCTACAACGGAGAGGCGATCGGGAACGGCGAGGGGCCGGAGGTCGACGTCGCCGTCGATCCGCTGGAAGGGACGCGGCTGACGGCGAACGGCGCGCCGAACGCGATCGCCGTCATCGCGCTCTCTGACAGAGGCACGATGTTCTTCCCGGGCGCAGCTGTCTACATGGACAAGATCGTGGTCGGCCCGGCAGCGGCGGATGTGATCGACATCGACGCTCCGCCGGCGGAGAATGTGCGCCGCACGGCGAAGGCGAAGGGGATGCGCGTCGAAGACGTGACGGTCGTCGTGCTCGACCGCGACCGCCATGTCGACCTCATCGCAGAGCTCAGGGGCGTGGGAGCCAGGGTTCAGCTGATCATGGACGGCGACGTGGCGCCATCGATTGCGGCAGCGAGACAGGGTAGGGGTGTCGATCTATTGATGGGCGTCGGCGGCACACCGGAGGGTGTGATCTCCGCAGCTGCCGTGAAGTGCCTGGGCGGTGCGATGCAGGGGCGGCTCTGGCCCCGGACGGACGAGGAGCGCCAGCAGCTCGTCGACGCAGGGTTCGACGTCGACCGGAAGCTGACGACCGACGATCTCGTCGCGTGCGAAGACGTCTTCGTCGCCGCGACAGGTGTCACGGATGGGAGCCTCTTGAACGGCGTGCGTTACGACGCGTCCGGTTGCACGACAGAGTCGGTCGTCATGCGTTCGCGGTCGGGCACGGTGCGGCGGATCGAATCGCACCACGCCCAGGCGAAGCTCGAGAACCTCGCGCCCGGTCGCTACTAGGCGGCTACCGGCTTCTCCAGCTCCGGCGAGTAGTCGCCCGACCGCGCGAGGCCGTTCATCCGCGCACGGTGCAGGTATGCAGCTTGCGCGGCCTCAGCGTTCGCCGTGTCTCCTCCCCACGCCTTGAGCGCCGGCGCCTGGAGCGCACGCCCGTACGAGTAGGACAGCTGCCACGGATGCGGGCCGCTGGCATTCATGGCGTTGAGATGCGCGGTCGCGTCCTCGTCGGACTGTCCGCCCGAAAGGAAGACGACGCCGGGCACGGCCGCGGGCACATGGCGGCGGAAGCAGAGCAGCGTCTGCTCGGCCACCTCGTCCACGCTCGCCTGTGTCGGGCATTCGTAGCCGGACAGCACCATGTTGGGCTTCAGCAGCATCCCCTCGTAGTGGATGCGCTGGTCGCGAAGCTCGGTGAACACGGCATGCAGCGTCCGGGACGTAGCGTCGAAGGAGCGCTCGATCGTGTGGTCGCCGTCCATCAGCACCTCGGGCTCGACGATCGGCACGAGGCCGGCCTCCTGGCTGAGGCCCGCGTACCGCGCGAGCGCGTGCGCGTTCGTCCAGATGCAGTACTCGCTGGGGATGCCCTCGCCGATGGTGATCACGGCGCGCCACTTGGTAAAGCGCGCACCCAGCTCCCGGTACTCGGCCAGCCGCTCGCGGAGGCCGTCGAGGCCCTCGGTGACCATCTCGCCCGGAGCGTTCGCGAGATCCTTCGCTCCCGCATCGACCTTGATGCCGGGAATGATCCCCTGCTCGGCGAGCTTGGCCGGGAACGGCGTGCCGTCCGCGGACGTCTGCCGGATGGTCTCGTCGTAGAGGATGACGCCGCTGATGTGGTCGGCGGCGCCGTCGGTGGTGAAGAGGAGGTTGCGGTAGAAGCGGCGACTCTCCTCGGTCGACTCCACGCCGATGGAGTCGAAGCGCTTCTTGATGGTCCCGCTCGACTCGTCCGCGGCCAGGATGCCCTTCCCCGGCGCGACGAGCGCTCTGGCGGTGCTTGTCAGCTCGTCAGACATGGCGCGAGTTTACCCCGGCGGAATGGCCGCTACGCCCGGCAGTTCCTTGCCCTCCAGGAGCTCGAGCGCGGCCCCGCCGCCGGTCGATACCCACGACACGCGATCCGCCAGCCCAAGCTCGTTGATCGCCCGCACGGAGTCGCCGCCTCCGACTACGGAATAGGCGTCCGCCTCCGCCACGGCAAGCGCAACTGCACGCGTGCCATCGGCGAAGCGCGGCCACTCGAAGACGCCCATCGGGCCGTTCCAGAAGATCGTGCGCGCGCCGCCGATGAGCTCGGCGAAGCGCTCGCGGCTGGCCGGGCCTATGTCGAGGCCGAGCCAGCCCTCGGGCAAGGCGTCGAAGGCGGTCACCTTGGACTCGGCGTCCTCCTCGAAGGCTGCGGCAGCGACAACGTCGCGCGGCAGCTCGACGTCGAAGTCGAGCGGATTCTCGTCGCGCAGCTCCTCCGCCATCTTCCCGCCGACGATCACGATGTCCGCCCGACCACCGAGGTTCCGCAACACGCCGAGCTTGTCCTTGACTTTCGCCCCGCCCGCAACGAGCACGAAGGGCGTCTCGACCTCTCCCAGCAGGCGGCCGAGGTGCTCGAGCTCCGCTTCCATCAGCAGGCCGGCGTACGCGGGAAGCAGGTGCGCGACGCCCTCGGTTGACGCATGGGCACGATGCGCCGAGCCGAACGCGTCGTTGACATAGAGGTCCATATCGTCTGCCAGCTCGGCGGCGAGGCTCGGATCGTTCGCCGTCTCTCGATCATCGAAGCGAGTGTTCTCTAGCACTCGAATCCTCTCGTCCGGCAGCAACGTGCGCAGGCGATTGGCGCATGGGGCGATGGAGTAGTCGGGATCGACCCCATCCGGCCGCCCGAGATGAGAGGCGACGACGACCTCTCTCGCCCCGTGGTCGAGCAGCCAGAGCAGGGTTGGTAGCGAGGAGCGTATGCGCGTGTCGTCGGCCACCTCGCCGTCCTCGAGCGGCACGTTGAGGTCGGCGCGTACGAGGACGCGCTTACCGGCGACGTCCGCGTCGCGGACCGATCTCGGCGTCACGCCTTCGCTGCGACCGGCGCCGGTGCGAGCTTCTGTGCCATCCGCTCGACGAGGTCCGATAGGCGGCAGCTGTAGCCCCACTCGTTGTCGTACCAGCCGAAGACCTTGACCATCGTTCCCGAAGCCATCGTCAGCCCGCTGTCGAAGACGCAGGAGTACGAGGAGCCGACGATGTCCGAGGACACGAGCGGCTCGTCCGTGTAGCGGAGGATGTCCTCCAGTGGGCCAGTGTCGGCGAGCTCCTGGAAGAGGCCGTTGACTTCCTCAACCGTCGTCTCGCGGCCGACGCGAACAACGAAGTCGACCACCGAGCCGTCGGGCACCGGCGCTCGCATGGACATGCCGTCGATCTTGCCCTTGAGGTCCGGCATCACGACGCCGATGGCGCGTGCAGCCCCGGTCGACGTGGGAATGAGGTTGATCGCCGCGGCACGTGCCCGGCGCAGATCCTTGTGGGGGAGGTCGAGCACGCGCTGGTCGTTCGTATACGCGTGGATTGTGGTCATGAAGCCCTGCTCGATCGTGAGCGCGTCGTGCAGCACCTTGGCCATCGGGGCCACGCAGTTCGTAGTGCACGAGGCGTTGGAGAGGATGCTGTGCGCCTCCGGGTCGTAGTCGTCGTCGTTGACGCCCAGCACGAGCGTGACGTCGGGATCGGTGGCAGGCGCCGAGATGAGGACCTTCTTCGCGCCCGCCGTCAGGTGCGCCTCCGCCTGATCGCGTTTCGTGAACAGGCCGGTCGACTCGATGGCAATGTCCACTCCGAGGTCCGTCCAGGGCAGCTCCGCCGGGTCGCGAAACGTGAGCTTCGCGATCCGCCCGCCGTTGACGGTGATCGAGTCGTCAGCTGCCTCCACGGCGCCCGCGAACGGGCCCAGCACGGAGTCGTATTTCAGGAGGTGCGCCATTGTCTTCGTGTCGCCGATGTCGTTCACGGCGACGATCTCGAAATCCCCACCGCGCTGGACGTGAGCACGCAGGAAATTGCGCCCGATGCGGCCGAAGCCGTTGATACCTACGCGAGTCTTGGCCATGCCCTGAGTCTATCCCTCGGCCAGTTCGACAAGCCTCGCCAGCCTGCGCTGCACCGCGGCCTTGGTGGCGCGGGGCTCGCACTTCGCCGCCAGCTCGCGAAACGACAGCGCAGGATGCTTCCGTCGCAACGCTGCGATCTCCTGGAGATCGCCGGAAAGGGACGCGAGCTCGCCCCGCTCCTCCAGCAACCCCACCGCACGCAGCTGGCCGTGTGCGGCGCGCGCGGTGCGGACGAGGTTCGCGTGGTCGGCGTTGGCGAGGCGATTCGCCGCGGCACGCGCCGCGGCGACGACAGCGTGCTCGTCGATGGCGAGCGCGGCATCGCTGGCACCCGCCAGCGCCAATGTGTCGGCAACGGTCTCCGCGTTGCGAGTGAGCGCGACTGCGTAGGCGCGACGCCCGCGCGCGCTCAGGAAGACATCATCCTGCCCCGCGACCCTGACGAGGAACTCAGCGCCCTCGAGATCCGAGAACCGAACCTCCAGCTGTGCGGCGCGCGGGCCGCTGACCGACCCAGCGCCGAGCAACGCTCCGCGCACGTACGCGCCACGGCAGCACGGTCTTCCGACCACCCTGGCCGGCGGTCGCGTCAGCGGTCGGCCGCCACGACCGACGATCCCGGCCTCACGCAGCACCTCTACGGTCGCGGGCCCTCCCACCACATGCAGCTGGTAGCGCGTGGGACGATCGAACGCCCGCTGCCTGTACGTGCGGATCTCGCTCTCCACCTCCAGGCCGCGCAGCAACGAGAACGCGCGGCGGGCAACCGAGGACGCGGAAACATCGAGGTGGAATGCGAGCTCCCCATGTGCGCGCAGGTGCAGGCTCCCGGCGGTGTGGAAGAGCGCGGAGATCTCGGCGAGCGCGTCGCAACGACGAGCCGGGGCTATCTGCGCGAGCTCGTTGCGCACGTCCTCCGAGAGCGTCACGCTGCACCCTCCATGCGGAGCAGGCGGCGCTTGTAGTCGACGCCGAGCGAGCCGTAGCTGCCGAGGCCGCTGGCAGCGACCACCCGGTGGCAGGGCACGAGGATCGGAAAGCGATTCTGGGCGCAGAACGAGCCGGCTGCACGCTGCGCGCTCGGGTGGCCGGCCAGCGCTGCGAGCTCCCCGTAGGTGACCGTCTCTCCCCGGCCTACCGTCCGCAGTGCGTCGACCACGGCCCGTTGGAACGCCGTGCACCAGGAGAGGTCGAGCTCGACGTCGCTGAACTCCTCGGGCCTGCCGCCGAAGTACCCAGATAGCCGGTCGGCGAGGGGATGCCTACCTGTGGGCTCGAGATCGTCACGCGGCAGGTCGTGCCACAAGAGGACGTCTCCCTCGATCAACAGCGCCCCCACTCCGAAGCTGCCGGCGTCGTACAGCACACGATCGCGCGCCACAATGTGAATCTAGCGGCCACCAAGGAGAGCTTGGCGAAACAGTGTCTGTGCCGCCGGAATCACGCTGGAGGCCATGCTGCGGCGTCCTCAGTCGCCCACGTACTTGTCCAGTACGCGGGCTCCCTGCGTCCTTGCATCACAACCTCCAGCGCGCCCCGGCGACGAGCACCGTTCCGCCAAACTCTCCTAGAATCGGCGCGTGAGCATCCACGGGATCTTCCGGCCGCCCGCTCCGTTCAACGAACCGGTGCGGTCGTACACCGCCGGCAGTCCGGAGCGAGCAGAGCTCGAGCAGCGTCTCCAGGACATGCAGTCCGAAAAGATCGAGATCCCGTGCGTGATCGGCGGCGAGGACGTCCGTACGGGCAACACGTTCGAGTCGGTGATGCCGCATCGCAAGGAGCATGTGCTGGCAGACGTCCACCAGGGCGGCGCCGCAGAGGTGGAGCAAGCGATCGCTGCCGCCGCCGAGGGCTGGCGCGAATGGTCGCGCACGTCGTGGGAGGAGCGCGTCGCGGTGTTCCTCCGCGCATCGGAGCTGCTCGCCGGCCCGTGGCGCGCGACGCTGACCGCCGCCACGATGCTCAACCAGTCGAAGACGGTGCATCAGGCCGAGATCGATGCTGCCTGCGAGCTCATCGACTTCTGGCGCTTCAACGCGGACTACCTCGTTCGCATCTACTCCGAGCAGCCCACATCGTCGCCCGGCGTCTGGAATCGCATGGAGTACCGACCGCTGGAGGGCTTCGTGTTCGCCGTCAGCCCCTTCAACTTCACGGCCATCGGCGGCAACCTGACGGCGTCGCCGGCGTTGATGGGCAACACCGTCGTCTGGAAGCCGGCCTCCACGTCGGCCTACTCCGCGTACTTCCTGATGCGCCTGCTGCAAGAGGCGGGATTGCCCGACGGCGTGATCAACCTCGTCTACGGGCCAGGCGCCGCGATCGGCAATCCCGCGCTCGCGAGCCCGGACCTGGCGGGGATCCATTTCACAGGCTCCACGTCTGTCTTCCAGGACATGTGGCACACGGTCGGCGGCAACATCGAGCGCTACCGGAGCTACCCGCGCATCGTCGGAGAGACGGGAGGCAAGGACTTCATCGTCGTGCACCACTCCGCCGACCCCGAGGAGGTGGCGACTGCGGTGCTGCGTGGCTCTTTCGAGTACCAGGGACAGAAGTGCTCGGCTGCGTCGCGCATCTACGTCCCCCAGTCGCTCTGGGACGCCACACGCGACCGCATCGCAGACGAGGTGGCCACGATCCGCATGGGCGACGTCACCGACTTCCGGAACTTCATGGGTGCGGTGATCGACGCCAAAGCTTTCGGCCAGCACCGGGAGGCGATCGAGGAGGCGAAGTCCCAGGGCCGGACGATCGTCGCCGGCGGCACCACAGACGACAGCGAGGGCTTCTTCGTCGAGCCGACCGTGATCGAGACTTCCGATCCGAACGATCGCCTGCTACGAGAGGAGCTGTTCGGACCTATCGTCACGGCGTATGTCTATCCCGACTCGAAGTGGCAGGACACGCTGCAACTGGTGGACGAGACGTCGCCGTATGCGCTCACCGGCGCGGTGTTCGCGAGAGATCGCAACGCGCTCGAGGAGGCCGGCGACGCGCTGCGCTACGCCGCAGGGAACTTCTACGTCAACGACAAGCCGACGGGAGCCGTAGTCGGCCAGCAACCGTTCGGCGGGGCGAGGGCATCGGGGACGAACGACAAGGCCGGCTCGATGTGGAACCTCATCCGCTGGGTCAGCCCGCGCACGATCAAGGAGACGTTCGTGCCCGCCACCGACTACCGCTACCCCTTCTTGGAGCCCTAGAGATCAAGGGAAGAAGGTCCAGGCCCGGGCAGCAGCGTTGCCGGCCGCGCTCGTGAACGCGACGGCCGTGTGCCGACCGGGCTGAAGCTTGTTCGCGAAGTTCGCGTAGATGGTGGCGCTGTCCGCATCGGCAGACGTCTGCGGGTCGAGAGTGACGCCGTCCAGATAGAGCAGCGCGATGCCGGCACCTCCGGCGCCGTGCTTCTCCACGCCGATCTGATTCACGAACTTCCCCCGCGAACCGGGAGGCGGCCCGAGGATGTCGATCCGCACGGGCCCCGGCAGCTCGACGCGCCAGACGTCTCCCTCGAGCCGCATGGGGACGGCGTAGGCAGAGCGGCCGCGGGAGAGGGCGACGAGGCCGAATTGGCCGTCGATGTTCTCGGACACCTCGATGGGCAGCGGCGGCTTGGCGAACGGTGCCAGCGTGCGACGAAGCTTCGGGAAGCCGGTCTGCTCGAACTCCTCGAATGTCGGCCCTTCGCGGCGTTGCGAAGGCTGCGAGAGCAGGCTCCACGCCGTCTCCGCGTCGTTTTTGGCCGCCGCGTCCACGAGCGCCTGCATTACCTCCCGCCCCGGATCTGGTGGCGCGGCGGTCTCTTCCTTCTTGCCGCCGCAGCCCGCAACGGCCAGCATGAGCAGCGCTGCGCCGATGAGCACCGCTCTCCGCACGCGCGGGATGCTAGCCGGAGCCCGTCACTGTCGGCCCCGCCTTGTGCAGCTGCGCGTAGACGGCACGAGCAGTCTTCTCCGGAAGCCCTGGCACTCCCTCCAGCTCCTCCTGTGATGCGGCGAGGATGCGCTCGACGGACCCGAAGTGGTTCAGCAGCGCCCGCCGCCTTGCCGGCCCGACGCCGCGCAGGTGGTCGAGCAGGGAGTCGCGCGCCTCGGCAGTTCTCTTCTGCCGGTGATAGCCGACCGCGAAGCGGTGAGCCTCGTCGCGGATGCGCTGCAGCAGCTGAAGACCCGCCGATGAGCGATCGAGCACGATCGGGCTTCGCTGACCAGGGACATAGACATGCTCCTCGCGCTTCGCGAGTGAGACAACGGCGACTCGCGGCAGCTCGTACTCGTGCATGGCCTTGAGTGCCGCGGACAGCTGCCCCCTCCCCCCGTCCACGACGACGAGGTTGGGAATGGCGGCGAAGGACTCGTCCCAGTCGGGAGTACTGGATGGGACTCCCGCCCGCGCGAAGCGGCGCGAAAGCACTTCGGCGAGCGCCGCGTAATCGTCCTGCCTCCCCGCGGGGCGACGGATAGCGAACTTCCGGTAGAGCGCCTTCCGCGGCTGCGCATCGCGAAAGACCGCCATCGCCCCGACGGTCTGCCGGCCCTGCGTCGTCGAGATGTCGAAGCACTCGATGCGCAGGGGCAGGCTCTCGAGATTGAGTGCCTCGCGTAGCTCCTCGAGCGCCGCCACGCGACGGAGCTTCTGGCGCTCGGTCGCCGCTGCCGCAGAGACGAGCGCGAGCTCCGCGTTCCTCGTGGCGAGCTCCGCGAGCCGGCGCTTGTCGCCTCTGAAAGCGGGGCGCACGACGACCCGAGAGCCGCGCCGCTCGGTGAGCAGCTCCTCCAGAGCCGCCAGGCTCCCGACCTCGCGCGGCAGCACGACCTCGGGCGGGATGCTCGGTGCGGAGCTGTAGTAGCCGAGGCAGAACTCCTCGGCGATCGTCTGGATGTCCTGGCCGGCGACGTTCTCGAGATGGAAGCTGTAGCGGTCGACGAGCTTTCCGTCGCGCAACGGGAAGACCTGAGCGGCCGCGCAATCGTCGTCCACGGCCAGTCCGATCACGTCGATCGTGTCGGTTCGGCCATGCGGCGCAGCCTGCCGCTCGGCCAGGTGGCGAACGGAGAACATCCGGTTGCGGTAGCGCGCCGCGTCCTCGAATCGCTCCTCAGCCGCCGCGGCGGCCATCTCGGCCTCGAGTTGCCGGTCGATCGTCTTCGTGTCCCCGGACAGGAAGTCGATCACGCCGTCGATGATCTTCCGGTACTCCTCCGGCGACACCTTGCCGACACACGGCGCCAGGCAGCGGTCGATGTGGTAGTCGAGGCATGGAATCCCGGAGTGACGCCCGGGCCGCGGCCCCTCACACGGGCGAAAGCGAAAGGCGCGGTTGAGGACGTCGAGCGTCTCCCGCACCTTCTTCGCATTCGCGTACGGACCGAAGTAGACGACGCCGCGGCGGTGCCGCTCCCGAGTGAACATCACGCGCGGGTACTCGTCCTCCACGGTCACGGCGATGTACGGAAACGACTTGTCGTCCCGCAGCCGGATGTTGAACGGCGGGCGGTGGCGCTTGATGAGGCTCTGCTCGAGGTGAAGCGCCTGGGCCTCCGTGCTGGTGACGATCGTCTCGATGTCACGAATGCGCTGGACCAGTTGCACCGACCCGAGCCGTGTGTCCCCCGTCTTCTGGAAGTAGCTGCGCACGCGCGAGCGCAGTGACTTTGCCTTCCCCACGTAGAGGACCGCGCCGTCCTCTCCTCGGAAGAGGTAGACGCCTGGCCCCTTGGGGAGCGATTGCAGCTGGGCTTTGACGCGGTCGGTCACGCCACGCCCAGCGTAGCCAGCGGCTACTTTTACGCTCGTCATGGGTCGCTCGCTCCTCGTCGCGGTAGCCGCGCTCGCGCTCGCAAGCCCTGCAACCGCCGGTGGGACCGAAGATGCTCGTCGGGGCCGCCGAAGACATCGTCCGCCAGCCGACGATCACCCAGGCCAAGGCTCAGCTCGACCTGATGTCCCTCGCGGGCCTCAAGGCCGTGCGCATCACGTCCACGTGGTCACCGGGTCTGCGCGCACCGCTGCCCGGGGAGCAGAACGCGATCGACATCGTCGCCGACGCCGCCAGCCTGACGGGCACCCGGGTGATCGTGCAGGTGTTCCACAAGGACTTCACGACCACGCCGCTGACGGACGGGGGACGCGACGAGTTCGCCGCCTATACGGCCGCCATCGCGCGTGACAACCCGACGATCAAGGACTTCGTCATCGGCAACGAGCCCAATCTCAACCGGTTCTGGATGCCGCAGTTCGGCCCGGACGGTGAGAACTGGGCCGCGCAGTCGTACCTCGCACTGCTCATCCGCACCTATGACGAGCTCAAGAGAGTCTCGCCGAGCGTTCAGGTGATCGGCGGTGCTGTCTCTCCCCGTGGCGGCGACAAGCCCGGCGGCATCCGGCCGACACACTCGCCGACGACGTTCATCACCGACCTCGGCAACGCCTACCGCCTGAGCGGGCGGAAGCTGCCGATCATGGACAGCTTTGCCATTCACCCGTACCAGGACAACTCGAGCACTCCCCCGGGCTTCGCGCACCCGAACAACTCCACGATCGCGATCGCGGACTACGACAAGCTCGTCAAGCTGCTCGGCCAGGCGTTCGACGGCACTCCGCAGCCGGGCTCCACACTGCCCATCTTCTACGGCGAGTTCGGCGTCGAAACGGTGATTCCGAGCGCGAAGTCGAGCATGTACACCGGCAAGGAGATCGAGTCGGTGAAGCCGGTCGACAACGCGACGCAGGCGGCGTTCTACCGCGAGGCGCTGGCCATGGCGTTCTGCCAGCCCAACGTCAAGGCGTTCCTCTTCTTCCACGCCGTCGACGAGTCGAACCTCGATCGCTGGCAGTCGGGCCTGTACTACGCGGACGGCACCCCGAAGCCGAGCCTGACTGCGGTCGAGGACGCCTCGCGCGACACGCGCGGCGGCGTGATTGCGAAGTGCGCCGGCCTTTCCCTGTCGCCGGTGGCCAAGGTCTCCTATCCGAAGGGCAAGTCGCTGACGAAGGTGCCGCTCAAGGTTCGCCTCAAGTGCGACATCGACTGCAACTACCGCGTCCGGCTCGAGCGCCACCCGCTCGGCTCGACGACTCTTTCGACACGGGGGAGAGCCCTCGCCGGGGTGTCCAAGGTGGTGAACCTGCCCGCGCGCCGGATCGCCCATGGCGAGTACCGGTTCACGGTGACGCTGACGGCGCCGTTGAACGCGGGGCCGCCGACGGAGCTCGTCAGCCGGCCTGTGGCAGTGCGGTGACGTCGATGCAGGGCCAGTACGTCGCGTACACGTTCTTCAAGGTCTCTCCGGAGTGGCGGCGGCTCCCCGTCGAGGAGCGCGTCGCGGGCAAGGACGCCTTCGCCGAGGTGATCGAGGACTGGGCGGGCCGGCTCGACCATCTCCACACGTACTCCACGGCCGGAGTGCGGGCCGACTGCGACTTCTTTCTTTGGAAGATCACGGAGCGGTATCTCGACCTCGAGGAGCTGGGAGCGGAGCTGAACGCGACGCCGCTCGCAGGGTGGCTCGACACTCCGTACTCGTATCTCGCCACGACGAAGGCGTCTCAGTACACGAGCGCACGCCGGGCACGCAAGGTCGTGCCTCGGGGGTCGCCCTATCTCGTCGTCTACCCGTTCGTGAAGGTGCGGCCGTGGTACGCACTCCCGGCCGAGGATCGCCAGCGGGCGATGGACGAGCACATCGCCACGGGCGCGTCGTTCCCCTCGATCCATAACCACACCACGTACTCGTTCGGCATCGACGACCAGGAGTTCATGACTGCCTTCGAGTGTGACGAGCCCGCCGATTTCATGCATCTCATGCTGACGCTGCGCGAATCGGAGGCGAGCCGCTACACGGAGCGCGACACGCCGATCTTCGTCGGCCACAAGGTGGAGATCCGGGAGGTTCTCGATCAGCTCGACGGCGCCACCGTCGGCACGCGCGCCTACGAGTAGGTGTGCTCCTGGCGCCACGTGCGCCACATGGCGTAGCCGCAGAGACCGAGCACGAGGACGAAGGCGACTGCGTCGAGCCCCGACGCGCCGCGAAACGAGAACACGGCGATGTCGATGACGATGAGGATCGCCGCGCCGTAGAACGCGGTCCGAGCGCGCGCCGACCACTCCGAGATCTCGCCGCGGCGCTCTCGCCAGGCGAGGTAGACGAAGAAGGCAACCGCCAGCAGGAACGCGATCCGGGCGAGGATGGAAAGTGCCACCAGCGTCTGGTACAGCTGCAGCACGACGATGACGCCGGCGATCAAGGCGATGATGAGGAACCCGCGCAGCGTCGGGTTCATGTCCGCGAAGAACCGCCTCACGCTGCCAGCGTAGCGAGGAAGGGTAGGATCGCTCCATGTCCGTGGAAGTGGGACAGGAGGCGCCAGACTTCGAGCTCGAGAGCGACTCGGGCGAGCGCGTCCGGCTGTCTTCGCTCCGCGGAAAGCCTGTAGTCCTCTACTTCTATCCCAAGGACGACACGCCCGGCTGCACGCTTCAGGCGTGCGAGATCCGCGATGCGTGGAGCGACTTCGAAGCGCGCGGTGCCGTCGTGCTCGGCGTGAGCCCTGACTCGGTTTCCTCGCACGAACAGTTCCGCTCGAAGTACGACCTACCCTTCACGTTGCTCGCGGACCCTGAGCACGAGGTGGCGGACCGCTACGGCGTCTGGGTCGAGCAGACGTATGGCGACAAGACGTGGATCGGCAACGAACGCTCGACATTCGTCATCGACTCCGACGGCAAGGTGGCCAGCGTGTTGCGACAGGTCAAGCCCGCCGAGCACGCTGATGACGTTCTGAAGGCCCTTGGCTAGCGGCTAGTTGATCTTTCCTGCCTTCGCGAAGTAGCTCTGCTTCGGGTTGAGGAGAATGGTCTTCTTCGTGACGAAGTCGAAGACTTTCACGATGCCGGACACGACCCGGGTCTCGGTGCCGTCGCAGTAGTCGGTCGTCAGCCAGTTCGTGCCGCGAACCTCCCCCGAGGAGTAGCGGCCGCGCGTCCGGAAACGGCCCTTGCCCTTGCCCCAGAGCCGTCTGATCGGCGTCGTCTTCTGCTGGGAGCTCGCGGCCGCCGTGGTCCGGTTCCCCGTAGCGCATTTCGCCTTGATGTTCCCGCCGACGAGACGCATGACGAGGACGTTCTTTTCTCCACGCAGGACTTCCTTCACGTCGAAGCGGCCGCCGTAGAACTGTGCAGCACCGGCCACGAACTGCACCTGGACTTTGCTCTGCCTCGGATTGATGTAGAGGACGTCGTCGATCGCAACCTGCTGGCCGAACTCGAGCGGCTTACAGCCTCCACCGCCGACGACTGCGACGCACTGTCCACCGCCGCCCGAAGGAATGACGTTGACCTCGCCCGACTCTGGTGGCGGCGGAACGTCGTCGTTGACGATTGTGACCGTCGCAGTCCCGCGGGCTATGGTGGCATTCACCGGCGACGATAGCTCGACGAAGAATGTCTCGTCGGCCTCGGGAGCGCCACCGCCGTCGATCAGCACCTCGACGGTCTTTGACGTTTCCCCGGGCGCAAAGAACACTTGCCCACTGGCGGTGTAGTAGTCGACGAATGAGGCTTCATCCGCAAGCTCGACGGGACGAGCCGTCCCTGGCGCGGTCGCCCAGTTGACTGTGACCGCGACCGGGCTCGCCTCCGAGAGCTCGACGGGTATCGACACGGTGTGATTGACCTCCCCCGGTCCGCCCTCGGGGGTGCTCGCGTCGAAGATCGAAATGGTCGGCGCACTTGCCACCGCGCCGGCCTGTCCCACGAGCGCGATGCCAATGAGGCTCATCGCAAGCACGAGTGCAAGCGCCCTGCCACGTGGACGCAACAGCCCGCGGCGCAAGCGTGCGCTACGGCATTTCTGCAGTGCTCTCCCCATGCCCTCCCCTTCGGTCGAAATCTCGACCGGCGAACTGTATCCAGCCGCCTCCCGGCATTCAAGGGGCAGGGCATCGGAGTGTGAGGGCCGCGGGCTGTCACGTTCGACTACAAGACGCCGACCGAACGCGGAATCTTGCGTCACAAAGAGAAGCCGCCCAGTGGGCGGCGGAGCTCTATGCGGATGAGAGGACTTGAACCTCCACGGGGTTCTCAGGGGGCCGGCGTCGAGAGTAGGCCGCGAGGAGCCTGAGCGCTAGATGACTCTTTCGGCCGTGCCGCCGTGAGAGCCGCTCCGCGCTCAGATCCTCGCTACATCGTTGATCGGCAGCCCTGCCGCCGGAATTGACCCATTTGGGCCCTAGCGGGCGAGGCGAGGAAAGGCCACGCTGCCAGGGAGGGAGGCAGGCCAGATGCGGTGCTGCCCCGGCAGGTCGATTCCGCCATAGCTGGCGACCCTCCGGGTGGCGGGAACCGGCCGGGACAGGACCCTGTACCGGCAGTTTGCGGCACGGCCGCGAGCGAGGCTCACTGCCCCGCCGCACTCCCGCGGGCGAGCGAGGGCGCTAGTGGCTCTTTTGGCCTAGCCGCTGCTCCCCGCTGCACAACGCCGGAGAGCCGCCCGAAAGCGGCCCTCCCACTCTGGCCATCGGAGATGGCCAGAGTCCTCCTTCTGCGGACGCTCTCACATCGTGACGGATGTGTCAAGCCCGCACCGACCGCTGCTCACTGTTCCGCAGAACGCCACCGCCTGGCTGAGAGCACGACGCGCCGTCCCTCGAACGGGGGATGGCACGTTCTCAGAGCACGACGTTCAATGAGACGGGAGCCGCTCGCCCTGGACGTACATGCGAGCCGGACGCGGGGAAGGCAGTCATCCGGCCCAGCGAGTCGGCTCCCCGTTCTATGGTTTCAGAAAGACCGAGGCGACCTCGGGTCGAGCGGCTGGATGTCACGACGCCCGAGAAGGCTCGCAAACGGCTATGCGGATGATAGGAACTCTTCCCTGCTAATCGGCAGGTCGTGGCACGGCGTGTGACACAGATTGGTCACGGTAGCTCCGAGGGGGAGAACTTGTCCTCCCACGCGGCCCCGGACTGATCGTAGAACTCGTTTAGACGCTCAGGCGTCAGCTTCCAAAGCCACGGGAAAAACCTCAGTATCGAGCTCGACGGCGGAACTCTCGCCACGAATGCAAGGTCAGCGTGCCGCTCGCAGACGGTGCATGCGTCGACGATGCGAACCGCCGGGCGCCCGCAGCTTCGAAGGTCGCACATCGGAGCACTCGGCGCCGGCGGCAGCGACATGCGGCCAAGCCTCCCGGATCCGTCGTCGGCGTGTCAAACCAGGCGCGGCCGAACCGTTCGCACGCTTCAGCTGGCGGCGACGAGCGGCACCGGAGCAGTCGGTGCCTGCCTGAACGCATCGCGCACTCGGTCGCGGGCGATCCTCGCGTCGGGATGCCCGTAGTTCTTGCGCACGAGTTCGCCGCCGTCCTGATGGCCGAAGTGCAGCGCGATGACGTGAGCGGGCAGCTCGAGCACGTTCAGCGCGTACCAGCCGAAGTAGTGGCGGGTCGCCACGTAGAGGTCGACGTTGCCGAGGCCGACGCTGCAGCGCACGCGGTTCCAGTGCGGCGACCGCGCCGACGGGCGTGTAGTGGGTGCCGCGCAACGTTGTGAACGCGAACTCGGACTCCCGCGGCAGCGCCAGCAGGCGCTCGCGGGCGGGCTCGGTGAGCGCGATGGTGCGCACGACGCCGTGCTTAGGCGCCGTGAACTTGCGCACCTTGGCATTCCACTGGCGGTCGACGGTGATCGTCCCGGCCTGCAAGTCGATCTGCTCCCAGATCTACAGCAACGAACCCTGGCACTACGAACTGCGCCCCGAAGCCATCGATCACGGTTGCCCTCCCATGTACGCCGACCCTACGCAGGATCCAAGGATGCAGCAGTGACCAGCACGCTCGGCATAGAGCTGGTGTCAACGCAAACGCTGACGCGCAACACACGCAAGCTCACGCCCGCGAGCGCGTATGCAGACTAGGCAAACCCCTCCCCTTGGCGCCGCGTTAGCCCGTGGGGCCCTACATCAGGGGGAAGGGCATGTGTATACGCGACGCTCCTGCGCACACCCACGCACGCGCCCGGTACCGTCCGCAGGGATCACGACGTGCCCCACCCCCCAAGCCGCAGGATTGCCGCGGGTCCCTTTCCGGTCGGAGCCAGAGAGCGCTAGATAGCTCTTTTGGCCGCGCCATCCGAAAATGGCCGGCGCCGGCACCCACCGCTCCCCTACCCCTGAGCGCATGAAGTGCTCGGCGGATCCCTCCTCGAGCGGGCCGCTTGACAACCATCAAGCCGCTTGTTATAAGGCCGTACACTTGTAGCATTCGTGGCAATCTGGAAGTGCGGCATCCGGTGTTCGCGGATGGTCAGGTGCACAGGCAACGCAAACCGCAGAACTTCCGGGAGGGGATTGCCATGTGCGTCAGGCGTATTTCTAGACCATCATTGTTGCTGGCTGTACTCGTCACGGCGATTGCCATGCTCGTGGCTCCTTCGTCGTCCTGGTTGGGGACACCGTCCGCCTCGGCGTCACTCGGTATCCCCGGCTCGACCGCGAGCTGCGATTCACTGATCGACTTTCTCT
The DNA here is from genome assembly GCA_963711315.1 of uncultured Actinomycetes bacterium. GTDB lineage: Bacteria > Actinomycetota > Thermoleophilia > Gaiellales > Gaiellaceae > PALSA-612. Next base: position 806,538 of record CAVQDQ010000002.1, read on the forward strand.
TTCTGCAGGTGCCCGAGCCAGGATGGGTCTGGGTCGACCCCGCGAACAAGTTTCAATCGGTCAGCGGCGAGGTGCGGGAGAGTTTCGTGACGCACACGGATTTCCCGACCGTCCATGACTCGCACGACCAGAACACGCATGTTCTCGTCGATCCCGCATCGCTTCCGTTCGTGTCTGACGCCAACGATGCCGGCGAGATTGAGCTGGAGTGGGAGATTGGGACGCTGCCCGGTCGAGACAGCAGCGACCCCGAGCGCCTGTTCCCCAAGTGGGTGTGGCCGAGCGCCGGTGACCGCATGTGGGCGAACGGCCACTGGATCTTCGATTGCGGCCACCCGAAGGATGTTGGCGGGGAAGATCACTTTGCGACTGAGATCCACCCGCCGCGCGCCTTCGCGTCGATGCGCGATCAGGTGAAGCCGATGCCGGGCAGCGGGACGACGCCCGTGCGTACGGTGTCGACCGACCTGTACATCCACGGCCTCTCCGGCTTCGTGACGGAGGACCTGATCTGCGGGCAGGACGTGATCCTGGACATCTTCGGCGGCTGTGCGCAGGATCCCCACCGCGGCACACCGATCGATGCCGATTACGACTTCGACATCTGCACGCCCCCGAAACCATTCCCCAGTGCTGTGCTCAAGACGACCCAGGCGGACGGTCCGAACAACAACATCGGCACGCCGGCGCAGGTGACCCAGGTGCCCGCGACCGGCCCCTGTGCCGGCGCCGGCTTTCGGCCCGTTGCAGGTGCACGTGCACGTGCCGCTCGCAGGTACCGGGGTGATGCCGGACCGCGTCTACGCACGACATATCGACGCCGGCTGGATCTACCCGCCAAACGCCCTCAAGCACATCAAGCTGAATCTCACGAAGATCGACCTGCACAACGACACCGAGCCTCCGCTTTTCGATTGTGAGTGCTCGTTCTGGTGGATGAACGTCGACCGCTCGTCCGACGAGTGGTTCCGCCTGATCGACTTCGACATCCCGACACTCGAAGACTTCGGGCTGCTCGACCCCTGCTTCGACCAGACGAACACGTTGAACGACTTCGACGACGACCAGGACTGCGGCAACGGCGAGCTGAACTTCGGCGGCCCGACCTACGACTTCTACGTCGCCGACGGCCAGCCATTCACCGTCAAGATCGAACGCCTACGATCAGGATTGCTTCGACGATCTCTTCGGTGACCACAACCTGATCATCACCGGGCCGCTCCTCGGCGCCTGCTTCCTCGACCGACCTGACGAGGGTGACAACGACGCAGCTCTCGGACCTCACGGCGACATTCGGCCCGCCGGGCTACGGCGCCGGCAACCAGAACATCGGCGCCGGCGACTACAACATGCTCTTTACGATCACCAGCGAGGCGCTCACCGTCGAGGACTCGGCCGAGCTGAGCCTGATCAAGGCCTGCAAGCCAGATCTGTCCCCGGCCCGTGCCGGTCAGGAGATCACCTGCACGGTTGTCGTCAGCAACCCTGGGCCCGGCCTACCACGCAACGTGATCGTGCACGACACCCTGCTCACGAGTGTCGCCCCGGCCGACTACACCATGGACGCACCGACGTTTACGTTCAGCGGAGGCGGGCTTCCCTCGCCCTGCGACCCGTTGGTCGAGATCCCGGGCGGAAAGCAGTTCCAGTGCAACCTCGGCACCGTTCCCGTCGGCGGGTCGGCGATCATCTCCTACCACATCACCTCGAACGAAGGCGGAGACTTCAACAACTTCGCCAACGTGACCACCGACTCGACCGATCCCAACCCCAACAACAACAGCGCCCAGTCGTCGGTACACGTCGACTCGGTTTCCGACCTCAGCTTGACAAAGACGGCGCCCGCCTCGGTCGTCGCCGGCACTCCGATCACCTGGTCGCTCTCGCTCTCCAACAGCGGGCCATCGAAGGCCATCAACGTCGTCGTCACAGACGCCGTGCCGGCCGGCGTCACCATCACGTCGGTCAGCGGCAGCGGCGGGGCAGCCTGCACTACGGGCGTGCCCGGCGATCCCGCTCAGCCGGCAACGTGCAACTACGGGCAACTCCCGGCCGGGCCGTCTGGGGACAGAACGATGACGATTAACGCAACGGTCCTCCTCGGGCAAGAAGGGCTCGCTCGCGAACAACGCAAAGGTGTCCAGCGACACGCTCGATACCAACAACACGAACAATGTGGCGAACTCGTCGACGCCCGTGACCCTGAGCGCCGACCTCGCGCTCGGGCTCACGTCCGACCCAACACCGGCACAGGGCTACAAGCCCTCGACGACAATCCACTACAAGGTGACCGTCAACAACAACGGCCCATCCGACGCAGACGGCGTCGTCGTCACGGTCAATCTGCCGCCGACGAGCGCAGGCAACTACGTCAAGGACGACGGTGGCTGCACGCTCTCGAATGCGACGCTCACCTGCAACATCGGCACGTTCGTCGCCGGCGCAGCGACGAGGACGATCTTCATCGACTGGTCCGTGCAGGGCAACAAGGGGGCGCTCACGACCACGGCCTCAGTCGCGTCGCCAACGCCTGATCCGGTCGCCGCGAACAACACCGCCTCGATCATCATCGACAAGAAGTAGGACGGGCGTGGGCCGCCGCCGGCTGGCGGCGGCCCACCCACGGCGTAGCCCGAACGTACGTGCCCGCGTACGCGGAGAGCCCGGGAAAAGTGCGAGGGCGGCGCTCGTCGAGGAGAAGCGCCTTCACGCGGCCACCGGTCCGGTGCCCCCGGAGTGGGCCTGGAGCTCCGCCTCTAGTTGGCGAAGGTTCGTTCCCCTCTCGGAGCATGTCGAGCCAGCGCCGCACCATGTAGCTGATAGGCCGAGGAAAGGCCGATTGCACGACGAGGAGGGTCGGCTCCTCCGGTGCCCTGTTGAACGAGGACGCGGCGCGACGCGACGTTGTCGGACGCAACGCGGCCATGGAGCGGTCGCGCCCGATCGTGGAAGGCAGAAGGGCCCGGCGCGCGGTCGAACGCTCGCGGCCGCCGAGTCGCCCGTCGACGTCGACGCAGTCTCGTCGAGCCGCAACACGAGTTCCTCGATCTCGGCTGACCGCGCCTCGGCGAAGTTCCGTTCGGTCGCGATTACGCGGAAGCCGCACTTTTCGTCAAATGGCCCCCGCGACGCTGCAAACGCCCGAGGCCCGGCGACGGGTGAGTAGCTCCGTCGCGTTGCCATCGTGACCCGTGCTCGCGGGTCGCTGCGGCAGTCGTGTGCCACAGTCCGGCGTGGCACGTTTTCGTGGCACAGACGCCCCGAAAGCACCCTCTCGGTGGATCCGCTCGGCGACGCGTGATCTTCCGTCGACGGGACGGGGAATCCCTGTAGGCGACTAGATTCTGGCCCGTCCTGGCCTCGCCTGGCCCGACGTGGCCCAAACCGATGGGCTATGCGGATGAGAGGACTTGAACCTCCACGGGGTTTCCCCCACACGGACCTGAACCGTGCGCGTCTACCAATTCCGCCACATCCGCGCGCAGAGCGAATTCTAGCCCGGTGCCTACGGTCGTCCGACAGCCCCGCCGGCCGCGGGCGGAGCCGGGCTTCATCCGAGCGTAGCCCACATGGCGCGCGACTGTAGATGCGCGAGAAGAAGCTGGCTCGAGGAGGAACCGTCCGGTTCCCCCTCGAAAGGTCCGTACCATGAGGCGGGACGTGCGTACGCCCCTCCTCGTGCTTGCCGCCCTCGCGCTTGGCGTCGCGACCCCGGCTCTCGCTTCTACGCCTGCGAACACGGAGGTGGTCGTGACGCTGGAGGCTCCGGCACTGGCTCAGGCGGTCAGGACGAGCCGCGTGCTCTCACCTGTTGTGAGAGCACGCCGCCTCGACCTCGACTCCCCCACGAGCCGCGGCTATCTAGCCGACCTCGGGCGCGAGCGGCTGGCAGTCGAGCGGCGCATCCGTGCTCGTATCCCGTCCGCAACGGTCCGCTGGCGTTACGCAGTGGTCCTCAACGGGCTGGCCGTCAAGCTTGCCGCACACGACGTCCCGCTCCTAGCGACCATCACCGGAGTGCGGGAGGTCCACGTCGGCGGAAGCTTCGGAGTCAAGCTCGACCGCGGGCCCGAGTTGATCGGCGCCGACCAGCTCTGGGGCGGGCCGACGCTCCCGACCGCGGGCCAGGGCCTGAAGATCGGCGTCATTGACCAGGGCGTTGACCAGAAGCATCCGTTCTTCGACCCTTCCGGCTACAGCTACCCGCCCGGCTTCCCGAAGGGTCAGACGTCTTTCACCACGCCCAAGGTGATCGTCGCTCGCGCATTCGCTCCCGCCACCACCACCTGGCCGAAGGCGCGCTCGCCGTTCGATCCGGGGGGCGATCACGGGACGCACGTGGCGGGCATCGCCGCCGGCAACCTCATACCGGCTCCGGTTCAGGGGCGCGGGGCACTGTCCGGCGCGGCGCCGCGTGCCTACATCGGCAACTACAAGGTGCTCAGCACGCCGAGCAACTTCGGGCTCATTGAAAACGCCGGTGAGGTGATCGCCGGAATCGAGGCAGCCGTTCGCGATGGCATGGACGTCATCAACATGTCGTTCGGCGAATTCGAGACCGATCCCGCGAGGAACGTCGTCGACCAGGCCGTGGACGGCGCAGCGGCCGCTGGGGTCGTTCCGGTGGCGGCTGCGGGCAACTCGTTCGCAGAGCTCGGCCGCGGCTCGATCGGATCTCCAGCGACCGCATCCCGCGCGATCGCCGTCGCCGCCGTCACGAAGTCGAATGTCATGGCTGACTTTTCGTCCTCCGGGCCGGCCGCCCTGTCGCTGCGCATGAAGCCTGAGGTGTCCGCACCCGGAGCGTCGATCCTCTCGTCCGTGCCTGAGGGCGAAGGTACGTGGGCGTCGTTCAGCGGCACGAGCATGGCATCTCCGCACGTGGCGGGAGCCGTGGCGCTGCTCCTACAGCAGCACCCTGACTGGACGGTCGATCAGGTCACGTCCGCGCTCATCCAGACGGGCAGGCCAGTGCTCGATCCCGAGACCGACGGGGAGTCGCTGACGACGCGCGAGGGAGGCGGGCTCGTCAGTCTGCCGGCGGCGAACAATCCGCTCCTCTTCGTCAAGCCCTCAGTAGTGTCGCTGGGGCTGCTCCGCGTCGGCACAACCCGGCGCGTCCCGGTGAACGTCACCGACGCCGGAGGCGGCGCCGGATCGTGGAATGCCTCGCTCCGGCTGCAGGCCTCGTCGGGCGGTGTGAAGCTCACGGTTCCCTCCACGGTCAGCGTGCCCGGCCGCTTCGAGCTGGTCGCAGAGTCGGAGCAGACGGCCGCCGAGCAAGATCTGACCGGCTTCGTTGTCCTCCAGCGCGGCAACACCACGCGGCGCATCCCCTTCTGGCTGAGAACGACACGCCCCAGGCTGGGCCCTCCCGCGCGGGTACTGACGAAGCAGGGGCGCTACGAGGGGAACACCAGTAACGGAAAGGCGAACGTCACGTCGTATCGCTATCCGGACGATCCGACCGGCATCGGAGTGACGAACTCGCTCCCCGGTCCGGAGCAGGTCTTCCGCGTGCGTGTCGGACGACGTGCTGCAAACTTCGGCGTACGGATAACGCGACAGCCGAAGGGCGTCAGCGTGTCGCCCCGGATCGTCTATGCGGGTGACGAGAATCGCCTGACCGGCGTGCCGTCGCTCCCCGTCGACATCAATCCGTACCGCGAAACGTACGGCCAGCCGCGGCCCGTCGTCGCGACGAACCGGCCCTCGCCGGGGGCCTACGACCTCGTCTTCGAGACGCGGTCACGGTCGGTCGCAGGGCCCTTCTCCTTCCGGCTGTGGATCGACGACAAGACGCCTCCGCAAGTGAAACTGCTCACGCCGACCGCGAAGAACGAGGTCGTGCTCTCGGTCGCCGACAGCGGCTCGGGCATCGACCCGAGGTCAGTGGTCGTCCGCATCGACAGTCTGCGCGTGGTGTTCAAGCTGAGCCCCGCTCGCCTTCGGGTGCCGCTCGAGGGAATCTATCCCGGAAAGCACCGCCTACAGGTGATCGTCGGTGACTTCCAGGAGACGAAGAACTCGGAGAGCGTGGTCGGGATCCTCCCCAACACGACCAACTTCCGGAAGACGTTCACAGTTCGCTAGACGGCCCTAGCGGTGCGGCTGCTCGTGCTCCTCGATGGTCGGTAGCTGGTCGAGGTCTCGCTGCACGCTCTCGGCGAAGTCGTCGCGATCGGTGCGCACGACCTTGAGCTGTGACTTCCGGCGCGCACGGTCGCGTCTCGCCCTGCCTCCGACCCCAACACGGCCGAGATACGAGGCCACTCGGCCACTACGAGAGCGGCTACGGCACAGGCGAGCAGTGCAGCGAACACCAGGCTCACGTGAGCCATTCTAGCGTGCGTTTGCAGGGCCCCTGCGACGGGGCTCAACTCGTCGCGGCGGCCGTCCGATACAGCGAGCGTGGCGGCGATGACGATGTCGACCTCGTTCCTCGTGCCCTGGGCAATGGTCTGGGTAGTGCTGTTGCGCGCGCTGCTGGTCGAGGCGGACATGCTCCCCCGCACGTGCCGCCGCTGCCGTCTCCCGGTGGAGCGGAGCCAGGTGGGCGAAGAGATCTGCAGCTGCGACTCGTAGTCCGCGGCTAGCGCTGCTCCCAGTCGATGTCCGAGAGCGATGCGAGAGCGAGGATCAGCGAGTGCGTGCCCTTGCGGCCGTGCCCCTGTGCCTGCAGTGCGACGTAGAGCTGCTCCGCGAGCGCGAGGCCCGGCAGCGCGAGTTTTGCCCGCTTCGCCTCTCCGAGGGCGATACCCATGTCCTTGACGAAGTGATCGACGACGAAGCCCGGCGCGAAGTCTCCTGCGAGCATGCGGGGGCCGTAGTTCGTCAGCGACCACGAGCCGGCGGCGCCTCCGGCGACGGACTCGAGGACCGTGTCGAGGTCGAGACCCGCCCTGTAGCCGTAGAGCAGCGCCTCGCAGACGCCGATCATCCCTGTTGCGATCAGCACCTGGTTCACCATCTTCGTATGCTGGCCGGCACCTGGACCGCCCTGGCGGACGATCGTCTGCCCCATGCTCTCGAGGATCGGCCGGACGCGCTCGATCGGCTCCTCGTCGCCTCCCACCATGATCGAGAGGGTCGCGTTACGCGCACCCACGTCGCCGCCCGATACGGGCGCGTCGATCGCGTCGACGCCGCGTTCCCTGGCCGTTGAGTAGATCTCCACCGCGAGTGACGGCTCGCTCGTCGTCATGTCGACGCTGACGGTGCCGGGCGCGGTGCCCTCCAGGACGCCTTGCTCGCCGAGGATCACGGCGCGCACGTCGTCCGGGTAGCCGACGATCGAGAACACGGCGTCCGACGCGGCGGCCACGTCCGCGGGTGAGCTTGCCCACGTCGCTCCCCGCTCGAGCAGCGGCTCCGCCCGCTCGCGGGTTCTGTTGTAGACGGTCACGGAATAGCCGGCGTCGAGCACGTGGCCGCACATGGAGCTGCCCATGACGCCCGTGCCGATCCAGCCGACGCGCAAGGCTTACGGACTGCCGGCCGGCTCGGCGAGGCGCTCGCGGGCGTCGAGCCGCTCCTCGAACGAGCGGCGGAGCTGTTCGCCCGAGACGTTCGTCTCGTAACGAGGCCGGCGCGGCTCAATTTGCACGATGCGCACGTCGGCGCCCCGATCGCCGTGACAGCGTGCGTATGCCTCCGCTTCGTCGAGCGGCCTGAGCCTGGCCTTCGGTCGCAGCGTTCGCACGTGGGAGCAATCCTAACGCGCTGTTCGCTACAAGCCCACGCGGCGCGGATAGCTCGCCTGAGGGATGGGCGCGGCGCCTGGCGCGCACGATGGCACACATGTGAGCGAGTCTTCGCCTGAGCAGCCGAGCGGCCCCGACCGGGAGTCGCTGCTGAGGATCGAAGTCTTTGGGCCGTCTGAGCGCGTCGCGCCGAGCCAACCACGCGCCGAGGCGACGCCGGAGGCACCACCCGAGCCCAGCCCGATCCTGCCCGACTCGCCCGAGCCTGCGCAGCTTGCTTCGCCTCCGCCCAGCGAGCCACGATTGACGCTGACGGAGACCGAGATGATCCGGCGCGAGGCAGAGGTCATGCGGCGGGAACGGGCTCTCAACGGCGCCGAGGGGCTCGTGGACGCAGGTACCGCGGACGTCGAGCGTCGTGAACGGAAGCTCGCCCAGATGGAGAGCACGATCCACGATCGGACGCGCGAGCTCGACGAGCGGGAGGAACTGGTCGAGCGGCGTGAGATCGAGCTCGAAGGAGCGTTCACTCTCCGCGAGGATCGCATCGAAGCACGCGCGGCGGAGCTCGCCGAGCTCGAGGAGCGCCTGAGCCGCAAGGAAGAAGACCTCGCCCGCTACGTCGGGCAGCTACAGGCGCAACTCACGCAGCGCAGCTGACAAAAGCTTCGGCGGGCGACTACGCTCGCACCCGTGAGGAGCTGCAGAAGACCTGCGCGGCGACTTCCTGCTCGACCCGGAGGTAGTCCATCTCAACCACGGCGCCTTCGGCGCGTCACCCCGTCCGGTACTGGAGCACCAGCGAGCGCTGCGCGCGGCGCTCGAAGGCGATCCCGTCGAGTTCCTCGGACGTGGTCTGCCCGCTGCACTCGCAGCCGCGCGCGGGGAGTTGGCGGAATACGTGGGCGTAGCCGATCCAGAACGCCTCGTCCTGCTCGCGAACTCGACGACGGCCTTGAACGCCGTGGCGGCTTCGGTTCCACTGAGGGCGGGCGACGAGATCGTCATCACAGACCGCGAGTACGGCGCCGTGCGGCTGCTGTGGGAGGAGATCGCAGCCAGGACCGGCGCGCGGCTCGTCGTCGTCTCGCTGCCACTGCCGGTCGTGGACGCCGACGAGCTCCTGGATGCGATCTGGAGCGCGGTGACCCGCGCGCACTCGGATGCTCGTTTTCAGCCACGTGACGTCCGAGACGGCGCTTGTCCTGCCGGCAGAGGAGCTGTGCCGCCGCGCGCGCGAGGCCGGCATCCTCAGCGTCGTAGACGGGGCTCACGCTCCGGGCCAGATCTCGCTCGCTCTCGACGACGTCGGCGCGGACTGCTACGCAGGCAACGGACACAAGTGGCTGTGCGCGCCCAAGGGCTCGGCGTTTCTGTACGCGGGGGACGCGCTGCGCGGCAAGTTACGTCCGCCCATTGTCTCGTGGGGCTGGAACGACGGCTACCAGGAGCGCTTCGGGTGGAGCGGCACGGCCGACCCGACGGCCGTTCTCGCCTTGCCCGCCGCCGTCGACTACCAGACTGCGAACGACTGGGCTGCCGTGCGAGACCGTTGTGGCCAGCTCGCTCGCCGGACGCAACGCGACATCCTCGAGCGCTTCGGGGGCGAGCCGCTCGCGCCGGAAGATCTCCAGGCACCGCAGATGGTTGCGTTCGAGGTGCCTCACGACGATGCCGGCTCTCTCCAGCGAGAGCTGCGCGACAGGCACCGAATCGAGATCCCCGTGCACGAGATCGAAGGTCGCACGCTCGTCCGGCTGTCGGTGCAGGGTTACACGACGGAAGAGGACTGCGAGCGGCTCTTCGAAGCGCTCAGCGAACGCAGCCACTAAAAATGCCAAATCCCGCTGATCCGAAGATCCGCGGGACTTGGCGAGAGGGAATCTGTCACACCGAGCCCCGGTTGTCAAGTGATCTCGTCGTCAACCCTTCGGCCAGCCGAGCGGGACGCTGATCGGAGACTTCCAGATCTTCTTGAACGCCGGCCCCGTGGGGCCTAGGCCGTACGGGAACGTCACCTGCGGGAAGAAGATGAGCTGGTCCTCGCCCCAGGCTCCCGAGAAGCTCATCCATGACGGTGAGGTCGACGTGACGCGCACGAGTCGCGGCGACACGGTCCGGCCGGCAGCGGCAAAGTCGAGCAACGGCTTGCCGTAGTTTTCGAAGACGATCACTGCCTGCTCGGGCCAGCAGCGCTTGTCCAGCCGAAACGACCCCGGCCCGAAGTAGTTCGCATGCGAGCCGAGCGCCACGTAGACGACAGGTCGCTGCCCCCTCTTCGGGACCTTTGCCCAAACCCGCCTCGCACCGCTGCAGTGTCGGCTGTAACCCGCCGTGAGCGGCTTCCCGGCACGGTCGAGGATCACCGTGACGAGCTCCCAATCGCCCTCGTGCACCTGGGCGAACAGCGGGTTGGGCGGGACTTCGGGGCTGTACGGGTTGAGCGGATAGAAGAGCCAGTACTGGAGGGCGATTCTGTCGCCGCGGCGGTGATAGGCGCCGTACACCGTCGGCCGGGCGGCATGCGCGGCCTCCGCCCCCGCGTAGCAGTCGACCGCGCCGATGCCGTCCCTCGTCGAGCACAGTCGCTGGTTCAGGCGCCACGGCGCACCCGGCGTCGGTACGAAAGGCATGGGCGCCCAACTGCCGTCCGGCTGTCGTTGCTCGAAGTTCGAGTCGGCGAGAAACCCGTCTACCGGCACGGGCTGGAAGCGCTCGCTCGGATGAAGCACGATCACGGGCACGTGCCGCGCCAGGAGGGCCTGCGGCGAGGGGGCCGCCGCGCTTCCCGCGCCGACCATCGCGAGCGCGGCCAGAGCAACGAGCACGCGGCCGAACACGGATCGGATCATGGCATCGTTTCGCTAGCCTCGGCGCTTGTGAGCGAATCGCCTCCAGTCGTCGCCCGTAACCTCCAGAAGAGCTTCGGTGAGCTCGTCGCCGTCGACGGAATCGAGTTCAGCGTCCAGCCCGGTGAGACGTTCGGTTTCCTCGGCCCCAACGGAGCAGGCAAGACGTCGACGATGCGGATGATCGGTGCCGTCTCGCCGCGCGGCGGCGGGGAGCTGAGGATCTTCGACCTCGATCCGGAGACCGACGGCCCGAGGATCCGCCAGCGGCTCGGGGTCGTCCCGCAGGAGGACAACCTCGACCTCGAGCTGACGGTGTTCGAGAACCTCCTCGTGTACGGACGGTACTTCGGGATCGCCTCGCGAGATGTCCGGCGACGCGCCGAGGAGCTGCTCGAGTTCGTTCAGCTCACCGATCGGCGCAGCGCCCGTGTCGAGCATCTCTCGGGCGGCATGAAGCGCCGGCTGACGATCGCCCGCGCGCTCATCAACGACCCCGACTTGATGCTGCTCGACGAGCCCACGACGGGCCTCGATCCGCAGGCGCGTCACGCGCTCTGGGACCGTCTCTACCGCCTGAAGAGGCAGGGCGTGACGCTCGTGCTCACGACGCACTACATGGACGAGGCGGAGCAGCTATGTGATCGGCTCGTGATCATGGACCAGGGCAAGATCGCGGCCGAAGGCTCGCCCAGGGAGCTGATCGACGAGCACGTGGAGCGCGAGGTGGTCGAGCTGCGCTTCGCGGACGGGAGGAGAGACGGCGTCGAGAGCCAGCTGGAAGGCCTCGGTGCACGACTGGAAGTGCTGCCCGACCGCATCCTCGTCGACACGGACGACGGCGATGCCGCCGTGCGAGCCGTCCACGACCGCGGCGTCGAGCCCGACAGCATCCTCGTTCGCCGCAGCACGCTCGAGGACGTTTTCCTGACCCTGACGGGGCGAACGCTTGTCGACTAGCCCCGCGCCCGTCCCCAACCACGTCGAGCAGTCCGCGGCGGTGTTCTGGTGGTACGCGAGGTCGTACCGGCGTGTCTGGCGCGCCACGATCACCACCGGCCTGCTCAACCCGATCTTCTTTCTCCTGTCGATGGGGATCCTGCTCGGAAAGCTCGTCGACGAGGGAAATGCCGATCTCGGCGGCCTCACGTATCTCGAATTCGTTGCGCCCGGGCTGATTGCCGCCCTGGCCATGCAGATCGGCACCAACGAAGGCAGCTTCCCCGTGATGGCGGGCATCCGCTGGGCCCGGACGTACCACGCCGTCGTGGCCACCCCCGTTCGCGTCCGCGAGCTGTACAGCGGCCTGCTTTCGTGGACAGCGGCGCGCATCTTCACCGCGGCGTCGCTCTTCGCCTGTGTGGCGGCAATCGCGGGAGCGTTTCTCTCGCCCCTGGCCGTGCTGACACCCGTCGCCGCGGTCTTGTGCGGACTTGCGTTTGCCGCTCCGATGGCGGCGCTCGCCGGCGGCATCCAGAACCACGCCGCGTTGACCGCCATCTTCCGCTTCGCGCTCCTCCCCATCTTTCTCTTCTCGGGCACGTTCTTCCCGATCTCCAACCTCCCCGACTGGCTCGAGCCGATCGCATGGGCGACTCCGCTGTGGCACGGAGTGTCGCTCTGTCGCGATCTGGCGACCGGTGAGGTGGAGGCGCTGGCGACGCTCGGCCACGTCGCGTACCTGGTCGCATTCACACTCGCCGGCTCGGTGCTCGCCGTCCGGCTGATCTCGCGAAAGCTGCTCTCGTGAGCACGGTCGCTGCCCCTCCGCCGCGGCGAAGCATTCCGCTCTGGGGCCCGCTCGCCGGCCGACTCGTCTACCGCAACGTCGTCGTCGGCCGTCGCAGCTGGCTGCTCTTCGTGTCCGGGTTCTTCGAACCGGTGTTCTTCCTGCTCGGCATCGGTCTGGGCGTCGGTGCGCTCGTCGGCGACGTGAGCTACCGCGGCGAGCTCGTCCCCTACAAGGAGTTCGTCGCCCCGGCGATGCTCGCAGCCTCGGCGATGAACGGCGCCGTCTTCGAGTCGACGATCAACGTCTTCGCCAAGCTCAAGTGGCTGAAGACATATGACGGAGTTCTCGCCACGCCGCTCGGCATCCGGGACGTGGCCCTCGGTGAGCTGATCTACGCGCTCATCCGCGGCGGCGTCTACGCGGTCGGCTTTGTCGTCGTGATGCTGGCGATGGGCTTGATCGCCTCGTGGTGGGCAGTCCTGGCGGTGCCGGCAGCGATACTCGTCGGCGCGGCGTTTGCCGCCGCCGGCCTCATCGGTGTCACGTTCATGCGCTCATGGGCGGACTTCTCGATGATCGAGCTCGTGACGCTGCCGCTCTTCCTCTTCTCTGCGACGTTCGTGCCGCTCTCCGACTATCCGGCGGCGGCGCAGTGGATCGTGCCGCTGACACCGCTGTACCACGGTGTAGAGCTGCTGAGAGCCTTGACGCTTGGCACCGTGGGCTGGGTCACGCTCGTGCACGTCGCGTACCTCGCGGTGATGATGGTCGTCGGGCTCGCAATCGCCGACGGCCGCCTCGGGAAGCTCCTGCTCAAGTAGGCGTGACGCGGGCGACGGCCTTGACGCCGGCGGGGGTCGTCAACGCAACGCAGTCGTCGAACGGCGCGAGCGCGAGCTCGTCGTCGAGATCGATCGGCTGACGATAATCGAGCTCGGCCTGCAATCGGCCGGCCACTGGCAATGTGTCCTCCACGGCTTGCCAGTGGACGGCGTTGTTCACGTGGCCGTGCAGGTCGACGTCGGCCACCCGCAGCGGCCACAGTGTGCGCGGCGCGTCGTCAGGCGGGTCGGGCAGCGTGAGCTTGGTCGAGACGTGGCGGCCCGCTGCAGCGTCGGCGTACACGCCGAAGTCCTCGATGCGGGCAGGCCGCTGCTCGGCGTCGAGGTGGATCCAGACGCTGTCGACTTCGATGCGACCGCCGGCGTCGCCGTTCACCGACCACCGACGGCCGGCCGCGATCGCCGCCACGCCGCTGCACCAGGTGGTCAGTTCGACTTCGGCGTCGCCGGTGAACGGCTCGACTACCTCGAGCCGGATGCTGCGCACGAACCACACGTGCTCTGGCAGCCCCCAGCCGGTCTCCTGGACGTCGTCGATGGCGATGTCCTGGAGAAAGCGGGCTACGGCGTCGAGCCGCAGCCGCCCGTGCGCGTCCAGGTCGGAGAGGCGGATCCGCCGTGTCCGTGTCACCGCACGACCGGAGCTCGGCGCGGGAATGCGTGTGTCCAACATGGATCACACGCTAAAGGCTCCCCGACTTCTACATGGGGAAACCATGCCCTGCAAATCGCGGGGTTTCTTAGCTCGAGGGCAGCACCTCGGCTAGTTGAACAGCCCGCCGGGGTGCGGCCTTGGCGGAAGAGGACGCACTCGAGCTTTGGACACGCTGCCCGGCGTCGGTCCCGTCACTACAGAGTTGCGACTACCCCTGACTGCGGCTACGCGCGCGGCGCGTACTCGACACTGCCGAACGTCCAATCGGACGCGAGCCAGTCGCTGACCGCACGCCAGAGGGGGACGTCCAGCACCGCGTGGCTCGCCCGTACCCAGGAGAGCGCACGGGCGTCGCCGTCGCTGTCGCGCGACGGGTAGATGTAGACGCACCCGATCACGTCGCGGTTCGCCGGATCGAGCACCGTGTACGTGAACCCCGTCCGGTTGCGGAAGTCGTCGGCATGGCGCTGCAGGTCCGCTCGGTTCTCTTCCGGCGTCATCTCTCGCGGCCAGCGGCTGTCGCCCCATCCGGGCGTCGCAGCAATGTGGTCCATCGACGACGTCCAAGCGTCGTAGTCCTGCTCGTTGTGGTCAGGCCCAAGCGGTTCGAGCACGAACTGCGGCGTCTCGAGCCGGCGAGGCACATCGAAGTCGCGCGGGACAAACTCGTCCACGCGCCCGATCGTAGACATTGAGGGCGGCCGCGAGAACGGCCCGGAGCCTCGACGACCAAGCCTGATCACGGGTCAGTTCCGAACGCTGGCTCAGGCGCGGATCCTGCGCCCGACTACCGACACCACAACAACCCCGGAAGCATCGACTGGCGGCCTGTATCGGAGACGCGAGCGCTGCTCCGACGAAGCCGTGGCTCGACGTCGCCCGGTCGCGAGTCTGCTCTACACGCTCGAGGCCGTCGAGTCGCCCGTCGACGTCGACGCAGTCTCGTCGAGCCGCAGCACGAGTTCCCCGATCTCGCCTGACCGCGCCTCGGCGAAGTTCCGTTCGGTCGCGATTACGCGGAAGCCGCACTTCTCGAGGACGCGGCGCGACGCGACGTTGTCGGACGCAACGCGGGCGTGGAGCGGTCGCGCCCGATCAACTCTCAAGAAGGCATCAAGGGCGTCAGTGGCGATCCCCTTGCCCCAGTAGGAGCGGCCGATCCAGTACGTGACCTCGCGCTCGTGGGAGTCACCCCAGGACCCGATCGTTCCGGCGACGTCGCCGTCGACGACGATAACCCTGTTGACCACTGTTTTGTCGGCTCGTAGCCTCGACCAGCGACGCTCGAATGCGTCGCGGTTCGTGTGTTCGGGTGCCGTAAAGGCGGCCATGTGCATCGCGACCGGATCCGCCCACTGCTCGAACAGAAGTGGCAGATCCTCGTCGCGTATCTCCCGCAACTCGCGTTCCATTCAGACAGAGCATCGCCGATCGCAGGGCGTCGCGCGGAGATCCGAACGCTTTGTCGCGGGGTACGCGCCTCAGTAACTACAGAGTTGTCTCTATCCCCGACTAACTCCCAAGCGACAGTACGCTCGCTAAAGCGAGCGTCACGCGGCTGGCAGCTAGCGGTCGTCCCCGTGGAAGACCGCTTCGACGTTGTTCCCGTCTGGGTCAATGACGAACGCTGCGTAATACCCGGCGTGGTAATGCGGGCGAAGACCCGGCGCGCCGTTGTCGCGGCCGCCGGCTTCGACAGCGGCGCGATGGAACTTGTCAACGGTAGCTCGGTCGGCTGCGGCGAAGGCCACATGAACGGGAGCGGCCGGGGGTTCCCCTTCCCCGATCCAAAAATCTCCACCGCCCTCGATGGCGAACCCAGGCCCCTGCGAGCTCTCCACCACCTTCACTCCGAACGGCCCGAGGGCCTGCTCGTAGAAGGTGCGGCTGCGCCTCACGTCACGTACTCGCAAGGCCAAGTGGTCGATGAGGGGAAGCGTCACGGGCAGCGACACCCCCTCTATCTTAGAGCGCGATCTCCGGGGAACCTTCCTGAACGCTGGGGCAGGGTCTCTCTCCAACTACAGAGCTGCTCTTATCCCCGACTACCTCTCAAGCGACAAGTACGCTCGCCCAGCCGAGCGCGCGTGTCTCCTGGCCGATCAACTCGCTTCTGGGCTGGGGGTGAACAGCTTCCAGTGTCCCTCGGAGACGACTTCGACGTTGCCGTCGACCACTCGTATCGCGGTCTGGTCGTCGATCGCGTACGCCGGCACCGATAGGCCGGCGGCCCATCTCTCGATGTCGGCGAGGGGCGTGGCCGGCATGTCCTCGCGGTCCAGGTGCGGAAACACCGAGAAGTCGACCAGCCCCAGCGCTTCGTCGCTGCCGGTGAGCGGCTCGCTGTCGTCGTAGGTCTCGCCTCCGAAGTCGGGAGTCGCCACCATCGCTCCGCCGCTCGTACCCACATACACGGCCTCGGGTCGCAGCGACGGCAAGAGGTCGGCGAGCCCGGATTGCCGCATCCAGTAGCACAGATACAACGGGCTCCCTCCCCAGACCAGCAGCGCATCGACTTCCTCGACAGCCGCGACCCAATACTCCTTCTTGATGCTGGGGAGCGCGGTGAGCTCCAGCACTCCCAACGACTTCCAGCCCAAAGCGCACATAGGGCCTCCCACCGTCCCGGTCAAGAACCCATAGACGTGTGAGGGTCCGCCGGGGAAAGGCTGTACTCCGGTGGGAATGCAGAGCGCGCTGGACTCGGCGATCGGTTTGCCCAGCAAGTCGACCAGCGCGTCGTGGATGGTCGTGTTGGTGATGCCGCTGGACGTGAGAAGGATTTTCATGCTGCCCCCGAGTCGGTTACGGATCCGTATGCCGTAGAGACTGGCAGACCACCGAACGCTCATCGGTCGCGGCCGGATCCAGCCTCACGTCTTCGAAAGGCATTCCGGAACGCCGGGGCTCTGGCGCCATTTCCGGAACGCTCGCCCAGGAGACCGTCCTCCCTGAGGCCTCCGAACTTACACCGTCCTACCACGAGGTCAGGCATCAGACGTGCCGTCGATCCCCGAGGTGCTTGATCCGGTGGTTCCGGGCTTCGATGAACTCGATCGAGCGGCGGCGGTACTCCTTGTACGCACCAACATCGTTGGGGACCCACGGCGGGTCGAAGTCGTCGAACGGCATGAAGAACTTCACGCTGAGGTCATCGTTGACGAGATCATTGAGCAGAAAGAAGCTCACGTAGCCCCGGAAGTCGTCGAACAGGGCGAAGAAGTCGCTGTAGCGAGAGAGCGTGCTCGACAGCGGGCTTTCCCAATCCGAGTAGTGGCGGCGAATGCACTCGAGTGTGAGGTCGAACCGATCTGAAATGGACCTAGTGCACCCTCGGGCCTGGTTGATGGTCCATTTGCGATCGACCTGGTTCCCTGGGAACACCATCATCCCGCCGATCGTGTAGGCGATCGTCATGAACGCCTCATTCTCCGACTTGGGGAGTTGGTCAGTGATCGGCTTAAGCGCCGGCCACCTCAGGAAGGTCTGCATCACCGAGTCGCTCGACAGGAAGAACTCCCCCAACGCCGAGCGGTGGTGCAGGTACACCCCCGAGTGGAGCCCGACAGATCGAAGAACCCGCGACTGGGTAGGGGCTTGCTCCACAAGAGCCGGTGGTAGTTCCGGAGCGTAGGACTGTGAGAGTCGGGGTCATTGCCGCCAGCATCCGTCCTGAAGTCGAACCCAATGTCGATCACCATCTCCTTAATCTCCGCTCGTCGGACGTTGTCGCCGCGTGGTCGTTCGTCGCCAAGGAGATGATCCTATGAGCCGGGCTCGGGCCAGGCGAGCAGCACCAAAGGGTCGTTGGCGTAAAAGAGCCTCAGGTCATCAGTCCACTGGTCCGCGTCCCTTTTGCGCATGATTGACGCCTGTGCGAGCCGATCTTCCCTCCGGAACCGTCACCTTCCTTTTCACGGCCGCGTCCTCTGCGGCCGGTAACCCGAACACCTACGTCCAGCAATCCGCGGGACACTCGCAGTACCGCATCACCGAGCGGTACATCCATCCGGAACAGACGACGTTCCCTGGTGCGGCGGAGAAGACGGAGGCGCGTGTGTTTGGCGCCATAGGGGCCGTTTAGGGGTACGAAAAGGGGTACGACGTTGCCACCAGCCACCGCACCCGACCACGCGAACCCTGCGTGTTGCAGGGCTTTAGTAGCTCCCCGGGTTGGACTCGAACCAACAACCCTCCGGTTAACAGCCGGATGCTCTGCCAATTGAGCTACCGGGGACCGGCCGCCAGGCGGCGCAGCCAGTCTAGCCGCTGTCCAGCGCCCTTCTGAGTGTTCGCGCGGCGCGCTCGGGGTCCGGCGCGTCGCCGATTGCGCGCACCACTGCGATCCTCGTCGCCCCGGCCGCGATCACGTCGGCTACGTTCGTCTCGTCGATGCCCCCGATGGCGAACCAGGGCTGCCGCGCGTGAGCGGCGGCGTACCCAACGAGGTCGAGACCAACCGCCGGTCGACCCTCTTTGGTCGGCGTCTCGTGCACTGGCCCGACGCCGATGTAGTCCGCATCGGTCGCGTCGATCTCCTTCGGTGCGTGCGTCGACTGGCCAACGGCGATCCCAAGCCGACGGGCGGCGTCCACGGGAAGATCGTCCTGACCTAGATGCACGAAGTCCGCCTCGCAGAGGATCGCCAGATCCGGCCGGTCGTTGACGACGAGCGGGACTCCTAGCCGCCTCGTGAGCTCGCGTGACTCCTGGAGGCGCGGCAGGAGCTCTGCATCGGCCAACCCCTTCTCCCGGATCTGGACGATGTCCACGCCACCGCGCACGGCTGCCTCGAGGAGCTCCCCGAGACCGTCCCGGGCGGGCGCGATCAGATAGAGGCGCTCATCCACCGGCTACGGGGCGGGCGACGACGAGCGCGTCGCCCTCCTCGAGCCCGAGCTCGGCGTAGTAGATCTCGCTCCACGGGCTCGCCGTTTCGTTCCACGAGCGCGTACGGTCCGGCAATGCCAAGCTGCTCGAGCAGAGCAGCGACGGTGGCGTCGGGTTCGACGTCTACCTCGCGGCCGTTGACGACGACCTTCACCGGCTGACGAGACCGGTGATCGGGCTCGAAGGCCTCGCCACTTCGGACTCCTCGATCAGCCCGGCCAGGCGGGCCGCGCGCCCCGCCTCCACCCCGAGCTTGAACGCCCCCGCCATCGCCACCGGATCGTCGGCGAGCGCGATGGCCGTGTTGACGAGCACGCCGTCGGCGCCGAGCTCCATGCTCTCGGCAGCCTGTGACGGCGCGCCGAGCCCCGCGTCGACGATCACCGGCACTTCGGCCTGCTCGATCATGATCTCGATCGTGTGGCGCAGCTTCAGGCCGCGACCGCTCCCGATCGGCGACGCGAGCGGCATCACGGTGGCGCAACCCGCCTCCTCGAGCTTCCGCTGGAGTACCGGGTCCGGCTGAACGTATGGGAGCACGGTGAACCCCTCTTCGACGAGCGCGCGAGCGGCTTCCAGCGTTTGCTCGCCGTCGGGCAGCAGGTAGCGCGGGTCGGGAATCACCTCGAGCTTGATCCAGTCGGATAGGCCACCAGCCCTCGCGAGGCGCGCCACGCGCACGGCCTCCTCCGCGGTCTCGCAGCCGGCCGTGTTCGGCAGCAGCAGCACGCCCTCCGGCAGCCAGTCGGTGACGGCTTCGGCGTCGCGGTCGAGGTCGATGCGGCGCACGGCGATGGTCACCAGCTCGCACTCCGACGTGAGGACCGCGTCCCGCATCACCTCGAACGAGGGGTACTTGCCGGTGCCGGTTATCAGCCGCGAGCGGAACTCGCGGCCCGCAATGACGAGTGGATCGTGAATCGTTGCTCCCTCCGCTGGCATGACCCAGATCAGGTTCTCCGGTCGCGGCCTCGTGACCGCCTCTCAGCCCCCGCCAGGGACTCCCGAACGTCGTGGAGACTGTAGCGCCCGACCATATTCTGACGCTGCAATGCCGGACGACACCGCAATGTTTCTCCTCACTGACCCTTCGGCGGCTGGCAAGTCGACCGTCGCGCGCCTCCTTGCAGGGCATTTCCCTCAAGGGGTGCACGTAGAAGGAGATGCCTTCAGGCGCAGTGTGGTGGCCGGACGTGAAGAGATGACGCCCGAGCCATCTCAGGAGGCACTTACCCAGCAGTCACCGGAACAGACCGTGGACGAGATCCTGAGGCTAACGGCCTTCCTCTAGCTCTCTCCGTCGAAAGTCCAACGCGTAAGCGAACTGGACTTTCGACGTTAAACAAGGCTACCGACGGCCTCGTGGATGCGTTCCAACGCATCGATGAGGTCGGCACGCGTGGGATCCGCGGCCAGCTGCCGGCGGATGTGACGCTCGCGAAGCCGGAGCAGGAGCTCCTTGGTCGTCTGCTCGTCGATCTCCTCTCGAGCGGCGCGTGCATCCAACTCGGCGAGCAGCGGCAAGAGCTCGGCGGCCGGCTCGCCGGGCTCGACGAGATGGGCCCGAAGCGCGCGGTTCAGCTCGCTGTCGAAGTGCTCCGGCGTCAGCTCCGCGAGCAGCTGCACCGCTGCCGGATGCGCGATGCAACCGGCCAGCGCATCACGCTCCAGCCTCTCCCCCGCCTCGAGCACCTTTGCGGACACCGTGCCCGTCGAAGCTGCCGTGCCTCTGGGGGCGAGCCCGGCCTGCGTCTCCGGCGGCAGGTCGAGCCGGTCCGCGACGAGCCGCATGGCATCCTGGCGCTCTGGCGAGTCTTCGAAGTTCGCGAGCACCTCTCGGACGCGAACGAACGCCTCCTGGCGGTCGGCCGCGCGATCGAGCTCGATGCGGACGCGGTAGAAGACGTAGCTCTCCGCACGGCCGAGCAGCTCGCCGAAGCTCTCCGCCGCGTCGGCCGGATCGAGACCCGGCGCGAGCGGCACCACCTTCACCTCGAAGCCCTGGCTCGCAGCCAGCTCCATGCCCCGCAGCGTCGCCGCCTGTCCCGCCGCGTCTGCGTCGAAGCACAGATACAGACGGTGGGTCAGCCGCTTCAGCTCTGCGAGCTGCCTCTCGGTGAGCGCCGTGCCCATCGACGCCACCACCGGCTCGAGGCCGGCCTGGCGGAGCGCGATCGCGTCGGTGTTGCCCTCGACCACGATCGCCCGCTCCTCCTTCGCGATCGCCTGGCGCGCCAGGTGCAGCCCGTAGAGCACTGCCGACTTGTGGAAGAGGTCGCCTTCCGGTGAGTTGACGTACTTCGCCTGCAGCGGATCGTCCTCGCGGAGCTTCCGCGCGCTGTAGCCAACTACCCGGCCGCGCGCGTCCGCCAGCGGGAACATCAGCCTGCCCGAGAAGTAGTCGTTGCCACGGCGGTTGGCGAGACCGGCGGCAGCAAGCTCGGGCCGGGTGAATCCCTTGTCGGCGGCCTTGCGCGCGAGCGCCGGAGCGACAGGCGAGAGCCCTAACCGGAACTCGCGACAGATCTCGTCGCGCAGCCCGCGCTCCGCGAGATACGCACGCACCGGCTCGCCCTCGGCCGTCTCCCAGAGGTAGCGCTCGTAGAACGACGTAGCCTGCTCGAGCACCGCGTACAGCCGTTCCCGGCGTTTCCGCGCGGCATCCGCCGCCGGGGACGTCTCCTCGTACTCGAGCGGCACGCGGAACCGATCTCCGAGCCACTCGATCGCACCCGCAAAGTCGACGTTCTCCGTCTCACGGACGAACGCGATGAGGTCGCCGCCCTTGCCGCAGCCGAAGCAGTAGTAGAGCTTGTCGACGGGGTTGACGGAGAAGCTCGGCGTCCGCTCCTCGTGAAATGGACAGCGGCCGACGTACCGCGCGCCTGCCTTTCTGAGTTGTGTCCGGCCGCCGACGACGTCCAGCATGTCGGCCGCAGTCTTCACCGCCTCCACCGACTCCTGCTTTATCCGGGACACGGACTGAGCCTACCGCGCGCCCACGTCGTACTCTTTCGCGGTGTCACGTCGAGAGCGCAAGGTCGTCACGGTCCTGTTCTGCGACCTCGTCGGCTTCACATCACAGCGCTGAGTCGATGGACCCTGAGGACGTCGAGGAGCTGCTGGCCCCGTACCACTCACGGCTTCGCTCGGAGCTCGAACGGTATGGCGGCACGGTCGAGAAGTTCATCGGCGACGCGGTGATGGCGCTGTTCGGCGCTCCTGTCGCCCACGAGGATGATCCGGAGCGGGCGGTGCGGGCCGCGCTCGCGATCCGTGACTGGGCGCGGGAGAGCGAAGGGGTCGAGGTTCGCGTCGCCGTGCACACCGGCGAAGCGCTCGTCACCCTGGGTGCCCGTCCCAGCGAGGGCGAGGGCATGGCCGCCGGTGACGTCGTCAACACGGCGGCACGTCTCCAGGCAGCGGCTCCAGTCAACGGGATCATCGTCGGCGAGCAGACGTACCGCGCCACGCGCGCCGCGATCGACTACCGCGAGGCGGTTCCCGTCGTCGCCAAGGGAAAGGGTGATCCCATTGCGGTATGGGAGGCACTGCAGGCTCGCTCCCGCCTCGGCACGGAGGTCCTCGACCACGTTGCCGGCGAGCTCGTCGGCCGCGAGCGGGAATTGGCAGCGTTGCGTGCAGCGCTCGACCGCGTGCGCGAGGAGCGCTCGTCGCAGCTCGTGACGCTCGTCGGCGTGCCGGGCATCGGCAAGAGCCGCCTGCTCTACGAACTCTCACGGGTCGCGGACGCGGAAGCAGAGCTCATCATCTGGCGCCAAGGCCGCTGTCTGGCATATGGCGACGGAGTCACGTTGTGGGCCCTTTCGGAGATCGTCAAGGCGCAGGCCGGGATTCTCGAGGCGGACACCGAGGCCGTGGCCTCCGACAAGCTTGACCGCGCTGTCGAGGATGTCGCCGACCCTGCCGATGCCGCTTGGATCGAAGCGCATCTGCGGCCGCTGACCGGTCTGGAGGAGGAGTCTCAGCTCGGTGGCGACCGTCGCGGCGAAGCGTTCGCAGCCTGGCGCCGGTACTTCGAAGAGCTCGCCGCACGGCACCCACTCGTGCTCGTCTTCGAAGACCTCCAGTGGGCTGACGAGAGTCTGTTGGACTTCGTCGATGAGCTCGCCGACTGGGTCACCGGCGTGCCGCTGCTCGTCGTCTGCACGGCACGGCCCGAGCTCCTCTCGCGGCGCCCGGGCTGGGGCGGCGGGAAGCTCAACGCCTCTACGTTCGCGCTCGAGCCGCTGTCGGACGAGGAGACTGCACGGCTGATGGCAAAGCGTCTCGAACAGCCGGTCCTGCCGGCCGACGTTCAGCGGACACTCCTCGACCGGGCCGGCGGCAACCCGCTGTACGCCGAGCAGTTCGCCCAGCTGTACCTCGAGCGAGGCTCGGTTGAGGAGCTGCCTTTGCCGGAGACGCTCCAGGGCATAATCGCCGCGCGTCTCGACGACTTGCTCGCCGAAGAGAAGGCGCTTCTCCATTCCGCGTCGGTCGTGGGCAAGGTCTTCTGGACCGGCGCGCTCGGCGTCGACACGACGGCAATGGAGGATGCATTGCACTCGCTGGAACGGAAGGGCTTCGTTCGCCGCCAGCGACGGTCCTCTGTCGCTGGTGAGGTCGAGCTCGCCTTCGCACACGCCCTCGTCCGCGACGTTGCGTACGGGCAGATCCCGCGCGCAGAGCGAGTACGACGGCATTGCGAGGTCGCCACGTGGATCGAGTCGCTGGGCCGCCCCGAAGACCACGCCGAGATGGTCGCGTACCACTGGCGCTCCGCGCTCGAGCTCGCCGACGCCGCGGGACACGACGTCGTTGACATTGCGACCAGCGCGCGGGTGGCCCTCCGGGCGGCGGGCGACCGGGCCTACGCCGTCAACGGCTACGCTGCCGGGGCGGCCTACTACGAGGAAGCGCTCGCCCTCTGGCCCGAGAGCGACGCCGAGAAGCCGGACCTCCTCTTCCGGTATGCGCGAGCCCTCTACATCGCCGCCGACGATCGCAGCGGGAGTGCGATCGAAGAAGCGCGGGACGCCTTGCTGGCTGCTGGGCAATCGCCAGGCCGCGGCGGACGCGGAAGTCCTCCTCTCCAACATTTGGTGGCACCGTGGAAGACGCGATGACGCCTTCGCCCACCTCGCGCGAGCCGAGGAGCTTGCGGGCCGCACCCAGTCGCCGGCGACGGCGCGTGTTCTCGCCACCGCTGCACGTAGGCGGTTCATCGGTGGTGAGCCCAAAGTAGGTCTGCGCATCGCCAGGGAAGCGCTTGCAATGGCGGAAGCGCTCGGGCTCGACGACCTGCGGGCGCATGCGTTGACAACTATCGGTTCCGCGAGAGGAGAGACCGATGACGGCGGTGGGGTCAACGAGCTCGAGAGTGCGCTCAAGCTGGCACTCGTGGCGAGCCCTTCCCAGGCCGGAACCATCCTCAACAACCTCGCCGTTGCAGACTTCCTCGTGCTCGACCTACAAGGGGCGATGGCGCATTTCGACGAAGGGTTTGAGATCGCCGTGCGCTTCGGCGACGGCGTAAACGCCCGCTGGCTACGAGCTCAGCTGGCAAGGATGGCGTTCATGCTCGGCCGCTGGGATGAGGCGATCCGCGCCGCCGACGAGTTCATCGCCGAGTGCGAGGCGGGTTCGCCGCACTACATGGAGGTCGCAGCCCGCCAGATTCGTGGCGTGATGCGGGTGGCGCGGAGCGATCCGGACGGAGGACTCGCCGACATCCGTCGCGGTCTGGCGCTGGCACGCGAAGCCAAGGATCCCCAGGTGCTCCTGCCGATGCTCGACCTCTGCGTACTCGCGTTCGAGCCACTCGGACGCACGCAGGAGGCGCGGGAGCTCATCCGCGAGGACCTGGCAATTGCCCGCGCCTACTCGTACGCGGCCAACTGGAGTATTGCTCTGGCGATCTGCTTTTCGCACTTGGCGGCTGACCTCGCAGAGGAGATGCACAAGGTCCTGGAGCCCGCGCCCGCGGGCCCGTGGAAGGACCTTGCGCTCGTGTGTCTCGATCGCGACTTCGTCCACGCAGCCGAGATCTGGGCCGAGGCCGGCAGCCGTACCTGGGAGGCGCTGCTCCGGTCTCGTGCAGCGGAGGAGTTGATCGAGGGCGGCTATCGGGCCGAGGGTGAAGACCAGCTCGAGAAGGCGCTTTCCTTTTACCGCTCCGTGGGCGCGACCTTCTTCCTCGAGCGGGCCGAAGCCATTCGCGAGGCGAAGAGCGCCTGATGGCGACGCAGCGGCGAGAGCGCAAGGTCGTCACGGTCCTGTTCTGCGACCTCGTCGGCTTCACATCACAGCGCTGAGTCGATGGACCCTGAGGACGTCGAGGAGCTGCTGGCCCCGTACCACTCACGGCTTCGCTCGGAGCTCGAACGGTATGGCGGCACGGTCGAGAAGTTCATCGGCGACGCGGTGATGGCGCTGTTCGGCGCTCCTGTCGCCCACGAGGATGATCCGGAGCGAGCGGTGCGGGCCGCGCTCGCCATCCGGCAGTTCGCGATCGAGGACGAGCTCGAGCTTCGCGTCGGAGTAACGACGGGTGAGGTGCTCGTACGGCTCGATGCACAGCCGGATTCCGGCGAGGGCATGGCGTCCGGGGACGTCGTCAACACGGCCGCGCGCCTCCAGAGCGCCGCGCCCGTCAACGGCGTGCTGGTCGACGAGACCACGTACCGGGCAACGCGGTCCACGGTCGATTACGAGGGAACCGAGCCAGTCGATGCGAAAGGCAAGGCGGAGTCGATCTCCGTGTGGGAGGCGGTCGAGGCGCGCGCACGTTTCGGGCCCGAGGTGCTCGACCACGTCGCCGGAGAGCTCGTCGGCCGCGAACGAGAAGTCGGCGCTCTCGTCGCCGCCCTCGATCGCGTTCGCTCGGAACGCTCGCCTCAACTCCTGACGCTCGTGGGCGTGCCTGGCATCGGCAAGAGCCGCCTGTTGTACGAGCTGTCCCGCCGCGTCGACGCGGAGCCGAGTCTCACGACCTGGCGTCAGGGCCGGTGTCTGGCCTACGGCGACGGCATCACGTTCTGGGCGCTGGCGGAGATCGTCAAGGCACAGGCGGGCATCCTGGAGGCAGACGACGACGCAACCGCAGTCGAGAAGCTCCGCCAAGCAGCGAAGGAAATCGTTGACCCCGCGGACGCCGACTGGGTCGCGGCCCGGCTGAGGCCGCTCGCGGGCATCGAAGACCTCTCGGAACTCGGTGCCGGCCGCGGCGTCGAGGCGTTTGCCGCATGGCGCCGCTTCTTCGAGGAGCTCGCGGCGCAGCGCACGCTCGTCCTCGTCTTTGAGGATCTCCAATGGGCAGACGACGGGCTCCTCGACTTCGTCGACGAGCTCGTCGACTGGGTGACCGACGTGCCGCTGCTCGTCGTCTGCACCGCACGGCCGGAGCTGCTCGCGCGCCGGCCGAACTGGGGCGGCGGCAAGCTCAACGCCTCGACGATCGCGCTCGAGCCTCTCTCGGACGACGACACCGCGCGCCTGATGAGCCCGTTGCTCGAGCGCTCGGTCCTCCCGGCCGACGTCCAGCAAACGCTGCTCGAGCGCGCCGGCGGCAATCCTCTCTACGCGGAGCAGTTCGCGCAGCTGTACGTCGAACGCGGCTCGGCAGACGAGTTGCCGCTCCCGGAAACCCTGCAAGGGATCATCAGCGCTCGCCTCGACGATCTACCCGCGGAGGAGAAGGCGCTCCTCCACGCGGGCTCGGTTGTCGGCAAGGTCTTCTGGACGGGCACGCTCAACGGGGGTAGTGAGCACGTCCAGCCAATCGTCCACGCGCTCGTGCGCAAGGGCTTCCTCCGGCGGCAGCGGCGCTCGTCGGTGGCGGGCGAGGTCGAGCTCGCGTTCGCCCACGCGCTCGTACGCGACGTCGCGTACGGGCAGCTACCGCGGTCGGAGCGGGCTACAAAACACCGCGCTGTGGCCGAGTGGCTCGAGTCGCTCGGTCGACACGAGGACCACGCGGAGATGCTCGCTTACCACTGGCGCTCGGCGCTCGAGCTCGCGGGCGCCTCCGGCGAAGACACGACCGAGCTCGAGGAGCGAACGCGTCTCGCACTGCTCGAGGCGGGCGACCGAGCGTTCGCGCTCAATGCCTTCGCCGCCGCCGGCGAAGTACTACGTGGATGCGCTCGCACTCTGGCCCCCCGGGCGACGGGGCACGGGCGACGCTGCTCTTCAAGCGTGCCCACGCGCTCCATGTCGGCGGCTGACGAACGACGGAAGGAGGCGCTCGAGGAGGCCCGCGACGCGCTGCTCGCCATTGGTGATCGAGGAGACGGCAGCGCGAGACAGAGGCTTCGTTCGCGCGAGTGCGTGGTATCGGGGCAATGGCAGAAGATGCCCAGCACACATCGAAGCGAGCCAAGGAACTCGTCGCCGATGCGGGTCAGACGGTCGCGAAGGCCGCCGGCGTGCTGTGCATCTCGGCCCGGCTCCTGAAGCTCGCTGGGCAAAGAGCACGATGAGGCCGTCCGGATCGGCACGGAGGCGCTCGGCATCGCGGAGGAGCTCGACCTCGACGAGTTTCGAGTCCACGCGATGACCACGATCGGAGGTGCGAGGTTCTTCCTCGGCGACCCGAGCGGCGAAAAGGAACTTCAGAAGGCGCTCGACATCGCGCTCTGCCGCGAACTTGCTGATCGCCGGCACAGTGCTGAACAACCTGTCCGTCATGGCCTCGATCACCGACACAAGACGCTCTATGGCCCTGCTCGTGGAATCCCGAGACTTCGCCCAGCGCATGGGAGATCGCGAGACGATGCGATTCACGGAAGGAAATCTCGTCCACGACATCTGGGCCACGGGTCGCTGGGACGAGGCTCTCAGAGCGCCGGGGAATTCATCGCGGCATGTGAGAGCGGATCCCCTCACGTGCTCGAGTACTTCGTTCGTGAGGTCCGCGGCATGTTGCTCTTCGCCCGCGGGGAGACCGATGCAGCACTCGAGGACTTCCGGCGTGCCCGCGAGCTCGAAAGCGACCGGGGCGAGCCGGGACATCTAGAGTCCTATGGCGTATCCGCGTGCGCTTCGCTGCTGCTCGGCCGCGCCAGACGAGGCCCGCGCTTTCGCGCAGGAGTTCGCGGTAAGTCTCCGCCGGGTACACGACCTGTTCCAGTCTCGCCATGCCTGGATCGCTCTCTTCGCCGAAGAGCTCGGGATCGCGCCGATGCTCCGCGAGTTCGCCGACGCATCGTTGCCCGGTCGGCTGAGGGACGGCTGCTCTCGCTGCGCTCGACGGCGACCTCCGTCGCGCGGCCGACGTGTTTGATGCCGGCGGGTTCCTCCCGGGTGCGGCGCATGCGCGGACGCGTGCGGCGGAGGAGCTGTTCCGGACGGGCGAACAGCGGAGGGTGAGGCAGAGCTCGAGAAGGCGCTCGCGTTCTACAGCTCGGTCGGATGCGACGTTCTTCCTCGAACGCGGCGAGGCGCTACTCGCCCAGGCAGCAACCGGATGAGCGAGCCTCGCCAGGAACGGAAGGTCGTCACCGTCGTCTTCTGCGACCTCGTCGGCTTCACGTCGCAGGCGGAGTCGCTGGACCCCGAAGACGTAGCGGCGATTCTCCGTCCCTACCACGCCCGCGTTCGAACCGAGCTCGAACGCTACGGCGGCACGGTCGAGAAGTTCATCGGAGACGCGGTGATGGCGCTCTTCGGCGCGCCGGTGACCCATGAGGACGACCCTGAGCGTGCGGTACGCGCAGCGCTCGCGATCCGCGACTTCGCGATCGAGAACGAGCTCGAGCTACGTGTGGGGATCACGACGGGCGAAGCGCTGGTTCAGCTCGATGCACAGCCGGATGCCGGCGAGGGCATGGCATCCGGTGACGTCGTCAACACGGCCGCGCGCCTCCAGAGTCGCCGCGCCCATCAACGGCGTGCTGGTCGACGAGACGACGTACCGGGCGACGCGTACCGCGGTCGACTACGAGGACGCCCAGGCCGTCGAGGCGAAGGGCAAAGCAGAGCCGGTCGCAGTGTGGGAGGCTCGAACCGCCCACTCGCGCTTCGGTGTCGACGTCGCGCACGAGGCGCGCGCGGGACTGGTCGGGCGCGAGCGCGAGCTCAGCGTCATCCGCGATGCCTTCGAGCGCGCGCGCCACGAGCGAACGCCGCAGCTCCTCACCCTCGTCGGCGTGCCGGGGATCGGCAAGAGCCGGCTCGTGTACGAGCTGTCTCGCATCGCGGACGCCGACCCCGAGCTCGTCATCTGGCGCCAGGGTCGCTGCCTCGCCTACGGCGACGGGGTCACGCTCTGGGCGCTCTCCGAGATCGTCAAGGCGCAGGCAGGAATCGTCGAGCAGGACTCGCCGGCCGACGTCGAGCAGAAGCTCCGAGTCGCGGTCGACGACGTTCTGGCCGATACCGGCGACGCCAACTGGGTCGAGTCGCAGCTCCGCTCTCTGGTCGGCCTCTCGGCGGAGTCGGAGCTGCGCTGACGACCGCCGCGGCGCGGCGTTTGCAGCTTGGAGGCGCTTCCTCGAGGCGATGGCCGAGCAGCGACCGCTCGTCGTCGTCTTCGAGGATCTCCATTGGGCAGACGAGAGCCTGCTCGACTTCGTGGACGAGCTCGTCGATTGGGTCACGGACGTCCCGTTGCTCGCGGTCGCGACCGCGAGGCCCGAGCTGCTCGAGCGGCGACCCGGACTGGGGCGGCGGCAAGCTCAATGCGACGACGCTGGCGCTCCCGCCGCTCAGCGAGGATCAGACTGCGCTCCTCATCACGCAACTCCTGAAGCGATCCGTGCTGCCTGTGGAATCCCAGCAGGCGCTGCTGGAGCGTGCAGGCGGCAACCCGCTCTATGCAGAGCAGTTCGCCGAGCTCTTCCTCGAACGGGGCTCCACCGACGAGCTCGGGCTCCCCGAAACCCTCCAGGGAATCATCGCGGCCCGTCTTGACGGGCTTGCCGAGACCGAGAAGGACTTGCTGCGCAACGCGGCAGTGGTCGGCAAGGTCTTCTGGGAGTCGGCGGTTCGCAACGGAGTCGAGCGATGTATCCGCGACGCTCCACTCACTCGAGCGCAAAGGGTTCGTGCGGCGTCAAAAGCGGTCGTCGGTCGAAGGCGAGACCGAGTTCGCGTTCGCGCACGCGCTCGTTCGCGATGTCGCCTACGGGCAGATAGCACGCGCCGACCGCGCCGAGAAGCACCGCCGATGTCGCGGAGTGGATCGAGAGCCTCGGCCGCCCGGACGATCATGCAGAGATGGTCGCACATCACTGGCAATCGGCGTTCGAGCTCGCTCGTGCGGCAGGTGCGGAGGACGGCCGATGTCGCCGACCGCGCTCGCCTTGCCTTCCGCGAAGCCGGCGACCGCGCGGCCGCCCTCAACGCGTATCCGACGGCGGAGAAGTACTACGCGGAGGCACTCGATCTCTGGCCGGACGGCGATCCTGAGCGCCCGGATCTGCTGTTTCGTCGCGCTCGGTCGCTCCATCTTGCCGCGGACGATCGTCGTCAGGAGGCCTGGAGGAAGCCGGTGACGCGCTTGCTCGAGGCCGGAGAGCCCGAGCGGGCCGCGGAGGCGGAGGCGTTCCTTGCACACGGTGCCTGGTATCGCGGAGACCGTGACAGCGGTCGAACGCACTTCTCACAGGCAGAGGCACTCGTCGCCGACCGCGGCGCCTCGGCATCGAAGGCGCGCGTGCTCGCGCTCTCGGCGCGTTTCCGGATGCTCGAGGGAGACAACGAGCAGGCGATCCGCGTCGCGCAGGAAGCGCTCGGCGCTGGCGGAGGAGCTCGAGCTGGACGAGCTACGCGCTCACGCGCTGACGACGATCGGAGTTCGTCGAAGACTCGCATCGAGTTGGCGAGCGGCCGCGCCAAGCTCGAGCAGGCGCTCGACATCGCCCTCGCCGCGGATTCACCGATCGCGGCCACGACGCTGAACAACCTCGCGGGTGCTCGCGATCTGGGAGGGGAGCTTTCCCCGCGCGCACGAGATCTACCCCGAGAGCCAGCAGGTGGCGGAGCGCTTCGGCGACAGGGCGCGCTTCGCTTCGCGCGTGGAACTGGATCTTCTGCGTCGTATGGCACCGGGCATTGGGACGAGGCGCTCGCAGCGGCCGAACGGCTTCATTGTGGAGTGCGCGTCGTCGCCGCATTACGCCGAAGGGACTCGTCCGCGACGCGAGAGCATTCATGCGACTCGCGAGGGGCGACCTCACGGGTGCGGCGGAGGATCGCGAATGGACGCTCGAGCAGGCGCGACAGAATCCAGGATCCTCAGAGGCTCATCCGCCGCAGCTCGCCTCTCGGCAGTCGATTATGTGCTCCTGGGACGGGAGAGGACGAGGCACGAACGGTCTTGCCGACGAAACGATCGCGCTCGTACGGGACCACGTTCAACTGATCGGCGCGGCGAATCATGTCGTCTTCGTCGCCGGGCAGCCGGGAGTGCGCGACGAGCTATTCGTGAGCTCGTCGAGCGTTCTCCGGAGGGCCGGTGGAAGGATCTCATGCTCGCAGCGAGTGCAGGGAGATCTCAGCCGTGTGCGGCGACCTCTATGCGCGAGATCGGCGCATTCCGACGTTGGAGGCCCTCGCCCGGCTCCTCGGCGGAGAGGAACTGATCGACGCCGGCCGTCGCGCGGAGGGCGAGGCCGAGATCGAGAAGGCACTCGCTTTCTACCGCTCGGTCGGCGCGACGTTCTTCGTCCAGCGCGGCGAGCGACTGCTGGCCGAGGCTCAGAGCGCTTCCGCGTAGCTCAGCGCGAAGCGGTCGGTCATACCTGCAAGGAAGTCGACCGCCTCGTCGACGTCGTCGCCGCGCTCGATCAGGTGGTCGAAGATTCGCCGGACGACATCGTGCGCGCGCCGGTGCTCGCCCTCGACCTGCGGCCCGAGGTACACGCGCTCGAACATGAACGACCGCAGCGAGAGCATCGCCTCCCCCACGTCGGGGCTCTGAACGATGTCGCCGGCCTCGGAGGACGTGTCCACGAGGTCTTGCACGAGCCGGTCGATGCGCTTCGCGCCGGTCGGCCCGAGCAGCTCGATCTCGTCGCGCGGCAGATCGGCTTCGCTCAACAGGCCGAAGCGAATGGCGTCGTCGATGTCGTGGTTGATGTACGCCACGCGGTCGACGATGCGCACGATCTTGCCTTCCAGCGTCTCCGGTTCCTGCTCGCCCGTGTGCGTGAGGATGCCGCTGCAGACCTCGTGCGTGAGGTTGAGCCGCCGGGCGATGACGAACGAGTGCTCGTTGTGCCGGAAGCGCTGTCCCGTGCGCGCGTGGAGGGCCTCGTCGAGCGCCTCCTCGCCGGCATGCCCGAAGGGCGTGTGCCCCATGTCGTGGCCGAGCCCGATCGCCTCCACGAGGTCTTCGTTCAAGCGCAGCGCGCGAGCCACGACGCGCGAGATCGCGGACGTCTCGAGCGTGTGCGTCATGCGAGTGCGGTAGTGATCGCCCTCGGGGTCAATGAAGACCTGGGTCTTGCCTTTCAGCCGCCGGAACGGCTTCGAGTGGACGATGCGGTCGCGGTCGCGCTGGAACGGCGTGCGGACGGTCGACTCCTTCTCCGGCTTGTCTCGACCACGCGTCTCGTACGAGCGGACGGCGAGCGGCGAAAGGCTCTCCTCGAGCTCGCGGATTCGCTCCTCGAACGCCGTGTCAGATGATGATCGGGACAGTCCCACCGTCTGCGCTCCAGGCGGCGCCAGTCACATAGCTCGCACGCTGCGAGCAGAGGAACACGACGACCGAGGCGATCTCCTCGGGCTCTGCAAGCCGGCCCAGCGGTCTGCCTGCGCCGACCTTGGCCAGGACCTCCTCGCGATCTCCGCCCTGCTGATCGGCCAGTCCGCCTTCGCCCAGCCAGGCATCGGTTGCGGTCGGCCCGGGCGTGACGGCGTTGCAGCGAATCCCGTCCTTGGCGTAGAGATCGGCCACCAGGCGCGACAGGGACAGCACGGCCGCCTTCGTCACCGAGTAGTGGGGCATTCCCGTCGACGGGCGCTTGCCCGCCGTCGAGGACACGTTGACGATTGCCGACCCCAGGGCCTCTCGGAGGTGTGGCAGCGCGGCGCGGATCGTCCGCACGTAGCTCATGACGTTCAGCTGCCAGTACGCGTCCCACTCGTCGTCGGAGACATCCTCGAAGCGGGCCTGCCGCGCGATGCCCGCGTTGTTCACGAGCACGTCGAGCCCGTCGAGAGCACCCGCCGCCTCTGCCACGGCGCGCTCGGGCTCGCCGGCCACTTCGAGGTCGCACGTCCACGTGGATCGCTTCGCCGACGCCGGGCGCCGGTCCTCGTCCACACGTCGCGACGCGAGCGCCCTCCTCGACGAGCTGGGCCGCGACAGTACGGCCGATCCCGCGCGTTGAGCCGGTGACAAGGCACGCCCGTCCTGCGAGTCCCAGGTCCATGGCGAGCTAGCGTATCGCCCGTGGCCACGCTCATCCTCGCCCGCCATGGAGAGACGGATTGGAACCGCGACGGCATCTGGCAGGGGCACGGCGACCCTCCGCTGAACGACCTCGGCCGCCGTCAGGCGGCGCAGCTCGCGGAACGGCTGGCCAATGTCGAAGCTCGACGCGCTCTACTCGAGCGACCTGAGACGCGCCTACGAGACGGCCGAGATCGTCGGCCGAGCGAAGGAGCTCGAGATCACCGCCGATCCCGACCTGCGGGAGATGGACGTCGGCTCGTGGAGCGGTCTGACGACGGAAGAGATTGCGACCCGCTTCCCGGGAATGACTTCCCACGACGGGGAGGCACGCGAGGCGTTCGACGCGAGGGCCGTCGGCGCGCTGACCCGCATTGCCGGTGCTCACGAGGGCGGACGCGTCCTGGTCGTCACGCACGGTGGCGTCGTCCGGGCTCTCGAGCGGGACCTCCTCGGCGAGCCCAATAGCGTTCTTGGAAACTGCGAGACGGCCGCGTTCTCGTACGAGAGCGGCACCTTCGCGCCGTTAGACTGACCGACCGCGCGGACGACTAACGCGCTAGTACAAGCCGCCTCAGGCTTGAAGGTCCAGACGACCGCGCGCGAGAAGGCGCCATTGTGCATTGATTGTCGCCGCGGCGTCGCTTGACATCGCTGCCGGCAATAAACACACTTGCACCACTTGGAGGGGGGAGGCACGGCGGTGAGTAGGCAGCCGCTTCGGTTCTCTTGGCTCGGTATGAACGCGCTCCGACTGTGTGTCGGTTCAATCGGCACGTGGGCAGGCGTGCTGTTCTCCACAGCGAATGGACTCTCGGCGACGACGGCTATGAGCGACGAAGGTTCACGACGTGAACCGCACCCGCCTCGTCACGCTAGGGCTGTCAATCGTTGCTCTCGCCCTCGGTGCGACGTCTACGCTAGGAGCGCCGGGGCCTACGGAAGTAGCACGCGCCTCGTCGGCCGCCACATTCATCAGAACTGAGCTAGATCTGAGGATGAGCAGGCGGTACGGGCATCTCTACAGCAAACTGCACCCAGCGCAGCAAGCCTTCATCAGCAGAGACACGTTCATCGACTGCGAGCGTCAGAGGGACGAGGCATATGGGCTCACGGTCAAGCTCATTGCCTTCAAGGTGATCAGGTCCTACGAGCAGAAGATTCTGATACCGGGAACTCAGCAGATGGTCCAGTCAACTGGGGTGAAATACAAGTACACGGTACGGACCGGCGGCGGGAGCACTTTTTCGATTACCGACGACTCGCACGCTGTCCGCGTGAACGGTTTCTGGAAGTGGCTGGTCACTTCAAAGGACGCCGATGCATACAAGGCCGGCCGATGCCGGATTACGTGAACGGCATCAGTACCGCGCGTGGCCGCTCGTGGCGAAACGGCTACGCTCCCGCCCGTGGATGACTACACGAGCAAGTACAAAGGCGAGCAGGTCGAGGTCGCGCTCTTCGGCGGCGACTATCAGGAGGGCGTGCTCACGGCGTACTGCTCGATCGACGACATCGCCCACGTCGAGCTGAACGGCCACATCCTCATCCCGCTGCAGAACGTCGCCTCGCTCCACTGCTCGAGCCGCTGCGACGCGCCGGAGCCCGACTGGCCGCCGCGCGGACTCGGTGAGGAGGACACCGAAGAGGAGTCATAGGCCGTGACGGCCGCGTGGAATGTCCTCAAAGCCTGGCTCGTCACCGCCGTCGTCGCCGGCTTGCTGGGACTGCTCGGCTACGTCATCGGCGAGCTTCGCCTCGCCTCGATCTTCGCGTTCGCAGGGCTGCTGCTGTGCCTCAGCACGTACTGGATCGCCGATCGCGCGATCATGGGCATGCTCGGAGCTCGCGAGCTGCCCGAGGGCGAGAATCCCGATCTCCACGCCGATCGTCGTGGGCCTCGCCGGCCGTGCGCAGGTGGTCAAGCCTCGGCTCTTTCTCCTCGACCGCGGCCCGCCGCTCGGCCTGGCGGCCGGCCGCGGGGTCTGGTCTTCGACGATCGCATTCACACCGGGCCTCCTCGCTCTACCCCCCGCGGAGATCGAAGGCGTGCTCGCACACGAGCTCGCGCACGTTCGCAACCGCGACATCGTCATCCAGACGCCGGTGGTGCTGTTCTCCTCAGCGCTGCTCGACCTCAGCCGCATCGGGGGCTTCCTCGAGCGCGCTCTCCTGTTCGTCCTCGGGCCCGTGTCCGCCGCATGCGAGCACATCCTCCTCTCGCCGAACCGCGAGTACGCGGCGGATCGCCTCGCCGCCGAGATCTGTGACTCTCCGCACGGGCTCGCCGCCGCGCTGATCCGGCTGGAGCAGGCAGTCGAGCTAGTCGAGTTCCAGGCGAGCCCGGCGTGCGAGCCGCTCTTCACCGTGAATCCACTCGACGAAGGCGGGCCTTTCGGGGATGTTCGTCACGCACCCGCCCGTGGCCAAGCGCGTGGAGCGGCTCAGGGCGCTCGACCCCGGCTGGCGCGAGAAGATCCGCGCTGCCTGAAACGAGAGAAGGCCGCCTCGCGGGCGGCCTTCTCGAAGAATAATCCGGCGGCGTCCTACTCTCCCGGGGGCTTTCGCCCCGAGTACCATCGGCGCTGGCGGGCTTAACTGCTCTGTTCGGAATGGGAAGAGGTGTACCCCCGCCGCTATGACCACCGGAAATTGTGAGGTCCCGCGCGTTCCTCGCGCACCCTCAAAACTCCATAGCAGCTCACACGGTGTTCAAAATCAAGACCTCGGGCAATTAGTACGGGTCCGCTGAACGCGTTGCCGCGCTTACACGTCCCGCCTATCGACGTGGTGGTCTACCACGGCCCTTACTCACTCGAGGTGATGGGGAGCCTCATCTCGGAGCGGGCTTCCCGCTTAGATGCTTTCAGCGGTTATCCCAACCAGACGTGGCTAATCAGCAGCGCCGTTGGCACGACGACTGATACACCAGAGGTCTGTTCATCTCGGTCCTCTCGTACTAGAGACGACCCTCCTCAAGCTCCCAACGCCCATGGCGGATAGGGACCGAACTGTCTCACGACGTTCTGAACCCAGCTCGCGTGCCTCTTTAATGGACGAACAGTCCAACCCTTGGGACCTGCTACAGCCCCAGGATGAGACGAGCCGACATCGAGGTGCCAAACCGCGCCGTCGCTGTGGACGCTTGGGCGCGATAAGCCTGTTATCCCCGGAGTACCTTTTATCCGTTGAGCGACAGCGATTCCACTCTCCACTGCCGGATCACTAAGGCCTGCTTTCGCACCTGCTCGACTTGTCAGTCTCGCAGTCAAGCTCCCTTATGCCTTTGCACTCTACGCACGATTTCCAACCGTGCTGAGGGAACCTTTGCGCGCCTCCGTTACATTTTAGGAGGCGACCGCCCCAGTCAAACTACCCACCTGACGCTGTTCCCGACCCGGATCACGGCATCGGGTTAGAAGCCCAGAACATGCAGGGTGGTATCCCAAGATTGGCTCCACGATGGCTAGCGCCACCGCTTCAAAGCCTCCCACCTATCCTGGACAACGTATCCCAGACTCCAACGTCAAGCTGTAGTAAAGGTTCACGGGGTCTTTCCGTCCAGCCACGGGTACTCGGCATCTTCACCGAGACTACAGTTTCACCGGGTCCCTCGAAGAGACAGCGCCCAAGTCGTTACGCCATTCGTGCAGGTCGGAACTTACCCGACAAGGAATTTCGCTACCTTAGGACGGTTATAGTTACCGCCGCCGTTTACCGGGGCTTGGTTTCAAAGCTTCGCCCGAAGGCTAACCTCTCCACTTGACCTTCCGGCACCGGGCAGGCGTCAGCCCCTATACGTCGTCTTTCGACTTCGCAGAGACCTGTGTTTTTGGTAAACAGTCGCTTGGGCCGTTTCACTGCGGCCCCTTCGAGCTCCAGCCGCGAAGGCCTTCACTCTACGGGGGCGCCCCTTCTTCCGAAGTTACGGGGCCATTTTGCCGAGTTCCTTTTCGAGGGTTCTCCCGATCGCCTTAGTATTCTCTACTTGCGTACCTGTGTCGGTTTTGGTACGGGCACGCTCCGTCTCCCTAGAGGCTTTTCTTGGAGGCATGGCTTTGGGAACTTCACCCTTTCGGGTTCGGCATCCCGTCTCAGGCTTGATGTCCGGCGGATTTTCCTACCGGACGCCCTACGCGGTTACCCCAGGACGACCATCGCCTGGGTTTCCCTAGCCTACCCCGTCCCCCCATCGGTGATAACGACGGATGACGTGGTACCGGAATATCAACCGGTTGGCCATCGCCTACGCCTTTCGGCCTCGGCTTAGGTCCCGACTAACCCTGAGCAGATTAGCTTTACTCAGGAAACCTTACGCAATCGGCGGGCGAGTTTCTCACTCGCCTTTCGTTACTCGTGCCAGCATTCTCACTTCCCATGCCTCCACGGCTGGCTTACGCCGCCGCTTTGCCGGCATGGGAACGCTCCCCTACCGCTCTGCAAAGCAGAGCCCGTGGCTTCGGTTCTTGGCTTGAGCCCCGTTACATCATCCGCGCCCGATCACTTGACCAGTGAGCTGTTACGCACTCTTTTAATGGTGGCTGCTTCTAAGCCAACATCCTGGTTGTCTCGGCAATCGGACATCGTTTCCCACTTAGCCAAGAATTAGGGACCTTAGCCGACGGTCTGGGCTGTTTCCCTTTTGAGCACGAAGCTTAGCCCCCGCACTCTGACTGCCGCGCTGTGGACTACCGGTATTCGGAGTTTGCCTGAGGTCGGTAAGCTGGTAGGCCCCCTAGCCCAAGCAGTGCTCTACCGCCGGTAGTGAACACGCGACGCTATACCTAAATATATTTCGGGGAGAACCAGATATCTCTGAGTTTGATTAGCCTTTCACTCCGACCCACAGGTCATCCGAGCAGTTTTCAACCTACTTCGGTTCGGCCCTCCACGGGGTCTTACCCCCGCTTCAGCCTGCCCATGGGTAGATCACTCAGTTTCGGGTCTACCTCCAACGACTAAATCGCCCTGTTCGGACTCGCTTTCGCTTCGGCTCCGTTTCCTTAACCTTGCCGTTAAAGAGTAACTCGCTGGCTCATTATGCAAAAAGCACGCCGTCACGGATTGCTCCGCTCCGACCGCTTGTAAGCACACGGTTTCAGGTACTATTTCACTCCCCTTCCGGGGTACTTTTCACCTTTCCCTCACGGTACTAGTTCACTATCGGTCGCCAAGGAGTACTTAGCCTTGCGGAGTGGTCTCCGCGGGTTCCGACCGGGTTTCCCGTGCCCGGCCGTACTCAGGTATCTATCAAGGAAGGCTGATCGCTTTCACCTACGGGACTGTTACCCGCTGTGGTGCAGCGTTCCATCTGCTTCGGCTAACGACCAGCTTTATGACTTCCCGACCCGCCGGCAGACGGATCAAGACAGACCCTACAACCCCGGCGTGACAACGGCTGCCGCCTGTCACATCACGCTGGTTTGGGCTGATCCCCTTTCGCTCGCCACTACTCAGGGAGTCGAGATTTCTTTCCTTTCCTCGGGTTACTAAGATGTTTCAGTTCACCCGCTTACCGCTACCTGCCCTATGTATTCAGGCAGGAGCACGCGCGCATTACCACGCGTAGGTTTCCCCATTCGGACATCCCGGGATCGACGGTTGGTCAGCACCTCCCCCGGGCTTTTCGCAGCCGCCCACGTCCTTCATCGGCTCTTGGCGCCTAGGCATCCACCGTGTGCTCTTATTCTCTTGATCGAAAAGAACACCATGTTTTGCTGCTATGGAGTTTTCAAGGTGCGCGCGGACCGTTTTCCGCGAGAAGGCCACCGCAGAGCAGTGGTCTCTCAAAACTCAACAGCGTGTCCGTAGCCCCGACGCAGCCGCGTCGCGGCTGCTCGGCAGCTACAGAGTCGAGGTCGACATGATTTCCAGGCGAGCCCAGACATCGGACGATCTGTTGAATGATCATCGAACGAGCTGGGCGCCTACGGGAGTAAGAGCTCCCGTATTCCCTAGAAAGGAGGTGATCCAGCCGCAGCTTCCGCTACGGCTACCTTGTTACGACTTCACCCCAGTCACTAACCCCACCTTCGACGGCTCCCTCCCTTGCGGGTTAGGCCACCGGCTTCGGGTGTTGCCAGCTTCCGTGGTGTGACGGGCGGTGTGTACAAGGCCCGAGAACGTATTCACCGCGGCGTTGCTGATCCGCGATTACTAGCAACTCCGCCTTCATGGAGGCGAGTTTCAGCCTCCAATCCGAACCGGGACCGGTTTTTTGGGATTCGCTCCCCCTCGCGGGTTTGCAGCCCTTTGTACCGGCCAATGTAGCACGTTTCTAGCCCAGGACATAAGGGTCATGCTGACCTGACATCATCCCCACCTTCCTCCGACTTGTCGCCGGCAGTCTCCCTAGAGTCCCCGACATTACTCGCTGGCAACTAAGGACAGGGGTTGCGCTCGTTGCGGGACTTAACCCAACATCTCACGACACGAGCTGACGACGGCCATGCAACACCTGTGCACGAGCCCCGAAGGGCTGCCATATCTCTATGACATTCCCGTGCATGTCAAGCCCTGGTAAGGTTCTTCGCGTTGCGTCGAATTAAAGAACATGCTCCGCTGCTTGTGCGGGCCCCCGTCAATTCCTTTGAGTTTTAGCCTTGCGGCCGTACTCCCCAGGCGGGGTGCTTAATGCGTTAGCTTCGGCACGGAGAGAGTCGACACTCCCCACACCTAGCACCCATCGTTTACGGCGTGGACTACCAGGGTATCTAATCCTGTTTGCTCCCCACGCTTTCGCGTCTCAGCGTCAGTACCGTCCCAGAGAGCCGCCTTCGCCACTGGTGTTCTTCCCGATATCTGCGCATTTCACCGCTACACCGGGAATTCCACTCTCCTCTTCCGGACTCTAGCCAGATGGTTTCCGCCGACAGCTCGAGGTTGAGCCTCGAGTTTTCACAGCAGACCTATCTGGCCGCCTACACGCGCTTTACGCCCAATAAATCCGGACAACGCTAGCCCCCTACGTATTACCGCGGCTGCTGGCACGTAGTTAGCCGGGGCTTCTTCTGGAGGTACCGTCACCCTCTGGGCTATTCACCCGAGTGGCTTCGTCCCTCCTGAAAGCGGTTTACAACCCGAAGGCCTTCTTCCCGCACGCGGCGTCGCTGCGTCAGGCTTTCGCCCATTGCGCAAGATTCCCCACTGCTGCCTCCCGTAGGAGTCTGGGCCGTGTCTCAGTCCCAGTGTGGCTGATCGTCCTCTCAGACCAGCTACGGATTGTCGCCTTGGTAGGCCATTACCCCACCAACAAGCTAATCCGCCGCGGGCCCGTCCTCGGCCGGATGCCGAAGCCACCTTTCTTCCGGCGCCCGAAGGCTCCGGAGGCTATCCGGTATTAATCCGGGTTTCCCCGGGCTATCCCAGTGCCGAGGGCAGGTTGCCCACGTGTTACTCACCCGTTCGCCGCTGTCCCCGAGCCCGAAGGCTCGGTTCTCGCTCGACTTGCATGTGTTAGGCGCGCCGCCAGCGTTCGTCCTGAGCCAGGATCAAACTCTCCGTGAAGAATCCGTTTCCGTCTCTGCCGGCAAGCCGACAGAGGTCAGAAGCTGATTACAGGTGAGCTTGAGCTCAAAGTCATGTCCGACCGACCTAAAAGCACCGGCAGGACACGACGGGTTTTAAGAACTCTTCAGCTCGTCCGCGAACGGACCAGCCGAAGAGCCTCGACGTTTCACGCTGTTGAGTTTTCAAAGACCACACCCTCTGCTGAGGGCCAGAAAAAAGCCTCCGGATCACACCGAAGGCCCCTCGTGCTAGGTGATACGTAGGTCGTATCTTCTGGCTCGACGGGTCTCCGGTGTCGTTTGCAGGCTTCATGCAGCCTCTGTCGAGGCGGCACGGGCATGGTAGCAAAGGAACGGCTACGCCGCTGGAAACCGCACGAAGCGGCGCTTTCCCGCCTGAAGGAGCGCGCCGGCCAGCCGCTCGCGGGGCAGATCGAGCTCTGTGACGACCTCGTCGTTCAGCTTGACTGCCTTCTGCTCGATGAGGCGGCGGGCCTCGCTCGTAGTGCCAATCCCGAGCGCGGCTACGAGCAGCGACGGGAGATGTACGGGATCGCCCTCTGGCAACGCAGCCTCGGCCACCTCGTCCGGGGCGCGTCCCTCCCGGACGACGCGGGTGAAATGCGCCTCGGCCGCTTCTGCTGCCCCGTCCCCGTGCGTTCGCGCGACGATGAAGCGCGCCAGAGCGAGCTTGGCCCCTAGTGGATCGCCGGCGGGCACGTCGTCTGCTTCCATTACGAGCCTGTACCACTGACCGAGCAGTGCGTCGGGAATTCGCATCGCCTTTCCGAACTGCTCCTCGGGCGCCTCGGCAAGACCGATGTAGTTGCCCTTCGACTGGCTCATGAGCTGTTCGTCCCATGAGACGAGCAATTCGCCGGTGAGCGCGACCTGCGGCTCCTGACCGTACTCCTGTTGCACCTCCCGGCCC
The DNA here is from genome assembly GCA_963711315.1 of uncultured Actinomycetes bacterium. Classification (GTDB taxonomy): domain Bacteria; phylum Actinomycetota; class Thermoleophilia; order Gaiellales; family Gaiellaceae; genus PALSA-612. The sequence goes on from CAVQDQ010000002.1 coordinate 848,052, forward strand.
ATGAGGAGGTTGTAGAGCTGATCGGTTCCGCCGAGCTCGACGTCGGCCTCGACCGCCACCGAGTCGTACCCCTGCATGATCGGATAGAGGAGCTCCGAAACCGAGATCGGCTCCTGATCGGCGAAGCGTTTGGCGAAGTCGTCGCGCTCCAGCAATCGTGCGACGGTGGCGGCTCTCGTCAGCCGGACGATCTCCGCGTAGTCGAGCTTGCTCAGCCACTCGCTGTTGAACCGCAGCTCGGTCCTCTTGGGGTCGATGATCGCCGACGCCTGCTCGAAGTACCGCTGTGCGTTGCGATCGATCTCCTCGCCCGAAAGCACGGGCCGCCTATCCGAACGTCCCGACGGGTCGCCGATGCGCGTCGTGTAGTCGCCGACGATGAGGACGCCGATATGACCCTCGCGCTGGAACGCGGCCATCCGCTGCAGCGGAACGCCGTGGCCGAGCGTGACGTCGGGCGTCGTCACGTCTATTCCGAGCTTGACGCGCAGCGGGCGCCCGAGAGCGAGCTTCGCCTCGAAGCCCGCCATCCGGAAGTACATGGACCGCGTTCTTGCGTGAGCTCCGCAGAACCCCATCGAAGGCGCAACTCTACGTGCGTACAATCGCCTTGCTCTGGTCTCGGCAAACGGTTCTCAAGGGGAGAGACGACGCCGACGGAGAATCCGCAAGCTCCGCCTGCTCGCGCTTCTCCTCGTGCTCGGTCTCGTAGGCATCGCGTCCTTCGCGTTCGGTCTCGTGACCGCAATTGCAAGCGAGCTGCCGGAACTCGATCCTGCGCGCTACCGGCCCGACAAGAACAGCTACATCTACACGTCAGACGGCCGTGTGCTCGCGGTGCTCCGCGGCGACCAGGCGAGGATCGTAGTGAAGTCCGAGGAGATCTCGGACGTGATGAAGCAGGCAATCGTCGCCGTCGAGGACCGCCGGTTCTTCGAGCATCGGGGCCTCGACGTCCGCGGCATCGCGCGTGCCGTCTGGCAGGACTTGCGCAACCGTGCGGTGGTCGAAGGCGGCTCGACGATCACACAGCAGTTCGTGAAGAACGCCTACATCAAGAGCAGCCGGTCCTTCGAGCGCAAGCTCAAAGAGGCGGCTCTGGCCTGGCAGCTCGAGCAGCAGTGGCCGAAGGACCGGATCCTCACCGCCTACCTCAATACGATCTACTTCGGGAACGGCGCCTACGGGATCGAACAGGCCTCGCGCGTGTATTTCCGGCACAAGGCCTCGAGCCTCTCGCTCGGCGAGTCGGCGCTCCTCGCCGGCATCCCGGCTGATCCGGCGCTCTACGACCCGGTCCTGAATCCGCGACAAGCTAAGGCTCGTCGTCACACGGTTCTCCGGGCAATGCTCGATCAGGGCGACATCACGCGCGCGGAGTACTGGCACGCCGACCACGACCCGCTGCCCGAGCCCGCCGACGTTCGGCTGCCCGGCATCCAGGGGCCCGCCCCGTACTTCACGAACTACGTGAAGCAGCAGCTCGTCGACGAGTACGGCACGGCGCGCGTGTTCGGCGGTGGATTGCGAGTGCGGACATCCATCGACCTCGGCGTGCAGCAGCTCGCCCGAGAGGCCATCGCGAAGTGGCTCCCCGACGACGAGGGGCCGTCGGCAGCGCTCGTCGCCGTCGATCCTCGCGATGGACGCGTGCTCGCAATGTACGGCGGCAGAAACTACGCGGAGAGTCAGTTCAACCTTGCCGTCCAGGGAGAGCGACAGCCGGGGTCGGCGTTCAAGCCGTTCGCCCTCGCTGCCGCTCTCGCCCAGGGCATCTCCCCCACCACCTCGTTCGTGTCGGCTCCGGTGACGATCTCGCTGGGCGACCGTCTCTGGCACGTCGAGAACTACGAGGGGTCGAACCTCGGCACCATCGACCTCGAGACGGCGACGACGTACTCCGACAACACCGTCTACGCCCAGCTCACCGAGCTCGTCCGGCCGCGAGCCGTCGCGCGGATGGCCCGCCGGCTCGGGATCCAGAGCCCGATCAAGGGCTACTTCTCGGTGACCCTGGGTGGCGAGGCCGTGAATCCGCTGGAGATGGCCCGCGCGTTTGCCACGTTCGCCAACGGAGGGCAGCGGATCGACGGCGCTCTGATGCGGAACGTGCCGCGCGCCGTGCTCTCGGTGGGCAAGAAGAAGAACATCCCGATCCCGCATGAGGCCCTCGGTGCCAACGAGGCGGCGATCGTCACCCGGCTGTTGCAGGGCGTCGTCGAGAGTGGCACGGGCAAGCGGGCCCAGCTCTCTGACGGACGGGCGGTCGCCGGCAAGACGGGAACCACGGAGAACTACGGCGACGCATGGTTCGTCGGCTACACGCCCCAGCTGGCAGTCGCCGTCTGGGTGGGCTATCCCGACCGGCTCCGCCCGATGCTCGACGAGTACCACGGCAGCCCGGTGGCAGGCGGCACGTACCCGGCGCAGATCTTCAAGACATTCATGGAGAAGGCCCTGCCGCGCTTGGGCGACGAGCCGGAGAGCTTCCCGTCACCGTCGTATCCCTACGCGTCCCCGCGGAGCATCGTCTTCCGCAACGGGCGCTGGCGCGCGGACAACGGCTACTGCCGCGGCACGCGCGAGGTTCTCTACTTCTACGGTAGAGGTCCCGGCACGACCGCGGACTGCAAGCCGAACGAGGTCGAGGTGCCGCGGGTCACGGGCCTGAAGTACGCAGACGCGGTGGCACGGCTGGGCCTGCAGCCGCTCGAAGCCGAGGCTGTCTACAAGCCGGCAGTGCCGCGCCAGCGCGTTGGGTACGTGTTGGGTCAGCTGCCGCGGGTCGGGGCACGGCTGTCTGCATACGACACGGTGAAACTCGTCGTCGCCAAGGCGCTGCACGGCGTCGTCCCGCGCGTGGTCGGGCTGCAGCTCGAGAAGGCCAGAGGCCGTCTCGATCGTCTGGAGCTCAGGCCGGTCGTGCGGCGTCAGAAGGCGAAGGGTCGTCCCGGCCGCGTTCTCTCGCAGGAGCCGCTGCCCGGGGTTGCGGCGGCGCCTCACATGCCGGTCACGCTGGTGGTCGCGGCGCCGGCCGGCTGAGGAAGCGGGAGCCCGACAGCACGTAGCGCCAGGGTTGCTCGACGGCCACGCTGAGGCCGATGCGCGGCCCGGCAAGCACCTCGGCGTCGCCGTCGCGGGCGTGGACCTCGAACGGCGAGCGGTCGAGTCGCGACCCGTCCTGCTCGCGGGTGACGCCGAGCGCCTGGCAGAGACGACCGGGCCCGGCGCAGAGGAGCCGCGGGTCTTCGAGCCCACGCCGTGCCGCCATTGTGCTCAGGCCGGAAGTCGGTTCGAGCGCACGGATCAGGACGGCTTGAGGGGAGCCCTCCTCGCCGCACACGAAGTTCAGGCACCAATGGATCCCGTACGAGCGATAGACGTACGCCCGGCCCGGCGGTCCGAACATCGTCTTCCTCGTGGGCGTCGGCCCTCGGTACCCGTGGCTCGCGGGGTCGCCGACGGCGTACGCCTCGACCTCCACGATCCGCCCGCCGACCCCGTCCACGAGCAACGTGGCGCCGACCAGCTCGGGCGCGACCTCGTGCACGCTGCGCGCGAAGTAGTCGGAGCGAAGTCTCAGAAGAGCTTCTGGGAGCCCGTCTGCCGGGCGCTCGCCTCTAGAAGCTTCCTCGCTCTCCGGCCGAGATCGGTCAGGTCCACCTTGCCGGTCTCCGCTTGCTCGGCCAGCAGCTCCGCCAGCTCGAGCGACTGGTCGATCAGCGGTGACGACGCCGAGACGTCGTGGCCCATGTCGTGGAGAATCGTCCGCTCGGTGCGCGAGGCGATGATCGGCTCGGGGATGCCTTCGATCCAGACGCGCGTACGCCGACCGCTGCCGCGCTCTTCCGCGTCGAGCGGCTCCAGCGAGTAGATCTTGTCGGCGCGCGCGTACTTCCCGAAACCGAGGAACACCATTCGGGACGCGCCATCGACCACGGGTCGATTATCCCACTACTCGAAGTACGTGTCCTCGTGCCGGTAAGGCGGCGCGCACGAGCAGAGGAGGCGCAGAGTCACAGCGCCGACGTTCGCGAGCGTGTGCCAGGTGCCGGGCGCGATTGGTATCGCGTCGCCTGCGCCGACGCGGCAGCGCTCACCGTTCAACTCGAGGTCGCCCTCCCCCTCGAGGATGAAGTAGACCTCCTCGCTCTGCCGGTGATAGTGACAAGTTGTCACTTGGCCCGCTTCAAGCGTGGCCTCGGCGAGGCTGTGATTCGTCGTGCCGCCGGTCGGAATCCCGCACAGCTCGCGAATAATGCTGCCGTCCTTGGTCACGAACGGCTCTGCGATGGACAACGAGCGGACGTCGATCACAGGGCGCGACGCAGCGCGTCCACGACGCGCTCCTGATCCTCGACACCGATCGACGAGTAGAACGGAAGCGCCAGCAGACGCCGGCTAGCCTCCTCGGACACTGGGAACATGCCCTCGCGGAAGCCGAATCGCTCGCGCATGTACGGCTGGAGGTGGATCGAAGGCAGGTACCTGCTCGTCTCCACTCCGCCCTCGGCTAGCGCCGCTATCACCCGCTCCCGATCGATCTCGGCAGAGAGCCGAACGGGGTAGACGAACCACGAGCGGCGGTGATCGACGTCGTCAGCCAGCGGCGGCGCGACGCCGTCGAGCCCCGTGAGCAGCTCCTCGTACCGGAGGGCTGCCCCCGCCCTGAGCCTGAGAATCTCGTCCAGTCGCTCGAGCTGCGCGACTCCGATCGCTGCGGCGACGTCGGAGAGGCGGTAGTTGTAGCCGAACCGCGCGTGCTCGAGCCAGCCTCCCGTGTCCGCACGTCCCTGGTTGGAGAGGCTCTTCAGCAGCCGCCACCGGTCGCCGTCGGAGGTGACCACGATGCCGCCCTCCCCGGTCGTGATCTGCTTGTTCGGATAGAACGCGAAGACGGCGAGGTGGCCGTGCGACCCGAGCGGCCTGCCCTTGTACTCCGCTCCGAGCGCCTCGCACGCGTCCTCGATGAAGACGAGCCCGTGCCGGTCGGCAATGGCCAGCAGGTCATCCAGAGCACAGGGATAGCCGAAGATGTCGACAGCGACGATGGCGCGCGTCCTGTCGGTGACAGCAGCCTCGACTGCGGCCGGATCGAGGTTCAGCGTGTGTGGATCGACGTCGGCGAAGACCGGTGTGGCGCCTTCGTACAGCGCGCAGTTGGCAGAGGCGACGAACGAGAACGGCGAGGTGATCACCTCGTCTCCCGGCCCGACGCCGGCCAGGCGCGTGGCGAGGTGGAGCCCCGCAGTACCGCTGGACACGGCTGCTGCGTGAGCCACCTGCACGCGGCGTGCCAGCGCCTCTTCGAAGCGCGTGACCATCGACCCGAGCGAGAGCCGGCCGGACCGGAGCACCTCGAGGACGAGATCCTCCTCGAGCGTGTCGATGTACGGGAGCGACAGGGGGATACGAGCCCCCACGTCGACGGTCATGCCTGCGCGGGCGTTCGCGTCTGGTAGTCGAGCCAGTCGGCCCACTGCGGCTTACGGCCGCGAACGGTGTCCAAGTACGACTGCTGAATCTCGCACGTGATCGGCCCCGGCGGCCCGATCTCCTGGTCGTCGATCGAGCGGATCGGTGTCACCTCGACGGCCGTACCGCACATGAACACCTCGTCCGCGGTATAGAGGTCGGCGCGGATCAGGCGCTTCTCGTGCACGGTGTAGCCGAGCGCGCGCGCGATCTCGATGATCGTCTCGCGGGTGATGCCCGGAAGGATCGAGGCGGAGAGGTCCGGCGTGAAGATGGCCCCGTCCTTGATCATGAACACGTTCTCGCCCGAGCCGTCGGCGATGTAGCCGTCGTGCGTAAGGAGGATCGCCTCGTCGTAGCCGGCGCGCCGTGCCTCGTGCACGGCGAGCATCGAGTTGAGGTAGATGCCGGTCGCCTTTGCCGTATGCGGGATCGTGTTCGGGCCCACCCGCTGCCACGAGGAGATCATCGCCCTGCAGCCGCTCCGCTGGCTCTTCTTCGCCGAGATATGCCCCCCACGGGAAGGTGATGAATCGCCACCTCGACCTCGTTGCCGCGCGTGTGAACGCCGAGCTCCCCGTAGCCGTAGTAGGCGATCGGCCGCAAGTACGACTCGTCGAGCCCGTTGACGGCGAGCGTCTCGTGACAGGCGGTTCGAAGCTCGTCGACCGAGTACGGCAGCCGCATGTACAACAGCTGCGCCGAGGTCGCCAACCGCTTGAGATGGTCGCGCAGACGGAAGACCGCAGGCCCGCGCTCCGTGGCGTAGCAGCGGATGCCCTCGAAGACGCCGGTGCCGTAATGGAGGCCGTGGCTGGCGACGTGGATCCGGGCGTCTGCCCAGTCCACGAGCTCGCCGTTCATCCAGATCTTCTCTGTTTCGTGCACTCGCTGAAGTCTAGTCGGCGGCGATGATGTCCAGGGGGGCGGCGCGAGAGAGACGAATGAGCTCCGTCGGCGCCAGGCCGACCATGTGGTGAGTCGAGCCTCCACCGACCCAAACGCGGTCCAGGCCCAGCAGCGTCCGCTCGATGAGAACCGCGTCGACGCGCGCCAGGCCGAACGGCGCGACCGCGCCGGGCTCGAAGCCGGTCGTCTCCCGAACACGGGCAGGTGACGCGATGTTCGCGGTGCGAGCGGCCGCGGCGGCCGCCACTTTCGCCGCATCCGCGCGACGGTCGCCGGGCACCATCGCCAGGACCACCCGGCCGTCGCATTCGAAGACGAGCGACTTGACGATGTTGCGCAAGTCGCAGCCGACCGCTCTCGCGGCGTGAGCGGCTGTCGGCGTTCCCGTCGAGAACTCCTCCACGCGCGCCTCGGCACGGGAGTCGCGGAGATACGCGGTCACCCGCTCGACGGCCTCCGACGTGTGATCTGCCATCGCCGAAGTTTGTCGCATCGCTCCAGCGGGAAGAGGAGTAGGGATGCGATTCACGGTCCGTTCAATCGGCTTCCTGCTCGTGGCGTTGGGCGCCTGGGGCGCAATCGTCCCGTTCGTCGGCCCCGAGTTCGGCTTCCCGTTCCCGGCAGGGAGCGACGTCGGATCGTGGGAATGGAGCGAGACCACGTGGCAGCTCTCGCTGCTGCCCGGGATTGGCGCGGTCTACGGCGGTCTGATCCTGCTCGGGCTGCTCGGCTCGGTGCGGATCGTTCCCGCGTTCGGCGCGCTGATTGCACTCGTCTCCGGTGCCTGGTTCGTGCTCGGCTCCGAGTTCTCGCGCCTCTGGACGACTCCGCCGCCCGCCGGCATCGGCTCCGACTGGATGGTCATCGCCACGAACGTCGGCTACCACGAAGGTCTCGGGCTGGCCATCGTCGCGCTCTCGGCACTCGCTCTCGGCATGCTCGCGCTGCTGCCCGAGCGGGCGCCGAAGACTCAGGAGCAGCCGCTGATCGCGCATCCCGTCCTCGATCACGAGCCCGAGCGGGCCTACGAAGAGGACGAGACGACCGTCGTCACGCGGTAGCCCGCATCCCGCTCAGCCCAGGCGGATGAAGCGGGCGTCGTCGAAACCCGCCTGCAGCAGCTCCGCGACGAGAGTTGCCGGAGCAGGAGTGTCGATCGAGAGCGCCATCAGCGCCTTGCCGCCCTCGTTCGTTCGCGACACGGCCATGTTCGCGATGTTGATGCCCGCCTCGCCGAACAACGTGCCGACCCTGCCGATCACTCCGGGGCGGTCGTCGTACTGGAAGAACACCATGTAGGGCGCAAGCTCGATCTCGATCTTGAAGCCGAGGGCGCCGACGAGCCAGTGCCTGTCCCCTCCGCCGATCGTCGTCCCGGCCACTGCCGTTTCGTCGCCGTTGGCTGCGACAGCCACCTGCACGAGGCTCGTGTAGTCCGGCGACAGCCGCTCGCTCTGCTCCTCCACCCCGATCCCTCGCTCGGCGGCGACGAGCGCCGCGTTGACGGCGTTCACGGGCTGATCGGTGCGTCCCTCGAAGACCCCGTTCAGCGCCGCAACCGTGAGCAACCGTGTGTCGTATTCGGCCAGCCGGCCCCGGTACGACAGCAGGATGCGCTCGGCACGTCCGCCGGCGAGGTCCATCGCCAGCATTCCCAGCCGTGTCGCGAGGGGGACGAACGGGCCGAGCGTCTCGATGTCTTCGCTGCTGACGGCAGGCATGTTCACGGCGTTCGCGACGAGATCGCCTTCGAGCGCGGCCGCCACCTGCTCCGCCACGATCACGCCTGCCCGGTCCTGGGCCTCTTCCGTCGACGCGGCGAGGTGTGGAGTGACGACGACGTTGTCCAACTCGAGCAAAGGCCCCGAATACGGCTCGCTGGAGAACACATCGAGTGCTGCGCCGGCGACCTTCCCGGACTCGAGCGCTTCGAGCAGCGCAGCCTCGTCGACGAGCTCGCCGCGCGCGGCATTGACGATGCGGATGCCCTCCCTGGCTCCGTCGAGGGCGGTCCGGTCGACGACAGCGCGCGTGTCGTCGGTGAGCGGCAGATGCAGCGAGACGACGTCCGACGACGCGAAGACGGCGTCCTGCGACGCTGCTCCCTCGACGCCCAGCTCTCGAAAACGCTCTCGAGAGACGAAGGGATCGAACGCGATGACGCGCATGCCGAGCGCGAGAGCGCGGCGCGCCACCTGCTGTCCGATCCGGCCGAAGCCGAGCAACCCGAGCGTCTTGCCCGCCAGCTCTTGCCCGGCGTAGCGCGAGCGCTCCCAGCGGCCTGCCTTTACGGCCGCATGCGCCTGGGGGATGTTTCGCCAGAGGGCGAGCAGAAGCCCGATTGTGTGCTCGGCTGCCGAGACGACGGTCGACTCCGGCGCGTTGACGACGAGGACTCCCAGCCGCGTCGCGGCCTCGACGTCGACGTTGTCGACGCCCACCCCGGCACGGCCGATCACCCGGAGCCTCTCGGCCCGCTCGAGAAGGGTTGCATCGAGCTTCGTTCCCGAGCGGATCACGATCGCGTCGTAGTCGCCGATGATGTCCTCGAGCGGCGAGTCGAAGTCGACATCCACGTCGTAGCGCGATCGCAGCACTTCGACACCCCCGTCTGCGATCGCCTCCCTGACGAGAACACGCGTCACACGGGAACGCCCTGGTACGCAGCCAGGGCGTGCGCGACGCCGGCGCCTGACTCCACCTCGGCGCCGAGCTCGGCCAGGCCCAGCTCGACGGCGGCCAGCGCCGTCGCCACGTCGAAGACGTCGTAGTAGCCGATGTGGCCGATGCGAAAGACCGTGCTGCCCAGCGGGCCGTGCCCTTTGGCGAGCTGGACTCCGTACCGCTCGCGGAGCAAGGCGACGAGCTCGGCCGCGTCCACTCCCTGCGGAGACTTGATTGCGGTGACGACCGCCGACATGTCGTCGTCGGGCGAGAAGAGCTCGAGGCCCAGCGCCTTCGCGCCTGCCCGGCAGGCTCGACCGAGGCGCATGTGCCGGTCGAAGACCGCCTCCAAGCCCTCCTCGAACAACAGGCCGAGTGCAACGTTGAGTCCGGCCACGAGCGACACGGCGGGCGTAAACGGCGCGTCGAGCACGTCCTGCGCCTTCCGCGTGCGCTCCCAGTCGAAGTAGTAGCGAGGCGAGGACAGACGCCCTTCAGGCTCCCAGACGGCTTCGGAAACCGCCGCGACAGCGAGGCCCGGCGGTGTCATCAACGCCTTTTGGGATCCGGAACAGACGACGTCGACGCCCCACGCGTCCATCTCCAGCGGTATGGCGCCGAGGCTCGACACGGCATCGACGACGACGTGCGCGCCCGAGGGCCTAATCGCCTCGGCGTGAGCCTGGAGATCGCTGACCACCCCGGTCGAGGTCTCCGAGTGGGTGAGGAACACCGCCCGAACATCACTCAGCTCTGCAAGCAGCGCGGCGATGTCGCCGGCCTGCGGGACTTCCCCCCACTCGTAGCGGAGCGGCGCGACGACACAGCCATAGCGTTCCGCGATCTCGATCCAGCGCTCGCCGAACGCGCCCGCGGAGACGACGACGACGCGACTGCCCGGGGCGCAGAGGTTCGCCACGGCCGACTCCATGCTGCCGGTTCCCGACGCGGTGAAGAGGAGGACGTCGGACGACGTACGGCAGAGCTGTTTCAGGCGCTCGAGGCACTCCTGGTAGACGGGCCGGAAGTCGGAGCCGCGGTGGTGGACGACCGGCTCTGCCAGCGCCGCGAGCACCTGCGGCGGCACCGGTGTCGGCCCCGGCGTGAAGAGATAGCGCTTCGCGGCCACTCCGGCCAGCCTAGCGAGCGGGGACGATGCGCCCGGCTACCGGCTTCGGTGACCCGAGAACGACATCACCTGCTGAAAGGTCGGCCGGTTCGTCCAGGCCATCGTGTCCTTGATCAGGCCGGTCGTGAAGCCGATCCTCTCGGGCCGGGCGTCGGCACGCCAGGTGGTGGGGTCGCCGCCTTGCTTTGCCTGCAGGACATCGCAGGCCTGCTCGAGCGCGGACCAGAGCGAGTCGCGGCACGAGTCGAGGTCGCCGCCCCCGCAGAACTGTGTGTTGTACGGCCCGCGCACCGTGTGGCCGAGCAGTCGCCGGAGATCCTTGTCCACGTAGCCGTACCAGCCGTCGATGAACGCCGAGCCCTGCGGACTGGGGTCGTCGGACACGATGTGCAGCTGCGCGAGACGCTCGACGAGGTCACCGAGGACAGGCCGCATAACGGCTCGCGCAAACAGGGGCCAGGCTGTGTCCATGATCGCGGCGCCCGGATGATCGATCTCTCCATCACCGTCGCCATCGCGACGGCTGCCGCCGAACGCCCTCCAGGCTACGAGGAGGTCGGCGGCCGTGCCCACGCGGACGTTGGGCGTGGGCCCCGTCCGGAGGACGTCGGCGATTATCGGCCACACTTCCATGACGCGTAGGTCCTGCGTTGCCGCCTTGTTCATAGCCGCGACGACCTGTGCTGCATCTCTCTGGCCGGTTCCTATTGCGCGTGTCAGGAGATCCTTGCGCTGAACGGAGCCGTACGACCAGTTGTCGTCAGAGGCGCCCCAGCCCAAGGCGGGCTTCGAGTTCCAGTCGATGATTGCGCCCGAGCCCGGGTTGATCGTCTGGGGATGGTCCTTCGCGGCGAGGAAGCCGGTCCAGTCGTACTCACCGGTGCCGACCGTCGGTAGCGACGGGTCAGTGCCGGGCGCTCTCAACGGCAACCGACCGGCCGTCACATGGGCGATGTCGCGGTCGTCGACGTAGAAGAAGTTGAACATCGCGTCGATCGTCGCCGCCGTCTTGACGAAGCTCTTGGCCGACGTGACCCGGCCGGTGTCGAGCTCGTAGAGCGCACGGGCGCTCAGCACCTCGCGACCCCGCGTCGATCGCTGCTGGGTAAGCGCGACCCGGCGGCCGTTGACGGTCGCGTAGCCCTGGAGGACGCCGTGAACCGTCTCGAGCAGCAGCAACTGCTCGTCCGGCGTTCCGGCCGAGCGCAGCGTCCCGGCGTCCAGCGTCGTCATCTCCCGGCAAACGCCCTTGTGGAGGTAGTGGCGATCGTCGCCGCCGCAGAGGGTCTCGGCGAAGACGTCGATGTTGTCGCCCTGCGAGGACGTGACCGTCCAGGCGAAGTCAGGGCCGCGCCCGACGAGGACGAGCGGCAGTCCGGGCAGTAGAGCGCCCCGGACGTCGTAGCCGCCGCCGTGGAGGTCGACCTCCATGAAGAACTGGGGGAAGAAGTAGCCAACCTGCGGCCCGCCGACGAGCACCGGGTGGCCGCTCTTCGACCGCTTCGCGCCGATGAGCAGCGCATTCGATGCCGGCCTGCTCTCAGCGAATGGAGTCCCCGCCGAGATCGCTACCGGAGTGAAGCTCCTGTCGTCGATGACCACGCTGCCAGGAGCCGTCGCCGACGGCAGGTGGAACGGGAACGGCCCGGGAGCGATGACCGGGGACTCGACATCGTTGGGCGCGCGCAGGTCGTCGAAGACCTGCCGCCCTTTGTTCGCGCCCAGCCTGTCCTGGAGCGCGTCGAGGAACATCGAGCGGCGTGTCTCGGAACCGCCGTTGGCCCCGAAGCGCGCCGCAAGCAGCGCGCCGACGGCCACGACGTCGCGCGCGGTGTACGGCGTCACCAGCGTGCCCTGCTTCTTGTACGCCGCATTGAGGCCCGCGACGTACCCCTGCACCGCGGTCAACAGCCTCCGGCCGCGCGGCCCACTCCCCCGCAGTAGGTCGACCTGCTGGTCCAGAAGCGCCTCGCCCTGGGCGCTGGGCACGAGTGTTTTCCCGCTGAGCGCGAGCTCGACCGGGCTGATGCCCGGGATGTCGAGGGCCGCTGCACGGGCAGGGCCTCGGATCAGGTCCAGGAGCAGCCCGCGATCCTCGACGGTGACCCAGCCCGCGCCGAAGGCGACGTCGGCTGCGGTCTTGCCCGTGATGTGCGGCACACCCCACCGATCTCGCTCGATGACAACTCCGGCGCGTGGGCGCTCTACACGCGCCGCCTTGCCGACGAGCCCGAGTGGCGCTCGCTTGAAGCACCGCTCGAGATCCTCTGCCGCGACACGGTCGAAGAGCGGCGTCAGGCAGTCGTAGAGCCGCACCTGGTCTCGCGTGTTCCGGGTGAAGACGAGACTGCCGTTCTCGCCCGGCGGCAGGACGCTGAAGGCGACGGCGGCGTAGTCCTGCCGGGCCGGTGCCTGCCCGGCAGCCGGCATCGCGACCGCAAAGACGGCAGCGAATACCACCAGCCACGGCAACCGGTGCATGAGGACCCGGCAGGCTACCGCAGCGACGACCAGCGTCTCGTCGTCGCGCTAGGCGTCGCCGGGCTCGACGATGCCCGATTCGTACGCAAAGACGACCGCCTGCACTCTGTCGCGCACACCCAGCTTCGTCAGTACGTGGGCCACGTGCGTCTTCACCGTCGTCTCGCTGACAAAGAGCTCCTGTGCGATCTCAGCGTTGGAGCGGCCGCGCGCGAGTCGTTCGAGCACCTCCCGCTCACGAGGAGTCAGCTCCTGCACTGAGGCGGGCAGCTCACGGGGCACGCCCGGCGCCCTCTGCACGAATTCCTCGATCACCCGGCGCGTGATCGACGGCGCGAGCAGCGCATCTCCGCTGGCGACGGCGCGAATCCCCTCGACGAGCTGCTCGGGAGGAACGTCCTTGAGGAGAAACCCGCTGGCGCCCGCACGAAGCGCGTCGTAGACGTACTCGTCCATGTCGAACGTCGTCAGCATCACGACCTTCGCGGTCGCGCCCTCGCTGCCGAGCAGGATGCGCGTGGCCTCGATCCCGTCGACCTCCGGCATGCGCACGTCCATGAGCACGACATGGGGGCGCAGGCGGAGTGCCTCGGCGACGGCCTCGTTCCCGTTTGCTGCCTCGCCGACCACCTCCATGCTCTCCTCGGCGTCGAGGATCATGCGAAAGCCGGCCCGGACGAGTGCCTGGTCATCGACGATGAGGACACGCACGACGCCGCCGTTCGCCATGGTCTCGCCCGAAGAGGCCGTTGCCGAGTCGACCAGCCGGTACAGCCGCACCGGGCGCTCGAAGTCCTTCAGGGTCTGCTCGCCCAGATCCAGCAGCATGAAGGTCGAGCCGTCGTGCTCCTCGTCGTCGAGCAGAGCACAGGTCGCCTGGGACAGCAGGATGTCGCCTCCGTCACCCGCCCCACAGATCCGTGACGCCCGGTGAATGGCAAGACCGTGATACTCGCCGTCGGAGATGGAAGCCTCGCCGGTGTGGATGCCCATGCGAACGCGAAGCTCCACCCCGTCCAGCCAGGTGTGCTCGGCCAGCGAGCGCTGGCCCGCCAGCGCGGCGTGGATCGCGTCCTTCGGCCTGCGGAACGCAACGAAGAACGCGTCGCCCTGTGTCCCGATGCCTTCCCCGCCCGCCTGCTCGAAGGCCGCTCGCAGTAGACGGTGGTGATCCGCCAGCACCTCGACCCACCGGTCACCCAGGCGGCGCGCAAGCACCGTCGAGCCCTCGATGTCGCTGAGGAGAAAGGTGAATGTTCCGCTGGTCGCTTCCGTCACGTCGGCCCGAAGCGTGCCACGGCGCGGAGCCGTTCGCCGAACTAGCCGACCGGGAGCGTGGCATGCAGCCTGTAGCCGCCGCCCGGTCGCGGCCCCGCGTCGAGCTCGCCACCGTAGACCGTCACCCGCTCGCGCATGCCGACCAGGCCGTGACCGCCACTCTCACCGTCACCCCCTCCCGATCCGTCGTCGGTGACCGTCAGCTCGACCAGCCCGTCTCGGTAGACGACGAGCACCTCGGCATGCTCCGCGCGCGCATGCTTGATCGCATTCGTCAGCCCCTCCTGCACGAGGCGGTACGCGGTGAGGTCTACCCCTGCCGGGAGCGACACGGCGTCGCCCTCGACGCGAAGATCGACCGGCAGACCGGCATCGCGCGCCTGCGCGACGAGTCTCTCGATGTGCTCGAGGCTCGGCTGCGGTGCGAGGGCAGGTGACTCCTCAGGCCGGCGCAAGACGCCGACGAGACGCCGCATCTCGGCGAGTGCTTCGCGCCCGGTCTGCTCGACTACCGCTACGGCTTCCCTCGCCCGCTCTTGCTCGGGCTTCAACAAGCTGCGCACTCCCGCCGCCTGCACCGTCATGACGCTGACGCTGTGACCGACGATGTCGTGCAGCTCGCGTGCGATCCGCGCGCGCTCCTCGGCGACCGCCAGGCGCGCCTGCTCCTCGCGTTGCCGCTCGGCTCGCTCGGCTCGTTCCTTCGCCTCGTCCGTCTCCCGGAACTTGTAGCCGAGACCGAACCCGACCGCCCAGGCCACACTGAAGGTGACGAGGCTCCAGATGGAGTCTTCCAGGCTTTCAGTGGGATCGTTGTGCTCGACAACGGCCACGACGCCGAGCATGATCGCGAGCCCGGCCACCGCCTGCGCCCGCTCCTTGAGCATCCCGAACAGGACAGCCGAGGCGAGGGCTGTGAGGAACATGACGACGTCGTCCGAGGTGAGCCCCGGGTCGACGAAGCTGGTGGCTCCCAGGAGCGCCACGCACATCGCAGGCGCCCCGAACGGATACCGCTTTCTCGCGAGCAGCGGGACTAGGAAGACGACGGACGCAGGCAGGTCGAACCACAGGGGGCCTTCGGGCCCGGTCGCCTTCCCCTGATCGATGATGGCGATCACAATCGATAGGCCGGCGCCCAGCACGATCAGGAGGTCGAACCAGTAGCGCTGCACCAGCGGCCAGACCGTGCGCATGCGTTGACCGCCGAGACTCATTCGATCGGCAGCTTGGCGCGCAGCCGATAGCCGCCCTCGGGTCGCGGGCCGGCCTCGAGCTCGCCGCCGTAGACGGACACTCGCTCGCGCATGCCGACCAGGCCATGCCCGCCGCTTTCGCCGCCGCCGTCACCTGTGCCGTCGTCCGTCACCGTCAGCTCGACGTGGCCGTCGTCGTAGCGCACGAGCACGTCGGCGTGGTTAGCACGTGCGTGCTTCACCGCGTTCGTCAACCCTTCCTGGACCAGGCGGTATGCAGTCAGGTCGAGCCCGGCGGAGAGCTCGACCGGATCTCCTTCCACCCGCAGCTCGACCGGCAAGCCAGCCTCCCGAGCCTGCGCGACGAGCCTGTCCACGTGCCCAAGGCTCGGCTGTGGAGCGAGGGCGGGTGCCTCCTCGGGGCGGCGCAGGACGCCGACGAGGCGCCGCATCTCGGCGAGCGCTTCGCGTCCCGTCTGCTCCACCACCCTGAGCGCCTCGCGCTCTCGCTCCTGATCCGGATCCAGCAGGCTGCGCGCTCCGGCCGCCTGCACCGTCATGACGCTGACGCTGTGTCCGACGACGTCATGCAGCTCGCGCGCGATTCGCGCGCGCTCCTCCGTGACCGCTAGGCGGGCCTGTTCCTCTCGCTCGCGCTCGGCCCTCTCGGCGCGCTCCTTCGCCTCGTCCCCTTCACGGAACTTCTGCCCGAGCCCGAAGCCGACGACCCAGGCGACGGCGAATACGATCGAGATCCAGGCCAGATCCCCAAACGCACCGTCAGGGTCATTGTGCACGACGATCGCAGCGACACCGAGCAGGATCGCCAGACCGGCAACCGCTTGCCGGCGCTCCCGGAGCCCGCCGAGCAGGAAGGCGATGGCGATCCCGAGCAGGAAGGCAACCCAGTCGGCCGGCACGAGACGGTCGTCGACGAACGAGCTTGCGGCCACGATGACGGCAGCTGCAACCGGCGCGCCGAACGGGTAGCGCCGGCGCCAGAAAAGGGGCACGATCATAGCGACCGCTGCCACGACGTCGAACCACAGAGGCCCGCGCGGCCCAGGATCCTGCCCCTCCTTGTGGATGTCGTGAACGACTGTGGCGAGCGAGAGGCCCAGGGCCACAAGGAGCACTGCGTCAAACCAGTAACGCTTCGTCAGCGGCCAGAGCTTCTGCCAAATCCTTTGCATGTAGCGAAGGTAGCCGACTACTCCGACGACCGCATCGGCCGCAAAGACGATTTCGAGATCATCCTCAAGGACGATGGAAAAATCGCTCTCCCGGCCGACGCCGCGACCGCGCGAGGGGCTGTAGCCTAGTTTTTGGCCAGAGACATGACGGAAGGCGAGGTTCATATGGATGCTTCGGACGCTCCGAGCGATGAGCGTGTTCTCCAGGACAGCAATGGCGCTGTCGTCACGGCCGAAGAGGTCACCCGCTGCTATGGCGAGGGCGACACGCGCGTCGATGCGCTGGGTGGCGTGAGCCTCGATGTGGCACGCGGAAAGCTGACGGCCGTCATGGGGCCGTCTGGCTCGGGTAAGTCGACGCTCATGCACATCCTCGCCGCGCTCGACAAGCCGACCGCGGGCACGGTGACGATCGATGGCACGGACGTCACCACGCTGGGCGACACGCAGCTGACCAAGCTGCGCCGAAAGCACATCGGCTTCGTGTTCCAGTTCTTCAACCTCCTCCCCATGCTCACGGCCGAGGAGAACGTCCGACTGCCGCTGACGATCGCGGGCAAGAAGCCCGAGAAGGAGTTCTTCGAGGATCTGCTCCAGAAGGTGGGCCTCACGGATCGTCGCTCGCACCGTCCTAGTGAGCTGTCCGGCGGGCAGCAGCAGAGGGTGGCCATCGCCCGCGCGCTCGTGTCGCAACCCACGGTCGTCTTCGCCGACGAGCCGACGGGCAACCTCGACTCGGCAACGTCGGGAGAGATCCTCGAGCTCATGCGCGCGTCGGTCGATGAGCGCGGCCAGACGACAGTCATGGTCACGCACGACCCGCGGGCGGCATCGATCGCCGACCGCATTCTCTTCCTCGCCGACGGCCTGATCGTCAAGGACATGACCGGCGCGACCACGAGCGAGATCATCGCCGAGATGGACGAGCTCACGCTGCCGTGACGGGGGTCGCCCTCAAGGCCCTCTGGAGCCGCAAGCTCCGCACGTTGCTGACCGGCTTCGCGATCGTCCTCGGAGTCGCGACGATCACCGGGACGTTCGTCCTCACGGACTCGATCCGAAACGCCTTCGACTCCATCTTCACGACGATCTACCGCGGGACAGACGCGGTGGTGACCGGGAAAGCCGCCTTCGATGTCAGCGAGGACAGCGGGGTCGAAGTCCCGTCGTTCAATGAGTCGTTGCTCGCCGAGGTCAAGGCGCTGCCTGAAGTCGCCGCGGCGGTCGGTGGCGTCGGCGGCACAGCACAGCTGATCAAGGACGGCAAGGTGATCCGGTTCGGAGGGGCACCGAACATCGGCTTCTCGATCGATCCCGCCCAGGCACGCTTCAACTCGCTAGTCCTCAAAGAGGGTGCGTGGCCCGGCGCGAACGAGGTCGACATCGACACGGGGACGGCCTCGAAGAAGGACATCGAAGTCGGACAGACGATCGGTGTCCAGGGCGAGGGGGCCGCTCGTCAGCTACGGGTGGCAGGGCTTTTCGAGTTCTCGAGCGAAGGGAACATCGGAGGCGCGACGCTCGCTGCGTTCGACCTGCGTACGGCCCAGCGGGTGTTCAACAAGGTCGGCAGGCTCGACCAGATTCGCGCCGCTGCGGCGTCCGGAACGACTCAACCTCAACTGGTCTCCTCCATCAAGTCGATCCTGCCCCCAACTGCACAGGTGCGGACCGGTGACGCCCAGGCGACCGAGGACGCGAGCGACACGCAGGGCTTCATCAGCTTCCTCCAGGGCTTTCTGCTCGCGTTCGGCGGCATCGCGCTGTTCGTCGGCGCGTTTGTGATCGCGAACTCGCTCTCGATCACGGTCGCGCAGCGAACTCGCGAGTTCGCCACCCTGCGAACGATCGGAGCCTCACGGCGCCAGATCCGGCGCTCGGTGCTGATCGAGTCGCTCGCGCTGGGCATCGTGGCCTCGTTGAGCGGCATCGTGATCGGCCTCGCGCTGGCAAAGGGCCTCTTCTGGGTGTTCGAGCAGGCCGGCTTTACCCTTCCCAACAGCGGCCTGCTGCTCGAGCCAAGGACGGTCATCGTCGCGCTGCTCGTCGGCGTTCTCGTCACGGTCATCGCCAGCCTGCGACCGGCCCGACGGGCGACGCGCGTGCCGCCGATAGCCGCCGTCCGGGAGGGCGCGACGCTGCCGCCGGGACGGTTTGCGCGGTACCGCCCCGTCGGATCGGCCCTGCTCGGGCTGCTCGGCTTCGCGTTGCTCGCGTACGGGCTGTTCGGCAGCGGGCTCTCGACGACGCAGATCCTCGTCCTCATGGGAATCGGCACCCTGCTCATCTTCTTCGGCGTCGCGTTCTTCTCCTCGCAGCTGGTCGTGCCGCTCTCGCATCTGCTCGGTGGACCGGCGGCGAGGATCGGCGGCGCTCCCGGCATCCTCGCGCGGGAAAATGCGATGCGAAACCCGCAGCGGACGGCATCCACGGCCGCGGCGCTCATGATCGGCCTGGCGCTGGTTACCCTCGTGGCGATGCTCGCTCAGGGAATTCGCGCGTCGTTCTTCGATGCCGTGAACAAGATCTGGGTCACCGACTATGCCGTGACCGCTCAGAACAACTACTCGCCGATCCCGATCAGCGTCGCCGAGCCGCTCCGAAAGGCGCCGAACAACACGGCCGTTGTCGGTGTCCGGGCGGGCGAAGCCCGGATCTTCGACAACACTGACTTCCTGACCGGCGTGGATCCGGGGGCCAGCAAGGTGTTCCGCCTCGACTGGACCGAGGGCGGGCCACAAGTCATGGAGTCGCTCGGCGAACGCGGCGCGTTCACCGACAAGGACTACGCGAAGAATCATGACCTGGCGGTCGGGTCACCCGTCGAGGTGCAGTTCCCGAGCGGCGATACGCGCACCTTCGTGATACGAGGGATCTTCGACCCCCCCACAGGCGGATCGCCGTTCGGCCCGATAACGATCTCGAGCAAGGCGTTCGACGAGGAGATCGAGCAGCCGAAGAACCTCTTCATCTTCATCACGATGCGAGGCGGCGAAACGGAAGCGAACACTGCCGAGCTCCAGCGGTCGTTGGCAGCCTTTCCTAACGCGAAGCTCCAGAACCGCAACGAGTTCAAGGACAACCAGTTCAGCGGGATCGCAACGGTGCTGAACGTGCTCTACGTCCTGCTGGCCCTGTCCATCATCGTCAGCCTCTTCGGCATCGTCAACACGCTCGTGCTCAGCGTCTTCGAGCGCACGAGAGAGATCGGGATGCTCCGCGCAGTTGGAACGACTCGCTGGCAGGTGCGGGCGATGATCACGTTCGAGAGCATCGTCACCGCTCTCATGGGAGCGGTGATAGGGATCGCGCTCGGCGTCGTGCTCGCCGCGCTCCTCATCGCCCGCGTGGACTTCCTCATCCTCTCCTGGCCGATCGGCTCACTGGTCGTGTTCGCCCTGGCCGCGGTCCTCGTGGGCGTGATCGCTGCCGCGCTTCCCGCGAGGCGCGCAGCCAAGCTCAACGTCCTCCAGGCGCTCCAGTACGAGTAGGCCTGCGTGGGCAGCGTCGAGTCGCTCAAAGGAATGCTGCTCTTCTCGACGCCGGCGTTGTTCGACCCGAACTTCCGCCGGACGGTCGTGCTGGTGGCGGAACACGGAGAGGACGGCGCGATGGGGCTAGTCCTCAACCGGCCGTCCGAGACCACAGTCGGCGAGGCCGTGCCGGATCTTGCAGCCGTGGCCGGAGCCGACTCGCTCGTTTTCGTGGGCGGGCCGGTGCAGCCGCGGGCGGTGCTCGTCCTCGCCGAGTTCGACGAGTCGACGCAGGCGGCGGCGGTCGTCGTCGGCGACCTGGGTTTCGCCCGTGCCGACGGCGATCTCGACGAGTTGGCGGAGACGACGCGACGCGCCCGGGTGTTCGCCGGCTACTCGGGCTGGTCGTCGGGGCAGCTCGAGTCCGAGCTGGAGGAAGAGTCGTGGCTCGTCGAGCCGGTCGGGGACATCGATCTCCTCGCCGACCCCGAGGACGATCTCTTCGGCTCAGCGCTGCGCACGAAGGGCGGCAGCTATCGGATACTCGCCCTCATGCCCGACGATCCTCTGAGCAACTGACGCGCGGCGCTATTCCGCCAGCCAGGCGCGGAGCTCGTGCGGTGTCAGCATCCGCTCGCCGAGCTCCCCAGCCGCCGGCACGCGCTCGCGTACGACCCGCAGCACGACGTCGGGCGCGTCGGCGAACGGGCTGACGATCTTCGAGCCCTTGAGCAACACACGCCCCGGCATCGGTGAGACGTGCACGGCGAGCTGCGGCTCGCGGTAGCCCCGGTCGAGCAGGAGGGCGTTGGCGTCGGCTACCGGGTCATCGGTCATGCGTTTAGCCGGTCGCGCAGCATGTCGCCCACGAGCTTCGGATTCGCGGCGCCGCCCGTCTCCTTCATCACCTGGCCGACGAAGAACCCGAGCAGGCCCTCCTTGCCGGCGCGGTACGCCGCCACCTGGTCGGCGTGCGCGGCCAGCACGGAGTTGATGACGGGCTCGAGGGAGCCCTCGTCGGAAACGAGCTCCTGCTCGAGGTATGTGTCCGCCTTGAAGCCCGCGTTCGCGCTCGCCTCCACCGCCGCGAGATACGCCTCGCGCGGCAGCCGCTCCCTCGCCTCGATCACCTTCGCCAGCTCCCCCGGCTCGGCAATCGCAATGCCGGCCGCCTCGTTGCGGACGACGTTCGCCGCCGCGCGCACGTCGACGCCGGCGGCGACGAGCTTGTCGTGCTCCGCATCCCGCCCTGTCGTCACGAGCTCCCACGACGTCGCGAATCCGACGGCAGGCTCGAGCCGGCGGATGCGCGCGGCCGGCGCGTCGGGCAGCTCCCGACCCTCTGCGAGCAGCTCCCTGGGCCGGATCGGCACGAGATCGGGCTCGGGGAAGTAGCGGTAGTCGTCCGCCTCCTCCTTCGACCTGTGCGGCGTCAAGGTGTCCGAGCCGGCGTCGTAGTCGTACGTCTCCTGGACGACGTCCTGTCCGGCCTCGTACAGCGCGATCTGTTCGCGCACGGCGGCGTCGATCCCGCGCCCGAGGAATGTGAAGGAGTTCATGTTCTTGAGCTCCCAGCGCGTCCTGTAGCCATCCTCGCCGGCCGGACGCACCGACACGTTGGCGTCGACGCGCAACGTGCCTTTCTCCATCTCCGCATCGGACACGCCCAGCTCGACGATCGTCTGGCGCAGCAACAGGAGGAAGCGCTTCACGTCGTCAGAGGAGTGGAGGTCGGGCTGCGTCACGATCTCGACCAGCGGCACGCCACCGCGGTTGTAGTCGACGAGGGAACGGCCGGCGCCGACGATCCTCCCACCCGCGCCCCCGACGTGGACGGTCTTCGCAGCGTCCTCCTCCAGGTGCGCGCGCACGATCCCCACTTCGAGATCGCCGTCGTCGCCCGGTACGACAAAGGTCCCTCCGACGCAGAGCGGCTCGTCGTACTGCGAGATCTGGTAGCCCTTGGCGAGGTCGGGATAGAAGTAGCTCTTGCGATGGAAGAGCGCGCGCTCGGCGATCGCGCAGCCCAGCGCCCGGCCGAGGTCGATCGCCCACTCGACCGCCGCGCCGTTGGGCACGGGCAGCGAGCCTGGGTGTCCGAGGCAGATCGGACAGGTGGTCGTGTTCGGCGCGGCCCCAGAGCCGTTCGTGCAGCGGCAGAACATCTTCGTCCGAGTCTTCAGCTGGACGTGGATCTCCAGGCCGATGATCGTTTCCCAGCTCACCTCAGACGCTCCGGGACGTAGTCGAAGTCGAGCGCCTGCTCCAGCGCGTGGCCGGCGCGGAAGAGCATGTTCTCAGAGAACTGGGGCCCGACGAGCTGCAAGCCGACCGGGAGGCCCTCTGACAGGCCGCAGGGGATGGACAGCCCGGGCAGGCCGGCCATGTTGGACGGGATCGTGAGCATGTCGGAGACGTACATGGCGAGCGGGTCCTGCGTCTTCGCCCCCAGCGGGAAGGCGACCGTCGGCGAGGTCGGGCTGATCAACACGTCGAAGCGGTCGAACAGCTCGGCGTGCTCGCGGCTGATCACCGTCCGCACCCTCTGGGCCTGCCCGTAGAACGCGTCGTAGTACCCCGCGGAGAGCGCGTAGGTGCCGAGCATGATGCGGCGCTTGGGCTCGTCGCCGAAGCCTTCGTCGCGTGTGCGTTCGGAAATCTCGAAGTAACCGCCCTCGCCCCCGGCGCGCGGGCCGAAGCGGACCCCGTCATAGCGCGCGAGGTTGGAGGACGCCTCCGACGGCGCGATCAGGTAGTAGCACGCAAGCCCGTACTCGACGGAGAGCGGCAGCTCGCAGCCGTCCACCTCGGCGCCGAGCTGCTCACAGAGCGCGATGACGCGCTCGACTGCTTCCTTGACGCCGGGCTCGATCCCCTCCGCCTCGTTGAGCTGCCTCGGCACCCCCACCCGCAGGCCGGAGAGTTCGGCGGCGTCGGGGATCTCGACCGGCGCCGCCAGCTCGACCGTCGTCGTGTCGCGCGGGTCGCGGCCCGCGATCACCGAGTAGAGGAAGGCGCAGTCGGCGACGGTCTTCGTGATCGGGCCGATCTGGTCGAGGCTCGAGGCGAACGCGACTATCCCGTAGCGCGAGACCGTGCCGTAGGTCGGACGCAGGCCGACCACGCCGCACAACGCAGCCGGCTGCTTGATCGACCCGCCCGTGTCGGAGCCGAGCGCCCACGGCGCCAGCCCGGCCGCGACGGCCGCCGCCGAGCCCCCCGAGGAGCCGCCGGGCACCTTCGAGAGGTCCCACGGGTTGAACGTCGGCCCGTACGCGGAGTTCTCGGTGGACGAACCCATCGCGAACTCGTCCATGTTCGTCTTGCCCAGCATCGACAGCCCTCGCGCACGACACCGCTCGGCAACGGTGGCGTCGAACACGGGCACGTAGCCGGCGAGGATCTTCGATCCCGCAGTCGTCTCCACGCCCTTGGTCGAGATGAGGTCCTTGAAGGCGATCGGAATCCCCTCTGCGCCCCCGTACTCCGTCCGCCTGAGGTACGCGTGCACGTCGTCGTCCGGCGTCAGGTAGGCGGCGTGCAGCTCCGCAGCGGAGATCTCGCCTCGCGTGAGGAGATCGTTCGCCTCGCGGGCAGTCAGGCGCAGCGTGTCGATCACGGCGCCGGCACCCCAAACGACCCGTCCTCCGGGTCGGGAGCGTTGGCCAGAGCCTCCTGGAGCGTCAGTGACGGCTCGGGCTCGTCCTCGCCGAACACATTGACGATGTCGAGCGGATGCGACGTCGGCTCGATTCCCATCAGGTCAAGCTCGGCGATCTTGCCGACCGACTCGAGGATGGCGGAGAGCTGCTCGGAGAAGCGCGTCACCTCGTCCTCGGACAGGCCGAGCTGCGCGAGCTTCGCCACGTGCAGCACCTGCTCTCTCGTGATCGCCACTCGAGTCATCCTCTCAAAGCAGAGGGCCCCTTCCGGGGCCCTCGAAGGTTCCAACCGGAACGGTGCTCAGACAGCCCGGACGTTCGCCGCCTGCAGGCCTTTGTCTCCTTGTGTGATCTCGAACTCGACGCGCTGACCTTCCGTCAGCGTGCGGTACCCCTCCATCGTGATCGCGGTGTGGTGGACGAAGACGTCCTCGCCCCCCTCGCGCTCGATGAAGCCGAAGCCCTTCTCGTTCGAAAACCACTTGACCGTACCGACGGCCGTCTGTCCTACTTGGTCCACCAACGCGTCCTCCTTCGAACCGGAAAAGCTGACCTCGAACGCCGCGGACGTTACCCGACGTCGCTACGGAAACGCAAGCACGCCGCGGCGGTACCGGGCGGCCAGAACCGTGTTCCGGAGCAGGATTGCGATGGTCATCGGCCCGACGCCTCCGGGCACAGGTGTCAGGTGGCCGGCGACCTCCTCGACGGCGGGGTGGACGTCGCCGGCGAGGCCCTCCGGTCGGCGAGTGATGCCAACGTCAACGACGGCCGCGCCCTCCTTGACCATGTCCACGGTGATCAGGTGCGGATGGCCGACGCCCGCGACGATCACGTCGGCCGCGCGAGTGTGCGCGGCCAGGTCAACCGTGCGCGAATGGCAGATCGTCACGGTTGCGTTTCGCGCGAGCAGCAGATGCGCCATCGGCTTACCGACGATCTGGCTACGGCCGACGACGACGGCGCGGCGGCCCTCGAGCTCGACCTCATGCTCGTCGAGCAGCTCCATGATCCCGGCCGGCGTTGCCGGCACGAACGTCGGGTGGCCGAGGTAGAGCTGCCCCGCGCTGACCGGGTGGAAGCCGTCCACGTCCTTCGCCGGTGAGACGAGACGCGTGGCAGCCGTCCCGTCCAGGTGCTTCGGCAGCGGCAGTTGGACGAGGATGCCGTCGACACGATCGTCACCGTTGAGCTGCTCGATCAGCTCGCGCAGATCGTCGGCAGACGTGTCCGCGGCCAGTCGGTGGTCGTGGCTCTCGATGCCCGCTTCCAGCGCGGCCTTGTGCTTGTGGTCGACGTAGATGTGCGACGCAGGATCGTCGCCGACGAGCACTGTCGCCAGGCCCACGTGCCCCAGCTCGGTGACGTCGGTGGCGACCTCGGCGCGGATGCGACCCGCGAGCGGCGCGCCTTTCATGAGGACTGCCGGCATCGAGGCGGTACGTTAGTCACATGGTCACGCTCACGGCCGTCGTTCCGGCGACGAACGACCCGCCTACGCTCGACGCATGCGTCAACGCCATCCTCGCGGCGGACCAGCCGCCAGAGGAAGTCATCGTCATCACCGAAGGCGGCGGCCCGGCTGCCGCGCGCAATGCCGGCGTGGAAGACGCGACAGGTGACGTCGTCGTCTTCGTAGACGCGGATGTGCTCCCGCACGCGGACGCGTTCGCCCGTATCCGAGCCGCTTTCGAGGCGGATCCGATGCTAGTTGCTGCCTTCGGCTCGTACGACGACGTGCCGGCCGAGCCGGGCGTCGTCTCGCAGTTTCGGAATCTCCTGCACCACCACGTTCACCAGCAGGGCGCAGGCGACGCGACGACCTTCTGGGCCGGCCTCGGGGCGGTACGCGCCGACGCGTTTCGCTCCGCGGGCGGGTTCGATGCAGAGCGTTACCCGCTTCCTTCGGTGGAGGACATCGACCTCGGTACCAGGCTCTCACGCGACGGCGGCAGGATTCTCCTCGACCCGCTGGTCCAGGGCACCCACCTGAAGGGCTGGACGCTCCAGGAGATGGTGCGAACGGACTTCTGGCAGCGCGGTGTGCCATGGGTGGAGCTCGTGCTGCGATACGGCTCGGGGTCGACGGCCCTCAACCTCGGCTGGCGGCATCGTGTGAGCGCGGCGGCTGCCGGGATCTCGGCGGTCGCACTCCTACGCGGCCGGCCGGGGACGGCGCTGGCGGGATTGATCGCGCTCGTCGCGCTCAACGTCGAGCTCTACGAGCTCTTCCTCCGCCGACACGGACCTGTCGCAGTTGTGACGGGCGCCGGCCTGCACGCTGTCCACCATGTGACAGGGGCGCTCGCAGTACCGGTCGGCGTGGCCAGGCATCTGCACACCAAGCCCAAGTAACACTTTTGGGCTTGGTCTCTGAATTGCACATCCGCTGCGTGACCACCGGGCGCGTCCGCGGCAAGCGCAGCACGGGGCCGCTGCGCTACCTGCCGGGCGGTTGGAGCGACGAGACCCTGCCCGTGCACGCCTTCGCCGTCGACCACCCGGACGGCGTTTGCCTCTTCGACACCGGCCAGACGGCGAGGGCCTCGCACGGCGGCTATCACCCACGGTGGCACCCGTACCTGCGGCTGGCGCGATTCGAGCTCGCGCCCGAAGACGAGGTCGCATCGCAGCTCGACCCGCTCGCGGTGCGGTGGGTCGTGCTCTCTCACCTCCACACCGACCATGTCGGCGGCCTCTCTGCGTTCACACACGCAGAGGTCCTCGTTTCGCGCATCGAATGGGAGCGCGCGGGCGGCGTCGGAGGGCGCCTCCGCGGTTACCTCCCCCAGCACTGGCCGGCAGGGCTCACTCCTCGGCTGATCGACTTCTCCGGGCCGGCCGCTGGTCCGTTCGCAGCCTCGCACGACGTCGCGGATGACGGCCGCCTGCTCATGGTCCCGCTTCCCGGGCACACACCCGGCCACGCCGGGCTGCTCGTGGACGGGGAGACGCTGCTGGCGGGGGACGCGACGTGGTCCGGCGGTGACCTGCGCGTGCTCCAGGCGCACGATCCGCGCCTGAGCCCCGGCTAGGCTCTCCCGATGCGAGCTGCAGTCGTCGGCCTCGGTTGGGCGGCCGGGGAGTTTCACCTTCCCGCCCTGCGCGCGCTCGCAGACGTGGAGATCGTGGGCGGCGCCGATCCCGCGGAGGAGCGCCAAGCCTGGTGGACGAAGACGACGGGCGCGCCGGCGTTCGAGTCGATCGAGCAGCTGCTGGGCTCGGCAGAGCCCGAGCTCGTGGTCGTCGGAACGCCGCCCTCGTCTCACGCCGAGCTCTCGATCGCCGCGCTGGAAGGCGGCGCTCACGTGATCTGCGAGAAGCCGTTCGTCTCCAGCGTCGAGGAAGCCGATCGCGTGCTCGCGACGGCAGCAGCGACCGACAGGCGAGTGGCCGTCAATCACCAGTACCGCGCGAAGCCGGTCTTCCGTGCGGTCAAGGAGCAGATCGGCAAGCCCGGCGTCGGCAGACTCGTCTTCTGCCAGGTCTCGCAGCTCATGGACCTGCCTCCGTGGGACGAGCCCGTGCCCTGGCGGGCGGCCATGCCGAACCGGACGCTGTTCGAGGCCGGTTGCCATCTCGTCGATTTGTTGCTCGACCTCTACGGCGAGCTGCCGGAGGCGGTCTACGCAAGGCATTCGAGCGGGCTCGACGAGACGCGGGAGGCGGACGCCGTGCATCTCGTCATGCTCGAGTTCTCCGGCGGCAGGCTGGCACAGATCACGATCGACAGGCTCTGCCGGGCCGGTACGCGCTACATCGAGCTGCGCGCGGACTGCGAGGAGGCGTCATTGCGGGCATCCCACGGCGGCCGCGTGCTGCTGCAGATGGGTATGAAGCGCGCCGAGCGGCCGGGGATCCGCCTCCACTACGGGCTGGGGGGCGTCGCCTGGGCGGAGCGGGGCCTGCACCGGAAGAAGCTCGCGCGCAACCCGCGCAACCCCGGCGTGGCGGCGACGGTCACCCTCTTCCGCGAGATCGTGGCCGCTCTCCAGGAAGGTCGCGAGCCTCCGTCCAGCGGCAGCCAGGCACGGGACGGCTTGCGCGTGATCGAGGCGGCGTATCGCTCGGCAGACACGGGCGCCCGTGTGGAGTTGCTCAGCTCCGCCGCTTCCTGACCGTCAGCGAGGCGGTCGCCCCAGCGCTTCGATTCCCGGCGGCGGTCGCGCGCAACCGCAGGCCGTAGGCGCCCGCTCTCAGGGTTCGGCCGAAGCTGAGGGCATTGGCACCCGACTTCCCTAGCTGCTTCACGCGCAGGACCACCGTGCCGCGCCGCAGCGACCTCCAGCCGCGTCGCGGCTCGCTCGGAGAGCGTGTAGCGAAGCGTCGCCGGACGTCCGGCAGTCGTATGGAGCTGTTTGACGATGATGTGAAGCACGAGGGCCGGCCGAAGGTCGAGACTGACGAGTCGCACGCGGTTGTTTACGGAGTCCCCGACGAGGAAGCCCGACAGATCAGGAAGCACAGCGAGTGCTTTCGGCTGATTGAGCGCCGCGGTCGCCGCGGGGCCTCCGTCGCCCGAGAAGCCCGCAGTCCCGGTGCCCGCCACCGTCGAGATCGTGCCGGTCGACGAGACGCGGACCACGCGGTTGTTATTCGTGTCCGCGACGAGGAAGCCGCCGTCAGGCAGGGCAGCAACAGCGTGCGGGGAGTTGAACCCTGCCGCAGGGGCGACTGTCGTGATCGTGCCATCCGCGGCGACGCGGCGAATCCGCGAGTTGCCCGCATCGGCGATCAGGAAGCCCCCACTCGCGAGCGGAGAGACCGAGAACGGGAGGTTCAGCTGCGCCGATGTTGCAGGCCCACCGTCGCCCGAGAACCCGGGCGTTCCGCTACCCGCGACCGTCGTGATGATGCCGGCCGGTGATATCCGCCGCACGCGGTGGTTGCCGGAGTCGGGGAAGAGGATGCTCCCGTCGGGCAGCGTCGCGATCCCGCGGGGGGCCGCGATCTGCGCGGCCACGGCGGGACCGCCATCGCCCGAGAAGCCGAAGGTCCCCGTGCCGGCGACGGTCGTGATGGTGCCGTTCGGTGCCACGCGCCTGATCCGGTGGTTGCTGGTATCCGCGAGCACCAGGCTCCCGTCGGGCAGCAGCGCGACGCCGTGGACGAGATTGAGCTGTGCAGAGGTAGCGCTTCCTCCGTCGCCGGAGAAGCCGGCGACTCCCGTCCCGGCCACCGTAGTGATGCGGCCGTCAGCGCCGACACGCCGCACGGCCGGCAGGAACGGCGCCGCGAAGACGAACCCTCCGTCGGGAGTAACAGCGATCCCGCGCGGATGGTCGATCGCCGCGCTGGTGGCGGGCCCTCCGTCGCCGTCAGAACCGTCGACGCCGTTGCCGGCGACCGTGGCAATCGTCGCGGGCGCCTGGACGGTCTGGGCCGTCGCGGACAGGCCCGGCACGAGCGCGACGGCGACGGCTGCCGTTGTGATCAGCCAACGTTTCATTGCTTGCGCGCCCGCAGGACGAGATGAGATGAGAACCGCCCGATCCGGCGCGTCTCTTCCACCGAGAGGCCCACTTCGTCCACGGCGGCGAGGAGCTCCTGCTCGCTGCGGGGCGGCAGGTCGAGCGGGGCAGGGCGGCCCACAGGGACGACGCGCTTGACAGTTCTCACGGCCGGATAGAGCAGCTTCGAGCGCCACAGGAGTGCCGGCGACTGCTGGCGCGGGAAGCTCAGGACGGCCACGCCGTGCGGTCGCAGCACGCGCGCCAGCTCGGCCACGGCGCCGGCGAGGTCATGTGTCGCGTACTCGAGAACACCGGTCGCTGCAACCGCGTCGAAGGACCCGTCGTCGAAAGGCAGGTGCTCGATCGGCCCCTCGACGAGCCGCTCGGCGAGCTCGGGCAACCTCCGTCTGGCGGCAGCCACCATTGCCGGCGACAGGTCGACTCCGCTGACGCGCCACCCGCGCCGGTCGAGCTCGGCGCACAGGCGGCCGGTGCCCATGCCCACGTCGAGCACGTCTCCTCGTGGTTCGCCGAGCAGCTCCACGGCGACCTCCAGCCGGTGCCGGAGCAGGCGGCCCGCCGCGTTGGACTCGTCGTACCGCCGGTCGTAGCGCTCCGCGGTCGTGTCGAAGAACTCCGGGATGCTCACGAAGGCACCGCCACCGCAAGGAGCGTGTGGCCGTAGGGAAGGGAGACGCGCGAGTGTCTGAGCACTCGGGCCTCGAGCCCCAGCAGCGTTCGTCCGACTGCGTTTGCGGTCGAGCCCGCCTCGGCCGGGATTCCGCACGTCGTGGGCGTCGGCGCAGTGGGGCCGCGCCCGCGAGCAGCGCCCCAGACCGAAAGCACAGCGTTCACGTGCGTGATCCGAACGACGTCGAACCCCCTTGCCTCGAGCTCCGCCTTCAGCGAGTCGGCGTCGTACAGCCGCCAGTCCGTCCGCTCCCGCCGCGCCTGACGACCGCCGTTCGTGCGTACCAACAGGACCCCGTCCGGCAACAGCACCCGCCGCAGCTCGCGCAGGCCGACATCGACTTCGCGCTCGTCCACGTGTTGGAGCACATCGTTGAGCACGGCGACGTCGAAAGTCCCGTCCGGGTAGGGAAGGTCGTGCACCGGGGCCACGTGCAGCTCCGCGCCCGGGACCGCATCCTTCGCCAGCTCCACGGCTTCGGCGCTGATGTCCACGCCGGCCAGACGGTCGAACGAGCCCGTGCCGGCGGCCCAGGCGAGGAAGCCGCCCGTCCCACAGCCCGCGTCGAGCATGCTCAGATGGCCCGAAGCCAGCCGGTCGCGGAGCAGCGACGCGGTGATCTCCCGCATGCCGGTGTGCCACCAGTGCTGCTCCTCGACGGCGTGAAGGCGTGCGTAGTAGTCGGGCCGGACGTCTTTCACGCCGCCCGCAGCGTAGCCTCGCGCGCGAGCTCCAGCAGCCGGCTGAACGAACGGTCGAGTGTCAGCTCGGTCGTCACGAAGCGGTACGCCTCGTCCGTGATCCGCCGCCTCGCGTCTTCGTCCGCCACGTACTGCCGGATCGTCTCCGCGAGCCGCTCGACGGGCGCCTCGACGTAGTGCACGCCTGGCTCGTACGGCTCCGGCAGGTACAGCGGCTCCGAGACGACCAGCGCGCCGTTCGCCATCGCCACGAGCAGCCGCACGTCGGGCAGGTGCCCCTCCAGCCGCGGGATGTTCAGTGCGATCTTCGCGCGGTTGATGAGCTCTACCCGTCCCTCTCCCCAGAGCTCGGGGTTCGAGTAGTCGCCCAGCGTGAGGATGTCCACGCCTTCTCGCTTCAGGCGGCGCAGGATTCGCCGCCGCCTCGGCAACCGGAAGTCACCCAGGAAGATGACGCCGACGTCGCGCTCGCGGTCGAGCAGCCGTCCGTGCGACGGGTGGTAGCCGAGCGGGACGAGCTCGGTCGCGATGCCTTCCTGCTCGAGGTACGCCTGGTAGGCCCGGGTCGCGACAGCGAGCACGTCGGGCGTCCCGTCGGCGGCAAGGCGGCGGAGGTACTTGGCGTTCGAGTAGTGGTCGTTGACGCGTCGGTCGCGCAGTGCGAGCTTCGCCACTTCTCTCGCCGTCAGCATCTGCCCGTGCATCCCTGCGGCGCGGGGCATCGGCAGCGGCTCCGTATGCCACACGAGCACGAGCGGCCTTTCACCGCGCGGCAGCGCCGCGATCCGGTCGAGCGTGCGCCTGTACCAACGTGGGTTGCCGCCCACCCACACGAGGCGGTCGGGCGAGAGATCGACCTCGCCCTCGACCACCGTGCGCGCAGACACGCCCAGCGACGCGAGCGTCTCCACGGCGATCGGCGCGCTCGACATCGCGAGGTCCTCGCGGACGAGCAGCTCGACGTTCACGCTTCTTCGAGCCACCAGGGCACGTAGGCCCGGAACGGCTCCGCGCGCTTGCCCGACGCCGTGAGCGCCCACGTCTGCGCCAGCTCGTGCATCCGCAGGACCCCGACCGCGAAATGGTTCGCCGCCGCCAACAGCTTGCTGTCGCGGTAGCGCACGCCCTCACCGCGTGCACTGACCTTCGTGAAGTAGCCGCCGAGGATCTCGCGCCATTGCTTGAGGTCGGCCAGGAACACGTGGTCGGGGTCGAGCATCCCCGCCTGCGACCACGGAGAGGGCACGCGGACGCGCAGAGCACGCCGGACGGCGCGAGCACGCGATGAATCTCGTCGAGCACCTCGTACGGATTGCGAAAGTGCTCGAGCAGGGAGGACGCTTCCACCTCAGCTGCGGTCCCGTCCTCGAACGGCAGCGAGCGGACGTCGGCGATGACATCGACCGTCGGCAGCTGCCGCGCGTCGACGTTGACGTAGCCGGGGAGCGGTCTGTTCCCGGAGCCGAGATTGAGGCGAAGCGGAGTTGACTGCTCGCTCACGCGGCCGCCGAGGATACCGCCGTCAGTACCGCCATCGTCTCCGAGGCAGTGCGGCTCCACGGGAAGAGGCGCGCTCGTTGCCTTCCCAGTTCCGCCAGCCGCTCGCGAAGGGCCGCGTCGGTGAGCAGCGTCGTCAGTGCATCTGCGAGCAGATCTCTTCGCGGCTCGTCCACGAGCAGGGCCGCCTCGTCCGCGACTTCGGCGAGGGCGGAGTTCCTCGCCGTGAGCACGGGCGTTCCGGCGGCCATGGCCTCGAGCACCGGCAGGCCGAACCCCTCATACGACGACGGATAGACAAAAACCTCGGCCTCGTGGTAGAGGACGTGCAGATCCTCCTCCGGCACGTAGCCCGTCACGCGCACGAAGTCCGGGGTTTCCCCCAGCGACTCCGCAGCGTTGCTTTCTCCGGCGAGTACGAGCGCGTGCGACATGCCGGCCCGTGCCCTGGCCTCGGCGAAGGCCTCCACGAGCGTCGGCAGGTTGCGTCGCCGGGCGAGCTTGCCCACGAACAGGCAGAACGGGGATCCCGCCAGCATGTATCGCCTGCGCACCTCGGCAGCCGCCGCGACGGTCGGAGGGACGAAGAACTCGCCGCCGCAACCGTTCGGCACGGCCGTGATCCGAGACGGAGGGACACCGTAGGACGTCGCGATGTCCCGGCGCGACGTCTCCGACACGGTTATGACGTGGCGTGCCCTGCGAGCCGAGCTTCTCGTCGATCGATGACGAAGGCGCTGGCGCAGGCCGGGGTGCGGCGGCATGAGCGCCGAGAGCGCGTCGTGAACGGTGACGACGAACGGCCCACGGTAGGCAAGCGGTGCGGCGTACGAGGGGCAGAACAGGAGGTCGACGTGACGGGCGGCGCGGCCCAGTCCCCAGTGGAAGGCCGACCCGCCGGTTCCGGAGAGCTCGTGTACGCGAAACGAATGCGACGGAGGCAGGGCGTCGGCGTCGACGCCTACGGGTACGAAGACCACGAGCTCGCTGAACGGCGTCTCCGTGTCAGCCCACTCGCGCAGCAGCTCGGCGACGTAACGGCCGACGCCGGAGCGAGTGCCGGCGAGGCGATGGCCGTCGATCCCCAGCGTGGGGCTCAAGGCTCCGCCGTGCGGAGCGAGCGGCGACCGAGCTCGGGAGCCGCTCGCCGGACGCTGCGCGCGTTGAGCAGGTACGTGAGCGCGCCGCCCGCGATCGATACGACGGCGGCGCCGAGCAGGCCGAAGGCGAGCACGGCCACGAGATCGGCGCAGACGACGAACGCGGCGGCGGCGATGCTGTTGCGCATGAGGTCGATCTGGCGGTCGCGCGCGACGAGGATGCTGCCGTAGATGCTCGCCAGCACGGCGAGCGGAATGCGCCACGCGATGACGGCGAGCACGGCAACCGACCGGTCGTACTCGTCGCCGTAGACGTACGGGATCAGGAGCGAGCCCACCGTCAGCGCCGCCGCCACGAGCACCGATATGCCGAAGGCCCAGCGCAGCGCCCGACCCTTGAGCGCGACCGCCCCTTCGTCGGCGGTGGCGCTGAAGGCGGAGAGGAACGCCATCGAGAACAGGCCGACGGCGCCGGTGACGAAGAACGCGTGGCGTGACGCGAGCGAGTAGATGCCCAGGTCCTCCGGGCCGAGCGCGAGCTGGATGAGGACGACGTCGAACGAGACCACGGCCGAACGGGCGAAGCCGGTGATCATGAGCGGCGTGCTCTGCCGGAGCGTGTCCCGCCAGGCCGGGATGTCGACACGAGGGCGCAGCCGCCGCAGTCCGCCGCCGACGAGCCAGAGGATGACGAGCGCGTACACGAGCGTACCCACGGCCTCGATCACGGGCACGCGCGTGATGTCGCTCTGGTCCACGACGAGGAGCACGACCGCCACCAGCACGAGCAGGCGCGAGAGGACGAGGCCGAGCGCGATGGCACGCGACCCCCCCACTCCAAGCACCATCCAGCGGAGGTTGAGCGCACCCGCGGGCAAGAGCAGCGCGAAGAGCATGAGCGTCTCGCGGGTGAGGTCCGAGCGGGCCAGCAGCCAAGCTCCCACCACGAACAGAGCCGCAGCTACGACCGACAGCGCCAGCCTCAGGCCCAGCACGCGCTCCGAGATGTCCCGGAAGCGATCCGGCCGCCGCGCGATCTCGCGGACGTTGAGAATCTCCGTTCCCGCGTCGACGACGTAGCTGCACCACGCGACGAGCGTCAGGCCGAAGGTGACGATGCCGAAGCCGGCCGGGCCGAGCCGCGTCGCGAGGATGAGCACGATGACGAAGCCGAGGATGCGCGCGCCGGCTTCCCCGGCCAGCAGCGCCGAGAAGCGGCGCAGCACCATGCGCCAGCCGCGTGCTGCGTCGACCTGCTGAATCTCGCTCACACGTAGTCCTTCCGGAACAGCCGGCGTGCGCGGGCGGCGATCGCCCGCAGGCGGAGGTACTCGTCGCGCGCGCCCTCGAGCACACTACGGAGTCGCTCCGGACGGCGGACGTAATAGGCGTCCACCCGAGGCAGGCCGAGCGGGTCGGAGTCTGGGCCGACGCGCGCCATCGCCGTCGTGCAGGCGGCCAGGTATCCGGCCTTGATCAGCCGTGCCGGCTCTGCTGCGGGCCGAGCACCGTACGGCCACGCGAACGAGGTCACAGACGCGCGGGCGACGGCTTCGAGGGCGGTCTTCGAGTCCTCGATCTCGCGCGCTGCCTGTGACGGCGAGATATCGCTGAGCGCCGCGTGCGTGTACCCGTGCGAGCCGATCTCGAAGCCCCGCCCGGACAGCTCCGCCAGCTGCTCGGCGGAGGCCAGCCGGAGGGAATGCGCCGAGCCGCGCTGCCCGGGCCATTCGTTCGTCTCGCCAAGGTGGCCGGCCACGCAGAACACCGTGGCCCGCAGACCGTGATCCGCGAGCAGCGGCGCGGCGTTCGTGACGACGCTCGCGCAGCCGTCGTCGAACGTGATCGTCACCGCCCGTTCCGGCAGTGCGCCGTCGCGCAGAGCAGCACCGAGCTCACGTACCGTGAGGCACGTTGCGCCCGACGCCGCAATCGCAGCGGCGTGCTCCCCGAACAGCTCCGGCTCGATGCACAGCGGCGTGGGGCCGTCCTCGATCGCGTGGTACGTCAGGATGACGGCCGTCACCGCCGTAGCCCCCTGGCCTCCTCGATCGCGCCGTAGTAGCCGGCGACGTGGGCGTCCTCGCTCCACAGCCGCTGCCACGCGTCGAAGCCTTGGTTTCCGAGCCGCGCACGCAGCTCCTCGTCTCCGAGCAGTCGGTGCATCGCATCGCGGAGCTCCGCCGCCGTCCTGTAGAGCAGCCCGCCTCCCGAGTCCTCGATCACCTCGGTCAGCGCGCCCAGGTCGTGGGCGATCGCCGGCGTTCGCCGCGCAAAGGCCTCTAGCGCGACGATGCCGAACACCTCGTAACCGATCGACGGGACGACCAGCGCGACCGCGCCTTCATAGAGCTTCCCCAGCTCGGACGGGTGGAGACGGCCGAGGAACCGCACGTGGTCGAGGCCGGCCGCCTGCCGGCGGAGCTCCTCCTCGTATGTCCCCTCCCCCACGACAATGAGATCGGCCTCGCGGTAGTCGCGGAAGACGTCGAGCAATACCTGTACGCCCTTGAGTCGTTCGAGGCGGCCCACGTAGAGGAAATACGGCCTCGTGCCGGCCGGCACATCGCCGGCTGCCTCTATCCCGTCTCCCGTGTGGAAGTAGGGGAGGTGGCGCATCGGTGCAGTGAACCCTCGGGCGCGATGCGCTTCCAGCGTGAAACGGCTGGGCGAGAGGAAGAGATCGACGTGTTTCACGGAGCGCTCCAGCAGTCCCGTGTAGCGCCAGAGCTGCGGTGGCCGGCGGAACGCGAGCGTGCAACGCAGGCAATGCGGCTCGACGCACGGCTCTCGGTTGTAGCGGAAGAGGACGTGCATCGGGCACACGAGCCAGTGTTCGCTCGTCGTATACAGCTTTACGGCGTCGCCGTACTCGAGCACGCCCGGCCCGCCGGCGAGCGAGACGTTGTGGAAGTGGATGACGTCGAAACGGCCGCCGTCGAGCACGTCGTGCAGTTGCCGTGCGTACACCCCCGGCTTACCGGTGAGGTACGTCGCCAGCGACGAGCCGGTCGCCGAGCGCGTTTCGAGTCGGTGCACGTTGACGCCTGAAGCGTGCGCGAAGTCGCCGGCGTCCTTCCCGCCCAGCGCGCGGTAGGCGTCCGCCGAGTGGACGACCGTCACGGCATGGCCGCGCCGCGCGAGCGCATTCGTCAGCTGGTACGCGTACGCGGCGTCGCCGCCGAAGTGGAGCGGCGGATAGAACGTCGTGACCATGCAGATGGACAGCGGCTCAGGCACGGGCGGCCTCTCGCAGCACGGCGCGGAGAGCCGCCGCCGACGCGTCCCACGACAGACGCGCCACGCACTTTCGCGCCGCCGCGCCGTACTCGTCGCGGAGGGCGCCGTCGTCAGCTACGGCTTCGAGCTGCCCGGCCAGAGCGCGCGCATCACCCGACGGGAAGTAGAACGCGGCACCGTCGAGAGTCTCGCGATGCGCCGGTATATCGCTGAGCACGATGGGCGTGCCGGAGGCGGCGGCTTCTACGGCTGGGAGCCCGAATCCCTCGGCCTTCGACGGCGACACGAAGGCCACCGCGCCCGCGTAGAGGCAGGCGAGAGCCTCGTCGGACACGAAGCCGGGGAGCAGCACGCGGTTCTGCAGTCCCGACACCTCGATCTGCCGCCGGACCGAGCCGGCCGCCGAAAGGAACGCCTCGTCCTCCAGCGCGCCGGCGATGACGAGAAGCGGTGCCGGCTCGCCCAGCAGCGCATACGCGTCGAGCAGGGTCTCCAGGCCCTTGTGCGGGCTGACCCCGCCTGCGTAGACGAAATACCGCTCGCGGTGACCGAGGCCGAGCGGGCCCAGCTCTCGATCGATCTCCTCCGCCGACCGCGGCCCGAAGACGGGATCGGGCGCTTCGGGCACCACTGCCAACGACGCTTCAGGAACGCCGAGGCCGGCAGCGAGCAGCTTCCGTGACGCCTGCGAGACGGTAAAGATCCTCCTCGCTTGCTTGACCGCCAGCCGTCGCTTCAGGTTCCAGCGGACGCGAGCCCCACGGGTTGGCAGTGTCAGGTCGGGGTACTGCTCGGCGATGACGTCATGAATCCCTACGACTGTGGGCGCTCCGCGCACTGGAAACCACGTGTAGAGAGAGGGAAAGAGAAACACGTCGACGCGCTCACGCGAGGCGGCCTGCGCTACGCGCCCGAGGTCGCGGAGCGAGCGCGGCGCATCCGCGGCGGGCGGTCGGCCGACCGCAACCGCGCGAACGATCGCTGCCTGCGGCAGCTCCTCCTCCCGCGCCGTGCGCTCGTCCGTGAAGAGCACGTACTCGTCCTCTCCCGTTACGAGCCTGCCCACAACGTTGCGGGCGAAGCGGCCGTAGCCGCGCCGGTTGGCCCAGCTCGTCGCGTCGACGCCCACCTTCATGCGTCAGCGCACCTTGAGCAGGCTGCGCCCACCGCCGAATGCGTAGCCGACCGCCTCGCCCGCCGCCCACACGCAGACGTAGAGGAAGATGAGCGGCGTAGCGAGCAGGAACTCCCGCCGCCGGCGTCCGCGGGAAAAGACGTTCCTCGCCATGCGCCAGTAGAGCACGGGCGGCAGCAACGGCGCGCCGAGCGCGTAGAGGTAGCGGCGGCGGCCGAGCGCCTCGTTTCGCATGCCGGCGTACGAGCGCGAGTAGTGCCAGCGCTGCGAGAGGAACTCGCCTAGCCCGAAGTCCTTGTCGTGCTCGAGCACCATGTCGGCGGCGCAGTGGAGGCCGATGCCGCGTTCTCGCAGCCGCGCGTGCAGCCAGCCTTCCCAGCGCCCCTTGCGCAGGAGATCCTCCATGGCCGCGATCGCCTCGCGGTCGTAGGCCACGTTCATGCCGGTCAGCGCGTCCGCCTCGCCTTCTGGCAGCGGCTCCATGAAGGCGCTGTACTCGCAGAAGAACGCCGCCCAGTCGCGTGCCCGGTCGGTGACGACGTTGCGAATCGGCCCGCCCACGACGGCGTGCCCGTGTTCGTGTGCGGCAACTGCCGCCTCCGCCCACGCGGGCGTCACGCGGCAGTGGTCCTCGATCACCGCCACGAGCGGCGCCCCCGCCGCGAAGATGCCCGCGGCGCGCAACTCGGGGATCGTCTGCTGCTCGTCGAACGAGAGCAGCTTCGCGGCCGGCCAGCCTGTCTGGAGGCGCCGGCGCGTCTCCTCGTCCGTCGAATCGGCGACGATCACCTCGGCGCCCGGCGCGCGCTCAGCGAGCGCGTCGAGACAGTGTCCGACGTACGGAAAGCCGTTTACGGAGGCGACCACGACGGAGAGCTTCGGCTCGCTCATCGGGCTCGCAGGCTATCCAGATGGCCCGCTGCCTCACCCGCCGCCCACGCGATGTCGTAGGCCAGCAGCAGCGGCGTCGCCGCAACAAGCCTCAGGCGAAGCCGACGTCGCGAGAAGACCTCGCGAAGCGTCCTCGCCAGCAGGACAATCGGCACCAGTACTGCAGCAGGGACACCCGCGACATTCCGTGCGGTCGAGAAGCGGGCGCCGCGCTGACGGCCGTACGTCCGGCCGTGCACGAGCCGCTGGCGCATGAACGCGCCGAACCCGGCCGAGCGTCCCTGGTAGACGACGAGCTCGGGCGAGTGCAGCAGCCGGCGGCCTAGCTCCTTCAGCGCGCGGTTGACCTCCGGCTCCCAGAAGCCGTCACGGTAGAGGCCTCGCGTTGCGCTGAGCGCCTCGCGTGTGTAGACGGCGTTGTCGCCGGGGAGATCGGCGGTCTCCCGGGGCGCGAACGGGAGCATGTCGCGCGCGTAGCGGCAGAAGTACTCGGCCCAGTCGCTCAGACGCAGACCCTCGCCTGGCTCGATGGCGCCGCCGACCGCGCTCGCCTCGCCGGCGAGGCGACGAGCAGTCGCCAGCCAATCGTCCGCGGGGCGCATGACGGAGATCGTGAGGCAGACGAAGTCGCCGGTGGCGGCGTCGAGGCCGTCCCGCCAGAGCTCGGGCACGAGAGCGCCTTCATCCTCGCGAACGATCACCTCCACGCCTTCCGCCTGCGGCTCGAGCGCGGCGAGACAGGCGTCGACCGAGCCCGGAGTGCCGTTCGACGCGATGACGACGGAGACCGCTACCGGATCAGCTGACGAGGTCGACATCGAGGAGGGAGTCGACGGCTTCGCCTTCCTCGTGGTATTCGGCCTCGGTGTTCACCGACCACACGTCGTACTCCGTCCCGTCCACGAGATTGAGCGTGCCCAGGATCGCCGTCCACATCGAGTGATCCTGGTTGTTGTAGCGGTGCAGCCCGTTCCGGCCGAACGTCTTGAGGTTCTCGAACGCCGCCAGGTAACCCCGCAGCTCGGCGACGTCCTCCCGGTAATGGCCGACGTACATGGGATACGCCTTCGGGACGCGGACCTTGACGCCGTCGATCACGTCCTTCGGGTCGAGCAGCCCGATACGGGCCAGCTCGTCCGTCGCCAGCGCGACCGCCTCCTCGTCCGGCATCTCCCACATGTCGTCGCCCTCGAAGCAGAAGTACTCGACGCCGAGGCACGTCTTCCCCGGCACGACCATGTCGGGGCTCCACGCGCCGAAGTTCTGGACGCGGCCCGCGCGGATGCCGGGGTCGTGGAGGTAGATCCAGTTGTCCGGGAAGGGCTCCTCGCGGTCGATCACGAGCGCCACGAGGCAGAGCGAGCGGTAGCGAAGACGCTCGGCGGCTTCGACGATCTCCTGCGGCGGAGCCGGGTCGAGGCTCAGCACGAGCTCGCTGAGGGCGATGGTCGACAGCACGGCGTCGACAGGGACGTCGATCGTCCGCCCGTCGTGCTGCATCGTCACGCCGACGACGACGTTGTGGTCGTGGTGGATCGTCAGCGCGCGGTGGTGGCGGTGGACCGGGATGCCACGGTCCGCGAGACGTGCCTCGAAGGCTTCCCACATCTGCCCGGGGCCGAGGCGCGGGTAGTGGAACTCCTCGATCAGCGTGGTCGGGTTCGTGCGCGTCAGGTGCAGCGCCGCCAGCAGCGCCTTCCAGAACGAGAAGTCCTTGATCCTCTGCGCCCCCCACTCGGAGTGGATCTCCGAGCCCGGTACGCCCCATACCTTCTCCGTGTACGTGCGGAAGAAGACGTCGTAGATCCGCGTGCCGAAGTTCTTGGTTGCGAAGTCCTCGAACGTCTCGATCTCGTGGCGGGACGGCGAAAGGCGGCTGCGAAAGTACGACAGCGAGCACAGCACCGACTCCAGGACGCCCAGCCGGGCGACGACGTCCCGGGCCTGCAGCGGGTATGCGAGGTACTTCCCGTCGTAGTAGATGCGCGAGAGCCGCGGCCGCACGAGCAGCTCGTCGCCGAGCATCTCCTCCCACAGGCGCTGCACCTGCGCGAACTTCGTGAAGAAGCGGTGGCCGCCGAGATCGAAGCGGTAGCCGTTGTACTCCACCGTCTTGGCGATACCGCCGACGGTGCCGTCGGCCTCGTAGATGGTCGCCGGAACGCCTCGCAGCGCGAGCACGTACGCCGCAGTCAGCCCCGCAGGCCCGGCGCCGAGCACGGCAGTGCCCACGGATCCTCCACTGCTCGCCACGGCCGAGCGAGTCTACCTCGCGGTGCATGCTGCGCCGACGCGCCGAAAGGGTCACGGAGATTCGGTGCTGCGGCAGTCGGTATAAGGCGTCCGTGCGCGCGGCACTTCTCTCCGTCTTGATCGGAGTTGGGTTCATGGCGGGCCTCATCGGGCTCTTCTTCTGGAGCCCGTGGGCGTCGGAGAGCAGAGCACACGAGCGGCACTTGAGGGCTGTCGTGCGGCTCGACGACACGTAGTGGAGCATATTGGCTTAGCGTGCAGGCTAACGAGTGGAGACTGCGTACCGCGGGCTGCACAGGGTCGACCGTGCGTGCGCGCCTTCGCAGGGCGCGTCGGACCGGCGCCGACGGATCGCATGCAGCCCGTCGCCCAGGCCGTGCGCAAATGGTGCCGCGGCTCGAGCTGGTCCCGCGTGGGTGACGGCATCATCGACGCGCACCGCCGGACTTCGCGTGGGACGTTCGAGGCAGACTTCTCGCGGATCGCCTCGTCGATCTCGGGTGTCGAGGCGCGTGTTCAGTGTTGGCCGGAAGAGGACTGGACGCCGCTAGCGCAAGACTTCGAGTTCGTCGGTCGCGACGAGTTCTGGCTCGCCGGTCTCGCGCACCCACCGACCCGCATCGACCTCTCCCCTGACGTTTGCGACCCACTTCGCCTTTTCTTCCGCGGCAGCTACACGCCGTACTTCAATACGCAGAGCTATGACCTCGCCGAGGCGATCGTCACGCTCGCCCACGAGGCCGAGCACCTGCGCACTCCCGAGGCGTCCGAGGCCGTCGTGGAGTGCCATGCGCTCCAGCGCGCGCGGGCACTCGTCCGCCTGGCCGGCCGGCGGCCCTGGTACGAGAAGGAGATCGCCGACCTCGCCTGGCAGGTCGGCTACCCGCAGCAGTTCGCCGACTACAGGACCAAGGCGTGCCGGAACGGCGGGGCCGCTCGACCTCCATCCGCGGTCGAAGCCCTGGCCATGAGCGGGCCGCCCAGGCGGGCACGAGGAAGGCGGCACCCGAAGCAGGCGGAACTCTACTTGGCGTGATCTCGCGTCTCCGCGATCCTCCGCTGTTGAGCGCGGGCGACGACGAGAAGCTCCTCGAGGGACGGCATCGTGTAACCGTCGGCAACGCACGTCGAGAGGACGTCTCGATGGCGCCAGGCGACGCCGACGTACGGCACACCGCCCAGGGCCAATCGATGGGCATGGGTCTCCTCCCCGATCGTCGGCACGGGCAGCGAGTGCCCACCCGTCTCGGCGACGAACGCGGCGACGCTCTGCGTCCGCAACCGATAGACCTTGCGGGCGGCCGCGCTCGACCGGTACACGGCCGCGGTGCACTCGATGGGGTGCCCAAGCGGGCTCGTGAACGCAGCCTGGTAGCCCGATAGCCGCTCGCGCCGGATGATCGCCGAGGAGCTCGCCGAGAACGGTTCGGCCAGGATCTTCGACGTCGGAACCGGGAACGACTCGGCAGGATCGACGCTGAACCCCGCCGGGAGATCTGAGAGCTGCGGAAGAAGCTGCTGCGCAAGGAGCTCCTGCGCATCGAGGCCGCTCTGCTCAGGCGCCCCGCACGCCGCGACCACCAGTGCGATCACAAGCACGGAAAAGGCGACGAGCGGACTCGAACCGCTGTACGAGGCTTTGCAGGCCTCTGCCTAGCCACTCGGCCACGTCGCCACGCAAACATCGTATCCCCGGCTAGTGTCTCGCTCCTGAGCACGCCGGACGTCCTC
The DNA here is from genome assembly GCA_963711315.1 of uncultured Actinomycetes bacterium. Taxonomy (GTDB): domain Bacteria; phylum Actinomycetota; class Thermoleophilia; order Gaiellales; family Gaiellaceae; genus PALSA-612. The sequence goes on from CAVQDQ010000002.1 coordinate 890,204, forward strand.
ATCCACGAGAAGCTCGACCAGGCGACGGAGATCCTCCGCGAGCAGGACGTAGACCTCTGGCTCACGCTCGTCCGCGAGACGCTGCTCACGAAGGACCCGTGCCTCGACCTCATCGCCGGCACGTCCTGCGCCTGGCAAAGCGCGTTCCTGGTCGCGGCGAGCGGCGAACGCATCGCCGTCGTCGGCCGCTTCGACGCGCCGAACCTGCGAGAGCTCGGCGCTTACAACGAGGTGGTCGCCTACGACGAGAGCCTCTCCCCTCACCTGCTGGCGGCGATCGAACGGCTTGACCCGCGATCGATCGCCCTCAACTACTCGGCCTCGGACCCGGCCGCCGACGGCCTCACGCACGGCCTCTGGCTGACGCTGCGGAAGACCCTCGCCGGCACTCCTTACGCCGACCGTCTGGTTTCGTCGGAGACGATCGTCAACGCGTTACGCGGGCGAAAGTCGGCGGAGGAAGTGCGTCGCATCCGGGCCGCCGTCGCGGACACGGAGGAGATCTTCGAGCGAGTGACGGCGATGGTCGAGCCTGGCCTGTCAGAGCTCGAGATCGCCGCCGTCATGCACGAGGAGGTGGCCAAGCGTCGCCTCGGCTATGCCTGGGGCGAGGACCACTGCCCGGCGGTGAACGCCGGCCCGGACAAGGACGTCGGCCATTCCCCGCCGAGCGAGCTCCGACTGCAGCGAGGCCAGCTGCTGCATGTCGACTTCGGCGTATCGCGGGACGACTACACGAGCGATCTCCAGCGGGTCTGGTACGCGCTCGACGAGGGCGAATCGGAACCGCCCGCCGACATCGCTCGCGCGTGGGACGCACTCTGGGCGTCTGTCGACGCCGGCGTCGACGTCCTGAAGCCGGGAGCCGTCGGCGCTGACGTGGACGCAGCGGCGCGCGAGACGCTGGTCGCCGCGGGCTTCCCCGAGCCGAAGTACGCCCTCGGCCACCAGCTGGGCCGCGCGGCACACGACGGGGGCACGCTGCTGGGGCCACGCTGGGACCGGTACGGAACGGCGCCGGACGGTGTCGTCGAGGAAGGCAATGTCTTCACGCTCGAGTACGGGACGGCGGTGCCCGGCCGCGGCTACATCGGCCTGGAGGAAGACGTGCTCGTGACGAGTGCAGGCGTCGAGTGGCTCAGCACGCCGCAGCGCGAGCTGTGGCTCGTGCCCTGATCGACGTCCTATGATCGAGCCGGGCATATGGAGGCTGACTGCGAGATCGCCGTCGCAGGGGGTGGGCCGGCCGGCCTGACCGCCGCGCTCTTCGCTGCGCGTCACGGCCGACGCACGATCCTTCTCGATCAACTCGGGCTGGGCGGCACGATTCTCAACACCGAGCAGGTCGAGGACTTCCCCGGTTTCCCCGACGGCGTGCCGGGCTTCGAGCTCGGACCGCGAATGCATGAGCAGGCGGTCAACGCCGGCGCCGTGGTCGAGCTGGAGGAGGTCAGGCGCATCGAGCCACGCGGTGGGCTTTGGAATGTAGTGACCAGCTCCCGCGAGATCATCGCGCGCGCCGTGATCGTCGCCACCGGGTCGAGACCGCGCAAGCTGGGCCTACCGCGTGAGGACGAGTTCGAGGGTAAGGGCCTCAGCCACTGCGCCAGCTGTGACGGACCGTCGCAACAAGGGAAGACCGTCGCAATGGTGGGCGGCGGCGACTCGGCGCTCCTGGAGGCGCTCGAGCTCGTGGGACACGATGTCGAGGTTGTGCTCGTGCACTCCGAAGAACACCTCACCGGACAGGAGACGTACTCGCATCGCGTCGCCGAGACCCCTCTCGTCGAGATCAGGCAGCGGACGGTCGTCGAGGAGATCATCGGCGATGGACGCGTGGAAGGTGTTCGGATCCGCGATCTCGCGACGGGCGACTCTTCGACGATCCCGGCCGAGTGGGTCTTCGTCCATGTCGGCCGCCTCCCGAACAGCGCGTGCCTCGAAGGCATCGTCGCCCTCGACGAGCGTGGTCATGTCCGAACGGACATATGGATGCGGACGGAGCTCGCCGGCCTGTTCGCAGCCGGCGACGTACGCGCAGACGCCGCGGGCCAGGCAATCAGCGCCGCCGGGGACGGTGCCACCGCTGCCATCTCGGCGCATCGGTTCCTGGCCGGGCACGCGCGGTGAGAGCCTGGCGGCTCGCCGACTCGTTCGGCATCGATCGGCTCGAGCTCCAGGAGCAACCCGATCCCGTGCTCGGGCCAGCGAGAAGTGCGCGTTCGGGTGCACGCAGTCTCACTCAACTACCGCGACGTGGCAATGGTCGAGCACGGCAACGCGCCACGCGGCGTACAGCTGCCGCTGCTGCCGTGCTCCGATGCCGCCGGCGAGGTCATCGAGATCGGCCCAGGCGTCTCCCGTGTGCAGGTGAGCGACCGCGTCGCCACCACCGTCTTCCAGCGCTGGCTCGACGGCGACACGCTGCTGCCCGCCGCCTACGGCTCGGTGCTGGCCGGCGGGCTCGACGGCGTGCTCGCCGACCACATCGTCGTGCACGAGGACGGCCTCGTCCACGTCCCCGGGCACCTGAACGACGAAGAGGCCTCGACACTGCCCTGTGCGGCATTGACAGCCTGGCACGCGCTCGTGACCAAGGGTCGAGTGCGCGCGGGCGAGACGATCCTCGTCCAGGGCACGGGCGGGGTCTCGATCTTCGCGCTGCAGTTCGGGCTGATGGTCGGCGCCCGCGTGATCACGACGTCGAAGAGCGACAAGAAGCTGGACCGGGTGCGCGAACTCGGCGCTTGGGAGACCATCAACTACGCGAACACGCCGGATTGGGCGGAGCGCGCCGTCGAGCTGACGGGCGGCACGGGAGTCGACCACGTGGTCGAGGTGGGCGGTCTGGGAACGATGGAGGAGTCCTTTAGAGCGGCGCGGCCCGGTGGGACTGTCTCCCTCATCGGCGTTCTCACGGGCTTCGACACGAAGGTCAACCCGCATCCGGCGATGGTCAAGGGTCTCCGTCTCCAGGCGATCATCGTCGGCTCGCGAGCGATGTTCGAGGACATGAACCGGGCGATCGGCGTCAACGGCCTACGGCCGGTGATCGACCGCGTGTTCCCCTTCGGTCAGGCGCCGGAGGCGTTACGCCATCTGCAACGCGCCGGCCACGTCGGCAAGGTCGTGATCTCCGTCTAAGGCGCTCGGAAGTCTCATGACTTCCGAGCGGGGAGTGGTCTCCGAGAGCGGTAGTGAGCCGCTCCCGCGCATGTCGGGAGCGGCGGCGGAGGGTTGCCCACGACGCCGCAGTGCGAGCCTCTCACTCGAAAGAGGTGCCTAGTTGCCGCCAGGGGGTATGAGAAGTCGCGTGCCACTACAGGGTAAGCGACAAAGGAGGGAGCAATGCAGATCCTGACCCCGTCACGCGTCATCGCGGCCGCAGCCCTCGCGCTGGCCACGCTCAGCTTCGGCGTGGCGTACGCGAGCACGAGCAGCAACAGCGCTACCGCCAAGACCGCGAAGCAGGCTTGTGTGCACGGCACCGCGCTCCTCGAGCGCAACAAGAGCAACGTCGTTGGCTACTACACGAGGGCGTTCAACGACAAGGAGCCCGAAGACGCCGTGGACAGGTACGTCGGCTACGACAAGCCCGGGGAAGATCTCGACAAGTCGGGTGAGGAGCATCTCTACATTCAGCACAACCCGCTGGCGGAAAGCGGAGCTCCTGCGTTCATCGACTTCGTGCGGAGCTTCACGGCGTCGTTCCCCAACTATCACGTAGACATCAGGCGCGTCATCGCCGAGTGCGACCTCGTCGTGACGCACGCTCAGGTCACGGGCGCAGAGCTGATTTGGCCCATCGGGGCGAAGGTCGTCGACATCTTCCGGCTCGACGAGAACGGAAAGATCGTCGAGCACTGGGACGTCCTCTCGCCGCTTTCGCCCACTTCCGCAAACGGCAATCCGGAGGTCTGACAGTTCGCCATCGGCTCGGGCCGGGTCTCGTCGGCGTATTGCCGCGAGACCCGGCCTCGCGTAGCGTCAGCGCCACTCGTCGATCGACACCGCGACCTTCTGCCCCTTGTTCGTGCGGAACTTCGCCCGCATCGGGGAGCCCATGAAGACGCTGAAGTGGCCGTTCGTCTCGCCGCCGGCGACGACGATGTTGATCCTGTCGGGCTCGAAGACCGGTATCAGCTCGTCGGGCCGCGCCTTCCAGTAGCTCGCGAACGGCTCGATCCCCGCCTCGACGTCGTGGATCAGCACGAACTTTTGCAGGACATGGTCCCAGTACCGCCGCTGTGGGATCCGGGCGTTTTCATGGATCCACTGGGCGATCTGCTCCTTCGTCTCGAGGCCGCGCTCGACGAACTCGCGGGCCACGATCGGGTCGAGCACGAGCGTGCACCCCATTCCGGGCTCCAGGCCGCAGATCATCGCCACGAGCTTCTCCTGCCAGTAGGCGCGCAGGTACTCGGCCCAGACGCTCCCCCAGACGTACGAGACGGTGACCGCGCTCTCGTCCTTCGAGTAGCCGTACTGCAGGTGGTACGGCTCCCACGGGCTCGCCTCCTCGTTCTCGGCGAAGGTGACGCAGTTGTAGGAGTAGTTGGAGCCTTGCGAGCCGCCGTACGTCTCACCGGGCACCGAGCCGCCCTGGAGGTTCTGGGAGAGAAGACCGAAGGCCCGGCCGATCGCGGAGTTCGCGTAGTTGTACGGCCCCAGGGCACCGATGCCGCTGTTCATGCCGATCTCGTTGCGGATCGGCCCGTTGACGACGACCATGTTCCCCATCGAGGACATGCTGCTCTGGCGCCCCGTGTCGCCGCTCGAGGCGAGCGCGAGGAGGACCGGGAAGTGCTCGGGCGCGGCGCCGGCCATGACGGCATTCACGGCGACCTTCTCGACGTCGAAGTGCCAGTACTCCATGCCGATGGTCGGGCGGAGCTTGCCAACCATCTCGTCGGGGGCGTGGCTCGTGCCCGTGAGCATTTGCTCGACCCGTTCCTCGGTCGGCAGCACGATCGGCAGAAAGTCCGTGTACCGGCGTTCCCGGAAGAGGGCGTGCATCTCCGCTTCGCTGTCCGCCTCGACGTAGCGCGGCGTCGATCGGTCCCACTGCTCGCCGCCCAGCTCGTCGGTGGGCACCGGACGCGTGAGCTGGTCGAAGACCTCGGCCATGAACGGCCGCCCGTGGATCGGGTCGTCGCCCTCGACGTACTCGCGCAGCCCCGCGGGCGACGTGTTCAGCAACGGCGTCGGCACGAACGCCTGCCGCGCGCTCGGCATCCCGTTCGACTTCACGGTGTTACGCACGAGGTGGGCGAACACGTGCACGTGCACGCCCACGGTGGGAACTCCGTACTTCGACTCGAGATCGACGACGTGGCCGGAGACCTCCGGCGCGCAGCCCGGTCAGGTGCCGACGCCGATGATGGCCGCGTCGCCGTCGGCCTGAATGCGCTCGCAGAGCTCCGGGTCCGGGATGTGCTGGTTCTGCCAGCGCGCCACTTCCGTGCGGATCGTCGGACGGTGGTCCTCGAACCAGCCGTGGAGCTGCGCCATGAACTCGTCGGAGTTCGGGAAGCCGATGTCGACGAGGTAGAGCTTCTTGCCGTCGAGCGAGTCGAGGCTCGGAGCCATGCCACGCGCGCTCACCTTCGGCGGATATCCCTCGGGATTCAGAACGCTGAACTTGGCCATGCCTTCAGACACCTCCTGTCCGTCGATCCTACCCACCGGTTGCCTCTTCGCCGACCGGCGCTCGCTGCTCCCCCAGGTAGCTGGAGATCAGGAGCTCGCGGTCTGCGTGCAGCACCTCCGCTCGATCGTGGAGGACGATCTCGCCGTGCGAGAGCACATACCCTCGGTCCGCTATCTCGAGCGCGAGCTGGATGTGCTGCTCGACGAGCAGCACGCCGCAGCCCGAGTCGAGCGCGTACTCGTTTACGACCGGCAGAAGAGCTTCGACGATCACGGGAGCGAGGCCGAGCGAAAGCTCATCAAGGAGCAGCAGGCGGGGTCGGCGGGCAAGGCCCCGCGCCAATGCGAGCATTTGCTGCTCACCACCCGAGAGCAGGCCGACGCGCCGCGCACGGAGCTCTTTGAGCTTGGGGAAGTACGCGTACGCAGCCTGCTCGTCAGGCCGCACTCCGCGATAGCCGAGGCGGAAGTGCTCGGCGACGGTCAGGCCGTAGAAGAGCCCGCGGCCCTCGGGTACATGAACGATCCCGAGGCGTGCTCGCTGGGTGGCCGACACGCCGCCCATGTCTTGACCGGCAAACGTGACGCGTCCGCTCATCGGTCGGAGGAGGCCAGAGATGGCTCTGAGCGTCGTCGTCTTCCCGGCCCCGTTCGCGCCGAGCAGCGCAACCACCTCGCCGGCGTTGACGGACAGATCAAGATCGCGGATCACCGCGGCGCGGTCGTAGCCGGCGGCCAGGCCCTCGATCGCCAGCAGCGTGTCGCTCATCGCAGCTCCGGTGCGGCCTCGAGCTCGGCCGCCGCGCTCCCGAGGTATGCCTCGATCACGCGCGGGTCGCGACGGACGGCATCGGGCGTCCCATGCGCGATGACCCTGCCGAAGTCGAGCACGACCACGTAGTCGGAGATCCCGAGCACCAGCCCCATGTCGTGATCGACAAGGAGCAGCGGCGTACCGGCGTCGACCACCTCGCGAAGATGGTGCGTCAGCTCCTCGCCCTCCCGTGTGTCGAGGCCCGCGGCCGGCTCGTCGAGACAGAGGAGCCGCGGCTCCGCTGCAAGCGCGCGCCCAATCCCCACGAGCTTGCGTTGCGCCTGGGAGAGCTCCTCCGGCATCGCGTCTGCCATCGGCTCGAGCCCGAGAAGCTCCAGAGCCGCATCGGCCGCCTTCGTGCTCCGGACGGGCTTCGAGACCGTCTCTATAGTCGTTGCCCAAACCGAGGGCCGATAGGAAGCGACAGCGAGGTTCTCGCGCACGCTGAGATCGTCGAACAGCTCGATCGACTGCCACGTCCGGGCGAGCCCGCGCGCTGCTCGCGAGTGCGCTGCCAGCCCGTCAAGCGGTCGCCCGTCGAGTTCGGCCCGCCCCTGGTAGGACACGAATCCGGAGATCGCGTCGATGAACGTCGTCTTCCCGGCGCCGTTGGGTCCGATGAGGCCCACGAGCTGGCCCTCTCTGACCGCGAGGTCGACCTCGTCGAGCGCAAGCAGCCCGCCGAAGGAGACGGAGATGTCAGTTGCGGACAGGATGACCTCCCCCGGCTCCCGCCGCTTCCTCGGTAACGCTTCACCGCTGCCCTGCGCATGCGGGACAGGCGAGCCGAGGACCCGTGCTTCGGTCGCAGCCTCGGCGGCAAGCCGTCTCTTCTTCTCCTGTTTCTTCTTCCACCCCGTTCCCGCTATTCCCTCTGGGTTCACGAGCAGGGTGATGATCAAGGCGAAGCCCCCGATCAGCAGCGCCCAGTTTCCCGAGAGACCGAACCACTCATCGAAGCCGTGCGGCAGCAGGCCCTCGGTCGCCCCGATGCCCGCGATGATCGCTCCCGAGACCATCGTGATGCCTCCGAAGTACGTGAATGCGATCAGCGCGAGCGCCGCGAGCGCTCCGAAACGGCTGTAGCTGACCGAGCCGAAGTTGTATGCGTAGAGACCGCCGGCCATCCCGGCCACGAACGCCGCTATGCCGAAGCCGGCGAGCTTGGTGTTACGGACGTTGATCCCGGCCGCCGCGGCAGCGCGCTCGTTCGAACGCACGGCGAGCATTCGGCTCCCGAGGCTGGAGCGCCGCACGTTGGCGACGAGCAGGCCCAGGAGGATGACGGCTGCGAGGACGAGGAAGCCGAACATAGGGCTCGGGATCTTGTCGTCCAGGCCTCTGAAGGCGGCGTGGGAAGAGAGATCGAGCCCTCCGATTTCTGGCTGGTTGACGGGCGAGCCCGTGGGACCGCCACCCCAACGTGCGTTCTGGAAGCCGAACTGCTCGAGCGCAACCGCGGCTGCGAGCGTCACGACCACGAGGCTGACGCCTCTGACCCGCAGGGCTGACACCGCGATCAGCAACCCGACGACGGTGGCCGTGAGAGCTCCGATGAGGAGCGAGATCGGGAACGTCGCCCAGATACCCCCGGCGTCGGTGGTGAGGTGCGACATCGTGAAGCCCGCTACACCGGCGAGCGCGAGCTGGACGACGGAGATCTGGCCGACGAAGCCGACGATGACGACGAGCGAGAAGCAGATGACGACACCGAGCAGCGAGTTGATGCCTGCTTGCCGGAAGCTATAGGGGAACACGATGAGCGCGACGGCGCCCACGACTGCGGCGATCGCGCCCCACCTGAGCAGCCGTTCCGGCCGGGGCACGGCTGGGAGCCGTTTCTCCACCAGCTCTCCCCGGCCGGGCAGGGACGCGCCGCGCAGGAACAGCGCAAGGACGATGACGAGGAAGACGAACAGCTCGGGCAGGCCGCGGAGCGGACTGCCACCCTCGTCGGTAGGGAACCAGCTCTGGGTTCCCCAGTAGATGAGGAGCGACTGGATCATGCCGATCGCGAGACCGGCGAAGCACGCGATGAAGAAGGACGTGAAACCGGCGAGGAGCGCCGCACCGAGGGCGGGCACGACCTGAAACGCGAGCGTCTGCGCGTCGAGCGAGATGAGCGGAGCGACGAGCACCCCCAGCCCGCCGGCGACGACGCAGGCGAGGACGGTGTTCATGATCGCCAGGCGGCCTGGGGACAGGCCCGCGAGCATCGCCGACGCCTCGTTCTCCGATGCGGCTCTCGTCGAGAGCCCGAAGGGCGTCCAGCGGTACAGGGCCGTCAGCAGCGCGGCCACGACGATGACGATCCCCGCGAGCAGGAACCGATCCTGCGGCACGACGCGGTCGAAGACCGTCACCGTGCCGGAAGGGAGTACGGCAGGCGCGGACTTCAGCGTGTTTCCGAAGATGAGGATCATTCCGGCTTCAAGGACCAGCAGGAGGCCGAGCGACGCGGCCAGCTTCGCTAACGGCGCGGTGTTACGGAGCGGTCGGAAGATGGCTATTTCGATCAGGACGCCGAACGCGGCCACGCAGACGAGTGTGAGTGCGAAGGCGGGGACGGTCGAGAGCGCGAACCCGAAGTAGTCGGTTCTGAGCGCCCAGAAGATGTACGCGGCGAGCATCGCGATCGCTCCGGTGGCCAGGTTGATGATCCCCGAGCCCCGGTAGATGAGGACGACTCCGAGCGCGATACTCGCGATGAGCGCACCGGCGCCGAGCCCGAGCACTGCGAAGAGAATGTTGTCCCGCATCGGTCAGTTGTCTGCAGAGCCGGCGGGCCCGGCAACCGCCGGGCCCGCTGTCGTTTCCGTCTTGAGGTCTACTTCACTCCGGGCGGCTTCAGCCAGCTCGAGTTGAGCTTCCACTTGCCTTTGCCCTGGTACTCGTAGAAGTTTGTCTGGTTGCCACACGCAGTCGGCTCGGCCTTCGACACCTTGCCGCAGGCGATGTTCGGAGGGCCGAGGATGGTCGGCCCGCGGAAGGCCTTGAACCCGGCAGCGATCCGTGCGTTGCTGAGCTTGGAGTACGGGATCGCGTTCATGATCTTCGTCGTCGCGAGGAGCGTCTCCCAGGCGCCCTCGGCGAAGATCCAGAGCATGTTCGGCACTGTCGTCCCATACTGCAAGCCCTTCTTCAGGTACAGGTTGGACTGCGGCCCCGGCTTGTTCACGAGCGTCTGGACGATGCCGTAGACCCACTTCGGCAGGTCGCCGCTGGCGTACGCGCCTTTGGGGATGAACGTACAGATCGGTGTCGACATCACCGGCTTTGAGTACCTGATCTGGTCGAGAGCACGCGCGAACGGCGCGCACGTGGGGAAGCCGAGGGCGGCGACGATCATGTCCGACGAGCTCGCCTGCGTCGCCGCCCCGATGAGATCGGTCGCAAGCTCGGGAACGCCGATCATTGTCACCTTCACTCCGACCTGCTGCAGGCCCTTCCGGACGGCGGCCGCAGCCGTGATCGCGCCTGGGGCAGTCGGGTAGACGACGCTCGTGGTCTTCACCTTTGGGAAGTGCCTCTTCGTGTACGTGCCGAAGGCGCCGATCCCGGTCGTCTGGCTGCCGTTCAGGAAGTACGCGTTCTTTGCCGTCGTGTCGGCCGGGCTGGAGGTGATGACCCCCGTGACCGGGATCGTGCCCCTGACCGTCGCGAAGATCGCCTGGTTGGGGACCGTGACGAAGCCGAAGATGATGGTCTTCACCTTGTCGTTGACCATCTGCTGGCCGCAGCGGATGCCTTCCTCCTCCGCCTGGGCCCAGAAGCACTCGCTCAGCTGGACGGGGTGCCCGTTCACACCTCCGAGCTCCGCGTTGATCATGTTCACGCCGGCGCGGATCACGCTGGTCGTCTGCGGGAAGTTGAATTGCACCGGGCCGCCCTGGCCGTTGATGTAGCCGATCTTGACGGGCGCGAGGTTCGGCTTTGCCTTGCCCTTGCCGCCGACGTAGGCCTGATAGTCCAGGACGAGCTTGTACGGGGGCAACGCGGCCGTCGCACCGAGGGCCGTGGCAGCGGCTACGAGCGCGGCTGCGACAGCAAGGATGATCGTTGCCCGTCGTCGTCGCACGACCGCGACGAAGCTAGCGGGATGCATGTCTACCTCCTCCTTGGGCTCTGCCCGTCGATGTGCCGGCACGTCTTGTAGGCATTCCCGAGCGCAAGAAGCTCCCACCTGGCTCGCGGCGTCGCTGCACGCATCCGCTCGGTGCCTAGACGTGCGATGGCCGAGCGTAACGTGCTCTTGACGAAACTGTCAACAAAAATGTCAATGAGCAGATCGCCGCTCGAGTACCTCCTGGAAGATCGGGTTCGAGAGCAGATAGCGGATGTCGTCTGCTCGTTGGTTGTTCACCGGCTCGTCGGGGAACGAGGCGAGCATCGCGCGGAAGCGCTCCTCGGCGCCTTCGCGGAACTCGCGGTGTGTGAAGATGTAGAGGTCGTCTCGGCGGATGCCGGCCAGGACTCGCTGACCGCACTCGAGGGGATCCATCCAGAGCGGCGAGTTCGGCCGCTCCTCGAGCTCGTGCTCCAGCTCCGTGTAGCCCGAGTCGCCGTAGCGGTCGGGGCGCACCCTGCCGCCCTCCCGGATGTTCGTCTGGACGGGACCCGGACAGAACGCGGAGACGCCGATTCCCTCTTCGGCGAGCTCGCTCCGGAGGGCTTCCGAGAGCCCGATCAGCGCGGCCTTGGCCGTGATGTAGATCGCGGCGCCGCCGATCGGGAGGACGCCGGCCATGGACGAGGTGTTGACGATGTGTCCCCCCTCGCCGTGCGCGAGCAGCCGCGGGAGGAACGTCTGGATTCCGTTAACGGCGCCGCCCAACAACACGCCGAGTCCCCAGTCCCAGTCGTCATAGCGGGCAAGAGTGACCGGGCCGAGGATGCCCATGCCCGCGTTGTTGCAGAGGACGTGCACGTTGCCGAAGACTCGCTCTGCCTCGTCGGCCGCGCGCGCGAATCCGTCGCGGTCGGTGACGTCGAGCTCGATCGCGTGCACCCTCTCGCATCGGCCACCGTCTCCAAAGCCGTTCAGCGCCCGCTCTATGTTGTCCCGCCGCAGGTCTGCGATCACGACGTTCATCCCCGCCGCGACGAATGCTGTCGCCATGCCGAGCCCGATGCCGCTCGCACCGCCGGTTACAAACGCGGTCTTGCCCTCGACCTCCTGCACGCGCGCCCTCAGTCGCCGGGCCAGGACGCGCGGGCCTCAGCCTTTCGAGCGCGCCGACCCTCCTCGACCGCGAGCCTCTCCGCGGGAATCGGCTCGTCGGGGAAAGCGGCCATGATCTCGTCGAAGATTCTTCGCAGCTCGTCTCGATGATCGGGGTGCGTGAAGACGTAGAACTGGTTCCGCCGAATCGCGCGCAGGACCTTTTCTCCGATCTCGTCAGGGTCCATCCCGGCTCCGTAAAGGCTCGGGAGGATGCGCATGAACTCTTCGTCGGGGGGCGTCGAGAGCTCCCGAGCGGTCGTCTCGTAGATGTTGCTGTTCACGAGCCCCGGGCAGACCACCGACACCCCGATCCCGTGCCGCAGCAGGTCCCAGCGCAACGAATCGGAGAGCCCGAGCACCGCGAACTTCGTCGTCGTGTAGATGCCGGCGTTCGGGCCGGCCTCGAACGCAGCCATCGACGCCGTGTTGACGACGTGCCCGCCCTCTCCGTGCGCCTTGATCCTGGGTACGAACGTCACGACGCCGTTGACGACACCACCGAGGTTGACACCCAGCACCCAGTCCCAGTCCTGGTACGTGGCCTCGGTCATGTCGTTGAACAGCATGATCCCCGCGTTGTTGCAGAGGATGTGGACGTTTCCGAGCATACGTTCCGCCTCGTCTGCCGCGCGAGCGAACGCCTCGCGGTCGGTGACGTCGAGCTGGATCGCATGGACGTCACCGTCGACCTCCGCCGTCGCGGCCTCGAGATGGTCGGCGCGAATGTCGGCGATCGCAACCTTCATCCCTGCCGCGACGAACGCCTTCGCCATGCCGAGCCCGACGCCGCTTCCGCCTCCGGTGATGAAAGCGACTCTGCCTTCGACGTCCCGCATGCGTGGGACCTTATAGTCGCCGCGAGGATGACTACTCTCCGAGCAGACGTCGTCGGCAGCTTGCTGCGGCCCGACTATCTACGGGAGGCGAGGGAGGCCGCTCTCGCCGGGACGCTTGACGCCGGCGATCTGCGCGCGGTCGAGGATCGAGCCGTCCTCGAGGCCATAGCGCTACAGGAGGGGGCGGGGATCGAGGCGATCACGGACGGCGAGTACCGGCGGCACGGGTGGATCGCGCTGATCCCGATCATCGACGATCCGCTCTTTCACGCGCCGGTCTCGGGCTTCGAGTTTCTTGAAGCGAAGTCCGGCTGGCGCGATCTCTGGAAGACGGGCGAGGGCGAGCCTGCCGATACCTCGGCGCTACCGCCCGAGGAGCCCTTCGTGACGCGGCGGCTCGAGGTCGACCGTGACATCGTTACCGACGAGTTCGCGTTCCTCGAGGCAAACGCCAACGCGCGCGCGAAGTACACGATCCCGGCGCCCAGCTGGCACCGCTTCTACTGGCATCCCGAGTACTCGACCGACGCGTATCCCAGCTCGGACGACTTCATCGCCGACGTCGCCCGCATCCTGCGCGAGCACGTCGTGGACCGGCTCGTGGAGCTCGGCTGCGACTACATCCAGATCGACGCGCCCAACTACGCGCAGTGGCACATCGATCCGGAGAACCGGGCCGCGTTCGAGGCGCACGGCCACGACATGGCGCACGAGCTCGTCGCCGACGCCGAGTTCGACAGCATGGTCTTCGAGGGCCTCGTGGGTGTCACCCGCGCGATGCACATGTGCCGCGGGAATGCCCCCGGCGGCATGTGGGCCGCGACCGGAGGCTACGAGGCGATCTCAAAGCAGGTCTTCCCGCGCCTGAAGAACATCGACCGGCTCCTACTCGAGTACGACTCCGACCGCGCCGGTACCTTCGAGCCGCTCGCCGACGTGTTGCCGAGTCACGAGGTCGTGCTCGGGCTGGTCACCACGAAGGACGGCACACTCGAGGATCCCGAGGAGCTCGTGGCGCGGGTCGAGGAGGCAACCATGTACGTGCCGCTCGAACGGCTGGCGATTAGCCCCCAGTGCGGCTTCGCGTCGGGCGTGATCGGCGCGATGAACGCCGCCGAACAGGAGGCGAAGCTGCATCTGGTCGGCGACGTCGCGCGCCGGATCTGGGCCTAGCCGCCACCTTCATTGAGAAGGCCCGCGCGTGCGGGCCCTCTCCTTCCCTGAGCTTCGGGGTCGCAGCAATCATCCGTGTCGCCGCCAATCCTGAAAACAGAGAGCCCCGCTCGGAGCGGAGCTCTCCTTGGAACCGTGCGGCTTTTTGGGTGCCGCCTCCATGGAGCGGATGAAGGGGCTCGAACCCTCGACCTTCTGCATGGCAAGCAGATGCTCTACCAACTGAGCTACATCCGCCGGAAGCCCGATTATAGCTCGGCCGCCGCGTCGAGAGCCTCGTTCACGAGGCGATCGGCGAGCTCGTTGTGCTCGCGGCGCACGGCCGCGTAGCTGACCTTCCCCAAACGCCGCGCTGAACGCTGCGCTTCCTCCCACAGTTCGCGGAGCGCTGCATTCTTCACCTTGTACTCGCCGCGCATCTGCTTCACGAGCAACTCCGAGTCGGAGACGACCTCCAGCTCGTCCACGCCCGCCTCCTCGGCTCTCGCCAGCCCGGCCACGAGCGCGCTGTACTCGGCCACGTTGTTCGTCGCGACGCCGATCGCCTCGCCGTGGGCGGCCAACACGGTGCCGTCATCCGCCTCCAGGACGTAGCCGTACGCCGCCGGGCCGGGGTTGCCGCGCGAGCCCCCGTCCGTAAACAGCGTTGCCTTCACGAACTACGGTTCCGTGTCGATCTGAGCGCGCTGGAGCTTCCCCGAGTAGTCGACGTAGATCGACTTCCATTCAGTGAAGACGTCGAGCGCGGCCTGCCCTGCCTCACGGTGGCCGTTGCCCGTGTCCTTCGTGCCGCCGAAGGGCAGATGCACCTCGGCGCCGATGGTGCCGGCGTTGACGTAGGTGATGCCGGCCTCGAGATCGCGCATGGCGCGGAAGGCGCGGTTGACGTCGGCCGTGAAGATCGACGAGGAGAGGCCGTACCGGATCCCGTTGGCCACGCGGACGGCCTGGTCGAAGTCGTCCACCGGAATCAGCGCCGTCGTCGGCCCGAAGATCTCCTCCTGCGCGATGCGCATCTCGCCCTCGACGTCGGCGAAGATCGTCGGCCGGTAGAAGAAGCCGGAGTCGAGGCCATCGTCGCCGGCAACCTCGCCGCCGGTGAGCAACGTCGCGCCCTCGTCACGCCCGATCTCCGTGTACGAGTGGATCTTCTCGAGCGCCGCAGCGTTGATGACGGGGCCGACATCGGTTTCGGTCTCCCACCCTGGGCCAAGCCGCAGTTGCTCCACTGCGGACACGAGCCGCGACCGCACTTCGTCGTAGACCGCGCGGTGGACGATGACGCGACTGGCCGCCGTGCAGCGCTGGCCGGACGTGCCGAAGGCGGACCAGACGATGCCGTCGACGGCGAGATCGAGGTCTGCGTCATCCATGACGATGATCCCGTTCTTGCCGCCGAGCTCCAGGTGCACGTGCTTGAGGTTCTCGGCGGCGGCCTCCAGCACCGCGACGCCCGTCTCCCGTGACCCTGTGAGTGTCACAACCCGGACATCTGGATGCCGCACGATCCTGTCCCCCACCTCGCGGCCGAACCCGTGCACCAGGTTGACGACACCGTCGGGCACGCCGGCCTCGACGAGCAACTCCACGAAGCGCTGCGCGAGCATCGGCGTGTCGTTCGCGGGCTTGAAGACGACGGTGTTCCCACACACGAGTGCCGGGACGATCTTCCACGAGGGAATGGCGATCGGGAAGTTCCACGGCGTGATCACGCCCACCACCCCGATCGGCTGCCGGACGCTCATCTGGAACTTGTCGGGCAGCTCGGAAGGCGTCGTGTGGCCGAAGAGCCGCCTGCCCTCGCCGGCCATGTAGTAGCTCATGTCGATCGCTTCCTGGACGTCGCCGCCCGCTTCCGCGAGCACCTTCCCCATCTCGCGCGACATCAGCTCCGCAAGCTCGTCCTTGTGCTCGGCGACGAGGGCGCCAAAACGGAAGAGCATCTCGCCACGCTTGGGCGCAGGGACGAGCCGCCAGCTCTCGTACGCCTCCTTCGCCGCTGCCACTGCGCGGTCGACGTCCTCCGCCGACGACCGCGGAAACGTCCCGATCAGGTCGCCGTTGGCAGGGCTCCGACTCTCGAACGTGTCGCCCGAGGCGTCGACCCACTCGCCGCCTATGAGATTGCGGAACGTTTGCGTGCCCGTGGCCACGCGGCGAGTGTAACGACGCTAGGGAGCGTCGATCGCCGGGAAGGTGCCCGGGATCCGCACGCGCCGCCGCTCGCGCATCCGGCGGGCGTCGGGGGTGCTCGCGGGCGCTTCCCGCGCCCCGCTACGCCGGCGGCGATCGATGATCACCGTGACGTCGGGGTTGTCTTCGTAGTAGGCCGTGAGCTTTGCGAGCAGCTCGCCTTCGAGCTCCGGGGGTATCACGCAGTAGATCACCGCAAATCGCAGTCTAAGACCGCCGCGGTGCGCCGTACACCCCCTGTAGCGGGGGATTACTCCGGTGCAACTCTCGGCACAAGCCGGCCGATGGAGTCGACGTCGGCGTTCCAGTCGATGTCATCCGGCGCCAGCTCTGCGGCATCGAAGCCGCGCTCGACCATCTGCACGCGGTCGGACTCGTTCGGGCTCAGCCGATAGCGGTACCACGAGATGTCCCAGGCGACCACGATGCCGATCTCGCCGGCCTCGGTCGGCCCCACGGCTACGCGCGGTGAGCCCAGGCTGCGCATCAGGCCCTCGACCGTGCGCCGGTGGGAGCTGCCGTTGAATAGCGCCACCGCCTCGGCGATAGCCTGCTCGTCCGGCGACAGGCGGCTGAGGATCGGCTGCGCAACTGCCGGCGCCGGCGCCGGCGGCGCGCCGAACAGCCGCGCGAAGAAGCCTCGCCGCGGTGCTGCGGGGAGAACGGGCAGGCTGGAACCGCCTTCGCGATACCAGCCGGCCTCGACGGCCCGGCCACGGCAGAGCGGACAGACGTCGACGTATTCGATTCCGTCCGGCGAGAAGCGCGTCGTGTCCTCGCCTACGAGCAGCGTGCGCCCACAGATGGCGCACGTAACCGCCGGAGATGCACCAGTCACCACTAGTCCTTGTCGGACTCGCGTGCCTTCTTCGCGTCCTCGATGAGCTTCTGCGCGATGTGCGAGGGAACTTCCTCGTAGCGCAGGAACGACATGTGGTAGTCGCCGCGGCCCGCGGTGAGCGAGGTGAGCGACTGCGAGTACGTCAGCACCTCGGCCATGGGCACCTCGGCTTTGATCGTCGTCATGCCGCCGAGCGGCTCCATGCCGTGCAGCCGGCCGCGCCGCGAGTTGAGATCGCCGTTGACGGCGCCCACGGCCTCGTCGGGAACGGTGACCTCGAGCTCCATGATCGGCTCGAGCAGCATCGGATCGGCCTTGTGATACGCGTCCTTGAAGGCCATCGAGCCGGCGATCTTGAACGCCATCTCCGAGGAGTCGACGTTGTGGTACTGGCCGTCCACGAGCCGGACGGTCACTCCTTGCACGGGTGCGCCGGCGAGCTCTCCGTGGAGCATCGCCTCCTGGATGCCCTTGTCGACTGCCGGCCTGAACCCCTGGGGGATGACGCCGCCGACGATCTTGTCCACGAACTCGTAGCCCTCATGCCCGGGTCGCGGCTCGAGCACGATCTCGCAGTCGCCGAACTGCCCGCGCCCGCCCGTCTGCTTCTTGTAGCGGGCCCGCGCACGCGACTCGGTGCGAATCGTCTCCAGGTAAGGCACGCGCGGCTGCGCAAGGTCGACGTCGACGCCGAAGCGCCGGTGCAGCCGCTCGACGGCGACCTCCACGTGCATCTGGGAGAGACCCGCGAGCAGTTGCTCGCCCGTTCGCTCATCGCGCCGTAGCACGAGCGTCGGGTCCTCCTCGGCGAGCCGACGCAGCGACGCGGCCGCCTTGTCCTCGTCGCCCTTCGCTTTCGGCGTGACCGCGAAGCTCATCACAGGCTCCGGAAAGTCGATCTTCGGGAGGTCGACGGCACGCTCTGTCTCGAGCAGGAGGTCGCCCGTCTGCGTCTCCTTGAGCTTCGCCACTGCGCCGATGTCGCCTTCTGCGAACTCGCCCTCGGTCGTGTGCTCCTTTCCCTGGAGCAGCAAGAGCTGGCCGAGGCGCTCCTTCGCATGGGCGCGCACATTCGCGAGCGTCGAGTCGGCCTTGACCGGCCCCTTCAGCACGCGAAACAGCGAGATGCGGCCGGCGAAGGGATCGGCGATGGTCTTGAAGACGAAAGCCGCCGCGCCGCTGCCGTCGACGTCGATAGGCGAGCCGCGCTTGGCCGGCGAGGGCACGCCCTCGACCAGCAGGTCGAGCAGCGCGTCGGTGCCGAGGTTCTTCGTGGCCACGCCGCACACCACGGGGAAGATCTCGCCTCGCGTGACGGCGTCCTTCAGCGCGTGCGCGACTTCATCGACGCCGAGCTCCTCGCCCTCGAGGTACCGCTCCATCAGCCCCTCGTCCGTCTCTACGACGGCATCGAGCAGCTTCTCGCGGTACTCGGCCACGATGTCCGCGAGCTCAGCCGGGATCTCGCCCGGCGTGCCCTCTTTCGCCCCCTCGGGGCTCGCGTAGGACTTCATGTGCAGGAGGTCGACGATGCCCGTCAGCTCGTGCTCGACTCCGATCGGGAGACACACGGCGACACAGCGCGTCGAGAACTGCTCCTGAAGCTGGCTGAGCGCGCGGTAGAAGTCGGCGCGCTCGCGGTCGAGCATGTTCACGAAGACGACGCGGGCGAGGCCGCCCGCCTCCGCGCGCTTCCACACGCGCCCGGTTCCCACCTCCACGCCCATGACGGCGCTGACAACGACCAGCGCACCGTCGGCCACCGTCAGGCAGGCGATCGCATCTCCCTGGAAGCCGGCATCACCGGGCGTGTCGATGAGGTTGATCTTGCGGTCCTGCCACTCGGCATGCGCGAGCGAGGCCGAGAGCGACATCTGCCGGCGTTGCTCGTCCTCGTCCCAGTCGGTGACGGTGTTGCCCGCCTCGACGGTTCCCAGCCGGTTCGCAGCGCCCGACTCGAAGAGCATCGCCTCCACGAGCGACGTCTTCCCCGTCCCGCGGTGACCGACGACGGCGACGTTGCGGATCTTCCCTGGATCGAAGGCAGGCATGGGCTACGAATCCTCCTCGGGCGCGGTGTGCCGCGCAAGCGTAGCCCGGGAGGCTAGCTGGCCGCTGACCTTCTGGAGGCCGCGCCGGAGAGCCGCGCGCGCAGACGAAGGATCGCCTTCGTATGCAGCTGGGAGACGCGCGACTCGGTGACGCCGAGCACCTCGCCGATCTCGCGCAGCGTCAGCTCCTCGTAGTAGTAGAGCGTGACGACGATCTTCTCGCGCTCGGGAAGGCTGGCGATCGCCTCGGCCATCGCCTCCTTCGTCTCGGTAACGTCGAGGGCGACCTCGGGCTGGGGTCCCTCGCGGTCCTCGATGGTGTCGATCAGGGCGACCTGGTCACCGGTCGACGACGAGACGGTCCACAGCTCGTCGAGAGCGGCGATCGAGGAGCGGGAGATGTCGAGCAGGCTGTCCTCGAGCTCCGACACCTCGATGCCGACCTTCTCGGCGATCTCCTCGTCCGTCGGCGAGCGGTGCAACTCCGCCTCGAGCTTGGCGATCGCGCGCTCGATCTCCCGCGCGCGCGAGCGCACCGACCGCGGCACCCAGTCCATCGCGCGAAGCTCGTCGATGATCGAGCCCTTGATCCGCGCGATGGCGTACGTCTCGAACTTCACGTCGCGCTCGGGGTCGTAGCGCTCGATGGCGCTGATAAGCCCCAGCAGGCCGTAGGAGACGAGGTCGTTCTCGTCTACGTGCGACGGGAGCCCGCTGGAGATGCGGCCCGCGACGAACTTCACGAGCGGCGCGTACGTGAGGATGAGGCGGTCGCGGAGCGCTGCGTCCCCTGTCTTGCGATATGAGCGCCAGAGAGTTTTGGTGTCGTCCGCCACGCGGAGAGAATACGCCGTGTCCCGGCGAACTCCCGCTAACCGGCGCGCCAGGCGCGGATTACGAGCGTCGCCATCCAGGCGGCGATGACGCCGGCGGCAATGAGAATCACCCACTGATCGGCCTTGTAAGCGGCCCATGCAATGCCCGCCATGAGCGCCGTCAGGACGAGAAAGAGCGCGCCGAGCGCTCGCCGCTGGGACGGCTTGCCCACGTCGCCAATCTAGCTATCGTGAACTTGCAACCCAGCGTTAGCTGACGAAGGGGCGTAGCTCAATTGGCAGAGCACCGGTCTCCAAAACCGGGGGTTGCAGGTTCGAGTCCTGCCGCCCCTGTCCCTTTAGTAGAGCCAAATCTCGCTCTGAAAGCGGGATTGCGGCCTCCCTAGCCCCTCTCCGTTCATCCGGTCAAATCCGCTGGAATGGGCCTCACAGGGGTATCGACTTTCCCGCAACTTTCCCGCAGCAGGCTGCGGCAGGCAACTTAGGCATGGCCGCGAGCGCGCCCTCGTCACTTGAGGCAGACCGCGGTCAGGTCTAGGTTCGGGTTCATGACGACGCAGCCGACGCGAGCTGAGACGAACGCGATCGCATTGAGGTTTGCGATGGGGATCGCGGGTGCGGCCTCCCGCGAGAGCTGCAAATCGAGCTTGCCGTAGGCGCGGTAGCGCTCGTTCCCGGTGAGCCGCGACGCCTCGGCGAAGAGTCGGTTGTACGTCCGCGAGTCGAAATAGGACCAGTTCTGGCTGCCCGCCTGTCCGATCGTTCGACCGTCGAAGATGCCGGCGAACCACGATGGATCGGGTGAGTGGACCCAGGCAACGCGACCGATGTCGAAGCCGTTTCCTCCGTCCGCCAGCTTCTCAAAGAGCAGCGGGCGTGGGAACTGCGTGATCTCGACCTCGAGGCCGATGGCAGCAAGGTTCTGCCGGAGCACCTGCGCCTGGGCTACGTCCTCCGGGCGGACAGTCGTGTAGAGAATGGCTTTCCCCGAGCGCGTGTGGCCCTTCGCGAGCGCGCGCGCCCTCCGCAGGTCGGCGCCCTTGAGCGGATAGAGGCGCTCGTCTCTGTACCCGGCTTGGGACGGCGACAGATACTTGTCGGTGGGCGTGCCGGCAAGCGGTCCCAGCTCTCGCGTCAGCGCCTTGCGGTCGACGGCGAAGTTGACCGCCTGCCTCAGGTTTGGGTTGTTCTTGAAGAGTGGCCCGCGCGTATTGAGGACGAACATGCGCAGTTCGCTTGCGGGCCTGACGAACAACTGCGACTTGTTAACGCCGTAGCGCTGTCTGAGTTCGCTTGCGCGCTCTCCGATGTTGATTGTCGAGCTGAAATCGAACTCGCCACTCGCGATGCTGTCGATGATCGACCCTGCATCTAGGTGGAGATCGGCGACGAAGCGGTCGACATGGTGCGGACGCTGGCCCCGGTAGAAGCGGTTCCGTTCCAGCACGAGCCGCTCGCCCGGGACGTACTGCGCGACGTAGTAGGGCGCTGGACTCGAGAGCGGCGCCTTGGCCCCCTCCGGGTCGGCGGGCAGGCTCGGGGGAACGGCGCACAGCTGCTCGACCGAGGACAGGAAGTCGGGGATGCGTTTCGTCAGCCTCAGAGTAAGCACTCTCCCCCTGGCGCTGACACCGCTGGGCTTCTTCGTCCTGCCGGCCACTACGTCTTCGCCGCCAACGAGTGCAGCCGCGAGGTCGGACGCCGCGTAGCCCTGCATCGCAGGATCGAGGATGCGCTCGATCGCACGCGCAAAGGCGCGTGCGGTCACCCGCGAGCCGTCCGAGAAGCGCGCATCCTTCCGAACGGTGAATGTGTACACCGTGCCCGCTCCGGAGATCATCGGATCGGCCTCAGCGAGCTCTGGCTTGGCCGGGTAGTCCATCAGGCTCCCGCACGCCGGGGCCAGAAGCTGGACCCCGAGCGCGGGGTCGATCGTCGTGACGCTTCCGGTCGCCATGCCGATCCGAAACGCGCCGCCCTCCTTGATCCCGCGCGGACTCCCGGCTGCGGCGAGGAGTAGTGCTGCGCCAACAACCAGCCCTGCGAGGGTCAGGGCCCTGCGCACTGTGTGCGGGATGGTACGCGCCCGAAGGCTGTCGGGTAAAGCTCTGAACCTCCCGCTTCTTCTCTGTCACCTTCCGGAGGGAAGGTCGTCACGCATCGATGACCTCGAGGGCAAGTGCGACGGCGTCATCAAGCGACAGCGCACGGCCCGCTGCATAGGCCGCATCGAATCGCTCTTGGCCGAGCGCGTCGACCGCAGCGGCGACGGCCCGCTCGTATGAAAGGTCGACTGGTGGGCGTGGTTCGCCCGTCTCCTCCGCACCCCGTCGGATTTCCCAAGCAACCTGGCCGCCGACTTGGCATCCGTGGCGGCGAGCGCTGCGACGTCGAGGACGAAGCTGATCAGGACCGGGGCGCGAAGTGAAACCGCCAGCGAAAGCGATCGCCTCAGTGGCGCACGGGCAATGTCGAAGCGTCCTTGATCGACGTGCAGGGCCGCGAGCCCGACGCAGACGTATGCGATCTGCGCATCGTCGCCGACCGAGTCCAAGAGCGCGATCGCCTCCTCGTACAACGCCTCGGCGTCCGAGAACCTCCCCTGCGTCCGCGCGACAGCGCCGAGGCGGCTGAGAGGAACGCCGACGCCCACGCCGAGCTCGCGAGCCTTGGCCAGTACCTCCTGGTACACGGCATTCGCGCGGTCCAGGTCGCCTCGACGCTCGGCCACGACGCCGACGCTCAGCAGGGCGTCGTTGGCACCCTCCTCGTCGCCGAGCTCACGACACAGCCGCCCCTGCTCCTCGGCGTACCGCTCCACATCGTCCCACTCGCCGAGGTCGGCTGCGATCCCCACCATGTCACGGAGCGCGAGCGCCCGCAGATCCGGACTGGGGTCGCGAGCAATCAGCACCGAGTAGTAGTGCCTCGCCTCCGGCACATGGCCGCGGAACTGCCAGTACCGCACCATTGAGACAGCGATGCGAAGGCCGACTTCCGGGTCGGCGGTGAGTGACCAGTCGAGTGCGGCACGGAGGTTGTCGTGCTCCTCACTCAGTTGGTCGAGCCACAGCGCCTGCGCCGCGCCCGTAAGCTCGGGCTCGGCCTGGCGAACGAGCCGGAGGTAGTGCTCGGCATGCCGTCGCCCTAGCTGCTCGGCATCCGGCGAAGCGGCCAACGCGTCGGCGGCGAATTCGCGAATCGTCTCCAGCATCCAGTAGCGCCCGTTCGTGAAGCGAACGAGGTTCTTGTCCACCAGCGACTGGAGCGTGTCGAGGTCGGCATCACAGACGTCCTCGGCGGCCTCCAGCGTGCAGCCGCCCGAGAAGACGGAGAGCCGGGCGAACAGCCTCTGCTCCTCCTCTGCCAGCAGGTCGTATGACCACTCGATCGTTGCCCGCAACGTCCGCTGGCGCTCGGGGAGATCGCGTGCTCCGCCGGTCAGCAGCGGTAGGCGATGCTCGAGCCGTTCGAGGATCTGCGTGGAGGTGAGGGCCTTGACACGGGCGGCGGCCAGCTCGAGCGCAAGTGGCAGGTCGTCGAGACGACGGCAGATCTCGGAGACAGCCTCGTCGGCCTCGAAGTCGGCCTTCACGGCTCTCGCCCTGGCAAGAAAGAAGCCGACCCCTTCCTCGTGGACGAACGGCGGTACCGCGTACTCGCGCTCACCGGTTACATGCAGCGGCTCCCTGCTCGTGACGAGGAGGTGGAGGTTCGGGCAGGAGGCAAGTAGCTCCGCGATATCGGCTGCTGCCTCCACGACTTGCTCGAAGTTGTCGAAGAGGCAGAGCATCTCCTTGTCCTGGATGTGCTCGGCGAGGCCGTTCTTTGACCCGACGACCTGCGCTGCCGTGGCGAGGACGAGGTTGGGGTCACGGAGGGGAGCGAGCGGGATCCACCAGACGCCGTCCGCATAGCTGTCCGAGGCAAGACCCGCGGCCTGTGCTGCGAGTCGTGTCTTGCCCGTCCCGCCTGGCCCGGTGAGCGTGAGAAGGCGAGTGTCCGAAGACGCCAGGAGCGAGGCGACCTCGGCGAGTTCTGCCTCTCTTCCGAGAAACGGCGTCGACGGGATAGGAAGGTTGGTCCGGTAGAGGCTGTTCAGCGCCGGAAACTCGACTTCTCCGAGTTGGTAGATGCGCTCGGGTGCGGAGAGGTCCTTCAGCCGGTGCTCGCCGAGGTCCGCGAGCTCGACCTCGACAAGCTGGGCGGTCGCCGCCGAAATGAGCACCTGGCCGCCGTGGCCCACAGCGGCGATTCGGGCAGCACGGTGGACGTCAGCGCCGACGTAGCCCTCCTCGGCGAGCAGCGGGGTCCCCGTGTGCAGTCCGATCCGCACCTGGATCGATCCCCGGGCGAGCGCGGTGGTCATTGCCTCGGCTGCCGCGATCGCCCCCGGCGCGGTCGGAAAGGCGAAGAAGAAGGCGTCGCCTTGCGTATCCACCTCCACTCCGTCGTGGGCGGCGGAGGCTTTGCGGATCACGCGGCGATGCTCGGCCAGCGCCTCCGAGTAACCCTCTGTCCCCACCTCGTGCAGCAGCTTCGTCGAGCCCTCGACGTCCGTGAACAGGAAGGTGACGGTTCCGGAGGGAAGATCGGCCCGCATAGGCGTCATCATGCGCCAAGGCAAGGTCCACGTCACGATAAGGGCCGCGGATTCGGCAACCCGATCGCCGTCTGACCACACGCCGTAGATCACGGACCGCACAGCGAGCACGCGGGATAATCGGCGTGTGCCTGTTGAGGCCCTGATTTCTTCCCTGCGACCCGGGGGCGGGGACTTGGAGCGTCTGTGTAAGTGGCTCCTCGAAAACGCCCCCGAGTACCGGAGTCGGCTGACGAAGGTGTGGCTATGGCAGGACTGGCCGGGGCGTTGGGGCGCGGACGCCGGTATCGACCTCATCGCAGACGATCGTGACGGCGGGTTCTGGGCCGTGCAAGCGAAGCACTACGACCCGGCCTACGCGATCAAGAAGGCCGACATCGACTCTTTCCTTTCGGAGTCCTCCCGACCAGGGTTCTCCTACCGGCTGCTGATCGCATCGACCGATCACGTGGGGCCGACAGCGCGGAGGACGCTCGCCGCACAGGAGAAGCCCGTCGGGATGCTGCTGCGCTCTCAACTGGAACTCCTCGAGGTCGCATGGCCGACGTCCCTCGCACCGCTGCGCCCAGCGACACCGACCCGCAAGGAGCCGCGACCGCATCAACGCGAGGCGATCCAGGACTGCGCGAACGCTCTGGCCTCGACGGATCGCGGCCAACTCGTAATGGCTTGCGGAACCGGCAAGACTCTCGTCGGCCCCTTCCTTGCTGACAGGCTCGCCGCACAGCGCGTGCTGGTGCTCGTGCCCTCGCTGTCGCTCCTCGGGCAGACGCTCAGAGAGTGGGCGACGACTGTCGAGTTCGACTACCTCGCAATCTGCTCCGACGAGACCGTCACAAGGGACGAACATGACGCGATGGTGGCGTCGACCTCCGAACTCGGGATTCCGGTAACGACCGACCCCGAGCGGATCGCACACTTCCTGCGACGGCGCGGCGCACTGATGAAGGTCGTGCTCGCCACCTCCAGTCCTCGCCTCAGATCGCCGCTGCTCAGCGAGGCCGGGTGCCAGCCTTCGACCTCGTGATCGCGGACGAGGCGCACCGCTGCGCTGGGCCAGCGGCAGGGCCGTTCGCGGCCGTGATCGATGCGAGGAAGATCAAGGCCCGCAAGCGGCTGTTCATGACCGCAACGCCGCGCTACTTCACTGGGCGCGTGAAGAAGGAGGCAGAAGAGGCCGACTGGGAGATCGCCTCAATGGACGACGAGGAGAAGTTCGGGAACGTGTTACATCGACTGACCTTCGGCCAGGCAATCGAGCGCGACCTCCTCTCCGACTATCAGGTCGTAGTCGTCGGCGTAAGCGACAAGGAAGCGCACGACCTCGCGGAGCGGGGCGCTTTCGTCACGCGCGACGGAGAGTCGGTCACAGACGCCTAATCGAGGTGCTTACCCCGCCTACATTCTGAGACTGTCGTTAAACGCAATGCTGGCGCGCAGACTGGCGCGCAGAGGCCTCAAACCCAACTCTGGAGCCGAATAGCACTCGTCTCCAAAACCGGGGGTTGCAGGTTCGAGTCCTGCCGCCCCTGTCCCTCAGACTCGCATGTATGCAGGGGATCCCGTTATAGCAGCGTGTGTGAGACGGGATCCCCGTGCTACCCAATCTGCTACCCAAGTCACGCGCACCCGCCGTCTCCACCGTCGGAGCCGATCACTCGGACGACTTCAATTCCGATGCGCGTCTCGGAGTCGAGGGCGAATACCGCCTCGCAGATCTTGGCCACAACCGTGTCGGAAGGGCTTTCGAGCTTCGTCGTGACGTCAAGCACCCGGTAAGACGAGGACAAGGTGACGATCTCGCGAGGAGCAATCTTCATCCCGGTGATGAGGCCGTACCACGGCCGCTTGTCGGGCGGCGTCCCGTAGCGTTCCTTGAACGCGGCGCGGAACTTCGAGATGTCGACCGTGGGCTGTGCTGGCGGCTGGGTCTCGACCTGCTCGGTCGTCGTCGCGGGCGGGCTCTCCGCTTCGGCGTCGGAGTCTCCGCTGCACCCGCTCGCCGCCATCGCGATGGCGCTCAGAACGGCAACGACGATGGCCTTTCGTGACACGAGGCGCACGACTCTCTCATACGGATTGCGGGGGAGTCAAGATTGCTACCCAACGTCCGGCTCGGCGGCCTGAGCGGCCCCGAACATGCGCGCCTCGGCGGCCTCCGCCTCGGAGCGGAACAGGACACCGGCGAGGTCGATGTAGCGCTGCGTCGTCGACAGGTCTCCGTGACCGGCCATCGCCTGCAGCGCGGCTGGCGGAACGCCCGCAGCAGCAGCGTTCGTGATTGCCGTGTGCCGTCCCTCATGGAACGGACGCACGTAGCCGTCGACCTTCGCCTTCGCCAGCGCCGCTCTGAACGTGTCGGCGTAACGATGGCGATCGAACGAGCCGCCCGTCTCGTCGTGACAAAACACGCGCTCTGAGTCGTCGCGATAGGCGGTGTCGGCGTATCGGGCGTAGAGCGCCTCAGCAGCGGCGTGGATGAGGATCTCGTCCTCGCCGTCCCACTCGACCACTGCCCCGTCTATCTCATGAAAGTCGGGTGCGACGTAGGCCACAAGAACGCTGCCGACGGCCTGTTCGATCCACTTGTTCCTGAGAAATCCCATATCGGCGCGCGATCATCTCACGTCGAGGGAGCGTTTCAACCGCGCCGGGGCCCTCCTCGCTGGCCCTAGTTCGCCACCCTAAGTAGCAAGGATCAATAGGGCAGAACAGTCGCGTTACGTGGGAACACGCTCGCCCAGGCCACTCTCGCCCCGTTGGCTTCAGAGTCCTCGTCGGAGCCAATCGTCTCGGCGAACCTCGTACACCGTCATCGGCTCGCCCGAGCGCCCGCGGCCTGGGCCCCGCGCCGCGAATCCGAGCTTGGCGGCAAGGCGACGAGATGGTTCGTTCGCTCCCTCCTCGATGTAGGCCGTGATGATCTCGACATCGGTACGGCCCCAGAGGTCATCGATGGCTGCTTCCATCGCCTCGATCGCGATGCCTTCCCTCCGCCGCTCCTCGGTCACCCACCAGCCCGCCTCTACCTCGTCGGGTGCGATGCCCTCGATGCCATGACCGGCAAGGCGCAGCTCGGCGCCGCCGAGGAAGCTCTCGTCCCGTCTGTCCCGGATCGCCCAGGGGCCGAAGCCGTGCTCTCGCCACTGCAGCTCGGCGGCGCGAGTGTCGCGCAATGCGTCGGCGGGGTTCTTCGACGCTCGTGCGTGCTCGGCCTCGTCGAGTCGTCTCAGCGGGATCAGAATCAGACGCGCTGTTCGGAGAACGATTCGACCGCGTGCCGGCCCCGCCGATTCGCCCGCGTAGCGTCCATGCACGCTCGCAGTATGGCCCGATGCGTTCTGGTGATATTTCCCGAACTCATTGGCCCGCATCAGGGCGCTACCGCCTGAGCAGCTGGGAGAGGCCTGACGTTCGGGCGTTGTCGAGCCAGACATCGCCCGTGCGAACCATTGTGCGAACCATCTCAGCTGATCTCACGTGACCTCAGATGACTGAAACCGCATGAATATGTGCTCCACGACTCGACTGACCCCCCCGCCCCATGTCTCCAAAACCGGGGTTGCAGGTTCGAGTCCTGCCGCCCCTGTCCCTTTGGTAGAGCCGAATCCCCCGCCAGCAAAGGCTTTGCGGGGTGTCAGCGCTCCGCCCTCCATTACCGCTCAAGATCGCTCGAGACCGCCTGAAACTGGCGCGCACTGGCGCGCAACTGGCGCGCGATCCCTCGCGTTGGATACTCGCGAACCTCAGCCGGACAACACGCACGTCAGCGAGCCGCTGGTCCGCTGAGCTGGGGTCTGGCTAGTGCTACTCCAAGCACAAGTCGCACGCTCTAGGGAACGGCTGTAGCGTTCTCTTGCGCTTGGCGTATCCAAGCGCCGTGTGACGGCGCAAGGACAGCGCCGCATAGCGGCGGAGGCGGCGAAGAGCGGAATGGTGGATCTCGGCAAGCGGGGAGACTTGCTCGACGGCGGATCGCAGGTCTTGCCGCTGGGCGATGATTCTCTCGATCCGACCCTCCGCCTCACTAGCGGAGATCGAGCCGGCATTCACCTGGGAGATCAGCTGGCCGAGATCGCCGCGGTATTCGCGGATTCGACGAAGGCGCCATCGAGCTCACGGACAAAGGCGCGGACGAGTGTTGCGTTGGTCGTGCCTCCTCCCGCACGTGATCCTGTCGAGCCGGGATAGCCATCGCAGCTGGTGAGCGCGATCGGCTGTGGTGCGGTCTGCCAAGCCTTCAACAGCGGCCCGGCGACCTGCGAGCTGACTGCGAACGCGATCCCGTGGACGTCTCCCGTTCCGATCAGGTCAACGAGGCCGATTGCCTCACCGGAGTCCACGCGCAGTAGAGGTCCGCCGCTGTTTCGGGTGTTGACGGCGGCGTCTGTTTGTACGAGCTTCCGGCGCCCGATGTTGTCTATCGAAATCGTCCGATCAAGTCCGCTAATGGTCCCTCGAGTCAGCGTCAAAGGCAGACCGAGCGGAAAGCCGAGTGCCGCGACTTCTACGCCCAGCCGTGGAGGGG
>CAVQDQ010000003.1:0-949741 GCA_963711315.1 uncultured Actinomycetes bacterium
GCACACGATTCTGAGAACTCGCTAAGAGGCGTCCTCTCGACGGCTCCGTAGGCTCGCTCACCAAGGAGGCGAAGGCCGAGCCGCGAAGACAGGGCTCCACCACAGACTCGTGACGAAGGACTCCTGCCGCGAGCGGACCTGAGCCGCGGCGGAGCCGGGCTCCGCTCGGCGGAAGCCAGGCGTCCGAGCACGCCAGAGCGTGCGGCGGGGCGCACAAGCGATGCCGCCCGAAGCTAGGATCGTGGGCGTGGCGCGCTTCCTGCACACGATGGTTCGCGTGACCGATCCGGCGAATAGTTCTCGGGTGTTCTACGAGGCGCTCGGGCTTCCGCTTCTCGTCGCGACCTCGACATCGTCCGCGACGGCGAACTGGAGGCGACGAACTACTTCTTCTCGATCGGCGACGCGGAGAACGTCCTCGAGCTGACGTTCAACCACGACGGCCGGACGTACGAGCTGGGCACGGCCTACGGCCACATCGCCATCGGCGTGGACGATCTCGACTGTGACTCTCGGCGAGCTCGCGGGGCAAGGGATCGAGCCGGAGCGGCCTCCGTACCAGGGTGGTCGAGGGCGGCTCCCGCATCTGCTTCGTCCGCGACCCTGACAGAAAGCCTACAATCGTCAACTGATATCGCAGGCTTACCCAGGCCGGCACCGGACAGCCTGTCGTCGTTCCCGCAGAAGGCGACGGCACTAGGGAGCGGCGATACGGTGCGGCATCCACGGTGTTATGCAGACGCCGTTTGTGGCTGGTGGTGTCCGGTCGCCCCGCATTCTCAGAAGGGCGAAGATCGCGATGAACAGGTAGCCGAACGCGGCCACTTTGGGGGCGAAGATCGCGAGCACGATCACGCCGATGTAGAAGCCGTGGTTCGGCGTCGTCGCGATTAGTATCGCGTTGATTTCCTCTCGCTGACCTCTGGCTTGAGGAGATGGCGGTCTCGTGCGATCGAACCCCACAGGGCGCCGACTAGGAGCGAGATGACGAGCAGCGTTCCGCCGTAGAAGATGACTGCGGCACGCTCGGCGCTTGTGTCGTGGATCGCTTCGGCCATGAGCTTGGTCGGGAAGGGCAGGAACGAGACCGCCATCAGCAGCGCCAGATTGATGAGCATGACCCGCTGGTTCGCGTATTGCAGGCGCCGAAGATGGCGTGGTGAGCCATCAGATCCCTCCGATCGTGATGAAACTCGTCGCGTACGCCAGATAAGAGGGCCACTGGTCAACGATGCCGCGCCACAAGTTGTCGAGCGCGGCCTCGGGCACACCCATTCGAGGATGAGCAGCGTGATCGCGATTGCGAACACGCCGTCACTGAACGCCTCGTCCGGCCGGTGGCCCAACGGTCGCCCATGGCGACCCTTTCATCGCCTGCACCACCCCTCCTGCACCCCCCGACACGTTGGCCACGATGAAGACCGTGCACTCTTCGTCTCTAGGGTGAGGGTGTCGGCACCTTGGTCGCACTTCCACCACAAGACGACACGGCCGAGAGGAAGTGGTGGCAGGTGACGACACGATCGGGGACGGCCGGGTTGTTGGCT
This sequence comes from uncultured Actinomycetes bacterium, assembly GCA_963711315.1. Taxonomy (GTDB): domain Bacteria; phylum Actinomycetota; class Thermoleophilia; order Gaiellales; family Gaiellaceae; genus PALSA-612. The sequence goes on from CAVQDQ010000003.1 coordinate 1,548, forward strand.
ATGCCGGTGAGGAAGGACGCGGTCAGCGCTGGGGAGATGAGCACGGCGCCCGCCAGCGCGGTGCCGATCGACGCGCCGAGCTGGGTCCCGTGTTCTGAAGTCCGCCCACCTCGCCGCTCTGCTCGTCGGGCACCGCCAACACGGTCACGCCCCTAGTTGCGAGGCGATCGCGCCGATCCCGGCACCGGCGAACAGCAGCGGCCAGGTGACGATCTCCGCGCCGGCGCCCGGGTGGTCGAGCAGCGCCGACCAGGAGCACGAGCCCCCCGAACAGCGCGATGAACCCGAGGCCCCATCTACCGGTTCAAACACAGCTCTAGAGCCGAGTTGTCAACTGTGCCATCATCGTGCGGGCGCCCGCGACACGGGTGCTCCGACATTTGCAACGGGTCGATCGCGCCGACAAGGACCGCTCGCACACGCGCTGAGATGACGACACCAACCGATCCCACAATTCCCGCTCCTGGCACGGGAGGAAGCCGAATCTCGGCGGTCTATGGAGGTGGCTGCACGGCCGGGCCGACACCAGTCTCGGTCGCCTCGCGTTCATGTGGTTTAACCGCTACTTCGAGGCGAGCCGCAACTCGGGGGCTCGCCGCCGTCCGCCTACATCACGCTGTCGGTGCTCCCCGCGGCGCTCGTCATCATCGGCCTCTTCAACCTGGCGAGGGGGGACGAGAGTGCGTTCGCGGACCGCGTCGTTTCGCACATGAAGCTCGACGGCGCGGCTGCGGATATCGTCCGCGATCTGTTCGGCACCACCGCGGACAACGTCACGGTAGCCTCGGTCGCGGTCATTGTCGGCTTTCTGATCTGGGGGATCTCGATCGGACGGCTCTACCAGGACGTCTATGCGCGCGCCTGGCGCATCCGTGTAAGGCAGTGCAGCCGACCAGCTGCGCTACACGATCTGGTTCTTCCTCATCAGCGGGTTGCTCGCATTCATGCTCGGCTCGGCGTCGGAGCTGCGGGCCAGCGGCTGGCTGATAGCGCTTCCCGCTCTGGATCGGTGGCTCGATCGTCTTCTGGCTCCGGACTCCGCGCTACCTGCTCCATCGGGCGGTTCCGATTCGCTCGCTCCTGCCCGGTGCGCTCCTCTCGCGACGTTCGTCCTGAGCGGGACGATCGCCACTTCGCCGCTCTGGATCGGGCCGACCATCAACCAGAACGCAACGGCGTTCGGAGCCTTCGGAGCCGTCATCGCCCTCTTCGCGTACATCCTGATCGGCACGACCCTGTCGATGGTCTGCGCCGTCTTCGCGCCGGTCTGGGCGGAGTGGCGACAGGGGGAGCACGAACGGAAGGAACCAGGAGGCGAGCCGAGCGCTGTGAGGCTCGAGGTCGGCGGGCCAGGCAACTAGGAAGCGTGTGTCAAAAGAACGCGGATTAGAAAGCCTACAATCGTCAACTGATTTCTCAGGCTTGAATAGGCCGGCACCGGACAGCCTGTCGTCGTTCCCGCAAAACGCGACACGCAGGGCACGCTTCTGGACGACGGAAGGTTCGAGCGAGAGCACGCTCGCCCAAGCCACGGGCACCACGCTGCTTCCGCGTAGAGTCGTTCGGTTCGACCATCGACGTCCGAGGCGCGATGGCGTTGGGAACTGTCGGCCGGCGTCCTCTTGCCAGCGGTCGCCAGGGGAGTCAGCTTCCATGCTGCACGAGTTCGCGGCCGGCGAGTTGTTCGAGTGTCTCGACGGCCTGATGTGGGTCGGGCATTGCGTCCAACTCGTTCTTGATGCGGTGAGCCGCGCCTTGGAATGTGTCGTCGTGCAGGAGCATGCGAACGGCGTCGCGAGCTGAGTCGGCGGTGAGGCGATCAGGCATGAGCTGAACTCCGGCGCCTGCGGCAACGACGCGTTCGGCGTTGTAGAAATGATCGGCGCCTTGGGGGACGACGAGGAGCGGCAGGCCGAATGCGAGTGCACCAAGTGTCGAGCCGGCGCCACCGTGGGTTACGACAGCGGCGCAGTGAGGGAGCAGCAGCTCTTGCGGGATGTACTGGTGCACGTGGATGTTCGACGGTTGCCGACCGAGCATAGCGGGGTCGTTTTGCTTGCCTACCGTGACGACAAGGTTCAACGCTTCGTCGTGGAGGCCGTCGAGCAGCGTTCTGAAAACGCCGAGGTCTCGGTTGTAGACGGTGCCGAGCGTGACGTAGACGATCGGCAGGCCGCGCAGCGCATCCAGCCACGGGAGCTGCGTCTCCGGTGGCTGCGTCTCGATCGTACGAATGCCCTGCACTGCGCCCGGAACCGCCTCGGGTACCTGGAGGCTGGGTGGGCACACGTCGAGGTACAAGTAGCGGTAGAGGCCAGCGAGGGGGTGCGGCGCGAGGCCGTGTGAGGTCCAGAAGGGGGCTGCGGCGTTGCCGGCGGCACGGATGACGTCGTTCTGTATGGCGGGTCCGTAGCTGTGCTCCACATACGGGATGCCGACCATGGTCGCGACGAGCGGTGCGGCGAACTCCGCGACGTCGTGGACGACAACGTGCGGCGCCCATTGCTCAACGATTTTGAACAGGTCATTCGCACGCGGCTCCAGCTCGACGCGGACGAAGAGCTCGGTGAAGAGGAGGGGGCGGACTTGCGAAGGAGGAAGCGAAGCAGCGAGATCTCGAACGCGGCGAGCCAGCGGCTCCAAGGAGTCCGAGGCGAGACCGACGCGAAATGCCGTGAAGCCTTCCGCTTCCGCTTCGCCGGTGACGGGCTCGCCCGACGCGAACGCGACGTCATGTCCCGCCTCGGCCAGGGCACGTGCGAGTGGCAGCATCGGCCGATAGTGACCCGCCAACGGTCTGCAGGTCAGGAGCGCACGCATCGCGCAAGGCTATCCGGAGCCTGTCCAGCGTTCGCGCTTTCGAGATGAGGCGACGCAACCGTGACGGTAAGCGCGCGTCTCCATACGACGAACGACCAGCCGTCAGCCATGTCGCCGTACAAGGACGCGAAGGCCGATCAGTCGCATTCCGTGTTTGCCGTGGACTGGTCTTGAGGAGGGGCCGCCGACGAGGTACCAGGCTTGTCGCACTTCCCGCAGAACGCGACAAACGGGTCAAGCCTCGGCTAGCTCGAGCGCACTTCGCAAGAGCGATGTCAATCCGGCTTTCTTGCGGCGAGTGTCCCCGCCGCGGTCGTCTGGCCGGGATGAGGGGGGTTGACCCCCGGCACCTTGACGCGCGTCAGCGAGCGGGGGCTCATCCCGCTCGGGTCGGCTTGAGCATCGTGAGTCGCTGGTATCGCTTCGCGACCGGGTCGGCTTTACGCCGTGGGAGTCGGACGCCGCGACGATGATCCCCCAGTTCGACCAGTTGCTCGCACGAGCCGAAGAGACCTGCGCGGTACCCCTCGGATCTGCGCTTGATCTTGGATGCGGCACGGGCCGACGGTCGGTGCGATTGGCCGAACGGGGGGCCGGCAGGTCGTCGGAATCGATCTGGTACCGAGAGCCATTGAACGCGCGGCGCGTCATCGGGCAAAACAAGCAGATGTTGACGTGACATTCAAGGAAGGCGACGTGACGGCTCTGGCGGGCCGCGAATGTCGGTTCAAACTTCGACCTCGTATTGGACATGGACGTCGACCACCTGAGTGACTCCACACCGGTCGCTCGTGGCTCGAGGAAGTCGATGAGATCACGCTCCCGGGCAACTTGGCCGCTTCTGGTTTGGGCCCGCGCACGCCGATGACCCTGCGCCTCCGGGAGCGGATCGACCAGGACCTCGGCACGCCCGGGCCAGGGCCAGCGACTCGAACCGGGGTTACTGGTTCTCGGCGAGGCCATCGCGGCCGCGAGCGGTGAGCGCTACGAGGATAGTACGCGAGAACCTGCTCGCGCCGCTCCGCATGACGCGAACCGACTTTGTCTACCGCGACGACCTCACCCACGAGGCAGCAACCGGCGACCAGTTGCGCTGTAGCCCGCTGACCCCCCTTTACCGGATCATGCTCCCCAAGGGCATTCTCGGCAAGCCCGCCGGCCGCTTCTTCTGACTCCTTCAACCGCTTCTACGTCGACGGCCCGGCCTACGGCGGCTTGCTCGGCTCGGTCGAGGACGCCGCCCGTTTCCTTGCCCTGCATACGAGCAGAGGCGCCGTGGGTGGCGGACGAGTGCTCTCCGCTGCCGGCGTCCAGGCGATGCAGACGATCACGGCCCGAGGGCGGAAGCTAGAGGTCGGCCTGGGCTGGTTCTCATCGTTACCGCGACCGCGACATCGGGACGCCCTACCTCGAGCAACTCGGGGGAGGCGGCGGCTTCTTCAACATGATGCGGCTCCTCCCCGAAGCCTCGAAGCCGGCGTGGTCGTCATGGGGAACGCGACCAGCTACGATCACCAGCGCATCGCCCGCGCGGCGGTGGAAGCGCGCTGACATGGCGCGAGACCTCTGTTTCGGTTGGCCGCCGCTCGCCCGAAGAACCCCGGTCCCTGATAATCGTTCTCGCTCGACTCACGTAGCCACGCGATGAGGTCGGCGGCGAAGGAGCATGGCGCTCGGAAACAGCTCCGGCGGGCGGTGCCGGCACGAGCAGGGGGACGCCCTCGGCGCGTACGGCGCGGTGCGGGGTTCGTACCTGACGCGTTTCCTGTTCACGTCTTCCCTGCAAGACATAGGGTATGGAGCGTGCCGGGATCGAACCGGCCGACCTTCGGCGTGTCAGGTGGAGCGTGCCGGGATCGAACCGGCGACCTCCGGCTTGCAAAGGAGGCTCACGGCCGATCTAGACGCTACTGCGCGTGACAGATCCAGCGGTTACGCAGCGCCGCGCTACAGGACAACACCGCACGCGACGTTGGAAGTTGACCAGCAGGTTGACCAGAACCGTCGCCAGACCTGGCTATCGAGTACCCCGGAAGTAGGCCCCGCTCCCGAGCGCTTCGTGAAGGGGAAGGGTGGGGTACTGGACGGCAGATCGCTCCCGGCGGATGATCACACGGCATGCGATCCGATCTCCCGACTGGCACCGTCACGTTCCTCTTCACTGACGTTGAGGGATCGACTAGCCTTCTGCGCGAGTTCGGCGCAGAGGCATACGCGGACGCGCTAGCCGAGCATCGCCGCGTCGTCCGCGAGGCGTGCGTGCGAAGGGCGGCGTCGAAGTGGACACGCAGGGTGACGCCTTCTTCTTCGCATTCCCGGCTGCGCCCAGGAGCGGTGGCCGCTGCCGGAGCCTAACCGAGGAACTCGCGACCGGCCCGATCCGAGTCCGTATGGGCCTGCACACGGGTACTCCGCTCGTCACCGACGAGGGCTACGTCGGAGACGACGTGCACTTCGCGGCACGGGTCGGGGCGTCGGCGCACGGAGGTCAGGTCGTCCTCTCGGGGGCGACGCGAGACTCGTGGATGGTCTGTCGTTCACCGATCTGGGGAGCACCGCCTGAAGGACATCGAGGGGGCAGTTCCGATCTACCACTCGGCGAGAGAGCGCTTCCCTCCGCTCAAGACGATCTCCAACACGAACCTTCCGCACCCTGCGAGCTCGTCGTCGGTAGGGAGCGTGAGCTCGCCGAGGTGCTCGCAGGTTCGAGCGAGGGGCGCGGCTCCTCACCCTCACTGGGCCGGGCGGCTCCGGCAAGACACGTCTCGCCGTCGAGGCTGCTGCGACGCTCGTTCCTTCGTACAAGGCGGGCGTCTTCTGGGTCGGACTGGCCAGCGTGCGCGAGCCGTCTCTCGTCACGGAGACGATCGCCCAGACGCTCGGCGCACGCGACGGCTCGCGGAACACATCGCCGATCGAGAGATGCTTCTCCTTCTCGACAACTTGGAGCAGGTGATCGGGGCTGCGCCCGCGTTATCAGGGCTCGTGCGGGCCTGCCCCAACCTCACCCTCCTCTGCACGAGCCGCGAGCTTCTGCGCGTGCAGGGCGAGGTCGAGTACTCAGTGCCTCCACTTGCCTCGTCGGAGGCGGTCACACTCTTCTGCGAGCGTTCCGGGCTGGAGCCCTCGGACGAGATCGCGGAGCTCTGTCCACGGCTCGATGACTTCCCGCTCGCCGTCGAACTCGCGGCCGCCCGCACGAGGGCACTTTCGGTTGCGCAGATCCTGCAGCGCCTCTCCCAGCAACTTGACCTGCTGAGAGGCGGCAGAGACGCCGAGGTACGTCAGCGGACACTCCGGGCAACGATCGCGTGGAGCTACGACCTGCTCTCAGCCGAGGAGCAGCGTGTCTCGAGCCCTCTCGGTCTTCGCTGGTGGCTGCACGCTGGAACCGGCAGAAGAGGTGGCTGAGGCCGACCTCGACACGCTGCATTCGCTCGTGGAGAAAAGCTTCTCCGCTTCACGAGCGAGCGTTACTCGATGCTGGAGACGATCCGCGAGTTCGCATCAGGAGCCCATGCGCCGCGACGAAGCCGATGACGCGGGCGAGCGACACACTGCGTTCTTTCTCACGTCGGCAGCCGAGCTTCTGTGCTCCGATTGGACGCCGACCACCGACGAGCAACGCGAACGCTTCATCGCGGATCAGGCGAACTTTCGTGCCGCCCACTCACGAACCCTCGACGCCGGAGACGGCGCGAGGGCCGTTCTCTTCGTTCGCCGCATGGGTCGTGCCCCGTGGCTCGCGGGCATGCCGGTGGCGGACTGGTACGCGGCTCTCGCGGGTCCCGCCATCCCCGGAGCGACGAAGGAAGACCGTGCGTATGCACTCGTCCGGGCGTCATACGGCGCGTCCCTGTTGGGAGAGCTCAGCCAGGCGCGACAGCTGCTCTCCGAAGCGGAGGCGTTGTTCGACGAGCTCTGCGACCAACGCGGTCTTGCCGACGCGCTTAGGTGGCGATCCGAAGTCGAGGACAAGGCCGGTGAATACGCTCTGGCCGCGGCTCTCGCGGAGAGAGTGACCGCGATCGGCGAGGCGATCGGCGACGACGACATCGCCATGATGGGCAAGAGCTACCTCTTCAACCCGCTCTTTTCCCGCGCTGTTGTGGACGGAGACCGCCAGGCGGCAGAGCGGGCCTATGCACTCGCGGAAGCAGGCTTGAAATACGAGACCGAAAAGTCCGACTCGTCGTCGCTAGAACGGGCTGCGTCCCTCTCGGCGCTAGCGGGCTCGCTGTTCGCGCTCGGCGAGTACGCGAAAAGCATCACCACCGCCCAACGCTCGCTACGCGACATGCCGATGATCGAGACTGGCGGAACGCTTCATGGTGCCGGGGGGTTGATGGTCATCGGCTTCTCGGCATGTGCCGGTGGAGAGCCCCGCCAAGGCATGAGCTGATCGCGGCTGCGATGAAGCACAACCGCGACGAGGGCATCACCCGGGGTCGGCTACATGTCGTGCGTGAACCACTGGAGAGACAGGCTCGTGCAGCGCTGGGCGAGGAATTTTTCGAGGCGGCAGTTCTTGCGGGTGAAGCGCTGTCAGTCGCGGACACCATCAAGCTCGCCCTCACGCCGGTTCTCTTCGCGGTGTCCCCCGCCGAACAGGCCCCGATCGTCTGATCATCGCGGAGGGGTGGGGGTGAGCACCTACTTGGTGAGCCGGAGGACGACTCGGCCGGACGGGGGTTCGCTGACACGACGCTGACACCAGCGCGTGTTGGGGGCGCCGTGGTCGGTGCCAAGCTCGGCGGCGACTGGACCGCGCAACGACCTCAACGTGTGTCAGGCCGGGGAGGTCGACGTGGCGAACGCCTGTCGCCTACATGCGGGTTACCCTGAGCTTTCGAAGTGGGCGGTGACGGTCTCGAACCGCAGACCTCTCCTCCCCCCGAAGAGTCACGGTTTGCTTTGTCGGCGCGCGACGGGGGAAATACAGTCGCGATTCCAGGCGAAGCGTGGCCCGACCGACCAGCGCGATTCGTCGGGCGAGTCGGCTCCAGACCGAGCATTTCGCGACGCGCTGGGCTTCCGGGCGCCAGAAGAAGCGAATGGCTGAGATGCCTGGCGGCCTCGATTGGCGCCGATCCGGGTGACGCGCGACACTGTGCCGGTGCGGCCGGAAACGCGTTATGCCCACAGCGGCGACGTTTCGCTCGCTTATCAAGTTTTCGGTGATGGGCCGTTTGATCTCGTCTTCGCGCCGGGCTTCGTCTCAATGTCGAGTACGGCTGGGAAGAGCCGACGCTGGAACACTTTTACGGTCGGCTTGCGTCGTTCTGCCGCCTGATCATTTTCGACAAGCGCGGAACCGGGGTTTCCGATCGGGTCAGCGGCGTCCCGGATCTCGAGACAAGGATGGACGACATTCGAGCGATCATGGATGCCGTCGGCTCGGAGCGGGCTGCCGTCCTCGGATACTCGGAGGGCGCGGCAATGGCCGCGCTGTTCGCGGCCACGTATCCGGAGCGAACGCCGGCACTCGTTCTCTACGGGACATTCCTGTCGCCGGACTGGCTGTACTGGAGCGAGACGTACCGGCAAGCTGACTCGCCGAGCAGCAGCTCGAAGAGAGGGCGAGACGCTGGGGCACACCCGAGTACTGCGACGAGTTGCTCGGGACGGACGCGCCATCCAAGGCGGATGACGAGGACTTCCGCCGCTGGTATGCAACCAGGCTGCGACTCGGCGCGAGCCCGGCGGCGGCCGTCACCTCGAGAAAATGAACTTGGAGACCGACGCTCGGACGATCCTGCCCTCGATCCACGTACCGACGCTGATCGTTCACCGCGTCGGCGACCGTAACTGTGACGTCAGGGAACGCGCGGGTTGCGGCAGACCAGATCCCAGGCGCCCGTCTACGTCGAGCTCTCCTGGCGAGATCACCTTCCCTGGGTGGGAGACAGCGAAGCGATCGTCGGAGAGATCGAGCGGTTCTTGACCGGGATCTGGCAGGGAGGGGGATGGGAGGAGCCCGAACCGGAGCGCGTCCTCTCGACCGTGCTTTTCACCGACATTGTCGGCTCGAGTGAGCGTGCTGCCTCGCTCGGCGATCGCGCCTGGCGTGAGCTGCTCGAGAACCACCATACGGTCGTGCGCAGCCAGCTCGCGCGCTTCCGCGGCCGGGAGATGGACGCCGCAGGCGATGGCTTCTTCGCCTGTTTCGACGGGCCGGCACGGGCGATCCGGTGTGCCTGCGCCATCGTCGAGTCGATGCGCGAGCTCGGACTCGAGGTGCGGGCCGGATTGCACACCGGGAGAGTGCGAACTCGTCGATGGGAAGGTCGCGGGAATCGCCGTGCACACCGGGGCGCGCATCGCCTCGCTGGCGGCGCCCGGGGAGGTACTCGTCTCAAGCACGGTCAAGGATCTCGTCGCCGGCTCCGGCATCGGCTTCCGGGAGCACGGGCCGAAGAGCTGAAGGGAATCCCGGGGGAGTGGCGCCTCGATGCCGTAGAGCGCTGATGGCGAGCTGGGCGGAGGCCAGCTTTGTCGCCCTTCCGCCAAGTCCGACACTTTGGTTGAGTGCGTCGAATCAGTTACGTCGGGATGTTCGTGGCGGCGTCGCTGGCTTTGGCCGTCGGTGGCGGCGCGAGCGCATCGCTCCTGGCTTTCCGGTGCGTTGAGCGGGTCGCCGTCCGCGCTTGCACAACATCGGGCTCAGGATGCACACCACGGCCAGAGCGAACCTCAGGCGCGCCACCTGCGGGCATCGTGTCGCCTTTCCACCACAAGACGACACAGCCGAGATGAAGGCAGATAGATATAGAACGATCGCGAACTCATTTTGGGGAGTGCAGCACGGGCGGCGAACGCCGTTGGGGGGCAGGCAGTATCGTCGGCTTGTGGCGCTTATCGTGGTCCCGAGGAGTTGTGGTAACAGCGTTTCCTAAACCGCGTGCGCATGTTCGATTCGTGCCGGGCATGCCGTTTCACTGGCACGGGAGCCTGACTAGCGACCGATCGACCACACCACTCGCTGCCGTCGCCGCCGACCACGACGACCCGGCCGTCGGGAAGCGCCGTGGCGGCAGCGTTCGCCAAGTCCTGCGGGGAAACGGGCCGCAGAAGCGACGGAGCCGGAGCGCGGATCGATACGGAGGACGTCTCGAGATCGGTCACCGCCAATAAGCCAGAGACGACCGCGTGCGGCGACGAGAGGCGCGTGCGCTACTGGGTGCGGCAGCGACCCGATCCTCGCAACATGACCGTTCCGGACGTCGACACGGTAGATCGCCGCCGACGGGCCGCTGCGGCGTTAACCCGCCGGCGACGTAAATGCGCCCGCCGAAGGACGCAACACCCGCATATCTGAGCCCGGCCGGGAGCCGGGCGACCACGGTCGTCCGGTTGCGGGACCAACCCGCAGCACGGCAGTCGCAAAGCCGCGTCCCGGTGAATCCGCCGACGAGGTAGATCCGACCGAAGACGGATGCCGCCCCGAGATCGGAGAGCGGCTCGTCGAGACGGTGCACGGAATGCGCATCCCAGGAGGCGGGGTCGATCCGGGTGACGTCGGGGACGGAGCACTGCCGTTCCACCCCCGAACAGCTCGACTCGACCGCCGTGGTAGACAGCCGCCGCGTCGTGCGTGGGTGCAGGGAGCAGGCGCCACGGACCGCAGGTGGTCAGGCGGACCTGCGAACACGGCTCGCGAAGACGACCCGTTAGCCAGCCCGCCGAGCACGACGATCCGACCGTCGGCGAGGCTGACGACGGCCGCCCGGGAGATCGTCTGGGGCAGGGTGCCGATCCGGGTCAGGCGGCCGCCACCCTCGCGAGGTCGGCGAGGCGGGAGCGGCTCGGCGTACAGCTCGCCCGACCGGAGCGGATCCGGCACTCGCTGGAAGGAAGTCCATGCCGTCCGGCTTGCTGAGGTAGCCGGGAGCCGCCGAGGCGATGTCCGTGTGGCCGTACTGCCAGACGATGCGCTTCGAGGCGGGGTCGACGAGAATCACCCGGTGGCGCCAGTCGTCGTTGATGGCGATCAGCCCGTTCGGAAGCCTGATCGCGAGCGACGGCCGGTCGAGACGATCGACGCCGCTCGGTGGAGCCGAACGACCAGACGACGCGGCTCGTCCCTGGTCATCTCCACGACGCGGCCGGGCGTCGTGAAGCTGCAGACGAGGATGCGGCCGTCGGGCAGAAGCTGCGCGTCCGAGGGATACGACACCGGCGAGCGCACGGACCAGACGAGCCGACCGGCGCGGTCGAGGCGGTCGATCCAGCCGCCGATCTCCGTGACGAGCAGGCCGCCGTCCGGAAGCGGCGTGTCACCGTTCGGGCTGGCGAAGCCGCGAGGCGGGTCGTGGGCACAAGTGCCGCCGAGGATGCGAAGCACGCTGCCGTCTCGGCGCAGCTGCACGATCCGGCAGTTGCGGATGTCGGCGACGGTGGTGACGCCGCCGGGCAGACGGTAGGCGTCGTCCGGCGAGTCGAGGTAGCCGGCGCCTCTCCCGGGCATCGACGCGTGCCCGTACCGCCAGATGACGGCCCGCCGCCGCAGTGAGACCTCGGTGAGGGTGTCGTCGAATTCCTCGTTCGTGATCACGCTCCCGTAGCCGGGCGTGAAGAAGGCATCGTCTGGCTGAGGCAGCCCGTCCATGCGCCAGACGATCCGCTTGTCAGGGGAGAGCAGAAGCACGCGGTCGTTGTTGCGATCCGCGACGAGCAGGTACCCGGGCAGGATGCGGGAGTGGGTGACCGGAAGGCGGAGCGGAGAGACTCGCCGGGCGCGGTGCGCGACCGTCGCCGGCAGGGTCGCGGCCGGAGCGGGTCTCGACGATTGCGTCGTCGCAGGGGCAGACGAGCGGCTCCCGCCGCAGCCCGGCGGCGAGCGCGACGAGTCCGAGCGCAGAGGAGGATCCCTCGAAGGGCGCTCACGCCTGGCCGGACGCGACGCTCGTGCCGCGCACGCTGCCGGTGGCCCTGCCGTCCGACGAGAGCCGCAGGCTGATCCCGAGCTGTACGTGCTGCCTCGCAGAGTGGACGACGGCGGTGATTCGGGAGCCGCGCAGGCCGGTCACGGTGCCCTGATACAGCGGAGTCGTCGTTCCCATCCTGACCCGGCTCTGCTCCATCAAGACCCCGCCGTCCTCGAGGGGGACGCCGTGCAGCAGGATCTCGAGGTGATCCCGGGTCGAGCCGGCGAGCGCCCCGTCGATGCGAACCGTGATCCGCCCCGTCTCGTTCGCCGGTGCGACGAGCACCCGCCCGGCGAAGCGCGCACGGAAGGGCAGGTGGACGATCGGCGAGGGCAGGTGCGCCCGGACGACCGCGCGGTTCGTCCACGGGTGCGGCGGCCACGGTCTGCACCGTGCGGACGTGCTTCCCCCAGCCTGCGGCGTAGGGACCCGCGAGGGCCCAAGCCCCGACGGCGACCGCGGCGGTACCTGCCGCCGCCGCCAGGACCGGACGGGGGCGGCCGCCGGAGCCGGCAGGGACGAGCAGCCTGCGCGTCGAGAGCCCGACGACCAGCAGGACGCTGACCACGTAGACCGCCGTCCCCCAGGAAGTGCGCGTGTCACTGCCCGCGCCGAGCCCGTGCACGGTCGCCGCGGCGTAGACGGCGAACGCTAGGCCGTGCACCCGGCGCCATGCCTGGTGCCCGATCCGCTTTCGCAGGAGCGTCGTCACCCAGACCGCGAGCAGGAGGTAGACGGCGACGATGCCAAGCCCCATCCAGAGCGGCCGGTAGTGGGAAGCGAACGGCACGATCAGCTCGCCGAGACCGAAGTGGGTGAACGGGTCGACGGCGACGGCAAGGACGTGGATGGAGAGAAAGACGAGGGCGAGCAGCGAGACGTACCCGTGGAGCTCGTACGTGATCACGCGGGGCCAGCGCTCGGAGCTCAGGCGATTGCGCAGGATCAGACCGATCACGACGGCCAGCGTCAGCAGCGCATAGGCGGCGAAGCCGCCGGCTCGTGCCGTGTCCCACGTAACGGCGGACCAGCTCGTCACGCTGCCCTCGTCACCTCGAGTCGAGGCCAGCGTCCGGCTGCCACCGTCCGGCCGGAATCATCGACGAGCAGGCCGGCGAGACCCCAGGCCTCGACCAGGCGTCGACCGAGCACCGGCCCGGCCACCAGCACGGCGGTCGCCGCGGCCTCGGCGGCACGACAGGTCGCAGCCGCCACGGTGACCTGCTGCAGCCCGCTGCGGCTGGGCTCACCGGTGCGGGGGTCGACGACGTGGTGACGGTGCAGCGCTCCCTGACGCCAGCGGCGCTTTGTCGTTCCCGAGGTGGCGAGCGCGCCGCGAAGCAGCGGCACCACGAAGCCGCCGGCCTCGTCACCGACTCGGATCGTCCAGGGCGGCGCTCCGGGCAGCTGCCCGCGGACGGCGAGGTCGCCGCCGGCGCTGACGAGAGCCGTATCTACCCCCTCCGCTGCGAGCCGGTCGAGCGCAGCGTCGACGGCCATCCCCTTGGCGATGCCACCGAGGTCGAGGCCACAGCCCGGCGGAACGGTGACGGTCGAGCGCTCGCGATCGATCTCCACCGCGTTCCACGAGCCCCCTGGACGCGGCTTGTCGGCCGACGGGCACGATGCGTCGACGTGCTCGAAGGATCGGTCGTAGCCGATGCGCACCAGCTCGTGCTCGAGCGTGGGATCGAAGAGGCCGCGCGTCGCCCGGGCTGCCGCGAGCGCTGCGGCCGTGACGTCCAGGAGCAGTCGATCGACCTGCACCGGCTGTCCGGCGCCCGCGTTCGCCCGGGAGAGGTCGCTCTCGGGCCGGAAGCGGCTCAGCACTGCTTCCCAGCTCGGCGAAGAGGCTCTCGACGACGGCGCACGCCTCCGCGGAGGCCGCCGGGGCGAGCACACGAACGTCCGTGCCCATGGCCCGGAAGCCGTGGGCATGCATTCCCGGCGCACCGCCGAGATCAGGAGACACTGGTCTGCGCGACGGGCGGCGGGGCTACGGTTGCGGGGTTCGCGGTGGGCGGCCCGAAGTCGGGAGGCGTTTGCGGATCGGCGAATGCGTAGCCGGCGCCTTGTTCGTCGAAGAAGTGGACCCTGGACGGCGCCACGCGCGGCGCTCGCCGGGTCGACGCGACGGCGCGGCGCTTGCTCGAGCCTGCCGCATGCTGCGCCGCCAGCCCGAACAACGTGGCGAAGCAAAGCGTCGATGCGAAGACGATCCTCCGCTTGAGCCGAGAGAGGCGCGCGGCCTGGCGCTCGCGCACGCGCGTGACGTTGCTCGCGCCCCTTCACCCCGGCAACGCTACGCCGGAGGAGATGAGAGCACGATGAGACGACTAGCCCTCTTTGCCGGCCGGGATCCGTAGCCAGACGTCCGCCCCGCGCTCCTGCGGTGTCAGCCCTGCAGTTCCGCCATGGGCGTGCGCGACCGCGTCGACGATCGCGAGCCCGAGGCCGGTGCCCTCCCCTCCCCGTCGCCTCGTCGGCGCTGCTGAACCGCTCGAACGCACGATCGGCGAACTCTGTCAGGGAACCCTGGCCCCTCGTCGGTCACGTGGAACTCGACGACCCCGTTGTCGCCGCGCGCGCGCAGGGTCACCGTGCCATCCCCATGCCGAAAGGCGTTCTCGAGCAGGTTCCCCAGCGCCCGCTCGAGCTGCAGGCGATCCGCCTCGACCTCGGTGCCCGCCTGGACGTCGACCTCGACGCGCCGGCCGGTCGACCCCGGCTTTGCCGCGTATCGGGCGGCAACACCGTTCGCCAGGTCGGCGACGTCGATGCGCTCGCGACCGGGCGGCAGTTCCGCGTGATCGAGACGGGCGATCAGGAGCAGATCCTCTGCAATGCGGATCAGCCTGTCCGTCTCGACGGCGGCCGACTCGATCGCGGCGTGCAACTCGTCCTCCGTTCGCTCGCGGCGAAGCGCCAGCTCGAGCTCGGTCTTCAGCATCGCGAGCGGCGTGCGCAGCTCGTGACTGGCATCGGCGACAAAGCGACGTTCGTGCGCGAAGGACGCCTCGAGGCGGGTCAGCATCTCGTTGAGCGTCTCGGCGAGACGTCGGATCTCGTCGCGGGCGCGCGGAACCGGCAGTCGGGCGGCGACAGTCTCCGCCGAGATCACGCTCGCGCGCCTGCGCATCGACTCGACGGGACGCAATGCCGCGGCGGCGAGCAGGTAGCCACCCATCGTCGCGAGCAGCAGCCCCAGCGGGCCGGCGATCAGCAGCACGCGGAAGACGTGGTGGAGTGTCTCCTCGCGCTGGCGAAGCGATCGGGCGACCACCAGCACCCCACCGCTGACTGGCTCCGCCAGCGCCCGCCAGTCGTTCGACTCGCCCGGGCCGCGGGACACGGTCACGATCACCCTGCGCTGTCCGGGCATGGCTCAGCGTCCCGCGATCGATGAGCGGAGGCAGGCCCGTCGGCGCGGAGCGGAGCACGCGTCCGTTCGCGTC
The DNA here is from genome assembly GCA_963711315.1 of uncultured Actinomycetes bacterium. Classification (GTDB taxonomy): domain Bacteria; phylum Actinomycetota; class Thermoleophilia; order Gaiellales; family Gaiellaceae; genus PALSA-612. The sequence goes on from CAVQDQ010000003.1 coordinate 16,750, forward strand.
GAGCACCTCGACGATGGTGCCTGACTCCGCGACGTCCGGGTCGATCAGGGAGCCGCCGCTGCACGTGTTGCGACGAATCTTCCGCCTGCGCTCGAAGGCCCTCGTCGACCGAGCCGAGCAGCGCGCTGTCGACGCGGAAGTAGACGAAGATGCCGAGCCCGACGAGAACCGCAGCCATGGCGACCGCGAACCCGGCGGCGAGGCGGACGCGGATGGGCAGAGCACTCAGCATCGCTCGGAGCTCAGCCGGTAGCCGACGCCGCGAATCGTCTCCAGCGACCCGCAGCCGAACGGCCGGTCGATCTTCTCCCGCAGGTAGCGGACGTACACGTCGATGACGTTCGACCGATTCTCGTAAGCCATGTCCCACGCCGCTTCGAGGAGCGCATTGCGGGACAGCGCCTGATCGGGGCGGCGCATGAATGCCTCGAGGAGGGCGAACTCCTTCGCGGACAGCAGCAGCTCCGTCTCACGCCGCCATGACGCGGCGTGCGGCCGGATCCAGCCGCAGCGATCCGACCTCGAGGATCGTCGGCCTCTCGACCGGGCCGCGCCTCGTCACCGCACGGAGCCGGGCGAGGAGCTCGGGAAACGAGAAGGGCTTGACGAGATAGTCGTCGCCGCCGGCGTCGAGCCCGCCGACACGGTCGTCGAGCGCATCGCGGGCCGTCAGGAAGAGGACCGGCGTCCAGATCTCGGCGTCCCGGAGCGAGCGGCAGACCGCGAACCCGTCGAGATCGGGAAGCATGACATCGAGCACGATTGCGTCGTATGGGCGCGCGCGCGCCATCCAGAGCGCGTCCTCGCCGCGAGCCGCCACGTCCGCAGCGTGTCCTTCCTCTTGCAGGCCCCGGCGGAGCAGCCCGGCGAGCTTGGGCTCGTCCTCGACGATCAGCAGCCGCATCACGCGCCATTGTGGCCTCCGGTGCGGTCCGGAGTCCCGTGACCCGTCTCATCGTCCTCTCATCGACGATCCGCTGCCATTGCGTCTCGATGGTCGACCTCGACACGGCGAAACCGCTCGAGCGCGCCGCGCTCCGGGCGCGACTCGTGGCGCGGACCGGCGGCACGACCGGCAACCGGCGCCTGACCGGATCGACCGCGGCCGTGCTGCTCGCGCTCCTGGCGGCGGAGGGCGTGACCATCCTCGCCATCCGACCGCTGCTCTCCGTCCACGTCTTCATCGGCATGCTCCTGATCCCACCGATCCTGCTCAAGCTCGGCAGCACGGGCTACCGGTTTGTTCGCTACTACACCGGGAGTCGCTCCTACCGCATCGAGGGCCCGCCCCATCCCACCCTACGCCTGCTGGCCCCTGCCGTCGTGCTGTCGACGATCGCCCTGTTCGCGACCGGTGTGGCGTTGATCACCCTTGGTCCGCGGAGCGGCTCGCTGGTTGGCCTGCACAAAGCGAGCTTCGTCGTGTGGTTCATCGCCATGGCGGTACACGTGCTCGGCCACGCGCTTCGGGTTCCGGGGCTCGCCTCGGCCGACTGGCGCCGTGACAACGACGTGCCAGGCTCGTCGCTTCGCCGCTGGCTCCTCGCAGGCTCGCTCGTCGCCGGCGTGATCCTCGCGGTGGCGACGGTCCACCTGGCAGGCGCGTGGCACTCCGTGTCACACGAGCTGCACTAGCCGGCAGGGCGCTTCGTCGCCGCTCAGTTGTCAGCCTCTCAAGCGCCCATCCAGCCGGTCGTGCACGGCGTTTCCTAAACCGCGTGCGTTGGTTCAATTTCTTGCCGGGGCCACCTTCAATCCCTTCATTCATAGCGTTTCTCCTCCCCCTGCGTCGAGAAGTCATGCTGGATCCGCTGAGCGTGGGTCGGGCCTGTGCATACGCGCCGCCTGACCCCATCCCACGCACGCGCCCGTTATGCGTAACGTCAACGCTCGGAAGTACCCTCGACTAATGCCTCGCGTGGCGAAGACGCGAGAGTTGCTCAGGCTGGCGAGCAATCGCCAGCTCTGGCGGCTGAACGTGCTTGGCAGGCTGAGACTCGCCGAAGATGCAGAGCCCATCAGGGCGGTGGAGGCGAGCGCCCCTCATCGCTTCCGCGGCTGAGAGCGCAGGCGGAACGGGCGCTCCGACGAGCACGGCGAAGCCACCGAGCTGAGTCTGGAGGCGTCAAGACGTGCCCACCCCCCAAGCCCCAGGACTAGCCGCGGGTCCCTCCCTTGACTTGGCGTCATCAGGTCCCCGCCCTCCGGCGCGCAAGGTCGAGACGCTCCGCCGCGTCCAGCGCCTTGTCAGTCTTCTTCCGAGTCTTTCGACCGAGTGCGCCGCTCACGATCCAGCGCCGAGCGAGCGGGGCGAGCGGCAGGCTGAGATCCGAGACTTCGGGAGCCCGTTGCGGCTTGAGATAGAGCTCGACCGTCAGCTTTCGAAGGAGCGCGGGATCGGGGGCCGACCCTGTCTCCTGCTCGAAACGGTATGCCAACAGCGCGGCGAGTGCCTGGAGCTCTCGGACGCCGTTTCGAACCGTCAGTCCGATCGACACGGCGGACGACGCCACCAGCACCCAAGGAACGCGTGTGAACCGTGCTCCACGAAGCGCGATCCGAGCGACCGGCGTTGCGATGGCAACGAATCGCTGAATCGCATCCGTCATCTCCTCCGTGTCCTCGCTGCCCGCGAGCAGGCGCTTCGCTTCGGCAGCCGTCTTGACTTCGACGTCCGACGAGAGCAGGCGCTCGAATGCCTGGTCGACCAGGTCTTCCACGGCGCGCTCCACGGTGCGCGGGATCGCGAGGAGAGTTCCGCGTTTCTCCTTGATCTGGGTCTCGGACATGGCTAAAGAATGCCCGTCCGACGACTTCGTCAGACACGCTCATTCCTGCGAGCAGGAGCCGGACGACGGCCACCCCATCGTCGTCGCCGGCGATTGGGCTGGTGGTATGTGCGGCTCTCGCGGAATGAGATGGTAGGGGCTAGCTCGTATCTCTTCTTCGCGGCGGCCCTCGCCTCGCGGCGTGTCGACGGCCAGGCTGCGGGCGAACTCGCTGCGATAGCCGGATTCAGCCGCCGATGCTTCCCGGCTGCACCGCACAATGACGTCTTGTCGGGTTGATCGCGCGCCGCTTCCGTGTGGCTCGGTGACCAAGACGCGACACGCTCTGAACTGGCATGGGGCGCCAAGATCTCAAGCGTGACTTCTGCAGGTCACCGGCGCATCATCGCTCTTGTCTCTGGACTCCGCGGCCGGCCCCGTTTGTTCGCCTTCGTATCGTCGTGCGAGCGCTATTGTGGCCCGATGGTCGGCGCTTGCGCGGCCGGGGTCGTCATGATCGGACTGATGGGGGGAAGTGCCCTCGCCGGCACTCCTGTGCGCCCCGACCTGGTCGAGACGGTTGTTTCGCTCAGCCAGCATGGTCCCTCGCTGCGCGTCAGAGATACGGTGCGTAACGGCGGTGCGGCGACTGCCCCCTCCTCGGCGACGGGCTACTACCTGGCACATGTCCGAATCGGCGGTCGCTCGGTCGGACGCCTGCGCCCGCGCGCAAGTTCGCGCGGGTCGAGGACAGTGACGATCCCGAGCACGATCGCGCCCGGCTCCTACCGGCTGCTCGCCTGCGCCGACGACCGCAGGCGGATTCGCGAGTCGAACGAGCGCAACAACTGCCGCGCCACCTCCTCGCTGGTCCAGGTGAGCGACCGCACGCCGCCGTTGTTCGCGGGCCTCAAGCGTGCCACCACCTGCATCCCCGGGCCGGTCGGCGGCGAAGTGCGCTCCAGCCACTATTACCTGCAGTGGGATCGAGCCGGCGACGACGTTACGCCGCAGAGCAGGATCGTTTATGACGTCTACCAGGCGACCGCGCCTCGCGGCGAGAGCTTCTCCCAGCCGACGTACACGACGTCGGCCGGTGCGACCTCGTTCACGACACCCTTGCTGCCCGACAACGCGTCCTACTACTTCGTGGTGCGTGCGAGGGACAAGGCCGGCAACCGCGACTCGAACAGGGTCGAGCACCTGGGCATGAATCTCTGCCTCTGATCTGGCGATCGCACACGCAGCCTGCCAAAACTCGATCAGACGACGGAATGCGTGGCACCTACCCCTCGTGTATTCAGAGAGCGACGACTTGGCTCCGGTGGAGTTACTCGCGCAGGCGTCCGAACAGGGACTCCGAGAACTGAGCGCGGCACCGACCGCGTACTGGGATCCATCAACGCCTTCCTCGATGAGAACGTTCTGGCGAAGCCGGGGTCAACGCAGGACGGTGCGCTCGCGCTGGACAGTTTCTCCCAGGCGGCGATGGAGGCGAAGTTCGCGAGACGCTCGGGGTGACGGCTGAGCCGGCTTCCGATAACGGACGGCGCGACGTGCCTGCCGGTCGAGGGTGCCACCAGTACCCTCTGGCTGTGTCGACTGTCGTCGGGCGCGACGCCGAGATCGCAGCGGTGGAGGCGTTCCTCGCCAATCGAGCGCTGGGCCAGGCGCTGGCGATCGTCGGCGAGCCTGGCATCGGCAAGACCACGCTCTGGGCAGGAGCGGCTGCTCGCGCTCGCGCCGGCGGCGCGACGGTGCTCGTTGCCCGGCCGGCAGAGTCGGAAGCGAAGCTCTCGTTCGTCGGGCTCGCCGACCTGCTCTCGAGCCTCTCGCGGGATCTCCTGGCAGCGATTCCGGAGCCACAGCGCGACGCCCTGGATGCTGCGCTCCTGCGCGCCGCCTCCGCTCGCCCGCCCGCGCGGAGACTCGCCGGCACGGCGCTGCTCTCGGTGCTGCGAGCGCTCGCGTTCGACACGGACGTCGTGCTCGCTATCGACGACCTCCAGTGGCTCGACCCGCCCTCGGCGGCCGCCGTCGAGTTCGCGTTGCGGCGGCTCGCCGACGAGCCGGTGCGAGCAATCGTCTCGGTGCGCTCGGAGGACGCCGGGCGGACCTTGATCGCCGGCATCGCGCGCGAAGGTCGGCTCGAGCGCGTGGAGCTCGGCCCGCTTTCGGTGGCCGCGCTCCACCGCGTCGTTGCCCAGGGGCTGGGGCATAGCTTCCCGAGACCGACTCTCGTCCGGATTGCACAGGCGTCAGGCGGCAACCCGCTGTACGCGCTCGAGATCGCGCGCCTGCTCGACCGCAGTGACGGTCCGCGCGACGCCTCGGCGCTCCCGGTGCCGGACAGCCTGCAATCACTGGTCGCGGGACGGATCCGCTCGCTGCCGGCGAAGACGCGCGACGCCCTGCTTCGCGCGGCTGCTCTGGCGAGGCCCGACCTGCGGCCGGTGGATGCGCGCGCGCTCGCGGCGGCAGAGGAAGCGGACCTCGTCCGGATTCGCGCCGACGGACGGGTCGAGTTCGTTCACCCGCTTTACGCCTCGGCGGTCTACTCCTCCGCCTCGCTGACCCGGCGGCGCGCCGTGCATCGGGCGCTCGCCAGCGCCGTCACAGATCCGGAGGAGCGAGCGCGTCATCTCGCGCTCGCTCGCGAAGGCCCGGACGAGGGCGTGGTGCACGCGCTGGAGACGGCGGCTCGTCATGCGCGCATGCGGGGGGCGCCCGACAGCGCGGCCGAGCTGACCGAGCTCGCGCTCCAGCTCGTTCCGAGCGGCAGCCCTGCCGTGAACGAGCTGCGCCTCGAGCTCGCCGAACACCTGTACCTGGCGAGCGACTTCGAGCGCGCGCGGCGGGTGCTCGAGCAACTCGCGCAGGACGTGGCGGCAGGAGATCTCCGCGCGCGCACGCTGCTCAGGCTCGCCGAGATCGACTACTGGCGAAGTGGCGAGTCGGCGGCGGTGGCGCTCGCGGACGAGGCCCTGCTCTGCGCGCACGATCAGCTGCTCCAGGCCCGCTGCCATGCGGCGATCGCCATGTACGCAGGTACGGTCGACCTCCGCCGGGCAGCCGCCGCAGCGCGGGCTGCGCTGGATGTGCTGGAGACGCTGCCCGACGCCGATCCGGGGCTTATCGCCGCGGCGCTGGGCGCTCGGGTACGAGCCGACCTCTTCCTGGGAGAGGGCTTCGACGCCGCGGCTGCCGAGCGTGCGCTCGCGCTCGAGGCGGTTGCACGCCCGGCCGCTGTCGACACGAGGATGGTCTTCAAGCTCGGCCAGTGGCTTCGCTACGTCGACGATCTGGCTGGAGCCCGTGCGCGTCTGGCTGAGGCCGAACGGGCCGCGCGCGACGAAGGCGACGAGTCCTCTCTGGCCAACATCCTGCTGAACAGCGTCGTAGTCGAGACCTGGGCCGGCGAATGGGACGACGCGGCGCGGCTGACGGGGCGTATGAGCGACGCTTTCGAACAGCTGGGCGTGGACTCGGAGGGCATCGACCCGTGGCGAGCCTTCGTCGATGCCTACCGCGGCCGGCTCGAGCTCGTGCGGGAGACTGTCGATCGCTCTTCGCCGAGCGAGCCGATCATCGCCATGATCCGGAAACGCTGCCTCGGCCTGGCCGAGCTGGCCACCGGCGACGCCGAGGCTGCGAACGGCCACCTGTCCGACGCGATGGCGGAGCTCGAGCGCGTCGACTTCCGCGAGCCTGCCGTCTGGCGCGTCGCCGGCGACGCCGTCGAGGCCGCGGTTGCGGCTGGCGATCTCGACCGGGCCGAGACGATGCTCGCGCGCTTCGAGAGCCAGGCCGCGCGTTCCCGGATTCCCTGGAGCCTCGCCGTCTCCGCCCGGTGCCGCGCGCTCGTGCAGGCCGCGGCCGGCGATCTCGAGGATGCCGAACGGTCGCTCGAGCGAGCGCTCGGCGAGCACGAGCGCTCGCCCACGCCTTTCGAGCTGGCGCGCACGCTGCTCGTGCACGGGCAGGTGCTGCGCCGCCTGAAGCGGAAGCGTGCAGCCCGTGACGCGCTGGAGGGCGCGCTGGCGATCTTCGAGCGTCTGGGCGCCGGGCCGTGGGCCGAGCGAACACGGGCCGAACTGCTGCGTGTGGCCGTCCGGCGAGCGCCGCGCGACCTCAGCGAGACCGAGCTGCGCGTCGCCCGGCTCGCGGCAGCGGGGCTCACGAACCAGGCGATCGCGAGAGAGGTCTTCGTCACGCGCAAGGCCGTGGAGGCGAACCTCGCCCGCACCTACCGCAAGCTCGGCATCCGCTCGCGGGCGCAGCTCTCACGCGCGCTGGACGCGCGCGAGGGTCTCACCGCACCGTGACCCGCGCCGCGGCCGGAGCGTAGCCTGCTGCGACCGCTCGGGCCGGGTACGAGCCGCGGCGCAGCGTCAGCGAGGCCTGGCCCTTCGCATCCGTCTTCAAGTGCTTGCCCGCGACGACGATCGTGGCCCCAGGCAGCGGATCGCCGGCGTCGCGAGTCGAGAGCGTCACCTTCGTCTTCACGGCGTGCGCACTGAGCGTGAAGTGCGGCAGGAGGTGGGCGTGCCAGAAGCCGTTCGCGACGCCCACGACCACGTCCGCGAAGAGGTCGAGCGGCCCGGGGGAGCCCTCACACTGGAGGAACGTCAGCCCCTCGGTACCGCGCGGGAGCGACAGCCGCTGCACGGGCTCGAACGCTGCCACAGCGCGGCTCGAACGGGTGACGTACAGGCCGTCCGACCCGTCCCCCCAGGCCACCCAGAGCCGTCCGTCCGGGCCAGTGCAGGCTGCCGCCGACGTGAACGCACCGCGGGCGAGCGTCTTTGCGCCGCTGCCGTAGCGGTAGAGCCGGATCGCCTTCGAGTCGGCGTAGGCGACGTAGACGCCCGGTCCGCCGATCCGGCCGCTGAGAGACGAGTTCCAGTCGTTCTGCCCGTTCGGGAGGGGCAGCACGACCTTCGCTCCCGTGCTCGGCAGCACCTGCTGGACGTAGACGCCGCCCTTGCCGGCGATGGTCACGCCGGAGAGCACGACGCCGCCCGTGGCGGCGTCGGTCGCGAGCTGCGAGGCGACCATGTCCGCCTGGTAGGCGTTCTGCGGCACTGCAGGCGAGAGCCCTTGCGCGGCGAAACCGCGCCAGGCCGTCACCGGCTGGCCGTCCTTCGTCAGCGTGGCGCCGATCCAGGCGGCGGAGTTCGCCACGGCCCCTCCCCAGTACGCACCGGGCTGGAGCGTCCACGTTCCTCCACCCGCCGGGGCCGTGAGCGTGTTGATCCCGTACGCGCTCGACCCGGGGCGCGTCGCGCCGGCCGCAAACAGGCGAAGCGTCTTGTCGGGCATGACGAGCAGCGCGAGGCCGCCGTTCCCGTCCCAGCCGTTCACGACGGTCGAGGTCCCCACCGTCTTGCCCGTGGGAGCGAGGCGCGTCTCGAAGATCGAGGTCGGTGTGGAGCCGCGGTTCCAGATCACGTGCAGGACGCCATCTGCGGTGCGGGCGAGGCCGAGTTGGACGCCCGGTTGAACGGGACCGCTGATCCTCGACCAAGCAGTGGGTGTAGCGCCTGCGCCCGCGGCGAGCACGACGGCCGTCAGGGCAAGCGTGGCGGTGAGGGCGATGCGGTTCGGGCTGGGTGAGCGCACGGAGGCCTCCTTCAGGCGGTGTCGGTGAGCGGCCAGGGAGAGCGGGAGGCTTCGAGGATGCGCTCGAAGGGGACGCTGGCCAACTCGGCAGCCTTCCGTACCGAAGTCTCCGGGCCCTGGAACAGGCAGAGGACGACCTCATCCTCGCGCATCAGGAGCGAGCCCAGGTACCGCACGGGTGTGCCGCCGCGGGTCAGGTCGTCCGCCGTCCGCACCGCGCGCTCGTCGAGCGCGCGCACGGCTGCGGCGTCAACGCCGGGCCAGAAGCACTCGGCGACGAACTCCCTCGTCGACTCGCTCTCCGTCATCGCTTCCGAGGCTAGGCAGGGAGCCGGGACGACGAAAGGGGGAAAACCCTACGGAATCGTCTCCCGCGTAGAAGAGGCGCAGGCTACGAGTCCACTGCCTCGCACCCCCACCACATGCGTATGCGCGCGCTCGCCTCCGGCATCGAACGAGGCGACCTTCGCCCCGACACCGACCCACGGCTCATCCAAGAGCTCCTGATCGGCCCGATCTACTTCCGTCTGTTCTTCAGCGGACCCCCGTTCGACCGCAAACTCGGCACCCGACCCGTCGACGCGATCCTCGACGGATGCCGCATTCGCCCAGAGAAGACACGAGCAACCAGCGCCCAGGTCCGCCAACGATGAGTGCCCCCCAGCCGGAGGACTAGCCGCAGGTCCCTTCCGTCAGCGCAACTGGCGCGCGCTCCTGGGTGTCACTGCCCCCTCCACGAGTGAGACGTCAAGTGCGAAAGACCGGCAGTCGGCCCACACGCGCGTATCCGCGCGTATAAGGCCGCTGCACGGGTCCTAGCCTGCGACCGACGCCGTGTAGATATCGAGCTTCTTCAGCGTTCCGTCTGGGTTCGTCCCGGCGCTGTTGGAGTTGTCAGACCAGGCAGGGTGCGCGACGCCGCCGAAGAAGGCGAGACCGCTGTAGTCGCCGTAGTCGATCCCATTACCCGAGACGTGCGAGTTCGAGGTTCCGGCGCTGATCTGGACGTTCGGCGTGAACGTCGTCCCGTTGCTCGTGAACGCGCCCCAGAACTGCGCGTCGTCGTTCGGAACACCGTCGGTGTCGCCTGCACCTCCGGTTCCGAGATCGTTCCTTGCGTCGTACCAGACCACCGCGACCTCGCCCGTCGTCGGATCGAGCGCGATCTTCGACATGAACTGGCTGTTCGTCCCGGTGTCGTCGTTGACGCGCTTGGGTGCGCTCCAGGTCCACCCGTCGTTGTCCGAGTATCGGACGTAGATGTTCGTGTCGTCGCTCTCGTTCTTCTCCTCGAACGTGTAGAAGAGGTAGACGCGCCCGCCATGCGTGCCCGTCGTCCGGTCCCACGCGAGGCCCGGCTCAGCGTCGATCGAGCGGTCGATCTGCGGCGGGATGAAGTCGAACCCGCCCACATGCGTATCTTCGACGAAGACGCGGTCACCGAAGCCGGCGAGACCGAGCCCGTCCGGATCGACGTTCACGAAGAGCTTGCCGCCGCCCTGCCCGCTCTGCGTCAGGGTGCACACGTTCATCACGTTTCCGCCGGGGCCCACTGCGATGTCGCCGTACGTGCAGTTGTTTGTCCCCGGGATGACCTCTGCCGGAATGAAGCTTCCGACTTCGCCCAGTCCCGACACTGGCGCCCCGGTTGCCACAAGTGGGCCGCTGGCGCTGACTACGACCCAGACCATGCCCTCGCCGGTCACGATCGTCTCCTGGTCGACGTAGCGGTACTCGCCGTGCCGCGACGGGCCCTTGGTCCCCGGCGGCTTCGGCGGCTTCGCGATGTTCGCGATGACGTGGAAGGTCAGTCCGCCGTCGGTGCTGAGCGCCACAGGGACGACGTTCTCGAGGTTGTAGAGGTAGGAGAGGAAGAGGTTCCCGTACTGGTCGAAGCTAAGACTCGGATCGCAGCACGAGTCGCCGAGACCGTCGGCGCCGCCCCCGATCGCGTCACCGGCCGCGATGATCTTGTGCGCCCACGTCTGGCCGCCGTCGAAAGAGACGCCCTCGAAGAGACCGGAGAAGCCCTCCTGGATGTTCGTCACGACGACAATGTTCTGCGGATTCGTCGGATTCACGGCGATAGCCTCTTCCGACTCGTTCCCAACGCGTTGGCTCACGTCGACGTTCGTCGGTACCGCGCCGCCGCCGTTCGGGATCGCGACGAGCGCGAGCGTGACGAGAACCGGCAGGACGCCAATAAGCGGCCCTTTCACCATCGTTCCCCTCCCCCTCCCTCGAGTGGTCGAGTCGAGGCTACCCGCGCCTCGTCGGCGGCAAACGGAGCCCGATCCCGTGCGCCGGTTGCCGCCGGCAAACTGGCCCCAGCACTCGACCACCGTTTCCCACTTCTCGACAGGCTCTCGGCTTCTCCGCCCAAGACCGCTGGAAACCGCTGAAACTCGCGCGCAACTGGCGCGCGCATGGACTGTAAACCCAGCCTTGGAGCCAATCAGTGCTTGTCTTCAAAACCGAGGGTTGCAGGTTCGAGTCCTGCCGCCCCTGTCCCTTTTGATAGCGCCAAATCGCGGATCAACAAAGGGATAACGCGCTCCACGCGCTCCACGCGCTCCACGGCAGCTACCGGCGTGACTCCGAATCGGGGATCGTTGCAGTCGTGCTGCACACGAGGCCACGCGGGCCCCACGCGCGCGCCGTGATTACGTCGGCTCCCGGAAGATCTCGCAGGGTCCGCCTCACTTCGAACGAGCCGCTGCCCCGCGTCTTGACCGTGCTTTTCCAGACGATCCGACGCTCCTGGATGAGCACGACACGCCAGGCGAAGCCCGGCCGCGCGTCCTCGACTTCGAACCGCAACTCGATACCGCCGTTCTTGCTCTTGAGCCGAAGCGTCGACGCCGTCGAGCCGCCGCAGACGCCTGAGACGCGCACCTCGTCGCGGCCGCCTTTCGTCCCCGCCGCGATCGGCGCGGCGGCAACGATCGACAAGGTGATTGCGCACAGCGCCACAGAGGCGGTCAGGAATCGCACCACACCACCAGTGTGCAGAGCCGCCGACAGCGCTGCAACGGGACATTGGTCGCACTCGGCTACGGTGCGAGATCGTCTCGGAGACCCTGGCGCTCGACCCAGAGGATGGCCTGGACGCGGTCAGTGACGCCGATCCGGCGGAAGATGCTCGTCAGGTGGGACTTTACTGTCTTCTCGCTGATGTCGAGCCGCCGCGCGATCAACTTGTTTGGCATTCCGTCGAGGAGGAGAGCCAACACCTCGCGCTCGCGTGGCGAGATCCCGGCCAGCGGATCGGGCGCACTCTGGGCGTCCAACAGCGACCGCGCGGCCCGCGGATCGATCGGCGAGCCGCCCGCGGCGGCAGTGCGGATGGCCTGCAGAACGTCGGCTGCGGAGGCGTCCTTCAGCAGGTAGCCAACGGCGCCGGCGTTTAGGGCCCCCGTGATGCGGCGCCGGTCCGAGAACGACGTGAGCACGAGCACGGCCGTCCCCGGCCTCTCAGCGAGGATCGCGCGCGTCGCATCGATCCCGTCGAGAACTGGCATCTCGAGGTCCATCAGCACAACGTCAGGCGATGCCGATGCGCAGATCGCGACTGCCTCAGCGCCGTCTGCGGCGGTGGCGACGAGCTCCATATCCGCTTCGGCCGAGATCACGCCGGCCAGCCCGTCCCGCACGACGCCGTGGTCGTCGACGACGGCGACCCGGATCATCGCGACGGCACCTCGAGCTCCACCCGGGTGCCCACGCCTTCGGTCGAGCTGATCTCCAGCCTCCCTCCGGATTCCTGGGCAAGCTGCTCGGCGAGTGACAGGCCGAGGTGGCCTACGACTCGGCGACGCTCACGTGTCGCCGAGTCGAAGCCGCGACCGTCGTCGGCGATCACGAGGATGGCCCGACCGTCGTCGACGGTGAGCGCAACGCTCAGGGAGCCCGCGTCCGCGTACGCGATCACGTTCCGGATCGCCTCCTGCGCGATCCTGTACACGAGTGCCTCCTGCTCTCGGCCGAGCTGATCCTCTCCTACGATCGCGATCGACACCGCCGTGCCACTCTCTTCGAGCGGGCTGACGAGGTCAGTGATGGCGGCCGCCAGTCCGGCTGCCGCGAGACGGGGCGGATAAAGGTCGACGAGCAGCGCGCGCAGATCGCGAACCGTCCCGCGGAGGCGATCGACTGCGTTTCGGAGCACGCCCGCCTCTTTGTCCGAGCCTCTCGCCTCCGCACTGTCGGCCAGCGGGGCGAGCGAGAAAGCGAGGCCAGCGATGTCCTGCACGGGTCCGTCGTGGAGGTACGAGGCGACGCGGCGGCGCTCCCGCGCCGATGCCGCGATCGCGTTCCCGAGCAGCGCCTCGCGCTCCTCGTGTCCCCGCTGGAGCCTGCGCGCAAGCGACCACACGAGCGGGGCCTGGATGAGCACGATCAGCAGCATGGCCCCAAGAATCGGTGGGGCGAGGGCTCTGAGCAGCCGCCGCGCGCTTGCCGTCACGGAATCGAACCGCTGATAGATCTCGAACAGCATTGGCGTTCCCGACGGCGTGCGAATGCGCGTGTACGCCTCGATCAGGTCACCCTGACCGCGATCGAGCACGTTTTCGGGGCGGCCTAGGTTACTCACCTCGACCTTGGCGCCGCCGTCGCGGAGAAGCCGTCTTTGGGCCGCGTCGAGTGCGTAACGGCCGCCGATTTGGGCCGGGTCGTCTGAGTAGAGGACGACGCCGTCATCGGACCAGATCTTCACCCGTACGATCGAGTTGCTCAGGACGCGCGCCAGGACGACGTTGTCTACGCTCTCCCTCGCGGCGGGCTTTCCCGTGAGGAGGCCGTCGCCGAGGGTCGCCTCCACGAGTTGCCCCGCCTCCAGCACTTTTGTTCGCGTCTCCCGCTTCGCTTCATCGATTGCGACGGACCGAAGTGCGAAGTAGCCGCCGATCACCGCCACGGCGATGGCGACCGCGCTCCCCAGCACGAAGCGGACGAGCACCGAGCGTGGGGTTGGAGGAGGCGTCCTGCTTCCTGGGCTACTTCGCGCACGCAGCGGTCGCATCGATGCCCATCATGCCTCTCGGCCGACAGAGCGCTGGCCGACTCCGACCAATGTCCCATTGCCGGCCCGACCGAACTACGGCGAGGCTCCTTCTCGTACCCCATGAAAGGAGCAAGACATGTTGAACGTCCGCCTCATCACCCTCGCCGTCGCCCTTGCGATGGGCGGCGCAATGCTCGCCGTCGCTCCACTCGCGTCCGCGAAAGGCGGCGACAGCGTGCGAGCAAAGGGGGTCTGCACCCAGAGCTCGAGCGCCAAGCTCAAGCTGAGCCGCGAGGATAGCGGTATCGAGGTCGAGTTCGAAGTCGATCAGAATCGGAACGGCATTCCGTGGAAAGTCACGGTGCGCCGGAACGGAGCGGTGGTCACAGCGGCCAAGAAGACCACTCATGCCCCCAGCGGTTCGTTCTCCATCCGACGCCTGGTGCCAGGGAGCGGCGGAACGTTCGTCGCGAAGGCGACGCGCTCCGGTGAGCGCTGCACGGCGCAGGCCACGATCTAACTCGAGCTTCGCAGCTTCCTCCGGCGGACGGTCGGCGAACGAGCCGACCGTCCGTCGTTCGTGGACGCTGGAGGGCCGAGCCATTTGGCGCGTACTCGATTTCCGCCGCATGGCGAGAACGAGACAGAAGCGGTCGTCGAGCGATTGCGTTGGGACGCTCCTCGGGCCAATTTCCACCCCACTTGTACCCATCCAACGCGGAGCAACTCCACCGAAAATGCCGACAAGTCCGCATAGCTATGCGGAGATGAACCGCACCTACTCATCAGAGTCGATCTCCAAAACCGGGGGTTGCAGGTTCGAGTCCTGCCGCGAAACAGCGCCCCCCGACGAGCGCGAGAAGGACGACGAGTCCCTCCTTTGCAGGTCACTTGACCGGCCGCCGAAGCGGCCGGTCAAGCGTCACGCCCCGAGTGCCTACTGCCGCTCGTAGGCGCCGATGTCGCAGTGCGTGCCCTGCGGCCTCGTGATGCCGCGCTGGTCGACTCCGCCTGTCCCGAAGCTCGGCGAGCCAACCGGCGCCGCACAGGTCGCGTCTACGGCTTGGTCAACTGCACCACTGCCGGAGCCGAGAACCATTGTCTGCGTCGGACCGCCGTTCGAGGCGAGTGGAAGCAGCTTTGGGTCGGCCGTGATTCCGGGGCAGCCCCCGCTGTTGAAGCTGAGGTTGCCGCCGCCGTCCGACACCCCAACGCAGTGCCCTCCGTAGACGATCGTGTTCCGCAGCGTTCCCTGATTGAGGGCAAGACCGAAGATCGTGCGCGCCAGCGTGCTGTTCGTCACGTTCACGGCGCCCTTTGCCACACCGCCGCCCTGCGGCCAGGTGTCGATGTCGCCGCCAGAGTTGTCTGCGAAGGTGCTGTTGGCGACTGTGGCGAGTGAGTCAGTGTCCATGATCAGCCAGATGCCGCCTCCGCCAGTCGCCGTGTTGCGGTCGAAGGTGCTGCCCGTCACGGTGAGATCCTTGCCGGGGCCTTCGACTCCAATTCCACCGCCCGCATCGGCAACGTTCTGCGTGAACGTGCTGTCGCTGACCGTCGCGTAACCCGCCTGGACCCAGATGCCGCCTCCGACGACACCGAAGGGGCCTTTCGAGTTCAACGCGAACAAGCTGTGCCGGACCGTGGCCGTGTTACCGGCCAGGGCGAGCGCGGCGCCGTAGTGGTTCCCCACGTTGCCGCTGAAGACGCAGTCGTCCGCCGTCAGCGACAGGCCTGCGGCCCAGACGGCGCCACCGCCCAGCCCGGTGTCATACGGCGTTCCCAGGGCAGCGCTGTTCTGGGAAAAACTGTCGCGTTCAAGCGAGAGCGGACCCCGGCGTGAATCGCCCCTCCGCTAAGGGAAGCGGTGTTGAGCGAGAATGTGCTGTCGGTGATCGCGAGCGAGCCACGGCCGCTCAGGATGGCGCCGCCTCGCTGCGCACCACCGTTGCTCATCGTCAGGTGATCGATGGCCACATCGACGTCCCCGACCTGGAGCAGCCTGAACGGGGGACCGGCGCTGTGAGTGATCGTCGCACCGTTACCGTGAATCGTCAGCGGCCACACGACGATCGGGAGCCCATTCGGGCCGCTCCCGTTGTCATCGCCGCCGGCGGTCAGTGCATACGTGCAGCCTTGCTTGAGCACAATCGTGTCCGCCGCGGGCGTCTTGTTCGCCTGCTTGACGGCAGCGACGAGCTCGTTTTCCTTGCAGCTCTTCACAACGATTGCGGGCGGCGCTTTCGCCTGCGGCCCGCGAACCGCAACCTGCTGCGCCTGCAGCGCCCCCGGCAGGACGAGAATTCCCACGACGGCAAACAGGAAGACGAACGGCCAAGCCGTGCCGCTCTTTCGCATGAATTTCATTTGTTGCCTCCTCCTCCAGCGGAAGGCAGGCCGCGCAGGCTCCCCTCTCGGCGGGTCCGCGTTGGCCCGCCCGCCTCTCAATGTGTACGCCGAGTCTCATTCACGCGCGACCGGCGTGCATCCGGGTAGATACTGATGGCCGATCCGCGTCGCCCCCGACCCGAGACGATGGGCCATTGGGCACTGCTCGCTGCCGAGCTACTTGCCACCTCCTCCTTCCTTGCCTGGCATCAGTGGCCGTAGCGATCGAGCGTGACGGTGGCTTCCAGCTTGTCCGCTCAAGACCGCCGGAAACCGCCAGCTGACGTCACGGCAGTGTGGCGAGCTCCTCGTCCCGCGAAACGAGCGCCGCATAACGCCCCCCGAGCTCGAGTAACTCCTCATGCGTCCCTTGCTCGACGATCCGGCCCCCGGCGAGGACGACGATCTTGCCGGCATCGCGCACTGTGGAGAGCCGGTGCGCGATCGCAATCGTCGTCCGGCCCTCCGCGAGCCGGTCGAGCGCCTCCTGGACGGCCCGCTCAGTCTGCGTGTCGAGAGCGCTCGTGGCCTCGTCCAGGACGAGCACGGGTGGATTGCGAAGGATCGTTCGCGCGATCGCGATCCGCTGCTTCTCGCCGCCCGAGAAACGGTAGCCGCGTTCCCCGACGACGGTGTCGTAGCCGTCGGGAAGTGAGGACACCTGATCGTGGATCCGCGCGGCGCGGGCCGCCTCCTCGATCTCCTCATCGGTCGCGTCGGGCCGCGCGAAGCGGAGGTTCTCGCGGACCGTGTCGTGGAACAGGTACGTCTCCTGCGACACGACGCCGACGGTGCGAGCGAGGGACGCGAACGTCACCTCCCGGACGTTATGGCCGTCGATCGTGACGCGCCCCCGCTCGACGTCATAGAGGCGCGCGACCAGGTAGGCCATCGTCGTCTTGCCGGCTCCCGTCTCACCCACGATGGCGAGTGTCTCTCCCGGCGACACCGTCACCGTCACGTCCTCGAGCGTCCATGGCCCGTCGGGGGAGTAGCGGAACCAGGCGTGCTCGAACGTGACGTCGCCGCGACAGTCACCGAGCTCGACCGCGTCCGGCTTCTCGTCCATGTCGACCGTCAGGTCGAGGTACTCGAAGACACGGTCGAACAGCGCAAGCGACGTCTGGACGTCAACGCCGACAGACAGCAGCTGCCCGATCGGGAAGAAGAGGCGAGTCTGCAGGGTGGTGAAGGCAACGAGGGTGCCGATGGAGATCGCCCCGGCGCCGTGGGCCATGCTCCAACCGCCGAACCAGTAGACGGCTGCAGGCATGACGGCGAACGTTGTCTGGATAAGCGCCATCACCCAGCGGCCGGCCATCCGCGACTGCACCTCGAGCCGGGCCAGGTCGCCGGACTGGGCCGTGAAGCGGTCGCCTAGCTCCTGAGAGCGGCCCATCGTCCGGCCGAGCAGGATCCCGGAGACCGACAGCGACTCCTCGACGAGGGTGGAGAGGTCTGCGAGTGTCCGCTGCTGCGTCGTCGTGATTCGCCGGCGCTCGCGACCCACGCGCCTGGTCAGGTACAGGAAAACCGGCAGCAGTGCGAGCGAGAAAATCGCGAGCTGCCAATCCATCAGGAACATGGCTACGACCGTCGCGATCACGGTGGTCAGGCTCGAGACGATGGATGTCGCGGTCGAGGTGACGACGGTCTCGACACCGCCGATGTCGTTCGAGATCCGCGACTGGATCTCGCCCGTGCGGGTGCGCGTGAAGAACGCAAGCGAGAGCCGCTGCAGGTGCCGGTAGACCGCCGAGCGCAGGTCGTGCATCACTTGCTGACCGACGACGTTCGACATATAGGTCTGGAGGACGCCCAGTGCGCCCGTCGCGATCGAGATCGCGATCATGCCTGCGACGAGCAGCGACAACAGGGCGACGTCCTCCTCTGGAATCGCCGTGTCCAAGACCGCGCGCAGCAGGAACGGCGAGACGATTCCGAGCAGGGACGAAAGGCAAATCAGCGCGAGGACGGTCGCGAGCCGGAACCAGTATGGGCGGAAGAGGCCGGCGACGCGGCGCAGGTTTGCGCGCCGAATCGCGGGGTCCGAAGGCCGGTCGGGAACGTCTGAGGGCTGAAATCGCTGCCCGCGACCACGGCGTCCGTCCATCCAGGCCATCCCGGTATCGAAGCATGCACGCCGCGCGCGGACGGCCGAGTTGTACGACGGATGGGCTTTCCCTAGGAGGGGCGGCAGGACTCGCCTGCAAACGCGATGCTTTCTGCTAACTCGCCCGGAAGAGCTCCATCACGTAGCGGGCGAGCTAGCAGCGAACGTTGTCTGGAAGGGCAGGGCCCATGTGGAAGTCTGAGGGGTAGCGCGGGCCGGGGAGTCCGAAGGCGATTTCGAACGCAAAGTTCTCCGAGGGCGACAGCCCAGCCTCCACGAACGCCTGAAGGAGTGCCCGTGCCTTCCCCGTCGTCATGACCTGGCACCCCTTGCGCATGAGAAGCTTGTACTGGGAGAGCACCTTGCCGGCTGGAGATGGCAGCTTCGAGATATCAGGAAGGCTCCGATCGAAACCGACCGTGTAGCGAGCCGGCACGAACGCCCGGATCTTGCTGTCCGCCCACACACTCGTCGGAAGCGATCTCGCCGGATTGGCGACGAGTGCCGCGACCCATGCGAGCGCGCGCATCTGGGCCGGCGTTGCCTTAGCGAAGTGTTCTCTCCCCGATGGGTCGGGCGAGGGGCGGCCGTTGACCGTCACCATTCGATCACCTCTCCGGACCCGATGGAAGACCGAGGCGTGACCCCTCCAGAGATCGAGCCTGAGGTTGTGCTCGAACAGGCCGGTCGCCAGGATCTTTGACAGGAGCAGTTGCACACCCTTTGGGGTGAGCCGCTGCTGGACGTAGCCCGTGTCGAGCCTTCTCGCTCCATCGGGAACGACCGTGGCGTCGTAGGACGAAGTCCACTTCTGCCAGATGACTCGTCCGTCGGCATACACGTTCCAGGTTGTTGTTGCCGTGGGCCCGAGACCGATAAGCAGCCTGCCGGTCGTGGGCGTGCTCGCCTTGACGCCGGCTGGAGGAAAGGCGGCGAAGTGCGTGGGCTTCGTGGAAGCCGAACCCGCAGCCGCGACCGCGAGAACGAACGCGAGGGACACGACCACAATCGTCGCAACCGAGAGAGCGACCCGTGTGAACCTCTGCACTCGCTCCCCTTCCTCTCGTCAGGTGGCCCGATCCCACCCGTTCTGCCCACGCTCTCACACTCGTGCCGCTGCGCCAACCGTGGCAGCTTGCCGTTCTCAAGGGTGCTAGCACCCATCTAACGCTCAAGCGCGTCGGCGACTAAGTTCGACCTACGACGGCAGCGCGTGCACTAACGAGCGGTCTCTGAAGGACTCGACGTCGGCGCCCTGTGCGCCAACGACACTCAGGACCACTGCAACGTAGGCATCCGGGTCACACTGGTGCGTATTCGCGGTTTGCAGGATCTGCCAATAGAGATCTGGGTCATGACTCCGAAGTGCAACTGCGGCTGGACGGTATCTCTCCATCTGGATCTCGGTCGTTCCGTTGTTGCTCATCCCTGGCAGCGTGCTCTTCCCTCGCCTCGCCCGCTAGGACCCAAATGGGTCAATTCCTCGGCGCGCGCACGAACGGTGCTGGCACCCGTGCGCGAAGAGGCCTTTGCTGCCCGCCGAACGTTTCCCTCGACCGTGTTTGTCAAGCGGCCGATGGGGCTAGGCGCATCGGAAGTCCAGCGTCCACCCCACCCGATTCCACGGAGGTCACGCGATGAGCCGATTCCGGCGTTCCCTTGTTCTGACCCCCCTGCTGGCCCTCTTGCTCGGGGCATCCGGCGCCCCGGCGCCGAGCGCCCTCGCGGCCGGCCCGCCGACCCTGGTGGCCGGTATCGACGTCGACGCGACCACGATCCCGGAGCTCCAGACGTTGATGAAGTTCGGCCAGTTGAGCTCCGTGCAGCTGACGGGCTTCTATCTCCAGCGCATCAGTGACCTCAACCACCCCACGCTCAACGCAGTGATCACGGTCAGCCCGACGGCCCTCGCCGACGCGCTAGCGGCCGACGAAGCGCGAAGCGACGGCGACAACCGTCCGCTGCTCGGGATTCCAATAATCGTGAAGGACAACGTCAACACCACTGGCATGCCGACGACCGCCGGCTCCTTCGCACTCGCCGGAAGCACGCCAGACAACGCGTTCATCGCGGCAAAGCTGAAAGCCGCCGGCGCGATCATCATCGGCAAGGCCAACCTGTCCGAGTGGGCCAACTTCCGGTCCGGCCCGTCGTCGAGCGGCTGGAGCGGCATCGGCGGCCAGACGAACATGCCCTACGTCCTCGATCGCAACCCGTGCGGATCGAGCTCCGGCTCCGGCGTCGTCGCGGCTGCCGATCTCGCGGTCGCGGCCGTGGGGACGGAGACGGACGGGTCGATCGTCTGCCCGTCCGGCGCCAACGGCGTCGTCGGGATCAAGCCGACGCTCGGCTTGTGGAGCCGCGCAGGCGTCGTCCCGATCAGCGCCGAGCAGGACACGGCCGGCCCGATAGCCCGCAACGTGACCGACGCCGCAGTACTCCTCGGCGCAGCGACCGGCGTCGACCCGAACGACGGCGCGACCGCCGATCAGGCCGGGCACGCCTTCACCGACTACACCCCGTTCCTCGACGACAAGGCGCTCGACGGCGCTCGGATCGGCGTCTGGCGCGCCGGCACCTACGACCCGGCGTTGGTCGGCTCCGTCGTCGAGCCCATCATCGACTACGTAGTCGACGCCCTCGAGGGGCAGGGCGCGACGATCGTCGACCCGGCGGACATCGACCTGTCGGCTACGGCGAACGAGTTCCCCGCTCTGCTCTGCGAGTTCAAGACGGACATCGCGACGTACCTCCAGACCTACGTCCATGGAACCAACCCGGTCTCGCACGAGGCCTACCCCCAGACGCTGGCCGACCTGATCGCATTCGACCAGGCAAACCCCGCGCTGGAGGGTCCGTGGAACGATGCGGTCTTCGAGGCCGCCGAGGCGACGAACGGCCGCGACGCCGATTGCGCCCAACTGCGCAAGAGGACGACGCCGCCGGTCCAGCGCGCAATCAAGCAGGTGATGAACAAGAACCATCTCGACGCGATCATCGCGCTTACCAACGGCCCCGCATGGCCGACGAACTCGAATCCTGACGAGGGCGATCTCGACGGCCACTTCGAGTACTTCGTCGGGTCGTCGACGGCGGCTGCGGTGTCGGGCTACGCCGACATCACCGTGCCCGCGGGCTACGACGAGGGTCTGCCGCTCGGGATCACGTTCATCGGCGGCGGCCCTTGGTCGGAGCCGGCGCTTATCGGCTACGCCTACGACTACGAGCAGGCGACGCAGGTTCGTGTCCCGCCGGAGTTCATCCCGACGATCGGGGACGATCTCTTCCCCGGCGTCCCGAACCCGGCGCTTCAAGTGCGGGCGCAGCGGCAGCAGGCGACGCAGGATCAGCGCGATCTCGTCGTGCACTTCCGGTAGCACTATTTCGCGTAGACAAGGAAGCCCGGCCATTCGGCCGGGCTTCCTTGTCCGGGCGAAAGTCTGGGACTTTCGCCCGGAGCATGGTTTCCCGAGAGCCGTGGTGAGCCGCGGCCGCCATGTCGGCCGCGGCGGCGAGCACAGTCCTCGCTGGGTCTCGCGTTGTATTGTCCGTGACCGGCCTACGACAGTCGTCGGACTACGACGGGGGTGATCTTGATGATTCTCGCTGCAAATGGGTGGTGGCTCTGGACGATTCTCGCGATCGCGGTCTGGATCCTCATCGCATTCTGGCCTGCGCGTGTCGCATCTCGGAAGGGCCGGAGCTTTTTCGGCTACTTCATTTTCAGCTTGTTCTTCTTCCCTGCGGCCCTGATCGTCGCCTACGTGGTCTCCGACAAGACGGCATCAGCAAGCGCGTAGTTAGGGGCACGCGGAACGCAGGAGTCTGGGCCGGCCTGGCGCGGCGAAGAATTTCGCATCGAGGGATCGTGCGATCTGGGACGACGACCGATCTTCCGTCACATGAGCGCGTTCATCAGACGGGAAGAGGGGCAGACGATGCCGGAGTACGCCGTCGTCCTCTCTCTGCTCACGATCACCGCAGCGGCCGTGTTCCTCGCGCTGTCCGGTGGCGTCGCGAACGCGATGACCACCGTCACCGGCATCGTCTAGACGCGAACGCGGTTCGCTACGGACCGGTAAGGGCCGCCGCGGCGGCCGTCCACCTGAGATCGGGTGCCGTGCAGGCGTATGCCGTTCCGGCATCGGCAAATGCAACGTCGACGGTCACCGAGCCCGTGGCGATACCGACCGTCAACAGCCCGGAGACGACGACGCGGTACGTGGCCAGAGATCCCGCCACCACTCGGGCTCCCGACTCGTCGACTGTGAACGTGCCGTCGTGCCCTACGAGGTAGACGGACGGCCCGAAATCCAGCGACCACGTTACGGGCGGACCGCCGACAGGCGTGCACGAGAGCCGTATCACGGGGAACGCGAGCCTCGACAGCGCGCCACCGGAATCGACCTGAAACGTCACGAGCTCGCCCTGCGTCGTCCGGCCGCCATACACGCCTGGCACGACCGGCCGCGGCGGCGGAGACTGTGGCGCCGGTGGCACGACGCGCATGGTCTCGCAGTCTCCGAGCACGACGTCGGCGCCGTCCGCCAGGACGACGTCTCTTCCGGGACCGCACGCCGCCACGTCGCGCGCGCCGTCTCGGAGCAAGAGCTTGTCGGCGCCGCGTCCGCCCCTGACCACGTCCTGCCCCAGGCCGCCGGTGAGCACATCGTCGCCGGCGAGCCCAAAGAGCCTGTCGTCGCCGTCCCGAGCCGAGATCCGGTCGGCACTCGGAGTGCCGCGGATCGTCTCGGACCCATCGGTCCCGACGATGCTCGCCGCACCCGCCGGCAGTACTACGACAGCGACGATTGCCACCAGACACGCAAGGTGCTCATCACGCGACTCGTTCCTGAGCTCACGTTTTCGACTGTAACCGGACGGTTCACAATTGCGTGCCGCCGGGCGCGGCCGCTAGCCTGCGTTGCCTGTGCGACGGGGGGCCTCGATCTTCGTATTCATCGTGCTCTCCGCGCTCTCCCTCTCCGCTGCCGCGCCGAGCGAAAGCCGACTCGTCCGGATCGACTCGTTCGTCGTGAACGACGCCCAGGCGCCACGGTTCCCGGCGCGGGCCGCGGTCGACTGGTGCGGCCTCGGCCAGCCGACTGCGGTCGACCGCAAGCCGGACGTCGACCCTTCGTCGTCGCGCCAGGTGCACGTCACGTACGTCGTGCCTGCGGATTCGGCCAACCGCTTCACGACACTCGCCTCGGGGATCGTCACCGACACGTCGGCGATCGACGTGTGGTGGCGACGTGAAGACTCGACAAGGGCTCCCCGCTACGACCTCTTTGCCTTCCCCGGGTGTACGTCGAAGTTCGGGACGCTCGATCTCGGCTTCGTACGCCTGCCCAAGCCGGGGCAGGCCTACACGGGTGACGCCGGTGTGGACGCGTTGCTGACGGATCTCTCCGCCCTCGAGGCGCTCACCTCCCAGAAGCACGTCGTCTACTACGACGGTCCGGTGCCGTTCGGCGACCAGGTATGCGGAACGACGTTCGTTCCGAGTAGCGCGCCAACGGAGGGAGGCTTCTCGGGTATCGCTTTTGTCTGGCTGCGATCGTTGTGTGGCGGAGACGTCGGTGCCGGCCGGTTGAACGCAGCGGTCGCCGTCCACGAGCTGATTCATGGCCTGGGAGCCCTTCCCGGCAGCTCACCCAACGAGTGTCTGCCTCCTGACGACGGCCACGTCTGCGACAGCCCGAACGACGTGCTCTATCCCGAAGCGAGTAGCCAGACGACGCTGTCGACACAGATCCTCGACGTCGGCCGGGACGACTACTACGGCCATTCCGGGAACTCGTTCGACGTGCAGGACTCTGCGTGGCTCTCGCACCTGCCGCAGCAGCGACTCGCCATAGCTATCCAGCAGACGGGCTCTGCGAAAGGCACGGTGCGCGTCACGTCGCCGACAGCCTTCGAGTGTGCACAGAGCTGCAGTCTTCAGCTCGACCTGGGCCTCTCGGTGACCCTCGTGGCGCGACCGACCGCCGGGTCCCGCTTTGCCGGCTGGAAAGGGGCCTGTTCCGGCACGGCGCCCTGTGTCGTGAAGCTCGATGCGGCGCGGACCGTCGTCGCCTCGTTCGGCGCCGGCACATTCCGCCTCACCGTGGGCGTCGGCGGCCAGGGCAGGGTGTCCAGCTCGCCTGCGGGCGTCACCTGCCCGAGCCGGTGCTCGGCGAGCTTCAAGGCGGCCTCGAACATCCGGCTGCGCGCGAGCGCTTCGCCCGGATTCGTCTTTTCCGGCTGGACGGGGAGCTGCCGCGGAAAGACCGCGTGCGTGGTGAAGCTGAACGGCAACCGCTCCGTCCGCGCGACTTTCAAGCGTCGCCCGTAGTTTCTCCAGTTGCGCGTCGCAAAGGAAAGCCGCCGTCGTAGGCGAGGACTCGGGCCGCCGGCGGCGAAGAGCGGGCGGCGTGAGGGAGGAGAGCCTCCTCGACGAGATGCGCGCCGCAGTGCGCGGCGACCGGCAGCGCGCCGAGCAGCGGCGAGCCCAGGAACCCGACTCTGTAGACGACGCACCGCAGGCCGAGTCGGCCGAAGCCGAGCCGGAGCGTACAGAGCCGCGGCCCGAGGAGCGAGGCTTCCTGAAGAGGCTTACTCGGCGGTCGCTGACCTGAACATCGTCCGCAGCGTCATCAGCGCGATCTTCATGTCCAGCCAGAGCGAGAAGTTCTCGATGTAGTAGTTGTCCCACTCCGCGCGGTCGGCGATCGACGTCCGCCCGCGCAAGCCGTGCACCTGTGCCCAACCCGTGATGCCCGACTTCACGCGGTGTCGCTCCTGGTAGCGGTAGATGCGCTGCTCGAAGTCCTCCACGAACTCCGGGCGCTCTGGTCGTGGCCCGATGATGCTCATCTCGCCGCGGAGCACGTTGAAGAGCTGGGGCAGCTCGTCGATCGACGTCGCGCGGAGGAAGGTCCCCACGGGTGTTCGCCGGTCCTCCCCCTCCACGCCGCCGGGCCCGAGGTCACCTTCGGGCGCGACAACTTCTGCCTCCTGAGTGCCGGTCATCGAGCGAAACTTCAGCATCTCGAACGGGCGGCCGTCGCGTCCGATTCGCAGCTGGCGGAAGAACACCGGGCGCCCCATCGTCAACAGGACGGCCGCCGCGGAGGCGACGAGAATCGGCGAGAGGAGAACGATCGCGAGGGCTGCGAGCACGCGGTCGATGACGTACTTGGTGCGGAACTGCCAGCCGACGGGCTGAGCGGCACGGGGAGCGACCAGCGGCAGGCCTCCGAGGTGCTCCATCTGCGTCATCGCAGGCATGCGCTCGAAGAGCCGCGGCACGATCGCCGTGGGGATTCCGAGGTCCTCGCAGCGGCGAACGATTCGCAGGAGCACCTCGTCGGGCGCCGTCGAGAACGTGATCACGACTTGCTCGATCTTGAAGCGGGCAATGGCATCGTCGAGGTCCCAGCTCGCGCCCACGACAGGTACGCCCAGTTCGGAGAACGTGTCCATGAGTGGTTCCTTGTCAAGGAACGCGGCGGGACGGAAGCCGAGCTCAGGATTGGCGAGGAAGCGCTTCGCTACCAGCGCGCCGACGCGCCCGGCGCCGACGATGAGCGTCGGCCGAACGCTCTCGCCGGCAACGCGCGCCCGCTGGTGCGACCAGTACCACGCGAGTCGCCCGGCCGAGACGTAGGCGACGGCGAATGCCCACAGGCGGGCCGTTTCCGTAGCGAGATCGGCGGTGGAGCCGAGGAGAGCACGGCCCGTAAGCACGATCATCGCCGCGATCGTCGTCGCGACGAGTATCGAGCGGAGATCGTCCAATGCGTGGAGGCGAAAGCGGAGCCGGTACAGGCCGCGCGACCAGTAGAGCGCGACGCAGAGGACGGCAAAGACCCCCGTCGTAGCAAGCGGCGGCGAGGCTACACCGGCGGCGTTGCCTCCGACCACGACGGCGATCGCCGCGAGCAGGAGCATCGCCACATCGACCCCGACACCGCCGAGCGTCCAGGAGACGCTCGGCCGCAGTCGGGCTCGCGGGAACTCGGCCTCTTCGACTACCGACTCAGGCCGTAGCGTCTCGAGCGCGGTCTCCACCGTGCCTCCCTCAGCTGCAGTTCCTAGTCTGGCCTACGCCCGCTGTCTGGCAACGCGCCGTAGCGCAGTGCCAAGGAGTATGAGCCCGAGCGCGCCTGCGGCGATCAAGCCGAGATCGAGCCCGGTGAACGGCAGTCCGCCGCTGGCCTGGACAGGTGCTGCGCCACTCGACGCCTGACCACCGGCCGTGCCACCGACAGTGCTACCGGCCGTGCCGCCCGTTGTCGTGCCGCCCGATGAAGTGCCCCCAGACGTCCCACCGGAGGTGGTGGGTTGATCGCTTTCCTCCTCGACGGCAGGCTTCAGTCCGCTCGTGCCGGGCCCAGGGTACGCCTGTGCCGTCGCGTTCTTCAAGGCGGCTTCGAGATCGCCCGCCGGGTAGTTCCCGTCGAGTCTCCCGTTGTCCGCGTAATCGCGATAAATCTCTTGTGGTGTGGCGGCGAGCGCCCCCGAAGCCGCAATGACAGCAGCCGCAGAGACGAACATGACGGCTACTCCCACGCGTGTGCGACCCATGCTCTCCTCCTCCAGTATTGCCTCTGAGCCCCGGGTGCATCCGGAACCTGTCCACAGTGTCACGATTCCCTTGGCGGTCGTCAAGACCCACCGCGCATTGTCCGCCGCAATCTGCGAGGTTTCCGGCACTGGTTCTACAGTGAGCGGCCTCTGGAGGCGCTGAAGCACCCACAGATCCAGCCCACTTCGCTTCTTCGCGCGGTGCCGACAGCTGTTCTCGCTCTGGCGGCAATGGCCCTTGCGTGGGACGCGAAGGGCTCGATTCGCGCCGCCGACTGGCTCGCCTACGCCGTTCTCGCCGCGCTCGTCCTGGGCGTGGTGCTGTTCTCCGGCTCAGGTGTTCGGCCGGGGCGACTCCCTCTCCTGGCCTCGGGATTGCTCATCGGCTTCGCGGTCTGGACCGCGCTGTCGGCTGTGTGGTCGCCGATGCCGTCGCTGGCGCGTGACGACGGGCTGCTCGCGCTGTTCTACGCCGTTGCGCTGTTGACGCCGCTTGTCACGCTTCGCTCGGCCCTCGACCGGTTGGCGGCCAGCGTGGCCGTGGTCCTGACAATGTCCGCGCTCGCAGTATGGACCGGCGTCTGGTTGCGTGAGGCGGGCGATCCGGACCTGATGTATTCCGCCGGGAGGCTCGACTTCCCCGTGACGTACTGGAACGGCCAGGCGGCGATGGCGCTCATCGCATTCTGGCCGGCGATCGCCCTCGCCGCACGTCACGAGCTTCATCCCGCGATCCGCGCGCTCTCTCTCGGGGGCGCGACAGCGATGCTCTGTCTCTGGGTCGGCACCCAGAGCAAGGGTGGCGGCGCTGCTCTGGCGCTCTCCGCGGTCGTCGTGTTCGCCTTCTCCAGCAGGCGGTTGCGGCTGCTCGTGCCGACAGCTGTCGTCGCCGTGCTCGGCGCCCTGGCGGCGGAACCGCTGACGGAGCCGTTTCGCACAGACGGGCGGGCGTTTGACGATGCCGTGCGTCACGCCGGCACGGTCACGCTCGGGCTCGCGGGAGCCGGCGCGCTCGCCGGTCTCCTATATGCACTCGTCGACCGGCGCCTGCGCGTTCCCGACAGAGTGCGGGTCTGGGCTGGACGGATCGTGCTCGGCCTCGTGTGCGCGGCACTGCTCGCCGGTGTCGTGGGATTCTTCTCAGCCGTTGACCACCCAGTGCGCGCGACGCAGGACCGCTGGGACGAGTTCAGGAAGCTCGATACCGACGTGTCTGCAGCGACCCACTTCGGTGCGCTGGGCTCGAATCGCTACGACTTCTGGGTGCGTCGCCTGGAACGAGTTCGAACGTCACCCGCTCGCCGGCATCGGCGCGTACGGCTGGGGGAGCGCGTACCTCCTCCACGGAGAGAGCCTCGAGACGCCCGTCCGCGCCCACTCGCTCGAGCTCGACGCGCTCGCGGAAACCGGCATCATCGGCTTCCTGCTGGTAGTCGGGGCGGGGGCGGCGGTGCTGTTCGGCATCGCCCGCCGCGCCCGAAGCTCGCTGCTGGCGACGGGCGCTCTGGGGACTGCGGCGTACTTCGCGGTCCACACGGGAGGCGACTGGGTGTGGACGATCGCCGCGGTCGGGCTGCCTGTGTTCCTGATCGCCGGCATCGGGCTGTCGGACAACAGCCCCCCGCCGCTTGCCGGTCGCGTCGCGATTCCCGCCGGCGTCGTCGCAGTGCTCGTCGCCCTCCTCGCGTTCTCGCCGCCGTGGCTATCGGCACGCTACGTCGAGCGGGCGTACGACGCACCGACGACGTCGGAAGCTCGCGACGCCCTCCGCTGGGCCCGCCGTCTGGATCCGCTGTCCATCGATCCCTATCTCGCGGAGACGACGCTCGTCGAGTCGCCGGCGAACATCCCACCGCTGCGTCGCGCCGTTGCAAAGGAACCGCGAAACGCGGACCTGCGCTTCGTGCTCGGCCTCGCCCTGCTCAATGCAGGCCGAAGAGAGGACGCGCGCCGCGAGCTTGGCATCGCGGTGGCGCTCGCGCCGCGCGTCGAGGCGTATCGGGACGCACTCGCCCGAGCGCGTTAGGCTGACGGCCGTGGCGGTTCTCGCATCCCAGGTCGAGCGGGATTCGGACGTCTTCTCCCGACGACGGCAGCGGATGGAGGAGCTCGTAGCCGAGCTGCGCGAGCGAACCGCCACCGTCGCACAGGGAGGCGGTGAGAAGGCGCTCGAGCGACATCGCTCACGCGGAAAGCTGACCGCCCGTGAGCGGGTCGACCGCCTCTGCGACCCCGACACGGCGTTCCTCGAGCTGTCCGCGCTGGCTGCATGGGACATGTACGACGGCCAAGCGCCGGGAGCCGGGATCGTGACCGGCATCGGCGTCGTCGAGGGACGTCAGTGCGTGATCGTCGCCAACGACGCCACGGTCAAGGGCGGCACGTACTTCCCGCTGACGGTCAAGAAGCACCTGCGCGCGCAGGAGATCGCCGAGCACAACCGCCTGCCGTGCATCTACCTCGTCGACTCCGGCGGCGCGTTCCTGCCGCTCCAGGCCGAGGTCTTCCCCGACCGCGATCACTTCGGCCGGATCTTCTACAACCAGGCGCGCCTCTCCGCGGCTGCTATCCCCCAGATCGCTGCTGTCATGGGCTCGTGCACGGCGGGGGGTGCCTACGTGCCGGCCATGAGCGATGAAACGATCATCGTCAAGGGCACGGGCACGATCTTCATCGGCGGCCCGCCGCTCGTGAAGGCGGCAACGGGCGAGGAGGTGAGCGCCGAGGAACTGGGCGGCGCGGACGTCCACACGCGGCAATCGGGCGTCGCCGACCACTACGCCGTCTCGGACGAGCACGCGCTCGCTCTGTGCCGGCAGATCGTGCGCAACTTCGGCGGCCGCCCGCCCGAACCGCCCTGGGAGATCGCCGCAGCCGAGCCGCCCGCCCTGGACCCGGCCGAGCTCTACGGGCTCGTGCCCGAGACCTTCCGCGAGCAGGTCGACCCGCGCGAGCTCATCGCGCGCATCGTCGACGGCAGCCGTTTCGACGAGTTCAAGGCCACGTACGGCGAGACACTCGTCTGCGGCTTCGCACGCATCGAGGGCTATCCGGTGGCGATCCTCGCCAACGCCGGCGTCCTCTTCTCCGAGTCTTCGCGGAAGGGTGCACACTTCGTCGAGCTTGCGTGCAAGCGACGCATCCCACTCGTGTTCCTCCAGAACATCACGGGCTTCATGGTGGGCAAGGAGTACGAGACCGGGGGCATCGCCCGCGACGGGGCGAAGCTGGTGATGGCGGTCGCGTGCGCGGACGTGCCGAAATTCACCGTTGTCACCGGCGGCTCGTTCGGCGCCGGCAACTACGGCATGTGCGGCCGAGCATACGGCCCGCGCCAGCTCTGGATGTGGCCGAATGCCCGCATCTCCGTCATGGGCGGAGAGCAGGCGGCACTCGTGCTGTCCATGGTAGGCGACGCCGACCCCGACGAGATCAAGGCCACGTACGAGGCAGAGGGCAACCCGTACTACTCGACGGCGCGGCTCTGGGACGACGGCATCATCGACCCTTGTGACACGCGGCACGCGCTCGCTCTCGGCCTCTCGGCCGCGCTCAACGCGTCGATTCCCGCATCGACGTTCGGCGTCTTCCGGATGTAAGGAATTCCGTAGCGCGGTAGGAGAGGCGTCTAGCGGGGTACGTAGCATGGGTAGCTCCCCTGTCCCAAACCCCAGAGAGAGGGTGATTATCCTTGGGCTACCTCCGGAGATTTCTCCGCGACCATCGCCCCTCCCCGGCGATGGTGGTCGCCTCAATCGCGCTGCTCGTCGCACTAGGCGGCACGAGCGTCGCCGCCGTCAATCAGCTGGCGGCGAACAGCGTCGGCACGTCGCAACTCAAGAACAATGCCGTAACGACGCCGAAGATCAAGAACAGCGCCGTCAACGCGTCGAAGCTCGCGAGCAACGCGGTCGTGACGGCGAAGATCGCAAACGGCACGATCCAGCCGGCCGACCTCTCGTCCGCAGCCAAGACCTCTGGCCCGCCGGGCGCGCAGGGGCCGCAGGGCCCGTCAGGCCCGGCAGGCGCCCCGGCAGCAACGGGCTGGGCGGTGGTCGATCAGAACGGGACGCTGGTGCGCAACAAGAGCGCCACGTCCGCACAAAAGATCGGGACCGGCCAGTATCAGGTGATCTTCAGCCAGGACGTGACTGGCTGCAGCTACCAGGCAACGAGTGGCGGCCCGACCCTCGGCGTCTTCGCTGCCGACCTAGGGGTTGGCCAGCTGACGGCCGTCCCAGGTGGTGTACGCGTGAACATCTTCAACATTTCTGGAACGGCTGCTATCGACGCGGCGTTCAACCTCGCCGTCTTCTGCTAACGGAGCCAGACCCGGTGGGGAGCAGCCGCTTCCCACCGGGGGCCCCCTCTTGTCCCCGACCACAGAAAGGGTGTTGTTAGTGAGATTTCTCCGTAACCACCGACCATCGCCGGCGATGGTCGTCGCCTCGATCGCGCTGCTCGTCGCACTAGGCGGCACGAGCGTCGCCGCCGTCAATCAGCTAGCGGCGAACAGCGTCGGCACGTCGCAACTCAAGAACAACGCCGTGACGACGCCGAAGATCAAGAACAGCGCCGTCAACGCGTCGAAGCTCGCGAGCAACGCGGTCGTAACGGCGAAGATCGCGGGCAACGCGGTCACGAATGCAAAGATCAAAAACGGCACGATCCAGCCGGCCGACCTCTCGTCGGCTGCCAAGACGTCTGGGCCGCCAGGCGCACCGGGCGCGCCGGGCGCCCAGGGGCCGACAGGGCCGACAGGGCCGGCAGGGCCGAGCAACGCGTACGCGCGGTTCCTCAACGGCCCAATTGCCATTCCGAGCTCACTGGCCACGCTCACAAGTCTGTCGATTCCAGACGCGGGCGCCTATGCCATCTCGGCCAAGGCGGCGATCGGGACAGGCGCGCTCTTCGACGCCAGGGTCACGTGCACGCTCGAAGCGGGTGCTGACGTCGACCAGTCCGCTGTAACGATCCTCGCGGATTCTCTGGCTTCCCTGCCGCTGCAGGTAGTGCACCAGTTCACCGCGGCAGGAACCGTCAACTTCAGGTGCGAGGCGAGCTTCCCCGCATCGGCTGCCGCCGTCAAGATCACCGCCATCAAGGTCGGCAGCCTCGTGAACTCGGGCTAGCGGGCCCATCAGCTCACCGATAGCGACCGCAGGCTCTGCTTGCGGTCGCTATCGGTCGTCCCCGCCGGACCGCACGGCGTCGTACGCTTACGTCATGCACACGATCGAACTGACGGAAGCCGAGCTGCACCTCGTTCTCTCCGCTCTCCACGCGTATCTGGACGACTTTGGCCACGAGGAGGCAGATGTCCTCCGCGAGATCAAGGCGGTGCTCGCCAAGCTTCCCGAGCCGACTCCAGGTGACTGAGGCCGGCCTGGACGTTCGCCGGGACGGGGACGTCCTCCGCGTGACGCTCGCCCGGCCGGAACGTCACAACGCATTCGACGCGGCGCTCATCGCGGCTCTCGCCGACGCGTTCGCGGACGTCGCCGACGCCCGCTGCGTGGTGCTCGCCGGGAAGGGCCGAAGCTTCTGCGCGGGAGCCGACATCGACTGGCAACGTGCGGCGATCGATCTCTCGTACGACGAGAACGTCGAGGACGCCATGCGCCTCTACCGGATGCTCGAAGCGATCGACACGTGCCCGGCACCCGTCGTCGCCCGGGTACACGGCCACGCGCTTGCCGGCGGGTCGGCTCTCGTCACGTGCGCCGACATCGCGATCGCTGCTCCCGATGCGGTCTTCGGCTTCACCGAGGTACGGGTCGGCATCATCCCGGCGATCGTCTCCCCGTTCGTGTTCGAGCGGATCGGCCGGGCGGCGTCGCGGCGCTACTTCCTGACGGGAGAGCGCTTCGACGCCGAGACGGCGCTGCGCATCGGTCTCGTACACGAGGTCGCCGACGATCTCGATTCGGCGGTCGATGCGGCGGTTGATGCGGTGCTCGCGGGAGGCCCCGAAGCGGTACGTGCGGCGAAAGAGCTCATACGCGAGCACCCGACGGGTGAGGCCACGGCACACATCGCCGCCCGGCGCCGGGCCAGCGAGGAGGGCCAGGACGGGCTGAGGGCGTTCCTCGAGAAGCGCCCGCCCGCCTGGGCGAGACCGCCGGACTGAGTGCGTCGGATCCTCGTCCTCGCAGGAGCGATCGTGGTCTGCGACACGATGTTCTTCGCAGCGCTGACGCCCCTGCTTCCTGAGTACGCGGACGAGTTCGGGCTCTCGAAGACCGGCGCCGGCTTACTCCAGGCAGCGTACCCGCTCGGAGTCCTCGCCGGCAGCATCCCTAGCGGCTACATCGCGTCACGCTTCGGCGTCAAGCCGACCGCCATCGCCGCTCTGCTGATCATCTCCTGCACATCTGTCGTGTTCGGATTCGCCGGTTCCATCGTCGTGCTCGACATCGCGCGATTCGTCCAGGGCGTCGGGAGCGCCTGTGCATGGACCGCCGCCTTCGCATGGCTGATCGCCTTCGCGCCGCTCGAGCGACGGGGCCAGCTCATTGGCACCGTGCTCGGCATAGCCATCGCCGGCGCGCTGTTCGGGCCGGTGCTCGGAGGCCTGGCAGCCGTGCTCGGGACGGGCCCCGTCTTCAGCACCGTCGGAGTACTGGCCGTCGTCATCGCCGGCTTCGCTCTCGCCACCGAAGCGCCGCCGCGGACGTCGCGCCAGTCGATCGCACAGCTCTGGGCAACGCGCCGCGAACGGCGGATACTCGGAGGCCTCTGGCTCGTGGCACTCCCCGCACTGATGTTCGGAAC
Organism: uncultured Actinomycetes bacterium; assembly: GCA_963711315.1. Taxonomy (GTDB): domain Bacteria; phylum Actinomycetota; class Thermoleophilia; order Gaiellales; family Gaiellaceae; genus PALSA-612. Next base: position 49,991 of record CAVQDQ010000003.1, read on the forward strand.
GTTGACGGTCCTTGCGCCTCTGCGGCTCTCCGATCTGGGTTTGAGCGCGGTCGCCATCGGTGGTGTGTTCCTCGTCTCGGCGGCGCTCGAGGCTTCGCTTTCTCCACTCATGGGCAGGATCTCCGACCAGCGTGGCAAGCGCTACCCGATCACGATCGGCCTCATCGCGTCCGCCGCCGTCACGCTGGTCCTGCCTTGGCCGCAGCACGGCCCTGTCCTTGCAGTCGTGACCGTCATCGCCGGCTGCTCGTTTGGGATCTTCTGGGCACCGGCGATGTCGCTGCTCACGGACTCAGCTGAACGAGTCGGGCTCGAGGTGGCCTGGGGCTTCGCGCTCGCGAACCTGGCGTGGGCACCCGGACAGGCCGCAGGCGCTGCCCTCGGCGGCACGCTGGCGCGTGCCACGGCCGATGCGCTCCCCTACGTCCTACTAAGCGCGCTCTGCCTGGCCACGTTGTCCATCGTGCGAAGCGCATGAAGCGACTCCTCGTCGCCAACCGTGGCGAGATCGCGGTCCGCATCTTCCGGACGTGCAGGCGCCTCGGCATCGAGACGGTGGCGGTTGCGGCGCCGGACGACGGCGACGCACTGCACGCCCGCTCCGCGGGCCGGGTTGTCGCCGTCTCCGGCTATCTCGACATCGAAGAGCAGCTCCGAGCCGCCACGGAGTCCGCTGCCGACGCCGTGCATCCCGGCTACGGCTTTCTCGCCGAGAGCGCGGAGCTGGCCGAGGCCGTGGAGGGCGCCGGGCTCACCTTCGTCGGCCCGACGCCCGAGGCGCTGCGGCAGGGCGGCGACAAGCTCGCCGCGAAGGAGATCGCCCGCCGCGCCGGCATTCCCATCGTTCCGCACGGCGAGCCGGCGGAGGTCGGCTTCCCGCTCGTCGTAAAGGCGGCCGCGGGCGGCGGCGGACGAGGCATGCGCGTCGTTCGTGCCGCCGGAGAGCTGAAGGAAGCGCTGGCCGCCGCGCGGCGGGAGGCCGGAGCCGCATTCGGCGACGACCGCGTCTTCTGCGAGCGCTACGTCGAGCGCCCGCGCCATGTCGAGATCCAGCTGCTGGGAGACGACGCCGGCACCGTGGTCGCCCTCGGCGAGCGCGAGTGCTCCATCCAGCGCCGCCACCAGAAAGTGCTCGAGGAGTCTCCATCGGTGGCGATCGACGCAGGGCTGCGGCAGGCGATGAGCGATGCCGCAGTCGCGTTCGCCCGCGCCATCGGCTACCGCAGCGCCGGCACTGCCGAGTTCATGCTCGATGGTCGTGACTTCTACTTTCTCGAGCTGAACGGCCGCATCCAGGTGGAGCACCCGGTGACCGAGCTCGTCACCGGCGTCGACCTCGTCGAGCAGCAGATCCGCATCGCCGACGGTGAGCCGCTTTCGGTCACTTCGTATCCCGCATCGGGCCACTCGGTGGAGGTGCGGCTGTACGCGGAAGACCCGAGGACGTTCCTGCCGCAGACCGGCCGCATCACGCGGCTCCGGCTGCCGACAGGCATTCGCGTGGACGCGGGGGTCGAGGAGGGAGACGAGGTCGGCCTCAACTACGACCCGATGATCGCGAAGCTCGTTGCGCACGCGGCCACGCGCTCGGAGGCCCTCGATCGGCTTGCCGCGGCCCTCCAGGAGACGGAGGTCGAGGGCGTCGTGACGAACCTGCCGTTCCTGCGCTGGCTTGTGACGCACCCACTCGTTCGTGCTGGGTGGACGACGACGTCGTTCCTCGTCGAGAACACGCCACTCTCACCCCACCCCGCTTCCACTCCGGCGCCGTGGCACGGAGCCTGGAGGCTGAGCGGCGTTGCCCCTCCACCGGCGGCACCTCCCGACGTCGAGGAGGCCGCGCGCGATCACGGAACAGTCGCGACGGAGAGCACGCTCTCGGCTCAGATGCCTGGAACCGTTCTCCGCGTGCTCGTCGCCGAGGGTGACGCGGTGGCCGCCCACCAGCCGCTGCTGGTGCTGGAGGCAATGAAGATGGAGACGCCGGTCACCTCGCCGCACGAGGCGACCGTCCGCCGCCTCCTGGTCGCGGAGGGCGACCAGGTGGCAGCGGGAACGACGCTGGTCGAGCTCGAGGACTAGCCGGCGTTACCCGTACCGGACGCGGGCACGCCTGTCGCCCTCGAGGTAGTCGAGGCCGCGCCAGACGACGAAGTTCACGAACCAGACGACGATCGTGGCGCCGACGTACGTCCAGAAGCCGTCGATCGTGAAGTCCGGCGCGATCCATTCCGCGAGCGCGAGCATCGCCACGTTGATGGCGAAGTACGCGAGGCCGAGCGTGAAGATGATCAGCGGCAGCGTGAGTATGGCGAGGATCGGCTTGATCACGGCGTTGCCGACTCCGAGCACGGCCGCGCCTATCAGCAGGGATCCCGGTCGCCCGATGTAGACGCTGTCGAACAACCAGTCGACGACGATGAGCGCGAGGATGTTGACGCCCCACGCGATGAGCAGGCGGAACGCGAGAAACACCCAGAACATCGCGCGCCTAGAACAGCTTTTGAAGCTTCATCGCGGCGCCCATGTCGCCCTTGATCTTCAGCTTGCCGGTCATGTACGCGGTCGTCGCGTTCTGCTCGCCGGCGACGATCTTCGAGAACGTCTCGGCCGAGGCCTGGATCGTGCAGTCGCCACCCTGGTCACCTTCAGTGACCTGCGCCCCCTCGTCGTCGACGGCCACGGTCCAGGCGCCGGCGCCCTCGATGTCGAAGACGTACGTGTTGTTGACGCCGGCCGTCTTGCCCGCCGCACGGCCCGGCAAAGCAGTGAAGAAATCGGTGATCTCCTGGGTCACGTCCTACCTCCAGTCGGGTCAGCCGAGACTATCTCAAGGCGACGCAACTTCCGGTGCCAGGACGCGGCGCGATCCGGTTGGAGGAAGCAGCAGCGTCAGCACCAGCCCTGCGATCGGCACCACGGCACACACCCACAGGGCCGTCTCGAGGTCGATCGAGTCCGCGATCGCGCCGAGGCAGACGGCTGCGATCCCGCCCAGCCCTATCGAGAGGCCGATCGACAGGCCGGACGCCATGCCGATGTGCTGCGGCATGTACTCCTGGCTCATCACCATCGTCACGCCGAATGTCCCCACGACAGCGGCACCGGTGATGACGAGCGAGACCGCCCCGGCTACGCCCCCGGCGAGGATGAAGACGGCGATGGCCGGCGGGACGATGAGATTCGACAGGAACAGCACAGGCCTCCTGCCGAAGCGGTCGGCCGCGGGGCCTGCGAGCAGCGTCCCCACAGCGCCGGCGAGCAGCATGATCGAGAGCATGAAGTTTCCGTAGCCCTCGGAGTTGCCGATCGAGACCTCCCAGAGCGGCACGAAGGTGATCAACCCGAACCAGGCGACGCTGCGCACGGTGACCACTCCCAGCAGCAGTGCCATGGCCCCCATGCGATCGTCTCCCCCGGCTGCCCGGGCACCCGGGCTGCGGTCCGGCACGAACGACAGGAGAAACGGCACGAGCCAGAGCAGCATCGCCGCCACCACGAGACACGGAAGAACGACGAGCGCGCCGCCCTCGATCCCCAGTGCGACCACGATCGGCGTCGTCACGATGACCCCCAGCGAATAGCCGAGGTTGCCGCCGATGGAGAAGAGCGACATGCCACTTGCTCGTCGCTCGCCGCTCGCATAGGCGGCGAACTTCGAGCCCTCGGGATGGTATGCGGCCGTGCCGAGCCCCGACACGACGACGAAGAGCACGACCCACCAGTAGCTCGGCGACAGCGCCGCCAGCCCCATGCCGACGGCGCCGATGGCGACACCCGCGGGCAGGAGCCAGATTGCGCCCCTCCGGTCGGACCAGAGGCCGAAAAGCGGCTGCACGACTGAGGCCGCCAGCGCCGACGCGAGGATGAGGCCACCTGCGTACGTGTACGAGAGATCCCACTCCGTCACGAGGAACGGGAGCAGCGCCGGGAGGACTCCGCCGGCGAAGTCCACGGCCATGTGCCCGGACGAGAGCGCAGCCATCGCACGCCTGTCGATGTCCGCGCGCGCCATGCCTTGAGCGTATCGACGGTGCCTGCCGCGGGCGCTCGGATAGCATCGCGCCGAGTGGAGATCGCCGTCACCTCCTCGAAGGCTCCGAACACGACGCTTGCCGTCCTGGCAACCGAGCCGCCGCCCGCCCGGCTGGCCGAGCTCGTGGAGACGGGAGAGCTGACGACGAAGCGAGGCACAGCACGCACTGTCCACCTCGACGGCGAACGGGCAATCGTCGTCGGCGGTGGCCCGGCCGACGCGGTCGATGCGGACGTCCTGCGCGATGCCGCCGCCGCTGTCGTGATTGAGGCCAAGGCGTCCACGGGAGGCGCGATTGCCTGGCAGCTCGACGGCGCCCTGTCGCTGCCCCTGGAAGAGCAGGCTCGTGCGGTCGTCGAAGGAGCAGTCCTGGGCGACTACGAGCCGGGGGCCTGGAAGACCGAAGCGCGCGAGGAAGCAGAGATCTCGCAGTTCGTGCTGGTGACCGACGCCGACGTCGGAGCGATGGCCATGCGTGCGGAGACCGCCGCGCTGTGGGCGAACCGCGCACGGGATCTCGTCAACCGGCCCGCCAACGACCTCACGCCGGCGAGCTTCGCGGAGTACGCGGCGGAGCTCGTGGCCGACAAGCCCGGCCTCAGTGCGGAAGTCCTCGAGCCTGCCCAGATGCGCGAGCTCGGAATGGGCGCCCTGCTCGCCGTGGGTGCGGGAAGCTACAACGAGCCCCGCTTGATCGTGCTGCGCTGGGAGCCTCCCGATGCGACCGGCGGCGACGTCGTACTCGGCCTCGTCGGTAAGGGGCTGACGTTCGACTCCGGCGGCATCTCTCTCAAGCCGGCGACTCACATGGAGGACATGAAGGGCGACATGGCAGGGGCCGCGGCTGTCGTCGCCGGGATCGCAGCGCTGGCCGACCTCGAAGTTCCGGTACGCACGGTGGCCGTCGTCGCAGCCGCCGAGAACATGCCCAGTGGGCGCAGCATGCGGCCCGGCGACATCCTCACGGCCGCCAACGGCAAGACCATCGAGGTGACGAACACCGACGCCGAAGGGCGCCTCGTGCTGGCAGACGCGCTCTGGTACGCCCGCGAGCAAGGCGCAACGCACGTCGTCGACTTCGCGACGCTCACCGGAATCATGGCGCGCGCGCTCGGCGACATGTACGCCGGCGTGCTCGCCAACGATGAGCCCTGGCGCGACGAGATCGTCGCAGCCGGCGACGCCAGCGGCGACTACGTCTGGCCTTTCCCGCTCCACCCCCGTTACCGGCGCATCATCGACTCCCCGTTCGCCGACATGAGGAACTCGAGCTTGCGCGGGATCGGCGGCCCGATCTATGCCACGTCCTTCCTCGAGGAGTTCGCCGGGGAGGGCCCGTGGGCGCACATCGACATGGCCGGGACGGGCCTGCTCACATGGTCGCGCGGCGACTACCTCTCTCAGGTCGGCGGCACGGGCTGGGGCGTGCGCCTGATCGTGACGCTGGCAGAGCGTTTGGCGAAGTGAACTTCGAGCTCGCCGAAGAACACGAGCTCACCAGGCGCACCGTCCGCGAGTTCGCAGAGCAGCGGGTCGCGCCCGTCGCGGAGGAGCTCGACCGCGAGCATCGCTTTCCCTACGAGCTCGTCGAGGAGCTCGCCGAGCTTGGCCTGATGGGCCTGCCCATCCCCGAGGAGTGGGGCGGGGCCGGTGGCGACACGATCTCCTACGCGATCGCCATCGAGGAGCTCGCACGAATCGACTCCTCCGTGTGCATCACCGTCGCCGCGCACACCTCGCTGGGCACGATGCCGATCTTCCTCTTCGGCTCGGAGGAGCAGAAGCAGGCCTGGCTGCCGGATCTGGCATCAGGACGAAAGTTGGCGGCGTTCGGCTTGACCGAGCCAGGCGCCGGTTCCGACGCCGGCGCGACGCAGACGAGAGCCGAGCTACGAGACGGGGAGTGGGTCGTCGACGGCTCGAAGATCTTCATCACCAACGCCGGCACCGACATCACCGCCTGCGTCACGATCACCGCACTTACCGGCGACGGCGAGGTGTCGAACATCGTCGTGCCCAACGGCACGCCCGGCTACGTCATCTCGGAGCCGATGGAGAAGATGGGCTGGCGCGCATCCGACACGCGGGAGCTCTCCTTCCAGAACTGCGCCGTCCCCGAGTCGAACCTCCTCGGCCCGCGCGGCCAGGGCTTCTACCAGTTCCTCGAGATCCTGGACGGCGGGCGCATCTCCATCGCAGCGATGGCGGTGGGCCTTGCGCAGGGCGCCTTTGATCTCGCCGCCGCGTACGCGAAGGAGCGGGAGCAGTTCGGGCGGCCGATCGCCGACTTCCAGGCGGTGCAGTTCAAGCTCGCCGACATGGCCGTGGAGATCGAGGCGGGCCGGCTGCTCACGTACAAGGCGGCCTGGCTCAAGGACGAGGGCCGGCCGTTCGCGCAGGAGGCGGCGATCGCGAAGCTCTACACCGGCGAAGTGTCGCACCGCGTCGTCAATGCGGCGCTCCAGGTCCACGGGGGCTACGGCTTCATGGACGAGTTCGCCATCTCGCGTCTCTACCGCGACCAGAAGATCCTCGAGATCGGCGAAGGCACGAACGAGGTGCAGCGCATGGTCATCGCCAAGCATCTCGGTCTTACGTAAACGCGGCGTACTTCAGGAAGTACAGCGGCAGCCGGTGCTACGTTGCCGCTTCGATGTACCTGCGCCAGTTCGTCGACGACGACCTCGGCTGCGCGTCGTACCTGATCGGTGACGAAGAGGCGGGCGAGGCGGTGCTTGTCGACCCCGCCTACGCCGTCGAGCCCTTCCTCGAGGAGGCCGCGTCACGCGGCCTCGTGATCACGCGCGTCCTCGAGACGCATACGCATGCCGATCACGTCTCGGGTCACGGCCGACTCGCACTCGAGCGGGGCGTGCCCGTGTCGGTGCACGCCGAGGCGGGCGCCGCATATCCCCACGACACGCTGGAGGACGGGGACGAGATCGCCGTCGGCTCGATCGCGCTGCGAACGCTGCACACGCCCGGCCACAGACCCGAGCACTGCTGCTTCCTCGCCGGCGATGCGCTACTCACCGGCGACTCGCTCTTCGTGGGCGCCACCGCGCGGCCAGACCTCGCCGTCGACGCGCAGGACGGTGCGGAAGGGCTCTTCCACAGCCTGCACCGCCTACTGGAGTTGCCCGACGACGTAAAGGTGATGCCCGGACATGTGGCCGGCTCGCTGTGCGGCGCGGGCATGAGCGAGGAGCGCTCGTCCACGATCGGCTACGAGCGTCGCTTCAACCCGGCGCTGGCCCTCGCCACTGTCGAGGAGTTCGTGGCCGACTCGGCGGGTGTAACCATGCCGCGGCCGCCGAACATGGAGCACATCGTCGAGCTCAATCGTGGCCCGTTCGTAGGATCGACTTCAACGCTCGAGCCAACCGATCGCGACGGACACTTCGTGCTCGATGTTCGCGACGGCGACGACTACGCCGCCGGGCACGTCGCGGGAGCGGTGAACGTTCCGGTCTCTGGATCGTCGTTCGGCACGCGGGCGGGTTTTCTCATTCCGCACGGTGGGACGGTCGTCCTGCATGGCGAGTCGCCCGAGCAGGCCGAGCGCGCCGCCGCGAAGCTCCATGCCGTGGGCTTCCTCGAGCTCGCGGGTTACCTCGAGAGCCCCGAGGCATCGGAGACACTCGACCCCGTCGAGCTCGACGAGCTGGAGCGGCTCGTCGCAGGACGCTCCGTCGTCGTGATCGACGTGCGAGAGCCCTACGAGCGCGATGTCGGCTACATCCCGGGCAGCCGCAACATCCCGTACCGCGTGATCGGCGACTTTGCCGACGACCTCGCTGGCGGACGACCCATCGTGACCATCTGCGAGACGGGGCCGCGCGCGGCGATCGCAGCCAGCGTGCTGGCCGCGGCCGGCCTCAAGGCACGACCTGTTCTGCACGGCGGTGTCTACGAGTGGGAGCGCCGCGGCAACCAGACGGTCGAGTTCCGCCGCTGCGGCAGCTAGCCGATGCGCTCCACGGCATAGCCCCAGCTCCGCATCGTCTCGACCAGCGACGCAGCGTGCTCCTCGTTGCGCGTCTCGAGGGTGAGCCAGATCTCGGTCTCGTCGACGGCGATCGGCGCGCCCTCGCGGCGGTGCTCGACGTCGATGACATTGATGCGCTCGGTAGCCACGAGATCGAGCAGCTTCTGCAGCTCTCCGGGACGGTCGGACACGCGTGTGCGAACGAGGAGGTAGCGGCCGGAGAGCGTCAACCCGTGACGCATGACCGAGATCAGCGTCGTCGCATCGATGTTCCCTCCGGAGAGCACGACGGCAACCGGCCCTGAGCCCTCCACACGGCCGGCCAGCAGTGCCGCGACCCCGGCGGCACCGGCACCTTCGACCACGAGCTTCGTCCGCTCCAGGACGAGCACGATCGCCTGCGCGATCTCCGCGCTCGACACCTCCACCATCGAGTCGAGCCTGTCCTCGAGGATCGCCCGAGGCAGCTCCCCCAGCTGTTTGACGGCGATGCCGTCGGCGACCGCGAAGCCCTCCGCCGGTGTTCGCACGCCGACCACTCGCATCTCTGGCCGCGCGGCCTGGACACCGAGCGCGATGCCCGCCACGAGGCCACCGCCGCCAACCGGGACGACGACCGTCTCCACGTCCTCGAGCTGCTCGGCGAGCTCGAGCCCCACCGTGCCCTGCCCCGCAATCACGTCACCGTCCTCGAACGCATGCACATAGACCGCTCCCGCTTCCTCGGCCTGGCGACGGCCGGTCGTCACCGCTTCCTCGAAGCTCGCACCCGTCATCTCCACGGTCGCCCCATAGCTGCGAGTCGCATCGACCTTCGCCATCGGCGCGTCCTGGGGAACGATGATCGTCGCCGGCACGCCGGCTTCACGCGCGGCCCACGCCACCGCCTGGCCGTGGTTGCCGGCGCTCGCGGCGACGACGCCTCTCGCCCGCTCCTCAGCGGTCAGCGCGGCCACGCGGTTGACGGCACCACGCACCTTGAACGATCCCGTGCGCTGGAGGTTCTCCGCCTTCAGCCAGACATCGCGGCCCGCGAGGTGAGAGAACGTGGCGGAGCGGAATACGGGTGTAACGCGCGCGACGCCGGCCAGGCGCTCTTGCGCCCGCTCGACGTCAGCTGTCGTCGGCAGCGTCAATCCGGAAGACCTTCTCGAGGATCTCGTCGACGGCGCTCAGCGGATCGAGCTCGCGCCGTTGCACGGCCTCGAGCACGCGGGCGAGCTCGGGATCGTCGTGCACGGCACGCTCGAGGTGCGCTTTGGCGCGGGCCGACGAGACGGCGAAGACCTCGGCCGCGAGGTGCTCTCGACGTCGCTCGTCGAGCAGCCCGTCTGTCTCGAGGAACGCGCGGTGCTCTGCGAGCCTGTCCCACAACGCCTCCACGCCTTCCTCGCGCAGCGCCTCCGTGAGCTCGATCGGCGGCTTCCAGTCACGCTCGTGGTCGAGGGCGAGGATCGAGCGGACGTCCGCCACCATCGTCTTCGCCGCCGGGTGATCGAGCTTGTTCACGGCGATCACGTCCGGGATCTCCATGATCCCCGCCTTCAATGCCTGGATCGAGTCACCCGAGCCCGGCATCAGCACGAGCAGCACTGTGTCAGCCACCCGCGCCACCTCCACTTCGCTCTGGCCGGTGCCGACGGTCTCCACAAAGACGACGTCCTTCCCCGCCGCGTCGAGCAGTAGCAGCGCCTGTAGCGTCGCCTCTGCGAGCCCTCCGAGATGCCCGCGCGTCCCCATCGAGCGGATGAACACACCTGGGTCGAGAAAGTGATCCGACAACCTGATGCGGTCGCCCAGCAGCGCGCCCTGCGAGAAGGGGCTCGAGGGATCGACCGAGATCACGCCCGCCGTCTGGTCGAGCCCTCTCGCGTGGCGAACGAGGGCGGCAATGAGGCTCGACTTGCCGACGCCCGGCGGGCCCGTGACGCCGATCGTGCGGGCTCGCCCCGTGTCCGGGTAGAGGTCGTGGACGATGCCGCCGGCCAGGGGGTCGCCGTTCTCGACGAGCGAGATCGCGCGCGCGAGCGCGCGCCGGTCACCCTCGCGGATGCCGCCGACGAGGCTCTCACGCGTCCATTCGCGACGGCCTGCCATCCGCTTAGCTGGGCACGGAGAGAGGCTCGGGCTCTGTCTCGCGCTCGGCCACGGCCGAGCGCGCCGAGCGCAGGAGCAGGAAGCCGACGACCGCGCCGAGGCTGGCACATCCCGCCGAAATCACGAACACCCAGCGCGCGCCGATCGCATCGGTCAGCGGTCCGGCGACGATCATTCCCAGGCCCAGCAACGCGAAGTTCGTGCTCATGATCACTGTGAACACGCGACCGCGAAGCTCGTCGGTCGCGCCGCGCTGCACGAGCAGCGAGTTGTAGACGACGGCCGCGCCGTTGCCCGCCCCGCCGAGCACCATGCATGGCAGTGCAACCCACACCGTCGGCGAGATGGCCGCCGTCAGCGCACCGAAGGCCATGAGCGCGAGCGAGCCCGTGTAGACGATGAGAATGCCGCGCACCTCGAGCCACTTGGGCGCGTAGAGGCTCCCCAGGAGCAGGCCGAGGCCGGAGGCCGCCCACAGGAGGCCGAACCCGACGTCCCCGCTCCCGAAGTCGACCTTCGCCAGCACGATCTCGGCCACGTTGATGCCGGCGTTGCCGAGCATGACGAGGTTCCACGCGCAGAAGACGGCGAGGAGGACGCGCGTCCGGAACACCGTCGAGAAGCCGTCGCCCACGTCACGCCAGTGACCGCGCGAGACGGCCTTCGTCGTTTGCAACAGTGACGGCGCGATGCGGAGGATGAACGCGGCTGACACCAGGAACGTCACGGCGTTGATCCAGTAGGCGAGGTCGGGGCTGGAGAGGGCCACGATCACACCGCCGAGCGCCGTGCCGAGCGTCCAGGACAGGTACTCGCCCGCCCGCAGCCGCGAATTGGCGTCGGCCAGGTCTGCCGCCGCCACGAGGTTCGGCAGGCCGGCGTACGACGCAGGCCGGAAGAAGCCCGTCGCGAAGCCTGCGGCGGCCGCGAGGATGACAATCGCCCCCGCGCTGTTCGTGAACGGCAGGGCCACGAAGATGCCGAATCGCGCGAGGTCGGCGACGACCATGATCCGCCGCCGCGACAGCCTGTCGATCAGCGGACCGAACAGCAAGCCGATGGCCACCGACGGCAGGAAGTCCGCGACGAGCAGCGCGCTCACCCACGTCGCCGAGTCGGTCCGGTCGTACACGTCGATCGACAGGGCGACGACCGCAATCCAGGTCCCGAGACCGGACGCGAACGTCGCAGCGAAGAGAGCCCGGAATCCCGGGTTGCGGCGCAGCAGGCCGGGCTGCCGTGGTGCCGGGGGGCTCGACACGTGCGAGTTGGACCTTACCGCCGTGCGCTGCCGCCGACGACGGCCGAAAGAGCCGTGTCGAGAACTGAGTGATCCTCCGCCGTCCCGACGGTGATCCGCACGGCCCCGGGTGCTCCAAAGCCTGCGAGCGGCCGGACAATCACGCCTTCGCGCAACAGGCTCTCGAACAGCGGCGTCGCGTCCTCACCGATGTCCGCGTAGAGGAAGTTGGCGACGGCCGGGCCGACCGGCTCGAGCCCGTGCGTGGTGAGGATGTCCGCCAGCTCCGCGCGCGCTGCGGTCGTTGCTCGGCGACGACGCTCGATCTCCGGTGCGTTGTCGAGGCTCGCGAGCGCCGCCTCCTGGCTCGTCGTCGACATGTCAAAGGCACGCCGCACCTTGCCGAGGGCTTGCACGAGGGTCTCTGGCCCCACGCCGTAGCCGATGCGCAATCCGGCCAGGCCGTAGATCTTCGAGAACGTCCGCACGACCAGTACGTTGCAGCCGGCTTTGAAGTACGTCTCGACCGCATCTGTGTAGTCGGGGTCTTCCACGTACTCGAAGTACGCCTGGTCGATCACGGTCAGCACGTGGTCGGGCACAGAGGCGAAGTACGCGTCGAGCGCGGCGCGGCTGCTCACCGTGCCCGTCGGGTTGTTCGGGTAGCAGATGTAGACGATCTTGGTGCGCGGCCCGACTACATCGAGCATCGCCTCGAGGTCGTAGCGGTGATCCCGCAGCGGCACGAGACGCGGCTCGGCGCCCATCTTCTGCGCGTCGATCACGTAACTCGAGAACGACGGCCAGCCGCAGACGACCTCGTCGCCTGGATCGAGCAGTGCCTGCGCCAGACAGTCCATCACGCCGTCGGCACCTGCGCCGGGAGCGACTTCCTCGAAGCGCAGGCCGTGCCTTTCGGCGAGTGCGCCGCGGAGACGGAAGGCGCCGCCGTCCGGATAGCGGTTCAACTCCGGTGCGGAGCGCTCGATCGCCTCGAGGGCAGTGGGCAGCGGCCCCCACGAGCCCTCGTTCGACGCGAGCTTGACGATGCGTTCCAGGCCCAGCTCGCGCTGGAGCTCTTCCACCGGCTTGCCCGGCTCGTACGGCACGAGCTTGCGGATTGCCGGTCGAAAGGGGCTTGGCACGGCGAGACTCTAGCCGCCGGATCGCGTTTGCCTACTACCCTTCTCCCGTGGCGGAGATCGGTCTCTTCCCATTAGCGCTCGTGCTCGCGCCGACGGAGCGTGTGCCGCTCCACATCTTCGAGCCCCGCTACAAGGAGCTGATCGGCGAATGCATCGCCGACGCCGAGCCGTTTGGCCTGCTGCTCGAGGACGACTCGGGCCGCCGCGACATCGGCACGCTGGCCGGCGTGAGGGAAGTCGTGCACGTGTTCGACGACGGACGCATGAACATCCTCGTTGAGGGCCGAGACCGTTTTCGGGTAACGGAGTGGACCGACGGCCGCTCGTACCCCACCGCCGAGGTGGAGGCACTCGAGGACGAGGACGACACGTTGCCAGAGGCAGGAGCCGCTGAGCAGGCGCTCGCGCTCTTCCGCCAACTCGCCGCCGTGGCCGATGCCGAGATCGAGGAGCCGGACGGCGCGTCGGGGTCGCTCGCCTTCGAGATCGCCGCCCACGTCGACTTCGGCACGCATCCAAAGCAGGAGTTGCTCGAGCTGCGTTCGGAGCGCGACCGGCTGCAGCGGCTGACCGAGCTGCTCGAGCAGGCACTCGCGGCGATGACGCGCGAGCGCGAGATCCGCGAGCGCGCTGCCACGAACGGCCAGGTCTCGCTCAACTAGCCGTCGACCACAATCCCATGGCCTCCTCGCCGCGGGTCGCCTGCTGCGGCGAGCGTCCCGTCGGGCAGGCGCTCGACGGCGGCCACTCCGCCGAAGAAGAGGTTCCTGCGGCGCCAGCGCACGACGTCGTGACCTGCGCTCTCCAGTTCATCGAGGGCAGCAGGATCGTGCCCTCCTTCGGCGTGGACGTGAGGCTCGTCGACGTGCAAGCGCGGGCTGGCGATCCCCTCCTCGACGCCCATCCCGTGGCCGACGACGTTCACCACCACTCGCGTGACCGCGCCCCGGATTCGGACCGAGCCGGCACTGCCCAGCACGAGCCGCGGCTCATCTGCGTTCGACACGATGGAAGGCGCCATCATGCTGGTCAGCCGCTTGCCCGGCGCGGGAGCGTGGCCACCCGGCTGGAGGTCGTACTCGCCGAGCATGTTGTTCATGTAGATGCCCGTCCCGGGAACGACGACCCCCGAGCCGGCACCGGTCGACGACGACAGTGCGGCGGCGTTGCCGTCGGCGTCCACGGCCGAGATGTGCGTAGTGCCACCCGCCGACGCGCGCTCGGCATGCGCATGCAGCGCCTTGCGCAGGCGACGCACCCCGGCGGCGAGTGAATCATCGGCCAGCAGGCGTCGAGCCAGTCCGCCCCGATAGAGCTCGAGGGTGAAGCGCGCATCGCGTGCGCGCGTCTGCTCACGTAATACCTCCACCAGGCAGGCAAGCTCCGCTGCCGAGCCCGGCTCGCCCGGGTCGCCGAGCCTGTCGAGGAGCGCGAGCCCGTAGCCGATCAGCACTCCACCCGACGAAGGCGGAGGATTCGACTCGAACACGTGGCCCCGGTAGGTGGTCGCCACCGGCCGGCGGCGAATCACGCGGTACGAGGCGAGGTCTTGCCGCGTGATCGAGCCGCCGTGATCCTGCACGTGACGGGTGATTGCAGCTGCGATGTCTCCCCGATAGAAGGCGTCCGGCCCTTTGGCCGAAATCGCTTCGAGCGTCACTGCCAGGTCGCCGGCGACGAGCCGGTCCCCAGCCATCAGCCGCCTTCGCCCGCCATAGATGGCCCTGCTTTCAGGCGTGTGCCGGAGAATCGAATCAAGCAGCGCGTGCAGCAACGCCTGAGCCTTCGTCAGCACGACGCCCGAGCGCGCCAGCTCGATTGCGGGCGCGAGCAATTCGCTCCACGGAAGCGTCCCGTAGACGCGATGGGCCTCGGCGAGCCCCGCCACCGTGCCCGGGACGGCACACGACGCGTGTCCGATCAGGAAGCGCTGAGTCGTCGTGGTGCCACTCTCGAACGGAATGTCGACCGCGTCCATCTTGCCACTACCGGCCTGCACCCTCCCCTGGCCGGGCGCGGAGACGAAGAAGTCGAGCAGCCGGCACGAGCGGTCGCGCGCTCGATGAACGAGCATGAACCCACCGGCGCCCGGGCCCGTGAGCGGGCTCTCGGCTATCCACGAGGCGAACGCGGCGGCGATACAGGCATCGACCGCGTTGCCGCCCCCCGCGAGCGCGCGTGCGCCAGCCTGCGCCGTGATCTCGTGCCCGGCGGCGATCGCTCCTCGCATGCGAAGAGCCTAGGCGGTGATCAGAGGTCGCTGAGGAACGACGGCGGCGACATCTCGTCCCCGTTCCGCCGCCGCTGCCTGTCGCCGAAGCCGGTCGCCACGATGGTCACCCACACCTGGCCCGTGAGCCGCTCGTCGATGGTGGCGCCGAAGATGATGTTCGTGTCGTCACCCGACCGCTGCCGGACGATCTCTGCCGCCTCGTTGACCTCGTAGAGGGAGAGATCGTCGCCGCCGGCGATCGAGAGCAGGATGCCCTTCGCGCCGATGATGTCGGAGTCGATGAGCGGCGAGCGCAATGCACGCTCGACGGCCTCCACGGCGCGGTCTTCGCCACTCGAGTAGCCGATACCCATGAGCGCGTTGCCGGCGTCCTGCATGATCGTGCGCACGTCGGCGAAGTCGAGGTTGATCAGACCGGGCAGCGTGATGAGATCGCAGATGCCCTGGACGCCTTGCCGCAACACGTCGTCGGCGATCCGGAACGCGTCGAGCATCGACGTCGACTGGTCGAGGACCTCGAGCAGCCGCTCATTCGGCACGACGATCACCGTGTCGCAGGCCTCGCGCAGCGCGGTCACGCCGTCGTCGGCGGTGCGCCTGCGCTGAGTGCCCTCGAAGCGGAAAGGCATCGTGACGATGGCGACCGTGAGCGCGCCGAGCTCCCGGGCGATCTCCGCGACGATCGGCGCCGCGCCGGAGCCCGTGCCGCCGCCCTCGCCGGCGGTGACGAAGACCATGTCCGAGCCTCGAAGCGCACGCCTGAGCGCGTCGCGCCCCTCTTCCGCAGCCAGGCGGCCCACCTCGGCGTCGGCACCCGAGCCGAGCCCTTCGGTGAGGTCCCGGCCGATGTGGATCTTCGTCGGCGCATCGGCGATCTGAAGCGCCTGGATGTCGGTGTTCACCGCGATGAACTCGACCTGGTGGATGCCCGCGTCGATCATCCGGTTGAGCGCGTTCAGGCCCGCACCGCCGACACCGACCACCCTGATGACGGCGATGTATGCGCCGGAGTCGGCGCGAGGCTGAGCCATGAGCGGAGGCGGCTCGGGCATCGTCTCGAGCCACACGTCGGCGCGCACGCGGTCCTCCTCGACCGGCGCGGGCTCGACGGGCTTGGGCTTCGGCGTCGGGGCCACGGCTACTTCGGCCTTGGGCTCGGGCTCTGCCTCAGGCTCTACGGCCTTCGGCTCCTCGGACTTGGGCTGGGCGAAGTCGGGCGTGTACTCGACCGTCTCGTCGAGCACGAGGCGCTCCTGATCAGACGTCGGCGGCGGCTCCACCTCCTGCCGCTCGGCCTGCTTCTGGGCGGCCTCTGTTGCTCGGAACAGCTCCGCGAGTGGGCCCTCACGCATGCTGGCGCGCTTGCGTGCCATTGAGAACCTCCTTCGCCAGGTCGCGGTACGCCTCGGCGGCCGTACCCGTGGGGTCGTACTTGAGGACGCTAGCGCCCTTCACGGGCGCCTCCGCGTACCGGATCGTCTTCTTGATGCGCGTCTTGAAGACGAGGTCGCCGAAGTTCTCCTCGAGGATCTCGACGGCCTCCCGGGCGTGCAGCGTTCGGCCGTCGAACATCGTCGGCAGGATGCCCTGGATCTCGACGTCGGGGTTGATGTTCTCGCGGATCATGCTCAGCGTGTTCTCGAGCTGCACGAGGCCGCGGAGGGAGAGGTACTCGCACTGCACCGGCACGATCACCCCGTCTGAGGCGACGAGCGCGTTGATGGTGAGCAGCCCGAGCGACGGCGGCGTGTCGATGAGGATCCAGTCGTAGTCGTCCTTGACCGGCACCAGCGCCTTCTCGAGGGCGCGCTCACGGCCGATCAGGCTGGAGAGGGCCAGCTCCGCGCCCGCGAGGTCGATCGACGAGACCGCGAGATCGATCTCACCCTTGTGCAGCACCTGCTCGATCGGCAGCCGGTGGACGAGCACGTCGTACATCGAACGCTCGATCGTGTCGGGGTTGAGCCCCTGGCTCATGGTGAGGTTGCCCTGCGGGTCGAGATCGACCGCCAGCACCCGCAACCCCTGCTCGGCGAACGCCACAGCCAGGTTCAGCGTGGACGTGGTCTTCGCCACGCCGCCCTTCTGGTTGGCGAACGCGATGACCCTTGTCACACCTACTCCTTCCGAGGTGTCCGTGTCCGCGGCCGCGGGACGACGTAGCGCTTGCAGGAAGCCCATTCCGAGCGTGCTTTCGGGTCAGGCTAGCAGAGTCCTCCCCGCGCACTCTGGCACGGCGACGGCCTGCCGGAGGCGCTCGATCGCGTCCTCGGCGCTCCCGGTCGGACCGGGCTCGACACGCACCCAGGCCTCGGCCTCGGCAACGAGCGCCCGCAGCTCGGCGAGCATCAGCTCGGCCGGTGAGCCGCGCCGCTCGAGCGCCTCGATCCGCTCCAGCCGCCGCAGCACCGACCGCGCCTCGTCCATCTCTGGAACGTAGCCAGCGTTGTTCGTCGGAGACGTGTCAGCTTCGTGTCAAGTTCGTACACTCGCGCGATGATCGTCTGCCCCAACTGCGCCGAGGAGAACCCCGAACGCGCCCGCTTCTGCCTCGCCTGCGGTGCCGCGCTCGAAGCGGTGTCTACGGCCGAGGAGCGCAAGATCGTCTCCGTTCTCTTCGTCGACCTCGTCGGCTTCACGGCTGGCGCCGACCAGGCGGACCCCGAGGACGTCCGTGCCACGCTCCGCCCCTATCACGCCCGTGTGTCGCGCGAGATCGAGCGCTACGGCGGAACCGTCGAGAAGTTCGTCGGTGATGCCGTGATGGCCGTGTTCGGCGCACCCGTCGCGTACGAGGACGATCCCGAGCGCGCCGTGCGCGCAGGGCTGCGGATCCTCGACGCGATTGGCGAGCTGAACGAGCACGAGGACCTAGAGCTCTCTGTGCGCGCCGCCGTCGCCACGGGCGAGGCGGTCGTCCAGCTAGGCGCCCAGCCGGGCACGGGCGAGGGAATTGCCACCGGTGACGTCGTCAACATCGCCGCTCGGCTGCAAGGCCAGGCGCCCGTGGGCGGCCTGATCGTCAATGAGCAGGCATATCGGGCGACGAGACAGGCGATCCGCTACGAGGAGCTCCCGGCGCTCGAGCTCAAGGGCAAGGGCGATCCCGTTGCCGCCTGGCACGCGCTGTCGGCGACCAGCAGGTTCGGCGTCGATGCCGAGGTCGCGCCGCCCACTCCGTTCGTCGGCCGAGACCGCGAGCTACGCCTGTTGCAAGACACGTTCGAGCGCATGGTCGGCGAGGCGGAGATCCAGCTCGTCACGATCACCGGTGAGCCGGGCGTAGGCAAGACGCGCCTGCTCGCGGAGTTCCGGAGCTGGGTGGACGACCGCGCCGAGCTTGTGCACTGGCGGCAAGGCCGCTGCCTTCCCTACGGGGACGGGATCACCTTCTGGGCGCTGGGCGAGATCGTCAAGGCCCACGCCGGGATCCTCGAGTCGGACGCGCCCGCCGAAGCTGCCTCGAAGCTCGCCCACGCCGTCGCCGGAGCCGACGACGCAGAGTGGTTGCAGGACCGCCTCGGGCCACTGGTGGGCCTCGCAGGGAGTGGCCAGACCGATCGTGAGGAGTCGTTTCGCGCCTGGCAGCGGTTCTTCGAGTCCATTGCGGCCGATCGGCCCCTCGTCCTGCTCTTCGAAGACCTGCACTGGGCAGACAACGCATTACTCGAGTTCGTGGAGCGCCTCATCGACTGGTCGTCGGGGCTGCCGATTCTGGTGCTGTGCACTGGACGGCCCGAGCTTTACGAGAGCCATCCCGCGTGGAGCGGCGGCAAGCGCAACTCGACGACGGTCGCACTGTCGCCCCTGTCGCAGGACGAGACGGCACACCTCATCGCCGCGCTCCTCGAGGCTGCCGTACTGCCGGCGGAGACTCAAGCTGCGCTCCTCGATCGGGCAGGAGGCAACCCGCTGTACGCAGAGGAGTACGCGCGGCTGTTCCTCGAGCTCGGCTCCGCAGAGGACCTGCCGTTGCCCGACTCGGTCCAGGGGCTGATCGCCGCACGGCTCGACACGCTGCCGCCGGACCGCAAGGGGTTGCTCCAGGATGCTGCCGTCATCGGCAAGGTCTTCTGGGCTGGAGCACTCGTGTCGATAGGCGTGCGCAGTCACGAGGACGTGCGCGAGGGCCTTCATCAGCTGGCCCGTAAGGAGCTCCTGCGCCCGGCACGGCTGTCGTCAGTCGAAGGTCAGACGGAATTCTCGTTCTGGCACGCGCTGATCCGAGACGTCGCCTACGGCCAGATTCCGCGTAGTGCGCGAGCTGCCAAGCACGAGGCTGCGGCCGACTGGCTCGAGGAGATGGCCGGCGAACGCGTGGCCGATCACGCCGACCTCCTGGCTCATCACACGACCGAGGCGCTCGCGCTGGCCAGCGCCGCCGGTGCAGCGTCCGACCCGGAGCTCGAGCTCCGGGCCGCGCGGTACCTCGTCCTTGCGGGAGATCGCGCCTGGGAGCTCGACGTCGACGCGGCCGCGGCGCGCTATCGCCAGGCACTCGAGCTCCTTCCTGCCGGCTCAGAGGAGCACGGTCTCACGCTCCTGAAGCTGGCTGAGACGGCGCAGGCGCACGGGAGATTCGAGGACGCGCGGGCACATGCCGAGGCTGCCGCGACCGAGCTCGAGGCCGTCGGCGCTGCGCGGAGCGCCGCGCGCGCCTACGGCCTGCTCGGCAACACGTACTTCCAGCTCGGTGGAGCCGATCGCATGCGAGCCGCGCTCGAGCGCTCGCTCGTGCTCCTGGAACCGCTCCCGCAGGGTCCGGAGCTCGTCGAGACGTACGGACGCATGGCGTCACTCGAGAGCATGAGTGGGGGGTCGCCGCAGCTCGGGCTCGACTGGGCGGAGAAGGCAGTGTCTCTCGGCGAGGAGCTCCGGCTCCCGCGAGAGCTGAGCAGGGCGTATCAGTGGCGCGGGCTCATGCGCTGCGAGCTCGGCGACCTTGCTGGGATCGAGGATCTCGAGCGGGGGCTCGCCTTGGCACTCGAGATCCGCGAGGTCGGCCTGATACCCGCATACGTGAACCTCGCCGATCACGTGTGGCGGCAGCGAGGGCCGGCCGCCGCCCTGGAGATCCAGAGGACGGCGATCGAGTTCGCGGAGCGGCGCGGCGGCACGCCGACGTGGCCGAAAGCGGAGTCGTGCTGGATGCTGTACGACCTCGGCCGCTGGGACGAGCTTCTTGAGGTCGCCGAGAGCATTCGGAGCTTCGAGGAGGTGCACGGCGCCGCGCAGCCCGGCGCAATGGCGCAAGGCTACGCCGCATTCGTTCTCATTCGGCGCGGCGCGCTGCAGGAGAGCGCGACGGTGGCCGCAAAGGCGCTCGCGCACGCGAGGAAGATCGAGGACCCCCAGGTGCTCGGCCCGGCCCTCGTCGCCTCCGCGCTCGTCGCAGAGGTGGCAGGGAACCGGTCCTCGGCTGTCAGCGCCGTCGAGGAGTACCGCCACGTCACACGCAACCGGCCGTACTTCCGCGCCCAGAACCTCACGGACGCCGCTCGGGTCGCGTGCAGCGCCGGGGATGTCGCCCTCGCCGAGGGCCTGCTGGACAACGTCGTCACAGCGGCCGAGCGAGATCGACTATCTGCGCTCACCGTACGAGCCACCATCAGCGAGGCTAAGGGCGCCTTTGCCGAAGCGGCAGCTGGATGGAAGGCTCTCGGCTGCCCACTCGAGCACGCGCTAGCGCTTCTCGGCGCCGGAGAGGCGGCCGCTGGAATGGCAATCCTCGACCGGCTCGGAGTACAACTCCCGCCGACTCAGACGGCTGCGCGGACGGCGAAGTAGCTGACCGGCCGAGGCGAGAGCCCGAGCAGCGACTCGTCCAGCCGCTCCAGCAGTCCGGGCCGGTCGCCGTGCATCAGCACTTCCACCAGCGCTCGCCGGACGACGTCCGACACACCGTCGTCGGCACGGCCCCCGCCCGTGACGTCGCGCAGCGACGCAAAGAGCTCTCCGCGGTCTGGCCCACGGTCGCCGACGAGCACCGCCGCGCGCGCAGCCGCGGCCCAGAGCCCGTCGTCGCCGCCGAGCAGTGCGGCGAGCGACTCGCGCAGCAGCTCGGAGCGAAACGGCTCTTCGGCGAACAGCGACAGCTCCCAGCGGTCGACGGCCTCCCCCAGCTCGGGGTCCGCGTCGCACCCGGGCAGTCGCTCCAGCAGATCGCGCGCCAGGCGCCCCCGAAACTCGTCCAGGCGGCTCGGCTCTCCACCGGGCTCGGTGGCGGCGATGGGCAGCACGGGGCGGATGCCGTACGGCCGCCAGTCGAGGCGCTCGAAGAGGATCGGCCCCGCCGCAACGGGAGCAGCAGTAGCCAGCCGCAGGGCGGTCACGGCGTCGGCGAACTCGCCTGGTGCGTCGGGCGCCTCGTCCTGGGAGGCAGGGAACACGGAAGTGAGCTCGAGCACGCACATCCGCTCCGGCTCGTCGCCGAAGCCGCTCGGCAGGAGGCCGCGAGCCTCGGGCCAGTACGCGGCGAGCTCGCCGACGGCCGACATGCGCACGACGATGTCGCGGCCCAGGTCGACGGGCAGAGGCGTGGAGAGTCCGACCAGCGGCGCGGCAGCCCCGTACTCGTGCCGGTCGCCGAGCAGCGAATGCTCGATCTCCGCGTACACGCGGTTGAAGACACCGTCGTCCCAGTCGAAGCCACCGCAGGCGTCGGCGACGGCACCGAGCAGCGGGAGCAGGATCGTGCGGTAGAGCGCGCGCTCCTCGTCCGGCCCGGCGGTCGCGTGCGCGCGGGCGAAGATGCCCGCGGCCGGCTCACGCTCGAGCTCCTCGATCGCCGCCGCCGTGTCCGGAATCCCGAACAGGCAGTCGGCGCGGGCGTCGACGTAGCTGCGCGCCAGCGGCCGGAGCTCGTAGAACGCGGGGTCGCCGGGCGTCGCGTGCTCCTCGAACGAGAACGACACCGGGACGCCGTTCTCCGACTCACGATGGAGGTATGCGAACGCGCCGAGACAGAATCGGCGCACGGCGGAATAGAGGTTCGGCGAGCGCACTCCCACGAGGTTGCTTACGCCTCGCCGGGCTCCTTTCCTCTCTGGCACCGCTCGCACCAGTAGACCGTACGGGCGGCGTCGCCCTGTTTGGCGGATGCCAGAGGCTCGCCACAACGGCCGCAGGGGCGGTCACCACGGCGGTACGCCTCTCGGCGCGGGTGGCCTCCGTCACGCGACCACGACATGAGCGCCGCGGCCTGTCGGATGACGGCGTGGAGGTCGCCGTCCTCGATGTCGACGAGACGCTGCCACGGCGAGACGCGAGCGTGCCACAGCGCCTCGTTGCGCCAGATGTTCCCGATGCCCGCCACCACGCGCTGGTCGAGCAGCACCTCTCCGATCGCCTGCCGCTGGTCGATCCGTCGAAGGTTGGCGACGATCGCGTCCGCGTCGAGCTCGGGCGCGAGGATGTCCGGCCCGATGGCCGACACGCGCCGCGCCGTCGTCTCGAGCACGGCTCCGCCACGCAGCACCGCCTTCGCGTTCTCACCCGTCAAGACGAGCCAGGGTGATCCGCGAACGGGCACGTCGGCCGCCATCGTGCGCCAGCTCCCCGACATGCCCAGGTGGCTGCGGAGCACGCGGCCGCCCTCGAAGCGCAGGAGGAGGTTCTTGCCGCGGGCCTCGACCGCTTCGAGATGGCGACCGTCGAGTCGTTCTGCGACACCCGTGGCGCGAGCCCGTGGGTGCACCGCCTCGACGTTCAATCGCTGGCCAACGAGTGCTCGCAGCCGACCGGCCGCGCGATGGACGGTGTCGCCCTCAGGCACAGGTCACGGCCGGAGCACGGCTCGCCGAGGCCCGGCCACGAAGCCGGCTTCGAGCAGGATCGGCATGACTGTGGACTCGGCCACCGGCTCGCCGTCGAAGCGCTCCACCGCGAGGCGCCGGCGCCGTCCCACGCGCCGCGTGTGCTCCACGAGTGCGGTCAGCGCGACCCGGAGCCACTCTTCCTCTGGCTCTCGTAGCGGCAGCAGCGTCTTGCCGCCGCGCTCAACGAAGAGCGCGGCCTCGCCGCCGAGCAGCACGACGGTAGCCCCGGCGATCCGGGCGGCACGACCTGTCGCCCGCTTCGGCCAGGGCAGGGACGCGCCGTATGGCTGCGCGGGGTCCGCCGCCGCCAGCACCAGCGGCTGCGGCTCCTCTCCCTCACGGGGACGCAGCTCGCGCAGCCGCTCGACGGCACCTCCAAGTGCGAACTGGGCGCCGCCGAGACCCTCGACGAAGTACCCGCGGCGGCACAGCCCGAGGGTCTCGAGGGCTCGCAGCTCGGAGTAGACGGCGCCGTAGCCGCCGGGAATGCCCTCGGCGCGGACACCGTCGCGCGTGACGATCCCCTGGCGCTCGAGCAGCAACTCGGCCAGAGATCGCGGCAATACGGGCTCGGCGAACAGCCGCTCCACGAGTGACCAGCGTCCCTGGGTTGCGGTCGGCACGGTCGCCCGGCGACGAGCGAAGCGGCGCGGTCGCCGCTCGGTCTTCGGCGTCCCGTAGCGGCGCGGCGCCCGCAGCGGCTGCCAGGCGTCGTTCGTCACCTCGCCGGCCCACACGAGGTCCCAGAGGGCAGGCAGTGCTTGTTCCGCCTCCAGGCCCGTGGCAGCAACGAGGTCGGACCAGAACTCGGCCGAGCGCGACAAGGCTCCGCGAATCGCGTCGTGGACTTCTCCTTCTGGACGCGGCGTGCCACCGATGGCTCCCAGCACACCGGCGTCCTCGCGGAAGTACACGGCCACGCGGTCGAGACCGGCGCCGATCCAGACGATCTCACCCGTGGCACACAGCTGGTCGAGCTGCTCGGGGCGGTAGTCGGGCACGCGCCGGGGCAGCAGCTCAGACTCCCAGAGCGAGACCGGCAGCGCGAGAGCCTGCAGCGGCACGAGCGCCTCCCGCAGGCTCGAGCGCCGGTCGACGCCGTGCCAGGCGGCGAGGAAGCGCGCGAACGCTGCCTGCTCGGCGGGCTCCACCTCCTTGCGCAGCGCCGCCAGCGACGCGCGGCGCAGCCGCCGCAGCACCTCCGGGTCGCACCACTCGCGCTCGGTGCCGCCCGGGCGCAGCTCGCCACGGACCAGCAGCTCTTCCGCCTCCAGCCCGCGCAGAACGGGCTCGACATCCCTCCCGAAGCGTGCAGTGGCGTCCGCAGTCGTGAAGGGCCCCCGGCCCCGAGCCCAGCGGTGAACGAGCTGGCGCAGCGCCGTGTCGGGGTCCGTCGTCTCGAGAAACGCGTCGGGCAGACCGGAGGGAGGCATCACGCCGAGCGCGTCTCGATAGCGCCCGGCGTCCTCCGCCGCGATCAGGCGCTCCTCGCCTGCGACGTGGACACGAACGGCGCGCCGCTCGGCGAGGAGCGGCTCCGCCAGGGTTACATCATATTCGTCATCTCGCAAATCACCTCTACGTAAAAGCACAAAATGCAAGTCATCCGCATTACGCGGATCTCCGCGCAACTGGCGCTCCACGTCCTCGACCGCGTCCGCATCGAGCAGATCCCGCAGCTCCTCCTGGCCCAGGAGCTCGCGTAACAGGTCGCGGTCGAGCGACAGCGCCTGCGCGCGCCGCTCGGCCGGCGGCGTGTCGTCCTCGAACATGTAGGTCGCCACGTAGTCGAAGAGGAGCGACGACGCGAACGGCGAGGCCGACGGCGTCTCCACGTCGACGACGTCCAGCTCCCTCGACGCGATCCCCGACAGCAGCTGCCGCAGCGCCTGGAGGTCGAAGACGTCCTGCAGGCACTCGCGATAGGTCTCCAGCACGATCGGGAAGGCGGGGAAACGCCGTGCCACCTGGAGCAAGGACTGCGCCTTGAGCCGCTGCTGCCAGAGCGGTGTCCGCTCGCCCGGGCGACGCCGTGGGATGAGCAGGGCGCGGGCGGCGTTCTCACGGAAGCGCGAGCCGAAGAGCGCGCTCTCCCCCACCGCTGCCAGCACGAGCTCCTCCACGCCGGCCGGATCGAGCAGCAACTCGTCGACGGCGGGTGCAGCATCAGCGTCCGGCAGGTGGAGGGCGATGCCGTCGTCCGACCAAATCGACTGGGCGTCGAGCCCGAGCGACTCGTGCAGTCGAGCCGAGAGGGCGAGCGCCCACGGTGCGTGCACGCGGCCGCCGAACGGCGTCAGTATGCAAACGCGCCAGTCTCCGATCTCGTCGCGGAAACGCTCGATGACGACCGTCCGGTCCGACGGCACAGCGCCGGTGGCGGCCTCCTGTTCGCGGAGGAACGTGAGCAGGTTGCGCGCCGCCAGGGGGTCGAGGTGGTAATCGGTGCCGAGTCGCTCCAACGCTTCGTCATCGGGCAGTGCCACCAGCTCGCGCGTCGCCTGACCGATCGCCTGACCGAGCTCGTACGGACGGCCAATGCCTTCGCCCTTCCAGAACGGGACTGCCCCCGGCACGCCGGGAGCTGGCGAGACGAGCACGCGGTCGCGCGTGATCTCCTCGATCCGCCAGCTCGAAGCCCCGAGCAGGAACGTCTGCCCCGCCCGGGCCTCGTACACCATCTCCTCGTCGAGCTCGCCCACTTTGCTGCCCGAGTCGGCCAGCTGGACGGTGAAGAGACCGCGATCCGGGATCGTGCCCGCGTTCGTCACCGCCAGCCGGCGGGCACCGGCCAGTCCGCGGATCGTCCCGCCCGTGCGATCCCAGGTGATGCGGGGACGCAGCTCCGCGAACTCGTCGGATGGATAGCGGCCTGCGAGCATGTCGAGCACGTTTTCCAGCTGGACGCGGGAGAGGTCGGAGAACGGATAGGCGCCTCGGACGAGCTCGTGAAGATCGTCCACCGCCACCTCATCCTCGGCGCAGATCGCCACCACGTGCTGCGCGAGCACGTCGAGTGGGTTACGCGGGATGAAGGTCTCCTCGATCGCGCCGTCGCGCATGCGGCGGGCGACAACCGCGCACTCGAGCAGGTCGGCACGGAACTTCGGGAAGATCCGGCCCTTGGAGACGGCGCCCAGCTCGTGGCCTGCCCGGCCGATGCGTTGCAACCCGCGCGCGACGGACTTCGGCGACTCCACCTGGATGACGAGGTCGACCGCGCCCATGTCGATGCCCAGCTCGAGCGACGACGTGGCGACGAGGCATGGGATCTGACCCTTCTTCAAGAGCTCCTCTATCTCGACCCGCTGTTCCCGGGCGAGCGAGCCGTGGTGGGCCCGTGCCAGCTCGCGCTCCGCCAGCTCATTGAGGCGTAAGGCCAGCCGCTCGGCCAGGCGGCGGTTGTTGACGAAGACGATCGTCGAGCGGTGCTGCTCGACGAGCCGCAGGATCTCGGGGTAGATCGAAGGCCAGATCGAACGGGCGCCGAGCTCTGTGCCCGCATCCATCTCCTGCCCGTCAGCGGGCGGCGGGTACGAGAGCGAGATGTTGGACGGCAGCTCGCGCATGTCCTCCACGGGCACGACGACCTCGAGGTCGAGCTCCTTCGCGCGGCCTGCGTCGACGAGCTCGATCGGCCGGCCGCCGGAGACGAAGCGGCCGATCTCCTCCAGCGGCCGCTGCGTGGCAGAGAGGCCGATGCGCTGCACCGGGGCACGGATGAGGTGGTCGAGGCGCTCCACGGTCAGCGCGAGGTGTGCGCCGCGCTTCGTCCCGGCTACGGCGTGGACCTCGTCGAGGATCAGCGTCTCGACCGTTCGCAGCATCTCGCGCGCCTGCGACGTGAGGATGAGGAAGAGCGACTCCGGGGTAGTGATGAGGATGTCCGGCGGCTTGCGCGCCATCTGCTGGCGCTCTTTCTGCGGTGTGTCGCCCGTGCGCACGGCCACGCGGAGCTCCGACCGGAGGCCGGCCAACGGGCCGCGGAGGTTGCGCTCGACGTCGTAGTTCAGCGCCTTGAGCGGCGAGACATACAGCAGGCGCAGACCCTCCCCGGGACTCGCGTCCAGCCGGTCGATGCCGTAGAGGAACGCCGCGAGGGTCTTCCCCGAGCCGGTGGGCGCCTGAATGAGGACGTTGCCGCCCTTGGCGATCGCCGGCCAGCCGAGCATCTGGGCCGGCGTCGGCTCGGCAAATGCACCCTCAAACCAGCCCTGCGTCTTGGGCGAAAAGACCCTCAAGGCGTCCACACGGCAAGGGTACCCCGCAGGTTGCTGTGCCCTCAGTCCCGTGCTAGCGTCGGCCGAAGGAACCAGGAGGGCAATGGGCGGCAGCCGCAGGCCGACGATGTCGATGGTCGGGATCGCGCTGATCCTGATGACGGCCGCCCTCGCCGGAAGCGCCAGGGCTGTCGTGGATCCCGCCGCGTTTGGGATGTCCGTGACCTACGAGGCGCGCGATTGTAGGGCGGCGAAGGGCAAAGTCACACCGGTGACCGCCGGTACGGTCGAGCTCCAGCGCGGAGAAAAGGGCAAGCCGGTCCGAGTGACCCTCGAGGAGGACGGGACGAGTCCGGAGCGGATCAGCGTGCCGGGCGCGGGGCCGATCACCGGGACGCTGATCCTCGAGACCGATCGCGCGACGGTTGCACGGGGAAACTCCAGAGAGGCAGAGCGTCTGGACCTCGGCACAGAGAAAGTCTCGAAGAACGGGCGCCTGACGTTCTCGGTCGAAGCGGCGTCCGTTGATCCCGGAGAGAGCGGTCATGTCAACGCCCTGATCTGGCTGGAGCGGGCCGCGAGAGAGGCGGCCCTGACCGCACCCCGCCCAGTCCCCGCCGTCCTAGCCCAGACGCTGAGCGGAAGCACGGACTACGTACGTGGCCAGAACATCCGACTCTGGCTCGACGAGTACTGGGAGCCTTTCGCGATCGCGCACGAGTACGGTCACTTCCTCCTCGAGAAGATTGCAAACTACGGCAACGACGGGGGCGAGCACAATGCTGAGAAGTCGTACCCGAAGCGACCGACGCTCTCCTGGACTGAAGGGTTTGCGACCGCATTTGCTGCTCATGTCGCGAGGTGGAAGGGCCTGCCGCCAGGAAAGATGAAGCGGAATTGCAAGGTCAGGTACGACGTCACGACCAGACCGGCCGCTCCCGCCCTCCAAACGACCCAGGACCGTCGCTACGCGCAGTACAACGAAACCCGCGTTGCCGGCGCGACGTTCCAGCTGGTCAAGTGGCTCGGGGGCGGAGACAAGGGTCTGAAACGCTTGCTAGCCGGGCTTGCTCGCTACAAGCGAAGCGGTCATTCCGTGTGGATGGCTCGCGACCTCCGAGACCTCTTCGCCACCGAGTTCGAGCGAAGCGCGGCCGACCACGTCGCGATCGACAAGATCTTCTTGGCCCAAGGCATGTCGTGGTATCGCCAGTTCAGCGTCGCGCTCGACTTTGCGAAGTACGCAGCAAGTGGCGTAGTCAGTGCGATTCCGGAGATCTCGGTGAGCTTGAGAGGGCCCGGCGGCTTCGACTGCCGCGCCAGAGGGGGAGACATCACGATCGTCACTCCCGGCGTGCAGGGCAAGCTCGACGATGGGCGGCCTGTCCTCGGGATCAAGGCAGCCAGCGGAGGGCTCCAGTACTCGGCGGATGACGACTGCTACCTGTGGGGCGGCGACGGCACGCCGAACGAGCTCGGCGCCCCGCCGGCGGTGTCAAGCTCGGCGACGCTGCCCTTCGCCTATCTGGACGGCCTTGCACACTGGGGAGATTTTTACGAGCTTCGCGCCAGATACGTGTGCCGGACGTTCCCCGTGCCGCCGGGGTCCCCGCCCGCGAACTGCCCGGCGACGGCACCGGTGAACTTGACCGTGACGTCGAGAGTCGAGGATCCGCGGAACCCGCGGACGTACAACGACGTCAACCTCGGCATCGGTGTCGAGAAGACCATCGTCGTCTTCTCGGCCAACGGGAAGTGCGACGTGAAGGCGACGGCGTCTGCGGACAGCGACTGCAGCTTCTGAGCGGTCGGCAGTAGGATCGAGGCGTGCCCGACCGCCTCTACTTCACAGGGAACGACGAGGCCGACAAGCTGCTCGCGGACGAGCCGCTGGCGCTGCTGATCGGCTTCGCGCTCGACCAGCAGGTGTCGGTGCCTGTCGCCTTCTCGGGCCCGTTGAAGATGAAGCAGCGGCTCGGCACGCTCGACGCCGAGGCCATCGCCGGGCTCGACCCCTCTCAGCTCGAGGCTGCGTTCCGGGAAAAGCCCGCCATCCACCGCTTCCCCGGCTCGATGGCAGGGCGCGTGCAGGAACTCTGCCGCGCAGTCGTCTCCGACTACGGAGGCAAGGCGGCGCGGGTCTGGACGGACGCGAAGGACGCCGACGACCTCCGGAAGCGGATCGGCGACCTGCCCGGCTTCGGGAAGATGAAGATCACCGCCCTCGGATCGGTGCTCGCGAAGCGCTTCGACCTCCCGCAGGCGCAGGAGCTCGTCCCGAGCTTCCCCACGCTGGGCGACGTCGACTCCCCCGAGGCGCTCGAGCGCTTCCAGGCCGCGAAGCGCGCATACAAAGCAGAGCTGAGAGCCGCTCGCAGCAGTTGACTCATTCTCGATAGAGGAGTAGGGTCGCGCCATGAACGGCGGAAGCCAAGAGCTCGGCTCGAAGATCCTCGCGTTCTTCGAAGCGGCAGCGAGAGACCCCTCTATCGTCGAAGAGTATCGCCGTGGCGGTTCGGATTACCTGAAGGAGGCGTTCGGATTCACGGACGAGGACGTTCAATTGCTCTTCGCCAAACCGCTGACTTGGGCGATGACCGTCCTACCGCAGCCACCCGTGGTCTACCCGCCGCCGACGCCGCCCACCGTCCTCTGATACGCGACTCCCGGCGTCGATGGGCTCGCTGACCATCGTCGGCACCGGAATCAACATCGGCGGGCAGCTCACGCCTGAGGCGCGCGCGGCATTCGCTCACGCCGACGAGGCGCTGTTTCTCGTCGGCGATCCTGTCGCAGTAGGACTGCTGCAGGAGCTCAACCCACGCGCCCGCTCGCTGCACACGCTGTACGAGCCTGGTATGGAGCGGATCCGGTCGTATGAGGCGATGGTGGCGGAGCTCCTGGAGCCGGTTCGGGCGGGCAAAGACGTCTGCGGTGCGTTCTACGGCCATCCCAGCCTGTTCGTGTATCCGGGTCAGGTGGCTATGCGACAAGCACGTGACGAGGGCTACGACACCAGGATGCTGCCGGGGATCTCGTCCCTCGACTGTCTCTGGTGCGACCTCGGCATGGACCCGGGGTTGGCGGGCTGTCAGATCTACCATGCCACCGACTTCCTGCTCCAGCGACGCGAACCCGACACCGCAGCCACGCTCGTCCTGCTCCAGATCAACGTCATCGGCGTCGCCGACCATCGCGAGCAGACGGACTGGTCGCGACTGCCGGTACTTGTCGAGTACCTCCGAGAGTTCTATCCCGCCCAACAGGAGGTGATCGGGTACGAGGCGTCTCCGTTCCCGATCGTCGCCCCAAACGTCGAGCGAGTAAGCCTGGAAGAACTGGTCAGCGCCAACCTGAGTCCAGGGATGACGCTCGTCGTGCCGCCGGCGCACGAGGGCGCCGCGGACCCTACGATGGCGCGGCGTCTGGGGATGGAAGCTTGAGCTGGGGGAACCGCGCGCGTAACGCCTCGGCCGCAGCCACGCTGCCCTTCGCTTCGTAAAGGCCGAGCGCCTGGCCGGTCAGCGCCTCGGCTTCCTCGGTCAGGCCGCCGGCCACACGTACCTCGGCGAGCGCCTCCAGGGCGCCGCCTCGCAGATGAGGCCAGTCGGTTGCCGCGGCTCGGGCAACGGCGTCAGCTGCGAGTGTCTCACCGCGTGCGATGTCACCCTTCCGGGTCGCGATCTTCGCGCGTACGGTGCGCCACGAGATCTGGGAGGTGACGTCGTCGGCGAATGTCATCTGCTCCGAGACCTCTGTCAGCCGCTCTGCCTCGTCGAGACCGTCCAGCTGATAGACGGCCTCCGCGAGATACGCGGCAATCGTCGAGAGGTTCCCTTTCTCACCGAGCCCCTCCGAGCCTCTGGTAGGCGCGGCGCCATAGGCGCTCGGCCGCACCCGGATCCCCGGCAAGCAGCTCCGCCTGGCCGGTCCAGGCGTCGAGCGTCGGCAGCATGAGAGCGAGCCCGAGGTCCTCGAGAATCGCACGGCTGCGTGCGGTCAGCTCGCGCGACTCGCCGAAGCGGCCGGCCATCGCGTTGAGGTAGCGAGAGGGCATTCGCGGCGACGGCTTCCGTCAGCGGGATCCCGCCCCGAGTCGGCGATCAGATCCTCGCAGCGCCCAATGGCAGCGTCCACCGGCATGGGGCCGATCGCAGCGCCGCGGATCAGCGCCAGTCGGATCTCTGCCAGCCTCGCGGTCGTCGCAGGCACGCCGTGCGTGCTCCAGGGCTCGCTCGAGCAACGGCTCTCCCGGCTCCACGCGGCAGCGGAGCCAGTAGACGTCGGCGATCCGGCGCAGTGAGCGCGCCAGCCCCGCGTCGTCGCCGATGCGCTCGAAGACCGCGGCAGCGTGCTCGGCCGCCTCCTGCAAGTCGTCCAGCACAGCCGAATCGGGATCGGTGAGCGGACGTAGCAACGCGAGCTCCAACCGAGCAAGGGCCTCCATCCCGGCGTTGCCGGACAGCTCGGCGTGCGCGAGCGCATCCTCGAGCTGCTCGGCTACCCGCTGGAGGTCTCCCGCTCCGTGAAAGGCGTCGGCCAGCTCGAGCCTGAGCTCGAGCCGCTCGGGTGCATCCTCCGGCAAGAGGGCGCTTGCCCGCTCGAGCAGGTTGACCGCTGCTGGAGCGTCGCCGCGCGCAACGGCGCGCCGCCCAGCCGAGGCGAGCAGCTGCCCACCCCGCGCCGCGAGAGACAGGCCAGTCTCGTCGATGCCCTGGATCTCGGTGCGATGGCGATATGCCTGCTCGAAGTGGTAGCCGAGCACCTCCTCCACCTCCGTGGTCCGCTCTCCCGCGGCCACGACGAGCCAGTCCGCGAACCGCTCATGGAGGTCGGCCCGGATCTGCTTCGGCAGGGCGTCGTAGGCGGCGTTCCGGATCAGGACATGGCGGAAGCGAAACGCGTCCTCGCCGGCGAACGAGGCGCGCTCCTGGCGGATCAGCTCTTTCCGCAAGAGCGCTCCCAGCGAGTCGAGGGCCTGATCGCGCGCGGGCTCGTCGAGGAGGGCTTCGATCGCTCCGCGATGAAAGACCGTGCCCTCCACGGCGGCACGCTCGATCACCAGACGCTCGATCGCGCCCAATTGGTCGAGCCTGGATGCGAGCAAGACCTGGATGCTCGACGGAATCGGCACACGGGCGAGATCAGGGGCTACCCATCGCCCGTTCTCCCGGCGGAGGGCGCCGTCCTCGATCAGCATCGAGATCATCTCTTCGACGAAGAGCGGGTTGCCCTCCGCCGCCGACTGAATGCGACCGAACGCTTCCGAGCCGACTACCCCGCCGCCGAGGAGACCCTCGACAAGACGCTCCGACTCGCTCTCCGAGAGCGGCTCGAGGAAGATGGCCGCCGCGTTGTGCTTTCCCCCGCCCCACGCTGGACGGGCGTCGAGCAGATCTGGTCTCGCCATGGCGATGAGCAGGATCGACGCGTCTCGGGACCAGTCGGCGATGTGCTCGACGAGGTCGAGCAGAGTCGGCTCGGCCCAATTGAGGTCGTCGAACATGACGACGAGAGGGTGCTCGCGTGCGAGCGCCTCAAGCAGATGCCGGACGCCCCAGAAGCCCTCCTCTACAGCGGCTGTCGGTGCCTCCGCCAAGCCGATCAGCTCGGCAACCCTCGACGCGACCATCGCGGCATTTGGCTCGCCCGCGAGCACCAACTCGATCTTTCGCTGCGTGTCGACCGGGGAGTCGCCTTCGGCGATGCCGGTCAGCTGCTTCACGATCTCGAGCACGGGCCAGAACGTGATGCCCTCGCCGTACGGCAGACAGGTGCCCGCCAGCACGCGCGCCCGGTCCCCGATCGCCACGAGCGCTTCCGCCACGAGACGAGACTTCCCCACGCCGGCCGGGCCGAGCACCGTGAAGAGGTGACATGACTGCTCGCGCACCGAGCGCGAGAACGCGCTCTCGAGCAGCGCCAGCTCCCGCGTGCGACCCACCATCGGCGAGTCGAACCGGCGCGCGAGCGCTGGAGCGCCGGCGACGACGTCCAGCAGCCGGTACGCCATGACGCGGTCCCGCTTGCCCTTGACGATGAGCGGCTCCAGAGGCTCCGCGTGGATCGCGTCGCGTGCGAGCCGGTATGTCTCCTCTCCGATGAGGATCTCTCCCGGTGCGGCGGAGCGCTGGAGGCGCTCGGCTACGACGACGACGTCGCCGCTCACGAACGAGCTGTCGCCCGTGGGGTCGCCGGCGATCACCTCTCCGCTGTTGACGCCGGTGCGGATCTCGATCCGGACGCCGTGCGTCCGCTCGAGGTCGACATTGAGATCACGTATGGCCGCCCTGAGGTCGGTCGCGGCGCGAAGCGCCCGCAACGCATCGTCCTCGTGGAGCACCGGCACGCCGAACACGGCCATCACAGCGTCTCCGATGAACTTCTCGACCTTGCCCTCGTGACGCTCGAGCGTGGCCTGGGCGACCTCGAAGTATTGCGTCGTGACGCGCCGTAGACGCTCCGGGTCCTGGCGCTCGCCGAGAGCAGTCGAGCCCGCAACGTCGCAGAAGAGCACGGTGACCGTCTTCCGCACGTGCAGCGCCACGCCGGTGGGCCGCTCCAGGCCGTAGCCGCAGGAGTTGCAGAAGCGCGCGCCGTCGGCGTTGTCCGTTCCGCACCGGGGGCAGGCAGCCATGACGTGCATAGGTATGGCATGCGTTGAAGCGATGCGCAACACTCGAGGCCTGCGACTTTTCGTCCTGGCCCTTGCTGCGCTGACTGTTTCGGCCGCCGTCGCCGGCACGGCTCCGCTGCCCGGCGCGCCCGGCTGTCCCGTCTTTCCGGCCTCGAATCCTTGGAATCAGCGCATCGACCGGCTGCCCGTGGCCAAGGGCTCGGACGCGATCGTTGCTGCCGTCGGCGCCGACGAGAACGTCCACGCCGATTTCGGCTCCGGCCTCTGGCGGGGAAGCCCGATCGGGATCCCGATCACAGTCGTCCGAGGCTCACAGGCGACGACGCGGGTGGCTTTCGACTATGCCGACGAGAGCGATCGCGGGCCATATGCGATCCCTGCGAATGTCCGCATCGAAGGAGGCTCCGACCGTCACGCGCTGATCGTCGACCGCGACCGCTGCCGCCTGTACGAGCTTTATGCGCTCGAGCGGCGCGGCGGGCGCTGGCACGCCGGATCGGGCGCGATCTGGAACCTGAGTTCGAACAAGCTGCGACCGGCCGGCTGGACGTCGGCGGATGCCGCCGGTCTCCCCATCCTGCCCGGCCTCGCACGCTACGACGAGGTCGCTCGTGGACGCATCGATCACGCGCTCCGCTTCACCGTGGAACGCACGCGGCCCGCCTACGTCTACCCGGCGCGCCATTTCGCCGGCGACGAGACCGACCCCTCGCTGCCGCCGATGGGCCTCCGCTTCCGGCTCAAGGCCTCGTACCCGACAGCCCGCTTCCCGCGCCAGGCTCGCGACGTACTCACCGCGCTGAAGCGCTACGGGATGATCGTCGCCGACAACGGCGCGAGCTGGTACGTCAGCGGCGCTCCCGACCCGCGCTGGTCGAACGACGACCTGCACACGCTGCACCGCGTACCGGGCTCGGCGTTCGAGGTCGTAGACACCTCCTCGCTCAAACCGCGCTGAGCAAGAAGGCCCGCGACTCCCGAAGCATCTCGCGGGCGATCACGAGACGCTGGATCTCCTGCGTGCCCTCGTAGATCTGCGTGATCTTCGCGTCGCGCATGAAGCGCTCGACCGGGTACTCCTTGATGTACCCGTAGCCGCCGAGGATTTGGACTGCGTCGGTCGTTACCGCCATCGCCACGTCGCCGCACTTGAGCTTTGCCATCGCCGACGCCTTCGTCAGCTCCTGGCCGTCGACGCCGGCGTCGACCATCTGCCCGAAGCGGTAGAGCAGTCCGCGCGCCGCCTCGCATTCTGTCTCCATGTCGGCGAGCTTCGCCTGGATCAGCTGATGCTCCGCGATCGGCTTGCCCATCGTCTCGCGGGTCTTCGCGTACTCGAGCGCGTAGTCGGTGGCGCCCTGCGCGATGCCGAGCGCCTGCGCCGCGACGCCGGGTCGCGACCGGTCGAGGATGCGCATGGCTAGCCGGAAGCCTTCTCCCTCGGCGCCTAGGCGGTTGCCGACCGGGATGCGGCAGTTGTCGAAGGACAACTCGCCGGTGGTCGAGCCCGAGATGCCCATCTTCGGCTCCAGCCGCGTCACTTCGAATCCCTGCGTGTCCGCTTCCACTATGAAGGCGGAGATGCCGGCATGGCCGGCTTCAGGATCGGTCTTCGCAAAGACTGTGTAGAGGCCGGCGACGCCCGCGTTCGTGATGAAGCGCTTCGAACCGTCGAGCACGTAGTCGGCGTCGTCGATCCGGGCCGTAGTGCGCATGGCCGCCGAGTCCGAGCCGGAGCCCGCCTCCGTCAGGGCATAGGCGCAGAGGACTTCCCCGGAGGCGAGCTGTGGCAGCCAGCGCTCCTGCTGCTCGCGCGTCCCGTCCAGCTTGAGCCCGAGCGAACCCAGCTCCTGGACGGCGACGATCAGGCCGCTCGTCGCACAGACCTTCGAGAGCTCCTCGATCGCGACGAGCGCGAGGAGAGCACCGGTGCCGGTCCCGCCCCACTCCTCGTCGAACAGCAGTCCGAAGATCCCCTGCTCGCGGAACAGCTCGACGACGTCCCAGGGGAATTCGTGCGACTCGTCGATCTCCGCCGCGCGAGGGGCGATCCGCTCGCGGGCGAGCGTCCGCACGAGCTCCCGGAGCTCGCGCTGCTCCTCCGTCAGCACCTCGTAGGGCATGCGAATCAGTCTACGCAGACGGCTTGTGACAGACGGCTTCCACGTTGTTGCCGTCCGGATCGAGCACGAAGGCACCGTAGTAGTGCTCGTGATAGTCAGGACGAAGTCCTGCGGCGCCGTTGTCTTCGCCACCCGCGGCGAGCGCGGCGGCGTGAAACGCGTCGACGGCAGAGCGATCCGGCGCGACCAACGCGACGTGCGCGGTCCCGACGGGATCCCTGCGCACGATCCAGAGGCTCGGCTTCCCTGCCGTCCCGAACCCTGTCCCGTAGCCCTCGGCGTCCATCACGACCCCGTACCCGAGCGGGGCCAGCGCCTGTTCGTAGAAGGCCTTGCTGGCTGCGTGGTCGGAGACGTTGAGCGCGACGTGGTCGATCATCACCTGTCCTCTCGCCGTTAGTGTCGCGGCCATGATCCTAGAGAACGGCGTCATTCGCTCGATGGATGCGAGCCTGCCGGTGCAGCGGGCGTTGGCGATCGCCGGCGAGCGCGTGGCGGGCGGAGTTGGCACACACGAGACAGCGCTGGCCAGCCCCGAGGTCGTCGATCTCGGAGGCCGCTGCGTTCTCCCCGGCTTCACCGACTCGCACGTCCACTTCCCGACCTGGGCGCTCGCACTGCGGCAGGTGCGGCTGGAGGGGGTCAGCTCGCTGGACGAGGCGCTCGAACGCGTCTCGGCGGCCGTTCCCGACGTTGCGGCGGGTGGGATCCTGCGCGGCTTCGGCTGGCGGGACGCGGACTGGGCGATGCCTCCGACGAAGGAGGCGCTCGATGCCGTGACGGGAACCGTCCCGGCGGCGCTCTTCGCCCACGACTACCACTCGCTGTGGGTCAACTCCGCCACGCTCGCGCTCGCGGACGGCGATCTCGACGTGGCAGGTGGCGTCGTCGAACGGGACGAGTCCGGGGAGCCGACGGGCGTGCTGCGCGAAGAGGCAGCGTGGCAATTCCGGGAGGAGCATCTCGCCGCCCCAGACGACGAGTACGTGGACGCGATGCGCGAGGGCCTGCGCGTCGCTGCCTCGCGCGGCGTGACAGCCGTCCACGACAAGGACGGCTGGCTCGGCGCAGCCCGCTTCTGGCGGCGGCTGCACGAACAGGAGGCGCTGACCTTGCGCGTGTGGCAGTCGCTTCCCCACGAGCATCTCGACCGGGTCGTCGAGGCAGGGCTACCGCAGGGGCTCGGCGACTCCCTCCTTAGGGTCGGCTACCTCAAGGCCTTCATGGACGGAACGCTCGGCTCCCAGACGGCGCGGATGCTCGACGGCTCTGGCGTGGAGATCACGAGCGGCGAGCAGCTGGCGGACATCGTCACGCGTGCGGCGGCGGCAGGCTGGCCGGTGGCCGTGCACGCGATCGGCGATCTCGCCAACCGAGAAGCGCTCGATGCTTTTGAGCGGACGCAGGAGCATTGGCGCCCGCGCGGGCTACGTCCGCGCATCGAGCACGCGCAGTGCGTCGCCGAGGAGGACCTTCCTCGCTTCGCCGCTCTGGGCGTCGCCGCCTCGATCCAGTTCAGCCATGCCCCGTCGGACCGGGACCTCGCGGAGCGGTTCTGGGCCGATCGCCTCGCCGGCACGTACGCGTTCCGGACGCTGGTCGACTCCGGCGCAGTCGTCGCCAACGGCTCCGACGCTCCGATCGAGGAGCTCGATCCGTGGGCCGGCGTGTGCGCCGGCGTCCTCCGCACGCTCGACGAGCGCCCCGCGTGGCGCGCCGAGCAGGCGGTGACGGTCGAGCAGGCGCTGACGGCGACGATCGTCGCGCCGGCCTGGCTCTCCGGCGACGAGCGCCGGCGCGGGAAGCTCCTACCCGGCTACCTCGCCGATCTCGTCGTGCTCGACCGCGATCCGCTCGAGTGTGACCCTTCGGAGCTTCCCGCCGTGGCCGTCGTGGCCACGATGGTCGGCGGACGCTGGACGCACGACCCACCTCCCTGGGACTGACGCTCTACAATCGTTGTCGTGGCGATGCGCACGATGAAGGAGATCCACGACGAGACGTGTGCCGTCGCGTGCTGCGCGGACATCATCGGCGCGAAGTGGACGGCGCTCCTGCTCCACGACCTCTCCGAGGGCCCGCGCCGCTTCTCGGAGCTCGAGCGGGCGTGTCCGGGCATCAGCCCACGCACGCTGTCCGAGCGTCTCCGCCAGCTCGAGCAGGAGGCGATCGTCGAACGGCGCAGCTATGCCGAGGTGCCGCCCCGCGTCGAGTACGAGCTGACGGCGAAGGGCGAGTCGCTCCTACCGATCATCGACGCGATGCGCGAGTTCGGCCACGCCTGGCTCGTCCCCGAGCACGACCACTCGCACGGCTAGCGGCCGGCGTCAGGTCAGCTCGCCGAGCGAAACCAACAGCTCGCTCACGGCACGAATGCCGAGCGGGACGTACTCGGCCGGCAGGCGCTCGTTCGGTGCATGGACGTTCGACTCGAGCAGCGCCATGCCGGTCATGATCGTCGGCACTCCGCGATCGACGAGCGTCGCGAGGACGGGCATCGTCCCGCCTGCGCGAACGAGCAGCGGTCGGACGCCGAATGCACGCTCGAACGCACCGAGCGCGAGCTGGATGGCGGGAGCGGCGGGGTCGACCACGCCAGGCCGGCTGCCGCCCTGGTACTCGAGCTCGACCGCCGCCCCGGGCGGAGCAGCGTCCTCGATGAGCTTCCTCACTTCGCCAGCGATCTCGTCCGGGTCCTGGCCAGGTGCGAGCCGAAGCGTGAAGTTCGCCTGCGCCCCAGAGATGAGCGTCGTGTTGAGGATCTGCTTGCCGGCATGGATTCCGTTGATCTCGGCGGAGGGCTCGGCCCATGTGCGGGGATAGAACTCGTCCGCCGCCCGCTCGTCGTAAGGCGCCAACCCGGCGTCGGCGAGAATCTCCGCACCGGGCTTGAGCTGCTCCCAGGCGGCCAGCTCGTCGGCCGTGGGCGCGGCGATCCCGGCCCGCAGTGGCTCGGGAAGCCGCCCCTCTCGTGGCAGGACCGCCGACAGACAGTCGATGAGAGCATGGATCGCGTTTAGGCCCGCATTGCCGTAGACCCCCGAGTGCTGGTCGCTCGGCCCCGTGCGGACGCGGAGGTCGAACCCGATCAGCCCACGCGTCGCGACGGTGAACTCGGGCTTGTCGCGCTCCGTCATGCCGCCGTCGAGGATCAGGCAAGCATCCGCCGGGCCGTCGTCCGCGGTCACCCAGTCGCTGATTGCCGTGCCGCCCGACTCTTCCTCGCCGTCGAACGCGACGCGGATGTTCACGGGGAGGCGACCCTCGGACGCGAGGGCGCGCACAGTAGAGAGGACGATGTAGAGCTGGCCCTTGTCGTCGGCGATGCCTCGGCTGTAGAGCCAGCCATCGCGCTCGACGAGTGTGAACGGGTCCGACTCCCACTCGTCGAGCGGCGCCGGCGGCTGGACGTCGAAGTGGCAGTAACAGAGCACCGTCGGCGCACGGTCGGGGTTGGCGGACGCCGGCACCTGCCCGATGACGAGCGGCTTCGACGTCGTCTCGACGACCTCCGCGGTGCCGCCCGCATCGCGCACGAAGCCGGCCACCCACTCAGCCGCACGGCGAACGTCGCCGTCATGCGTGGACTCTGCGCTCACGCTCGGGATCGCGATCAACTCAGCAAGCTCGTCGAACCAGGGCTCAGGCACGGGTCGCGAGTCTAGCTTCGGATCGAGCTCATGCGAGAGACGATGAGCGCGTCCGCCGCCTCCGCGCTCGCCGAGTGACCGGTGACCGCCGCAAGAAACGCGTCGCGTTCGAGGGCGTAGAGCTTCACGGGCGTGCGGGCAGTGACCGTGGCTGTCCGCGGCACATCGCGCAGGAGCGCGATCTCTCCGAAGCCATAACCCCGCGCGAACGACCCGATGTGCCGGCCGTCGGCGACCACGTCGACCTCGCCCTCGTCGATCACGTAGAACCGGTCGCCCTCGTCGCCCTGGACGATGACGGCCGTCCCCGCGGCGGCCTCCACCGGAATGAGCTGCCGGGCGAGGCGCTCGAGCGAGAGCTGCGGCAGCGGCGCGAACATCGGCACGAGCCCGAGCAGCTCGAGCTCGTGCACCGGCACGAAGGCGTCCGCGTCGATGCCGACGATCCTAGTCGCTCTGGCGAGCACGAGTACTGGGAGGAACAGGCCGACGACCACGAGCGCCCAGCGCGTACCGGCGGTCTCCACGAGCAGCGGTGCCAGGAGCGAGCCGATGCCGATCGCCAGGTAGAACACCGTCTCGACGACGCCGAAGACCCGCGCGAGCACATCGTCCGGCGCGATTCGCTGAAGGAGCGTGAAACCCGCGACGTCGACGAGCGTGTTGCCGATGCCGACGAGAGCAAGAGCCGCGACTGCGACGCCCACGGTCGGCCATGCAGCTATGACGACGAGCGGTAAGCCCCAGAGAATGGCTCCGACGAGGAGCGGGATGGTCAGTCGAGTACGGTGCACGAGAGGCACGATGACGACAGCACCGAGGAGCGCTCCGAGGCCGACGGCAGCGTCCAGCAACCCGACGCCGCCGTTGCCGAGCTCCAGCAGCGCGAGCGCCGTGATGACGACGAGCACGTTGATGCAGCCGGCGGTGAGCGCCTGGCCGGAGAGCACGCCGGTCAGCAGGCGAAGGTCGGGCGTCCGCCACGTCACGCCAAAGCCGGCGAAGAGGAACTCCCGGAACGGAGGGTGACCGCCCGCGCCGGGGACGGGAGGCGACTCCTTGATCGGAAGCACGAGCAGCGCCGACCAGAGCAAGGAGACGGCCATGACGACGAGGGTCGCCTCCATGCCCGAGACGGCGAGCACGAGGCCTGCGAGCGCCGGGCCCGCGAACATCCCCAGGCCCTCGATCGTCGTGGCGATGACGTTGGCCATCGTCAGCTCCTCGGGCGTGCGTGCGAGCTGCGGGAGGATCGCGACCTGAGCGGGTCGGAATGCAGTGCCTACGGCGGCGGTCAGTCCAGCGAAGATGTAGACCAGCACGGGCGGAGCGTCGGCAACGATGACGACGAGCGTGCTGAGCACGAGGAGGGCGCGGACGAAGTCGCTGCCGAACATCACGTAGACGCGGCGGTAGCGATCCCCGAGCGCTGCCGCCGGAGGCGTGGCGAGCGCGCCGAGCGTGCGCAGCACGAACATCGCGCCCACTGCGGCCGCACCGCCCTGCTGGTAGGCGTACACGCCGAGCGCGATCTGGAAGCCGTAGTGACCGATGACGGATCCCGCCCACGCGATCTCCAGCAGCCGCAGGTCGCGGTTGCGGAAGACGGTGCCGACCGTTCCGTGTCGCTCGTCGGTCGAGCTCACGGCAGCCGTCGCAGCGCGCAGTCGAGGATCTCGCCGATCAGCCCCTCGAACGAGATTCCCGCGCCCTCGGCGATCAGCGTCAGGTCACCGAGGCCGTGCCCATGCGGCCCGAGGCCGGGTAGCGGGTTGCACTCGAGAAAGTACGGGACGCCGGCGGGGTCGAGCCGGAAGTCGAGTCGGGCGACATCTCGGCAGCTGAGCGCCGCGAAAGCCCGTTCGCTCGCGCTCGTGATCGCAGCGAGCGCGCTGTCGTCGAGCGCGGCAGGGACCTCGTACCGCACGAGGCGCTCCCATTCCTGCTTCACGTCGAACGAATAGACGGGATGCTCCGGTGGATCGATGAACGTCACCTCCATCGGTGGCAGGACGCGTGCGGGCGAGCCGAGGAGGCCGACTGTGATCTCACGCCCGGCGATGTACTCCTCACTGAGCACGGGTTGCCCGTAGCGGTCGATCACTTCGCGAGCCAGTGCGCGGAGCCGCCCTTCGTCCGTGACGACGGAATCGGACGTGATCCCCTTCCCGGAGCCCTCGTGCAGCGGCTTGACGACCGCCGGCAGGCTGAAGCCACCGGGTAGCGGCTCGTCGCCGGTGGTCATGACAACACCGAGCGGCGTTGCCACGCCGGCCTCACGCACCACCGCCTTCGCCAGGGACTTGTCGAGCGTCAGGCCCAGCGCCACCGCGTCGCTGCCCGTGTACGGAATGCCGAGCAGATCGAGCAGCGCGGGCACCTGCGACTCGCGGCTGCGCGAGCCTCTGCCCTCGGCGATGTTGAAGACGACGTCCACGTTCGCGGCGGCGAGCGCCGCCGGCAGCGTCGCGTCCGCCTCGAGCCCTACGACGTCGTGGCCGTGTGAGGCGATCGCATCGCTGATCGCGGCGATCGTCGCCGGATCGTCGAACTCGGCCTCATCGTCGCTCGGCGTATCGGGTCGCCCGGCACTGCGAATGTTGTAGACAAACCCGATGCGCATGCGGTGAACCCTAAGGCTCCGGCAACCTTCGCAGGAACTCGACCGCCTGCTTCGCCGGAATCGATCCCGGCTCTGCCTCTCGCGCGAGCTCGAACTGTCGCCTCGCGGCGTCCACGCTTCCCATCCAGACGAGCAACAGGCCGAGATGGAAGCGCACGGTCGCCGCACGCGGGAAGCGCCGCGCGAGCGGGCCGAGACGCGAGAACGCCTGCGCGGGACGATCCTTGTCGAAATGGGCCACGGCGACCGCAGTGAGCGCATCGGGATCGTTCGGGCTCAGCGCGGCTGCCCGCGCGAACTCCTGCCGCGCCGAGACGGGACGGCCCAGCCGCTGCAGTGCTGCGCCGAAGAGCAGGTGATCGCGCGTTTCCCCTCCCTGCGCGCGTCGCCGTAGAAACGCGTATTGCTGCGGCGGGGTCAAGCGCCTCAGCACCGCAGGCGAGGCAAACGACGGCACGAACGTCGGCAAACCTGGCACCGGAAGCTCGGGATGGAGGAAGTCGCCGGCACGCACCGCGTACAGCGAGTCGGGCTGCGCCAGCTTGGCTCGCCGCCAGGAGCGCTCCGCATCGGAGGTCTCTCCTTTCCAGAACTGCCCCAGGCCGAGCGCGAGCTGCGCCGCGCCGCTGCCCTCGTTGGCGCGGCCGATCTCCTCGAGCCGCTGGAAGCCGTCAGGCCACGCGGAGAGCGCTGCTCCCACCTGGGCCTCCACCGATGAGTAGCGCTCGAAGATGTTCGCTGCCTGGCGACGGCGACCGCGCTCGAGGTGCGCAGCCGCGCGTCGGAGCGCTTTCGCTTCCGGATCGGTGCGCACGCCGAGGTCGAGCACGAGCGGCGGCACGCCCGACTGCGGCTGCGGCTGCGTAGATCTTTCGTCCGGCAGGTCAGTGGTCGTCAGCGCTGTGGCGGCGATGGTCACGCCTGCAGCCGCCACTGCCACGGCGGCGACGATCAGGCTGACACGTGTTCGGGCGCTCATCGCGGGCGACGATACCCGGCGCGCGGAGCCCCTCCTGCGACCAACCAGGGCCCCCTATGTCCAGGGTAGCCCGGCGTGTCGACCGTCTTCGTCCCGGATGTGTGACAAGAGTCGCGCCGACGGTGACCCTGGAGACGGTCGCTATATTTTCGATACCCATGGCGACCTACCGAGAGCTTCTGCAGCAGGTTCGCGAGCAGATCGACGAGATTGGCATCTCCGATGCCGCCCGGCTGCTGGAAGGTGACGATCCCCCGCTCGTGGTCGACGTCCGCGAGCGGCACGAGTGGGACGAAGGCCGGCTTCCCAACGCCGTGCACATCCCCCGCGGCTCGCTCGAGTCCCGGATCGAGCGGGCCGCACCCGACCGCTCGACGCCGATCGTCGTCTACTGCGCCTCCGGCACGAGATCGGCGTTCGCCGCAAAGACGCTGGAGGACCTGGGCTACGAGCGCGTGATCAACCTCGACGGAGGCATCAC
This sequence comes from uncultured Actinomycetes bacterium, assembly GCA_963711315.1. Taxonomy (GTDB): domain Bacteria; phylum Actinomycetota; class Thermoleophilia; order Gaiellales; family Gaiellaceae; genus PALSA-612. The sequence continues at coordinate 93,260 of CAVQDQ010000003.1, forward strand.
GGAATGGAAGCGCAGCGGCCTGCCGGTCGTCGTCTCGGAATCGCTCGCGCCGGCGCAGCGCACCCGCTACAGCCGCCACCTCCTCATCCCGGAGGTCGGCGAGGAAGGGCAGCTCCGTCTGCTCGACGCGCGCATCCTGCTGATCGGCGCCGGCGGGCTCGGGTCACCCGCCGCCCTCTACCTTGCGGCCGCCGGCGTGGGAACGCTCGGCATCGTCGACGACGACGCCGTCGACGCGACGAACCTCCAGCGACAGATCGTCCACTCGACGGACCGCCTCGGCGAGCCGAAGGTCGAGTCCGCGAAGCGCACGATCGAGGCGCTGAACCCCGACGTCACCGTGCGTGCGTTCCGGGAACGGCTCACCTCCGAGAACGTCGACCGCATCCTCGACGAGGGCTGGGACGTCATCGTCGACGGCGCGGACAACTTCCCCACCCGTTACCTCGTGAACGACGCGTCTGTCTGGCACGGCATTCCCGTCGTTCACGGCTCCATCTTCCGGTTCGAAGGCCAGGTCACGGTCTTCGAGCCGGGAGAAGGGCCCTGCTATCGCTGCCTGTTCCCGCAGCCGCCGCCGCCGGAGCTCGCACCCAGCTGCGCCGAGGGCGGCGTGCTGGGGGTGCTGCCCGGCATCATCGGATCGCTGCAGGCGAACGAGGCGCTGAAGCTCGCGCTCGGCATCGGCGACCGGCTCACCGGCCGCCTGCTGCTCTTCGACGCGCTCGCGCCGTCGTTCACCGAGGTCGCGCTGCGGAAGGACCCGGAGTGCCCGGTCTGCGGCGAGTCGCCGACGATCACGGAGTACATCGACTACGTCGAGTTCTGCCAGCGGGCGGGCACGCACGCGTGAGCACCGTTCGCATCCCTCCACCCCTGCGTGACGCGACCGACGGTCAGCCCATCGTTGCGGCCGAGGGCGGAACGATCGGCGACCTGCTCGACGATCTCGTCTCCCGCTATCCAGCGCTCGACGGACAGCTGCAGCACGCAAACGTGTACGTGGACGGCGAGGACATCCGCGTTCTCGACGAGCTCGAGACGCCGGTCGACGCAACCTCGACGGTGATCCTGCTCCCGGCGATGGCCGGTGGGCTCTAGCTCGCTCGCTCCTTCGCTGCTCGACCTCGTCGGCTCGACGCCCCTGGTCGAGCTGTCGCGGCTCGCGCCTCCCGGCACGCGTCTCTACGCGAAGCTCGAGGGCCAGAACCCGACCGGGTCGGTCAAGGATCGCGTGGCGAAGGCGATGATCGAGGCCGCGGAAGCGTCGGGCGAGCTCGAGCCCGGTCGCGAGCTGCTGGAGCCGACGAGCGGCAACACGGGGATCTCGCTGGCGCTCGTCGCCCGCCTCAAGGGCTACCGGCTCACCTGCGTCATGCCAGAGAACGCCACGGAGGAGCGGCGGCGGCTACTGCGACTCTACGGCGCCGAGATCGTCGACTCACCGGCAGCCGAAGGATCGAACGGCTCGGTCCGCGTGGCGCTCGAGCTGGCGGAGCGCGAGCCCCGCTACTACATGCCGTTCCAGTACGCGAACGAGGCCAATCCACGCGCCCACTACGAGGGCACGGGAGCCGAGATCGCCGAGGCGCTCGACCGCATCGACTGCCTCGTCGCAGGCCTGGGCACCGGCGGCACGCTGATGGGCGCCGGAGAGCGGCTGCGCGAGACGTTCCCCGAAGTCATCGTCGCGGCCGCGGAGCCGCTGCCCGGAGATCCCGTGATGGGGCTCCGCTCACTCGAAGACGGCTACGTGCCACCGATCCTCGACGTGTCCAAGCTCGACCGCAAGCTCCTCGTCTCGAACGCGGAGGCGGCCGAGGGCGCACGGTTGTTGCTGGAGCGGGAAGGCCTCTTCGCCGGCGTCTCTTCCGGAGCCGTTGTTCACGTCGCCCAGCGGCTCGGGCGCGAGCTCGGCGAGGGCAGCGTCGTCGTGTGCATCCTCGCCGACGGGGGTTGGAAGTACCTGTCGGCCGACTTCTGGGAGGCGGTGGATCCAGAGGCGGCCATGGAACGCGGCCACTGGTGGTAGTACCCGAGGCGATCAGGCGCCGGCTGGAGCAGCACGCCGACGAAGAGGCGCCCAACGAGGCGTGCGGCCTGCTGGTCTTCCGGGACGGCGAGGCAATCCGTTACGAGCACGGCAGGAACCTCGCCGCGTCGCCGTACCGCTTCGAGCTGGACGTCGACCCGGACGTGTGGTTCCTCGAGGACGACGGATTCGAGCTCGCCGTCTTCCACTCACACCCGACTGACTCGGCACGCCCGTCGCGCACGGACCTCGCGAACATCGGCCTCTGGCAGGGCCGCCCGTACTTCATCCTCTCCCGAGCCACCGGCGAGCTCGCCGCATGGCGGATCCGCGACGGGAGCGCCGAACGCTGATGATGAGCTTGACTAGGCGGTGACCTCTGAAGATCCCTTCATTCGGGACGAGTGCGGGTCGCACACGTAGCGGTACGTCCCCACCTTCAGCTTCACGGTGACGGTCTTCGTGCCGGTGAAGGGCACGGTCGTGACGACCTTGTTGATGCCCGGGCCCGATGAGGTGGAAGTCGTGGATCGACGAATTGTCCTGGACAGCGAGCCTGTAGGTCCCCGCCTTCGTCGTCTTCACGCTGCTTCCCGCCGGCGTCTTCACACTGATCGTGAAGCTGGGCCCGACGGAGCCCTTGAGCACCTTCGTGGCCGGCGTCGCTCGACGCGGCCGAGCGCGGCAGCGGCGATCGCGAGGACGGCCGCGAGTGGCGATGAGCAGTCGCATGAGACCCTCCCAATGGGTGGTGGGCGAATTCTTCATGCGAGGATACGCAAGTAGCCGACGAATGGATGTCCACAGGATCACAACAGGCCTCTGGCGTTGGACTGCGCACCACGAGGAGTGGAGGAAGGACGTCGGCTGTGTGTACGTCGAGACGGACGACGCGACCGTCCTCGTCGACCCGCTGATCCCCGCCGACGACTCCGAGCGCTTTCTCGAGTACCTCGACGCTGACGTCGAACGCGCCGGCGCCGGCGTACACATCCTGCTCACCGTCTACTGGCATGTCCGGAGCGCCGGCGAGCTCGTCGAGCGCTACGACGCGGAGGTCTGGGCGCCGGCGCGGAGCGCTCTGCCGGTCGAAAGAAGGTTGAGCCTCTCGCCGAACCCCGTCCGGCCCGGCGATCCGCTGCCCGGTGGGCTCGAGGCGCACGCATCGGGGCGGGCCTCCGAGCTCGCCTATCTGGTGCCGAAGCACCGCGCACTCGTCGTCGGCGACGTGCTGCTCGGAGACCCGTTACGGATCTGCCCGCCCGGCTGGGTGGGCAAGGGCGGGCAGAAGGCCGTGCGCGAGGCGCTTCGTCCCCTGCTCGACGTGCCGCTGGACCGCGTGCTCGTGTCGCACGGCGACCCCGTGCTCCGCGGAGGCCAGACCGCTCTCGCCGCGGCTCTCGCCTGACCGTTACGCCGAGACGGCGCTGCGATCGAGCAGCTCGAGGAACGCCTTGAAGAACTCCGCCAGGTCCTCCCAGCCTCGAGCCGAGACCATCGAGCCGTCGACGACGTCCGGCCCGTCGACGAACTCGCCGCCGGCCGCTTCGATGTCCGGCGCGAGCGGCGGATACGCGGACACCTTCCGGCCGCGGACGTAACCGCCTGCGGCCGGCACCTGAACGCCGTGGCACATGTGCCCTAGGGGCAGGCCGTTATCGAAGAAGTACGCAACGATCCGCTGGACGTCTGGATCGTTGCGGATGACCTCCGGCGCGCGACCGCCCGGGATGAGCACGCCCGCGTAGCGCTCCGGCTCGACGTCGGCGAAGGCGAGGTCCGCCTGCAGCCCACGCCCTGGCCGCTCGACGTACGTGTCCCAGCCGGGCTCGAAGTCGTGGACGACGAGCTGAAGCCGCTTGCGCTCCGGCGCCGCGACGTCGACGTCGTATCCGGCTTCCCGTAGGCGGTAGAGCATGTAGTAGACCTCGAGCTCCTCGCCTGCGTCGCCGGTGAGGATCAGCACCCGCTCCATGGCTTCAGTCTAGGACGTCCTAGCTCTCGTCGGCTTCGTCGGCATCCGACTCGACCGGCATGAACTCCACATCGAGGCGCTCGATCCGCGTGCCCTCCACCTCGACCACCTTGAAGTGTGTCCCGTCGTGCGACACCTCGTCACCGGGCTCGGGAGCACGGCCGAGCAGCCCGAACACGAACCCTGCCATCGTGTGGTAGTCGTCCACCGGCAGCTGCCGGTGGAACTGCTCGTTGAAGTCGTCGACGGAGAACGTGCCGGAGATGCGAATGCGCCCGTCGGCCAACTCCTCCACCGACTCGTCGGGCAGGTCGAACTCGTCCTCGATCTCGCCCACGATCTCCTCCAGGACGTCCTCGAGCGTGACGATGCCCTCCGTCGTCCCGTATTCGTCCACGACGACGGCCATGTGCTCCTTGGCTCGCCGAAACTCGTGGAGCAGCGCCGCCAGATCCTTCGTCTCCGGGACGACATGCGCCGGTCGCAGCAGCGACTCCACATCGACGTCCGCGAACCTCGCGTTGGCGTTCACGGCACGCATGAGGTCGCGGACGTGGAGGATGCCGATGACCGTGTCCAGAGACTCGCGGTACACGGGATAGCGTGTGAACGGCGCCTCCATGGCGGCGGCCAGGCACTCCTCAGGCGGCAGGTCGATCGAGAGCGCGACGACTTCGGGTCGCGGCACCATGACGTCCGATACCTCCTTGTCGGCGAAGTCGAAGACCTTGTAGAGCATCTCCCGCTCGTCTTCCTCGATCTCGCCCGTTTCCTCCGCGTGGGCGACGATCATGCGGATCTCCTCCTCCGAGTGGGCGATGATCCCCGCCGGAGCGGGCTGAATACCCACGAGACGCGTCATCGCGTTGGCCGACGCCTGGAGGAACCACACGACGGGATAGGAGACGATGTAGACGCCTTCGATCGGCAGCGCCACCCAGAGTGCGGTCTCCTCCTTGCGCTCGAGCGCGATCGCCTTCGGCACGAGCTCGCCCAGCGTCACGTGGAGAAACGTGACGAAGGCGTAGGCGAGGACGAACGCGACACCCTGTGACAGCGGGCCGTCGATCCAGTTCGAAACGATCGGCTCGCCGACGACACCGAGGAGGATCGAGAAGGCCGTGATGCCGAGCTGGACGGTGCCGATGAAGCGCACCGGGCTGTCCATGATGCGAATGGCGATCCTCGCCCGCCGCAGCCCTCCGTCGGCCAGCTCCTGAAGGCGGGAGCGCCGCGCCGTCACGAGCGCGTACTCGGCCGCGACGAAGAAGCCGTTCGCGATCACGATCGCGAGAACGGCAAGGAACTCGAGAGGTATCGTCACGCCCCGCCCTCCGGGGCGCGCGTACTGGGCGGCAGCTCGTCGTCCAAGATGCTTCGAGCGCAGTATAGGAGAGCGCGGCGGCGGTACCGGGGCGCGCGGTCGAGGAACGGCCGTTGACGTATGCGAACATACGTTCTATTCTGAAGCGGTGCGAGTGGAGTACCGCGAAGAGCCGTGCAAGACGGCGCTCAACCCCGTGAAGGGCATGCCGTTCGCCTGGTCGCTCAACCCGTACATGGGCTGCGTGCACCGCTGCACGTTCTGCTACGTGAGGGCATTCGAAAGGCGTGCCGACCGGCCGTCCGGCGACGCGTACGGCCTCTCGATCCGCGTCAAGGTGAACGTCGCAGAGGTGCTGCGTACGGAGCTTGGCCGCAAGTCGTGGCGAGGCGGCTCGATAGCCATCGGAGCGGCGACCGACCCGTACCAGCCCGCCGAGGGACGCTACGTACTCACCCGCCGCTGCCTCGAGGTGCTCGCCGCCGCGTCGAACCCCTTCCACATCGTCACCCGCGGGCCCCTAATCGTGCGCGACGTCGACGTGCTCGCCGAGGCTGCCTCCCGCGCGCAGGTGAGCGTCAGCTTCTCCGTCCCGACCCTCGACGAGGACGTGTGGCGGCGCACCGAGCCTGGAACCGCGCCGCCCCATCAGAGGCTACGCGCGCTCTCGGTGCTCCGCCGGGCGGGAGTCGATGCCGGCGTTGCGATCGCGCCCGTCTTGCCGGGCATCTCGGACCGGCCCGAGCAGCTCGAGGAGGTCGTCCGGGCAGCGCGCGCCGCGGGCGCCAACCATGTCTGGGCGAGCGTCGTCAACCTGCGACCGGGGACGCGCGAGCACTTCCTCGAGCATCTCGCCGAGGACTGGCCTGAGCTGGCACCGTTCTACGAGCGCCTCTACGGAGAGCGTGCCTATCCCCCGCGCAAGGTCGAGCAGCGCGTGCGCGAGCTCGTCGCGGTGGCAAGGAAAGAGCAACGCTTCCGTCGCGGCCGCACGCTGCGCCCGAGAAAGCCGGCCGTGCAGCTCGAGCTCCTATAGCGCCTCAATCGACTCGGCGGCGACACAGCCGAGGACGAGCGCTGCTGCCAGGCCACTCGAATAGCCGCCCGTCGCGATGCCGCCCACGTCCACCCCCGCGGCGTAGAGGCCCTCCACGGGCGTGCCGTCGTCGCGGAGCACGCGAGCCTCGGGGTCGACGACGAGGCCGCCGATCGTGTGCGTAACGGAGGCAGTGACGTGCACGGCGTACCGAGCGTCGGGCGGAGCGGTGAACGGAAGCTCCTCTGGTCTGACGACGGTACCGCCCGCCTCGCGCGCCGCTTCGATCCGGTCGCGGACGGTGGCGTCCCCAACCGGCCCGCCGAGAACGTCTTCGCCGACGAGGAACCAGGCCCGCCCCCGCTGCCGCCGGGCGATCTCCTGGACGAGGTCGTTCTCATGCCAGGCGCCGTTCTCGCTCTCCACGGCCGCTCCCGTCTCGTCCAGCACGGTGGCGTAGCGGCCGTAGACCTGCGACAGCCGCACGAAGTCGTGTGCCGCCACTTCCGCAGGCGGCGCGGGCAGCGCGCGGCCGTAGAACTCGTCCATGCCCGGCGACGTCGCAGCGGCGACCTCGCGGGCGAGCGCGAGCGCATCTCCCTCGCTCCACGGGCTCGCCCGCAACGGGAGCGCGAGGCGTCGCGCAAGGGCAGCGCCGAAGCCGCCCGTCGCCAGCACCAACGGCTCGTCGGGTGGCTCGCTGACCCGCTCCCCGAGCAGCACATCGCCCGCATGCCTCACCAGCGCGGGCACGAGGTCGCGCGGCGTGAACCTCCGGCCTACCGTGCGCGGATTCCCCGTCTCGCGCCTTTCGACCCGGGCGCCCAGCGACTCGAGCCAATCGAGCCGCTCGTCCAATTGGTCGACGATCAACTGCTGCAATCCGGGATCACCGCCGGGACACTCCGCGCGAAAGTCTTCGAGCGTACGGTGGCGCCAGATCACGCCGCTCGAGAGGAGCATCGAGCCTCCCGGCCGCGTGCCCTTCTCGCGCACCGTCACGTGACGACCGAGCAGCTCTCGCAGCCGGGCGGCCGCGACCAGGCCTGCCATGCCGGCGCCGGCTACGACGACTGTCACTCGAGCGAAAAGCCGGGCTTGTGCTCGACGTACTCGAGCTTCACGCGCTCGGGGCCCCACACGAATACCGCATAGGTGTTCGGCGCATCGACCACGTCGGCCACTTCGACGCCCGCCGCTTCCGCGCGGGCTCGCCATTCGTCGGCGGACTTGACGAGCACGCCCAGGTGGTTGAGCAGCGGACGCTCCGGGCGGTCAGGATCACCCGGCCAGAGCTCGACATAGGCGCCTGCGACTTCCATCCGCCCATCCCCGGCGCTCGTCATGCCGAGCGTTTCCCACACAGCGGCCGCGGCCTGAGGATCCGCAGTCTTCAGCGCCACATGGTGCAGGTCGTACTCGACGTCCGTCGCCGTCTCGACCAGACGAATCCAGAGCCCGTCGCAGATCTCGAATCGCTCGCCGTGGCCCGCGGGCAAAGCGGCCAGCGCTTGCTCGAGGCTCGTCACGCGCAGGCCGATCTCGGCGAGTGCGCCGGCTTCCCGGGTCGGCTCCTCGGCGAACAGCGTGAACTTGCCGCGGCGGGCGTGCGAGCCGATCAACGTGAAGCGATCCGTGCGCTCGATCACGTGCATGCCGAGATGCGCCACCGCGAAGTCGGCGATCGCATCCCGATCTGCAACCCAGAGCGCTACATGGTCGAGCCGCTCGAGCTCCATCCGCCGCCCCTAGGCGATGGGCTCGTTCTGGACGTTGTGGGCGAGCGCGTACTCGTCAGTGAGCTTGTTGATCTCCGCCGCGTCGGGAAAGGCGTAGTTGATCTTCACGAAGGGCTCCCATTTCTCGGGCAGCGCATCCTCCGGGAAGATCGCCTCCACCGGGCACTCGGGCTCACAGGCGCCGCAGTCGATGCACTCCTCGGGATCGATGACGAGGATCCGCTCGTACTCGTGGATGCAGTCCACGGGGCAGACGTCGACGCACGACAGGTCTTTGATGTCGATGCAGGGCTCGGCAATGATGTACGTCACGTCAGCTCCTCAAGTCCTCCGGCCGAATTACTCTACCGGCGAGACCAGCTCGTCAATCAGGTGAGGCACGCGCTCCGTGAGGGCCGATTTCGCCAGCACCTGATCGAATCCCGCTTCGTGCGCCCGACGCAACCCTGCCGTGTCAGTGTGGCTCGTGAAGCCGACGATCGGGATGTCCGGATACGCGTCGGCGACCTCGTCCGGCTCCACACGCGAGATGTCTGCGATGACGAGATCCGGCGCCTCAACGGTGTCCGCCGTCACCAGCAGGTGTCCCGCCAGCAGCCCATCGAGCTTGCCCCGGAAGAAGAGGTCGACCCCAGCCAGCAGGATCGTCGCCACGGACGGAGCCTAGCAACGCCGTGAACGAGACGGCGCTCGCGGAGGGCATCGAGCTGCTGCGCCGCGGTGAGTACTTCGCGGCGCACGAGGAGCTGGAGACGGCATGGCGGTCGGCCGAGGCCGGCGAGCGCGACTTCTGCCAGGGGCTCGTCCATGTCGCCGTGGCCTGGTACCAGGCCGGTCGTGGCCGGCGGATCGGCTGCTCCAGGCAGCTGGAGAAAGCCGGCCGTCGATTGTCGCCCTATTTGCCCGCCCATCGCGGCGTAGACCTTGCGTCCGTTCTCGCTCAGGTCGACGCGGCCACGGAAAGCGTCGCAGCCGGCTCCCTAGAGCTCGATCCCGTGCAGATCTAGATCTCGCCGAGCCCGATCGTGTCGAGCACACGGTTGACCATGACGCGCAACCACCAGTCGCGATGGAAGAAGAGGAGCAGGCCGAGCGCGACGAGGGTCGCCCCGCTGATGACACGGATCACCATGTAGTGGTCGCGGAGCCAGCGGAACGCTCCCATCGCTCGCGCGAAGGCGATTCCCGCAAGCACGAACGCAGCCGCTATGCCCGCCGAGTAGGCAAACAGGAGGACGGATCCGCGAACGACGGTGTCCGAATCGCCGGCGAGCACGAGCACCGAGGCGAGCACCGTGCCGATACAGGGAGCCGCGCAGACCGCGAACGCTGCGCCGAGCAGTGCACTCGACCCCGATCTCCTGGCTCCTTCGAGCATGCTCGGCGCGACGACTCTGTCCGGCCAGGGCAGCAGGCCCATGAACGCCAGGCCGAGTACGACGAGCACGAAACCGGCGATCTCGTTCCGACGAGTTGCATCGACGTAGCCGCCGACCGCAGCCGCCCCGGCGCCGAGCGCCACGAAGACGACGGTGAAGCCGATGAAGAACGGGATGCTGGCGATGACGATCCTCTTCGCCACGCCACGCTCGCCGAGCCGGTTCGCCTCGACCGCCGACACGGCTGACAGGTAGCCGGGCACGAGCGGCAGCACGCACGGGGTGATCACGGAGATCACGCCGGCGAGAAAGGCGATCGGTATGCGCTCGGCCACTACTGATCGAGGCGGGCGAGCTCGTCGTCGATGCGTCGATCCAGCGCGGAATCCGGAGCTGCCGGCGCAGGGGCAGCCGCACGTCCGCGGCTCCAACGCACGGCGAGCACGCCGAGCACGACGGCGCCCGCCAGAGCCGCGACAGGCGGTATCACCCACGCGAGGAGGTTGAAGCCGCGCTTCGGCGGCGACGCGAGCACCTGCTCGCCGAAGTCTTCTACGAGCCTGCGTTTGATCTCCGACTTCGTGTCGCCTGCCACGATTCGCGCGCGAATGAAGCTCCTCATGCGATCCGCCACGGCGGACGAGGACTGGTCGAGCGTCGTGTGGCACGTGGGGCAGACGACCTCGCTCTCGATCTCCGCAAGCGTCGGCTGTGACGTCGCTGGCGGCGGCGGGGGCAGCAAGCATGAGACCGAGGAGCCCCGCTGCAATGGAGACACCGCGTCATCGGCGACATGCGCCGACCGGATGCCGGCGTCGAGCTGCTCGCTGTCTCAGCTCGCCCAGCGACCGCGGAATCGAGGCTGCCTCCGGCCGGACGAAGTAGGTCTCGGGAAAATACGTCCATCCGTAATGCGTCGAGCAGCCGCCCGGCGCGTCGTGAACGATCGGATACGTGACGCCGTAGCGCCGCATGAAGTCACGAGCATCGCCGACGAAGTCGTGCGCCGTTTACGCCGACGACGACCACGTCTCGGTCTCGCCAGCTGCTGCCAGCCCTGCCTCCAGCACGCGGGTCTCCTTGATGCACGGATAGCACCAGGATGCCCAAAGGTTCAGCGACGACGACCCGGCCACGCAGCGATCCAGGCTGGAGCCTGTCCCGGACCGTTGATACGGTCGAGGTCGAAATCCGGCGCGACCGGATGCTCACCGCGGCGGAGAGCGTTGGAAGCGCCGCCCTCGGAGTCCTTGATCACGCGCCACATGAGCACGGCCAGCAGCGCGAGCACGACGCCGATCGCCAGCACCTGACCGGCCCGGCGCAGGCCCAGGGCCATCAGGCGGAGACGATGAACACCGGCGTCCCCACCTTCACGTGGCCAAAGAGCCACTCCGCGGAAGGAATCGCCATGCGAATGCAGCCGTGGGAGGCCGAGTAGCCGAGCGACGCAGCATCGGGTGTCCCGTGGATACCGACCGCCGCGACGTTCAGGCCCATCCAGCGCGTACCCAGCGGGTTGCCCGGGCCGGGTGGAATGGGCTCCAGGCCCTGCGCCCACGGCGACGGCGGTGGATACCACCACGGGTTTCGCCACATCTGAGCGATCTCGAAGTTCCCGAGCGGCGTCGGGTAAGACGATTGTCCGGTGGCGACCGTGAACGTGCGGGCGAGCTTCAGCTCCTCTCCTTTGAAGTACATGAGCCGGTTCGAGCCGCGCCGGATGACGACGGCGGACGTGAAGAACTCGCTCAACCGGGTCGGATGCTCGACGCGCGCCGCGGCGGCCACAGGCCCGCGCCGGTTCGCACGCAATGCCTCGACGATCGCGGCGACAGTTGCCTCACGGCGAATGACGTACCCGTCGCGCTCGGGAACGAGGTGGGGCCGAAGGTCGTTCAGCGCGAGTCGGGCGTCGCGCACCTCGCGGTCGCGGTTCTGCGCCAGGTGGGCGACCCACGAGCGGACGGCGTCGCCGTGGATGGTGACTGGGAGCGGGATCTTCGCGCCGGCCTTCGCCTTTCTCGCGCGCCCAACGGCACCCTCGACGTATGCCTTCACGCCAAGCTTCTTCATCGAGACAGGGATGCGTTCTTCCTCGACGGCGACGACCAGGGGGGAGCGGGCGGAGAGCCGCACGGCTGCGAGCGCCGCGGCCGGCGTCAGGCCTCCAACCTGAACGCCCCCGATCGCGACACGTCGAGCGAGCCGAGCGGGAAGCTTCGGCTTCGGCTTGGCCTTCGGCTTCGGCTTGGGCGCCGGAGGCGGCGGTGGCGGCGTGGGAGTCGTGGCCGTCGTGCCGGTCGTCGACGTGGTCTCAGTCGTCTCCGTCGTCGAATCGGTGAGCGTGACCAGGGGTCGCGATCCAGCGAGCACGGAAGCCGCGAGGAACCCTGCGACACCGAGGCTAAGGAGGAGGACGGCTGCGGCAACCTTGCGCACGGTGCGCAGTGTAGCCCTGCGTACGGGACGATCAAGCGATGCCCGCGGGTGCAACGGTTTACACTTCCTTCATGGCCCGTCCAGCACGGCAACCGGCCGAGCTCGACGACCCTCCGGATCACGATCCGGCGTCGGTGGCGCACGCGTACCGCTACCACCGCCGGCGGCGCAACGCGCGCGTCGCCCGCGATCGTGAGCAGCGCCGCGCCCGGTGGCGCTTCTGGCTCGTCGCGGGCTGCCTGCTACTGGCGAGCCTCGTGATCGCCGTCACCATCTGGGATCAGGTACAGACGCTCTTCGGTCTCTAGCCAGATGACCCAGGAACAGCCTCGCCCCGGGGTGACCCCGGCCCTCGTGGTCGCGGCAGGCCAGGCGTCCTGGGTAGCCGGGCTGACGCTCGCCCTGTCGTCGTTCATGGGCTGGTACTCGGGCACCGCTGTGGAGGGACCGACGGTGTCGGTGCTCGGCTGGAACACGGGAACGCTGGGCAAGTTCGTCTTCGTGCTCGGCCTTGCGATCGTGCTGCTCGCCGTACGCAGAGGCGCCGGAATCGAGCTGCCGCGCAGTCTGCCGGAAAGCCTGATCCTCATCGTCCTGGGTACCACGGCAACGATCCTCCTGCTGATCCGGATCGTGTCCATCCCCGACGAGTTCGCCGGGACCGCCGATCGCGCTATCGGCCTGTGGGTAGGCCTGGCGTCTGCGGCTGTCGTGATCGTCTCAGGGTTCGTGCGAGCAGGAGAAGAGCTGTAGCGACGGCCAGGCCCAGCACCGCCCCGGCCAGCACGTCCAGCGGGAAATGAACGCCTACGTAGAGGCGGGAGAAGCCAACGAGCGCCGCGAGCACGAAGAAGGCCGGCGCGAGCACCGGCACCGCGACGGAGAGCACGACGGCGGCGGCAAAGCTCGTGGCGGCATGCCCCGACGGAAACGACGCCGACGACGGTGTCGTCACGAGCACATCGATCCCGCCCAGCGTCTCCTCCGGCCGGTTGCGGTCGGTCGCGAGCTTCACACCTGATGCGGCCAGGTCGGCGAGCACGACGACGGCCGGGACGGCGAACGCGATGCTCGGGCGCCGGAGCACGACCGCTGCGACGATGCCGAGCGCGATCCACAGCAGCCCATGCGTGCCCGCGTACGTGAGGCCGACGAAGACCGGATCGAGGCAGTCGACGCGGTGCTCGACGATCCAGCGCTCGAGGCGTTGGTCGAGCGAGATCAGGGTGATGTCACGGTGGTCGTCACCGTCACGGTCTCCTTGGTTGCCGCGACGGGAACGATCGTCCGCGTTTCGGTGGTTGCGCCCTCAGGAGCCGGATCGGTCGCGATTGCCTGGCCGAGCGCGACGCCGAGCGCGAAGACGACGGCGAACGTCGCTATCACGAGCAGCGCTCGCAGCAGAGGCCGGCGCCGGCGCCGGCGACGCGGACGCTGGGTCGCGACCGTCACGGCCGGTAGTCGCGGGCTCCGCGCGCGTAGAGGTGGAACGCCGCGTCGGCGGCGGAGGACGCCGTCTGTACCGAGCCGGGTCTGTGCGACCGCTCCGAGATCGCCGTCAGCGTCCATCGCTCCGAGTCGTCGTAGGCGGCCGCCAGCTCCGTGAGCGTGAAGGTGGATCCGACGCGGCGGCGCAACTCAGCAGTCACTGTCTCCATCTGCTCACGCACGCGCGGATCGATGCCCGCCGGTGCCCGAGCGAGGCTCTCGTATGACTCCGCCCACTGCTGCCGAGCGAGCTCGACGCTCCGGCTCATGTCCTCGATGCTAGAGGCTGCAGCAGCCGGCTTCGGGAAACAGCTCTCCCACCTCTGCGACGATTCGCTCGCCGAGGACGTACCCGGGCGTCGCCAGCGCAAAGGCAACGTGCGCATGGAGGCACTTGAGGCGTAGCGGACTGCCGGAGCCTCCGATGCCAAGCTCCAGTGATGCGCCGCCATCGCGGCCGACTCTTCCGATGGCCAGCTCACGACGAAGCTCGCGCTGCTCGTGGGTCGCCGAATCCAGGCTCGCACGCAGCGCTGGATCGGCCGCCGCTGCTGCGCTCCACCGCTCGACTCCGCCCGCCGCTTCCAACCGCGACACGGCGGCGACGGCGTGCGGGCAGGTGAGGTAGTACGTCGTCGGAAACGGCTCGGCATCCGCGGTCGCGTACGGCTCCTGCTCGGTCACCGCCGGCTGTCCGTAGGGACAGCGGAGCACCACTCGCCTGAACGCACGCACCGGCCTTCCCAGCTGGCGCTCTACTGCCTCGCGATCGGCGTCACTTGTCTGCGGCGCGCTCGGCGGCTCGCGCCCTACGCCAGGCGTCGATGCCCTTGATGATGAAGAGTCGCTCATCGGGTCGGACGAGACCAAGCCGCCGCGCCTCCCGCACGAGCGTGGCGCCGCTGTCGTCGAGCCTCAGGCGCCGCCGAAGGTCCGTGCGCTCCGCCGACAGCTTGCGCACCTCCGCCGCCCGCTCCTGCAACGCGTCCTGTGCCGCAACGTACGCCTTGACCGGGCGGTAGTAGAGGAAGCCCACGAGCGCAAGCGCCACCGTGGCGATGATCCAGGCACGGCGCCGTCGCCGCGCGACTCGTCGCTGGACACGACCTCCTCCCATACGGTCCGGTTCGCCCGCGGCCGCACGCTTCCTTCACAGTCAGGAAGCGACCTCCACCTTGATCACGTTCGTCGACCCGGGGACGTTCACGTGCGTGCCGGCCGTGATCACGACCCGATCACCTTGCTCGATGTGCCCGGTGCCGCGGGCCGCTGCGAGCGACTCGCTCCACAACTCCTCGACGTCGGCGCACTCGGGTATGACGAGCGGGCATGACGCCCCACTCCAGAGCAAGCCGCCTGGCGACGCTGTCGTGATGCACGATCGCCACCACCGGACGCCGCGGGCGAAGCCGCGCCATCGCAGATGCACTCCCTCCGGTGAACGTGGGCACGACGAGCGCGGCCGCGTGCAGCGCTTCGGCGATGTCGCAGGCGGCGTTCGAGATCGCCTCGCCGACCGTCGGCTCATCCCCTGCGCTCGGCAGCTCGTGCCGGTGGCCGAGGCTCGGCTCGACCGCCCGCGCAATGGTGTCCATCGTCGCCACTGCCTCCACGGGATACTCGCCGATGGCTGTCTCCTCCGACAGCATGAGCGCCGACGTGCCGTCGAGGACGGCGTTGGCGACGTCACTGGCCTCGGCGCGTGTTGGCTCCGGTGCGTGGAGCATCGACTCGAGCATCTGTGTGGCGGTGATCACCGGCCGGCCACGCTCGAGCGCCATGAGGATCATCCGTTTCTGGAGCAGCGGTACCGCCGACGGGCCGATCTCGACTCCGAGGTCACCACGGGCGACCATCACCGCGTCGGAGGCGTCCACGATCGGTCCCAGCGCATGCACGGCTTCGGCCTTTTCGATCTTGGCGATCACGTGCGCGTGCGAGCCGGCCCGGTCGATGCGAGCCCGGAGGTCGCGCACGTCGTCAGGCGAGCGCACGAACGACAGCGCGACATAGTCCACGCCCAGGTCGAGCGCGAACGCGAGATCGCTGACGTCCTTCTCCGTCAACGACGGGATGGGGAGAGCCACGCCGGGCAAGTTCACGCCCTTGTGGCTTTCGACAGCTCCGCCGACCGCCACCGAGCAGACGGCACGGCCGTTGTCCACGCGCTCGACGTGCAGGCGGACGTGGCCGTCGTCGATCAGCACGTCGTGGCCGGCTTCGAGCACCTCGCCCACGACCGGCGGAGCGACCGGTAGGTCGACCTCAGAGCCCTGCGAGCCGACGAGGACCTGTTCACCTTTCGCAACGGTCACGGGCGCCGCGAGATCTCCGATGCGCAGCTTCGGGCCCTGCAAGTCGGCGATCAGCGCCAGGGGGCGGCCGTTCTCACGCTCCACGCCCCGCACGGCTCCCGCCCACTCGGCGTGCTGAGCCTGCGTGCCGTGCGAGAAGTTGAGCCGGATGGCGTCTACTCCGGCAGCCACGAGCTCGTCGATGCGGCCCGCCGAGGCAGGCCCGAGCGTGGCGACGATCTTCGTCCGGCGTGCTACCTGGACGGGCATCCCGCCCAGCGTATCGTGGCGTACGAGCGCTACCGGTGAAAGCGTGGAAAGGCGTCCCAACCGGGATAGACGGCGCGATCGCCAAGCTCTTCCTCGATGCGCAGCAGCGGGTTCAACACGGGGGAACCCCTGGTTCCCCCGTGGGCCCCCTCCTCAGCGGCCGAACCTCGGGAACGCGTCCCAGCCCGGATAGACGGCGCGATCGCCGAGCTCTTCCTCGATGCGCAGCAGCTGGTTGTACTTCGCTACGCGATCCGACCGCGAAGGCGCGCCCGTCTTGATCTGGCCCGCGTTGGTCGCGACGGCGACGTCCGCGATCGTCGTGTCCTCGGTCTCCCCGGAACGGTGTGAGATGACGGTGGCGTAGCCGGCTTGTCGCGCAAGCTCGATCGTCTCCAGCGTCTCGGTCAGCGTGCCGATCTGGTTGAGCTTCACGAGGATGGCGTTGGCGACGCCCTCGTCGATTCCCCGCCGCAGGCGGTCGACATTCGTGACGAAGAGATCGTCGCCCACGAGTTGGAGCCGGTCGCCGCTCCGCTCCGTCAGCTCGCGCCACGACTCCCATTCGTCCTCGGCCAGCGCATCCTCGATGGACACGATCGGATACTGCGCCGCGAGCTCGATCCAGTACGCCACCATCGCCTCCCGATCCAGCTGACGGCCTTCGAACCGGTAGGCGCCGTCGCTCCAGAACTCCGTTGCGGCGGGATCGAGCGCGATCGCCACTCGGTCGGCGTGGCCGGCGCGCTGGGCGGCGGCCAGCACGGCCTCGATCGCCTGCTCGCTGGAAGGGAGGTCGGGAGCGAAGCCGCCCTCGTCGCCGACCCCCGTGGCCAGCCCGCGCTCGTGCAGCAGGCCTTTCAGCGCGTGAAACACCTCGGCGCCGACCTGGAGAGCCTCGGCAAACGATGGTGCACCGGCGGGCACGACCATGAACTCCTGGAAGTCGAGAGAGTTCTGCGCGTGTACGCCACCGTTGACGACATTCAGCATCGGTACCGGCAAGACGACCGCGTCGTCTCCGCCAAGCCAGCGGAAGAGGGAAACGCCGGCGTCGGCTGCTGCCGCTTTGGCAACGGCCAGTGACACGCCGAGCAGCGCGTTTGCCCCGAGGTTGCTCTTGTTCGGCGAGCCGTCCAGCTCCAGGAGGCGCTCGTCCAGCGCTGCCTGGTCGGCGGCAGCCAGCCCCTTGACGGCCGGCCCGATCACCTCGACGACGTTCTTCACGGCACGCAGGACGCCCTTGCCTCCGAACACCTCTGGGTCCCCGTCACGCAGCTCGACGGCCTCGTGCACGCCGGTCGAAGCGCCGGAGGGAACCGCCGCGCGCCCGAACGCGCCGGAAGCCAGCGTGACCTCGACCTCCACCGTGGGGTTGCCGCGAGAGTCGAGGACCTGCCGCGCCCACACGCGCTCGATGGCGCTCACGCCAGCTCGGCCTTCGCAGCCTCGTAGTAGCGCTGCTGATCGACGAGCGAGAGCTGAGACCACACGTCGCCGGATTCGGCCGCCAATGCGGCGGCACGCTCCACCCGCGACACGAACTTCCTGGCCGTGCCCCGCAGCGCAAGCTCAGCGTCGACGTTCAGTTGCTGTGCAACGCCAACCGCGAGGAAGAGCACGTCTCCGAGCTCGTCCACGACCCTGGGATCGGGCTCCGTCTCCGGCTCCGGCACGCCGGTGCGCCGCAACTCCTCCCGCAACTCGTCGAGCTCCTGCTCGAGGCGCTCGACGCGGGCGTCGAGATCGGGGAACGCGAAGCCCGTCGACGCCGCCCGCCGCTGCACCTTGCGAGCATAGAGCAACGCCGGGAGCGTCTCGGGGACGTCGTGGAAGACGCCGCTGCGCCCTTCCTGGGTGGTCTTCAGCTCCTCCCAGCGATGCTTCACGGCACCGGGTGAGCCAGGTGGCGCGGCGTCGCCGAAGACGTGCGGATGGCGTCGGACGAGCTTTTCGTGAGCGTTCCGCGCGACCGTCTCCAGATCGCCCGCGCCTCGCTCGGCGAGCAGCAGGGACAGGAAGAACGTCTGGTAGAGGAGATCGCCGAGCTCGTCGACGAGCTTCTCATCGTCGTCGGCCATTGCCGCATCCGCGACTTCGTAGGCCTCCTCGACCGTATGCGGGACGATCGTGCGCGTGGTTTGCTCCGCGTCCCACGGACACTCGCGGCGGAGCTGTGCCGTCAGCTCCTGCAGGTCGCCGAGCGCCTGCTCGAGGCTCAACCTGTTGAAGTCGTGCTCGGAGCGGTCTCGGTAGCCGGCGGCGCGAGCCCGGTGGCGTACGTGATCTTGTCCTTGTACTCCTTCTTCAGGTCGTCGAGCCACTTCGTGACCGCTTCCGACTTCTTCTGCCCGAGCAGCGTGTCCGAGATGGTCTTCCGGACCGACTTCAGAGGGGTCGGGACGCCGGGCTTCTCCGCTGTCAGCGCCTGGATGATGTGCCAGCCGTACTGGGTCTTGACCGGCTGTGAGAGCTCGCCGACCTTCAGTGCGAAGGCGACCTTGTCGAATTCAGCCACCGTCTGGCCACGCTGAATCGTGAGCTTGCCGCCGGTCTTGTTGGAGCCAGGATCCGTCGAGTACTTCTTGGCCAGGGCGGCGAAGTCGGCACCGTTCTTGAGCCGCCCGTAGAGGTCGTCTGCAAGGGCCTTGGAGCTGACGAGGATGTGGCGCACGTCGCGCGAGGGCTTCTGTGAATGGAACTGGGGGTTCGAGGCGTAGTACGCCTGGATCTCGGCAGGCGTGACCTTCACGGCGTTGCCGACCTTCGCGAAGATCTTCTCGGAGACCAGCGTCGCGCGGAGCTCGTCGCGCACCTGCTCGTCCGTGATGCCCTGCTTCTCGAGCGAGTTCTCGTATTTCTTCTGGCTACCGCCGAAGAACTGCGTCAGCACCCGCTTGACCCGCTCGTCGACCTCGTCGTCCGAGACCGAGATGCCCAGTTCCTTCGCCTTCTGCTGGAACTGCACGCGCTGGACGAGGAACTGCAGCGCGTTCTGCCGGAACGCCTGGTACTCCTGAGAGCCGGCCGCGGGGATCTTCTGACCCTGGGCCTTCAGCCTCGACTCCGCCTGTGCGATCACTTCGTCGAGTTGCGTCTGCGTGATCTCCTCGCCGGCCACTTTGGCGGCGACTCCGGAGGCCAAGGAGCCGCCCGCACCGCCGCCGCCTCCGCCACAGCCGACGGCAGCAAGCGACAGCGTCATGATGGCGACGGCCGCCGATGCAAGTACTGGAATTCGCTGGGCGATCATGGAAAAAGCGCCTTCAAGCTGCCCGGCGCATGTCGAGAATAGCAGCGAGCGCGGGTAGTCCTCCGCGGAACCCGTCGCTCCGCATGGCGAGCTCGCGCTTGTCGTTCGTGTAGACCGCCGACGCGACGCTCTCGCGAATCTCGCGAACGTCGTCTGCGCCGAGCAGGAGCGGGCCGACGGTCAGGCGGCCGTTGCGGAACACGGCGTAATCGGCTCCCAGCTCCGCGAGCTTCAGCCGTGCCTCCTGCAGCGCGAAGAGGTTCTCGACAGGCTCCGGCGGGGCTCCGTACCGATCCTCGACAGAAGCGTGCAGCTCCCTCAGCTCGTCCTCCGTCGCTGCGAGCGCGAGCCGCCGATGGAGGTCGATCTTCAGGGCTTCCGATTCGACGTAGTCGGCCGGGACGTATGCGTCGATGCGCGCATCGATGCGAATCGGTCGCGGCATCACGCGCCGGCCGCCGGCCAGCTCGGCGACCGCCTCGTTGAGCAGGTCGACGTACAGCTCGAAGCCGACGGCCGCAACGTGGCCGGACTGCTCGCGGCCGAGCAACTCACCCGCACCGCGAATCTCGAGATCGCGCATCGCGATCGCGAAGCCTGATCCCAGCTCGGTGTGATCCGCGAGCGTCGACAGCCTCGCGCGCGCCTCCAGCGACAGCTCCATAGCGTCGGGATAGAGCAGATACGCGTGCGCCGGGACATCGGAACGACCCACGCGCCCGCGGATCTGGTACAGCTGGGCCAGCCCGAGCACGTCGGCCCGCTCGACCACGAGCGTGTTTGCCTGAGGGATGTCGAGACCCGATTCGATGATCGTCGTCGACACGAGCACGTCGGCGTCACCGCGCAGGAACTTCATCATCTGCTCCTCGAGCTCACGCTCGGGCATCTGGCCGTGGGCGATGAGCAGCCGTAAGTCCGGGCACAGCGCGGCGAGCTTCTCCGCGGCCTCATCGATCGTCTCCACGCGGTTGTGGAGGTAGAACGACTGGCCTCCGCGCTCCGTCTCGCGCTCCAGTGCATGCTTCACGAGCTCTTCGTCGAGCTCTCCGACATATGTTCGGATCGGGCGCCGCCCCTCGGGCGGCGTTTCGATCATCGAGATGTCGCGAAGCCCGGCCAGTGACATGTGCAGCGTCCGCGGAATCGGCGTCGCGGTCAGCGACAGCACGTCGACCTCGAGGCGCAACTGGCGCAGAAGCTCCTTCTGGGCGACACCGAAGCGCTGTTCCTCGTCCACGACGACGAGCCCGAGATTCTGGGGCACGACATCCCGCGAGAGGACGCGGTGAGTCCCGATGAGCACGTCCACCTTTCCGGAGGCGAATTCGGCGAGCGCTTGCTTCACCTCCGCCGGCCGGCGGAACCGCGAGATCATTTCGACCGTGACCGGAAAGTCTCCGTAGCGCTCGCGGAAGGTGTTCCAGTGCTGCTGCGCGAGCACCGTGGTCGGGGCAAGCACGAGCGTCTGCCTCCCGTTCAGGGCCACTGCGAAGGCTGCGCGTACAGCGATCTCCGTCTTGCCGAAGCCGACGTCGCCACAGACGAGGCGGTCCATCGGTCTTGCCGACTCGAGGTCCTCTTTCACGGCCTCGATCGCCTCCAGCTGGTCGGGCGTCTCGCGGTACGGGAACGACGCCTCCAGCCGTTCCAGCCAGTCGCTCGAGAGGTCGAAGCTGACACCGGCGGCATGCTCGCGCTGCGCGTACAGCGCCAGCAGCTCTCCCGCCAGCTCGCGGGCCGCATGGCCGGCACGAGTCTTGACGAGCTGCCAGGCACGTCCCCCGAGCTTCGAGAGCGTGGGCTGGCGCCCGTCGGCACCGACGTACCGGGACACCTTGCCCACCTGGTCGTGCGGCACGTACAGACGGTCCTCTCCGCGGAACGCGAGCAGCAGATAGTCGCGCGTGATCCCCCCGACCGTCTGCGTCTCGAAGCCGAGCAGCTGGCCAACGCCGTGGTCCTCGTGGACGACGTAGTCACCCGTTCGCAGGTCGGCGAACGACCGCAGCGCCCGCGCGACGCGCGTCTGGCGCGGCGCCCGCCTGCGGAAGACCTGCGCCTCGGGCACGAGCGCGATACCGAGGTCACGCCAGACGAAGCCCCTGCGGGCCGGCGACACCGCGAACAGCAGTGCTCCGTCGGTGGGGAGTGCTCCTCCCGGCTCGAGCACCTGTGCGTCGGCCCGGCGCAGCAGACGCTGCGTGCGGAGCGCGTCTCCGCGATGGGGGAACGAGACGACCACGCGAAGGCCCGACCGGACGAGCGCATTCAGCTCGCGCTCGGCCTCCGCGAGACCTCTGGCGGCGAGCGCCGGCCGCTGCGCTTCGAAGGCGAGTGGTTGGCCGCTCGGCAGTGGATCGAGCGCAGCCCCACTCACTGTCAGGTCGAGCCCAAGCTCATCGCTCCACACCTCCCGGACCTCTGCCGGTCTCCAGACGAGGTCGGCTGTCGCGGCAAAGCCTCCTGCCACGGGTTCCTCTTCGGCGACGTCGGGAAGGTCGGCTCTGCGCTCCGCCGCCGGAAAGATCGTCGCCTGCTCGAGGTCGTAGAGCGCCCGCTGCGTAAAGGCCGAGAAGGCGCGGATCCCTTCGACGACATCGCCGAAGAACTCGATGCGGATGGGCTCGCGGCCCGTCGTGCCGTAGATGTCGAGAATTCCTCCGCGAACTGCGATCTGCCCACGCTCGTCCACTCGCTCGACGCGCTCGTAGCCAGCGACTACAAGCTCCTCGGTCAGCACCTCCAGCCCTCTCGCCGCTCCCACGGCGATCTCCACCGGCGCCGGCCGCGCGTCCGGCGGAGGCAGGCCCTCCGCTGCGGCAGTCGCCGAGATGCATACGAGCCCATCGTTCGCCAGCACCGAGAGGGCGCGCAGACGCTCGCCGACGAGGTGAGGCGGCACACGGAGGCCCGACTCCGCCGTGACTCCGCGTCCCGGCATGAATGCCACCGAGTCGGCACCGGCGAACCAGGCCGCCGCCTCCGCTGCGTCTCGCGCGTCCTCGTCGTCCGGTAGCAAGCAGAGGAGCCTGCGGCCGAGGCGTGCGTGCAGCGCGGCCAGGAGCAGCGGCAGGGCGGGCTCGGAGACGCGGGCGCTGGTCTCCGGAAGCGCCGACGCGAGCGCGTGGAGCTCCTCGCTATCGGCGAGTACAGCGAGGAGCGGGTGCAGTGTTGGCCGGTCCATGACGAAAGGCGGGAAACGCGTCCCGCGGGAGGGTCAGTCTACTCGGCCGTGAACGGGTCTCCGCGGCGCGCATGCTCGCGCCTCCACCCTGTCCGATCCGGACATCACTCCGGGGCCACCAGCCTCCTCCCCGCTGCCGATACTAGTGGGCGAAGTCAGACTCGGGGGTGAAGACTCCGTGCCAACTCTGCGTCAGTTGAAGCTGCGCTGCGCAGCTTCGAGCCCCTCCAGCGCAACGGCCTCGACAGCATCCGCCGCCCGCGCGATCAGTCCCTCGACATCCGTCCCGGGAGGGAACGCCGACAGGACCCAGTCGGCTACGGGTCGCGGATCGCCGCGCTCCGGCCGACCGACGCCGATCCGCAGGCGCAGGAAGTCCTGGGTCTGCATCGCCTGCGCGATCGAGCGAAGACCGTTGTGGCCGCCCAAGCCACCGCCGCGCCGTGCCTGCAGCCGGCCTTCCTCGAGATCGACGTCGTCGTGAACGATCAGGACGGCCTCGGGCGGCACCTTGAAGAACGACGTCGCCGCAGCGATCGAGCGCCCGGACTCGTTCATGTAAGTCTCGGGCTTCAGCAGCGCGACGCGCAACTCGCCCACGCGGATCTCCGAGAGTCGGCCTGAGAACTTCCCGCGAAACGTGCCGACGTGCCGCGCCGCGAGCTCGTCCATGACCAGCCAGCCAATGTTGTGCCGCGTGCGCCCGTACTGACCGCCCGGGTTGCCGAGCCCCGCCGCGAGCAGGTGGAGCGAAGACTCGGGCGCCCGCCGGCGCCGGAGGCGCATGAGGAGTGCTCTTAGCCCTCTGCGGGCTCGCCGGACTCTTCGCCCGCGGGCGGCTCGCCTTCGGCGGCAGGCTCGGCACCGGCCTCGCCCTCGGCCTCTCCTTCGGCGGCCTCCTCGACCTCCTCGCCCTCCTCGGCCTCGAGCGCAGCCGCGGCCTCGGCCTCGGCGGCTTCGAGCTCGGCGGCGAGGCGCGGCGCAGAAACCGTTACGAGCACGTTCTCCGGGTCGTCGAGCACGGTGACGTCGGCGGGAAGCACAAGGTCGGAGACGCGCAATGCGTCACCGATCTCGGACTGGCCGATGTCGAGCGAAAGGCGGTCGGGCATCTCGAGCGGCAGCGCCTCGACCGTCACCTCGCGCACGAGCTGCGTCAGCACGCCGCCAACCTTCACGCCGGGCGACTCGCCGACGAGCTCGACGCCGACCTGCGCGCTGATCGGCTGGTCGAGCCGCACTTCATGCAGGTCGATGTGCGTGAGGTAGCCGCGAATCGGATCCTGTTGATAGTCCTTGACCACCGAAGCATGTGTCGTCTTCTGGTCGTCGAGCACGACGTCGAGGATCGCGTGCAGACCGTGCTGCCCGCCGAGCGCGCTCCGCAGCGTTCGCTCGGGAACCACGAAAGGATGCGGCTTCTTGCCACGCCCGTAGAGCACGCCGGGGATCAGGCCTTCCCGGCGCAGACGCCGAGAGTCGCGCGATCCCAGCGCGTTGCGCTGCTGTACCTCGAGACGTACTCGCTCACCGGCCACGGCCGCGGATTGTAGCTATCCGCCCGTTCTAGAAGAGCTGGTACTCGCCGCCGAAGATGGCCGACACCGACTCGTCGGCGAAGACGTTCATGATCGTCTCGGCCAGGAGCGGCGCGACCGTAAGCACCGTGAAGTTCGGCGGCTTCTTGAGCGGGTCGATCGGCACCGTGTCCGTCATGACGACCCCGGTGATGTCGGCTGCACCGAAGCTTCGCCAGCCCTTCCTCGGTGATCAGGGCCGTGGGTGATGAAGATCCAGACCGCGGTCGCTCCGTGCTCCCTCAAGACCTGTGCGCCGGCGAGGAGCGTCCCACCCGTGATCGAGAAGTCGTCACCGACGATCGCGATCTTGTCCTTCACGCGCCCCGTGATCTCGGTGACGGACACCTTCTCATGCTCGGGCCGTGTCTTGTGCATCATCGCGAAGTCGGCCTCGATCATCTCGGCAAACCTGGTAGCGTGCTTCGCCCGGCCCGGCGTCCGGGGCGACGGATACGACGCCTTCTCCGGAGAGCCCGAGGTCGCGGAAGTGGCTGGCGAACAGCGGCAGCGACGGTCATGTGGTCGACCGGGATCGTGAAGAACCCCTGGATCTGACCCGCGTGAAGATCCATCGTGAGGACGCGGTCGGCGCCCGGCGAGCTGGATCATGTCCGCGACGAGCCGACTGGAGATCGGCTCGCGCGGCTGCGCCTTGCGGTCCTGCTTCGAGTAGGGAAACCAGGGCACAACTGCGGTGATCCGCTTCGCCGACGCGAGCTTCGCTGCCTGGATCATGAGCAGAAGCTCCATAAGGTTGCTGTCGACGGGCGCGGAGCCTGTCTGGACGATAAACACGTCCGCGCCGCGGATCGACTCGTTGTAGCGGCAGTACGTCTCGCCGTTGGAAAACGTCTTCAGCTCGACCTCGCCCAGCTCCACTCCGAGCTGCTCGGCGATCCGCAGCGCGAGCTCCGGATGCGAGCGCCCCGAGAACACCATCAGCCGCTTGAGCGGCCCGCGCTCGATCCAGTGCCCCGGCTTCGCCTCCGGACGCTCCGTGTTCACGGCCACGTCGAGTCCAGGAAGCCGAACGAGCTCAGTCGTGGCTGTTTCCACCGGCATACCCTTCCTTGTTTTCCTGCCGAGCGCGAGCGATGGCCAGGGCGCCGGGCGGAACATCCTCGGTGATCACGGATCCGGCGGCGACCCACGCATTATCTCCTATCTTGACGGGTGCGAGGAACGAATTGTCGACGCCGGTCCTGACGTTGCGGCCGATCGTCGTGCGTTGCTTCCCCTGGCCCTCGTCGAGCGGGAGGTTGGCGGTGATGTTCCCGGCGGCGATGTTCGCGTCCTCTCCGATATCGGCGTCACCCACATACGACAGGTGCGGCACCTTTGTTCGTGCCCCAATTCGCGAGTTCTTCACCTCGACGAACGTCCCTGCCTTCGCGTCCTCGTCGAGCACGGTGCCTGGGCGCAGGTAGCAGAAGGGGCCGATCTCGACGCCCCTGGCGACTTTCACGTCGCCGCGAATCACCGTGAATGGGTGAATCGTCACGTCCTCGGCGAGCTCTACGCCGGCCTCGATCCAGGTCGACGCCGGGTCGACGATCGTCACGCCGGCAAGCATGTGCCCCTCGTTGATCCGCTGCCGCAGCAGATCCGCCGCCCGGGCGAGCTCGACGCGAGTGTTGACGCCGAGCGCGAGCTCCGGCTGCGGCGCTTCGACGACATGGCCGGCCCCGTCATTGCCGACGATTTGGCGAACGCAGTCGGTGAGGTACAGCTCGCCCTGCGCGTTGTGCGGCTCGAGCTCGTCGATCGCGTCCCAGAGGGCCGCTGCCTTGAAGACGTAGATCGAGCTGTTCACCTCGGTGATGTCCAGCTCGTCGGGCGCAGCGTCCTTCGCCTCGACGATCGCTGCCAGGCTGCCAGAGGCGTCTCGGATGACGCGTCCGTAGTCTCCGGGCTCGGCCAGCTCGAGGGAGAGCACGGTCATATCGGCGCCGGAGGTTCGATGTCCGTCGACGAGCGCCTGCAAGAGCTGCTCGGTGACGAGCGGGGTGTCGCCTGACAGCACGAGCACGTCGCTCGCGGCGCCATCGAGCGAGCCGCGCGCGGACGCCACGGCGTCGCCGGTGCCACGCGGCTGATCCTGGACCGCGACGAGCGCTCCGTCCATGCCACTAACGCCGTCCGCCGTCTCTGGCGAGGCCACGACCACGAGAGGCTCCGGGCTCAGCGGCCGCACGGCTGCCAGCACCCAGTCCACCATCCGGCGCCCGAGCAGTGGATGGAGGTGCTTGGGCGTAGCGGAGCGCATACGCGTACCCAGGCCGGCTGCCATGACGACCGCCGAGAGTGTCTGTCGATCGTTCATCACCGAGGCTGGGGCGCCAGGATTCGAACCTGGGGTCGCGGGACCAAAACCCGCTGCCTTACCACTTGGCTACGCCCCAATACAAACAGAAACTATCGCGCCGAGCGCGCCGACTCGTCAGGACGGTCGTGATACAGCAGGTACGCGGCGATCGCGCCGAAGATCCCGGCGATCACGAGCGCGACGAAGGGGATGAAGATGGCGACGACCGCGGCGCAAACCGCAAGCGCCTGCGACATGGCGAGGATCCACGAGATCTCACGGCCCAGCTCGGAGTCCAGCGTGCGCCCCGCGAGCAGCCAGAAGAGGATCACTGGGATGGCGATCACGATCACCGTCACGCGCGAGAAGTCCGCCTCGAGCGCCACGAAGAGCCCCTCTGCGACCGCGATGCCGAGGGCGACCTTGAGCCGGTTCTCGCGGAGCCAGCTCTTGCGTGGCGCGGCCGCGGCGGGTGCTTCCGCCGTTGCCGGCTCTGCCGGCGGAGGCGTCGGCGGAGATGGCGGGCTCTCGGCCACCGATCAACCGTACCACGCTGGAAATGCGATCCAGACCCGGCCGCGGCCCTGGAGAGCGGCTTCCGCTCGGCGGGCGCCGTCCTCGTCTTCGAACACGCCGTAGACGGCCGGCCCGGCGCCGCTGACGTCGGCCCGCACGGCCCCCAAGCCCTCGAGCTCATCCGCAAATGCAGAGCGGGCGAGGTCGTTCCTCGGCCAGAGCGCGAAGTCTCTTACCGAGCTCACTTCCTGCAACCTTGTCACGAGCTCGTCGCGCCGCTCGACGTAGCCGACGTCGCCACAGCGGTCGTCGAACGCGTCGTACACGGCCTTCGTCGAGGGCTTCTGCTCGCCGTCTGGCAACAGCACGAGCACGCAATAGTCACGCGGCAGGGCAAGCGAAGTCAGCTGCGTGCCGTCTCCCTCGCCTAGCTGTGGGCCGGTAGTGAGGAAGAGGGGCACGTCGGCGCCGAGCGCCTCTGCCAGGTCGTGGAGCGCCGCCGCCGCGAGCGGCTGTCCGAGGCTCCCGTTGGCGAGAGTGAGTGCAGCGGCGGCGTCCGAGCTGCCGCCTCCCAGGCCGGCGCCGACGGGGATCCGCTTGTCGATCGTGATCCTCCACGCGGGTTCGACGCCGGCGGCGGAGGCGAGGGCCGTCAGCGCCTGCTTGACGAGCGTGTCGGCCGGAAAGCCCTCAACCTCCAGCTCGTCGGATGGTTCGAGCGACAGCGTGTCGGCCAGTTGGATTCGCTCGTACACCGTCACGAGCTCATGCTTGCCGTCGTCGCGGCGAGGCCCAACCACGAGCGCGAGGTTGATCTTTGCCGGTGCAGCGAGAGTCGTCATGCGAGTAGCTCCGCAAGCCGGACGAACTCGTCAGGGGCCAGCTCCTCCGCGCGAGTAGCGGGGCTGTGACCGAGCTCGGCGAGCGCGCTGGCGGCGGGCTCGCGGGCGGCGAGACCTGTGAGCTCCAGCGAGTTGGGAAGCGTCTTCCTACGGTGGGCGAACGCGCCGTGCACGATGTCCTTGATGCGGCCGAGGCCAGGCGGCTGCGGCAGCCGGACGAACGCCACGAGCATCGAGTCGACGCGGGGCCGCGGCCGGAACACCGTGCGGGACACCGCATGCGCGCCCGTGCGCCTCGCCGAGAGCTGCACCAGCACCGAGACCGCGCCGTACGCCTTCGACCCTGGGATTGCGAAGAGTCGCTCGCCGACCTCCTTCTGCACCATCACGCACCAGAGCTGGATGGACGGCATGTGTTCGAGAGTGTCGAGGACCACGCCGGCGGCAACGTTGTACGGGAGGTTGGAGACGAGCTTCGTCGCCCTTGGCCGCAACTCCGCCAGGTTGAGCCTCAACGCGTCTCCGAAGGTGAGATCGACGTTCGGCCGATCGCGGAGCGCCGCCTGCAGCGCCGACTCGAGGGTGCGGTCGATCTCGACCGCGTGGACGTGCTTGACGCGATCGGCCAGGAAGGCCGTCAGGACGCCGAGCCCGGGGCCGATTTCGAGAACGACGTCGGACGCGTCCAGCTCGGCGAGGCGGCCGATGACGCGCAGGATGTTCGGATCGACGAGGAAGTGCTGGCCGAGAGCGCGCTTCGGTGCGACCTCACTGCTCATCGAAGAGCGAACAGCCGGTCGGCGTTGAGGTCGACTGCCTCCTCCAGCTCGCGGCGGCTGGTGCCGCGGACGTCTGCAAGAGCGTCGGCAGTGTGGACGAGGTACGCCGGCTCGTTCGGCCGTCCGCGCACCGCCTGGGGGGCGAGGAACGGGCAGTCGGTCTCGAAGAGAATCCGGTCGGCCGGGACTCGCCGCGCCGCGTCGCGGAGCGCGGCCGCTTTCGGATAGGTGGCATTGCCGGCGAACGAGACGTAGTAGCCGCGCTCGAGCGCAACGTCGAGCAGTTCCGGTTCGGAAAAGCAGTGCAGCACGACATCGCCGTCGAAGTCGTCAAGCGCGTCGGCCGTGTCACGAGCGGCCGCACGTGAGTGGATGACGACGGGGAGGCCGACCTCGCCGGCCAGTGCGAGCTGCTCCTCGAAGAGACGCAGCTGTGCCGCTCGCGGTGCGTAGTCGCGGTAGTGGTCGAGCCCGGTCTCCCCTACTGCCACGGCGCGCTCGTGCGCGAGTAGCTCACGAAGCTCGTCCAGCCGCTGCGCGTCGTCCGTGCCCGCATCGTGCGGGTGGATGCCGAGGGCCGCATAGACGCCCGCTTCCTCGTCCGCCAGGCGCAGCGCGGTACGGCACGAATCGATTCCCGTGCCGACGGTGATCACGCGCTCAACGCCGGCCGTCCGCGCGCGCTCGAGCAAAGCGCCGGGATGCCCGGCGCACGCGTCAAGGTGCGCGTGGGTGTCGATCAAACGCCGGCGGCGCGTTCGACGCGTGGGAACAGCGGCGGCGCCGGCTCGATGTGTGCCGGCGCGAGCCCGCCCGATCGGACACCATCCCACGCCACGTCCGCGCCCTGGCCAAGTGCGCGCAGGATCGCAGGAGTCGTCGCGGGGAGATACGCGTACAGGGCGATCGCCACGGAGCGGACCCCGTCTGCCAAGTCGTACAGCACCCGATCCAGCTCGGCTGCATGGGCCTCGTCCTTCGCGAGCTCCCACGGCTTCGAACGCTCGACGACACGGTTGAGCTCGCGAACCACCTCCCAGATCGCCTCCACCACGCCCGTGAGCTCCCACGCGTCGAGACGCGCCGGAATCTCGGCGTGCAGGGCATCGAGCCGCTCGGCAACGTCGGACGATCCTGGTCCGGTCGGCAGCTCGCCATCCCGGTACCGGGCGATCATGGCCGTGATTCGCGACACGAGGTTCCCGAGCTCGTTGGCGAGCTCGCCCTCGTAGCGGTCGTGCAGGCCGTCCTCGGAGGCGCTTCCGTCACGACCGAAGGTCGCCGAGCGGATCGCCCAGTAGCGTACGGCGTCGCTGCCGTACACCTCGACGAGCGGCATGGGATCGATGACGTTGCCCAGCGACTTCGAGATCTTCTGGTCATCCATCAGAAGCCAGCCGTGGACGTAGATCTGTTCGGGCACGTCGAATCCCGCAGCGAGGAGCATCGCCGGCCAGTAGACACAGTGAAAACGGAGGATGTCCTTGGCCATCAGGTGCCGGGCGACGGGCCAGTACACGGGCACGAGATCCTCGCCGGGACGCGCATAACTAAGGGCGCTCAGGTAGTTGACGAGCGCGTCAGCCCAGACGTAGGCGACCTGACTCTCGTCCCACGGCAGCGGGATGCCCCAGGGCTGGCCCGCGCGGCTGATGGAGAAATCCTGCAGCCCGCCCGCGATGAAACTCCGAGCTTCGTTGTAGCGAAATGACGGCAGCACGAAGTCGGTCCGCTCGCCGTAGAGCGCGAGCAGGCGCTCCTGGTACGCCGACAGCCGGAAGAAGTAGTTCTTCTCCTCGATGTACTCGACATCACCGTGCTCGGGACACTTGCCGTCGACGAGCTCGTCCTCGGTCTTGAACGCCTCGCAGCCGACGCAGTACAGGCCTGCGTAGACGCCTTCATAAACGTCGCCGTTGTCGTAGATCCGCTGGAGGAACTCACGCACGAACTCCTTGTGGCCGTCGTCCGACGTACGGATGTAGAAGTCCGGTTCGGCGCCGACCTTCGCGGGTAGTGCGCGCCACACCTCGCCGATGCGGTCGACGTATGCCCGCGGCTCGAGCCCCTCCTCTTCTGCCGCACGCAAGACCTTGGTCCCGTGCTCGTCCACCCCCGTCAGGAAGAACGCGTCGTCGCCGCGCTGCCGGTGATGCCGGACGAGGATATCGGCCGCAATCGTCGTGTAGGCGTGCCCGATGTGCGGGCTCGCGTTCACGTAGTAGATCGGCGTTGTCAGGTAGAAGCGCATGTGGAGAGAGTGTAGGGACCGTCCGACGGCGGCCTCCGCGTACGCGGACGCGCCGAACGGCTATTCCGCCCGCGGCCAGAAGACCGGCGATCACGACCGCCGCGAATGGCCAGATGGCACGATCGATCGACCTCACGCACAGGCGTCGTCGCGGGAAGCACGGTGGGAGCCTCGCCGTGGGCATTCATGTCGCCAGGCGCAGTTTCGCCAGGGCGCGCCGAGGTCAGCAGTTGGCTCGGCACGTACGCGCTCGCGCTTGCACGCGTCTGTCCCGCCTCGAACGTCTCCGCGGACACGAGCGGAGTTGGCAGCGCCCGTGCACTACGCTCAGCCCGAGGCTCTGAAATCGGAGGTCCTGGAGCCCACGGAGACCACTGGCGCGCGACGAGCGGATCGGCGGTCGAGCGACCGCCACGTGTACCGGCAGGGGGACTGCCGCCGCGTCCGCAGTGTCCGCTGGTGCCTCGGACTCGGGCTCGGGCTCGGGCTCGGGGACTGTGACAGGCTCCACCAGCGACTGAGGTGCATCCGCGCTGGCCGGTGCCGGACCCTCGGCCGGTTGCGGTTCGGGCGGCGCGGGGGACGGCGGCGGAGCAGGGGCGGCGTGCACCGGTGGTGGTGGGACCAGCTCGACGGCGGGTGGTGGAGCAGGGCTCGGCGGGGGCGGCGGCGGGGGCGCTGCCCGAGGCGGCAGCAGCCTGAGCGGGTCGACGTAACCCTGCGGATCGCTCGTGACGCGGATACCCAGGTGAACGTACGGGACATCGTGCTCGGCGCGCACCGCTCGGCCCGATCGTCCCCACCGGCGCTCCCTCGCTGAGAGCGTCGCCTTTCCCGACCGAGAGCGCACCCAGGTGAACGAGGGTCACCGAGTAGCCGCCGTCGGTCTCGATCGTGACGACCTTTCCGTTCGCGCCGACCGACCCGGCGAACGCGACGGCGCCCGAAGCCGGCGCGAGCACGACGCCGTCCTTTTCGCCCTCGACGTCGATGCCGCGGTGCTGGCCGCCGGCGTATGGGTCGCCGCCCAAGACGAAGGGCGCGAGCACGTCTCCCGGAGCAGGCCACGTCCACGCGTGCGCGGTGGACGGCAGCGCGAACGGAGCGAGGGCGGCAGCAACTACTGCGAGGCGGCGCATTCGGTCTCTCCTTGTTTTCGAAAATGGCAACGGTCTACCGTAGCGGGAACTGCGGACGTTGTCAATTTCGCATACAGGTGCAGGCGGCGCTAGCGTGTCAGAGAGAGCGCCGGTAGAGCCGGCCGCGCGGAATCGACGTCAGTCGTGACACGAGCTCGGCAGCGTCACGGCGCGTGAGGCCTTTGGCGACCAGCTCGGCGACAGCCGTCGCCGCCTCATCGGCCTGCGCGTCGGACGACGCAGCGGCGGCCGGCGCGAGCACGAGGGTGATCTCCCCCTTCGGCGGGGTGCCGAACCTGGCGAGCACCTCGGCCGGAAGGCCCCGGACGACCTCCTCGAACGCCTTCGTCAGCTCCCTGCACACGGCAACCGGCCTCTTGGGCAGCGAGGCTGCGAGCGACTCGAGCGTCCTCGGCAACCGTTGCGGCGAATCGAAGGCAACGACGGCGTTCGGCCACGCCGCGACCTCCTCCCAGAGCGCTGCCAGCGCCTTGGCGCTTCGCGGGAGATAGCCGACGAACTGATATCGCTCGAAGCCGAACCCGCTGGCAACGAGCGCCGTTTCCACGACCGACGCTCCCGGCAGCACCGTCACCGCGACGCCGGCCTCGATCGCGGCCGCGACGAGCCGGTGGCCCGGATCGGAGATGCCCGGCAGGCCGGCGTCGCTCACGAGCGCCATCCGCTCGCCCTCGACGAGGCGTGGCAACAGCTCGGCCGTGCGCTTTGCCTCGTTGTGCTCGTGGTAGCTCAGGAGCTTCGCGGAGATGCCGTGGCGCGACATGAGCTTGCTCGTCCGTCTTGTGTCCTCGCAGAGCACGAGGTCGGCCTCGGCGAGCTCGCGCAGCGCGCGGAGCGTGACGTCCTCGAGGTTGCCGATCGGCGTCGCGCAGACGGCGAGCGGCACTAGTTCGCTTCGAGCGTCTCGAACGCGATCAGCCCGGCGCCCACCATGCCCGCCTCCTCGCCGAGCTCGGCGGCGACGACACGGACGCGGTCACGGCCGGGCGGAAGCGCATCGCGGCGCAGCGTCTCGAGCGCGGGCTCGAGCAGCAGGTCGAACGCTTCACCGAAGCCGCCTCCGATGACGATCACCTCCGGATCGAAGATATTGACCAGGCTGGCCATGCCGGCGCCGAGCTTTCGCCCCAGCTCCACGAGCGCTCCGCCCGCCCGCTCGTCGCCATCGCGTGCCGCAGCCACGAGCTGGTGCGAATCCCCTTTCGGGCCCAGCAGCTCCTGGGCGAGCTCGTTGGCGGCGCTCCCGGAGACGAAGTACTCGAAATGCCCTCGTCCCGTGCAGAAGCCGCGACACTCCGGCCCGTCGTACTCGAGCACCATGTGACCGAGCTCGGCGGCCGCACCGCTCGAGCCGCGGTAGAGCCGCCCGCCGAGGATGAGACCGCCGCCGATGCCCGTGCCGAGAGTCAGCATGACCATGTTCTGCGCGCCGCGGCCGGCGCCGATCGTCCACTCGGCCACAGCGGCCGCGTTCGCGTCGTTGTCGATCGCCACCGGCACGCCCAAGGATTGCTCTCCGCGCTCGCGCAGCGGCACGCCTGCCAGCGGCACGTGCACGGAGAAGACCGACGTGCCTTCGCGCTGGTCGATGGTCGAAGGGATGCCGATGCCCACGGCGGCCACGGTGTCGTCCCGCAAGCCGTCGACGATCTCCCCCAGCTCCGCCAGGAACGCTTCCGTGGACTCCACGGGCGTGTCTCGGCGCTCGGTCCGGAGCACCGTCCCGTCGCGCTCGACGACGCCCGCCAGGATCTTCGTGCCGCCGACGTCGATGCCGATGGTTCTCTGGGCTGCCATGACCGGCGGCTACCATAACGCGCCGCATGGCCCCCGAAGACAAGCCGTACCGCGTCTACCGCGGGGGCCGCCGCGCACCGAAGCTGCCCACCCGGCCTCGCCCGAAGCGGGAAAACGGCCGCCGGCCGGCAGCTCGACCCAAGCGCACCACTCCGCGACGCCCCCCGTGGCGTCGGGCGCTGCGCTGGGTCGGCATCGGCTTCTGCGTCTTCCTGCTCTGGGTTGCCGCGTGGAGCCTCGCCGGCTATTTCTCCTTCCGGGACGGCGTGAAGGAGGCGAACAAGCGCCTGCCGGCAGCGGCGGAGAAGCAGCTCTCGGGCCAGGGCGGTCTCGCGCTCACGAAGTCGACGACGATCCTCCTGCTCGGCACGGACTCGGCGCCCGGCGAGGCCCGGCGAGGGTTGCGTCACTCGGACTCGATGATGCTCCTGCGCACGGATCCCGATCTCCACCGGCTCTACTACCTCTCGATCCCGCGTGACCTGTGGGTGGAGATCCCCGGCTACGGCACGGACCGGATCAATACGTCGTACCAGGCCGGTGGCTCGCCGCTCGCCATCCGGACGGTTCGCAACCTGACGGGGATCGACATCGATCACGTAGCGGTCGTGGACTTCCAGCGCTTCAAGAAGCTGATCGACTCGATCGGCGGGATCGACATCAAGGTCCCTCGCGCCATCCAGTCCAACCGCTTCGAATGCCCGTACGACGCGACGGGCTGCGCGAGCTGGGACGGCTGGCGCTTCGCCAAGGGAAGCCAGCACATGGACGGGCGGCGGGCGCTCGTCTACTCGCGCATCCGGGAGAACCGTCTCGATCCGTCCGACAACGACCTCACGCGGGCCGAGCGACAGCAGCAGGTCACACAGGCGATCGCCGACAAGCTCGTCAGCGTGGGGACGTTCCTCCGCCTCCCCTTCTCGGGCGACGAGCTGCTACGACCGCTGGCGACGGACCTCTCCGCCAACCAGCTGCTGCAGCTGGCGTGGGTGAAGTTCCGTGCCGGTACCACCATCCGCTGCCGTCTCGGCGGCGACCCGGAGACGATCGGCGGCGCGTCGGTGATCCGCTCCTCGGAAGAGAACCGGAATGTGATCTCGATGTTCCTCGACGAGTCCGCCCCACAGCCGCCGAGGCCCGGGACGGGGACGTACGGGCCCGGCTGCGTCGTCGGCAACCGCTCGCTCGGCTCCCGCTAGTTGCCTGCGGGCTCGGCCTTCTTGGCGTCCTTCTTCTCCGCCTTCTTCTCGCCGTCGGCGGGCTTCGCCTTCTCGCTGTCCGTCGAGTCTCGCCTGCGTCCCTTCTTGCCGTAGTCGGTCGAGTAGAAGCCCTTCCCTTTGAAGAAGATCGGCACGGGGTGGAGCACCTTCTCCAGCGGGCTCGCACCGCACACCTCGCACGTCTTGGGCGGCGGATCGTCCATGCGCTGGAACAACTCAAATAGGTGCCCTTTCGGGCACCGATACTCATAGATCGGCATTGGCGCGCAGGCTACCGGGATAGGCTGCTGTCGTGGCCGAGGCAGTCGCGCACGACCCGGTAGCGGCCGCCACGAGCGAGACGTTCGCGGAGCGGGCGTTCGCGCCCGTCGTTGTGACGTGCACGGCGGCCGTAGCCGTCTTTCTCGCACTCCGCCTGACCGCCTGGCCGCCGCACGAGGACGAGACGCTAGCGCTGTTCGTCGGCCGGGACTCGCTCGACGGAATGCTGGGAACGGTCCTCAACCAGCGGGGCGGCGCGCCGCTCCACTTCGTCTTCGCGTGGGCGGTCGCGCACCTCGATGGTGGACTGGTGGCCCTCCGTGCCGTATCGGCCTTCTTCGCCGTGGCCAGCTTGCCGCTGCTCGCGGCGCTCGCCCGGCGCCTGGTCGGGAAGGGCCCGGCGATCGTCGCCACGATCCTCGCTTCCGCCAGCTGGATGCTGCTCTTTCACGGCGTCTACGGACGGATGTACAGCCTCTTCCTGTTCACGAGCCTGCTCTCGTTCCTGGCGCTGCTGGCAGCGACGGAGACCGGTGGCCGCGGCCGCTGGGCAGCATGGATCGCCGTCATCCTGCTCTGCGTCGCGGCGCATCCCTACGGCGCGCTCGTGCTTGCCTCACAAGCCGTCTACGTCGCCGCGACGAGGCTGCGACTCCGTGAAGCGGCGCTCTCGTTCGCGATCGTCCTCGTGCTGGGCATCCCGTTCTGGCGCACCGACCTTGTCCTGGCCGGCCGCTTCGAGATCGGCGTCGGCGGAGGCGGCGGCGGGCGCCTCGGCTCGCCGCTCGACGTGCTGCGCTACCTCGCTGAGACCTCCGGGGACTTCGTTGCGGGGTACCGACTAGCCATCGCCGCGGTGATCGCGCTCGCGGGCTTCGGCGCCTACCGGTTAGCGCGCACGCGGCCGCGGAGCGCAATCCTCGTCGGAGCCGTCGTCGTGACCCCCGCGGCGCTGCTGATGCTGGCACGGTTCGGCTCGGCAGCGGCGCCCGAGTCGCGTCATCTCATCTTCGTCATGCCGTTCTTCCTGATGGCCGTGGCGACGGGCATGCTGGGGGTCGCCGGGTCGCTTGGCCGCGCCAGAGTGCCGGCAGTCGTGGTCTCGGTCGGTGCTCTCGTGGCTCTCCAGCTCGCCTGGGGCTGGTCGCAGACGACCGAGCTCTATCGAGGCGAACCGGAAGCGCGCGCCGCTGCTCGGAGCGACGCCGCGGCCTGGCTGGCGAAGACGTCGCGCTCCGACGACGTCCTCTTCGGCTACGACCCGCTCTTCCTGGAGGCCTGGCGTGACGGCGGAAACCTCTCGCGCTCGGTTGTGCCGCGCGCGGATCCCCGACTGGCTTTGCGGGCACTGCAGCGGGCGGAGCCGCTCGGTCGCGGGCTGTGGGTCTTCGATGCGAGCGACACTGGCAACCGCATCCGGCGGCTTGACGTGCCGAACCGTCCGCCGGCGCCGCGGGCGGCCTTCGAGACGCGTACGTTCGGGCCGTTCCTCGTCGTGCGCACGGTCGAGCCGACAGGCGATGTCCGCTCGTACCTCAAGCTCGCACGCCGGGCACAGCTCGCCGGCAAGGCGTTGTCGATCGCCGATGCCGACACCAACCTCCTGACCGTGCTCGAGGCCGGAGCCCTACTGGCGCGAGCGAGCTGAAGCGGCTTCACGCTCGACCGCCTCCCGATAGCACGGCGCATCCTCGAACGCGGCGAGGCCGGTCGTCACCGTTCGCTCCGGAGGCCGCCTGCGGCGGACAGCAGCGAGGGCGGCGAACGCGCCGAGCACGCCGCCGATCATGAGGTCACGCAGGCGCTTGCGCCGCGCATCGTCGTCCATGCGACGATTCTAGTCACGATCGCCGTCCAGTTCAACCCCCGCGCGAGCCATCGAGGACATGAAATCACCCATTTGAGTGGACGGTGCGTTGCGGCTGGCCGCGCTCGAAGAGCTACCGCCGGTAGGTGCTCCGGACGAGCCACGGCCGAAAGAGCCATCCAGCGCTCGAGCACGACGGCGACTACGCTCGACGCGGCCCGGCAATCGCGGGGAAGCGCTTGCGCCGCAGCGAGCGTTCGACCGCGCGCCGGGCCTTACCTCGATCAGCTCAAAGTGAGGGAGTAAAGGGCAGCAGCGCAGAGGACCGCTGCCACGATGCACACGATTGCCAAGATCGAGAAGAAGCTCATCCGGGGGGCTGATGGGCGGGAAGGGCTTACGCCCCGGTCAGGTATCGGCCGATGCAGGTGAGCCTTGAGGCGTGGGCCAATAGCGGGCGAAACGTCTGAAACGAATCGACGTAGCCATGCGGGCTCGAGCCGCGGAATAGCCCGCAAACCCCCATGGTTGAGCGCGTCTGCACTCGTGTGTCGTCAGCACGTTCGTCGTCAAACGGCCTGAACACACGGAAACCTCCACTGGCGCGAGGTTCCGCGGCCGGCTCGATAGCTCAGGTGAGTCCGAGTTACCTCTGCATCCGCAAGAGCGCGAGGACACCGAGCGTGATGAGTGCCATCCCGATGACTTCGTGAAGGTGGATGCCGTGCTGCCTCGGGAGGTCGAGGATGACCTTGTCCCAGCGGTTCGGGTTGAACCCGACGACGATCGCCCCACCGAAGATCGCGGCGACTGCCGCAACTCTGCGCCACACCTGCCCAGCGTAGTGCACCGTAGCCCATGATCGCCGGGCGGCCGTCGTTGCGCTCGTCATCGTGCTCCTCCTCTTGCTCCCGCCTGAAGAAAGGCGTGAACGGAGCGTCAAGTTTCCGCAAAAACTTTCGCAATCCGCTTTTGGCGGAGCGGCGCTGTGGGGAGACATAGGTGGGCGCGGAGGAGTACCGGGGGAGAAAACCTTCGCGCCCTGGCTCATTGTGTCGCCTTGAGGCTTTTAGCACAATCGGCGGCGCTGGCCCGCGCCGTGCGACGATTGTACGAATGCTCGTTTGCGCCCTCGGCGACCTCCTGCTCGACGTCGTCGTCCGACTCGAGGGATCGTTTGCTGCCGGGGACGACACGCCGGCCGGCACGCACTTGACGGCCGGCGGCCAGGCGGCGAACGTGGCCGCATGGGCAGCCGCTCTCGGGGCAGATGCGCGGCTGATCGCCAAGCGCGGCAACGACGGCGCGGCCGGGCTCGCAGAGGGTGAGGTCGCCGCGCGCGGCGTCGATCTCGTCGGGCCGGTTGTGCCCGCCGCCGGCGGCGTCGTCGTCTCCGTCGTCGACGACTCTGGTGAGCGGTCGATGCTCACGGACCGCGGGCCGTCGCCCCAGCTGCGTGCGGACGAGATCGACGTCGACTGGCTACGCGGTTGCGACGTACTCCATCTGTCTGGCTACGCCTTGCTCGGCGGCTCGATCGCGGAGGCTGGCGCCAGGGCAGCCGGCGCGGCACGAGCTCAGGGCGCGCGCATCAGCGTCGACCTGGCAACGGCCCGCGGAATCGCCGACTTCGGCGCCGGAGCGACTGCTTGCCCGGCTCGGGCAACTGCAGCCGGATGTCGCCTTCGCGGGAGACCGCGAACTGGACGCGCTCGGGCGCGAACCTCCGGCCACGACGCTCGTCGTCAAGCATGGCGCAAGCGGTGTGACAGTCGTACGAAACGGCAGCCGAGAGGAACATGCCGCACAGCCGACGGAGGTCGTCGACCCGACCGGTGCGGGCGACGCGCTGGCCGCCGGCTTCCTCGTCGGCGGCATCGAGCTCGGCCTGGAAGCCGCCGCCCGTTGCGTCGCGACGGCGGGAGCGATGCCGTGACGTCAACGGTCGTCAGGTCGTCAGCAGAGGTCCAGGAGGCCCTTTCCGAGGGGCGGGCGATCGTCGCGCTCGAGACGACGATCGTCGCCCACGGCTTCCCGCCCGGCGAGGGACTGGCCGTCGGACGGGAATGTGAGCAGCGCGTACGCGACGGCGGCGCGGTGCCGGCGACCGTCGCCGTCCTTGACGGCGCCCTGCAAGTGGGTCTCGACGCCGAGCAGCTGGAGCGGGTCGCCGCCGCCGGCTCGGACGCACGCAAGGTCAGCCCACGCGATCTCGCCGCCTGCATCGTCGACGGCGCGCTCGGCGCGACCACGGTCGGGGCAACGCTTGCCGCCTGCCGTCTCGCCGCCATATCCGTCCTCGCCACCGGCGGCATCGGCGGCGTCCATCGTGGCTACGAGACGCGACCGGACGTGTCCGCCGACCTCGCGGAGCTCAGTCGCACGCCTGCAATCGTCGTCTGCTCGGGAGTGAAGTCGCTGCTCGACGTTCCCGCCACCCTCGAGGCCCTTGAGACCCTTGGCGTCCCGGTCATCGGCTTCGGCACCGACACCGTGCCGCTCTTCTACGCGGCGGAAGGCGGGCCGCCGGCGCCCATCCGTGCGGATTCGGCCGAGGACGTCGCCCGCCTCGCGCGCGCCCACTGGGCTCTCCAGCGCACATCCGGGCTGGTCGTTACCAGGCCTCCCGAGCCGCACACGGACGTCTCGGCGTTGGTCGAGGAGGCGCTGCAAGTAGCCGCGGCCGAGGGAGTTGAAGGCCAGGCGATCACTCCGTACGTGCTCTCGTACCTCCACGAGCGAAGCGGCGGCGAGACACTGGACGTGAACCGCCGGCTGGCTGCCGACAACGCCGCGCTCGCCGCAGAGATCGCGGTCGCGTGCGCTGAAAGTGCCTGACGCGCCGAGCGCTTAGCTCTTATCGATGCCGGCGAGGTAGTCGTCGATCCCGATCAGCTCGTGCGTCTCGAGCTTCGAACTGCCGCGCGCGCCCAGCTGGACGGAGACGCGCGCTATCGTCGTCGCATCCGGCGCCTCGACGACGTTCACGAAGTCGTACGGCCCGAGACAGGCCCATTGATGGAGCACCTTGGCGCCGAGCTCCTCGACGTCCTTGTTGACCTCCTTCAGGCGTTCGGGATTCGCGTTCAGGGTCTGCACACCCTTCGCGGTCAGGCGGGACAGCATGAGATACGTCGGCATCAGGCCTCCTCGGCTCGTTTGCGCTTCGACTCTACTGCCGCTCGCGCGACCTGGTCGTCGTAGAGATGAGCGGCGCCGAGAAAGAGAATCGGCGTCAGTACGAGCGTCGCCAGGTAGAGGGCGATCTCGAACGCCTGGCCGCCGCCGCCGTGGATGACGAACGCCATCACCTGCCCGGTGAGGAATACGAGTAGGCCCAGCGTGCCGAGCGTGGCCATCGCGTGGACGAAGTCGGCCCGCCCCAGCTCGAAGCCCCGCCGCAAGGCGTCGAAGACGCCGAGCCGCTCGACCACGGCCGCGGGCACGGCCAGCCCGAACAGCGCGAACCAGGCGATGCCCGGCAGTAGGAACCCCAGGAAGAGGATCGGCGCCGGCAGGTACACGAGGATGCCGACGGCCATGGCAGCCGCGATCGTCCGTCGCGACGGGCGCACGCCGGCCACCATCGCGCAGCCGGCGACGTAGGAAGCCGTGAACACGATCACGGCACCGCCGGCGCTGACCGCAACGGCCGGAACACGGCCGAGATGCGACGCCACGACAGCGAGGAGCAACGGCCCAAGACCGAGGGCCAGGGAGCTCCAGAAGTGGCTGCCGTAGAAGCGAAGGGTGTCGGCAACGAGTTGGCCGATCATTCGCTCTGCCGGCGGAGTCGCAGACTCTGCTCTCCACGGCCGCGAACGCTACCCGCCTGTACACTCGGCCGCCGTGGGACGCGGATCGAGACCGAGCGTGCGCTGGAAGGCCGACCGGCAGCGGAAGAAGAAGGTCCGCCGGGCGAAGAAGGCCACCGACGCCGGCACCGCCCGCAAGTCCTCGCGCTAGACCAGTCTGCGCTCGAGGTACGCGGCGAGCCGCGTCAGCGGGAACGAGATGCAGAAGAAGACGACCATCACCGCAGCGTAGATCTCGAACGCGTGTATCTCGCCCTCGCCGATCGGCGGGGGTGCCGCCAGGCGCTCGACCTGGCGCTCGCCCGTCTCGAGGAGCTCGGAGGCACCGACCACCTGGGCGATCGTCGTGTTCTGGATGATGTTGACCAGAAGGCCGACTAGCGGCGGCAGGAGTCGGCGGAGTGCCTGCGGCAGGATCACGTACGCATGGCGGCCCACCCAGCCGAAGCCGAGCGCCGCCGCCGCCTCGTGCTGCTCGCGCGGGATCGATTGCACGGCTCCGCGCGTCGCTTCAGCCACCTGGGCGCTTCCCCAGAGCGTCAGGCCGATCGTGGCTGCGACCCAGGCCGCGAACTGCCCGTCGAACGTGATGCCTACGACGGTGAAGCGAACACCCAGCGCCGGCAGCGCGAAGAAGATGAGGAAGACGGTGACGAGGATCGGGAGCCCCCGCCAGATCTCGATATACAGACGGATCAGCCACTGCATCGGCCGAAAGCGGATGGTCAGGAGCGTGCCGAGGGTGACACCGATGATCGTGCTGCCGAGAAGTGCGATCGCCGAGGCCTTGAGCGTCAGAACGAGGCCCTCTTCGAGCATGTAGCGGGCGGTCGGCTCGACCCAATCCGGCATCTACCGCGCCTCCTCCGGCAACGCGAGGTGCCGCTCGAGGACGCGAATGAGCGCCGACATCGACCAGACGATGACCAGGTAAGTGACAGCCAGCACCGAGAATGTCTCGATCGTCTGGAGCGTCAACGCGTTGATGTCGAGCGCAGTCTTCGTCAGCTCCGGATACGCGATGACGTACATCAGCGACGTGTTCTTGACGACGCTGATGTAGGTGTTGATCGACGACGGAAGTGCGATCCGGCCGCCAATCGGCAGCGTCACGTTGGCGAACGTCGCAAGGCGACTGAAGCCGAGCGCGAGCCCGGCCTCGCGGTAGCGCGCCGGCACCGCCTCGAAACCCGCGCGGAAGTTCTCGGTATTGAACGCCCCACCCCAGATCGTGACCGCCAGCCACGCGACCGTGAACGCGTCGAGACGGATCCCGATCTGCGGCAGCCCGAAGTACAGGAAGAAGATCTGGACGAGGATCGGCGTGTTGCGGATGATCTCGACGTAGACGGCGGCGAGCTGGCTGACGACCGGCACGCGTGCCGCGCGGGCCGCGCCGAGCGCGAGCCCGATAACGAATGCTCCGGCGATCGCGATCGCCGATACCTGGAGCGTGCGCTTGAGCGCCCAGAGCAACTCGTCCCAGTTGTCGCCGATGTACGACCAGTCGAAGCTGACGGCGAGGGTCCCGATCACGGAAGGCTAGGAGCGGCCGCCGAGGCGACCGCTCCCACCTGTCTCGATTCTGCGACTAGTCCCTACGGGCACACCGTCTGCGGGTCCACGGTGTTGTAGCCGAAGTTGTTCTTCGGCCTGAGGACGTTGTTCTGGAAGGCGGCGTACAGTCGCGGCGGGACATTGTTCTTCAGGATGCCGATGAAGAGATCCCGCTTCTTCATGAGGTTCAGCCGCGAATCGACCCACTTCTTCAGTGACGCCTCCCCCTGCTTGATTCCGATGCCGTACGGACCCGAGAGGAACAGGTCGCTCGGTGAGCTTGAGGGACCCGTCCGTCGTGGCGATGCCGAGGACGCCGGTGTCGTCCCACATCACCGTGTCCGCCCTGCCGTCGCGGAGCGCCAGCACCG
Source organism: uncultured Actinomycetes bacterium (assembly GCA_963711315.1). GTDB lineage: Bacteria > Actinomycetota > Thermoleophilia > Gaiellales > Gaiellaceae > PALSA-612. The sequence goes on from CAVQDQ010000003.1 coordinate 135,940, forward strand.
CGTTCGTGAAGCTGTCGAACACGAGTGCCTTCGTCTGCGGGAAGCAGTTCTTGAGCCAGCGGTCGTAGACGGAGCCGCTGGTCGTAGCCACCGTCTTGCCTGCCAGGTTGGCGAGTGACTGGACCGGCCCGTCGTTCTTCACGAGCAGGCGCCCACCCGCCTTGTAGTACGCCCGCGAGAAGTCGATCCGTGTATCGCGGTCGGTCGTATACGTGAACGTCGAGATGACGAGATCGACGCGATCCGTGGTCAACAGAGGCTCGCGGGCCGGTGTCGGTGCGCAGACGAAGCTGACGCGACTCGCGTTTCCGAAGGCAAAGCGAGCGAACCAGCGGGCGATCTCGACGTCGAAGCCGGCATTCTGGCCTTTCACGTTGATGTACCCGAACGGCGGCACGTCGCACTTGACGCCGACGATCCACCGTCCTCGCTGCTTGATGTCTGCAGGTAGCGGTGGCAGCTTCGGCTTCGGTCGCAGACGACGCGCCTGCCCCGCTCGTCGCCGACGGTACAGCGCCACTCCAGGCGGCCAGGGCAGCCGCGGCGATTGCGACAACCGTCACTGCCAAGACGATTCGTTTCATTTTGCTCCTCCCTCTTCGTCGATTGTTGCCTCTTCGATCGTCAAGTCATCCAGCGAGTGCGCGAGCTGGAGCGAGCGGCGCAGAAAGCGCTGCGTGCGCTGCTCCCTGGGCTGGTCGAGCACGTCCGCTGGGCGACCCTGCTCGACGATGCGACCTTCGTCGATGAAGATCAAGTAGTCGCCCACTTCGCGGGCGAACTGCATCTCGTGCGTGACGACGAGCATCGTCATGCCGGAGTCGGCGAGATCCTTCATGACAAGAAGCACCTCGCCCACCAGCTCGGGGTCCAGGGCCGACGTGACCTCGTCGAAGAGCATGACGTGCGGCTCCATCATCAGCGCCCGCGCAATCGCGACCCGCTGTTGCTGACCCCCCGAGAGCTGGTGTGGATGCTGCCGGGCCTTCTCCTCCAGCCCGACCCGGCGCAGGAGGTCGAGACCCCGCTCCTCGGCCTCCCTCTTCGGGACCTTGCGAATCCGGCGTGCTGCCAGCGTGATGTTGTCGATCACCCTCAGGTGCGGGAAGAGGTTGAACTGCTGGAAGACGATGCCGATGCGCTGGCGCACTGCCGACACGTCGGCTCCCTTGGCAGTGAGCTCGACGCCTTCCAGCATGATCCGCCCGGAGTCGACCGGTTCGAGCAGATTCACGCAGCGGAGCAGCGTGCTCTTGCCGCTGCCGCTGGCCCCGATGATGACGAGCACCTCGCCGGCGACGACACTCAGATCGATGCCGTCGAGGACAAGGTGATCGCCGAAGCTCTTTCGCACGCCTTCGAGTTGGACGACCGGCGTGGCGCCGTTGGGCGGTGCCAGCGCCGCGAGCTCCCCGGAAACGCTCATCGCCTGGGAGTCAACGGGACGCGGCGGCGGAAGTCAAGAGGTGGAGAACGGCCTCAGACGGCCCGTTCGGAGACGCCGAAGGGTCGGTCGTACTCGGCCAGCAGATCGAGGAACGGCACGGCGTCGAACGCCTCGGGGCCGAGCACTCCCGTGCCCTTCCAGGCGCCCGTCGCGAGCAGCTCGAGCGCGATCACGGGGTTGAGGGCGGTCTGCCAGACGACGGCCTGTGAGCCGTAGTCGCGCATCGTCTCCTCGTTGTCGGCCACGTGGTAGAGGTACGTCGCGCGCGGCCGGCCGTCCTTGCCCGTGCCGGTGACGAACGTGCCCGCGCAGGTCTTGCCGGTCATCCTGTCGCCGAGCGTGGCGGGGTCGGGCAGGCACGCCGCGACGACGTCTCGAGGCGCGACTTCCACACCGCGCACCGACACCGGCTCCTTCGAGTCGAGGCCGAGCTTGTGCAGCGTGCGCAGCACGTCGATGAACTCCTCCCCCAGCCCGTACTTGAACGTCACCCGCTTGCAGTCGACCCAGCGCGGGATCAAGAGCACCTCCTCGTGCTCGACGTTCACGCACTCCGACGGGGCCGATGCCTTCCGGGAACTCGAACACCTCGGGCTCGGAGAACGGCTCCGTCGTGTACCAGCCCCGCTCTTTCTCCCAGATCACCGGCGGGTTGAGGCACTCCTCGATCGTCGTCCAGATGGAGAAGGACGGCGCGAACTCGTAGCCCTCGACGACGATGTTCGATCCGTCGCGCACGCCCGCCTCGTCGATCTCCGAGAACAAGTGGTCGGCCGCGTAGCGCGCGAAGACGTCCGAGAGGCCCGGCTCTACTCCGACGCCGACGAGCGCAAGCAGGCCGGCCTCCTTCCAGGTCTCTTCGGCCGCGAACTGCTCGTCGCCGAGCTTCACGCCCGTGAGCTCGTACGGGCGCTGCGGGTGCGGCTCGGACAGCGTCATCGCCATGTCGAGGTACGTGCAGAGAGCCTCGAGCGCCGCCGCGAAGATCGGCGGGTTGAAGCGCGGGTCGACGGCGTTGACAATCGCGTCCGCCTTTGCCTCGCGAGCGAGCGCGACGATCGCACCGATGTCGGATGCGTCCACCTGCGCCGAGCTGAAGCGGTCCGGCTCGCCGAGCTTCTCGACGACGGCTTCGGCGCGGGAGCGGTCGTAGTCGGCGAAGACCATGTGCTCGAAGAACGAGCGCCGCTGCGCGATCGGCCCCACGGCCGACCCCACGCCGCCCGCACCAACGACGAGCACCCTCACGGCTCGTCAGGGTAGTGGGAGCGCTCCGCCGCCGGCCACGCAGTCGGCGAGGTACAGCGCTGTTCCCAGATCGCCGGACCAGAGGGAGTAGTGGCCGCGGCCGCTTTCCGTACGCTGATGTGCCACCTGGGAGATGGCATGCATGGAGAAGGCGCGTGCGCGCTCGAGCCACAGCTCGTCTCCCGTCCGCTCGAGGAGCGCCAGGAAGGCATACCCGTTGCCCGCCGTGCCGTGGCAGAGGTTCGCGCCCTTCGTCAGCGGGCCGGCGAGCCACGTGAGCTCACCGCCCGCGCGAAGCAAGCGACTGTGCTCGTCGTCGCCGGGCGCCACCCGAGCCAACGACGTCACCATGCCAGGCGCGCCGTGACACCACTGCGTCCGAATGGATCCGTCCCGGTTGGACGACAGGCTCTCCATGGCAGCGGTCGGCTTCCAGTTCGCTAGCCCGTCCTCCTCGACTGCGTACCGAGCCATGGCTGTAGCCGCGCGACGATGAACGGCGCCGTCCGCATGCGGAGTCAGGGCCAGCACGCAGCCCGCGAAGCCATGCGCGGGACCGATCCACTGCTCCACCGACCCGGTGCGAAACCGCTGTGTCCAGAGATGCGTCCGCGGATCCCACTGGTCGATCAGCCACGCTGCGCTCTCACGCCACAGATCGAGCCACCTCGCCTCGCCCGTCCGCTCGTGCATCGCTGTGGCGGCGAGCATCGTCCCGGGACTGCCCCAGAACACCTCGCAGTGCTCGTCTTCAGCGTTCTGAGCGACCAGCTCGGCGAGGCGGTCGGCGTTCTCGCTCGACGGTGCGAGCTGGTGCAACACGAGCCGGATTCCCGTCTCTCCGTCCATGAGGCTCGAGGCTGAGCCGAAGTCGGCACCGGGAACGTCAGGTTCGTACGGGCGGTCGAGATACGAGACGTAACTGCGTCGCAGGTCCACCAGCCCTCTTCGCTGTAGCGTGTCGAGCGCCCGAACGACGCCCGCACCACCGCAATAGACGCCGCGGTAGCGCCGCGTTTCATCGTCGTCATGGAGGAAGTCCCGGGGGTGCGTCGGCCAGCCGTTGTCGAATGCGCCCTCTGCGTCTTCGACGATCTCGCGGATCGCGTCGCGCGCGCGATCCTCGTTCCAGGTGTCCTCGACGAGCGGCTCGTGGGCATCAGGATCGAAGAGCACCGCCGGACCTTAGAGAAGCCAGGTATTGCGCGCGGTCGAGCGGGTTCCAGTCGGATCGAGGCCGCGTGGGGACGGTGCCATTCGTGGGCTCGTAGTGGCCGAACTCGCACTCCAGCACGCCCTCGCCGCGGGTCAGCCCCGGCAGCTCGAGCCGCGAGCTCGTGCACCCGAGCCGCCGCGATGTCGCCCTCGATCGTGCTCGACGAGCCGTTGATGCCCGGCGCCTGCGGGACGGCATCCAGCCGCGCCAGGGCGGACAGCACTTGCCCGACCGTCTCACTCGGCGTGTCGATCGAGAAGCGGTGGATCGGCTCGCACACGGCGGTGCCGGCCTCCTGGAGCGCCGTCATCAGCACGAGCGGCGTCAGCAGCCGGAAGTCCCCCGCCGTCGAGGTCGGTGACGAGTAGCCGGAGTGCGTCATCGTCACCGCGCAGTCCAGGACCTGCCAGCCGTACAGGCCCTGTCGCAGCGTCGCTCGGACCGTCTCCTCGACGGCGCGGAAGAACGCGAGCGGCAGCGACCCGAGCTCGACCTCGAGCCGGAACGTCACGCCCGAGCCGATGGCAGCCGGCTCGACGCGCAACCCGACCGTCGCGCGGAAGGGGTTCGGCCGTTCCCCGATGAGCTCGACCGCTGCGCCCGTGCCGACGAGCCGCTCGACGCAGATCGTCGTCGTCTCGCGGAATTCGACGTCGATGCCGAAGTCGGTCGCCAGCGTCTCCTGGATGACCTCCTTCTGCACCTCGCCGTAGAGCGAGAGGAACAGCTCCTGCCGGACGTCGTCCTGCCGCAGGTCGATCAGCGGATCGTGGTCGGCGAGCTGCGCCAGCGCGACGTGCAGTGCGCCCTTCTCGCTCGGGTCACGCGGTACGACGGCCGTCTCCAGCGTCGGCGGAGCGAAGTGGTGCTCCGCGTGCGCGCGTGGTGCGCCGATCGCGTCGCCGATCTTGATCTCGCCGAGCCCCCACACCTTTCCGATCTGGCGCGCGGCCAGCGAATCGCCTCGAACGGCCGAGCCGCTGTCGAAGACGCTGAGGGCGGTCACCTTGCGCTCGTCCTCGCCGACCTGCAGACGATCTCGCACGCGCAGCGCGCCCGAGAACATCCGGACATAGGCGACCCTCTCGCCCGCCTGGCCTCGCTCGATCTTGAAGACGGTGCCCGAGGGCGGGCCGTCGGAGTCCCCTTCGGCAGCTGGCAGCAGCCGCGCGATGCCGCTCATGAGCGCGTCCACGCCCGCGCCCGTGATCGCCGAGCCGAAGAACACCGGGTGCACGAGCGCCTGCTTCGTCTGCGCCGCGAGTTCGGTCGCAGAGCCGGTCGTACGGGATGTCCTCGTCTCCGACGTATGCGCTCGAGGATCGCTTCGTCGCGCTCGGCGAGCACCTCGACCAGCCGCTCCCGAAATCGCCGTGCTGCCCGCCGATGCCATCGGAACGATCGCGCTCGTCAGTCTTCGAGAGATCTCCTCGCACGACGCGGTCGCAGTCCGCTCCTCGGCGATCGACCTTGTTCACGAACAGCAAGGTCGGGACGCCGAGCCGCTGCAGCGCCCGCATGAGCAACGGCGTCTGAGACTGCACGCCTTCGACTGCGGAGATCACGAGCACGGCGCCGTCGAGCACGCTGAGGACGCGCTCCACCTCGGCGATGAAGTCCGGGTGGCCCGGCGTGTCGATCAGGTTGATCGTGACGTCGTCGATCGGGAACGAGACGACGGCCGACTTGATGGTGATGCCGCGCTGCCGCTCGAGCGCGAGCGTGTCCGTCTGCGTGCTGCCGTCGTCGACGCTGCCGATCTCGTCGATGACGCCGGCCGCGTACAGCAGCCGTTCGGTGAGCGTTGTCTTACCGGCGTCTACATGCGCCAGGATTCCCAGGTTGAGCGTTCGTCGCAGCAAGGTTCATACCCTCCGAAGTGGTCGCAAAGCCATTCGCGATGGATATGAACTGCCCCACGTACGCTCCTTTCCTGGTCGGCGCTTACGGCCGCAGTAAAGCACAGTCGCCGGGCGCGACAGATGTTTGCCGCCTCGTTACAGACGGCGCAAGATCACGCCGACGCGCCGTGCTCCTCCGCCCAACGGCGCCCGAAGGCGATGCGCTCGGGAACTGTCGGATGGGAGAACAGCGCGTAGTACAGGGCTCTGGGCGGGTCGAGGTCGGAAAGGTTGGCGAGCGCGAGCGTCCGGAACGTGTCCTCGAAGACTGTTTCATCGCCAGTGAGGTCGAGCGCGAAGCGGTCAGCCGTCCGCTCCCAGTTGCGGGAGACCGCGGTTCCGATTGGCAGCGCGATGAGCCGGAGCGCCGCCGCCAGAAGCAGGACGAGCGGGATCTCTGTCGCCTCGGGCGTACCAACGACCACCCAGAGGAAGAGGACGAACGTCGCGATCGACGCCATGGCCAGCAGCGTCGCCTTCAGCACGTGGCGCGCCCGTCGGTGACCGAGCTCATGGGCGACCACGAGCTTCACCCCCGCCGGAGACGACTGCTGGAGGAGCGTGTCGAAGAGGACGACGCGCCTTGTCCCACCGACGCCGGAGACGTACGCATTGACCTTCTTCGTGCGCCGGCTCGCATCGGCTACGAGGACGTCGCGGACGGGAGCACCGGCGCGGTCGGCCAGGTCCCGCAGCTCACGGGCGAGCGTCTCGTCGTCGAGCGGCTGGAAGCGGTTGAAGATCGGCTCGATGACGAGGGGCGCGAGGAAAGACACGAACAGCACGAACAGCGCGCCCGCCCCCGCGGCGGCGACAGCCCACCAGTCCGGAAACCACCGTCCGAGGGCCACGAGCCCGACGAGCAGCGGCACGCCAGAACGAGCGAGACTGCGAGCGCCTTCAGCCCATCGGCAAGCCACGCTCGCGACGACTGCGTCGAGAACCCCCACCGACGTTCGCGGCGATAGCCGACGACGTACGCGAGCGGCAGTCTCGCGAGCCAGGGCAGGACGACTGCGAGGGCCGCGATCAGGGTTGCCGCGAGCCACCACCGTCGGTCGGCAAACTCGGGCCCGATGGCAGCGAGGAGCGCGAGAACGCCGAGACCGATCACGGTGTTCGCAGCCCACGCTACGTACCCGGGCCGGTGGTAACTGGTTGCCTTCTCTACCTGCTCTCGCCCGAACAGCTCCTCCGCCAGGGCATGTGACGACACCATGCGGTAATCACAGCAGCACTCCCTAGACTCCGCACGCGCGAAGCTCGCCTAGGCCGCTACCGCGGCGGGCGCCTTCTCGAACACGAGCTCGCCGTCCTCCGCGTCCACGCGGACGGTGTCGCCTTCTGCGAACCGCTGCTCGAGCAGCGCCTTTGCGAGCGGATTCTCGACGAGGCGCTGGAGGGCGCGCTTCAGCGGGCGCGCCCCGTACGTCGGATCCCAACCGGCCTCGAGCACGACCTCCTTCGCGGCGTCCGTCAGCTCGAGCGAGAGCCCCCGCTCCGCCAGCCGCTCGCGCAGCCGCTCCAGCTGGAGCTCGACGATGTTCGCCAGCTCCTCGCGCTCCAGTGGCCTGAACTCGACTATCTCGTCAATGCGGTTGAGGAACTCGGGCCGGAAGAAGTCGCGCAGCGCGTCGGCCGAGCGGACGTTCGACGTCATGATGATCACCGTGTGCCGGAAGTCGACCACGCGGCCGTGGCCGTCGGTGAGCCGCCCGTCGTCGAGGATCTGCAGCAGGACGTCGAAGACCTCGGAGTGCGCCTTCTCGATCTCGTCGAGCAGGACGACGGAGTACGGGCGGCGACGGACAGCCTCGGTGAGCTGGCCGCCTTCCTCGTAGCCGATGTAGCCCGGCGGCGCGCCGACGAGCCGCGAGACCGTGTGCCGCTCCTGGTACTCCGACATGTCGAGACGCACCATGGCCCGGTCGTCGTCGAACATGAACTCGGCGAGCGCGCGCGCCAGCTCGGTCTTGCCGACACCGGTGGGCCCGAGGAAGATGAACGAGCCGATCGGCCGGTTCGGGTCCTGGAGGCCGGAGCGCGCCCGGCGTAGCGCGTTGGACACCGCCTCGACAGCCTCGTCCTGGCCGACGACGCGCTCATGGAGGCGCTCCTCCATGTGGATGAGCTTCTCCGTCTCGCCCTCCATCAGCCGCGTGACCGGAATGCCCGTCCAACGGCTGACGACGAGCGCGATGTCGTCCTCGTCCACTTCCTCCTTCACCATCGGCTCGTCCTCGGCGGCCTCGCGCTGCTCGAGCTCGGCTTCGAGCGCCGGCAGCTCGCCGTAGCGGATCTCGGCCACCCGCTGGAGGTTCCCCTCGCGCTCGGCGCGCTCGGCCTCCATGCGCAGCTCGTCGATGGCGCGGGTGATCTCCTTCACACGCTCGAGCGCCTCCTTCTCCTTTGCCCAGCGGGCGGCTAGCTCGTCTCGGGTCGCCTTCGCGTCGGCGAGCTCGCGCTCGAGCGGCTCGCGCACCTCGTTCGACTCCTTGGCCATCGCAGCGAGCTCGATCTCCAGCTGGCGCACGCGGCGCTCTGCCTCGTCGAGCTCGAGCGGTGAGGAGTCGATCTCCATGCGCACGCGCGAGGCGGCCTCGTCCACGAGGTCGATGGCCTTGTCGGGGAGGAAGCGGCCGGAGATGTAGCGGTCAGAGAGCACGGCCGCTGCCACCAGCGCCGCATCGCGGATACGCACGCCGTGGTGGGCCTCGTAGCGTTCCTTGAGCCCGCGGAGGATGGCGATCGTGTCCGCGGTCGAAGGCTCGCCCACGAATACCGGTTGGAAGCGACGCTCCAGCGCGGCGTCCTTCTCGATGTGCTCGCGGTACTCGTCGAGCGTCGTCGCGCCGATCGCCCGCAGCTCGCCGCGGGCTAGCATCGGCTTCAGCATGTTCGCGGCGTCGACCGCGCCCTCGGCGGCGCCGGCGCCGACGATCGTGTGCAGCTCGTCGATGAAGACGATCAGCTCACCCTCCGCGGACGCGATCTCCTGCAGCACCGCCTTCAGCCGCTCCTCGAACTCGCCGCGGTACTTCGCGCCCGCCAACAGTGCGCCGATGTCGAGCGCCCACACGCGCTTGCCCTTCAGGCCCTCGGGGACGTCGCCGGCGACGATCCGCTGCGCGAGACCCTCGACGATGGCCGTCTTGCCCACGCCGGGGTCGCCGATCAACACCGGGTTGTTCTTCGTCCGTCGCGACAGCACCTGGATCACGCGGCGAATCTCCTCGTCGCGGCCGATGACCGGGTCGAGCTTGCCGCTCTCGGCGAGCGCCGTCAGATCGCGACCGAACTTCTCGAGCGCCTGGTACGAGCCTTCGGGATCCTGGGAGGTAACGCGCTGGGCACCGCGGACTTCCTTGATCCGTGCCAGCAAGTCTTCGCGCGGGACGGGCTGGAGCGCGAGCAGGAGGTGCTCGACGGAGACGTACTCGTCGTCGAGCCGCTGCGCTTCGGAGCCTGCCTTGTCGAGCACGCTCGACAGCTCGGTGGAGATGCGAGGCTGCTGCGCGGCACCCTCCACGGCGGGCTTTTGCGCGAGCTGCGCTTCCGCCTCCGCGCGCAGCGACTGAGCCGACGGCACGAGCGAGCGCGGTAGCTCCTGGTCGAGTAGCGCCAACAGCAGGTGCTCGGGGTACACCTCCGGGTTGCCGCGGCGCCGGGCGTCCTCGACCGCGGCAGCGACGGCTTCCTGCGACTTGATCGTCAGTCTGTTGAAGTCCATCTTCAGCCCTGCTTCCTGGGGAGCCGCAGCTCGCGCTGCGCCTGCGAGTAGAGAACCACCTCTCGCCGGTATTGCCTGTGCACCGACTGGACGGCGTCGCCCATCTCCCGCTCCAGGCGGTCGAGTCGCTGGCGCAGAGCCGCGACCTGGTCCTCGAGCGCGAGCACGCGCCGCACGCCCGCGAGGTTGAGCCCGAGCTCGGTCGTCAGCCGCTGGATCTCGCGCAGCCGCTCGAGGTCGTGCTCGGAATACAGGCGTGTGCCGCCGGGCGTCCGACCGGGACGGACGAGCCCCTTCGTCTCGTAGATGCGCAGCGTCTGCGGGTGCATGCCGACGATCTCGGCGGCGACAGAGATCATGTAGCGCGGTCGCTGATCGGTCACGAGAACGCCTTCTCTCTCGGATCCTCCCGCGACACCTCGCGCAGCTGCTCGACCGCTTCGCGCTCGGCCTTGGAGAGCTTTGACGGCACCGTCACGCGCACCCGCGCGATGAGGTCGCCGCGTCCCGAGCCCTTGAGCTTCGGCATGCCGCGACCCTTGATCCGCAGGAGCTTGCCGTCCTGGGTGCCGGGCGGCACCTTGAGCGAGACGCGTCCGTCCGGTGTCGGCACTTCGACGGTCGCGCCGAGCGCCGCTTCCGGGTAGGTAACCGGAACCTCCATCTCGAGGTCGGCGTCGCCCCTCCGGCTGAACAGCTTTGACGGCGCCACGCGCGTGACGACGTAGAGGTCTCCAGCGGGCGCGCCGCCGTAACCAGCCTCGCCCTTGCCGCGCAGGCGAATGCGCGTGCCGTCCTTTACCCCGGCAGGGATCTTCACCTTGAAGCGGCGCGTGCGCTGCTCCCGCCCCGTGCCGCGGCACGTCGGGCAGGGATCCTCGATCACCGTGCCGTTCCCGCGGCAGCGTGGGCACGGCTGCGAGAGTGCGAACAGCCCCTGCGCCTCCGAGACGACACCACGGCCGCCGCACTGGGGACAGGTCCTGGGCGCCGTGCCCGGCTTCGCTCCCGATCCCTTGCACGTCGAGCATGCCGAGTCGAGGCTGACCGGAATCGTCGTCTCCAGGCCGCGCAACGCGTCCTCGAACGAAAGGTTGAGCTCGACCTCCACGTCCTGGCCGCGCCGGCCGCGTGACGACTGCGCCCGCCTGCCGCCGCGACGGTCGCCGAAGATCCCGCCCAGCAGGTCGCCGAGATCGCCGAAGTCGCCGAAGTCGAACGTGAACGAGCCGCCCGGCCCGAACTCGGGGCGGCCGCTCGGCGAGCCCCAGGAGTCGTACTGCTCGCGCTTCTCCGGGTTGGAGAGGACGTCGTAGGCGGCCTGAACCTCCTTGAACATCTCCTCCGCCTCTTTGTCACCCGGGTTCTTGTCCGGGTGGTACTGCCGCGCGAGCTTGCGGTAGGCCTTCTTGATCTCGTCCTTCGAGGCGCCTTTTTCGAGGCCGAGCACCTCGTAGAGGTTCTTAGTCGTTCGCGTCGTCACGCTCTTCGCCACCGGCGCTCACGACGACCCGGGCCGGCCGTAGCACGCGGTCGCCCAGCCGGTACCCCTTCTGGATCACCTCGAGGATCGCGCCCTCCTCGGCCTCGGACGGCTGCGTCAGCAGCGCCTCGTGCTCGTGCGGGTCGAACCGACCCTCGGTCTCGACTGCGACCAGGCCTTCCTTCTGCAGCACATGCGACAGCTCGCGGTGGACGAGGCGTACTCCCTCCTCGAGCTTCGCCTCCTCGTGCTCCGCAGCCGCGTCGAGCGCCCGTTCCAGGTCGTCGAGCACGGGAAGGAGCTCCTTCACGAGCCGCTCGTGCGCACGTGCGATCAGCGACTCCTGATCACGCGCTATGCGCTTGCGGAAATTGTCGAAGTCGGCGGCGACACGCTGGAGGTCGGCGATGGCGCTGTCCCTCGCCGCCTCCAGCTCCTTCAGCTGCTGCTCGAGGCCCGCCTTGGCCTGAGGCTCCTTCACTTCTCGTCCTCGACGACCTCGTAGTCGGCGTCCTCGACGACCTCCTCGTCGCCCGCGACGCCGTCTCCTGAAGCGGCCCCGTCAGCCGCGCCTTCGGCGCCCGCCTTCGCGTACACCGCCTCGGCCAGCGAGTGCGAGGCCTCGACGAGCGCGTCGGTCTTCGCCTTCACGTCAGCCAGGTCGGAGCCCTTGAGCGCCTCGTTCAGCTCCATGATCCGGCCCTCGATCGTCGCGGCGACCGACTCGTCGAGCGCCTCGCGATTCTCCTTGAGCGCCTTCTCGGTCTGGTAGACGAGATTCTCGGCCATGTTCTTCGCGTCGGCGAGCTCTCGCATCGCATGCGCCTCGCCCGCGTGCTCTTCGGCCTCCTTCATCATCCGCTCGACCTCCTCGGGCTTGAGGCCGGAGCCACCCTCGATGCGGACCTGCTGCTCGTTGCCCGTGCCCAGGTCCTTCGCGGAGACGTTGATGATGCCGTTCGCGTCGATGTCGAAGGTGACCTCGACCTGCGGCATTCCGCGTGGCGCCGGCGGGATGCCGACCAGCTGGAACTTGCCAAGGGTCTTGTTGTAGAGCGCCATCTCCGACTCGCCCTGGAGCACATGGATCTCGACCGACGGCTGGTTGTCCTCCGCCGTCGAGAACACTTCCGACTTGCGGTTGGGGATCGTAGTGTTCTTCTCGATGAGCTTCGTGAAGACACCGCCCTTCGTCTCGATGCCGAGCGACAGTGGCGTCACGTCGAGCAGGAGGACGTCCTTCACCTCACCGCGCATGACGCCCGCCTGGATGGCGGCGCCGACGGCGACCACCTCGTCCGGGTTGACGCCCTTGTGCGGCTCCTTGCCGAGCAGCTCCGTGACCTTCTCCTGCACGGCCGGCATGCGCGTCATCCCCCCGACGAGCACGACGTGCTCGATGGCCGACGCGTCGAGGCCGGCGTCCTTGATGACCTGCTTCGTCGGGCCGACGGTTCGCTCCAGGAGATCTGCGGTCAGCTCGAGCAGCTTCGCCCGCGTGAGCTGCATGTCGAGGTGCTTCGGCCCCTCGGCGATGAACGGCAGGTTGATCTGCGTCGTCATCGTCGAGGAGAGCTCGATCTTTGCCTTCTCCGCTGCGTCGTAGAGCCGTTGCAGCGCGACGGGGTCCTGCGAGAGGTCGGCGCCGTGATCCTTCTTGAACTCAGCGACGAGCCAGTCGACGACGGCCTTGTCGAAGTTGTCGCCGCCGAGGTGGTTGTCACCCGACGTCGCCTTGACGTGGAAGGTCCCGTCGCCGAGCTCGAGCACGGACACGTCGAAGGTGCCGCCGCCGAGGTCGAAGACGAGGATCGTCTGGTCGGCCTCCTTGTCGAGCCCGTAAGCGAGTGATGCGGCCGTGGGCTCGTTGATGATGCGGAGGACGTTGAGGCCGGCGATCTTGCCGGCGTCTTTCGTCGCCTCGCGCTGGGCGTTGTTGAAGTACGCGGGGACGGTGATGACGGCGTCCGTGACCTCCTCGCCGAGGTACGCCTCCGCGTCCGTCTTGAGCTTCTGGAGGATCATCGCGGAGATCTCCGGCGGCGCGTACTCCTTGCCGCCCGCCTTCACGCGCACGTCCTCGTTCGGGCCCTTCGTGACCTCGTAGGGGACGATCGTCATCTCCTCCGAGACCTCGTCGAACTTCCGGCCCATGAAGCGCTTGATCGAGAAGATCGTGTTCTGCGGGTTCGTGACCTGCTGGCGCTTCGCAGGCGCGCCGACGAGCCGCTGGCCGTCCTTCGTGAACGCTACGACGGACGGCGTCGTCCGCCCGCCTTCTGCGTTCGGGATAACGGCGGGCTCGCCGCCTTCGATCGCCGCCATGCACGAGTTCGTCGTGCCCAGGTCGATACCGATCACCTTGCCCATGTGCTCTCTCCTTCTAGGTATTCGTTATGGAAGAAAATCTAAGTGTTAGCGTAGCAAGTTACAGTCGTTAGTGTCCAGCGTTCATGGCCGATCCACGGCTCGCCAGCTACGCGTCGCTGCTCGTGGAGCGGTGCATCGACGTGCAGCCGGGGTGGCAAGTGCTCGTTCGCACGTCCCCGGCGGCGAGACCCCTCGCGGACGAGGTCGTCGCAGCGATCGCGCGCCGCGGTGCCTACGCCTTGCCGAGGATCGCGTTCGCGCGTTCGTCTCCGTGGCTGGCGGAAGCGCCCGAGGAGCTGCTGGGGACGCTGCCCGAGATCGCAGCGTACGAGCTCGACCACGCCGACAGCTTCATCGTCATCGACGCGCCCGAGAACACGCGCGAGGGGTCCGACATCTCGCCCGAGCGCCTCATGTTGCGACAGCAGGCAACTCGGCCGCACGCGGAGCCGTTCTTCGCGGGAGAGAAGGCTTGGGTCGGCTGCCAGTTCCCGACGCCGGCGCTCGCCCAGGATGCCGGCATGGGCCTCCGTGCATACGAGGACTTCCTCTACGGCGCCGTGTTGGTGGACTGGGAGGCACTCGCCGAGCGCATGCGCGAGATCGGCGCGCGTTTCGACGCCGCCGGCGAAGTCCGGATCACCGGTGACGGCACCGATCTCACCTTCAGCCTCGAAGGCCGCTCCGGCCACGTGGATGCGATAGGCGCGAACATGCCCGGCGGCGAGGTCTTCTACAGCCCGGTCGAAGACTCGGCGCAGGGGACCGTTGCCTTCTCGGAGTACCCGGCCACCTACGGCGGCCGCGCCGTAGAGAACGTCCGGCTCAGCTTCGAGGGCGGTCGTGTCGTGGATGCGTCGGCCTCGATCCACGAGGACTTCCTGCTGACGACGCTCGACACCGACGACGGCGCCCGCGTGCTCGGTGAGTTCGGCATCGGCTGCAATCCGGGCATCCAGAGGCACACGCAGAACACCCTCTTCGACGAGAAGATCGAAGGCACGATCCATCTGGCCCTGGGCAACGGCTTCCCGTTCATCGGCGGCACGAACGTCAGCGCCGTCCACTGGGACATGGTCAAGAACCTGCGCAGTGGCGGCACGATCGAGCTCGACGGCGAGGTCGTGCAGCGCGACGGGAGCTGGCTGATTTGAGAGATCCCCGAGTCGAGGCGTACGCGAAGCTGCTCGTCGAGCGCTGTCTCGACGTCCAGCCTGGCTGGGAGGTGCTCATCCGCTCGACGCCGCTCGCCCGCCCACTGCTCGACGAGCTCGAGCGCCAGATCGCGCGGCGCGGCGCCTACGCGGTCATGCGCATCAACTGGTCGCTCTGGCCGATCGACCACGTCTGGGTAGCGGACGCTCCCGAGCAGCTGCTCGGCGAGCTGGCGGACATCGATCGCTTCGCGTGCGAACGGATGGATGCACGGATCACGCTCGACGCCCCTGAGAACACTCGTGCCCAGGCCGATCTCACGCCCGAGAGGCGCTCACTCGCCAACACAGCCGCGCGGGTCTTCTACAGGCGAACCATGTCCGCGGAGATGCCGTGGGTGAGCTGCCAGTACCCGACGAACGCCCTCGCGCAGGAGGCCGGGCTGACGCTCGACCAGCTGACGGACATCGTCTTCGACGCGTGCCTACTCGACTGGGACGCCGAAGGCGAGCGCATGCGCCACTACGCCAACCGGTTCGACGCCGCCGCCGAGATCCGGATCGTCGGCGAAGGCACCGATCTCACGATCTCGCTCGACGGCCGCCACGGCGAAGTCGACGACGGTCGCAAGAACATGCCGGGCGGGGAGTTCTTTTTCGCGCCTGTGGAGAGCTCTGCCAGCGGCGTGATCACGTTCTCCGAGTACCCGGCGGTACACGAGGGACACGAGTTGGAGGGCGTCCGGCTCGAGTTCGACGGCGGCAAGGTCGTGGCGGCGTCGGCGAGCCGCGGCGAGGAGACCCTGATAGCCATCCTCGACCGGGACGAGGGCGCAAGACGGATCGGGGAGCTCGGTATCGGCTGCAACCCGGGCATTACGCGTTACATGAAGAACACCCTCTTCGACGAGAAGATGGACGGGTCCATCCACCTCGCCCTGGGCCAGAGCTACACGTTCCTGGGCGGCCAGAACACGAGCACGATCCACTGGGACATCGTCAAGGACCTGCGTTCGGGCGGCCGCATCGAGCTCGACGGGCAGGTCGTACAGCAGGACGGAGCCTGGAGCATTTGACGCGCGTCGCGCTGGCGACGTGTGCCGAGATTCCAGAGCTGGAGCCCGACGACCGGCTCCTCCTCCCCGCTCTCGCCGCTCACGGCATCGAGGGCGTTCCCGCAGTCTGGGACGACGACGCTGTCAAGTGGAACACGTTCTCCCTCGTCGTCCTGCGCTCAACGTGGGACTACGCGGAGCGGCGCGACGAGTTCCTGCGATGGGCAACGTCGCTGCCACGCGTGGTCAACGACGTGCCGCTGCTCGAGTGGAACACCGACAAGCGCTATCTCGAGCGGCTCGAAGCTGCCGGAGTTCCGATCGTTCCGACCCGCTTCGTCGAGCCTGGCTCCACGTTCGAGTCTCCGTCCGAGCCTTTCGTCGTCAAGCCGTCGGTCTCTGCCGGTGGGCGCCGATCCGCATGGTTCACGCCCGAGCAGACCGACGCTGCGCTCACACTCGTGGCTCGAATCCAGGCCGCAGGCGAGACGGCGATGATCCAGCCCCACCTCGCCGATGCGGAGGAGAAGGCGCTCGTCTACATCGATGGCGCGTACTCGCATGCGCTGCGACGTCGCGCGCCACTACCCGCAGGCGGTGAGCGCGAGGTCTTCTATCTCGACGAAGAACTCGCCGCCGCCGACGCGACTGCACAAGAACGCAAGACGGCTGAAGCAGCGCTCGCCTGCGCTCCCGGCCAGCCTCTCTATGCCCGGGTCGATCTGCTCGCCGGCGCAGTGCTCGAGCTGGAGCTGACGGAGCCGTCGCTCTACCTCCAGTTCGGCGACGGCAGCGCCGACCGCCTCGCCCGCGCGATCTCGACGTGTCTGGCATCGGAACCCTGATCGCGCACGGTCGGAGAATCTGTAATGCTGGGACGAGCCAAGCGACGTAAGGGGAAAGCCGTGCGACATCGTCGTCATGCCATGTGGAGTCCTCGTACTGCAGTGGGCTTGCTCGCCGTTGCGGCCATCGTCGCGGCGTTGATCGCTCCCCTGGCAACGACGTCGGGGCCGGCGGGAGCCGCCACGATCGACGGAGCACGGTCTCTCGCCGACAAGGTTGACGTGCAGTTCAAGAAGCCCAAGGGCACTACCACCGACGTGCACCTCCTCGCGTGGAACGACTTCCACGGCAACCTCGAGGCCGGTGCCGGCCTCAACATCTACGGCCAGTTCGCTGGCGGGGCAGCCTGGCTCGCTCAGGCCGTGCACAACAAGCAGGCGCAGTACGGCGACAAACAGATCAGCCTCATCGCCGGCGACAACATCGGCGCCAGCCCGCTCGTCGACGGGCTCTTCTTCGGCGAGCCGTCCACGATCGTGACAAACCTGATGAATGCCGACTTCGCTTCGGTCGGCAACCACGAGTTCGACAAGGGGTCGGCCGAGCTGCTGCGCATCCAAAACGGCGGCTGCCGAGTCGACGTCGGTTGTACGGCGGCGCCCTATGCCCTGGTCGGTGGTGGCACAAGCAACACATATCCCGGTGCCGAGTTCCAATACCTGTCGGCCAAGTCGTCCGCAACGACAACGGACAGACACTGTTCCCGGCATTCGGGACCACGCGGATCAAGAGCGACAGTGGCAAGAAGTTCGAGATCGGCATCATCGGTGAGGTTCTGGAGGCGACCCCGACCATCGTCACACCCACGGGCGTGGCCGGCCTCACCTTCGAGGACGAGGCCGACGCTGCCAACCGCGCGGTGGAGCAACTGCAGCGCCAGCACGTGAACACGAGCGTGCTCGTCATCCACCAGGGGGGCTTCCAATCGGGGACGGCCACCCTCAACGGGTGCGCCGGGAACCTGGCCGGCAGCGACATCGCCGAGATCGCCACGCGGCTCGACCCGTCCATCAAGGTCATCGTGTCCGCCCACACACACGCCGAATACCGATGCACCATCACTACTCCGGACGGCGTCACGCGTCTGATCACGAGCGCGTCGTCGTTCGGCCGCATCCTCACCGACATCACGCTGACCATCGACGACAAGACCGGCGAGCTGATCGCGGCCGGCGCGACGAACTCGATCGTGCGCAACTCGAGCAACCCGAGGAACTCGGCCGCCGACGTGCCGCTGCTCGACCTGCCCAAGGACCAGCGGGTCGCTGACGTGGTGCAGCAGTACGTCACCGCCTCGGCGCCCCTCGCCAACCAGATCATCGGCAAGGTCAGCGCAGGACATCCTGAACAGCGCCAACGCCCTCGGCGAGATCCCGTCGGGTGACGTGATCGCCGACGCCCAACTCGTGGCCACACAACCGGTCAACCTGGGCGGCGCCCAGATCGCCTTCATGAACCCCGGCGGCATCCGCGGCGGGGCCACATTCGGCTTCCTCTTCACCCCATCGGGTACCGAGGCGCCAGGCGAAGTCACCTATGGCGAAGCCTTCACCATCCAGCCGTTCGGCAACAGCCTCGTCACCAAGACGATGACCGGCGCCCAGATCCGGGACCTGCTCGAGCAGCAGTTCCCAGGGTGTGGCGGCCAGACCACGAAGCGGATCCTCCAGATCTCGGCCGGCTTCTCCTACGAGCAGAACCCGGCCGGGGCCGACTGCGCAATCACGGATCGGGAACATCACGCTCAACGGTTCGGCCGTGCCCGACGACGGCACCAACTACCGCGTAACAATGAACAACTTCCTCGCCGGCGGTGGCGACGGATTCACGGTGTTCAACCAGGGCACGAATGCCCTCGGCGGTGCGCAGGACATCGACGCCCTCGTGGCGTACTTCGGCTCGTTCCTGCCTGGTGCCGTCCCGAACCCGCCGGTGAACCGCATCGTGCAGAAGCCATAGTCGGAACGCGCTTGTCGCCTGCGGTCGAGCCCGTGCGCGGCATCATTCGTAGGGTTCGTCCGGCTCGGGGATCGGGGTTACCGAAGTAGCGACGAGCCGAGGGTTGACCTCTGCACCGGGCTCGAAGGTGCCTTCCACTTCGACCCAGGTGTCGCGTGCCGGCGTCGGACCGTCCCAACCGACGAGGTGGGCGGTCGCCGCCAGCGCGTCAGCGGCGCAGCAGGCGATGGAGTAGCGGGCCACGAGGAAACCGTCGGGCTCGGCCGGCGCCACAAAGCCGACGAGGCGCACCGTGGCACCGTTGAAGCTGGCACCGTCCGTCCCCTCGAATGCACGCTGGTTGAACTCGAGCAGCGACATCTCATGAGGCCCCGCCTGCGGGTCGAGCGCGGCGTACACGCCGCCCCCGCTCCGCACGCTCACCGCCGACCCAGTGCGGTCGAGGGAGAAGGCGCCGAGGGCTCCAGGGGCGATCAGCAGCAGCGTCAGCACCGGGGCGAGGAGCAGCCACGCCACCCGCTCGCCCCCGTGCTCATGAGCGTTGTGATCGTCCTCGCCGTGCCGGTGACGCCACAGCACGATCACGCCGAGGAGGATGAGAAGCACACCGGCGATCGCGAGCCACATGCCCATGCCGGGCTGCACGTAGCGCCGGAAGGTGCCCCCGAGCGCGAGCCGGGTGAGGAGCACGCCGATGACGGCGGTGAGGGTAGCGCCCGCGTCGCTGCTCAAAGCAGCAACGTCCCGACGACTACCGCGGCGCCAACGGCCGCGCAGAAAGTGAGGGGCGCGAAGAACGACGTGAAGCGACTACCGAACGTTCCCGCCTGGAGGGCGACGAGTTTCACGTCCACCATCGGGCCCACGACCATGAAGGCCAGCCGGGCGGTCAGCGAGAACTGCGTCAAGCTAGCGGCCACGAAGGCGTCGGCCTCGGAGCAAATGGCCAAAACCACGGCCAGGCCGGCCAAGGCGAGGACACCCAACGCCCCGTGGCCCGCCACGCCGTCGAGAACGGAGCGCGGCACCAACGTCTGGAGCGATGCGGCGGCGGCAGCACCGATCACCAGGAAGCCGCCCGCGTGCAGAAAGTCGTGTTCGGCGGTCTCGATGAAGGTACCGAAGCGTGACCCCTCCTCGCGCTCGTTGCGCCGCGCTTTGGCGGTCCACTCGTCGCGTCCCTTGAAAATCCAGACGAAGCCGACCACGCAGGCGGCGATGAGGCTGGCGACCAAGCGGGCCACGACCATCTCCGGATGCCCTGGGAAGGCGACGGCCGTCGCCGCGAGCACCACCGGGTTCACCGCAGGCGCAGACAGTAGGAACGTCACCGCTGCGGCCGGTGCGACGCCGCGGGCGACCAGCCGGCCGGCGATCGGCACCGAGCCGCATTCGCAGCCGGGCAAGGCCACCCCGGCCGCCGCGGCGACCGGCACGGCGAGAGCGGGACGCGTGGGGAGCGCTCGGGCGAGCGCGGCCGGGGGCACGTAGGCGGCGATGGCGCCGCTGACCGCGACGCCGAGGACGAGGAACGGAAGGGCTTGGATGCAGATAGCGACGAAGATCGTGGCCCAGCTCTGGAGGACGTCAGCATCCAGCGACCCGGCGACGAGCGGCCGGGCCAGCGCGGCGCACAACACAAGGCCCACGAGCAGTGGCAGGGCATATGCCCGCCCGGAAGTGGAGGACAGCTCGTTCGTATCGGTACCTGGCGCGACGGGCAACCCCATGACCTTAGACGCGGCCGCGCGCTACCGACCAGGTACAGCCTCTCGCACCCCTCATTGGAGTCAATCCCGAGCGAGCCGCCAGGTACTTCCGGTAACTCGGCGATAGCATCCGGCCCTGGCGCCCTCTTGCTTTCGACGGGGTACCCTGAACCCGTGCCCCTGACCGACACATTTGGCCGCCCGCTGCGTGATCTCCGCATCTCCGTCACGGACCGCTGCAACTTCCGCTGCGTGTACTGCATGCCGAAGGAGGTCTTCGGCCGCGACTACGAGTTCCTCGGCCGCGACGAGCTGCTGACGTTCGAGGAGATCGAGCGCATCGCACGCGTCTTCGTGGACGGCGGCGTGGAGAAGATCCGCATCACCGGCGGCGAGCCGCTCGTCCGGCGCGACCTGCCGGTGCTGGTGGAGAAGCTGGCCGCGCTCGGCGACGTCGACCTCACGCTGACGACAAACGGCGCGCTGCTGGCCCGCTCCGCGAACGATCTCGCCCGTGCCGGCCTCACTCGCGTAACGGTGAGCCTCGACTCGCTGGACGACGAGGTCTTTCGCGCAATGAACGACGTCGACTTCCAAGTCGACCGCGTGCTCGAGGGAATCGACGCGGCGGCGGCTGCGGGGCTCCCCGTCAAGGTCAACGTCGTGGTCAAGCGCGGGCTGAACGAGGGCTCGATCCTCGAGCTTGCCCGCCATTTCCACGACACCGGCCACACGCTGCGGTTCATCGAGTACATGGACGTCGGGCACACGAACGGCTGGCGCCTCGACGACGTCGTGCCCGCGGCGGAGATCATCTCGGCCATCGACGCAGAGCTGCCCGTGGAGGCCGTCGATCCGGCGTACCGCGGTGAAGTTGCGCAGCGCTACCGCTACGTGGACGGCGGCGGCGAGGTCGGTGTGATCGGTTCAGTCACACAGCCTTTCTGCGGCGACTGCACGCGCGCGCGGCTATCGGCGGACGGCCATCTCTACACATGTCTCTTCGCCGTGCGCGGGCACGACCTCCGAGAGCTCGTCCGAGGCGGCGCGTCCGACAAAGACCTCGCTGCCGCAATCGCCGGCATCTGGACCGTACGTCAAGACCGCTACTCCGAGCTCCGAACGGCTGAAACGGCTGATCTCCCGAAGGTGGAGATGTCCTTCATCGGCGGCTGACGGCCACAGCGCCGACAGGCACGTTAGAATCGGCCCTGCCGTGGCGGGAATGATTTTCGTAGGGCTGCCGACATGACCGGAGCTGTTGTCACGATCGGGAACCGTTACCTCCCGCGTGGGTGGCGGGACTTCGGCGTTCAGCTCGCGATCTGGTTCGGCTTCCTGCTCGCGTATCAGGTCGTCCGCGGCATCGCCGACCGGAATCCGGCGCGCGCGTTCGACAACGGCCTGTGGGTGATCGAGATCGAGCAGCGCGTCACCGGTCTCGTCGAGCTCTCGCTGCAGCAGATGATCCACTCCTCGGGGTTCCTCACGGCCGCGGTCTCATGGACGTACTGGAACTCCGAGTTCACCGTCGTCGGCGTGACGCTGCTCTGGGTGTACCTCAGGCGCAACGACCACTTCTATCGCTTCCGCAACTGGGTTTTGCTCGCGAACGCGCTCGGTCTGATCGGCTACATGGTCGCACCTACGGCCCCGCCACGGATGTTCCAGGCGTTCGGCTTCGACGACACGCTGCTCTCCTTCGGCACCCTGAACCATGGCAGCGGGCTCATCGAGCTGGCTTCGAACCCCTACGCCGCGATGCCCAGCCTCCACGCGGCGGATGCGCTGATCGTCGGAGTGAGCATGGCTCTCATCGTCAAGAGCCGGTGGCTGAAGGCTCTCTGGCTCGCCTGGCCTGCGTGGGTCTCGTTTGCGGTGATGGCCACGGCAAACCACTTCTGGCTCGACATCGCCGCGGGAATACTCGTGGCGCTCATCGCCGGTGCGATCCTCTACCGCCGTGAGCTGCGGCGAGCCTTCAGCCGAGGCGAGCCTCAGGTCGCATAGAGTCGCCGCATGGGTGACGCCACGCCCGGCGGCAAGCCGGACCCGCGCGTCGGCGAGCTGGACCGGGTCAAGCAGGAGTACACGAGGGCCGCGCGCGAGATCCTCGAGAAGTCGATGCGGGGCGTCGCGAAGACGAAGCTCACCCCGGACATGCTCACGCTCGCAGGCGTCACGCTGTGCCTCGCGGGCGCGGTGCTCGTCGGCTTCGAGCAGCGGAACGAGTACCTGTACTTCTGGCTCGGCGGCGTCCTCTTCGTCGTGGGCTCGGTGGCCGACATCCTCGACGGCGCTCTCGCCCGCGCGGCCAGCAAGGGGACGGTCTTCGGCGCCTTCCTGGATTCGAGCTTCGACCGGGTCGGCGAGGCGGCCATGCTCGCCGCGATCGGACTGTCGTTCATGCACGACGGCAACGAGGTTGCACTCATGTTCGCGTTCGCCGCTGTCATCGGGTCGTTCCTCGTCAGCTACACGCGGGCCAAGGCCGAATCACTTGGGCTGCGCGCCGACGTCGGCTTCGGCTCGCGCGTCGAGCGCGTCGTACTCATCTCGATCGGCCTCGCCCTCGCCCCGTGGGGCCTGCTCCAGTGGCCGATCTATGCGCTCGCGGCGATCGCATGGCTGACCGTCGCCCAGCGCATCCTCTTCGTCCGCCGCCAGCTGCGCGAGATCGCGAGCCAGACCTAGGCGACGACTTTTCGCGACGCGGGCTCGACGTTCGTGCGACCGTCAGACTCGGGCTCGCCGGTGTGTGTGTGGTAGAGTGATAGCACTTTGAGTGCTAGCACTCCCAAGCGGAAGGGCATCCTCGTGAGGATGCCCTTCTCGTTGAAGCAGGCACTCGTGCGGGAGACAGCCCGCCGCGAGGCCAGTCTCAACGACGTCGCCGTCGGCATCCTTGCCGACGCGTTCGACGTTCCCTTCACGCCGTCAGGCCGCAAGAGCCCGCTGCCCGGCTCCAGCCCCGACGTGCTGCTCCGGGTTCCCGTAGACCTGAGGTTCGAGCTCGAGAAGGAGACGCAGCGAGAGGGCAGGAGCATGAACGACGTGATCCTCAACGCGCTCGCCGACGGGCTCTCAATCCCACGCACTCCCACACGAAAGGACACCATGTCTCAGACGAACGGCAAGGTGCGCGCCTCGGAGGACAAGGTGCGCGTCGCCATCATCGGCGTCGGCAACTGCGCCAACTCGCTGCTCCAGGGCGTCGAGTACTACAAGGACGCGTCGCCGGGGGACACCGTCCCCGGCCTCATGCACGTCGATCTCGGCGGCTACCACGTCTCCGACATCGAGTTCACGGCCGCGTTCGACGTCGTCAAGGGCAAGGTCGGCGTCGACCTCGCCGACGCGATGTGGGCGCACCCGAACGACACGATCAAGTTCGCCGACGTCAAGAAGACGGGCGTCACCGTTTCGCGCGGCATGACGCACGACGGCATCGGCAAGTACCTGTCCGAGATCGTCGAGAAGGCGCCGGGCGACACCGACGACGTGGTCGGCATCCTCAAGGAGACCGGCACCGACGTCGTCGTCAATTACCTGCCCGTCGGCTCCGAGGCCGCGACGAAGTGGTACACGGAGCAGATCCTGGACGCCGGAGTGGCGATGGTGAACTGCATGCCGGTGTTCATCGCCAAGGGCGGCCACTTCACGAAGCGTTTCGAGCAGGCCGGCCTGCCGCTCATCGGCGACGACATCAAGTCACAGGTGGGCGCCACGATCTCGCACCGGGTGCTGACGACGCTCTTCCAGGACCGCGGCGTGCACCTCGACCGCACGATGCAGCTGAACGTCGGCGGCAACTCCGACTTCCTCAACATGCTGGAGCGCGAGCGCCTAGAGTCGAAGAAGATCTCGAAGACGAACGCCGTCACGTCGATGCTCGACTACGACATCGGCGCGGAGAATGTCCACGTCGGACCATCGGACTACGTGCCGTGGCTCAGCGACCGCAAGTGGGCCTACATCCGCATGGAGGGCACGTCCTTCGGCGACGTGCCGCTCAACATCGAGCTGAAGCTCGAGGTGTGGGACTCGCCGAACTCGGCCGGCATCGTCATCGACGCCGTCCGCCTGGCGAAGCTCGCCCTGAACAACGGCATCGGCGGTCCGCTCGAGGCGCCGAGCTCGTACCTCATGAAGTCGCCGCCGAAGCAGATCCGAGACGACGAGGCGCGCGAGCTCACCGAGCGCTTTATCAAGCAGAACGCGCGCACGAAGACGAGGGCCAGAGCGAAGGCGTAGTCAGCGAACGGGATGAGCCGACCGCTACTCGTCTCCAGCATCTACCTGGTCTGCATGGCAGCGCTCATCTACGGGCTCTCGGAACGACAAGTGGCTACGGGAACGATGTGGCAAACACACTTGTCCTCATTTGGCTCGCTCTGCTCCACCTCGCGACCGGCGCCGGCGTAGCGCGATGGTGGGCCCTTGCGCTACCAGCCCTGGCAGTGCTTCTCGCCGTGCCGGCCGGCTACCCCGACTCCGGCCGCGGCGAGCCGTGGCCCATCTGGATGGGGCTTGCGCTCTGGTCTCCGGTGCTCGTGATCCTCATTGCAGCCGGCGTAGGGATCACGAGCGTCCGGTGGGACAGGAGGCACACCGCACGTAACTAGACTCGGAAACCGATGGGCCTCCGAGTCTGCCTCGTCACGCCGTTCGCCTGGTCGCAGCCGCACGACGTGAACGACCATGTCGCCGGGGCTCGCGCGCGAGCTGCGCCGGCTCGGCCATACGGTCACCGTCCTGGCGCCGTCCAACCGCGCCGCCGACCTTCGCGAGGGCCGGCGCGCGCTCCAGAGCGGCCGCCTCGGCGAAGTCGTAGCGATCGGCCCGGCGCTCCCCATCTCGCGTCGCAGCACCATGGCCGCGCCTGTCGGCGTGCGGGCGAACCTCGCGCTCGCCCTCGCCCACGGCGCGTTCGATGTCGTCCACGGCTTCGAGCCGGGGCTGCCGAGCCTCTCGTACCTCGCCCTCCGCGACACGCGCGCGCTCGCCGTCGCGACATTCTTCTCCCCGGACCGCCTCTTCTTCCCGCCGGCCAAGGCTCAGCGAGCACGCCTGCTCGGCCGCATCGACGCGCTGCTCGCCACTTCCGAGGAGACGGCGGAGGCGGCAGCCGAGCGCTTCCCCGGCGACTACACCGTGATCTCGCCGGGTGTCGATCTGGAGCTCTTTCACCCCACGAAGAAGAAGCAGAGAATCGTCGTGGAGCTCGTGCCGGGAGAGCGCGAAGCCGCGCGGAAGGCAATTCGCAGCCTCGACGGGCTCGACGGATGGGAGGTCGTCCTCCTGCGGCAGAGCGCGCCCGCCGGCAAGCCGTACGTGCCGCATCGCTTACGCGGACGCGTCCACGTCCGGACTCAGCCGTCCGCGGAGGAGCGCGCCGCCCTGCTCAACGAGGCGAGCGAGTTCGTGCCCGCGCCAGGAGGAAGTGACCGGCTGGCCCTCGAAGCCGCGGCGGCGTCAGGCGTCAGCGCTCCCGCCGACGGCTTCGCTCGAGTCGCCGCTCGGCTCGACCGCCTCTATCGCCGGCTTGCCGGCCGGAAGCGCGCGATCCACGTCGACAGCGACCCGCTGTCGGATCGCGAGTGGATCGCGGTCGACCTTCACACGCATACGTCGTGGTCGCACGACTGCAGCGTCCCTGCGGCGGAGCTGCTCGAAACGGCAGAGGAGATCGGCCTCGGCGCCATTGCTGTCACCGACCACAACGTGTTCGGGGGCGCGCAAGAGGCGGTCGAGCTGGCACGTGATCGCCGCCTGATCGTCATCCCCGGCGAGGAGGTGAAGACGAAAGGCCAGGGTGAGGTGATCGGCCTCTTCCTGCGTGAGGAGATCCCGCGCGGCCTGACCTTCGAGGACACGATCGACGCCGTCCGGGCCCAGGGGGGCCTCGTCTTCCTCCCTCACCCGTTCGACCGCCGCCACGCCATCCCCGATCCCGCCACGCTGCACCGGCACCTGGCGAAGATCGACGTGCTCGAGGTCTACAACGCACGACTGCTCAAAGAGACGTACAACGACGAGGCGCTGCGTTTCGCGCGGAAGTACAACCTCCTCCAGGGCGCCGGCTCGGACGCGCACGTGCTGCCCGGCCTCGGCACCGGCGCCGTGCGCATGCGCGAGTTCCGGACGCCCGAGGAGTTCCTCATCAGCCTGCGATCGGCCGAGATCCTCCGGCGACCGAAGTCGCTGACGTATCTCCAGTCCCTCAAGTGGGTGGCCCAGGTCAAGGAAAAGGTGCGCTAGCCGAGAAGGTCCACCCTCCACGTGGCGGTGCCGAACGACGAGATCTACGAGAAGTACCTGCAGAAGGCGATCCGCGAGATCAACGATCTCGGCGACGAGATCGCTCGCGCCGCCGGCGAGCGTGCGGTGCCCGTGCTCGGCTCAGGGCATCCCCTGGCCGACATCATGCTCCTGAAGTACGGGCCGCAAGCGTCCGAGATCGAGGAAGGCGTCGCGTTCTACGGGCGGGCCGGACAGGCCGTGCTGCGCTCGCTGCAGCGCCTGCGCGTCGACCCGATGTCCGTCTACGGCACGAACTGCCTGAAGTTCGAAGGCGCGGAGCCCGACGACCAGTCCCGCGAGTGGCTCGCCCGCGAGCTGTACATCGTCCAGCCGAAGCTCGTCGTCTGCATGGGCGACGACGCGCTCGGCTTTCTCAACGCGCTCGACTTCCCGCTCAGCCGGGAGGTGGAGCCGAAGACGGGCGAGCTCCAGTCGTTCACGCCGACGATCGACGCGCTCGTCGCGCCCGACATCGACGCGTCGCTCGACGAGCAGCCGCTGAAGACCGCGTTCTGGAATGCCTTCAAGCCCGTCGGCGCGTGGTGGGCCGAGCTGCCGCCGTACTAACTTACGGCGTAAGCCGGTAGAAGCGCCAGAAGTCGTTCTCGATCGGCAGCACCTCGAAGCCGGTGAGCTCAGCCTCCTCTGCGTACGCGCGCACCGTGTCCGGCCGCATGACGGTGCCCGTCCCGGCCGGGTTGTCGCCGACCATGCCGACCGGCAGGCAGTGGAGCACGCTGAAGCCGTAGTAGAGGCGCTCGAGGTCGCTGGCAGGCGCCTGGAAGCTGTCCTCGGTGCGCTCGTCGTCCACGATGACCGAGCCGCCCTCGGCCAGCATGCCGCGCAGCGCCACCAGCACGTCCACGGGGCGGGACATGTCGTGGAGGGCTTCGAAGATCGTGACGAGGTCGTACTGGCCCGCGAGTGCCGGATCGGCGGCGTCTCGCTCGTAGAACGTCACGCGATCCTCCACGCCGCTCCCTACGAGGTTCTTGCGGGCCTTGGCGATCGACGCCGTGTCGAGGTCGACACCGTCCACGCGCACGAGCGGATATGCGCGTGCGATCCCAATGCTCGACCATCCGCAACCACACGCGACATCGGCGACACGAGCCGGGGGCTCTGCCCCCAGGCGCGCGTGCACGTCGCTCACTGCCGGGAGCCACTCCTGCCCGAGCAGATGGGTGAAGAGCGGACGCGTGAACGCCTCCTGGCCCTCGTACAGGTCCGCTCCGTAGTGCTCGTACGGCACGCCGTTTCCGGAGCGGAATGCCGCCAGCAACTCGTCCAGTGGCCGTACGGCGCCGGCGAAGACCATCCCGAAGGGGGCGGCGTAGTTGAGGCTCGTCTCGTCCAACAGCGCCTCGTCGTGGCCCTCAGGGAGGCTGAACTGGCGTTTCAGCGGGTCAGCCCCCGCATCGTCGACCTCGAGGATGCCCGTTGCGGCCTGCTGCTCGAGCCACTCGCGCGCATAGCGCTCGTGGATGCCGGCGGCTTCGGCGAGGCCGCTCGACGTGAGCGGCCCCGCCTCGGCAAGTGCTCGATACAGCCCCAGCCGGTCGCCGAGGTAGACCCCGAAGAGGTCCATCGCGCCCACGGTCGCCTCGAAGAGGCGACCCACGAGCGCGTCGCGGCGAGCCTCAGGCTCCGACACGTCTACGTGCAGTTCTGCTGCGCCCAGGTCGAGATGTTCGTTGCGGCTGTCGTCATCTTCGTCGACCACTCGGTGCCGAGCTGCGAGAGCTTGGCCAGCGCCTGCGGGTCTGGCTGCTGTCCCGAGGAAAGGTCGACTCCCTCGAGCGCGTCGGCGATCTGCTGATAGCCGTCCGCGAGCGTCTGGAAGTCGGACTTGATCTCGTCCGGCGCCGACTGCGCGAGCTCGTCGAGCTGGTCGGCCACCGTCTGGAGGTTCGCGTCCCCCGAGCCGCTGAACGCCTGGGAGATCTGCTGCCCGAACTTGGTGAACTCCCTGCAGTTCTGCGCCGTCGCGAAGTCGGACTGACTCGTCGCGGTGGTGTCCGTCGTCTCCGTGTCGGTGGTCTCAGTCGTCTCTGTCTCTGTGGTCTCTGTCTCGGTGGTCTCCGTGTCGGCGGTCTCTGTCTCCTCAGTCGTGGTCGTCTCGGTCGTCGTGGTGTCTCCACTTGCGCTGTTGTCACCGCCGCCGCAGCCCGCGAACGCAAATACGAGCGTCGCGAAGCTCACGATGACGAGCAGCGTGACGAGCTTTCGTGCCATTCCTGCCCTCCTCGATTGACGTGCCTCGACCCTAAGGCACGGCAGAAGCCCGCGCAAGCAGAGCCACGGTCTCGACGTGCGGAGTGTGCGGGAACATGTCCACGGGCCGGGCGCGCACGAGCGAATAGCCCCAATCCGCAGCCAGCTGCTTGACGTTGCCGGCGAGCGTGGTGGGGTTGCACGACACGTAGACGAGACGCGGCGCCTCGAGGCGTCCCACCTGCCGCAGAGCCTTCCCCGAGAGCCCGGCCCGCGGCGGGTCGACGACGACGGCGTCCGGCGGGCCCGCCCGCTCGCGCAGCTCCTCGAGCGAGCGCCCGACCTCGCCGGCGAAGAACGCGGCGTTGCCGATCCCGTTCAGCTCGGCGTTCTCGATCGCGCAGGCGACGGACTCCTCGGACGCCTCCACCCCCCACACCGTCATCGCGTTCTTCGCCATGACGAGGCCGATCGTGCCCGTGCCGCAGTAGAGGTCGTAGACGTTCTCGCCGCCCTCGAGGCCGGCGTACTCGATCGCCAGCTCGTAGAGCTTCTCCGCCATCGCGGTGTTCGTCTGCAGGAACGCGTTCGGGCGCACGCGGAAGCGCAGGCCGCAGAGCTCCTCCTCGATCGCGTCCTCACCCCAGAGCAGCCGCGACGGCACGTTCGTCACCTCGGACGGCCGGTCGTTGATCCCCCAGTAGACGGACTTCACCTGCGGAAAGCGCGTCATCGCCCGCGACGAACGACTCTTCCTGCAGCTCGCCGGGAGCCGTGACGAGGACGATGAGCGCCTGGCCGGTGTTTCGCCCCTCGCGGACGACCAGGTGGCGGAGGAATCCCTGTTGCGTGGCCTGGTCGTAGGCGGCGAGCCCGCGCTCGCGCGCCCAGGCGCGCGCCGCGTCGCGTACGCCGTTGCCGAGCTCGGTCGTCAGCCAGCACTCGCGGATGTCGAGCACCTCGTCCCAGCGCCCCGCCCGGTGGAAGCCGAGCACGGGCCCGTCCTTTCCCGGTGCGAAGGAGTACTCGAGCTTGTTGCGGTAGTGGAACTGAGACTCGGCCGGCACTGCCGGCTCGAGCGGCGGGTCGACGACGCCGCCCAGCCGCACAAGAGCGTCACGCACCTGGGCAGCCTTCTCCGAGAGCTGGACGTCGTAGGCGAGGTCCTGGAAACGGCAGCCGCCGCAAGCAGGGAAGTGGTCGCATGGCGCCTCGACGCGATTCGCGCCCGGCTCCACGACCTCCACCGCCGTCGCCTCCGCATGGCTGCGACGCACCTTCGTCACTCGGGCGCGCACGACGTCACCCGGCAGGCCGCGCCGGACGAAGAGCACGAAGCCGTTCAGCCGCCCGACGCCGTTGCCGCCGTACGCGAGCGCGTCGATCTTGACCTCGACCTCGTCACCGGAGGCGACGGGGGCGGAAGCCACTACTGAAGGGGCGTGACGTAGACCTTGCGGTCGCGAGGCCCGTCGAATTCGCAGAAGAAGACGCCCTGCCAGGTGCCGAGCGCGAGCTTGCCGTCATCCAGTGGCACGAGCACCTGCGGGCTCATGAGCGAGGCGCGAATGTGCGAGGGCGCGTTCTCCTCACCCAGCTCGACGTGCTTCCATGTCCAGCCGTCGTCGACGATCCTCTCGAGCGCGTTCTCGAAGTCGCGAGCGACCATGGGATCGGCTCGCTCGTTCACGGTCACACCCGCGGTCGTGTGCGGCACGTAGACGAGCACGGCCGACGCGCCGTTCGTGCCGTCGACGGCACTCTGGACGTCCTCCGTGATCTCGACCAGCTGCGTCCGCCGTGCGGTGCGGATGGCGATCTCCCTCACGTCGTTATCCTACGCCGAATGCCGACCGAGCCGCTCACGAGCGCCGAGCTCACCACCATCCGGCAGAAGGCCGATCGCTTCCTCGCGGAGCTGCTGGACGAGTGGTACATGCACTACGCGGGTCACAAGGACTCGCTCGACATCGCGGAGATCTACGACCGCTATCCCGAGCTGACGTCGTTGGAAAACGCGACGGCGCTGGGCGCTTCGGTGGACGGCGACCGAACCATCCGCGAGCTCTGGCACTTCGGCTGCTCCGAGTACCTCGCCAACCTCACGAAGAAGCACTCGGAGCAGATCGCCGCGCTCGAGGCGTCGGTAGAGGCGGACGTGAACGGCGAGCAGGTCGGTTTCCGCATGCTGCGGCCGGCGATGGCGAACGAGCCCGACCGCGACAAGCGACGGGCGCTCGAGCAGGCGCGGAACGAGCTGACCGAGGAGCACATGAACCCGGTCTACCGCGAGTCGGCTGCCCTCACGCTGCAGGCGGTGAAGGATCTCGGTGCGCCGGACGCGGTCGAGCTGCATCGCCGCTTCGGCTTCAAGCTCGACGAGCTTGCGGACCAGTGCCGCGCCGTCCTCGCCGACACGGAGAGCCTGTTCGAGGAGACGATCGAGCCGCTGCTCCGCGAGCGCCTCGGCATCTCGCTCGACGAGGCAGAGCGCTGGGACATCCCGCGGCTCTTCCGCGCGGCCGAGTGGGACGAGCAGTTCACCGCCGACGCGATGCTGCCGGCGCTCGAGTCGACACTGAACGAGCTCGGCGTCGACATCCGCTCGCAGTCGAACGTCGAACTGGACGTCGAGGCACGCGAGAAGAAGTCGCCACGTGCCTTCTGCGCGCCGATCGAGGTCCCGGACCGCGTCGTGCTCGTCATCCAGCCGATCGGCGGCGTGGACGACTGGCGCGCGCTCTTCCACGAGGCCGGGCACACGGAGCACTTCGCGCTCACGTCGGCGGACCTGTCGATGGAAGCGCGGCGGCTGGGCGACAACGCGGTCACGGAGGGCTGGGCGGCGCTGTTCGACCGGCTCGTCAGCGATCCGACGTGGCTCGACCGGCGGCTGTCGTTCCCCGACCCGAAGGGCTTCACGGCCGAGAGCGCCGCCCAGGAGCTGTGGTTCCTGCGCCGCTACTCGGCAAAGCTCCTCTACGAGCTGGAGCTCTACCTCGCGGACGACATCGAGTCGATGCGCTCGCGCTACGTCGAGATCCTCGGCGGGGCGCTCAAGGTGGAGCCCAGCCCCACCGACTGGCTGTTCGACGTCGACCCCGGTTTCTACTGCACCGAGTACCTGCGCTCGTGGGCCTTCGAGGCGCAGATGCGGTTCCACCTGTGCTCGAAGTTCGGCTACGACTGGTTCTCGAAGAAGCAGGCCGGCTCGCTGCTACAGGAGCTGTGGTCACTCGGACAGGAGCCGACGGCCGACGAGATGCTCGCCGACGTCACCGGCGCGGGCATCGAGATGGCCGCGGTCGCCGAGCGCGCCCGCGAGATGCTCTAGGCGCCCGCGCAGGAATTACGGAATCGTCGGAGGGGCCCCGTGAAGGGGCCCCTCCGACGATCCAACAGCGGTCGGCGTCGCTAGACGACGATGCCGTTGTTCCAGTAGTCGAGGATGGACGCGAGGTCGGTCATGTCCGACCCGTCGGTGCTCGCAAGCGCGGCGTTCACGTCCGCGATCAGCTCCGCGAGCGTGAAGTCGCCGAACGTGGCGCCGAAGCGCGACTCGTTCAGCAGCGCCGTCACCGCCTGCTTGAGCAGGATCTGGGCCTTGCCCGGACAGGTCTGGCCCGCCCTGGAAGCTCAGCGCCTGGCAGGAGCGTGTAGTGCTGATCGAGGCCCGATCTAGGCGTCCGGCACGTCGAACACGTGCTCGAGGGTCGTGATCCTCGTGTCAGACCCGACACGGGCGGCATGAGCGCCTGCCAGCCGATGCGGTTGCCCTGGTTCTTGTAGTAGCCGAGCGAGAACCCGTACCACTTCGAGTTCACGACCGTCCAGTCCGGGTAGTCGACGCCTGCCGTCTGCGTCCAGGTCTGGAAGTTCGGGATGTAGAACGGCAGCACCGTCTCGGAGAAGGTGTACGTGCCCGGCGCGAGCCAGAACTGCGCGGGGTCGCCTTCCTTGATGGTGACGGTGCCCACGACCGTGCTTCCCTGCTTGATCGTGACCGTGAACGGCGTCGTGTCGCTCAGCTGGTTGCCGGTGCCGAACTCGATCACGTCCTTGCGGATGATCCACGGGCACAGCGTCTGCGTGGACCTGCTGATCGTGGGGTCACCGCCGTAGAACTCCCAGTCGCTCCAGAACGACGGGTCGGGCTGCTCCTCGTCCACCACGGTCGCGGTGTTCGTGTCGCAGAGCTGCTTGCCCGTCTGGAAGTTCCAGCCGAAGTACCACGAGAGCGTGGTGTTGCACTCGTAGAGCCACTTCTCGGTCGGCTGGATCAGGCCGTCGTTGTTCGCGTCGCCCGACTGGTAGACGACGTTCGCGCACTTGTCGTCGGTGACGACGGGCTTCACGGCGGCCGGCCCGACGTTCTTCACCGCGTAGTTGAAGGTGACGACACCGTCCTCAGCGACGAACTGCGGCGCCGTCTTCACGATCGACAGGTTGAAGTCGATCGTGTTGATCAGCGTGCTGTCGAGGTAGTCACCGCCCGGAACGACGTTGAAGCCGATCGTCCCGCGGCTGTCGGCCACCGGATAGCCGGCCTTCGCCTGCTCGACGAACTGCCAGCCGGGCCCGGAGAGGTTCGTGGCCTTGAGCGTCAGCCAGAGCTCGAGCGGGTCGTTTTCTGCGACCTGCTCGGTGCCGACCACGCCCACGCCCCGCTCGGACAGCTGGACGTCGAAGTACACGCCGGAGGCGTCGTAGTCGACGTACTTGTCAGGCCCGCCGGCCTGCCAGTAGAGGAAGACCGCTTTGCGGATCACGGCTCCCATGAGCTTGAAGCCCACCTTGTCGTCGACCGTGGTGTCCCCGTACTTGCCCGTCGCCGTGGCGACGTTGTCGAGGACCGAGCTCGGCCCCGTGAACGCGGGCGAGTAGGTGCAGCTGTAGATCCACGTCTCCGTCAGGTCGAGCAGGTTGTTGGTGTTCCCGTCACCGCTCACGTAGGCCGGGGACGGGCAGGAGTCGTCGCTCACCGTGATGTCGGAGAGCGGAACGTTGCCCTCGTTCGTCACCTCGTACTTGTACTCCACAGGCCCGCCGGCGAGGAAGTACTCCTTGGCGGCGTTCTTGTCGACCTTGATCTGCGGGTCCGGGCACTCGACCCCGGTCCAGTTGACCTTGTAGGGCCTGTTGCGAGTGATGGTTGCCAGCCCATCCTTTCTCAGCCCCGTCGCACTGACCGTTACGTTAGCCGATTGGGCACCAACCGACGAGGACACCAGGGTGACCTCCATGGTCGCGGTGTCAGTCGACATCGTGCCGAGAGCCGTCGCCTCCCAGTTCGCCGGGAGGACGATCGTGTTGTCGAGCATGGACTCACTGATAGCCGCTGACGGCACGGGCTCGCTCGCCGACACGGTCACGGTGGCACCGTCGTTGAAGACCCTTAGTGTTGTTCTGGCCGTCGTCTGGAACCGCTTCGTTCCGCTGAATCGCAATCAGGACCGTGTCGACGGTGGACACCCCGTTGCACACGCTCCCGAAGTTCAGATCGAGGAGGGCCACCGGCACTGCCCCGTCGCCGTCCGGCGTGGTGTCGTCCGCGTATGCCACCGAACCGACCGCCAACGAGGCGACGAGCGCTCCGAGGACCAAAGCCCCCCAGCGCGCCCTCCACTTTGAATGTCGTTGTTTCGCCACAGAAATCCTCCCCTTTCAGGTTCAGAATTGCGGGAAGTCGGCAGCCTCGCGAACGTGGCAGGCAAGGGTCGTTGCGCCTTTGCGCAGCAGTAGACCGCCTCCCCGGCACCTCCGCATGGCCGCAGTATTCGCCTCCTCCCCTTTAGCCTGCTCTCCCTGAGTCAGGCTCGTCGCAGCTAGTGGTAAGCCGCAAGTAATACGAGAAGATGATTCACTTGTGCGCGGCTCAGCACCATCGGGGGATGCGCTGATCCGCCTACGGGTTTCCCCGCAAGGAGACTTGCGCGAGCGGCGAACACGGACTCTCGCTTAGAGCGCGCCGCCGGCGGCGGGAGGAGCGCCCACCTCGAGCGGGCTCTCTTCGCCGCCCTGCCGGCTGAGGTACTCCTCGACGAGCAGGAGGCTGTCCTTGCCGCGCTCGACGACGGCGAGCAGGTCGGACATGCTCGACACCTCCTCGCGCTGCTCCTGGAGGAACCAGTGGAGGAACTGCTCGCCGACGAGCTCGCCTTCCTCGCGCGCGAGGGCGACGAGCGCGGCGATCTGCTCCGTGACGGTCTTCTCCTGATCGAGCGCCAGGCGCACCGGCGCGACCGCGTCGTCGAATGACGTCTGCGGCGCTTGCACCCCGGGAACGAGGACGTCCCGGCCTGCGTCGAGCAGGTACTGGACGAGCATCATCGCGTGGTTCCGTTCCTCGACCGCCTGCCGGTAGAAGTGCGCTGCCAGCTGGGGCAGGGTCTCGCCGTCGTAGTAGACGGCGATCGCGATGTACTGCTGCGAGGCCGCGAACTCGTGCCCGATCTGCTCGTTGATCGACGCGGGGAAGCTCATGCGGTGACTCTATCCACTGCGAACAGCTGCCACTCTCCCGGCACGCCCTT
This sequence comes from uncultured Actinomycetes bacterium, assembly GCA_963711315.1. Classification (GTDB taxonomy): domain Bacteria; phylum Actinomycetota; class Thermoleophilia; order Gaiellales; family Gaiellaceae; genus PALSA-612. The sequence continues at coordinate 171,108 of CAVQDQ010000003.1, forward strand.
CAGCTCGTGAACGCCTCGGTCGGCGAATGCGATGCCGGAGCCGGCAACGAGATCCTTGACGGTGCTCGACACGAGCACCTCCCCCGCTTCGGCCTGCGAGGCCACACGCGCTCCCGTGTGTACGGCGATACCCGCCACCTTGCCATCCACCACCTCGCACTCCCCCGTATGTAGACCGGCTCGTACTTCGATCCCGAGCCCCCTCACGTCGTCGACGATCGCGCTCGCACAGCGGACAGCCCGTGCAGGTCCGTCGAACGAGGCAAAGAACCCGTCGCCTGCCGTGTCGACCTCCTGGCCGCGGAAGCGCACGAGCTGGCGGCGGACGGTCTCGTGATGGCGCTCCAGCAGCTCGCGCCACGCGCGGTCGCCCAGCGCGGCCAGCCGCGTGCTCGAGTCGACGATGTCGGTGAAGAGCACCGTTGCGAGCACGCGATCCGGCTCGGCCTGCTCCCAGCCGCCCTCCTCCCAGAGATGGGTCAGAAAGCGTTCGACCTCCGCGTTGATCGCGTCCGTGCCGCGGCCGAAGTGGAGGTGAGCGGCGCCCGGAACCTCGATGAAGCGAGCGCCGGGGATGCGATCGGCCATCCATCGCGCCGCCTCGGCGGGCACGATCGTGTCTTCGGAACCGTGGAGAATGAGGGTCGGAACGCGAATCGCCGGAAGCACCTCACGGACGTCGATCTCGCGATTCATTCTCGCGAGCGCTTCGAGCGCCCCCGGGCTCGCGGACCAGCGGAGGTAATCGACGATCGTCGCGGCGTCCTCTGTCTCCCATCCCGGCAGCTTCCTCACGTCCGCTTCCGCCTCAGCACGAGTCCCGTAAAGACGAAGGTCGGCCGCCTCGACGTTCCGGCGGTACTGCTCCTCTGTCTGGCCCCACGGATAGTCCGGCGCCCACATCGTGCGCGGGAAGCCGCCCCGAAGGACAAGGGCCGCAGTCCGCTCTGGATACGTAGCAGCAAAGAGCAGGCTCATTGGTGCCCCTTCCGCGACGCCAAACACGGCCGCCCGCCGAGAGCCGACGGCATCCATCACCGCACGGAGGTCGTCCATGCGCGCCTCGAGGGTCGGCGCGCCTTCAACCCGGTCGGACATGCCCGTTCCACGCTTGTCGAACAAGAGCAACCGCGAGAAGGCCGCCAGCTGCTGAAGCCCCTGTGCGAACAAAGGCACCGTCCAGCGCAGCTCGATGTGCGAGACGAAGCCGGGCACGTATACCAGGTCGAACGGGCCGTCGCCGACTACCTGGTAGGCGATCGAGACGTCTCCACTTCGTGCGTACAGGGTTTCGGGACGCACGGCCGTAGTCTGGCGCGTTCCGTCCTGCCTCGCTGCATATGCTCTGCCGCGATGGAACCCAGGCGAGTGGTCATCGTCGGCGCTGCCGGCCGCGACTTTCACAACTTCAACGTCCTCTTCCGCGACTCGGACGCGCACGAGGTGGTGGCGTTCACCGCCACCCAGATCCCGAACATCGAAGGCCGCGTCTACCCGCCGGAGCTGGCCGGGCAGCCGGTATCCCGTCGGCATCCCGATCCGGCCCGAGTCCGAGCTCGAAGACATCATCGCCGAGCACGAGGCGAACGAGATCGTGTTCTCGTATTCGGACGTCTCGCACGAGCACGTGATGCACATCGCGTCGCGGGCGCTCGCGGCGGGAGCGGACTTCCGGCTACTGGCGCCACAGGAGACCGAGCTGCCCTCGAGGAAGCCGTGCGTCGCCATCAGCGCCGTGCGCACCGGCGCCGGCAAGAGCCAGACGAGCCGCCGCGTGACGGAGATCCTTCGCGCGGGCGGCCACCGCGTGGCCGTGCTCCGCCACCCCATGCCGTACGGCGATCTCTCGAAACAGGTGGCGCAGCGCTTCGCGCGCTACGAGGATCTCGAGGCCGCCGACTGCACGATCGAGGAGCGCGAGGAGTACGAGCCGCACATCGCCGCCGGCAACCTCGTCTTTGCCGGCATCGACTACGCGCAGATCCTCGACCTGGCCGAGGACGAGGCCGATGTGATCGTCTGGGAAGGCGGCAACAACGACACGCCGTTCATCCGGCCCGACCTCCATCTCGTCATTCTCGACCCGCACAGGGCCGGCCACGAGCTCCGCTTCCACCCCGGCGAGACGAACCTCCGCATGGCCGACGTCTGCATCGTCAACAAGGTGGACAGCGCGCCCGAGAGTGCTGTGGAGCGAGGTGCTCGCGTCGGTTCGCGTGCACAACCCGAAGGCCCAGGTCGTGCTCGCCGCCTCGCCGATCGAGGTCGAAGGCGGCGGCGACCAGATCCACGGCAAGCGCGTCCTCTGCATCGAGGACGGGCCGACGCTGACCCACGGCGACATGACGTTCGGCGCCGCGGTGCTGGCTGCCCAGGACTACGGGGCTGCGGAGCTCGTCGATCCGAGGCCGTTCGCCGTCGGCTCCATTGCCGAGACGTTCGTGAAGTACCCGAAGACGGGAACGCTGCTGCCGGCGATGGGCTACGGCGACGAGCAGACGGAGGAGCTTCGCGAGACGATTGCGCGCTCCGACGCCGAGCTCGTGCTCATCGGGACGCCGATCGACCTGCGCCGCCTGATCGACTTCGACCGGCCGGCGCTACGGGTGAGCTACCGGCTGCAGGAGGTCGGCGAGCCGACGCTCGCATCGATCTTCGCCGAGCGCGGCCTCATCTCCCAGCAAGCGCTCGTCTAACCGCCGGCCGGAAGCCTCAGCTCGGGAAGTACCGATCGCGCAGGGCAGTGGTCGTCTGCGTCGGGAGCACATCGGCGTCGAGGAGCTCCTCGACGGTCACGGAGGAGAACGTCGACTGGTCTACGAGCAGCGCTCGGTAGCGGGCGCACGCCTCGGCGAAGTCCGTGTTGCCGGCTGGATGCACCACAACGTAGAGGCCCCACCTCCAGGTGTCGCTCACGTGCTGGAGCATGGACAGCAGCAGCAGGTGCTCGAGCCACATCACGCAGAGCTCCGACCTCCCCGTGACCGCGTCGGTCGCTCCGGCCGCGAATGCCCCCGACCGCTCGGCGACCTCCAGGTTGCGCCACAGGTTCCGTGGCTTCGGGATCTCGGGCTTCGCCCACTCGTGATAGTTGACGTCGACGCCGACGATCCCCAGCGTTCCGTCGCCGAGATCGAGTACGAACGCCGCGTCAAAAGCGCGGAGGCTGTTCAGGTATGCGGGATCGAGGCGGCCCGGCGAATGCGCGAAGCGGACCTCGGAGACAACGCCAGGAGCGTTCGGCCACCAGGTGTGGACTGCCCGGTCGGCCAACGCGAAGTCGGCGGCCAGGTCGCCGAAGAGGTTGAAGGCCATCGTCGGTGACCATAGGAGGTCGGCCCATAGCCGCTGGTGATCGAAGCTCTGGTGTGGCTCGACTGAAGGACGTGCGGTCCGTCGCCGCGTCGAGCGCACCCGCAGTAAGGAAGTTCGCGCCGGTCTCGCGGGCGTAGTCGAGCGGCAGGCGGCTACCGGCGGGACGGAACGGTTTCCCGTCGCGCGGGACGATCGGCTGCGAGCCGATCGGGTGGCCGTGGGCCTCACGCCACTGCGCCTGGTGGTAGCGCAGCCTCCGACGGAAGTCGGTCATCGCCGGCCGGCGCGGCACATGGTCGTCGGCTTCCCAGCAGTGCATGGCCTCGAGCTCTTGCCTCGTGAGCGCGGCCACATCGACATCGTATTGCCGGCATCCACACCCTGGCAGTAGGTAGCCCGCCGCCGCGGCCGACATGGCGGCCGCGGCGCTCTAACGTCACTCGGAGACCACCTCCCGGGCGGAAGTCGTGAGACTTCCGCCCGCCTGGACCGAACCGGTCCGAGTTCCTCGACGAATGCCCTTTCGACTACGGCCGCACACCCCGACTCGGACGGCCGTCGAACGAAAGGAGCAACCGATGCGCAAGTACGCACTGGCCGCCTTGGGAATCACCGCGGCGGCCGTGGCGGCGGTGCTGGTCGGGCCCAACCTTGCGGGCAAGGGCACGGCATCCAGTCACCGCGAGGCGCCGCTGATCGCCGAGGATCCGTCGGGCGACAACACGGATCTCTACGCGTTCCGCAGCCCCGACAAGCCCAACACGCTGACGATCGTGTCCAACTGGATCCCGGGGGAAGACCCCGCCGCAGGCCCCAACTGGTACACGTTCTCGCCCAGCGCCCGCTACAACATCAAGATCGACCGCAACGGGGACGGTCGGGCGGACATCACGTACGCGTTCCGCTTCAAGACCGCTACGGGCCCGCTCTTCCTCGGCAACACCACGCAGTCGTTCACGGTCACGAGGAACAGCAAGGCCTACGCCAAGGGGACGACGCCGCCGAACAACATCGGTCCGCGGCTACTCAGCTTCCTCGAGGTAAAGGACTACAAGGCCGCAGTCGCGAAGTCGATCGTCTCAGCGCCGGGCGGCGTGAAGGTCTTCGCCGGCCAGCGTGACGACGCGTTCTTCGGCGACATCGGCGCAATCTTCGACCTGCTCGGCTTCCGCAAGGCCGGCACGACGGGGAACATGGGCGGCGGCAAGGACTTCTTCGCCGGCTACAACGTCCACGCCGTCGCGCTCCAGATCCCGATCAGCCAGCTCGACAACGCGAAGCACACGATTGGTATCTGGACGTCGACCGACCGCCGGAACGTCACGGTGGCGGGGAAGCTCAACCGCGGCTGGACGCAGGTGTCCCGCCTCGGCAACCCGCTGATCAACGAGGTCATCATCCCGACCTCGCTGAAGGACGCCTGGAACCGCGGTCAGCCGGCCCAGGACGCGAAGTACCTGAAGTACTACACCAGCCCGCTGCTCGCAGCGACCATCAACACCGTCTACAAGCTCGGCGTCCCGGCGACCAACCGTGACGACCTCGTGGCGGTGCTGCTGACGGGCATTCCGAACGTCACGTTCACGGGCGCAAGGCCCGCTGACATGCTGCGGATCAACCTCGCCGTCCCGGTGACGCCGGCCGGCAAGGTCAGCCGCCTGGGCGTGCTCGGCGGCGACAACCAGGGCTGGCCGAACGGCCGCCGGCTCGGCGATGACGTGATCGACATCGCGGAGCAGGCAGTGGCCGGGTTCCTGAAGGGCAAGAAGCTGCCGCTCGGTGACGGTGTCAACTCGGGTGACGTGTCGAACCTCGGCTCGTTCCCGTACGAGTCGCACCCGGCCGAGGGCTTCGCCAACTCGAAGGGACTGCAGAAGCCATAGGCCCTCCACACAGGGGGAGGCCCCGCGCCTCCCCCCGCCCTCCCTCCCATGAGACACACGATCCTCATAGCCACCACCACTCTCATCGCCGCCGGGGCGTTCGTGCTCTTCGGCGGCGCATTGCGAGAGTCGTCGTCGGCCGGGGCCTCGGCTCTGCCGTCCGAGCGCGTGGCTGCGACCTTCGACCCGGCGTTCTCGTCGGCGCAGAACGCCGCCGCGCTCGTCCTGCATCTCCAGCAGCATCTTCGCCAGACACCCGACGACGCTGCGTCCAACGCGCTGCTGGGGCTGGCCTACGAGCAGCGAGCGCGGGAGACCGGAGACGCGGCCTACTACCCGCGGGCGGAATCAGTGCTGCGCCGGGCGCTCGAGCTCGACGACGAGAACGCCGTGGCGTTCTCGGGTCTGGCCTCGCTCGCCCTGTCACGCCATCGCTTCGGCGAGGCGCTCGTCCTCGCTCGGCGCGCCCGCGCACTCTCACCCACGGAGGCGCGCACGCTCGGCGCCGTCGGCGACGCGCTCGTCGAGCTCGGCCGCTACGACGAGGCGTTCGCGACCTTCGACAAGCTGGCGCGGCTCAAGCCGGGCCTTCCGGCCTACGCCCGCGTGTCGTACGCGCGAGAGCTGCTCGGTAATCGGGCCGGCGCCGTCGCCGCCATGCGGCTGGCCGCCGAGACTGCGGTGCCCGGTTCCGAATCGGCCGCCTGGACGGCTCTGCACCTCGGAAAGCTCTTCTTCTCGGGAGGCGACCACGCGAGCGCGGAGCGGGAGTTCCGTGTTGCGCTCGCCCACGTTCCCGGATACGCAGCCGCTTTCGACGGCCTCGCATTGGTCGAGGCCGCTCGGAAGCGGCTGCCCCGGGCGATCTCCCTGGAAAGACGGGCGGTCGCGGCCGTGCCCCTGCCCCAGTACGTCGCTAATCTCGGCGACCTCCTGCAGAGGGCCGGCCGGCCAAGAGCGGCCGCCCGGCAGTACTCCGTCGTTGGCGCCATCGACCGCATACAGCGTGCGAACGGCGTCAAGACGGATCTCGAGCTGGCGCTGTTCCGCATCGACCACGACCGGGGATTGGAGGCAGCCATACGCCAGGCGCTCGCCGCGTACCGGGTACGACCGTCGATCGACGCCGCCGACGTCGTGGCGTGGGGCCTGGCGCGCAGCGGCCGTTGCGATGAGGCAAGGCGCTACTCGAAGCTCGCACTCCGCCTCGGCACGGAAGACTCGCTGAAGTTCTTCCACAGGGGGATGATCGAGCGCTGCCTCGGCGCTGACGCTGCCGGTGAGCGATGGCTCCGCCGCGCTCTCGACCTCAACCCCGGCTTCTCCCCGCTCTGGTCGCCGATCGCCCGAAGGTACGCACGATGAAGCGCCTCGCTGTCGTTGTCGCCGCCGGCATTGCGCTGGCGCTGCCGGCGGTCGCGCTGGCCCACCCGCTCGGCAACTTCACGATCAACCACTCGAGCTCTCTCGTCGTGTCGGGCGACCGGCCGTACGTGCACTACGTCCTCGACATGGCGGAGATCCCGACACTTCAGGCTCGCCAGGCCGGCCGGATCAATGCGACGGCGCTGCGTCGGCAGGTCGTTCCGGGCATCGCGCTACTCGTGGACGGCCGCCGCGTCGAGCTGAAGGCCATGCGCCAGCGGGTGCAGCTTCGACCCGGCGCGGGAGGGTTGCCAACGGCGCGGTACGAGCTCGTGCTCGCCGGCCCGCGGCTCCGAAGCACCTCGTCGCTCGACCTGCGGGACGAGACGTACGCCGGGTCGCCTGGGCTGGAAAGAGGTCGTTGTCTCGGCTGTCGCCGGCGCGCACATCGCCTCGTCGACCGCGCCGGCAATCAGCCCGTCGGATCAGTTGCGCGCGTATCCCCAGGACAGTCTCTCGAGCCCGCTCGCGGTCACGCGGGCACGCACCAGAGTCGAGCCCGGCGACGCGTCAGGCATGCCGCCGCAGCTCACGGCAACGTTCGCCGAGAAGCACGCCAGGGGCTTCGAGTCGCTCGTCACGCGCGATCTGGGAGCGACCGGCATCCTCCTGGCACTCGCGCTGGCGCTCTTCTGGGGCGCCGCACACGCACTCGGTCCGGGACATGGCAAGTCGATCGTCGCCGCGTACCTCATCGGCCAGCGCGGAACGGTGCGCCACGCCGCCTACCTCGGTGGCATCGTCACCGTCACGCACACGGCCGGCGTGTTCGCACTTGGCGCCGTCACGCTGCTGCTCTCCGAGCTGATCGTGCCCGAGGACCTGTATCCCTGGCTCAACCTGGTCGCCGGGCTGATGGTGGTCTCGATCGGCGCCGGCGTTCTTCGCGCACGCCTTGCGCACCGACGCGCGCACAGCCGCGGACATGATCATCACCACCACGGCCACGATCACGACCACCATCACGATCTCTCGCTGCGCTCGCTCTTTGCCGTAGGAGTCTCCGGCGGGCTACTGCCGTGCCCGTCCGCGCTTGTGGTGCTGCTGGCGGCGATCTCGCTGCATCGCACGGCGTTCGGTCTCGTGCTCGTGCTCGCGTTCAGCGTCGGCCTCGCGATCACGATCACGGCCATCGGCCTCGTCGCCGTCCTGGCGAGAGGAGTCTTCCGCCGGAAGAGCTTCGACGGCCGGCTCGTGCGGGCACTGCCCGCGGTGAGCGCCGTCGCCATCCTCGTCGCCGGTCTGCTGATGACCGTGCGCGCCCTGCCAAACGTGAGCTGAAAGGAGCACGCAACATGTTCGGACTCGACGACATGATCGCCAATCTCTCCGACGGGACGACGTTCGGCATCGTCATGGTCGTCGCGGTGCTGCTCGGCCTGCGCCATGCAACCGATCCCGATCACCTCGCGGCGGTGACGGCCGTAGCTGCCGGCAGCGGGGATCAAGGCGGACGCCAGTCGGCACGGCTCGGCCTCGCATGGGGAGGCGGTCATGCGCTTACCCTCTTCGTGTTCGGACTGCCGATCGTCCTCTTCGCGGCGTTCCTGCCGGGCATCGTTCAGCAAGGTGCCGAAGCGCTCGTCGGCCTCGTGATCATCGCGCTGGCTGTCTGGCTGCTCGCACGCTGGCGGCGCGGCTATTTCGATCCGGCGAACAGGTCGGGCGGGCGGGCCGCACGAACGCCACGCCAGGCCTTCGGCGTCGGGCTGCTACACGGCGTCGGCGGCAGCGCCGGTGTGGGCGCAATCCTGCTCGCGACCATCGACAATCGTGCGCTCGCCGTGGCAGGGCTCGTCGTGCTCGCAGCATTCACGGCGGTCTCGATGACCGTGTTGACGACGGGCTTCGGCGCCGCCTTGGCACGGCGGCCGGTTCAGAGATCGCTCACCCGCGTCATCCCGGTGCTAGGCGTGGCCAGCCTGGCGTTCGGCGCCTGGTACGCTCTCGGCGCTCTGGAGCTGGCGCCGTACTACTTCTGAGCCGATGGCGGATGGAGTCCCTCACGATCAGCTCGCGGCCTACGCGTTAGACGCGCTCGACGACCGCGAGCGAAACGCATTCGAAGCGCACCTGGCCGAATGCGACGACTGTCGCGCCGAGCTCGATGACTTCCGCGAGACGGCAGCGATGCTGGCCTACGGCGCCGAGGGGCCTGCTCCGTCTGAAGCGCTGCGCGAACGCATTCTGGAGGAAGCTCGGCAAGAGCGCCCCACGCAGAGCGTCGTCGTCCTTCGCCCACGACGCGCGCTGCGGCTGACAGCGATCGCCGCGGCCGCCGCCGTAGCAGCGGCGATCGGTCTCGGCGTCTGGGCGGCCTCTCTCTCGAGCTCGCTCGACTCGGAGCGCAGCGCCCGCGCCGCCGAGGCACGGGCCGCCGCCGTCCTCGTCGACGCAGACTCGACACGCACGCCCATGGGGGAGCGCGGCGAGCTCGTGCGGAGCCCGGACGGCGACGCGGTGATGATCGTGCGCAACCTCGCTCCCGCCCCCGAGGGCAAGACATACGAGGCCTGGGTGATCGACTCGGGCGTGCCGGTGAAGGCAGGACTCTTCGAAGGGGGCGGCCAGCAGATCGTGCTGCTGGAGGAGCCGGTGGCCGAAGGCGCGATGGTCGCCGTCACGCTGGAGCCCGAGGGCGGGTCCGAACAGCCGACCGGCGACATTCTCTTCGGAAGCGGGGCTGCCTAATGGGCGGCGAGCGCGAGCGGCTAACGGTGATCCAGGGCGGCAAAGAGGCGGCGACGCGGGCCCTCGCCTCGCTGTCCGACGAGGCGCTGCTGGCAATCATCGCCACGCCCGACGGCGATCTCGCGCTGGCGGAGCTCTACGACCGCTACGGCAAGATCGCCTACGGCCTCGCGTACCGCGTGCTCCGGGACTCCGCTCTCGCGGAGGACGCGGTCCAGGAGGCGTTCATCACCGTCTGGCGGACGGCCGGCACGTACATCCGCGAGCGAGGCAAGCCGCGCACGTGGCTGCTGACGCTCGTGCACCGCCGGGCCGTCGACCTCGTGCGCAGGGAGCAACGCCGCCGAGTCCCGGCCGCCGCCGATGAGCCAACCCCGGCCACCCCGGCGGCGGAGGACGAGGCAACGCTCCGCGACCGCCGCCGCGCCGTCCAGGCCGCACTGATGCAGCTGCCGGCCGACCAGCGGGAGGCGCTGGAGCTCGCGTACTACGGCGGGTTGACGCAGACGGAGCTCGCGCAGCAGCTCGGCGTGCCGCTCGGCACCGTCAAGAGCCGTATGTTCGCGGGCCTACGCAGGCTCGGAGACCTGCTCCGGGAAGCAGGCCTCGAAGCTGAGCTCGAGCTGTAACGGCAAGAGGCGGCCCGGAGGCCGCCTCTGTAGAACGCTCGAGGACGTGGCGGTTACGCCTCGGTGACCGTGCCCTCGATGGTCTTCTGCCCGTTGACGCCGATCTCGATGCGGCGCGGCTTCGTTTCCTCGGGCTTGCGCACGCGCACCTCGAGGACGCCGTTCCCGTACGACGCAGAGATGCTGTCGTCGGTGACGCCCTCGGGCAGCGAGATCGTGCGGGTGAAGTTGCCGACGCGCCGCTCGTAACGGTAGAAGCCGTCCTGCTTCACCTCGCCCGAGCGCTCGCGCTCGGCGCTCACCGTGAGCACGCCGTTCTCGAGCTCCACCGCGATCTTCTCCTCCACGGTGCCGGGCAGGTCGAATGCGTAGACGACCTCGTCCTCTGTCTCCCAGGCGTCGAGCGCCGGCGCCCAATCTGCGGGCCACCGTGCCGCTCGTGGTGCCGTTCCCGTTCAGCTCGCGGAACACCCGGAAGAACACCGGGTTCCGTCGCACGAGTGTTGCCATGTCGTGTACCTCCTTCGGTACTTGATTCGTAGCCAGGAATAAAATCTTAGTCTCTGAATATCAAGCTTAGCAAACGATAGGATCGGTGGGTGATTGCGGTCGCTGATGGGCTCCGCGGCAGGAGCTTCACGCGCGTCGCGGATTGGTCGCGGGAGGAGTGGCTGACGGCGCTCGACCTCGCCGACGAGCTGAAGGCGGCGCGCGCTGCGGGCGAGGAAACACCTCTTCTCCCCGGCCGAACGCTCGGCATGATCTTCCAGAAGCCGTCCACGAGGACGCGGGTGTCGTTCGAGGTCGGCATCACGCAACTCGGCGGCACGGGGCTCTATCTCGCCGCCTCCGACCTCCAGCTGGGCCGGGGCGAGACGATTCGCGACACGGCCGTCGTCCTCTCGCGTTACCTCGACGCGATCATGATCCGCACGTTCGCGCAGGCCGACGTCGAGGAGCTCGCACGTCACGGTTCCATCCCCGTCGTCAACGGGCTCACCGACGAGGAGCATCCGTGCCAGGCCATGGCCGACGTGATGACGATCCGCGAGCGGCTCGGCCGGCTGGAGGACGTGCGGCTCGCGTACATCGGGGACGGCAACAACGTCTGCGTATCGCTGGCCGAGGCCTCGCGACTGCTCGGGCTGAGCTTCGTTGCGGCCACGCCGCCCGGCTACGAGCCGCCGCTCGACTGGGTCGAGGTGACGAACGACCCGCGCGCGGCGGCAACCGGCGCCGACGTCCTCTACACCGACGTGTGGACGAGCATGGGCCAGGAAGAAGAACGCGCCCGGCGACTCGAGGACTTCCGCGGCTTCACACTCGACACGGACCTCGTATCGCTGGCCGCGCCGGAGTCAGTCGTCCTCCACTGCCTGCCCGCGCATTACGGCGAGGAGATCTCCGAAGACCTGCTCTACGGGCCGCAATCGGCGGTCTGGGATCAGGCCGAGAACCGCCTGCACGCGCAGAAGGCGCTGCTGGCGTTGATCATTCGCTAGATGGGCTTCGAGGACGTCGTCCGCCGCGCGCTCGACTCGTTGCCCCCCGAGATCGCCGCCCGCATGGAGAACGTCGCCGTCGTCGTCGAGGACGAGAATCCCGAGGACCCCGACATCTTCGGGCTCTTCTCCGAGGAGCCGTACATGCCGGCGCAGATCACGATCTACCGGCTACCCCTCGAGGAGTCGTTCCCCGACCCGGTGGCGCTCGAGGATGAGATCCGAGTCACGGTCCTCCACGAGATCGGCCACTACTTCGGGATGGACGAAGACCAGATCGCCCAGCTCGGCTACGACTAGAGCTGGGAGTCTTCGTCCGAGGCAGCCTCGGCGACGCCGGCGACGACGGTCTCCTGCGAGCGCTCGTGGAGCCGCTCGCGGCCGCGACGGATGGCCGTCAGGAACTTCTCGAGATTCACCTCGAGCGTGGAGAGGATGTTGTCGGCCCAGTCCTCCATCTCGAGCTTCGTCTCGCGAGCCTGGCGCCGCGACTCGTCGATGATGTCCTGCGCCTGGCGCTCTGCGAGCTTCACGATCTCGGTCTGCGAAGCCTCGCGCACCGCCTGCTCGCGAGCCTCGCCGAGCATGCGGTCACACTCCCGCTTGGCCTCCGCGAGCATCTCCTGGCGCTCCTTGACGATCCAGCGCGCCTGCTTGATCTCCTCGGGAATCGTGGCGCGCATCTGGTCGAGGATGTCGTAGATCTCCTCGCGGTCGATCCGCACCTGGTCGGTGAGCGGCACCGTGCGCGCGTTGTGCACCACGTCGTCCAGCTTGTCGATGAGTACGAGTACGTCCATGGGGCGCCAGTCTACTCAGAGGGGCTTACCGGTGCGCCAGGCCTACCCTCGGGGAAGAGATCGCGAAACCGCCGCGCCACCGCGGGTGGCACGAGCTGGTCGACGGCTCCGCCGAACGACGCGATCTCCTTCACCCCGCTCGAGGAAACGAAGCTGTACTGCGGGCTGGCCATGACGTAGAGCGTCTCGATGTCGGGCGCGAGCGTGCGGTTGAGGTGGTTCATCTGGAACTCCCATTCGAAGTCCGAGATCGCTCGCAGCCCCTTGACCATCGTCTTCGCTCCGTGCTTGCGCGCGAACTCGACGACGAGCTCGGCGAACACGTCCACCTCGACGTTCGTCACGTTCGTCTCGCCCAGCGCCTCTTCCAGGAACGCGACCCGCTCCTCGACCGTGAACATCGTGCCCTTGTGCGCGGGATCGCGCACGACGCCGACGACGACGCGGTCGAAGATCTCCGCGGCGCGGCGGATGATGTCGACGTGGCCGTACGTGACCGGGTCGTAACTGCCCGGGCAGATGGCGACGACCGGCGCACTGGCGCTCATGGCGCGTCGAACACCGTCAGCTGTGTCGAGCCGTGGCGCCGGGTGGAGCGCACAGGGAGAGGCAGCTCCGGCTCCACCCCAGCCGCGGACTCGAAGACGACGCTGCCGCCCTCGGAGAGCACGCGAGGCAGGTGTTCGGCGAGCGGCATGCGCAGGGATTCAACCATCTCGTAAGGCGGATCGACGAAGACGACGTCGTAGCGCTCGTCCGTTCTGGCGACATATCGCGCTGCGTCCGAGCGGACGATCTCGCCTTCCAGGCCGAGCTTCTCGAGATTGCGCTCGATGGTCTTGACGGCGCTGGGATCGGACTCGACGAACGTTGCGCTGGCGGCGCCGCGCGAAAGGGCCTCGAGGCCGAGCGCGCCCGAACCGGCGAAGAGGTCGAGCACGTTGGCTCCCTCGACCGATCCGAGGATCGCGAATACCGCCTCTCGAACGCGATCGGATGTCGGCCGCGTGTCGCGTCCTTTCGGCGCGTGGATCGTCGCGCCCTTGCGCGAGCCCGCCACGATTCGCATGGCGAGAGGCTATGCGGTCGACGGATCGTCGCCGAAGACGGCGTCGATCTCATCGTTCAACGGGCCTTCGTAGTCGGCGAGCGCGTCAGCTTCCGCCCGCGCGAGCTCCAGCAGCGGGCGATCGGCGACGAGACGGGCGTAGCGGAAGTCGGTGAGGCCGGATTGCCGCCTCCCGAGCAGCTCGCCGGCGCCGCGCAGCTCGAGATCGACTTCTGCCAGCTGGAAGCCGTCGGACGTGTCCACCAGCGCCTCCAGGCGGGCGATCGCCGTCTCGGTCAGCTCCTCCTTCGGCCGGGACACGAGCAGGCAGTACGACTGCTCCGCCCCACGCCCCACGCGGCCGCGGAGCTGATGGAGCTGGGCCAGGCCGAAGCGGTCGGCCTCCTGCACGATCATGATGGTCGCGTTGGGCACGTCGACGCCGACCTCGATCACGGTCGTCGCGACGAGCACGTCCAGCTCTCCCGCCTTGAAGCGCGCCATCAGCTCGCGACGATCCGCAGGACGGAGTTGGCCGTGCATGCAGCCGACTCGCAACCCCCGCAGCTCGGCCCGCTGGAGGCGCTCGGCCTCCTGCTCCGCCGCACGTGCCTCGATGGCAACCGACTCGGAGACGAGGGGACACACGACGTAGGCCTGCCTGCCCGCCTCGAGATGCCGTCGCAGGCGCCGGTACGCCTCCGAGCTGCGCTCGGCCGTCACCCAGCTCGTGACGATCGGCTGCCGGCCGGCGGGCAGCTCGGCGATCTCGGACACGGCCAGGTCGCCGTAGACGGTCAGCGCGAGCGTCCGCGGGATGGGCGTGGCCGTCATGTGCAGCATGTGTGGCCTCGTGCCGGCGGAGAGCGCCTTGCGCTGTTCGACCCCGAAGCGGTGCTGCTCGTCGACGACCGCCACGGCCAGCTCGCCGAGGTCGACTCCGGCCTGGATGAGTGCATGCGTACCGACGACCACAGATGCCTGCGCCGCCCGCTCGCGGTCTCGCTTGCCGACCGAGCTCGTCAGTAGGCCGCAGGTGACGCCGAGCTGTGTGCAGAGCGACTCCACCGTCAGGAAGTGCTGCTCTGCCAGCGTCTCGGTCGGCGCCATCAGCGCGCCGCGGTAGCCCGCCTCGACGGCGCGTAGCAGCGCGTAGACGGCCACCACCGTCTTGCCTGAGCCGACGTCTCCCTGCAGGAGGCGCTCCATCGGCACGGCGCGTTGCAGGTCACCGTCGAGCTCGCGGATGACGCGCTCCTGCGCCTTGGTCAGCTTGAAGGGCAAGGCTTCCCTCAGCGCAGCGGCGAGCTCGCCCGGCGGCGCTAGCGCGCGGGCAACGTCGTCCTCCCGTTCGCGGCGCCGTCGTGCGAGCCCGACCTGGAGCACGAGCAGCTCCTCGAGCGCCAGACGGCGCCTTGCCGCTTCTGCCTCGTCGAGCGAGCGGGGACGGTGGAGGGCGTGGAGCGCGTCACCCTTGAGCGGCAACTCGAGGCGAGGGCCGAGCTCCGCGGGCAGTGGATCGGTGACGCAGCGCGTAGCGGGCAGCGCCTGGTCGACCAGCGCCCGCAGTCGCTGCGGCGTCATCTCTTCGCCGGCCGGGTAAACGGGCGCGAAGTCCGCCGTCGCCAGCGCGTCACCCAGGTCGTACGCGCGCACCTGGAAGTCGCCGCGCTGTAGGCGCCCGCGCAGGCGAATCGGCGTGCCCGGCGCGAGCTTCGTCGCCAGCCACTCCTGGTTGAACCAGATGGCTGCGACCTCTCCGGACTCGTCGTGGACGCGCGCACGAACGATCGCGAGCCGCCTGCGCGGGCGACGGACGGTCACGTCGCGGACGACGCCGGCGATCGCGACCTCCTCCTCGGCCAGGAGATCGGCGATGCGCCGTTCCGGCGCGGCGGTCTCGTAGCGGCGCGGGGCGTGGCCGAGCAGATCGTCGACCGTGCCCAGCCCGAGCTTCTCGAGCCGCCGGGCAGCCGTTGGGCCGACACCGCGCAGGGTGTCCAGCGGACGCGCGAGCGCCTCGGGCCGGCAGGACGTGCGCGGCCTCGTCCATTTCGCCGGCCGGTCCGGCACGGCGAACCCGGTCGGAAGCCGAGTCACCGTCGTGAGTCTAGGGAGGCGTTCGGCTGGGCCTGGGCTCTCCCTAGGGATCGTCGAACCAGAAGAGGCCGACGGCACCGGGGCCGGCGTGCGTGCCGACGACGGGCCCGAGCATCCCGGCCGCCTCGATGTGAGCGCTTGGCCGGACGTCGTTGACCATGCTCCGCAGCGCCTGCTCGCGGTCGGGCGCGTCCGCGTGCGCGATCGCCACCCGTAGCGACGGACGGTCGACCGTTGCCCCCTCGAACGTCTTCGTGAACTCGGCGAAGGCCTTCTTGTTGCCGCGCACCCGCTTGACGGGGACGATCTCGCCGTCGTCGATCGTGAGAATCGGCTTGATGGAGAGCAGCTCCCCCGCCCATGCCTGAGCTCGGCCGATGCGCCCGCCGCGGGCGAGGAACTCGAGCGTGTCGACGGTGAAGACCAGACCCGTCTCCTGCTTGAACGCCTCGACCAGCGCCTCGATCTCCTCGTCCGTCGTGCCGCGCTCGAGGCGCCGCTGGACACCGAGGCCGAGCAGCGTGATCCCTAACGACGCCGACTCGGTGTCGACGACGCGGATCCGCGTTCCTAGGTGCTCGCCCGCACCGAGCTTCGCGCTCTCCCAGGTGCCCGAGAACTTCGCCGACAGATGGAGCGAGTACACACGCTCATAGCCGGCCAGCTCCCCGTAGACGGCTGCGAAGTCGCCGGGCGTCGGCTGCGACGTCGTGGGCATGACCGAAGAGGCGCGGAGGCGTGTGTAGAACTCGGCCGGCGGCAGATCGACGTAGTCGCGGAAGCTCTCGTCGCCGAACAACACGTAGAGCGGTACGACGCGCCAGTTTCGGAACCGGTCAGCCGCGTCGGGGAAGTCGGCCGTCGAGTCCACGACGACGGCGGTGTTCTCGGCCGTGAGCTCCATCCCTCGGCGGAGCTTATTCGGCGGCGATCAGCAGGTGATAGTGCGGCTGTCCGCCGGGCTGGACGTCAACCTCCACGTCTGGGTGCCGTACGGCGACGCCCTCGAGCAGGTCGTCGATGACGGGAGCATCTGCGCCCGTGAGCACCGTCATCGTGTCGTGCGGTGAAGACAGCAGCGCCTCGATGACCGCGTTGGCGACCTCGTCGAAGGTCTCACCGCCTACGAGCGGCTCTTCCTCGAGCAGGCCGAGGTACTGGCCCTGGCGAATGGCCAGACCGTGCAGCTCGACGTCGCGGGACGCCGTCGTCACGGCTGCCGTCGCCACCGAGCCGATGGCCTCCCGCATCGCCGCCTCGTTCTCGTTCGCCGTTGCCGCCGGGTCGTAGGCGAGCAGCGCGGACAGGCCCGCCTGGATCGACCGTGTGGCCACCACACGGGCATTCCCTGCGATCGCCGCGGCGTGCTCCGCCGTCATGATCACGTTGCCGTTGTTCGGCAGCACGATGACCTCCGGCGCTTCCGTAGCCTCGATGGCATCGATGATGTCCGCCGTCGAGGGGTTCATCGACTGGCCGCCCTCGACGATTTGCACCGTGCCGAGGCTCTCGTAGAGACGGCGGTTTCCGTCACCCGCCACGACGGCGACGACGTCCGTGAGGCGGTTGCTCGAGGCCGGCGCGGCGGCGACGACCGTCAGCCGCTCCTCGCGCTCCGCCGTCTGAACGTGCATGTCTGCGATTTCCACGCCGGAGATCGCCCCGCGAGTCGTGCCGAGGCTCAACGCCGCCCCAGGGTCGTCGGTGTGCACGTGCACCTTCAGCGCAGACGAGTCCCCCACAACGAGCAGCGAGTCGCCAAGCTCCTCCAGCTCCCGCTCGAGCGCGGCGCCGTCGAGACCGGTCCCCTCCACCAGGAAGGCCGTGCAGTAGCGGAACTCCGAGAGCTCGCGATGGATCGCCTCCAGTCCGAGCTCGCCCGTGAGAGCAGGCACAGGCGCGACGAGCTCCTCGCCGGTGACTGCCGCGACCAGCCCGCGCATGATCTCGACGAGGCCGGCGCCGCCCGCGTCGACGACGTTGGCGTCCCGCAGGACGTCGAGCAACTCCGGGGTACGCGCGAGCGCAGCCTCTCCCCTGGCCAGCACGGCCTGCAACAGCTCGCCTGGGGCCAGGCCGGACGCCGCCTGGGCCTCGGCTTCCTCCGCCATCTCCCGGATGACCGTGAGGATCGTGCCCTCCACCGGCTGTCGGACTCCGCGGTAGGCAACGTCGCTCGCCGCACGCAATGCTTCCGCGACGGTTGGAGAGTCGAGCCTCTCGGCGGATCCGAGCACCTCGGCCGCGCCGCGGACGATCTGCGAGAGGATGACCCCGGAGTTGCCGCGGGCGCCCATGAGCGTCGCGCGCGTGACCGTGTGTGCCAGCGCCGGGCGAGGAGTGTCCGACGCACCGTCGAGCGCCTCCACGAGGGCGCGCATCGTCAGCGCCATGTTCGTTCCCGTGTCGCCGTCGGGCACGGGGTAGACGTTGAGGTCGTCGATCCGACCGCGGCTGGCATCGAGCGAGGCCGCGGCCGCACCGACGAGCCTCCGCAGCTCGGCGAGCTCGCTCATGTCGACGTCCGGACGTCTGCGATCAGAACGTCGACCGACACCGTCGGGATTCCCGTCAGGCGCGAGACCTCGTAGCCGACGTGCGAGCGTACGGTCGATGCCACCTCGGCGAGATTGAGCCCATGTTCGACCACAACTCGTAGCGTGATGACGAGCCCGTCGGGTGTGCGCACGACCTCGACGCCGAGCTCGGGCTTGTCGCGTGAGACGAGCCGCCGTAGCCGGCCACCTTTTGGCTGAGCGCCGACGACGCCGTAGCACTCGGCGGCGGTGAGGCCCGCCAGCTGCGCGATGGCATCCGTGGTGATCGTGATCTCGCCTGGAACGGCGTCGGCCACGCGCGGAGGTTAGTCGAGCGGCGACAAGGCCGCCCGGAGGCTAGACGGCTTTCTGGACTGCGCCGGAGCGCAGGCAGCGCGTGCAGACGTACGCACGCTTTGCTGTGCCGTCAACGAGGACGCGCACGCGCTGGAGATTCGGGTCGAAGCGCCGCTTCGTCGCCACCATCGAGTGGCTCCGGCTGTGGCCGAACCCCGGCTTCTTCCCGCAGACTGAGCAAATCTTTGCCATGAGCGACTGAGGAGTGTACCTACGAGGCGGCGGCGCTCGTCCGCACGTGTGAGAAGAGATCCGCCATCTCGAGCGCTGTGCGGGCAGCCTCGCCGCCGCGGTCGATCCGCTCCTCCGCCTGCTCGCGCGTCTCGGTCGTGATCACGCCGAACGCGACGGGGATGCCGGTCTCGATCGCCGCCAGCTGGAGCCCGCTCGCCGCCTCGCTCGCGATGAGATCGAAATGCGGCGTCTCTCCGCGAATGAGGCAGCCGAGCGCGACGACACACGAATAGCGGCGCGTCTTCGCGAGCGCGAGCGCCGTCAGCGGCAGCTCGAACGCGCCGGGCACCGGCACGACGGTGATGGCGTCGTCGCCGACGTTGCAGTCACGAAGTGCCGTCAGCGCGCTGTTCAGCAGGCCCGTCGTGATGTCGCCGTTGAAGCGGCTGACGACGACGGCGACGTTCCGACGAAAGCCGTGGGGCCCGCCTGCGAGCACCTCGACGCCCGGCGGTATCAACAGCTCCCCGGGTGCGTGTTGGACGGCCGCCGCGTCCTCTGCGGGGACGGCGGGAAGCAAAGCCTCGTCCTCCTCGACGATCGGCTCTTCCTCGAGCGCGGGCTCGTCCTCGACGACCACCTCGGCCTCCGCGACCTCTTC
The DNA here is from genome assembly GCA_963711315.1 of uncultured Actinomycetes bacterium. Lineage (GTDB taxonomy): Bacteria > Actinomycetota > Thermoleophilia > Gaiellales > Gaiellaceae > PALSA-612. The sequence continues at coordinate 190,230 of CAVQDQ010000003.1, forward strand.
GACGACCGCGACCGCCTCGACGGCGTCGGGGTCGGGCTCGGGCTCGTCTTCTACGGCAGCCTCGACGGACATCGGCAACGGCTCCCCGTCCTGTGCCTCTTCCTCGTCGATCGGCGCCGAGAGCTCAGTGTTCTCGAAAACCTGGGGCTCCGCAGGCTCCGGCTCAGGCTCCGGCGCGACGTCCCGCTCGGGCTTCGGTGGAGCATCTCGGAACGGCCAGTCACCCGTGTCCTCGAAGGGGTCGTAGCTGCTGATGTCGGGGCCGCTCGTCATCGCTCGAACTTCAGATCCTGGTGGTGCAGCACATGGCCAAGCTTGTCACGCTTCGCGGCAAGATAGCGACGGTTCTCGACGTTCGGCGTGGTCTCGATCGGCAACTGCTGCGTGACTGTCAGCCCGTAGGACTCGATGCCCTCCATCTTCCGGGGGTTGTTCGTCAGCAACCGGATCGACGTCAGGCCGAGATCGGACAGGATCTGGTAGCCGATTCCGTACTCGCGCGAGTCCGCCGGGAAGCCGAGCTCGGCGTTCGCCTCGACCGTGTCGAGTCCCTGCTCCTGGAGCTCGTACGCGAGCAGCTTGTTGAGCAGGCCGATGCCGCGGCCCTCCTGGCCCATGTACAGCAGCACGCCTCGCTCATCGGCGCCGATCTGGCTCATGGCGAGCTCCAGCTGCTCGCCGCAGTCGCAGCGCAACGAGTGGAAGACATCGCCCGTGAGGCATTCGGAGTGCACGCGGACGAGCACGTCGTCGTGGCCGTCGACCTCCCCCTTGACGAGAGCGACGTGGTGCTTCCCGGTCAGCGTCTCGCGGAAGGCGACGGCGGTGAACTCGCCGTACTCGGTGGGCAGCCTCACCGAGCTCACGCGCTCGACGAGCTTCTCCGTACGGCGGCGGTATTCGATGAGGTCGGCGATGGTGACGAGCTTCAGCCCGTGCCGCTCGCAGTAGTCCACGAGGTCGGGGACGCGAGCCATCGTTCCGTCGTCCTTCATGATCTCGCAGACGACGCCAGCGGACTGGAGGCCGGCGAGCCGGGCGAGATCCACGGCGGCTTCGGTCTGACCTGCGCGCTGCAGGACGCCGCCCGAGCGGGCGCGCAGTGGCTGGACGTGGCCGCCTTCGATGAAGTCGTGGGGGCCGGCCGCGGGATCGACGGCGTGCATGATCGTGTGCGAGCGGTCTGCAGCAGACACGCCGGTGGAGATGCCCTCGCGGGCGTCGATCGGGTTCGTGTACGCCGTTCCGTGGCGTGATTCGCGGCTCGACGCGAGCACGTGTAGCCCGAGCTCGTCGCAGCGGTCCTCGGTGAGGCACAGGCAGATCAGGCCGCGCCCATGCGTTGCCATGAAGTTCACCGCGTCCGGCGTCGCGAGCTCCGCCGCGATCGTCAGGTCGCCCTCGTTCTCTCGGTCGGGCGCGTCGACGACGACCACGAACTTCCCGCCGCGGATGTCCTCGATCGCCTCCTCGATCGTGGCGAAAGGCGCCGTGCGCGTCTCAGCCAGGGTCGCCATCCCGGGAAGCGTAGCCGGGCGGCTGAAGTAGACGTTCGACGTACTTCCCGATCACGTCAACCTCGACGTTCACGTCGTCGCCGGGCCCGAGCTCGCCCAGCGTGGTCTCGTGGAGCGTGTGGGGCACCAGGGCAACGGCGAAGGCGCCGTCCTCGAGGTCGGCCACTGTCAGGGAGACGCCCGAGACGGTGATCGAGCCCTTCTCCACGCAGAAGCGCAGGACGTCTGGCGAAGCCTCGATCCACATGCGCCGACCATCGCCCTCGGGCTCGACCTCGCGCACGCGGCCGACGCCGTCCACGTGACCCTGGACCATGTGGCCGCCGAGCTCCTCGCCCACGCGGAGCGCCGGCTCGACGTTGACGACCGCCGCCGTCGCCAGCTTGCCCAGCGTCGAGCGCGAGAGCGTCTCGGGCACGACGTCGAACTCCAGCGTCACCTCGTCCCCAGCGACCACTGTCAGACACACGCCGTCGACGGCAATCGAGTCGCCCACGGCCGCCTGCAACGAGGTCTCGAGCACGAGCCGCGCGCCGTCGAAGGACGCGACGCGGCCGCGCTCGCGAACGATGCCGGTGAACACGCTGACAGGCTAGATCAGCGTGGTGTAGCTAGCCGAGTGCGACCGCGTCGAGGGTCTCGCGCACGAGTCGCTCGAGGTGCCCGTGCCCGTTCGAAGACTTCGTACCGAGCTCATCGAGCAGGTCGTGAACCGCGTCGGCCGCCTCGCCGTCGAGGCCGCTTCTGTCGATCTCCAGCAGCCTTCTACGGAGCTCTTCCGCGCCGGCGCCAAAGGCCAGCCACTCGGAGAGCAAAGTGACGATCTCGTCGTCGGGGCGCACGGGAGTGGTTTCAGGGCTCGCGGACATAGGCGCTGAGGAGTACATCATCTCCCACGCGCTGGACGTCCATCCTCGACAACCGCACGGATTGCGACAGCTCGCCGAGGATTGCCGGGCCGGAGCCGGAGAGCCGGGGCGCGACGAAGACAAGAAGCTTGTCGACGAGGCTCTGCTCGAAGAAGGCCGTGGCGAGCGTCGCACCACCTTCGAGCAACAGCGACTGCACGCCCTCCTGCGCCAGCGCCGCCAGCTCGTCGGCAAGCGGGCCGCTGTGCTGCTCGAGCTCCGATCCTTCCGGCAGTGGGCCGCTACCGAAGGCGAGCCGCCGCGGCTGCCGCACGGCGTCCACGCCGCGGGCATCCAGGCGAGGGTCGTCGGCGCGGACAGTGCCCATGCCGACGGCGACGGCGTCGACGCCTGCGCGCAATTCGTGCACGAGGCGCCGGCTCTCCTCCCCGCTCACCCAGCGCGATCCCGGCACCGTGACGCGTCCGTCGAGCGTGGCCGCCACCTTGTAGGTCACGAACGGACGGCGCTCGGTCGTCCACGTCCGCCACGCCTCGTTCTGTGCCCGCGCTTCGAACGCATCGACGAGATCGACCTCGAGCCCTGCTGCGCGCAGCTGGTCCAGCCCGCCACCCGAGTCCACGCCGGGGTCGAGGCTGCCGGCGACGACTCTGCCCACGCCCGCTGCGAGCACGGCATCGACGCACGGCGGCGTGCGGCCGTGGTGCGCGCACGGCTCCATCGTCACGTACAGCGTCGAGCCACGCGCGCGCTCGCCGGCCGCAGCGAGCGCCACCACCTCCGCGTGCGGGCCGCCCGCGCGCTCGTGCCAACCCTCTCCCACGACTTCTCCGTCGCCGACGACGACGGCGCCGACGACGGGATTCGGGCGGGTCGTGCCTCGGCCTCGCTCGGCCAACTCCAGCGCCCGGCGCAGCTGCTCGTCCACTCTCTGATCCTAGGTCGTCAGCCGCGCGACGAAGAACGCCGGCCATCCCGTGAACGTGCGGGAGCGTGAGCAGGTACTCGGGCCGCCTGGGGTGGCGAAACCTGGGCCACTCAGCGCCGAGGTCTTCCACCGCCAGGCCCGACGCATCGACGATCGCCTCGTTCTCGTCCGTGTTGATCGTGCAGACGGAATAGACAATCGTGCCACCGGGCTTGACGCGCGCGACGGCCGCACGCAGGAGGGCGAGCTGTAGGTCGGGCAGCGGCTCGGCTCGCCAGCGGAGATCCGGTCGCTGATTCAGCACGCCGAGCCCCGAGCAAGGGGCGTCGACGAGCGCTCTGTCGAACCCGGTCAAGTCGGCCGGCAAGTCCAGCGCGTCCGCGCAGACGACGCGAACGTTCGTAGCGCCAAGCCGGGCCACGTTCTCCTCGAGCTCGCGGGCCCGACCCGGATGCTTGTCGACCGCGACGACCTCGCCTGCCAGCTGCGTCGCCTTGCCACCGGGCGCGGCGCAGAGGTCGAGCGTCCGTTCCCCATCGCGAGAGCCAACTGCGAGCCCGGCAAGAGCCGATCCCCTGCTCTGCGGCCAGACACGACCCTCTGCGAGTGCCACCGGGTCCACACGCTGTACCCGGAGCACGCCCGGCACGTCAGTCTGCTCGCCGTCGAGCTCGCCGCGAACGACCCTAACCGTCGTCTCCGGCGGCTCGTTCTGGGCGTTCATGAGCGCAATCGCCTGATCCCAACCCAGGTCACGTTCCCAGACCTCGGCGACCCAGTCGGGGTACGAGAGCTTCAGCGGGCCTTCCGGCAGCGAGTCGATGAGCTCTCGCAGCCCCTCCGAGAGACGGCGCATGACGGCATTCGTGAACGCCACGGCGCGCTCGAGGTGCGCGCGGCGGACGAGCTCGACGCTCTCGTTCACCGCTGCGTGGCTGGGCACAGCGTCGAGGTACGCGAGCTGGTACGCGCCGATCCGTAGCGCGGCCAGAACGGGCGCATCGAGCTTGCGTACGGGACGGCGGCCCAGAGTCTCGATGCCGTGATCAAGCGTGCGAACGCGCTGCACGGTCCCGTAGGCGATGCGCTGAGCTAGCGCGCGATCGCGCTCGTCGAGCGACTCCGCGGCGGTGGCGAATGCACGGTCCGCATACGCCTCGTGCTCGAACACGCGTCGCACGACCTCGTACGCCGCGCGCCGGGCGGGTGAAACAGTGCTCACGACCGCAGGCCGCGAAGGAAGTCGTCGTACGCCATGCGCAGGCGCCCCTCGGCCTGGACGACCTCGGGCACCAGGCGCCCGTTCCTCCACTTTGGCCTTCCAGATGGTCATGCGACGGCCGTCCAGGTCGGTCCGGGCGCCGATGTGCGGTGACAAGGCGCGGATGCGGCGCAGGCTCTCCTCCGGCGGTGCCTCTGGATCAAGCTCGCGATCGGCGGCGGAGAGCTTCTCGGCGTAGGTCATGCCCTCGTCCGGCTGGGGACTGAAGCTTGGTTCGACGAGCGCCTGCTCCAGCAGGTCGGTGGCGACGGCGGCCGCCTGCTCGTACACGGCCCCGGCATCATCGTCGGGGGCGATCGGGAACGCCTGCTGCGCCGCGATCGGGCCGGCGTCGAGCTCCTCGACAAGCTTGATGATCGTCACGCCGGTCTCGGCGTCGCCCGCCATGATGGCGCGCTCGACGGGCGCCGCTCCGCGCCACCGGGGCAGCAGTGACGGGTGGACGTTGAGCCAGAGATGTCGGTCGAGGAGCGCCGGGGGGACGATGGCCCCGTAGGCACACGTAACGATCAGGTTCGAGGGCAGGTCGATCCTCTCGTCGAGGCGCTCCGGCTGCAGCACCGGAATGCCGAGCCGCTCGGCCGCGACCTTCGCGGGCGTCGCGTCGAGTTGCCGGCCGCGGCCGGCAGGACGATCCGGGCGTGTCAGGCAGAACGAGATCTCGTGCCGTGCTGAGAGGCGCTCGAGGACGTCCGCACCGAAAGGTGCCGTCGCGGCGAACCCGATGGGAGCCATTTCAGATGCGGGCGGCGGGTACCGGCCTGCGACGCAAGGTGGCCATGGCCTCTCGCCGGGCCTCATCCGTCGCGCGGTCGATCATGAGCACGCCGTCCAGGTGGTCGAGCTCGTGCTGGGCCGCGCGAGCCGCAAAACCCTCGAGCTCGAGGGAGACAGGCGCCCCGGTGGGATCCTTCGCGGACACCGTCACCGTGGTCGGCCGCTCGACCGGCACGAGCAAGCCCTGGAGGGAGAGGCAGCCTTCGTCATCCGTTTCCAGCTCTTCGCCGTGCGCGACGAGCTCGGGGTTGACGAGCGCCACGGTCTCGCCCTCGTCCGTCGTGCGCATGACGAACACGCGTCGCAGCACGCCAACCTGCGTCGCGGCGAGGCCCGCCCCGGCAGCGCCCTCCATGATCGCCGTCAGGCGCTGCACGAGCTGGTCGAGCTCGCCGTCGAACGACTCGACCTCCTTCGCCTGCATGCGGAGAACAGGATCCGGGTACTGGCGGATCTGCGCGATCGCGACGAGCTTCCGAGCTTCGCGCTCGGGATCCGGTTGTTCCTCCTCCTCTTCGCCTGCCTCGGCCTCGTCGGCCGGCACTATGTCTGGCTCGGTCGCCACGGCGCCAGTGTACTCCGCGGTCTCGGGGCCACCCCATGCCTCCTCCCGATTTCAGCGTACTGAGGAAGTTCGTGCTCGTGTGTGCCAAGACTGCGACAAATTCGTCGCAGTGGGACGCCGTCTAGAAGCTCTGCGGATCGACGTCGACCGACGCCGACAGGCCGGCCTTGCGCATCGACGTCGACGCAGCCGCCAGCCATCTACCCGCCTGCCCGGCCACACCGCGCGGCGAGCCTGTCTTCGCGATCAACTGGGCGCGGTACCGGCCGCGGAGACGCAGCAGCGGGGCAGGCCCGACGATGTCCTCACTCGCCAGACGGGACTTGAGCTCCGTGAGCGCACGCAACGGGCCATCTGCCGAACGCCCGGAGACGAGCACGCGGACGACGTGACGAAAAGGCGGATAGCCGAGCGCCTCTCGCCGCTCGAGCTCCGCCGCCAAGAATCCGGCCACATCGTGACGCGCCGCGAACGCGAGTGCGGAGGCATCCGGCTGAAACGTCTGCACGATCACACGGCCCGGCGCGTCGCGCCCGGAGCGACCGGCCAGCTGCGTAACGAGCTGGAACGTCCGTTCCTCGGCACGGAAGTCCGGCAACCCGAGACCGAGGTCCGCGTCCACGACTGCCGCCAGCTCGACACCGGCGAAGTGATGACCCTTGGCGACCATCTGCGTGCCGAGCAAGACTGCGCCTTCCGTGCGCCGGAAGCGCTCGAGCGCTGCCGCCAGCGCCGCCGGTTTCGATGCAGTGTCCGCGTCTAGCCGGATGCGCTCGAGCCCCGGCACGAGCCGTGCCAGCTCCGACTCGAGTTTCTGCGTACCGGCGCCGATCCGCATCAGCTCGGGCGAGCCGCAAGCGCCGCAGAGCTCGGGCGCGGTTCGAGACCGTCCGCAGTGATGGCACCGCAACACGTCGTCGCGATGAAGGACGAGCGCGACGTCACAGTCCTCGCAGCGAATCGTCGCGCCACAGGACCGGCAATGGACGGCCGGCGCAACTCCGCGGCGGTTGAGAAGAACGATCGCGCGCCTCCGGCGCTCGGCGACGCCCTCCAGGGCGGCGACGAGTTCGCCGGACAACGGGTACGCCGCCTCTCGGCGCATGTCGACGATGCGCACGCCGGGCAGCTCTACTCCCAACCTGCTGCCGAGCTCGAGCCTCTCGAGCCTCGCCCAGCTCTCGGGCCGGGGTGTCGCGCTCCCGTAGACGGCAACGGCCCCCTCGAGCGCCGCCCGCTTCGCCGCCACGGTGCGCGCGTCATAACGTGGATCGGACTCTTGCTTGTAGGAAGAGTCGTGCTCCTCGTCTACGCAGACGACGCCGAGGCTGCGGACTGGAGCGAAGATCGCGGAGCGCGCGCCGACGACGATGCGCGCCTCGCCGGCCGCGATCCGCTCGCGCTCGTCACGGCGCTCGGCTTCCGTCAGGCCCGAGTGGATCACCGCCACGAGCTCACCAAAGCGGGCGCGGAACCGCCCGACGGTCTGTGGTGTGAGCGCGATCTCGGGGACGAGCACGATCGCGTCTCTTCCGCGCTCCAACGCAGCCGCGCACGCGCGCAGGTAGACCTCGGTCTTGCCGCTGCCCGTCTCGCCGTGCAGGAGGAAGTGGCCGCCGCCGGCCGCCATCGATTCCTCGATGCGCCCGAGCGCCACCTCCTGTGGCGGGCTCAGCGCGATCGGCGGGCCCTCTCCGGTCAGCGCGTAGGACTCGGCCGGCCGGCGCCGCTCACCTCGCCGCGCCCGAAGCGGCGGCGCGACGAGCGCGAGCGCGCGTGCTGGCGTCGAGCCGTAGTACTCGGCTATCCACAGCGCGAGATCGACGAGCGCGGTCGACACCTCGTCGACGACGCCGGAGACAGGCACGGTCCGGACGCCCTCGGGCGCCGACGACTCCTCCCCCACCACGACTCCGCGGACGCGCGAGCGCCCCAGCGGGATCGAGACCACGGCTCCCTTGCCCACGCCCTCCTCGACCTCGTACGTGAACGGCCGCGCGAGCGCACGGGTAGTGACGAGCGGGTAGACCGATGCATACCGCACCGGCCCACCTTAGGGCTAGCCGCCGACGGCCTCGAGAACGAAGTCAGTGGCGAACCCGAGGAAGAGGCCGCCCAGCAACGCCCAGGACACGAGCAGCTTGTGCCCGAGCTGGCGGTTGACGTTGGCGAGCTCGATGATGACGTAGAGGATCGAGCCGGCGGCCAGCGCCAGGAACGCGACCGAGAGCGCGTCGCTCGTCCAGGCCTGACCGATGAGCGTGCCGAGGAACGTCGGGCCGCCGCCGATGACTCCGAGCAGGAACAAGAAGCGCCAGGTCGGCCGCTCCGCGGAGCCGGAGAGCGGAGCGACGATGCCGAAGCCCTCGGTCGCGTTGTGGAGGGCAAACCCGATCACGAGCGTCAGCGCGAGCGTCACCTCGTCGGCGGCCGCCGACTGTCCGATGGCGAGGCCCTCGGAGAAGTTGTGGAGGCCGATGCCGGTAGCGATCATCAGTGCGAGCCAGGCTGCGGACGTCAGACCGACAGGGCGGCCCGCTTCGAACTCGGCCGCCGATGCAGCACCCGGGCCGAGCATGTTCTTGCGCCGTTTGGCACCGATCCAACCGTCGTAGTAGACGAGGCTCAAGAGCCCGGCGGCCGCGCCGAGAGCGAACAGCGCTGCCAGCCACGTGAACTCGAGCCACGAGCCGCCTGCGTCCACAGCCTCATCCAACGCCTCTTCCACCGGCACGATCCCGTGGGCCAGCACGTCGTAGAGCAGGAAGAGGAGAATGCCCGTCGCCATGCCGCTCAGGGCCGCCTTGAGGCGTACGTCGGGGGAGCGAAGCCGCCCCAGCGGAAGGCCGATGAAGATCGTCAGGCCGGCAAGGGCGCCGAGTACGAGGATCTGCGTCGAGCTCAAGGCGAGGTGGTCCTTTCAATCGATGTAAGGTCTGCCTTACACGAGGCCAGGACTATATTGCCATCGAGCGCGCGGCGTCAAGCGAGAGGTGGAGATGGCGGGTCACTCGGTCGACGACTACCTGGAGACGATCTACTTCCTGGCTTTCCCGATCGGCGAGTACCACCCGTCCACCGGGTCATCGGCCATCGCGGCGCGCGTCGCGGAGATGCTCGGTGTCTCCCGCGCCTCCGCAGGCGAGATGCTGAAGCGCCTGGAGGCTGAAGGCCTCGTGGAGCGCGGGGAGCAGAAAGAGGCGATCCTCACCGACGCCGGCATCGAACGCGCCGAGAAGGTCGTCCGCAAGCACCGCATCATCGAGCGCTTCCTCACCGACTTCATGGGCTACACGCCGGAGGAGTCCCACGTCCAGGCTGACGAGCTCGGGGACACGTTCACGGACGACATGATCGAGCGCATCAACGAGCGGCTCGGCCGCCCGGACCGTTGCCCCCACGGCTGGCCGGTGGACACCGCCGTCGAGCACGCGGAGAACCAGGAGCTCATCTCGCTGTCCGGGCTCGAGCAAGGGCAGCGAGCGACCGTCGTGAGGCTGGCCGAGCACGATGGCGAGCTCCTCCACTGGTTCTACTCGGAAGGGCTCGTCCCGGGATCGACTGTCGACGTCCGCTCGGTCCACGGCCCCTCGGGCCATATGGCGGTGACGGTGGACGGCGTCGAACGAGCCGTCGGCGAGGCAGCCGCCGAGGGCCTCTTCGTGCGGCCGCACTGATCATCGCGCCGTGACACCGGTGATCTCGGCACGCGGGCTGACCAAGCGCTACGGCAGCACCGTCGCGCTCTCGAGCCTCGACGCGGAGATCGGTACCGGCATCACGGGCCTGCTCGGCTCGAACGGTGCCGGGAAGACGACGTTTCTCTCGCTCGTCCTCGGGCTCCGCATGCGAGACGGCGGGGAGCTCACCGTGCTCGGCCGCGACCCGACGGTGGCCGGAATCGAGACGCGCATCCGCATCGGCTACGCGCCTGAGCACCACGACCTGCCTCCCGAGCTGACGGCGGCCGACTTCGTGCGCCATCTCGGCGAGATGCACCTCTTGCCGGCGCGCACGGCGATGCAGCGCTCGAACGACGCGCTGTGGCTCGTCGGGCTCGGCGAGGAGCGTTTCAGGCCCGCGGCGACGATGTCCACGGGCGAACGACAGCGCGTGAAGCTCGCGGCGGCCATCGCCCACGATCCCGAGCTGGTCCTGCTCGACGAGCCCACGGACGGCCTCGATCCCGTGCAGCGCACCGAGATGCTCGACCTCATCCGCCGCATCGGCACCGAGTTCGGCATGCACATCGTCGTCTCGTCCCATCACCTCGAGGAAGTCGAGCGGATCTGCGACGCCGTGGTCATCGTGGAAGGAGGCACGGTCGTGCGGGAGGGTCGCCTCGACGAACTGCGGCGCGGCCCCGAGGGGCTCGTCGTGGAGGTGGACGACAAAGCCGAAGAGCTCGCGGCGCTGCTGGCGACCCAGGGGCTCACCGCAACGGTCGACGGAGCCGTCGTGCTCGTCAGCGGAGAGGACGGCATGTACGACGCCGTGCGCGACGCAGTGGCCGAGCTCGGCGTCGGGTTGCGACGCCTCGAGCCGCGCGGGCGGACGCTCGAAGACGTCTACCTCGGAGCCGGTGCGTGAGCACAGGACAGGACGCTCAGCTCTTCGACCTCGGCTACCGCGCATACGACGGTGTGCGCAGGCGGCCGGCGGCCGCAATGTTCACGCTCGGAGTCTTCACGGCCAAGCGCATCCTCGGCATCGGGCGAGGCGGGCGCCACAAGGTGCTGCCGGCGATCACGCTGGTGATCGCGTTTGTCCCCGCCTTTATCTCGGTTGCAGTCGCCGGGCTTGCAGACGCCGTCGCCGAGAACGACCTCATCTCGTACGGCGACTACGGGTTCTTCACGGGAAGCGCGCTCGTCCTCTTTGCTGCCTTGCTGGCGCCCGAGGCGCTCTGCACAGACCGCCGCTCAGGCCTGCTCGGCCTCTACCTCGCCGGACCGCTCGACCGCACGCGCTACCTCGCCGCGAAGTGGGCGGCCGTGTTCGCCGTCATGCTCCTGATCACGGTCGGCCCATTGCTCTTCGTGCTCATCAGCTTCCTCGTCGGCGGCTACGGCCCGAGCATCGGGGAGACGCCGAAGCAGCTCCTCCAGATCGTCGCCTCCGGCATCGTCATCGCGCTGCTGTACACGGCGCTCTCCATGGCCGTGTCGAGCTTCACGACGCGACGCGCGGCTGCCGCCATCGCCACGGTGCTCGTGCTGATCGTGCCTGCTTCGATCATCCGCCCGGCAATCGACAGCGCCGGCGCGCCGAACGAGCTCGACCTGCTGAGCTTCCCGCTCGTCGTGGGCGATCTCTCCTACCGGATCTTCGGCGAGGACCCCGAAGACGGAGGCCCAGTCGAGAAGCTCTCTACCGGCATCGTCACGCTTGGCTTCTTCGCCACCGTGATCGCCTGCCTCGGCATCTGCTGGCTCCGCTACCGGCGATTGGAGGACGTCAAGTGAGCATTGACGCTCGCGTGGCGGCCGAGGGCGTCTCCAAGTGGTTCGGAGCGAAGGTCGCGGTCTCCGAGGTGAGCTTCGAGGTCGGTGTTGGCATGACCGCGCTGCTCGGGCCCAACGGCGCCGGCAAGTCCACCATGCTGCGGATGCTCTGCCGGGCTCGCGCAGCCGTCGCGGGGCACGGTACGAGTGCTCGGGAGGGATCCACGGGCAGATACGGAGGCCTCGCGCTCCATCGGCCTCGTGCCGCAGCAGGAGAGCGTGTTCGAGCGGCTGACGGCGCGCGAGTTCGTCGGCCTGATTGCGAAGCTCCAGGGGCTCCGGCAACCCGACGCCGAGGCGGCACGCGTGCTCGCAGTGGTCGAGCTCGACCCTGACGACCGGCGCAAGCTCACGACATACTCGAGAGGGATGCGTCAGCGCGTCAAGCTCGCGCAGGCGCTCATTCACGACCCGCCGGTGCTGCTGCTGGACGAGCCGCTGACCGGCCTCGACCCGCGCCAGCGTGCCAGCATGGTGGAGCTGTTTCGGAGCCTCGGCAACGAAGGCCGGTGCGTGATCGTCTCGAGCCACGTGCTCGAAGAGGTGGAGCGGCTCGGCTCGCGGGTGCTCGTCATGTCGCAGGGTAGGCTCGCGGCGACGGGCGACTTCCACGAGCTGCGTGCGCTGATGGACGACCGGCCGCTGCGAGTGCGGGTTCGCACCGACCGGCCACGGGAGCTGGCGGCGGCGCTCGTGCAGTCCGGCACCGCGGTCGGCATCAGGCTGGACGGAGACGACGTGCTGGAGCTCGACACGCCCGACGCGAAGGCACTGGCGCACGCGATCGCGCCTACTGCGCGCGACCTCGGCGCCCGCTTGCTCGAGGTGAAGTCGCTCGATGCGGACCTCGAAGGAGTCTTTCGCTACGTGGTGCAGCGGTGAGCACGGCCGCCGTCGCGGAGCGTCCGGGCAACTGGACGGTGCTCGTCGCTCTGTACCGGCTCGTGCTGCGCACGCAGGTCACCCTCGGCCGCGTCCTGGGGATCGCCGCACTCGGCGCGCTGTCCATCGCCCTTGGCGCGTTCGCCGGGCTGGATGACGATCCCGCGCAGGCGGCGACGGACGCCGTGTCCTCGTATGGCTTTGCCGTGCTCGTGCCGCTGGCGACGCTCTGGCTCGGCACGGCCGCCATCGGCGATCTGATAGAGGACCGGCTGCTCGTCTACCTCTGGCTGAAGCCCGTGCCGCGCTGGGAGTTGCCGCTCGCCGCCGTGTTGGCAACTGCGACCGTGGTCGTGCCACTCGCCGTCGTGCCCGTTGCCGTGTCCGCTGTCGTCGCCGGCGAAGGCGAGGTGGCCTCGGCGGCGCTCGCCGCCGCGCTGCTGGCCGCGCTGGCGTACTCGGCGCTGTTCGTGGCCGCCGGCATCTGGTTCCGGCGCGCCGTCTGGTGGGGGCTTGCGTTCGTGCTGCTGTGGGAGAACCTCGTCGCGAACATCTCGAGCGGCGTCGCCCGCTTCACGGTCGTGGGCTGGGCGGGCTCCATCCTCTCCACCGCCGGCGATGTCGACGTCTCCGTGACCGCGGGCTCTGCTACGGCCGGCTTCGTCATCTTGCCGCTCGTCGCGGTAGCCGGCTTCCTGGCGGCTACCTACCGCTACCGGCGAACCGAAGTGGACTAGGCGATCGCGGTCGCAAGGCCGGCGGCCTCGCGCAGTGCATCGGCCCGATCGGTGCGCTCCCACGTGAAGTCGTCGTCATCCCGGCCGAAGTGGCCGTACGCCGCCGTCTTCGCGTAGATCGGGCGCGTGAGATCGAGGTCCCGGATGATGGCGGCGGGACGCAGGTCGAAATGCTCGCTGACGAGCGCTTCGATCCGATCCACGGGGATGGCCTCGGTGCCGAAGCACTCGACGGTGACGGAGACGGGGTGCGCCACGCCGATCGCGTACGCCACCTCGAGCTCGCAGCGGTCTGCAAGGCCCGCGGCGACGAGGTTCTTGGCCACGTAGCGCGTCGCGTACGCGGCCGAGCGGTCGACCTTCGTCGGATCCTTGCCCGAGAAGCAGCCGCCGCCCTGGCGCGCGGCGCCGCCGTACGAGTCGACGATGATCTTCCGGCCGGTCAGCCCGGTGTCGGCTTTCGGGCCGCCCACGACGAACTTGCCGGTGGGATTGACCAGCACGAACCCGTCCTCTCCCAGCCGTGCCTCGTCGTAGAACTCGCGCGGGAGGATCGGGTGGAGCACGTGCTCGATGATGTCCGGCTTGATCTGCGACTGGCCGTCGACGCCGTCTGCGTGCTGGCTGACGACGAGCAGGCGATCGATCTCGACGGCGCGGGACCGCCCATGCTCGTCCTGTTCGTAGCGCACCGTGACCATCGCCTTGCCGTCGGGGCGGAGATAGTCCAGCGTGCCGGCCTTACGCACCTCGGCCAGACGGCGGCAGATGGCGTGCGCGAGCGTGATCGGCAGCGGCATCAGCTGCGGCGTCTCGCGGCAGGCGTAGCCGAACATCATTCCCTGGTCGCCGGCGCCGACCAAGTCCAGATCGTCCACGGAGTGATCGTGCTGCACCTCATAGGCCTCGTCCACGCCTCGGGCGATGTCCGGCGACTGCTCCTGGATGGACGTGATCACGCCGCAGGTCTCGGCGTCGAGCCCAAGCTCGTGGTGCGTGTAGCCGATCTCGGCGATCCGGTCGCGCACGAGCCGCGGCACGTCGACGTACGTCGCGGTCGAGATCTCGCCCGCAACCATGACGAGCCCGGTCGTGACGAGTGTCTCGCAGGCGACCCGGCCCTGCGGATCCTCGGCGAGCACGGCGTCCAGCACCGAGTCGGAGATCTGGTCGGCGACCTTGTCGGGGTGGCCCTCGGTGACCGACTCTGATGTGAAGACGTATGAACGTGCGGACATCGGCCGCGAAGCCTATCTACTCCGAGCGAGGCTTCCTGCCCATGATCGAACCGACGAGGTCGGTCAGGCTCTCGCCGCCGAGCACTGAGCAGACGGCCTCGGTGATGGGAAGGTCGACCGAGAGCCTGCGCGCGAGATCGCGCAGCGGTGGCGCGGTGTTGAGCCCCTCCACGACCTGGCCGATCTCCGCCGCCGCCTCCTCTGCCTTCCGCCCCTGGGCGATGAGCTCGCCGGCACGACGATTGCGGCCGAGCTTGCTCCAGCAGGTAACCATGAGGTCGCCCATGCCGGCCAGCCCCGCGAACGTCTCCACGCGGGCGCCGGCCGCCTGCCCCAACCTCGCCATCTCGGCGACTCCGCGCGTGATCACGCCTGCCTTCGCGTTGTCGCCCAGCCCGAGGCCGTCGACACCTCCCGCGGCGAGCGCGATGACGTTCTTCGCGGCGCCGCAGAACTCGACGCCGGCAACGTCCGTGTTCACGTAGACGCGGAACGTCGGCGTGTTGATCTCATCCTGCAGGCGGATTGCGAGCGCCTCGTCCTCGCTCGCGATCACCGTGGCAGCCGGCAGCCCGGCGGCGATCTCCTCCGCGAAATTCGGCCCCGAGAGGCACGCCACAGGCCGGTCCTCGACAAGCGTGGACAGCCGTCGGCCGGTATCCGGGTCGAGGCCCTTCGTCAGGCTGAGCACCGGGCATTGCCCTGGCAGCCCGCGGACGACACCGGCGAAGGCGCTGCTCGGGACCGCGATCACGGCCAGGTCGGAGTCGGCGATGGGCGCGTCGTCGATCGTCGTCGCCGCTATGCGGTCGAGCCGGGCGGAGGGAAGGTAGCGTGGGTTGTGGCCGGTGGCGACAATCGCCTCTGCCTGGGCTCGGTCTCTGCACGCGAGCGTCGTCTCGTGGCCCTGCTCGGCGAGCAGCCAGGTGAATGCCGTGCCCCAGGAGCCACCCCCGATGACGACGACCTTCACCGGCGCCTCCTGAAGAGCAAACCCGACCAGGCCTCAGCCACCGCGCAGACCTTGTAGTCGTCGTGCGAGCGGCCGGACTGGCCGCAGGCCTCGTCGAACGCCCGCTCTATCGAGCGCCAGGGTGTGGAGACGACATCGGGCAGCTTGCTACGGAGGCTCTGAACCGCCTCGTCCTCACCGCACTCGCAATCGATGTCGTAGCCGGAGGCGGCAAGCTCCTGGGCGCGCTGACCCGACTCGGGCTCGTTCCAGTGCAGAAGGAGCACCCGCGCCGCCATGCGCGGAGCCTAACCCCGAACGACGAAGTCGATGGAGACCGGCACGCCCTCGAGCGAGAAGCGCTCGCGCATCCGGTTCTCCACCCAGTACGCGTAGTCGCGCGTGATGAGGCTCGGGTCATTGACGAAGAAGCGGTAGCGCGGCGGGCGCACGCTCGTCTGCGTGCCGTAGAGGAGGTTGAGCCGCTTGCCGCGCCGCGACGGAGGCTGGCGGTCTTCACGCAGCTCGGCGAGGAAGCGGTTGAGCTCGGGCGTACCGATCCGCGCCGTGTGCTTGTCGTAGAGCTGCGCGATTCGCTCGAGCAGGCGCACGATGCCCCGGCCGGTCTTCGCCGAGGTGGTGACGACGGGCGGCCGCTGGCGCAGCCGGCTCTCGAGTCGCGAGCGAACGTCGTCGATCTCCACCGTCGTCTCGTCCCACTTGGAGAGCACGACGAGCGTCGAGCACTGCGCCTTGCGTGCAATGTCGGCTACGGCCAGATCCTGCTCGACGACGCCCTCCGAAGAGTCGACGAGCACGAGCGCAATGTCAGCACGGTTCGCGGCCTCGAGCGCGCGCAGCTCCGAGAAATACTCGATCCCCTGCCGCTGCCTGCGCTTCCGCCGCATGCCCGCGGTGTCCACGAGCACGAACGTGCGGTCGTCGACCTCGAGCACGGTGTCGATAGCGTCGCGCGTCGTGCCCGGGATGTCGGAGACGATCAACCGTTCCTGGCCGAGCAGAGCGTTGAGGAGGCTGGACTTGCCGACGTTCGGCCGCCCAAGCACGGCCACGCGGATCGCGTCGTCCGGAACGGGTGCTCCCTTGCCGCCGGGCAGCCGTTCGAGGACCGCGTCGAGCAGATCTCCCGTACCGTGGCCGTGGAGGCCGGAGATCGGCACGGGCTCGCCGAAGCCGAGCGACGCGAACTCGTGTGTGAGCTCGGGCCGGCTGAGATCGTCGAGCTTGTTCGCGACGAGCAGCACCGGCCGGCGTTCCCGCCGGAGGATGTCGGCAAGCTCGGCGTCGCCCGGCGTCAGCCCTGCGCGCGCATCGACGATGAACAGCACGAGATCGGCCTCCTCGATCGCTGCCCGCGCCTGTGCGACGGCGCCGCGCGTGATCGGCGAGTCGTCGGTGATGTCGACGCCGCCGGTGTCGACGAGCAGGAAGCGCTCGCCTCGCCAATCGCAGAGGAGCTCCTTGCGGTCACGGGTCACGCCGGGCGTCTCGTGGACGACCGCTGCCCGGGTCGCCGTCAGCCGGTTGACCAGCGTCGACTTGCCGACATTCGGGTAGCCGACGATGGCAACGGTGCCCTGGAGCTCGTCAGTGGCTGACTCAGACACGGCGAACGAGCTGCTCGATGAGCGCAACCACGCCGTCGATGTCGAGCTCGGTGGTGTCGATGCGAATCGCGTCCTCGGCCGGCTCCATACGCGCTGCGTCGCTCTCGTCGCGCAGCCTGAGGTCGGTGGCCAGCGCGTCGGCGCCGATGTCCGGGCGCTCGGACTGGCGGCGCTGCGCCCGGATGCCTTCGTCCGCCGTCAGGTACACCTTCACCTCGGCACCGGGAGCGACCACGGTGCCGATGTCGCGACCCTCCATCACGGCGTCCGCCTCGGCGGCGAGCTCGCGCTGACGCTCGCGCATCACCGAGCGGACCTGAGGATGCCGCGCGACGACGGGTACGGCACGGTCGATGCGCGGATCGCGGATCGCCAACGTGACGTCCTCGCCGGCAATGCCGACGTGTCCGGACTCGTCGAGCTCCACGGGGTGCTCCGCTGCGAGCTCGCCGAGGCGGTCGCCGTCCTCGAGCTCGATTTCCTCGCGCAACGCGAGCCAGGTCACCGCCCGGTACATGGCGCCCGTGTCGAGATAGCGCACCCCGAGGCGCTCGGCGAGGCGGCGCGCCACGGTGCTCTTGCCGGCGCCTGCCGGTCCGTCGATGGCGATGATCATCTGTGCGCGAGAGAGTCGAGGAGCTCGTAGAAGCCGGGGAACGATACCGCCGCCGCGTCCGCGCCCTCGATCTGCACGCCGTCTTTCGACACGAGGCCGGCGACGGCGGCGAGCATCGCCAGGCGATGGTCGCCCGCTGCGCTCACCGCACCCCCGCGCGGACGCGTCGGCACGCCGCGCACCGTGAAGCCGTCGGACGTCGGCGTCACGCGCGCGCCTACCGACTTCAGCGCCGTCGCGACGGTGTCGATGCGATCGGATTCCTTCGCGCGCAGCTCCGCTGCCCCGCGGACGCGGCTCGTGCCGTGCGCCATCGAGGCGGCCAGCGCGAAGAGCGGCAGCTCGTCGATCATGCGCGGCACCTCCGCGGGGACGATCTCGGTCGCCACGAGCTCGGCGTGCGTGATCTCGAGGTCTGCCACAGGCTCGCCTGACTGAGACCGCCGGTTGAAGATCGAGATGCGTGCGCCCATGCGCTCGAGCGCGTCGAGCAAGCCCGTGCGCGTGGGATTCACGCCCACTCCCTGGATGATGAGCTCCGAGCCGGGCAGGAGCGTGGCCGCGACCACGAACGGCGCGGCCGCTGAGAAGTCGCCGGGCACGTCGACCACATCGAGGTGGAGCCGCTCCGCCCGCTCGACGGAGATGCGGCTCCCGTTGGTCGTGAGCTTCGCTCCCGCCGCGCGGAGCATCCGCTCGGTGTGGTCTCGGGTCGGCACGGGCTCGACGACCGTGGTGCGCCCTTCGGCGAGCAGCCCGGCGAGCAGGACGCACGACTTGACCTGCGCGCTCGCGACGGGAGGTTCGTGCTCGATGCCCGCGAGCTCCCGCCCCTCGATTGTCAGCGGCAGCCGGCCTTCGTTCGTTTCCACGTGGGCACCCATGTCGGAGAGCGGCACCGCCACGCGCTCCATCGGCCGAGACCGCAGCGACTCGTCCCCGGTCAGCTCGAAGCGGCGTCCCGCCTGGCCCGCGAGGAGGCCCGCCAGCAGGCGGGTCAGCGTCCCGGCATTGCCGCAATCGATGGGCGCGGCCGGCTCTCGCAGGCCGGTCAGGCCCACGCCGCTCACACGCAGCAGGTCCGGCGCCTCCTCTGCGACGACGACCCCGAGTGAGCGCACGGCCGCGAGCGTCGACTCCGTATCGAGCGAGCGCCCGAAGCCGTGCACAACAGTCTCCGCGTCGCCCACCGCTCCCACCAGCAGTGCGCGGTGCGAGATCGACTTGTCGCCCGGCACACGGAGAGCGCCCCGCAGGCTGGCCGCCGGAGCGATCTCCATCAGTCGCGGCCTGGGAACACGGGCCCGAGCGGCACGCTGGCCCACTCATCGTCCGGCCACGGCTTCGCGTCGATGTAGTTGACCTGTGCTCCCTTGAGCGGCCCGTGGCGCGGGGAGCCGTCGGGAAGCGTCTTGGGCAGGTCGTCGACGACGGCCTGGGCCGCGTCACGCCAGAGCTCGAGGATCGCCTCGTCCACGATCGCGGCGCCCTCCTTGTAGCCCCTGCCGCTCCGCGGCAGCCCGGAGAGATCGATCGGATCGCCCCATACGATCGCGCAGCGGCGTGGGTTGCGCAGCGACCACTGGAACGTGTCGAGCCCGCACGGGACGAGCGGGAACACCCTCCTGGATGGCGATCATTGCCGCGCCTGCGTGGCCGGAACCTGGGTAGCCGAGCTTCCGGCGCGTGCCCTCGACGAAGAAGCCGACAGCGTGGCCCTCGGCCGCCGCCCACCGCGCAACGCGGAGCGCGTCCCGGTCTCCCTCGCCGCGGCGCACCGCGAAGGAGCCCAGCCAGCGGAGCACCTCACCTGCGATCGGGCACTTCCAGCAGCTCGATCTTCGCCAACAGGTAGATCGTGCGCGGACAGAAGATGGGCACGATCACCGGATCGATCGCGCTCAGGTGGTTGGAAGCGACCACGAGGCCGCCCGAGGCCGGCACCCGCTCGATCCCGTAGGTCGCGGTGGGCGCAAGCGCCATCGCCACCGTCCCCATGAAGGAGCGCGCGAAGCGTTGCGCCTTCTCCGGGTCCTCACCGAAAAGCTTGTAGAGCCCCAGCTCGGTGAGCACGCCGCGGGACCTAGCCGATCTCGCGGCCCATCAGCGAGACGACCTCGGTGACGGAGCGTGCGAAGTCGGCGAACTCGTCGGCGGGCACCTGCTGGGGCCCGTCGCAGAGCGCCTCTTCGGGGCGCGGATGCACCTCGACGATGATCCCGTCGGCGCCGACGGCAGCGGCTGCCCGCGACAGCGGCAGCACGAGATCGCGCCGGCCGGCCGCATGGGAGGGGTCGACGATCACCGGCAGATGGGTCTCGTTCTTCAAGACGGCCACCGACCCGAGGTCGAGCGTGTAGCGCGTGGAGCGCTCGAACGTCCGGATACCGCGCTCGCAGAGGATGATGCGCTCGTTCCCCTCCTTGGCCACGTACTCGGCCGCCATCAGCAACTCCTCCACCGACGCCGACGGCCCACGCTTGAGCAGTACCGGCACGTCGACCCGGCCGAGCTCCGAGAGCAGCAGGAAGTTCTGCATGTTGCGGGCGCCTATCTGGATCACGTCGGCGACGGCGGCCACGTCTTCCAGCTGGCGCGGGTCGAGCAGCTCCGTGACGATCGGCAGCCCCGTCTCTTCGCGCGCCTGTCGGAGAATGGCGAGCGCCTCCACGCCCAGTCCCTGAAAGGCGTACGGGGACGTGCGCGGCTTGAAGGCGCCGCCACGCAGCATCGTCGCCCCCGCCGCCGCCACGGCACGGGCGGTCTCCAGCGTCTGCTCCTCCGTCTCGACGGTGCAGGGCCCCGCGATGAGGCCGAACCAGCCGTCTCCGATCTTGCGGCCGCGGACCTCGATGACGGTCGGATCCGGCGAGATCTCCCGCGAGACGAGCTTGTACGGCTTGAGGATGGGTAGCACCTGCTCCACGCCCGGGTAAGCCTCGATCGGGAGCGACGTGAGGAGCTCGAGCTCGCCGATGGCGCCGATCACCGTCGCCTCGCGCCCGCGCGAGACGCGCGAATCCACCCCCACCTCCTGCAGCCGCGCGACGACGTTTTCCGTCTGCTCGGCAGTCGCGCCGCCCTTCATGACGATGAGCAGCTCGGGTGAGACATTCGTAGCCATTGGGATAATCCTGCCATGCGCATCTTCTCGGGCATCCGCGCATCGGGCGATAAGACCCTCGGCAACTACAGCGGGGGCTACCGCCAGTACCGGGCAACGCAGGAGCAGGGAGACGCGGTGTTCTGCATCGTCGACCTCCACTCGATCACGACGGCCTATGAACCGGAGGCGCTCCACGAGGCGACGCTGGCGGGTGCGGGGATGCTGTTCGCCACCGGCATCGACCCCGAGCGCTCGATCGTCTTCGCGCAGAGCCACGTGCCTGCGCACGCCGAGGCGGCCTGGCTCCTGAGCAGCGCTGCGGCCTTCGGGGAGCTGCGCCGCATGACGCAGTTCAAGGACAAGTCGGCGGAACAGGAATTCGTGTCAGCCGGCCTCTTCAACTACCCGGTGCTAATGGCGGGCGACATCCTGCTCTACCAGACCGACATCGTCCCGGTCGGCGAGGACCAGCGCCAGCACATCGAGCTGGCCCGGAACATCGCCGAGCGGTTCAACCAGCGCTACGGCGAGATGTTCACGGTGCCCAAGGGTGTCTTCCCGGAGGAGGGCGCCCGCATCAAGAACCTCCAGGAGCCTGAGCGGTTGATGTCCACCTCGGCCGGCGCGCCGCAAGGTGTGGTGCGCATGATCGATCGCGCCGGAGGTGATCCGCAAGAAGTTCAAGACGGCAGTCACCGACTCCGGGCGAGACGTCGTCCACGACCCGGAGGCGAAGCCGGGCGTCTCCAATCTCATCGAGATCATGTCGGTGGCGACCGGTGCGTCCATCCCCGAGATCCAGGCGCGCTACGACGGCCAGGGGTACGGACCGTTCAAGGACGACGTGGCAGAGGCGGTCGTCGAGTTGCTCGCACCGATCCAGGAGCGCTACCGCGAGCTGCGCGCCGACGACGAAGGGCTGCGGCGGCTGCTGGCGATGGGCGCGGAGAAGGCGGCCGCGGAGTCCGCGCCGACACTCGCGCGCATGTACGACGTGATGGGCTTCGTCAGGCGCTGAGCTCTCGCAACGCCCGCACCTCGTCAGCCGTCAGCTCTCGCCATTCACCCGGGTCGAGGCCGTCGAGGGTGAGCGTTGCGTAGCGCGAGCGGTGCAGGCGCCCGACGGAATGTCCGACCGCCTCGCACATCCGTTTGACCTGGTGCTTGCGGCCCTCGTGCAGCGTGAGCTCGAGCCTGGAAGGGCCAAGGCGGCGGACCTCGGCCGGCGCTGTGGGGCCGTCCTCCAGCTCCACGCCTTCGGCCAGCTTCCGTAACGCGTCGTCGGAAGGCGAGCCTTCGACCTCCACCTCGTAGACCTTGTCCACCTCGTAGCGCGGGTGCGCGAGCCGGTGCGCGAGGCCGCCGTCGTTCGTGAGCAACAGTGCGCCGGTCGTGTCCGACGTCGAGGCGGCCGACCGGCACGACGCGGGCCTCGTGATCGACGAGCTCGACGACCGTCGGCCGGCCGCCCGGATCGCGTGCGGTCGTCACGACGCCGGGGGGCTTGTGGAGGAGCACGTATGCCAGCCTCTGCTTCGTCACGGGCCTGCCGTCCACCTCGACGGTGTCGTCGCCGGTGACGAACGTGTTCAGCTGCCCCGGCTCGCCGTTCACCGTCACCCTTCCCGCGACGATGAGCTCGTCGGCCTTGCGCCGCGACGCCACCCCTGCACGACCCAGGAAAGCGTTCAGCCGCATTCAGCTATTCTCGCCGCCTCGTGAAGTGGCTTGTCGTTGGCATCGCCATCGTCGCCGTCGCCGTCGCAGGTGTCTTTGCCGGGCTGTACTTCACGAAGGACTCGGAGTCGAAGCAGGTCGCCGTCCAGCCGTGCGGCGACGAGAAGGTCTTCGGCCACATCAGGTCGCTCGTGCGCAAGGGCGACCACTACGAGCTGCGGTTCGATCCGGCTTTCTGGTTGAACGGGGTGACCGCCAACACGGCCGCCGCCGAGGACGGCGCAGTCGAGCCGGGCGAGCCCGTGCCCAACGATTACTACATCCTCGACGAGAGCCGGCGCACCCTGAAGTACCTCGTGCGTCCCGGAGCGCACTGTGACGGTTCTGGTCAACAACAGGACCGGGATCCTCTCCACCCCGATCACCGTGTCCGAGCTCGGGGAGATCGTTCAAACTGGCAAGAGCAGCCGCCGGAAGCTCTTCGAGTCACTCGAGAGCGGCGTGTGGATCCGCTATCCGGATCGACACCGTCTGCGCGCTCGACCAGCAGTACAGACCGTAGCGTCTAGTAGAGGGCCGTGGCGAGCTGCTTGCGGTAGCGCGTGGAGAGCTCGTGCTCCTGGCCGAGCTCCTCGAACAGCGCCACCATCAGCTCGCGGACGCGATCGCGTTCCTCTCCATCGGTGCTTCGCACCTGCTCGAGCAGCAGCTGGAGCGCGCGCTCGTGGTCTCCGGCCTCGAGCGCCGCAAGCACGTCCGGCTGCTCGCCTGACTCGCGGAGCTCCTCGAGCAGCCGTTCGCCGGCAGTCGGCCCCGACAGCTCGTCGAGGAACTCGCCGACGCCCTGCGCCGAGCGGACGCCGACAAACTCCGAGACGACCTGGCCGTTACGAAATGCCTTCACGGCGGGAATGCCGCTGATGCGCATAGTGCGCCGCCAGCTCGGGATTGGCATCCACGTCGACCTTGGCGAGCGCAACTTCGCCGGAGCGGGCGTCGACCTCGCTCTCGAGCACCGGCGCCAGCGCCTTGCAGGGCCCGCACCAGTCGGCCCAGAAGTCGACGACGACCGGAAGCTCATGCGAGCGCTCGAGGACGTCGCGGTAGAAGGTCTCGTCGGTGACGTCCATGCCGCCCGCCACGTTACCGAGCCGCGCCGTTACGCGGGGCGGCGCTCGGCGACAGCCTCGAGCCGGCCGCGGATCTCGTCTGCGTCCTGACCGAGATCGTCGAGCCTCGGGAGCTCGGAGAGGGCTTCGAGACCGAAAACACGCTCGAACAGCTCGGTCGTCCGATAGCGAATCGCGCCGCCGAGGCCCGGCTCACGGCCGGCCTCGACGACGAGCCCCCGCTCGACGAGCCCGGAGACGACGGTGTCGGCGGCCACGCCGCGAATCCGCGCGATGTCGGGGCGCGTGCAGGGCCCCAGATAGGCCACGACGGCGAGCGTCTCGAGCGCAGCCTGTGAGAGCCCGCGCTCGACCGGCCGCTCGACGAGGCGTGCGCAGGCAGCTGCTTCACCACGTGCAGCTCGGAAGGCGTAACCACCGGCGACGTGCTCCAGCACGATGCCGCTGCGTCCTTCGGAATAGCGCTCGCCGAGGAGATGCAGCGCCGCCTCCACGCGGGTCTCGTCCTCCTGGGCAGCAGCAGCCAGCTCGTCGGCGGGAAGCGGCGCAGACGCGATCACGAGCAGGGCCTCGAGCGTCCGGCTGAGCTGCCCGAGCGGCTCCGCGTCGACCAGTCGTAGGGTCGCGGCCTCGTGCGTCATGCGGCACTCCTTTCGACGTCCGGACGACAGACTCCTATCGGCCCGAAGGCCTCCCGCTGCTCGATGCGTAGCTCGTCGAGCTTGCGCAGCTCGAGCAGCGCGAGGAACGCCGACGCCTGCTCGAGCCGCGTGAGGCCGCGCAGCTCCTCGTCGAAGCCGAATCTCCGGCGACTGCGAAGCACGGCGCGGAAGCGCTCGAGGAAGCGTGCTACCGGCGGAAACGTCAGTTGCATGTGGGCGAGAGACACCTGCGGGGGCTCGGTGGCGAGCTGTCGGAGGGCGGCGGCGAGATCATTCGGATCCTGCGCGGCGAGCCGGAGCTCCGGCTGCGGCGCGAGCGGCGCCGGCCCGAGGCGAAAGTAGCGGTCAGCCTCGCCGTCGAGACGCTCGGAGAGCCACGCGGCCGCCGACTTCATGCGACGGTACGCCTCCAGGCGCTCGGCCAGCTCCTCTGCGGCCTCCTCGGGGCTCAGCTCGGCGAGGTCGGTGGCGGCGTCCGGGAAGAGCTCGCGGGCCTTGATCTCGAGCATGGCTCCCACGAGCACGAGGAACTCGCCGCAGGCCTCCAGGTCCAGCCTGCCATCGTCCTCGAGCAGCCCGGCGAAGGACGTGACGATGTCGGCGACGTCCACCTCGGCGAGCCGCAGCTCCTCCTTGAGGATCAGGGTCAGCAGCAGGTCGAACGGGCCCTCGAACGTGTCGAGGTCGAGGTCCAGCACAGGGGCTGTCACCCGCGGGAGGCTAGCGAGGCGGGCGGACGCGTCCCTTGGGGACGGCCATCGCCGGACCGCCCGGTTGCACTCCTCCGGGGGCGATGACGCTCGGCGTCGGGCCACGGTGCTTGCGGATGAACTGCCACCAGATGAAGAACGCCGTCGAGCAGGCGAAGAGAACGGCGGCCACCCAGAAGTTCAGCCGCTGGCCGAGGAACTCGTGCGAGGGGTCGATGCGCAGCTGCTCCTCGAAGAGCCGGCCGAGCGTGTACCACGAGATGTAGAGAGCGAACAGCGCGGGCGGGCGGACGCGGATCAGCCGCTCCACGAGCAGCAGCACGCCGACGCCGATGAGGTTGTAGGTGAACTCGTAGAGGAAGATCGGGTGGAAGTTCCGGCTGCAGCCCGTCGCGAGATCGATGTAGTTGGCGGGGCAGTGCTCGGCGTCGATGTCGAGCGCCCAGGGTAGGTCCGTCGGCTTGCCGAACAGCTCCTGGTTCCACCAGTTGCCCCAGCGTCCGACTGCCTGGGCGAGTAGGAGCCCAGGCGCCAGACAGTCGGCAAACAGCGCGATGCTCTGGCCGGAGCGCCAGACGACGATGCCGCCGGCGATGACACCGAAGAGGATGCCGCCCCAGATTCCGAGCCCTCCTTCCCAGACCGCGACGGGCCCCCACCACTCGTCCGGCAGCTGGTCGTAGCTCGTGACCACGTGGTAGAGCCGCGCGCCGACGATGCCTGCCGCAACGCCCCAGACGGCGGCGCGCAGCACGAGGTCCCAGTCGCCGCCGCGCCTCGTCCAGCGCAGGCCGGTGAGCGCGATCGCGCAGACGATGGCGACGAGCAGCGTGATCCCGTACATGTGGATCGACAGCGGCCCGATGTCCAGGGTGCCGGTCGACGGCGACGGGAACGTTGCGAGGAGGCTCGACATCGAGCCGCATTCTGCCCGGTTTGAGCGGACGAGGTCTAGAGAAGGATTCGCGCGGCCAAATCAGGGGGGCAGCCGCGCTGGACGAGCTCGAGGGCGAGGTGGAGGTCGACCTCGGCGTGCTCGGCCAGGTCCACGGCGATGAGCGGCTCGTAGCCGGCCTTCAGCAGCTCGCACGCGCGCCAGGCGGTGACGCGCTCGGACTCGGTGTCGAGGTTCAGCTCCGTGTCGGCCGCGTTCGTCACAGGACGTACTTCGGTTCTCTCTCCCCGTTCTGATTCCCCCCTTTGAGGGGTGCTCAACGGCGGGGGACAGACCTTTCTTGCACAGATTTGTGATTACACCGGACTCGATGGGCTCCCGAGCGACAGGGCAGACGCGCGTCCATGTCAGGCAGGACGCGCGTAGACTCCATCGCTCGTCGGCCGCGCAACGACAGTGAACGGAGGTTGCAATGAGCGGGTACGCGATCCGGGCGCTTGATGCCTCGACCTGGGATGCGTTCGCCCGTCTCGCTGAGAAGCACAAGGGCGGTGGGTTTGGTTGCTGGTGCACGTGGTTCCATTCGCGCGAGGGCAGGCCCGAGGGCGAGGTTGGCCGCCCGTGGAAGGAGCGTCTCGTTCGCGAGGGGAACGCTCATGCGGCCCTGGTCTTCGACGACGGCGCGGCGGTGGCATGGTGTCAATACGGTTCTCCCGAGGAGCTTCCGCGGATCCACCACCGGAAGGAGTACGAGGCGACCCGCACGGATGAGCCACCCGACTATCGGATCACGTGCATCTTCGTGGACAGGGACTATCGACGGAAAGGCGTCGCAGGTGTCGCGCTGCGTGGCGCCCTCGACCTGATCGCAAAGGCGGGCGGTGGCGTGGTCGAGGGCTACCCGCAGGACACGCAGGGCAAGAAGATTTCGTCCACGTTTCTCTACAACACCACGCGCAGCCTCTATGAGCAGACCGGCTTCAGCTACGACCGGCCCAAGGGTAAGAACCACTGCGTGATGCGCCGCACGGTTTCCGCCGCCAAGAAGCCTCGACGCGCCCGCGCCGGGTGACATTCGCGAACGCTGCCCAGGCGAGGGTTCGCCTCCCAACAACGGCTCTGACCCCTCTGCTCTCGTACGGAACTCAGCGAACCGTGCGGGCGAGCTCGAGCGCCTGCGCCTTGGTGAACCGTCCCTCGAGCCGCAACGTCAGGCCGCCCTGCTCCCAGAGCAGAGTGTTCCCGGACAGCCTCGGCATTCCGAACGGCTCGGTGACGACATGCCGGCCCTCCAACCAGATGCCCGGGCTGCCCGTCCACCTCGACGCGCTCCACGCGCTGGTCGATCTGCACCTGCTTCTCGATCACGCCGCCGTTCGTCTCGGTGAGGCGGAGCCGCACATCCGGCCTGCCGTAGAGCAGGACGACGAAGTACGGGCTGAAACGATTGATGCGTATGCCGTCGGGCGGGTCGAGGTCCGACGGCAGCAGCGGCCGGAAACCGACGACGCGCTCAGCCTCCGCCAGCGTCACCGACTCGCCGAAGAGGTGGGGCTTGGTCGAAGCCGGCGGCAACTCGTCGACGCGAATCACCGTGACACCCTTCAAGCCGAGGAAGCGCAACACCGCCGTGCGCGCATCCGGCACGGCCATCGTCGCGGCCAGCCCGATGACCAGCACGAGCGCCGCCACGCCGGCGAGCCTCAGCCACCTGCCGGCGTGCGTCGGCTTGCCTAGTCGGGCGAGAACAGCCGGGGCAAGATCGCGTTCTGCAGGCAGGTCGAGAACAGCCCCCAGTGCTCTCAGCTCGCGCTCGAGGTCAGGCAACCTGCACCTCCAGCTCGGCCCGCAACCGCTCGAGCGCGCGCGACAGACGCGACTTCACGGTGCCGCGCTTCCAGCCCAGCGCCGCCGCCGTGTCCTCCTCGGACAGATCGAGGAGGTAGCGGCACGCGATGACCTCGCGGTCCTCGCTACGCAGCCGGTTGAGCGCCGCCATGAGCTCGTCCCGCCGCTCGGCGGAGAGGAGGGCCGACTCGGGGGACGGAGCCGCGTCCTCCACGCCTGCGCTCGTCGCAGCACGCACGGTGAGCGCTTCCCTCCTCCCCGCCGCGCGGCGGCGGTTCCGGGCCTCGTTGGCCACGATCTTCAGCAGCCACGGCCGGAAGGGCGCTCCCTGGCGGAATCGGCCGAGCGCGCGAAAGGCTTTGACGAAGGCGTCCTGCGCCGCCTCCTGCGCATCCTCAGCCACGCCGGTGAAGACGTAGGCGGTGCGAAAGGCAATCCCCTGGTGCATGCGAACGAGCTCCTCGTAGGCGTCCTCGTCGCCCCGCTGCGCGCGGAGGACGAGCTCGGACTCGTCGAGTGGCCGGCCCACCACCGTCCGTAGTACACCGCACGGTGTGGGCCGGTTCCACTCCGAGCCCTCGCGTCAGCTCTGAGTCGCCAGTCGGCGCCCTCGCTGTCGCGCGAGCATGGCTGCCGCGCCTGCGACGAGCGCGATGGCCGCCAGCACGAATGGCCATGTGGGAACTCCGCCCCCTCCGCCCGTGCCGGGTGAGATGTCGACGGCGGCGTACGTGTGCGTCTGCGAGTAGCCGTAGCCGGTTGCCGTGAGCCCATCGCTCACCTCGTAGCGCCACGAGCCCGCCTTGGGAAACACGACGTGCGCAACGTACGCGCCCGTCGTTCGGGCCGGTTTCGCCTTGAACGTCTGTGTGCCGCCCTGGCCACGAATCGTGATCGACGGCGCGGCGCCGTCGGTCGGGGTGCGTCCGTGCCGCAGCACGGTCAGCTGCGCCGTCCAGGTCTCTTCTGCCTGCAGCCCAGCGGGCGGCGGTGCGAGCACGACGGTCGCCCAGCCACCCGCCTGCGCGGCCGCTGGCACCACGAGCGTCGAGGCAAGTGCAACGGCGATGGCGATCCTCCGCATCAGTCCTCCTTCGTAGACGCCCTGCCTACACCGCCGCGGCTACGCTGGTTCCGTGCCACGCCCCGTCGGGATCAACCACGTAGCCGTCGAAGTGGGCTCGATCGACGAGGCACTCGCGTTCTTCGAGCGGATCTTCGGCGAGCTGACCCTGCGCGGACGTGGCCGGCACATGGCCTTCATCGACCTCGGCGACCAGTTCATCGCCCTGGAAGCGGGGCGGACGCAGCCGCCCGACGGGGGACGACACATCGGCCTCGTCGTCGACGACCAGGCGGCGACCGTGGAGCGCGCACGCGAGGCCGGAGCGCAGATAGTCGGCGGCCACGATTTCCTCGACCCCTGGGGCAACCACTGGCAGGTCGTCGACTACCGCGACATCCAGTTCACGAAGGCGCCGCCCGTGCTCGAGGGGATGGGCCTCGCCGGCCTCGAGAAGTCGGATAAGGCACTCGCGGAGCTCCGCGAGAAAGGCCTGGCGGACTAGAGCGAGAAGTTCACGAGGAAGAAGTCGTGCTTCGCAGCCAGGTAGTCATCGATCGAGCCGCCTTCGTGCTCACGCTTGAGGGCGTTGTTGTCCGACATCACGAACGTGAGGCGGCCGACACGTCTCCAGTCTAGGAGCGTGCCGAGCTACGAAACCGCTGCTTCGCCGAGGAGAGCCTTCACCTCGGCGAAGAAGTCTGCCTCGGGCCGGACGCGGTAGTCGGGGCCTAGCTCGAGCGTTCGTGGGCCTTCCGAGGTCTCCAGCGCCACGACGACGCGGGCATCGCCCGGGAAGTCCTTGACGACGTGGCCAAGCTCGCGGACGATGCCGGCCCGCGCCGCCCGCGCGTCGACCTTCAGCCGAACCTCGGTGGGCACGCGCGCCGCCTCGAACGCGGAGACCTCGAGCGCGATGAGCTTCGTCTCGCCCTCCTGCTTGTGGTCGACGCGGCCCTTGACGACGAGCACCGTGTCGGCGTGGCACAGCTCGCGCGACGTCGCGAATACGCTGTTGAAGACGACCACCTCCGCCTCGCCGGAGAGATCGCCGAGGGAGAGGAAGACCATCGGATCGCCCTTCTTCGTCGTCAACTGCTTCACCGACGAGACGATGCCGCCGATCGTCACCACCTCGCCGTCACGACGCCGCTCGAGGTCGGCCACGCTCGAGTCGGTCTTGCGGCGCAGCTGGTCGCGGATGGCGTCGAGCGGATGCTCGGAGACGTAGATGCCGAGCGCCTCCTTCTCCAGCCGCAGCAGCTCGGGCTTGTCGAACTCGGCGGCTGAGATCACGGGGTAAGGCGCCGCCCTCGGCGCGTCGGCAGCGTCGGGGAGGTCGTCGAAGATCGAGGCCTGGCCGGCCGCGCGGTCGGCCTGCTTCGTCTGGCCGTACGACAGCGCATGCTCGAGCACGTCGAGCATTCCCTTGCGTGAGCCGCCCGTCGAGTCGAGCGCGCCTGCCTTCACGAGCGACTCCAGCGCACGCTTGTTCACGAGCTGCGGGTCGATGCGCTCCGTGAAGTCCCAGAGCGTCACGAACGGACCGTCTGACTCACGCGCGGCGACGATCGCCTGCGACGCCGCCTCGCCGACGTTCTTGACAGCGTTGAGCCCAAAGCGGATCTTCCCTTCCACGACGGCGAAGTCGACCTGCGAGGCGTTCACGTCGGGCGGCAGGACCTCGATGCCCATCTCGTCGCACGCGTTGACGTAGTACGGCACGCGGTCCTTCGTGTTCATGACCGAGGAGATCAGCGCGGCCATGTACTGCGCCGTGTGGTGCGCCTTCAGGTATGCCGTGCGATAGGCGATGAGCGCGTAGCAAGCCGCGTGCGACTTGTTGAAGGAGTAGTCCTGCGCCTTCTCCATGTCGCTCCACAGCCCGCGAGCCACGTCCGCCGCCACGCCGTTCGCGATCGCGCCCTCGACGAACTTGTCCTTCAGGGACGCCATGAGCGAGTGGATCTTCTTGCCGATCGCCTTGCGAAGATCGTCGGCTTCCGCGGGAGAGAAGCCGGCCAGCTGCTTCGCGATCTCCATGTACTGCTCCTGGTAGATGCAGATGGCGTACGTGCCGCCCGTGATCTCCTCGAGCCGCGGGTCGGCGAACGTCACCGCCTCCTGGCCCGCCTTCCTCCGCGCGTAAACGGGGATGTACGACATCGGGCCGGGACGGAAGAGCGCGACGAGCGCGATGAGGTCCTCGAACTCCGTCGGCTTCACCTGCCGCAGCGCCTCACGCATGCCCGAGGACTCGAACTGGAAGACGCCGGCCGTGTCCCCCCGCTGGAGCATGGTGTATGTCGCCGCGTCGTCGAGGGGGATCGCGGCGATGTCGACGTCGCCGACGAGCCGCACCGCCGCGTCGATCACGTCGAGGTTGCGCAGGCCGAGGAAGTCGATCTTCAGGAGGCCGAGGGCCTCGACGTCGCCCATCGCCAGCTGAGTGACGAGCTCCTGATCGGCGCCCTTCTGCTGGAGCGGCACGATGTCCGTCAGCGGCCGGTCGGCGATGACGACGCCGGCTGCGTGGATCGAGTCCTGGCGCACCAGCCCCTCGAGGGGCTTCGCCAGATCGACGATCTCGCGGACGAGCGGGTCCTCGTCGTACGCCGCCCGGAGCTCCTGGCCGGGCTTCATCGACTCGTCGAGGTAGACCTTCGGCCCTTCCGGGACGAGCTTCGCGATCCGGTCGACGGTGCCGTACGGCACTTCGAGCACGCGGCCGGCGTCGCGAATGGCGGCGCGCGCCATCATCGTCCCGAAGGTGATGATCTGCGCCACGCGGTCGCGGCCGTACTTCTCGGCGGCGTAATTGATCACGCGGTCGCGGCCGGCGACAGCGAAGTCGATGTCGATGTCGGGCATTGACTTGCGGCCCGGGTTCAGCATGCGCTCGAAGAGGAGGTCGTACTTCATCGGGTCGACCTCCGTGATGCCGAGGCAGTAGGCGACGAGCGAGCCGGCGGTCGATCCTCGTCCGGGGCCGACGCTGATGCCGTTCTCGCGCGCGAACGAGATGAGGTCCCAGACGATGAGGAAGTAGTCGGCGAAGCCCATCTCGCGGATGGTCTTCAGCTCGAACGCGAGCCGGTCGTCGAGCTCCGGGGTGCGCTGCGGGTAGCGGCTGGGGAGCCCGTCCTCGGCGAGCTCCACGAGGTACTCGAACGCGTCGCGGCCCTCAGGCGTCGGGTACGACGGCAGCAGGATCTGGCCGAGCTCGAGCGTCACGGTGCAGCGCTCGGCGATCTCGAGCGTGCGGGCGAGCGCCTCCTCATGGCCCGGGAAGTCGGCGAGCATCTCGGCCTGGGACTTGAAGAAGAACTGGTCGGTGTCGAACTTCCAGCGGTTCGGGTTCTTGAGCGAGTCCCCCGACTGGATGCAGAGCAGCGCCTCGTGGGCCAGCGCATCCTCGTGGCGAAGGTAGTGGACGTCGCCGGTGGCCACGAGCGGCAAGCCGGCCGTCGTTGCGAGCTTCACCAGCTCGGGGTTGATCCGCTGCTGCTCGGCGAGCCCGGCATTCTGGATCTCGACGTAGGTCGAGTCGCGCCCGAAGACCTGTGCCAGGCGGTCGAGATCGGCGGCGGCATCCTGCGGCCGGCTCTCCTCCAGCGCCTTGCAGACCCGGCCTGAGAGGCAACCCGACAGCGCCACGATTCCTTTCGAGTGCCGCTCGAGCAGCTCCCAGTCGACGCGGGGCTTGTAGTAGTAGCCCTCGAGGTAGCCGAGCGAGGAGAGCTTGATGAGGTTGCCGTAGCCCTCGTTCGTCTCGGCCAGCAGCGTCAGGTGCGCGTAGCCCTTGGCCTGCCGGTGGCGGTCTTCCGCGACGTACACCTCGCAGCCGAGCACCGGCTTGACGCCTTGTTCGCCGCACTCCCGATAGAGCTCGACCGCGCCCGCAAGCGAGCCGTGATCCGTGAGGGCGACGGCCGGCATCTCGAGCTCGGCGGCCCGAGCAGCGAGAGCCGGTATGCGGCATGCCCCATCGAGGATCGAGTACTCCGAGTGGACGTGGAGGTGAACGAAGGGAGCGCTACGTGTAACAGCGGAGGGCACGGGCCAACCGATCATAGAAACGGGAGTGGATGCCGGTCGGCTATTCGACCGTCTGGTACACGCGGACGCCCAGCGATGGGAAGCGCTCGCTGAACGTATCGCCGTCCGGGCGGACGCGGCGACCACTCCCCACGACGGTGAGGACACGACCGTTTAGGCCGGGCACCGTGATTGCCGCCTGAGCCGGCTTGTAGCCGGCGTTGGCAACGATGATGGTGAGTCGGCCGTTGTGCCTCCGCGCTCCCGCTTTGACGAGGCCGTCCGCCGGCTCGACTCGCGCAGCCACCTCCGGCGCAGTCAGCTCTGGGCCGAGCTCGCGCACCGTCTGAGTAACCTCCGCGATCGCCTTGCCGACGTCGCCCGTCCACGCCGCAGGCGGGAAGAACCCGAGGCCTTTGGCGCCGCCTGCGATCGCGAGCCACGACTCCGCCCGCACCGTGGCGGGCGTGACGGCGTTCGGCCCGTCGTGTGGGCAGATCATGCCGGCCGCCTCGATCCACTGAAACGTCGGCTTGCCTTTCGCGAGCTCGACGAGCTCCTGCTGGGAGAAGTAGACATCCACAAGCCGTTCCGGGCGGCACCAGTACGTGAGTGGATAGAGGTCGAAACCGACCATGTCCGCCTTCGCGACCAGCCCCGGATACATGCCCCGGCCCTGGGGGAGCGGCGCCGCCCATGAGTAGAAGTGGTTGGTGAGGGTCAGGAAGCGCACGCCGTGGCTCGGGTCGATCGTCGGCATGGTCTTCGCCGTGAGCCCTTGCCCGTCGGGCTCGTCGGGATAGAAGACACCGACGACGGCGCCGGGGTCTGGGATGGCTTCGCCCGTGACGGCTGCCGACAACGCGCGATCGCCGAGGGCGTGGAGCTGTGCCTCCAGCCCGCCACAGCGGTTGGCGGCGTAGAGGTTCGTGCCCACGGGCAGGCTCGTCTCGAACCCGTCAGTGCATTCACCCCACGACATGATGGGGAAGAACGGCTTGCCGTCGACGACGAGCCGGCCGTCCCGCACAGCCGCCCCGTGCTGCGGTGCGGGTGGGGGCGGAGGTGGGGGTGGAGCCGCCTCGGACGGCGGCGGTGGAGGATGGGCACTCGGCAACGGTTGCTCCTCCTCACCTCGCGCGAGCAGGACCACGGCGATGACGGTCGCCAACAGCAGCCCGGCGCCGAGCGCGACGTACTCTCGGCGCGGCCGCCTCACGCCAGCGGAAGCGCTTGCTGCCCGCGCAGACGGCGCGCGGCAGCCCTCGCACGGCGGAGTGGCTCCGGCGAGCGGGCCCGCTCCGTCGCAGCGAGCACGACCTCAACGGCCGCTTCGGGCCCGGTGCGCCACGCCGCGTGCGCTGCTATCGGCCGCGAGCCAGGCTTCGTCCGCACCCAGTAGCCGACGCGCTCGCTGTTGAGCACGAGCTCGCTCGTTGCGCCTCGCTCGTCGGCGGGCCACTCGCCTTCGGCTCCAAACGGCCGGTGTGTCACGCCCACGGTAGGCATCCCGAGAACAGCACCCAGATGGAGCGCGAGCCCGCAACGCCGCGGGTGGTCCCGGCCGGTGGCATCCACGAGCAGCACGTCGGGGAGGGCGCTGAGCCCGTGTATCGCACGCTCCAGCAGCGAGCCCTGCCGCAGCGCAAGCCGTCCCGGCGCGTAGCCGGCCGCAGCCTCTCCTGTGACGACTGCGACCTCGTCACCGCACGCTGCAGCTGCGAACCCCCGATCACCCACGGAACCGTTCCCGGGGCCGACCTGTTCGAAACACACGAACACTGCGCCCACCGTGTAGCGGCCGAGCGGCCGCCAGGCGGTCCAGATCTCAGCCGCCAGCCGATCCTGCTCGGAGGTCGAGCCGCCCGGGGGACTGCGGCCAACTCATGCCCGCTCATAGTGCCTGGTGCGGGCGGCCCGCGGTCTACGAAGTGGCGTCGTCTACGGCGTCGGCGGCGTCCTTCGCCGCTCCGGACGCAGCATCGGCGGCGTCGTTGGCCGCACCGGACGCAGCATCGGCGACCTCCTCGGCCTTGTCCGCGGCGGTGTCGCCCCAAGACGAGGCGGTGTCGGAAGCCGTGTCCCAATCGTCGTGCCCCTGCTTCTTCCGCCAGAAGAAGACGACGGCGCCGACGGCGGCGAGCATTACGAGCAGCTTCTTCATGTCACTCCTTTCCGAAGGTCATTGAGGCTATTCGATTCACGAGCTTTGCGTCGAGGCGGTGGCGCGGCGCCGTGGGCCTACGTGGATGGGCCGGCCGAGCGCGACGAGACCCGCCTCCTTGAACGCCTCGGACAGTGTGGGATGCGCGGTCATGCCGTCGGCGACCGTCTCCACCGTCGCCTCCGCGTCGAGGGCGACAACGGCCGCCTCGATGAGGTCGGTCACATGTGGGCCGACCATGACCACGCCGAGCAGCTCCCCGTACCGGCTCTCGTGGATCGACTTGACCCACCCGACGGTCTCGTTCTGCATCACCGCGCGGGCATTCGCCGCCCACGGGAACCTGCCGACAGCGACGTCGTCGCCGTGCTCCTCCCGCGCCTCCGCCTCGGTCAGGCCGACGCCCGCGATCTCCGGGTCGGTGTAGATCGGGCGCGGCACGGCTCGTGCACCCATGGCCGCCTCGTGCCCCGTCGCGTTCTCTGCGGCGATCTCACCCTCGCGGAACGCCGTATGCGCGAGCTGCCAGTAGCCGGCGCAGTCGCCCACCGCGTAGATGTGCGGCAACCGACGTGCGGCGATGGTCGTCCGTCGCGATGCCCTGGCGCGTGTCGAACTGCACGCCGGCCTGCTCGAGGCCGATGCCCTCGACGAGCGGCGCGCGACCGACGGAGACGAGCATGCGGTCCGCCTGGACGGTCTCTCCCTCACCGAAGTGCACGGTGAGCCCGTCCATGCCCTCCTCCACCTTCGTGCATTGCTTGCCGAGCTGCAGGGCGATCCCGCGCTTGCCGAACTGCTTCGCGAGCTCCTTGGTCGCGTCCTCGTCCTCCTGCGGGATCAGCGTGTCGAGCATCTCGATGATCGTCACCTCGGAGCCGAAACGCTGGAAGATGGACGCGAACTCGCAGCCGATGATGCCGCCGCCCAGGACCGCGAGTCGGCGCGGCACTTCCGTCTGCGCGAGCAGCCCCGTCGAGTCGACGCAGCGGGCCGAGTCGAGCCCGGGAATCGGCGGCCGCATCGGGTAGGCGCCCGTGGCGACGATCGCAGAGGTGAAGGTCACGTCCTCGCCGCCCTCGACGGCAATCGTGCCCGCGTCCTTGAAGCGGCCCTTGCCGCGCACCCACTCGACGCCGTTCGCCTTGAAAAGCAGGGCGACGCCGCTTGTCATCTGCTTCGAGACGCCGTCCTTCCACTCGTTGGCGGCGCCGAAGTCGAGCTGCGGCGCGCCTACGATGACGCCGAGCTTCGCAAACGTCTCCTCGGCCTCCTTGAGGCCGTGCGCGGTCTGCACCCAGGCTTTCGTGGGAATGCAGCCGACGCGGAGGCACGTGCCTCCCAGCTCGGCTTCCTGCTCGATGCAGACGACCTTCACGCCCAGCTGAGCGGCTCGGATGGCGGCCGTGTAGCCGCCCGGTCCGCCCCCGAGGACGGCGACGTCGCATTCCATCGTTCGATCCTATCGACTAGCCTCAGAGCGCCGTGCTGAGCGAGATCGCGCTGTTCACGGACGATGTGGAGGCCCTCGTCGGCTTCTATCGTCGGGTGCTCGGGACGCGAACCGACGGCGTCCTGGCCCGGTGGGGCGACGTTCGACGTCGACGGCGTGACGCTGCTCGTCCACGTGCGTGGTGAGGCCCCGGAGGGCATGCCGCCGAACACCGACCACTTCGCGATTCGCGTTTCTGACGTGGACGCCGAGGCGGCGCGGCTCGGCACGGAGGCGAAGGACTACGACTGGGGCCGGTCGGCGTACCTCACGGATCCCGACGGCCGCCTCGTCGAGCTTCAGTAAGCCGCACCCGGCGCGACGGTCGTGTAACCCAGAGCGCGCGTGGCATCCGCCAGGCGTCGATCATAGACGACCACCTCGTCTGGGTCGACGAGCTGCAGCGCGGCAAGGTGAATCGCGTCGAGCGTCCGCAGCGTCGCCGACGCAAGATGGCAGGCAGCCTCGATGATCGCCTCCCCGACGGGAGCTAACAGCAACTCTTCGAGTAGCGAACGTGCGTCGGCCTGGACTGCGAGCGAAGGACTCGCGATGCGGACTGCCCGGGCCACCTCAATTCGAGCTACTAGGCTCGACGCCAGCTGCGCGGGAGACCGCCGGAGGTACTCCTTCAGCGCCTCGCTCTCCGGCTCGTCGACAACGAGCTTCACGAGCGCCGAGGAATCCACATAGACGACGCGCTCCTCAGCGACTATTGCGATCGTCCTCCAGCGCCTCGCTCGCCGTCATCGGTCCAGTCACCGGATGGAGAGGTCGGAATTGGAGCGCCCTCTTCGGAAGGGTGACCAGCCCGGCCGCAGCAAGCTGCTCGATGCGGCCTTTGACGACGGGTGACAACAGCGCGACGGGCTCGCCGTCGTGCGTGATCTCGATCGACTCGCCGGCGCGAACCTCGCGAATCGTCTTCGTGAGCGTGTCGCGTAGCTCCCGGATTCCCATTCGCCGCATGTGGCCACATGTTACCACACGAGGTTACAACTGGGCGCGCATGATCCAGGCGCCGCCGCGCTCGCCTACCTTCTCGAAGCCGTGGCGCTGATACAGCGCGAGCGCGGGATTGTCGGGCTCGACGCTGAGGCTGACCGCCCCGTAGCCGTCTTCTCTTGCCTGCGCGAGCAGCGACGTCAGGAGCTCGGCCCCGTACCCGCGGCCGCGACGGCTGGGCACGACTGCGATCGTCAGCTCGGGCGTCTGATCGTCGACGAAGCCGTAGCCCGGCTGCGCCTCGCTGAACAGCCGATACCACGCGGCCCCCACCGGCTGAAAGCCCTCGATGAGGATGAGCGCCCGGTCTCCCGGCCGTCCCCAGCCCTCGACGTACCGCGACACCGGCAGGTCGCGAAGCTCGGGCTCCTCCCAGCGCCAGTAGTACGCGTGTCGCAGCATGTCCCGGAGGAAGGCCGCGTCGTTCGCGTCACCTCGCCGGATCACGGCGGCACGCTCACAGCGCCAGGGACAGATCCTCGAGCATCGCCTTCACCGTCTCCAGGAACTCGGCGGCGGGCGCTCCGTCGACGGCGCGGTGGTCGCAGGTGAGCGTCATGGTCATCGTCGGGCGGGCGACGATCTGTCCCTCCCAGACGACGGGCCGCTCCTGGCTCGCGCCCACGGCGAGGATCGCCGCTTGCGGCGGGTTGAGCACGGCCGTGAACTGATCGAGCCCGAACATGCCGAGGTTGGAGATAGTGAACGTGCCGCCCTCGAGGTCCTCCTGGCGGAGCCGTCCCTCCCGTGCTCTGCTCACGACGTCGGCACGGGCGGCTGCGACCTCGGCGAGCGACAGGTGCTCGGCGCCGTGCACGACCGGCACGATCAGCCCCCGCTCCGTGGCGACCGCGATGCCGACGTTTGCGTAGGGAAAAACGAGCAGCTCCTGCTCGGTGAACTGGACGTTGACCGCGCGATGCCGCATGAGCGCGGCGGCACAGACCTTCACGAGGACATCCGTGACGGTGACGCGTTCCTCGGGATCGAGCGCCCGGCGCCGCTCGACGAGCTGGTTCGCAACATCCATGTCCGCTGAGAGGACAAGCTGGTAGACGGGGACGGTCCAGGCCTCCGTCAGACGTCTCGCGATCGTGCGCCGGATGGAAGTCAGCGGGATGCGCTCGACGCCGGCGGGGACATCAGCGACGCGAGCCGGCTCGGGCTCAGGCTTCGGCTCCGGCGCCGCTGCCGGCGGCGCCGCGGCCGGCGGTGCTTCCGTCGTCGTAGCACTCTCGACGTCCTCGGCCACGATCCGCCCGTCCGGCCCCGTGCCGGAGAGGGCGGCCAGGTCGATCCCCTGCTCGCGCGCCAGGCGCCGAGCCAGGGGCGATGCCTTGATCCGCTCGCCCTCCTGCCGCTCGGGCGGTGCCGCCACCGAGGCGACCGGCAGCGGCTCCGGCTCGGACGGAGGCGTGGGCTGAGGCGCCTCGGCAGCGGGCGCTTCGTCCTGCGGAGCCTCCACGCTCTCGCCCGCCTCGCCGATGAAAGCGATCGTCGTCCCGACCGGGACCTCGCCCTCCGGCACGACGATCTTCAGGAGGACGCCCGAGGCCTCGGCCTCGACCTCCTGCGTCACTTTCTCCGTGTCCAGCTCGTAGAGCAGCTCGCCCTTCTCGACGGCGTCGCCCTCGGCCTTCAGCCACTTGACGATCGTGCCCGACTCCATCCCCTGGCCGAGCCGGGGAAGCTTGACCTCGCTGGCCACTAGCCGCGACCGACCGTGCGGCGGATCGCGTTCAGCACGTCCTCCGCGTGCGGCACGACGTACTGCTCCATGACCGGCGCGAAAGGCAGCGGTGCAAACCTCGCGCCCACGCGCTCCACCGGCGCGTCGAGCCAGTCGAACGCCTGCTCCTGCACGACGGACGTCACTTCCGCTCCGAAGCCCATGCGCGTGACCGCCTCGTGTGCGACTACGCAGCGGCTCGTCTTCTTGACCGACGTGATGATCGCGTCCTCGTCGAGCGGCTGCAGCGTGCGCGGGTCGAGCACCTCGACGGAGATCCCTTCGGACTCGGCCTCCTCCGCGGCGCGCAGCGACTCGTGCACGAGCCGGCCGATGGCGATGACGGTCACATCGCTCCCCTCGCGATGGATGCGTGCCTGGCCCAGCGGGATCGGCTCGAGCGCCTCAGGCATGTCTTCCTTGAGCGGGTAGAGCGTCCGGTGCTCGAAGAAGACGACGGGGTTGTCGTCGTAGATAGCCGACCAGAGCAGGCCGCGGACGTCGGAGGCGGTGGACGCGAAGACGACCTTCAGGCCGGGCACGTGACAAAACCACGCCTCCACCTGCTGCGCGTGCTGGGCCCCCGGCGACCAGCCGGCGCCGCCCTGCGTGCGCACGGTCAGCGGCACCTTGATCTGGCCACCAGACATGTAACGGTGCTTCGCCGCCTGGTTCACGAGCTGCTCCATCGCGAGCGTCAGGAAGTCCTCGTACATCACCTCCACGATCGGGCGCATGCCCATGATCGCGGCGCCCATGCCCGAGCCGACGAGCGCCATCTCCGAGATCGGCGTGTTGCGAACGCGTTCCGGCCCGAACTCGGCGAGCATGCCCTGCGTGACGCCCATCGAGCCGCCCATCTCAGCGATGTCCTCGCCCATGATGAAGATGTCGTTATCGCGCCGCATCGCCTGCGACATCGCGTCACGAACGGCCTCGCGGTAGCTGAGCTCAGGCATAGACGTTCTCGAGAGCGTCTTCGGGCTTGTGCTCCGTCGCGTTGCGCGCGAAGTCGACGGCACCTTCCACCATGCGCACGACCTCTGCGTCGATCGCGGCCAGCTCGTCGTCGGAGAGGTCAAGTTGCAGCTGGAGCTTCTCGAGCGGATCCTGGGTTTCACGCAACTCCTGCAGCTCGCCTTTCGGCCGGTAGACCTGCGGGTCGCCGACGTAGTGGCCGACGAGCCGATACGTCTCGGCGAGCAGGAACACCGGCCCCTTGCCTTTGCGCGCGTGCGCGAGCGCCCTCGTCGTAGTGGCGTGGACCGCTTCTACGTCCTGCCCGTCCACCGTCATCGAGCGCATCCCGAACGCCGCCGCCCGCTTGGAGAGATCCGTGATCGGCAGCTGCTGATGCGCGGGCGTCGACTCCGCGTAGTGGTTGTTCTCACAGACGAACAGCGCAGGCAGCATCCACAGCTGCGCGAGGTTGAGCGCCTCGTGGAAGGTGCCGATGTTCGTTGCGCCGTCGCCGAAGAACGCCACCGCAACCCGTGGCTCGCCGCGCAGGTGAAAGGCGAGCGCGGCGCCGGCGATCATCGGCAGCCCTCCGCCTACCACCGCGTTCGCACCGAGGTTGCCTCGTTCGACGTCGTACAGGTGCATCGAGCCCCCGTAGCCACGGGACACGCCGTCCACCTTCCCGTAGAGCTCCGCCATCAGCGCGTTGGGATGCGAGCCGCGCGCGAGCGCGTGTCCGTGAGCACGGTGTGTCGACGCGAAGACGTCCCCCTCGGCCATGGCACTCGCGACGCCGACGGCGACGGCCTCCTGGCCGATGGCCACGTGCAGGAAGCCTGGCAGCTCGCCCGCGCGGAACTGCTCCTCCACCTTCTCCTCGAAACGCCGGATCAGCAGCATCTCCCGGTAGAGCTGTCTCAGGCGCTCCTGCGAGAGCCCGCGCTTCCTTGCTGCCTTCGCCTCGGCCACGAGCTTGAGTTTATGCTGCAAGCTGTGGGGCTAGTCGCGCAGTGGGACGGGACTCTGGACCAGCTTCCTGGCGATTGGCGAGAGCTCGGGCTGAGGCTCCGCCTCGCCCGCCCCGGTGACGCGGCGCGCGCTGCTGGACTGCTCGGATCGCTGAGCCCGGGCCTTGTCGGGGACGAGCTGCATCTGCGTGTGACCTCCGGAGGCGAAGCGGGACCGGGCGTCATGCGGCGGCTGCTCGCCCGGCTCGACGAGCAGGGCATCCCCGGCACGCTCGAAGTCGCAAGCTCCGAACAGGCACTCGAGGCCGCGTCGGCCGATGCTTCGGCTTCGACCGAAGCGCCCGCACCTGCTACCTGGGACGACCTCGTTGTGACCCTGCCCGATGACTGGAGCGACCTGCTGTGCGTCGTCGAGCTGCGCTCGAGCGACGAGCTGGCCCCGGCCGCGCTCGCCCTCGCGCCGCTCAATCCCTCACGTCACAAAGGGTCGCTCGCCTTTCGTTTCCGCGTCGCGCGCCGCTTCGGCTACGGCGCGGCGCCCCAGATGGCACGTCGCTGCCTCGAGCGCCTCGATGAGCTCGGCATTCCGGGTCAGCTTAGACTGCTAGACGTGCTCTCCGACACCCAGCCCGTCCTCACCCAAGGGCCGACGTTCGTCGTCTCCGACAGAGCGGTCTGATGCTCGGCATCGCCGAGCGCGTCCGGAAGATCCAGGAGCGGGCACGCTCGCTCGCCCTCCTGCAGCTCGAGCTGGCGACGATCGAGCTCAAGCGCAAGGCGAAGTGGATTGGCATCGCCGCCGCTCTCGCGGTTGTCGCCCTCGTGGTGGTCCTCTACTCGATCGGATTCGCCTTCGCCGCGGCGGCAGCCGGCCTCACCGAAGTCGTTCCGCTCTGGGGGGCGCTGCTCATCGTGTCGGGGTTGCTCCTGCTCACAGCCGCCATCCTCCTCTTCGTCGCCATGCGTCTTGTCCGCAAGGCAACGCCGGCGCGGCCCGTGGAGGCCGTCCAGGAGGCGCAGACAACCGCTCAGGAGCTACGCGATGCCTAAGCGCACGACGGAGCAGGTACGTGCGGAGATCGCCGCCGAGCGCGAGGCGCTCGTCGGCGAGATTCATGGGCTGCGCCAGGACGCTGCCAGCGTTCTTCCCTATGCCATCGGCACCGTGGTCGCGGTCGCCGTGTTGACGAAGAGCAAGACGGCGAGGAGCGCCCTCAAGGTGCTCTGGTGGTTGCGCTAGCGCAAGGCCGCTAGGCGCGGAGCTCGGCGTCGTACTGCGCCGCGAGCGCAGCGACGATCCGCTCCCGGAGTTCCGCCGCGTCCTCGTCGGAGAGCGTCCGCTCCGCCGACTGGAATGACACGCGGAACGCGATCGACTTTCGTCCGTCGCCCGCCTGCTCGCCGCGATAGACGTCGAACGCCTCCATCTCGCGCAGTTCGGGGCCGGCCGCCGCCCGGGCGGCGTCGACCAGCTCTGCGGCGGTGACCGTCTCGGCCACGGCGAAGGCGAGATCCTGCTTCAGCGCCGGGTACGTGATCACGTCTTCGTAGACGGTGAGCTCTGGGACGCGTGCGACAAGAGCGTCCACGTCCAGCTCGAAAAGTCCCCAGGCGCCCGGCAGCCGGTCGCCGGCGAGCTCGAGCACCCAGCCTTCCTCCGTCCTCGCGCCTGCTCCCGGAAACCGCAGATCGTCGGCACGGTCGAAGGACGGCTCGACGTGCAGCGCGGCGTACAACCCCTCCACGACGCCCTTGGCACGAGAGAAGCCGCCCTCGACGATGCCGGCGACGTGCCAGCGCTCGTCCGGCAGCTCTTCTCCGCTCGGTAGGTACACGTGTGCGAGCTCGAAGAGCGCGACGTCCTCGTTGCCCGCGTCGACGTTCCTCGCAGCCGAGGCGATGAGGCCGTCTGCAAGCGCCGTGCGCAGGACGGCCTGCTCGCTGGACAGCGGCTCGGGAAGCCG
Organism: uncultured Actinomycetes bacterium; assembly: GCA_963711315.1. Taxonomy (GTDB): domain Bacteria; phylum Actinomycetota; class Thermoleophilia; order Gaiellales; family Gaiellaceae; genus PALSA-612. Next base: position 233,136 of record CAVQDQ010000003.1, read on the forward strand.
GATCGCGCCCGGGACCGGATCGTCGGGCAGCAGGCTCCAGGTGTACGCCTCGGCGAAGCCGAAGGCGACGAGCGTGTCCTGAATACGGCGGCGGAGGCGCTGCGGGTTCGTGAGCCGGCCGTTGAGCTCGCTCCGCAACGGCTGCGTGGCCGGCACGCGCTCGAGATCGAAGCGAGCCACTTCCTCGACGAGGTCGATCTCACGCGTGACGTCACCGGCGCGCCAGGTGGGGACGCGCACAGCCCAGTCGCCGCCCACCTCGAAGCCCAGGCGCTCGAGGCGGCGGCGCTGCTCCGCCTCCTCGACCTCGAGCCCCGTGACCTGCTCGGCACGCTCGGGCCTGTAGGCGATCGTCGCCGTGAGGTTGCGGCTCTGCGCGCACGTCGGCGTGCCCCGTCCACCGGGCACCGGTCAGCGAGACGAGCAGATCGGTCGCGAAATGCGCGGCCTGCAGCGCCGCCTCCGGGTCCTGGCCTTTCTCCCAGCGGTTCGACGCCTCCGAGCGCAGGCGCAGCCGTTCGGACGACCGCATGATGCCGACCGGCTCGAAGTTCGCAGCCTCCAGGAGCACCGACGTCGTCGACTCGGAGACCTCGGTCTCCTCGCCGCCCATGATCCCGGCGATGGCGATCGGCCGTTCCCCGTCGGTGATCAAGAGATCCTCCGGCTCGAGCGCGCGCTCCTGCCCGTCGAGCGTCCGCAGGCGCTCGCCCTTCTTCGCGCGCCGCACGCCGATCCGCCCGCCGGCGAGCTTGTCGAAGTCGAACGCGTGCAGCGGGCTGCCGAGCGCGTGCATGACGTAGTTCGTCACGTCGACGACGTTGGAGATCGGACGCATGCCCGCCGCCACGAGCCGAGCCTTGAGCCAGTGCGGCGACGGCGCGACCATCACGTCTCTGAACAGGCGACCGATGTACCGCGGGCAGCCGTCGAGATCGTCGATCGTGATCGACACCTGCTCGTCTCCGGCCGGCTCCGGATCGACACCCGGAGCGGGCGCCAGCTCCGCACCGAAGATGGCCGCCACCTCGCGCGCGATGCCGTAGACGCCGAGCAGGTCTGGCCGGTTGTGGGTCGTCTCCAGCTCCAGGACGACGTCGGAGAGCGGCAAGGCGTCCGCGAGCGGCGTGCCGACCTCCCACTCGTCGGGCAGGACGATGATGCCCGCGTGGTCGTCGCCGAGCTCGAGCTCCTGCTCGGAGAGGATCATCCCGTCGGAGACGGAGCCGCGAAGCTTCGCGCGCTCGAGCGTCCTGCCGTCCGGGAGCACGGCGCCCGGCAACGCGACGGCGACCGTTGCGCCGGCCGAGAAGTTCCACGCCCCGCAGACGATCTGGCGTGGCTCACCCTCCCCCACGTCCACAACGCACAGCTGCAGCCGGTCCGCGTTGGGGTGCTTGCCGGCCTCGAGCACGCGGCCCACGCGATAGAGGCCAAGGTTGCCGTCCCTGTCGGCGACGCCTCTCGTGTCGATCCGCTCGACCTCGCAGCTCGTGAAGAGCAGGCGCTGAGCGAGCTCGGTGACGGGCACGTCGACATCGACGTAATCGCGCAGCCAGGAGAGAGGAACTCTCAAAACTGTCTCAGCACGCGGAGGTCGTTCTCCCAGAACATGCGGATGTCGGGGATGCCCAGCCGCTGAGCGGCGATGCGGTCGAGTCCGAGGCCCCACGCGAAGCCGCTCCACTCGTCCGGGTCGTAGCCGACGTTGGTGAAGACGGCGGGGTCGACCACCCCCGCGCCTCCCATCTCGAACCAGCCGGAGTACTTGCAGAACGCGCAGCCGCGTCCAGCGCAGAGGAAGCACGTCACGTCGAACTCGACGGAAGGCTCAGTGAAGGGAAAGAAGCCCGTCCGCATCCGCACCTCGCGGTCGTCGCCGAACAGCGCGTGGAAGAAGTGCAGGAGCGTCCCATTGAGGTCGGCGAGCGTAATGTGGCGGTCGACCGCCAGCGCCTCGATCTGGTGGAAGACGGGGGTGCTCTTCGGGCTTGGCGTGTCGCGCCGGTAGACGCGGCCGGGCGTGGCGATGTAGATCGGCGGCTGCCGCGACTCCATCACCCGGATCTGTCCCGTCGACGTGTGCGTCCGCAGCAGCGTGTTGTCGTCGACGTAGAACGTGTCGCGCGGCGAGCGGGTCGGGTGCGTCAGCGGCTGGTTGAGCGCGTCGAAGTTGTGCCAGACCGTCTCCACCTCGCGGCTGTCGACGATCTCGTAGCCGAGGCCGAGGAAGATGTCCTCGACCTCGCGGATGATCTGCGTGAGCGGATGGAGATGCCCCAACGGCGGCAGGTCGCCGGGCAGCGTGACGTCGAGGCTCTCGGTAGCGACGAGCCGGTCGGCTCCCTCGAGGGTGGCGTGACGTGCCTCGATGGCCCGCTCGAGAGACTCGCGCACGGCGTTGAGCGACATTCCCGTCTCCCGGTCTCGCACCAGCCGTAATGCGAGCTTCAACTCGCTCTTGCGGCCGAGGAACCGGACGCGCAGATCATCGAGAGCGTCGAGGGAGTCAGCCGTCTCGATCGCGCTCAGAGCCTCGTTCTCGAGCGCCTGGGCGTCCATCCGCCGACTGTACCATCGGCCTTCGTGACCTCACCTTACGACCCATTTGCCGCCGTCTACGACCTATGGGCCTCCGACATGACGGAGGACGTGCCGTTCTACGTGGAGCTCGCCAGGGATGCCCCGGACGGGCCGATCGTCGAGCTCGCCGTCGGCAACGGCCGGGTCGCGGTCCCCGTGGCGCTGGAGACTGGACGCCGCGTGATCGGCATCGACGTGACGGCCCCGATGCTTGCACAGGCCCGCGTCCGCGCCGAGCAGACCGGCGCGGACCTCGACCTGCGTGAGGGAGACATGCGCGACTTTGCGCTCGATGAGCCCGCCGCGCTCGTCTACTGCCCGTTCCGGTCGCTGTTGCACATGCCCACCTGGCATGACAAGCGGCAGGTCTTCGAGCGCGTGGAGGCGAACCTCGTGCCCGGCGGCCGGTTCGCCTGGAACGCATTCGCCTTCGACGGCCGGATCGCAGCCAAGGTCGAAGGTCATCACCCCAACGACCCCGTCCCGCACACGATTCGTCACGCGCCCGCCGACAACCGCATCGACATCGAGCTCGATGCCGGCGGAGCGATCTCTCTCTGGTGGGTTACGAAGTCGGAGTGGGAAGGCCTGATCGACGTCGCCGGCCTGGAGGTGGAGGCGCTCTACGGCTGGTTCGACAAGCGTCCGTTCGAAGACGAGAGCCCGGAGTTCGTATGGGTGACGCGCAAGCCGGCCTAACTTCGGCCTATGACGCGATTGCGCGGCTGTACGACCCGTGGAGCCGCGGCGTTGTCGAGGACGTCTCCTTCTACGTGGAGGAAGCCTCACGTGCGGCACCCGGGCCGATCGTCGAGCTCGGCGTGGGCACGGGTCGGATCGCGGTGCCCGTGGCGGCCGCGGGCATCTCCGTGATCGGCGTCGACTCCTCGGAGGGCATGCTCGAGATCTGCCGTGAGGCTGCAGACCTCGCCGGCGTGTCCGAGAAGCTCGACCTGCGGCTCGGCGACTACAGCAGGCCGCCCGTCGCCGACCCCGGCAGCCTCGTGCTCTGCCCCTTCCGAGCGTACCTCCACCTCCACAGCGAGGCCGAGCGGCTGGAGGCACTGCGCGCCGCGTATGACCTGCTCCTGCCTGGCGGCCGGCTCGTCTTCGACGTCTTCACACCGAGCCGCCAGGACATCGAGGAGACACACGGCCGGTGGCTGGAGCGCGAGCCGGGGATCTTCGAGCGCGCGGACTGGGACACGGGTAGGCGCGTGCTGACGCTGTCGCTGCGCGGCCCGGGCTCGGAGACGACGATGGAGCTCGCATGGGTGTCCCAGGCCGAATGGCGAGCGCTGCTCCACGCAACCGGCTTCACGGTCGACGCGTGCTACGGCTGGTTCGATCGGCGGCCGTGGGCGGGCGACGAGGACTCGATTTGGATTGCCACCCGGCCTGCCGTAGGCTAGCCGCATGAGCTGGTGGGTCTGGCTGGTGATCCTCGGCGCGATCGTCCTGATCGCCGTGCTTCTCGTCGGGATGTACAACAAGCTCGTCCGCCTGCGCAACCACGCCGAGAACGCATGGGCGCAGGTCGACGTCCAACTCCGCAAGCGCTACGACCTGATCCCGAACCTCGTAGAGGCGGTGAAGGGCTACGCCGCCCACGAGCGCGGGGTGTTCGAAGAAGTGACGGAGGCGCGTACCAGGGCACAGCAGGCGCAAGGCGTGCAGGACCAGGCGCAGGCCGAGAACGCGCTGACGGCGGCGATCGGCCGGCTCTTTGCAGTGGCGGAGGCCTATCCGCAGCTCCGCGCGACCGAGAACTTCCAGCAGCTCCAGGCGCAGCTGAGCGAGGTCGAGGGCCAGATCGCGGTCGCCCGACAGGTCTACAACGACACGGTGCTCTCGTACGAGAACGCGCTCGAGACCGTGCCGACGAGCGTCATCGCCGGCATCTTCAACTTCCGGCCGCGCGAGTACTTCGAGGTCGAGGACGCCGCGATGCGCGAGGCTCCTCAGGTCAGCTTCCCCTAACTGGATGAAACGCGCACGCGCGGCCGCGACGCTGGTCGCGATAGGAGCTCTGGCGCTGCTCATGGCGGGAGCGGCGAGCGCGAAGTCGTACTCGCTGCCCAGGGCTGTCGTCAACGTCGAGATCGCCTCCGACGGCTCGTTGCTCGTACGGGAGGACATCACGTTCTCGTTCTCCGGCCCCTTTACGGGCGCCTACAGGGACATTCCCGTACGGCGGGGAGAGCGCGTCGATCTCGTCTCCGTGAGCGAAGGCGACCGCCGCTACCAACCGGGCGGCAACACCGAGCTCGGGAGCTTCGACCGCGCCGGCACGTTCGGCGTGGACGCGAACACGCAGCGCGTGCGCGTCGTCTGGCACTACTCCGCGCTCGACGAGCAGCGCGTCTTCACGGTCCGCTACCGCTTCCGCGGCCTGGCCGTCGCCTATGACGACGTGGTCGACGTCAACCTCCAGGTCTGGGGCGACGAGTGGCCCGTGGCGGTCAACGACCTGCACGCCCAGATGGAGTTGCCGCGCCCGATCTCGCTCCAGGGCCCCCGCTACCGGGTCTGGGGCGCCCCCGCATGGGTGAACGGGGTGGTCGACCGCACGAAAACCGGTACGACGCTGCGGGCTGTGAACGTCCCGTCCGGCCAGTTCGTCGAGATGCGAACCGTGTTCCCGCGGCGGCTGCTCACATCGACGCGCGGCGCGCGCGTGGTCGACGGCAACGGCTTCGCGCGCATCGTGGCCGAGCAGCAGGATCGCGCGGACGACTACGACGAGAACCGCAGGAAGATCGACGAGGCGAAGGACAACCTCGGGCGGACGCTGCTGACGCTGGGCGTGCTGGCCGTCGGACCGGCGATCGGCGTCATCCTTCTCATCTGGTTCTTCTTCGGCCGCGAGCGCAAGACCGGCTACGACCGCGAGTACGAGCAGGAGCCGCCGTCCGAGGAGCCGCCGGCGATCGTGCCGCCGCTGTTGCGCCAGGGAACCGAACCGGGATCGCTCGAGTTCACGGCAACCCTCTTCGATCTCATACGCCGCGGGTACTACAAGGCGAAGCCGGTCACCACCGAGAAGAAGACCTGGGCAGGCCTGCGCACGCAGGAGGTCGCGGATCTCGAGTTGTCACCGGGCGATACGTCGGTCGAGCTGGCGAAATTCGAGGAGCCAGTCGCGAGTGTCTTCGACCACATCGTCGACGACGGGCCGGAGGTGCTGTCGAAGATGCGCGACCACATCGAGAAGGCCCGTACGTCGAACAGCAAGCGCTTCGAGCGCTTCAAGGAGGAGGCGTCGAAGGAGATCGGCAAGCGCGGCTGGTATCTAAGCGGCGGAGCCAAGGCCATCGCGCTCGCCATCGCCTTCTTCGTCATCGCCGGCGTCGTGCTGCTCTGGATGGGCATCTCCGGCTTTCGAACGGAGTCGCCCCGCTGGAACGACATCGTGCAGATCGCGCTCGGCGTGTGCGCGATCGTCAACGCCGTGGTGCTCGTCATCGGCGTCGCCAACACGAAGCTCTGGCGGCGGCGCACGAAGGCCGGCCAGCTGGAGGCCCAGCGCTGGGAGGCGTTCCGGCGCTATCTCTCAGACTTTCCGCGGCTGGACATCGCCCCGCCGGCCACGCTCGTGCTCTGGGAGCGCTTCCTCGTGTACGGGATCGCGTTCGGCATCGCCGAGCGGGTGCTTCAGGGCGCCCAGATCCACATGCCCGAGGAGTTGCACGAAGCCAGCCAGATCTACTGGATCAGCCCGCACGGCGACCTCGGCTCGGGGGCGAGCGCCCTCGCCATCGGCGACCTCTCGGCCGGCTTCGGCTCGGCGCTCGCACCGCCCTCCTCCAGTGGCTCCGGCGGGACGGGCGGTGGCTTCTCGGGCGGCGGCGGAGGTGGCGGAGGCGGCGGCGGAGGTGGCGCCTGGTGAGGGATCAGCCGCCGCGGCGGCCGTGCTCGTAGAGAGCAATCGCCCCGGCTACCCCGACGTTGAGCGACTCGGCGCCCTCAGCCATCGGGATCGTCGCGGCCGCGTCGCACCGTTCCAGCACCTCGGCGGGAAGCCCGGCGCGCTCGGCGCCGAGCACGAACGTCGCGCACTCGCCTAGCTCGACGTCTTGCAGCGACCGACTGCCCTCGGCGACGAGCGCGATCCACGGCACAGGCGCGTCTTCGAAGTCGAAGAGCGGCACGCGGAAGATCGAGCCGGCCGAGCCGCGTAGCGCCTTCGGCGACGTGGGATCTGCGGAGCCGGACGACAGCGCGACGAAAGCACCGAACGCGTCCGCCGTCCTGATCAGGGTGCCGACGTTCCCGGGGTCGGCAACGTGCCAGAGCGCGAGCCCCACCGGTCGGTGCTCGGCCTTCTGAAGGTCATCCCTCCGAAATACCGCGATCACCCTCGCCGGATGCGCGAGCTCGGAGACATCCGCCAGCAGCTTCGGCTCGACGTCGACGCCCGCCGTCAGCACGTCGACGGGCTCGAGGCCGGCGTCGAGGCCGGCCTGGACGAGATCCTCACCCTCCACGGCGAACAGCCCCAGCCGACGGCGCTGCGGCGCCGAGCGCAGCCGCCGGATCAGCCTGAGCCGTGGATTGGCTGCCGAGGTGATCACCCCGGCACCGTACGTCTAGTTCTCGAGGGCTGCTTTCGCCTTGGCGGCGATCGCCTTGAACCCGTCCGGATCGCTGACGGCGATGTCCGCGAGCACCTTGCGATCGAGCTCGATCTCCGCCTTCTTGCAGCCGGAGACGAACTGGTTGTACGAGAGCCCTTCCTGTCGCGCTGCGGCGTTGATGCGGATGATCCACAGGCTCCGCATCGTCCGCCTGCGGACGCGCCGGTCGCGGTAGGCGTAGACGAGCGACTTGTCGACCTGTTCCTTCGCCTGGGTGTAGCTGATGGACTTCTGGCCCCAGTAGCCCTTGGCCTGGCCGAGCACCTTGCGCCGCTTCTTGCGGGCGGCGACGGAGCGCTTCACGCGCGGCATCAGTTACCACGCCCCAAGAGCTTGCGCGCCTCGCGGACGTCGGAGGGGTGAACGGACTCGTCGCGCGCGAAGTCTCGCTTGCGCTTGGCCGACTTCTTCTCGAGGTTGTGGCTCTTCATGGCATGGCGGCGCAGGATCTTGCCCGTGCCCGTCACTTTGAACCGCTTCTTCGCGGCGCTGGATGTCTTTTGCTTTGGCATTTCTAGCTCCCGGTTGCGCTCTGGACTTCGGGTTCCGCGTCAGGCTCGCCGTCTCCACCGGCCGGCCGTTCCTTGCCGGCGGCCTTCGTCGGCGCGAGCACCATGACCATGTTCCGCCCGTCAACCTCCGGCTGGGCCTCGATCTGGCCGAGCTCCGCAACATCGTCGGCGAGGCGCATCAGCAGGTCCCGGCCACGTTCCGGGTGAAGGGTCTCCCTCCCCCTGAACATGATCGTGACCTTGACCTTGGCGCGCTGGCCGAGGAAGCGAAGGACGTGGCCCTTCTTGGTCTCGTAGTCGTGGATTCCGATCTTCGGTCTGAGCTTGATCTCCTTGACGTGTATCTGGGACTGGTGCTTGCGGGCGAGCTTGGCCTTCTGTTCCTGCTCGTAGCGGTACTTCCCGTAGTCCATGACCCGCGCCACCGGCGGATCGGCCTGGGCGGCGACCTCCACGAGGTCGAGGCCCTTCGCGTACGCGTACTCGAGAGCTTCCGGTGTGGGCTTTATGCCCAGCTGCTCGCCACCTTCGTCGATGAGCCGAACTCGCGGCACGCGAATCGAGTCGTTGACCCGGGTCTGGGGGACCGGACGGACGGGCTCTACGAACCGTCTCGGTCTCAAAGGGTTGTCACCAAGCCGCCTCTATCCTCCTGATTGAACGACGAAACCGCTATGCAAGCGGCCCGATACCTCGTCGTCGCGACTCGGTTGAACCTCCACGGAGCCTTGAGCTCGGGAGGTGAGGAACGGTGCCGCTCCTGCTTAGCAGAGCTAGAGGGTAGCAAGTTCCCCGATCAGCTCGTCCAGGCTCCGGGTCTCCTGAGCGCCTCCGCGCTCGCGGACGGCCAGCGCAGCGTCGGACTCCTTGTCGCCGTACACGACTACCCGCGGGATCTTCTGGAGCTCCGCATCGCGGATGCGCTTGGATACGGTCTCGTCACGTTCATCGACATCGGCGCGGGCGCCGGCCTCCACGAGCCTCGTCCGGATGCCTTCCGCAGCCGGACGGTGACCCTCGCCCACGGGAATAACGCGCACCTGCACCGGCGCGAGCCAGAGCGGGAAGTCGCCCGCGTAGTGCTCGGTAAGGATGCCGATGAAGCGCTCGAAGGACCCGTAGACGGCACGGTGGATCACGACGATGTCGTGCTCCCGGTTGTCCGCGCCGGTGAAGGTGTTGCCGAACTGCTTCGGCATGTGGTAATCGAGCTGGATCGTGGCCATCTGCCACGAGCGGCCGAGGGAGTCCGTCACGTGCAGGTCGATCTTCGGCCCGTAGAACACGCCCTCCCCCACGCCGAGCTCGAACTCCATCCCATGCGTGCGCAAGACGCGCTCGAGGATTGCCTCGGTGTGGTCCCATTGCGCGTCGTCCCCGGCTCTGTTGTCCGGGCGGGTCGACAGTTCGGCGCGTGGCTCGAGGCCAAAGGTCCCGTAGAGCTCCCGCACGAACGCGATCACGCGATCCATCTCCTCTTCGATCTGCTCCTCGGCCACGAAGATGTGCGCGTCGTCCTGCGTAACGTGCCGGACGCGCGTCAGTCCGTGGAGCGTGCCGGCGAGCTCGTTCCGGTGCAGCGGCGCCGCTTCGGCATACCGCACGGGCAGCTCGCGATACGAGTGCAGTCGGCTGTTGAACAGGAGCATGTGACCCGGACAGTTCATCGGCTTGATGGCATACGTCCGCTCGCCCTCCGGGATGAGAAACATGTTCTCGCGGTACTTCTCCCAGTGGCCGGAGGTGACCCAGACGCTCGAGTCGTAGATCAGCGGGGTCTTCACCTCGACGTAACCGTGCTTCGTGTTCAGGCGGCGGCGCAGCGCTTCTAGCTCGTTCCAGATGACCATCCCTTTCGGATGCCAGAACGGCGAGCCCGGCGAGACGTCTGAGACGTGGAAGAGGTCGAGCTGGACGCCGAGCCGCCGGTGGTCACGCCGCTTCGCCTCCTCCAGCCGCTCGAGGTATGTGTCGAGATCCTCCTGCGAGTAGAAGGCGGTGCCGTAGATCCGCGTCAGCTGCGTGTTCTTCTCGTCCCCGCGCCAGTATGCGCCGGCGAGACCGGTCAGCTTGATCGCCTTGATCGGCTTCGAGTCCTGCAGGTGCGGACCGCGGCAGAGGTCGGTGAACTCGCCCTGCGTATACAGCGAGATGTCGCCCTCGGCCGTGTCGACGAGCTCGACTTTGTATTGCTCGCCCTCGGCGGAGAAGCGCTCGCGGGCCTCGTCGCGCACGATCTCCTCGCGACTCCATTCGCGGCCTTCGGCGAGCTCGCGGCGGATCTCCTCCTCGATCCGCTCGAGGTCGGCCTCGTGAATCGGCTCCGGAAACTCGAAGTCGTAGTAGAAGCCGTTCTCGATCGGTGGGCCGATGGCGATCTTCACGCCTGGATAGAGCCGCCGCACCGCCTCGGCCAGCAGGTGGGCCGCTGAGTGGCGGAGGACGGACAGCGCGTCCGGGTCGTCACGGTTCCGCGTCGTGAGGATCTCGATCTCGCCGCCGTCAGTCAGCGGCAGCCGCAGATCCTGGACGTGCCCGTTCGAGCGCACGAGCACGGCCTGCTCGGCGAGCTTCGGGCCGATGGCGCGCGCGGCGTCGAGTCCGGAAGCGCCTTCCGGCAGCTCGAGCTCTGACCTGTCGGGGAGGACGACCTTCATGTCAGGCGTCGGCTCCAGCCTCGAACGCGGCTTCGCGCGCCTCGGCAGCTCGCCTCCAGCGCCGGTCGAAGAACACCACCATCCATATCGATAACTCGAACAGAAAGAGCAGCGGGATCATCGTGAAGATCAGCGTCACGGGGTCGACGCCGGGCATGGCGACCGCAAGCGCGGTCACGGCCACGTAGCCGATCCTCCGGTTGCGACGCAGCTTCGCCGAGGGGACGATGCCCAGCCGCGCGAGGGCGAGGATGAAGATCGGTAGCTCGAAGACGACCGAGAGCGCGATCAGCACCCACATGACGAAGGTGTAGTAGTCCCTGGCTCGGATCTGGATGTCGTAGAGGTTGGAATCGAAGTTCGTCAGGAACTGGATCGCTGCGGGCAGCGCAACGAAGTACGCGAAGAACAGCCCACAGAGGAACAGCGTCGTCGCAAACGCCACGAAGCCGAGAACGACCCGCTGCGTGTGCTGGTAGAACGCCGGCGCGAGGAAGCTCCAGAGCTGCCAGAGGATGACGGGCAGCGCGATCGCCACCGCCGCCCAGAAGCTGATCATGAACGACGTCATGAACGGCTCGGCGACGGCGAACGTCGTGGGCTTCACGCCCTCGTCCAGCGGCCGATTGAGCCAGCCGATGATCGTGTCGTGAAAGGTGAACGTGACGATGAACGCCAGGCCGACGGCGACGAGGCACCAGACGAGTCTCGCCCGCAGCTCTCCCAGGTGGTCGACGAGCGGCGCCTCTTCCCCGGGCGCCAGTCGCCGAGGAATGACTCGGCGCATGCGTGCTACGTCGTCGGGGTGTCGCTCTTCGGAGCCCGCGGCGTCTCTTCGGGCAGCTCGGGCGACACGTCGTCGTCGGCCAAGCCGCTGACGGAGCTCTTGAACTCGCGCATGCCCTTGCCGAGCGAGCGGCCCATCTCCGGCAGTTTCTTCGGCCCGAAAACGAGGAGCGCGACGATCAGCAGGATGATGATCTCGCCCGGTCCGATCCAGCCTGGCATGAGACCTAGGGTACCACCACCACACCGTCGTAGACCCCGAGGCCGCTCTCCGGGTCGAAGAAGTGGAGGTGCTCGACGTCCACGAAGAGGCGCGAGACCTCGCCTTCCCGCGCCCCCGTGAGCCGGTCTACGCGCGCGATGAACGGGACACCTTGACGGAGCGCCCGCTCCTTGATGGCCTCGAACTCCTCGTGCTCGAGAGCTTCCGTGACCTCGGTCGCCCGCACCGGCTCCGCGTGCACGGAGAAGTGCAGGACGACCTCCGCACCCATGTCCTCCCGAAGATCAGTGACCACGGACAACGTCTGGTCGGCGTTCGGCTCGTGAACGTAGTCCGCGTCCTCTATGTCCTCCGGCCGGATGCCGACCACGATCTCACGTTCCACTTCTGCAAAGCAAGTACTACAACTTCCCCGCCTGGTCGAACTCGATCAAGGGCGGCTTCAAGACGATCCGCAAGATCTGCACGGCGGACAAGCACAAACCGCTCGGGCAGTACCGCATCCTCACGTCGATCGCGGAGAACAACACAACGAACGTCGGCTACCCCGGCTACGGCAACGCCGCCATCGGGGAGATCTTCACCCTCGGGCTCATCCCGCAGATGTTCGCCCAGGTGGCGCAGGGCAAGATGACGCCGCAGGAGGCAGCCAAGGCGGCAGATCGCCAGTTCAAGGCGATCTTCAAGAAGTGGCGGGACCAGGGTCTGATCCCGTAGCGATCGCGAGAGACATGGTGACGCGAGAAGGCCCCGACCAGGGGCCTTCTCGTCGTCAAGCCTCCGTGGCGGAGCGTGCTCGCGGCTTCGGCAGCGGCGTCAGCACGGGCTCGAGACGCTCGCGCAGGTGCTCGAAGTCGGGCGGGAGCACGAGCGCCTCGCCCAGGTGCTCGGGATCCTCGTCCACGCCGAAGCCCGGGCCGAGCGTGGCGATCTCGAACAGCACGCCGCTCGGCTCACGGAAGTAGATCGAGCGAAACCAGAAGCGGTCGATGATCGGCGTGGGGCGCAATCCGGCGGCCGCCACCTGCTGCTGCCACTGCTCGTGGTCTTCCATCGTGGAGGCCCAGGCGACGTGGTGGACAGCGCCGGCACCCGTCACGCCGGGTTCATCGGGCGCCGGGTCGTATGCGTAGAAGCCTCCCCGCTCCTCGCCGCGCGCTTCCCACGTGCTGTCTCCGACCGGTGTGAACGCGAGCGTCTCCTCGAGAGCCCTGCGGCTCGCCTCCGGGTCGTTCGCGAACGCGCGGACGCCGTCGAAGCCCTGCAGTGCGAGCTCCTTCGGAATCTCGGGATGGTCGGCGACGAGCGGCGGGTCCTCCGTCTCGACGACCGCCAGCTCGTGCTCGAGCCCTTCGGGATCGGCGAAGCGGAGATAGCCGTCACCGCGCTCTCCTCCGACACGCTCCGCCCAGAAGTCGAGCGCCTCGGTGGACGCGACGCGCCAGACGACGCGGTGCACCATGCCTGCGCCGGCGCGGCCGGGTGCGGCATTCGGGTATTCGAAGAACGTGATGTCCGAGCCGGGGCTGCCGTGCTCGTCGGCGTAGAAGAGGTGGTAGACGGTCGGGTCGTCCTGGTTCACGGTCTTCTTCACGAGGCGAAGGCCCAGCGTGCCCGTGTAGTAGTCGACGTTGCGCGGCGCGTCTCCGGTGATGCACGTGACGTGGTGGACGCCTTCGAGCTTCATCGCGCGTACCGTACCGATCGAGATCGTGCTGACGGCGGAGCTCTAGATGGTCTCGGTTGAGCAGGCTCGGCAACTCGCACTCGCACTGCCGGAGGCGGTCGAGCAGGATCACCACGGCCGGCCGTCCTTTCGCGTCGGCGGCAAGATCTTCGCCACGCTCTGGGATGCCGAGCACATGAACGTGATGCTCGACGAGGGTGGCATCCTCACGGCGATCCATGGGGATCCGGAGACGTGCGAGGAGGTCTGGTGGGGCAAGAAGCTCGCCGCGGTGCGCGTGACGCTCCGCCTGGTGGAGTCGAAGGCCCTGGCACAGCTCCTCACCGAGGCCTGGGAGCTTCGAGCCCCGAAGCGTCTTTTGTGAGCGCCACGTCATGCCGATAGTGGCTCGTAGAAATGGGACGCATCGCGCTGGGAGTCGCGCTGGCGCTCGCCGCCGGCTGGTTCATGTTCGGTCGCGGCGGTGATGCCGCAGCCGTCACCGACTGCCTGACGGACGCCGGGGCCACCGTCGAGGAAAGCTCGCGGTTCGGGCAGCTGTTCCCGTACGCGATCGCTGCGCGCACCCTCGATCGCGTGGAGCAGTATCCCGGAGCTGGAAGGAGCTGCATTTCTACTCGGTGCGCTACGGGAGCAGCCGCGCGATCCTCTTCATCGGCAAGGGTGACGAGGAGTCGGCGTCCTTCGAGAGCACCCTGGCGGGGTTGGTCAGCCGCGAAGGCCAGACCATGTCGTCCCGGCGCTCGGGCAAGGCGCTGCTGGTCTGGGAGCGCGCCACCTACGCCCCAGAAGTCGACACCTGCCTCGACTAGAGCGCTCAGATCCAGCGGCGTCGCTTGAAGATGAAGTAGAGGCTGACGGAGAACGCCACCATCAGCACGAGGGCGAACGGATAGCCGAGCTTCCAGTCGAGCTCGGGCATGTGCTCGAAGTTCATGCCGTAGTTCGTTCCGACGAGCGTCGGGGCGAAGAGGATCGCCGCCCAGGCCGAGATGCGCTTGACCTGCTCGTTCTGCTCGTGCGACGCCTCGGTCATCGCCTTCGTCTCGAGCGTGAGGTTGACGCTGAGGATGTTCTGGAGCAGCGCTCGAAAGGCATCGGCATGCTCTGCGGCCCGGATAGCGTGGTCCTGGACGTCACGCAGGTACCGTCCTTCTTCCTCGTCGATTCCCGGCTAGGCTCTCAGGCGACCGAGGATGTCGTTGAGCGGGTCGGTCGCGCGCTGGAACTCGATCACCTCTCGCGTCAGCTCGTAGATGCGGCGCGAGACGGTCGGGCTGCCCCCGAAGACCTCGTCCTGGATCTCGTCGATGTCGTTCTCGAGGCCGGCGACGACCGGCTCATAGCCGTCGACGACGTGGTCGACGATCGCGTACAGGATCGCCAGGGGGCCGCGCCGCAGCAGATCGGGGCGCGCCTCGAGCCGCGCCGCACCGGCCCCAGCTCCGGCGCATCGCCGTGACGCACCGTGATGACGAACTGCGGGCCGATGAAGATCGCGACCTCCCCGAACACAACCGTCTCCGTCTCGTCGACGTAGCGAGCCGGCCGCAGGACGAGGAACAGGTCGTCGCCGTAGCGTTCGAGCTTCGGGCGCTGATGTGCCTTGACGGCGTCCTCGACGGCGAGCTCGTGGAGGTCGAACTCTTGCGCGACCTTGGCGAATTCCTCCCTGCTCGGCTCGTAAAGGCCCAGCCAGGCCACTGCGTCGCGCGCCTGGCAGGCCGCGCGCAGCTCCGAGAAGTCGTTGGGCTCCGCGACCCGCGTCCCGTCACGGTAGACCGCGCTATCGACGATCACGCGCGAACCGTAGCCCGTAGCGGGTCGGAGCGCACAAACGCTCGCTTTAGCAGGAGCTTTCGGACCCTCGCCTATCATCAGGCATGCTCCGGATCGAGCGCGAGCATCGATTCGATTGCTCAGTCGCGACCGGCTTCGGCTACATCACGGAGATCGCCAACTGGCCGGACTACTGGCCGGGTTACGTTCACATCGAGCCCGACTGTCGTTCGGCATGACGAGGTTCGTCGTCGATGCCAGCGCCGTCCTCCACCTAGCGAGCGCGGAGATCGAAGTGTCAGACCAGCACGAGCTCCTCGCACCGACTCCTTCGTTCCCAAACCGTGTCGGCCCTACACGAGGCCGTCCACCGGGGCGAGATCCCGGACGAGATCGCACACGAGTGCCTCGCCCGCATTCAGCGGATGCCGATCAGGCTGCTCGGCGACGCCGTGCTCCGGCGCCGGGCCCGGGAAGTGGCGGATCAGCTGGGATGGGTCGAGACTTTCGACGCCGACAACGTCGCCCTCACGCTGTTGCAGGCAGACGCGTTCGTCACCCTGGACACGGAGCTGGGGCGCAGCGTCGAAGGGATCGTCGCTACCGCGTCGATTGACGCACTCCGCTAGGAAGACGGTCAGAGACCCACGCGGAGGGACGACCAGCGTCGACTCTTGACAGCGACGCGAGGAGCCGGGAGGGGGACGGCTTCCGGCTTCGCCTTTGTCAGCGACACACGCTGGAACGAGTCGTACGCGCTTGCGGCTGCGCTGGCCAACCCGATCCTCGTACTCGCTCTTGCCCCATTCCCAATGTCGCCATCTGGTCGCTCGTTGGAGTGGCAATTGGCGACGCCATCCGCAGCGTGTAGGAAGGAGTCGTCCGAGTACGCCGCAGGGGCGGTGCCGCGGCTCGTGCGGCATTCCCCTGTTACGCTCGCCCGCGACCCCGAACGAGAGTGAGGACACGATGCCAGTAGCCATAGAGATGACGTTCGACGGAGCGACGCTCGACCAGTACGACCGGATCGTCGAGAAGATGGGCCTGACACCCGGGGGCGCCACGCCTCCCGGCGCACTCTTTCATTGGGTCGCTGCGACCGACTCCGGCGTGCACGTCGTCGACGTGTGGGAGTCGAAAGAGACGTTCGAGCAGTTCGCGCAGGAGCAGATTGGGCCGTACTCACGGGAAGTAGGCATCGAGGACGAGCCCAAGATGACCTTCCACGACGTCCATAACTACCTCGCGGCCGGCTAGCTCGCGCGACCGGGCCTAGACCGGACGACTAGGAGCGACCGGGGAACCCACGACCCACCGCCGCAATCCCGCGAACGACGGAGAGCCGCCCGAAGGCGGCTCTCCTAATCTGGCCACCGGGGGGAGGGCCAGAGTCCTGAGTTCAGGGCTACGCGCCTCCCTACCTGCGGACGCTCTCACGTCGTGACGGATTGTGTCAAGCCCGTGCCGACCACCGCTCCCGGCGACCTCCCACCGGTTGCGGCGTCCAAGCGTCGATCGCTCGCCGCGGGCGACGGTCTTTGTCGAGACACCTTCGCGGGATCGCCGTGGTCAAGCAGCGTCAGCACCTCGCCCTCGCGCGTGAGGGCGATTTGTGCGAGCATCGCCACCGCTGCGTTTCCCCTTAGACGACGAAACCCCCGATTAGCGGGGGATTCCGAGTCGTCCTAACTGGGCATCTTTCAAACCCTCCGGAACCCCTGAAGGAACTACTAACCCGGCATTAGACCTTCTCCAGAGTCTCACGAGTATGCCGTTAGGGCAAGGGTCTCGGATACCGCGTCGGGCGCGGAACCCGGGAGGCCCAGAGCGCGCCGGCGTGATGCCTCAGACGGTGCGGGGTCGCCACGGCTCGTGCTCGTGCGTGAGCCAGACGAGCTCGGGGTCGAACGCGAGGACCCGCTGCCGGCCTTCGGTGGGCGGCTCGTCGAACTCGCCGAACCACACCGCCACGTCGCCGCCGACGATGACCGGGCGCCCGCCAGTCTCGACGACGACCACCTGCATGCCGGGTGTGTGGCCCGGCGCCGGGACGAGTCGGAGCCCGGGCAGCAGCTCGTGCTCGCCGTCGACCGGCACGTACTGCACGCCGGGCGCCTCGACCCACTCGCGAATGGTGTAGTCGTCCTCGCTGCGCGCGTCGTCGAGCTCCCGACGCTGGACATAGATCGGCTTGCCGGCGAAGAGGTGGTTGCCGCCGCAGTGGTCGGCGTGCAGGTGTGTGTTGACGACGATGTCGATGCCGGCGAGATCGAAGTCCTGCTCGCTCAGCGGCTGGAGGCGGGGATCCATGTCGGCCATCGCCGGGTGCAGCTCCGTCATGCCGGTGTCGACCAGCACGCGCGCATCGGGATGGTCGATGACGTGCACGTAGACCGGCATCCGCTCGCCCTCGACGGAAAGGTCGGCAACGAAGACTGGCGTGATGGTGATCGAGGTAGGGGCGTTCATTGTGTAACGGTCGCCGCGATAGTGATTGATATGTGAGTCATGATGACCTTCTTTACCGGTTACTGGCTGACGCGCGGCCGGCCGCACTGCCTCGCGCGCTGGCTGAGCAGCTCCTGAACCGCCCTGGTGAGCCGGACCGGGCTGGACGGGGATCGGTCACACGTTCGCTCCAACGAGCCTAGATCGTTCTTCGGCCCTCGTCTTCGACGGGCTAGCCGCCGCCAAATGCCATCGCCTTCGTGAGAGCATGACGCGCCGTCCCTCGAACGGGGGATGGCACGTTCTCAGAGCACGACGTTCAATGAGACGGGAGCCGCTCGCCGTGGACGTGGATGCGAGCCGGACAGGGGAGACATCCGGCCCCGCGAGTCGGCTCCCCGTTCGCTGGTTCACGAAAGCCCAGACGATTCCTCTTGGTCAGGCGACTCGCTCAGAGGCCCGGCGCGCGGTTGAACACTCTCGGCCGTCGAGCGCTTTCGCGCAACTGCCGGGCCGCCTTGAGCGTAGTCGGGCGGGATGCCCGGCGCTTGTGGCTCTTTTCGACGGTGGCGAGGGAATTGACCCATTTGGGTTCTATCGCGCGACGTGCGGAACGGGCACGGTGTCGGAGGCGGCGGGTGCTGCCCCGGCCGGTCGATTCCGCCACAGCTGGACACCCCCGGGTGGCGGGAACCCGGCCGGGGCAGGGCCGCGCCCTCGCCGCCGAAGGCCACCGCTGCTGCTCCCGGTGGTAGGACGATCCGCTCACGCGCGCCGCCGTACATCGTCTCGACGAGCAGCTCGACGCCGGCAGCCACGCGCGTTCGGAGGCCGTAGCCAGGGGCGAGAGCGAGGCCGAACTCGACAAATGGAAGTGTTTGGCCCGCTAGTGGCCCACGGCCCGAGCGCCGCCCGCTACCCCGAAACGACGAAACCCCCGTGCTTGCGGGGGTTACTCGAGGTGGGTGGTACTGGGCTCGAACCAGTGACCCCCAGCTTGTCGAGCTGGTGCTCTCCCAACTGAGCTAACCGCCCTGGATGGCTCAGGTTAGCGGAATCCGACCTCCGCCGAGACGCCGAAATCGGCTCCGTGGCAGCCGCGTGGCAGCCGCTCCCCATTCGGGCATGATGGGGCCGTGACGGAGGTCAC
This sequence comes from uncultured Actinomycetes bacterium, assembly GCA_963711315.1. GTDB lineage: Bacteria > Actinomycetota > Thermoleophilia > Gaiellales > Gaiellaceae > PALSA-612. The sequence goes on from CAVQDQ010000003.1 coordinate 251,598, forward strand.
TCAGCCGACCGAGGATGGCAAGCCGCCCGAGAACTCAGCCGCGTTCAAGCAGCTCGTCGGCTACCTCGCCGATCCCCACCGCTCCGAAGTCGCTACTCATTGGGAGGCCGTCGTTCAGGGCAAGCTCGGCCCCGAGGATCGAGCGAAGGCCGAGAAGATGGCCCCGGTCGTGAAGGCGTACCTCTCACGCGAGATCGAGCAGGACGAGTACGAGCGCAGGCTCGCGGCTACGACTGTTCCCGAGCCGTAGATCGCCTCGCACTCGGGGCGGATCCTGTACGAGCGTCCCACTTCCAGCCGGGGAGGGCTTCGAGTTCGGCTACGCGGCTCGGGGCGAGCTTCCCCTTGCGCTTCTCGACACGTCTGTTGTAGATCCACGCGCCAAGGGCAAGCCCGTCACTTGTCACGTACCCGCTTGGAATGCCCAGGTCACCGTGCTCCGCTCGATATTGACGTACCGCGGCAAGACCCCGCTGCCACGCCTCTTCATACGGATCCCAGACCATGCCAAGGGCGTCGAGTTCGGCGATTCGCTGTACCGCGAGCTTGCCCTTGCGTTGATCCTGGCGGCGGGCATGAAGCCAACTGCCCAAGCGGAAGCCGTCGTCTGCCACGAAGTCCCGCGGTGCGCGTAAGTGCCCGTTGGCCTGTCGGTACGCCTGTGCGTGACTGATGCCCTTCTCCCAGTCCGACCCGTACGGATCCCAGACCATGCCGAGTGAGTCGAGAGCCTTGATCCGGTCGGGAGCGAGTCGCTCGCGTCCATTACGGCGATAGGTGATCCACGATCCGAGCGGGAAGCCGTCCGGACTGACGAAATCGCGGGGCACTTGCAGATGACCGTTGGCCTTCTCGAAGTCGCGGGCGGCGGCGATCCCACGTCGCCAGTCCTCATCGAGAGCGTCCCAGACCATGCCAATTGCCTCCAACGCGGCCGCTCGATCCGCTGACAACTTTCCTCGGCGTCGCAGCGTCCGGTGATGGCTAATCCACGCCCCCAGGGCGAACCCGTCAGCAGTCTCATACGACTGCGGCACCCGGAGATCTCCCGTAGACGCCTGGTACTTCGCGGCAGCCGCATACGCAAGCTGCCATGCGTCACCCCTCGCGTCGGGGATCCACACCATGCCGAGTTCGCTGAGTTCGGCGCAGTGTTCAGATGAAAGAATCCCTTTACGCCAAGCCCTCCGACGACCTTGGAGCCAACGGCCGAGCTTGAAGCCGTCGGGTGTCACGTACTTCCCCTGGGCGCGAAGGTCGCCGTGCTCGGCGGCGTAGTCGCGGGCGGCGGCTAGCCCTTGCTGCCAATCGCTTTCCCAGGGAACCCATGAGATACCCAGAGCTTCGAGCGCGGCAATGCGCTTTGCTGACAGCTTTCCGGCTTGATGTTCCAAGCGACGGTTATCGAGCCAACTCCCAAGCGGGAATCCATCAGGCTCAACATGCTTCTTTCGAACCCGCAGGTCACCGTGCTCGGCGTGGTATCTCTGAGCGCTCCGAAGGCCGCGCAGCCAAGCATCCTCGTGCGGCTCCCAGATCATGCCGAGAGCGTCCAGTTGCACGACCCGCCGTGCTGAAAGGCGGCCACTTCTGTGCTCGTTCCGACGGGCGAGGATCCATCGGCCTAATGCAAAGCCTTCGGGCGAGCGGTACTTCTGGGGGACGCGCAGATCCCCACGGCGCTCGTGATACATGCGGACGGCATCAATCCCTTGCCGCCACTCGTCCTCGAAGGGATCCCAGATCACGCCGAGCGAGTCGAGTTCAAATCGCCGCTCTGGTGGCAGGTCGCCCCGCCGATACTCCTGCCGTCGTGTCGAAAGCCACAGGCCGAGCTTGATCCCGTCGTATCTCACTGACCTCGGGACGCGAAGATGACCATGCTGGGCATGGAAGCCTTGGGCAGCCGCCAAGCCCCGCTGCCATTGGTCGTCACGCGGATCCCAGATCATGCCCAGGGCGTCGAGTTCAGCAATCTGTGCAGACGAGAGCCTGTCTCTTCGTCCGCGACAGTTGTCGATCCAGACCCTCAATTTGAAGCCGTCGGGGGTTACGTGACCGTTCGGAACCCTCAGGTCGCCGTGCTCGGCACGGTATGCACGAGCAACGCCGAGTCCTTCTTGCCAACTCGGCTTGTCGTACGCTCGACCAGCCGCGTGTCGAAGGCGCGGGCGAAGTCGATACCGATCGCGTCGGGCAGGTCGAGCACGATCTTGCCCGGTCGCTTGCCGACGCGTTCCGCGACGCCCTAGCCCGCGACGTAACTCGTCAAGTTCCTCGGCGAGATCTTCGTCGTGATGCTCGGAGCGCCTTGACGACCTCCCAGACTCGGTCGAACTCGCGATCATTCAAGCGCCTCCTCGGGGTCGTCGTCCTCGTCCACGAAGACGGGGATAACGATGGTGCCGACCGTCTTGTCCTCGGCCTTGCGGATCGCCCTGCCGACCGCCTGCACGACATCGACCTGAGAGCGACGCGGATCGATGAACGCGACCCCGTCGAGTGTCGGCACATCGACGCCCTCAGTCAGGCAGCGGGCGTTCGTGAGCACGCCGCGCTCGCCCGCCCTCCACAGCCTTGAGCTCGTCGCAGCCGCACGTCGCGTTCCCCGGCGGTCATCTTCCCGGAGACGTGATCCGTCCACAGCCTCCCTTCGGGCGACGGCGAGTGGGAGCCATGCGTTCGTATCGAGGAGCGACGAGGCGAAGCGGCTCGCGCTGTCGATGCGGGAATGGAAGCTGACGACGCGGTGCAGGTCGTGGTTTCGCATCGCGCGGAGGAGTCCGATCTCGCGAGCGAGCGTGCGGGCGTCTGTGACCGTCTCGCCGTCGCGCGGTGACGAACGCGCCCCGCTCGCGCAAGCTCGGTGCGCCTCGTGTCACTAACGCCGACGACGACCACCTGATAGTCGGAGAGGAGATCTTGCGTCGATGGCCTGGCCGAAGGTCAGCCGGTGGAAAACGCTGCCGAACTTCTCCTCGTCGTCCATCGAGGCGACCTCCCAGTCCGCCTCCTTTGCCTCCTTCTTCACGCGCCCGGTGAAGTAGCGGGGCGTGGCGGTCATAAACAGCCGCCTGCGCGCCTTGATCTTCGTCGCGTCGAGCACGGTTGCGAACACTCCCGCCTGCGCCCGGCGCAGCGGTGAGCCTCGTCTGCGATCACGAGGTCGAAGGCAGGGCCCGGCCGCCTGGGCAGCGCGATCTGCGGCGAGGACTGGTACGTGGCGAACACGACCTCTCATCCGCGCACCGCGCCGCCGCAGGAAGCGGGCGATCCGGTCGGCGTCGGTCGTGACCGGGAAGCCCAAGCTCGGAGGTCGAGGCACGACCGCGTCCTGCTCGTCCTTCGTCGACCGTCTCGTCGGAGCAGACGGCGAGGTAGTCGAACTCGACGGCCGTCGCCCACTCGCGGAGCGTCTGCCCGAGGAGCGAGAGCGAGGGCACGAGCACGAGCACCCGCCTCGCGGCCAGCCTCTCGGCAAGGAAGCGGGCCGACGAGCGTCTTGCCCGTACCGCAGGCCATGACGAGCTGGCCACGATCCGCCGACGCCAGAGCCGTTCGACGCAGTCGTGGATCGCGCTGTCGCTGATGCGGGCGAGGCTTCTTCCGCTTCGGCCTCGCCGGATCGCAGGCGCGTCACGGAAGCGGGCCACGTCCACGTCCAGCGCTCCAAGCTGCGAGCGCAGGAGCGTCCCGACCGGTTTCTCCTGCGCGTCGAGCGTGCGCCGCGCGGTCGGCCCCACGTGGTCGGTTGCTGGCGATCACGAGCCGATAACGTGAAGCCAGGTCGTGACGACTCGCTGAGAAACGAGTCGAGGTCTGCCTTCTTGATCGCGTAGGCCGGGTCGTAGTGCTTGGCCTGCACCGCCCACAGCCCGCCCTCGTGGTCTTCCGCTACGAGGTCGATGCCCGCGTCCGATGCCCCCACGTCCCGGCCACTCGTCCCAGAGCCAGACACGAGTACAACTGCCGCCGGTACTCGGGCGACGTTCTCCAAGCATCCACTTGCACAGTCGCTCGAAGTCGCGGCCACCCGGACGCAACGACGCCAAGAGCTGTTCCAGCGGCACGCGCGGATTATCTGCTCGACGGTCCTAGCTCGCGGGCACCATTCCCGCATGGAGAACTGCCCGCGCTGTCAGCACGCCGCACGCCTGGAACGCGATGCCCGCCTCATCTCCGAGGGGATCGAGACGCTGCGCTGAGGACTCGCCCTGGACCTCGATCTCGATACGAGACTCGATCTCGTCGCCCAGGAGGTCGAGCTGCGGCATCTCCTCGACCGCATCGAGGAGCGCAGGCAGGCGGTCGCGGCCTAGCTGACGAGCTGCTCCGCTCGCTGATCGGCGGCGAGGCGGAGGAACTCGGAGGTCGTAACGCCCTCGGTGAGAGCAGCGGACTCCCAACGCGCGACCTCTCCTCGGAACAGCGGAGATCAAACTTCCGTGACCGCCCGTTGTGGCCGGTCAGCTCCTCCTGCTTTGGCTGCTCGCGCTCTTCCTGGCGGCGGCGGAACGCCTCGGCGAAGGCGCGTCGCTCGGCGGCGGCGTCGGCAAGTGCCTGGGGCGGCAGCTCATCCGCGGTCTCGGTGGCAGCTCTTCCGCTAGCGGGATCGTGCGGCCGTCTTCGGTGAGGCCGCTCTCGTCCATGTAGACGATCAGCGGCGGTTCTCCGCGCTCAGGTCGGTCGTCTCACGACCGGCCTTGTCATGCGTCGATTCCCAGTGGTGGCGTTCGCCTTGTGTATGTCTTGCCGGTGCTGAGCCTCGGATGAGTGTTCGCTATGTTCGCGATCTCCTGGTCGAGCATGGCCTCCAGCGGTGACGTGTCGGCCCGCTCCAAGGCTCGCGAGCGAAGCGCTCGGAAAGCGGCCTCATCGGGGTCTGCGAACTGGTGCGCACGCTCGGCGATCTCCACTGAGGCGTCGTCCATCTTCTGCTCCCAGCGCTCCCTGCTGGCATCGTCACCCGCTGGCCCGTAGGTTCGCTTCATCTCCTGGCCGATCGCTTCGACGGTTTCAAAGACGTTCCCGGTGTATCCTGTGCCCTGCCCGCCGGCAGCGGCTAGCAGCGCCACACGAACCTGCTCGGGATCTACGTCCGGGTCGTACAACAGGCCCGCCTCGTTGACCTGCTGCGCGATCTCGTTGGCGGCCTCCAGACCGGCTGGCCCGAGCGTCTCCTCGATCGTGCGGTACTCGTCGGTGAGCTGTCCATGGACGTGCTCCACGCGCGTCTGCTCGTGCTGCTCGTGCTGCTGCACCTCACGCGCGATCTTGTTCTGCTCTGCGACTCCGAGCAGCCCGACGTAATACTCAGCGCCCTCCTCGCCGGTCAGCTCCTCGATGGCTCCGCGAACGGCCTCGAACATTTCGCCGTCGCTGATCTCGTGGACGCCTCGCGCCAGCTCGTAGATGATCTCCGCGTCGTAGTCGCCTGGGCCTGCCTCCGCCCAGGCATCGAGCAGCATGCCGACCTCGCCCGCTCACTGCTCCCGCTGCGCCTCGTCCCACAGCTCTGGCGCGTAGGCGCGAACCTGTCGGACCCGTTCGACGCTTCCCGGCTTGCCCTTCAAGCCTTCTGACCGCTGCGGCCCCGAGATCGGCCCCCTGTTGTCGGGAGGCCGTGATCCCCGACTGCGCTCGGGCGCTGGCCGCTCCTGCCCCGGCCGTCGTCCCTCGGCGTGCGAGTGTGTCCCCAGCGGTCCATCTCGCGGCCAACTGCCTCACGGAAGGCCGCCTCGTCCTGGTAGCCCATGAAGCTCATCGCGGGAATTGTACGTCGTGACGACCACTGCAATCGCCAGAATTTCGAGGCGTGCGCAGGCACAAGCACTATCCGGCCAACCAGCGCGGCAAGACCGAAAGCGAAGCGAAGTACCTGGCCCGCATGGAGCGCATGGCGCTGATCGGGAAGGCCCCCACGCACAAGGAGGTCATCAAGGGCCGCGAGTTCACCGTGCGATTGCTGCCATCGAGGTGGCGTTGATCGTCCAGGCCCGCCGTTACCGCCGAGCGGCGCGGGCGTTCCTCGCCTCGGGCGGGAAGATGTCGAAGCTGCGGGAAGCCACGCATTGCTCCCACTCCGAGATCGGGCGCTTCCTCAGCGGGGAGCTGGGGTTCATCACTGCGGGTAAGGCTCGCAGGATCGAATCGCTGTTTAGCAAGCCGGTCCGTGATTGGGTGCAAGGGTCGCCGCAATTCGAGGTGGCCGTGGGGCAGGTCCCATGCGCCTTGGTCGCACCGCTGATCGCTGAGTCGTTTGCCAAATATGGGCGCGAGCGAACGGCGTCCATCGTCGGCACTTCGACTCGTCAGCTCTTCGGCGTGGCGGGTGAGCGTCAGGCGGTGAACTTCGACATCGCCGACATGATCGTGTCTCGACTCGCCTCGCCCGGATGGTGGCTGGAGACCGACGAACGTTGACGCTGGTATTTCGGAAACGACAAGGCGCTTGGGCGATTCAGGCTGGCGGCGGATCGAACTTCGCCGCGTCCTTCACCAGATGAAAAGTCTCGCCAAGCGATACTGGCTGGCCGTCCGCTTGCACGTACCGCGTAATGACCTGCCCCTGGCTGTGTAGGCTCGACCTGGAGATCGTCCTGGCGGACGACGGGAGGCGGAAGCGCGATGGCCATAGCCTTCAGGAGGTTGAGCGCTTCCGAGATCGCGTCCTGTGCGTCTTCCATTTTCTACCGGGCCTGAGCCACAGGGTCTTCCTCGGCTTCCGGCATCTGCCTCTGCGCCTGCCTCGGCTCTCGCTTCGGAGGAGGCGGCGGTGCCAGCGAAGGCTGCCGCTTCTCTGCTGTGTTTTCAGCTATGGCTTGATGATGCCACGGCAGGCGGCTCGTACACGCCCTGCATCTGCCCGACAGCTATCAGCCGCGACCGGTCGCGAGGGCGACGGCCCGCTCCACTCGGTCGCTACCCAGCGTCGTCGACGTCGTCGCCGAGTCGCCGCTCTCGAGCGCCGCCTTCGGGAGCAGATGCGTCGTCCAGGCCTGCTCGACGTAGGCGACGACCTCCGTCCACGCGTCGGCGGCGATGATCGCCGCCTCGGCGAATTCGGGCGGCGGGGAGCCGCGCCGCTGGGCTTCGGCGACGGCGCTTACGAGGAGTCGCCAATCGAGATGGGAACTGATCTTGTCGAGTCGCGGATAGAACAAAAGGTCGCCGAGCCGCTCGCCCTCCGGAGTTGCCGCGAGCATGAATAGCTCCGGGGCGAGCCGACCGTGGACGAGCCGATTCCGATAATCGCGTACCGGACGAAGCGGGTCGGGGTTGTTCTGCCGCCACTCGTTACGCGCCCACGAACCGTGCTGCTCGTTCAGGCGTCGTACTTCCCGGGCGCGGCGCGTCGGGCGAGTAGCTCGTCTGCGAGGTCGCTGGCGCCGCTGAGTCGGGCGAAGGCCTCGAAGAACTCGTTTTGCCCGAACCCACGATTCGGCTTGTAGTCGCGGGTCGTGAACCCGTGGGCGTCGTCGGCGACTCGAACACGCGCCCGAGATGTCTGAGCAGCGTGTAGTGCAACTGCGCCACGGCCACGTCCTCGTCCGTGTACCCGGTCGCGTCTAGCTCCGCTTTCGTCTGTAACCGGACGTCGGGCCGATGCTTAACGCGGTACGTGAGAGGCACGATGCGGGCGAGCCAGAAGGCCTCGTAGCTCGGGAAGGCTTGGCTCGTCCATTGCGGCCACCATCGCTTCTCGAAGTCGTCGCCGTCTGTCGCGATCCGGAACTCCATCGCGACGGAAGCCTACGACGGCCGCGACAGAGGAGGCAGAGGGAGGGGGGTCACGCGAGCCTCGACCTTTCCGCCCCCCGGCGAGGGGGTTGCCTAGAGCGGGCGACTGATGCCAAAATCCCGTTGAAGCCATGAACACGGCCTCTCGTCGGCTGGCGCTCCTCTCCCTCTGGAGCTTGCATTACGGCTCTGCTCGTAGCCGCGATTACCGGCGTCGGCGTGGCTACGGCGGCGGCAAACTGCGGCAAGTGGCAGGTACCGGCTCGCATCGATGGCCGCTCCGTGTGTCTCGTGAGGGGCGATCGCGCAAGGCGAGCTTTCGGCAGCAGTAAGAACGCTACGGAATTCGTGTGCCAGGACGGAGTCTTGGACGTTAGGTGGAGGTACCTGCGGGCGCGACCGTTCGCCTCAGCGCACCGTCACCCCCGGAGACGCGTGTCCAGTGACGACTCAGACGGGTCTACCGCGCGGCCACAGCCTTCCGGGCCTCGGCCCAGGCCCGGCCTACCCCATCGGCACGAGTCCGGTCATCACCATCACTCTTCCGCCGCCCGAGAATTGGGGCACCGAGTGGAGAGTATCAAGCGCGTCTGGCTGGTCGACTCGGCCTACCTGGGCCGCATACTCGTCCGCGGGCGACAACTGGACGGCCCGGGCGAGGTGCGCTTTGTGTTGGGACGACCGGGCTTCACCGACCTGAACAGGAAGAACCCCGTACCCGAACTGCTGATTGACGCCCCTCTTTACGATATACCCCTCGCTGACGCGTGTCCGTGGCCCGGGGTGCTACGCATATCAGGTCGATGGTCGGACGTTCAGCTACCTGATCGTCTTTGAGGCGCGATTGGCGGAAGGCTGGCTAGAGCCAGGGCGGACGCTGTGTGAACGCTGTGCTGGCGCTCAAACGGCAGACTAGGGCAGGACCCTACGCAAACACTTCCATGCGCGGGGGATGCCGCCCGACCCCTGCGACACAAAGCGGCGCATGGAACGCGCACAAAGCATCGAGAGAAAAAATCCCTCTCCCCCGCGCGAAAAACCCTCTCCGCCAGCGAAGCCAAGCTCCCAGGAGAAGGCCGGGGAGGGCACCAGGCGCTGCCACGACCTCGTGGATCCCGCATGGCTGAGCGGCAGGGAGGGGTGGGTGCCAGCCTGGTGAGCTGGTGCTCAGCGGTTCTGGATGGCCATCTGTACTGCTCGGACAGGGCGCGTAGCTCCTCCAGACGTAGACTCGTGACCTCGTCACGGGTACCGGCATGGACACCGAGAAGCGACGCCTGCGGCTGGATCGATCTTCTTGATGACCTGGAGCGCGAGCCTCCCGTCCTTCATCGCGCCGTCGATCGCCGCCGCAGCCAGCCGCTCCGCATCTGCCATCGCCCTCGCCCTCAACACTGCTCTTGGGCCTGTTCTAGAGTGACCCCGAGTGCCAGTCTCATCTCAGCCCGCACGCGCATGTTCTCCTTGCGCTCTCGTGCGCGAGTGGGAGGAAGCGGTGCGGGTCGTACTGGCACACCGATCCCGGCATGGGCGTTGCAGTAGTCGCCGTCGCGGCGTCGAGCGGCTCCGCACGGGTCGCCGTACTTGTTGAGCGCCCAGCATCCCCCGAGGGCCGGGAGCATCGCTCCTCACCGAGTGACACGGCTGCACCACGTCCTGACGCTCGACCTGGACTAGCTCGTCCGGCACGACCTCGACGGCCTCGTCGGTGTACGAGTCTGGAGGAGCGGTCGGGTAGCTCGATGCCAGCGCCTTCCTGCTCGCCTTGTGCGTGTAGTAGGCACTGAGCGTCCCGTGTGCGATCGGCGCATCCCGCTCGGGGACACGAGCCAGAATCCGCTCAGCCAGGCGCTCACTGGAACAGATTTTACCGCCTGGGCAAGCTCGGCGCTTCACGAAATCCGAACCCCTACGGGGTTGCCCTCGGAGCCGTTTGACACGCCCTCTCGACGGCCCTACTCGTAGAAGGATGAACACGACAACGACCTATCCGATGCTGCCTTCGGCACCGCTCTCGGAGCGCCGCTTCGCCATCGCGGAGCAGGTGGCCGCGTGAGCGATCGCGACTGGGCGGCCTACTACGACTCGGAGTGGGAGGACAACACCTGCTCCCTCTGCACGCGCTGGCTCAAGCGCTTCCCCGGCTCCGACGAGCGCATCCTCTCTCACCGACTACCGCCAGTTCCTCCGCACCCTCAGCAACTACCGGCCCAACCCGGCAGATCAGGATGCGCTTCGGAAGGAGTGGAGGCGGCGAGCGCGGGAGCGACGTGAGCTGCGGGGAGCGAGCGGGAATACACACATGGCGCAAGCGGTGAGCGTTCATGGCCCGCCGAACTCCCGCGCCGCACACTCCGGGCAGTAGACGGCGACGTCCTCGATTTCCTCCGCATCCTCGTTGCCGACGGTGAGCAGGGCCTGCCAACTCCGAGCGTCGGGCGGGGCGGTGGTGCCGCACTCAGCACAGACGAGGCCGCGCTGGACCGGCAGTGACTCGGCTGCGTGCTCAGAGTTCACCAGATGCTCGCCGCCCAGATGAACGACGCTCCGACGAGCACGAGTGCGAGACCAACAACTCGCCATCCGCGATACGTCGTCTCGTTTTCCCTGATCGCCTCGTCGATCAGCACACGCGTCTCATCGCGGAGAGCCTCGACGTTCCGCGACAGGCTCTCCGCGAGATTGTTGAGCTTCTCGTCGTGTTCGTTCTGTCGTTGTTGGATCTCGACTACAAGGCCACGAAGGAGCCGCAGTTGCTCCTCTTGCGGGGCGCTCTCCGGGACAGCTTTGTGCACGTTGAGCCGTGCCGCTGCTTCCAAGGACAGCGCCGCTCCCGCAGTGACGTGATGAATGACCCGGCGCCGGAGGATCTTCCGTTCGATCCAGTGCCATGACCGTGTAGCAATCCCTCGAAGCCGTGTCCGGAGCCGAGCCGCGGACGTCCGAGCGGGATCGAGCCAGATATCCAGCCCAGCGAGTACCAACCCCACGAGTTCCGTCAAACCACCGGCAACGAGCGCAGCCTGGTGGCCGGTCATACCTCGGGCGACGACCTTCGCCCCGCCCCGAACGCGAGGCCGACGAGGATGATGACGGCGGCGACGCTGCCGTAGAAGACGGCGATCCGGCTCTTGAGCGAGTCGAGTTCGGTGCAATCGTAGACCGATCCGACGCGCGGATCGCGGAAACCCGAGCCGACGTCCACTGTGGCAACGCCCCCGCCTCGATAGTCGAGGCCGTGCGCGAAAAGACTGGCGGGGGGCGACACGGCGCTGCAATCGCCGCCGGGCAGCGAGAACCACGTCACCGCGAATAGCACGACGACGACCGCCAGGCCGAGCAGCGTGAAGCGGAGGGCGTGGTTCACGGGTCCTGGCGAGTGCGCACGACCGTGCTGCACCTCCCACTCGTGAGGTCTGCCGGGTCGAGACCTTTGCAGCGCAACACGGAGAGGAACTGCGCATCGACGGACGATCGAATGCCGTCTTCCGTACTCCGACGCGTGCAGGAAATCGTCTGGGGTACTGCGACCCGCTTCCCGCTTGGGAGCTTCGCGCTCCTGGCCGGTTCGTAGCTACACGTCCAATCCATCCCCACGAAGTTCGCTTCGTTCCCGACGTAGACGTTGACGCGGCGTGCCGACGATGCGGAGCCAAGCGGCGCGAGCACAACGAAGCACGTCGCAGCAGTTGCAGCGACGAGAGCGCCGTCGCGCAGGAGTCGAGCAGTCATCGCGACCTCCTCAGTAGGCCGCGATCATCGCATGGCGAGCACGCTGCCTCTGGGGGTTCCCACTGCCAGAGCTAGAGCTGCGCGGAACGGCTTGAGGCGTACACCCCCCACAGTCGTAGCGGGAAGGTGTACGCCGAGTCCTCGCCGTCGCTGGTCGCTGGCATCACGGAATCGGCCCGTGGGTACAAGCTCGGAGGGGCGGGCCAGCCGGATCGCCCCGTGCCCACGTCACCCCGGCCCGAAGGCCGCTGGCGGGCGTGTGATCGCATCTCCTAGTTCGGTTCGCAAGACCAAGCCCTCTGACGGCGTTTGATGGGGGAGGGCCACTTCCCCCGGTTAGCCCGACGTGCGCTTCGCCGCGCTCGCCCTTGCGTTTGCGCTTCCGCTTCTTCGCCCTGGCGATGCCGCTGGCGAATGTGGGCGTTCTTCTGCGGGCCGGTGAGCTTCTGGAACAGGGTGCGCTCTCGAGCGGCCGAGGGCGTCGAGCGCTTGATCGGGCGGCAGCGTCGTGACGGTGAACTCGCGCCCGTCGCGGATCTCGACGCGCTCCTTCACGTCCGCCCTCCGGTGCGCCGCCTGATGGCAGGGGCGGCAGAGCCAGCGCACGAGCAGCGGCAGGCGATGGTCGGGGTGGTGAGCCTCGATGAGGCTGCGGCCCAGCGCATCCCGGCCCCGGATGCGCCCGCACCCCTGGCACGCCCAGGGCCGCACGAGCTTGCCTGACCTCAGCGCGGTGGCGACTGCCCAGCGTGCCCGCAGAGCTGTGCCGGTCGAGCCGCTTGGCGATAAGCCCGCAGCCGGTCCGGGTTGCGGGCCTTCCACTGGCGCTGGTACGCAGCAGAGCTATGCGCCGCCATCGCCCCGACCGAGAGGCGGACGCGGAGGCTGACCCTCCGCGTCGTTGAATCTCCTCTCTGTCGGGGTGAAACTGTCCAGCCAGACCTCGATCGCTACGGCTGGGTAAAGCTGGCGAGCGAGGTTGAGGTTCTCGCCTGGACGGCAGCGAGGTACGACGCCTCAAGGATTGCCCGCTGGATACGTGCGATCCCGGGCGACAAGGGCCGGTCGGGGTCCGGGCCTAGCTGGCATCGGTGGGCGCGGACCGCCACCTACGAGCGGGCGAACGACGCGCCCGAGCGGGCGAATTCGCCGAACTGTTCGGCGGCAATTAGGTGGGTTCACTCTGTCTCCCCACACGAGAGATTCTACGCCCTATTGCCTGTCTGTGGGTTATCGTTTCTCCGCTGGGAAGAACGTTGTTGGCCCCGTCACTCCTGTCTCCCCACAGAGCAGGGCACTCGGGGGTGACGGCGCTCATCCGGCCAGTTGAGGCGCAGGCCCGGGGTTCGGCTCCGGGCCTTCGTCGTTTTAAGGGCGAATTGTCGGCCGTAATGTTGACGGCCGTTACTTGCCAGCAATTACGCTGTCGGGAAGTAATTCGCTGCCGGAATGCGGTGCTACGGATGGCAGTTGACAATGCCATGCCATAGGCACTACCTTCTGTTCCGCCAATGGACACAGCCTCTCGCAATAACGTCGCCCTGACCGCCCGCCGGATTGGCGGCTGGTCGGGCCTGGCGCGGGCCATCGTCGTGGAGCGAGTGCGAGCTGCCAGGACGACCCGCCGCGCCGCACCCCTTCTTCGCGGACACCCGTGCGACGCGCTCGCCGCGTTGTTCGCAGGGCCTCTCGGAGCACAGGCTCCGACGCTGACGGCCCAGAACCTCTAGCCGCACGAGCGGCTCCCAAGTTCGCCCCGGCCAATGAGCGATCGCCTTCGGGCCACAGTCGCGACGCCGGGGCGATCTCTTCCAGGACGGCCATGAGCGCCCGCCGTGCCGTCCAGCAGCGCTGGCCGAGGCGGTCGGAGTGACCGTCCGTCCACGAGGCCCGCTGCCCGACTGGGAGCCGAGGACCCCACGACAGCGGGGCATCCTCGCCGACCTCGTAGCCCGCTACGAGCAGCACGAAGCCGAGGGCACCCTCCCTCGCGGCGGACGCGGAATCTTCTATGACCTGCGCCCGAACGGGAGGGGGAACGGCATCACCTACCGCAAGCCCGACTCGGATGTCAGCCGGTCGACGGGAGGAGTTCGACCGCGACACCGAGGCTCATCCAGCAGCCGTGCAGGAGTTGCTCGTCCTCGCTCGGCGTGCCGGGAAGATCCCCGAGACCTGGGTTGGGACCGACGCGCACCCGTTCCCGACGTGCCGTACTTCGATGAGAGCGCCGAGGAGGTCGCGGACGGCATCGCCTACTCGATCAGGGAAGCGGCGGAGAACTTCCGGCTCGACCGCCAGCTTCACCAGCCCTGTTTCGTTGAAGTGCTGTGCGAGGCCGAGGATCTGATCCCGCGCATCGCTCGCGTGGTCGGAGACGAGTACGGCGTGCCGGTCTACTCCGGTGCGGGCTTCGACGGGATCAAGGGCAAGCGTGCGTTCGCTGAGCGGGCCGTCGCCCGAGAGGTGCCGACCTTCGTGCTGAACGCCGGGGACTTCGACCGCCACGGGCAGAACATCTACGTCGCCGCTGCGGAGGACGCGGTGGCGTGGGCCGGGGCAAGCGGTGTGCCGGGGCGTGGTGCTCCCAGAGGACGTTGACCTCAACTTGCGGGAATGCCGAGAGGCGGTCGAGGAGCGGCTTGGGCGGAGGCCGTTTCTGGTCTTTGCGCGGATCGCGCTCACGGAGGAGGAGGCCCGCGAGCACAACCTCCTCGACGCTGACGGCAAGGCCGAGCTGGACGGTCTTCCCGTGCCGGTGCTGGACGCGCTGCTTCTCGACGCCATCGACGCCCTTCACGACCCGGCGTGCCGGGAGCGGGCGCTCGCCCAGGAGGAGACGGAGCGGGGACGGCTCGCCCCGACGATCCGCGCAGCCTTGGATGGGATGTGAACTACGAAGAACCCCTCCTCCCCTCCGAGCGTGCCGAGCGCTTCCTTCGCGCCTTCTTCGCTCGACGGCCCCACGGGGCCTGGAAGCGGGAGATCATGGCCGAGGCCAAGGAGCTGGGCATAGGCGAGCGGACGATCGCCCGCGTCGCGAAGATGATCGGAGTCCGCTCGCGAAGTGGCGGGCGGCTCGGTGCCATCTGGGTGCTCGATGCCCCAGAGTCGGAGGAGCCGCGCTGATCCTGGACTTCCTCACGCCTGCGGCTCGCGCCGAGCTTGACCAGTACGTTGACGCGAAGATCGCGGCTGCACTCAGCGAGTTCCGCGAGCAGCGCCGGTGGATGCCGGTGCGCGAGGCGGCTGAGTACCTCGGCGTTTCCGAGCGAGCCGTTCGCGCCCGTATCGAGCGAGGCCGCATCCCGGCGAAGCGGCAGGGACGAAGCGTGGTCGTAGATCGGGTCGCGCTCGACCGTGAGATCGAGGCGGCATGAACGAGAAGCGAACCGCAGGCGAGGCGCTCGATGAGGAAACCGAGAACGTCGTCGCCAAAGCGAACGCGATTCAAGTGCGTCGGCGCTCTCTGGAGGAACTCGATGAAGAGACGCAGTGGGTCATCGTCGGAAAGTTGAAGTTGCTCGGGGAGAACCTTGATGACTGGGCTGCCGAGATCGACGCCGAACTGTCCGCGATCCTCGACAAGAAGATGGAGTCGTGAAGGCCGACTTGACAGCGCCGGTACGGTTGACCCCCAATCAAAAACGGGGGCCGCGTGGCTAGCACCACCGACCCCCAGGCCACAGGAGGTGTAAGCTCCTCATGACTGCACCATCCTCTCACGGCGCAGCTTCGCGCCGCCCCTCGTCCACAACGGCCGCAAGGTCGCCAACGTCTATGTCCGCCACGACGCTCAGGGACGAGCGCGGTACGAGTTCCAGGCGAAGCGCAACGGCAAGACAACCCGCAAGACCCTCGACGCCACGACTCCGACCGACGCGGTTCAGGAGGCGAACCGCCTCCGCGTCGTCTCGGCTGAGGCAGGCATCGGCGACGGCACGCATCAGGCTCTCGGCGCTGGCCGAGCGGTTCCTGGACGAGTCCGGCTCGGGGCAGTACGCCCCGTCGCGAGGGAGCGCTCTCCGCCTCGACGCTCGACCTCTACGAGCAGCGCATCGACATCGCACGTCCTGCCCGCTCTCGGCCACTCGACCCGGGTGCGGGACGTGAAGGTCGAGCACCTGCGGAAGCTCATCGACCGGCATGCGGCTAGCCGGACTCTCGGGCAGCACGATCCGAGGGACCGTCGCGGCGACCTCGGCGCTCTTCCGCTTCGCCGTCCACGTGGACACGTCCACGTCAACCCCGTCCTCTCGCTCGACGGCGACCTCCCTTCGGGAGCAGCGGCAGACGGAGCCGGTGTACCTCGGCCGCGGCAGACCTCGACCGGCTGCTCGATGCACTCGGTGACGAGTTCCGCCCCGTCGCGGCAACCTGCGCCTTCGCAGGGCTGCGGATCTCGCGAGGCGCTTGGGCTGACGTGGGCGACCTCGACTTCGCGCCGGCGAGATCGTCGTGTCGAAGCAGCTCGGTCGTGACGCCCGCTCGCTCGTCGGCGTCAAGACGGCTGCCAGCGAGGGCGTCGTGCCGCTGCCCGAACCGCTGGCCGTGGAACTTCGTGCCCACCGTGACCGGCAGGCTCGCCACGGCTTCGAGCGCATCGCGCGGGGACGGGCTCGTATTCGTGACCCGCGCGGCGAGCGTTCGCCCGGTCGCCGGAACGCACTCGCGCCGTCCAGGTGCAGGCAGCCGCTCGGCCTCGGGAACCTCGGGCTGCACGACCTCCGACACTCGACGGCTGGACTCCTCCGCGAGGCGGGCCTGCCCGACGAGGAGATCGCGGTCATCCTGCGCCACTCCTCGGCGAGGGTCACGACGGCGATGTACGGCGGTCGCTCGGACGAGGCACGGCGGGCCGTGAGGGAGCGGGCTGCGGAGGCGCTCGCATGAGATCGGGAGGACGCGAACGGGGTCGCGGCGAAGCTGGGTGCGCTCGGCTACGAGCCCGTGAACGACGACAACAAGGAGAGCGACGTGAGACTGATCGCCTGGACTGACGGCGGCGGCGACAGCAGTCCCGACACCCCGGCCTACATCGGCATCGTGGTCACAGACGAGGAAACGGGCGAAACCCTATGGCAGCACGGGGGCGGAATCGGCAACGCAGGACCCAACACGTAGCCGAGTACGTGGCGGGTCCTTGACGCGCGATCCAATACGCGATCGCGAACGAGGCGACTCGCCTGCTGGTCAAGTCGGACTCTCGCACGGCGGTGCATCAGATCAACGGTGAGTGGAGATGCACCAAGCCCCACTTGGCCGAGTACCTGGAGGAGGTTCACAAGGCGACCGAGGCGATGGAGTTCCAGATCGAACTGATACCCCGCAAGGAGAACAAGATGGCTGACAAGCTGACGTGGCTCCAGCGCGAGTGAAGTTCATGGCAGCCCGTGGCAGCCGTAGCCGGTGCGATGCGGTGCAACGAGGGGAATCGCCCAGGCCGGATTCGGCTCTACTGAGCCAAAATGTGTACCTGGAGGAACCGGGCGGCACCGTTGCCCCAGCTTGTCGAGCTGGTGCTCTCCCAACTGAGCTAACCGCCCCGATTGTGCCTATTTGCAGGCACTTTGCTAACTTTGACGATCCTACGCTCTCCCAACTCTCTGAAGCACGCAGGCCGGTCCGATTCTAGCCGACGTCGCGATGTCGTCGCGGATCCCGCAAGCCGGGAGACTCAGTCACAGAGTGGAGCGCCAGCCGAGGGCGTCGTGCTCGACCACCACGCCGTCGGCCCCGACGTCGAACCAGTCTTCGCAGGTGCCAACCCGCATACGGCGCGCCGTGTCCGCACGCACAACGACTCGATCGGGGAGCACGCGGAAGCGGAAGACGGCGTCCTGGACCACGACCTGGAACTCCAGTGCTTCCCAACCGGCCGGCAGGTGCGGGTGCAGCTTGATGTCCTGACCATGGAGCTCGAGGCCGGCGACGCCGTGTACGAGAGCGTGCCAGACCCCGCCCATCGCCGCGGCATGCAGGCCGTCGCGAGTGCTTCCCTTACGGTCGTCGAGATCGATCGTGGCGCTCCTGCGAAGGTAGGCGAGCGCGTCGTCGAGCCGCCCGGCCCGGGCGAGCACCGCCGCGTGTACCGGCGCCGAAAGGGACGAGGCGTGCGTCGTGCGGGGCTCGTACCAGTCGATGTCGGGGACGAGAGAGCCTGCGCTCACGAGGTCCGGGACGAGCAGGTGGAGCATGAGGACGTCCGCCTGCTTGACGAGCTGGGTCCGCTGCACGTGCTCTGCGCCGAGCAACTGAACGGGATCGACGCCCTCCGGAAGGTCGGCGACGGTGAGCGGCTCGAGGCCGAAGTAGCCGGCGAACTGCTCGTGGCGACCGCCGGTTGGATCGTGCCCGTCAGCGAGGGCCGCGGCGCATCTGCGCCAGTGGCTGGCCTCCTCCGCGCCCGACTCCCCGACCTCGGCGGCGTGCAGCAGATTCCAGCGCACCATGCCGTTCGTGAACGCGTTGTCATCGACGTTCTCGTGGTATTCGTCGGGGCCGATGACCCCGTCGATGTGCGCCACTCCGTCGGAGTCGAGGCGTATGCGCGACGCCCAGTAGCGGGCCGTTTCGCACACGAGCTCGCGGCAGGCTCCGAGCGTCCGCGAGTCGCCGCTCCAGCTCTGATACCGAGCCACCGCCCAGGCGACGTCGGCCGTGATGTGCTCTTCCTGCTCGCCGGTCAGAACACGGACGAGCTGGCCGCCCGAGTCCGTGACCCACGTTGGGGTGACGTCCTCGCCGGTATCGGCTGATTCCCACGGGAAGCGGGCGCCCTCGAACCCGCCGCGAGCGGCGGCCGTCCGCGCCGCATCGAGGCGCTGCACGCGATATCCGACGAGCGCGCGGGCGGCTGGCGGGTGCGTCGCGGCCAGGAACGGCAGGACGAAGACATCGGTGTCCCAGAAGACGTGTCCGCGGTAGCCGAGGCCGCTGAGCCCCCTGGCGCCGAGAGCGGCCTCCGCCCGGTCGGCAACCGAGGCCATGAGGTGGAAGATGCAGAAGCGCACTGCCCGTTGCAGCTCGGGATCACCCTCGATGCGGATGTCTGCAATGGACCAGCGGCGCGCCCAGGCCGACCTCTGCTCAGCGAGCAGGGTCTCGACCCCGAGCCGCTCGGCGGCCTCGAGGGCTTCGAGGGCAGCCTCGGGCTGAGGCGCCTGCCGGGGGTCGGTGGCGTACGCCACGAGTCGCTCGAGCCGCAGCCGAGCGGCTGCCATCCGTACGACTCGCTCGGACGCTGCGACGGCCACGCCGCCACTGCCGTGGACGCGTGCCCACGAGCGGGTGTGCTCACGGCCGTGCTCGGCGTCGAGCGGGAAGGCGAAGCGGCCCCTCCTTGTCATCTTGGAACGCAGGGGCCTCGACCACGAGGACCGCAGTGCCTGGGCGAGCGAGAGACGCGAAAGCGACTGTGGTGGCCTCGCCGTCGGGCGTGTCGAGCTCGGTGCGCAGGGTTCCATCCCGCAGGTCGAGCACCCGGCGCCGGGGAATTGGCTTCTCGAGCGGGGCCTGGTTCCAACCCGGAAGCGGCGCAAGCGCCGTCTCTGGCCCCTCGCCCTGATAGATCCCGGCAGCAACCACGCCCGCGCCCTCGGTGCTGCCGGGCGAGGCCGCCCTCGTCCCGACGATCCCATCGCTTAGCGTGAGGATCGCCGCGCGCGCCGGCTCGCTGGCCGGATCGACGCCCTCGATCTCGACCATCCACGCCCTCGTCTCATCGTCAGCCGCAACCGGACGGGACGTCTGCAAGGGCACACGGTCGGGCGATTCGGCGCTCACCGGATCGTCACCGGACTGGTTGCCACCGTCGCCGAGGCCGATGGCCTACCGTTTCGACATGGCCGGCTATGTCCCTCTTCAGGCAGCCATCTTCGACGTGGACGGCGTACTCGTCGACTCGCCACACGAGCAGGCTTGGCGCGAGACCCTCGACCGGCTCATGGCCGGCCCCTGGACACAACTCGCCCTCGAAACCCGGTACCAGCCCGGCTCCCTCACGACGGAGCGCTATCAGCGCGCCGTTGCAGGGCGACCTCGCCTCGACGGTGCCCGCGGAGGGCTCGAAGCCGTTGGCGTGGCAGACCCCGACGACGAGCATGTTCACGCGTACGCCGCAGCCAAGCAGAGTCGACTTGTCGACCTCATCGAGCGCGCGCCCCCACCGGTATTCGACGATGCCGTGACGCTGCTGGTCGGTCTGCGCGAACTTGGACTCGCTATCGCGACCGCCTCGGCCTCGCAAAACGCCGCCCGGCTTCTGGCGGCCATCTCGCTTCCCGACGGGCGTTCGCTGCGCGACGTGCTCGACGCCGACGTCTCCGGCCTGGACGCCCCGGGGAAACCCGATCCGGCAATCTTCATCGAGGCAGCACGTCGCCTGGGACGCTCGTCGAAGGAGTGCTTCGTGGTTGAGGACGCCCCCGCCGGGGTCGAGGCGGCGCGGCGTGGCGGCATGCTCTGCGTCGGAGTCGCCCGAAGCGGCGATGCCGACGTCCTGCGGGCGGGCGGCGCCGTCATCGTGCTCGACCGGCTCGATCGGCTCCGGCCCACCGAGCTTCTCCGACGCCTCGAGGGACGGCCATGACTCGCTTCCGTCGAACGTGGAGATCGTCGGCCTACGATCGGGTCAGGCCGCAGAGCCCATAGCGTCGCCACTCTCCGCGTCGAACAGCAGCAGATGGTGAAAAGGCACGGCGAACCTCTCCCTGCGGCCGGGCTCGAGGCTTGCCTCGAGGGGGAGCTTGGCGACGATCTCGGCGTCACCGAGCCGCAGGTACGCGAGCTGCTCGTCACCGAGGTACTGGACCACCTCGACCGTCGCGTCGCAGTGCGCGCAGTTCGGCTTGCCGTTTCCGAGCTGCACGTGCTCGGGGCGGAACCCGACGAGCTGTCCGGAGCCCCCGACTCCGACACCAAGGGCACCGGAGGGCACGAGGTTCATCGCGGGCGACCCGATGAACGTCGCGACGAAGGTGTTCGCGGGGCTCGTGTAGAGATCCTTCGGCGTGCCGATCTGCTGCAGAACGCCCAGGTTCATCACGGCGATCCTGTCGCCCATGGTCATCGCCTCGATCTGATCGTGCGTCACGTAGATCGTCGTGGTGCCGAGGCGGTCCTGGAGCTTCAGGATCTCTGCCCGCGTCTGGACGCGCAGGGCTGCGTCGAGGTTCGAGAGGGGCTCGTCCATGAGGAACGCGGCCGGCTCGCGTACGATCGCACGGCCGAGGGCGACGCGTTGTCGTTGCCCGCCCGAAAGCTGCTTCGGCTTGCGCTTGATCAGTCCCCCGAGCTCCAGGATCTCCGCCGCTTCACGCACGCGGCGGTCGATCTCCCGCTTCGGCACGTTGAAGTTCTTGAGGCTGAACGAGAGGTTGTTGTAGACGGTCATGTGCGGATACAGGGCATAGGACTGGAACACCATTGCGACGTTGCGCCGCCCGGGAGCGACGTTGTTGACGACGCGCTCGCCGATCAGGATCCGCCCGTCGGTCACGTCCTCGAGCCCGGCGAGCATGCGCAAGGCGGTCGTCTTGCCGCAACCGGACGGGCCCACGAGCACGAGAAACTCCCCGTCGGCGACGTCGATCGAGAGGTCGTCGACGGCGATGGTGTCGTCGAAGCGCTTCGTCACGTGCTCGTACGTGATCGTCGCCATCAGGAGGATTCCTCGAGGATTGGCGCGGGCAGGACGAAGTGCGCGGTGGCGAGGAAGGTGTACGCGACGGTCAACGTCAGGAAGGGCATGACGGCAGCGGCTATGCCGACAAGGTTGATGAGGAGCAGCGCGAGACCGAGCACGAGCGTCGCCGAGGGCCTGGATGCGACGAAGGCGCCAGCGTCGCGCGCAACCCGACGCAGGCCGCACTCCGGCTCGGCGATCGCGAGCGTCCACAGGACGAGCCCGTAGATCCCGAGCAGGACGAGGAGGTACAGCGTCAGAAACGCGAGTGGCCAGATTGCGGAGGCGCCGTAGAAGCGTAGGGCTACAGCCCCCAGCCCGAGGAGCGCGCAGCCGAGGACAGAGAGGACGAGGCCGCGCCGCCAGTGCAGGCGCAGCCCTTCCCAGGCGTCGGCGAACGCGAGATCCCCGGTTCGCACGAGCGTCACTGAGCAGTGGACAATGACGGCGGCCGCAGGGCCCGCGGCGGCGATGAGCACGCCCGCGACCGGCAGGGCGAGAGCGGCGAGGATGCTCGCGACGACGACGACGCCGAGCGCGGCGTTCACCGCGACGAGGCGCCACGAGTTGGCGTAGAAGTCGCGCAGCGCGAGCACCAGCGCCTCCCTCGGCTTCATCCTTTGATCCCCGCAGCCGTGACCCCGGCTATGAAGAAGCGCTGGAAGATGAGAAAGATGACGAGGATCGGCAGGATCGCAATGATGCTCCCGGCCATGAGCTGGGGCCACAGTGTCTGGTACGTGAACGTGAACTGAACGAGCCCGAGCTGCATCGTGTACAGGTCCTCGTTGCCCTGCCCGAAGAGGATCAGGGGCCAGAAGAAGTCGTTCCATGTCCCCTGAAACTGGAGGATCGCGAGAGCCGCGATCGCGGGCGCCGCAAGCGGGAGCATCACGCGCCAGAAGGTCTTGAAGAACCCGGCACCATCGAGCTTCGCCGCCTCTTCGAAGTCTTTCGGAATGGTGAGGAAGTACTGGCGCATGAAGAACAGGTTCACCGCGGAGACGAGACTGATCAGGATGTAGCCCGAGAAGTTCCCGATCAGATGCCAGTCCGTGAGCATCACGAAGACGGGAATGAGACGCAGCTGGTCGGGGATCATCAGCGTCCCGAGCACGAGCAGGAAGAGAATCTCCCGACCCGGGAAGCGCAGCCGCGCAAAGGCGTAGCCACCGAGCGCGGCGAGGAAGAGGTTCAGTGTGGTGATGACGACGGCAAGGAACAGGCTGTTGAGCGCGTAGCGCTTGAAGTCGTACTCCGTCCACACGCTCTTCCACGCCGCAGTCGTGAAGGGGTGCGGGATGAAGTTGAAGTTGGCCGTGTCGGGGAGCGTCTTGAGCGAGGTCGAAAGCGTCCAGATGAACGGCGTGAAGTAGAGCAGGGCGATGGCCGTGAGTAGGCCGTAGAGGACGATCTTGCCGACGATTGCAGAGCGCGCGCGAGGCGGGATGGACGGCTCCGCGACGGCGGGGGCGGACGTCTGCAGCATCACGACACCTCCGTGCGGCCGACCGTCGCCCGCTGAAGGAACGTGAGCAGGAAGATGGCGACGAAGAGGACGACCCCCGCCGCCGCCGCGACCCCGAAATTCGCGGACTTGAAGGCCTCGTTGTAGATGTAGAGGACGGCCGTATACGTCGAGTAGACAGGCCCACCCGAGCCGCCGGAGACGATGAACGACTGGTCGAAGATCTTGAGCGCCCCGATGCCGAAGACGACGAGCACGAAGAAGTGCGCCGGCTTGAGAAGCGGGAACGTGATCCGCCAGAACGTGCGCCAGGTGCTCGTCCCGTCGATCGCCGCCGCCTCGTAGACGTCGGTCGAGATCGACTGGAGCGCGGCGAGGTAGAAGAGCATCACCGTGCCCGCGGTCGTCCACGCGTTGAGGCCCACAATCGACCAGAGCGCGGTGCTGGGGTCGCCGAACCAGGCTTGGTTACCGCCGATGATCGCGTTCAGGAGTCCGTTCGCGTTGAGGATGTAGATCGCGATCGCGGTGATCGCAGCCGAGGAGACGAGCGAGGGGAAGTAGAATGCCGAGCGGAAGAAGAGGCGCCCGCGGATCCTCGCGTTGATCACGAGCGCGATCAGCAGACCGAGCGCCATCTCGAGGGGCACGACCACGAGTGTGTACTCGATGGTGTTCCGAATGGCTCGGCGAAAGATCGGGTCGTCGAAGAGCGTGCGGTAGTTCTCGGCGCCGACGTTGCCGGTGCCCGGGACCTTCCCGAGGATCCCCCACTCGTAGAAGCTGATGTAGATCGCGTACCCGAGCGGGTAGATGAAGAAGATCCCGAAGATCACCATCGGCAGCAGGACGAACGCATAGCCCCAGCCGGCCTCGCGAACACGAGCCCCGAGGAGTGAGTCTCGCTTTGGGGAGGGGCTCGGCTCGGTCGCGGTCGTGGTCGCCATTGCGTGCTGCCCCCTCCGCGCGGCTAGCGCCGCGCGGAGGGGGCGAGAGATCGTGCGTCTAGCCCTTCAAGGACGACGCGACGTCCGCAAGCATCTGCGATGTCGTCATCGTGCCGTTGATCACCGCCTGCAGGTCGTTGTTCATGATCGTGTAGGTGGCATCGAAGTTAGGGAACGCCCAGCCGCGCGCGAACGGCCCCGCCGCGAGGAACGCCTTCCGGCCGCCGACCGCCTCGACATCGGTACGCGAGGGCAGGGCGAGGCCCTTCGACATCCAGAGTGTCATCCCCCGCTTGCCTGTCAGCCAGCTGAGCAGCGTCCAGGCGGCCTGCTTGTGGTCCGAAGCCTTCGCCAGCGAGTAGGAGACCGTGAACCCCAGGTTGGCGTTGACCTTGCCTTTTACCATCGGGCCAACGGCGAACTTCACCTGCGGGAAGTTCAGCGGCATGTACGGGAGCAGCCAGTTACCCTCGAAGATGATCGCCGCCTTCTCCTTGCCGAGCGCCTCGCCGGGCCAGCTGACGCCGAGCTGGGTCGGCGTCGCCGCGAGACCCTTCTTGATCAGCCCCACGTAGTAGTTCACCGCCGCGGCGACCGCCGGCGACTGCACGTTCGCGAGCGAGCCCTTGTTCTGATAGATGAACGCGAGCATTCGTGCCCAGTCGGGGTTGAGGCAGATCGGCTTCCCGCCTGGCACCGCGTTGGACGACGCGAGCTTCTGGGCGTCCGCGGCCAACTCGGCCCAGGTCCTGGGTGCCCGCTTGATACCCGCAGCACGGAACATGGACGTGTTGATCTCCACCGCGAGCGGCGACCAGTCCTTCGGGAAGCCGTAGATCGTCTTCCCGACCTTGAACGCGCCGAGCAGGCCCGGATAGAACTTGCTCGTGTCGAACTTGGTCGCCTTGATGTAGCTGTTCAACGGCTGGAGCACGCCTTGCTTCGCCCATGTCGAGAGGCGGGCCGAGTCAACGTAGAAGACGTCCGGCGGATTCTGGGCGGCAAAGCGCGCGGTCATCGCGGGCGTGTAGTCGCCGTTGATCACCGAGTAGTCCACATGGATGGCCGGGTGCGTCCTGTTGAACGTGTCGACCATCGACTGCAACAAGTCGTCTTCGGTCTTCCCGGCCGACCATCCCGAAAGCGTGATGGTTCGTCGCCTGGGTCTTCTCGGTCCGCGCCTGTGCTGTCGCGGCAGCGACCACTACCGTGACGAGAGCGAGGCCGAGAAGCGCCGCAGGAACTGCGGTTAGCTTGCGCATTTCGACACCCCCAATCCCAATCGTTTCGGATCCGATTCACGCCGATCCCAAGGAATGATCATAGATCACTAGCACCGGCGCGCCAGGCTCCCCCAGGAGGAAGCCGGCCGGCTGATCAGCCCGCCGTCGATGGCGACGAGGCTCGCAAGGTAGCTCGCTCTGCGACCGCGCCGCTCCCAGCCCACCGCTCGGCCAGGCGCCTGGTCAAGTCGACGCCGTCAGGCGTCGCAATGACAATGTCCTGCCTCGACGCGCTCGAGGCAAGCAGCTGGTGCTCTCCCAACTGAGCTAACCGCCCTTGTGCCTGTCGGATCGCTGACGTCCAGCGTCTTGAAGCGAACCGGCCGGTCACGATGAGGGCGTCGCCGCGTGCGGCTACCGTTAGCTGGCATGAATCTCGCATGTCTTGCGTTGGCGTTTAGGCCGCCGGCCATGAAGGCGGGAGTGCTGCTCGCGGCCCTTGCGGCAGCAGCCACACTCGCAGGTCCATCTGCCACGCAGGACCGCCGGCCAGAAATCGTCCTGGAGAGCCTCACTTTCAAGCGCACGGCGGTTCGCGATGGTTTCGCGGCAAGCATCGATCTCCGCGTGCGTCTGTGCCTGAGTCGTGGTCCACGTGCTCTGATCACAACACGCGAACAGCGACGAGTCGGTTCTGTCGTGAAGGCGCGAGGCACCACCATCGACGAGCTCGGCGTCGACCTGGGGAAGATCTATCCCTACCGCTGTTCGAAGTACCAGATAGGGTGGCTCGCCGAGGCGCGGTTCGTGGTCGGCGGCGGCACCTACTCGGCGAACCTGCGCGTTCGCGATGGCCGCGGGCGCCTGAGCGCACCGCTGGCATTCACCGTTCGACTGTAGCCGCCACGGAGCAGCCCCCGAAGACCTGCTCCATCCCCCCTGGTACCTCTCGCGCTCGACTTTTTGGAACTCATGCGCGTGGATCGTCCTCGTGATCGCCGCGTTCGGCGTGGCCGAGCACGGAGGTGACAGTGCCGCTTCTTCGACGAGGATCGTTGACCTCCCCGGCCGCCAGCAATACAATCGCCGGTGACCAGGGGGCCGCGTCGATGGCGAAGATCGCTTGTCCGGAGTTCGTGATCCCGTCGCCGGTACTGGGGGCGAGTTGAGGCCCTGGTACGCCGACGACTACCGCGGCTGGCCGGTCGGCCCGCGGAACCGGCAGCACCCGGTGCGCGGCTCGTGGCTCGACCCGCGGAGTAAGCCGGAGTACCACCCCGGGATCGACATCTCGGTGCGCGACGACCAGCCCGAGCGCGGGCATCCGAAGGGGCGGACGCACCGCGTCTATGCGCTCGAGGGCGGACCGGTGTGGCACATTTTCACGCAGCCGCCCCCCGGTGTGGAGAGCATCATTCGGATCGGCCACTTCACGTACGGGCACGTCGACCCGGTCGTCGAGCTCGGGCAGGACGTGAAACCCGGCCAGCTGATCGGCTGGACCTTCAAGGACGAGTGGCACCTGCACCTGAGCGAGTGGCGCTTTCCAGGGGGAAAGCCAAGTGCCAGTCGCCAGATTCAGGTGAACCCGCTCGACCCGGAAGGCAAGATCGCGCCGTACCGCGACACAGCAGCCCCGGTCATCCGAGAGATCCGTTTCCACCAGCCGGCGGATTCGTCCTGGGGGACCCGAAATGGGTCGGCTGTCTTCGCTCCCGGCGGCGCCCCCCTCGACCCGAGCCGGCTCTCGGGCCAGGTCGACGTCCGTGCCCGGATCGAGGACCTCCAGTCCTTCCGGGGCTGGTGGAAGGACGTCCCCCTCCTCGAGACCGACCACCATCCGGCTCGCGTCCACCTCGCCGTCGACCGCGCCACTGACGGGAAGCGAGTGATCGACCGCGACGTGTTCCCGTCCGGCGTGTGGCCGGGCCCCAAGGCTTCTCGCCAGAATCAGATCTCCCTCTCCCACCACTACGCGCCGGGGACGCGGCAAAACCTCCGAGCCAACACGGCGATCAAGCTGAAACGCCAGGGCCGGGGCGAGCTCTGGTTCCGCCTCTTTGCCGGCCCCCGCCGGAAGAGCTGCTACTGGGACACCACGGCTTTCCGCGACGGCCCCTATCGGTTGACCGTGACCGCCTGGGACATCGTCGGGAACCGCGCGGCAGAGTCGATCGACGTCGTCGTCGCGAACAACGTCTGAATCAGTTCGCGACCCGCAGCCGCAGGGTCTTGCTGGCACTCCGCCCGACGGTGTCCTCGACGGTGAGCTTCAGCGTGTACGAGCCGTTCGGCACCTTTCTCGTGTCCCATCCGCGCTCCCAGAGCCGGATCCATAGCTTGCCCGTGCAGTCCGCCGGCTCGCGCACGATGCAGACGGCGATGGGCGCGCTTCGGCGGGTGAGCGGGCGGAACAAGTGCTGCCAGATGGGCCCGGGCTCCATGTCGAGCTGAAAGAGCGTCCGAGCGAGGACAATGGTCTGCCCCCGGCGCAGCTCGATCGAGGCGCGGTAGACGTGCAGGGGAACGGTGGGAGCGCCCGGCCACTCCCGAAAGGGGAACGAGTCCATCGCGAGCGCGACGGGGACGACGACGCCGCGGACACGGTCGGGCGGCAGAGGGCGGGCGGCCCCATTGTTCTCGTCCGCTTTCGCGTAGATGCGCATCTCGCGCACGAACGGGTTCCCCGTGTCCTTCACGGGGGCGAGCTTCCCGCCGGGCCGAAGCGGGTTGAGCATGAGGCTTTTCCCGCCCACCGTCGCCCGCTCCTCGAGGTGCATGTGCCAAAACCCCAGGCACGTTTGGCCGATCTCCTGTCCCGCCTCGACCTTCTCACCGAGCTCGACGGACGGCGCGACGTGCGAGTAGCGGAAGTGGCCGATGCTGATGATTCCGCTGCGAACGCTTTCCTTGAGCGGGGTGAGTATCGAGGCCACCGTCGCCTCATGGACCGTGCCTCCCTCGATCGCGAAGACGGGGTGCCGGCCCGAGGCGTCGTTCTGGAGGATGTCGATCGCCTTGTGACCACCGGCCCGCGGTCCCGGCATGTCCGAAGGCCATTTCGTGGTCGGGTTGAGAAACGTCCCGTAGACGGCGTGGGTGCGGTGCTGCGGCGCCACGGGCCAGCCTTTGAAGTCGTCGTTCCAGAGGGGCACGAAGCCCAGCGCGCCGCGGACAGGCTTGCTTGCGGCGGGGCCGTCCGACCGACCCGGAAGCGGTGGCACGCCTCGAGAGTATAGGGGCGGGCCGCCTTGGGGGCGGGGCACGCCAACTTCGATTGCATTCCGGAGTCGAAGCTCGCGTGACCGGGCACCGACCGGATGCCGCTGCGATAGCGCGTGCCTTCATCGACGCAATCAACCGGCGTGAGCACGAAGAGGCGGCGCGACATCTTGCCGATGACGCTGAGATCGTTCTCCCCGGGGCGCGGCTAGAAGGCCGCTCCGCGTGGCTCGAGAGTCGTCGCCGACAGCAGCCCCCCGAGCATCTGGCCGAAGCGGTCGAGACAGACACCTTGAGCGTGACCGCCGACGGGATCGAGGTGACGGGTCGTCTGGTACAGCGCTGGGTGGAGACGGGCGAACTGGCCAACGAGGTGCCGGTACGGATCGGCTTCGCGATCGGCGGCGGCCTCATCCAGCGTCTCGAGCTCAGGCCGCAGTCATGATCGCTTTCTCGGTCTCCGGGTCGAAGAAGTGGAGGTGGCCGGTGTCTACGTTCACTTCCACTCGGTCGCCCATGCGGATCCCCGATCGCGGCTCGAAGGTCGCACAGAACGGCGTGCCCTCGCGCGTGATGAGCGCCACTTCATCGAGCCCTCCTCCTGTCGCCTCCGCAATAGCCTCGCTGCTCGCAGGCGCCGCATCGATCGTGAAGAAGCAGAGCAGGTTGGAGCCGAGGGCCTCGACGCGGTCGATCGTGGCCTCCATGGTGGCGCCGTCCTCCTTCCGATCATCTCCGAGATCCTCGGGGCGAATGCCCACGATGACCTCGCGGCCGAGCCAGACCTCGAGACCGCGGTCGCGTGACAGCTCGTCGGGAATCGAGATCGTCGAGCTGCCCAGGCGGGCGACGAGGCCACTGCCGTCACCACCCGGCTCGATGGTGCCGCGTGCGAGGTTCATCGGCGGAGAGCCGATGAAGCCGGCGACGAAGAGGTTGGCAGGCCGGTCGTAGACGTTCGTCGGCGTGTCCGCCTGCTGAAGCTCGCCCGACCGCAGCACCGCGACGCGGTCGCCCATCGTCATCGCCTCGACCTGGTCGTGGGTGACGTAGACCGTTGTTACACCCAGCCGCTTCTGAAGCGCCTCGATCTCACCGCGCATGTGAACGCGGAGCTGCGCGTCGAGGTTCGACAGCGGCTCGTCCATGAGGAACACCTGCGGCTGGCGAATGATTGCCCGGCCCATCGCCACGCGCTGTTTCTGGCCGCCGGAGAGCTGCTTCGGCTTGCGGTCGAGCAGCTCCTCGAGACCGAGCAGCTTCGCCGTCTCCTGCACACGCTGCCTGATCTCCTTCTTCGGCCGCCGCTGCAGCTTCAAGCTGAACGCAATGTTCTGCGCGACGGTCATGTGCGGGTAGAGGGCGTAGTTCTGGAACACCATGGCGATATCGCGGTCGCGCTCGAGCACATCGTTGACGCGCTGGCCGCCGATGTAGAGGTCGCCGCTCGAGATGTCCTCGAGCCCAGCGATCATCCGCAGGGCCGTCGTCTTCCCGCAGCCTGAGGGACCGACCAGCACGAGCAACTCGGCCTCCGCGATCTCGAGCGACAGGTCCTTGACTGCCACGAACCCGTTCGGGAACCGCTTGCCGAGCTTGTCGAGCCTGATATCGGCCACGTTCCTCCCTACCCTTTCAGCGCCCCGGCCATGAGGCCGCGCATGAAGTAGCGGCCGAGCAGGATGTAGACGATGAGCGTCGGGAGGGAAGCGATCAGCGCCGCCGCCATCTGCACGTTGTACGGAGTAACGATCGATCCCGTCGTGTTGTTGAGCGCTACGGTCACCGGCCACTGCGCGGGATCGGTGACGATGAACACGGCGAACAGGAAGTCGTTCCAGATCGAGGTGAACTGCCAGATGGCCGTGACGACGAACGCCGGCGCCGAGATCGGGAGCACGACGGACCAGTACGTCCGCAGCATCCCTGCTCGGTCCATGCGCGCTGCCTCGATCAGGTCATTGGGAATCGTGGCGTAGTAGCTGCGAAAGATGAGCGTCGTGATCGGGATGCCGTAGACGATGTGCGCGAAGATGAGCCGCGGGATCCCGTCCGGGAAGTGCACGTCGATGAAGATCTGGGTCAGCGGGATCATCACCGCCTGGTACGGGATGAACATCCCGAACAGCAGGAACAGGAACACGAGGTCGGAGCCCGGGAAGCGCCAGCGTGAGAGGACGAAGCCGTTCAGCGACCCGACGAACGTCGAGATCAGGGTGGCCGGGATGACGAGCTTGAGGCTGTTCTTGAGAAACGGGAGCAAGCCGTACTGCTCGCCGTTCCAGGCCTCCCTCCAAGCGTCCAGCGACCACACATGGGGCAGCGCCCAGGCGGTGCTCGGATCCGCCTCGCTGCCGGTCTTGAAGCTGGCGACGAGCAGCACGTAGATGGGCATGAGCACGATCAGAGCCACGAAAGCGAGCGCCGCGTACTTGAGGATCTGCGCGCCCACGCGCCGCCGGCGCCGGCGCCTGAACTGCGACTCGAGGGCGACGGAGGCCGTGCTCATGACTCCCGCTCGGAGCGGATCGTGTAGATGAGGTACGGGATGACGAGCACCGAGATCCCGACGAGCAGCAGGGTGGCAATTGCCGCTCCTTTCGCGTAGTCCCGTGCGTCGTAGATGAGGATCCACATGTAGACGGCGGGCGTCTGCGTGATGAGCTGCTTGCCGCCGATGGCCACGATCAGGTCGAAGACCTTGATCGAGATGTGGCCCAGGATGATGAGCGCCGAGAGAGTTACCGGTGTCAAATGCGGAAAGACCACGTGGCGGTAGACCCTCCACTCCGACGCACCGTCCATTCTTGCCGCCTCGCGAAGCTCCTCGGGCACCCCGCGGAATCCGGCGAGGAAGAGGGCCATGATGTAGCCGGAGAGCGCCCACACAGCTGGGATCGCGAGCGCGCCCGCGCCCCACGTCTGTCCGAGATACCACTCGTTGCCGAGAAATCCGAGCCCGAGCTTGTCGAACAGGAGGTTGAACCCGGTCGAGCGGTCGCCCGGCGCCGGGTTCATCAGCCACCGCCAGACGACTCCCGCGGCGATGAAGGAGACCGCCATCGGGAAGAGGTAGATGGCGCGGAACATCCCCTCGCCCTTGACGCCCTTGTCCAAGAGGAAGGCGAGAAACGCCCCCATGAGCAAGGCTCCGCCGACGAAGACGACGGTGAAGAGCAGCGCGTGGTGCAGATCGATGATCCACCCCGGATCCGTGGTCAGGGTGGTCGACTGGTCGCCGGTGGCGACTCCCTTGACGAAGTCGTCTATCTCGCCGCCGCTACTCGGAAAGAGGTCCGAGTAGGCGCCGGTATCGAACCCCGTCGTCTCCTGTGATTGGCGCCAGTCGGAGAGCGAGACCTTGATGTTCCAGCCGATGAGGCCGTAGACGAAGACCGCGATGAGCACGATCGACGGGGAGACCAGGAGCAACCCTGGTCCCCACCGTCGTATCTTCCTCACGGCAGGCCTCCGGCCGTTTCCATCGCCGGTGTCGCCGTGTCCTTCTCGCTTCTGCCTTCTCCTACTTCGCGTTCTTCTTCGCCGCCGCAACGAGTGCGGCCTGGAACGTCTGCACGTTCTTCGTCTGCAGGAAGAGCCCGAGCGCCTTGTCGACGTCGGCCTTCCAGGCGGTCGGAGAGACGACGCCGTGCCAGAACGAGCCTGCCAGTGCGTCCGCCTTCCAGTCCTTGAGCGCGGTCTTCAGGTACGGACCGTAGAGCTTCGGATTCGCGTCCTTCCGGGCAGGGATCGAGCCCTTCACCGGGTTGAACGTGTCCTGCGCCAGCCTGCTGCCGAGGAACGCCAGCCACTGGACGGCCTGGTCCCGGTGGGGCGCACCCTTGGGCAGCGTGAAGCTGTCCGAGAGCCAGTCGTAGACGTTGGCCGTGCCGGGAACGAGCGTCCAGCCGTAGTCCCGGACCGGCTTCAGGCCGAGGTTGTCTCCCGCCTTCGAGCCGCTGAAGTACCCGTCCTGCCAGTCGCCCATGACGTTGAAGGCGGCCTTGCCTTCGGCTACCAGTTTCCCGGCGTCCTGCCAGGAGAGCGACGCCGCGTCCGAGTTCGTGTAGCCGAGCAGCGTGGCGAAGCGGTTCAGCGCCGCCGTGACGCTCTTGCTGCCCCACTTGCTCGCCGAGCCGGGCTTCCACAGCGCCGACCAGCCCTGCGGACCGACAACCCCGATCATGAGGGTCTCCCACAGGTGATCCGACGTCCACTGCTCGCCCATGGAGAGCGGGATGAGGTCGGCGTCCTTGGCCTTCTGAAGAGCGGCAACGAACTGTGCCCAGGTCTTGGGCACAGAAATGCCGTTCGCCTTCAGCGTCTTCGGGTTGTACCAGAGGACGTTCGCCCGGTGGATGTTCACAGGCACCGACCACAGATGGCCCTGGTACCTGATCTGGCTGAGCAACGACTTCGGCATCACCTTGTCGAAGCCGTACTGCTTGTAGATGAAGTCGATCGGCACCACCTGACCGGCCTTGATGTAGTCGCGGAGCTCGGCGCCGGCGTGCCCCTGGAACGAGTCGGGCGGATTGCCGGCCTTGAGCCTGCTCTGCAGCACGGCCATGGCGTTCGATCCCGCGCCGCCGGCCACAGCCTCGTTCTTGACCTTGCAGGTCGGATGGGCCTTGTCCCAGATCTTGATCAGCTTCGTCAGTCCCGCTGCCTCACCGCCACCCGTCCACCACGAGAAGACGGAGAGCTGGCACGACGCATCCGCGGTCGCTTTCGAGCCGAGCCCCGCAGATGGGATTGTGAGCGCGACTGCAGCTCCCACGAGCGCCGCGACGAGCACGGTGCTACGCCTAAGTGTTTTAACCATCGGTCCTCCTAGTCCGTACGTCGATGATTCTCCAGCCGGAAAGTGTGTCAAAAGGAGCTGCCCGTTGCGCGATCAAGCGTGCCCGCTCCGTCCACGGCACGGCAGGTGAACGGCTGCGGCTCGAGACCCGTGAGCGCCCGATAGTGCGCCGTCGCCTTGCTGCAGACGCCGGCGACCTCGTCGGCGTCGCAAACGGCGACCACGGCACCGCCGAAGCCGGCTCCGGTCAGCCGCGCGCCGAGCGCTCCCGCTTCTACGAGGGCCGCGACGAGCGCATCGAGCTCCGGCGTCGAGACGCGATAGTCGTCACGGAGGCTCTGGTGACTCGCGCTCATGAGCTGCCCCAGCAACTCGAGGTCCCCGCTCTCGAGCGCCCTTGCCGCCTCGAGGACGCGCGCGTTCTCCGTCACCACGTGCCGGCCGAGCGGGTCACTCGCCACCTGCTCCATGGTTGCGTCGCGAAGGGCGGAGACTCCGAGCTTCCGCGCCAGCGCCTCGCAGGCGCGGCGGCGCTGCTCGTAGGCGCTCGCGGCCAGCGTTCGCTCCTGCCCGGAGTGGACGACGAGCACTCCCATCCCCTCGGGTAGCCGAACCGCCTCGGTTTTGAGCGTCCGGCAGTCGATGAGCTGCGCACAGCCCGCCCGACCACCGATTGCGATCAGCTGATCCATGATCCCGCAGGGGACGCCCGTGGCGCGTTCCTCCGCGTTGCGGCAAGCGCCGGCGATCTGAGCCGGATCGGCGTGCCAGTCCGCGACAGCGACCAACGAGACCGCGCAGGCAACCTCGAACGCCGCGCTCGACGAGAGTCCCGCCCCTATGGGCACGTCGGAGGCGACTACCGCATCCATCCCCACCGGTGGACGGCCGAGCACGGCGAGCTCCGCGGCGACGGCCGCGACGAGCCGCCCCCAGACCGAGTCGATGCTCTCTACGCCGCCTCCGTCGGCCGGGAGCTCGATCGACTCTCCGAGCTCGACCGACTCCACCCGCACCGTCGTCGCCGGTCGGGCCGCGACGACGCACTCGCGATCGATTGCGATCGGAAGCACGAACCCGTCGTTGTAGTCCGTGTGGTCGCCGATCAAATTGACGCGGCCCGGTGCGCGATACCAACGCGCCCCTTCGGGGCCCGCGAGACGCTCTTCGATGCGTGACACGGCGGACGACATCGAACGCCGACGATACGCCACCGAACAGCCTGGCTTGACGCCTGCAGCATGGGTCACCTAACGTCGCAGCATGGCCGCCACAGTCGTGTGCATCTCGCGAACGATGGGCGCCGAAGGCGAGGAGGTGGGCCGGCTCGTTGCGGGCTCGCTCGGTTTCGACTACGTCGACGAGGACCTCGTCGCGCGAGCGGCACAGCGAGGCGGTGTCTCCTCAGAGGATGTAGCGGACGCCGAGCGGCGCAAGTCGTTGATCCGCCGCCTGCTCACGAATCTAGGCACGGGGAGCGGCGTCGAGAGCTATGGGCTCGCGCCGGTGGCCGGAGGAGAGCTGCCCGACGACATGCGGGCTCTCATCCGAGAGGCCATCGAAGAGGTCGCCGCCCGGGGCAACGTCGTCATCGTCGCCCATGCTGCGTCGTTCGCGCTCGCCGGCCGTGAGGACACTCTCCGTGTGCTCGTAACGGCCTCTCCCGAGACCCGGGCAAGCCGGTACGCGGGCTCGATCAAGGACTCGGACGCCGAGCGCGCCGACTACTTACGACGCTTCTACGGAGTCGAGCACGAGCTGCCGACGCACTACGACCTCGTCCTCAACACCGATGTCGTCAGTGTCGAGAAGGCGGCCGAGCTGATCGCGCTCGCCGCCCGCTAGAACACTTCGGGGCACCAGGGCAGAATGTCAGTGCGGAACATCGCGTCAGCTCGCGCCGCCGCCCCGCGCTTCAGCTCCTCCACACGTCCGCCTCGCACGAGCTGCGCGAACGTGAAGCCGCCGAGGTGGACCGAGCCGAGCGCTGCGACGTCGCACGCGAGGTCGGCGTCCGCGCGCGTCTTCTTGGCGACGCCGTCCTCGAGCTTCCAGCGCCCGCCGTTCCAGGTGCAGAAGTCATCGGTGACCTGGAAGACGATCGGGCCCGGCGCCGAGTACGAGCGAGCAGCGAGCGCTGCGCCGACGTCGAGCAGCCGCACCCACAGTCCGTCGCCGACGCGCATCTTCATCCGGCGCGGCTGGGCGAGGATCCACCAGAGCGGATGGTCGAGCGGGAGTAGCCGCGCGGAAACGGCACCCGCCCAGTCGATGTCGAGGAGGTAGCGCCAGAGCGCGACCTCGGCCTCGAGCGAGCGGGCAAGCACCTCGTGCACTGCCACCTTCCCGGCGTCGGGCACGCCGCCCTCCCATTTCGGGTCATGCCGGTAGATCGCGTAGCCCGAGACGTTGCCGCCGAGCTCGACGACGGCGAAGCGCTTCGGCCCCGCGCCCCGACGCCACTGGGGCGGGTCGTAGGCGGTCCGCGACTTCCACCACTCCGCCGACCGCGCAAACATCCCCGGCCGCTCGTTGAAGTTGTGCTTCCAGATCGGGCCTAGCACCTTCGGCGCGCTCGCTGGATCGAGGTACCGGATCGTGCCGGGATCCTCGATCGGGGACACGAAGTCGGAGTGCGTGCGAGGCACCTCGATCTCGCCCGCGAGCGACGCCAGGCCGTAGCCGTAGCGTCCATAGATCTTCTCGTCGGACGCCCAGAGCGCAGCGATCGGCTCCCCGCGCTCGTGCGCGGCGTCGAGCTGCGTGCGCATCAGCGACGTGAGGATCCCCTGCCGGCGATGCGTGGGATAGACGCCGACGACCGTGACGCCGGCGCAGGCGACCGCGCCGCCCGGCACCGACATGTCGAAGGGGAAGGCACCGGCGCCGCCGACGGCGCGCTTGCCATCGAACGCCGCGTGCATGTGATCGAGCGGGTGCACACGCAGAAATTGCTTCGCGATGTCGTCGTCGATTTCCCAGCCGCCGTACTCGGAGATGGCGCCGACGGCCTCTTTGAACTCGGCGAGGCTCCGGCAGGTGCGGATCTTGATGGCCACTAGAAGGGTTCCGGGCAGTACGGGGGCAGCTCTGTTCGAAAAAGCGCGGACGCCCGTGCGATCGCGCCGTCGGCGAGCTCCTCCACGCGGCCGGCTGCGGCGAGACGCTCGAAGGAGAACGCGCCGAGGTACGCCGACGCGAGATCGGCTGCCGAGAGCCGCAGTTCCGCTGCCTCCTCCGTCGGCCCCGCGTCGTTGCCCGCCCGGTGGCGACCCTCATTCCACGGACAGAAGTCGTCCGTCACGTCGAGCACGACAGAGTCGTCGCCTTCGTACGAGCGGATCCGCAGCGCCTCACCGACGTGGACGAGCCGCAGCCAGATGCCGTCGCCGAGCTTCAGCTGGAGCCTGCGGGCGTCCTTCACCATGAGGAAGAGCGGCGTCGCCGGGTCGAAGTTCCACAGCGACACCTTCGCGATCAGGTCGACGCCAAAGAGATAGCGCCAGAGCTCGCGTGTGGCTTCCGTGGACGTCGCGATCGCGTCCACGAGCACGAGCTCGCTCTGCGACATCCCTCGCTCCCACTTGCTCTTGACCCGGTACATGGCGAATGCCTCGCCTTGCCCGTCGATCTCGATGAGGACGTAGTACTTGGGGCTCGCGCCGTCGCGCCAGTGCTCGGGGTCGGCGACTCGGGCGTCCCACCGCGCGTCCGACCGCGAGAGCAAGCCGTTTCGCTGGATGCGCGCCCGCTCGAAGATCGGCGGGAAGAGCTCGCGAGCCTCCTCCTTCGACAGCAGGCGTGCTGTGCCGGTGGGCCCGGGATCGTCCCGGAACGCGAAGCCGGCATGAACCGCCTCCATCCCCGCGGACGGAGCCGCGATCCCGTAGCCAAAGCGGCCATAGATCACCGGTTCGGACGCCCAGAGCGCAGCCAGCGGTTCGCCGCGACTGTGCAGGTCGTCCAACTGTGCGCGCATGAGCTGTGTGAGCACGCCACGGCGCCGGTGGCTCGGCATGACGCCGACGAACGTAATGCCGGCGCAGGGCGCGCCGCCGCCGGGGACCGTCATCTCGAAGGCGATCGAGGCGGTGAAGCCGACCGGGACGTCGTCGTCGAATGCGCTGAAGGCACGGTCGACAGGCAGCTCGGTCTTGAACAGCTCGAAATCGTCGTCGCGGAGCTCTTCTGCGAAGGCGACGCTCGCAGCGGCGCACGACGCGCGAAGCTCGTCCTCCGAGGGGTTGCGGTACTCGAGGGCCACGGCGCCGGAGGTTATGCGATCTTCTCGAGCGGGGCGTACTCGAGCATGAGCCGCCGCTCCTCGTCGTCGCCCGCGAAGCGGACGGCGACGATGCCGCCCGGCTCGATGGCCACGACCACGCCCTCGCCCAGCGCGGCGTGGCGCACGGAGTCGCCCGTGGCAAGCGCCGGCACGTCCGCCCGCGGCGCCACCTCCGGTGCAGGTGACTTGGCTGCCCAGGAGAACGGCCGCAGCCGCTCGCGCACGATCTCTCCCTGCGGCAGCTCGTCGAGGAAGCGGGAGGGGAGGTTGTGCGCACGCATGCCGAAGAGCGTGCGCGTTGCGGCATGCGTAAGCGTCAGCCGTTCCTTCGAGCGGGTCATCCCGACGTAGGCGAGGCGCCGCTCCTCCTCGATCCCCTGCTCCTCGATCGAGCGCGCGTGGGGAAAGATCCCCTCCTCCATGCCGATCAGGAACACGGCGCCGAACTCGAGCCCTTTGGCGTTGTGGATCGTCATCAGCGTGACGAGTGACTCCTGGTCGCGGAGCGCGTCCTGGTCGGAGTAGAGCGAGATGTCCTGGAGGAAGCCGGACAAGGTCGGCTGCTCGGCCTGCTCCTCGTACTCGCGGGCGACGCCGACGAGCTCCTGGAGGTTCTCCACGCGGCCGCGCGACTCGATCGTCCGCTCCGCCTCGAGGACCTCGAGATAGCCAGAGCGCTCGAGCACGGCCTCGACGAGCTCGTGGACGGACAGCTCCTGTGCCGCCGACTGGAGCGAGTGGAGCAGTGTCTGCAGCTGGCTGACGGCGCGCACCTGTGCGGGGCCGAGGCCGGCGTCCCCGGGATGGCCGAGCGCAACGAAGAGCGACTGGCCATGCGCTTCCGCCCACGCTCGCAGACGGGCAACCGATGCATCGCCGATGCCGCGCCGCGGACGGTTGGCGATCCGCATCAGCGAGACCGCGTCGTCGGTGTTGTCGATCACCTGCAGGTACGCCACCGCATCCTTGATCTCCGCCCGCTCGTAGAAGCGTGGGCCGCCGATCACCTGGTACGGGATGCCCTGGCGGACGAGCACGTCCTCGAGCACACGGCTCTGCGCGTTCGTGCGGTAGAAGACGGCGATCTCCGATCCGGACCAGCCTTCCTCGATCAGCTCCGCCACCTCGGCGGCGACGAAGCGCGCCTCCGCGTGTTCGTCCTCGACCTCGAGCGCGCGGACGGGCGGCCCGTCGCCGAGATCGGAGAAGAGCGTCTTCTCCTTGCGCTCGCGGTTGTTGGCGATGACTGCGTTCGCCGCGCGCAGGACGGTGTTCGTCGAGCGGTAGTTCTGCTCCAGGGCGATCAGGCGAGTGCCCGGGAAGTCGCGCTCGAACTCGAGGATGTTGCGGATATCAGCGCCTCTGAAGGCGTAGATCGACTGATCGGGGTCGCCGACCGCGCAGACGTTCCCGTGCTCGCCGCCCAGCAGCTGGAGCAGGCGGTACTGCGCGTGGTTCGTGTCCTGGTACTCGTCGACGAGGATGTAGCGGAACGCTTTCTGCCAGCGCTTGCGGGCCTCGGGGAAGCGATCCAGCACCTCTACGGTCAGCATCAGCAGGTCGTCGAAGTCCACGGCGTTCGACCCGTGCATTCGCCGCTGGTAGAGGTCGTAGACGTCGGCGACCGTCTGGTCGTAGAAGGACTGGACGCGGTTCGCGTACTCCTGCGGCGAGATCAGCTGATTCTTCGCGTTCGAGATCTGCGCGTGGATGCCGCGGGGCACGAAGCGCTTCGGGTCGCGC
The DNA here is from genome assembly GCA_963711315.1 of uncultured Actinomycetes bacterium. Taxonomy (GTDB): domain Bacteria; phylum Actinomycetota; class Thermoleophilia; order Gaiellales; family Gaiellaceae; genus PALSA-612. The sequence goes on from CAVQDQ010000003.1 coordinate 290,447, forward strand.
GCGAGCTCTTCCAGGCAGTCCTTCGTCAGCCGGACCTGGTCGGCCTGGTCGTAGATCGTGAAGTTCGACCTGTAGCCGAGTCGCGGCGCCTCGCGGCGCAGGATGCGGCCGCAGGCGGCATGGAAGGTGAGGATCCAGATGGCGCGGGCAACGTGCCCGAGCAGGTCTCCGAGCCGCGTGCGCATCTCGCCCGCTGCCTTGTTCGTGAACGTTATGGCGAGGATCTCGTTCGGCTTCGCGCCCTGTGCTGCGATGAGGTGAGCCACGCGACGCGTGAGCACGCGGGTCTTGCCGGAGCCCGCCCCAGCGACGACCAGCACCGGGCCTTCCGTCGCCAGCACGGTCTCGCGCTGCGTCGGATTGAGGTCGGCGAGGTACTCCTCTGGCTTCAGGTCGACTGCGGGTGATGCCACGCGGCCGATGCTAGCCGCGCCGTCGCGAACGCCGCGACACAGACGAGAACCAAGGCGGCCGGAATGACTGCTGCGACCGCGACCTGACCGCCGACAGGCCATTCGACTGCTGCGGCGGAGCCGAGGACCGCACTCGCCGTCAGTGTCCCTACCGCAATCAGCGCCGGCCACTTCGCCAGGCGTGGCAACGCCCACGAGAGGACAAACGCCACGGCCGCGAGCGCGAGCGCAGCGAGGTAGAGCGCGATGGCCCAGTCGAGCTTCCACTCCAGAGACGCCGGCAACCCCTGCGGCGGAGCCGGAGGGAGCGTGTTCTCGGGAATGCCGTAGAGCGGTAAGACAAAGGCGAGGATGGCGCCGACGAGGATCGCCGACAAGAGGCGAACGCGCCGCGGCTGCACCATGGCGGCAACTTGCCGCGCGAGGAGCTGCGGGTCGCCGAACTCCGCCACCGCGTCCGGGTTGCAGGCGATGTGGTCTGCCGCCTCCGCGAGGAAGCGACGGCGGCGTCTGGCCGGTACTCGGTGTCGCCGCAGCGCCCGCTCGAGCTCCTGCAGATAGCGATCGCTCATGCCAGGACTCCCGTCATTGCGCGCGCGAGCGTGTCCCATTCCTCTCGCGCCCGGGTCAGCTCGCGCCGGCCGGCCGCGGTCAGCCGGTACATCCTGCGTCGCCGTCCTTCCGCGACAGTCCAAGAGCTCGCGACGGCCCCCGCGGCCTCGAGCTTGTAGAGCGCCGGGTAGATCGTGCCTTCGGGGAAGTCGAGGACGCCGTCGCTGCGCCTCCGCAACTCCTCGATGACCGCGTAGCCGTGGCAGGAGCCATCGGCGAGCACCGCCAGGATCAAACCGTCGACGTGGCCGCCTTGCAAGGGCTTTGTCATCGCCAGCAGTATATACCTAGACCAACTAGGTATCAAGTGAGGCGGCTACCAGCGAACAGTGAGCTCGACGTGAGCAGGCTTCTTTGGTGTGCCAACCCAGGCGATCTTCCACGTGTACTTCCCCTTGGGGAGCGGCTCATACGAAGCCTTGCAGTAGAACGAGCCGGCTGCGCCCTCGCAGTCGAAAGTCTTCGTGTCGATCAGCAGTCCCGGCTTCGGCGCCTTCTTGCCGAGCAGGAAGAGCTTCGCGCGACCGGTAGTCGGCACGCGCAGGAGCACCTTGAAAGCAGCGGCGTGGTGCGGGTTGATCGTGATGGAGCTCGACTTCCCGCTCGGAACGTTGTCCTGGAAGAAGATCTTGCCGCCCGCGGCGAACGCCGTGGACGCACCGAAGGCAATGACCAGCGCTCCAAGCAGACAGAGCCGCACGCGGAGATGCTAACGCGAGAAGGCGGCGCGCGAGACGACCGCGAAGCGGCGTCCGTAGAGCGCCACACCCGCCAGCGCGGCAGCGGCGGTGACCGCGCTTGCAAAGAGCGGCGCGACGAGCCCCACGGCGATCGCTTTCGACCCTGCTTCACCGACCATCGCCAGTGCGCCGAGCGCAGCGCCCTGGTAGACGCCGGCGTTGCCCGGCAGGATCGGCGCCGTGTTGGCGAGGCCGGTCACGATCATGTAGACGAGGGCGGCTCCGAGGCCCGCCTCGACACCGAGTGCGTGCAGCAGGAGGACGATGCCCAGCCAGCGGACGATCCACGTCGCGACGAGGATTCCGCCGGCGTGGGCGAGGATGCGCGGCGAGGGGGAAGCCTCTGCGAGGAGGCGGTCCATGCGCCGAGGCAGCACGCGACCGAGCTTGTGATGGAGCAGCGCGGCCGCGCCGATCGCTCCGGCGGCGAACGCGAAGCCCCCGACCATCGTCCACCGTGCCCAGTCCGGGAACGGGAGGAAGACAGCTGCGGCGGCGCCAACGACGAGGAAGGCAAGTGCCTCCAGCAGGTGGGCGCAAACGAGGCTGCCAGTAGCGCGTGGAAAGCCGGGCCAGCGGCTGCCGGAAGATACCCGGAGGACGCCGACCTTCGACACCTCGCCGAGCCGCGCCGGAAGGATCGTGTCGAGGAACGAGCCTACGGCGCTGGCGGCATAGACAGCCTTGAACTCCACGCAGCCGTGCAGCGTTGCCCGCCAGGCCATCGCGCGCAGGGGCTGCGCGAGCGCGGCCACCGCGAACGCCGTCGCCAGGAGCGGCCAGCTTGGATGGGCGGCGTCGTACAGTGCGCCTCCGCTCAGCTGGAGAGAGATGGCGACGAAGCCCGCGATCGTCGCCGAGGCGATCACCACGGGAAGCACCAGTCGCCTCATCCCGATCCAGATCGGCTCGGAGCGAGGCCTCGTCCAGCCCTCGAACGAGGTCTCGCTAGCTCGTACGCAGGGGAAACGGCTGCTTCAACACGGCTGGCAGCACCTGCGCGGTCACCCAGACCGGCGTCGTCAAGTACCGCTGCGAGAAGCGGTAGCTGCCGTCGTCACGACGTAACCGGCCGAGGTACGCGAACACGCCCCTGGGCACGCGTACTCCGGCGGCGACGAACGCCTGGATCGCCCAGGCAGTCGACTGGGCATCCGGCTCACGTCCACGCGTGAGCGCGAAGCCGCCGTCCTTGCCCCGCACCGAACGCAGATAGTCGAGCGCGCGGCGCACCGGCGCGCCGGACACGCCAGCTGCCCGCAGCGCCTGTACCGCAGCGGCGGTGTCATTCGAGTCCGGCGCTACGCCCTTCGCCCAACCCCAACCGCCCGACGTCGCCTGGCGGGCGAGTAGCGCGGAGACGAGAGACTTGGGCGCGGGCAGCTTCGCCTGACGCCGCGCGAGGATCGTCCAGATGATCGTGTTGGTCTGGCCGGCGGCGATCGGCAGCGCCTCCGCCGCACGACCATCGCCGAGCGCGGCCTCGGCCATGGCCACGAGCGCTCGCGACGCGACGGGCAGCTTCGACACGTCGGCAACCTGGAGGTACTCAAGAGCCGCCTGCGAACGCTGTCCCGCGGCGGCCAGGCCGAGCGCCGCCCAGGCCGTGAGCGCGGGCGAGGTCTTGCCGCCACTCTCCGCAAAGCTTCCGTCCGGCTGCTGCTGCGCCTGTAGATACTGAGCCGGCGAGGCCAGCGCCAGGCCGGCCACGAGCGGTGCAAGAGCTTTCAGTCCCATACGACGCGCGGCCGTAGCCGGCAGCCATAGCGTTCCAGCAGTCTTCGTAACTCCGGCCCGGCCGCAAGCGCGATGAGGAAGTTGCCGATCGCGTGTGTGAGGTCGAAGGGCAGGCCGCGTGCCAGCACGGCTGTGAATGCCGGCCACGTGTGTGGATAGAAGCTGAACCAGAGCCAGAGATCCATCAGCGCGCTGAAGCCTACGCCGAGCAGGGCGCAGAACAGCGCGAACGGCAGTCGTCCGCGGATGGCGCGCCGGGCCAACGCTCCGGCGAGGCCGCAGCCGGCCCAGCCGAGCATCTGCCACGGCGTCCAGGGGCCCTGGCCGAGAAAGAGGTTGGAGACGAGCGCAGCCGTCGCGCCCACCGCCATGCCGGCCCGCGCGCCGAGGGCCGCTCCCGCCGCCACCGTGATCACCGTCACGGGCTGCACGCCGGGCACCGCAGCGAACAGCACGCGCCCGGCGGCGGCGATCCCCGCGAGCGATCCGATCAGCGCCAACTCGGCGGCGGAGCCCGGCCCGGACTCGAGCCACGCGTACGCCGTCGCCGCCAGCGCGAGGGCCACGAGCAGTAGCGAGAACCCTGCGTCATCTGGCATCAGAGCCGTCCACGCGGCCGCCGCCAGGGCGGCCGCGACGAGCGAGAGCGTCGCGAGCCTAGGCAGCAGCACGCTCGGTCACCTCTTCCAGCCGAATGTTTCGATTCGCGACGGCGGCTGCGAGCTCGTGATCGTGAGTGATGAGCAGCGTCGCCCGCTCGGGCGGCGCGCTACGCAGCAGCGCCGCGAAGCGGGCTCGTGCCTCCGGATCGACACCGCGGGTCGGCTCGTCGAGCACCAGCACGTCGGGGTCGCCGGCGAGTACCGCGGCGATTGCCAGCCGCTCGCGCTCGCCACTCGACAGGTCTCGCGGGTGCCGCGCCTCGTAGCCCCTCAGGCCCACGGCTTCGAGCGCCCGGGCCGCGGCGGCTCTATCACGAGCTCCCAGGGCGACCTCGTCATCACAACGTTCTCTCGCCAGGTAGCGGCCCGGATCCTGAGACAGGTACGCAGCACGTCCGATGCACGATCGCGTGCCGTGGCCGGGCTCGAGCAAACCGGCGACGAGCTTTCCGAACGTGGACTTGCCGCTGCCGTTGGGGCCCGTCACAGCGGCGATCTCTCCTCGTCGTAGCTCGAGCTCGATGCCCGAGAGCACCGGCTCTTCTGCGACGTAGGCGAAGCCGACTCCGTCGAGCGTGCATACGACGTCCCCTCCGGGTCGCGCTGCGCCGCGCGGCAGCGGCGCGACGACCGGGCTGCCGGGAACGATCGCACCGCGTTCGAGGCAGACGACCCGATCGCAGTAAGCACTCGTCCGGGCGACCCGGTGCTCGCTGATGACCACGGCCGTCCCGCGTTCGCGCGCGAGGCGCTGCACAAGCTCGAGCAGCGCCGGCGCACCGTCGGCGTCGAGCTGGGAAGTGGGCTCGTCCAGCAGGAGCAGGGCCGGCTCGAGCGCGAGCGTCGACGCGAGGCAGACGCGCTGCAGCTCGCCGCCCGACAGGTCGGCCACGCTCCGCCCCACCAGGTGCCCCGCGCCTACAGCGTCCAAAGCGGTAAGCGCGCGCCGTTCGATCTCCGGCGGGGGAGCACCCGAGTTCTCGATGCCGAAGGACACTTCTGCCAGGACGCCGCCGAAGACGATCTGGTCTTCTGGGTCCTGAAACAGTGTGGCAACGGTGCCGGCGAGCTCGGCCGGCCGGGTCCGCCGGGTGTCGCGGCCGCCGATCTCGACGCTGCCCGCAAAGCGGCCGCCGTGGAAGTGCGGTACGAGCCCGGCGAGCGCCCGGATGAGCGTTGTCTTGCCACAGCCCGAACGTCCGGTCAGTAGAACGATCTCTCCCGGGGCGACGTCGAGGGAGACGCCGGAGAGCGCCGGCCTGTCGGCTCCGCCGTAAGAGAACGTCAGCTCGCGTACCGTGGCTACAGCCACACCGCACCCGCCACGAGCAGCAGCGAAACCGGAAGCGCCAGCCTGTCGAGCGAGCGCCACGGCGGCGACGGGGCGCGCGTCGCCCCCTCCCGGCCGAAGCCGCGTGCCTCCATGGCCTCGGCGAGATTCAGCGCACGCTCCAGCGACCCGGAAACGAGCGGGGACACGAGCCGTGCCCGGCCACGGAGGCCGGCAACCTCCACCCCACGCCCGCGCAGCGCCTCCACGAGCCCGCGCACGTCACGCTCGAGCGTGGGCACGAGCCTCGTCGCGAGCGCGACGACGAGCGCCGAGCGGCGTGCGAACCGCGCCGAGCGCAGCAGCGCGTCGTGGTCGAGCAGCAGCGCATACACGGCAAACGCGAGCGTCACCGCTGCGAGCCGAACAGCCTGGATCGCCGCGCCGGCAAGCTCTTCGGACGTCACGTCGAGCTGACCGAGCACAGGCACCACCGGCCCTCTCCACAGCACGTCCACACCGTTTACGACGAGGAGCGGCGTGATCACGAGCACCGAGACAGACGTGATTGCACACCCCAGCAGATACGGCCGGCGACGGGAGGCCGGCGCCCGCAGGCAGAGCCCGAGCAACACCGCGGAAATCGCGACCGGCACCTGCCAGTGGTCGGCGACGAGCGCGGCGGCCGCCAGCGCGACGAGAAGCGCGAGCGCAGGAGCGGGCCTCAAGATTCCAGCCCCTCGTACCGGTGCTGCGCCAACTCGGGATCCTTGAGCAGCCGCTTGGCGTCCTCGAACGAGACTTGCAAGAGGACGGGTGTGCCTGCCGACCCCTCCGGCGAGCGGAGCTCGGCGCTGAACGTCGTGGCGTCGTTCGTCACGACGAGCAGGTTCGCGTCCGGCGCCGCGGGCACGTCCAGGAGCTCGACGCTGGCAGCGCCGATCAGATGCGCGAGGCCGAGCGCCGTTCCGCGCATCTTTTCCTCCTGGAAGCGAACGACCGCCCGTCTCAGCTTCCCGTCGTAGCCGTGGAGGAATGGCTCGGGAAACGCGCCGACGACGACGGGCTCGCGCATGTCCTCACCGGACCAGGAGCGGTAGTCCCACCAGAGCACGTCGCCTTCCCGCAGGCGATACTCTGCGGCCCCGCGATCTGCCTCGATGCCGTTGACGAAGTAGAACCAGTCACGCTTGGCGTCGGCGTCGCCGGCGACGCCCTCGATCGACCGGACGAAGCGACCGCCGTAGCTCGTGTCGACGTCCGCCTCACTCCGCAATGCCTGCATTGCAGTCACCCCCGCGGGCACCGAGGTCGTCACCAGCACCTCGGCGCCGCGGTCACGCGTAACCCACAGCGTCGCCTCGCCGCCGTCGCCGGATCCGCCGCAGCCGGCCAGCGCGGCGACGAGGCAGAGCAGTGGGAGCAGCCGGCGCGCCAACCGCTACCTCAGGGCGTTCGACCGAACTGCGCCGAAGGCAATCGCCCGCACGGCGCTCCGGTGAGGGCCCGGACAGGCACGACCGCCCTCCATCGGCACACGTCTGGCGTCCACGCGCAAGGTGGCGGAGACCGAGACGGGATTTCCGGCGTCGTTCCTCGCCACGACCTCGTAGCAGCCTTTCCCGGCGCGCGTCAGCGCGAGGGTGGGTGAGCCGCCGGCATCCGTGAACGTCGACCAGTACCAGAGCACGACGTCGCCGTCTTTCAGCGTCACTTTGTCCGCTCCGACAGGCGGCGAGACACCGTTCACCTTGAACACCCAGCCGCTCGCGCCCTGCTCCACATAGCGGCCGACCTGGTCGACGTACGAGCCGAAGCTGGTCTCTCGCATGTGGTAGTAGAACTCGCCGCCAATGCTGGCGGCCTCGAGAGCGTCGAGCGCCGTCGTCGCCGAAGCGAGGGGTTGTGTAGCACCGAAGATCGTGCTGCTCTTACCTTCGACGCGCACGCGAACGATCGCGGCCGAGGCGGAGGCCACGATCGCGAGCAGCGAGCCCACCACCACCACGAGCATGAGAGTCCGTCGAAACACGAATCCTCCTTCCACGAGGGGTTCGGATCGACGGGCGGCAGGTCTTCTGACTCGGGGCTCCCTGCTCCACCGCCTTCCCAGCGTCAGCCAGTGGCATGGTGGTGGGGCAGCGTCTCCCCTCACAGCGGCGGGACCGTCCCGGACTTGCACCGGGTTCCCTGACCCGCCCGCCTATGTCCGGGCCGAGCCTACCATTGCGTCGTGAAGCGCGTCCTTTCTGTCTGGCTGCCGGTCGTCGCCTGGGCTGCCCTCATCTTCACGCTCTCCTCGATCCCGGACCTGGGGACCGGGCTCGGCAGCTGGGACCTCCTACTGCGAAAGATCGCGCATGTCGCGGAGTACGCAGTGCTCGGCGCGCTACTCATGCGCGCCGTCGGCAGCGAGCTGCCCGCCGCGGCCATCGGCATCGCCTACGCGGCGACCGACGAGGTGCACCAGGTCTTCGTGCCCGGGCGACACGGCGCCGTGCTGGACGTGCTCGTCGACGCTGTCGGGGTCATGATCGGCGTCTATCTGCTCGGGCGCGCGGCGCGCAGAGTCGCGACATGACGGACCGCACCGCTGTTGTGGTCGACCTCGACGCCGTGTTCGGGGACACCGAGCCGCTGTGGCGAGCCTGGTTGGAGGATGCGCAACGCCGCTGCCGCGTCGAGCTCGACGACGGAGTCGACGAGGCAGGGCTGGACGCCGCCGTCGGCAACTGGCGAGCGTTGCTGAAGCGATTCGCGGAAGACCACGCCCGCGTCTACCTACGGCCGGACGCGACTGCCAACGCCGAGCTCCGCCGGCTGGCGGCAGCAGGCGTCAGCATCGGCGCCTTCACACCGAAGCCCGAGCCGCTGGCGCGCGTTGCCGCCGCGCACCTCGGCGTCGCCCGCCGTCTGGAGAGGCTGGAGGCCGGACCGGGCGCACTCGACCGGCTGCTTGATGCGCTCGGCCGCGATGCGGTCGTCGTCGCCTCGCTGGCCGAGCTGCAGTCCGTCTAGCGGGCCAGGCGGTAGATGCTGCCTTCGTGGGAGACGAGGTACAGCTCGCCTCGCGCGCCCTCCCCGAACGACGAGATGCTGCTCACCCCGAAGGGCTCGCGCCGCACACCGGTGGCTTTGCCGTCGACGACCCGCAGGCTCCACACCGTGCCCGAGCAGTAGTCGCCAAAGAAGTATCGGCCCGCAGCGGCAGGCACGTCACTCCCGCGATAGACGTACCCACCCGTGACCGAGCAGCCCTCGCCGTGGCCGTACTCGAAGATGGGGAAGACGAGCGGCGACGGAGGATTGAGCTCGACGTCGCTCTCGTACGTTCGGCTTCCTTCGTACCGGGCCCAGCCGTAGTTCGCGGGCGGGGCGCCGCGCGGCCGGAAGTCGATCTCCTCGACGGCGTTCTGGCCGACGTCACCGATATAGAGGTCGCCGGTCTTGCGGTCGAACGAGAACCGCCAGGGATTGCGGAGGCCGAAGCCCGCTACCTCCCAGTTGACCGACAACGGGTTCGTGCGCAGGAGCTTCGCTAGACGCGAGGCCGGCGTCTGCCCGTTGTTCTCCGGGTCGCCTCCACTTCCGCCGTCCCCCATGCCGACGTAGAGCTTCCCGTCCGGCCCGAATTGGAGCTGGCCGCCGTTGTGGTTTGCGTACGGTTGACGGACAAAGAGGATGAGACGTGCAGTCCTCGTGAGCCCACGTTGTCCGTCGGACCGGAACTCGACGACACGGGTGTGGCCGTTGAGATCGGTGTAGTTGACGTAGAAGCGGCGGTTCTTCGCGTAGCTCGGATGAAATGCCATCGACAGCAACCCTTGCTCGGAAGAGTCGGCACCAACACGGGAACGGATGTCGAGGAATGGCTTCGCAAGCCGTCGGCCGTTCACCAGCACCCAGATCCTCCCCACCTGCTCGACGACGTACAGCTTCGACGGCTCCGACTTGGTAGTCGCGACGTACACGGGCGCGTCGAATCCGCGGGCGATACGGACGATGCCCAGCTGCTGACGCTCGCCGGCCGCCCCGGCGACGGCCGGAACGGCCACCAGCAGGGCGAGTACAGCTAGCGACCGAGCAGTGCGTGTCGTAGCTCTTCCTCCCGGCCCGGCTGCAAGAGGCCCAGCACCTGATCGCCGTTCTCGAGCACGAGGTCCCCGTCGTTCAGACGAGCCTCGCCGTCCCGGACGATGGCGATCAGCCGAGCGCCCTCGGGCAGCTTGACGCGAGAGACCTCCTTGCCGAGACACGGCGAGCGGCCGTCGATCTGCACTTCCACGATCTCGAGGTTCTCCTTTCGCAGCTCGACGAGATGCACGAGCCCATGCTCGGGGACTTCGTGTACGACGAGCGCGAGCAGGCTCGATGTTGCGCAGACGGTCGGGGCGATACCGAGCAGGTCGAAATGCTCCTGGTTCCGGGGATCGTTGACGCGTGCCACGACCTTCGGGACGCCGTACTTCTCCCGGGCGAGCTGGCAGATGATGATGTTGTCCTCGTCGTCACCGGTCGCGGCGACCAGGATGTCAGGCGGCCTCGCGATCCCGGCCTGCTCGAGGACGAAGATCTCCGTGCCGTCTCCGGATTGCACCTGGTGCTCGAACTCCTGCTCGAGCCGCTCGAAGCGGTCGCGGCGTTGCTCGATGAGCGTCACTTCGTGATCCATCGCGATCAGGCTGCGCATGAGGTTCGCGCCTACCTTCCCGCCACCGACGACGATGATGTACATCAGGCAGGCGCCGCCTCGTACGTGAGCACGGCTTCGATCAGCGCGCGGATCGCCCTCGACGTCGGGCAGATCGTGCGCAGGCCCAGCGTGTCGTAAAACGTCGCGCGCCCTGGATCGAGCACCCTCACGACGACGTTCGGCACACCGAACCGCTTCTGCGCGATCTGTGCGACGACGAGGTTCGTGTTGTCTCCGTCCGTGGCGACGATGACGGCGTCGGCGTCCTCGATGCCAGCCGCGCGCAGCACCTCGCTTTCCATTCCGTGGCCGACGACAAACCCGCCGGACCAGCTCTCGCCGAGCCGCTGAAGCGCCTCCTCCTTCTCGTCGACGGCGCACACGTCCCAGCCCTCGGCTTGCAGTGCCTTCGCGCTCGCCGAGCCGACCCGCCCGCATCCGATGACAACAGCCTTCATGGCGCGCAGAGTAGCTTCACGCAGACGCGCTACGTCGCCTCTGCTGCAAGCACCGACTCGGGGAAGGCGACGACGAGCACCTCGCACGGAGCGTTGCGGAGTACGTACTCGACGGTGGGCGAGAAGAAGCGCGACTGCCTGCGCCAGCGCGGCGCCGACCCAAGCACGATCAGGTCGACGTCTCGCGCGATCGCCTCGCGCACGATGGCCTCCCCAATCGAACGCGCCTGGACGGTCGCGCCGCGCACGACGACGCCGTGGTCCTCGCCGAGCAGGCGTGCCTCGTCGAGAGACTCCACCGCACGCTCCTCCTCGGCCGGGTCGGCCGGCGCGTCGAGGCTCTTGGACAGCGGCATGCGCAGGACGTGTAGCGCCTCCACGTCCGAACCCCGCTCCTGGGCGAGCTTCACCGCCGTGGCGATCATCTCCTCGCCGATCAATCCAAGCTTCATCGGCACGAGGATCTTCGACAGCGCCGGTTCCGCGAGCTCCGCCTGCTCGTCGGGCGAGACCACCCGCTCCAGCAGCCCCTCACCGCGATGGCGGCGCACGAGCCCGTAGATCACGAGCCCCGCCGCGAGCCAGATCGGGCCCGCGTACCGAGCTCCGGGGTGTGTCACCATCGCGGCGACCCAGACGGTCAGCGTCAGGATGATTCCGACAACAGCTGGGATGGGGACGTCCGCTCCGCCGATGCGGACGTTCCAGGGCACGCGGTACGGGCGCTCCAGCTCTGGCGCCGTGAAGCGCAGTCGGATAACGGCGAGCTGCGCGGCGGCGAACGCGAGCAGCACCCCGAAGCTGAACAGCGCCGCGAGGAAGGCCACTTCGTCGTCAACCGCTGCCGTGACGGCGATCAGGCCTCCGGCGGCGATGACGACGACCGACGCGAGCGCCGCAGGCGAGATGAGCGTGCGCCTGCCCAGCCTCCCGAACGTGCGAGGCAGCATCCCGTGCTCGCCCAGCGAGTAGGCAAGGCGCCCGAACCCGGACACGGACGTGGTTGCGGCGGCGAGGAGGATGAGGGCGCCGGAGACGCCCACGAAGATCCGCAGCGCGTCCGCGAGGAGCGGCGAGAGATCGTCGCCGAGCACCTGCGCGATTCCGAGCAGCGGCGCGAAGAGCCACTCGTTCCCGAGCGCGGTCTCGCCGTCGGACACCGGAAAGGCCGAGAGCCCGACGACGGCGATCGCAATGTAGAGAGCGACGACGACGCCGATCGCCCCGAAGAGGCTGCGCGGAATGTCGATACCCGGCCGCCGCGCCTCCTCGGCGAGGTTCGCCACCGTCTCCAGGCCCGTGTACGCAAGCATCGCGAGCGGCAAGGCGAACGCTAGCTCGGACCAGCTGGGAGCCGAGCCCAACTCGACACCCCGCGTGAGCGCGTCCGGCGAGACGAGCAGGGCGAGGCCGAGCACGACGACGAGCAGTTGCGTGAAGAGGTCGAGCACCGCCACGCCGATACCGGCCGTGTAGAGACCGGGCCGCCGGAAGAGGCGCACGACGGCGATGGCGGCGATTACGGCCACGCCGACGACGACGTCCCAGGGATGCCGCTCCAGCGCGTCGATGTCGAGCGCCCCACCGAGGTAGTGCGGCAGGAAGAGCGCGGAGAGCGTGATGACGATGATGTAGTCGAGGAACAGCACCCAGCCGGTGCAGAACCCGGCGAAGTCGTTGAAAGCCTTGCGCACGAGCGTGGCCGCGCCGCCCGTCTCCGGCATGGCGGCGATCCCCTCGGCGTACGACAGCGCGACGACGAGGAACAGCAGGCCCGTCAGCAGCAGCACCTCGGGTGTCAGCCCGAGCGCGTGGCCGGCGATGATGCCGAGCGCGAAGTAGATCGACGATGCGATCTCGCCGTACGCGACCGAGAACAGCGTAGGAGCGCCGAGCACTCGCTGCAGCACGGGCAGCTTGCGGGCCATCAGCGTCGACCTCGTAGCAGGTACAGCCGACCCACGCCTAATGCGACGAACAGCACGCCGAGCAGGTAGCCCACGCCGCCGCCCACACGCGCCGTCTGGACAGCTAGCCCGATACCGAGCGCGATGAGCGTGACGGCGAAGACGACGACGACGCGAGGAGGCATCAGGCTGCAGCTCTCCTTGCGGCCGCGATCATCACGCGACAGGGCGCGTTGCGCAGCACATCGTCGGCCGTCTTGCCGAAGATCGCGCTCGTGCGCGTGCGGTGCGGCAGTCTCGGCGCACCCATGACGATGATCTCGGCGTTTCTCCGCTCAGCTTCATCCACGATCTCTGCTCCGGCGTTTCGGCCGCGGACGACGCGTTCCACGACCCGGACGCCGTAGAGGTCGCCGATGTCGTGCGCCTCGTCGAGCAGCTCGTCGGCGAGCGCTTCTTGCTCGGGAAAGTCGGCACCGAGGGGCAGCTCAAGCGGCACGACGATCACGCGCATAGCGACGATCATCGAGCGCCGTTCAGCGGCGAGCCGCGCTGCGATGTGCATTGCCTCCCTGGCCTGGTCGCCTGCCACGAGGGGGACAAGGATGCTCTGGTACTCGAGCGCCTGCGCCGGACCGAGCAATGGCGGTGCACGAACGGTCTCGGTCAACGGCGCATGAAGTATCCGACGCCGATACACGACGTAGACGACCATGCCGATCGCCAGCCAGCCAAGCCCCGCGTACCGCGTCGGCGGATCCTGGACGACGACGACGATCCAGGCGAGGAACGTGGCGGTGCCGCCGACGAACGCAAACACCGGCCAGTCGGTACCGCCGATGCGAAGGTTCGGTCGGGCGCGAAACTGCAACTCCTCCCCGCGGTCCTGGCGGCGAAGCTGCACGACCGCCGCGTGCGCGATCGTGAACGAGAGCATCGCGCCGAACGAGTACATCGTGCCCAGGAAGTCCACCTGGCCGGGCAAGAGCACGAGGATCGAGGCAAAGCCCGCGAAAACCACGAGCGCGAGCCAGGGCGTCTTGAACTTCGGGTGAAGCTTTCGGAAGGCGCCCGGCAACTGCCGGTACGACGCCATCGAATACGTGATCCGCGAAGCGCCGATGATGCCGGCGTTCGTCGCGATGAACAGGATCGTCGCGGCCAGGATCCCGACGTAGATCTGAAGGACATCGAGTAGGACACCGCCAATGCCGAGGTTGTCGACGACTCCGAGGATCGGGTCGTTCTGGTAGCCGCCCTCGTCTGGCGGAAGGGCGAGGAACGTCGTCAGCTCGCCTCCGATCTCCTCCACCGGCAGCGCTGAGAGGGCGACCAGCGGCAGCGTGAAGTAGATCGCGAAAACAGCGATCGCCACGAGCCCGATCGAACGCGGGATCGTCCGCACGGGGTCGCGTGCTTCCTCGGCGAGATTCGAGACGGTTTCGATTCCGGTGTATGCGATCATCGCCACGGGGATCGCGAGCAGGAGATTGCTCCAGGTCGGCGCAATCCCCCAGTGAACGTTGGCGGATAGCGTCGACGCATTGAAGACGAGCACGAAGCCGAGCAGGACGAGCAGCAACTGCGTCGCGAAGTCGATGGCGGCGAGAACAATGTTGAGGCGCGCCGACTCCTGGATGCCGACGACGTTCAGCGCCACTAGCACCACGATCACGATCGCTCCGCCCGCGATGTCCCACGGGTTCTCGCGGAGCGGCCCCCAGAACACTGAGAGGTAGTGCGGTACGAAGAACGCCGAGATGGCGATCGTGATGATGTAGTTGAGCATCTGGGCCCAGGCGGCCCCGAAACTCACGAGCTCGTTGAAGGCGTGGCGGGCGAAGCTCGACGAGCCACCGGCCTCGGGGTAGCGGACCGTTCCCTCCGCATACGTGAGCGCCGTGGCAGCGAAGAACAGCCCGGCGATGACAAAGACGAGCGGCGTCAGGCCCAGCGCGAAGGCCGCCGTGACCCCAAGCGCGTAGTAGATGGAGGAGCCGACGTTTCCGTAGGCCGTTGAGAAGAGGGCCGGCGCGCCCAGCACGCGCTCGAGCTTGTGCTCGCGGCGGCGGCGGCCAGGTCTCGGCGATGTCTCCGGGGTCGTCACCAGCTCAACAGGCGGCTCGTAGGATCCCGAGCATGGTGCACCTTCGCATCGTCGCGCCTCCTGCGCTCGCCGAGGCCGCGTACCAGATCGTGAGCGGCCATCCGTCCACTCTGAACGTCGTCCGGCTTCCGGGCGCCGCCGAGCAGCCGCACGGTGACCTCATTCTCTGCGACGTCGCGCGGGAGGACACGAGCCTCGTCGTGGAGGAGTTGCGTCGGCTCGGCCTCGAGTTGAAAGGGTCGATTGCGATCGAGCCGATCACCTCGCTTGTCTCGGACGCTGCTCGCAAGGCCGAGCGGGCCGCCGTCGGCTCGCCAGCGGACGCCGTCGTCTGGGAGGCAGTGGAGACGCAGACGTCCGAGAGCGCGGAGCTCTCGTTCAGCTTCGCGGCGTTCATGGTGCTCGCGACGCTAATCGCGGCGGTCGGCATCATCGAGGACTCGCTCATTCTCATCATCGGGGCGATGGTCGTGGGTCCGGAGTACGGCCCACTGGCGGGCTTGTGCGTTGCCCTCGTGCAACGGAAGGGCGAGCTGGCCGTGCGGTCGCTAAAGGCGCTTGCGGTCGGCTTTCCGATCGCCATCTTCGCCAGCTTCCTACTGACGACGGTCCTGCGAGCCGTCGATTCGGCACCGGAGGAGTTGAACGCGGTCGGCCATCCGGCGACGCTATTCATCTCCCATCCCGACGAGTTCTCGGCGCTTGTGGCCGTTCTCGCAGGCGTCGCGGGCACGCTGTCGCTCTCGACTGCCAAGTCCGGGGCGCTGGTAGGCGTCCTCATCTCTGTGACGACGATCCCGGCGGCTGCCAACGTCGGCGTCGCAGCGGCGTATGGCGACGGCTCGGAAGTCGCCGGGGCGGCCGCCCAGCTCGGGGTGAACCTCATCTGCATCGTCACGGCGGGAGTGGCAACCCTCGCTCTCCAAAGGGCCTTCTACACACGCCGCCGCCGGCGCGCCCGCGGCGGCTGACGCCGACTCGTAAGCAGTGCCAGGCACCAATTACATGTCTGCTCCAATTCTGTGCCAACTGTGTTGCGACGGCCAGCACAGTGGCCGGCGACCCGTAACGTCGACGCATGGGTCGCCCATATCGCACCCTCATCCCTGGCGGCATCTACCACGTCACCGCCCGGGGCACGGGCCCGATCGAGATCTTTCGCGACGACGTCGATCGCCGCTGCTTCATGCGAAGGCTGGCCACGGTCGAGAGACGCTTCGCGTGGATCCGCCAAGCACTCTGCTTGATGGGCACGCACTACCACCTGCTCGTCGAAACGCCCGAGCCCAACCTCTCCGCCGGGATACACCAGCTCAACGGCCTCTACGCGCTGCTGTTCAACCGCCGGCACGGCCGCGTCGGAACGCTTTTCCAGAGTCGCTTCCACGCCACGCTCGTGGAGAGCGACGAGCACCTGGAGACGGCCGTCCAGTACATCGCCGCCAACCCCGTTCGAGCCGGGCTCTGCGCCCAACCTGAAGACTGGCCGTGGAGCTCGTTCCGGCCCGCGGCTAGCCGTGAATCGAGGCGATGAGCGGGATGATGAGGATGGCGACGATGTTGGTGATCTTGATCATCGGGTTGATCGCCGGCCCGGCCGTGTCCTTGTAGGGATCACCGACCGTGTCACCCGTGACTCCAGCCGCGTGTGCCTCCGAGCCCTTCCCGCCGAAGGCGCCGTCCTCGATCAGCTTCTTCGCGTTGTCCCAGGCGCCGCCGCCGGACGTCATCGCGATTGCCAGGAAGATGCCGGTGACGATCGTGCCGATCAGGAGGCCGCCGAGCATCTCCGGCTTGATGATCCCGACGACGATCGGGAACACGATCGGAATGAGCGCGGGCGCCAACATCAGCCGGATCGCCCGCCCGGTGACGATTCCCACCGCGCGCGAGTAGTCGGGGCGAGACGTTCCCTCCATGATCCCGGGGTTCTCGCGGAACTGGCGGCGCACCTCCTGCACCACTTCGCCGCCTGCCTGCCCGACGGCGGTCATCGCAAGCGACGCGAAGAGGAACGGCATCAGGCCGCCGATGAAGAGCCCGGCGATCACCCACGGATCACTCAGGGAGAAGAAGACGTTGAGGCCCTCCTCGCCGAGACCGCGCACGTACTCGTCGAAGAGGATCAGCGCTGCGAGGCCCGCGGAGCCGATGGCGTAGCCCTTGGTCACAGCTTTCGTCGTATTGCCGACAGCATCCAGCGGGTCGGTGACCGCACGCACGGACTCGTCGAGATCGGCCATCTCTGCGATGCCGCCCGCGTTGTCCGTCACCGGCCCGTACGCATCGAGGGCGACGATGAGGCCTGTCATCGAGAGCTGCGCCATGACGGCCACGCCGATCCCGAACAGGTCCTGGCCGGCCGCGTAATAGGAGCCGACGATGCCCGCCGCGATCACGATCACCGGCAGGGCAGTCGCCTGCATGCCCCACGCCAGGCCGGCGATGATGTTCGTCGCGTGCCCGGTCTGCGACGCCTCGGCGATCGCTTTCACAGGACGCCAGCGAGTGCCCGTGTAGTACTCGGTGATGGCGACGAGCGCGAACGTCACGACCAGGCCGATCAGCGCAGGCCCGTAGAGCTGCCAGAAGTCGAACTTCCCGTCGTCGAAGGCCAGCGTCACGGGGATGAAGCCGATGGCCGACAGCACCGTGGCGACGAGGATCGCCTTGTAGAGGGCGTTCATGATCGAGCCGTCCCGCCCGATGCGCGCGAAGAACGTCCCGATCACCGAGGAGAGAATCGAGATGCCACCGATCGCGAGCGGGAACAGCCAGAGCTCGCTCGTCGGGAACGCCGTCGCCAGCAGCATTACCGCCACCGCCGTGACGGCGTACGTCTCGAACAGGTCGGCAGCCATGCCCGCGCAGTCGCCGACGTTGTCCCCGACGTTGTCGGCGATCACCGCGGGGTTCCGCGGGTCGTCCTCCGGGATGCCCGCCTCGATCTTCCCCACGAGGTCGGCACCGACGTCGGCCGCCTTCGTGAAGATGCCGCCTCCCAATCGCGCGAAGACTGAGATGAGAGAGCCACCGAAGGCGAGCCCGATCAGGTCGTCGATCGCCGAGTCGGAGCTGTTGCCGAGCCAGTCCGTGAGCACCCAGTAGTAGCCCGCGACGCCGAGCAAGCCGAGGCCGACCACCAGTAGTCCCGTGACGGAGCCGGCCTTGAAGGCGATGTCCAGTGCCGGAGCAACGCCGCGCTTCGCAGCCTCCGCAGTGCGCACGTTCGAGCGCACCGCCACGTTCATGCCGATGAAGCCGGCAGCCGCGGAGAAGACGGCGCCGATGAGAAAGCCGATCGCAGTCCCCCAGCCGAGCTGGTTGTAGAAGCCGAGGAGGAGGAACGGGAACACCGCCACGATGGCGATCGTCGAGTACTGCTTCTTCAGATACGCCGCGGCCCCCTCCTGGATTGCGCGTGCGATCTCCTGCATGCGCTCGCTACCGGCCGGCTGCTTCATCAGCCAGTAGGTGAGATAGACGCCGTAGCCGATCGCGACGCCCGAGCAAACGAGCGCGAACAGCACGGCATGGTCGATGAAAAAGCTTGCTACGAGCAAGGCCGCAAGACCCTAACGAAAGCTCGGTACCGCTGTCTCCTCGACCTGCTCGGCGTAGATCGCCTCGAGTGTCGCCCCCTCCTCGTGCCTGGTGATCTGCCGCTCGGCAGCGTTCGCCGCGGGCACCTTGAGATACGGCGTCACGCCCAGTTCGTCGGCGACCGGGAGCATCCACTCGGCCAGCTCCTCGAGCGCCGCGCGAGCGGGACGGACGCGCAGGGAGTCGAGGTCGATCAGCTCTCCGGAGAGGCCGTTGCGGATCGCTCGCCAGGTGTTCTCCTCGATCATGCGATGTGGGTGGTCGGGGAGCGACTCGCCCTCGTCGACTGCGCGAGCGATGCGCGCTGTCAGGGCGTACGCGAAGGCAGCGAGCGACTGCGCTTCCTCATGGCGTGGCTGGCCGTCGCAGATCCTGATCTCGATCGTGGGATACGCGAGGTGCGGCCTGACGCTCCACCACAGCTGCGTGTGCTCGGTGATCGAGCCCGTCTCGTAGAGCGCCCGCACGTATTCCTCGAACCCACGCCAGCCGTCGTACACATCGGGGACGCCGCAGCGCGGGAACAATCGGGTGAAGATCTGCGTGCGCGCCGAATGCAGGCCGGTGTTGACTGCCTCCACGAACGGTGAGGACGCCGACAACGCGAGCAGCTCTGGAAGAAAGCGGCGTAGCCCGTTGTGGACGGCGATCGCCCGGTCAGCGCCGCGGATTCCCACGTGCACGTGCAGCCCGAACGAGTTGTTGCGCCAGACGACGTAGCGGAGGATCTCGTCGTTGCGGCGGTAGTGCGGCGTGTCGATGATGTGCTGGTCCTGCCAGCGGCTCCACGGGTGCGTCCCCGTCGCGCCAAGCCGCACCTCGTGCGCTTCGGCGAGCTCGAAGAGCTGCCGGCGCCGCTCGACGACGAGGCCGGCAGCATCGGCGAATGTCTCGCAGCGCCCTGTCCGCACCTCGACCTCGGACGAGATCAGCTCGCCCACGAGATGCTTTTCCAGCACGGTGCCGCGCGCCGCCGCCTGCAGCTCCTCGAAATGGTCGGCGAGCGCGAGCGTCTCCGGGTCGAGCAACGCGAACTCCTCTTCGACGGCGAGCGTGAAGTCCCGGCCGTCGTCGAAGGCCTCGCGGGCGCCCGCGAGCAGGTCCTGCCAGGGGACGCTCTGCGCTTCACCCATTGAAGCGGAACGCTACTGGAACGGTTCGAGCAGGCGCTGCGCGACGCTCTCCCATGACCAGCGCTCGACGGCGACGCGCCGTGCGGCGGCTCCCAGCTCCCGTCGCTCCTCAACGGGCAGCGCCAGCAGATCGTGGAGCTTCTCCTGGAGCTCCACCGAATCGCCCTGCGCGAACGCCGCCAGCTCGCGATGCGCCGAGCCGTACGCCTCCTCCAGGCCTGCCGCCACCTCCGCCAGGCCCGAGTGCCTGGCGACGATCGGCGGGCAGCCGGCGGCCGCGGCCTCGGCGGCGACCATGCCGAACGCCTCGGGAAAGATCGACGGCACGACCACCACGTCGGCGAGCGGGATCAGATGGACGAGATGGCGGTGCTCCAGCTGTCCTGTGAACAGCGTTCGGGCGGGCGCCAGTTGCTCGAGCCGCTCGCGGTAGTCGCCGAAGCCGACGATCACGGCCCTCGCGTCAAGTCCGTGTAGTGCCTCCAGGAGCAGGTGCACGCCCTTGTTGTAGAGGAGCTTGCCGAAGTAGAGAACGGTCGGCTGCTCCTCTTCGAGGAAGCGCTCGAGGCGCTCCGGGTTGCCATCATCGGGGAGTCGCTCGTTCGCGTTGCCCGGGTTCGGCGGATCGCGGCGGCACTCGTCGAGCAGATCGACTAGCGCCTCGTCGCGCGGCTGCGGCGTGAATTCTTCGACGTCGACACCCGGCGGCACTTCGTGCACGCGTTCGAAGGGGCCAACGACGTCCTCCAGTACCTCCCGGATGTGGTCGGAGCCCACGAAGACGGCCTCTGCCGGCGCCAGCGCCACGCGCGCAGCTTCGGCCAGCTCGCTACGTCCCCGGATCGAGTACTCGAGCTCGGAGCCGTGCGCCTTGACGGCGAACGGCGCACCGGTCGCTGCTCCGACCGCTCCGCCCGGCAGCACGTGATTGCAGAACACGAGGTCGGCGGGCAGGCGCTCGCTGATCGCCGCCGCGTTCGCAGCCACGTACTTGGCGAGCTCGGACGGCGTCAGCTCCTGGAGCAGCCGCGGCTCGAGACCCTCGTACGCGTCGAGCACGAACACCGGCAGCTGCCGGCCGGGGAGCTCCGGACGTACGACCTCGGCGCCTGCCAGATCGAAGCGCTCGGGCGCGGGCTCCTGGCAGAAGACCGTGACCTCGTGCCCGGCGCGACCCCACGCTCGGGCGATCGCCTGCGTGTAGACGTTCGAGCCGGTGCCCGAAAGGAGGTACCCATGCCAGAGGAAGATCCGCATGCTGCGAGCTTACGCCCGTCCCGCGGAACGTCCCCCTAAGGAGGGGGCTCGCCGGGGAACCATGGGTTCCCCCGCGTTTTCTTCACTCGATCGAAGGAGCATTCTCACCCGCGCAGGTGAGCGCGCGCGGCGGCAAAAGCGCCGACATTCTCACCAGGCAGCACGAACCATCGTCCGCCAACCTCGCAGGCAACGGCGGACGCCAGGACTCCTCGTCCGTGGGTCGCAGGCGAGGAGCGCTCAGGCCGGCCGGGAGCCTTTGCCGCTCCCGGCCGAGCCCCATCGCCGGCTAGGCCAAATGGAAGTACAGGGCGTGGAGCAGCTCGACTGCGGGGTTCGACGTATGCACCTGCACGTCGCTCGGGACGTCGAGCAACGCCTCGGAGTAGTTGAAGATGATCTTCACGTCCGCGTTCACGAGCTCGTCCGTCGCCTGCTGCGCGGCGTCGGCCGGCACGGCGATGACCCCCACGACGATGCTCTTCTCCCGGATGACGCTGTCGAGCGTCGAGGCGTCGAGCACGGTGGCCGAGCCGATGTCCCGGCCGACGAGGTCGGGATCCTTGTCGAACACGGCGGCGATGTTGATCCCGTGCTCGGCGAAGATCGGCGAGCTTGCGATCGCCTGACCCAGGCGACCGGCACCGACGAGGGCGATGTTGTGCTGCCCCTGAGTGCGAAGGATCTTGCGAATCTCGGCGAGCAGTCCGTCAACCGAGTAGCCGACACCCCGCTTGCCGAACTTCCCGAAGGCGGAGAGGTCGCGCCGGATCTGCGTCGCGTTGATGTTCGTGTAGTCGGACATCTCCTGCGAGGAGATGCGCTCCTTGCCCATCTTCTTGGCCTGGGTGAGCACCTGCAGGTACCGGCTCAGCCGCGCCGCAACACCCACCGTCACGCGATCGGACACCAGCTCTCCTTGTATCGAGGTTTGTGACACGAGGCGGGCATTCTGCCACTGTCACCCATCGGGATGCGGCAGTAGGGCTGCTACCTGCTCGTGCGCGACTTTGTGCCGGCACGGGGGAACCCATGGTTCCCCCGTGGACCCCCTCCTTGACCGCGCCGTAGCGAGTCACTGCTCTGCGAAGCCGAGCAAAGCCCGGCTTCGCCTCCGCGGCCTCGTCATGTGCGAGCTCGGGAAAGACGGCGCCGGAGCCCCGCCTCGTCGACGAAGTAGACGAACGCCTGCTCGCCGTCGATCTCGACGACGGGCAACCACTCCCTGTACCGCGCCTCGAGCTCGGCATCGCCGGAGATGTCGACCTCCTCCAGCTCGAAATCGCTGTCCGCCGCCACGGCGACGAGCGTCTCGCGCGCGCGCTCGCACAAGTGGCAGCCCGGCGCGTGGTAGAGGACGACCTTGGTTACGGGTACAGACCTCTCGTCGTCGTCGCTTCGGCGACCCGCATGACGGCGCAGCCGTAGGCCGCCATGCGCATGCTCGTCTTCCGCCGCTCGCGCAGCTCCCAGGTCTCGTGGAAGGCCCTCTGGACGATGTCGTGGAGGTTCGAGTTGACCTCGTCCTCCTTCCAGAAGTACTCCTGCAGGCCCTGTACCCATTCGAAGTACGAGACGACGACGCCGCCGGCGTTGGCGAGCACGTCCGGGAGGATGAACACGCCGCGGTCCTCGAGGATGTCGTCGGCAGCCGGAATCGTCGGGCCGTTGGCGCCCTCGAGGATGATCGCCGCCTTGACCTTGTCGGCGTTCACCTCGGTGATGACTTGCTCGAGTGCGCTCGGAGCGAGGATGTCGCAGTCGAGGAGTATCAGCTCCTCGTTCGTCATCGGCTCCGTGCTCTTGAGGCCGGCCAGCGAGCCGGTCTCCTCCTTGAACGCCATGGCGGCGGGGACGTCGATTCCCTCTGCATTGTGGACGCCCCCCGATGAGTCGGACATCGCGATCACCTTCGCGCCGTGCTGGTGCGCGAAGAGCGCGAAGTAGCTGCCGACGTTGCCGAAGCCCTGGACGGCCACGCGCATCCCCGCGAGCTGCTTGTCCAGCTTCTTGAGGGCCTCCAGCAGCGCGAACAACCCACCGCGCGCGGTCGCCTCGAGACGGCCGAGGGAGCCGCCGATGGCGAGCGGCTTGCCGGTGACGACGCCCAGCACCGAGTGGCCCTTGTTCATCGAGTACGTGTCGAAGATCCACGCCATCTCGCGCGGGCTCGTGCCCACGTCGGGCGCGGGAATGTCCTTCTCCGGGCCGATCTCGGTGATGATCTCCGACGTGTAGCGGCGCGTCATGCGCTCGAGCTCCCTCTCGGACATCTGCTTGGGATTGCAGATCACGCCGCCCTTGGCGCCGCCGAACGGGATGCCCATCAGCGCGCACTTCCAGGTCATCCACATGGCGAGCGACCGCACCTCGTCCAGCGTGACGTCGGGGTGGTACCGAATGCCGCCCTTGGATGGGCCGCGCGCGATGTTATGTGTGACGCGATAGCCGTCGAAGGTCGTGATCGAGTCGTCGTCCATGCGCGTCGGAATCGAGACGGCGACGGCCTTCTTGCACTTCGAGAGGACGCTGATGAGGTTGCGGTCGATGTCGAACGTCTCCCCGACGAGCCGCAGCTGCTGCTGGGCGATCTCGTAGGGGTTCTCGCGGAGGTGAGTTGCCGGTGCGTCTAGCGTGGACACGAGCGCTCCTTGATCGAGTTTCAGGCGGCCATAGGCTAGTCCACCGCGAAGCGCACGGTGCGCCGTGCGGGCGAGCCGCCTGCCGCCGGCCAGGCGACGAGCCGCAGCTCGTATGAGCCTGGTGCCAGACGCGAGCCGCCAGGCCCACGGCCCGTGAGCCCGAAGGCGTACTGCCCGGGCAGCACATCGCGGAGCCGAGTCAGCAGCCCGAGCGCTTGACCGTCGCCGTCGAGCAACGAGACGTCGAGTCGCCGCACGGGCTGGAGCACGTCCCGCCCTCGTACGCGCTCGATCGTGCCGAGTCGAACCGAGAGCACCGCAGGCGTCAGATCGGACGGCGAGAAAACCCGCTCGGAGAGCTCGATGTCGCCGATCAGGTCCTCGGGCGGCGGCGCCAGCAGCACCGACCAGGGCACGGCAAGCGGCTGGCTGCCGCGCGGCGCGATGCGGATGATGCCGCTCACGACGTCGGCTCTCGCGAGCGCGGACACGCGGACGCTCACACGTATGCGGCCCGTCTCTCCGGCAGAGATGCGCAGACGCTTCGGCACCACGCGAACGAGGACGCCCCCGCTGCGCGCACGCACGCTTGCGTCCACGATCAACGGCCGGCTGGACACGCTGTGGAGCGACAGCGTCCGATGTCCTTGCCAGCCGTCGCCCTTGCCTCGGCCGAACGACAACGAGGCATGGTCGGCCGCCAGCTCCACGACCGCGGCGCGCGCGGCGTCCACCACCCCCGTCCCCTGCGCCGCCAGCGACGCATGGGCGAGCGGGCGAGCTGTCGTCGCGAGCGCGCTGCGCAGCCCAGCCGCATCGAGCGAGGGGCGAGCGTGGGCGAGCCGCGCGGCGGTTCCTGCCACGGCTGCCGCGGCGACGCTCGTGCCGCTGACGGTGACGAAACGCGAGAAGCCGTCAACGTCCGCCCCGGGGAGCGCGGTCGCGACCGCGACTCCGGGCGCGACGACATCGGGCTTCACCTGCACGCCGAAGCCGTATCCCCAGGAGGAGAAGGCTGCCGGCGAGGCGGCCACAGTGGGCCGTTCGTCTTCACCCGCGCCGATGGAGAGCGACACCGCGCCGCCATCTCGCGCGGCCTCGCGAACCAGCGGAACGAGAGACGGCGGTGCCGACAGCACCGGCACGGCAAGTCGAGGGTCCAGCCCCAAGGCGCCGCCGGGAAGCCCTTCTCCGGCGAGGATCACGACCGCGGCTCCCGCCTCCACGGCGCGCACGGCTGCGCTCCGAGGCGTCGCGCCCGGCGCCAACAGCGCCGCCCGCCCCGCAACGCGGCTCTTGCCCTTGCGGTCGAAGAGATTCGCGGGCTTGTCAACACGGACGAGCTCGAAGCTCGCGCCTGCGTCCGGCGCGGCGGCGCTGAGCAGCTCCAGCGGCCGATCTAGCAAGACGTTCAGCCCTGCGCGAACGGACACGGGAACGCTTGCCGTCGCCGGCCTGAGGTCAACGGCGCCGGCGGTGAGAGCCTCGGGCGCGCCGCCCGGGCCGCCGATCGAGCCAAACCCCGGCCCGCCTGGCCCGTCGTTTCCCGCGGGGACGACGACGAGCGAATCGAGCGCGACCGCCCCCGCGACGGCCTGCGACAGCGGGCTGTCGGGGAAGGCCGAGAAGGGCTCGGATACGGGGATCAGCGAGATGCGGGCCGCGTCGTGCGCGTCCCCGTTCCGGTCGGGGTCGACAGCGCGTTCGAGGCCGGCGATCAGCTGGTCGGTCCTCGCGTAGATCGACCAGTTGCCGGCCGCATCGCGCTGCCAGCCGGCGACGCGAATCGGCAGCACGGTCGCGTCGGGGGCGATGCCCGTCGGCGAGCCCGGACGACCCAGGCCGGCCACGATCCCCGCCATGGTCGTGCCGTGAGTCTCGAGCCGGTCGCCTCCGGGCTTCTGGTCGTAGCGCGCCGCCGCGCCTCCGCGGATGACGTCGAAGCCGGGCAACACGCGGCCGTGGAGGAACGGCGTGGCGGGGTCGACGGCAGTGTCGAGCAGCGCAACGGTGACCCCGGTTCCCCGAAATGCTGCGAGCCCCGTCGGCGAGCTCGTCGCGGCGGCTTCGTCCGGGCTCACTGCGGTGGCAGCCGGAAATGCAGCCCGCACGGGAAAGACGCCGGCCACTCGCGGCGATCGCTCGAGCAGTACGGCGGCGCTCGGGTCGGCCACGGCGGAGAAGCCGTTGACGACGCGCGTGAACTGGAGGTCAGGCCTGGCGACGATGCCCTGCGACGCCAACTCGGAGAGGAACTGCTGCTGGCTTGCGAGCGCGGCCGCGGTCCAGCGCCGCTCCGCCGCTTGCGTGGCGAGCCCACCGGCCTCCCGCACGCGGTCTGCCAGCGACGGATCCTTGAGCAAGACGATCACGCGCTGTCCGAGCGCAACTTCGGGACGGGCCGTCCCCACGAGGCCGCGCCAGGCCGACGCGGCGGGCTTCGCCATCGCCGCGTTGCCCGACTCCTCGCCCTCGGCAGCAAACGCGACGAGCGTCAACGCCCCGGCCACGCAGCCGAGGAAGAATGCGGCGGCCGCGAGGCTACGCCACGCTGGCGTACGCATCGAGATCGAGGTAGTCAGGCGGCTGCAGCGGCTCCACCCACCTGGCGGCGGAGGCGATCATCGCCGCATTGTCCGTGCAGAGCTCGAGCGGCGCTGCCACGGCCTCGGGCAGCGAGCTCCGCAGCTCGGCGTTCGCGGCGACGCCGCCGACGATTGCGATCCGGGCGACTCCGGTCTGCTGCGCTGCCTGGCGTGCCCGCTGCACGAGCGCCTCCACGATCGCGCGCTGGTACGAGGCTGCGAGATCCGCGCGGCGCCGCTCGAGCTCGTCCGCAGCGAGCTTCTTGACCGCGTAGAGCAGCGCCGTCTTCACACCGGAGAACGAGAAGTCGAGGCCGTCCAGCCTGGCCACCGGGAACGAGTACGCGGTTGGATCCCCGTCGCGGGCGACCCGCTCCAGCTCACGGCCTCCGGGGTAGCCGAGGCCGAGGAGCCGCGCTCCCTTGTCGAAAGCCTCACCGGCCGCGTCGTCGAGCGTCTGGCCGAGCACCGTGTACCGGTCGTGCGCGGTCACGTCGAGCACCATCGTGTGCCCGCCGGTGGCGAGGAGGCACACGAACGGGGGCTCGACAGGGTCCGGGCTGAGGAAAAGCGACGCCACGTGGCCGTGTAGATGGTCGACCGGCGCCAGCGGAACGGACAGGCCCCAGGCGAGCGCCTTCGCGGCCGACAGTCCGACGATCAGCGCACCCACCAGCCCCGGCCCTCGCGTGGCGGCGACAAGGTCGACGTCGGCCACCGTCGCGTCCGCGTCGTGGAGAGCCGCCTCGACGACAGGCGAGACGAGCTCGAGATGGCGCCTGGCGGCCACCTCGGGAACGACGCCGCCGAAGGGGGAGTGCAGCTCGACCTGGGAAGCGACGATGCTGGCCAGCACATTCCCCTCGGGCGTGATCAGCGCCGCAGCCGTCTCGTCGCACGAGGTCTCGAGCCCGAGGATCACTGCTCGGCTCCCACTGCCGCGTCGCGCCACATGATCACCGCGTCCTCGCGGTTGTCCGTGTAGTAGCCGCGCCGCACGCCCTGGCGGCGGAAGCCCATCGCCTCGTACAGCTGCAGGGCGGCGTCGTTCGACGCGCGCACCTCCAGCGTGAACCCGCGCCGTCCCGCATCCTGCGTCCGGTCGAACACCTCGTCGAGC
Organism: uncultured Actinomycetes bacterium; assembly: GCA_963711315.1. Taxonomy (GTDB): domain Bacteria; phylum Actinomycetota; class Thermoleophilia; order Gaiellales; family Gaiellaceae; genus PALSA-612. The sequence continues at coordinate 317,386 of CAVQDQ010000003.1, forward strand.
AATGTCCTCGCGATGCCGCGACGCCGGTGGCTCTCGGCGACGACGAGGTTCATCACGTGCCACGCGTCGACGTACCGCGACACGATCACGTAGCCGACAAGGCAGCTCGACTCCGACTCGTCCCAGGCCCCCAGGCACACCGACGTCTGCTTCGAGATCTCGCCGGCGAACATGGCAGGCGACCACGGCGCCGGCATGGACGTCCGCTCGATCTCGCCCACGGCGTCGAGGTCGCCGACGTTCAGCGGTCGGATCTGGAGCGTGGCTCTCACGCCGGCACCTTCGCGTCCGGGGGCCGCACGTAGATCGGCTCCACCAGCTCGGCCGGGCCGTAGTCTGCAGCCAGCAGCGCATGGAGATGCGCGTGCGGGACGTGCTCGGGGCTCGTGTCCGGAGGGACGTGCGCGCCGCGCTCCTCGAGCGTCGTGCGGTACCGGAGCGCGCCGTCGCCGATGCACGTCACGCCTTCCACTTCGAGCTCCGCCGGCGGCAGCGCACGCGGCTCCCCGTCAACGCTCGTGAAGACCTCGCGCCGCCCGGCATCGATCACCGGCAGCGCGCCGTCGGCGCCGGTCGCGAGGGCGTCCAGCGTTGACACGCCTGCCACGGGCACATCCCTGGCCAGGGCAAATCCCCGCGCGAGCGCGAGGCCGAGCCTCGTGCCTGTGAAGCTGCCCGGGCCCGTGCCGACCACGAGCGCGGTGATGTCGTCCTGGGTTGCGCCGAGCCCGGCGAGGAGCTCGTCGGCGTCGGCGAGCACGCGATAAGAGCGCGTCGTGCGTCCGGCAAGCGGTTGCCCGTCGTCCACGAGCGCGACCGTGGCGACATGAGTGGCGGTGTCGAACGCGAGGACGAGGCCCACGTCGCGTCAGGTTAGAGGTCGAGCTCGATCGTGCGCCGATCTTCCCCCGCGTGCGCGATCCGGACTGCGGCGCGTGGCTGAGGCAATCTGCCGGCGCCTGCCTCCGGCCACTCGACGAAGACGATCGCTTCCTCGAAGTACGGCTCCAGCCCTGCCCAATCGGCGTCCGCGATCTCCGCGAGCCGGTAGAGATCGAGATGGGAAACGGGGACACGACCCTCGTAGCGGTTGCCGATCGTATACGTGGGGCTCGTAACCGGCTGCTCGACGCCGAGCGCGCGGCAGGCGCCGCGTACGAACGTCGTCTTGCCCGAGCCGAGCTCGCCCGACACGGTCACGACGTCTCCCGGCCGCAGGCGTTCCGCCAGGCGAGCGCCGGCCTGCTCGGTCTGCCCCGCGGAGCTCGTGGTGATGATCAGAAGAGGCCGAGTTGCTCGGCCGGCGCGGCGGCAACGAGCTCGGGCTCCGGCTCGGGCTCGGGTACAGCAGGTTCTGAATCGAGCAGCCCGGGCAGGCGCGCGAAGTCCTCTTCGAGCACCGTCAACATGCTCGGCGTATACAGCGCCGCCGCCGGGTGATAGAGCGGATAGAGCAGCACCCGCCTTCCGCCCAGCGTTACGTCCTGCTCCTGGCCGTGAACACGGGTGATGCCGAGCGGCTTTCCGGAGAGCAGCTTCGTGGCGAAGTTGCCGAGCGTGGCGATCACGCGCGGCTCGATCAGCTCGATCTGCCGGAAGAGATACGGCTCGCACGTCTCGATCTCGTCGGGCACCGGGTCGCGGTTGCCCGGCGGGCGGCACTTGATGACGTTGGCGATGTAGACCTCGGCGCGTGAGAGCCCGATGCCCTCGAGCAGCCGGTCGAGGAGCTTGCCGGCCTGGCCGACGAAAGGGTAGCCCTGCTTGTCCTCGTGGAAGCCCGGCGCCTCGCCGACGAACATCAGGTCGGCGTTGGGGTCGCCCACGCCGAAGACGACCTGCGTGCGCCCTTCGGCGAGCCGGCAGCGAGTGCAGCCGGCGGCTTCCTGCTGCAGCTCGTCGAGCCTGGCGAGACGCTCCGCCTGATCCATCGACCCCGAGTCTAGGCGCTTGCGCGGATGGAACGGGCTAATGCCCGCAACCGCAGGATCCCCCGCAACAACCGCCGGCTCCGCCGCCGAAGCTCGGCTGAGGCGAGCTGCCGATTGCGGAGAAGACGGACAGCTGACGGCGGACGTTGGCGTCACCGCAGTCGGGGCAGTCGGGCTCCTCGCCGTTCCGGACGAGCTCCTCGAAATGCGACTCGCACGTCATGCACACGTACTCGTAGATCGGCATCGCTTGGTCAGTCTAACCGTCAGGGCTACAATCGGCCTGCCCGGTATCCGCTACGGAACTGGAGCAGGAATGTTCGACACCATCACCGTCATCGGCGCCGGCGGCAGAGCCGGCTCGGCAATCGCCGGTCGCCTGCGCGAGCGCGGGATCGAGTTGCGCGAGGAAGGCGGTGCGCTCGTCCTCCTGTGCGTTCCAGACGCGGCCATCTCCGACGTGGCCGGGTCCGTCGAGCCCGGCCCCTGGCTGGCTCACGTCAGCGGTACGACGACGCTGGCCGCGCTCGACCCGCACGAGCGGCGGTTCAGCGTCCATCCGCTCCAGACCCTCGTCAAGGGCCGCGGCCCCGAGCAGCTCGATGGGGCCTTCGCAGCCGTCACCGGGGAGACGGGCGAGGCACTCGACCGCGCGAACTGGCTCGCGGTGACGCTCGGCCTCCGGCCGTTCCCTCTGGACGACGGCGCGCGCACGCTCTACCACGCGGGCGCCGTCATCGCCTCCAACTACCTGGTGACGCTCTATCGAGCGGCGGCGAAGCTCTTCGCGGATGCGGGCGCGCCGCCGGAGGCGCTCGTGCCGCTCATGCGACGTACGATCGAAAACGGCTTCGAGCTCACCGGCCCCATCGCGCGCGGTGACTGGGAGACGGTGGCCGCCCACCTCGACGCGCTGCACGATCAGCGACCGGAGTTGGAGCCCGTCTACCGCGTGCTCGCCGAGGCGACGGCGCCATGAAGGTCACGCGGACCGTCGAGGACACACGCGCGTTCCTCGCCGGCGCGGACGGACGCGTAGGCCTCGTGCCGACGATGGGCGCGTTCCACGGCGGGCACCGCTCGCTGATCGACGCGGCCCGCGCCGAGTGCGACACAGTCGTCGTCAGCATCTTCGTCAACCCGGCGCAGTTCGGGGAGACGACGGATCTCTCGGCCTATCCGCGGGACGAGGAGCAAGACCTGGCCGTGGCCGAGGAGGCAGGCGTCGATCTTGCGTTCTGCCCAGCGGTGACCGAGATGTACCCGCCCGAGTTTCAGACGTGGGTGGAGGTGTCGGAGGTGGGCTCGATCCTCGAGGGCGTCCACCGCCCCGGCCACTTCCGGGGCGTGGCGACGGTCTGCCTCAAGCTCTTCAACATCGTTCGGCCGGACGTTGCGTACTTCGGCCAGAAGGACGCGCAACAGGTGGAGGTCATTCGCCGTGTGCTCGAGGACCTCAGCCTCGAGATCGACCTCCGTGTCCTCCCCACCGTCCGCGACGCCGACGGGCTCGCCCTGTCATCGCGCAACGACTTGCTCTCGCCCGAGGAGCGACAGCTCGCCCTTGCCCTGCCGCGGGCGCTGGCGACGAAGGATCCAGAGCTGGCACGAGCTCAGCTCAACGGCCTCGAGGTCGACTACGTGGAGGAGGCGCCGTTCGATCCACCCGTCCTCGCCGCCGCCGTGCGCGTCGGAGCCGTCCGTCTCATAGACAACGTCGTCATCGACAAGGAGGAGGCTCATGAGCACGCGGCCGCGTAAGCCCGCACCCGCCACGCCCGCTCCGGGCAAGCTACCCCTGACCGAGCTGGCGGAGATGAAGCAGCGCCGCCAGAGGATCGTGATGGTCACCGCCTACGACGCGCCCAGCGGCCGGCTGGCCGACGAGGCCGGAATGGACATCGTGCTCGTCGGCGACTCGGCCGCGATGACCGTGCTCGGCCATTCCTCGACCGTGCCGGCGACGATGGACGAGATGATCGTGCTCGCCCGCGCGGTGACGCGCGGAGCGCGGCGGCCGCTCATCGTCGCAGACATGCCGTTCGGCTCCTTCCAGGTCTCGGACGAGACGGCCGTCGAGAACGCCGTGCGCTTCGTCAAGGAGGCGGGCGCCGATGCCGTGAAGATCGAGGGCGCAGGGCGGATGCTGTCCCGAGCCCGGGCACTCGTCGGCTCCGGCATTCCCGTCATGGGCCATATCGGGCTGACGCCGCAGTCGGCAACGATGCTCGGCGGCTTCAAGGCCCAGGGCCGCTCGGCCCGGCAGGCGCAACAACTGTTCGAGGACGCGCTGGCGCTCGAGGAGGCCGGTTGCTTCTCGCTCGTGCTCGAGTGCGTGCCGCCGCCCGTGGCTGCACGCATCACCGGCGCTCTGCACATCCCCACCATCGGCATCGGCGCCGGCGCGGAGTGCGACGGCCAGGTGCTCGTCTGGCACGACCTGCTCGGGCTGTACGAGGGCCACGCTCCGCGCTTCGTCAAGCGCTACGCAGACCTCGCCACCGTCGCACGAGAGGCGCTCGAGACGTACGCCGACGACGTGCGCAGCGGCGCCTTCCCCGAGGAGCAGCACACGTACTCGATTCCCGACGAAGAGCTCGCGCTCTTCGAACAGGCGGTGCCCGCGCGATAGCTAGGCAAAGATGGCAGCGGCCAGCAGCAGGCCGAACAGCGTCGCCGCGAAGGCTGCGGCGCACACCGATCGCACCACGCTCCAATCTTCGACCGTGCGCACTCCGACGATTGCCAGGAGGAGCGCCCAGGCAACGAAGACAGCGTCCAGAGCATTGAGCACATAGCCCGTCGTCCCCTCGTCCGAGCCGCCGGAGCGAAAGAGGTCGCCGCCGAAGAACGCGATCCGCACGGGCCAGACGACGACGAGGGCCAGCACGAACGGCGCCGTCGAGAGACCGACTATCTGGCGAGCAGTGCGGTAGCGAGCCATCGAGCCCAGGCTGCGGAGCCCGAGCAGCAACGCGGCGCCGCCCAGCCAGTAGTTCTGGGCAGCGACGAGCACGCCCGCAAAGAACGCCTCCACGGCGATCAACAGCCAGTCGAACTCCGAGTCGTCGAAGAGCTGTCCCGCCGTCGCCGTCGACAGGAACATCGCGGTGCCGGCGAGGATCGTGACCGCCACCATCGGCTCGGAAAGCGCCTCAGCCTGCTCATCGGACGAGTCGCGGAGCTCGGCGAACACCTCGCCGGGCCGGATGAGGATCCACGGCAGCCGCCTCCACCATCCCCGCTCGAGCCGCTTGATCTCCTCCGCCCGCGACACGCTCACGACCCCGGAGCCTAGTCGTCGGTGCCGGGCCGGCCACGCGCAGCTCGTCCGGAGAGCGGTCTAGCCTCGTCGAATGCGGCGCGGATCGATCTTCGACCGGTTGGCACGCCGCGTGGCGCGGTTCGTGGGTCATCCGCTCGCGTTCGCGGCGGCGGTCGCAGCAATCGTCGTCTGGGTTGTCAGCGGCCCGCTTTTTTGGCTTCAGCGACACCTGGCAGCTCGCCATCAACACCGGGACCACGATCGTCACCTTCCTCATGGTGTTCGTCATCCAGAACACCCAGAACCGCGACGGCGAGGCCATGCAGATCAAGCTCGACGAGGTGATCAGGGCAACGGAGGGAGCGCACAACGCATTGCTCGATCTCGAGGAGCTGTCCGAACCGGAGCTGGAGGAGTTCCGCAAGCAGTATCTCGACCTGGCGCAGGCGTCGCGTGAGGAGATCCGGGCAGGATCGGGGGACACGGGATCGCCAAGAGTCAGCTTTGGAGAAGAGGGCTGAGCCGAGGGGGCGCGCAGGCGGCGCGCCGACAGCCGCCGCGATGGGCCGATGCTGACGGCGGTCGTGATCGCCTTCCCCAAGGCCGCTGCCGCGGTCGACGGATGGCGCGAGCGGACGTGCTCCGATCGTCCATCGATTGGCATCCCGCCGCACGTGACGCTGCTCTTCCCTTTCGTGCCGGCCGACCAGGTCGACGAAGGCGTCGTCGCAGAGCTGCAGCGCCTGTTCGCAGCGACGTCACCGTTCGCGGTGACGTTTCGCGAGCTCCGCCGGTGGCCGGAGATGGCGTATCTGGCTCCGGAGCCTCCCGAGCTCTTCGCTCGATTGACCGCGGCCATCGTCGAGCGCTGGCCGGACTACCCGCCCTATGAAGGCGTCCACGAGACCGTGATCCCGCATCTGACCGTGGCCCACGGGGACGACGCGCTGCTCGAGGAAGTGGAGGCCGACGTCACGCCGAAGCTGCCTATCGAGGCGCACGTGACCGAGGCCTTCCTGCTCGAAGAGCTCGAGCAGGACTGGGGACGGTGGGGCGAGCTCGCCCGCTTCCCGCTCGGAAGCTAAGCAGCCGCCACGGCGAGCGCCGGCAGCAGCTCGCGGAGGTACGCGCCCGTGTACGACTCCTCGACCTCGGCCACCTGCTCCGGCGTCCCGGTGGCGATCACCTCGCCGCCCGCGTCGCCGCCCTCCGGGCCCAGGTCGACGAGCCAGTCGGCCTGCTTGATGACGTCGAGGTTGTGCTCGATCACGAGCACCGTGTTCCCCGCGTCGACGAGCCGCTGCAAAACTTCGAGCAGCTTCTCGATGTCGGCGAAGTGGAGGCCCGTCGTCGGCTCGTCGAGGATGTAGAGCGTCCGCCCGGTCGCGATCTTCGACAGCTCCTTGGCCAGCTTCACGCGCTGTGCCTCTCCGCCCGATAGCGTCGTCGCCGGTTGACCGAGCTTGATGTAGTCGAGACCGACGTCGTGCAGCGTCTGCAGCTTGCGCCGGATTTTCGGGATCTTTGCGAAGAACTCGAGCGCTTCCTCGACCGACATCTCCAGCACGTCGGCGATCGCCTTGCCCTTGAAGCGCACCTCGAGCGTCTCGCGGTTGTAGCGCCGACCGTGACAGGTCTCGCAGGGCACGTAGACGTCCGGCAGGAAGTGCATCTCGATCTTGATCTGCCCGTCGCCCTTGCACGTTTCACAGCGCCCGCCGCGCACGTTGAACGAGAAGCGGCCCGGCTTGTAGCCGCGCACCTTCGCCTCCGGCGTCAGCGAGTAGAGCTCGCGGATGGGCGTGAAGAGATCGGTGTACGTCGCCGGGTTCGAGCGCGGCGTGCGGCCGATCGGGGACTGGTCGATGTCGATCACCTTGTCGAAGCAGTCGATGCCATCCACCGAGTCGTGGTCGCCGGGCTTCATGCGCATGCGGTGCAGGCGGTTGGCGAGCGCCTTGTAGACGATCTCGTTGACGAGCGTCGACTTGCCGGAGCCGGAGACGCCCGTGACGGCGACGAGCTTGCCGACCGGGAACTCGACGTCGATGTCCTTGAGGTTGTGCATGCGGGCGCCCCGCACCACGAACGTGCCGTTGTCGAGAGGCCGCCGCTCGGGGACGGCGATCTCTCGCGCTCCCGACAGGAACTGCCCTGTCACCGAGCCCGCCGCGCGCTCGACCTTCTTCGCCGGCCCCTCGGCGACGACATGGCCGCCGTGCTCGCCCGCGCCGGGCCCCATGTCGACGAGCCAGTCGGCGGAGCGCATCATCTGCTCGTCGTGCTCGACGACGAGCACGGTGTTGCCGAGGTCGCGCAGCCGCTCGAGCGTGCCGATCAGCCGGCCGTTGTCGCGCTGATGGAGCCCGATCGACGGCTCGTCGAGGATGTAGAGGACGCCCACGAGCTGTGAGCCGATCTGCGTCGCGAGCCGCAAGCGCTGCGCCTCGCCGCCGGACAGCGTCGATGCCGCGCGATCGAGCGTGAGGTAGCCCACGCCAACGTCCGCGAGGAACGTCAGCCGCTCGCGGATCTCCTTGACGATGCGCGCGCCGATCAGCTGCTCCACCTCGGTCAGCTCGAGCCCGTCGAGGAACTCGAGCGCCGCGGCGACCGACAGCTGCGTCAGCTCATGGATGTTCCGGCCGCCGACGGTCACCGCCAGCACCTCGGGCTTCAAGCGGGCACCGCCGCATGCTGGGCACGCCCGGAAGCTCATGTACTCCTCGATCCGCTCGCGGATCTGGCCGGAGTCGGTCTCCCGATAGCGCCGCTCGAGGCTCTTGGTTATGCCTTCGAACGACAGCATGTACGAGCGCTTGCGACCCATGCGGTTGCGGTACTGGACGTAGACCCGCTCGCCGTCCGTGCCGTTCAGGAACAGGTCGCGCTGCTCCTGCGGCAGCTCGGCCCAGGGCGTCTCCAGGTCGACCTCGTAGCGGTCGGCGATGCCCTGGATCACCGACTCGTAGAAGTTCGAGTTCATCACCGACCAGGGAACGAGCGCGCCCTCGCCGATGGCGAGCGTCGGGTCGGGCACGACGAGGTCAGGGTCGACCTCGAGCTGCGCGCCGAGGCCCGTGCAGCGCGGGCAGGCGCCGTGCGGCGAGTTGAAGGAGAAGATGCGCGGCTCGAGCTCGGCCAGCGAGACGCCGTGCTCGGGGCACGCGAAGTTCTCGCTGAAGAGCATCGTCTCATCCGTATCGATGACGTCGATCGCCACCAGCCCGGCCGCGAGACCCGCCGCCGTCTCGATCGACTGCGCCAGCCGCTGGCGCAGGTCGGGCTTCATCGCGAGCCGGTCGACCACGACCTCGATCGTGTGCTTGCGCTTCTTGTCGAGGACGATCTCTTCCTCGAGCAGCCGCTGCTCGCCGTCCACCTTCACGCGCGTGAAGCCGTCGGTGCGCAGCTCGTCGAGCACGTCCCTGAACTCGCCCTTGCGATCGCGTACGACCGGCGCGTTGACGGTGAACTTCGTCCCCTCGGGCAGCTGCAGCACCTGGTCGACGATCGACTCCTGCGACTGGCCCGCGATCGGCCGCCCGCAGACCGGGCAGTGCGGACGGCCCACCCGCGCGTAGAGCAGGCGCAGGTAGTCGTAGATCTCCGTCACCGTGCCGACGGTCGAGCGCGGGTTGCGCGACGTCGTCTTCTGGTCGATGGAGATCGCCGGCGAGAGGCCGTCGATCGAGTCGACGTCGGGCTTCTCCATCATCTGGAGGAACTGGCGCGCGTACGCGGACAGCGACTCGACGTAGCGGCGTTGCCCCTCGGCGTAGATCGTGTCGAAGGCGAGGCTCGACTTCCCCGAGCCCGAGAGCCCGGTGATCGTGATCAGCCTGTTCCGCGGCAGGCGGACGGTGATGTCCTTGAGGTTGTGCTCACGGGCGCCGTGAACTACGAGCTCTTCCTGAGCCATAACCGATCCATTCTAACGAGCCGAATCGGACGGGAACGCGTGTTCGCTTAGGCGGCAGGGCAGTCACGCGGCGGGCGAGGCAACCCGCCGCGTGAACGGCTTACGACGAGGTCTTGATCTGGCCGCGGATCTCTCCGGCGGCGTTCTTCTTCGTGTGAATGTTGACGTAGGCGCCGCCTGACTCGATTGCCTTGAACTGCGCCTTTGTCGGCTTCGAGACCCCCTTCTGCCCGTTCTTGCAGGGCCCGCAGAGGGTGATCGCGACCGGGCCCGCCTTTCCCGGCTTGCCCAGGTGAATGTGCGAAGCCAGCGCCTTGCCCGTTAGGTGCGAGAACGTGAGCCGCCAAGTAAGGCGGACGCTCCCGTTCGATCGCTCGACCGACGTGGCCTTGAAGAGCCCCACGGCGTTCGCCGGCACGCCCGCCGGCTTTGGAACCTCGCTCGTCGCCTTCATATTGGCGACATGCGTGTACTCCTCGTCTCGAGCTGCCGCGAGCGCCAGCCCCGACAACGCGAGCGCGATCAGCATGACCGCACCGATCTTCAGCATTCCCCACCTCCGTTAGAGGGTTCCTCGGTACTACGCAGCGAGCGCCTCTTCGGTTCGGTCACGCTCGCGCTGGGGATGGAAGTGGCGATGTGACGCGCGCTTAGTTGGCGAGGCGTTCGACGAGGTCCCGCGCCTGGCGTGCGCTGGGCACGTGCTCGACCTCCAGCGGGCCCGCGTGGAGCGTGCCGTAGCCGAGCATGCGGCCCCAGAGCGACTGCTCGAGCGTGATCGACCGCAGCCCTCGGAGGCGCACCGCCGCCGCGCGCTTGCGAGTGACGCCCTCCACGAGGAACACCTTCTCCGTGGTGACGACGAAGCGCGTGCGATCCCAGCGCCACACTGCGGCGATGGCGCTCACGGCTCCGATCCCCATCACCAGGGGCGCGGCGACGGGCACCGGCCACGGCAGGGCCATGAGGAACAAGCCGACGACCAGGAGGGTCAACGCCCAGAGGAACGGCCTCATGAGCACGACGCCGTGGCGGCGCACGTCGAAGCAGACACGTTCCTGGGGAGCGGCGTGCATGGTCGGCGCCTTCGCCGGTCGCGGCCGCACTCCTCTAGGCTCGGACCCTGGTCGGCGTGCAACTCCCTGAAGCGCTCTCGTGGTGGCGAGACGTGCCGGGCGGTCCGGCCTGGCTCGACAGGCTGCCGCGACTCGCGGCGGAGTGCGCGGAGCAATGGCAGCTCGAGCTGGGAGAGCCGTATGCGGACAGCAACGCGTCGCTCGTGGTCCAGGCAGGCGACGCCGTGCTCAAGATCAACTTCCCAGACGACGAGTCGGAGCAGGAGCCGGAAGCGCTCCGCGCGTGGGACGGCGACGGCGCAATCCGCCTGCTCGCGTATGACGTCGAGCGGCGGGCGCTGCTGCTAGAGCGCTGCCGGCCCGGCACGACACTGCTCGAGCTCGATGATGATGCGGCCGGTGACGTCGTCGCCGGCCTCTTGCCTCGGCTGTGGAAGCCTCCGCCTCAGACGCTTCGGCTGGCGTCGGATCTCGCGCTGCGTTGGATCGACGAGCTGCCCAGGCAATGGCATGCGACGGGCCGCCCGTTCGAGCGGTCGCTGCTCGACGCTGCCGTCGACGCGCTGCGCACGCTCGGCCCGACGCAGGGGCCGCTGGTGATCTCGAACGAGGACTTCCACGCCGGCAATGTCTTGCGTAGCACGAGAGAACCATGGCTCGCCGATCGACCCCAAGCCGATCGCGGCCGAGCGCGAGTTCACGCTCTTGGCGATGGTCCGCGACCGGCCGGACGAGGTGCTTGCCGGCCCACGGCCCCTACCGCGACTCCGCAGGCGACTCGACCGCCTGTCATCGGACCTGAGCCTCGACCGCGAGCGCATGCGCGACTGGACGATCGCGCACACGCTCGCGTGGGGCTTCGAGCCCGACCTCTCCTATTACCACGCCGCCTATGCGGAGACGGCGCGACTCTTGCTCGACGCGTAAAGCCCTACGGATACGGATTCGGCGGCGGTTCGTCGCCGGGCGGCGGAGGAGGCGCAGGCGGGGAGTCGTCCGATGCGGTCTCGGTCGCCTTGATCTGACCGCGAATCTCGCCGGCGGCGTTCTTCTTCGTGTGGACGTTGACGTACGCACGACCCGCCTCGATCGTCCTGAGCTGCGCATGCGTGATGGTTGCCGTCCCCCGCTTCCCGCTCTTGCACGGGCCGCAGAGCGCGACCATGACGTTTCCGGCCTTGCCCGGCTTGCCGATGTGAATGTGGGCAGCCGAAGCTGGGCCGGTCAGCTTCGAGAACGTCAGCTGCCACGCGAGCCTCGCGCGATCGTTCGCGAGCTCCACAGTCGTCGCAGTGAACGTGCCCTTGGCGCCGACGCGTGTACCTGTCGGGCTTCGGCACCTCGGAGCTGGCCTTGAGAGTCGCTGTGAGCTTGTAGGTGTCCTTCTGAACCGCGGCGAGCGTTAGCCCGGCGAGGGTCAGACCGACCGCGAGTGCGGCGGAGACGAGGAGTGTTGGACGCATGAACGTGCCCTTTCGTAGATGTGGACCTATGGTCCTACGCAATCGGCGGCTCGGCGGATTGAACGCTTCGCCTACGCGTTCTTGCGACGGCCGAAAACGATGCCGCCGATCGTGAAGCCGAGCCCGAACGTCCCGAGAGCGAAGGCGCCCACGGCGATCACCTTGCGCCACCTCGAAAGCCGCTGCCAGTGGCCGAGAGCGGCCTCCTCTTCCATGGTCAACGGCTCGCCGCGACGCTGCTTACGGATGGCGCCGCCGGCGCGCAGGCCGAGGTAGAGGTCGTCGAAAAGCTCGGTCGACTCGGTCGACTCGTCCGGCACGGGGCCAGTGTATAGCCTGCCTCGGCTGTGCCAGCTCGCCTCATCCACGTCTCCGACATCCACATCGGAGCACGTGAGCAGCCCCTCGTCGAGAGTGCCCTGCAGGCCCTCGTGGAGCGCGTCGAGCCCGATCTCGTAGTGGCTACGGGCGATCTGACGCACCGCGGGCGGCGCGACCAGCACGAGCGGGTCGCGACCTTGCTGCGCGGCCTGCCGGCGCCGGTGCTGGCGGTGCCCGGCAATCACGACATCCCGCTGCTGCCGCCCGCGAGGTTCACGCGTCCCTGGCAGGAGTTCGAGCGCGAGTGGGAGACGACGGAGCCGATGCACTCGGGCGGCGGCCTGCACGTCGTGGGCGTCAACTCGGTACGGCCGTGGCGCCACCAGTCCGGAGGCCTGCGGACGGATGAGGTGGAGCGCGCCGCCGAGCGGCTCGGCACGCGCCGGCCGGTTCGCTTCGCGTCGTCTGCCTGCACCACCAGCTCGCCAACGCGCCGTGGCGCACGCGCAAGCGCCCACTCGCCCGCCGCGGCCGCGTGCTGGAGCAGCTGGCGGCCGCCGGCGCCGAGCTTGTCCTCTCCGGCCACGTCCACCAGGCAGGCGCAGCCGAGCGTCGCGAGTTCGAGGTACTGGCAGGAGAGCGCTCGATCGTGGTCGTAACCGCGCCAGGACTGACGCGGCCCCGCCCGCAGCGGCTGGGCGAGGCGCAGGGAGCGCATGTGATCACTGCCGACGAATCGTCGATCACGGTCGAGACGGACGTCCTCGACGGCAAGGCGTTCATGCCCGTCGCCGAGCGTCGCTTTCCGCGTATTACGCGCTGACAGGCGTGCCGAACCGCTTCTCTGCCCGCACGCGAGCCTTCGCGGCCTCGACCTCTCGGTCGCGAGGCGGAGCCGAGGTCACGAGATCGTCGAGAAGATGGAACGTCACGTGAGCGATCTCGTCGACTGCACGCTCGAAGACCGCCGTGTTCGCGGCGGACGGCTTCTGCATGCCGCTCACCTTGCGGACGTACTGGAGCGCCGAGGCTCGGATCTCCTCATCCGTTGCAGCCGGCTCGAAGTTGTGGAGTGTCTTGATGTTCCTGCACATAGTCGTTCCTCCTAGCGTGTGGTCTGAGCCGGCGAGAGCAGCTCCCGCCGCAGGTCCTTGATCTCGTCGCGGAGCTTCGCCGCATACTCGAAGCGCAGTTCCTCGGCGGCGAGGAACATCTCCTCCTCCAGCTCGATGACGAGCTTCTCCACCTCCTCGCGGCCCAGCTCGTCGACCTTGCGGCCGCCGCGCCGGCGCCGCCCGGGCACGGTCGGCGCCTCGAGCGAGAGGAACTCGGCGATGTCGGAGACGCCCTTGACGATCGTCTCCGGGGTGATCCCCTGTTCCTCGTTGTACGCGAGCTGCTTCGCGCGCCGCCGGTCCGTCTCCTCGAGCGCACCGGCGATCGCCTCCGTCACCTTGTCGGCGTAGAGGACGACCGTGCCGTTGACGTTTCGCGCCGCGCGGCCGATCGTCTGCACGAGCGCCGTCTTGCCGCGCAGGAAGCCCTCCTTGTCGGCATCGAGGATGGCGATGAACGACACCTCGGGCAGGTCAAGGCCTTCGCGCAGCAGGTTGACGCCGACGAGCACGTCGTACTCGCCGAGCCGCAGCTCGCGGATGATGGAGATGCGCTCGAGCGTGTCGATCTCCGAGTGGAGATACCGCGCGCGGACGCCGGCCTCCAGCAGGTAGTCGGTGAGGTCCTCGGCCATCTTCTTCGTCAGCGTCGTGACGAGCACGCGCTCACCCACTTCTTCGCGCCGCCGGACCTCGTTGAGCAGGTCGTCGATCTGGTTCTTCGTCGGCCGCACCTCGACCTCGGGGTCGACGATGAACGTCGGCCGGATCAGCTGCTCGGCCACCACCGCCGAGTTGCGAAGCTCGTAAGCCCCGGGCGTGGCAGACACGAAGACGAGCTGGGGCACCTTCTCCAGGAACTCGTCGAAGCGCAGGGGCCGGTTGTCGATGGCGGACGGCAGCCGGAAGCCGTAGTCGACAAGCGTCTGCTTGCGGGAGCGGTCGCCCTCAGACATGCCGCCGATCTGCGGGATCGTCTGGTGCGATTCGTCGACGAAGACGACGAAGTCGTCGGGGAAGTAGTCGATGAGCGTGAACGGATGCGAGCCCTCGGGCCGCCCCTCGAGGTGGCGCGAGTAGTTCTCGATGCCCGAGCAGAAGCCGAGCTCCTTCAGCATCTCGAGGTCGTACTCCGTGCGCTGCCGCAGGCGGTGCGCCTCGAGCATCTTGCCCTCCGCGTCGAACGTCGCCACCTGCTCCTCGAGCTCGGCCCGGATGTCGTCCACGGCCCTCTCGATCGACGGCGTCGACGTCACGTACTCCGTTGCCGGCCAGATGACGAGGTTCTCGAGCGGCGCCATGACCTCGCCCGTGAGCGGGTCGAAGTGGGTGATCGACTCCACGTCGTCGCCGAAGAAGGAGATTCGGTAAGCGGTCTCCGCATTGGCCGGCTGCACTTCCATCACGTCGCCCTTCACCCGGAAGCGCCCACGGCCGAGCACCGAGTCGTTGCGCACGTACTGGCTCTCGATCAGCTTGCGGAGCGCGGCGTCGCGGTCGTGCGTCTCCCCCACCTCGAGGATGAGCACGCGTTCCTTCCACTCCTCGGGCGAGCCGAGGCCGTAGATGCACGAGACGGACGCGACGATGACGACGTCGCGCCGCGTCATCAGCGCCGACGTCGCGGCGAGCCTCAGGCGCGCGATGTCGTCGTTCTGGGACGAGTCCTTCTCGATATAGAGGTCGGCCTGCGGGACGTACGCCTCGGGCTGGTAGTAGTCGTAGTACGAGACGAAGTACTCGACCGAGTTCTCGGGGAAGAACTCGCGGAACTCGTTGCAGAGCTGGGCGGCGAGCGTCTTGTTGTGCGCGATGATCAGCGCGGGCTTGCCGACCTTCTCGATCGTCCACGCCATCGTCGCGGTCTTGCCCGTCCCCGTAGCGCCCAGCAGGGTCTGGAAGCGGTTCCCGGCATTGAGCGACTCGGCCAGCAGGCCGATCGCCTCCGGCTGGTCTCCGGTCGGGCGATACCCGTCCGAGGTGCGAAACTCGGCCACGCTCGAAGCGTAGCCGTCTAGGTCTCGAGTACCGGTACGGGAGTCCGCAGGTGTCGGAGCACGACGGCGACGAAAACGAGCGACGCGGCGGTGAAGCCGGCGGCGACCGTAAAGAACACTGCTGACGTGCCCACCTCGTCGATCACCTGGCCGGCGAGGAGGAACCCGGCGGGCGCGGCGACCGTGTTCAGGGCGATGATCGCGGTCATCGCCTTGGGACGGATCTCGGGCGTCATCCGGGACGTGAGCGTGCCCATGACAGGCCCGTTGACGAGCGGCGTGAACAGCACGGCCGAGAAGAGCGCGAGCGTGAACACCCACGTCGGCAGATCCATGCCCAGCAGCCACAGTGGGAGCGTCACGCCGAGAATGGCGGCGGCGGCCAGCCGCAGCGGCTGGGTCTTGGGAATGAGCATGACGGCAAAGATCGTCCCGATCAGAGCCCCGGCACCGAGCGCGCTATAGAACAGCCCCGCGATCCTCGGACTGTCGAAGTCGAGATACGCGTGTGCGGGCAGCGCCGCGGAGAGCGCGGAGCTGAAGAACCCGAAGACGACGATCACGAGGACGAGCGCACCCATGAACGAGTCTCGCGCCACGAAGCGAAGGCCCTCGAGCAGCCCGCCCCCCGCCTGCTGGTCGAGCGGCTTGGGCCGCGGGACAAAGGCGAGCACGAGCAGGAACGCGACGAGGTACGTAGCGGCATCGATGTAGAGGACGTTCGGGGCACCGAGGAACGGGATGAGGATGCCGGCAAGCGCGGGCCCGATCAGGGCGGCGGCCGCGGTCCCGCCCTCGATGAGGCTGTTCGCCTGCGACATCGTCGTCACGTCCTCGCCGACGAGCTCGGGCAGGATCACGCGCTGCGACGCGGCGTACGGCGGCATGAAGGCTCCGACAGCGGCCACGATGACGAGCAGCAGGCCGAACGACAGCACCCCCGCCGAGTGCAGCAGTGGCAGCGCCATGATCAGCGGGGCGCGCGCGAAGTCGCACGCGAGCATTGCCGTTCGGGAGCCGAGCTTCTGGACGAGCGAGCCGCTCGGCACGCCGAGGATCGCCATCGGCAAGATCTGCACGGCGAGGACGACGCTCATCTTCGCCGCGGAGCCCGTCGTCACGAGCACGAACCACGGCAGCGCCAGGTACGTCATCCGCGAGCCGAGCGTCGAGATCAGCTCCGCGAGGACGAGAGCTCCGACCGCCCGCTTGTTCGCGTGCTCCATGCTGTCGTAATATAATACGTCTGTACGTTTTTGTAAAGTACGAATATGCCGAAGGTCTCGGAAGAGCACAAGGAGCGCCGCCGCGAGCAGATCCTCGAGGGCGCACGGCGCTGTTTCGCCCGCTACGGCTACGAGGGCGCGACGGTCGCGCGGCTCGAGCAGGAGATCGGCCTTTCGCGAGGCGCGATCTTCAGCTACTTCCCGAACAAGGCTGCCCTCTTCGTCGAGCTCGCCGTCGAGACGTCACGCCGCGTCACCGACGTCTGGCTCAACGAGGGCTTCCGCGCCGTGCTCGATGCGATCGTGCTCGAGGACCCGGACTGGCTTGCTGTGCAGTTCGAGGCCACCCGCCGCATCCGCAACGACTCCGACTTCCGGCAACTCGTCGAGGAGCGGGAGCGCGAGTTCGAGGCCAGTCGCCCCGAGAGGCTGGACCGCCTACGCCCGCAGGTGCGCGACGACGTTCCGCTGGAGACGGCAGCGATCTTCCTCGGATTCGTTGCGAACGGGCTCGCGCTCCGCCGGGCGATGGAGGAGCCACCGCCCGATCTCGACCTCCTCGCCAAGCTCGTAGAGGAAGGCGTCGCGCCGCGCTAACGGCTAGTCGAGGCCGTAGCGCTCTCGCTCGTCGGCCGTCAGTTTGCGGCCGCTTGCCGCCAACTGCGCTCGCGCGAGCTCGAGGAGAGCATCCAGATCGCCACACAACTTGCACTCCGCCCGCCGGACCGTCCCGTCGAAGGACGACGCCAGTACGGCACGGCCCGTCGGGTCGAACGTGGCGCTGGACAGTAGTCCACCCTTGAGACTGCCGAACCCGTACGGAAGGACGGGGTCACGCAAGCCGGGCCGCCAGAGGCCGACCGTGACCGGCCCCGCCGTCACGATCCAGCGCCCATCGGGGCTGAAGTTGGCGTCGATGACGCGCCCTTGGTGCCAGTTGAGCACCTGGATCAGCTCACCGGTCTCCGAGTTCCAGAGGCGGCCGACGTGGTCGAGGCCCGCCGTAAGCACTAGGGCGCCGTCCGGGCTGAACGCGACGGATGTCATTTCGCGGTCCCCACCAGCGTGCGAAGCGACTCTCCGGTGACGGCGTCCCAGATCCGGGCAGTTTTGTCGTCTGAAGCGGTCGCCAGGCGCTGGCCATCGGCGCTGAACGCCACGTCGGTGATCGGCTTCATGTGCCCTACGAACTCACGAAGCAGCTGCCCCTCCGCCGACCAGATGCGCGCGACGCCCTCCACGCCGCCGCCGGCAACCCTGGAGCCGTCGGGCGATACGGCGGCGGCGGATGCCCCGGAGAGTAGCGAGATCGACGCGCTTGCCATCCGGTCGGATGACCGTCACGCCACGCTTGGAGGCGAACGCAAGTGTCTTGCCGTCCGCGCTCGCCGCGACCGCTCTCACGGGACCCGCTGGCGCCGAAGGTCCGCATCGGTCGCCCGTCAGACGCGCGCACGAGGCGAGCCCGACTACCGGGCCCGGCGATGAAGATTGCTCGGCTTTCCTGCATGTGTGGCGCCCAGGACCGGCCCTCGTGCACGCGAAACGACCTCGAGCCGCGGCTGCGCTCTCGGATCCCAGAGCCTCGCCGTGCCGTCGTCGCTCGCGGTGAGCACGGACGAGCCGTCTGGGCTGAAGGAGACATCGCCAATCACGTCCTGGTGACCGAACAGCCACGCCCGCTCCTGTCCGTTGTCCGCCTTGGCCACTCGCGCGGAGCGATCGTCGCTGCCGGTGACGACGAAGTTCCCGTCGGGGCTGAAGGCAACCGAGCGAACGATGCCTTTGTGGCCGACAAGGGAGGCCACGGGCACACCCGTGCGCACGTTCCAGATGCGGCCCGTTCCGTCGGCGCTGGCCGTGGCCAGCCGGGCTCCTCCGGGGCTGAAAGCGGCGTCAAGAACCGTGCTGCGGTGGCCCTTCAGCTCGTGCAGGAGCGCGCCGTCCCGAAGGCGCCAGATGCGCGCTGTCTTGTTCTTACCGGTCGTGACCAGGAGACGGGCCACGCCGCTGAACTCCGCGCTCGTGACGACACCGCCCTGGTCGAAGCTCGCGACGAGCCGTCCGTCAGAGGTGTCGTAGACGCGAGCCACATTGTCGTTGCTGACGACGACGAGTCGCCGACCGTCGGGGTTGAACGCCACGGCCGTCACGGGCTTGGGCAGGCGGATCTCGGCGAGCCGGGTCGCATCCGGGAGCCAGAGTGAGACCGTCCGACCCCCACCCGTGGCGACGCGCGTACCCGGATGGGTCGATTGCGACGCTCCGGACCGGAGCACCATGTCGGAACGAGCGGGTCATCTTGCCGGTGATGGAGTTCCACAGGCGAGCGGAGCCATCTTGTCCCGCAGTGACGACGTATCGACCTGCGTTCTCGAACGCAGCGTCGAGCACGGGAGCCCCGTGATCGAGCTCGTGCAGGAGCTCGTGCGTGGCCGTATCGTAGATCCGCGCGTGCCCGTCCTGACTGGCGACGATTATGCGCTTGCCGTCCAGGCTGAATCGAGCGTTCGTGACCGGACGGTCAGCAGGGAACACCGCGCGTCGGCGGTCCGCGACGTACGCCGTCTCGAGCACCTGCTCGACATCGCCACCTGGGTCCAGCCGTGCTGCCTCGCTGGCCAGCGCGAGACTGAGCGACGGATCACTGCCCAGTGCAGACAGGGCCGAGGCGGTGAGCAGGCGCGCCTGCGCCCGGCGCGCTTGCGTCCGCGCCTCGCCCCGCTGCGCCACCGCGTAAGGCCGTGACGCCTGCCATGACGGCGAGCAGCACGCCGCCGGCGGCAAGCGCCGCCAACAGCCGTCGGTGCCTGCGCGCGGCTGCCTGACGTTCCCGCGCGACCTCACGGTCTTTCTCATACTCGATGCGCCAGGCGAGAACAGCCTCTCCGAGAACGTCGTGGTAGATCTCGTAGCGAGGGGAGCCGCCGTTTGGCGCCACAGGCCGCAAGATGCGCTCGGCCGTGAGCACGGAGAGGATCGGCCGAAGCTCCTCGAGGTCGACACGGGCATAGCGCGCGAGATCTGAGTCCGCATGGGCGATCTTGGTGCCGGAAGGTGTGACAAGGTGGTTGAACACCGACGCTGCGACCTCCCGCTGCTCGGCCGTCAGCGAACCGAGCGCCAGCTCGAGGTGATCCCGAACGATCTCCTCTGCCCCTCCGAGTTCGTCGAGCGTCGTCAGCCGCAGTGTCCGGGACTCCGCGTCGTGCTCGGCATTCCAGAGACGCTGCATGACGAGCTGGAGATACGGCGTCTCGATTCGTGCCTCGCCCGCAGGCTCGCCGACCACGCCACGTCCCGTCTGGCCGAGATCGACCTTGCCGGCGGCAACCTGGGCGAGAACGGCATCCACCAGCTCGGGCTCGACGGAGACGTGCGCGTCCGGACCGACGAGCTCGTTGTAGCGCTCGGCCGGAAGGACGATCGCGTCCCGAGCCGCCGCTCGGTCCAGGTGGTCGAGTCGGAGGTAGTTGCCGAAGAGGGTGGGGATGCTCCCCTTGAACCGATCGAGCCTCGCCAGAGCGTCCTCGCGAAGAGCGACCAGGAAGCTCGCCCGTAGTCCCGGGCGCCGGACGGCCTCGGGAAACTGCTCGAAGAACGACTCCGGACCGGCGTCGCCCTCGTGATAGAGGAAGTACTCCTCGAAGCCGTCGAGAATGATGAAGACGTCTCCCGCCAGCCTTGCCGAGCACGCTTCCAGCGTGTCCGCGAGGGATCCTCCGGAATCGACCTCCGCCGCAGCTGCAAGGGCGGCAGCGAGGCCCTGAGCGGGGTCGTCCTTCCAGTTGTCGAAGACGACGACACCCCGCGCTTCATCTTGCGTACGCAGGAAACGCGCGACGCCCGCCCGCAGTACAGAGCTCTTTCCGACTCCGGTGTCACCGTAGAGCACGGTGAGCTTGGAAGCCATCAGGTTGGCGCAGATGATCTCCCGCTCACGCTCCCGCCCGAAGAAGAACCGGGCATCGTCGTCGGAATCCTCGAAAGGCGCGAGCCCCTTGTACGGACAACCGATCTCGTCCGTCACTTGACAGCCTCGGCCAGCCGCGATGCCAGCTCGGCCACGTACGTCTCCAGCGGAACGTCGAACACGTCCACGCCACGCTGGCGCCAGAGCTCGTGCTCGACGGCCGTCGCGGTGGGCTCAACAGCCCAGGACCGGTACGCCACCTTCTCCCTGCCCCAGATGCGGTGGAGGAAGACGCGCAGTCCCCAGTCGCGCAACGGATAGCCGAGAAACAGGAAGTGGCTCCGGCGTAGCTTGGCGACGACCGTCACTGGAATGAGGTTGGAGATGTCGGCCTGGGCGAGGTAGTCGATGTGGTCGTCCTCGGTGACCGCAAAGCTCTCCCAGCGACGTTCCGGTTGCCGATCCACTTGACCGAGCAGGCGCAGGATCACGACCCGCTCGTCGAGCGGGATCCCCGCATACGCGTTCGGCAAATCGACCACGGTCGCCTCGCCGTCGCCCGAGACATGGAGGAAGCGCCCTTCGTGGCGTCCGCGCGCGATATACGAGACGACGTCGATCGCCTCGCCGGCGTCGGCGAACGCACGCTCGAGGGCAAGATCGAGGTTCGTCGTCACTGCCAAGAAGTTGGGGCGACCCCCCTCGCGCAGCAGCCCGGCGACTTCGGCGAGCATCCGATGCACCGGACCTGGGTCGAAGTCGCGATCGAGCAAATCGTGGAGCTCGTCGTACAGCGGGCCGACGCCTTTCATCAACGCGACGTACTCCGAGACGCGGGCGAGGTCACGGTGTTCGGCGGGCGATCCGAACGCCTCGGCGAGATATGCCGCGATCTCGTCGAGGCCGGGAATGGGACGCCCGTCGGCAGTGGAGCAGTTCGCGTTCGTCCCGAGCACGGGAACGAGGCGACCCGCAAGCACGGCCTTGACGACCTCGCCGTAGTGGTCAGCCATTCCGGCGCAACCCTCGACGGGCTCAGCACCGACTCCTGCCGGAGGATCGACGCATAGAGCTCCTGGAGCCCGGGACTCGGATCGATCCCCATCTCGTCCGCCAGCACTCTCCGCGCCTCGTGGTAGGCCTCGAGGGCTTCGGCCTGCCGCCCCGATCGGTAGAAGGCAAGCATCAGCTGCCCCCGCAGCCGCTCCCTCAACGGATACCGCTCGACAAGCGCTTCGAGCTCTGGGACGAGGCCCGGACCTTCGCCGAGCTCGAGGTCGGCGTCGATTCGTTCCTCGAGCGCGTCCAGCCGTAGGTCCTCGAGCCGCCGGATCTCGGTCTGCGCAAACGTCTCGAACGCCAGGTCGGCGAGTGGCGGGCCACGCCACAACGCGAGCGCCTCACGAAGCTTTGCTGCTCGATCGGCCGGCTCGGCGCCTCTTGCAGCGGCGACGAGCCGCTCGAACCGCCCGAGGTCAAGGCTGTCCGCGTCGATCGACAGGACGTAACCCGGCGGGCGGGTCACCAGGGTGCTCGGCCCTAGCAGCTTGCGCAGCTGGGAGACGAGGTTCTGCAGTGAGGTCGTCGCCGTTCTCGGCGGATGCTCACCCCAGAGTTGGTCGACGAGACGATCGGTGGCTACGACCTCGCCCACCCGCACGAGCAAGAGACCCAGGAGGGCCCGCTGCTTCTGTCCTCCGAGGGCGATGGCGCCGTCGGTCACCGACGACTTCGAGCGGCCCGAGGATCCGGAAGTCCGGCATCTGCGCGGGTTGTACCACCGTTCATTGTCGCTGCCTAGAGCCGTTAGCGAGCCGTTAGTGCGTCGTGACTGAGCCATTTGGACCGGGAGCGACCGTCGGGCCATGACACAGATCAGGCCCCACATATCAGGCGGTGAGCACACCCGCACGCTCTTCTGCCTCCTCATTTCCGTCGTTGCCCTGCTCTTCGTGTTTGCCGGCACACCGGCTTCGCAGGCGACTGCAGCAGGCGGCGAGTACCAGTGGCCCATGAAGCCTTTCGACCGGCCGCACCCGATTCGCGGCAGCTTCGGCGACCCCCGGACGCTGTTCCGGGCACCGCCCACCCTTGCCGGCGTGCTTCGGGGTGACGGTTCGTTCGCACACCACTTCGGCGTAGACATCGCCACTCCCGACGGCACCAAGATCTATCCCGTTCTTTCGGGCGTCGTCTCGAAGGTCACGCCCGACTGGGTGGCCGTGGACGTTGGCAACGGCCGCGTGTTCCAGTACTGGCACATCATCGCGGTCGTTCGCGAAGGCGACGCCGCGAGGCCGGGACAGACGGTGCTCGGAAGGACCAAGGATGGCTTCGGCCACGTGCACTTCTCCGAGCTCAAGGACGGCCTCGCCGTTAACCCACTTCGAGCCGGTGGACTGACCCCGTACAAGGACACCACTGTCCCTCGCGTCGAAGAGATAACGCTTCGAGGCACGTCAACCGGGCCAGACCTCGTCCCGAACCTCGTCGGCGGGAAGGTGCAGTTCGTCGCCGAGGCGTACGACAGCCCGGAGCTTGCGATTCCGTGGCCATGGAACAACATGCCCGTCTCCCCGGCCAAGATCGCCTGGCGGATCCAGCACATCACCGGGCGGGTGGTCGTCCGGACGCGCGTGGCGGAGGACGTTCGGTACACGATTCCTCGCCGCGAGCACTTCTGGGAGTACTACGCCCGCGGCACCTTCCAGAACTTCTCGGTCTTCGCGAAGCACTACTCGTACGGCGAGCCGGGCCGCTTCCTGTTCAAGCTCGGGAAGACACCGTTCGACACGCGAAGCCTCCGCGACGGCGTCTACGAGCTGGTCGTCACGGCGAGCGACATCGCAGGCAACGCCAGCTCGACGTCGCTCCGGTTCACGGTCGACAACGACCTGGAGGTCCGGTCGTGACCCGATCGACACTCCTTACCTGGCTGGCGGTCGCGCTGCTCGGCGCGATCGCCGGCCTGGTGGTCCGGGTCGGCGGATGCACCGCACCGCCGAGCCTTCCCGAGCGCACGGTCCAGGCTGGTCCGGCAATCGTCACGGTCGTCGAGGCACGAAATCCTCGAGGCGTCATGGCGACGAGCGGAGGCTGGGCGTACTGCCAGCAGGTGCGAGCCCTCGCAAGACGCACGCACTACACGCTCGTGTGCGGCAAGTACGCGAAGGATGGCTACACGGGTCGCGGGCTCCGCGAACTGCGCCACCTCGACTGGGGCAACCCGGCGTACCTCCGGAAGCTCGCTTCCACGATCCAGAAGGTGCATCGCGACGTGGGCGGGCCGCTCGTGATCGTCGGCGTCTCCTACTCGGGCTTCGGCGTCGCCACGCTCGCCTCGCATCACCCGGAGCTACGTCCCGACAGGCTGATCATCATCGACTCGTACCTCGATCTCGTCGCGCGGCGCAGGCACAGTCCGGACGGCAGCCTCATCGCCACGGAGATCGACAACGAGACCGGCGGATCCGAAGACGCAGCTTCTGCGTCGAAGCGTGGACGTCGAGGGGCTTACGCGTCTCGTGAGGGGTGGCACCCAGCTCGTCTTGATCTGGACGATCTCCGATCACGAGCGCCGCCTATTCCGTGGCGCAACGTGCGATCGCACGGCAAGTGCCGAGACGATCGCCGAGGTCGCGCGGAGGCTCGAACGCCCGCTACCCGTCTGGATCACGAAAACGAAGCACGGGCACAATCTCTGGGACCGCGGACGCGAGATCATGCGCGGCAACTATCCGGGGACGAAGATCATCTTCCCGCCATCCGGCGGCATACCTCCCGGGGCCGTCTGCTAGCGCTGGAGGACTGCGAGCGGGATCTCGCGGGCGGTCTTCTCCTGGTACCTCGCGTAGCCGTCGTACGTCTCCACGATGCGCGGCCAGAGGCGCGCGCGCTCGTCGGAAGTCGCCCGCCGCGCGTGCATGTGGCGGCGCTCGCGGCCGATCGTCACCTCGGCTTCACCGGCGGCCATCAAGTTCTCGAACCAGTCGGGGTTGTTCGGCCGGCCCCCGTAGGAATCGACGAGCACGATGGCGCCGCCGTCCTCGAAATACGTGAGCGGCGAGGTGCGCTGCTTGCCGGTCTTCCGCCCCACCGTCGTCAGCAGCAGCACGGGCATGCCGACGATCCGGTTGCCGACCCGCCCGCCGGTCGCCGAGTAGATCCCGCGATGGATGGCGGAGAGCGTCCTGACCGTTACGGACACGCTTGTTCCCGCAACGCTGCCTGAAGCTGTGCCGCGGCGTCTCCCGGCTTCCCGTCGCCGATCGCGCGGCCGTCGAGAGCGACGATCGGCATCACCTCGCGTATCGACGAGCAGGCGAATGCCTCATCGGCAGCGGCGAGGTCACCGACGGGGAACTCGCCCTCGACGACCTCGTAGCCGAGCCCGGGCGCCGCATCCGCGAGCACGCCTCTCGTGACGCCGGCGAGGATGCCTCCGTCCACGGCCGCGGTGTACAGCGTGCCGGCGCGGCGCCACCAGACGTTCGACGTCGTTCCCTCGAGCACGCTGCCGTCGGCGGAGACGAACACGGCGTCCTCGGCGCCGCGGGCGCGCGCCTCGTCGACGGCCATCATGTTGAGGGCGTAGCTCGTCGACTTCACGCCGCCGATGAGATCTGCCGGGCGGAACTCGACGGTGATCGCCTGGATGCCTCGCGCGCGCAGCTGTTCGAGGTCGGACGGCAGCTCTGACACGACGGCCAGCGCGACCGGCCCCTCTCCCCTTCCGGGCGTTGCATAGACACGCAGCACGGCCTCCCGCTCCCCCGCCTCGCCCAGCGCAAGTGACACCAGCTCCTCCAACTCTGGGCGTCCGACCAGCTCGAGCCCGAGCCTGGCACACGAGACGCCGAGCCGTTCGAGGTGCTCCGCGAGGCGAAACGGGGTGCCGCCATACACGCGGAGCGACTCGAAGGCGCCCCGCCCGCGCATGAACGCCTCGTCGTCCACATGAATGACCGGCTCGTCGGGCGAGACGAGCCCTCGCCCGGACACCGCGAGTGCGAGCAACTTCACGCTCGCACCGGCTCGGGCGACGGTGCTCCCAGGGCCGCGAACAGCGGGCGCGCCTTCACCCACGACTCCTCGATCTCCTCGGCGGGATCGGAGTCCCACACGATGCCGCCGCCCACCCAGAGGTGGATTCGCCCCTCGGCGACGGCGAAGGTGCGGATCGTCAGCGCCAGGTCGAGATCTCCGTTGGGATAGATCGTGCCGAGCGCACCCATCGACGCGCCTCGCCCGACCGGCTCGAGCTCCGCGATGTGGTCGATGGCCGAGATCTTCGGCGCGCCGGTCACCGAGCCGCCCGGGAAGGTCGCTTCGAGGAGCGTCGTCAGCGTCACGCCCTCGCGCAGCGTGCCCTCGACGAGCGAGACGAGGTGCTCGACTCCGGCGAGCGTCCTCGGCGCCATCAGCTCGGGCCACGTGACGGAGCCGGTCTCGCAGACACGGGAAAGGTCGTTCCGCTCGAGGTCGACGATCATCACGTGCTCAGCGGCGTCCTTGTCCGACTCCGTGAGGCCGTTCCCGCCGGCGGGACGCGTGCCCTTGATCGGCATCGTCCACACGCGTCGCCCCCTGCGCGCGAGAAACAGCTCGGGGGAGGCGGACGCGATCGCCCAGCCGTCACCGACGAACGGCCGCGGATGGAGCGGGCGCAGCGGAACGAGCTTCTCGGCGAGACCCGCAGGATCGCCGGAGAACGAGGCCGAGAGATGCTGGACGAGGTTGACCTGGTACACGTCGCCGCGTGCAATCGCATCGCGGACGGCTTCGACCGCGGCCGCGTGCTCTCCGGGAGACCAGGTCTGCTCCCAGTCGCCGATCGAGAAGCTGCCCCGAACGATCGGGGCTTCGCCTTCAGGCCGGATCCGCACGGCGGCGGGCGGCAGCGGACAGGGCTCCGGCGGCGAGGGCTGACGTCCCCGGCGCAGCGAGCGTGACAGCCCGTACCCGAGGTAGACGTCGGCCACGACACCCTCCGCATAGCCTTCGAAGAACCCGTGCGCCCGGAGCGTGGCCTCGACATCGGCGAGCGAGCCGACCTCGATCACGCGGATCACGCCGTTACGCTACCGGCCTCTCCGGTTGTGGGAGGCCGCAGGTCACCTGCCCTGCGCGGCACGATCACCGCGAATGCGACTGCCATGACCACGCGTCCGATGGCGAGCCCGAGCAGAACCGTGCGCACGTCGAGTGACTCGAGCAGCCGGCCGAGGACGAGCACCGTTATCGGGCCCGAGATCGTGATCACCGTGATCACCGCCGTCATCACCTTCGGTCGCAACTCCTCGGGCGCCCGTGTGGTGAGAATGGCCATCAGCGGTGCTGTCGCTACTGCACCAAGGCCGGCGGCGAACATCACTGCCATCACCCCGATAGCTGGCAGGTCGAGGCCGAGCAGGAGCAGCGGCACGGAGACCCAGAGGATGCCCGCCGTCGCCAGGCGGAGCGGCGGCACGGTTCGGGAGAGTGGAATCGCGGCCAGGGAACCGATCACCGATCCTGCTCCGAAGGCACCGAACATGAGACCGGCCGTGCGTGCGCTCGCGCCGAAGTGGTCGTACGCGAGGACGGGCAACGACACGAAGATCGCCTGGGCGAACATGTGCAGGAAGACGGCGGTCGCGAGCATCGGTCGCAGCAGCGGGTCGCGCAGGACGAAGCGCAGGCCGGCGAGCAAGCCGCTGCCGTCAGCCGTAGCAGGTAGTGGAGCGCGCCTGGGGACGAAGACGAACAGGAGGCAGAACGAGACGGCGTACGTCGCCGCGTCCACGTAGAGGACGTTGACGGCGCCGATCCATGCGATCAACAACCCGGCCGTTACAGGCCCGAGGAGGATCGTGAGCCGGGAGCCGGCCTCCACGACGGCGTTCGCCTGCGTGAGCGTCGCCGAGTCCTCGCCGACCAGCTCCGGCAAGACGATCCGCTGGGCGGAGAAGTACGGCGCGATGAAGCATCCGAGCACGAAGACGAGCACGAGCAACAGGGGAAAAGAGAGCAGCCCCGCCTCGTACAGCAGGGGGATGGACACCATCAGCGGTATGCGGGCGAGGTCGCAGACGAGCATCGCCTTCACCGCACCGAGACGTGTGACGACGGTGCCGCTGGGAATGCCGAGCAGCGCGATGGGAAGCAACTCGGCTGCAAGGACGATCCCCATCCGGGTCGTCGAGCCGGTCGTCGTCAGCACGAACCACGGCAGCGCGAGGAACGTCATCTGGGCGCCGAGCGAGGAGATGATCTCGGCGCTGAGCAGGGCGAAAATGGACCGCTGAAGGAGCGGCGAACGCTCCTTCACGAGACGTCCTCGACGGCCGGCATCTGTCCGGGCAGCAGCCTACCGCCGTCGCCTTCAGCCTCAGCCAGTGGATCACCCACCTGCTGCGGCATCTCTCGGAGCGATCGCACCGGCGACAGCAGCACCGGCAGGAACGCGAACGACATGCCGATCGCGCCCACCCAGATCGCAGCGCGCAGGTCGACGACCGAGGCAATGAGGCCACCCACGAGCATGCCGAGCGGCATCACGCCCCAGACGATGAATCGCATCACGGAGTTCATGCGGCCCTGGAGCCGCTCGGGTGTGATCGCCTGACGGAAACTGCCCTGAGTGACGTTGTAGAGCACGACTCCGAAGCTCATGATCACCTGCGCGGCGAGGAGGTAGGGAACGGGACCGCTCTCGGGGGCGAGCGGCACGAGCAGGACAGCGATGCCCGAGGCGGCACCGAGGACGATCGACGGCCCCACACCGAGCTTCGCGGCAACTCGACTCGTGGTCAGGGCTCCGACGAGGTAGCCGACGTTGCCGATCGCGAAGATCACGCCGATCGTTCCCGCGCTGAGCCCGAGCTCGCGGACCGCGTACACGAGGAACATCGTCCAGATGACGTTGCCGAAGAAGTTGAACATCGCCGTCGACGCCGCGATCCAGCGCAGGTACCGGTGCCCGAGCACGTAGCGCAACCCTTCCGCCAGCTCCGCCCGCATGCCCGCGGGGGCAGAGCGCCCTTCATCACGGGCGGAGACGTCTTCCTGCTTCCGAATCCTGAAGACGAAGAGGCCAGACGCGACGAAGCTCACGGCGTCGACGAAGATGGCGAACGGTGCCGTAATCGCCTGTACGAGCACCCCTGCGAGCGCCGGGCCCGCGAGCTGGGCGCCCGAGCGCGAGATCTCGAGCTTCGAGTTGCCGTCGACGAGCTGATCGCGTGACACGAGCGACGGGAGATATGACATGTACGCGACGTCGAAGAACACCGTCAGCACGCCCACGACGAAGCCGACGACGTAGAGCTGCCAGATCGTGAGCGCGTCGAACGCATAAGCGAGCGGGATCGTCGCCAGCATTGCTGCGCGCCCGAGATCCCCCACGATGAGGATCGGCCGCCGCGGTAGCCGGTCGACCCAGACACCGGCCGGCAGGCTGACGAGGATGAACGGCGCGAACTCGACGATCCCCAGGAGCGCCACCTGGAACGCGCTGACGTCAAGCGTCACGATCGCAACGAATGGCAGCGCGAACTGGCCCACCTGCGATCCGAACTGGCTGATCGTCTCCGCCGACCAGAGCTTCAGGAAGTCGGAGTGCCGCCAGAGGCCGCCCTTGGGCCAGATCGTGCGCATTTCCCCCTCCCTTGACGCGGTCTACCGCGTCACGCGCGGTGGATGCGGATGTCTCCCGACAACGACTTCGCCTGCAGCTCGACGAGCGGGCCGCCGTTCGCGGGCGGCTCGTCGCGCACCTCGAGCTCCGAAGTCGTCTCGCCGCTGGTCGAACGCGCGTTGACCCAGAGCTTCGAACCGCTGCGCAGGCCGACCGTCAGGTCGCCGGAGACGGACTGCAGCGCCACCTTTCCCTGGGTCGCCGAGCCGATACGCACGTCGCCGGAGATCGTCTTCGCCTGAATCGAGCTCCCGGCCTCACTGAGCTCGATGTCGCCGGAGACGGAATGGAGAACGGCGGGCCCGGAGACATGGCCGATCGTCGCGTCACCCGAGACCGAGTTGACGTTCGCCTCGCCGCCGACGGTGCCGAGGGTGACGTCCCCTGAGACGCACTTGACCCGGACGTCACCCTCGACTTCGTCGAGCCGGACATCGCCGGCCGCGGTCTTCACCTCGGCACGGTCGAACCGGCCCGTCGCGTTGACATCCGCGGCTTCCGACACGACCTCGACGGAGGAGCCGGCCGGGACACGGATACCCGCGCGAACCGATGGACCTTGTCCAAAGACGATGCTGAGCCGGGGGCCCCGCCGGCCACCGACCTGAAAGCCGTGTTGGATGTCGACGAGCAGCTCGGCGCGATTGCTGCCAGGGCGTAGCTCGACGATTGCGTCGTGGACAGGTCCTTCGGCACTGCCGCGCAGCGCCTCGAGCTCGACGACCGCCTCGGACACGTCGGTGGCGTCGATCTCGATCGTTCCCGCCGGGGCCCGGACGACGAGCGCCACCGGGCCCTCGACGGGGAATGCCTCTCGCCTCATCGCCGCCACCCGCGTGTGCCCCTGGGCTTGCGAACCCGGACGGCCGGGTCGTGCTTCGGCGGCATGCGGTCGCCGAGCAACTTCACGTAGTCGGGATATGTGTGCCGAAGGTCCATCTCTCCTCCTTGTCCTAGGCCTCTGCGAACCCGGTCAGGCCGCTGCCGAAGCCCTTGTGAACGCTTCCTCGATGCACGGCGCGCTTCAGCTCCCGTACGAGCCATGTGTTGGCGGAGATCCCTTCGCGCGCCGCCGCCGCGTCGATAGCCGCCTTCAGTCCTTCCGGCAGCCGCAGCGAGATACGAGCAGTCATGCCGTCATCGGGCGCGGCGGGCTCTGCCTGCTGCCGGTCGTCCTCGACGTACACGAGGGACGGCTCCTGCCCGGCGAGCCGAATCTCGACGTGGCCCGAAGGAAGCTGGTCGGACACCTCGAGCGTCACCTCCGAGAGGAGGTCGAGCAGCCTCAGCCGCGCCGACCCCTGGAGTGCCTGACTCAGCCGCTCGGCGGCCTGGGCGACGTTCTCGTCGCCCAGGGAGCCCATGGAGCTGAGGTCTGACAGGAGCGCTTCGATGTGTACTGACAACTGCATGTTGATGTCATTATGACATCACTCTGGCGGTTGTCAAGCATCAATTTCAATGTCACTTCGAAGTCGCCCCAAAACGGCTTGCACAAAGGCATCGAGCTCCTCAAGCGAGCTGTCGTTCACGTAGGAATAGCTAGAACGGCGCACTTTTTCGTCGTCGGGGAGCAGTCGGGGCGATCGTTCGGCCACCGACTCACCCCTCCTCGATGCCCGCAGCTCCTCGGACGCCGTGATCACGACGACGGCATCGAACAGCACATCCGCCCCCGTCTCGTAGAGAAGTGGAATCTCGACGACGGCGACAGACGCATCGACGCCTGCAAGCCAGGCTGCGTACCGTTCGCGGACGCGCGGATGGAGCAACTGCTCGAGCCACGCCAACTCGTCGGTGTCCCCGAAGACGCGCTCGGCGATGAGCGCGCGGTCGAGCGTGCCAAAGCGCTGCTCGAGAGCGGCTCTGACATCGGAATCCTCTGCGTAGAGGTCGTGGACGACCTGATCCGAGGAGAGAACTGCCGCGCCGTGACGGCGGAATGCCTCCAGCGCCTCGCTCTTGCCGGCGCCGATGCCGCCGGTGAGGGCGACCCTAACCGGCGTCTTTGTCGTCTTCGTCTGAGCTCTCGCCGGCCGGCTCTTCGGCCGTCGCCTCGGCTACCGCCTCGGCCTCGGACTCGACGGTGAGCTCTTCGGCCTCGGCAGCTGGCTGTTCAGCCTCGGCAACTGGCTCTTCGGGCTCGTCAACATCCTCGGCCTCGACCTCGGGCGCCGCGGATTCCTCCGAAAAGACCTCTTCCGAGAGGGCGAGCGGAGGCGCGTCTTCTGCCCGCGGCTGACCCGTCTCGCTGTCTTCCACCCGCTTCAGCGACAGCGAGAGGCGCCGGCGCTCGGCGTCCATCTCGATGATCTTCACCTGGACGGCCTGGCCCTGGGCAACGACCTCGCGGGGATTCTCGACGTGGTGCTGCGCGAGCTCCGAGATGTGCACGAGGCCCTCGACGCCCGGCAGGATCTCGACGAAGGCGCCGAACGTGACGACCTTCGTGACCTTGCCGTCGACGACGTCGTTCAGGGAGTAGCCGTCGAGCACCTGCTGCCAGGGATCGCTCTGGGTCTGCTTGAGCCCGAGCGAGATGCGCTGGCGCTCGCGGTCGATATCCAGCACCTTGACCTTGACGTCCTGGCCGATCTCGAGCACCTCCGAAGGGTGGTTGACGTGGCCCCACGACAGCTCGGAGATGTGGATCAGGCCATCCATGCCGTCGAGGTCGACGAAGGCACCGAAGTCGACGATGTTGGAGATCTGCCCGTCGACGACATCCCCAGGGCTCAGGCGGTCGAGGATGGCCTGGCGCATCTCCTTGCGCTCGTCCTCGAGCACAGCGCGCCGCGACAGCACGACGTTGTTGCGCGAGCGGTTGAGCTCGATCACCTTGCAGCGGAGCTCCTGACCGAGGAATTCGTCGAGGTCCTGGACACGGCGGATGTCGACGAGCGATGCGGGCAGGAAGCCGCGCACACCGAGGTCGAGGATCAGCCCGCCCTTCACGACCTCGATCACGCGCCCCGTGATCGGCTCGCCGCTCTCGGCCTTGCGCTCGATCTCCTTCCAGGCGAGCTCGAAGCGGGCACGCTTCTTCGAGAGGATCAGGCGGCCTTCAGCGTCCTCCTTCGTGAGCACGAGCGCGTCGATCTCGTCGCCGACACCAACTTCGTCGTCCGGATTGATCGAGCGGCGGATCGACAGCTCGGCGGAGGGGATCACCCCTTCCGACTTGTAGCCGATGTCGACGAGCACCTCGTCCTTGTCCACCCGGACGACAGTGCCGTGGACGACCTCGCCTTCCGTGATCTCCGGGAAGGTCGCGTCGTAGTCGGGGACGAGCTCTCCGTCCGGACCGGTGGTCCAGACTCCAGGCTCTGCGGTACTTGCTTCGGTGTCGATGGTCTCGTTGGCCATGCGAAAAGGCCGGTCAGTATAGCTTCGCGCGGCCGCAAATCTCTGTAGAACAGCGGACATGCGGCTGACGCTCGTCCGAAGCGCGACGCTGATCGTCGAACTGGCGGGAAAGCGACTCCTCGTCGATCCGATGCTCGACGACGCGGACACCCGGCCCCCGATCGAGAACACGAGGAATCCCGTGGCCAACCCGACGGTGCCGCTGCCCTTCCCCGCTGAGCGAGTTGTTCAGGGCCTCGACGCCATCCTCGTCACGCACCGTCATCGCGATCACCTGGACGCACGCGCCGAGGAGCTGCTTCCGCGCAGCGTGCCCGTCTTCTGCCAGCCCGAAGACGCGGAGGCACTCCGCACGGTCGGCCTTGACGCTCAGCCCGTCGAGGACGAGGTCGAATGGGAGGGCATACGGATCGCGCGAACGCCGGCCCGCCATGGTTCGGGGAGGATTGCCGAGCTGCTCGCGCCCGTCAGCGGCTTTCTCCTCGACGGCCTCTACCTCGCCGGAGACACCGTCTGGTACGAGGCGGTCGCCGAGACGATCGAGCGCTACCGGCCGCGCGTGGCGGTCGTCAACGCCGGCGGCGCGGAGTTCACGGAGGGCGGGCTGATCGTGATGGGGATAGACGACGTGCGAGAGGTGGCTTCGCGGGTGGAGACGGTGGTCTGCGTGCACATGGAGGCGCTCAATCACTGCCACCTGACGCGCGCTGCGCTACGCGCGGCCCTTCCCGATGTGCTCGTGCCTGAAGACGGGGAGACGCTGGAGCTCTAGTCCTTCGCCTCGGCCCAGTTCTCGCCGACGCCGACGTCGACGGCGAGCGGCGGGTCGAGCTCGAAGGCGCCGCACATCTCCTCGGAGACGATGGCTCGTACGTCGCGAACCTCGGCCTCAGGCACCTCGAGCAGCAGCTCGTCATGCACCTGGAGGACGAGTCGCGCCGACCGCCCCTCGTCTCGTAGGCGCCGATCGATGCCGATCATCGCCACCTTGATGATGTCGGCGTTGGAGCCCTGCATCACGAAGTTCACGGCCAGCCGTTCCCCGAGCATTCGTGTCTGGCGGCTCGACGTCCGGATCTCGGGCACCGGCCGGCGCCGGCCGAGCAGGCTCGTGACGTAGCCGTCGACGGTCGCCTGCTCGATCGTGCGGGCGATGAAGTCCTGCACGTGCGGGAAGCGCGCGAGATACGTGTCGATGTACGTCTGCGCCTCCTCGCGCGGGATCTGGAGGTTCTGCGAGAGGCCGTGCGCGGAGATCCCGTAGACGATGCCGAAGTTGATCATCTTCGCGATGGCGCGCTCGTCCTTCGTCAACGCCGAAGGCTCCCGGCCCAGCACCTCGGCGGCGGTCGCCGCGTGGATGTCTTCGCCCGCCGCGAACGCGTCCCTCAGCTTCGGCTCGCCCGAGACGTGGGCGAGGATGCGTAGCTCGATCTGCGAGTAGTCGGCGGAGAGCAGCTTGCTTCCTTCCTCCGCCACGAAGGCGGAGCGGATCTCACGACCCAGCTCCGTACGGATCGGGAATCGCCTGGAGATTCGGATTGGACGTGGAGAGACGGCCGGTGGCGGCGACTGCCTGGTTGAACGTCGTGTGCAACCGGCCGTCCTCCCCGAGCAGCTCGGGCAGCGGCCCGAGATACGTGTTGACGAGCTTCGTGAGCTCTCGCCACTCCTCGATCACGGGCACGATCTCGTGCTCCTCCCGAATCGTCTGCAAGACGCGCGTGTCGGTGGAGTAGCCCGTCTTTCCCTTGCGCCCAGGCGTCAGTCCCAGCTGCTCGAAGAGGACTCGTGCGACCTGCTGCGTCGAGCCCAGCATGAACTCCTCGCCCGCCAGCTCGTACGCGCGTCCTTCGAGCTCTTCGACACGCTCGCGGAGCCGGGCGGTGATCTCCCCCATGCGGTACGTGTCGATGCGGACACCGGCGTCTTCCATTCGCGCCAGCACGTCTATGAGGGGCAGCTCGATGTTTTCGTACAGCGGGACGAGGTCGCGCTCGGCGAGGCGGGCGCGCATGAGGGGAGCCAGCCGCAACGGCAGCGCCGCGCGGCGGACGAGCGCCTCGGTCTCCTCCTCGGCGGTGGGGGAGGGATCGAGTGCGATCCCGTACTCGGCGGCGAGGTCGGTGAGCTCGTACGCCGTGCGTCCGGGCTCGATCAGGTACGCAGCGAGCAACGTGTCGTCGGCCGCCGAGACACGAAGTGGCTTGGCATCGTGGGCCGCGATCTCGCCGTCGACGCGCTGCGGTCGTGGTGACACCACCACCTCGTCCTCCAGCGCGAACGCACTACGGTCGCCGTCCGCGGCGTAGCCGAAGAGTCCCGATGTCTCGGGCGGCTCGCCCTCCCGCCAGGGCAGCTCCTCCCCGACCACGGCTGGCCTTTCGGCCGCCGGGAGGGCCTCGTCCAGCTGGTCCAACCGCTGCAACAGCGCGCGGAACTCGAAGCGGCGGAACATCTCCTGCAGCTCGGACCGGTCGGGCGGCGCCAGCACGAGCTCGGCGGGATCGCAGTCGATATCGAGATCCCGGCGCATCGTCGCCAGCACCTTCGACTCCCGTGCCTGGTCGGCGTGCTCACGGAGCGACTTCGCGCGCGCGGGCGAGAGCTCGTCGACGTGGTCGAGCACGCCGTCCACCGAGTCGAACTGCTGGATCAGCTGCGCCGCGGTCTTGTCGCCGATGCCGGGCACGCCTGCGATCGAGTCGGATGTGTCGCCTTTGAGGCCGATCAGGTCAGGAACCTTCTCCGGCGGCACGCCCAGGCGGGCGGTGACGCGCTCGGGCGTGTAGACGTGGACGTCGGCGACGCCACGCGGCGTCATCATCAGGCAGACGTTCTCCGTCACGAGCTGGAACGCATCGCGGTCGGTGGAGACGACGCACGTGGCGAGGCTCGCCTCGTCGGCCCGGGTGGCGAGCGTGGCGATGACGTCGTCCGCCTCCCAGCCTTCGAACTCGAGGTTGCGGTAGCCGAACGCCTCCACGATCGGCTTGAAGTACGGAAACTGCTCGCGCAGCAGATCGGGCATCGGCCGGCGGTCGGACTTGTACTCGCCCGAGATCGCCGTCCGGTGCACGGGCTTCGTGTCCCAGGCCACGGCGACGCCGCGCGGACGGTAGTCCGACAGGAGCTTGACGAGCATGTTCGTGAAGCCGAGCAGCGCATTCGTGGGGAAGCCGTCGCTCGTCACGAGCTCCTCGGGCAGCGCGAAGTACGCCCTGTAGGCGAGGTTGTTGCCGTCGACGAGGAAGAGGTCGGCGTCGCGCGCCGGCGCGTCGTCGAGGTCGAGCTCCTCGCCGGTGATCGTCTTGGGGCTCACCTCGCCGAGTCTAGTCTGCGCCTGTGCGCATCCCGCTCCTCTCGGGCACCCGACTGCTCGTCGTCGACGGGCCGGACGACGCCGTGGTGTTGGTGCCTCCGGAGCCGGCCTCGCAGGCGATCACTGACGTCGGTGCGGCGGTGCGCGACGCGGTTCGCTTTCCACTTTCTGGTCCTCCGCTCGCGGGCATCGTGCCGAGGGGCGGGCGGGCCACGATCGTGGCCGACGTGCCAGTCTTTGCCTCTTCCGAGTGCGCCTGTCGACGCTCGGCGCGCTGCCATCGGGGCCGCCGTGCAGGAGCTGCGGAACCTGGGTATTCCCGACGAGCGGCAGACGATCCTCGTCACGGCAGGGCTCGGGCGACGCCCGGGCCGCCGGGACCTCGACCGGCTCTTCGCGCCGGCGTTCGCGCGCGCGTTCTACGGCAGGGTGGTCGTCCACGACGTCGAGGAGCCCGAGCTGGTCGAGATCGGCGTGGATACGAGGGCCAGGCCGCTGCAGCGTCGCGCGCGAGCTCGTGGACGCGGACGTGGTCGTGTGCGTAAGCGCCGCCGAGACGGTCGTCAACGGCGGGCCAGGCGTTCTGCTGTCGTGTGGAGGGCCCGACGCCACACGAAATGCCGAGGCGCGTTCGTTGCTCGAGCCCAGCGGCTCGCCGGGATGGCGAGCAGCACTCGCCGTCGAAGAGGCGCTCGCACGACGCGTGGCGCTGCTCGGCGTCTCACTCGCTCTCGACCAGCCGAGGATCGCCGATACGGCGTTCGGTTACCCGTACGACCGGCGTGCCGGGGAGCGCATCGCTGCGTCGCGTGCTTGCGCAGCTCTTCCGGCTGCTGCCCGGGTTCGTCAGGCTGCGCATCATCCGGGCGCTCCCCGAGGCGATCACTGCCGCCGGGGTGTTCGCCGGGCCGCCGTCCGTCGCGCACGCCGAGGCGCTGCTGCGTTCGATCGACCTGCGCGCGATCGAGCTCGACGCGCCGCTCGACGCGATCTGCGTCGGCATCCCCGCACGACGCCGTACCTTCCGCGCGAGCGGCCGAATCCTTTGCTGGCCGCCTACCTCGGGCTGGGTCTTGCGCTCCGCCTATGGCGCGAGTCCCCGCCCGTCGTCGAAGGCGGCACCGCGATTCTGCTCCACCGCTTCCACCGCCGCTTCTCGCATCCGACGCAACAGCCGTACCGGGCGTTCTTCCACGCCACCCGGGGCGGGCTCGATCCGTCGGTCGTCGCCGAGGCGGAGCAGACCGCGGCGGCCGACCCTCACGCGCTCGACGCGCTATCGCGCCGGCCGTGCGTGCCATCCGCTGCTGCCGTACGCCGACTGGTCGGTGGTGCGGCAGCAGACCGATCGGCTGGGAACGGTGATCGTCGGCGGCTGCCGCGACGCAGCTGGGGCGCGGCACTTCGGCTTCGTGCCGGCGCGGAGCGCAGGCACCGCCCTTTCGCTCGCGCTTGGGCTGTCCGAGGGACGGGCGAGAATCGGCTTCTTGCTCGCCCCTCCGTACTGCCCCCTTCGCGTCGGCTAGAGAATCTTGGAGAGGAACTGCTTCGTTCGCTCGTGCTCCGGCGCAATGAAGAAGTGCTCCGGCGGGCCCTGCTCGATGATCCTGCCCTCGTCGATCATCGCGACGCGGTCGGCCGCCTTTCTGGCGAAGCCCATCTCGTGCGTGACGACGATCATCGTCATTCCTTCTCGGGCGAGCTCCTCCATCACCTCGAGCACCTCGCCGATCATCTCCGGGTCGAGTGCGCTCGTCGCCTCGTCGAAGAGCATGAGCGCCGGGTTCATGGCCAGCGCGCGCGCGATCGCCACTCGTTGCTGCTGGCCCCCGGAGAGCTTGCCCGGGTAGACGTCGCGCTTGTCGTCGACCCCGACGCGCCGGAGCAGGACTTCCGCGGCTATCGTCGCCTGCGCTTTGGGCAGCCGCCGTACGTGAATCGGCGCTTCGATGACGTTCTCGAAGGCCGTCTTGTGCGGGAAGAGGTTGAAGCGCTGGAAGACGATGCCGATCTCCGCACGCTGGCGGGCGATGTTCTTCTCCGAGTCCTCGACGAGCTTGCCGTTCTTCTCCCGGTAGCCGATCAGACGGCCGTTGACCTCGATGCGACCCGAGTCGATCTTCTCGAGATGGTTGATGCAGCGGAGGAGCGTCGACTTGCCCGATCCAGACGGGCCGATGACGCAGACGACTTCACCCCGCTCGACTTCGAGATCGACGCCCTTCAGCACCTCGAGGCGGCCGAACCGCTTGTGGACGTCGACTGCGCGAACGACCGGAGCCGGTCAGCGTGCTCCGCGCGCCCACGCCGTCATCGGCGTCCATGCGTCCGTCAACCTCTCCCACAGAGTGAGCTCCTCTCCACGGTCACTGACAGCGAGCTTGCGTTCGATCTGTGACTGGATCAGCGTCCAGACCGTCGTCAAGACGAGGTACCAGATGGCGACCGCCCCGAAGTACTCGACCGGAAGGAAGCTCGTCGCGTAGTGGATCTCCGCATCGGAGAACATCTCGTAGACGCCGATCGTGAAGACTAGGACGTGTTCTTGAGCATGGCGTTGAACTCGTTGCCGAGCGGCGGCACGATCACCCGGGCGGCCTGCGGCAGGACGATGCGGCGCATCGCCAGCCGTTGGGTCATCCCGAGCGACCGTGCCGCCTCCATCTGGCCCTTCTCGATCGCGTCGATGCCTGCTCGGATGATCTCCCTCATGTACGCGCCTTCGTTGATGCCGAGGGCGAGGATCCCGGCGATGATCGCTCCGTCGAGCGTGAAGAGACCGAAGTTCGCCGTCGTCGGGATCAGGTCGTGGCCGAAGAAGAAGCCGGGGCCGAAGAGCAGGTTGATGCCGAAGTAGATGAAGAACAACTGCACGAGTAACGGCGTTCCCGGAAGATGAGCACGTAGAACCCGGAGAGCCACCGCAGCGGTGCGAGCTTCGACATCCGCGCGAGCGCGGCGAGCAAGCCCAGCACGACGCCGAGGATCTGGGCGCGTGACCGCGATGTAGATCGTCGTCCAGAGCGCGCGCAGGAACACGTGGTCTGGGTGGAAGAGCCGCTCCCAGACCACGTGCCATTCGACCGAAGCCAGCATCGATGCGTGCGCTCGCTACTTCTTGAGCAGGACCACTGCGTTCGTCATCCCCCACTTGGCGACGATCCTCTTCATCGTCCCGTCCTTGTAGAGGTGCCGCGATTCCCTTGGCCGCGGCTGCTCGCAGCGGATCGTTCTTGCGAATGGCGATGCCGATCGGGAACGGGGCGATCGGGTTGCCGGCGATCTGGACCTTCGTCGGGTTCTTCTTCGCGTAGTACGCCGCAGGTGGTGCGTCCGCGTAGTAGGCGTCGACCCTGCCGGCGAGGAGCGCCGCGAAGGAGTCCGTGTCCTTCGGGAAGGTGACGATCGTGATCGCCGTCTTGCCCTGCTTACGAGCTTCTTCGACGTCGCGATCGAGGAAGTCGCGGTTCGTCGTCCCGACTCGACGGAGACACGGTGACCGGACAGGCTGGCGAGCGACGAGATGTGCAGCGGGTTGCCCTTCTTGACGGTGATCGACTGGCCGACCTTCAGGTAGTCGACGAAGTTCACCTGCTTCCGCCGCTCGGGCGTGTCGTTCATGCCGCTGATGATCGCGTCGCACTTCTTCGTGAGCAGCGCGGGGATGATCGAGTCGAAGCTCGTGTTCTTGACTGCGGACTTCACGCCCATCAGCTTCGCGACGGCGGCGGCGATGTCGATGTCGGATCCGATCGCCGTCGAGCCCTGGTAGTACTCCTCGGGCGGGTAGGTGACATCCGACGCACCAGACGATCTTGCCCGCCGCCTTGATGCTCGGCGGTGGCGTGATAGTGCTGCCGCTCCGGGCAGCCGCACTCGTCACCGCAACCGCGGCGATCGCGGCTGCGACAACGGCGAACAGGCTCTTGCGCATCGAAACCTCCCTCGCTCGTGGTTGCTGAAGTATGAACGCGCCCGTGCGCCCGCGTGCGTCGTTACTCCACGCCGAGGTACGTCTTCTGCACCTGCTCGTCTGCGCGAAGCTCGTCGGCGCGGACCCTCGAGGACGATCTTGCCCGTCTGCAGCACGTAGCCTCGATCGGCAACGTCGAGCGCCATGAGGGCGTTCTGCTCGACGAGGAGGATCGGCGTTCCCTCCTTGTTGATGGAGACGATCGTCTCGAAGATCCGGTCGACGAAGATCGGTGCGAGGCCCATCGACGGCTCGTCGAGCATGAGCAGCCGCGGTCTCGCCATCATCGCGCGCCCGATGGCGCACATCTGCTGCTCACCGCCCGACATCGTCCCCGCCTTCTGGCTCCGGCGCTCAGCGAGACGCGGGAAGAGCTCGAAGACGTGCTGCATGTCCTCCTGGATCCCCTGTTTGTCGGAGCGCTGAAACGCGCCCATCTCGAGATTCTCAGTGACGGTCATCCTGGGGAAGAGCTTCCTGCCCTCAGGGGACTGCGAAATGCCCATGCGCACGATGGCGTGCGCCGGCCTATGCGTGATGTCCTCGCCCATGAACGCGATCGTTCCGTGGCGGGGCTGGTTGAGGCCGTTGATCGACCGGAGCGTCGTCGACTTGCCCGCGCCGTTCGCGCCGATCAGCGTCACGATCTCGCCATCGCGGACGAACATCGAGATGCCCTTGAGCGCCTCGATCGTCCCGTAGAACGTGCGCACGTTCTCGAGCTCGAGGATCGTCTCCGGCCCGTTCATTGCACCGCCGCCGTCCCGAGGTACGCCTCGATGACCCGCGGGTCACCCTGCACTTCTTGCGGCGTCCCTTCCGCGATCTTCTCCCCGTAGTCGAGCACGGTGATCCGTTCGGAGACGCCCATGACGACCTTCATGTCGTGCTCGATCAGCAGGATGGCGAGCTTCTTCTCGTCCCGCACCTTGCGCACGAAGGTGACGAACTCGAGGGTCTCCTGTGGATTCATGCCCGCCGTGGGCTCGTCCAACAGCAGCAGCTTCGGCTGGGTGGCGAGCGCACGAGCCACTTCGAGGCGACGCTGGTCACCGTACGAGAGGTTGCGTGCGTAGTCGTCGTAGACACCCTGGAGACCGCAGTAGTCGAGGAGCTCCAGCGCGCGTTCGCGCGCCTCCCGCTCCTCACGCCGCACCCGCGGCGTGCCGAGGATGCTGCCGATGACGCCGCCTTTGAGACGGCTGTGCATGCCGACGAGGACGTTCTCGACCGACGTCATCTGCTGGAACAGCCGGATGTTCTGGAAGGTGCGGCCGATGCCCCGTTCGGTGGCGGAGTGCGGGGGCAGGCCGGCGATGTCGACGCCCTCGAAGACGACGTTGCCGGCCGTCGGCTTGTAGACGCCCGTGATCATGTTGAAGAACGTCGTCTTGCCGGCACCGTTCGGGCCGATCAGGCTCACGATCGCTCCGCGCGGAACGACGAAGTCCACGTCGTTGACCGCGACCAGGCCGCCGAACTCCTTGCGCAGCTCGATCGTGTGCAGCAGAGGCTCGTCCATCTGTTACTCCTCGGGCGCGTGCCGGACGTCCATCAGCGGCTCGTCGCGCACGCCCGTCTCGAACTCGAGCTTGCGGCGCGCCTCCGGGATGAGGCCCTGCGGCCGGAAGAGCATCACGAGCACGAGGATCGTCCCGTAGATGCCAGTAGCTAAGAGCGGAGCGTTGAGGCAGCCATGGCTGATCGCCTTCGACTGGTCTTGCAGGTTCGGATCGCACTTGAAGGCACGGAAGTCAATCGTTGAACCAGCCCGACATGTTCGACAGCCCTTCGGTGTTGAGATACGTGAGGAAGGCAGCGCCGGCAATAACGCCCCAGACGTTCCCCATCCCGCCCAGGATGACCATGCAGAGGATGAAGATCGAGATGCCGAAGAAGAAGTCGTCGGGGAACACGCCGACCTTGAAGGAGCCGTACCAGGCTCCCGCAATCCCGCCGAAGAACGCACCACCCGCGTAGGCCCACGTCTTCGTGCGCATGAGCGGGACGCCCATCGCCGCCGCGGCGACCTCGTCCTCACGGATGGCGATCCAGGCCCGGCCGAGCCGCGAGTCGCGCAGACGGATGCTGCAGAAGATCGTGATCACCAGGAGACCGATCGCCGTCCAGTACATGAGGTCGATGAAGTTGACGTACGTGCCCTGCGCCTCGACGAAGTTGTACGGCAACCCGAGATGGTCGGAGAGCCAGTTGCCAAATCCGGGCGGGTCGACCGGAACGATGCCGACCGGGCCGTTCGTGAGGTCGAAGGGGTCTGGTGGTCGATGAGCTTGCTCAGCCCGTCCTGGTCGCCGTTCACCGCGGCAACGTGGACGATCTCCCCGAAACCCAGGGTGACGATGGCGAGGTAGTCCCCCCGCAGTCGGAGCGTGGGCAGCCCGATGAGCATGCCGAAGAGCGCGGTGACGCACCCCGCGATGATCAGCACGAGCCAGATCGAGATGTGGATGCCGCCGACCCCGGGGGGGATGCCCGAGCGCCGTCGACGTTGCACCTGCGAGGCCAGCGCCGGGCTGGAAGTGCGGCGAGGCGAGCCAGCCCGCAGTGTAGGCGCCGATCGCGTAGAAGGCGACGTAGCCGAGATCGAGCAGCCCAGCGTAGCCGACGACGATGTTCAGCCCGATCGCCATCATCGCGAAGATCACCATCGCGACCATCGTGTCCATGACGGGAAATTGGCTGAAGATCGGGAGCTGGAACAGCCACGATCCTGGTCGGCCTGGTCGTTGGCCCACACGATCGGGTAGGCAAGAGCAATGCCCAGTACGGTCACCGGCAACGCTATCCGCCGCACACGGGTCGGCAGCAGGTAGAGGACGTAGGCGACCGCGAGCAGAACCATCGCCGTGGGGTGCGGCGGCACGCCGAGCAGCCAAGCGACGAGGATCACGACGGCCGCGATCACAAGCGGGGGCACCGCGCGTCGGAGGGAGCGGCTCTTGATGCCCGCCGCATCGAGACCGCTCTCCGTTGCCGAAGACGCGCGCTGCCCGAAGCTTCAGCCGAGCCACGCCCTAGCCTCCCTCGGGCGTTTGCTCGCCGAGCAGCCCCTGAGGCCGGAAGACGAGGATGAGGATCAAGATCGTGAAGACGATCCCCTCCGTCCAGGCAGGCCCAGGGGAGTGCCAGGTGAGGCCCTCGTTGAACGCCTGGACGAGACCGATCAGCACCGCACCGAGGACGGCCCCCGCGAGGTTGCCGATCCCTCCGAGGACCGCCGCCGTGAACGCGATCAGAGCCGATCGTGAACCCAGTGTCGTAGCGAATCGTCGTGAAGTAGAACGCGAACAGCGTTCCCGCTCCACCAGCAAGGACGCCGGCGATCAGGAACGTGAACGAGATCGTGCGGTTGACGTCGATGCCCATCATCGCCGCCGCGTCCTTGTCTTGAGCAGTGGCACGCATCGCTTTCCCTTGACGCGTGAAGCGCACGAGCCAGACGAGCCCGATCAGCGTGGGCACGGTGATCAGGAGGATGAACAGCCGGCTCCAGGCGATCTCGACGCAGTTCGGGCAGGTGCCGATGGTGAACATCGTGCCGCTCGGCAGCGTCTGCGCCGGGAGCGAGACAGGCTGTGCGCCCTTCCAGATCAGCGCGATGTCTTCGAGGATGAAGGACATCCCGATCGCGGTGATCAGCGGCACGAGACGCGGCGCGCGCCGGAGCGGCTTGTAGGCGACCCGCTCGATCGTGGCGTTGAGGAGACCGCAGCCCGCCATCGAGAGCGCGAGCGCCACGAAGATCGCAGGGATCAGGCTGCCGAGACTCGGGTTGTCCGTCAGCCCGAACATGTCGACCGCGACAGTTGCCGCGATCATCCCGCCGATCATGAAGACGTCGCCGTGCGCGAAGTTGATCAGCTCGAGGATGCCGTAGACGAGCGTGTAACCGAGCGCGATGAGGGCGTAGAGCGCGCCATTCGTCAGCCCGATCTGGAAGAGCGGAAGAACGTGCTCCAGTCCTGGACAAGGTTGACGACGAGCCAGAGAACGACAATGCCAACCAGCAGGAACCCGATCGCCTGGACCGCGATCGCGCCGAGATCGCGCCGTGGTTTGACAGGTCGTCGTTCCGTCTCGGTAACCAGCCCGGCCTCCTCAAGCGGCTGGGGAAGGACTCACGCCCTTCCCCAGCACACCGTTTCGTTCGTTTCGAGCTTTCGCTACGCCTTCAGGATGACCGCGTACACGGGCACGAAGGCCTTCGACCGGATCTGGTCGAAGCTGATCGCCTTGAAGGGCAGAATGTCGCCCT
Organism: uncultured Actinomycetes bacterium; assembly: GCA_963711315.1. Lineage (GTDB taxonomy): Bacteria > Actinomycetota > Thermoleophilia > Gaiellales > Gaiellaceae > PALSA-612. The sequence continues at coordinate 361,229 of CAVQDQ010000003.1, forward strand.
TCTTGTCGAAGTGGAACGTGCCCATGATGCCGTTCGTCACGCGGGCCTTGAACATCTCCTTGGTCACCGATGCACGCGTACCGTCGGAGCGCGAGATCGCGTCGAGCATGATCTGTGCCGACTGCGCCTGGTAGACGGAGTACGGCGGCAGCTTGGACTTGGGGACCTTCAGGTACTTGGCGAACGCGGCCATGAACTTCTGCCCCGCCGCGCCGAGCCTCTCCAGCGGGTAGCCGGCGTAGCTGATGTACATACGCTCCGCCGCCGCGCCGGCGTCCAGCGTGCCCGGCGGTCCAACCGTCGGGCCCGACGAACACCACGTCCGGGCCGAGGACCGCGCGGAGGTCCTTCAGCAGCTTGACGCCGTTGTTGCAGACGATGCCACCGAGGTAGACGGACTGAGCGTTCGTCCCCTTGATGCGCTCACCGATCGCCTCGTAGCTCGTTGAGTTCTTGTCCCAAGGCTCGAAGCCGAGCACATTCAGGCCGCGGGCCTTCGCCTTGATCTCGAAGGCCTGAGCCACGCCCTTCCCGAACGTCTGGTTGTCGTGGAGGATGTAGACGTTCTTGACGGCCTTGAACTTCTTGCCCTGGGCAACTTGAACGCCTTGCTCTGGAGCATGTCGACCGCTGCCGGGCCCTGGTAGTCGTCGGTCGCGGCCACCCGAGCGTAGTTGCGCTTCCCAGTCGGGTAGTAGATGCCCGGCTCTCCGGGATCATTCCACGGTGCGTAGTGGGTGATCCCGACGTCGTGTTCGCCGAGCTCAACATCGCCAGAGGCCCCGCCCGGTTGAGGATCGGGAGCTCCAGCTTCGCGCAGCCCGAGTTGAACGTCCCCATTACGCCAACGAGACTCCTCTCCGCGGCGTAGGCACGAGCGTTCGCCGAGCACTTGGCCGTGTCCCAGCCGGCTGTCTGGGCGGTCGCGTCGTCGCAGCCCTGATAGCCGACCTTGAACTTACCGGCTCGGAACCCGTACTGCGTACTGAGAACGAACTGGACAGCCTTCTGCATCGCCAGGGGCTGCGCCCGCCCCGAGCCCTGCAGAGGCAGGTCGGTGGCGATGAGCAAATCTGGCGAACCCTTGCCCTTGTAGAACAGAGGCCCGCACGAGGACGACGGCAGCGTCCCCGCGGAGCTCGGGCTGCCCACCGCGGCGCCCGCACCCGCGAGTGCGATAGCCGCCACCACCACCGGGACAGCAAGCAAAATTGACTTCTTCCTCACGTGACCTCCTTCGCTACTCGATCATTGCTCGATGCAGGATGAGCAAGTATCAGGCCTCCGACTCGAACTTGCAACCCGCCTTATCAGATGCGGGGGCGCGCGGGTCGCAGGGCTCGCATGCCGAAGGTGGGACTCGAACCCACACGGCCTGAAGGCCACCGGATTTTGAGTCCGGCGCGTCTGCCAGTTCCGCCACTTCGGCGCACGGTGAGGATAGAGCGTCGGCAGGAAAACAGCTCGAGTGCGGACGATCGCCGCCCCGGAGTACGCGCTAGCGTGGCCGCTCATGCCTGACTACGGATGCCGCTCGATGGTCGAGCCGCTGAAGCGCGTGCTCGTGCGACCGCCGCACGCAGGCCGTGTGACAGCTGGTCAGCGTATGGCTGGCGATCCGCGCCGGACCCGGTGCGACTCTCGCGAGAGCACGGTGCGTTTTGCGACATCCTCGAGGACGCGGGCGCAGAGGTCGTGCTCGCGGAGCCGCTCGACGACGATCCGGACGCGATCTACGCGTTCGACCCAGGGCTCGTGACGGAGCGCGGCGCCATACTCCTGCGCCCGGGCAAGGAGGGCCGGCGGCTGGAGCCGGACAGGGTCGCGCGGGACCTCGAGGCAGCCGGCGTACCGGTCGCCGGGACGGTGAGGAGCCCGACGTCGCCGAGGGCGGCGACTTCATCCGCCTCGACGAGCGAACCCTGCTGGCGGGCCGCGGCTACCGGACAAGCGCTGATGGGATCGGGGCCGTCTCGAGGCTGCTTCCCGGCGTCGACGTCCACGTCTTCGATCTTCCGCACTGGCACGGCGAGAGCGAGGTGATGCATCTGCTCTCGCTGCTGTCGCCGCTGGACGCCGATCTTGTCGTCGCCTATCCGCCGCTACTTCCCGTCGCACTCGCCCAGCTGTTGGACGAACGCGGCATCGAGATCGTGCCCGTGCCCGACGAGGAGTTCTCGAGCATGGGCACGAACGTGCTCGCGCTCGCTCCACGCGTCGCACTCGCGCTGAACGGCAACCCGGTCACGCGCGCGAGGCTGACGTCGGCCGGCGTCGAGGTGCTCGTCTACGAGGGTAAGGAGCTCTCCCTCAAGGGGGACGGCGGGCCGACGTGCCTCACGATGCCGCTTCTTCGCGGCTAGCTGCCATTTAGCGCTGGGGAGACCTCCCGGTTCCCCCAGACCCCCTCCACCGGTCCGCTCCGCGGACAGGCGGCTTCGCCGCCGCCTGACGATGCCGCTGCTTCGCGCCTAAGCTCGAAGCTCAGCGAGCGGGAACGAACGATGCGGCTCGCGGCGGCACCAGGAAGTTCTGGCGATGCGTCGTCTGGAGCACGGCGTTGAAGCCCTGTCCCCTGGAGCGCGGCTCGAAAGGCAGTACCGTCCCGTCGGGCAGGATGCCGTCCATTGCCAGCCGGTTGCGCCGGAAGTCGTCGCTCGAGGGGTTGAAGACGACGAAGTGCAGGCCCGCAGCGGGCTCGCGGACGAAGCGGTCGCGGTCGGGATGCGCCGTCCAGAAGAACGGGTTGTCGAGGGTGTTGAAGTCGGCGCGCTGAGGGATTGCCGTGCCCTTGGCGTACAGCGTGCCGTCGGGCCCGGCCACGTCCTCCGCGAGCCTCGAGGAAGGCTGGATCGACCCGCTGTGGCCGATCCGCCGGATCGACTCGTAGCCGGCGGCTACCTGCGCCGGCGTCTGCACATCGTCCGGGCCCTGCGGGACGGTGAGCGTGCCCACGGGAACGTCGAGGCCGGGCCGGAAGGTCGTGTCCACTCGCTCGCGGTGGTCGAAGTTGAGATACCACCTCTCGAGATCCTCGAACAGGTGGGACAGGTGCATGTGCGTCCCCTGTGCGAAGTACTTGGCGTGCCCGAGATCGACGTAGCCGAGCGTCTCGAAGTTCGCGATCTTGGGCGGACCGAGGCCGGCCTTCTGAGTCGACGTAAAGCCAAGGAAGAGCTCCGAGGTGTCGGGGATGAGATCCGCGCCCGGAACGCCCGCCGCCATCGCCATCCGCTTGGGCAGGCTCTGCGAGCCGTCGAAGCCGCCGCCCGCGAAGCCCTTGCGGATGCTCGTCACACGGAACATCCCGTCCAGCTCGTCGAACAGGGCGTTGGCCCCGTCGGTAATCGAGTCGCGCGAGTCGCTGCGCAACAGTACGGCCACGTCGTTCTCCTCCAGCAGCGTCTCGGGCGGATCGCTCGGGAAGCGGACTGCCTTGTCGAGAGCACGCACGGTCTTCCCGCTCTTCGCCGAGGCCCGTGTGTCGACCGGCAGATGTATTCCAGCCTGGGCGGCGACATAGCGGCGGAAGTACGGCAGCCCCCATGCCACGGTCACCCCTAGTCCGGCCGGTGTGGGCTCGTAGCGCTCGTCGAGACCGCGCAGCGCGGCTTCGAGCTCGGCCTGCGCCGCCTGAAGATCGGCTGCGCTCTCGCCCGTGCGGAGCGTCGCGGTCACCACCTGGTGGTGCAGCGGCGGTACCACGACGTCAACCTGGTTGTCGACAACCACGGGCAACCCGTCGAGCAGGTGCTGCTCCGGGCCCAGGGTCGCGCTCGCGCTCCGCTCGGGCGACGCCGCCAGCTGGTCGACGAGCTCGTAGATGCCGGCTGCCGCCAGCGCGCCTGCCGCCGCGGACCCCAGCAGCCTTCGTCGGGTCAGTCGCAAGGGGCTCTCAAGCAGTCGGCTGGAGCAAGACGAGACCCTTGGTCATCCGATCGAGGTTCTCGACGACCTGCCGGTACGAGTAGGGCGAGGCACGGTGTTGCGAGACCGTGTACAGCGAGCCGTCACGCTTCCAGGCGTAGAGCACGTGCCACTCGTCGATGCCCTGGTTGGCGGTGTAGACGGTCGCGGTGATGCCACCGAGGCGGCGCTTCTTCGGCTGCGGATCGGAGAAGCACGGGATCGGCTTGCGAGTTGTCTTGCCCTTGACGCTGAGCGTGCTCTCGCATCTGGGGATCGCGGTTTGTCCCGGGTAGCCACGGAAGTTCACGTGCACCTCCCGTGAGACTCCAGCGTCCTGGTCGAGCCAGAGGAAGCTCACGAGATACGACTTGTCCTTGTCCACCCAGCGGCCATTCCTGTAGCGCCCGTTGATCTTCGCGTCGACTTCCGGCGGCATCCACGTGGGGCAATAGACTGGCGCCCCGACCTCGTCCGCGAGCCTCTGCCAGCCTGCCTTCCACGCCTTGGGGCACGACGGCGCCGCCGCCGCGGCCGATGCGGACGGCGAGCTTCCCGACGAGCTGTAGTCACCGCCTCCGCAGCCCGCGGACACGAGGGCCAGTGCCGCGATGAATGCCACGTACTTCACGAAGGAACAGGGTAGCGGCGCGCCGCTCGGAGCTTCCTAGAGGCGCGACACGAGCACGGCGTCTACACCTGCCCGCTCGAGAGCGATCAGGTCCCCTTCGGTCACCGACGCCAGCTCCGCCGCGACGAGCTTCCCGGCGGGCACGTCGGGGAGCAGCTCGAGAATCCGATCGACGGCATCGTCCTCTTCATCGGCGGCTCGCGGCGACAGGAGCACGATCTCCGGGTCGATCCGCTCCAGCACCGCTTCCAGCTCCTCCTCGTCACGGACGTCCACGACGCACTCGAGGCCGAGATCGCGGGCGGCCGCGTCGTGCTGCTCGAGGTCTTCGCCTTCCGTCTCTGCCACGAGCAGCCAGGCGTCGGCCCCTGACGCGCCGGCCTCCTGCGGCGTACCGCCGGCGACGAGGATCGGCAGCGTGGTCGCGGCGCGTACGTCATCGACGACACCGTCGGTCGCCACTCCCTCGGCTCCAGAGGCTTCCGCCGCCGCAGCGTCGGCGGCGCCGTCGACACGAACGAGCGTCGAGATCGCCTCCCCTTCGGAGATCGCCTCACTCAACCGCCGCCGGCTATTCACAGGAGAAGCGTAAAACAGCCGCCCCTCGATCAGCGGCCGATTGGATGCCACACGGTCTTCAGCTCGACGAAGGCGCCGATGTCCCACAGGCTTTCGCCGTCGGCCGTCCCTCTGACGACGCGCTTCACGTTCTCCGCGGCCGAGCGCTCGAGCTCGGCCACGTCGCCGTTGGCGCCGGTGACGTCGATGGCGTTGACGTCCATGTGGGACGCGAGCCACGGTGCGAGCTCCGACTGCGGCCCGGTGAGGATGTTGACGACACCGGCCGGGAAATCGGACGTGGCGAGCACCTCGGCGAGCTCGATCGCGGCCACCGGGTGGCTCTCGGAGGCGACGGCGACGACCGTGTTGCCGGCCACCAGCGCAGGCGCGATGCGCGTGACGATCCCCTGGAGCGGGGGTTCATCCGGGCAGAGGATCCCGACTACGCCGGTTGGCTCCGGGACGGTGAAGTTGAAGTAGGGGCCGGCGACGGGATTCGAAGAGCCGAGCGCCTGCGCGAGCTTGTCGGCCCAGCCGGCGTACCAGACGAGGCGATCGATGGCAGCGTCCACCTCCTTGGCGCCTGACGCCGCCGCGGCGAGGTCGGCACGGCGCGCTTCCATCATCTCGGCGGCGCGGTAGACGATCTGGCCGCGGTTGTAGGCAGTGCGGCCGGCCCAGCCGGGGAACGCCTGGCGCGCGACACGGACGGCATCGCGAAGGTCCTTGCGCGACGCACGGGCGATGTTGTGGCCCTCCGCCTCGTACGAGCGGCCGGACTCCGAGCGCGGAAACTCACCACCGATGTAGAGCTTGTACGTCTTCTTGACGGGCAGTCTGGCCATGTCCGCTAGGGACACCCTTGAGGTGCCCGAGCCTCCTCCCCGCTGCGATCGTACTGACGATCCAGGCGCGCATGGGCTGCGTCCTCGCACCGAATCTGTGTCATTCGAACCCCAGATACGGCTCGAGCCCGTGCAGGCCGCCCTCCCGCCCGAAGCCCGACTCCTTGTAGCCGCCGAACGGCGACGCCGGGTCGAAGCGGTTGTAGGTGTTCGCCCAGACGACGCCGGCGCGCAGCCGCTCCGCCATCCACAGGATCCGTGAGCCCTTGTCGGTCCACACACCCGCCGAGAGCCCGTACGGCGTGTTGTTTGCCTTCTCGACCGCCTCGTCGGGCGTACGAAACGTCAGCACGGACAGCACCGGCCCGAAGATCTCCTCCTGCGCGATGCGATAGCTCTGCGCCACCTCTGTGAACACGGCCGGCGCGAACCAGTAACCGCGCTCCGGCAGCCTGCACGGCGGCTGGTAGATCTCGGCGCCTTCCTCTACTCCGGCGCGCACGAGCTCATGGATCTTGTCCAGTTGCTGCCGCGAGTTGATGGCGCCGATGTCGGTGTTCTTGTCCAGCGGGTCGCCGACGCGCAGCGTGCCCATGCGCCGCTTCAGCTTGCGGATGACGTCCTCGTACACCGACTCCTGGACAAGCAGCCGTGAGCCCGCACAGCAAACGTGGCCCTGGTTGAAGTAGATGCCGTCGACGATGCCCTCGACGGCCTGGTCGAGCGGCGCGTCGTCGAAGATGACGTTCGCCGCTTTGCCCCCCAGCTCGAGGGTGAGCTTCTTCGCCGTGCCGGCGACCTGCCGCCGGATCGCCTTGCCCACCTCGGTAGAGCCCGTGAACGCGATCTTGTCGACTTCGGCTGTCACGAGCTCGGCCCCGGTCCGGCCGTCGCCCGTGACGATGTTGACGACGCCCGGCGGCAGCTCTGCCTGCCGCAGCACGTCGCAGAAGAGGAGCGCCGTCAGCGGTGTCGTCTCGGCAGGCTTCAGGACAACGGTGTTGCCCGTGGCGAGCGCCGGAGCGATCTTCCAGGCGAGCATCAACAACGGGAAGTTCCACGGGATGATCTGGCCGGCCACGCCGAGCGGCCGCGGCTTTCGGTTCGGGAAGGCGTACTCGAGCTTGTCGGCCCACCCCGCGTAGTAGAAGAAGTGCGCGGCCGCAAGCGGCAGGTCGACGTCGCGGGACTCGCGGATGGGCTTGCCGCCGTTCAGCGACTCGAGCACCGCGAACTCGCGGGCTCGCTCCTGGAGGATGCGCGCGATACGGAACAGGTACTTCGCGCGCTCCGCCCCGGGAAGCCCCGACCAGCCGTTCGCGAAAGCCTCGCGAGCCGCCCCCACGGCGAGGGCTACGTCCTCGGGCCCGGCCTGCGCGACTTCGGCGAGCGACTCCTCCGTCGCCGGGCTGATCGTCGTGTACCACTCGCCGGAGCGAGGCTCGACCCACTGGCCCCCGACGAACAACCCGTAGCGCTCGGCGATGGACACGATGTCTCGCGCTTCCGGTGCCGACGCGTAGTCCCATGTAGAGGGAACCGGGGCGGCGCTATGTTTTCTCTCGAGTTCAGTCAACGGTGAAGTAGTCCGGGCTCTGGTAGCGGCCCGTCCTCTCCTTCCGAACCTGCATGAGCACATCGTTGAGCAGCGTCGACGCGCCGAAGCGGTAGAGATCGGGCGTCAGCCAGTCGGGGCCGAGCGTCTCATAGAGCTGCACGAGGTACTGCACCGCCTGCTTCGCCTGGCGGATGCCACCCGCCGGCTTCATCCCGATCTTGCGCCCTGTCTCGTCGTAGACGTCTCGAATGGCCTCGAGCATCACGAGCGTCACGGGCAGCGTCGCCGCCTGCGGCAGCTTGCCTGTGGACGTCTTGATGAAGTCCGCGCCCGCAGCGATCGCGAGGATGGACGCGCGCCGCACGTTGTCGTAGGTGCCGAGCTCCCCTACCTCGAGAATCACCTTCAGGTGCGTGTTGCCACAGGCCTCCTTGACCCGCACGATCTCGTCGTAGACCTTCGCGAAACGGCCGGAAAGAAACGCGCCGCGGTCGATCACCATGTCGACCTCGTCGGCGCCCATCGCCACGACCTCCTGGGCTTCGGCCACCTTGATGTCGGTCGGCGACTGGCCGGACGGGAATGCGGTGGCGACGGACGCCACCTTCACGCCCGTGCCCCGCAGCCGGTCGACGGCGGCAGGCACGAGGTTGGGATAGACGCAGACGGCCGCCACCGAAGGAATCGTCGGATCGGCGGGGTCGGGGCGCACCGCCTTCGAGCAGATGGCGGCAACCTTTCCTGGCGTATCTTGCCCTTCCAGAGTCGTGAGATCCATCATCCGGATCGCAAGCTCGAGAGCGAAAAGCTTGGACTCGCGCTTGATCGAACGGCGGGCCAGCGACGCCGCGCGTTCCTCCACGGCCACCTCGTCGACAGATCCGATTCGGGGCAGGCGCGGCTCGAGCGGGAGCTCGAAGCCCGACAGCACGGGCGTCCTGGCCATGGGCGGAGTGTAGTCCTCGCAGGCCGATCGGCGGCCCCCGCCGCACACGTCGTATGCTCCGCCTCGAACGCAACGCGAGGACTGGAGGGTCACGTGAGATACGCAGTCGTCTTGCTCGCCTGCCTGCTCGGCGTCGTCGTACTCGCGGGCTGCGGCGGCGGAGGCGGAGGCAACGGCGAGGCTCTGTCCAAGGCGGACTACGAGGCGGCAATGCAGGCGCTCCAGGCCGACCTCCAGGCGTCGACCAACGAGCTCCAGCAGGCGTTCGCAGATCCACAGGACATCCCGGCGATGACCGACGGGCTCAACCAGGCGTCCGACCTGATGCAGGAGGCGTCGCAGAGCCTTGACGAGATCGAGCCGCCCGAAGATGTCGCTGACGCCCATCAGACGATGGTCGACAAGTCGGCTGCGGCGGCCGACCGGCTCAGCGAGTTCGCGGACACGGTCGAAAGCGCGTCGCTGGCGGATCTTCAGGAGAAGCTGGCGGAGTTCCAGAACTTCGACGAGTTCACGGCGCTCGAGGACGCGGTCAACGACATCAAGGCGGCGGGCTACGACATCGGCGGGCAAGGCAACTAGCGCGCGCTGACGGGGAGCGCAGTAGGGGGCAGTCAGAGCCCGAGCCGTTCGAGCATGGCGTCATCGCGGCGCCAGTGGGGCCGAACCTTCACCTGCAGGTCGAGGAAGATCCCCCTGCCCAGGAGCGCTTCGATTTCGGGTCGTGCCCGCGTCCCGATCTCGCGCACGACACGACCGCCTTTGCCGACCACGATCTGTTTCTGCGACTCGGTCTCCACGTAGATGGAAGCGCGGATCGTCCGGTCCTCGACCGCGTCTACCTCCACGGAAACCGCGTGAGGCACTTCCTCCCGGGTGAGCGCCAGCGCCTTCTCGCGCACGAGCTCTGAGATCTGTGCCTCGAGCGGGAGGTCCGTACGCGTTTCCGGCGGGAAGTAGGACGGGCCTTCGGGCAGCAGCTCCACGAGCTCACTGCGCAGCTCGTCGATGCCGTCTCGAGTCTTCGCGCTGACCGGATGGAGGGCAAGGAAGTCGCCCAGCTGAGCGGCGGTCGCCATCTGGCTCGCGACGTGGCCGGGCTTCAGCCTGTCGATCTTGTTGAGGGCGATCACGACAGGGACACTCAACCCGAAGACCCGCTCGGCAATGAAGCGGTCACCCGCCCCGATCCGTTCGCGGCAGTCGAGCACGAGCAGGACGGCGTCGACATCGTCGAAGGAGCGATCGACGGTGCGCTGCATGCGCTCGGTAAGCGTGTCGAGCGGCCGCTGAAAACCCGGCATGTCGACGAGCACGAGCTGGTGCTCCTCGCCGTTCGCGATACCGAAGATGCGCCTGCGTGTCGTCTGCGGCTTGTCGGAGACGATTGCCACCTTGGCGCCGCAGAGCGCGTTGACGAGGGTGGACTTGCCGACGTTGGGCCGGCCGGCGACAGCGACGAAGCCGCTTTTCACGGCCTTCTCGCGCGTGTCCTCAGCAGCCTTCCTTTGGGAGCGCCCCACCTCCCCGTCCCATGGTGCGAGCATAACGAGCCAAAACACGTCGGAGGGAAACCCCTCTGCGCCAACTTCGTCACAGCTCGAAGGTGTCCGGCAAGAGCTCGGCCGGCGTCGCCACTACGAGCTCTCCGCCCGCCCGCGCGTAGACGACACGCTCGATGCCCATCTCCACCAGCCACTGGCGACAGCCGCCGCACGGCGACGCGGTGATAGCGATCCCCTCCAGGTCGCCCGGCCCGCTGCCCCCGGTGACTGCGGCCGTCAGCGCCGCCTTCTCCGCACACACGCCGAGCGGGTAGGCGGCGTTCTCGACATTGACGCCGAGAAAGACGCTGCCGTCCCGCGCGCGCGCGGCAGCGCCTACGAGGAAGCGCGAGTACGGGGCGTATGCGCGCGCCGAAACGGCCACCGCCTGCCCGTAGAGCGCGCGGTCGTCGGGCGTTACGTTCATGTCGGTCAATCGAAGAAGAGCTGGAAGACGACGAGGGTGACGAGCGCGCCGAGCAACCCACCGTAGGCGACCTCGAGCGTCGAGTGGAAGCCCGCCTCGACCCGGGTCTCCGCCACGAGCACCGCCATGATGAACATGATCGAGGAGACGATGAAGCGGTGCTCGTCGCCGCCGACGATGTACGTCACGGCCATCCATCCGGCGAACGCGATAGCCGCGTGGCCCGACGGCAGGCCGCCGCGTAGCGGCGTTCCACGCCCGGTCCACGCCTTCGTCGCGATCACGATCAGCGTCACCAGCGCCAACGCCGCAAGCGTCACCGTCACCGGTGCGTTCCGCAACCGGTCGATGGCATTCGTCGCGGGCTCACCGAGGCGCCGAGAGAAGACGAGGTAGCCGATGGCGACGGCGGTCACCGCCGCGATCAGCACCGCACCTGCGGCGATGTCCTTGGCCAGCTTGGCGAGCGGGTCGAACGAGGTCGTCGCCACGTCGATTGCCTGCTCGATGGCCGAGTTGATCATCTCGGCGACCAGCACGAACGCGATGGCAAGCATGAGCGCGATCAGCTCGAACCGCGTTACGCCGACCCAGACTGCGGCGACGAGGATGACGATGGCTGCGGCAAAGTGCAGCCGCATGTTCCGGTGCGTGCGTAGCACGTGCACGATGCCCTCGATCGCGAAGTTGAAGCTCTCGAGGAGCGACAACGCCCTTCGCCGGCTCACGCGTACGCCTCTTCCCGCTTCTCCATCTCAACTCCGTGCCCGTACCCGAGTAGATGTAGCAGCCCGTGCACGAGCGGTCTTCGCCACGCCTCGCCCGTGACCTGCGGGCAGACGACGGCGTCGCCGAGCTGGCGAGGCAACCCTGCCGGCAGGTCGCCGCGGCCGTCGATTGGGAAGGAGAGGACGTCCGTCGCCTCCGCGATGCCGAGATGCTCCGCCTTGAGCGCCGTCATCTCGTCCGGGCCCACGAACGCGACGCCGAGCTCACCGGATTCGACGCCCTCGCCCGCCAGAACGCCGAGCACGAGGTCGCGCACCGCCGTCTCGTCGACCTCCACCCCGCTCCGGTTATCGATCTCGATCTCGACCATGGCCGGGCTGCGAATCCTCGGCGTGCACGCGGTACGCCTCGACGATGCGCTGGACGATCTTGTGCCGCACGACGTCCTCGTGCCCGAAGCGAATGAACGCGATGCCCTCGATGTCCGCGAGGATGGCCTCCACCGTCAGCAGCCCGGAGCCTTGCTCTCGCGGCAGGTCGATCTGCGTCGCATCGCCGGTGACGACGACCTTCGAGCCGAAGCCGAGCCGCGTGAGGAACATCTGCATCTGCTCGGGACTGGTGTTCTGTGCCTCGTCGAGGATGATGAACGAGTCGTTGAGCGTGCGCCCGCGCATGAACGCGAGCGGCGCCACCTCGATCGCGCCCTTGTCCATGTGCGCCGTCAGCCGGTCGGCGTCGAGCATGTCGTAGAGCGCGTCGTAGAGCGGCCGCAGGTACGGATCGACCTTGGCGAGGATGTCGCCGGGCAGGAAGCCGAGGCGCTCGCCTGCCTCCACCGCCGGCCGGGTGAGGATGATCCGCCCGACCTCACGCTCCGACAGCGCGCGCACGGCCAACGCCATGGCGAGATACGTCTTGCCGGTGCCTGCGGGCCCGATCGCGAACGTGATCGTGTGCTCGCGGATCGCATCCACGTACCGCTTCTGGTTGACGGTCTTCGGCGCGATCTTCTTGCCGCGGTGGCGCCACACGACGTCCTCGAAGACCTCCCGGATGTCCTCGGCCTGCTCCAGCGCGCCCAGCACCGCGTCCACGGTGCTGGGGCCGATCTCGTGGCCGCCTTCGACGAGCTCCACGAGCTCGCCGACGACGATCTCGGCCTCCCGGACGCGCTGCTCGTCACCGTCGAGCGTCAGGCGGTTGCCGCGCAGGTGGATGGAGCAGTGCAGGCGCTCGCGCAACGAGTCGAGCACGCCGTCGTCGACACCCGCCAGCTCGGCGGCGACATCGTTGGAGACTGAGAGGACGGCCTGGGTCACCTAGATCTAGGCGAGCTTCTCGCGAACGATCTGGCTGACGACGGAGCCGTCCGCACGGCCCGCGACCTGCGGCATCACGTCTGCCATCACGCGACCGAGGTCGCGCATGCTCGTTGCCCCCACCTCGGCGATCGCGTCGTCCACGATCCGCTCCACGTCGTCCTCGGAGAGCGGCTCCGGCATGAACTCCTCGAGCACCTCGAGCTCGTAGTCCTCCTTGTCGGCCTGTTCGTCTCGGCCGGCCGCCTCGTACGCATCGAACGCTTCCTGCCGGCGCTTGCGCTCGCGCTGCAGCACCTGGAGCTCCTCGTCGTCGCTCAACGGGCGCTGAAGCTCCTTCTCGGCGCCGCGCAACGCGTTCAGCAGCAGGCGAAGCGCGTCGCGGCGGTCGCCGTCGCGCTCCTTCATCGCCGCCTCGAGGTCACCCTCCATGCGCGCGATGAGGCTCATAGGCCGATCGCCGGCCTATGAGCCTGTGGAGGGGAGGTGGGGGCTTGGCGTGTGGGAAACATGGTTTCCCCGACGAGAGCGAGCCCAAGGCGAGCGAGGCTCATCCCATCCCACCCAGGGAGCGTCCACCGAGGATGTGCCAGTGGAGATGGAAGACCGTCTGTCCTGCTCCGGCGCCGACGTTCACGGTGACACGGTAGTCGTCCAAGCCTGACTCTGCCGCCGTTTTCGCGATGAAGTCGAGCATCTGCCTCGCCTCGTCCGGCGGGAACTCTCCGATGTCCCGGAACGAATCGATGTGACGCTCGGGGATGACGAGGAGATGCGTCGGCGCTCTCGGCGCGATGTCGCGGACAGCCACGACACCGGGAGCAGAGGCGACGTGATCGCCCTCGCGGTAAAGCTTGCAGAAGAGGCAGTCGTCAGGCAGCTCGAATCCCTTCCTCCGTCACCTCGAGCCCACGGACGCGTACGAGCTCGCCCACGTGCCCGTCGACGAGCCAAGGCGCGTAGTCGTCGCCGTAGCCGCGACCGGGGCGATCGACGAGCACGACGTCGTCGGCGCCGAGCTTGCGCCGCCAGTGCGCGAGCTCGGCGTCTCGCGAGCTGGCCCGCAGCCGCGCCGAACGTGCCTTCTTCTCCTGTGGGCTGACCGTGTCCACTGCCGCTGTTCGCGTGCCCGGGCGCGGCGAGTAGGGAAAGACGTGGGTCTTCGTGATCCCGGCTTCGGCGACCACGCTCAGCGTGTTGCGAAACGCCCGATCGTCTTCCTCGGGGAAGCCCACGATGACGTCGGTGGTGAGGTTGAAGTCCCGCGCGAGGCCCGTTCGGCGCAGGAAGGTGGCGACGTCGTAGCGCCTACCCATCGCCTTCAGGACCCGGTCGTCCCCGGATTGCAGCGGCACATGGAGATGCCGACCGACCGTTGGCGTCTCACGAAGCGCCGCGACAAGACCCTCGCTGACGTGGTTGACCTCGATCGACGAGAGCCGCAGCCTTGCCAGGCCAGCGGTGGCTCCCGCCTCGCGGACGAGCCGCGGAAGGTCGTAGCCGGCCTCGCGGTCGCGGTAGCAGCCGAGGTTGATCCCTGTCAGCACGACCTCGCGATGGCCCTGCTGCACACGGCGCTCGATCTCCCCCAGGACGCGCTCCACCGACCGGCTGCGCGACGTACCGCGCACGAGCGGGATCACGCAGAACGAGCACGAGAAGCTGCATCCGTCCTGCACCTTCACGAAGGCGCGCACTCGATCGAGCCGCGCGTCCGCCTGGACGCACGCGATGGCGCCGACGTCGCCTGCGACGGCGGCCGGCGTCTCCTCGCTCGGCCGCTTCACGACCACGACGTTGCCCGCGAGCCCTACGAAGGCGTCGCTCGGGAGATTGGCAGCGCAGCCGGTGACGTAGACCCGACCGTGGGTGCGTGCGAGCCGGGAGACGGCCTTGCGTGACTTCGACACCGCCTCGTGCGTCACGCAGCAGGTGCTGACGACCGCGACATCTGCTTCTTCGGAGCGCTCGGAATGGCCATCGGCGAGCAAGCGCTCCCGCACGGCGTGAGCGTCGGTGTGCGACACCTTGCAGCCGAGGAAGCCGATCGAGAACGTCGCCATCGGGCGAAACGTTACTCCTCTACGGGCGCCCACACGTCGGCCGCCCAGCCCTCGAGCTTGGCCCGCCGGACGCTCGCTCGGCCTGCCAAGGCGACGACGTCGGTGGCGAGATATCCGGCCGTCACGAGCTGGGAGGAGCGGATGCGCGGTGCGAGCCCACGGACATCGTCGAGCGTCAGATTGGCCACCGTCGTGCCTGCGTCCGGCAGCTCGCCGACATGCGCGTTGGCCACTCGGGCGTCGACGTCGACCCCGTTCGCCGCAGCGTTGGCGATCGTCGCCTCGACGGCTACCGGATCCTGATCGACGGCGTGGACCGGTGCGAAGCCGAGCTTCGCTCCGGCAACTGCGAGCACGCCGGAGCCGCACCCGACGTCCAGCAGCGAGCCGCGACGGATCTCCGCGAGCAGTTCGAGGCAGAGCCGTGTCGTTGGATGGGCGCCGGTCCCGAACGCACGACCGGGCTCGACGATCACCGCGTGCGCGTCGTCGGGTGGCCGTTCCCACGGCGGGCCGATCCAGAGCGGGCCGACCCGAACGCCGTGATGGAACTCGCGCCAACGCTCTTCCCAGCCCTCGGGGAACTCGGCGGCTGTGACGTCGGCGAACGCCGCGCGCATACGAGCCTCGCCTGACACATCGGTGTACGCGGCCAGCTCGATCCCGCCGTCGAGCTCGCGCTCCTCGATGCCCTGCGGAAACAGCTCGAGCATGACCGCCCGGCCTTCCTCGGCGCGCGCGAGGGCGACGACGACGGCGACCCGCTTCAGCGGAAGTGCGCCTTCAGGCGGCCGAGCAGGCCGGTGTCGTCCTCATACATCGCGCCGTTCTCGCTGGCAGCGAGCGCCTCGAGCAGCTCTCGCTGTTCGGGCGTGAGCCGGCGAGGGATGCGCACGTTCACGAGCACGCGGTGGTCGCCTCGGCCGGCGCCGGACAGCACCGGCATGCCTTGCCCGCGCAGGACGCGCACGTCGCCGGGCTGCGTCCCGGGCTCGAGTGCGAGCTCCTGCTCGCCGTCGAGCGTGGAGACGGTCAGCGTGGCGCCGAGCGCCGCCTGCGTGAGCGTGATGTCGACCGCCGAGAAGATGTCATTGCCTTCGCGAACGAAGCGGGGATCGGGCTGCACGCGAACGAGCACGTAGGCATCGCCCGCCACGCCACCAGGGGTACCGGCGTGGCCCTTGCCGGAGATCCTGATCCGTTGGCCGTCGTGGATCCCGGCCGGGATGGCTACGTCCACGGTGCGCTCGGAGATCGTGCGGCCCGCTCCCTCGCAGGTCGGGCAGGGTGTCTCGATCACGCTGCCCATGCCCCCGCATGCCGAACAGGTCTGCGTGCGCACGAACTCGCCAAAGGCCGTGCGGGATACGTGCTGCAACCTGCCCATGCCGCCGCACGTTGGGCAGCTGACCGGAGCCGTCCCCGGTTCCAGCCCGCTGCCGCGGCACGTCTCACAGGAGGTGGCGACCTGGAACGCGACGTTCCTCGTCACTCCTTGCGCCGCCTCCGCCAGGTCGATCGACACGTCCGCACCCACATCGGCACCCCGTCGGCCGCGGCCGCTCCCAGCGAACAGGTCGTCGCCGAAGAACGCCGAGAAGAGATCGGAGAGGCTCCCCAGGTCGAAGGCAGTCGGGACGAAGCCGCCGCTCCGAAGGCCTTCGAAGCCGTAGCGGTCGTAGAGCTCACGGCGTTCGGCGCTGGAGAGCACCTCGTACGCCTCCACGACTTCCTTGAATCGCTCGTCGGCGTCCGGGTCGTCCGAGACGTCCGGATGGAGCTCTCGCGCGAGGCGTCGAAACGCCTTCTTGACCGTGGAGCTGTCCGCGTCACGGCCGACGCCGAGCACGTCGTAGTAGTCCCTCCTCATGCCGGCGTCAATCCTCGTGGTACACGCTCTCGGAGAGACGCGACAGCTCCGAGGCAGCTGCGCGGACCGCGCGGATCGCGCGCTCATAGTCCATCCGCCGGGGCCCGAGCAAGCTCACGGTGCCCAGCGTCCGCGTCGATAGGCCGTACGCCGACCCGACGAGTGCGAGCTCTTGCAGCGCCGGGTTGCCGAGCTCGTCGCCGACGCGGACGAACGGCCGCCGTGAGTCGAGCGCAGCGGCAACGACGTCCAGCAGCGTCCGCCGGCGCTCCAGAAGTTCGAGCAGTCCCCGAAAGGCGCGCAGCTCATCACCGCTCGCGTCGTCGAGGAGGCTGGCCGCGCCGCCCACGAACATGCGCTGGTCATCTGCGACGGGTGCCTCGAGCACCGGCCGCAGCGAATCGAGGAACGACTGCTCGAGTGCGGACAGGCCGGAGTCTTCGAGCCGGCGCTTGAGAGCCCGCGAGCCCAGTCTCACGCCGACGACCTGCTCGTTGAGGTAGGCACCGGCCCATTCGACGAGGCCAGGGTCGACCGTGTGCTCGAACTGGAGCAGCCGCTTCGTCACCGACCCTGCCGACGTGATCACCACCGTCATGACGACGTGCGGCTGCAGCAGGAGAACCTCCACGTGACGCACTGTCGCGGTCTCGACAGCCGGCGCCGACACCAGCGCGAGCAGCCGCGTCAGCTCGGAGAGCATGTCCGTCGTCGATTGCAGAGCCGTCTCCAGCTCGCTGCGCTCCTCGGCGAGCTGCAGCGGAAACGACGGCGGCCGCGGCTCCAGCCGCTCGAGCAGGCGATCGGCGAAGAACCGATAGCCGTGGTCGGTTGGAACCCGCCCGGCGGACGTGTGCGGGTGCATGAGCAGGCCGCGCTGCTCCAGCTCGGCCAGCTCGCTGCGAATCGTCGAGGCCGACACGTCGAGCCCGGCGTGTTCGACGAGTGCCTTGGACGCCACCGGCTGGCCGGTGGCCACGTACTCCTCGACCACGAGCCGAAGAATCTCCCCTTGCCGTTGTGTCAGCGGCGCTTCCACTCGTATCAGTTTAGGCAAGCAGTTCCGCTGTCACGCCACCGCCCAGACGCCGACCGCGCGGGGTCAACCGCAGCGTCGAAGCCGTCGTCTCCACGAGCTCGAGCCCTTCCAGCCGCCCGAGCGCGACCTCGTCGATCGCTGCTCCCACGTCCTCCAGCCGCACCGGCTCGTCGAGCCGGAGACCAAGCATGAGCCGCTCGCGTAGGGCGACCTCGTCGCTCAGCTCCTCGACGTCGCGAGCCGGCCGCACGCCGGCGTCGACCGCCGCCGTGTACGCCGCGAGCCGCGGTGTGTTTCGCCACCGCAAGCCGCTCACCGTCGATACGGCTCCCACGCCGATGCCGAGGTAGTCGCGGCCGAGCCAGTAGGCGAGGTTGTGTCTCGAGCGAAGATCACGCCCGCCGTCCAGCTCCGGAGAGAGCGCAAAGTTCGCCGTCTCGTACCAGCGGTAACCCGCTTCCGTCAGCCGCGACACGACGAGCTCGAAGTACTCCTCCATGGCGTCGGCCTGCCTCGCCAGCTCCTCGCCGAAGCTGTGGGTGAACCGCGTGCCCGGCTTGGCCTCGAGCTCGTACCAGGACATGTGCTCCGGTCGGAGCAGGAGCCCCTGGTCGATGTCGGCCTCGAGATCGGAGGTGCTCTGGCCGGGGATGCCGTAGATGAAGTCGAGGGAGATGTTGTCAAAACTGACACCACGCAGAGTGTGCACCGCGCGCCGGACGTCGTCTGGCCGCGCGCGGCGCTCGAGCACGGAGAGCAAGTGCGGCTGGAAGCTCTGAGCGCCGAGCGAAACGCGGTTGACGCCGCAGGCGGCGAGCAAGCCTGCGAGCTCCGTTGTGACGGTCTCCGGATTCGCCTCGACCGTCACCTCCGCGGCCGGCGGCAGGCCGGACAGCAGGCGCTCGAGAGCCTGCGGCTCCGTGAACGTCGGCGTTCCACCCCCCACGAACACCGTTTCCAGAGGCTCCGCCAGAACGCCGCGCTCCAGCTCGAGCTCGCCGAGCACCGCCTCCACATGCGCCGCGTGCTGCTCTTCACGCCCGACGGCGGTGACGAAGTCGCAATAGCCGCAGCGATGGACGCAGAACGGCATGTGCACGTAGAGATGCCTGACGCCGGCAATCACTTCTTTCCCTCGAGGTTGAGGACGGCGAGGAAGGCCTCCTGCGGCACCTCGACGGCGCCGACCTGCTTCATCCGTTTCTTGCCGGCCTTCTGCTTCTCCAGCAGCTTGCGCTTGCGCGTGATGTCGCCGCCATAACACTTCGCGAGCACGTCCTTGCGCCGTGCCTTGATCGTCTCGCGAGCGATCACGCGCGAGCCGATCGCGGCCTGCACCGCGACGTCGAACATCTGGCGGGGGATCTCCTCACGCAACCGGTCGACGAGCGCGCGCCCGCGCGAGTACGCGGAGTCCCGGTGGCTGATGAGCGAAAGGGCATCGACCGACTCGCCCGCGATCAGCACGTCGACCCGCACGAGCTCGCCGTCCCGGAAGCCAGCGAAGTCGTAGTCGAAGCTCGCGTAGCCGCGCGTTCTGGACTTCAGCTGGTCGTAGTAGTCGAGGACGATCTCACCGAGCGGCAGGTCGTACACGAGCAGCACGCGGTTCTCGGACAGGTACTCCATGTGGTCGAAGCTGCCGCGCCGCTCGTTCGACAACTCCATCACGGGACCCACGTAGTCCTTGGGGACGATGATCGAGGCGCGCACGTACGGCTCCTCGACCTTCTCGAGCTCGCGCGGCATCTCCGAAGGGTTGTGCACTTCCAGCAGTTCGCCGGTGCGTGTCTCCACCCGGTAGGCGACTGTGGGCGCCGTCACGAGTAAGTCGAGATCGAACTCGCGCTCCAGGCGCTCGCGCACGATCTCCATGTGCAGGAGGCCGAGGAAGCCGCAGCGGAAGCCGAAGCCGAGCGCCTGCGACGTCTCCGGCTCGTAGAAGAGCGCCCCGTCGTTGAGCTTGAGTCGTTCGAGCGCGTCGCGGAGGTCTGGATATTCGTCGGAGTCCGTGGGGAACAGCCCCGCGAAGACCATCGGCTTCACGTCCTTGTAGCCGGGCAGGGCCTCCTGGGCGCCCTTGCGCCGCGACGTCAGGGTGTCACCGACACGCAGCCTGCTCACGTCCTTGAGGCCGGTGACGAGGTAGCCGACCTCGCCCGCCGTCAGCGTCGGCGTCGACACCATGGCCGGCGATAGGAAGCCGAGCTCCTCGGCCTCGAACTCGGTGCCCGCCGCCATGGCCCGCAGGGCCTCGCCCTTCGAGAACGTGCCGTCGACGACACGCACGAACGCCACGACACCGCGGTACTGGTCGTACGACGAGTCGAAGATCAGGGCACGCGAAGGCGCTTCGGGATCGCCCGCAGGCGGTGGCACGCGCTCGACAAGCGCATCGAGCGCATCGGCAATGCCTTCTCCGGTCTTGGCAGAGATGCGTAGGACATGGTCCGCCGTATCCCCCACCAGCTCCGCCACCTCCGCGGCCACATCGTCCGGCCGCGACTGCGGCAGGTCGATCTTGTTGACGGCGGGGACGATCTCGAGGTCGTTCTCGATTGCGAGGTACGCGTTGGCGAGCGTCTGCGCCTGGCTGCCCTGCGAGGCGTCGACGACGAGGAGCGCGCCCTCACAGGCCTGCAACGACCGCGAGACCTCGTACGTGAAGTCGACGTGGCCCGGCGTGTCGATGAGGTTGAGCTGGTGGCCCTTCCACGCGACGCGAACGGCCTGCGCCTTGATCGTGATCCCGCGCTCGCGCTCGAGCTCCATGGAGTCGAGCAGCTGCTCA
Source organism: uncultured Actinomycetes bacterium (assembly GCA_963711315.1). Taxonomy (GTDB): domain Bacteria; phylum Actinomycetota; class Thermoleophilia; order Gaiellales; family Gaiellaceae; genus PALSA-612. The sequence continues at coordinate 381,461 of CAVQDQ010000003.1, forward strand.
CGCATCTCGCGGCCGGTGACGGTGTCGGTCAGCTCGAGGATGCGATCGGCGAGCGTCGACTTGCCGTGGTCGATGTGCGCGATGATCGAGAAGTTGCGGATTTTGTCTTGGTCCATGACTTAGGGGGCGCGACGGCCCCGGGCCAAAGCTAGCAGCGGCCTGAGCTCGCGAACGCGCAGTACCCAGCAGGCTCCGAGGTAGGCCACACCGCCCGCGACGAGCGCGAGGGAGACCGCGACCAGTTGGTCGAAGAACTCGTCTCCCAGTGCGTTGTCGAGCAGCCACCACACGCCGTAGGACACGCCGGCCAGCACAGCCGACGCGAGCGCAATCAGCAAGACGGCGCGTCCGGTCTCCTTCAGCTCCAGCCGGCCGAGCTTCCTGCGCAGCAGCCAGAGCAGAAGCAGCGCCGCTACGAAGTTGGACAGCGAGATTGCGAGCGGAATCCCCCAGGTGCCGACGCGGTACAGCGGGATGTAGAGCAGCGTGTTCAGCGTGAGGTTGAGGGCCGCCACCCACGTCGGTGTCCACGGCGACTGCAGCGCGAAGAACGCGCGGTTGAGCATCAGCATCATCCCGTTGAAAACCAGGCCGGCGCAGAACGCCGCCAGCGCGGCCGCCACGACTGGTGTCTGGTCGGGCGTGAAGTCGCCACGCTGGTAGAGCAGCCGCACGATTGGCTCGGCAAGCACCGCCGCGGCCACCCCGGCCGGTACGAGCAGGAACGCGATCTGGCGTACGCCGACGGCCACCGTGGTTCGGAAGCCGTCCGTGTCGCCCCGCGCAGCGAGCCGCGACATGGCCGGAAACAGCACCGTGGCCACGGCCACCGAGAACATCCCCTGCGGCAGCATGTAGATGCGGAACGCGGCGTCGATGGCGCTCGGCGAGAGCCTCGGGTCGATGTACCGGGACGCGAAGAACGTGCCGATGACCGCGTTGAAGTTGATCAGCCCGAGGCCGAGCGTGACCGGGATCATCAGCACGAACGTCTGCTTGACGGCGGGGTCGCGCCAGTCGATCAGCCGGTGCAGCTTCCCGTCGAGGCGCAGCAGCCAGGGCACGGGCAACAACACCTGGATGATCGTTCCCACGAGGATCGACCCCGCGTACACATAGAGCTTCCCGCTCTCCGTATCCGCCTGGGGCACGCCGAGGACGAGCCCGATGATGATCGCGATGTTCCAGAAGACCGGAGCCAGCGCGGGGATCGAGAACTGCTCGTAGCTGTTGAGGATCGCGACGATCACGCCCGACACGCCGAGCAGGGCGACGATCGGGAACAGAATCCGGGAGAGGGTCACCGCGAGGTCGTCGTAGGCAGGCGGCAACCCGAAGGGCGCCATGATAAGAGGCGCGATCAGCATGCAGAGCGCGGTCACCCCGGAGAGGCCGAGCAGCAGCAGCCAGAAGACCGTCGAGGCGACGCGCCAGGCGCGCGCCTTCTCGCCCTTCTCCAGCAGCTCGCTGAAGACGGGAACGAACGCCGCCGAGAGCGCCGCGTCGGCGACCAGCGCCCGTATGAGGTTCGGCACCTGGAAGGCAACGGTGAAGGCGTTGATCTCGCCCTGGACGCCGAAATAGCGCCGGGCGACGATCTCGCGGACGAGGCCGAGCGCGCGGGAGAGGCCGGTCGCGACGCCGAAGATCGCCGCCGAGGCCGCGAGATGCCGGCGGCGCACGATGGGATCGGGGCCGCTCACGCCCGAGACAGGATAGGCAGGGGCTCGGCGGCAGAGCCCGCTTCTGCATGACGCTCCGCCTCGGCGGCTCGAGGCTTCATGCGGAAGCGGGCTCGAACCCTCTGGTACCATCGGCCTCGCCCGCGCAGCAGCGGGCCTTTTCTCGTATGCCGAACATCCACCAGCAGAAGAAGCGCGTCCGCATTGCCGAGCGCCAGAACGCGGAGAACGTCCGCTACCGCTCGACCGTACGCACGCTCACGCGCAAGCTGCGCGACGCGGCGGCCGAGGGCGACAAGGACGCAGTGCAGACCGCTCACCGCGATCTCGTGCGGTGGCTCGACCGCGCCGTCACGCGCGGCGCGCTGCACAGGAACACCGCCTCCCGCCGCAAGGCGCAGGCGGCGAAGCTCGTCGCCAGCGACTAGCGGCTCACCTCGACGAGCGCGCGCTCGAGCTCGAGGTCGTCGGGCAGCGGACTGCCGCCCTTCAGCGCGACGTCGAGCTCGGCCAGTCGCACGAGCGCGGCCGCGAGCTCGTTCTCACCCCAGTTCTCGGCTGCGGCGAAGGCCTTCCTGACCGGAAACTCGCTGCGGCGCTTGAGCCGCTTCGTCGCCTCGGTCGCGCCGATGCCTTCCTGGGAAAACCTGCGACAGGCGCTGACGAGGGCAACATGGTCTCCCAGCTTCCAAGCGATGCCGCTCGGCGTATCGCCGCGCCGAAGCATCCGCTGGGCAGCGGTGAGGACGCCGGCCATGTTGCGCTCCGACCAGGCATCGGTCAGCGTCCACGGCTTCACGGGCCCGCGCGGCAGCACCATCTCTTCGACGTGCTCGGCGGTGACCTCCTCGCCCTGTGCCCAGAGCGCGAGCTTCTCAGCCTCGAGCCGCAGCTCGTCCGAGTTCTCCCCGACGAGCTCTACGAGCAGGCGGCAGGCGTCTGGGTGAGCCTTCGCTTCGAGCTGCTTGAACTGCTCTGCCACCCAGGGCACGAGCTTCCTCTCCGAAGCCTCGTAGAGCAGTAGCTCGGCGACTTTTGCAAGTGGCGAGCCTTTCTTGGCCTCCTCGGCGACGAGCGCGAGCACCGTGTCCGGCGCGGGCGCCTTCGCGTAGGCGGCGACAGCCTGGACGTCGGCCGCCCTCCAGCCTCCAGCCAGCCGGCCCTCCTTGTTCCTGTGGCCGTCGACCTCCGTCACGATCACGAGCCGGCCGCCGGCCGCGAACAGGCCGAGCGCATTGCACGCCGCCACCGCATCGTCGCCAGACACCGACTCCGCCGACAAGTGCTCGATGCCCGCCGGGTCGAACAACGCCTTGAGGCGGTCGACGGCGCGCTGCACCTTCGGCCGGTCGGAGCCGGCGATCAGGTAGACGGGCTTCAGGTCGACCACGTCGTCACTCTAGTCCTCGGTCGCGACGCTGAGCCGGCGGCCGTCCGACTCGATCGTGACTGCGCCGTCGCGGTCGGTCCGGTAGACGGCAAGGCCGGGAGCGGCGTCGAGCGCGGCGAGCGTTTCGGGCGTCGGATGGCCGTATGTGTTGCCCTCGCCGACCGAGATCACCGCGACACGGGGCCGGAGCTCCTCGAGCAGCGCCGGCAGCAGCGCATCGGCCGAGCCGTGGTGGGAGACCTTGAGCACCTCGACCGGCGGCAGGCGAAGCGCCAATAGCACGGGCGACTCCGCGTCGGCGCCGAGCAGGACGTCGGTCTCGCCATACGAGATCAGACAGACGGTTGCCCGGAGGTTCGGGTCCTCGCTCGCCACGCCGGGGCCGTCCGGCCAGAGCACACGGACACGCAGCCTGCCAATCGCGTACTCGAGCCCTGGCCGCGCCGTGACGACGGGAACGCGGTGCTCCTTCGCTTCGGCCATCGCCGCGCGCTCCTCGGGAACCGATGACGCCAACCTCGGGTCGATCACCGCACCTACATGGGTGCTGCTCAGAACATCGGCAGCGCCGCCGATGTGGTCCCGCTGCGGATGCGTCAGCACCAACAGCGACAGCTCGTGGATGCCGAACCGCCGCAGCTGACGCGCCACGTTCGCCTCCGGTGGGCCCTGGTCGACGAGCATTGAGCCCTGCGGCACCTGTAGCAGCGTCGCGTCGCCCTGGCCGACGTCGAGGAACGTGACGCGCAGCCCCGATGGTGGCGGGATGCCGGGGTCGGGCGCGGCTCGCCACGCTATGGCCACCAATCCGATGGCGGCCGCGAGCATCGCCACCGTTCGCGATCGCCGCGCGATGACGATGGTCGCGGCCAGCCCGACTCCCGCCGTGAGCACAGCGTGTGTCGAGATCCGCGCGTACGGCAGAGCCGACACTAGCCCGCGCGCAGACGACGAGGTACGCGGCCAGCCACCCGTCGAGCCAGCTGAGCAGGGCCGCGACATCGGGCACGAGCGGATGGAGCACCGCGGAGAGGAGTCCGATGCCCAGCAACGGCGCCACCACCGGAGCCGCCATCGCATTCGCGATCACCGAGTAGGCGGGCACCGAGCCGAACTGGAAGAGGAGGATCGGCGCGGTTGCGACTCCGCACGCGATCGAGACGGCGACCACTGCCGCCGCTGCCCGCGGCACCGGATACCCCTCGAGCCGGAGCATGAGGCGAGGAACGAGCGTGAAGATCGCTGCGACCGCGGCGAACGAGAGCTGGAAGCCGGAGTCGAGCAGGTTGTACGGGCTCCAGGCGAGCAGCACCAGCGCTCCGAGCAGCAAAAACCACCAGCGATCGCGCTCCCGCCCGCAGATCCAGGCGAGCGATGCGAGCGCCCCAGCGACACCGGCGCGGACGACAGATGGCTGCGCGCCGACCGCGAGGACGTAGGCCCCGATGGCTGCGAGCGCTCCCACCTGGCCCGCCATGCGCGGGATGCCGAGCAGCCACGCCACGAGCAGGATTCCGCCCGCGACGAGCGCGACGTTCTGACCCGAGACGGCAAGCAGGTGATAGAGGCCGGACGCCCGAAACGCGTCGCGCAGCGACTGGTCAAGCCCTTCGTCCTCCCCGAGCACGATCCCGAGCAGCACCGCGCGCCGCTCGCCGGAGACGCCCGATGCAAGCGCCGTGCCGATGGCGGACCGCAGTCGGTCGGCCACCCCGCCGAGGCCGCCTCGGCGACCGACGATCTCGGGATCCCGTCCCTTCAGGACCACGTGCACGCCGTGACGGCGGAGCCAGGCTCGCTCGTCGAAGCCGTCTTCGGCGCTCCTCGGCTCGGCGACGAGCACGGGGAGGCGAAGCACGGATCCCTGGGGCGGCGAACGGCCCAGGGGCAGCTGCAGCAGAACCGGTTCGCTGACGCTGCGACCCGCGAAGGCTTCGACGCGCGCGGGAAGGCGGACGGCGTACTGCGTGCGGCGTGCCGGGCCTGTCACGACTACGCGTGCCACCGCTGCCCGCCCGACCTCGGCCGACAAAGGGCTGCGGTCGATCGCGTCGAGCCGTAGTGAGCCCCACCAGCAGCCGGCGAGCGCCAGACCCATGGCCAGAAGCACGAACCGCGCTCGCGGAATCGCTGTCGCGGCGACAGTCGCTAAGGCAGCCAACGCCGGCACGACCAGCCCCTCCGCCCTGTGGACGTTGGCGGTCGCGATCCCGGCACAGAGGCCGGCGAGCAGCACGTGCGGCACGTGGAGCGAGAGCTGCCGCATCACGGCACGACCAGCTCCCGAAGCTCCTCGATCGTCGCCGGACCGATCCCGGGCACGGCATCGAGCTCCTCGACCGAGCGAAATGCGCCGTGGCCGGTTCGGTAATCGAGGATCTTCTGCGCCGTGACGGGACCGACGCCGGGCAGCGTGTCCAGCTGCTCGAGTGTCGCCGCGCTCAGGCTCACCGGCCCCGCGACAGCACTCGCAGCGGTGGCGCCGGATGCAGGAACCCCTCCTGCAACCTTGCGCGGCACCAGCACCTGCTGCCCGTCTGCGAGCGGTGCAGCGAGGTTCAGCGCCTCGAGAAACGCCTTCGGTGCGGGACCGCCCGCGCGCTGGATCGCGTCTGCGACGCGTGACCCGTCGGCGAGCCGATAGAGCCCGGGGCGGCGCACGGCTCCGGCGACGTCCACGACGAGCTTCGGCCTGACAGCAGGTCCCGCACGAACGCGAACAGGAGCAGCGGCGGGCGCCGAGGTCGTCTCGGAGCGGTCGAGCCAGCGTGCGCCGAGCAGGAGCAGGACGGCGAGGCCCAGAGCGACGGTGATGGCCTGCCGGCGCGTGACCGGGAACGACGACACGTTGTCGATCATGACAACGATCGTGTTACGTGTCTGTGCCTTCTGTGTGCCGGTTAGACCACGAAGTTCACGAGCTTGCGCGGGACGACGACCGCCTGGCGGATCTCCTTCTCGTCGAGGTGCGCCTGCACCTTCTCCGATCCCTTGGCCAGCTCGATGAGCTCGTCGTCGCTCAACGTCGCAGCTGCCTCAACACGGTCGCGCACGCGACCGTTCACCTGGATGACGAGCTCGAACACCTCCCGCTCGAGGAGCGCCGGATCCGCCTCCGGCCAGGGCGTCGTCCACAGCCGCTCGTGCCCCAGCACGCTCCACAGCTCCTCGGCGATGTGCGGCGCGTACGGCTGGATCAAGGAGACGGCGCTCTCCGCAGCCAACCGTGCGGCCGGATCGGACGTCTCGCGCGACAGCTCGTTGACGAGCTCCATGATCGCGGCGATAGCGGTGTTGTAGGCCTGCCGCCGCCTGATGTCGTCGGTCACCTTCGCGATCGTCTCGTGTGCCTTGCGCGCCAGCGGCGTGTCGATCGAGCCGTCAGCCGCGCCGCCCTCTGCCACCTCATGGACGAGCCGCCATAGGCGCCGCAGGAAGCGCGCGATGCCCTCGACGCCCGAGGGCGTCCACTCCATGTCCTGGTCGGCGGGACCCAGGAAGAGGATGTAGAGCCGCACGGCGTCGGCGCCATGCATGGCCACGAGCTGGTCGGGACCCTCGACGTTGCCCTTCGACTTCGACATCTTCGTGCCGCCCAGCTGCACCCAACCCTGGTGGAAGACGCTGGCGAACGGCTCACGGAAGCCGACGAGACCCATCTCGTTCATGACCTTCACGAAGAAGCGCGAGTACAGGAGGTGCCCGGTGGCGTGGTCGATGCCGCCGATGTACTGATCGACGGGAGCCCAGTAGTCGACGATGCGCCGATCGAACGGTGTGGAGTCGTTGTGCGGATCGACGTAGCGCAGGAAGTACCAGGCCGAGTCGACGAACGTGTCCATCGTGTCCGCTTCTCGCTTTCCCGGCTTCCCACAAGATGGGCAGGGCACGTTGATCCATTCCTCGTTGGAAGCGAGCGGCGGGACGCCCTTCGGACGGTAGTCGTCGACCTCGGGCAGCAGCAGCGGCAGCTCGTCGTCGGGGACTGGGACGAGACCGCAGTCGTCGCAGTAGACGATCGGGATGGGGGCGCCCCAGTAGCGCTGGCGCGAGAAGCTCCAGTCCCGGAGCCGATACGAGACGGCAGGCTCGCCCTTCCCGTCAGCGCGCAGGCGTTCGACGATCGCCGCCTTTCCCTCGTCGGCGGGCAGGCCGTCGAACTCGCCCGAGTTGACGAGCACGCCGTCCTCGGTGATTACCTCGACGATCGGCAGGTCGAACCGCTCGGCGAACTCGCGGTCGCGTTCGTCATGGGCGGGCACCGCCATGATCGCCCCTGTGCCGTACTCCATCAGCACGTAGTCGGCGACGTAGACAGGCAGCTCGTCGCCGTTGACCGGGTTCGTCGCCTGGAGACCCGTGAAGACGCCTGTCTTCTCCTCCTCCGTCGCCCGCTCCTCGCCGCGCCGCGCCGCCGTCTGCTTCGCGTATGCCTGGACGTCCTCCGAGTCGATGCGCTCGACCAGGGGATGCTCGGGCGCGAGAACGAAGAACGTCGCGCCGAACAGCGTGTCGGGGCGGGTGGTGAAGACGGGAACGTCCGTGTCGAGCTCGTCGATTCGGAACAGGATTTCCGCCCCCTCAGAGCGGCCGATCCAGTTGCGTTGGATCGCCTTCGTTCGCTCAGGCCAGCCGCCTGCACCCTCGGGCAGGTCGTACTCGAGCAGCTCGTCGGCATACTCGGTGATGCGGAAGAACCACTGCTCGAGGTTGCGCGCCTCCACCTGGGCTCCGCAGCGCCAGCAGCGGCCGTCGACGACGTGCTCGTTTGCCACGACGGTCTGGTCGTTCGGACACCAGTTGACCGGAGCCGCCTTGCGGTAGGCGAGGCCCCGCTCGAACAGCCGTAGGAAGAGCCACTGGGTCCAGTGGTAGAAGCCGACCTCGTGAGCCGAGACCTCGCGGTCCCAGTCGATCGCCCAGCCGAGTCGCTTCATCTGCTCGCGGATGACAACGATGTAGCGCTCCGTGATCTCGCGCGGATGACCGCCTTCTGCGATGGCTGCGTTCTCGGCCGGCAGCCCGAACGAGTCGAAGCCCATCGGGCGCAGCACTCGCCAGCCGCTCCGCCGTCGCAGGTGCGTCTGGACGTCGCCCATCGTGTAGTTGAGGACGTGCCCCATGTGGAGCGTCCCCGACGGGTACGGGAGCATCTCCAGCTGGTACCAGTGGCGCTGTTCACCCTCCTCGCCCAGGGCGGGGTTCGGCGTGTGGAACGCGCCCTCGTCCTCCCAGACGCGCTGCCACTTCGCCTCGATCTGTTGCGGGTCGTATCGCTCCATCCGTCTCCCTACGGGAATAAAAAAGCCTCTCGGGTGAGAGGCCGTGGGAAGCCGACGCGGCGTCGCCGCGGTGCTCCCTGCTCTATGCGAGAAGGCCTTGCATCTCTAAGCACAGTGTAACGCCTGCTAGCGTCGAAGTCATGTCGGAGCTGCCGCTCTTCCCCGACTCGGCGGCGGTCGAAGGCGGCGAACTGAGGCTCGGCGGCGTAACTGCGTCGTCTCTCGCCGAGGCCCACGGCACCCCACTCGTCGTCTACTGCGAACAGACGCTGCGTGCGAGGGCGAAGGCGTACCGCGCCGTGGCCGGCGACGCTGCCGTCCTGTACAGCGTGAAGGCGTTTCCCAACGTCGCCGTCCTCCGCGTCTTCGCAGAGGAGGGGCTCGGCGCCGAGACTTCGACGCTCGGCGAGCTGGCGTTCGCCCGCAGCGCCGGCATCGGCGGCGAGAAGATCGTGCTGGACGGGAACAACAAGGCCGATGAGGAGCTCGCAGCGGCGGCAGAAGTCGACTGCCTTGTCGTGCTCGATGCTCCCGACGACGCCGAGCGGGCAGCGGCCGCCGGCGTGCGCCGCGTCCTCGTCCGGGTCACTCCGGGCATCGACGCCGACACGCACTGGGCGATCGCCACCGGCCATCGCGGCTCGAAGTTCGGGCTGACGCCGGAGCAGGCGTCCGCGACGCTCGCGCGCTGCGGCGAGCTCGGCCTCGACGCTCAGGGCCTCCATGTCCACATCGGCTCGCAGCTCCTTGGCGTCGGCGCCGAGCGGATGGCGATCGACTGGCTCGCCGCGTTCGCCGCCGACTGCCGCACCGAGCTCGGCTGGACGCCGTCCGTCGTCGACCTCGGGGGCGGCCTCGGCATTCCGTACACGGATGACGATCCGCAGCTGTCGGTGGAGACCTTCGTGCATGCGCTGCTCGAACGGCTCGCGCACGCCTGGTCGCTCCACGATCTGCCGCAGCCGCGCGTGATCCTCGAGCCCGGGAGATCGCTCGTGGGGCAGGCGGGCGTCACGCTCTACCGCGTCGGCGCCGTCAAGCAGGCGAGCGAGAACGTCACGTACGCCGCGGTGGACGGCGGCATGTCCGACAATCCCCGGCCGCAGCTCTACGGCGCGCGCCACACCGCGCTGCTGGCCAACCGTGCCGACGAGCCACCCGCCGGCACCTACTCGATCTGCGGCAAGCACTGCGAGTCGGCGGACGTGATGATCGAGCGCGCGCTGCTTCCCGAGCCGCACCGCGGCGACGTGCTTGCCGTTGCGGGGACCGGGGCATACACGCTGGGCATGAGCTCGAACTACAACGCCGTCCCGCGGCCCGCCGCTGCGCTGGTGGCAGACGGCGGCGCGCGGATAATCCGTCGCCGGGAGACAGTCGACGACGTCCTGCGGCTGGAGGTGGAGTGAGCGACCACGAAGTCCTCGTGTGGTCGGACTACATCTGACCGTACTGCCGCGTCGGCCAGCCCACGGCCGACTGGCTCGAGCGTCGGTTCGGCGCGCAGGTCACGTGGCTCCCCTTCGACCTTCACCCCGAGTATCCCGAGGAGGGTCTGCCGCGAGAGCAGCTGCTCGCGCGCTACGGCGAGGCGGGCATCGACCGCGTGCGGGGAATGTTCGAGGCCAACGGGCTCGTCTACAACCCGCATGCCGAGATCGTTCCGAATACGAAGCAGGCTCTGCGCGTGACGGAGCTAGCACGCGAGCGTGGGCTCCACGAGGCCGTGCACGACCGGCTGATGGACGCCTACTGGAGCCAAGGCCGGAATATCGGAGATCCGGCTGAGCTCGAGGCGCTCGCCGTCGAGGCCGGCCTCGATCCAGGGGAGGTGGACGAGGTGCTAGCCGGAGACGCGTACGCCGACCGCGTGCAGGCCTCGACCGCGGAGGCGCACTCCGTCGGCATCAACGGCATCCCCGCCTTCGTGCTGGACGGACGCCTGCTCGTACTCGGCGCCCAGCCCCGCGAGGTGTTCGAGCGGGCCTACGCCCAGCTCGCCGGGTGACGGATACCTTCGCGCAGACGCGGCGCATGCAGCAGCTCGTCGCCGAGCTCTGGCGCCTCGAGGGGCCGAGGGTCGAGAACCACGTCGGCGACGTCGCGTGGCAGCGCTTCCAGCACGCGGGACGCGAAGGCGAGTGGCGGATCCGGCTCTGGGAGGAGGACGGCGAGCCCGTTGCGTGGGCCTGGGTCAGGCGGCCGCCGATGCTGCAGCACGAGATCCATCCGCGACATCGCGGCGGCGCGCTGCACGAAGAGCTCATCACGTGGTTCGAGGGGCAGGTGAAAGAGGACGAGCTGCGCACCTCGTCCCTTTCCACCGACACGGAGCGGCTCGAGTTCCTACGCAGCCGCGGCTACGAGATCGATCGAGACGCAAGAGACTTCATCTACCACGCCTGTGCGCTGGAGGGCACGACAGAGCCGGAGGTCCCGGCCGGCTATCGCCTCCGCACCGTCGAGCCCGGCGATCTCGAGCGGCGGGTCGACGCTGCATCGGATCGTCTGGGCGCCCTCGCGCGTCACAGTCGAGAGCTTCGTCAACGTCCAGGCCGCCTGGCCCTACCGGCCCGACCTCGACTGCGTCGTGGAAGCGCCGGACGGATCCTTCGCGGCGTACTGCAATGCCTGGCTCGACCCTGACAACCGCGTCGGCGAGCTGGAGCCGGTCGGCACGCACCCCGACCACCGCCGCCGCGGGCTTGCTTCAGCCGTGTGCCGGTTCGCCCACCACAGGCTGCGGGAGGAGGGCGCCGAGGCCGCGATCGTCTACTCGTTGGCCGGATCGGATGCGACCGCGCTCTACGAGTCGATCGGCATGCGCGAGCACGCGCGGTCGGTCGCGCTCGTGAAGCGGAGGTGACGGCCGGCACCGCGCAAGGCGGTGCCGGCCGGCATGCGGCTACTTGAGCTTGAGGCCGACCTGCACGAGCCTCGTCCCGGAGATGCCCGCGAGCTCGGGGTCGCCTTTTCGGTACGCCTTGACGAAGAGCTGAAGATTCTGGAAGCCAGTCATCTTCTTCATGTCGGGCGTGGGAGGCAGTGAGTACTGCACCCAGCCTTCCACCGAGGTGGGCGAGTTGTCACCACCGTCCGCCACTCTCGGTGTCGTGCGGATGAAGACGATTGCGCCCCGCACGACGTAGCCGCGCGTGTCCTTCACTCGGATCTGAGCGAGGAACGACTGCGTCGTCGAGGTGAGCGGGTTCGGCGAGAACACGACCTTGTCCACGATCAGGCGCTGTCCTGCCGGAATGTTCTTGACGTCCACCGACTTCGAGCCGTCCGGCAGCGGGATGATGTCGCCGCTGTCGGCATCCTTGACGACGTCCGTGGCCGGTGAGTACGCGTCGCCCTGGCCGCGCGCATTGTTCGCGACGACCCGGGTGCGGAGCGTCTTGTCGAAGTCGGCCTGCTTCACCGTGTACGACGCTGCCGTCGCGCCGTCGATCGAGTCGCAGGCATTTCCCGCCTTGTCGCAGCGCAGCCACCGGTACGAGTACGTGATCGGCGTGTCGCCCGTCCACGTTCCGGTGGTCGTCTTCAGCGTCTCACCGACTAGGGCACTGCCGGAGATCACCGGCGGCAGATTCGAGGCGGGCTTGTCGTCCGGCAGCGCGACGACGGATGTCGGCGCCGACGTCGCGGTCGTTGACTCGCTCGTCGTCGCCTTGACTCGATAGCGAATCCTCTTGCCGAGGTCGTCAGACCGGACGGTGTACGTCTGCGACGTCGCGCCGGAGATCTTCTTGCACGTCGCCGAAGAAGAGTCACCAGCAGGCTCCGCCTTGCATTGGAGCCACTGGTACGCGTACTTGACGTTCTTCGTCCCCGACCAGAGCCCGCGGTGACCGATGAGCTCTCCGCCGACGACAGCAGGACCGGAGATCGACGGCTCGGAGACAAGCTTTGGCCCTGCATTTGCGCGTGCCGAGCCGTTGGCTGCTGCGATGGTCGCCAGTACTGCGCACAGCGCAGCAACCGACGAGTTCCGAGCCGTGCGGCCCGGTAGGAACTTCGTCATGGGGATCCCCCTCTGGAGATACGGGCGAGCTTCGATTCTTACAAAGGCCGTTCTCGTTATCCGCGGGCGGTGCGGAGCGGGCCGAACATCGACCAGTGGCCGGGTGCGGAGCCCTTGCCGCTCACCCAGCGCTCGAGCGCCATCTGCTCGATCGGGAAGCCATCCGTCGGCGAGGTCTTGACGGCGATCCCCGGGATCAGCAGCGGGTGCTTGGGCTGGTCCTGCGAGCGCGCGGCCTTCATCACCGACGCGCGAGAGAGGTTCCTGCCGGCGCGCTTGAGCACGTCGACGAGCGAGATTGCCGACGCCATGCCGGCGTAGTAGTAGCCGTCCTTCGTGTTCGCGCTCGGGATGTACTTCTTGAGGATCCTGCGGCCGAGGGCCAGCCCCGGGTCCTTCGCCCACTTGGGGTCGGTCGGATCCTTGAACACGGCGATCGAGACCGCGCCCTTGTTGATGGACTTGCCGCCGGCTAGATCTCCGAGGCCCATCAGGTTGGCCGACGAGGCGACCGCGTTGACGATGACGAGCTTCGGCTTCCAGCCGAGCTTCGCCGCCTCGATGCTCGCCTGCACGGCGAACTTACCGAAGGCGAAGATGAGGTACGCGTTCGCCTTCGAGGCCTTGATCTGGGCCACCTGAGACGCGACGCTTGCCGCTGTGGGGTCGTAGCCGACAAGCGAGACGATCTGCTTCGCCTTGGCGCCGAGCCCCTTCTTCAGGCCCGTAACCATGTCCTTGCCGTACGCGTCGTCCTGGTAGAGGACGCCGAGCTTCAGCGTGGGGAAGCTCTTGACGATGTAGCGGCCGTACACCTGGCCTTCAAGCACGTAACTGGGGATGAAGCCGATCGTCCACGGATACTTCTTGTAGTCGGCGCCCCACGTGTTGGCGCCGCTCGCCACGAACAGGTGCGGGACGCCCGACTGGTTCAGGAAGTCGCGAACCGCGAGGTTGTTGTTCGTGCCCAGCGTGTTGAAGATCGCGAAGACCTGATCCTGCTGCACGAGCTCGCGCACGACCTGGACGGTCTTCGAGGGGTCGTAGCCGTCGTCGAGGAACTTGTAGGTGATCTTCCGCCTGTTGACGCCACCGGCGTCGTTCACCGACTCGAAGTACGCCTCGGCGCCGCGCGCGACTGCGGCTGCCGATGATGCCTCCCCCGAGATCGGCGACGTGCCGCCGATGAGGATCGTCGAGTCGGTCAGGCCGGGGTCGGCAGTCGATCCCGCAAGAGAGGTGCCGGCGGCCACGAGCAGCGCGGCGAATGCGATCAGACCTGTCCTGCGCATCCTGGGCTCAGCGAGTGTACAGACGGTCTGCCAGCCCGGTGACGCCCCGGCGTAGCAGCCCGCCGGCGCCTTTGGGGAGCAGGATCATCACGCCCACCAGCACGGCGCCGAAAACGAAGTCGGCGATGCCGATGGCGCTGGGATCGAGCGTCATCGGCAACACGCGGTCGGCCCACCCGACGATGTCCGTCCTCGAGACCGTGCCAACCTCGAAGGTCGGGACGACGAGCCATTCGATCAGCAGCGCGCCGAACACGATGCCCCACAGCGTCCCCAGCCCGGCAGCGACGGTACCCACGACGAGGTAGATCGAGAGGCGCAGCGCGAACGTCTCCGGGCTCACGTAGCTGAGGTTGACGACGGCGAACAGGGCCCCTGCGACGCCCGCGTAGAACGCGGACACCGAGAACGCGAGCGTCTTGTAGGTGGGCAGGTGGATGCCGAACGAGACGGCCGCCACCTCGCTGTCGCGGACGGCGCGGAACGAGCGTCCCGTGCGGCCGCGCAGCAGCAGCCACGCAGCCGCCAGCAGCACGAGCGCGATCGTCCAGCAGAGGTAGTAGAACCAGTCGTTCGTCGTCAGGCCGATCCAGGACGGCGCCGAGACGAGGTCGAAGGACAGGCCGGTGGAGCCGCCCGTCAGGTCGGGGTACTTCTTGATCAGCGCTGGCGCGGCGAGCGCGAGGCCGAACGTCGCCAGCGCGAGATAGAGGCCGCTGAGCCGAAGCGCCGGGATCGCGAGCAGCAGCCCGGCGGCGCCGGCGACGATGCCCGCCAGTGGAATCGTCGTCCAGTACGGGAAGCCGGCCTTGGCGGCGAGGATGGCCGTCGTGTAGCCGCCGACCGCCATGAACGCGCCGTGGCCCAGCGAGATCTGGCCGGTGTAGCCCGTGAGGATGTTGAGGCCGCAGATGGCGATGAAGTAGATGCCGACGTACGCGTACTGCGAGGCCTGGAAGTCGTCCACGAAGAAGGGCAGCAACGCGACGGCGGCGACGAAGAGCACGACGGCCAGGGCGGTGGCGAACGACGATCCGCGGCGCGGTATCACGTCACACCCGCCTCACCGCGACGCGGCCGAAGAGGCCCTGCGGGCGGAAATAGAGGACGACGAGGATGACGAGCAGCCCGCCCACCAGCCGCATCTCGCCGCCGAAGAAGTCGACGTACGTGCCGAGCAGGTTGAGCAAGACTCCGAGCACGAGGCCTCCGACGACGGCGCCGAGCGGACTGTCGAGCCCACCGAGCACGGCGGCCGCGAACGCGTACAGCAAGACGCCGCGCATCATGTTCGGGTCGAGGAAGATCGTCGGCGCGGCCATCATCCCCGAGAGCGCGCCGAGCATGGCGGCGATGCCCCAGCCGAGCGCGAGCATCCAGCTGACGCGCACACCGAGCAGGCGGCTTGCCTGGCGATCGCCCGCGGCTGCGCGCATGCCCAGACCGGGTTTCGTGAAGCGGAAGAAGAGCCAGAGCAGCGCGACGGCTCCGAACGTCACGGCGACGAAGCCAACGTCCTGGATCGAGAAGACGACTCCGCCCACGTCGACGGTGCGGGTCGAGAACGCGCTCGGGAAGCGCTTCGTGTCGGCACCCCAGATCCAGGCGGCAAGCCCGAACAGCGCGATGCCGAGGCCGAGCGTGACCATGACGATCGTCAGCACCGGGGCTCCCTCCACCGGACGGATGACGAGCCGCTCGAGCAGGATGCCGCCGGCGAACGAGATGACGAGCGTCAGCACGAAGCCGATCCAGAGGTGATACTCGGGCCCCGCCGGGTCGGCGATCAGCCACCAGGCGATGAACGTCGAGAACATCGCCATCTCGCCCTGCGCGAAGTTGATGACGCCGGTCGAGCGGTAGATGATGACGATGGCCAGGGCGAGGCTCGCGTAGATCGAGCCCGTGGCGAGCCCGCTCACGACCTGCTGCGCAAAGTCCGTCCAGGTGAAGGCGAGCAGATCCACTAGTACCCCAGGTAGGCCTTCCGCACCGACTCGTTCTCCGCGAGCTCGGCGCTCGGGCCGCTGACGACGACCCGCCCGACCTCGAGCACGCAGGCCTCGCGGGACGCGCGCAGGGCGAGGGCAGCATCCTGCTCGACGACGAGCACGGTCAGCCCCTCCTCGCGGTTGAGCCGCTCGAGCGCGTCGAAGATCTCGCGCACGATCAGCGGCGCCAGGCCGAGCGAGGGCTCGTCGAGCATCAGCAGCCGCGGCCGCTGGAGCAGGGCGCGCCCGAGGGCGAGCATCTGCTGCTCGCCGCCGGAGAGCGTGCCGGCGGACTGCGAGAGGCGCTCGCCGAGGCGCGGGAACTGCTGGAGGATGTTCGCGGTGTCGGCCCTCACCGCGGACCGATCCCGGCGCGTGTACGCGCCGAGGCGAAGATTGTCGGAGACGGTGAGGTCGCCGATGATGCCGCGGCCCTGCGGCACGTGGGCGACGCCGAGCCGCGCGATCGCCTCGGGGGACTTGCGGCCGATCGAGCGTCCGGCAAACGAGACGTGCCCCGTCTTGCGCACGAGCCCGGAGATCGCACGCAGCGTCGTCGTCTTGCCGGCGCCGTTGGCGCCCAGCAGCGCCAGGCTCGATCCCTCGTCGAGCTGCAGCGACACTCCGTGCAGCGCCATCGTGTGCCCGTAGCGGGCATGAACGTCCTCGAGCTCGAGCAGCGGCGTCACACGTCAGCCTTGTCGCCGTTGCGGACGCCGAGATACGCCTCGATGACCGCGGAATCGGCCTGTACCTCGGCGGGCGTGCCGCTGGCGATCAGCTTGCCGAAGTCGAGCACGTGCACCCGGTCGCAGATGCCCATCACGAACCGCATGTGGTGCTCGACGACCAGCACGGTCAGCGCGAAGTCGTGTTGCAGCCGGCGCACGAAGTCGCCGAGTGCGTCCACTTCTTCCCGCGAGAGGCCGCCTGCGGGCTCGTCCAGGAGCAACAGCTTGGGGTCGGACGTCAGGGCACGCGCCGCCTCGACGCGCTTCTGGATCCCGTAAGGCAGCGACCCCGCCTCCCGATCGGCCACATCGCCGAGCTCCAGGTAGTCGAGCAGCGACAGTGCGCGAGCCTCGTCGTCTGCCGCCGGCCGCCTGTGGATGTGCGAGCCGACGAGCACGTTCTCGAGCACTGTCATCGAGGGGAAGAGCGCGAGGTTCTGGAACGTGCGCGCGATGCCGCGGCCGATCACCTTGTGCGCGGGCGTGGCGAGCAGGCTCTCGCCCTCGAACTGGATATCGCCGCCGTCCGGCGAGTAGAGCCGGGTGACGAGGTTGAAGACCGTGGTCTTGCCGGCGCCGTTGGGACCGATCAGGCCGACGATCTCACCCTGCGGCACGTCGAACGAGACGTCGTCGACCGCGACGATGCCGCCGAAGCGCCGGCTGAGGTTACGCGCCTCCAGCAGCGCCACGAAGCGACTCTAAATCGTCAGCCCTCGTATGATCGAGCGACCGATCGAAGGGAGGCTGCGATGAGCCACACGAACACGATGCGCCAGTTCTACGAGCGGGTGAACGCGGGAGACATCGACGGGTTCTCCGCGTTGATCGCCGACGACATGATCGAGCACGAAAAGATCGAGGGTCTGCCGCAGACGAAGGAGGGCGTGATCCAGTTCTTCACGATGCTGCTCGCTGCGTTCCCGGACGTGCGCATGGATGCGGAAGACGTCATCGAGAGCGGCGACACGGCGTGGGCGCGGGTCCGCATCACCGGCACGAACGAGGGCGAGTTCATGGGCATGCCGGCGACCGGGAAGCCTGTGGACTTCCAGGCGGTCGACATCGTGCGCTTCAACGACGAAGGAGTGGCTGCCGAGCACTGGGGCGTCACCGACTCGATGACGATGATGCAACAGCTCGGAGTCGTGCCGGAGGGGCCGCCGGGCTAGACCGTCAACGCAGCTGGATCGGTGACGGGCGCCTGGCAGGCGAAGCGCTCGCACACGTAGACGGCGGGCCGGCCGTCCACGAGGTCCTTGCCCTCGGAGCAGCGGCACTTCCTCGGAGGGGCCGAAGGCGACGACGGCGTTCGGGTCGTACCCGGCGAGCGCCGGCTCTCGCAATCGCGTCGTCCGGTGAGCCGATGACCGCGATCTCGCGGGGCGACGAGAAGTGGAGATCGAGCGCGCAGAGCGCCCACCCGAACGCGGCAGGTGCCCGCGGCACGAGGTCGCGGACGAGGCGCAGGACGGAGACGGCATCGCGCTCGAGCTCGTCGTCGCCGTAGATCCGCGCCAGCCGTAGAAGCACGTAGGCGAGCATCGAGTTGCCGGACGGCGTCGGGTTGTCGTCGAGGTCCTTCGGACGCGCGACGAGCGCCTCGCCATCGACGGGCGTGAGGAAGAAGCCGCCTCGCTCGGGGTCGGCGAAGAGCTCGACGGCGAGCAGCGCGAGCCGGCGCGACTCTTCCAGCCAGCGCAGCTCTCCCGTCGCCACGTGCAGCTCGTAGAGGCCGTGCGCGACGTTCGCATAGTCGTCGAGGTAGCCGGTGCCGGTCGCCTTGCCGGTCCGGTAGCTGCGCCGCAGGCGGCCGCCGTCCGAGAGCGGGCCGAGCAGGAACTCCGCCACGCTCACGGCAGTCTCGCGCCAGTCTTCTCGCTCCAGGCGCCTCGCGGCCTCCGACAGCGCGGCGAGTGCGAGGCCGTTCCAGGAGGCGATCGCCTTGTCGTCGAGCCCCGGCTGCGGCCGCCCGGCGCGGATCTCGAGCAGCCGCTTTCGAAGCGCAGGATCGAGCTCGCCGCGGATGATCGAGCGTCCGTGCTCGAACGGCTGCAGCAGCTCAGGAGGCACGCCTTCCTCGGCCGTCCACGTATACGTCAGGCCTTCGACACCATCGGTGTCCGCGTCCTGCGAGGAGGCGAAGGCCCCCTCGGGCAGCAGCAGGTCGCGGAGCATGTAGTCGACGGTCTCCTCGGCCACCTCGCGATAGCGCTCCCGACCGGTGACGAGCCAGCCGTGAAGATAGGCGGGGACGAGCAGCGCGTTGTCGTAGAGCATCTTCTCGAAGTGCGGGACGAGCCAGCGCTCGTCCACGGAGTAGCGGTGGAAACCGCCGCCGACGAGGTCGTACATGCCGCCGGCGGCCATGCCGTCCAGCGTCGGCTCGACCAGCTCCGTCTCGCCTCGCCGGAGCAGCAGCTCGAGCACGGAGTGCGGCGGGAACTTCGGCGCTCGTCCGAAGCCGCCCCATTCCGGGTCGAATGACGCCCGCAACCCGCGAAGCGCCTCGCCCAGCAGCGACTCGGTCAGCGGCTCCGACGACGGTGAGCGGCGGCCCGCCTGCTCGATGGCCGAAACGAGCTGGGCAGCCGAGCGGCCCACCTCGCCGCGCCGTTCGCGGTACGCGCTCGAGACGCCCTCCAGCACCTGGCGGAAGCTCGGCAATCCGTGACGCGGCTCCGGCGGGAAGTACGTGCCGCCGTAGAAGGGCTCCCCCTCCGGCGTCAGGAAGACGGTCAGCGGCCAGCCGCCGTGCCCGGTCAACGTCACCACGGCGTCCATGTAGATCGCGTCGAGGTCGGGGCGTTCCTCGCGGTCGACCTTGACGTTGACGAAGAGCTCGTTCTGGAGCCGCGCCGTCTCCTCGTCCTCGAACGACTCGTGCTCCATCACGTGGCACCAGTGGCACGCCGCGTAGCCGATGGAGAGGAGGATCGGCCTGTCCTCCTCTCGCGCACGGGCTAGCGCCTCCTCCCCCCACGGGTACCAGTCGACGGGGTTGTCGGCGTGCTGGAGGAGGTACGGACTGGTCGCGTCAGCCAGCCGATTCATGTTGCGCCTTCCTTCGCCGCTGAAGCCAGCGAACGAGCTCGACACCGCCCGCGACGGCGAATGCGATCGCGAGCGCGACGATCAGGCCCTTCCACGGCGCGTCCTCGAACTGCTTGCCGCCGACGTAGCCGAGGAGCGCGGCGTACGAGGCCCAGATGGTGACGGCGATCGCGTCATAGGTCGCGAAGCGCCGCCAGCGCATCTCCAGCGCACCTGCCGAAAGCGTGACGACCGTGCGGCCGCCAGGGATGAAGCGGGCGATGATGATGATCTCGCCGCCGCGCTCCTCGAGCTGGCGTTCGGCCCACCGTAAGCGTCCCTTCGCCTTCTCGGAGGAGAAGAAACGCCGCTCGATACGTTCGCCGTAGCGGTGCCCGATGAAGTACGCGGTGTTGTCGCCGCAGAACGCGCCGAGCGCGGCGAAGACGATGATCCACCCGAGTTCCATGTCGCCGGCGGACGCGAGCACGCCTGCCGTGATCACCAACGTCTCGCTGGGCACGAGCGGGATGATCGCGTCGAGGTACGCGACCGCGAACAGCAGCGGATACGTCCACCAGGCGCCGGAGACGAGGTCGATCAGCCAGTTGAACATCGGTAGGAAAGACTATGCAGGTGACGTTTCTCCCCCTCGAGGGCGTGCGCGTGGTCGACGTGACGACGTCGCTCGCCGGGCCGTACTGCACGGAGGTGCTGGCCGCGCTCGGCGCGGACGTGATCAAGGTCGAACCGTTCGCGGGCGACGAGGCGCGCTCGTGGGGACCGCCCTTCTGGGACGACGACAGCGCGATGTTCCTGGCTATGAACGCGGGCAAGCGCTCGCTCGCGCTCGACCTGCGCAGCGGCGTCGACGTCGTCGTGCGGCTCGCAGACCGCGCCGACGTCTTCGTCCAGAGCCTCCGCCCCGGTCTCGCCGCCGAGCTCGGGCTCGACGCGGAGACGCTGCGCGCGCGGAACTCCCGGCTGGTCCATTGCTCGATCACCTCGTTCGGGCGCACAGGCCCCTGGGCGGCGCTGCCCGGCTACGACCCGCTCGCGCAGGCCGCCGGCGGCATAGTCTCGGTGACGGGCGAGTCGGACCGACCGGGCGTGCGCGTCGGCGTCTCGGTCGTCGACCAGGGCACGGGCATGTGGGCAGCGCTGGGCGTGCTCGCGGCGCTCATGGAACGGGAGCGAACCGGCGAGGGTCGGGCGCTCGACGTCTCCCTCTACGAAACGGCAATCGCGTACATGGGCTACCACCTCACCGGCTACCTCGGATCGGGCGCGATCCCCGGCCGCACGGGCACGGGCTTCCCGTCGATCGTGCCGTACCAGGTCTTCGCTACGGCCGACGGGGAGCTGATGATCGCCGCCGGAAACGACCGCCTCTTCGTATCGCTCTGCGACACCCTCGGCCTGCCCGAGCTTCACGACGACGAGCGCTTCGAGACGAACCCTTCGCGCGTGGCCCATCGCGATGAGCTCGTCCCGCAGCTCGCCGAGCGCTTCCTGACGAGGACGACCGCACAGTGGCTCGATGCGCTCGCCGGAGCGGGCGTGCCCGCGGCGCCGGTTCAGGACGCAGGCGAGGTCGCGGACGCGGAGCAGACGGCCGCCCTCGACATCCTCCAGGCGCTCGGCGGCGTGCGCATCCCAGCGCTCCCGCTCTCCGCCGACGGCCAGCGGGCTCTCCACTGCGCCGCACCGCCGGAGCTCGGAGCGGACACCGCCGCTGTGCTGGGCGAGGCGGGCTACTCCGACGACGAAATCGCGGACCTCGCCCGCCACGGAGTCGTTAGGCTCCCGGCATGAGCGTCACGCTGCTCGTCGGTACGCGCAAGGGCCTCTTCCAGCTGCACTCGGACGACCGGCGCTCGTGGAAGCTGGAAGGGCCAACGCTCGAAGGCTGGGACGTCCTGCATGCGATCGTGGACGCCCGCGACGGCACGCTTTATACAGCGGCGAACACCTACCCCTACGGCGGGACCGTGCAGCGCTCCTCCGACATGGGCAAGACGTGGGAACGCGCCGAGGACATCGGGCTACCCGAGGAGTCCGGCCTGAAGCTCGAGAAGACGTGGCACGTACGGCCGGGACAG
Source organism: uncultured Actinomycetes bacterium (assembly GCA_963711315.1). Classification (GTDB taxonomy): domain Bacteria; phylum Actinomycetota; class Thermoleophilia; order Gaiellales; family Gaiellaceae; genus PALSA-612. Next base: position 402,991 of record CAVQDQ010000003.1, read on the forward strand.
GAACCGGGCGAAGTCTGGCTCGGCGCGGCGCCGGGCGCGCTGCTTGCGCTCCACGGACGGCGGCAAGACGTTCGAGTCTGTCGCGAGCCTGACCCAGCACGAGACGCGCGACCGCTGGGAGCCCGGCGCGGGTGGCATGTGCTGCCACTCGATCCAGCTCGACGCCGAGGATCCGAACCGGATGTACGTCGCAATCTCTGCCGCAGGCGCGTTCCGCACCGACGACGGCGCCGAGTCCTGGACGCCGATCAACAAGGACGTCGCCGCCGACTTCCACCCCGAGAAGTACCCCGAGGTCGGCCAGTGCGTCCACAAGCTGCTCGCGCACCCGGCAAAGTCGGAGCGGCTCTGGCAGCAGAACCACTGCGGCGTCTATCGCTCGGACGACCGAGGCGAGAACTGGGAGCGGCTCGACGGCAACGGCCTGCCCAGCGGCTTCGGCTTCCCGATCATGCTCCATCCACGTGATCCCGACACCGCCTGGGTGATCCCCGAGACGGCCGACCTCAACCGCGTGACGGCCGACGGGCGCCTGGGCGTGTACCGCACGCGCGACGCCGGCGAGACCTGGGAGCTGACGGCGAACGGCCTCCCGGACCAAGCCTGGACTGGTGTGCTGCGCGAGGCGTCGTCGTTCGACTGGGCTGACCCGGTCGGCCTCTACTTCGGCACGCAGGGCGGCTCGGTGTGGGTATCGCCCAACGAGGGCGACGAGTGGCTCGAGGCCGCGGCCAACCTTCCGCCGATCCTCTCCGTGGAGGCGCATTGGCAGGAGTGACCGTGCTCCTGCCCTCGATCCTCGCGGCCGAGGCGGGAGGGCAGGGTCGGTTCGAGCTCGAGGCGGAGAAGGTGGGCGACGCGCTGCGCGCGCTGCCCGTCGCGAACATGCTCTTCGACGAGCGCGGCGAACTGCGCCGGCTCGTCAACGTGTACGTGGACGGCGTGGACATCCGAGGTGGGGATGGCGTCGAGTCGCCGCTTGCGGGCGGCGAAGAGCTGCGCGTCGTTCAAGCCGTCGCCGGCGGTTAGCTAGCCGATCGCCACCATTCGCTCGATGGCGAGCCGGGCCTTCGCCGCGATCTCCGGCTCCACCTCGACCTCGAACTTCCAGTCGCGCAGCGAGTCACGCAGCTTCTCGAGCGTGATCATCTTCATGTACTTGCAGATCGCGTCCTCGGAGACAGCCTCGAACGTCTTGCCTGGCACATCCTTCCGCAGCCGGTGGAGGATCCCCGTCTCCGTGGCGATGAGGAAGCGCTCCTTCGGCGACTCCTTCGCGAACTTGATCATGCTCTCGGTGCCGAGGATGTGCGTGTTCTCGTTGCCGAACGCCATGCACTGGCTCGCGCAGCCGCACTCGGGGTGGACGAGGAACTCGGCGTCGGGCGCATCCGCCTGCCAGCGCTCGATGTCGGCCGGCCGGATGCCGGCGTGCACGTGGCACTCGCCCATCCAGATGTTGAGCTTGCGACCGGTTACCTTCTCCAGCCACACGCCGAGGTAGAGGTCGGGCAGGAAGAGGATCTCCTCGTCCTCGGGGACGGCGTCGATGATCGCCTTCGCGTTTCCCGAGGTGCAGCAGTAGTCGGATTCGGACTTCACCTCGGCTGTCGTATTCACGTAAGAAACGACGGTCGCGCCGGGGTGCTCCGCCTTCCACTCGCGCAGCTGGTCGGCCGTGATCGACGCGGCGAGCGAGCAGCCGGCATCGAGGTCGGGGATCAGTACGGTCTTCTCCGGCGAGAGGATCTTCGCCGTCTCGGCCATGAAGTGGACGCCGCAGAAGACGATCGCGGAGGCGTCCGTGTCTGCGGCTTCGCGCGAGAGGCCTAGCGAGTCGCCGACGTAGTCGGCCACGTCCTGCACCTCGGGCACCTGGTAGTTGTGGGCGAGGATGACGGCGTCGCGCTCGCGCGCCAGTGCCTTGACCTCGTCTTGCATTCGGCTGATCGTTTGCGTGGTCACGGGAGCACCTCCAGAGAGACGTCGAGCGAGCGGGTGGAATGGGTGAGCGCGCCGACGGAGATGAAGTCGACTCCGGTCTCTGCGATCGCGCGCACGGTGTCGAGATTCACGCCACCCGAGGCTTCGAGCTTTGCGCGGCCGGCAACCAAGGTGACTGCCTCGCGCAGCTCGTCGATGGACATGTTGTCGAGCAGGATCGCGTCGGCGCCGGCGTCGACAGCCTCGCGCACCTGCTCCAGCGTCTCGGCCTCCACCTCCACTGGCAGATCCGTAGCGGTGCGCAGGTTGGCGATCGCGGTCGCGACGCCGCCCGTCAGCCGCAGGTGGTTGTCCTTCACGAGCACGCCGTCGTCGAGGCCGAAGCGGTGGTTCGTGCCACCACCAATCGCGACGGCGTGCTTCTCGAGAGCACGGAGGCCGGGTGTGGTCTTGCGCGTGTCGAGGATGGTGGCGCCGGTGCCCTCGACCGCGTCGACGTAGCGGCGGGTGAGCGTGGCGATGCCCGAGAGCCTGCCGATGAGATTGAGCGCCAGCCGCTCGCCGGTGAGCACGCCACGGGCGGTGCCCTCGACCTCAGCGATCGGGCCACGATCGACCGACGCGCCTTCAGGCGCCAGCGGCTCGAAGCCGACGCCGAGCTCGGCGAACACCGCCGCCGCGGCCTCCAGGCCGCAGACGATTCCCGGCTCCTTCGCGAGCACGACGGCCTTGCAGGTCGCGTCCTCGTCGATCAGCGCGAGCGTCGTCACGTCTCCGCTGCCGACGTCCTCGGCCAGCCAGGCGCTCGTGTCGGGGAGCGTCAGTGCCATCGCTCGAACGACACTTCCTCGGCCGGGCCGACGATGCTGTGAGCAGCGAAGCGCTCCTCCTCGAACGGGAAATCGGCTCGGAAGTGACCGCCGCGGCTCTCCTCACGGGCGAGCGCGCTACGCGCGATCAGGCGGGCGGGGAGATGCGGCGACTCGATCAGACGGCGCAGGCCGGCGGCGTCGCGCACGAGCCCGGCGTCGCGCCACATCGCGCTCTGCAACTCGAGCATCACCTCATTGGGGTCAGTCTCAGTGTCTGACCCTGGGTCTGGCACCTTGACATGGCTGTTTGGGGCGTCGGAAAGGGCGGCGAGGGCGGCGCGGCGGCCGAAGACCAGGCATTCGAGCAGGGAGTTCGACGCGAGGCGGTTGGCGCCGTGGACGCCGGTGCAGGCGCACTCGCCGGCGGCGTACAGGCCGGCCACATCCGTGCGGCCTTGAAGATCCGTGACGATGCCGCCCATCGTGTAGTGAGCCGCGGGCGAGACGGGGATCGGCTCGAGAGCTGGATCGAAGCCCTCCCGCTGGAGCGCGTCCATGAGTGACGGGAAGCGGCCGCGGTCGATACGGCGCAGGTCGAGCAGCGCCGTCCCTCGTTCGCCGACGGCGCGGGCCACCACATCGCGCGGCGCGAGCTCGTCGGTGAAACGGTGGCCCTCGGCGTCGACGAGCACGGCCCCTTCCCCGCGCAGCGCCTCGCTGAGGAGGAGCCCGTTCTCGGCCAGCACCGTGGGGTGGAACTGCATGAACTCGAGGTCGGCAAGCCGCGCGCCCACGCGAAACGCCATCGCCATGCCGTCGCCGGTGGCCCCGGGCGGGTTGGTCGTGCGCTCCCAGAGTGATGCGGCGCCGCCCGTGGCGATCAGCGTCGTCCGCGCCTCGATCACGCGCCGCTCGGTGACGACGCCGGCGCAAAGACCTCCCTGCGCCGAGATCGCGCGCACCGACTCGCCCTCGGAGACGCGAATACGTGGGTGCTCGAGCACGCGGTCGACCAGCACGCGGAGAATCTCCTTGCCGGTGGCGGCTCCTGCCACGTGGAGCACACGCCGCCGCGAGTGCCCGCCTTCGAGGCCCGGCTCCGGATCGAACGGCACCCCGAGCTCACTCAGGTCGGCCACACGTGCCGGTGCCTCCTTGACGAGCGCCCGGACGGCGCTCTCGCGGCATACGCCGCGTCCGGCACGCAACGTGTCTTCCGCGTGCAGCTCCGGACTGTCGTCGGCCGCAGTAGCCGCCGCCACTCCACCTTGCGCGAGATAGCTGGCGGACGATCGCAGCGGCCCCTTGGACAGCAAGAGCACGTCCGCCTCGTCGCCGACGCAGAGTGCCGCGTAGAGACCCGCGATGCCGCCGCCGATGACGGCGAGATCGCAGCGGGTGGTTGGCTCTCGAGTCACTGTGCTAGTTTTAGCCTCTGAGGCGATAACCTGTGAACGAGTCTAGCAGAGTCACGCCGGCCCAGACAGCGCTCGCCGTTGTCCTCCAGGTTCGCTCGGGCGTCCTGCAGGCGCTCGTCTGGCAGCGCGCCATGGAGCCGTTCGCCGACGCCTGGTCGCTCCCGGGGGGCTACCTCGAGCCGGGAGAGACGCTGGAGCAGTCGATCCGCCGCCACCTGGCCGTCAAGGTCGACGTCCGCGAGCTCTCCCACCTCGAGCAGCTGGTGACGCTGAGCGACCCCGACCGGAACCCACGCCGGTGGGAGCTCGCAACGGCGTATCTCGGGCTGGTGCCGTCGAATCTGGATCCGGCAGTGCCGGAGGACACGGAGTGGCACCCCGTCGGCGCGCTCCCGCAGATGGCGTTCGATCACGAAGCTATCGCGATCGCCGGCCGCGACCGCCTGCGGGCGAAGCTCTCCTACACGAACCTCGGCTTCGCGCTCGCGCCGCCGACGTTCACGATCTCGGAGCTCCGCGACCTCTACACGGCCGCGCTCGGGCATGACGTCTCCCCCACCAACCTCAAGCGCGTGCTCCTGCGCCGCGGCGTCCTCGAGCGGACGGGCACTCAGCGCTCGCCAGGGCCGGCGGGCGGACGCCCGGCCGAGCTCTATCGCTTCCGCACGCCCCGCCTGGAGATCACGGATCAGTTCGCAGTGCTCAGGCCGCCACCGGTAACGTGACGCTCGATCCGTCTGAAAGGAGCCCAGTGAAACGCATCGTTCCTTTGACAGTCATTTCGCTCGCCGTAGCACTCGCTGTCGCGGCAGCCGTGCTCGGCGCAACAGTCCTCAGCGATCCGACCAGCCCCACGAGTCTCGCCTACGCGAAGAAGGCCCTGACCGCGACGGCCGGCTCGGTCACGATCCGTGCGAAGAACATGTCGCCGGCGCTGATGCACAACATCGCCCTGCGCAAGGGTGTGGGCGCAAAGGGCAAGACGCTCGTGAGGGGCAAGATCGTCGGCAAGGGCGGCGTCTCGAAGATTACGGCCAAGCTCGCCAAGGGGAAGTACCGGTTCTTCTGCACCGTCCCCGGCCATGAGGCCGGCGGCATGTGGGGGATTCTCACGGTCAAGTGATCGGCGCCTGGGGGCCCGTAGCGGCGCTGGCCGCGCTCGTTTTCGTCGCTACGGCCCCCGCGCCCACGGTCGATCGTGTGGACGAGGATGCGGCCTGGTCGCGGCTCGTACGCCAGGTGCAACTCGGACCGCGGCCCGCCGGGTCGCCCCAATCGAGGAAGCTCGCTGGACAGCTGCGAAAGGAGCTGCCCCATGGTTCGTTCCAGGCCGTGCCGGGCGGGCTGCGCAACGTCGTCGGCTTCGTGCCCGGCCGCGATCCCACGCGGACAGTGGTCGTCGGCGCCCACTACGACACGAAGGATCTGCCCGGCTTTGTCGGTGCGAACGACGGCGCGGGCGGCACGGCACTGGTGGTGGAGCTCGCCCGAAGCATCGAGCCCAAACAGCTTCGTCCATCGATCGACTTCATTCTCTTCGACGGCGAGGAGTCGCCGGACGACAACCAGGATTTCCTGAAGACCGGCCTTCGCGGCAGCAAGGTGGCAGCGCCTGGGTACAGGAACGCCGAGGCGATGATCCTGCTCGACTTCGTCGCAGACCGAGATCTCTCGCTGCCACGAGAGGCCTTCTCGAATCGCGCGCTGTGGCAGAAACTCCGGGCGGCAGCGCGCCGTGTGGGCGCGGCCGCCGTGTTCCCCTCGGACACGCAGCCACCGGTGCTCGACGACCACATTCCGTTCCGGCAGCGTGGCGTTCGTTCGATCGACCTCATCGACTTCGACTACGCCTGCTGGCACCAGACGTGCGACAACCTCTCGCAGGTGTCGAAGCGCAGCCTCGACGCGGTGGGCGAGACGGTGTACGAGCTACTACGGAGCTTCTAGCAGGCCGGCAATCCGGCGCCGGATGTCGTCGCGGATCACGCGGACGTCCTCGATCGGCAGTCCAACCGGGTCGCGCAGCTCCCAGTCGAGGTAGCGCTTGCCCGGAAGAACGGGACACGCGTCGCCGCAACCCATCGTCACCACGACGTCCGCCCATTCGACGTCTTCCTGGGTGATCCCGCGCGGGACGCGACCACTCAGGTCTATGCCGAGCTCGCACATGGCCTCGACTACCACGGGGTGCAGCTCAGCCTCGGGCCGCGATCCCGCCGAGCGCGCCTCGAGCCCCGCCTGCTTCGCGAACGCCTCCGCCATCTGCGAGCGGCCGGCATTGCCGATGCAAACGAAGTAGACGTTCAACTCATCGGGATCTCGGCGAGGACGCGAGGCTCGATGCGATCGAGGATCTCATCGAGGCTCGGCCCGGTGACGGTGATGCCGTGGTTGCGCAGGCCGACGATCGCGTTGTCGGGATCGTCCTCGGCACGTACGAGATCGGCGACTGCGCGGGCGAGCTCCTCCGTGCCACACGGGTAGTTCACGTCCGTCGCGTCGATCCCGTCCACCCACGCGTGCACGTGGACGATGGCGCCGACACCCGGATGCTCCTGGTAGATCATCCAGTGCTCGATCGCGTCGACGGACACGCGCCGCGGCTCTACGCCAGGGGGCACGCTGAGCACCATGCGACCGTTCGCGATGTCGTAATCCGAGACGAGCAGGACGTCGCGGCCCGGGATGTCGAGCTTGGTCTTGTCTACACCGCTGGCGCTCATCCAGAAACGGTCGGCGTCCTTGCGGGCGGAGAGGTTGCCGTACGAAAGCCCGCCGATGCCGTAGAGCCGCTTCACGTGGCGCAGCTCGCGCTCGGTGAGGAGATCCTCGATCGGGAACGGGTTGGGCAGCAGGTTGAGCGCACCGAGCCGGACGCCGGCGTCGCGGATCGACTCGGTGATCTCGTCGCCCTCCCACAGCTCGGGCTCGAGGTCGGTGCGGAACTCGTTGTCGATGATCAGGCGGGAGCTGGCGAGCGGCACGAGCCGCTCGATGACGTTCCTCGCGAGCTCCTCCTCGGAGCCTCCGACGACGCCGTAGTGGCCGCGCTCCATCGTCGTGAACCACGCGCCCTCGCCGGGCACGTAGTCGAGGACGAGATTCGCGAGCGCGCGCAGCAGCATCGGGTAATCGGCGCGCAGCGACTCCTCGATCGGCTCCGGATGCTCGGATCGCTCGAAGACCGCAAGCACGTACGTGCCGCGAGCTCCGCGCCGGAACGGCTTCGCGTCGTCGGGCTCAACGAGGCTGAGCACGAGATTTGCCTCCCGCGGGTCCCCGCCGCCGAAGTTGAAGCCCGCCTGCTCGAGCTCCTTGCCGAGCAATCGTGCGAAGCGGTCGAGTGACTCGCTCTTCGCCTCGCCGAAGAACGCGTACTGCATGGGGCTCGGGTCCTGTGACACGCCCACTACGATAAATGGCCGAGCGCGGCGCCGAGCACCGGCACCGTCAGCGTGAGTCCCAGATTCGCCCACCCGACGACGACGAGCGGCCTGCGGATCGTCTGAGGACGCCCTTCGCGGATCTGCTGCGCGAGTCTCGGGCCGAGCACGAAGTCGTGGACGATCGCGCCGGCGATGAGTAGGCCGACGGAGGCGACCTTGACGACGAGCACCGTGTCGAAGTCGCTGCCGGCATCGTCGAATGCGCCGTCAGCAATCGCCAGCTGGATGCCGCTGAAGACGGCGACGGCCATCGCGCTCCATCCGAACAGCCGCCAGCCCCGGCCCAGCTCGCGGAGGGCTTGCGCCCGCGTCTCCCCGGGCAGCGTGCGCGCGAGCGGCACGGCCACGAAGACGAGGATGATCGTGCCGCCGACCCACACCGAGGCCGCGAGTACGTGCGCGGCAAGGAAAACGACGTCCACTGCCGATAAACGCTATGCGATGCGCGCGCGGCGCTTATCCGGCACCATCTGGCACGTGCCGCGCCTGCGCCTCGCCCTGCTCGCCGTCGCCGTCCTCGCCGTCTTCTCACCCGCTGCCACCGGGGCCGAGTCGCCCACGATCACGATCTCCGGCACGGGCGACATCGCGATGGCGCCCTCCGGGGACGGCGCGTCCGCCTTCTTCGACGCGAGGATTCGCAAGGCGCTCAGAGCACACATCACGCTCGGCAACCTCGAAGGCACGCTTGCGACCGGCGGCTCGTCGAAGTGTGGCCCGGGAAGCTCGGACTGCTTCGCCTTCCGGGCGCCGCCGTCCTACTCGACCGCGCTCAAGCAGGCGGGCTTCACGATCATGAACCTCGCCAACAACCATGCGCTCGACTACGGCGCGTCGGGCCAGGCAGAGACGATCGCCGCATTGCGCCGCGCGGGCCTTCGCCACACGGGCCGTCCCGGCGAGATCACCATGCTGCGAAAGCACGGGACAAAAGTTGCCTTCGTCGGCTTTGCCCCGTATCCGTGGGCACAGGATCTCCTCGACATCCACGCCGCCGTGAGCCTCGTGCGGAAAGCCAGCCGGAAGGCCGACATCGTCGTCGTGACGATGCACGCGGGAGCCGAGGGCTCCGACCAGCAGCACGTGCGACCGGGCCCCGAGTGGTTCCTCGGTGAGCCGCGCGGCAACGTCTACGCGTTTTCGCATGCCGTCGTCCGCGCCGGCGCCGACCTCGTGGTCGGCCACGGCCCGCACGTCCTGCGCGGGATCGAGTGGTACCGCGGACGCATGATCGCCTACAGCCTCGGCAACTTCCTCGGCAACGGCACGCTCAACGTGAGCGGCGTGACCGGGCAGACGGCGGTGCTGCGCGCGACGCTGCGCCGCGACGGCTCTTGGCTGGAAGGCAAGCTCGTCCCCGTGCAGCTGACGAGCGGAGGCTTGCCACGCGTCGACTCGAGCCGAGCGGCCCTCACGACGGTGCGCCAGCTCTCGCGCGCCGACTTCGGGCGGAACGCCGTGCGTATCTCCCCGTCAGGCACGCTGCTGCCGCCGGCCTGGCGCACCGGCTGAGTCACCGTGCGCGCCGACCTTCCGTCCGGCACGGTGACGTTCCTCTTCACCGATGTCGAGGGATCGACGCGACTGCTCCAGCAGCTTGGCGCCGACGCCTACGCCGAAGCGCTCGCCGAGCACCGGCGGGCGATCAGAGACGCCTGTGCTGCCCAGGGCGGCGTCGAGGTGGACACCCAGGGCGACGCGTTCTTCTTCGCCTTCCCTACGGCTCCCGGTGCCGTGACAGCCGCCTCGGCGATGACGGAGGCGCTCACATCGGGCCCGATCAGGGTGCGTGCCGGACTGCACACGGGAACGCCGCTGCTCGCCGAGGAGGGCTACGTCGGCGACGACGTGCATCGCGCCGCCCGGATCGCCGCCGCCGGTCACGGAGGGCAGGTGCTCGTCTCGTTCGCCACCGCCGGCCTCGTGGAGGTGGAGCTCACCGATCTCGGGGAGCACCGCTTCAAGGACCTCTCGGCTCCTGAACGCGTGTACCAGCTCGGGAGCGCGACGTTTCCGGCGCTCAAGTCGCTGTACCGGACGAACCTGCCGGTGCCGACCACCCCATTCCTCGGACGAGAGCATGAGCTGTCAGAGATCCGAGCGCTTTTGCGGCAGGACGATGTCCGGCTCCTGACGCTGACCGGCCCTGGCGGGACGGGGAAGACACGAACGGCGCTGCAAGCGGCGGCGGAGTCCGCGGACGCCTTTCCCGGCGGTCTCTGGTGGGTTCCTCTCGCCCCGCTTCGTGACGCACACCTCCTCGTCTCGTCGCTCGCGGAGGCGCTGTCGGTCGAGGAGCAGCCGGGTCAGGAGATCGTCGACAGCGTGGCCGAGCGTCTGGCCGGATCACACGCGCTCGTGCTGCTCGACAACGCGGAGCACCTGCTACCGGCGGTTGCGCCCGAGATCACCCGTCTGCGCGAGATCCCTGGACCGACCCTGCTCGTCACGAGCCGGGAGCGTCTCCAGCTTCAGGGCGAGCAGGTCTATGCCGTGCCGTCGCTGACGAGCGAGGACGGCGTCGAGCTCTTTCTTTCCTGTGCGCAAGCACTCGGCTCCGTCGTCTCCGCTTCGCCGGATGTCAGCGAGCTTTGTGATCGGCTCGACAACCTGCCGCTCGCGCTCGAGCTCGCCGCAGCGCGCACGGTCGTCTTCTCACCCGAGCAGCTGTTGGAGCGGCTGTCGGAACGCCTCGACCTGCTGAAAGCGGGGCGCGATGCCGACCCCCGCCAGCAGACGCTGCGCGCGACGATCGAGTGGTCGTACGACCTGCTCGACGCCGAGGAGCAGCGCGTCTTGCGCGCGCTGTCCGTCTTCTCGGGCGGTTGCGCATATGAGGACGCCGAGGCCGTGTGCGAGGCGCAGCTGGACACCGTCCAGTCGTTGATCGACAAGAGCCTGCTCCGCCGTCGCGTCGCCGCACGGCCGCGCTTCCTCATGCTCGAGACGATCCGCGAACTGGCAGCAGAGAAGCTCGCCGCAGCCGGCGAGGATCCCGACCTCATGCGGCGACACGCCGAGCACTACCTCGCAGTCGCGCTCTCGGCAGGTCTCGCCCCGGACGTCGAGGGTCAGATGCGTCACGACCTCGTCATCCCGGAACGGGACAACATGCGGGCTGCGCTTACCTGGGCCCGCGACAACGCCGAGTGGGACCTGGGGCTCGAGCTCTTCGTGGCACTCGAGAACTACTGGGCCACGAATGCCGCTCACGAGGGATTGGAGTGGGCGCAGACGCTGCTGTCGAGCGCCCCGGCCGATTCGAGTCGCGTCCGGTTCCGCGCACTCCGGGTCCAGGGTGGCATGGAGAACATCCTCGGGCATCCCGAACTCAGCGAGCAATTGTGGGAGCAGGCTTTGGCCATGGCCCGAGAGCTCGGCGACGAACTCGGCGTTGCCATCCTTCTCCACCGGCTGGCGACCAGCGCCGTCCGGCTGGGAGACATGGAGCGCGTGCGCGAGCTTGCCGAGGAGAGCCTCGCCGCCTTCGAGCGGGTCGGGTTCGTCAAGGGAGAGGCACAGGCCCTCACCTCGCTCGCAGAGGTGAGGCATGCTGAGGGAGATCTCGAAGGAGCACTCCAGCTGCTCGACGAGAGCGCGCGGAAAGCCGAGATGTCAGGCTTCCGGTGGTGGCTGTCAGGCGTCCACGCGCGGACCGCCGCGCTGTTGCTCGAGCTCGATCGGCTGGCCGACGCGAAATCACAGGCTCGACAGGCAGTTGCCTTTTCGCAGGCAATGCACGACCGCAGCGGCATCATCTACGAGCTTGGCCTGTTGGCCGAGATCCATTCGCGTGCGGGAGAGACCGAGCGCGCCGGGACGCTATGGGGAGCCATCGAGGTCGAGGAGACACGCGCGCCGGTCGGCAGCTGGCTCCACGGGCCGGTGCGCTTCCAGCCGAGCCTCACGGACGCCGACCCGGCGTTCGAGCAGGGTGTGTCCGTGGGCCGCACGATGGAGCTCGCCGATGCCGTCGCCTTTGCGCTCGACGGCGCCATTGACGACGCCGACGAGCAAGACTCGTGACGTTCTTCGCGTCTTGTCAACAACGATGCGCCGCCTGCCCTTACTAGTCGTCGTTGCCGTCCTCGCCGTCGGCTGCGGCAACGATGGACGAGAAAGCTCGTTGGGCCGTCCCGACTCGACCGAGACCGGCGCGCCGCCGGCAGCCGAGGCCCCGGCACCGACGACGCCCGGGCTGACTACGCCGGCCGCCGCTCGTGCGCGCCGGTTGTCGAACGCGGAGCAGAGACGCCTCGAGTCGATCGCCAATAGCATCGAGCGCGCGGTCGTACTCTTCGACCGTTCGGTCCGAACCTGCCCAGACGCAACCTGGGAGGGTTGCGTCGATCGCGCCTGGTCGGTCCTGGTCGGCGACCTCGACTGGCCGCCGTACTACCTCCGCCACTACGCCGCTCGCACCCGCGGCTGCGAGCCGCTGGCCGTGGCCGTTCAGGGCGTGAACGGCTTCAATCTTGCCGCGCGGCAGGTCGACTACGGTGACCCAGACGAATATGCGACGCCGACCCGGCGCCGCGACTACCTCGCGCTCGTGGACGGACTACGCCCCGTCCCTGACGAGCTTCGCACCGCCGCAGCCTCGCGCTGCAACTGACGGCCAGCTACTTGACGAGGTCGATCGCCTTGAAGCCGGCCGGGATGACGCCGAACTCGGCGAAGGCGTCGAGCCACGGCTGTGCCAGCGCCGGGCGGAGCCGTGTCGCGAACCTCGTCCGCTTCATCTTCGCGATGACCTTGGCGTCGATGGGCACGTACTTCGCGAGGATCTTCGCGCTCGCGACGTCGTTCTTGGGCTGGTTCGCCCAAACGGCAGCATTCTGGACAGCGTTCCGGAAGCGGGCGATGACATTCGCATCGATGTCGGCCCGTGCCATCCAGAACGTGAGCAAGCAGACCTTCGAGCACACGGCGTTGAAGGGATAGGCGGAAACCTTCAAGCCCTGCTGCTGAGCCATCGTCAAGAACGGCTCTGGCATGAACGCCGCGTCGACCGTGCCTTTCGACAGCGAGGCGAGCATGTCGACAAACGGGACGTAGCTGATCTTCACGTCGCCCTTCGAGACGCCGCCCTTCTTCAGCCACGCGAGGACCCCGATCTCGGCGATGGTGTTCGGGCCGTCGATCAAGATCGTCTTGCCGACGAGGTCGCGGGGCCTCTTGATGGATCGGCCCTTGCCGGAGACGAGCGCGGACGTCGGGTTCTTCGGTTCGTAGAGCGCCCCTGAGGCGACGATCTTGATCGGAGCCCCCCTGGACTTGAGCAGGGCAGCCGCGCCGGAGTGTGTGCCGCTGAACTGTAAGTCCCCGGACAGGAGCGCCCCGATGATTACCTGAGCATCGGTGCGGGGCACCATCTCCGCGTCGATTCCTTGCTTCGTGAAGATGCCGCGGTGCTTCGCGTACGTCACGAGCACAGCGGGCTCGGCCGGCAGGAACCCGACCTTGATCTTCGTGAGCTCGGCGTCGCCCGCACCGGCCAGGGGCGCGAAGAGAGCAACCGCACAGAGGCCTGCGATGAGTGCCCGGGGGATCACTGGGCGCGGGATTGTACCGACTCGCGCGAGGCGATGAGCCCGTGGAGCTCGTTCCGGAGCGCAAGGAACTGAGGCGAGCTGCGGGTCTCCGTCTGCTCGCGAGGTCGCGACAGGGGTACGTCGACCGAGGCGACGATGCGCCCCGGCGTGCCGCTGAGCACGAGCACGCGGTCGGCGAGGTAGACGGCCTCGTCGATGTCGTGCGTGACATGGACGATGGTGACGCCTCGCTCCTCGTGCTGATGGAGGCTCAGCACGAGATCCTGGAGCTCGGCGCGCGTGAGCGCGTCGACCGATGCGAACGGCTCGTCGAGAAGCAGAATCTCCGGACGCGAAACGAGCGCTCGCGCGATCGCCACGCGCTGCTGCATGCCGCCGGAGAGCTGCCAGGGGTACTTCTTCCCCACGCCTTCCAACCCCACTTCGCGGAGCACACCCTCGACGCGCCCGAGCTTCTCCGAGCGCGGCTCCCGCTCTCGGCGGAGCGGGAACATGACGTTGCGGCTGACGTTCAGCCAGGGAAAGAGCGAGCGGCTGTAGTCCTGGAAGACGATGGCCGCTTCCCGAGGCGGCGACGACACGAGGTGCCCGTCGAGGTGCACGCTGCCGGCCGTCGGACGAATGAGCCCGCAGAGCAGCCGCAGGAGGGTCGTCTTGCCACCACCCGACTGACCGATGATTGCGAGGAGCTCGCCCTCGAGGACGTCGAACGTCACTCCTGCGAGTGCGGCAGGTCCTTCGTCCGAGTAGCGCTTCTCGAGGCCGACCACTCGCAGGACCGGCTCACTCACCGGCTGCTCCGTAGTGCCACGCGAGCAGGCGGCGCTCTGCAATCAGGAAGAGCCGGTTGAGCACGTACCCGAGCAGACCGAGGAAGAGAATGCCGGCGTACAGCTCGGGGTAGTCGAACTCGGACTGCTGAATGATGAGGTAATAGCCGATGCCGTTCCGCTCGCCGACGAACTCCGAGACGATGACGAGCACGAGCCCCAGCGACACGGCGATACGCAGTCCCGCCATGATCGAGGGGAGCGCCGCCGGCAGGTAGATCCGCACGACGCGCTCCGCCCGCCCGACGTGCAGCATCGATGCGGTGTCCCGCACTTCCAGCGGAATGCCCCGCACACCTTCCGCCGTGTTGACGAGGATCGGAAAGCACAGGCCGAAGGCGATGACGGCGATACGGGACGCGTCGCCGAATCCGAGGATGAGGATCGCCGCCGGCACGATCGCGATCGCGGGTACCGCTCGCATGCACTCGAGGAACGGATCGAGCGTGCGCCTGGCAGCGTGAGACGCACCGACGAGAAGCCCGAGGGCGATACCGATCACCGCCGCGATCGCGAAGCCGGCGGCGTACCGCTTCATGCTCTGCCCCACCTCCGACAGGAAGTCCGATGTCGGCCACACGTCCCAGGCCCGCTCTGCCACCTCGGTCGCCGTCGGCACGAGGAACGAGTTCTCGGCTCCTGCCCAGATCTGCCAGATGCCCAGGACCGCGACAAAGACGAGGATGCCGAGCCCAGGCCCGACGAGGCGGCGCGCGGCGGAAGTCTTCACTGCGTCGACCGCTCCTCCCCGGCCCAGAACAGCGTACGCCGCTGAACGGCCCGCAGCCCCGCGTTGACGGCGAGGCCGAGCAGACTGACGAGAACGACTGCCGCGTACAGCTCAGGCAGCTTGTTGGCGAACTGCTGGTCCTCCATGTACGCGCCGACTCCGCCCGCGCCCGTTCGAAACTCGGCAGTCACGCAGACCACGAGGGCGATGGCGGCGCTTACGCGAATTCCCGTCGCGATGCTGGGGAGTGCGGCGGGCAGCGTCACGCGGAAGAGCCTGCCTGCGCTGCCGACCCCGGATGTTCTCGCAACGTCGTGGAGCATCCGGTCGGCGCCACGCACGCCGTAGATCGTGTTGATGAGAACCGGCCAAACGGCTGCAAAGACAACGACGAAACGGTGTGCGGCAATGCCAAATGGGCCGAAGAACAGGATCGCCAGCGGGATGAGCGCGACGGCCGGAATCGGCCGCATGAACTCGATCACGACAGACGAGGCGTCCAGCAGCGTCCGCGAGCTGCCGATCAGGAGGCCCGCGGTAACGCCGATCAGGATCGCGAGCGCGAGCCCTTCGAGATACGCGTGGAGCGTAAAGCCAATCTCGCCAGACAGCGAGCCGTCCGCGACGTTGTTGTAGAGGGCGCGGAGCGTCGAGGACGGCGTGGCGATGCTCTGGTGGTAGTCGAACGCGCGGACTCCGGCTTCCACGAGCAGCGCCACGAGCACGACGAAGAGCCAGCCCGCGACGTTGACGCGCCTCACGCGAGCGACTATCGCTTGGCCCTCGGCGGGACACAAGTACGCCTGCGCAACAATGACCCCGTGCGAAGCCCGATTCGCTATGCGCAGAGCGGCGACGTCTCCATTGCCTACCAGGTGACCGGCGACGGTCCCTTCGATCTCATCCTCGTCCCGGGCTTTGCCAGCCATCTCGAGTTTGACTGGGAGGAGCCGCGCCACGCGGCGTTCCTCGAGCGGCTGGCGTCGTTCTCGCGACTGATCCGGCTCGACAAGCGGGGCACTGGCCTCTCCGACCGCCACGGCGACGTCGCGAACCTCGAGACGCGGATGGACGACGTCCGGGCGGTGATGGACGCCGTCGGCACACAGAGGGCCGCGCTGTTCGGCTACCACGAAGGCGGCCCGATGTCGATGCTCTTCGCGGCGACGTACCCGGAGCGCACGCAAGCGCTCGCGCTCTTCGGAACATTTGCCGCAGCACCGGTCTCGAGGATGAGCGACGAGCAACGCGCTGCGGTGATCGACGACGTGGTGCGCCGATGGGGAGACGGCACGACGATCACGCGGTTTTGGCCGGATGCGGACGACGTCATGCGAGCATGGTGGGGTACGCGCGAGCGCCTCGCAGGGAGCCCAGGGGCGATCCGCAACCTCATAACGTCGGTCGCAATGACCGACGTCAGCGACGTCTTGCCGACCATTCACGCCCCGACGATCGTCCTTCACCGCACGGGCAATCCCATGCACGCACTCGATGCAGCGCGTTCCCTTGCCGAAGGGATCGCGTCGGCGCGCTTCGTCGAGCTGCCCGGATCGAGCAGTCTGCCGTGGGTCGAAGCCGCATCCCTGCTCGGCGAGCTCGAGGAGTTCTTCACGGGAGCACGCTCCGGCCCTGCCGTGGATCGTGTCCTCGCGACAATCCTCTTCACCGACATCGTCGGCTCGACGGAGACGGCGAGGACGCTCGGTGACTCGGCTTGGTCACGGCTCGTCGAGCAACATCACGCAGTCGTCCGGCGGGAGCTCGACCGATTCGCCGGCGAGGAGATCGACACAGCGGGCGACGGCTTCTTCGCCACGTTCGATGGGCCTGCGCGCGCGATTCGATGCGCCCTCGGCATCCAACACGGGCTCTCGCCACTCGGGATCCGGATCCGGGCCGGCCTGCACACGGGCGAGGTGGAACGTGTTCGAGGCGAGAAGCCTCGGGGATCGCCGTGAACGTCGCAGCCCGCGTGTCGGGTCTTGCCGAAGGGGGCGAGACGCTGGTCACAGCGACGGTACGTGACCTCGTCGCCGGGTCCGGCCTCGATTTCACGGATCGTGGCGAGCACGAGCTCAAGGGGCTCGGCGAGTCTCGGCGCGCGTTTCTTGCTAGCGCCGGGCAGTAGCCAGGAGCTCGTCAGCAGCGACGCCGCGGATCGACGCGTCGACGAGCTCGACCGGGTGGAACGCCGGCAGCGGCCGGCCGGCGCGGCGCAGCGCCGCCGTCACCTGGACGAGGCAGCCGGGGTTGCCGCTCGCGTACGCGTCCGGCTCGGTCGCGAGCACGTGCGTCGCCTTGCGGTCGCCGAGCTCGCGCGGCGGCCTCCGGCTGGACGAGGTTGTAGATCCCCGCGCTGCCGCAGCAGATCGCCTGCTCCGCCGGCTCGAGCAGCTCGAGGCCGGGGATCGCGTCGAGCAGCGCGCGCGGCTCGACCGCGATGCCCTGCGCGTGGCGGAGGTGGCACGAGTCCTGGAACGCGACGCGCAGCGGCAGCGGATGCCGCTCCGCCCGCGGCTCCAGCTCGGCCAGCAGCTCGGAGACGTCCACGACGCGGACGCGAGCCCGTGGTCCTTCAGGTGCGAGCCGCAGCCGGCCGCGTTGACGACGATCGTGATCGCGCCCGGCGAGAGCGCTCGGCGAGCCGCCGCGCGCGCGCGCGCCCTCTCGCGCCGGCCCGCGTGGAGCGTGGAGCGCGCCGCAGCAGGCCTGCCGGGCGGCACGACGACCTCGTAGCCCTCGGCGGCGAGCACGCGGGCGGTCGCCGCGTTGACGTCGCCGAAGACGACGCTCTGCACGCAGCCCGTGAGCAGGCCGACGCGGGCCCGACGCTCGCCGTCGCCGCAGATGCTCGGGCGGCGCTGCCGCGCGAGCGCCACGGCGGCGCGAGCCGGCGAGCGGCGCAGCGGCCGGGCAGCGGCAGGCGCCGGCGGGCAGCGCGAGCGCCGCGCGCAGCCGCCGGCGGTGGGGGAAGACGGCGAAGACGAGCGACGCGCAGGAGCCGCTCGCCCCGGCGGCGCCGGTGCTGCTCCTCGACGTGGTCGCGCGTCTGCTCGATCAGCCGGTCGTACTGCACGCCGGAAGGGCACGAGGTGACGCACGCCATGCAGCCGAGGCAGCGGTCGAAGTGCTCGACGACCGTGTCGTCAGCGAGATCGTCCCGTCGACCAGCCCTGCATCAGCTAGATGCGGCCGCGCGGCGAGTCCATCTCCTCCGCCAGAGGGCCGTAGGTCGGGCAGGTCGGCAGGCAGAAGCCGCAGTGGACGCATCGCAGGCTCGGTCGATCAGACCGCTCGCGGCTCGAACAGCGCCTCCTCGGAGCGCAAGGCTCGCGCGCGCGGATCGCACGCTCGTCGACATCGGCGACACCGGCGGCGACGTAGGCGACCGCCCGGTCCGGCCCGGACGCATCCGGCAGCGCGCCGGGCGCGCGAGCCGCCGCGTACGCGGCCCGACGCAGCCGTCGGCCGGCCGAGCCGTCAGCCTCGTCCCACGCCGACGGGCGTCCCGCGCGCGCGCGAGCCTGCGCGTCGACCGCGCGCTCGCTGCCCTCGAAGAGCACGGCCAGCCGCGACTCCGGCCGGGCGAGCGTCGACGCGCGCTCGGGACGAGCTGCGAGCGCAGGACAGCTGCGCACGAGCCTCGTCGCGTCGTCTGCCGACGACGACGTCGAGCGACGAGCGTCGCGTGGCGGCCGGAGCGGGTGCAGCCGCAGGCTGAGCCGCTCGATCACGGCCGAGGCGGCCCGCGCGAGCCGCAGAAGAGCTTGCCGAGGTCGTAGCCGGCGACGTTCTTCACGACCTTGCCGCCGGAGCTCGCGACGGTGCCGTCGGCGAGCACGACGGTGACGCCGATCACGAGGTCGCGCAGCGTCCCGTAGCGGTGGCTGCGCGGGCCGGAGAGGTTCGCCGCGAGGCAGGCGCCGAGCGTCGGGTCGCCGGGCGGGTCGAGCGCGAGCATCTGCCCGTGCGGCGCGAGGTAGCGTGCAGCGCCGAAAGCCGAGCCCCGCCTCGACGATGCAGGTCAGGTCGCCGGGCTCGTGCTCGAGCACGCGGTCGAGCGCCGTCGAGAGGACGTCGCCGCTCGTCGACACGTCGGCGTCGGCCGCTCGCGCAGGACGCCGGCCGCGCCGACGGCTCAGAGACGCTCGGCAAGCCCGGCCTGCTCCAGCGGGTGCTGCGCGGTACGGCCCGGGCACCTCGCCGCAGAGGCGCGGCGTGGGGAAGACCTTGCCCGGGTTCGCGAGCCCGGCCGGGTCGAAGCGCGCGCGCAGCCGCTGCATCGCCGCGAGGTCGGCCTCGCCGAACATCAGCGGCATCGAGCACGCCTTGTCGGTGCCGACGCCGTGCTCGCCCGTGATCGAGCCGCCGGCGTCGACGCAGGCCTCGAGGATCTCGCTCGCGAGCTCGCTCCGCCCGGTCGGCCTCGCCCTCGACGCGCTCGTCGTAGAGGACGAGCGGGTGCAGGTTGCCGTCGCCGGCGTGGAAGACGTTGCCGACGCGGAGGCCGTGCTCGCGCTCGAGCTCGGCGATCCGGCGCAGCACCTCGGGCAGCCTCGTCCGCGGCACGACGCCGTCCTGCACGTAGTAGTCGGGCTGACGCGGCCCATCGCCGCGAAGGCCGACTTGCGGCCCCTCCAGAGCAGCGCGCGCTCGTCGCGCGTCGGCCGCGATGCGGATCTCGCAGGCGCCGGCCGCGGCGCAGATCGCCTCCACCGCGGCGAGGTCGTCCTCGACCTGCGCGGCGACGCCGTCCAGCTCGACGATCAGCACCGCGCCGCGCCCTCCGGGTAGCCCGCGTGCACAGCCGCCTCGGCCGCCTCGATCGTGAGTCGGTCCATCATCTCGATCGCCGGCGGGCAGGATCCCGCGCCGCGATCGATCGCCGACACGGCGCCGCCCGGCCTCGTCGGTCGAGTCGAAGCCGGCGAGCAGCGTCCGCACCGTCTCGGGCGCGCGCAGGACCCGGACCGTGATCTCGGTCGCGATGCCGAGCGTCCCCTCGGAGCCGACGAACGACGCCGAGCAGGTCCGGGCCCGGGCTCGTCCGCCCTGCCGCCGAGCTCGCGCCAGCTCGCCGTCCGGGAGCACGACGTCGAGGCCGCGAGACGTGGTTGACGGTGAAGCCGTACTTGAGGCAGTGCGCGCCGCCCGAGTTCTCGGCGACGTTGCCGCCGATCGTGCACACCTGCTGGCTGGACGGGTCGGGCGCGTAGTAGAAGCCGTCGGCGGCGACCGCCGCGCGTCACGTCGAGGTTCGTCACGCCGGGCTCGACGACGACGCGCTGGCTGCGTCGAGGTCGACCTCGAGCACCCGGTTCATGCGCGCGAGCGAGATCACGATCCCGTCGGCGACCGGCAGCGCGCCGCCGGAGAGCCCGGTGCCGGCGCCGCGGGCGACGAACGGGATCGCCGTGGCGTGTGCACGCGCGGACGACCGCCTGCACGTGCTCCGTCGACTCGGGCAGCACGACGAGCGCGGGCACGACGCGTCGGCCGGTCAGCCCGTCGCACTCGTAGGTGCGGAGCTGCTCGGGCTCGGTGATCACGGCGCCCTCCGGGAGCGCCGCCTCGACGGCCTCGGTGAACGCCCGCGCGAGCCCCACGCGTGTCAGTCTATGCCGATGGCTACGACGCTCCCGGCCGGCGTGGAAGTGCTCGCGGATGCCGGTGAAGCCGGGAAGCGCATCCTCACGCCCGAGGCGCTCGCGTTTGTCGCCGACCTTGCAAGCGGGCTCGGCCCGCGCCGCCGCGAGCTGCTCGACCGCCGGGCACGAGCGGCAGCGGCAGATCGACGCCGGCGGGCTGCCCGACTTCCTGCCCGAGACGCAGCAGATCCGCGAGGCCGAGCTGGCGGGTCGCCCCGACGCCCGCCGACCTGCAGGACCGCCGCGTCGAGATCACCGGCCCCGCCGACCGCAAGATGGTGATCAACGCCCTCAACTCGGGCGCCGAAGGTCTTCATGGCCGACTTCGAGGACGCCAACTCGCCCACCTGGGCGAACATGCGTCGAGGGCCAGATCAACCTCATCGACGCCGTCGAGCGAACGATCTCCTTCGACACCCGGACGGGCAAGCAGTACCGCCTGAACGACGAGACCGCCACGCTGCTGGTGCGCCCGCGCGGCTGGCACCTGCCCGAGAAGCACGTCACTGGTCGACGGCGAGCCCGTCTCGGCCGGCCTCTTCGACTTCGGCCTCTACTTCTTCCACAACGCCGCAGCGGCTGCTCGAGCGCGGGCGCGGGCCCTACTTCTACCTGCCCAAGCTCGAGAGCCACCTCGAGGCGCGGCTCTGGAACGACGTCTTCGTCGCTCGCCCAGGACACGCTCGGCATGCCGCACGGGACGATCCGGGCCACCGTCCTGATCGAGACGATCCTGGCCGCCTTCGAGATGGACGGAGATCCTCTACGAGCTGCGCGACCACTCGGCCGGGCTCAACGCCGGCCGCTGGGACTACATCTTCAGCGTCATCAAGAAGTTCCGCGACCGGCCCGAGTTCGTGCTGCCCGACCGCGCCCAGGTCACGATGACCGTGCCGTTCATGCGCGCGTACACGGAGCTGCTCGTCAAGACGTGCCACCGCCGCGGCGCCCACGCGATGGGCGGCATGGCGGCGTTCATCCCCAGCCGGCGCGATCCCGAGGTCAACGAGGTCGCGCTGCGCGAGGGTCGCGCGACGACAAGGAGCGCGAGGCGCGGCGACGGCTTCGACGGCACCTGGGTCGCGCACCCCGACCTGGTGCCGGGCGCAGGCGGAGTTCGACGCGGTGCTCGGCGAGCGGCCGAACCAGGTCGACCGCCAGCGCGACGACGTCGACGTCAGCGCCGCCGAGCTGCTCGACGTGCGCGTGCCACGCCGGGCGACGTGACGGAGGACGGGCGTCCGCATCAACGTCCGCGTCGGCATCCAGTACATCGACTCCTGGCTGCAGGGGCACGGGGGCGGCGCCATCAACAACCTGATGGAGGACGCGGCGACCGCCGAGATCTCGCGCTCCCAGGTCTGGCAGTGGATTCACCATGGGCGGATGAACCGCGATCGCGTGCTGGAGATCGAAGCAGAGGAGATGTCGTCGCTCGGGCCGGACTACGAGACTGCACGCGAGGTCTTCGACGAGGTGGCGCTCGCCGACGACTTCGTCGAGTTCCTCACGCTGTCCGCGTACGAACGCCTGCCGTAGTGCTCACCAGGCGCGAGTTCCTCGGCGCCGCCACGGCTGCAACGCTCTCGCTGAAGTCGAGACGCCGGCACGTGGTCGTCGTCGGCGCAGGACTGGCGGGGCTCGCGTGTGCGCGGCGGCTGCAGCAGCTCGGCTTCCAGGTGACGGGTCTCGAAGCACGCGACCGCGTCGGTGGGCGCGTCCTCACCTTGCGCGATGCGTTCGACGACGGCCGGTACGCCGAGGCGGGCGCCGAGTTCGTCGCCGTCCACCACGAGCAGACGTCCGGCCTGCTGCGCCGGCTCGGTATTGAGTTCGGGTTTGCCGACCGGTTCTCTCCGAACGTGTACCGGCGCGGCCGACGCCATTCGTTCAAGCGCTTCGTCACTGACAAAACCGGCGCTGACATCGGCCGCTTCCGCGTGCGTCTGGCGAGGCTGCGCCCATCGCCTGCGCTCGACTCGCGGTCTGCGGCGTGGCTGTCCGCGAACTGGGCCTCTCCGACCGCGCTCGATTCTCATCGGTCACGAGCTGCGCGAGGCATACGGCGTCGAGCCCGAGTACCTGTCGCTCCTCTTCTACGTCCAGCAGTCCCGCGTCAGCCGCGACGCCGCCACGGTCTTCCGCATCCGTGGCGGTGCCGACCGGCTGCCCCTCGCGCTCGCCCGCGGGCTCGACGTCCACCTCGAAGAGCCGGCGTCCCACATCGAGCGGCAGGCGAGCGGCGTCAGCGTAGACGGCATCGACGCAGACTTCGTGTCGTCACTGTCTGGTCCCCGTGCTGGCGTCAATGGAGTTCGCGCCAGAGCTACCGTCCGCCCTCACGGCGGCCGTCGAGCGGCTCGCATACGGGCACGGAGTGAAGACCGTGCTCCAGTACGAGCGCGAGCCGACGCGCGGAGTCGTCGCCGATCTCACGTCCAGACAGCCTGGGACCTGGACCGGCGGCTGGTGACCGCGTACTCGACCGGAAGGAACGGCATCTTGCTCCGTTCGGTGAGCCGCCGCACGCGGCCGCTCTTGGTGGCCGACGAACTCGACGACGTCTATCCGGGGTCGCGCGGCCTCTTCGAGCTGGGGAGTCCTACGCCTGGCACACGGACGGGTGGAGCCAGGGGACGGCGGTCGCGATGCCCCCGCTCAGGTGAACCGCTTTCAGGCGGCGGTGCGCCGCCCGTTGGGCGGCGTCCACTTCGCCGGCGAGCACACGGATGCGTTCGCCGGGACGATGGAAGGCGCCATCCGTTCGGGGCGCAGGGTTGCAGATGCCATTGGACGGGAATAAGCCCGCGCGCGAAGCGCGCTTGGGCTTATTCAGCAAGTACTAGCGTGAAACACCAATAATCCCCTCTGATGGACGCGTACCTTGCGATCGTCAGCAAGCGGGACAACCGCCACTATGCGGATCGCGAGATTCCGGAGGCCATCGTCTCGAGGATCCTCGACGCCGGGCGCGTCACGGGCAGCGCATCGAACAAGCAGCCTTGGCGCTTCCTCGTCGTCGAGGACGGCGAGCGGAGGAAGCGGCTCGCGGACGCCGTCTACGAGCCGGACAACGTCCACTCGGCCGCGCTCGTCATCGCGCTCGCGGGCTCCCGCCCGATGGACATCGGCCGCTGCGCCCAGACATGATGCTCGCGGCCTGGAACGACGGCGTAGCCTCGTCCCCAAACGGAATCAAGGACAAGGAGTGGGCCGCCGATGTGCTCGGTCTCGACGACGCCCCGGTGACCGTGCTCTCGTTCGGCTACCCCTCGCGCCAGCCGCCCGCGGAAACCCGAACCGCCGATGAGTGGAGCGTGCGCGCGAACCGCCGGCCGCTCGCAGAGTCGGTCGAGCGGATCTAGCTAGACGCGGGAACGACCGGGCGCCAGGTGGGGCTACCGTCGTTCGGCCCGTCCGTGAGGGCGTTCTCCTGCCCGCCGAGCACGAGCGTGTAGACCAGGCCGTCGCGCTCGAACATCAACGTCTTGCCGTCGACGGACCAGGACGGGTCGAAGTACTGACCGGATGGAACGTGAGCCTCGTGAGCCCCTTGCCGTTCGTGCCGATCTCGTAGAGCTGGTATCGCCCATCGTTTGCATTGTTCGAGAAGACGATCTTGCGGCCATCGGGAGACCACGCAGGCCCGTAACTCGAGGCGTTGAGGTGCGTCACATGCCGAGGCCCGGCCGTCAGGCCGTATACGCCAGATCTCTCGCGTGCTGTACCCGGGCCGGCGACGGACATACGCGAGCCACTTGCCGTCCGGCGACCATGCGGGTTCGCGGTCGTCGCCCCCGAGCTCGTCGGAACGAGGTACATCGCCCCACCACGCGGCGGAATCACATAGAGAAGGCCGTCGCGCGTGAACGCGATCAGCCGACCGTTGGCGACCAGGCCGGGCTCGAGTCCTCTCCCTTGCCTGACGTGAGCCGCCGGGTCCCCCGAGCCGTCTGCGCCCATGACGTAGACGTGCGACCGGCCGTCGCGGCCGCTCGTGAAGACGATCTTCTTCGTCGGGCTCAGTCCGGTTCGGTCTGGAAGACAGAGTGCGCGTGAGCTCTGTCGATCGGCCCGCTCGGGGACAGGCGCTCCTGCCCGCTACCGTCGGCGCGCATGCCGTAGATCGTGTAGTAGCCGTCCCGGCTCGTGACAAACGCGATCTCGGAGTCGGGGCCCGCCGTGCCGGAGCCTCCGCAGCCGGCGAGGCCGACGACGAGCGCGGCGAGGCAACCAGACGGAGGGCACGGTCCATCGCGGCCGTGCAGCCTACCTACGGTCGGAACCCACCTTGTCGAAGTGGTGGGCATTCAGCCACTCGTATGCCTCGGCCCACCCTCGTGGACGCGCACGGCGTGTCAGTGCGCCAGAGGTTCGACGCCGAGATATCGCCGCTGCAACTCGACGTCGGACGAGAGCGCGTTGGACGTCGTCTCCAACGCGATCTCGCCGCCAACCATGATCAGCTGTCGCCTCGCGATCGACGTTGCGACCCCAAGGTTCTGCTCGATCAGGAGAATCGCCAGACCCTCTGCCTCGAGCTTCTGGAACGTGTCGACGAGCGTATCGACGATCGCAGGGGCGAGTCCCTCGGACGGCTCGTCCATGATCAAGAGCTTGGGGTTGCCGAGCAGCGCGCGCCCGATCGCGAGCATCTGCTGCTCGCCGCCGGAGAGCCTGGCGCCGCCGTTTCGCTTGCGCTCCGCGAGGCGCGGGAATAGATTGTAGACCCGGCTCTTCGTCCATCCGCCGCCGCCGTTTCTCGCCGCGATCTTGAGATGCTCGTCGACTGTGAGGGACGGAAAGAGCCGCCTCCCCTGCGGCACGTAGCCGAGGCCCGAGCGCGCGACCTTGTATGACGGGCGGCCGAAGGGCTCCTTGCCCTCGAAACGCACCGACCCAGACACGTGCGGCGGCGTTAAGCCCATGAGTGCAGCGCAGAGCGTGGTCTTCCCCATGCCGTTCCGGCCCACGACGGCCAGCGACTCGGCGCCCATTTCGAGGCTGACGTCGTGGAGGATCTGCGCTTGGTTGTAGTCGGCGTTGAGCTCATGACCGTGAGGAGCGGGCGGCGCTCATGAGTCTCCTGCGTAGTAGTGGCGACCGAGGTAGAGGTCGTGGACGAACTCGTTCGCCCGGATCTTCGGGGCGTCCCCTCGACGATCACGCGGCCGTCGTGCATCATCGTCACCCGCTCGGCGACGTTGAGAGCGACGTCCATGTCGTGCTCGATCAGGATGAGAGTGATCGAGCTGTCGAGACCGAGCAGGCGCTCCCTGAGCAGATGACGCTCTCCACGCGACAGGCCCGACGCCGGCTCGTCGAGCATCAGCATCTTCGGCTCCGCGGCCAGAGCCATCGCTATCGCCACCTGACGGTGCTCTCCGTGCGAGAGCGCCCCGACCACGTCCCCGAATCTGTGGTCGATCGCCACCCTTTTCGCCGCCTCGTGCGCGAGCTCGCGGATTCGCCGATCCCTGCCTGGCAGAACGAGTGGTCGGAGACGGCCGTTGCGCACGCCGAGGACGGCGAGGTAGATGGCGTCCTCGACGGTCAGCCCGAGGAGCATGCGGGACTGCTGGTACGTCCGTGCAAGCCCAAGCCGCGCCCGCACGCGTGCGGGCGCCGTGGGTGACGTCTTGTCCGAATAACTCCACGCTCCCGGAGGACGCCGGCATGTCACCGGACACGACGTTGAACAGCGTCGTCTTGCCTGCGCCGTTCGGCCCGAGGATCGCGTGCCGCTCGCCATCACCGACGTCGAGCGTCACGTCGCGCACGGCGTGGAGCCCGCCAAACCGCCGGCCGACCCCCCGCAAGCGGAGGGTCGGCGGCATTGGACTGCTGTCGTTCCTCGGTCGTTGCTTCGCCCACGTCCTACTTGATGACTCCGTTGACGACAGGCCTTTCCTTTCCTGCCCACGCCAGCTTCGCCTTCTTGCACGGCGGCTGCGTGCGGCCAGGAGGCGGGGCTGCTCGAGAACAGCCCGGAGAACGTCTGGTTGACGTTCGGGATGTACTGCACGGTCTTCACCGTCGGCGGCTTGCCCGGCTTCGCGCCGATCTGGTACGACCACTCGCCCTCTATGGCCTGGCGGTTCGAGTCCAACGTCACCTTGCCGAACGGCCCGTTGAGGCTCACTTTACCGAGAGCCTTCTGCAACGGCACCTGGCTCGGCGAGATGTTGCCCTTCACAGCCTGGAGGCCCTTCACGAGACCCCACGCCGCGCTGAAGTAGTTGACGAAGAACCCGTTGTACGCGTTGGCCACGCTCATCTTGCCGAGCGGTGGATCTCCTTGAACCAGTGCCTGGTGATCGCCAGGTACCGCTCTGCGCCTTCCCGTGCACGTAGTCGAGGCCCGGCGTGCCGAAGCCACCGGTGTAAGCGCCGTTGATCTGGGGGGCGATCTCCTCGAAGTTCCCGGTGACCGAGAAGAACAGGTTCCCCATGATCTTCGTCGGACTTAGCTTCTACACCTCGACGAAGGCCTTCAGCGACGGCACGGTTGGCAACCCCCCCACGACCCAGAAGTACCCGTCCACCTTGTTCGGAGGCGGAAGCTGACGCGCGAGCGAGGAGAAGTCCGTCGCTCCCAGCGGTGCGAACACCCGCTTCGTCACGTGCCGCCGCGTGCGCAGAAGTCGGCAATCATCCCGGCGGCAGATGTCCAGCCGAAGCTGTAGTCGTCCATGATGATCGCTGCCGTCTTCCAGTGGAGCTTCTTGATGGCGATGTTGCCGACGCCTGCGTTCCACTGCGCACCGTCGCCGTTGAACCGGAAGAAGTTCTTCGGTGCGATCTGCAGAGTCGGATCCTGCGATCCGGCCGAGCCGTTGACGAACGTGATCTTCGGATGCGCCTGCGCGTAGTGCGCAATTGCCACTGCCTCGTCACCGGAGAGCGGGCCGATCATTATCTGAGCCCCGAGCTGCTCCACGAGGCGCCGCGTTTCCTTGATCGCGAGGTCCGGCGTGGCATCGGAACAGCCAAAGCCGACGATCTGGAGCGGGTGGCCGCCGACCGGGCCCCCGACCATCCCTTTCGAGGGGTCCTTCGAGTCCTTCGGCTTCGCACCTGCGTACTGCGAGAACGCCGTCAGCGCACCGCCGATGTCGGCGTTGTACTGGTTTCCAACGGGCCCTTGCAGTCGGAGAGGATGCCGATCTTGATCGGCGTCGACGCCGAAGCGCGAGTCCCCGAAGCGAGTGCCGAGGTGGCTCCGACCGCGATCGCCGCTGTTAGTACCGCGGCGAACAGCCCGATGTGCAAGCGATTAGTCATCCAGCCTCCCTTTCTTCAGCCTGCCGATTGTGGAACAGTCTGATACGTCGCACAGTAATACTCAAGTGGGTGTGTTCGCTTCCCCTTCCGACCCCCAACCCGGTCACTCGCTATGCCCCGCCCTCGGCCGCCGCCGACGGCACACCCGGTCCGGGCGACGACCCGGACGACGACGCTGCGTCGGAGTCGCGGGTCAGCAGCTTCCCGAGACGATCCCAGACGCCGAGCAGCCCGCCTGGTGAGACGAGCACGATCGCGAGGACGATGAGCCCGATGACCGTGTAGAAGCTGCCGCCGATCACGGGGACTGTCACGCTGTACGTGTTGATCTCATTGTTGATGATGACGAAGGCGAACGCGCCCACCCACGCGCCTCGAGGGTAGAGACCCCGATGACGGCAATCACGAGCAGGTTGATGACCGGTTCAGCCCGATCGAGTTGGGGTCGATGTGATTGTTCCACCAGACGAACAGCACGCCCGCCAGCGACGCAATGAACGCGGCGAAGCCGAAGGCGAGCATCCGGTGGATCGCGACGTTGTATCCGAGTGATGCCATCCGCACGGGGTCGTCCCTGATCCCCTGAAGCGCGATTCCGAACGGCGCCTGAGCGACATACCGGATGATGGCGTACGCAAGCACCGAGACGACGAAGGCGACATAGTAAAGTCGGTTCGGGTGCGCTCCGACGTTGCCGATGAGCGCGGCGTGAGGTCCGGCGTCCCGCTGATGCCACTGAAGCCCCCGAAGTCCGTCACCTCGACGAAGAACGTGTACGTGAGACCCCGAAGGTCAGTGTCAGCATGAGGAAGTAGATGCCGAAGCTGCGACTGGCGAGTGCCCCGATCAAGAGCCCGATCGTGACGGCCGGGGCAATTGCGACCACAGTCGCGAGCCATGGATCCCAGCCGAGGTGGAGCCCTTGGCCTGGCCATTGGTGACGAGGTTGCCGAGCACGAGCCCGGCGATCCCGTAGATCGCAGTCTGACCGAGCGAAACCATGCCGCCGAAAGCCGAGAGGAAGATCAGGCTCGCCGCGGCGATCCCGTACCACAAGGCCTGCGTGAAGATGGCACTGGCCCAGTACGTGGTCAGGAAAAGCGGCCCGAGAGCGACAAACACGAGGGCCGCAGCGCCGAGCGCTCGGTTCAGTGTCGTCCAAGCGTTGACGCTCATGGGGCCGCCCGAAGAGCCCCAACGGTCGAAGCGCGAGAACGAGTGCCAGGAGCGCGAACGTCAGCACCGGAGCGTACTGGGTGCAGCAGACGTCACTGGTCGACGGCAGGTAGTGCCAGAGAAATTGGTGACGAATGCCAGCAAGATTGCGCCGGCGGCCGCTCCTCCGAGCGACCCCATGCCGCCGATGATGACGACGATCAGCGAGTTGAGCAGCCATTGTCCGGCGACATCCGTGGTCAGGACCGCGAACGACCCGCCCATCGCCCCTCCGAATCCGGCGAGTCCGGCTCCGACCATGAACGCGATGGCGAACGCGACTGGATGTTGATCCCGAGCGCCGACACCATCTGCCGGTCGTCGACGCCGGCGCGGATGACCATGCCCATGCGTGTCTTCTGGAGCCATAGCCAGAGCACAATGCCGATACCAATCGCGACGAAGAGCATGAACAAGCGACTCCATGCGTACGTCGAACGAGCCGAGGTCAAGAACTTGTCGTCCCCGACGAAGTTGGGCCAGGACAGGCTATGCGAGTTGCCAGAGTTGAAGTGCGTCTGGAACTGATCGAGGAGGATCACGGCGATCGCGATCGTGATCAACGCCTGGCGAAGATCGTGACCCTGCGTCCAGCGAAGGAATGCTTGTTGCGTCCCGAGCCCGGCGATGGCCACGCACGCGCCGGCAACGATGAGGCACGATCCATTGCCACGCCGCCACCTGTCGGCGTGATCCGAAGCCGCCGCCGCTGTTCGCGAACTCCTGTTGAAGGTTGTATGCGATCAACCCTCCGAGCAGATAGAACGCGCCGTGGGCCATGTTCACGGTCCTCATCAGGCCGAAGATCAGCGTGAAGCCGCTGGCGACGATGAACAGAGGCCGGCGTACGTCAACGAATCGAACACGACCTTGAGGAAGTCGACGGGGTCCGAGACCGCCGACCCATACGTCGTCTTCGGCGCCCAGAACAACACCCAGATGAATACCAACCCGACTAAGGCCAGCGTGACGATGAACGGAAGCCTGATTACGACCTCGCGACGCGTGGGGAGCAGGCGTGCGCTCGGGGTGACCGGAGTCTCGACCATTCAGCTGGTCGGTGCCCGATCGGAAGCGGTCGTGTACAGCGTCGCGTCCCGGGCCTCGCCTTCTTGAGGCACGTGGTCGTCGAGCCGGCCGAACTCGGCGACGATTGCCGGGTCGAGCGTCGTCACATCCGGCCAGTCGACCTCGACAAGGTTCCCGGCCGGGTCGCGGATGTACATCTGCACCCAGCCCGCGGGGTGGTAGCGAGCCGGCGATCCCATGTGTCGCCGTCGAAGAGGCCGCGCTCCTTCGCCTCCGGTAGACCTCCTTGAAGTCGTCGACGTCGATGCCGAGGTGGTGCGCACGGGGCGCCTCGACATCGTCACGCTGGAAGAGATGGAGCTGCTGGTCCGCCCAGTGCCAGCCAGAGCACGGGCTGCTGGAATTTCGGCGTGGGCAGTCGCCGCATGCCGAAGATCCTCGTAGAACCGCGCGGACTCCTCCATGTCCTCCGCATGAATGGACACGTGATTACGCGCAGCGCTCCCACTAGCTGCGGATCTTAAGGCGCGCGCGGGCTCGATGAACCAACTGTCGTCCAACGACGAATACATCGACGAGAGAACGATGCTCGAGACGACCACGAGAGAGCTTGCGCGAAGGACAAACGACGGCGTCGAGGTCACCCTCCTGTGGAGCCCGGCCGAAGATCGCCTGACGGTGGTGGTCGAAGACGCGAAGCTGGATGAGCGCTTCGAGCTCGCGGCGCGCCCTGACAACGCGCTCGAGATCTTCTATCACCCGTACGCGTACGCGCCCGGTCTGGGTCTCGGCCGCAGCCGCGCTCGCCGCCTAGCCGACGCTAGCCGCGCTCCCAGGCGAGGCCGGCGGCGAGCGCCACTTCGTCGCGAGGCGAGATCAGCTGGAGATTCCCGATCGCCAGAGCGGCCCAACCCACCAGGTTGACCCAGCGAACGAACGCCGAGAGCGGGAAGCGCACGTCGCGCTCGTCCACGTCCTCGGGCGGCAGCCGCCGTGATGCACGGCGCGACGTAGAGGTCGACCGGCGGCTCGTAGCGCCGCCACGCGTGGACGGCCGCGTAGGCCGCCTCGACGTCCTCGGCCTTCACGTCCTGCGCGCGCTCCAGCTTGGGCCGGATCGTGTAGCCGTAGTCGTCCGCCCGCGAGGGGAAGCTCGCGCGGTGCGAGACGGCCGCCTGGTGCTCGAACAGCGGCCACGTGTCGGCCTCGGGCCGGGGATCTCTCCCTCCACGACGGGTGCACCCAGACGCTCGAGGTCGGCCACCCACTGCTCGGCGAGGTCGGAGGGCTCGGGAACGTACGTGCCGCCGACGTAGGGCGGCTTGCGCAACAGCCCCACCGTTAGTCCATCGAGCCGCGGCTCCGGCAGCGGCCGCTCGGCGAGCACCGACCACATGAGCGCAGTGTCCGCCACGGTGCGTGCCATCGGCCCGGCCGTGTCGAGGGTCGGTACGAGGGGAAACACGCCCTCCAGCGGGATCAGCCCCCACTGCGACTTCAGCCCCACCGTGCCGCAGCACGCGGACGGGATGCGGATCGAGCCGCCGGTGTCGGAGCCCAACGCGATGTCGCAGAGGCCGGCGGCCAGCGCCGCGCCGCTGCCGCTCGAAGAGCCGCCCGTCGTCTTGCCCGGGTGGGCGGGGTTGTGACAGGTGCCGTACCACTCGTTCTGGCCGATCACGCTCCAGGCGAACTCGGGCAGGTGGGTCTTGCCGACGACGACGGCGCCGGCGTCGACGAGCCGCTGCACGGCCAGGGCGTCCGCTCGGGAACATGGTCCGGCGTAGACCTTCGATCCGTACGTCGTTCGGATGCCCGCCGTGTCGAAGAGATCCTTGACGGCAAGCGTGCGGCCCGACAGCGGCCCCGGCTGGGCCGGCTGAGGCTCGACCCGGGTGATGAAAGCGTTCCAGCGTCGTCGCTCATGCGCGCAGCACCGCGACCGCTTCCACCTCGATCTTCGCGCCGGGGACCGCCAGCCGGCTGATCTCGACGAGCGTCGACGCCGGGCGGGCCTCTCCGAAGAACGCCTGCCGCACAGGGTTGATCAGCGGCCGGTCGTCGATGTCGGTGAGGAAGACGGTGACTTTGACGACGTCCGCCGGGCCGGCGCCTGCGGCTGCCAGCACGAGCCGGAGGCTCTCGAAGACCGGGTTGCCTGCGCGACGACGTCGTCTCCGCCGACGAGTTGCCCGGCTTCATCGACAGGAACGATCCCCGATACGAACAGCAGGTCTCCGGCGCGCACCGCATCCGTGTAGTGGCTGAGCGGCTCGGGCAGCCCTTCGACGCGGTACTCCTCACGCATCAGCCGGCGCCCTCGCGCAATTCCGAGATCGTCCAGCGCGGGCTGATCGCCTCGGGGTCGACCCGCAGCGTCACGACAGCCGGCAAGCCGGACGCGACTGCTCGCTCGAACGCCGGCTCGACGTCCTCGGTGCGCTCGACGGTCTCGCCGAAGCAGCCAAACGACTGCGCGAACGCCATGAAGTCCGGATTGACGAGGTCGGTGCCGGACACGCGTCCGGGAAAGAGCCGCTCCTGGTGCATGCGAATCGTCCCGTACATGCCGTTGTCGACCACGAGCACGATGACGGGCAGGCCGTACTGGACGGCGGTGGCCAGCTCGGACGAGGCCATCATGAAGTCGCCGTCGCCGGCAAGGCAGACGACCATCCTGTCCGGCAAGAGCGCCTTAGCCGCAAGGGCTGCCGGGATGCCGTAGCCCATCGCGCCCGAGCGAGGCGCGAGCTGCGTCGGATACTGCGAGAACTCGTAGAAGCGATGCGCCCAGACCGTGAAGTTCCCGGCACCACAGGTAAATATCGCGTCAGGCGGCAGCCGACGCCGCAGGAAGGCCATCACTTCGGCGAGGTCGAGCTCCCCGGGCAGCGGCCGCGGCTCGAGGTTGGCGAGGTAGTCGGCTCGCGCGGCCTCCGCCCAGCCGCTCCAGCGAGGTTCCTCCATGGGCAGCAGCCGTCGCAGCCCGGATGCGAACTCCGTCAGATCGGAGACGACGGGTAGGTCCGTCTCGTAGACGCGCCCCAGCTCGCCCGGGTCGGGGTGGACGTGGACGAGCGTCTGGCGCGGCCGCGGCACGTCGAGCAGCGTGTAGCCGCGCGTCGTGACGTCTCCCAGCCTCCCGCCGACGGCGACGATCAGGTCGGCGTCCTCCACGCGGCGGGCGAGCGCGGGATCCATGCCGATCGTCAGCGGGCCGGCGTATGCGCTCGAGGCGTTGTCGACGTAGTCCTGGCAGCGAAACGACGCGACGACCGGAATGGCGTTGGCCTCGCAGAAGAAGACCGTGTCCTCGCCGGCCTGCGCCGACCAGCCGCCCTCGCCCACGACGACGAGAGGACGCTCGGCCGCCGCCAGCAGCTCCCCCAGCCGGCGCAGCTCCTCGTCGCCCGGCCCAGGCCGCGGAACCTCCGTCGGCGCGGCGTCGGCCGCGCCGGTCTCCTCGTCGAGCACGTCCTCGGGCAGCGCGAGCACGACCGGCCCCGGCCTTCCTCCTGTGGCCACGGCGAAGGCGCGCGCAACGTGCTCGGGGATGCGCGCGGCATCGTCCACCTGCGCCGCCCACTTCGCCAGCGAGCCGAACACGGCCGGATAGTCGAGCTCCTGGAACGCGCCGCGGCCGGCATGGCCACGCGGCACCTGGCCGACGAAGAGGATCAGC
This sequence comes from uncultured Actinomycetes bacterium, assembly GCA_963711315.1. Taxonomy (GTDB): domain Bacteria; phylum Actinomycetota; class Thermoleophilia; order Gaiellales; family Gaiellaceae; genus PALSA-612. The sequence goes on from CAVQDQ010000003.1 coordinate 436,587, forward strand.
GGCGTCGAGTCCTGGTCGGCCGTGTGCACGCCGACGGATGCGTGCGTCGCGCCCGGTCCGCGCGTGACGAAGCAGATCCCCGGGCGGCCGGTGAGCTTGCCGTACGCCTCGGCCATGTTCGCTGCGGCAGCCTCGTGGCGGCACGAGATCAGGCGGATCGGAGAGTCGTGGAAAGCGTCCAGCACCGGCAGGTAGCTCTCGCCGGGCACGCAGAAGGCGAGCTCGACGCCGTGCAGCTCGAGCTGGTCGACGAGCGCTTGGCCGCCGCTTCTCATCGCTCGACGGGCTGCTCGAGGAAGATCGTCGCCCGCTGGAGCTTCGGCTTCTCCTCGTCAGCCGGGTCGAGGTAGCGGATCGTGCGCTTGCCCGCCCACTCGGCGGGGAGCAGCAGCACGCGCACGAAGGCCGTGTCTTCAGTGGAGGATGCGGTCGCGAGCACCGGGTGTTCCGCGGGCTCCAGCCACGATTCGCCTGGCCTGTAGGTCTGCGTTCCCTCGGGCGACTCGATGGTCAGCTGGCCGATGCAGCAGCCGTCGGATGCCAGGCCCCGGGTGGACATGCCTGTACGCGATGCCGCCCGGCGGGAAGTCGACGCGGTCGCAGCGGAGAATCCATTCGCCCGTGCCGGGATCGCCGGTCAGCTCCCAGACGAGCGCGTGGCCGTCGACGCGGACGGCGCCGAAATGGGCCTCGTTCCGCGCGAGGTCGTAGACGATGCGGTTGCCGGGCTCGGTCTCGACCCCGTCCGGGTGCTCGGACAGTGCGAGGCTCACGGCCCGCGAGCCTAGCGTGCTACGAGCGGCGTTCGGAGAACGCGCCGCCGAGGACGGCCTCGGCTGCGGTCACCTCTGCCTCGAGGTCCGCGGCCTCTGCCGCGTCGCGGGCGGCGGTGAGCTCGTCTGGCGGCAACTCGGCCTCGAGCCGCTCGAACTCCGGCTTCGCGGTGATGAAGTAGTAGGGCGGAAAGCCCGGATAGGCGAAGACGAACGTGAGCAGCTCGGCAGCTCGGCGCTCGTCTCCCTCGCGGGCTAGAAGCATGCCGACCCCGCTCAATGCGAGGAGCACCAGCGACTTCGTGCCGGTCGCCTGCCCCTGGGCGAGCGCCCAACGAAGACGCTCGCGCGCGCCATCGAAGTCCGCGAGCGCGACGAGCGCGAACGCTACGCGGCTGGCCGCGCCGATCATGCCCCAGCGATGGTTGCCATCGGCGAAGGCGTCATAGCCGGCACGACCCAGGCGGAGGGCGTCCTCGTATTCGCCCATGCAGTACGCGCTCACGCTGGCGCGACTCAGCGCATAGCCGGCGCCGCCTCGATCGCCGACGATCTCGAAGCAGCCATTCGCCTCCATGTGCAGGCTCATCGCCTTTGTGTAGTCACCTTCTACATCCGCGAGCAGCCCAAGCTTGCTCAGCGAGAACGCGAGCATCAGCGGCTGGCCCCCCTGTTGTGCGATCTCGTGGCACGTCTCGAACGCCGTCCGCGCCGCTTCGAGATCGTCCTGCAAGAGCCGTACGAACCCGAGCCACGAGAGCGACGCGCACTCGGACCAGCGATCGCCGGCTGCATGCGAGACGCCCACACCTTCCTCGAGGAACGCCGCCGCCGCCGGGTATTCGTCGAGATAGCAGGCAGTCGTCCCCACGGCGAGGAGGCACGCTCCAAGCTCTTGCTTCAGGGTCCGCGCACGAAGCTCGGCGACGATCGAGAGCGCCAGCTCATCCCGCGGCCGGGCGCCGCCGATGGCAGCCGCGAAACCGACTTGCCCGGCGAGCGCACTGAGTAACACCCCCGGCGCGCTAGCCGTATCGAGCGTGACTGCCGGTGAGTAGTCGAGCGTCTGGACGAGGTGCTCGAACGTCTCCAAGCCCTCGGGCCAGCTGTGCACGTTGAAGAAGTCCGCCAGCGCCCAGAGTGCGCTCTGCGCCTCGTCGTCGCTCCACTGGGTCACCGCCCACTCGGCAGCAGCGCGGAGGTTCGGGATGTCGCCGCGCAGCTCGTCGCGGGCCTCGCTCATGCGCGGGCTGAAAAACGCAGCCTGCCGCGCGGCGAGCCTGCCCGTGTAGTACCGGGCGTGGCGCTCGCCGAGATCCGCCGATTCTCCTGGGTCCTCGCCAAGCCGCTCGGCCGCGTACTGGCGCAAGAGCTCGTGGAGCTCGTACCGGCCGAGCTCGAGCCTCCGCACGAGGGACTTGGCGACGAGCTCGGAGAGGAGACCGAGGTCAGCGCCCGCAACCTGGGCCGCGGCCTCGCGCGTGAATGCGCCCCGGAAGGCGGAGAGCTGCCGGAAGCACCGCCGCTGCTCGTCCGTCAGTAGGCGCCACGAGTGGTCGAAGGCAGCGCGAAGGCTGCGATGGCGTTCGGGAACGTCTCGCATCGACGTCTCCAGGAAGCCGATCGTGGCCTCGATCTCGTCGGCGATCTCCGCGCACGGAAGCGTGGACACCCATGCGGCCGCCAGCTCGATCCCGAGCGGCATGCCATCCACGAGCCGGCAGATACGCAGCACGTGCTCGCGCTCCTCGTCACTGAGTTCGAAGCCGGCGTCGACCTGGCGAGCGCGTTCCACGAACAGCCGGACGGCCCCGTCGGAACTGCCACCGTTGCCGTTCGCGGAAACGGCGAGACCGCCGACGTCGAGCACCCACTCGTCTGGACGTTCAGACGCTCCCGTGACGTGGTGAGGATCTCCACGTTCGGTGCGCGTTCGATCACCCGCGCGACGAGGTCGGCCCCTGCGACGAGGTGCTCGAAGTTGTCGAGCACGAGCAGCGTCGAGCGCTCGCTCAGATAATCGACGAGCTGGTCCTGGGCGGAGAAGCCGCTGTGGGCGGCGTCGATCGGGAACTCGATTGCGTCGGCGACCGCCGGGGCCAGGAAGTCGGGCGCGGCGACGGAGGCCAGGGGGACGAAGTGCACTCCATGGGCGTAGCGATCGAGGCGGCGGGCGGCGGCCTCGAGGGCCAGCCGTGTCTTCCCGACGCCTCCGGGGCCGACGAGCGTCAGCAGGCGGCAGTCCGGATCGGCGAAGCGGTGTTCGATCTCCTCCAGCTCGCTGCGCCTCCCGACGAATGACGTGCGGGGGGAAGGGAGGTTGCTGACGCCGGCGTCGAGCGTCTTGAGCAGCGGGAACTCCGACCGCACTCCCTCGATCTCGAGCTGGTAGATCCGCTCGGGCGCGGTGATGTCCTTGAGCCGGTGGCGCCCGAGGTCACGCGCCGGCGCGTCGACGAGAGCGTGGGCCGCCTCCGAGAGCAGCACCTGCCCGCCGTGACCGGCAGAGGCGATGCGGGCTCCTTTGTGCACGTCGAGGCCCACATACCCCTCGTCGGTGAGCTGGGGCTCCCCGCTGTGCAGCCCCATACGGACGCGGATCGGTCCGTGGTCGAGGGCTCTCTGCGCGTCGGTGGCGGCTGCGACGGCGTCCGACGCCCGCGCGAAGGCGATGAAGAAGGCATCACCCTGCGTGTCGACCTCGACCCCGCCGTGAGCGCCGAACGCATTCCGCACGATCCGGCGATGCTCGTGGAGCGCCGCCCCGTACTCGTCGCCGAGCTCGTGCAGGAGCTTCGTCGAGCCCTCCACGTCGGTGAAGAGCAACGTGACGACGCCGGTTGGGAGATCGCGCGACTTCATCTCAGTGGAAGTATTGCCCGCCGTCGATGACCATCGTCTGGCCGGTGATGAAGTCGGCGGCGGGCGTGCAGAGGAAGACGACCGCGCCGGCGACGTCCTCGGGCACCTGGTCGCGCTGGATCGTGCGGGCGGCGATGGACACGTCGCGGAGCTTGCTCCACGACCTCCGGGTGCGCCTGGACACCCTCGGTCATCGTGAAGCCGGGCGCGACGCAGTTGACGTGGATCGCGTCCTTGCCGAGCTCCTTCGCGAGCGAACGTGTGAAGGCGACGATCGCGCCCTTGCTCGTCACGTAGTGCAGCAGGAACGGCACGCCGCGAAACGGCGTCCCGGACGAGATGTTCACGATCTTGCCCCCGCCCTGGTTCCGCATCGCGGGCACGACCGCCCGGCACGTGAGGAACATCGAGGCGACGTTGACATCCATGACCTGCCGCCACTCCTCGAGCGGAATCTCGTCGAACGGCCGCATGGCCAGAGACGCGTAGAGGCCGGCGTTGTTAACGAGGATATCGATGCGGCCGTGGCGCGCAAGCGTCTCGTCCGCCATCGCAACCACGTCCGTCTCCGACGAGACGTCGCAGCGGATGCCGCCGTCGGGAGGGTCGAGATCAGCAATGACGACCTCCGCGCCGGCGGCCGCCAGCCCGGCGGCGATCGCCGCGCCGATGCCCTGCGAGCCGCCGGTGACGATCGCGACCTTGCCGTCCAGGGTCGCTCGCAGCGGGGAGAACGACGTCGGGACGAGGATGCGGTTCACCTGCGTGTGGATGAGCGGCTGGATCTTCGCGAGGAAGTCGACCCAGCCGAGAGTCGGCCTGAAGACGAGCACGGCGCTGCTCGCGCTCCGCATACGAGTCGTAGCGCCAGAGCGACGTGTACGTCGAGAGCGCGCCGACGTCGGTCGTGAAGGCGCCGACGAAGCCGCCGAGGTACTCCTGCTGAATCGCGATCCCCTCGTCGTCGTACAGCCGTACTAGCTCGGCGAGCTTGCCCGTCGTCACGTGGTAGTCGCGCTGCTCGAGGATCACGCTCCGAAGCCTATGGCCTGCGCTGCTGCTTGATATGTGATAAAAACATCACACGATGACGCAGGACGACGAGGACGCGCTGTGGCGGGCTCTGGCGAATCCGCTGCGGCGCCGGCTGCTGGATCTGCTCCGCGAGGGCCCGCAGACGACGGGTGCGCTCGCGGCCGCCGTCACCTCCGTCAGCCGCTTCGCGGTCATGCAGCACCTCGCCGTCCTCTCGGACGTCGGGCTCGTCGTCGTCCGGCCACAGGGTCGGCGGCGGCTCAACTACCTCAACCCCGTCCCGCTGCAGCGCTTCCACGAGCGCTGGGTCAGCCGGATGGCGGCCACCTCGGCAACCGAGCTGCTCGCGCTCGAACGTGTCGTGACGGAGAAAGGAGCACCCGTGCAAACACTCGATGAGCTTCGCACCGTCCGCCTCGAGGCGGAGCTGCGGCTACGCGCCACACCGGAGCGAGTCTTCCAGGTGATGACGGAGGACACGCTGAGCTGGTTCCCGCACACGTACGGCGAAGACAGGACGAAGGCTGTGATCTTCGAACCGCGCGTCGGTGGCGCGGTCTACGAGGACTGGGGCGCAGGCGCCGGGCACCTCTACGGCCAGGTGACTGCGTATGACCCGCCGCACGCCTGCTCGATGCGCACGCGGCTCACGCCTGGTTCGCTGATGGACACGAGCTACGCGCTCACGGCAGACGGCGACGAGACCGTGCTCGCCGTGTCCCGCGTCGCGGTCGGCCCGTTCACCGATGAGGAGGTCTCCGGCATCGAGACGTACGGCGACATCGGGAAGTTCGAGGAGGCGATTCGCGCTGCTGTCGAGGCGGCGTGACCCTCAGAGGCGATAATCCCGTCCATGGCCGAGCCGCGCTTCGTCCAGCTCGACGGTGTCCGCGCCTTCGAGCTGGCCGCGGGCGTGAGGGGCAGGCCGCTGTTCGGGGAGGGGGCGATGCTCAACCTCATCGAGTTCGAGCCAGGCGCCACCGTACCGCTGCACAGCCATCCCCACGAGCAGCTGGGGCTCGTGCTGCGTGGGATGCAGGCGCTCGTCGTCGACGGTGAGCCACACGAGCTGGGGCCGATGGAGGCGTACGTGATCCCGGGCGGCGTCGAGCATTCGGCGTACTGCGGCCCGGACGGCGCACTGGTCGTCGACATCTTCCAGCCGGTGCGCGAGGACTACCGCGAGCGCTGGCACGCCGAGGGCTAGGCCTCCAGCGCCTGGCGCTCGCGCTCGGTCAGCGGCGCCGGCCTGCCGTCCGCGTCGACGTGGACGACGACCAGGCGGCCGTCGACACACAGCTCTCCGCCTCGCGTGATCTCGAAGCGCCAGGTGATCGAGGTCTCCCCCACGCGCTCCGGCATTACGCTCACGTCGATCTCGTCCTCGAAGCGGAGCACCTGGTGGAATTCCGCTTCGGCCCTCTTGCGCGGGTAGTCACCCCAACCGTCGAGGATCTCGAGCTTGCGCCGCAAGGCGGTCTCCGTCTGCTCCGCCCAGCGAAAGACATTCGAGAAGTGGATCCGCCCGCCGGCGTCCGTGTCCACCCACGCCACCCGCATCCGCTCGACGTGCTCTACAGCCATGTCACTTCTGGACATGAGGGACAGTCACTGAGACTGTCCCTGGGTCTGTCACTGGGTCTGGCACCTAGACGTGTCTGTTTTGGCGTCAAAGTTGGACGAGGACGCGACCCGGGACACCGGCCAATGCCGCTTCCACGGCGGCGTTCGCGTCGTCGAGCGAGAAGCTGGGGCCGAGCTGTGACTTGAGATCGAGCGCACCGGAACGGACGTGTCCCAACAGGATGGGCAGCGCGACGGCCGGATCCTGGGAGCCGTAGATCGTCCCCGTGAGCGCCTTCTCTCGGCGGATGAACTCAGTGGGATCGAGCTCGAGCGTTGCGCCCAGGGCGGGCAGGCCGACGATGACGGTGAGGCCGGCGTTCCGCGTCCAGCGAAATGCGGTCTTGGTCGTGGCGGGGTCGCCCACCGCGTCGAACGCGTAGTCGACGCCGTCGGGGAAGCTCTCCTTCATGAGCGCGGCCAGCCCGTCCGGCTGTGCGACCTGCGTTGCACCGAGCTGCTGGACCAGCTCCAGCCGCTCCTCGAGCGGATCGACGCAAACGATCTCGGTGGCTCCGGCGATCCTGGCGCCCTGGACGACGAACTGGCCCACGCCACCCGCACCGACGACGAGCACGGTCGAGCCCTCCTCGACGCCCGCCGCGAACAGCACGGCGCCGACGCCCGTCAGCGCTGCGCAGCCGAGCAGTGCGGCTTCCTCCAGAGGCACGTCGCCGCCGAGCGGCAGAGCCACCTGCTCTGCGACGACCAGTCGCTCGGAGAGCGCGCCGGTCGCCGTGCCGCGATAGAGCGTCTCTCCGTTGAGCCGCATGCCTGTCTCGCCGTCGAGCAGCGTGCCGCCGGCGATCGCGTACTGCAGCGACACGCAGGCGGCGGGACGACCGCGCCGGCAGTCGGGACACTTGCGGCACGACGGGGCCCACGACAGCACGACCTCGTCGCCCGGCGCGAGTGCTTCCACACCCTCCCCGACCGCCTCCACGACGCCCGCCCCTTCGTGGCCGAGCACCATCGGCGTGGGCCGCTGCCATTCGCCCTTGACCACGTGCAGGTCCGTGCCGCAGATGCCGCACGCCGCCATCCGCACGAGCACTTCGCCGGTGCGCGGCTCGTCGAGCTCGATCTCGTGGACCTCGAGCGGCCGTCCCTGCTCGTGGAAGACGGCCGCGCGGGAGATCATTCGAGCGCCGCCGTCACCTCGGAGCAGTTGGTGACCGTGGCGACGTTCTGGAGGGCGTAGTTGATGGAGGCGTTGTGCCAGTCGGCGTTCATCGTCGAGCAGCCGTCCTCGGGCACCACCATGTAATAGCCCTTGTCGGCGCCCGTTCGGGACGTGTGCTCGATTGACATGTTCGTCCAGGCGCCGGTGACGATGACCGTGTCGCGCCCGGTCTCTTCCAGCACGCTCTCGAGGTTCGTGTCGTGCCACGCGCTCATCCGCATCTTCTCGACCACGCGGTCGCCGTCCTGCGGCTCAAGTCCCTCGGCCGGTGCCGCGCCCCACGAGCCGCGCACGAGCGCGCCGGTGTCCTTCAAGCCGTTGAAGAGCGGCGCGTTGAGCTTCAGGCCCGGAGCGCCCTCCTCGACGATGTAGTGGACGTGAATGACGGGAATGCCCTTCTCCCGGCAGGCGGCCGCGAGCGCCTTCACGTTCTCGACGACGTTCTGCTCCTTCGCGTGCTCCGGCGAGCCCGAGTCCGCAAACGCGCCGCCTTCGATGATCACGTCGTTCTGCAGATCCTGGATGATCAGCACGCAGCGGCTCGGGTCGAGCTTCAGCGGTTCGTCAGCCATTAGTTCTCCTCCTTAGCGCATGTAGGGCTCGCTGCGCGGCCCGACGATCGTCCGAATCGAATAGAGCGAGGTCGAGCTCGGGATGAAGAGCGTGTGCCAGTCCTCGCCGCCCCACGAGAGGTTGCCGGTGTTCTCTGGGACGAGGATCGTCCCGAGATGCTCGCCGGCAGCCGAGATCACCCAGATCCCGCCCGGCCCGGTCACCCAGATGTTCCCGCGCTCGTCGCACTTCATGCCGTCCGGGATGCCTTCCTCGATGACGCCGGAGCCGATGCCCTCGAAGAACAGCCGGCCGTTCGAGATGTTCCCGTCCGCATCCGCGTCCCAGACCTTGATGTGCGCGCGCGGCGTGTCGTTGATGTACAGGAGCGACTCGTCCGGCGAGAAGCACAGCCCGTTCGGCATGTCGAATTCGTCCTTGTCGACCATCAGCTCGAGGTCGCCACCGCCGGGCGGGATGCGGTAGACGCCCTGGAACCCGAGCCGGCGCTCACGCGGCTGGCCGAAGACCGGCATTCGTCCGTACCACGGATCGGAGAAGTAGATCGCGCCGCTCGAATGGACGCACACGTCGTTCGGCGAGTTGAGCTCCTCCCCCTCGAACTCCTGGGCGATGATCTCGCGCGACCCGTCCGGGCTCTCGCGCACAAGGCAGCTCGTGACATGCTCGCAGACGAGGAGGTTCAGATCGGCGTCGTACGTCATGCCATTGCACTTGTTCGAGAAGTTCTTCATCTCGACGACACCGCCGTCGGCGCTCCACTTGCGGCGGACATCGCCGGGCATGTCGCTGAACAGCAGATGATGCTCGGTCGGATGCCAGATCGGCCCCTCGGTGAACATGAAGTCGGTCGCCAACTGCTGAACCTCGACGTTCGGATCGACGAGCTCTGTGAGTTTCTCGGACTTGACGTCAATGGCCACGCCCGCTCCTTTCCCCGTTTCGCCGGAACGGCGCGAACCTAACAGACAGCGCCAAACTAAGATCCGCCATCCATGGCTGAGCGGAAGCCGGTACTCCTAGCCGTAGACGACGACCAGGAGGTCGTCCGCGCCGTCGAGCGCGACCTGCGCAACCGCTATGCGCGCGACTTCACCGTCGTCGCCGCGGGCTCCGGCGAGGAAGCGCTCGAGATCCTCGGACAACTCTCCTCGAGCAGCGATCCCGTGGCACTGATCGTCACCGACCAGCGCATGCCGCGGATGACGGGAGTCGAGCTGCTCGCGCAGTCGGCAGGCCTGGCGCCCGATGCGAAGCGCGTGCTGCTCACGGCGTACGCCGACACCGAGGTGGCGATGCGCGCGATCAACGAGATCCGCCTCGACCACTACCTGATGAAGCCGTGGCACCCGCCCGAAGAGCGCCTCTATCCGGTGCTCGATGACCTGCTCGAGGACTGGCGGGCCGCGAGCGACGCCGGCAGCACCGATCGGTCCGGAAACCGACGGCGATGCGGTGAGCGTCATCGGGCATCACTTCTCCAGGGAGTCGCAGCTCGTGCGCGACTTGCTCGTCAACAACCAGATCGCCCATCGCTGGCTCGAGGTCAGCGAGGAGCCCGCGCGCCGGCTGCTGGCGGAGAAGTCGCTCGGCACCGATTCGCTGCCGGTGGTGCTCCTGCCGGACTCCGAGCCGCTCGTCAACCCGGATCCGACAGAGGTCGCGGCACGAGTCGGCCTGCAGACCGAGGAGAAGCTCGCGCTGTACGACGTCGTCGTCGTCGGCGCCGGTCCTGCGGGTCTCGCCGCTGCCGTGTACGGAGCGTCGGAAGGCCTCCGCACCGTCGTCGTCGAGCGGCGGACGTTCGGCGGCCAGGCTGGCGCCAGCTCGCGTATCGAGAACTACCTCGGCTTTCCCGCCGGCCTCTCGGGACAGGACCTCGCGCGTCGCGCGACGACACAGGCGCGTCGGTTCGGCGCGGAGCTGCTCACTGCACAGGAGGCCGTCGGCATCGACGTCGTCGGCAACACACGGGTCGTGAGGCTCGCGGTGGGAACCGACATCGCATCGCACACCGTGCTGCTGACGCCGGGTGTCTCGTACCGCCGACTCGATGCCAAGGGTGCCGAGCGACTGACGGGTCGCGGCATCTGGTACGGCACCGCGTCCGCCGGTGACGCCGCCCTGCTCGACGGCCAGGAGGCATTCATCGTCGGCGGCGCAAATTCGGCCGGCCAGGCGGCACTCCACCTCGCCAGCGGCACGCACGTCACGATCCTGTACCGGGGCGACAGCCTCCGAAAGTCGATGTCGCAATACCTCGTGGAGCGGATCGAGGAGATGCCAGAGGAGATCACCGTCCGTGTCAACACGCGGATCGCAGAGACGCACGGAGAGGAAGCGCTGGAGTCGATCACGATCGACGAGGACGGCGTGCGTTCGACGATCCCGGCCACGGCGCTCTTCGTCTTCGTCGGCGCCGAGCCCCATACGGACTGGCTCGGAACTCACCCCGCCCGCTCGGATCGGGGCTTCATCCTCACCGGCACGCAGGTGCTCAACCTGCCCGACGAGTGCGAGCCGTGGCCGCTGGAACGGCATCCGCTCGCGCTCGAAACGAGCATTCCCGGCGTCTTCGCCGCCGGCGACGTGCGCGATCAGTCCATCAAGCGCGTGGCGTCCGCGGTCGGAGAGGGCTCCATGGCCGTGCTGCTCGTCCACCAGTACCTGAAAGGGCACTAGTCCTGGACCCGAGCGAGCTGCGCCGGATCGCCATCCTGGCCGACCTCGCAGACGAGCGCCTCGAAGAGCTCGCCCGCCACGGCAGGGAACTCGAGCTGGCGCCGGGGGAGTACCTCTTCCGCGAGGGCGAGGAGGCCACGTTCCTGTCCCTGCTGCTCGAGGGAGAGCTCGAGACGACGCGCACGGTCGGCGGCGACGAGCTTCCGATGATCCACCACGAGCCCGGCGGCTTCCTCGGGGCGATCTCCCTCGTCACCGGCGGGGCCTACGGCGGTTCGACGCGCTCGGTGGGCGTGAGCCGCCTCTTCCTCCTCGAGCCCGAGGCGTTCCGGAGGCTGCTCGTCTCGGAACCGGCGGTATTCACCGCCGTCATGGACGTCTTCATTCCCGTGATCACGAACTACACGGCCATCGAGCGCGACCGCGACCGGCTGCTGTCGCTGGGCACGCTCGCAGCGGGGCTCGCACACGAGCTGAACAACCCCGCTGCCGCCGCGCAGCGCTCGGCAGCCGAGCTACGGAGAGCCGAGCGCGGGGCCCAGTCCGCCCTGTCACGACTTGCCGTGAGCGGGCTCGACGCAGACGGTATGGCGCAGCTGTGCACGCTGACGGCCGAGGCCCTCGACGCGGCCGAGACGGGCATCAGGCTCGGAGGCCTCGACCGTGCGGACCGCGAGGCCGAGCTGGCCGCATGGCTCGAGGATCACGACGTCACGGACAGAGCTTCCGCTGCCGCGTTGGCCGATGCGGGTCTCGACGAAACCTGGGCAGAGGGCCTACTCGCCGTTGCGCCAGGCGAGCCGGACTCGGTCGTCGGCTGGGTTGCATCCCGGCTCGTCGCAGCGCGTATCGCCCGCGAGCTCGAGGACGCCACCTCCCGTATCTCCCAACTCGTCCAATCGGTCCGGCAGTACTCCTACCTCGACCAGGCGCCGCGCCAAGAGGTCGAGGTCCACGACGACCTCGAGAGGACGCTGACCATCCTTGCCCACAAGATCTCGGAGCGCGGGGTCGACATCGTCCGCGAGTACGATCGCTCGCTGCCGCGCATCGAGGCGAACGCGCCAGAGCTGAACCAGGTCTGGACGAACCTCATCGACAACGCCGTCGCCGCCGCGACAGCCCGGGTGACGATCCGAACGTCGCGCCAGGGCGATTTCCTCAGCGTCGAGATCGAGGACGACGGCAAGGGCGTTCCTCCCGAGATCGCGGAGCGCGTCTTCGACGCGTTCTTCACGACGAAGGAGCCGGGCGACGGCACGGGCCTGGGACTCGACATCGCCCGTAGGATCGTCGTGCGCCATCGCGGCGACCTACGGCTGAAGCAGGTCGACAGCGGCGCCTGCTTCCAGGTGCTGCTGCCGCTGGCCGGCTAGCTGTCCTCAGGCTCGAAGTCGAGAGCCAGCGAGTTGATGCAGTAACGGAGGCCAGTCGGTTGCGGCCCGTCGGGGAAGACGTGGCCGAGGTGGGAGCCGCACGTCGCGCAGCGCACCTCGGTTCGGCGCATGCCGTGGCTCAGGTCCTCCTCGGTCTCGACCGCTTCCTCGTCGAGCGGTGCGAAGAAGCTCGGCCAGCCCGAGCCGGAGTCGAACTTCGTGTCCGAGCGGAACAGCTCGGCACCACACGCGCCGCACCTGAACATCCCGTCTTCGTGGACGAGGTTCAACTCGCCCGACCACGGCGCCTCGGTGGCGCCGCAGCGGAGCACCTGGTAGCGATCGGGGTCGAGCTCCGCCTGCCATTCGGCGTCCGTCTTCTCGACTCGCTCTGTCATGACACGACCTCCTCGGCATGGATGCGCTTCTTGGACTCCCTGAGCTTGCCGCCGTCGCGGCCCATGCGGACGGCAAGCGCCTCGGCGAGGATCGAGAGTGCCGTCTCCGGCTGCGAGTCGGCGCCGATGTCGAGCCCGCACGGGCCGTGGATGCGCTCGATGGCATCCTCGTCGACGCCGGCTTCCAGCAATCGCTCGCGGCGTCGCTCCTGGTTGCGGCGCGAGCCGAGCGCACCGACGTAGAACGCGTCCGACTGGAGAGCCGCCTTCAGTGCTGGAACGTCGAACTTGTCGTCGTGTGTCAGCACGACGACGGCCGTCGCATGATCGGGCGCGACCTGCGCCAACGCCTCTTCCGGCCACTCGACGATGATCTCGTCCGCGCTGGGGATACGCTCGGCCGTGGCGAACTTCGCCCGCGCGTCGGCGACGATCGTCCGCCAGCCGAGAAGCCTTGCGGCGGCGCACATCGCCTCCGCTGTGTCCACGGCGCCGTAGACGAGCAGGCGGGGCGGTGGCCCGTAGATCTCGGCGAACACCCGGGCGCCGTCGAGCTCGAGGATGCGGTTCGTGTGCTCGCGGATGAGCTGCTCCGCCTGCCCGAGCGCTTCCTCGGGCACGCCGTCCCCGTGGCGCTCGCCGCCCTCCAGCACGAGCGCGTGCGCGCCGAGCCCATCACCCTCGATGACGGTGAAGAGGACGGCGCGCTCCTCGTTCTCGACTGCCCGGAGCAGGCGGTCGACAGCCGTCACTCGAGCCGCTCCACGAAGACGTCGATCTCGCCGCCGCAAGGCAGCCCCACTTCCCACGCCTCCTCGTCGGCAATGCCGTACGACAGGAGCTTCGGTGTGCCTGACTCCATCACCTCACGGGCGTTCTCGTAGACATCCGACTCGACGCAGCCACCCGAGACGGAGCCGCAGAGCTCGCCGGCCTCCGAGATCGCGAGCTTCGCGCCGATCGGGCGTGGCGCCGAACGGCGGGTGGCGACGACGGTCGCGATCGCAACCTTCTTCCCTTCCGCGCGCCAGCGCTCTACGTCTTCCAGGATCTCTTTCATGCTGCATGCCTCCTCTCGATTCCGGTTAGGACGTCAGCCAGCTCTTCGAGGCTGGCGAGATTGTGCCCGGAGAGGAAGCGGTCGACGTGCGGCAGCGCCGCCCGCATGCCTCCTGCCAGAGGCTGGTAGTCCGGATGACCCTTGAGCGGGTTGACCCACACGACGGCGTAGGCCTGGCGCGCGAGCCTCGCCATCTCGTTCCCGACGACGGCAGCATCCTCCCGCTCCCAGCCGTCGGAGACGATGACCACGACGGCGCCGCGCGTCAGCGCCCTCCTCCCCCACTCGTCATTGAACGCCTTCAGCGAGTGGCCGATACGCGTGCCGCCGGACCAGTCGACGACGCTGTCCGACGCCGCCCGCAACGCGCCCTCGGGATCCCGGATGATCAGCTCACGCGTCAGTCGGGTCAGCCTCGTGCCGAAGGCGAAGGTCTCGACGCCGCGTCCCGACCGCGCCAACGCATGCAGGAAGAGCACTAGCGCGCGGGCATACGCCTCCATCGACCCGGATACGTCGCAGAGGACGACGAGTTTTCGCGGAACGTGGACGCGGCTGCGAAACGTCCGCTCGATGGCGTCTCCGCCCGGTCCCCAGCGATTCCCGCACCAGCCGGCGCATGTCGAGGTCGTGGCCGCGATGGTGCGGACGCAGACGCCGAGACTTGCGTCGCGGCCTGCCGGAGGCGATCGCGCAGATGAGCTTGCTCACGTTCTCCATCTCTTCCGTGGTCATGTCCGCGAAGTCCCGCCGACGCAGCAGCTCGTCCGGGCTGTAGCCGAGCGACGTCTGGTCGTCTCCCGACTCTCCGCCCTCCTCCGCGCGCTTCCTCTCGGCGCTGCGCCGCAACAGCCGCAGCGAGGCGACCTCCGTGCCTTGACGGAACACCGGCGCCGTCGGAGCGCGGAGGAACCACGCGCGAAACGCCGCGTCGAACGCCTCCAGGTCCTCCCAGCGCGACACGAGCGTCTGCCGCAGCGTCCAGTAGACGTCGTCGCGGCGCGAGAGGTCGACTAGGTCGAGCCCCGTCAGAGCATCGGCCAGGCGTCCCGGGCCCACCTCCAGCCCCGCCTCGCGAAGCACGCGGCCGAACGTCACGACATGCCTCGCGACCGCGTCGGCCATCAGGAGGTGGTGGCGGCGCGAGCCTCTTCGAGCAGGCCCTGGAGGGTCTCGTCCCGGACGGCGAGCACGTCCTCGTGGTACTTGAGCACCGAGCCCAGGGTCTGCTCGACCACTTCTGCGTCGAGCTCCTGCCGGCCGAGCGCCGTCAGCGCGTTCGCCCAGTCGATCGTCTCGGCGACGCCCGGAGGCTTCGCGAGGTCGAGGCCACGCAGGCCTTGCACGAAGGCGGCGGCCTGCGAGGCCAGGCGCTCGGGAACGCCGGGCACGCGGAGCTTTACGATCGCCACCTCGCGCTCCAACACGGGATGGCCGATCCAGTGATAGAGGCAGCGGCGCTTGAGGGCGTCGTGCAGCTCGCGTGTGCGGTTCGACGTGAGGACGACCGCCGGCTTGTGCTCGGCTGCCGAGATCGTCCCGATCTCGGGAATCGTGATCTGGAAGTCGGAGAGCACTTCCAGCAGGAACGCCTCGAACTCCTCGTCCGCGCGGTCGATCTCGTCGATCAGCAGCACCACTCGCTCGGGGCTCTCGATCGCCTCCAGGAGTGGCCGCCGGATGAGGAACTCGGGGCCGAACAGCTCTTGCTCGGACACCGTGCCCTCCTGCGCCGCGCGGATGTGCAGCAGCTGACGGGAGTAGTTCCACTCGTAAACGGCGTGGGCGACGTCGAGCCCCTCGTAGCACTGCAGCCGGATCAGCCGTGCGTCAAGGATGCGTCCGAGCGCCTTCGCAGCCTCGGTCTTGCCGACGCCGGCCTCACCCTCGAGCAGCAACGGCTTCTCGAGCTGCAGCGACAGGAACAGCGCCGTCGCCAGCCCTCGGTCGGGGAGGTACTCAGCGTCCCGAAGACCGCTCTCGAGCTCGTCGATGGAGGAGATCGCCACGTGCTAACTGTACGCGCTGTACGATCGCGCTCGTGAGTCGCGAACTGGACGTGATGATCCCGACCACACCCGACGAGGCGGTTGCCGCCTTCGGCGAGGGCGACGGCATCACCGTGCTCGCCGGCGGAACGATCGTCATGCCGGAGCTCACGCACGGCCGCGTAAAACCCGGGAAAGTGCTCATGCTCGGCCGCAGCGGCCTGGACAAGATCACGCGCGAAGGCGGGAAGGTGACGATCGGCGCCACGGTAGCCGTGAGCGAGCTGGAAGGGCTCGACGAGCCGCTCGCGAGCGCGGCGAAGCATGTCGCGGACGGCGAGATCCGCGCGCAGGCGACCGTCGGCGGGAACGTCTGCGCACCGCCGGGCAGCGACGCGCCGCGCGGCGATCTCCAGGCGCCGCTGATCGCGCTGGGCGCGCGCGTCCGCTCCGCGGGCTCGGGCGGTGAGCGCACGGAGCCCATCGAGGAGTTCCTGGCCGGCGGCCCGGCGGGACGCCTCATGCTCGACGTCTCCTACGACGACACCGACCGCAAGGCTGCCTACGCCGCAGCGTGGCGGCCACACACGCACCACTACTCGATCCTCGCCGTCGCCGCGACGAAGACCGGCGACGAGCTGCGCATCGCCGCTACGGGCGCGGGGCCGCACGCCGTCCGCCTTTCGTCTGCGGAGCAGAGCGGCGAGCCGAATGACGCCTTGAACGACGTCGACCCGCCGGACGACGCTCTCGCCTCGGCGTGGTATCGCCAGACCGTCCTGCCCACGCTCGTGACGCGAGCGCTTGCCGATCTCTCCTGAGGAGGCCGACCGGATGCAACTGAACGTCAACGGAGTCGACCATGAGATCAAAGCCCCACTGCTCACGCCGCTGCTGCACGTGCTGCGTGAGGAGCTCGGCATCACGAGCCCGAAGGCCGGCTGCCAGCAGGGCGGCTGCGGCTCGTGCACCGTGCTGATCGACGGCGAGCCGCGCCGAGCGTGCCTGCTGCCGGTGGCCGCCGTCAACGGCGCCACGGTGACGACGTTAGAGGGCATCGGCACTCCGGACCGACTGGCACCGATCCAACAGGCCTTCGTCCACCACTACGGCATGCAATGCGGCTTCTGCACGCCGGGCATCCTGCTCGCGGCGCATGCTCATATCGAGCGCGGCGGCGGAGACGACCAGGCGTCCATCTCCGAGTCCCTCGCGGGGCATGTCTGCCGCTGCACGGGGTACGTGAAGATCCTCGCCGCCGTCGGCGCAGCCGCCCGCGGTGAGAGCTTCGATCTGACGATGACGTCAGGCACGCCGACGACCACATTCGTGCCAGGAGCCACAGAATGAAGGCCGTCGGCGCACGGCTTCCGCGCTACGACGGCGTGGCCCACGTCACGGGTCGGACGACATTCGTCGATGACGTCCGCGTCCCGGGCACGCTGTGGGCGAAGGCACTGCGCTCGCCGGTTCACCACGCAGACGTCACGCGCCTCGACACATCCAAGGCCGAAGCGATGCCCGGTGTCCACGCGGTGATCACGCACGCCGACGTGCCGCTGCTCGAGTACGGGCACCTGTCCGGCCTCGGCATCCCCGCCGACGAGCCCCTACTCGCGAAGGACGACGTCCGCTACAAGGGCCAGCCGATCGCGGTCGTCGCCGCTGACGACGAGGAGACGGCGATGGCGGCAGTTGAGGCGATCGAGATCGACTTCGCGGAAAAGCCCGCGTTCTTCGACGTCCGCCTCGCAGCCGATCCCGACGCGCCCGTCATCCACCACTGGGGCAACTGGTACCCGCATTTCGAAGGCGAGATGGACCGGCGGCAGATCCGCAAGGGCAACATCGACGAGGCTTTTGAGCAGGCAGACCTGATCGTCACGGGCGTCTACCGACCTGCCGCCATCGAGCACTGCCCACTCGAGACCCAGGTCTGCCTGTGCGTCCCCGAGCCGGATGGCCGCCTGACCATCTACACGTGCTCCCAGGCGCTGTACTTCTCGATGGGCGTCGTGGCCGCGCACCTCGAAGTGCCGCTGAACAAGCTCAAGCTCGTCGGCGGGACGGTCGGCGGCGGCTTCGGCGGCAAAGTGGACACCGCGACCGAGACGATGAGCGCGCTCCTCGCCGTGAAGTCCGGCCGGCCCGTCAAGTGGCGCTGGACTCGCGAGGAGGAGTTCCTCTGCTCGTCGACGCGAGCGGCTTGGCACATGGAGATCGCAGACGCAGTCACGAGCGACGGCTGGATCCTCGGCCGCAAGATGCTCACGCTCCACGACTCGGGCGCATACGCGCGCTTCTCCCCGTACGGGCTCACGAAGCACTCGTTCCACCACACGGGCGCATACACGATCCCCAACCTCTCGTTCGACGGCTACGTCGTGTTCACGAACCGCACGCCATCGACGGCGATGCGCGGCTTCGGCGTCACGTCGGTGTCGTTCGCCGTCGAGACGCACATGAATCGCATCGCCGCCGAGCTGGAGATGGACCCCTTCGAGATCCGCCTCAAAAACGCGAACCGCATCGGCGACACGTCACCAAACGGCGTCGTCTACACCGACCCGTCGACCGTCCAGACGATCCACGTCATGGCAGACGAGGTTGGGCACGAGCTCTCGGCCGACTACCGAATTATGACCCGCGGCCCGCGTGAGGGCGAGCTGCTGCCCGACCATCTGCTGGCGCAAGTCGGCAACCCGGAGGCTCACTGATGGCCAGACACAAAGGAAGGGGCTATTCCTCGATCGAGTACCCGACGGGCATGAACCAGAACGGCGACCCGTCGCAGGCATGGATCAAGATCAAGCCCGACGGCCGTGTCGACGTCTTCTCGGGAACAGCCGACATCGGCAACGGCTCGAAGACGATCCAGACCCAGATCGTCGCCGAGGCGCTGGGCGTCCCGTACGAGTGGATCACGTACGACAACTCGAACACCGACTCGTCGCCGCTCTGCACCGGGACGTTCGCCTCCCGCGCGACGTTCGTCGCCGGCAACGCCGTGCGGAAGGCCGCGCTCTCGGCGCGCGAAAAGCTGCTCGAGATCGCCGGGAAGGAGCTCGAGATCGACCCATCCGACCTCGACGTTGTCGACGGCGAGGTGATCGCCAAGGGCGCGCCGCAGAAGAAGATCTCGGTGCCCGACGTCGCAGCCGCGGCCACGTGGGGATATGGCGAGCTGATCACCGGCACCGGCGCGCAGCTGAAGCCGTTGGTGCCCATCGAGGATCCGGAGACGGGTGCAGTCGATTCACCGCCCCACTCCGCCATCTCGTACGCCACCTGCGCCGCCGAGGTCGAGGTCGACGACGAGACCGGTGAGGTGCACGTTACGCACCTCTGGCAGTGCTTCGACGTCGGCCGGGCCATCAACCCAACGCTCGTCGAGGGGCAAATCGAAGGCGGCGGCATCATGGGACTCGGCCTCGCGGTGCTCGAGACGTGCTACCCGTACTACCCCAGCGTGGAGCACCGCGGAAGCGAGTTCGGCGCCTACGTCGCGCCCGGCATCGAGAACCTCCCCCAGGTGGAGACGATTCTCATCGAGAACCCGTCGGCCGACGGCCCGTTCGGGGCGAAAGGGATCAGCGAGATGGCCAACAACCCGCAGCCGCCCGCGATCGCCGCGGCCGTCTACGACGCGATCGGCGTCTGGGTGACGGAGCTGCCGATCTCGCCCGAGCGCGTGCTGAAGGCCTTGCAGCGCAAGGCCGCGGGCCAGGCCGGCCCGAAGCGTGAGGGGAAGGTCGTCGCGTTCGACGAGGAGCTATCGGTGAACGCGGTCTCGCACGCGGACTCGAGATTCCGCTTCGAAGTTCCCGCGTGACGTCGCCGTTTCGGACCTGGAACGGCGTCGAGGCGTTCCAGATCTTCCCCACGGTGCAGATCCACGCCATCGGCGGCGACCAGGCGCTCATGTGCCGCGTCGTCTACGAGCCCGGCACGACCGTGCCGCGCCACGCGCACGAGCACACGGAGCAGCTGATGGTCATCATCGAAGGTGACGTGACGATGACGATCGGCGACGAGACGCGAACCCTCGGCCCCGGCGACGTGGCCGTCGTCAACCGCGGCATCGAGCACGAGCTCCACACGGAGGGAGGGCTCGTCTTCTTCGAGGCGCTCGCGCCCGTGCCGCTCGACCACGTGCCCGACCGCGAGCGTGACCTCGTCCTCGGCGCCGACGCGGGCGCCGGCCACGTCGAGCGGTAGCGCGATGGACGTCACCCTCCTCCTCTGCGACTTCGCCGAGGCCGTCAACGGGAAGCTCTACGTCATGGGCGGCGGCTGGAACATCCTCTTCGCCCCCGGCCAACCCGTGACGATGTCGGTGGCGGCGGTGGTCGCCGTGCCGTGGGACCGGACGAACCAGTCGCACGAGCTGACGCTCGAGCTGCTGACCGACGACGGCCAGGCGGTCGAGATCGATGGGCAGACAGTCGCGGTCACGGGAGAGTTCGAGCTCGGTCGCCCGCCGGGCATCAAGCCGGGCAGCTCGCAGAACGCGCCCTTCGTCTGGACCTTCGCCGGTCTCGTGCTCGACGCCGGCGGCTACGAGTGGAAGCTCACGATCGGCGGCGAGCCCGTGGAGAGCAGGCCGTTCATCGTGGCCCACCCGCCCGGCTACACGGCCGAGTAGAGCCGTGATCGTCGCCATGCACGTCGCGGCCGGCGCGGCTGCCGGCGAGCTGATCGGCTCGCGCGCAGGCGCCGTCGCGGCGGGGCTCGCCCTGCACGGTCTCCAGGACGCCGTGCCGCACCACGACATCCCCTCGCACCGATTCGAGGCGATGTCGGGAGTAGCTCCTACTGGCGGTGCTCGCGCTCCGGCGCGGCCTCTTCGACCCGGCGGTGCTTGGAGGTGCCGCGTGCGCCGCGCCCGACCTCGAGCACGTGCTGCCCTTGCCGCGACCGGGCGGACGGGAGCTCTACCCCTCCCACCGCGTCGACGGCTGGCACAAGGAAGGCGGCGTCCCTGCGTGGGCGCAACTCGTCGCGGCGGGCGTTATCGTCGCCGCTCTGACACACCGACGAGGGGAGTAGCGATGCCGCTGATCAGAGTCGAGCTGTTCGACTTCCGGATGAACGACGAGACGAGCGCGAAGCTCATCGCAGGGCTCACGGACGCGCTCTGCGAGGCGACCACGGAAGGCCTCCGCGAGCACACGTGGGTGATCGTCGAGGGACATTCACCCAAGAACTGGGGCGTCGGCGGCGCGCCCTGGCCGGTAGAGAAGACGCCGGACTAGCAAAGCTAGAGCAGCCGAAGCTCGACCGGCGCGGCGCCCGGCACGACCGCCGCCGTTTCGCGCGCGTGGAGCAAGGTCGTCTTCACGATCAGCTTCGCCCGCGCGAAGTTGTCCATCATCGTCGGCACGGGGCCGACTTCCTTGCCGAGCGCGTAGCCGGCCGCGTTCCGGCCGATCGCCCTGTACGACTCGAGCGTGTACAGCGGTGACATGCCAAAGAGCTCGAGATTGTCGAGCGGCTCGAGGTCGGCGCGATGGATGACGGCCGTGCCCTTCGACTGGATGCCTACCGAGATGCCCGAGCCCGACAGCGCTGCGCCGTCGTGACCGATGAACGCGACGTCGGCCGCACGCCTGACCCGGACGAGCCTCGGCTGTCCTCCAGCCTCTCGGACGCCCTCCTCGAGCGCGGCGAGGACGTCGGCATGCGCTAGCCCGTTGATCGTCCGCCGGATCACATCGCCGAACGCCGGGCCGACCGCGATCACCACTTCATCCGGCGCGTTCTCTATCATTGGCAACGTGCAGCTCTTCCACCGCCCGCTCCGCGTCTTCATCCTCGTCGAAATCGCGTGGATCGATCGTATGTGGCAGCGACTGCAGCAGCTGCCAGCGCTCTGCATCGAGCACGTATCCGGTGCCCGGCCCGGAGTAGCGGTTCGGGTCGTTGACGGCCGACCTCACACCCCAGTCCTCGCCGATCACGGCCGAGGTCTGGAGATAGTCCGCGCAGACCCGTTGGCGCTGCATGCCGATGATCGCGGCAGCGACGTCGTCGAAGCCTGCGTCGTCGAGGGCGCGAGCGACGTCGAGGCCGGAGATTCGCTCGTCGAGCACGCGGTCGGCGGCGGCGACGTCGGCGGCCCGGTCACGATCGGGCAGGTCGTCGCTCGAGTAGCCGCGCGTTGCTGCGTCCACCTCGGCATCGGACACCTCGGGGAATTCGAGGGCCGCGAACACCGCCTGCACGGCACGCGCGCCGCGCTCGCGGACACGCAGGGCTGCGTCCTCGGCGATCGGCTCGATCCCGGCGTCGACCTGCCAGTCGCGCTGCACGGTCAGCCACTCGTCGAGGTCGTCCGCGTCGTAGTTGCCGCCGCCGAACATGTTGTCCTTGCGCGGCATCACGGAGTAGCCCGACGTGACGAAGTCGGTGCCGGGCAGCAGCTGTCCCATCAGCTTCGCGGTCTTGCGAACCTCCGAATGCGACGCGATAGCGTCGTTTCCGGACGCGACTTCCAGGTCGAGCCAGGCGGCGAGGAGGTTCTCCGCGAGGATCTCCCGCGTTCCGCCCGGAACGGCGAGCACGAGCGCCACGCACGAGATGGACCCGTTCTGCACGCCCTGGGAGCCGGCAGCACGTACAGCCGCGAGGCACCGAGCCTCCAGGTAGAGCATCGACTTCCCCTGCGCGTGCCCCATCAGCGCCTCCGAGCCGCCGCCGGACGTGAACCGCACCTTCACGCCACGCGAGGCGTAGGCGGAAGCAAGGAACGCCTTCGACCACGGCGTGTCGTCGCCGTCGACGAACACCGGCTCCGTGCCGTACACGGACAGCGTCTCGGCGTACGTCACGAGACCTTGCATGGCCAGCTGGAGGTTGCGGCGCTCCTCGACCGCGCACTGCGTCATGACACCGGGGCGGCCGGTCTGCGAGCCGACGAGCAGCGCGATCGCGTTGAGCGGCGCGTAGCGAGAGACGCCTACCGTCGTCTCGAGCTCGGCAAAGCCGCGCGCCGCCGCCTCGGCGGCGTCCGCGGCCAGGAGGGCGGGGCTCTCTTTGAGATTCGTGACGTGCGCCTGGTTGGCCGGCGCGCGCCGGGCGCGAAGCTTCTTCAGCGCGAACATCATCTCGACCGGGTCGAGGCGGCTCACGATCCGTGCGAGCCGTGCGGGGGTCAGGCCGCGGCTCAACCGGACGAGCTCGTCCCGCGAGTGGTCGACGTCGACCAGGCGCCGCGCGAGCTCGTCGTCGGACAGCGCCGCCGCCTCCGACGCCGCCTCCATGTCGATGCCCCGGCGCGCGATGAACGCGTCGAGCACGTCGAAGGCCTCCTCCCGCGTGCCGTCGATCTCGACGACCCGCCCGCCCTCGATCACGAGACTCGGCTCCGGATCGTCCGGGCCGTCCATCGCCACGAGCCCGAGCTCCGGATAAGGCGCGATCAGCAGCTCGCGCCGGAGCTCGCGCTTTTCCCGCGAGCGGAAGCGGCTAGAGCCCGTCGCGATCTCCTGCAAGCAGCCCTCGCCTCGCGTACACGTCGATCGCCTCCCGCACGAACGCAGCGGACATCGGCGCCCCGGCCTCGTCAAGCCTCGCGGCCCAGGCTTCGAGCTCGACCTCACTGGAGCGGTGTGGCCGTAGCGCCGTGTAGATCTCGAGAATCGTGTCCGACGGGATGGTCGCCAGCTCAGCGGCGCGACGGAGATTGTCGCCCAGCGCTGCGCGCCCGACCGTCTCCGCCACGGCGGCCTGGCGGCGGAGGGTGTCCGGAGTCGCCCGCAGATCTTCCCACGCGAGCCGTCCCTCGCGCATGGCTTCGACGCTCACGTCGTCAAGACGAAGGCCGGACGGCGTCGTTATCGCGTCCGGCCGCTTCTGGCCTAGCGGGTAGTCGGCAACGGGATCAGGAGCCATGCCCGCAGCTTACGTAGGCGAGCCTTCACCATCTATTATCCGGTGCGTCGTGACCGAAGTCGTGTCTCGACCGGGGGCGGCCGGTCTTCCTCTATCCCGCACGTCGGGCTGTGTGGGCATCGACCTCCAACGTTTAGAAAGGGCGTGAGAAACGGTGAAACGTCGCGCATTGCTTGCCGTCGCCGGATCGATCGGCGCCGTGGCGCTCGTCGCCTCGCTGGCCATCACCGCCGCGGGAAGCGCCGGCACCGCAAGCACCGAAGCCACAGCGGCCACCGCAGAGTCGCTGGTGGCAACGATCACCCCGCCGAAGGTGCCGAACGCGGCAGCCATCAAGAAGAAGTTCGGCGGACGAAGCATCACGTTCCTCGGCGACGGGCCTGTTGGCAAGTCGCATACCCGCGACCAGCTACTCGTGGCCAAGTTCTCCAAGGATACGGGCATCAAGGTCAAGCTCGTGCCGCACCCCGTTGACTCCAGTGCCGCTTACTCTCAGCTGGCGCGGACGTTCTCGGCGAACTCGTCTGCCTTCGACGTGATGATGCTCGACGTCGTCTGGACCGGCGCGTTCGCGCCGTACTTGTCAACCTGAAGCCGGTCCTGAGGAAGGAGGCCGCGCAGCAGTCGAAGGGGATCATCCTGAACAACACCGTCCGCGGCAAGCTCGTCGCGATGCCGTGGTTCGGCGACTTCGGGATCCTCTACTACCGCACGGACCTGCTCCAGAAGTACGGGTACAGCATCGCCGCCGAAGACGTGGGCCCAGCTCGGCGCCATGGCGCAGAAGATCCAGGACGGCGAGCGTGCCGCCAACCCGAACTTCTACGGGTTCGTGTACCAGGGCAACGCCTACGAGGGGCTGACCTGCGACTCGCTCGAGTGGCTCGCGTCGAGCGGAGGCGGCCAGTTCATCGACGGCGGCAAGGTCACGATCGACAACCCGAAGGCGGCGGCCATCCTCAACCTCCAGCGAAGCTGGGTCGGCAAGATCACGCCGCGCGGCGTGACTACGTACCAGGAAGGCGAGTCGGAGAAGGCGTTCACGTCGGGCAACGCTGCGTTCATGCGCAACTGGCCGTACGCGTACGCGATCGGCCAGGACGGGCCGATCAAGGGCAAGTTCGACGTCACCGTGCTGCCGCACAGCGGGAGCAACGCCTCCGTCGGAACCGTCGGCGGCTGGCAGCTCGGCGTCTCCAAGCTTCTCGAAGCAGCCCGGGGCCGCGATCGAGCTCGTCCGCTACCTGACGAGCGCAGCGGTCGAGCGGTTCGACGCCATCTACAACAGCAACGTCCCGACGATCCCGGCCGTCGCGAAGCTCCCGGCGGTCCGGAAGGTGAACCCGTGGTTGAAGCCCGAGATCGCCGGCGTCACGCGGGTCACGCGACCTTCGCGCTATCTCGGCACGAAGTACAACCAGGGCTCGCAGATCATCTACCAGGGCATCAACCAGATCCTCAACGGGCAGGACGCGAACAACGTGCTGCCGGGTATGGCTCAGCGACTCGACCGCGTGCTACCGGATAGGAGCCCGCGCAAGGGCCGAACTGAGACACGACGAACGTGAGGAGGATGGGGGCCGGAGCGCCCCCATCCTCGCTTTAGACGGAGGACGACACGATGAGCGCGATCGACCCCACCAGCGCTGCGCCGCCGCGGCCGAAACGCCGCCGGTCGACGCGTCTGCAGCGCAAGCAGACGCGGCTGGCGTGGCTCATGGTTGCGCCCGCGCTCATCGTTCGTCGCCTTCGTAGCGTTCTATCCGCTCGGCCAGACGGTCTACGAGAGCTTCACCGACCGGCAGTTCCTGGGCGGTCTCGAGCCGACCAGGTGGGTCGGGCTGCAGAACTACCGCGACCTCATCCACGACACCATCTTCCGGGACGCGGTCGTCGTGACTGTGAAGTTCACGGTGATCACCGTCTCCATCGAGTTCGTGCTCGGATTGATCATCGCACTCGTCGTCAACTCGGGCTTCAAGGGCCGGGGCGTAATGCGCGCGGTGATGCTCGTGCCGTGGGCGATACCGACCGTGGTCGCGGCGCAGATGTGGAAGTGGATGTACGACGACGTCTTCGGCGTCGATCAACGATGCCGGCGTCCGTCTGCACATCCTCGACCGCCCGGTGGCGTGGATCTCGCAGCCGAGCAGCCGCTCGCGTCCGTCGCGGCAGTCGACATCTGGAAGACGACGCCGTTCGTGGCCCTCATTCTGCTCGCGGGCCTCCAGGTGATCCCGCACGAGCTGTACGAGGCGGCGGACGTGGATGGGGCGAGCAAGTGGCACCAGTTCTGGCGGATCACGCTGCCGCTCCTCGTCCCAGCGATCCTCGTCACGCTCATCTTCCGCACGCTCGATGCGTTGCGCGTCTTCGACGTCTTCTACGTGTTCTTCGGCTCGCGTGCTGGACACGCAGACGATGGCGATCTACAACCAGAACACGATCGTCGCCTTCGGCGACGTCGGCTACGGCGCGGCCATCAGCGTGGCCATCTTCCTGATCATCGGCCTGTTCGTCGTCATCTACACGACGTTCATGAGGGTGCAGCAGCAATGACCGTCGCCGCCGAGCGGGCCGAGCGAGCCGCGCGTGCACAGGCGCTGGCGAGGCGTAAGCGGCGGGAGCGCCGCGGCCTCAAGCGTCTGATCCGCCGCATGCCCTTCTACCTGCTCATCGGGGCCATTTTCGTCTACGCCCTCTTCCCCTTCTACTGGGCTCTCCGCTCCGCGTTCACGCAGAGAGCGAGCTCTTCAGGACCCCGGTGCAGTACATCCCACATAACCCGACCCTCGTGAACTTCCGGACAGTGCTGTCGAGCGACCAGTTCCTGCGGGCGCTATTGAACTCGACGATCGTCGCCTGTCGGTCACGCTGATCGCGCTCGCGCTCGGGTCGCTCGCCGGCTATGCGCTCGGGCGATTCCGCTTCCGCGGGCGGTCGACGGCCCTCTACGTGATGCTCTCGATGACGATCTTTCCGCAGATCGCGATCCTCGGCGCGCTCTACACGATGATCAACCGCTTCCGTCTGTACGACAGCCTGCGGGCGCTGATCTTCAGCTACATGATCCTCGTGATCCCGTTCACCGTGTGGGTGCTGACGAGCTTCATGCGAGCGCTGCCCGAGGACCTCGAGGAAGCGGCCTACGTCGACGGAGCCTCTCCGTTCCAGACGTTCTACCGCGTCATGCTTCCGCTCGTCGCTCCCGGCCTCGTCACGGCCGGCCTGCTCGCCTTCATCGGCGCGTGGAACGAGTTCCTCTTCGCGCTCTCCTTCACGCAGTCACCCGAGAAGTACACGGTCCCCGTCGCCATCACGAGTTTCACCGGTGAGTCCGCCTTCGAGAAGCCGTGGGGCCAGATCATGGCGGCCACCGTCGTCGTGACGGTGCCGCTGATCGTGCTCACATTGGTGCTGCAGCGGCGGATCCTGGCAGGCATGACGGCCGGCGCCGTGAAGGGCTAGACCGGCTAGATCGCGTCCCTCGACTCGGGGTCGAAGAAGTAGAGGTGGCTCGTGTCGATCGCGAGCTCGATCTCGCTGCCCTCCGTGATCTTGCTGCCGGGATCCACACGTGCGATGAGCCGAGCCCTTCCGTCCTCGGAGCCCGGCGGAGATGCGCCCAGGGTGGGGTCTGCGTCGCCTGCCGTGCCCGCCACCAGGACGGGCGCAGACACCGTGAAGTGCACGAGCACCTCGGCCCCGAGCGGCTCCGTGAGCTGACACGTGGTGCGAATCCGACGGTCGGGAGGTGTGTCCGGCTGGAGCGCCGCGTCCTCCATGTGCTCGGGGCGAATCCCCACGACAACGGTGCGGCCGACATAGTCCCCGAGATTCGGTCGGGCCCGCACGACGACGTCGTCGACGGCGAGGCGGTACCCGCCGAAGCCCACAGACAGCCCACCGTTCGAGCGCGCGAGCTCCGCCTCGACCAAGTTGATGGACGGAGAGCCGATAAATCCCGCTACGAACTCGTTGATGGGTCGCTCGTATAGCGCCTGCGGCGGCGCGACCTGCTGCAGGCGTCCGTCGAGCATCACGGCCACTCGGTCGCCGAGCGTCATCGCCTCCACCTGGTCGTGGGTGACGTACAGCGTCGTCACGCCCAGACGGCGCTGGAGATCGTGGATCTCGGCCCGCATCTGCACACGGAGCTTCGCGTCGAGATTCGACAGCGGCTCGTCCATGAGAAACGCCTGCGGCTCCCGCACGATCGCGCGCCCCATCGCCACGCGTTGGCGCTGGCCGCCCGAGAGCGCACGCGGCTTCTTGTCGAGGTACCCGTCGATCTCCAGTAGCTCCGCCGCTCGCCGCACGCGCTCCTTCACCTCCGACTTGGGCAGCTTGCGAAATCGGAGGCCGAACGCGAGATTCTGCTCGACCGACATGTGCGGATAGAGCGCGTAGTTCTGGAAGACCATCGCGATGTCGCGCTCCTTCGGCGTAAGGTCGTTGACGACTTGCTCGCCGATGCGGATCTCGCCGTCCGAGATCTCCTCGAGTCCCGCGAGCATGCGCAGAGCGGTCGTCTTGCCACAGCCGGACGGGCCGACGATCACCAGCAGCTCGGCGTCCGCGATCAGGAGATCGAGCTCGTCGACGGCCAGCGTGCCGTCGTCGTAGACCTTCGACACCTGGTCGAATGCGATCTCAGGCACGCACGCTCCTTCCGAAGACGGTCACGCTCCTGTAATCGTTACATGCGACGTGAGTGAGGCGTGGTGGCGAGACGGCGTCTTCTACCAGATCTATCCCCGCTCGTTCGCCGACGGGGACGGTGACGGCATCGGCGATCTCGCTGGGCTGACCGACAAGCTCGACTACCTCGAATGGCTGGGCGTCTCGGCAGTCTGGCTCAACCCCATCAACCCGTCGCCCAACGTGGACTGGGGCTACGACGTCGCCGACTACACCGACGTCCACCCCGATCTGGGCTCGCTAGCGGACGTTGACAAGCTCGTCGACGAGGCGGGCCGGCGGGACATCCGGGTGCTCCTCGACCTCGTCCCCAATCACACCTCGGATCAGCATCCCTGGTTCCAGGAGCGCCCCGACTTCTACGTCTGGGCCGACGAAGTTCCGAACAACTGGCGGCCGATCTTCGGCGGGGGATCCGCCTGGGAGCTGGACAACGAGCGCGGGCGGTACTACCTGCACAACTTCGCGAAGGAGCAACCGGACCTCGACTGGTGGAACCCAGAGGTCCGGGCCGAGTTCGAGCGGATCCTCCGCTTCTGGTTCGACCGCGGCATCGCCGGCTTCCGGATCGACGTTGCCCATGGCCTCGTCAAAGATCGCGAGCTGCGCGACGACGTCGGAGACCGGCGCGATCACTCCATGAACCGGCCCGAGACACACGAGATCTATCGCAACTGGCACCGTTTGGCCGATTCCTTCGAGCCCCCGCGCGTGCTGCTCGGGGAGGTCTACGTCCTCGACATCCCTGCCTGGGCCACGTACTACGGCTCGGGGTCGGACGAGCTGAACCTCGCCTTCAACTTCGCGCTCGCCCACGCCGACTTCGACGCCGAGCAGATGCGCGCGGTCGTTGCCCAGACGGAGGCGGCGCTGCCGCCGGATGCCTGGCCCTGCTGGATCGGGTCGAACCACGACGTGGGGCGCTTCACGACTCGCTGGTGCGACAGTGACGAGGACATCGCACGTTGCGCGCTGCTGATGCTCGTGACGCTTCGCGGCGCTCCGTCCTTCTACTACGGCGACGAGCTCGCGCTGCCCGACGGCCACGTCCCGCCGGATCGAGTCCGCGACGTCGCGGTGCCTTCGCGCGATCCTTGCCGGACGCCGATGCCCTGGACCCGGGAAGGCGGCTGGGAGAACCCGTGGCTGCCGCTCGAGGACACAAGCCGCAACGTCGAGGACCAGCGCGCTGACCCCAACTCCGCGCTTCACTTCACGCGCGACCTGATCGCCCTACGGAGGGAGTCGGCCGACCTCCGCTCCGGGCCGTATGTTGAGCTTCCCTCTCCTCCAGGGACGTGGGCCTGGCGGCGAGGCGAGGGCATGGTCGTCGGGATCAACGTCGGCGACGACGCCTCGGAGCTCGAGGGCTTCGACGGCGAGATCGCGCTCGGGACCCGCAGGGGCCGCGACGGAGAGCGCGTGGATGGACGGCTTCGACTCGAGGCGGCCGAAGGGGCCGTCGTCACGCTCCGCGGGCCGGTATAAGGCACCGTGCCCAACACCTACGACTTCACCGGCCGCGTCGCGCTCGTCACGGGTGGCGCCAGCGGGATCGGAGCAGCCGTAGCCGAGCGGCTGAGCGAAGGTGGCGCGCAGGTCGTGACGTTCGACGCCTCCGCCTCGGCGGACATCCAGGGCGACGTCACCCGCTCGGTAGACCTGGACGGTGCGGCCAAGCGCGTCGTGGAGCAGCACGGCCGGCTCGACATCCTCGTCAACTCGGCCGGCATACCCGGCGAGTCGCTGCGCACCGTCGACGTCACCGACGAGGAATGGGACCGCGTGCTGGCGGTGAACGCGACCGGCTCGTTCTACGCCTGCAGGGCAGTGCTGCCGGGCATGATCGAGCGCGGCTACGGACGGATCGTGCTCGTCGCTTCCATCGCCGGCAAGGAGGGGAACCCGATGGCGGGCGCCTACTCCGCGTCCAAGGCGGCCGTGATCGCGATGACGAAGGCCATCGGCAAGGACGTCGCCGGAACAGGCGTGCTCGTGAACTGCATCGCTCCGGCCGTCATCGAGACGCCGATCCTCGAAGGGCTCTCACAGCACCACATCGACTACATGGTGGAGCGCATCCCTCTGGGCCGGGTCGGCAGGGCAGACGAAGTCGCCGCCCTCGTGGCCTGGCTCGCGAGCGAGGAATGCTCGTTCTCGACGGGAGCCACCTACGACATCTCGGGCGGCCGCGCCGTCTACTGATCTCAGCGGTAGCGGTAGACGATCCTGCCGCGTTCGAGATCGTAGGCCGAGAGCTCGACCTTGATCCGATCGCCGGGCAGGATGCGAATCCGGTGCCGGCGCATCTTGCCGGCGGTGTAACCGAGGGTCTCGTGGCCGTTGTCGAGCTTGATCCGGTACATGCCGTTCCGGAGCGCCTCGACCACCTCGCCCTCCATGTCGATCTTTTCTTCCTTCTCGGCTATTGCGGTGCTCCTCTCTGTCCTCGGACAGCATAAAGGCGGCGACGGGCTCGGAAGCACCGCCGCCGCCTTCGTGTCTGCGGGTTAGCCGCGGATCTCGACGACGTTCGTCGCCTGGGGGCCCTTGGGGCCCTCGGCGGCCTCGTACTCCACCGTCGCACCCTCGGACAGCGTCTTGAAGCCGCTGCCGGCGATGCCGGTGTGGTGCACGAACAGATCGTCGCCGCCCTCGGACGGCGTGATGAAGCCGTAACCCTTGGCGTCGTTGAACCACTTCACGGTTCCGGTTGCCATATGAAAAACACCTCCCTTGCGTACTCATGAACGTGTAAGGGAGGCGATGACGCAACCGATACTCGTTCGATTCCACGGGGAGCGTAGCGAATAGGCACGGCTCCCGGCGTGCAAATACGATGCTCTGGATGGTTGCCGGGAATCGCTACGTACGTTTCGCCGGGCTTGATGGGAAGCCGCAGCGCGCCGCCGTCGAGGAGTTGCCCGTCGAGCCCCTCGACCGAGAGTCGCTCGAGCTGCCCCCGCCGTATCGCCTGCTCGCGCCCGTCGAGCCGCCCGAGGTCTGGGGCGCCGGCGTCACGTACCTCCGCAGCCGAGACGCACGGGTCGAAGAGTCGGAGGCGAAGGACATCTACACCCTCGTCTACGACGCCGACCGTCCCGAGCTCTTTCTGAAGGACGCAGCCGGCCGCCGTACGGTGGGGCCGGGCGACGCGATCGCCGTCCGCTCCGACTCGGCCTGGACTGTGCCCGAGCCCGAGATCGGGCTCGTGCTCGGCGAGGCCGGGGCGATCACGGGCGTGACGATCGGCAACGACGTCTCGTCGCGCTCGATCGAAGGGTCGAACCCGCTGTACCTACCGCAGGCCAAGATCTACGCCGGGGCGTGCGCGCTCGGCCCGGCCGTTCTCGAGCCCGACGACTGGTCGCAGCCGTTCGGCATCCAGATGCGGATCCTCTCCGCAGACGGCCGCGAGCTCTACGCGGGAGAGACGTCCACCGACCAGATGCGCCGCTCATTCGACGAGCTGGCCGCCTGGCTCGTCCGCGAGAACCCCGTGCCCGCCGGCAGCGTCCTGCTCACCGGAACCGGCCTCGTGCCGCCGGCCGACTTCACGCTCGAGCCCGGCCACGTCGTCGAGATCCGCGTCCCCGGCATCGGACTGCTGAGGAATCCTGTCGTCTCGGCAGCCAGCCTCGTCAGCGAGCCCGCAAGGAGTGAGGCCCATGTCTGAAGTCCTGGAAGCGCCGGCACGGCCGGCATTCGCGAACTTCGTAGGAGGCACGTGGGCGGAGAGCGCCTCCGGCGAGACCTACGAGAAGCACGGGCCGTGGCGGCCGTCGGATCCGATCGGCGCGTTTCCAGCGTCGGGCGAGGCGGACGTAGACCGCGCTGTCGTAGCGGCGAAGGAGGCCTTCCCCGCCTGGGCAGGCCTGCCCGCGGCACAGCGTGGCGCGGTGCTCGCGCGCGCGGCGGACGCGGTAGACCGCCGCGTCGAGCAGATCGCGCAGGACATGACGCTCGAGATGGGCAAGCCCATCCGGGAGGCCCGCCTCGAGGCGGCGCGCATGGCGCAGATCCTCCGCTTCTTCGCCGGCGAGGGCTACCGAGTCGACGGGCGACCGCTTCGAGCAGGCGGCGACCGGCAGCGTCGTCTACACGACGCGACGTGCGCTGGGCGTCGTGGCACTGATCACGCCGTGGAACTTCCCCGCCGCCATTCCCGCGTGGAAGGCTGCCCCGGCGCTCGCCTACGGGGATACCGTCGTCATGAAGCTTGCGCAGGAGGCGCCGCTGACGGGCCTCCACCTGGCAGCCTGCTTCGAGGAGGCGGACTGCCCGGCCGGCGTCTTCAACGTCGTCATCGGTCGTGGCTCGGCCGTCGGCACGCCGCTGGTGGCGCACCCGGACGTGCGGGCGATCTCGTTCACCGGCTCCGTGCCGGTCGGCGAGCAGGTACGCGGCGAGGCCACCGCGCTCGGCAAGCGCGTGCAACTCGAGCTCGGCGGCCACAACCCCGCCATCGTCATGGCCGACGCCGACCTCGACCGCGCCGCTGAGCTCGTCTATGCCGGCGCCTTCTGGTCGGCCGGCCAGAAGTGCACCGCCACGCGGCGCGTCTACGTGGAGGACTCCGTGTACGACGACTTCAAGCAGCGGCTACTGGCGAGGATGGAGCGCGGCGTCGTGGGCGACCCGACAGATCCCGAGACGGAGGTCGGCCCGATCGTCAACGAGACTCAGCTGACGGAGGTGCTCGAGGGCATCGAGCGCGGCAAGGCCGACGGCGGGCGGCTACTGGCCGGCGGCGAGCGGCTCGACGAGGAGGCGTACCTGCTGGCGCCGGCGCTCTTCGAGGGCCTCGCGGACGACGCGTACCTCTCCTGTGAGGAGGTCTTCGGGCCGGTCACGTCCCTCTACTCCTTCACCGAGCTCGGCGAGGCGCTCGCGCGGGCGAACGCGGTCCGCTTCGGCCTCTCGGCAGCCATCTTCACGTCGAGCCTCGCCTCGGCGAGGGCGTTCGCGCAGACGATCGAGGCCGGCATCGTGCGCATCAACGGCCAGACGGCCGGTGCCGACGTCCACGTCCCCTTCGGCGGCATCAAGGGCTCGGGCTACGGTCCGCACGAGCAGGGCCGCGCCGCGCTCGAGTTCTACACCGACCTCGTCACTGTCTACGAAGACGTCTGAGGTGGCAGACAGGTTTCTTGTCACGGGCGCCCTGGGCTGCCTCGGTGCCTGGACCTGCAACGTGCTCACCGAGGAAGGAGCCTCCGTCGTCGGATTCGACGTCGGCGACGATCCGGCACGGCTTCAGCTCGTCATGGGGCCGGATGCGCTCGATCGGGTGACGCTCGTCCGCGGCGACATCACGGACTTCGACCAGGTCGAGCAGGCAATCGAAGAGCACGGCATCTCGCATGTCATCCACCTCGCAGCGCTGCAGGTCCCCTTCTGCAGGGCCGACCCCGTTCGCGGAGCCCGCGTCAACGTGGTCGGGACGGTGTGCGTGTTCGAGGCGGCGAAGCGGCGAGAGCTCGGGACGCCGATCGCCTACGCCAGCTCGGCAGCCGTCTACGACCGGTCGGGTGAGATCGCCCCGACAACGATCTACGGCGTGTACAAGCTCGCGAACGAAGGCACGGCACGCATCTACTGGGAGGAGTGCGGCGTGGCCAGCGTCGGCTTGCGCCCGTTCTGCGTGTACGGGCCGGCCCGCGACCAGGGATTGACCGCCGAGCCGACCCACGCGATGCGGGCGGCGGCCCACGGCGAGCCATACGTCATCCCATTCGGCGGCCGCACCGAGTTGCACTACGCACCTGACGTAGCGCGGGCGCTCGTCCTCGCGGCTCGGAGTCCGGCCGACTCGGCGGAGGTGTACGACATGCCCGGTGAGCCCGTGCACATGAGCGAGGTCGTGAGCGCAATCGAGGCCGCCGCGCCGGAAGCGAAGGTCACGCACAGCGACGAGCCGCTGCCGTTCCCCGACGAGCTACCCGGCCGGCGTTTTGCGGCCCCAGTGACGCCGCTCACGGACGGCGTCGCCGAGACGATCGAGCACTTCCGTCGCTTGACGCGCCAGGTCATCCCTGCTTGAGTCGTCCGATCGAGGCGACGCAACAGCCTGTGGCAACGGAGCCGCCCGCCGAGAGCGGACGCCCGCTGGGCGAGCCCCGCGGCGATCGGCTTCGGCATCTTCCTGTTCATCATCACGTTCAGCTTCTATGGCTGGTACTGGGCGTACAAGACCCAGGAGGAGCTGAAGCAGCACACGGGTGACGGCCTCGGTGGAGTCGTCGGCCTCGTCGTCTGGATTCTGCTGTCCGCCGTGACCGGGTACACGATCCCGTCCGAGATCGGGGAGATGTACGCGAAGGACGGCAGGGAGAAGCCGATGACGGGGTGGACCGGGCTCTGGTACTTCCCGGGGCTCATCCTCATCATTCCGGGCATCGTGTGGTTCGTGAAGGTTCAGAGGGCGCTGAACCGCTACTGGGAGTCCAAGGGCGCGACCGCCTGAGGCTGCGCCGAAACGAGGAGGTCATCAATGGTCGGAAGACATAGGAATCCATGGGCCGTGATCCTGTGGTCAATCCTGACGCTCGGCATCTACCTGCTGTACTGGATCTACATCACCTTCGCCGAGGTGAAGGCGCGCCGCGGCCAGGGTACGAGCGGCATCGTCGGCCTGCTGCTCGCACTGATTCCTGTATCGATATTCCTCCTGCCGTCGCATGTCGGCGACATGTACGCGGAGGCGGGCAAGACGAAGCCGATCACCGGGTATGCCGGCCTGTGGGCGCTGATCCCGTTGATCGGCGGGATCGTCTGGCTGTTGAAGGTGCAGGGTCGCCTCAACGAGTTCTGGGCCGAGGCGAGCCAGGAGGCTGCGCCGGCGGCCGAGCCGGCTCCCGCAGAGCCGGCGGCCGCACCGGAAGCCGAGCCGGCACCACCGGCTGAGCCGTCTGAAGAGGCCTAGCCCAGAGTCTCGTAGAAGGAGCGCTCGCGGCTCTCGAGCAGCGGGAAGGCTTCGCCTGCCCCGATCTCCTGGAAGTGCTCTGACGCGCCGTGTGCCTCGTAGGCCGCCTGGTCGTCGTAGATCTCGAAGATGAGGAACGTGCCAGGGCTCTCGGGGTCCTGGCACGGCTGGTAGAAGCGGCAGCCGGGCTCCTCGCGAGACGGCACCGCGAGCCGCTCGAGGCAGCTCCCGACGTGCTCCTCCTCGCCTGCCTTCGCCGTCCACTTCGCAACGAGCACGAACGCCATTGTCCTAGCCTCCTGTCACGGGGTTGGTGAGCGCGCCGACGCCGTCGATCTCGATCGTGATCTCATCGCCGGGCTGGAGCAGCACGGGCGGGTCGCGGAAGACGCCGACGCCGGCCGGTGTGCCCGTGAGGATGAGATCGCCCGGCTCGAGCGTGATCGCCTGACTGACGAAGGCCACGATCTCGGCCACGCCGAAGACCATGTTCGCCGTGGTCGACTCCTGCATCACCTGGCCGTTGAGGATCGCCCGGATGCCGAGCGCCTGCGGGTCGGGAACGTCGGAGGCCGGCACGAGGGCAGGGCCCAGCGGACAGAAGGTGTCGAGCGACTTGCCCCGCACCCACTGGCCGTCCGCGAACTGGAGGTCACGCGCGGAGACGTCGTTCGCGCAGACGTAGCCGGCGACGGCCTCCAGCGCGTTCTCGACCGAAACGCGGCTCGTGCGGCTGCCGATGACGACGCCGAGCTCGGCCTCGTAGTCCACACGCTCGGTGATCGACGGGATGACGATCGGCTCGCCGGGGCCGATCAGCGTATTCGGCCACTTTGCGAACAGCAGCGGCCGCTCGGGGAGGTCGACGCCCTGTTCCTCGGCATGATCGGAGTAGTTGAGGCCGATGCAGACGATCTTCTGGGGGCGCTCGATAGGCAGCACGGTGGATGAGCCTACTCGGAACCGAGCCATGCTTACCGGTGTACTGATGATTGTGCGCTCAGCCGTTGCCCTGCTCCTCCTCGCCTTGCTCCCGGCCACGGCCGGAGCGAGTGGCGTGCCGGTCTTGCCGGCAGGTGCCGTAATGGAGGTGGAGCGGGCAGCGCACACGGCGACGCTGCTGGCCGACGGCCGCGTGCTCATCGCCGGCGGCATCCGCACAGGAGAGGCCGCCCTCGCCAGTGCGGAGCTCTACGACCCGAGACGCGCAAGTTCAGCCCGACCGGATCGATGACGGCGGTCCGGTCGGGGCACACGGCGACGTTGCTGAAGAACGGGCTCGTTCTGCTCGCCGGTGGCTTCGACGATGAGGACCCGGTCGCTACCGCCGAGCTCTACGATCCCGCGACCGGCCGCTTCGAGCCGACCGGATCCCTGACTGCTCCTCGCGGCGGCGCCACGGCCACGCTGCTGCGCAACGGACGCGTGCTCGTCGCGGGCGGCTACGACGGCGACCGCAGCCTCGCCAGCGCCGATCTCTACGACCCACGTACCGGTCGCTTCACGCGGACGGGAGCGATGCGAGCGCCGCGCGCGGCGCATACGGCGACGCGACTGCGCGACGGACGTGTGCTCGTTACCGGCGGCGGCAACTTGCAGGACAGCGTCTTGCGCTCCGCAGAGATCTACGACCCGGGTACCGGCCGCTTCTCGGCGACTGGCTCGCTCACGATCCGCCGCCACAAGCATGCCGCCGTGCTCCTCCGCAACGGCCGGGTGCTCGTCCTCGGTGGCTCGGACGAGCAGGACTGGGGTAACCGCTACCGCAGCGCCGAGGTCTTCGATCC
Source organism: uncultured Actinomycetes bacterium (assembly GCA_963711315.1). Taxonomy (GTDB): domain Bacteria; phylum Actinomycetota; class Thermoleophilia; order Gaiellales; family Gaiellaceae; genus PALSA-612. The sequence goes on from CAVQDQ010000003.1 coordinate 473,446, forward strand.
GCGGACTCGCCGCTTCACGCGAGCCTCCGCCCTCTCGCAGCCGCGCTTCAAGATGCCCGACGCCGTCGTCGCCACTCCGTCAGGCGACGTGCTCGTCGCGGGCGGCGCGCAGCTCGTCGATCGCTTCCGCAGCGGCCGGTTCGTGCCCGTCGCGCGACTCGATGCGGCGCGGTACTACTCGACGGCGACACTGCTTCGAGGGACGGCTCGCTGCTCGTCGTCGGCGGCTACGACCGGGCCATCCGCCCGACCGCGCAATCCTTCCTCTACCGGCCCTGAATCACGACGTGCACCTCGCCCGGGCCGTGCACGCCCACGGTGAGCAGCTGCTCGATGTCGGCGCTGCGGCTGGGGCCGGTCACGATCGCGAGCGAGCTCGGCAAGTCGTCGCCCACGGCGGCGAACAGCTCCTCGAGGCCCGCGAGGATGACGTCCTCGGACACGAGCGTGACGTGGACGTCCGGCAGCAGAGAGGCGGCGCGCGGTTCCTCCGGTGAAGCCGCGAGCACGACGCTGCCCGTGTCGGCCAGCGCGTACACGGCACGCGATACACCGGCGCCGTCGATCTGCGGCGCCTCGCCGCGATGGACGACAAAGCCCGCGATCTCCGCGTTGGCGGCGAACTGGTCGACGAGGCTCATCGGCGGTCCCGGAAGCGTGGCCCGAGCTTCGGCAGCGTCCGGCCCTTCCCCCACGCTCGTCCCGGCCCGGCGAGACCGGAGAACGGCCCGCCGAGCCTCGCCAGACGCGTCGTGAGGCGGTAGCCCGCCGGCGACGACCACGCGTACGACCACAGCCGGAAGGAAAGGCGCTCGTGGAACGGCGCGACTCCCTGCTCGACGAGATCGCGGCGCAGCTCCAGCAGCAGCTCGTGCAGCGGGATCTTCACCGGACAGGCGTCGGTGCAGGCGCCGCAGAGCGACGAGGCGTGTGGCAGGTCCGGGGCCTGCTCGAGACCGGCCAGCAGCGGCACGAGCACGGCGCCCATCGGCCCCGAGTACACGGGCCCGTACGCCGCGCCGCCCGTCTTCCGGTACACCGGGCACACGTTCAGGCACGCACCGCAGCGGATGCACGCGAGCATCTCGTGGTAGCGGCCGCCGGCGAGCTTCGAGCGGCCGTTGTCGAGGATCACCACGTGCAACTCGTCGGGCCCGTCCTGCTCGCCCTCGCGGCGCGGCCCGGTGATGAGCGTCGTGTACGTCGTCAGGCGCTGCCCGGTGCCGCTGCGCGCGAGCAGCCGTAATAGCACGGCCAGGTCTGCGAGCGATGCAACCAGCCGCTCCATGCCCATGAGCACGACGTGGACGCGCGGCAGGCTCGACACGAGCCGCCCGTTGCCCTCATTCGTGACGAGGACGATCGAGCCCGTGTCGCAGACTCCGAAGTTCGCGCCGGTGATGCCGACGTCGGCTGCGTGGAATGTCTCCCGCAGCTGGCGGCGCGCGGCCTTCGTCAGCTCCGCGAGGTCGGCGGCCACGGGCTTGCCCTCTACGCGCGAGAGGAGCTCCGCCACGTCCTCCTTCGTCTTCTCGATCGCAGGCGCGACGATGTGCACGGGGTGCTCCCCTGCGAGCTGGAGGATGTACTCGCCGAGGTCGGTCTCCACCGGCCGCACGCCCGCCGCCTCGAGCGCCTCGTTGAGGCCGATCTCCTCCGTCGCCATCGACTTCGACTTCGCCGCGAGCTTTGCGCCGGCGTTCCGGCAAACGTCGACGATGTACGCGTTCGCCTCGCCCGCCGTGGCGGCGACGAACGTCTTGCCGCCGCGCGACTCGACCGCGCCGCGGAAACGGGCTACGTGCGCGTCGAGGTCGTCGATCACGCGCATTCGCGCCTCGTGCGCGCGGTCGCGCAGCTCCGGCGTCGCGCCGAGCGCGTCCCAGGCATGGAGCCTCTCGTTCATGAGGCGGCTCGTGGAGAGATCGAGGGCGGCACCCACGCGCGCGTCGGAGAGCTTGATCCTGGCGATCTCGCGGAAGGTGCTGCCCTCGGGTCGGGTGACGCCGCTCACGCGTCGACTCCTCTTGCGAGCGCGGTTGCCAGGTGGACGACGCGGACGCCACGACGCTCGTGCTCGGCGCGGCCGCGCAGGTGCATGAGACAGCCAGGATCTGCCGTGACCAGCGCATCCGCTTGTGCCGCACCGGCGAGCTTCTCGTCGGCCATCGCCAGCGAGACCTCGGGTTGCCGCACCGAAAACGTGCCGCCGAACCCACAACAGAGATCCGGTCGCGGCAGCGCGACGAGCTCCGCGCCCGAGCGCTCGAGCAGGCGACGCGGTGCTTCCGCGATCCGCAGCTCGCGCAGCATGTGACAGGAGTCGTGGTAGGCGAGCCGCTTGCCCTCGTTCCTCCGCTCTACTGACGCTCCACGGTCGTCGAGGAACGCGGAAAGCTCCCAGACGTCGAACGGATCGACGCCGAGTAGCTCGGGCAGGTAGTGGGAGACCATCGTCGTGCACGAGCCCGAAGGACAGACGATTGGCGCCTCACGGGAGAACGCCTTCACGAACCCGCGGGCGACCCGTCGTGCCGGGCCGCGATGGCCCGAGTTGAAGGCGGGCTGGCCGCAGCAGACCTGAGCGGCAGGGAAGTCCACCTCGAGGCCGGCTTCGCGCAAGAGCAGCTCGGCGTCGGCGGCCGCATCGGGGAACAGCAGGTCGCCGAGGCAAGTCGCGAAGAGCTGGACTCGCTCCATCCGCGAGACTCTACGGCTCATGCCTGCCAGCCCACTGGAGCGGGCGCCCTCCGCCCTCACGGATCGTGGCTCTGTCTACCTCAAGCGGGAGGACGTCCACGAGCTCGGTGCATTCAAGTGGCGCGGTGCGCTGCCCGCCCTCGAGCGCTACCGCCGCGACGGTGCCGCCGGCGTCGTCACCGCATCCACCGGCAATCACGCCGCCGCGACGGCGTGGGCGGCGGAGCAGCTCGGCCTCTCGGCAACCGTGTACCTCCCCGAGGGCGTGAGCGAGACGAAGCTCGGCAAGCTCTCGGCGTTCGTGGCGGAGATCTTCGTGACGGGCGCCGACTTCGACGAGGCGAAAGCGCGGGCAAGTGCCTACGCGGAGACAGTGAGTCTGCCGTTCTTCGAGGACGGCGCCGAGCCGGCGCAGCTCGACGGCTACGCCGCGATCGGCAACGAGATCCTCGACCAGCTGGACGAGGAGCCGGCTGCAGTCGTCGTGCCCGTCGGCAACGGCGCGCTGCTCGCGGGCATCGGCCGCGCGCTCGGCGCTCGCTGCGGAGACCCGACGCGTCGGCGTCGTCTCGGCCGGCGCGCCTGTCATGGCCTGGTCTTGGCGTGCAGGCCAGGCGGTCGAGTGCGACCTCTGCGCCACGATCGCCGACGGGCTGGCGGTGCGCGTGGCGATTCCCGTCGCAGTCGATTGGCTACTGGTCACGGCGGACGAGATGCTCGAAGTCACAGAGCGCGAGATCGCGGCCGCGGTGGTCGCGTTCGACAATGGCGGCATCCGCGCGGAGGCTGCCGCGGCGGCGGCCCTCGCCGCCCTCGCCAGGATCGAGGCCGACGGCCCGGTCGTCCTGGTCGTCACCGGCCGTAACATCGACGACGAGCTGCTCTCCCGCTGCCGTGACGAGCCGGAGAGCTTCCAGACGTGATCGGCGATTACGGAGGTATGCCATGTTCTCAAGGCTGAACACACTTCGGACATCATCAGAGCGCATGGACGACGTTTCCCGAGTCGTTCACACGATCGTCCTTCCGGGAATCCGGGAAGAGCCTGGCTTTCGCGGGTACATCGTCCTCGGCGACCGCATCGAAGGAAAGGCACTGGGCATCACGCTCTGGGCGAGCCAGGAGGCTATGCAGGAAAGTGACGCAAAAGCGCGGACGATCCGACCCCGAGTCGAGGAGGGAACGGGCGGCACGATGGAGGCGGTCGAGCAGTTCGAGGTCTTGTTGTTCCACGTGGAGCCGAAGGCGTCCGAAAGCTAGACCAGCAGCGGCCGCAGGACGTTCCGCGAGAGGAGGAAGCCTCGTTTGACGAGCTCCTCGGTGGCCTCGAAGCCCCGGTCCTCGTGCTCGATCGAGACGACGAAGTCGTAACCCACCGCGTACAACGCCGCGAAGAAGCGGTCCCATCGCACCTCGCCCAGCCCGGGCAGCCGGGGCACCTGCCAGCCCATGCCGAGCGAGATCGTGCCGTGGCGGTAGAGACCGTCGCGCCGGATCTCGAGATCCTTGGCGTGCACATGGATGATGCGCGACGCGTAGTCGTAGACGACGCGCTCGTAGTCGATCTGCAGCCAGACGAGATGCGAGGGATCGAGGTTGAGGCCGAAGTTCTCCGACGGGATGGCCTCGAACATCTCGTCCCATACGGCGGGCGAGTGGGCGATGTTCTGGCCGCTCGGCCACTCGTCCCAGCTGAAGATCATCGGGCAGTTCTCGATCGCGATCTTGACGCCGCGCCCCTCTGCGTACTCGACGAGCGGTGGCCAGACCGTACGGAAGCGCTGGAGATTCTCGGGCAACGGCAGCGTCTGGTCGGCCCCCACGAACGTGCCGACGATGCCGACCTCGAGCGCCGCGGCGGCGTCGATCACCTTCTTGAGGTGGGTGTTCGCCTCCTCTCGCGCGGCGGCGTCGCCCGCGAGGTTGTTCGGGTAATAGGCCAGCGAAGAGATCTCCAGGCCGTGCGTCGCCATCGTCTGTCGCACGCCGTCGGGATCGAGGTCCTCGACGTCGATGTGGCACACGCCCGCATAGCGTCGTGCCGGGCCGGTGGCCGCCGGCCAGCAGGCGACCTCGAGCATCTCGAATCCCGCGCTCGCCGCCCAGCCAGCCACCTCCGGGAGCGAAAGCTGCGGCAGCGCCGCAGTCATCAAGCCGAGCCTCAGTTCAGTCACCTCCACCCATTGTCGCTCGGCTCCGCCTCGCTCTCGTGGGGGAAACCCTGTTTCCCCCACGGACCCCCTTCTCGCCGGCCGCGCGAGGTCAGCCGCGGCCGGGAAGCGGGAAATCGCCCGGTTTCCCGCACCCTTCCCCATGGCTGGAGGCGTCCGCTCACGCAGCCACCTCCACCCATCGTTGTTCACGGTGCGCCTCGAGGATCGCGTCTCCGAGCACGTTCGCGCGGTGGCCGTCGGCGAAGGACGGAAAGTCCGGTTCCGCCGGCATCTCGCCTTCCGCCACCGCCGAGTAGACGGCGCGGTAGAGCTCCCGAAAGGTCTCCGCGAATCCCTCGGCGTGGCCGCCCGGCAGTGTCGTCCGCGCCTGTGCCTGTGCGTCGCAGCAACTGCGGGTTGCGCAGTAGCAGCTCGTTCGCACGGTCGCGGTGGCCGAGCCAAAGCTCTTCTGGTCGCTCGGAATTCCACGCGAGCGCGCCCGCCGACCCGTCCACTTCCAGACGAAGGCCGTTCTTCCGGCCGGCGCTCACCTGAGATAGCACCGACGAGCCCACGCAGCTGCCCTCCAGCCGAAACAGCAGGTGCGCAATGTCGTCCGTAGCCATCTCCACGTCCACCCGCTCCATGTCGTCCGCAGCGGCGAAGGTCTCCACCTCGCCGGCCGGTCGCTTCCGCACCGGCAGCGCCGTCGTCAGGTCTGCGAAGACCCGCTCGATGCGCCGGCCGGTCACCCACTGCGCGAGATCCATCCAGTGCGAGCCGATGTCGGCGACCGCCCGCAGCGCTCCTCCCTTCTCCGGCTCGAGGCGCCAGTTCCAGTCGGCCGGGTAGAGCAGCCAATCCTGGAGGTAGCCACCGTGGACGTTCCAGACCGCGCCGAGAGCGCCCGAGGCCACGAGGGCCCGCGCCTGGTGGGCGATCGGGTAAAAGCGGAGGTTGAAGTTCGTGCAGTGGACGAGCCCGCTCTCCTGGGCGAGCTCGAGCAGCTGCGCGGACTCTGCCGAGGTCGTCGCGAGCGGCTTCTCGCAGACGACGTGCTTGTCGGCCGCCAGGGCGTCACGCACCTGGCCGTGGTGCAGGTGGTTAGGCGTCGTCACGTGGACGACGTCGACCCGCTCGTCGGCGAGCATTGCGTCGTAGCTTTCGTAGACTGGCGCAAGCCCCTTTGCCTCTGCGCGCTCTGCACTCGATCCGCACACTCCGAGGACTTCCACGCCTAGCCGTGTCAGCGCCTCGACGTGCACGGCCCCGATGAAGCCAGTGCCTGCAACCGCAGCCTTCAACTCATGCATGCTCCGCGACACACGGATACTTTCTCACGCAGAGGCATCCGCGGAGAACACGAGGATGTGCGACTCATGACCTATCCCAAGATCGAGCTGCACGTGCACCTCGAAGGCACGTTGCGCCCGGACACGCTGCTGGCGATCGCGGAGTGCAACAACGTCGAGCTGCCCGCTTCGACACCCGAGGGGCTGGCGGACCAGTTCCACTTCACCGATCTCGCCCACTTCATCGACGTCTGGCTGATGGTGACGTCGTGCCTCCGCACTGCCGAAGACTTCCGGCGCATCACCGTCGACTACGCCGGCGAGGCCGTCGAGCACGGCGCGGTCTATGTCGAGGGCATCTTCGCGCCTCTGCAGCTCGTACGCCGCGGCGTGGCGTGGGAAACGATCTACGAGGGCTTCTGCGACGGCATCGAGGAGGCGCGAGAGACGCACGGCCTGGAGATGCGGCTCACTCCTGACCTGACGCGAAACGCCACTCCCGAGGAGATGGACGACAGCCTGCGCTACGCCATCGGCTACCGCGACCGAGGCATCGTCGGTGTCGGCCTCGGTGCGTTCGAGCTCGAATACCCGCCGCACCTCTATGTCGACGCGTTCCGGCGCGCCCGCGAAGGAGGCCTCGGGTCGGTGCCGCACGCGGGAGAGCTAGGCCCGCCTGACGCGATCCGTGACGCTCTCGACCTCCTGCACGCCGACCGGCTGCGCCACGGTATCCGCGCGGTCGAGGATCCCGACCTCGTCCAGGAGCTCAAGGAGCGGGGAACGGTGTTGGACGTCTGTCCGGTGTCCAACGTGCGCGTGGGAGTCGTGCCTTCGCTCGAGGAGCACCCGCTGCCGCAGCTCGTGGCGGCCGGAGTGCTCTGCTCGCTCTCCACCGACGATCCGCCGATGTTCGACACCGACCTGACGGCGGAGTACGACGCCGCCCGCTCGCTCGGCCTTCACCCGCGAACGTTCTACGAGGCCGGCGTCGCCGGCGCGCTCTGCGACGAGGCGACGAAGGGGCGGCTAGCTGCGGTCGGCGAAGCCTACGACTGGTCGAGCGTCGATGGGCTAGGGCAAGCGGCGCTCGGCTAGCGCAGCCTGCGCCTCATTGTCCAGCGTGGCAACCGCCCTCTCGTAGAGCGCATACGCCTGCTCGGGGGTCTCCTCGACGGCCGTCAAGCCGGTGCGGCCGTACTCACCGAGCGCGCTCATCATGTGGAAGACGATGCCGGTCTGGCGCGACTGGTCGAAGTGGAGGCCGGTGCGCACCGCGAGGTCGAACAGGTCGTCGGCGGTCAGCGCGCGGTAGGCCGGGCTCTCCACATGGTCGGAGGCGACGAAGAACTTCTGCTTGCCGCTCGGCGCCGTGAACAGCCCCGCCTCCGCGTCGTAGTTGCCGTCGGTGAGGAACTGGAGCGTGAGAAACGGATGCGTAGTGCCGCCCTTGCGCAGGTTGAGCTCGATCGCGTACGGCTCCCAGCCGCCGTCGCCGCTCCTGACGGCAACGAAGTCCATGGCGAATCGGCCGATCACGCCCTCCGACGCGAGGCGCTCCCCGACCTTCACCGCTTCCCGCGTGATCGCGGTCGCGTAGCCGGGATCCGCGGGGAAGATGCAGCCCAGGTAGCTCTGCCCGCTCGGGCCGCCCAGCAGTTGATCGTGCGTGGACAGCACCTCGAGCTTGCCGAGCGGCGTGATGCGCATCTGGACGCTCGGGCTGCGGAATTCCTCGCCGCCGATCCGCTCCTCGACCACGCCGCCACGCTTGTCCAGCATGTCCACGTAGTCGTCGTACGTGATCTCCGGAAGCTCGAACTGGAGCTGCCGCAGCCGCTCTTCGATCTCTTCCTTGCCCGCGCCGTCGCTCAACCCATCCAGGCTGAGTAGTGCGTTGCCCTCACCCGACACCCCTTCGTTGAGCTTCACGATCACCTGCGACATGCCCGGCCGCTCCGCGCGCAACTCGCCGATCGCCGCTGCCAGCTCTGCGGTCGTGGACAGGTCTTCGCGTCCCAGCGGGTGCCGGACGCCCTGCTCCGCGAACAGGCGCCGGCAGCCCGTCTTCGTCCCGTAGGGGAAGAACCGCGGGTCGGCGCCGTACATCGGAATGCCGAGCGCGAGCGCGAGGTCGCGCTCCAGCTCCGTTGTGTTGAACGGGATGAGGTGGGCGCGGGCGGGGTCGGGCACGAGCCGGCGGATCTGCTCGAGCAGCCGCGGCCGCTCGAGAAGCTTCGCGGACAGCGGTCGCGACGAGCCGTCGAGCGGCGACACCAGATGCAGGCGCTTTCGCGCGTGCGACGGGATAATGCCCGGGAGCAGGCCGAGGTAGTAGTCGACGATGCTCGGGTGGACGTTTTGCGACGTCACGTAGACGAGCCTTGCGCGGGGCTGGCGGAGCAGCAGCAGCAGGAAGAGGAAGCGCTCCTCGTACGCCTGGATGACCGCGGCCGGCATGTTGGGGTCTTCGAGCGTCATCGAGCAGACGACGACGATCGTCTGCTCGTCCTGCGTCATCCCCTGCATCGAGGTCCACAGCGGGACGAGCTTCTCCTGCAGTTCCTCGAAGCGGGCCTGTGCCTCCGCAGCGTCGAGGCCGAGGTCCACCGGCAGCGCGTCGACGCTCACCGAGCGATCCTACAATTGCACCGTCGCGGAAAAGGAGTGACCATGAGGACTCCGGTCGTATTGGCAGCGTGTGGGGCCGTCGCACTGCTTGCGTTGCCGGCAGGCGCCGCCCGCCTCCGCAGCGGCAAGTTGAACGAGCTCAAGCGCCAGGTGGCTGCCCTTGGCGGCATGAGATACGTCCCGCTGATCGCAATCGTCCTGGTCGCAGCCGGCTGCGGTGGCAGCTCTACCAGCGCGCTCCCCACGGGCACGGAGGCGGTGACGCTCGACCCGGCGGACTTCACGACCGAGGTCACGAACCCGTATTGGCCGATGTCGCCGGGCGACCGCTGGGTCTACCGGGAGACGGAGGGCCAGGGCGGCGAGCAGAAGGACGAGGTGACCGTCATGAACGAGACGAAGAGGATCATGGGCATCGAGGCTCGCGTCGTCCACGACGTCGTCTCGGAGGACGGCCAGGTCGTCGAGGAGACGTTCGACTGGTATGCCCAGGACGCCGACGGGAACCTCTGGTACCTCGGCGAGGACACGAAGGAGTACGAGAACGGCAAGCTGAAGACGACGGAAGGCTCGTGGGAGGCCGGCGTGGACGGGGCCCAGCCCGGGATCGTCGTCCCAGCGAACCCGGAGCCCGGAATCTCCTACCGCGAGGAGTACTACAAGGGACACGCGGAAGACGGCGCGTCGGTGCTAACCCTCGATGCTCACGCGAAGGTTCCGTACGGCACGTACGACAACCTCCTCCAGACGCGGAATTACTCCGGCATCGAGCCGGATGTCGTCGAGGAGAAGTTCTACGCGCGGGAAGTCGGGCCCGTGCTCGAGGTCACCATCTCGGGCGGCGCCGGCCGCGCGGAGCTCGTCAGCCGTAGTTGAGGCCGGTTACGAGGCGAGCCAGGACGTCCTCGTCCCAGCCGTTCATGAAGTCGGCGTGCAGCCCGAACTTGCCCGAGGCGAGCCTCGCTCGCTTCGGCACGGAGTCGTAGACGAGGACCAGCGCGATCGTCGGCAGCGGCACCGGATGGCTCTGCGGGCACACGCTGTTGACGGAGTACGCCATGTGGCGCTTGTGGTCGGGGCTGTCGAGCGTCTTGCCGTTCCAGCAGTTGGGGAAGTGGATCCGTAGCTCGAGCGCCTGGTCGACTCTGCATTGCGGCAGCACCGAGACGCGGAGCTTGCCGCCGATGCCGCCGCAGCTCCAGGCGCCGACGATCTTCGACTGGGCCTTCGTCGCCGCGGCATTGCCGGCCACCATCTTCAGTCCTTCGGGCAACGACTCGACCTTCTGGTAGGTGTGCTTGATGTAGTAGACGATCCCCGCCAGCGGGATGATCGGCTCGGTGCCGACGTAGAGCGTCGGCACCCAGTACGTCGACGCGTCGCCTTCGAGCTCGCACGTCGTCTCTCCGCCGCTCAGCGTTGCCGGAGTCGTGAACGCGTGCACCGACGTGTTGCCGATGTACGTGTGGTTGTGCGAGCGGCCCGGCTGACCCGGGTAGACGATCGGGTCGTCGTTGTTGCGATGGCTGAAGCTGCACACGATGGCGAAGTACGAGCCGCCTGGGAACGTCGTGTCACGCGGCGCACCCGAGCCCGTGGTGGCGAGGATTGCGGCGGCTGCGAGTGCCACGAACAGCGGAGCGAGCTTCAACGACCCCTCCTTCAGCCGCTGAGACTAGCCGCTCCCGGCTTCCGATTCCAGCCGTTCACGTGGCGACGGCTCGCCGCGCGCACGGCGTCGAGCTTCGGCGATGCGCTCGGCGACGATGACCACCACGAGCACGGCGACCAGCAGGGCGGACAGCACGATGCCGGTGGAAAACGAGCCCAGCCCTCCTACGGCGACGCACGCGAGCGCGCCGGCCAACCTGTTTCCGCGACAGCGTTCCGGCCATCCGCAGGCGGAAGAGCACGTGCCCGAGCAGGTAGATGGCGGGCCCGGACACGAGCACCACGACCTCGGCCGCGGGCAGCACATCCTTGGATGCGCGATCACGAGCTCGTCGCCGACCGCCCACGCGATGATGCCCGCAATCATCAAGACGTGGAGGTATGTGTAGCCGTCTCGCGCCAGCAACGTCCGGTTCGCCGCCAGCTCGAGGCGGCGTTGCGCGATCGGCGCCACGTAGTCGAAGTAGAGCCACCAGAGAGCGGCGGTCCCTGCGAAGGCGAGCGCCAGAGCGGCGAGCCGAGCCGCGTCGATGTCGAGGTCCGACGTCGTTGCCCCGATGAGCACGATCGACTCGCCGAGCGCGATGATCACGAACAGCTGGAAGCGCTCGGCGAAGTGCGTCGTCTCGACGTCCCACGTCTCCGGCGCGAGCTTCCGCCGGCCGGGCACGCGGTAGAGGAACACCGGCCCGAGGTAATCGATCACGAGCGCGACCAGCCAGAGCGAGACGCGCGCCTCGTCCTCGACGAGGGCGCCCGCGATCCAGAACACGCCGGCAGCGAAGAACCAGATGAGGATGTCCGCGGCGCGCTCGCGCTCGATCGTCCCGGGTCTCGCCGACACGAAGGTCAGGAACGCGTGCCTGCCCACCTGGATAGCGACGTAGGAGCAGGCGAAGAGCAGCCCGTTCGACCCGAACGCGTCGGGGATGGCGACCGCCATCAGCAGGGTCGCGAGCATGATCCCCATCAGCAGCAGGCGGACGACCGGGGAATCGGGGTCGAGCTCGTTCGTGACCCAGGTCGTGTAGTTCCAAGCCCACCAGACGACGAGCAGCACGAGGGTCGCCTCGCCCGCCCCCTGCCAGGAGAGGTCGTCCAGCAGGAGGTGGGAGACCTGCGTGACGGCGAAGACGAAGACGAGGTCGTAGAACAGCTCGAGCGTCGTCGCCCGCTGTTCCTCACCCGCGTCGCGGTCGCGCTGGAAGCGGCTGGTCTCGGTTGTGGCGCTCAGCGCGGCGGCAGGTCGGGCCAGGGGTAGAACACGAGGTGGACGGCCAGCACGGCCATGCCGGCGAAGATCTGCGGCTGCTCGGCAGCCATCAGCTGAGAGTAGGGGCATGGGCGGACGACGCCTTCACAGAGGGCTTGCGCGCCTCTTACGTAGGTACGACGTCCAGCTGACATCCACGCGGTACCACTGGAGGCCGAAAGGGGGTGGGATGCGTGGTACGCATTCGCAAGCCAAGTCCGGCAATGGGTGTGGCACTGATCTCCCTGTTCATCGCCCTGACCGGCACGAGCATCGCGGCCGTCGCCGCATTCCCTCCGAACAGCGTCGGCGCCAGGGAGCTCAGGAACGGCTCCGTGGGCACGAAGGAGCTCAAGGGTCGCTCGGTGACGTTCGGCAAGATCGCCGCCGGGGCAATCACGAGTGGGCTCGTGAGGAACGGCTCGCTGACGATGTCCGACTTCGACCAGCACGAGCTGCCGTCGGGCCCGGTTGGCGCCGTCGGCCCGGCCGGCCCGATCGGCCCCTCCGGAGCAGCCGGCCCGCCCGGCCCTCAGGGGGCTCCCGGCCCGCGGGGTGAGAAGGGCGAGCCCGGCGCGTTGCTCGGCTCGATCAGGATGCCGACCGAGAGCGTTGTCGTGCAGGACGCTCCAGGATCGGGAACCACGAGCGCCGACGTTGGCCAGATGTGCGCGCGCGGCGAGCGTGCGCTCAGCGCCGGTACGAGCTGGTCTACCGCCGGCGCTGCCGACGTGCTCTACACGGTCGAACTGCGGCCGATCCAGGACCGGCGCGGCGCCGTCATGGGCTACCAGGCCAGCGGCGCCAACGGCACGGGCAGCCCGAGGACGTTCACGTTGTACGTCTCCTGCTACCGACGGTAGAGGAAGACCACGGAAAGGGAGCCCGCCGCAACGGCGGTTAGGCTCCCTTTCCGATGCGCGACGACCGTTGGCGCTCACGGGACGACCACGACGTCAATCCCCTGGAGCGACTGCAGCTGCTCTCGGGCGACGACGCGGCCATCGAGGCGTTCCTCGACGACATCGACGTCACGAGCCCGCGCGCCCGCGAGATGCTCACCGAGCTGGCGCGGACGTCGACGATCGCACGGCCGGAGCGCTTCTTCGCCGACCACCAGCGGGCGGTGGCCGCCCTCGAGAGCCTCCGTCGCCACGGCTTCCGCGGGTCGCGCGCCGCATCCGGCCTCGGCCCGTTGACTTCCTTCATCCGCTGGGGGATCGAGCTCGTCGCCCGGTACATAGTCGTCTCGTACGTCCAGACGGTGACGATGGAAATGCGCAACCTCTACTGGTTCCGGGAGATCGAGGCGCCGGACGGCTCGCCGGAGATGAAACAGCTGCGGTCGGCGCGCTTCGACGGAGGGGCTCTCGCCGAGATCGTCCGTGGCCGGGCGGTCGGCGTGCCGACATTCGTGTTCGGCGCGCTCCTGCTCCCACTGTTCGCGAGCATCTACCGGCTGGCGACTGGCTACACGTGGGACGACTGGGTAACCGCGGCGATCGTTGGCGTCACCGGGGCGCTCATCGGCGTCGCCATCTCGTGGTTCCTACTCCGCGGCACCGCAATGGCCAGCTCGCGCATACGGCTCTCGGTGCGCGAGCCGCTGAAGGAGGTTTGGGTCTCGGTCGGCAACTGCGGCAACCCGCCGCGCGACCAGTCCCGGAGGTTGGCGATCGTCGGCATCACGCTCACCGTCGGCGTGTGGATCGTCGTGCCGACGCTCGTCGGGCTCTCCTTCTTGCGCTAGACCTGGCCCTTGAAGGTGTCGCAGCTGTTGGGGCCCGAGCCCTCGATGCCGCGCACGAACCACGTCTGGCGCTGCTGCGCCGAGCCGTGCGTCCACGACTCCGGCGTCACACGACCCTCGGCACGCTCCTGGATGCGGTCGTCGCCCACCGCTGCCGCAGCGTCGAGCGCCTGGGCGACGTCCTGCCTGGTGATGTCCTCGATGAAGCCGGTGTCGAGAGCGCGCCCGACCCAGAGCCCGGCGTAGCAGTCGGCCTGGAGCTCGACGCGCACCTGCCCACCCTGCGGCCCGGTGTCGCGGTTGGCGCTGCGCAGCACGCCGGTCAGGTCCTGGACGTGATGGCCGTACTCGTGCGCGAGCACATACGCCTCCGCCAGCGGGCCGCCCTCGGCGCCGAGCTGCGACTGCAGCTGGTCGAAGAAGCCGAGGTCGATGTACACACGACCGTCCGCCGGGCAGTAGAACGGGCCGACGGCGGATGACGCCACGCCGCAGCCGGTGCTGAACTGCCCGTCGAAGAACCGCGTCCGGGCCGGCTCATAGTTCCGAAGCGTCTTCGCCCAGTACGCCTGGACGCTGTTGACGACTCCGACGATGCGGCAGTCCTCGCGCTCGTTCGCGTCCTCGCCCGAGCGGCATTCGCTCTTCAGCTCTGTCGACGGCGTGCCGGGGCCGACCGTCTCTCCGGCGAGCGAGCCGAGCTCGCCCAGGCCGCCGCCCTGGCTCGCGAGCACGAGATAGAGGACGAGGACAACGATGCCGATCAGGCCACCGCCGCCGCCGAGCACCTTGCCGCCGCCCAGGCCGCCAAGCCCGCCGCCCTGGCCGCGATAGTCCTCGACCTGGGACGGATCGAGCTTGGCGCCCTTGCGGAACCGCACTCTCGCCTCTCGATCAGCCGGCCGGCTGGGCCGCGGCCTCTTCCATGCGCTTGGCCATCTCGTCCTCGGACACGTCCTCGACGTGCGTGGCGATCCACCACAGGTTGCCGGTCGAGTCGCGAACGCCCGCCGAGCGGTCGCCGTAGAACTGGTTCTCGGGCTCCCGCACCGACGTCCCGCCCGCAGTCAGCGCTCGTTCGTACGTCGCGTCGCAGTCGTCGACGTAGAGATGGATCATCGCCGGCATCGCAGGGTTCTGCTCGCCGGCGTCGCCGATCATCACCATCGAGTCGCCGATCTTGGCCTCCGCATGGCCGATCGTTCCGTTCGGCCCTTCCATGCGGAACACCTCATCGGCGCCGAACGCCTGCTTGACGAAGTCCAGAACGGTGGCGGCACCTTCGACGACGAGGTACGGCGTGACGGTGCGATAGCCATCGGGAATCGGGTTGACACCCATGCGAGTCCTCCTCTGAGAGTGGGAATATCGAGTCTCCGATCTTGCTTACCCCTTTTTCGCCGATGATCATCGCCGCCTCGATCGCCGAGCTCAGCCCGATCCAATTCGTGCTCGCAGTGGCGCTGGCCGCGCTGCTCGCGATGGCGGTGTTCGCGCACGCGAGCAGGCACGGATCACGTCACGCCACGGCCTGGGGAGTGGCGACGTTCCTCTTCGCGGGGATCGTCGTGCCGTTCTACTTCGTCCGGTACTGGCTGCGGCGACGCTAGAGCGCGACTCGCACGGCGTCGACGAACGCCTCGATCTCGCTCGTGGTCATCGGCGTGGAGAGGCAGCCCATGCCGCGCGGCGTCATGAGGACACCGTTCGCGAGCAGGCCCAGGTGGAGGTCGGGGAGGGGTGCGGCGTTCGGAAGCTCGACTCGAAAGAGCGAGCCGACGGCCGTGACAGTCGCCTCCGTTTGCGCGTTGACTCCTGCCTCGAGCTCGCCGGCCAGTGCTTCGAGCGCGTCGTAGCGGTCGGGCGTCAGTTCCTCGAGCGTGGCCAGGCCCGCTGCCATCGTCAGCGGATTGGCGTTGAACGTCCCGCCGTGGCCGATGCGGTCGTCTCGCCGCGGGTCGAAGAGCCCCATCACGTCCACCCGGCCGCCGAGAGCCCCGACAGGCAGGCCCCCGCCGATGATCTTGCCGAGCGTCGTCAAATCGGGCGTGATGCCGTAGCGGCCCTGTGCACCGTGGTAGCCGACGCGGAACGAGATGATCTCGTCGAAGACGAGCAGGGCGCCGGCTTCGCTCGTCTGCTCGCGCAGGAACGCTAGGAACTCGTCCGAGGCAGGCCGTACTCCGCCCGACCCCAGCACCGGCTCGACGATGACGGCAGCGAGGTCTTCGAGATGCGGCTCGAGCGCGACCCGCGTTCCTTCCACGTCGTCGAACGGAGCGACGACCAACGTGTCCGCGACGGCGTCCGGGATGCCCGGACCGCCCGGAGCCACCGAGACGTCACCAGGGATGCTCGCGGCGTAGTCATGCGAGCCGTGGTAGCCGCCTGCGAAGACGCCGACCTTCGTGCGTCCCGTGAACGCACGCGCCGCGCGAAACGCGAGCATCGTCGCCTCGGTGCCGGAGTTCGCGAAGCGAAGCTGCTCGATGCTCGGCAGGCGGCCCTTGATCTGCTCCGCGAGCTCGATCTCGAGCTCGTTCGGCGCCGCGACGCTCATCAATTGGCCGGCCTGCCGCCGCACCGCCTCCACGACCCGCGGATGGCAGTGGCCGAGCATCAGGGACGTGTAGTTGGAGATGAAGTCGATGCGCTCCACGCCGTCCACGTCCCACACGCGGCAGCCCTCGCCGCGCACGATGTAGACGGGATGCGGCGCGTGAAAGACGGTCGTCCGCGTGTTGCCGCCTGGCAGCGACGCGAGGGCGCGCTCCCAGAGAGCTCGCGACCCGGCAGTCAGTGGTTCAATGCCTCGAGTCAACACGTCGACGTAGCGGTCCTACTCGGCGTTCAGCTGCTCGCGAACGAGCGGCAGGACGTCGTCAGGATCGGGGTAGCGGCCGATCATCTTCTTCTCGAAGACGAGCTCACCGTCGAGATGCACGTCGAAGATCCCGTCCGCTCCCGTCACGATCTCGACCGTGCCGATCTCGTCCGCTTCCCACTCCTCGAGCAGCTTCGCCGCCAGACCGGCGGCGTTCGGAAGCGCTCCTCAGGGAACGCAGTACTCGATGCGGATGTGGTGTCGCGCGGCCATCGCGTTATTGTCTCAGACCTCTGACGCCTGCCGAGCTCACACTGCATCTCGAGCGCGTTCTGCCTGCACAGCCTGCGCGCGTCTTCAACGCGCTCGTCGATCCGACGGAGCTCGCGAAGTGGTGGGGCCCGAAGGGGTTCACCTCGTCCGGGATCGACGTCGACGCTCGCGTCGGAGGTGCCTATCGGATCGCGATGCAACCTCCCGAAGGTGAAGTGTTCCACCTTTCGGGAGAGTTCGTGGCGATCGACCCTCCCGGCCTGCTGAGCTACACGTTTCGCTGGGAAGAGCCGACGCCCGACGACCGCGAGACCGTTGTGACGCTCACGCTCGGCGACGTCGACGGATCGACGAACGTGATCCTCGACCAGGGGGTCTTCGCCACGGAGGAGCGCCTCGCGCTGCACACGCAGGGCTGGACCGACAGCATCGATCGCCTCTACGAGCTTGTGGCCAGCTGGCGGACGGTCTGAATGGTGTCGGCCTCCGCAGCTGACTTGTCGGGGCGGTAGCCCTTGACGCGCGCGAAGCGGAGCGCGAGCCCGCCCGGATAGCGCGAGCTCTGCTGGAGGCCGTCGAAAGCAACTTCGACGACGAGCTCCGGTCGCACGTACACCGTGTGACCGTCGCGCTCGGTCTCCAGCTCTAGCAGCCGCTCCGTCTGCCAGCCGAGCATCTCGTCGGTCATGCCCTTGAACGTCTTGCCGAGCATCACGAAGTCGGCGCCGGCTTCGTCGCGAGCGCCGAGGTGGATATTGCTCAGCCAGCCTTGCCGACGGCCGTGGCCCCACTCGGCGGCGAGCACCACGAGGTCGAGCGTGTGCGAAGGCTTGACCTTGAGCCAGCTCCCGCCGCGCCGCCCCGCCTCGTAGGGATCGTCCAACACCTTCACCATCACGCCCTCATGCCCGCGTTCGAGCGCAGCCGCGAGGAACTGCTCCGCTTCCTCGACGTCGCCGGTCTCGATGCGCGGAACGAGAAGCTCTTCGGGGAAGCGTTCGGCGAGAGCGGCGAACCGCTCCCGGGCGGGCCGGTCGAGCACGTCGTCGCCGTCCAGATGGAGCAGGTCGAAGAAGAACGGCGAGAGCGGGACGCCGTCCCGCAGCGCCTCCATCCCTCGCCGGCTGCCGAACCGGCTCATCGTCACCTGGAACGGGTGAGGTCGACCGCGCTCGTCGAGCGCGATCACCTCGCCGTCGAGGATCGCGGCATCGAGCGAGAGCCCGCGCAGCGCTTCGATCACCTCCGGCACGCGGTCCGTGACGTCCGCGAGGTTCCGCGTGTAGGCGCGCACCTCGTCGCCCACCACGTGCACCTGGAGCCGCGCGCCGTCGAGCTTCCACTCGACCGCGGCCTCGCCGAGACGCTCGAATGCAGACGCGATGTCGGTGGCCGGCTGCGCCAGCATCGGCTGGACTGGGCGCAGCAGCGTCAGGCGGAACTCTGCAAGCCCGTCGCTACCCGACGTCAGCGCCGCCGTGGCCACCGTCCCGAGGTCGCCGGCCAGCATCAGCGCGCGCCGCACCTCGGTGCTCGGGACGCCGGCCGCTTTCGCAACGGCGTCCGCCATCACCGCTTGTAGCGCTCCCTGGCGGAGCTCGCCGGTCAGGAGCCGCGCGAGGAACTGCTGCTCCGGCTCCGTCGCCCGGGAGAAGAGACCCGCCAGCTCTTCTCGCCGCGCCGTCTGCGAGCCCGGTCCGGTCGTCGCTCCGATCTTGCGCAGGGAGGCGTCCACCTCGAGCACGTCCAGCAGTGGCTTCGATGCGTGTTCCCGCGGACGATCCCGGAGCGCCGCCCAGCCGATCCCGATCGGCGCATGCGGCAGCTCGCCAGAGAGGTACGCGACTGCCACCGGCGCCTCTTCTGCCTCCAGATGCTCGAACACGCTCGCCAGCGCCTCGATCTTCTTCAGTCGAGCGCGCGTCGAGGCGACCTCGGCCGACACCCGTACGAGCTCGCTCAGCAGCATGCTCTGGATTGTTGCCGCCGGTCGGCTCTTGCTACTGTTTTCTTGCATGTGTGTTTTACCAATAGCGACCCGGCGATGAGGCAACACCCTCGTCGCTCCCGGTCACGGCGACTCCACGGTGGGCGCTGGCGCGTCCATGCTCGCGTCGAGCGTTTCGTGGAGCCGGCACTCCTGCTGCTCCTGCGGGAACGACCCACGCACGGGTACGACCTGCTCGAACGGCTTCCGGAGCTGACCGGAGACCAACCCGTCGAGATGGGAAACCTCTACCGGCTGCTGCGCGGGCTCGAGGACGAGGGCATCGTCACGTCCGAGTGGGACTCCTCCTCCCCGGGGCCGGCGAAGCGCCGCTACGCGCTGACCAAGGAGGGCTCGCGCCTGCTCGATCAGTGGGCAGACGCGCTCCGTCGCTCGCAAGAGCGCGGCGCCGCCTTTCTCGACCGCTACGACAGAGATGGGAGGTGAACATGCACAGAGGACACCAAAAACACGGCCGCGGGCTCCGCTTCCGCCGGCCCTTTCCTAACCGCACCGAGCTGCTCGCGCGCCTGGAGGCCTACCAGCGCGACCTCGAGCAGGAGCTCGCGGACCTGGAGGATCTGATCCGCCACCTGCGGGACGCACCGGCGGGCTCCACGTCAGCAGAGCCCGCCGCACAGGTCTAGCTCGGGCCTGGAGGCGGAGGCACTGCCTCCGCCTCCGTCGGGCCTGGTCAGGCGAGCACCTCCGCCAGCCAGCGCTCACCTTCCCGGAAGAGCTCAGGATTGCTCTCGAGCGTGTAGTACGACAGTGCGCCGACAGCCTGCGAGAGCACCCACCCTCGGCTCCGTGCCCAGGTCGCGTCGTCAATCGACAGCGCGGTCCTGAAGAGGTCGCGCGTATGCGCCGAGAGCATCTTCCACGCCACCGCGACGTCGCAGGCGGGATCACCCACGCCGAGACAGCCCCAGTCGATGACGGCGCTGAGCCTGCCCTGCGTGGCCAGCAGGTTGCGAGCGTCGAGGTCTCCGTGGATCCAAACGGGCCGTTGTTGCCACTCCGGCGCGCGCAGCGCGGCTTCCCACAGGGCAGTTGCAGCCTGGCCGTCGATCGTCGAGCCGAGCGCGGCAATCCACGCGCGCGCCTGCTCGTCCCGCCGTGTCAGCGGCTCGCCCCGGAACGCGTTGAGCCTGCTCGGCGGCGGTCCGCCGGCGGCGTCGATCTGTTGCAGCGCCGTGATGAACTGTGCGAGGTCGGTCGCGAGTGTCACGAGGTCTGCGATCGGCTCGAAATATGCCGTCTCTCCCTCGAGCCACTCGTAGACCGACCACTCCCACGGGTAATCCTCCGCGGGCATCCCGCGCGCGAGCGGCACGGGAACGAGTAGCGGCAACAGGGGGGCGAGCTTCGGCAGCCACCGGTGCTCCTGCTCCAGCCGGCCGGCCGTCCGCTCGTGTCGAGGTAGGCGCACGACCATTCGCTCGCCGAGGCGATAGAGCGCGTTGTCCGTGCCGCCGGACGGAACCGGCTGGACGGGAAGTTCCGCCCACTCGGGGAACTGGGCTTCGACCAACCGACGCACGAGCGATGCGTCGGTGTCCACCTCGTCGTGGTGCATCCTGGGCACCCGCAACGAAGACGCTACTGCTCGTAGCCCTCCACGACCTCGGGTCGTCGAACGTCCGCGCCCTCGGGGTCCTTTCCCGCCTCGCGCAGCGCTCGACGCTGGCGGAGCAGGTCCCAGCACTGGTCGAGAGAGACCTTGACGTCGTTCAGGCGCCGTCGATCGGCATCGGTTGCGTTCCCGGCGGATTCCCGCTCCCACAACTCGTGCTCCTCCGCCACCAGCTGCTCGATCGTTCCGTGAATCTGGTCGTCCATCAGGCCTCCTCGGGCGTCCGAGCGGGAGTGGAGCTAGGCGGATTCGAACCGCCGACCTCCTGGGTGCGATCCATGAGCGGGTGGGTACTCAGGGGGCTGGGGGGACAGTTAAGCGGATTCGTCCCCATGGAGAAGGCCGGATTCCCCTCCGTTCCCCTGCCCTACTCACCACAACTCACCACTTCGCTCGTTGGTGTGTGTCTCAGAAGCGTCTCATATGTGCTGCTGGCGAATCCGGTCACACAAACGAGCCGCGCTCTACTGGCACTACCTTCGTATCATCGCGCTGTGGAACTGACACTCGAGCAGCTGATCGGGCGGTTGGCCGAGGTATCCGATCGGACGTGGATGAGGCAGAAGGCCGAGGAACTTCACCAACGCGCGGAAGACCTTCCGGCGAGGCACGTGGGCGGGGAGCGGCCCGTGATCGAGTCGGCCCCGATCTGGCCCAGCGACGGCCCGGGTCGGGGTGTCGTCGGCGAACGCGCGGTCGGGAAATCAGCAGAGCTGGCAGTTCGATCCGGCGGATAGAGAAGGGCGCTGTCCAGGGCGAGGAGCCCGACGCGGTCGCATGGCGACGGCGATACTCACTGGTACCTCAGCGCCTCGGCTGGGTAAACGCGCGATGCACGGCGGGCCGGAACCCACGTGGCTGCCAGAGCGACCAGGTAGACAACGAGGAAGATGATCGTCAGCGTAAGCCACGGCACATCCATTGACATGCTCTCCCAGCTCGGCTGCCGTTTCGAATCGTTGACGACGTTGAAGGCGACGATCAACCCGAGCACGGTGCCGAGCACGATCGATGTCAGCGCGATGAAGGACGACTCGAGCAGGAAGGCGAGTTGCACCATGCGGCGGCGGAAGCCGATGGCGCGTAGGACGCCGATCTGCTGCCGCCTCTCGACCACCGAGCGCGCGCTGATCACCCCGAGAGCAGCCACACCCACGATGAGGCCCAGCCCCATGAAGCCCATGATCAGACGGTCGAACGTGAGGCTCGCGCCCACGGCGTCGTCCAGCAGTGACTGCACGGAATCGGCCTGCATGCCGTTGGCGAGGAACGCCGATTCGAGCCTCTTCGCCGTCGCGCCGGCGTTCACCCCCGGGCTGAGCGCGAACAGGTAGCTCGTCGGCCTGACCCGAGCGCCGAATGTCGCGCTCAGCGTCGGCTGGGACGTGTAGATCCCGGCCATGTCCTGGGGCGCTGTCTGCGCCAGCACGCCGATGACGCTCAGGCGCACGTGCCTGCCCGTCTGCGGGTCGGTGACCTCCACGGGCACCGGCCGGAACGTCTCGTCCTCGAGGTAGAAGCCGTGCAGCCGGAACTCCGGCAGCACGGCGCCGACGAAGGTCGACCGCGTCGGCACGACGGTGGCGTCGACGACTGCCAGCCCGTGCCGGGTGCGAAGAGCGCGCCACACGGCTGTCACCGAGCCGTAGCCCTGCGCGCGGGCAGCGAGCCCGTACGTGGTGTGGGCGAGGAAGGCATCGTCGAGGCCTCGGACGACGTAGTCCTCGGCTCCTGTGCCGATCTGGTGCGCCTTCACGGGCAGCGACGACTGGCTCGACACTACTTCGAAGTCGGCGGGGCTCAATCCGGGTGCGTTCCGAAGCGCCGCGCGCATGTCGGCGACCGGTGCTGCGGGCGCGACGCTCGCGCGTACGTCGAAGCCGCCGCCGAAAGAGTCCATGTTGTTCACCGCCCCGACGAACGACGTCGTCACCACAGCGCCGACGACGAGGGTGAAGACGACGAGCGTGAACATCGCCAGCGTGGCACCGGTGCGGAACACGCTCCGCAGCGGATACGCCATCGACATCTTGAGCACGGGTGCGAGCCCCCTGAAGCGGCTCAGGGCCCGGGCGACTCCGCCCAGCAGGACGTCAGCGTTGTACATGAGCACCCAGCTCGCGCCGATGACGATCGCGAGCCCTCCGACGATGAAGATCGAGAAGTCGGTCTTGGGGTCGCCCAGCAGCCAGCGGTTCGTGGGCAGGATGTTCCAGAGCACGAGCGCGAGCCCCGCCGCGGTGCGCGCGATCCGATCGGGAACCCCCGCCACCCGTAGCAGCGGCGCCATGCTGAGGATCGCAACGGACGCGCCGAGGGCGAACGGAACCGCCTGCATCGTCCTGGCACCCTGGAACACGAGCAAGAGGCCGAACACGAGCGCCACGACTCCCGGCAGCCAGCGCCGCCGGCTGCGCCCCTCTGGGGGCGGCTCGGGAAGGTTGCGAATCGCCGTCACGATGTTCATCCGGCTCACACGCCACGCGGAGAAGGCGACGACGGATAGCGTCAGCAACACGCCGATCGCATAGGCCACCAGCACGCTCGTGGGCCTGACTGAGTAGCTCATGTCGATGTCGCTCGTGGCTGCGAAGGCGCCCGCCATGCCGATCACCATTCCGTACGCGACGAGGACGCCTATCAGCGCCCCCACCGCCGCGGCTGCAAGGTCGTAGGTGACGCCCTCGTACAGGAACATCTGAACGAGATGGCTGCGCCGGGTACCCACGGCCCTGGCGATGCCGAGCTCGCTGCGCCGCTCAGCCGCGAGCATGACGAAGATGAGGAAGATCAGCAGGATGCCGGCGGCGATTGAGAACGACCCGAAGGTCGTGAACATGGACATGAACGACGACCCGGCAGTGTCGGCCTGCTCCAGTGCGTCCTGCTTCGTGTTGTCCGCCTCGAGCCCCAGCGGCATGAGGGCCGGGCGGATCGCGGCGATGACGCGGTCGGTCGCGGCAACGTCGCCGCGGTTCGCCACGAAGACTGCTCGCACGAGGCCGGGCTTGCCCAGCAAGGCTTGCGCCGGGGCGAGGGGCATGAGGAGCCCCTCGTCGGACGTGCCGCCGCCTTCGTAGCTCACGACAGCTTTGACACGCGCGGTGCGCAGCGATTGCCCGGTGAGGATGCGGATCGTGTCGCCGGCCTTCGCGTCCAGCGACGTAGCTGCGTCGTCGTTCAGGTAGACCTCGCCCGGCCCGAGCTGGGCGAGCGACACGACGTTGCCGCCGCTCGTCATCTCGCCGAAGCCGTGCAGGCTCGACGGCTCGCTTGCGAACAGCGTGACGCGCGGCTCGTTCTGGCGCGAGGTCACGTCCTGGACCGCCACCGGCTCCACAATCACCGGCGCGACCCCGTCCGCGAGCTTCCCCGCAGCACGGGCGACACGGCCCGCGTACGCCCGCGGGAAGTAGCGGGTCGCGGTCGCTCCCCCGGCGTCGGAGGCGAGCTCCGCCCCGACCCCCTTGGCCGCCACGACCTCGTCGGTCTGCCCGAGAGCGGTGATCGCCGAGGAACGGATCGTCGTGCTCATCGTGTCCCCGGTGGCCAGCGCCGCAGCGATGATGGCGGTGCCGAGCATGGAGCCGGTCACGATGAGCGCGCTGCGGGCAGGGCGGCGGCGGACGTTACGGATGCCGAGGCGTAGGAACATCGGGTTCCTGACTGCCAGGACGGCGACGACGCCCAAGGCGACGAGCATGAGGCCGACCAGGACCACGGCCAGTCCGTCGATGGGAATGCCGAACAACTTGCTCATGACGTCCCCCCTAGGCGGTCGTGTGAACGGGCGCTTCGGCGATGACGACGTCGTAGAACTCGCGGCCGGGGGGAGATCGGAAGGAGGTCACGAACTTCTCGACCTGCTCGGCGTAGAAGCCGCTGGCCACGCCTGCGGCTGCCGCCTCGTCGTCTCTCCAGAACGTCATCACCATGGCTTTGCCCTGCGGCGTCGCCAGCACGTAGGCGCCCTCGTAGCCAGGCTGCTCGTGCAGCGCCGGCAGGACCGACTCCCTGTACAGGTCGATCGCGTCCTCGAGCCGCATGCGCACCGTGTCGACCTCTGCCAATGTCACTCGGGCAATCATCAGCCCCTCACCTCCGGGAACTCCTCGTCGACGATCTGGCCGTCGACCATCCGCACGATCCGATCGGTCGCCCGGCCCACGGTGATGTCGTGCGTGACGATCAAGAACGTCAACCCGTGCTCGAGGTTGAGGCGGCGCATAAGCGCCACGATCTCCTCGGCGTTCTCGCTGTCCAGGTCGCCCGTGGGCTCGTCGGCCCATACGATCGCCGGCTGGTTGACCAGCGCGCGGGCAATCGTGGCGCGTTGCCTCTGTCCGCCCGAGAGCTCGTCCGGGACATGGTCGGCGCGATCAGCAAGAGCGACGAGCTCGAGCGCCGAAAGGGCTTTGCGCCGCGCCTCTTTCGCGGAAACGCGTGCGACCAAGAGCGGCAGCTCCACGTTCTCCACCGCACTCAGCACCGGCATCAGGTTGTAGAACTGAAAGACGAAACCCATCCGCCGCGCGCGGTAGTCCGTACGTTCTTCGTCCGACATCGAGCTCAGTGCCACGCCTTCGATCAGCACCTGTCCGTCGTCGATTCGATCGAGTCCGGAGAGGCAGTTGAGGAGCGTCGTCTTGCCGGACCCGCTAGGCCCCATGATCGCGACCATCTCGCCGCGCGGAACGGAAAAGCTGATCCCCTTCAGCGCGTGCACTTGCACCTTGCCCGTGTCGTAAAGCTTCTCGACGCCCTTGGCCTCTACGATCGGCTCAGTCGGTGCCGGAACTGCGACCTGCGACCACTTAGGCTCCACCGCAACGGCCATTGACCTCACCCCCAAGATTGGCTCATCGCCAACATCGCGAAGGTGGCTTCGTGTTTCATCAGACGTTGCGCGGATTCGGGGGTAGGGAAAAGTACGGAGGGGTGCCCAGTCGCCGACTGGCGAAGCGCGCATATTCGCGCTCTAGAACCTCGTCCCGCGGACGCGAAGAAGGCACGAGGAGACACCCGCCAGAATCAGAAAGGGCTTACTTGAGCGATGGAACTAAACGGGGCACGTTCGAACCCTCAACTCCGGGTTGAGCTTGCCCGGCTGGGCGAACTCCACGGCCGACTCCTGGCCGACGCTGCTACGAACCCGCGGCAGCCACGTCCCGCTCCGGCCAGGGCAAGCCCGGTACTCGAGACTGTCACGCGAGTACTCGAGCGATCTGACCGACCGATGCAAGCCCGCGAGATCTACGCTGCAGCCGAGCAGCTGGTGGGCGAGCCACTTCGCTGGACATCCGTCAAAAAGCACCCTGTCGGCGTACGCGATTGGGGGCGACCGGCGGTTTCGGCGGATCGGGCACGGCTACTACGAGATCACGTAGCCTCAGATCCAGCGTCCCGAAAGGCTGCCTCTTCTCACGGACTTCGCTAGGCAGAGGCAGCAAGTAGCGCCTCACCCTGCCGGATGTAGCGGGTCGCGCCGACCGAGCGGTAGAACGCGAGCGCCTTGGCGACGTTCTCCGCATCGCCGGCGCGCAGACGCGCGCGGGCCTCATCGGGCAGCGAGCCGATCTGCATGAAGAGGTCGGCGGCGCGCTCGAGCTCTCCGTCCAGGATCGCCAGCGCAGCGTCGCTCCAAGCCGACTGGATGACGATCGCCTCGATCCATTCGCGCACCGCATCCTCGGTCTGAAGTGCCTTCGCCGTCCAGGCGAGCTCGACCGCGGGAGGGATCTCCGTGATCGCCGCCGGGCGCCCCAAGAGCTCGGCTGCGAGGACGGCGGCATGGTCGAGGTGGCCCAGCTCGAACTCGACCCGGAGGCGGGCGGAAAGTCCGGGTAGAAGCACCTGAGGGTCTTCCCTCTCACGGCCCAACTCCTCCGCCCGCAACGCATCAGCGGCAGCCCCGTCGGGGTCAGCTCGAGCGAGGCAGATGAGCGCTCTCGTCCAGTGCGCCCCTGCTTCGAGGTAGTGCGGAGCGCCCGCCTGGCACTCGGCGATGAACGCTTCAGCCTGTTGCAGGGCCTCGTGCCACTGGCCGGCATAAAAGTGCTTCGTAATTGCGACGCCGCGCAAGAAGCGAAGCTGCCGCTCGTCACCGTAGCGCTCGGCCAGCCGGCGGCTCTCCTCCCGCAGTTCGCCGTTGCGGCGTACGTCACCCTGTAGGAAGGCCTGGAAGACCGAGGTTGTTGTACGCCACCGCAGCCTCGGGGTTGCTCGTGCGAAGACCGATCTCGATCGCCCGTTCGATGTCTGCGGCGCCGCCAGGGTCGCCCGCGCTCACGCGAGCTGAGCCGATCGTGGTCAAGGAGTGGACGCGAATCCCGTCGAGGTCGAGCCGGTCGGCGATCGCGAGTGCCTCTCGGCCGACGTCGAATCGCCTCCTCGAACTCGTTGGCGACCGAGTGCGATCGTGCGAAACGCGCGAGCACGTGCGCTCTCGCCTCGGACTCGTCGGTACCGAGCAGCTCTCGCGCTCGCTCGAGGTGATGTTGGGAGCGGTCTCGATTGCCACTGTGCCACCACCGCTTGGAGAGAAGCGCGTGCGCCTCGGCCGCACGCTGCGGACGTCCCGTCGCGATGAGCTCACGCGAGGCGTCCTCCAGGACTTGCTCCGCTCGCTCGTCGTTGCCGGTCTGGTGGAGCGCTCGGCCGAGGCGGAGGAGGAGCGCGGGGCGATCGGCGTCGTCCGGCTCGGACAGCTCGAGCGCTTGGGAGTAGAAGCGGGCGGCGGCCGGGAAGGCGTTGAGTGCGAGCGCGCGGTCGCCCGCCTCGCGCGTGACGGACCGAGTCCGCTCCACGAGAGCGCCGTCCTCGACGTCCCGGCGGCACGGGTGAGCTCGAGCGCCTGCAGGTAGTGGTGCGCGAGCATCTCCGCATGGTCCTCGGAGCGGCCGAGCGACTCGATCCACTCGGCTGCCCGCCGGTGCTTGTCGGCCCGCTACGGCGCGAGGGATCCCGCCGTAGGCGACGTCTCGGACGAGCAAGTGCCGGAACGCGTACTCGCCTCGCCGGCGACCGTGAGCGGCGCTCACGGCGGACGAACTCCTTGCGCTCGAGCGCGTGCAGGCGTTCCTCGGCGCTCCACCGCGCGGACTCCCCGATCGCCGAGACCGAACCAAGCCAGAAGACCTGGCCAATGACGGCGGCGTCCTGTAGCAGCGCCTTCTCCTCGGCGGCGAGCGTGTCCAGGCGGGCAGCGATCAGCCCCTGGACGCCTTCGGGCAGGTCGCTGCTGGTCCACCGGCCTTCGGCAACGAGCCGTGCGAATTCCTCCGCGTACAGCGGGTTGCCGCCCGCCCGCTCGAGGAGCGCGGACTGCGTCTCGGCCGGCAAGACCGGGCTCTCGAGCAGCGCGTGCACGAGCTCGGCCGTCTCCTCGTCGGAGAGCGGCGCGAGCGAGAGCGTCGTGGCGTTCGGCTTTCCCCCGCCCCAGCCGGGGCGGCGCTCGAGCAGCTCCGGGCGGGCGGTGGCGAGGACGAGCAGTGGCACGCCGCTCGCCCAGTCGACCAGGTGGTCGACGAAGTCGAGCAGGGCGTCGTCGGCCCAATGGAGATCCTCGAAGACGAGGACGAGCGGGTGCTGCTCGGCGAGCGCTTCCAGGAAGCGCCGCCAGGCGGCGAAGGCTTCGATGTGGCCCTCCCGCGCGTCGGCCTCCGCTGTCCAGCCCGACGAGCGGCCGCAGGTGCCGTTCGAGCCAGCGCGGATCGGCTTCGCTCGCGACTGCAATCACCGACGGCCCGCCGAACTTTGCCGCCACCTGCTCGCACGCCGTCGGTCTCGAGAATGCCCGCCTGCGCTTTCACGATCTCCGCCAGCGCCCAGAAGGTGACTCCGTCGCCGTAGGGCAGCGAATGACCGTGGCGCCAGTACGTGAGCTCGGGCCCCTGCTCGATCGTCTTGAACAGCTCGTAGACGAGCCGGCTCTTGCCGATCCCCGGCACGCCGACGAGGGTGACGAGCTGCGGCTCGCGGCCGCCGCGGGCGCGCTCGAGCGTTCGGTGAGGAGGGAGAGCTCCCGGCGGCGACCGACGAGCGCCGCCCGGGCCTCGCGTTCGACCTTCACGCGCGCCGTTGCCTGTACGACTTCCCAGACGGCGACGGGCTCGGCTTTTCCCTTCGCCTCGACCCGTGCGTGGTGGTCGTACTCGATCGCGTCTCGGGTCGCCCGGTACGTCTGCTCGCCGACGAGGATCCCGCCGGTTGGAGCCGCTGCCTGCAGCCGGGCCGCGGTGTTGACGACGTCGCCGGCAGCAAGCCTCGGCTCCGCGCCGCGATCGATCGACCAGCGCCTCGCCGGTGTTGACGCCGATCCGAAGCTCGATCCCTTCCTCGTCTGCCCAGTCGCGGATCGCGAGTGCCGATCGCACCGCACGCTCTGGGTCGTCCTCGTGGGCGACGGGCGCGCCGAAGACCGCCATCACGGCGTCGCCGATGAACTTCTCCACCGTGCCGCCGAAGCGCTCCAGCTCCGCAAGCAGGCGGGCGTGGTAGGGGGAGAGCACCGCCCGCACGTCCTCGGGGTCGAGCTGCTCCGCCCGTGAGGTGAAGCCGACGAGATCGGCGAACAGGACCGTGACGACCTTCCGCTCCTCCCGCGTGGTCGCCGGCGGGCTCTCGGTCAGCGCAAAGCCGCAGAAAGGACAGAACGGGAACTCCCCAGGCAGCTCCTTAGCGCAGCTCGGGCAAACCACCGGCCGAGTCTAGGCCACCGGGTTCATACCTGACACTCTGGTGGTTTGGGTTTCCCCTGGAAATAGACGGGATGGAGCTAAGCGGATTCGAACCGCTGACCTCCTGGGTGCGATCCAGGCGCTCTCCCAGCTGAGCTATAGCCCCGCGACAGGGACAGTGTAGCCACGATGCCGGCACGGTCGAACGCGCCGCACCGACTGCTGCGAGAGCGCTAGACGGTCAGGACGACGTTGCCCGTCTTCTGCTGCGTCTCGACGTACCGCGTGGCCTCGACGACATCCTCGAGCGGATACACGCGGTCGACCACCGGCCGGTACTCGCCCGATTCGAGAAGGCTCTTGAGGAGGACGACGTCCTCCTTCCGGAAGCGCGGGATCTCGAACACGACCTTCCTGTCGCCGAACTTCTTGTGAACGAGGAAGAGGAAGATGTTCCGGAAGCCATCCGTCGGGAGGTAGAAGCCACCCGGCTCGAGCGAGCTCTTGCAGCGCCGGAACGACTCCTTGCCGACGGCGTCGAAGATGACGTCATACGTCTTGCCGTTCTTCGTGAAGTCCTCCTCGAGGTAGTCGATCACTTCGTCGGCTCCGAGCGATTGCACGAGCTCGACGTTCTTCGTGTTGCAGACCGCCGTCACGTGCGCGCCGAAGTGCCTCGCGAGCTGGACGGCGGCGGTGCCGATCGACCCGGACGCGCCGTAGACGAGGACCTCCTTGCCTGCGAGATCACCCACCGGCCGGAAACCGTTGAGCGCGCAGAGGGCACCGTCCCCGACGCCGCCCACATCCTCGTAGCGCATTCCCTCGGGGATCAGTGCGAGCGGCCATGTCGCAGGGACGGCCAGGTATTCGGCATGCGCGCCGGTGCGGAGCAAGAGGTAAGGAAGGGCGCCGAAGACGCGGTCGCCGACCTCGAACTCCGTCACGTTCGCGCCGACCGCCTCGATCTCGCCGGCCAGCTCGTGTCCCAGGATCCTGCGCTTCGGCCGAAAGAGGCCGGACTGGAAGCGCTGGACGAACGGCGTGCCGGAGCGGAGATGGGCGTCGGCGCGCGTCACCGACGTCGCGCGGATCCTGACGAGGACTTCGTCCTCCTCCGGCAAGGGCCGCTCGACCTCCTCGATACGCAGGACCTCCGGCGGCCCGTACCGGTCATGCACGACCGCTTTCATGGTTTTTGTCGCCACGACTATTACTCTAGCAGATAGTTCTAGTCTTGTCGACTAGAACTCGAGGCCGACGTAGTTCTCGGCCAGCGAGGTCGCTGCGGCGGTCGACGACGTCACATAGCGAAGCTGCGACAGCTGGAGGGCGAGGCCGAAGTCGCCGTCGTCCTCGGCTCGGTGGAGCATGGACGTCATCCACCAGGAGAAGTGCTCGGCACGCCAGACTCGCCGCAGACACGTGTCCGAGTAGGCATCGAGCAATTCGGCCCGGCCGGTCCGGTACCAGGACACGAGCGCTTCGGCGAGGTGGCTGGCATCGTGCAACGCGAGGTTGAGGCCCTTGGCGCCCGTGGGAGGCACGATGTGCGCGGCGTCTCCGACGAGAAAGAGCCGGCCGTAGCGCATCGGCTCGGCGACGTAGCTCCGCATGCCCGGTGACTCCCTTTTCCAGCACCGGTCCCTCCGCCAGCGTCCAGCCGTCGAGCCCGAGGCGGAGCTGTAGCTCCTCCCAGATGCGGTCGTCGGGCCACTCCGCGACGTCCTCGTCGGGGCGACACTGGATGTAGAGCCGGCTCAGCTCGGGATTGCGCAGGCTCAGCAGGGCGAAGCCGCGCGGGCTATGCGCGTACACGAGCTCGTCGCTGGACGGAGCCACCGCCGCGAGGATTCCGAGCCAGCCGAAGGGATAGTCGCGCGCGCGCTCATGAAGGACGCCGGCCGGAATGCTCGGCCGGCACACTCCGTGATAGCCGTCACAGCCGGCGATGACGTCGCACTGGAGCTCGTGCTCGGCGCCTTCGCGGCGGAAGCGAACGTGGGGCCTGTCCGACTCGACGTCGTGGACGGTGACGTCAGACACCTCGAAGAGCAGCGGGAGATCCGCGTCGAGCCGCGCGGCGATCAGATCCTTCACGACCTCGGTCTGGCCGTAGATCGTGATCGTGCGCCCGCCTGTGAGCTCGCTCAGTGGGATGCGATGCCGCTCGCCGTCGAACTGAAGCTCGATGCCGTGGTGGACGATTCCCTCGTGCAGCATGCGGTCCCCCACTCCCGCCTCGACGAGGAGATCGGTCGTGCCCTGCTCGAGCACGCCGGCGCGGATCCTGTGCTCGACGTGGTCGCGGCTACGGTCCTCGAGCACGACCGACTCGATGCCCTCGCGCTCGAGCAGGCGGGCCAGAGTCAGCCCGGCCGGTCCGGCGCCGACGATCGCCACCTGCGTTCGCATCAGCCGTTGGGCTCGTGCTCGTCGAGCACGCGTTGCGCGACCGCGAACGCGCCATTCGCCGCCGGCACGCCGCAGTAGACCGCGCTGTGCAGCAGGACCTCTTTGATCTCGTCTGGAGTCAGCCCGATACGGAGCGCGGCGCGAACGTGCATCGCGAGCTCCTCCTCGCGGCCGAGCGCCACGAGCGCCGTGAGCGTGATGCAGCTGCGTGTGCGCCGGTCGAGCCCGTCCCGCGACCAGATCTCACCCCACGCGTAGCGCGTGATCAGGTCCTGGAAGTCCTCCGTGAAGCCGGTCGTGCGTGCAATCGCCTCGTCGACGTGCTCGTCCCCCAGCACCTCGCGGCGCGTGCGCATGCCGCGGTCGAAGGCTTCGCTCATGTCCGGGAGCCCCCGTCCGCCCGGTACCGCTCCAGCGCACGGTCGACGAAGGCCTCGGCCGAGCCGAGGTACGTCTTTGGGTCGAGCGCGGCGGCGAGCTCCACGTCCGAGACCTCGGCACGGTCATCCGCTCGCAGCTCCGCTTCGAAGGTTCGACCGGACTCGGCGGAGCGCAGAACGGCGTCGCGAACAACATCGTGCGCGTCGCCGCCGCCCAGTGCGAGCGCGACCCGCTCGGTGACGATCAGGCCGCCCGTCAGCTCGAGGTTCTGTTCCATACGCAGAGCGTCGACGTCGAGCCCCTCCAGCGCGTCGGCGA
This sequence comes from uncultured Actinomycetes bacterium, assembly GCA_963711315.1. Taxonomy (GTDB): domain Bacteria; phylum Actinomycetota; class Thermoleophilia; order Gaiellales; family Gaiellaceae; genus PALSA-612. Next base: position 505,407 of record CAVQDQ010000003.1, read on the forward strand.
TGCTCCACGCTGCGCCGCCCGTATACGCGAGCGCTCCGGAGAGCGCCTCCCACTCTGCGTGCCAGGCGCCGGCCGCGCGCTCGTGCTCCTGGACGACCGAGCGGGCGAGCACCGACGCGTAGCCGCTCACGAGCTCGGCGCAGGCCCTCGCGAGCACGGACCGTACGGGGTTGTGCTTCTGGGGCATCGTCGACGAGCCGCCGTCCGTCCGCTCCCGCACCTCCCCCACCTCCGTCTGCGCGAGCAGCACGAGATCAAGGCCGATCTTCGCAAGCACGGAGGCACACATATCGAGCGCTCCGCCGAGCTCGGCGACTCGCGTCCGGTTCGTGTGCCACGGCAGCTCGGGCTCCAGCAGGTCGAGCTCCGCCGCCAGGAGCCGTAGCACCTCCAGCCCCTGCCCCTCGAGCGCCGCGAGCGTCCCCGCCGCACCGCCGAGCTGCACCGCAAGGCGCTCGGTTCGCACCTGCTCGAGCCTGCGTCGCGCGTCGAGCACGGCGACGAGCCAGCCGGCCGCCTTGCAGCCGAACGTCGCGGGGACGGCCTGCTGGAGGAGGGTGCGAGCTGCCATCGGCGTCGAGCGGTGCTCCTCGGCCAGCTCCGCGAGCCCGGCCGCGACGCGGTCGAGCTCAACGCGGATGAGATCGAGGGCGCGTCGCGAGACGAGCATGGCGGCGGTGTCGATCACGTCCTGGCTCGTCGCGCCCCGGTGTACGTGGCCGGCTGCATCACCCCCGACTCGCCGCCGCAGAGCCCGGACGAGGGGCTCCGCGGGGTTGCCGACCGCTCGTCCCTGCTCGAGCAGGTCGCCGAGGTCGTACAGCTCTGGACGGCAGGCGGCGGCGATCGCCGCCGACGCCTCGGCTGGCACGATGCCTGCGGCCGCCTCCGCCCCCGCGAGCGCGCTCTCGAACTCGAGCATCGCAGCGAACCACGCCTGATCGGAGACAGCGTCGAGGACCTGCTCGGGAACGAAGAGCGGCCCGAACGCCGTCATACGAGAAAGAACGCCGTCTGTTCCCCGCCCTGAAGGCGTATGTCGAATCGGAGCCCGCCGTCCTCCGGCAGCGCCACGAGCGTGGCGCGCTCTCTCTCGCCGAGCTCGGAGAGGACGGGATCGGCGGCGTTCGCCTCCCCTTCGTCTGGGAAGTAGAGGCGGGTCGCCAGCCGCTTCAGCAGGCCGCGCGCGAAGACGCCGACGACGATGTGCGGCGCCTGCAGGCGGCCGTCGGGCGCAGGGACCCGACCCGGCTTCAGCGTCACGATCTCGTACCACCCGTCGTTTGCGGTGCCGGAGCGGCCGAAGCCCCAGAATCCGTCCTCGAGCGGCACGTCGTCGCGTGTGTCGGCCGGGTGCGCATAGCGCCCAGCCTCGTTCGCCTGCCAGAACTCGATCATGCCGTCCGGAACCGGATCCCCGTTACCGTCGAGCAGCCTGCCGCGCACGGTGATCGCGCGCGGGTCGTCCGCCGAGACGGTCGAGGGAGGGACGACGTTGTCGAGCAGGCCGATCGAGAGGTACGGCCCGACCGTCTGGGACGGTGTCAGCCCCAGGGGCTCAGTCATCGTGGGGCTCCTCGAAGGGCGTCGAATCCCTGCCGCCCACGACGATGTCGAAGCGGTACCCGAGGGCCCAGTCCGGAGTCGTCAGACCGAGGTCGAACCTGCTGATGAGCCGCTCGCGCGCTCGCTCGTCGCGGATCGACTTGAAGATCGGATCGAACTCGAACAGCGGATCGCCAGGGAAGTACATCTGCGTGACGAGCCGCTCCGTGAACGCCCGACCGAAGAGCGAGAAGTGGATGTGGTTCGGACGCCACGCATTCGGGTGGTTCGGCCAGGGGTACGCGCCCGGCTTGACCGTGATGAACCTGTACTCGCCGTCGTCGCCCGTCAGGCAGCGCCCGCCGCCTGAGAAGTTCGGGTCGAGAGGGGCGTCGTGGGTGTCCACCGCGTGGGCATAGCGACCCGCCGCGTTCGCCTGCCAGATCTCGATCAGCTGGCCGCGAACCGGCCGCCCGTCGTCGCCCAGGACGCGGCCGCTGACGACGATCCGCTCGCCGAGAGGCTCACCGTCGTGCTGCCGCGTCAGGTCGTAGTCGAGCTCACCGATCTCGCGATCGCCGTAGACCGGGCCGGTCAGCTCCGACAGCGTGTGTGGGATGACGATGAGCGGCTCCTTCGGTGAGCGCAGCCTCGTACCGACGTACTCTGGGTAGAGGTACGGCGGATCGACGCCGCGGTCCGAGTCCCGGACGCGCGTGGACGAAGGCGACGTTGGTCCCATTCAGTCCTCCAACTCGACGGTGAACTGCGCCTCGGTCACTTCCTTCACATCCTCGAGCGTCGCTCCGCCCAGCAGTTCGGTAAGGAAGAGCGAGCCGTCTCGGAAACGAAAGACCGCCGACTCCGTCACGACGACGTCAACAGCCTCGCGCGCTGTCAGCGGAAACGTGCATTCACGGATGAGCTTACGCTCGCCGGTCGGCGTCGTGGCGGTCATCGTCACGACGACGCGCCGGGCACCGACGACGAGATCCATGGCGCCGCCCACGCCGAGCACGTCCTTGCCGGGCATCGCCCAGTTGGCGATGTCGCCACGCTCGCTCACCTGGAGAGCTCCGAGGACGGCGACGTCCACGTGGCCACCACGGATCATCGCGAAGCTCGCCGCGCTGTCGAAGTACGACGCGCCCGGGAGCGCGGTGATCGGGCCTCTTGGCAGCGTCGACGAGATCGGGGTCCAGCTCGTCCTCGGTCGGCCGCGGGCCGACGCCCAGCAGCCCGTTCTCGGTGTGCAGAAAGATCTCGGTGTCGGCGCCGAGATAGCCAGGAATGAGGTTGGGAATGCCGATGCCGAGGTTCACGACCTCCCCTGGGCGGAGCTCCTCGGCGGCCCGTTCGGCGATCAGGGCCTTGGGGTCGGCAGCCGTCATGTGCTCGCCACGAGCTGGTCGACGTAGAGGTGCGGCGTCGCGATCGACTCCGGATCGAGCTCGCCCACGGGCACGATCTCACCGGCCTCGGCGATCGTGATCCTCGCGGCGGTTGCCATCAGCGGATTGAAGTTGCGAGCCGTGTGCCGGTACCAGAGGTTGCCGAGCTCGTCCGCCCGAGCGGCGTAGACGAGAGACACATCCGCCCGGATCGGGCTCTCGAGGACGTGCGGCACTCCGTCGATGTCACGCTCCTCCTTTCCCTCGGCAAGCAGCGTTCCCGCTCCCACCGGCGTGAAGAAGCCTCCGAGACCGGCGCCTCCTGCGCGAATCGCCTCGGCGAACGTCCCCTGCGGCACGAGTGTCGCCTCGATGTCGCCGGCGTTCACAGCGGCTACGGCCTCGGGGTTCGAGGTGAAGAAGGACGAGATGCCTCGGCGAATACGGCCCTGTCGGAGGAGCTTGCCGAGACCCTTGCCCGGCTCGCCGATGTTGTTCGAGACCACCGTCAGATCTGTTGCGTCGGAGTGCTCGGCCAGCGCGTCGATGAGCGCCAGCGGCGCGCCGACGAGGCCGAACCCGCCCACCATGACGGTGTCGCCGGAGCGGATGTGGGAAACCGCCTCCTCTGCACTGATCGTGCCCCGCACGGTCATCGGCTGATTATCCGCCGTCAGAGCCAGTCGAGCAGCTCGCCGACGCCGTCGACCACCTCGTCCGGGCGCTGCTCCTCGGGGAGGCTCTCACGGTCGATGTCGTCCCGACGTCCCGGTGCGGACGAGGATCGTCTTGCGCGCCGCCGAGCTTTCCGAGCGCGACGTCCATCGTCACGTCGTCGCCCATCACGAGCAGTCCATCCGTCGGCAGACCGAGCCGGTGGCGGATCGCCTCGAGCGCCGCCTCCGAGGGCTTGCCGACGATCGTCGGCGCGGCGCCCGACGCCTTCGCGAGCGCGGCCGTGAGCATCGCGCCGCGGGAGAAGATCGGCCCGTTCGCGCCCGCGTACGACGGCGCAAAGCTCGCGGTCAGGAGCACGGCGCGCCGCCGACGAGGGCACGCGCCGCCCGCTCGAGGTCGGCGAACTCCACCGCGTCGACGTGCGCGACGAACACCGCACCGACATCCGCCTCGTCGGGCTCTGCGAAGCGGATGCCGCCCTTCTCGAGCTGCTCCCGCGCCGACGGGTTGAGAAAGGCGATGATCGGTGCCTCGGGGTGGTGCGTCCGCAGATGGAACTGGACGCTGTCGAGCGGCGTCAGCACCTCGCCGTCGCGGACGTCGAGACCTGCCGCACGCACCTCGGCCGCGAAGCTGTCGGAAGGCGCGTGCGCGCCGTTCGTGAACAGGGCGAACGGCCTGCCGGAGGCGCGAATCCGATCGAGCGCTTCGACGGCGCCGGGCTGCACGTGCATTGTCTGGCCCTCCCGGTGCACGAGCGTGCCGTCGATGTCGAAGACGAAGCCGCTGACGTCGTGTCAAGTCGCACGGCGCCACTCCACGACCTCGTCTCCCGCCTGCACGCGTAGGTGCGTGACGGATGGTCGCCGCTCGACCTCGCGCAGCAGGGTCACGACAGGATGACGGCTCGTCCGAGCCTCGCGGCGTCCGCCGTCCGCAATCGACGGCGAGGCGAGCATCGCGTCCACCTGCTCTTCGGGCATCGTCAGCCGCAGCAGCAGCTCCTCGTCCGAGATGTTCCGGCCGAAGCGGCCCCTAGCGCCTTCGAGGCTGAGCGGCTCGAGATCTCGTAGCTCTTCGTGCGCGGGCGCGAGAGCACGCGGTCGGCCACGTCCGGTGCCACGGGCGCAGGCGACTCTCCGTAGTGGCCGAGGAAGTAGCGGACCGTCTCGTCGGAGACCGTCGCCCAGCGCTCGCCGTCGATGATGTTCCTGACCGCCTGCGTTGCCACGAACTGCGAGACCGGGGTGACGATGATCGGGTAACCCATCTCCGCGCGAACGCGGGCGACCTCCTCCAGCACGGCCGGAAACAGCTCGGGCCGGCGCAGCTCCTCGAGCATCCGCTGTGTCGTCGAGACCATGCCGCCGGCCAGCTGATGGTGGTAGTAGGTCGCGTCGAATTCCTGCGGCTGTCCGACCTGCAGCCCCTTCTCCTGGGCGAGCATCGTGAAGTAGTCCGACAGTTCCCCGAGGGCGTCCAGATCGAGCCGGTGGGAGTAGCCCTCGGCCTCCAGGTTGCGAAGCGTCGTCTCGGCGGCCGGGTTGGAGGTGCCGCGTGCCAGGGGCGCGACGGCCGTATGCAGCACGTGGAAGCCGGCCTTGAGCCCCTCCATGTACACGAAGGGCGCGAGCCCGATCGTGCAGTGGCTGTGCAGCTCGATGGGGCGCCCGCTCGCAGCGCGAAGAAAGTGGGGTGCGAGCTCACGCACGGCGTCCGGCGTCAGCAGCCCGCCGGGATCTTTGAGGTAGAGCCGGTCCAGCTCCGCGCAGTCGGCGAGGGCGGCGGCACGCTCGGCGTAGTACGCATGCGTGTGCACCTGGCTGACCGAGTACGTCAGCCCGAGCACGATCTCCTCGACGCGTTCTTCGCGCGCGATGAAGGCGACACGCCGCAGCCGGGCGGGGTCGTTCGACGGGTCGACGATCTGGATCCGCCTGATGCCGTTCCGGACGATGCAGCGGAACACGAGCCGAATGACCTCTTCGTCCGCCGGCGTCCACGTGATGAAGCGCATGCCGGTCCCAATGAAGCTCAGCGGCGTGTTGGGCATGGCCGCGCTCACGAGACGGATGCGCTCCCACGGATCCTCCAGGAAGAACCGGACAGCGACGGCCATGTGCGTGCTCGACGTGAAGTCGACGGCGTGGAACCCCACACGGTCGATCGACGGCGCGATGGCGAGGACGTCGGGTGCAGTCAGGCCCGTGGCGCTCCACAGGCTCTGCTGCCCATCGCGCGTCGTGGTATCGACGATGTCGACGAGACCGCTCATGGACCGGGCCGCACCTGGAAGAGCGGCGTTCCGTATTCCACGGGCTCCGCGTTCGCTGCGCACACCTCGACGATGGTGCCCCCCACTCCCGCAGGGATCGGGTTCATCATCTTCATGACCTCGATCAGGCAGACGACCGTGTCGGGTTCGACGCGTGTCCCCAGCTCGACGTACGGCGCGGCGCCCGGAGCTTCCGCGCGATAGAACGTGCCGATCATCGGCGCCGAGATCGTGACGGCGCCGTCTGCAGCGGAGTCGCCGGCCGGCCTTGGCGGCTCGTCTTCGACGGCTGCGGATTCCCCCGCCGCACGTAGAGGGAGAACGCCTCCGTCTCGACGCGCAACTCATCGACATCGGACTCGTCGATCAGGCGCAGGATCTCCCGGACGTCGGCTTCGCTCAGCGGCATCTCGCGATCAGGATGACGGTTGGTCTTCTCGCCGGCGCCGAACGTGTCCATCACCAGCGATATCGCCGAAGCGGAGACGGTCGGGGATCGCTCGGGCAGCGTCGTCACCGGGCGCGCCTGGAGGACGATCAGGCTGTCGGGTAGAGCTCTCCCGCGTGCGATCGCCCACTCGACGTCCTGGTGGCTGCCGTAGTGGGCCTCGATGCGCCGGGCGACCTGGACCAGCGCGGCGAGATCTGCCTCTCCGAGGCATGGCTCGCCGCGTCGTCCCGCCGGCACCGCCACTCGCACGGTGCCCCTGCCGGCAGCGTCCGGCACATACTCGACGCCCTTCTCGCTCACGGTCCGGCGCACGACCTCGCCCGTCACCTTGCTCACGAGGTAGTCGTCCGGCGTCAGCTCGCCGCCAACGACGGCGATTCCGAGTCCCCAACTGGCGTTGACGGCCACGACGCTCGGATCACCGGTCACGGGATTGCACGTGAACATCACGCCGGAGACCTCCGCGTCGACCATCAACTGGACGGCGACGCCCATCGCCGTCTCCGCATCCCCCGTCAGGGATGCCCGGTAGCTGATGGCATGCGGTGTGTAGAGGCTCACCCAGCAGTCGCGGACGGCATCGCAGACGTGCTCCGCGCCGCGCACCCAGAGGAAGCTCTCCTGCTGTCCCGCGTGGCTCGCTTCCTGGCTGTCCTCGCCGAGCGCGCTCGAGCGGACGGCGACCGGTGGGTCGCCGGGGCCGAGTTCGCCGTACCGAGCGACGAGCTCGGCGCGCACGGCCTCGGGAAGCGGCGCGAAGCGCAGCGCCTCGCCGATCGTCTTCGCCGCGGCGTCGATCGTGTCGACGTTCCCCGGCGTGACGCGCGCGGGCGCTGCCGCGATCATCCCGGCGAGGCCCGTCTCCTCCGTGAACCTCGTGAACGCGCTCGCGCTGATCGCGAACCCAGCAGGCACCTGCAGCCCCGCAGAAGCAGCTCCCCCAGGCTCGCGCTCTTTCCGCCGAACGCCGAGGCATCGGATCGCCGGAGCTCCGAGAGCGGACGGGTGCCCGCTAGCCGAGGATCGTGACTAGCCGCCGAGCCGTCGGAAACGCGGATTTTCGGCGGCCAGTGCGCAGGCCCGAGCGGTCGCCCGCCCGTGGCCCACGTGAGCAGCAGCTCGTCGAGAGCCATCGCAACCTCGTGACGGCCGAGGTTGAAGATGTCTTCCGCATCGTCGAGGAACTCGTGACGCGCGAGCAGCGCCCCGAACTCCCGCAGCTTGTTCCACCAGCGCGTGAGGAACCAGTAATCGCAGTAGAACTTGTGCTCCTCCACGTACGGGAAGACCATGCGCGAGAGCCCGAGCAACTCGTTGAACGTCTTCCGCACGTCCTCGTCGAGGAGCGACTCGTACTCGTCCGCGAGGCGGTCCCGCTCACGCTCGACCTCCTCCGTCGGGCGTTCCGAGAAGTCGCCGTCCGCCAGCGCGCGGATGTAGCCGGCGATCGACGCGTACGGGATGCTCGGGTCGTCGTACCAGCTGCGGTAGTAGTGGTAGAGGCCGTCCCCCGTGGCCATGTTGAACCACGGGTCCTTCGTCCGCTCGAGCTCCTCGAGCCAGGCGCGACCAGCCTCCGACTCGCCGAGCTCCGTATCGATCTCGGCCGGCTCTCGACCTTCGACGAACGTGCCGTCCACGCCGCTGGAGATGGCGAGCTTTGCGAGCCGCAGCAGCTCGGCGCTCGGCCTGAAGAGGATGACGTCGATGCCGGCGACCATCTGCGCGATGTGCTGCTCGGGGATGTCCGGCAGTGCGCTCTTGCAGAAGTCGGAGAACGTGACGTACGCGCCGTAGCCGAGGAGCAAGAGCTCGAAATGGTGCTGCCACATCAGGTCGCCGCAGCGAAGCGTGCGGCTGTACGCGGTGAGGACGTCGACGACCGCCGTGTTGCGGTCGTCCTCCTTCATCAGTGCGTCCGGCTCGTACTCGGGGAGCTCGGGGACGGGGAGCTCCGTGATCTCTGCGATCAGCGCCTCCATCTTCCGCCTCCACCCAGCGTAGAGCTCCTCCCAGTGCTCGAAGTAGTAGCCCGCACGACGCTGGAAGTACTCGACGCGCTCGGCGATCTTCTCCGGGTCGGTGACGGGATTTCCGGAGATGTAGACGTAACCGTTGACGATCCGGTAGTCGATCCCCATCGCCGGCGGCACTGCGAAGAAGCGGTTCTGCCACTCCCCCACCGCCTGGTACGGCGCGTCGATGCACTGGACGTCGAACGACGGCATCGGCACGGGGAAGTGCATGGAGTTCCAGAACCAGAAGCGGTTCTCGTCCTCAGCGCGCCGCGACTCGTCGAAGACCGCGTAGTACGGGTACATCTCCTGCCAGCCCTCGCAGCCCGGCGGAGTCGCGATCTCGTACGGGCTGGGAAAGGCGCTCATCAGATCTCCTCCGATCGGTGGCCAGGCCTGTATACACGACAATTGCGAGACTGAGAGCGTGCGTGCGATCACTCAGCGGACGGTCGGCGGGCCGGAGGTGCTCGAGCTCACCGACTTGCCGAAGCCCGAGCCGGCGCCGACGGAGGTGCTCGTACGCGTGGTCGCCGCGGGCGTCAATCCCGTGGACTGGAAGGTGCGGGCGCGGGGAGGCTTCCTCGGCGAACCGCCGTTCACGGTCGGCTGGGACGTCGCCGGCACGGTGGAGGCTCTGGGCGGAGGCGTCACGAGATTCGCTGCTGGGGGATCGGGTCTTCGGAATGCCGCGCTTTCCCAAGGCCGCAGGCGCCTACGCCGAGTACGTGACCTCTCCCTCGCGCCAGCTTGCCCGGACACCCGAGAGGCTCTCGGACGTGGAGGCCGCCGGGCTGCCGCTTGCCGGGCTCACGGCCTGGCAGGCGCTCGTCGAGACGGCCGATGTTCAGCCCGGACAGCGCGTGCTCGTGCTGGGGGCCGCCGGTGGCGTCGGTCACCTGGCCGTACAGATCGCGAAGGCGCGGGGAGCCCACGTGATCGGCACGGCGCGCTCGGCCAAGCATGACTTCCTCGCCGAGCTCGGCGTGGACGAGGCGGTCGACTACACCTCACAGCCGGTGGAGGATGCCGTCGGCGACGTCGACGTTGTGCTCGATCTCGTCGGGAGCGAGGAGACAGCGCGGGCACTCGGGACGTTGCGACACGGCGGCCTCTTCATCGTCGTGCCGTCGGCGGCGGGCCTCGACACGCTACGGGAGGCCGCAGGGGACCGCGTTCGCGTCACCGGCATCCTCGTCGAGCCCGACCGGGCGGGCCTCGAGGCGATCGCCGCTCTCGTCGAGACGGGCGAACTGCGCCCGCACGTCGCGCAGACGTTCCCGCTCGAGGAGGCAGGCCGTGCGCACGAGGCGGGCGAGACCGGCCGCACACAGGGCAAGTTGGTGCTTACGATCCCCTAGATGGCCCGCTTCGTCCTCGTCCACGGCGCCTTCGGCGGGGGATGGTGCTGGGAGCCCGTGATCAACCCGCTGGAGGCCGCGGGACACACCGTCGAAGCCTTCGACCTACCGGGCGGCGGAAACGACGACACGCCTGTTGCCGATGTCACGCTCGAGAGCTGCGCGGCGCGTGTCGGCGACGTGCTCGCGCGCAGGCCCGAGCCCGCAGTGCTTGTCGGCCACAGCATGGGCGGCATCGTCATCACGCAGGCAGCGGCGAACTGGCCCGACCGCGTCGCCTCGTTGGTCTTCGTCTGCGCATTCATGCCCGCGAACGGCCAGAGCCTCATCGATCTGGCGAGCCTCCCGGAGAGCGACGACCTGATCCAGGCGAACCTCGTCATCGAGGGCGATCCGCCGGTTGCGTCGCTCCCCGCCGAGGTGACCGCCGAGGTGATCTACAACGGCTGCACGAGCGAGCAGACGGCCTGGGCCGTCGCTCGTCGCGGCGGTCAGCCGGTCGCACCGTACGCCACGCCCGTGAGCATCGACGACGAGCTGATGGCAACGATCCCGCGCTACTACGTGCTGGCAGAGCAGGACCGGGCGATGGCTCCTGCCCTCCAGCGGCGGATGATCCGCGAGCACCCGTGCGAGCGCGTGTTCGAGCTCGACGCGGACCACGCGCCGTACCTCTCCGCGACGGACGAACTCGTTGCAGCGCTGCTCGAGATCGTCGCCTAGGCGACGCCTGCCTTTGTTCGCCAGCCTTCGGCGTACGACGTCCGGGCGACCTCGGAGTACGGACACGGGCTGACGACCACTCGAATCTGAGCCTGGCCGTGTCGCTCGACCACCGGCTTCGACGAGCCTCTGTCCTCCTCGCCCCAGACGAGTGTCAGCTCGGCGCCGATCGGCACGTCGACGTCGACGTAGCCCAGCGAGAGCATCGAGCGCTCGTTGTAGCTGTAGCCCGAGAAGGTCGAGAGACCGACGAGCTCGCCGTCGTGGAGCAGCTTGTCGTGCGGCCAGGTGGCGTAGTTCGAGAGGGGCAGGTTGATGTACTTCGCGGCGTCGCCCTTCTCGAACAGCGTGCCCATCGCGTTGGCGACGTCCTCGCCGCTCCACGCGAGGGTGACCTTGCGCCGCTTCGGCTCGTCCCCGATCGCCTCGAGCGCTTCGCGCCCGACGAAGTCGTGGTCGAACTTCACAAACGGCCAGTAGCCGAGGTCGTGCGGCGTCGCGTAGTAGTCCGAGATGTCGTCTGCGTAGTAGCTGCCGCCGAGCGAGCCGGTGCCCTCATAGCCCTCGGCCGGCAGCCACTCACGGTACGCCTTCAGCTCGTCCCCGGTGAAGATGGCCGGCAAGGGACAGGGGATCCATCCGGACTCGAGAGTGTTTGTGGCATAGACGCGGGAGCCGACCTGACAGAGGCCGTAGTCCTCGCCGGCCTCGACGATCGCCGCGCGAACGTCTTCCCGCTCGGCCCAGGGGCCGAACAGCTCGAGACCCGGCACACCGGACATGCCGTGGTGGAGCGCCCGAACAGCCTTGCCCGCGATCGTGATCTCGCCCATGTTGAAGAACTTGATCTCGGGCAGGGACCCGCCAGTCGCCTGCGCCAGAACGTCCATCGCGGTCGGGCCTTGCACCTGAAAGCGGTACAGCTCGCGCCCGCCGGAAGGGTTGACGGCCGTGCGCTCGTCCCGCGACACGGTCACGTCGTAGTCGCCGGTCTCGGCGTGGTACTGGACCCAGTTGTGCGCCGAGGGACGTCCCACGAGTCGAACGCTGTTCTCACCCATGAAGAAGAGGATCCCGTCGCCGATTACGTATCCGTCGCCTTTACACGCCACGAACTGCTTTGCCTTGTTGACCGCGAAGTTCTCGAACGAGTTCACGCCGAGCGCCGACAGGAGCGTGATCACATCGGGCCCTTCGACGCGGAGATCGGTCATGTGATGCGACTGATCGAACAGCGCCGACGTCTCGCGCCAGGCCACCTGTTCGTCCATCCAGTTCGAGAACTCGCTGGGGACGCCCGGATAGACGTAGGGGCCGATCTGCGAGTTCCGCGCCATCTCGACCGGGTTGCCGGCCGCCTGCAGCTTCTCTTCGAGGCTCTTGTGAGTCATCTCGGCGTGACCTCCGTGTGAATGAGGGGACGAATGCTATTCGTGGCCGGGTGTTTCTCCCGCTCCCAGCGCCACGTATCCAGGAGGCGGTTGAACGTCACGTAGTGGAAGCCGTCGATGCTCAGCTCTGCATCATCCATGTGCGGCGCGAGCGCGTCGACCAGACGGTCGGCTGACGACTTCGAGAGGCGGAACAGGTTCCTGATCCCGCCCTGCTTTCGGAGATACTTCAAAGACGGCCCCACGCCGACGCGCGCCGAGATCTCGAGCAGTCGGCGGCGGTCGACAATTCCCGGCACGGAGACGTGCACAGGGAGATCGAGGCCTTGCTTGCGAATCGAGCGAACCCAGTTCAGGAGGACGTTCGGGTCATAGCAGAGCTGCGTTCCGATGTAGTCCGCAACGCGACTCTTTTCGCGGAGCGCCTGCGCGAGCGTTGGCTCGTCGATCAGCGGATGCCCTTCTGGATAGCCGGCGATCCCGATCGTCGGCGGCCGCTGCGGATGCTCGACGAGGAGGGGCAGCAGCTCGATCGCAGAAACGTACGGGCCCTCGGGTGGCGTCTGGTCGCCGCCCACGACGAAGGCGTCGTCGACCCCCGCTTCCGAAAGCGCCGCCAGCGTCCCGTCGAGATGCTCCCGGCTGCGCACCATCCGCGCCGCCAGGTGCGCAGTCACGGTGTGCCCGAGCTCCTTGAGGCGCGCCGCGACCGCAACCGTGTCGTCGAGCGTGTGCGTCGGCGAGGCGGTCACCGTCAGCCACACGCGCTCGGGAAGCTCCCGAGCTTCTTGCTCGCCCTTGCCGAAAGGAAGGATCTCGAAGCGCGCGCTCATCGCGCGGCCTCGACGTCCGGCGTGCCGTAGGTGTGGAAACTCTCGATCGTCTGCACGCCCCAGTACTGGCCGCGCGCGCGTTCCGCCGACGTCCAGACGATCGGCTCGAAGTCCGGGTCGTAGACGAAGTAGCCGCCCGTCGTCACCTCGATCCGGTTCCCGCCCGGCTCGAAGCCGTAGAGGAAGAACCCCTGCGCGACGCCGTGCTTCGAGGGCGCGGCCTCGATCGGGACACCGTTGTCGACGAACAGGTCGGCGGCGCGGAGGCACTCCTCGCGAGTGTCCACCCAGAACGCGAGATGGTGCAGCCGGCCGCCCGCCCCGTACGCATCGGCGACGTAGATGAGCTCGTGCGCAGCGATCGAGAGGCTCATCCAGGCGCCACCCTCGGTGCCGTCGTCGCGCTGGATCCTCTCGTAGAGCCGGTAGCCGAGGATGTCCTCCGCGAAGACTCGGTTCGCTCGCACGTCCGCTGCCAGCACGTTCACGTGGTCGAGCCGTTTGACGGCCGCGCCACGCCCCACGTACCGCTGGGGCTGGTTGCGCCACGCGGGCTTCAGGTGCTCGGGCGGCGCATAGCGCTCCGCCTCGTAGTAGAGCTCGAACACGTGGCCGTCCGGGTCTGTGAAGCGATAGGCCGGCCCGTGACCGACGTCGCCTTCGATCCAGCCCGTGCCGAGCCCGGACCTCTCGATGGCAGCGACCCGCCGCTCGAGCGCCTCCGGGCTCCACGCGCGTAGCGCCAGGTGGCCGAGACCTGCTTGCGGCGACTCGGTCAGCTTCAAGCTGTAGCGGAGGTAGTCGCCCCAGCCGCGGAGGTACACAGACTGGCCCTCCCGCGCCTCCTCCTCCATGCCGAGCACATCGACGAAGAAGCGCAGGCTCTCGTCCGCCTCCGGCGTCAGGAGCTCCGCGTGCCCGATCCGGGCGATGTCGTGGAGAGCTTCGGTCATGACTCGACGAGCCTTCGCAGGTCGTCGAGGTCGTAGGAAAGCGCCCCGGCCTCGAGCTTGACTCGCTTCTCTCGCTCGCGCTCGGCCCGGTCGCGAGCCGCCGACAGCACCTCGTCGACTCGTTCCTGCTCGACGACGACGGCGCCGTCCACATCGAGCACGACCACGTCTCCCTGCCGGATGGTCGCGCCGCCGACCTCCACCGGCTCGCCGATGGCGCCCGCCATGCGCTTGTCGGCGCCCCGCACGCGCACGTAACGCGCCCAGATTGGCAGTCCGACCTCCCCCAGGTCTTCGAGATCACGCACGGCTGCGTCGACGAGCAAGGCGGCGACGCCGCGATGCTTCGCCTGAGTCGCCAGCAGCTCGCCGACAAGCGCTACCGGGCGAGGCTCGGGCATCGTCAGCACGAGCACCTCACCAGGCTGCGCCTCGGCGACGGCGGCGTGGACCATGAGGTTGTCGTCCTGGCCGCAGCGCACCGTCCTGGCCGGGCCGGCCGCGCGCGAGCCGGGCAGGACCTGCACGAGATCGACGTCGACAACGGGGGCTCGCGCCGCCGCTTCGTGAACTGTCGCGCTCCCCAGAGCCGCCAGCTCGTCATACGCGTCGCTCACAGGGCATCCACCACCTGAGGCGTCATGCGCTGGAACGCCTCTGCATAACGAATCGCGGCGTTCCCCGAGGAGCGGCGCGCGTGGTTTCCCCGCTGCTCGGCGCGCTGGTCGTAGTACGTGTGCAGGTAGGCCTGGGCCTTCATCTCGGCCATTGCTGCGCGCTTCTGCTCGATCACGGACGTGATGTCGACGAACGTCGTCGGCGTGAAGTTGCAGAGCTCGGGCTGGTGCGGCTCGAACAGGAGCAGCTCAGGAGGCTGGATCGTCTCGAACGCGCTCGCTACCCCGGCGCCCGCCGCGAGCGCGCGCGCTCGCTCGACGGCGTGGAAGGCGATCGCGTGGTCGGGGTTGAACGGGTCCCGATCCGTGTGCGTGACGAGCACGTCCGGCGCGTGCTCGCGGATCCGGTCGGCGAGCGCGACGAGCGCGTCGCTGCCGATCTCGAGCGGATAGTCGCCGAGGTCGAGGCACTCGAACTCGGCGCCGACCGCGGCGGCTGCTCGTTCAGCTTCGCCGTGGCGAATCTCCTTCACGCGCTCCACGGTTTGGCCGGGCTCCTTCCACAGCTCCCCCGATTCGCCCTGCTCGCCGTACGAGAGCGCGAGCACGTGCGCGCTTCCGCCCGCGGACGTCGTGACCGCGATCGCGCCGCCCGCGCGCCAGACGAAGTCGGCGCTGTGCGCGCCGACCACGAGCAACCGTCTACTCATCGCCGGCCAGCCGCCGCGAGTGAGTGACGATCATCTCGCGCACTTCGTCCTCGTCGAAGGCAGCGCCGAGCAGCCTGTCGGCCCACAGGGCAAGGCCGTCTTCGACCGGCGGGTAGTCGGGATTTCCGCAGTCGCTCGAGAAGATGGTCCGCTCGACACCGACTGCTCGTACGCCGTCAAAGACGTGCTCCCACGTCGCCTTGCCGCTCTGCGGCGTCGTCAGACAGCGCTCGAGGAGGCATCCCCGGGCGGCGAGCGCGGCCTGGTCTTCCAGGGAGAAGTCCTGGCAAGGGAACTCGGGATGCGTCACGACGACGTGCTCGACGCCCTCCTCGAAGGCCCCGTCGACGACGGCGAACGCGTCGTCACGTGCCAGGTGCCCGGTGGCGAGAATCAGCCCGTGGCGTGCAATCGCGCGAAGCACGTCGCGCGTCTCCGGCAGCAGTACGCCGTTCGAGTCGGTGACGTCGACGGGCTCGACGCTCAGGCCGAGTCCGCGCAGCTCGTGCTGGAGCGTGGCCCACTGCGGCACCTTGTCGCCCGGCTTAGGCTCCGTGCGCCCGGCGGTCTCCGCGGGCGAGTCGACCGTCGGCATCCAGACGATCCTCGCCCCCTCGCGCGCAGCGATCTCGACAGCGAGTGCGTTCATGCCGCCGACCGCCCAGTTGAGCGTCAACGTGCCGATGGCCCGGACACCCGGGACGAGCGAGGAGACGATCTGGGCGCGCTCGGCCGTCGAGGTGTAATGCGACTTGAGCCCGAACCCCGCGAGACCCACCTCGGCGAAGCGATGCGCGAGTGCAACGTCATCGATCCGCCGCCGTGGCACGTCCGGGGAGACGTGGACGTGGAGGTCGTACGCGCCCTGGACGATCACCCGCGCCCGCTCGCTCGGTCGGGCCTCCCGATCGGTCTGCGTAGCCATCGCGCCGACCCTAACCTTGGTCCGCTCCCGAGAGCTGGGCGAGCAATGCTGCGCTGGCAGCGGCGATCCGGGGCTCGACGCCGAGCTCGAGCAGCAGCTCGCGTGCCGCATCCATCTCGTCAACGCGACGGCCTGCGTGTTTACGACTGCCTTCGACGAGACGATCGAGCAACGGCTCGCCGATGACGCCGGCGATCTCGCCCCGCAGCCAGTCGGCGTGACCTGCGCGCTCCGCACCGTCGAGGCTCTCGATCGCGGACGCGGCCAGCCCCTTCATGAAGACCGATCGCAGCAGCTTCATCTCGGCAGCGTCGCCTGCGCGCTGCGAGACGACCTCGATCGACATGCCCAACGGACGCAAAGCTGCCGCGAACGCCTCGGCCCCGGGGCCGGAGGCGAGGGCGGGCGTGCGTAGACCTCTTTCCGGCACGGGGCCGAGCAGCGCGACGTCGGCGAACCGCCGACCAGCAATCGCCGCCAGCTCCTGCTTCATCGCTGGGGAAGCAGTGTTGAGATCGGCGTAGATCGCCGCTTCGCCGAGCGCCGGCAGCGCGGACTCCGCAGCCGCCACAGCCGAGCTCGCGGCGTTCGCGCTCAGCACGACGTCGGCGCCGGCGACCGCGTCCTGCGCCGAGCTCGCCGATCCGCCTCGGGCTGGATCGGGGTCGTAGCCGCGCACGCCGGCGCCGGCCGCAGCGAGATCGGCGGCGAGCCGGCCGCCTGCCTCACCCAGGCCGAGTACTGCAATCTCTGCCACGCTCACGACCCGGCGTCTCCTTCCTTTCTCGTCTCGTTCGCTTGCTCGCTGTGGAACTAAAACAGGATTGTTGACGATCTTCGCAACGATACGGCAGTATGGTGCCGCCATGGCAACCAGCACGAGTTATGACGCTCTCCGCGAGGCAATCGTCCGCGGTGAGATCGCGCCCAACGCCCGCCTCATCGAGTCGGACATCAGCTCGGAGTTCGACATGTCGCGCGGTGCGGTACGAACTGCGCTCATCCGACTCGAGCAAGAGGGGCTCGTCGTGCGCGAGCCGCACCGGGGCGCGCGGGTGCGGCCGGTCTCGGACGAGGAGGCAGTCGAGATCCTCCAGGCCCGCGCCGTCCTCGAAGGGCTCGCCGTCCGGCTGGCGGCCGAGAGAATCGACGACACGGGCGCCGCCCGTCTCCGGGCCTGTCTCGCGCGCCAGCGCGAGCTCCTCGAGGCAGACGACCTCCTGGGGGCATCGGACGTAAACGCCGAGCTCCACGCGACGCTGCTCGAGCTGTCGGGCCACGCCACAGCCGTTCGCCTCATCGACGCCCTGAACTCGCAGAGCGTTCGCTACCAGTACCGCACGATTCTCATCCCCGGCCGCTCAGCCGCGTCCGTCGCGGAGCACGCGGCCATCGTGGAGGCAGTCGTCGCCGGCCGCCCCGCCGAGGCCGAGGGCGCCATGCGGCGACATCTCTTCAACGTCGCCCAAGCCGTGCAGCAGGGATTGCTTCCGGGCGGCATCGACAACGCGGGCCGTGGTGTCCTGTGAGGGGACTACATGACACGTCGTAGCCTGGAGGACGTCCTCGGCGACGCGCCGAACACCGTCGAGCTGCTGCGCAATGCGCCGGCGGGCCCGAACGTCTACCCCGGCGTGCCGGCCGAGTTCACGAACTGGCGTGACGAGCAGCAGGCTTGGCAGCAGACGTCGGTCCTTTTCGACCAGTCGTTCCACATGGCCGAGCTTGCCGTTAGAAGGCCGAGACGCGCTCGCACTGCTCTCCGGGCTCGGCGTAAACAGCTTCGACGGCTTCGCGCCGGGCCGGGCCAAGCACTTCGTGCCGTGCACGTACGAGGGGTACGTCATCGGCGACGTGATCCTCTTTGCCCTGGCCGAGAACACCTTCAATCTCGTCGGCCGCGCCCCGGCGCTCAACTGGGTCACCTACCACGCCGAGACGGGCGGCTACGACGTGTCGGTGGAGCTGGACCAGCGCTCGGCACTGCGTACCGACGGGCGGCGCAAGCATTATCGGTTCCAGGTACAGGGCCCGAACGCGATGCAGGTGATCGAGAAGGTGCTCGGCCAGTCACCGCCCGAGCCTGAAGTTCTTCAACCTCACCCACGTGGACGATCGCGGAGAAGACCGTCGGCGCTCTGCGCCACGGGATGGTCGGCCAGCCGGGCTGGGAGCTGTTCGGCCCCTGGGATGACCGCGACGCCGTCCTCGAGGCGTTGCTCGGCGCGGGCGAGGATTTTGGCCTGCGCCAGGCCGGCGGGCGTGCCTATTCGTCCAACACTCTCGAGTCCGGCTGGATCCCTTCGCCGCTCCCGGCCGTGTACTCGGGGGACAGCCTCCAGGCATACCGCGAGTGGCTCCCGGCCGCCGGCTACGAAGCGAACGCGTCAATCGGCGGCAGCTTCGTCTCGGACGACGTCGAGGGCTACTACTTCACGCCGTGGGATCTGGGCTATGGAAGCTACGTGAAGTTCGACCACGACTTCATCGGACGCGACGCGCTCGAGCGCATGGCCGAAGGGGAGCACCGCCAGAAGGTGACGCTTGCACTCGACGACGAGGACGTGACCCGCACGATCGGCTCGATGTTCCAGAAGAGCGAGCGGGCGAAGTTCATGGACTGGCCCTCCGCCGTCTACTCGATGCACCCGTACGACCGCGTAACGGTCGACGGCGAGACCGTCGGCGTCTCGACGTGGATCGGCTACAGCGCAAACGAGGGGAAGATGCTCACGCTCGCAGTCCTCGACGCCGAGCACGCAGAGCCCGGCGGCGAGGTGACGCTCGTCTGGGGCGAGGAGGACGGCGGCACCGCCAAGCCGACGGTCGAGCCGCACGTCCAGTCAGAGCTGCGCGCGGTCGTCAGCCCGGTGCCCTACGTCGAGACGGTGCGGAAGTCGTACCGCCCGGCAGCGGTCTAGGAGGGTCTGGCGGAACGGTGCTCGTCGCCGGGGCGCGCTGGAGGTTGTGATGCAAGGACGCAGGGAGCCCGCGTACTGACTAGTACGTGGGCGACCGAGGACGCCGCAGCGCGGCCTCCAGCGTGATTCCGGCGGCACAGTCATTGTTTCGCCAGACACTCCTGGGTTACGCCTGCACGGCCTCGGTACCCTCGCCCAGGTAGCTGGCGATGAGCAGATGGTGGTCGCGCCTGAGCTCCTCGGCCGGCTTGTGCAGGACGATCTCGCCGTGGGAGAGGACGTAACCGCGGTTCGCGACCTCCAGCGCCAGGTGGACGTGCTGCTCGACGAGCAGCACCGCGCAATCCGACTCCTGGGCGTAGCCGCGCACGATCGGCAGCAGGCTCTCGACGATGACGGGCGCGAGACCGAGCGAGAGCTCATCGAGCAACAGCACGTGGGGATGGCGGGCGAGCGCACGCCCGATGGCGAGCATCTGCTGCTCACCGCCGGAGAGCAGGCCGGCGCGCCGCTGGCGAAGCTCTTCCAGCTTCGGGAAGTATGTATAGGCCAACTGCTCGTCGAGCTGCTCTCCCCGGTGACCGAGGCGGAAGTGCTCGGCGACGGTGAGTCCGAAGAAGATCCCCCTCCCCTCGGGCACGTGGGCGATGCCATTGCGAGCGCGGGCGCTGGCCGACACAGAGACGAGATCGCTGCCGTCGAGCACCACGCGGCCGGCGGAAGGCTTGACGATGCCGGAGATGACGCGCAGGGTCGTCGTCTTGCCGGCGCCGTTTGCGCCGAGCAGGGCGACTACCTCGCCCGAATCGACCGTGAGGCTGACGTCGCGAATCACGGCCGCCTGGTCGTAGCCCGCCGTCAAGCCCTCGATCGCGAGCACCGTGCTCACGAGACGGCTCCCGTGTCCACGCGGAGCTCCGCGGAGACCTCCGCCGCAGCGGCGCCGAGGTAGGCGCTGATCACGTTGGGGTCGCTGCGTACCGTCTCCGGCGTCCCCTGCGCGATCACCTCGCCGAACTCGAGCACGACGACGTAGTCGGAGATCGTCAGGACGAGGCCCATGTCGTGATCGACGAGCAGCGTCGTCGTGCCCTTGTCGACGGTCTCGCGTAGATGGCGGCCGAGCGCTTCGCTCTCGAGCGTGTCCAGTCCGGCGGCAGGCTCGTCGAGACAGAGGAGCCGCGGCGCCGCGGCGAGCGCCCGCGCTACCCCGACCAGCTTCCGGTGGGCCTGCGACAGCTCACTCGGCATCGCCTCGCTCAGGCCCTCGAGCTCGAAGATGCGGAGCGCCTCTTCCACTTGCGCCGTCCCATCGGTCGGCCGGGAGACGACCTCCCGCACGGCGCCCAAGGCAGATGGATGCTGGGACGCGACCGCGATGTTCTCCTGCACCGTGAGGTCGTCGAACAGCTCGATCGACTGCCACGTTCGCGCCAGGCCCATGCGCGCACGGACGTGCGGCGCCTTGCCCGAAAGGTCGTTGCCGTCGAGCATGACGCTGCCGCGATAGGGAACGAAGCCCGAGATGGCGTCGATGAAAGTGGTCTTGCCGGCGCCGTTAGGCCCAATGAGGCCGAGCAGCTGGCCGGGCTCGATCCGGAGGTCCACGTCGACGACGGCGCGGACGCCGCCGAAGCTGACGGACAACGCATGTGTCTCGAGAACCGGTGTCATTCAGCTACCCTCCGCGCCCCGGTTCGGGGCTGCGAGACGATTACCAGGATCATCAACAATATGTTGAACAGTCGTCGGAAAAGGTGTTACTGTCGCCTCGCTGTCACGGCCAACATACATAGCTGGATCAAAGATGGGAGGGTCACGAATGTCGCTCTCACCCACGCCCGGGGCACGTAGCCGCAGCCGTCGGGCGTTCGTAACCTTTGCAGCGCTCGTAGTCGCGCTCGGGGTAGCACTTCCCGTCGCCCTGGGCGGGGCGACGGCGTCGAGCGCGGTCACGAACTACGCGAAGTTCGTCGGCGTCAAGCCCGGCAAGGCTAATCCGAAGCTG
Source organism: uncultured Actinomycetes bacterium (assembly GCA_963711315.1). Classification (GTDB taxonomy): domain Bacteria; phylum Actinomycetota; class Thermoleophilia; order Gaiellales; family Gaiellaceae; genus PALSA-612. The sequence goes on from CAVQDQ010000003.1 coordinate 526,204, forward strand.
AAGCCCGTCGTCATCGGCCTCGTCAACCTCCAGGGCGGCCAGGTCCAGGTCGGACCGCTGTGGACGCCCGCCGTCGAGACGACGGTCAAGTACGCGAACGCCGAGCTTCGAGGCGCAGGCGGGCACCCGATCATCCTCAAGGAGTGCTTCATCAAGACGTCCGAGGAGGAAGGCACGCGCTGCGGCCAGGCGATGGCGAACGACAAGCGCGTCTCGGTCGTGCTCTGGGGGGCGTCGTCATCGGCAACCAGTCGTTCTACTCCGCCCTCGGTAAGAAGCCCGTCGTCGGCGGGGTGCTCGTCCACCCGATCGACGAGACGTCCAAGACAGGCGTTTACGGTCTCTTCGGTGGTAACGCGTCCGTCCTGAGCCCGTACGGGACATTCGCCCGTGACGTGCTGAAGGCGAAGACAGCCGCGGTCGTATACCCAACCATCCCGGGCATCGCAGAGGCCGGCGTGTCGATCGTCGCCGCCATGCGGAGGGCGGGGCTGTCGGTGAAGCAGGTCAGTTACGACCCAAACTCGACAGACCTCGTCGGCCCGATCACCGCGGCCGGCGGTCAGAGCGCCGATGTGTTCGTGCTTCAGGACGTCGCCGCCGGGTGCGTCAACATGGCGAAGGCGCTTGCACAGCTCAAGCTCACACAGAAGGTGCTCACGAACCCGCTCTGCCTCGACCCAAGGGTGGCGCAGGGGCTCGGCGGTGACTATCCGAAGTGGACATGGGCGATCGCGTCTTCGCTCGGGTTCGACCTTTCGGACAAGGGCGTGCCGCCCTTCCTGAAGGTATTCAAGAAGTACGCGAAGGACCCGAAGATCACCGCCGACCCGTGGACGCCCGTGGGCTTCGGGCAGACGCTGACGCTGATCAAGTGGCTGAACAAGATCGGCTACAAGAACATCTCGCCGGCGTCGATCACCAAGCTGGCAAAGGCGGAACGCGGCCCCATACCCCTGGGCGCACCGACCGTGAAGTGCGGGAAGTACAAGGCAATCCCGGCGGACTGCAACGACCAGACGCAGTTCTTCGAGTACTTCGGGCAGGGCAAGTTCAAGCGGGTCTCGGGCTGGCTCAAGCCACCCGGACAATAGGACGATCAGGACCTCCGTCTGGTCGACGTCGAACGGCGGGCCCGGCTCTCGAGCCGGGCCTGCCGGCTCCGAATTAGGCTACGTCCCTGAGCGTGGACGAGATCCAGCAGATCTGGCAGTTCGCTCTGCTCGGCCTGGGCATCGGTGCGCTCATCGCCGGCATCGCGCTCGCCGTTGTCCTCTTCTACCGCGGGTCGGGCGTGATCAACCTCGCCAGCGGCGGCATCGCCATGTTCGCCGGCTACACCTACTGGGCATTGCGCACCGGTCTCTTCGGGCCGGACATCTCGACCGCGCCTTCACTCGTGATCACGTTCGCCGTCATCATCGTCTTCGGCGTGGCGATGGAGCTGCTCGCGTTCAGGCCCCTCCAGGCAGCATCACCGCTCGCGAAGCTCGCAGCCTCGCTCGGTGTGCTCTTGACGCTGCAGGCGTCGATGCTCGTCGCCTTCGGCGACACGCCGAAGCCGCAGCCGCCGGTCCTGCCGCAGAATCGCCAGGTGGAGCTCTGGGGCGCCTTTGTCGGGCTCGACCGCTTGCTGATGGCGGGGATCGTCATCGCGGCCGCGGCGGTGCTCGCAGCCCTCTACCGTTGGACCCGCTTCGGCCTCGCGACGCGGGCCGCATCGGAGGACGAGGTCTCGGCAACGCTCGCGGGACTGTCGCCGAACAGCCTGTCGATGATCAACACCGTGCTCGCCTGCCTGGTCGCCGGGGGGCTCGGCGTGCTCGCCGCATCGATCACGGTGCTCTATTGGCAGACGCTCCCCCTCTACATCGTCCCCGCGCTGGCAGCCGCGTTGTTCGCGCGGTTCACGTCGTTCGGCATCGCCTGCTCCGTCGGGCTCCTGCTCGGGATGGCCCAGTCGGTGCTCCAGTTCTACATCGCCCCGAAGTCGTGGTATCCGACCGATCACGGCATCGCGATGCCCGGCGTCTGGGACCTGTTCGTCTTCGGGGCGATCGTGGTCGCGATGTTCTGGCGCGGCGCCAGCCTGCCGGGCCGCGGCGAGCTGATCGAGAAACGCTTGCCGTTCGTTCCCCGCTCCGAGCACCTCGGGCGAAACGCGCTCGATCGGAGCTGGCGTGTGCGCGGCGGCGCTCGTCGTACTCCCCTGGGACTTTCGCCAGGCGCTGATCGTCTCGCTGCTCGCGTCGCTGATATGCCTCTCTTACGTCGTCATCACCGGCTTCGTCGGGCAGATCTCGGTCGTCCAGCTCGCACTCGCCGGGGTGGCGGGCTACACGGTCTCGCACATGGCGGTCGACTTCGGCATCGAGTTCCCCCTCGCGCCGCTGATCGCCGTGGCGATCGCGACGGTGCTGGGGTTGCTCGTGGCGGTGTCCGCGCTCCGCGTGCGCGGCGTCAGCCTCGCCGTCGTTACGCTGGCTGCGGCCGTCGCGATCGAGAAGTTCGGCTTCGCCAACTACCGCTGGGGCGGCGGGTCGGGCGCCTCGCCCGTGCCTCCGCCGAAGCTCGGCGGCTTGAGCCTCGGGCCGGACTCGTCCTGGCGCGGGCTCGACGGCAAGCTGCCGAGCCCCGTCTTCGGCTTTTTCCTCCTCGTCCTGATCGTCGGCGCTCTGCCTGCTCATCGCCAACGTGCGCCGATCGAGCCTCGGCCGGCAGATGCTGGCGGTGCGCTCGAACGAGCGTGCGGCAGCCGCGGCCGGCGTGAACGTGACGGTCGTCAAGCTGACAGGGTTTCGGGCTCTCGGCGCATCATCGCCGGCATCGCCGGCGTGATGTACAGCTACGAGTTCGGCGGCGTTGCAGCGCACGAAGTTCGGCGCGTTTGCGGCGCTCGGGCTGATCGCGTTCGCGTACGTCGGCGGCATCACGATGATCTCCGGCGCGTTCATCGCAGGCCTGATCTCGACCTCGGGGCTCGTTTCCATATGCACTGGACAAGTGGTTCGGCCTCTCCGGCAACTGGGCGCTGCTCTTCGCGGGCGTTGCACTCATCGTCACGCTGATCCTGAACCCGGAGGGCGTCGCCGGAGCGAACTACAAGAAGGCGCAGCAATGGAAACGCGCCCGAAGAGAGCGGGCAGGCCGACGCCGGTGCCTGAGGCGTCGCCATGAGCACTGCCGGGTCGTTTCCCAACCCGTACGAGATCGAGTCTCCGCCCGGCTGCGAGGGCTGGGAGGAGATGTACCCGTACCACGCCCTCTTCGACGAGCGCAGGCGCGAGACGGACGAGCAGCGCTTCTGGTTCTGGAACTCGATGCACTTCCCGCTGCCGATGCCCGCATTCGATCTTGCCTGCGCGGACGTCCCCTACATGGGGATCGCGACGTGGCAGAACCGCGTCTTCGCTGTCCCCCCGGCGATGGGCATCGACTACCGGGTCGTCAACGGCTACATCTACATCTCCGGCAACCCGGTCACGGACCCAGCCAAGATCGCCGAGCGCGCGGAGTTCTTCCAGAAACGCGCGGGCTACTACTTCGAGCACTGGGACGAGCTCTACGCGAAGTGGAAAGTCAAGATGGACGCCCTTATCGCCGAGCTCACCGAGCTTCGGGTCCCGGACCTCCAGGAGTACGAGCCCGACGAGGTCGTGTTCGAGGACGACCGCGACACCGCGTATGTCGAGGTGCTCGAGGCGTACGGGCGGCTGCTGCGCTACGGCGAGCTCATGTGGCAGCACCACAGCGAGTTCCTGCTGCTCGGTTACGGCGCCTACGCCACGTTCGTCGACTTCTGCAAGGGCAGCCTCCCGGACATCCCCGACCAGCACATCGCCCAGATGGTTGCGGGCATCGACGTGCTCCTGTTCAGGCCCGACGCCGAGCTCAAGCGGCTGGCACGTCTAGCCGTCGAAACAGGGGTGGACCCGGCGTTCGTCGACGGACGCTCGCCGGAGGAGATCGACGCCGCGCTCGCGCAGTCGGAGGCCGGGAAAGCATGGCTGGAGGAGCTCGAGCAAGTGAAAGACCCGTGGTTCAACATGGCCACAGGCGACGGTCTCTACCACTACTACGGCAGCTGGCTCGACGACCCGACCATTCCCTACGCGTCGCTCGTCGGCTACGTGCGCGCGCTGAAGGACGGCGAAGAGGTCGAGCGGCCGACCGAGGCGCTTGCCCGCGAGCGCGACCGGCTCGCGGAGGAATACGGCTCACTCCTCGACGACGAGACGCGCAAGGGGTTCGACGAGCTGCTCGGCTCTGTCGCGCATGGTCTTCCCGTACGTCGAGGAACACAAGTTCATCTGCGACTACTGGTTCCTGACGAGGTGGTGGAACAAGGTGCGCGAGTTCGGCGCGCTGCTCGCGAAGCACGGCTACCTCGAGGATGCCGAGGACGTCTTCCAGCTCTCCCGCCACGAGGTCGCCTCGGCGCTCGACGAGCTCGTCCTCGTGTGGGCGACGGGCGGCGAGCCGCTTGGCCCGAAGCACTGGCCGCCGATCGCCGCGCGCCGCAAGGAGATCCTCGAGCGGCTCGCAGACTGGACTCCGCCACCCGCTCTCGGCGTCGTGCCCGAGGCGGTGAACGACCCGGTGCTGAACATGCTCTGGGGCATCACGACGGAACGCGTGCGTGCGTGGGCAAGTCAGGAGGAGGGCGGGCTCGAGCTGACGGGGGCGGCGGCGTCGCCGGGTACCGTCGAGGGCGTCGCGCGCGTGGTGATCGACGTTCGGCAGATCAGAGACGTACGTGACGGCGACATCCTCGTCTGCCCGATCACATCGCCTGCCTGGGCACCGATCTTCTCGAACGTCAAGGCGGTGGTCACGGACATCGGCGGCGTGATGTCCCATGCCGCCATCGTCTGCCGTGAGTACGGCCTGCCGGCCGTCGTGGGCACCGGCCGCGCCACATCGCAGATCCAGACCGGCCAGACGATCCGCGTCGACGGGACGGCGGGCACCGTGACGATCGTCGGGTAGCGGCCGGGATCCCTACGCGTTCAAGACCCAGAAACGCTCTCCGCGCTCCGCCTCGAGCTTCGCCAGCTGCTCTCTGTGGATCTCGCGAACGCGCGCCGGGGTTATGGCCTCTTCGGGGCTCAGCTCCTCGATCGTCAGGCTTGTCTTGTCTTCGTAGAGATGCTCACCGGCGAGTCGCGCCCGGCTGTCATACGGCCAGATGAACGCCTGCCGGCTCGAAGCGTGGTAGAGCGCATCGGCGTCGTCGACGTCGTAGCCGATGCCTCGCAGGTCGGCGCCTCGGGCGATCTGATGAAACGTGAGCTCGTCGCAGATGCCCCAGTCGGCAACCGCGAGGCGGTCGTCGGAGTTCCACAGCACGGCCTCACCCACGCTGTTGTAGAACGCGAGCACCCCATCCTTGCCCGTGATGACCGCGGGGCTCGCTCCCCACGTGACTCGATAGACAGGCTCATCGACCGTCATGTCGGGCGCCATGATCGTCTCGTACTCGCCCGCCCCTTCCAGGTGCACATGCCGCCAGAAGTTGAGGAGCATCGCGCGGTGCAACGGCTTGGTCGTCTCCTCCAGGAGCTCCGCCGTCGGACTCATGCAGTCGTACACGGCCTGCTCGAATCTGTTCATGGATCGCGCTCCTCTCTACACGCTCGCGCTTGCGGCCACCGCGTCGCGGATGGCAGCGCCTGCCTCGGTGACTGCCTCGTCCGCGCTCTCCATGAGGTTCACGAGCACGAAGAAGGCGTGAATCTGGTCGTCGTGGCGGCTCACTGCCACGGGGACGCCGGCCGCTTCCAGCGCCGCGGCGTAGGCGAGGCCTTCATCGCGTAGAGGGTCGTGCTGGGCGATCACGATGTACGCAGGCGGCAGCCCCTCGAGGCTGGACGCACGAATCGGCGAGGCGTGCGGGTGCGCGCGGTCGCTCTCTTCAGGCACGTAGTGGTCCCAGAACCACGCCACCTCGGCCTTGTTGAGGAGGTAATTCGTGCCGGTGCACTCGGCATAGGACGACCGCGTCAAGTCGCAATCGACAACCGGATAAACGAGCACTTGTAGGGCAATCTCGGGGCCGCCGGCCTCCCGCGCGCGCAGCGCGGACACCGCAGCGAGGTTCCCGCCGGCGCTGTCACCGGCTACGACGATGGGGCTGCCCGCGTACTGCTTACCGACCCACACGAGCGCAGCGAACGCATCGTCCGCCGCCGCGGGGAAGCAATGCTCCGGAGCGAGGCGGTAGTCGACGCTCACGAGACGGGCGCCCGACGCGACCGCGAGCGCACGGCAGACAGCATCCCAGTCCTCGACCGAGCCGAAGACCCAGCCGCCCCCGTGGTAGTAGACGATCGTGCCGGCGGAATCGTGAACCGGCTCGTACACGCGCGCGGGGATCGACGCGGCGGGGCTCGGGATCTCGATGTCGCGCACCGAGGCGACCTCGGGCCCGGCACCGACCTGCTCCATCAGGATCCCGGGTACCTGTCGAGCCTCCTCGGGCGTCATCTCGGTGAGCGGCGGCGCGCCGGACTCTGCGATGAAATCGAGTAGCTGTTGGGCCTGGGGGTGGTAGGCCAATGGACGCCGCTACCCGCTCAGAGCTGTTCGAGCGCCCGACGCACGAGCACCTGCGCCAGGTGGGCTCGGTACTCCGAGCTGCCGCTGATGTCTCCCGGGGGCTCGGTCCCCTCGGCGACCCGCTCGGCGGCATCGGCCGGCGAGGCTCCGCCCGCGATCGCCTCCTCGACGGCGCGCGCCCGGAGCGGCGTCCCTCCCAAGCTCGCAAGGCCGACCTGCACGCGGCCGTTGACGTTTGCCGCCGCGACACCGACGGTCGCCCAGTCTTGCGAGCGCCGGTTGTGCTTCACGTAGACGCCTCGCTCGACCTTGGGAACGCGTATTTCAGTCAGCACGTCGCGCGCGCCGAGTGACGTCGTGAAGGGGCCGAGGAAGAAGTCGACGGCAGGAGTCGTCCGCTCGCCGTCCGGCCCGCGCGAAACGAGATCGGCGTCGAGCGCGAGCAGAATCGTGCCCAGATCGGAGGCCGGATCTCCGTGAGCGACGGAGCCCCCGATCGTGCCTCGGTGACGAACCTGCGGGTCGCCGACGTGCTTGGCCACCTCCGAGATGACTGCGCAGCTCTCGCCGAGCACCGGATCGTGGACGAGCTCGGCATGGCGCGTAAGGGCGCCGATCGCGATCCGATCGCCGTCCTCGCGCACGTAGCGGAGATCGTCGAGCCGTCCGATGTCGACGAGCGCCGAGGGGCGTACAAAGCGAAGACGCAGCAGAGGGATGAGCGACTGGCCGCCTGCGAGGACCTTCGCGTCCTCGCGGCCGAGCAACTCGACCGCCTCGTCTAGCGAGCCGGCGCGCTCGTACTCGAATCCGGCGGGGATCACCCGCCCGCCTTTGCCGCCGCCTCCACCGCCCGGACGATGTTGTGGTACCCGGTGCAACGGCAGAGGTTCCCCTCGAGGCCCACGCGGATCTCTTCTTCTGACGGATTGGGCTGCTCCTTCAGCAGTGAGACGGCAGCCATGACGAAGCCCGGCGTGCAGTAGCCGCACTGGAGCGCGTGGTACTCGTGGAACGCCTGCTGCATCGGGTGCAACTCGTCGCCCGGAGCGAGTCCCTCGATCGTCATCAGGTCGGCGCCGTCCGCCTGGGCCGCGAGCACGTTGCACGACTTCACCGATTCGCCGTCGAGCAGGATCGTGCACGCCCCGCAGGAGGACGTATCGCAGCCGACATTCGTCCCCTTCAGCCCGAGCTGCTCGCGGAGGAAGTACACGAGCAGCTGCCGTGGCTCGACCTCCGCCTCGTGACGGACGCCGTTGACGGTGAGCGAGATCTTCGTCACGGCTTCGCCTCCTGCAACGCTCGCCAGACGTTCTCGCCGTTGCACGGCAGGTCGACGTGCTTCACGCCGTACGGCGCGAGCGCGTCGAGCACGGCGTTGTGGACGGCCGGTGTGGCGCCGATCGTCCCCGACTCGCCGATTCCCTTCGCCCCCAGCGGGTTGTTCGGGGTCGGAGTCTCCATCTCGACCGTCTCCCACGACGGCAGCTCAGCAGCCGAGGGGAAGCCATAGCTGACGAGCGTGCTCGACAGAGGCGTGCCGTCCTCGTCGTACTTGAAGTCCTCCCAGAGCGCCTGCGCGACACCGGTCGCGACGCCTCCATGCACCTGACCCTCCGCCAGCAGCGGGTTGATCAACGTGCCGGCGTCGTCGACGGCGATGAACCGCTGCAGCTCCACGTTTCCGGTCTCGATATCCACCTCGACGACGGCGATGTGCGCGCCGAACGGGAACGTCGGCGGCGCGCCGAACTCGTCCGCAACCTTGAGCTCGCCGAGCCTGTCATCCTCGCCGGCGCGAGCCGCGAGCTCCTCCCACGAGAGCGAGGGATCGCTCGTCCCGGCGACGTGAAAGCGGCCGACGCCTGCGTCCAGCACCATGTCGTCGGCGCTTGCCTCGAGGTATTCGGCGGCGAGCTGCTTCCCTCTCTCGACGACCGCATCCGCCGCGACCCTCGCCGCCGTGCCGCCGATCTGCAACGACTTCGAGCCGAAGGTGCCGGTGCCCTGCGGTATCTCGTCGGTGTCTCCCTTGACGACCGTAACCTTGTCGAGAGGCAATCCCAGCCGCTCTGCCGCCACCATCGCGAACGATGTCTCGTGTCCCTGGCCGTGCGAGAACGAGCCGGTGTAGACGAGCGCCTCGCCGTCCTGCGTGATCTCGACCTCACCGTACTCGGTCTCGCCGAGCGGGTTCGTGATCTCCGTGTAGGTGCAGATGCCAATGCCGAGCTGCTTCGGACCGCCCCCCTCACGGCGACGCTTCTGCTCGGCGCGCAGCTCTTCGTAGCCGGCGGAGCGCAGCGCGAGGTCGAGCGCACCCTCGTAGTCGCCCGAGTCATAGGTGACACCGGAGTGCGTCTGGTGCGGGAATGCGTCCTTGGGGATGAAGTTCTTGCGCCGCACCTCGACCGGATCCATGCCGATCTCGGCGGCGAACAGGTCCATCATGCGCTCGATCGCCTGAGCCGCTTCCGGTCGTCCGGCGCCCCGGAACGTCGTCATCGGCGTCGTGTTCGTAACCGCCGATCGTCCTTCGACTTCGACCCGGTGGATGTGGTAGACGCCGGTCGCGAGCATCGCCGTGAGATTCGGCATGAAGGCACCGACCCCGGGATAGGCGCCACAGTCCTGCGTGACATCGAGGCGATAGGCGAGCACCTTGCCGTCCCGCGTGCCGCCGAGCGTCATCTCGAGCCACTGGCCGCGGCCGTGGGCAAGTGCGTTCATGTTCTCGGTGCGCGTCTCCGTCCAGCGAACCGGCGTGCCGTGGTTCTTCGCCAGCCAGACGATGATCGCCTCCTCGGCGCCGAAGGCGCTCTTCGCCCCGAAGCCGCCTCCGACGTCCGGCGCGATGATGCGCAGCTCGTGCGGATCGAGCCCGAGCGTCGGGCAAAGGCCGTGGTGGTCACGGTGAGGCACCTGCGTCGAGAGCCAGGCGGTGACCTTGCCGTCCGTCCGCTCGGCCGCAGCCGAGCGCACTTCGAGCGGGCAGGCGGCCATGCGCTGGCTGACGAGCGCGTCCGAGACGACGACGTCGCAACCCTCGAACAGCGCTCGGGTCGTGTTCCATGCGGCCGGCGCGGCCCGCGATGTTCGTCCCAACGTCAGGGAAGAGCAGCAGCTCGTCCTTCGCAGCCTCTTTGGGATCGAGGAGGACCGGCAGCGGGTCGTACTCGACGGAGACGAGCTCTGCGGCGTCCACCCCGGATGCTCGATCATCGCTGAGGACGACCGCCACGATGTCGCCGACGAAGCGCACGACATCCTTGGCGACGATCGGACGGACCAGCCGTTGCTCGAGCACGGGAATCGGTGGCGGAGCAATCGCCACGCCGTCGAAGTCGGTGCCGGTGAGGACCTGGATGTTCGGCAGGGCCTCTGCGGCCGATGCGTCGATACCGGTGATGCGTGCGTGCGCGAACGGCGAACGCACGAACGTCACCGTTCGTGCGCCCTCGAGCGGCAGGTTCTCGACGTAAGTCGCCTCGCCCCGGAGGAACCTGGGGTCCTCCTTGCGCAGGACGCGATTGCCGAGGATGCTCACGACAGCGAGCCTAACGAGCCTCGGTCGCCGAGACAACTGCCTGCACCGCTGCCGTCACGTCCGCGCGGCCTGGCAGGTACGCGTCCTCCAGCGGCGGGCTGAACGGAATCGGCGCGAACGGCGCGCCGACTCGCTGGATAGGCGCGTCGAGCTCGTCGAAGACGGCGGCCTGAACCTGCGCGGCCAGCTCGGCGCCGAAGCCGCCGTGCGTCACGGCCTCGTGCGCGACGACGAGTCGGTGCGTCTTCGCGACGGACTCGGCGATCGTCTCGAGGTCGAGCGGGACGAGCGACCGCGGATCGATCACCTCGACCTCGATGCCTTCGCTCGACAGCTCGCCGGCGGCCGCGAGCGACTCGTGGACGAGCCGCGACAGCGCGACGACAGTCACGTCTCGCCCGGCGCGGACAACCTTCGCGCGGCCGAGGGGCACGCGCTCGGGATCCGCCGGGATCTCCTCGCGGCGGAAGTAGAGCGTCTTGTTCTCGACATAGACCACGGGGTTGGGATCGGCGATGGCCGACCGGAGCAGGCCGGCGGCGTCAGCGGCGGTGCTCGGCATCACCACCTTCAGCCCTGGCACGTGCGTCAGCCAAGCCTCGAGGCTCTGGGAGTGCTGTGCAGCGCCCCGCTGACCCGCGCCGCCCTGGGTGCGCAGGACCATCGGCACCGTGAGCTGGCCGCCCGACATGAAGTGCGCCTTCGCCGCCTGGTTGACCAGCTGGTCGAGCGCAAGCGTGAGGAAGTCGATGAACATGATCTCGATCACCGGGCGCAATCCCGACTGCGCGGCGCCGATGGCGATGCCGGTGATCGCGGCCTCCGAGATCGGCGTGTTGCGGACACGCTCCGGGCCGAACTCCTCCACGAGGCCGCTCGTGCCGCCCCACGGCCCGCCTTCCGCGACGTCCTCGCCGAGCACGAACACGCGCGGGTCGGCGCGCATCGACTCGGCCAGCGTGTCGGTGATTGCCTGGAGATACGTCGTCTGCGTCATGTCGCGTAGACGAGCTCCGCGGTGATCGAGAACGGCGGGAACCGGCTCTGCCGTGCCGCCTCGACCGCCTGCTCGACCTCCTGCTGCGCCTCCCCCTCGAGCCGCGCAGGCTCGTCCACCGCAAGCCAGCCCTCCTCTACGCCTCGCCGCTGGAGGCGCAGGATCGGATCGAGCGCCTGCCATTCGTCGGCCGCGAGCGCCTCGCGGTAGTGCTGGGGATCGCCTTCGTAGTGGCCCCGGAGCCGGTGGGTCAGGCACTCGAGCAGGAACGGCCCTCCCCCGTCTCGCGCTGCGTCCAGGAATGCGGCAAATGCCTCCCGCACCGCGACGACGTCATTGCCGTCGACCGTCTCGCGATCGAGCCCGTAGGGCGCGACGACGTCAGAGACTCGCTCGACGTTCGTGTGCGCCGAGCGCGGCGTGAACTCGGCGAAGCCGTTGTTCTCGCAGACGAGGATCACCGGCAGCTCCCAGAGCGTCGCGAGGTTCACCGACTCGACGAAGATGCCGCCCTGAACGGCTCCGTCGCCGAAGAAGACGACGGCCACCTGGTCGCCGCCGAGCAGTCGGCTCGCGAGCGCGCTCCCCAGCGCGAGTGGGACGTTCCCTCCGACAACACCCGTCGCGCCGAGGAACCCGTGCTCGACGTCCACGAGGTGCATCGAGCCGCCAAGCCCCCGGCAGAGCCCGTCCTCCCTCCCCATCAGCTCGGCCATCACGCGGGCCAAGCGGCGCGCCTTTGGCGATCGCGTGGCCGTGGGCGCGATGGCCGCTGTAGACGGGGTCGTCCGGACGCAGCTGGCCGCACACGCCCACCGCGACGCCCTCCTGGCCGACGCTGAGGTGCACGAGACCGTGCACCTCGTCCGCCCGCGTCAACTGGCCGACGCGCTCCTCGAAGGCGCGGATGCGCCACATGGTGCGCAGAAGCGCGAGGCCGGCGTCGGCCGTCAGCCGAGCCGCTCCTGAGCTCATATGCAGGAGGGTCTGGCGAAACAGTGACTGTGCCGCCAGAATCGCACCGGATCGCCGCGCTGCGGTGTCCTCAGTCGCCCACGTACTTCAGTCAGTACGCGGGCTCCCTGCGTCCGTGCAGCGCGACGCCCGGAGCGCCCTGGCGACGAGCACAGTTCCACCAGACCCTCCTACGCGGCGACGGGGCTGCCGAGTGCCTTCTGCACCGCGGCGACGATCTTCGTCTCGTCGGGCAGCAGGTACTGCTCCATCGGCTCGCTGTACGGGATCGTCGCGTCGAGCGCCGTCACCAGCTCGACGGGCGCCTTCAGCGAGGAGAACCCCTCGGATGCGACCTCAGCAGCGATAATCGCCGCCGCCGAGCCATGCCGCGTCGCCTGGTCGACCACGACGAGCCTGCCGGTCTTCTCCACCGACGCGATGATCGTCGCCGTGTCGAGCGGCGCGAGTGAGCGGGGGTCGACCACCTCGGCGTCGATGCCCTCGCCCGCCAGCTGCTCTGCCGCGGCGATCGCTTTCCCGACGGTCCAGCCGATCCCGACGATCGTGACGTCGGCACCCTCGCGCACGACGGCCGCCTCGCCGATCGGGACTACGTGCTCGCCCTCGGGCACGTCCCCGTGCTCGAGCGTCAGCAGGTAGTTGTGGAAGAGGATGACCGGGTTGTCGTCGCGGATCGCGGCGGTCATCAGCCCCTTTGCGTCCGCAGGAGTCGAGGGCACGACGACCTTGAGGCCCGGCACGCCCATGAACATCGAGTAGATCGTTCCCGTGTGCTGCCCGGCCCAGCCCGCCGTGAATCCGTAGCCGGCCTGGAGGACGATCGGCACCTTCACCTGGCCTCCGGACATGCCGTAGAACCGAGGCGCCTCGTTGACGACCTGGTCCATGGCGACGAGCATGAACTCGGCCATGTACAGCTGGACGACCGGCCGGTAGCCGGCAAAGGCGGCACCGACCGCCATGCCGATCTCGGCCGTCTCGGAGATCGGCGTCACGCGCACGCGGTCCGCGCCGAACGCCTTCACGAACGGGTCTTCGTCCGTGAGAGCGAGGTTCTGGCCGAAGTAGAGGACCGTGTCGTCGCGCTCCATCTCCTGGTGGACGGCCTCACCGATCGCCTGGATGTAGGGAAGCTCACGTGCCATGTCTCGGTCCTCCTACGCGTAGACGTGCTCGACGGCCTTCTCGGGCGCCGGGAGCGGGCTCGCGAGCCCGAACTCGACCGCCTCGTCCATCTCCTTGCGTGCGGCCTCGGCGATCTCGTCCGCCTCCTCTGCGGAGAGCGTCCCCTCGGTCACGAGCCGCGCCCGGAAGCGGGGCACCGGGTCGCCGCGCTTCGCGGCCTCGTACTCCTCGACGTTGCCAAAGATCGCGATCGCCTCGTGCTCCGGGTAATGGAGCGGCACGCCCGGCGGCGCGATGATGTTGCCGTGGGCGCTCAGGCGGAAGACCATGGACTCCACGAGCGTCGGCCCGTCGCCGGAGCGCGCACGCTCGACGGCTTCGTGTGCGGTTTCGTGAACGGCGACCGGGTCGCCGCCGTCAACGGTCACGCCGGGCATGCTGTAGGCCTTGGCCTTGACTGCTAGCGGCTCGCCGGCCGCCGCGTTCGCGTCCTCCTGCTCGACCCTCGTGTAGGCCTGGTAGTTGTTGTTCTCCATCACGAACACGACGGGCAGCTTCCAGAGCGAGGCAATGTTGAGGGTCTCGTGGAATGCGCCCTGCTTCGAGGCGCCGTCGCCGAAGAACGAGAGCACGACCTGTCCTTTGCCGCGGATCTGCGCGGCCCACGCGGCGCCCGCCGCGTGCGGGATGCCCTGCCCGACGATGCCGGAAGTGCCGAGAAAGCCACGCTCGACGTCGATCAGGTGCATGGAGCCGCCGTACCCCTGGCAGATCCCGGTCTCCCGGCCGTAGATCTCGGCCATCAGCGCCTTCGGGTCGGTGCCGAGGGCGATCGGGTAGCCGTGGCAGCGATACGTTGCGGTGAGCTGGTCGTCCGGTCGCAGCGCGGCCAGGAAGCCGACGATGGAGGCCTCCGCACCATCCGCGAGATGCGTATGGCCGCGGATGACGCCCGGGTGCTCCTCGAACGTGCTTTTCACGCGCTCCTCAAACTCGCGGATGCGCACCATCTGGGTGAGCATCCAGATCAGCCGGTCCTCGAGAGGCCGTTCTCAGACACCGACGCTCCTTTCTCGTGACAGGGCGAGCTGCGCGCTCGTCGTCTCGTACGCGCGGTCGAAGATCTGCTCGATGGGGAGGTTGCGGAGCTCCTCCGAGAGCACCTCGACGCCCCACGGGCCGTCGTAGCCGAGCTCGCGGAATACGGCGACGTAGTCGGCGATCGGGAACTCGCCCTCGCCTGGCAGCCGGCGGCGATTGATGACCTCGTCGAGGCGGTCTTCCGCGTACTCGTACGGGCCGTCGGAGAGCTCGACCCAGGAGACGAAGCGCGGCGGGATGCGGCGGAGCTCCTCCGGCTCGAGCCGCATCTTGCCGAGGTGCCAGGTGTCGAATGCGAGGCCGCCGTTCGGGGCGTCCGCTCCCTCGACGACGCCGAGCGCCGTCTCGACGTCGTTCACCTGGACGTCGTACGGCATGAACTCGTAGACGATCTTCGCGTCGGTGTGCTTCGCGGCGTCGGCGCAGAGCTCGGCGAATCCCTCGACGATCCGTCGCCAGCTCGCACTCCGTGCCCATGATGTTGCCGGCCTTGATGTGGTGGGCCGGCAGCTCGGTCGCCGCCTCGAAGAGCAGCGCGCGTCTCTTGTCGGCGGCGCTGCCTGCGCTCATCGTCGGGCGTCGAGGAACCAATCGCCGAGGAACTCGAGCTCGAGCTGCGTCGATCCCGTACTCGTCGAGGACCTGCCGCATTTCGCCGAGCGTCTGTGTCTCGAGGAGGTGCTCGAGGTCGGCATGCCAGAGCCCGATGCCCTTGAACCCGACGCGCTGCGGCCTGTTCGCAGCGTTCGCGCAAGCTGAAGAGGCTCCACTCCCGCCCGAAGTGCACCTCGACCGGCCCGGAGGTGGTCCAGTAGAGGCCGATGAGGTCGTCGCTGCCGCTCACTCACGACGAAACCTAACGTGCGCGGCGAGCGTTGCCAACAATCTTGGTAACGGGATCGCCGGACAATTAAGCTCCGAGCCGTCACCGACAGAGGAGGGGCTCGATCGTGGCCGACTACGTGATCGTGGGTGCAGGGACCGCCGGCTGCGTGCTCGCCGCGCGCCTGAGCGAGGATCCCGACGCAAGCGTGCTGCTGCTCGAGGCGGGCCCACCCGACACCGCCGCCGAGCTCCACGTCCCGGCGATGTTCCCGCTCGCCTTCAAGTCCAGCCTCGACTGGGATCTTTACGGCGAGGAGGAGCCCGGTCTCGGCGGACGCCGGCTCTACTTCCCACGCGGACGCGTGATCGGCGGCTCGAGCTCGATCAACGCGATGATCTACCTACGCGGCAACCGCGCCGACTTCGACGAGTGGGCCGCAAACGGCGCAGAGGGTTGGTCGTACGACGAGGTGCTCCCGTACTTCAAGCGCTCGGAGGACAACGAGCGCGGTGAGAGCCAGTTTCACGGCGTGGGCGGCCCGCTCGCCGTGTCCGACAGCCGTTCGATGACTCCCTTCATCGAGGCACAGCTAGAGGCTGCCGTGTCGGCGGGGTACGAGCACATCGACGACCTGAACGTCGACCGGCCGGAGGGCGTCTCACGTTTCCAGCTCACCCAGCGAAACGGGATGCGCTGCAGTGCCGCGGACGCCTTCCTCCATCCGGCCGCGTCGAGGCCGAACCTCGAGGTGAGGTCCGGCGTCTTCGTCGAGCGGCTCGTCTTCGAGGGCGACCGCGCCGTCGGCGTCGAGCTCGTCAAGAACGGTGAGCGCGAGACGGTCCGGGCCGAGCGCGAGGTGATCCTCTCCGCAGGCACGTACCAGTCACCGGTGCTGCTGATGCTCTCGGGGATCGGCCCGGCGGCCGACCTCGGGATCTTCGGGATCCCGGTGCGGCAGGACCTGCCGGTCGGAGAGAACCTTCAGGACCACTGCATGGTGAACGTCAACTACCTGACCGACCAGCAGGGGCTCTTCGGGATCTTCACGCCCGAGAACTTCGAGCTCCTTCACTCGGAGGGCCGCGGTCCGCTCACCTCGAACTACCCGGAGGCAGGAGGCTTCTTCAAGACACGCTCGGACCTGCCGGCACCCGACGTCGAGTTCCACTTCGCCGCGGCGCCGTTCTTCGACGAGGGCCTCAGTCCGCCGCCCGACAACGGCTATGCGTTCGGGCCGGTGATCATCAAGCCGACGTCGCGCGGCAAGGTCGGCCTCCGCACGCCGATGCCGGACTCGAAGCCGACGGTGCTCTGCAACTTCCTGACGACGGAGGAGGATCGGGCGAGCATGCTCGCAGGGCGTCCGCATCGCGCTCGAGATCGCTTCGCAACCGGTGCTCAAAGCGCTGGAGCGCGAGCCGCTCAGCGTCCCTGCCTCGGACTCGGAGGAGGACATCTTCGACTGGGTGCGCCGGGCGAGCCAGACCGTGTATCACCCGACGTCGACCTGCGCTATGGGCGCCGTCGTCGACTCGGAGCTGCGCGTCTACGGCGTCGAAGGACTGCGCGTCGTCGACGCCTCGGTGATGCCGACGATCACACGCGCGAACACGAACGCCGCGACGATGATGATCGCCGAGAAGGGCGCGGATCTCATCGCGGGCAAGGCGCCGCTTGCCGCCGAGGCGGTCGCGACCCCCTAGCCCTCGAGCTGCGCGGCGCAGTCGTGTGCCGTGGGGAAGCAATGCGAGCGCAGGCACGATCGGCAGCCAGAAGCTCACGAGCCGATGGAGTAGGACACCCGCAAGAGCGGCGGCGAGCGGCACGCCGACCGAGACGAGCGCAAAGGTCATGAGCAGTTCGACGAGGCCGGCTCCTCCGGCCGGCAGCGATCGACGACTGGCGACGGAACCCGTCGCGTACGCGAGCACGAGCGCGGGCAGCGAGACGTCGACCGAGAACGCGTTCAAAGCCGCCCACAGGCAGGCGATGTCGCCGAGGCAGAAGAGCGCGACGCCGAGCAGCCCCGGCAGATGCTGTCGCGGCTGCCTGCCCAGCGACCGCAGCGTAATGAGTCCGGCCACTGCATGGGCGAAGGCGGTCCGGATCCAGCCTCCGCGCGAAGAGTCGGCCATGCGGTCGCGGCGCCGCGGTGAGGTCACCCACGCCGCGGCGAGCACACCGGGGACGACGAGCAGCCAGGGCCACGTGACGGCGGCCTGGACATGCGCGCCGGCGGCAAGCAGCACGATGGCGGAGGCGAGCGCTGCGAGTGCGAGCAGGGCCAACTCGAGTGCACCAAGGCAGGCGACGCGGGCGATAGCTCGCTCCCGCTCCAGCCCCGCCCGTCGCAAGGCCCAGTAGTCGACGCCGAAGCCTCCGGAAACGTTCGCCGCGCCGTGGACGCCGCAGCCGGCGACGACCGTCCGGGCGCTCAGCCGAAAGGGAATGTGCGGCCCGCCGTCCACCCGCGCGACGTTACGCAGGGCCAACACGTAGCCGATGTGGCCGGCGACCTGTGCGCCGACGCAGACGGCGAGCCAGCCCGCGTGGAAGTGCGCCGTGACTCTCCCAACCGCGCTCAGACCTGCCGCGTCGGCCACAAGCACGCCGGTGACCATCGCCAGCGCGGCCGCGGACGAGAAGACGACCAGATACGCGCGCGACTCCGCCGTCTCCACACGACAAGCATCGACCCCGATGGTGCAAGGGAGATCCCGAGGACGGGGGAGCGGTCTTAGGTGACGTTGAGCTCGATGCGCACGCCGTTCGGGTCGCTGAGGAAGATCTGGCGCATCGCGGCGTCGGGGACCTCGTTCGTCACTCCCTCGACGCCGGCGGCTTCGAGGCGCTCCGCGATCTCCTCGTACCCCGTCGCGGCGAAGGCGACGTGGTCGACCGACGTCCCGGTCGCGGCGAGCCCGACGCTCGCAGCGTGCGCCTCGTACGCCGCACGGTCGGCAACGTGGAGACAGGCGACACCGTCGAGGTACAGCCAGCGCCCGGGGAACGGCAGCGGTGGTCGCGGACCGGCTTCCAGGCCGAGCGCGTCGCGGTAGAACGCCTCGGTCACGTCGAGGTCGTCCGTCAGCACGAGCGCGTGGTCGAGACGGAGCAGCGTCATACGCTCGCCCTGCCGTGCGCATAGTCCGCGAACGCCTCGATCGAGTCGGGGTCGATGAGCATGTCTTTGCTCACGACCTCATCCATTGAGACACCCGTGAGAATGCGCTTGACCGGCAGCTCGAGCTTCTTGCCGGTGAACGTGCGCGGGATCGCCGGCACGGCGACGATGTCGTCCGGCCGGTGCCGTGGCGAGAGCTCCGAACGAAGCACGTCGGCGATCCGCGTTCGCAGCTCCCCGGTCAGCTCGATCCCGGGGCGGAGCACGACGAACAGCAGCAGGTCGTCCGTCTGCTCCAGATGGACGACGAGGCTGTCGAGCACCTCGTCGAACTCCTCGACGACGCCGTACAGCTCACTGGTGCCCATGCGGACGCCGCCGCGGTTGAGCGTCGCATCCGAGCGGCCGGTGATCATCGAGCTGCCCCGCTCGGTGAACAGAATCCAGTCGCCGTAACGCATGACGCCCGGGAAGTCCTCGAAGTAGGCGGCTCGGTAGCGTGAGCCGTCGGGGTCGTTCCAGAACATCACGGGCATAGAGGGCATCGGCTGGCGGATCACGAGCTCGCCGAGCTCGCCGACGACGGGCTTTCCGTCCGAGTCGAACGCGACCGCATCGACGCCGAGGCATGGCGCGGCCATCTCGCCGGCATAGACCGGAAGCAGTGGGTAGCCCTGCACGAGGCCTGTGCACACATCCGTGCCCCCCGAGCCGTTGTTGAGGTAGACGTCCGGGCCGACCTGCCGGTAGAGCCACTCGTAGCCCTCCAGCGGCAGCGGCGAGCCGGCCTCGCAGAGCATGCGGATCGACGACAGGTCGAAGCGGGTTCCCGGCTCGAGCCCCTCCTTGCGGCAGGCCATGGTGAACGCGGGGCTGAGACCGAAGAACGTCGCCCGCGTCTCCGCCGCCAGCTGCCATTGAAAGGACACGTCGGGAAAAGCCGGGTCACCGTCGATCATCACGATCGAGGCGCGCGTGAGCAGCACGGAGACGAGGGCGTTCCACATCATCCAGGCAGTGGTCGTGAACCACTGGAGGCGGTCTCCGGCACGGAGATCCCAACTGAACGTGTGGTTCTTCAGGTGCTCGATGAGGATGCCGCCGTGGCCATGCACGATCGCCTTCGGCAGCCCCGTCGTACCAGACGAGAAGAGCACGTACAGCGGGTGCGCGAAGGCAACGGGCTCGAACTCGAGCGGCCCTTGCTCGGCCAGTAGCTCGTCCCAGCCTACTGCGTCCGGGAGGGTGTCGCCTTCGCCGCCCGCGTAGGGAACGTGCACAACCGTCCGCAGCGAGGGCAACAGCTCCCGGACGGCGGCCACTTGCTCGCGGCGATCGACGAGCTTGTTGCCGTAGCGGTAGCCGGCAACCGCCAATAGGACCGCCGGCTCGAGCTGGCCGAGCCTGCTGATCACGCTCCGCGTGCCGAACTCCGGAGGGCAAGTGGCCCAGATGGCGCCGAGGCTCGCGGTCGCGAGGAAGGCGACGAGCGTCTCGGGGATGTTC
The DNA here is from genome assembly GCA_963711315.1 of uncultured Actinomycetes bacterium. Lineage (GTDB taxonomy): Bacteria > Actinomycetota > Thermoleophilia > Gaiellales > Gaiellaceae > PALSA-612. The sequence continues at coordinate 545,969 of CAVQDQ010000003.1, forward strand.
GGAAGGTAGGCAACCACGCGATCGCCGGGGCCTACGCCGAGCCGTTGCAGGCCCGCACGCGCCCGCGCAACCTGCTCGCGGAGATCGCCGAAGGTCAGTTCGAGCGGCCCCCGGGACTGGGATCGGGCGACCACCGCCACCGAGTCGGTGTCCTCGTCGCGACCGAGCATGTGCTCCGCGAAGTTGAGGCGCGCGCCCGGGAACCACTCGGCGCCAGGCAGCTCCCGCGACCCGAGCACCCGCTCGTACGGCGTATGCGCGCGTATCTCGAAGTAGTCCCAGAGCGAGCCCCAGAAACCTTCGAGGTCGCTGATCGACCAGCGGTGAAGCTCCTCGTAGCCGGGAAAGTCCAACCCGCGCTCGTCCTTCAGCCACTCGAGGTAGCGCCCCAGCTCGAACCGCTCGCGGGCGTCCGGCGGCGGAGTCCACAGCACTTGCCCCACCGCCAGGGGGCCGTCCTCGAGCGCTCGCATGGGCCGATCCTAGTCTCCCGTTGGTGGCGGTTGACTTTCCCATCGACGCGCTCATATAGTCGAATCCGGGTCGGGCACATCCGGCCTCCACTGGTTTCGCGTCGGCTCTGCGTGCGCGGCGCAGGCAAAGGAGGAGCAATGGCTGAGGAGACGAGGTACCCCGGAACCACGATCTCGAGGCGCGAGCTGGTCGAGCGGGCAAGCGTAGGCGTGGGCGGCTTGCTGGTCGCAGGGGCTCTGCCTGCGGGCTGGCTGCGGGTACAGGAGAGCGCCGAGGCCGCCAATGCCCTGATCAAGATCGGCTTCATCAGCCCGCGCACGGGCCCACTGGGCAGCTTCGGCGAGCCGGACCCGTATGCCCTGAGCCTGTTCCGCAAGAAGCTGGCGAAGGGCCTGAGGATCAAGGGCAAGCTCTACGACGGTCCGGATCATCGACAAGGACAACCGGTCGAGCCCTCCACGAGCCGGCGCTCTTGCGAAGGAGCTGATCAACAAGGACAAGGTCGACATCGTGCTCTCGACGTCGACGCCGGAGACGAACAACCCGGTCGCCGACGCATGCGAGGCCGCGCACGTGCCACACATCTCGCACCATCGAGCCCTGGCAGGCGTGGTATCTCGGCCCGCGGCGCAACGCCGGGCAAGCCGTCGCCGTTCCACTGGGGCTTCCACATGAGCTTCGGCGTGGAGGACTTCTTCACCGAGTACGTCTCGAACTGGAACGGCGCCGTGAAGACGAACAAGAAAGTGGGAGTGATGTGGCCGAACGACGCCGACGGCCAGGCCGTGCGCGCGGTGCTCACGCCGCTCCTTACGAAGGCCGGATTCACGGTCGTCGACCCGGGCCCGTACGAGGACGGCACGACGGACTACACGGCGCAGATCACGAAGTTCAAGCAGGAGAACTGCCAGATCTTCAACACCTTCCCGATTCCACCCGACTTCACGACGTTCTGGCAGCAGGCGGCCCAGCAGGGCTACACGAGGCTGGTGAAGATCGCCCAGCTGGCGAAGACCGGGCTCTTCCCCTCCCAGATCGAGGCCTCCGGGGCGCTCGGCTACAACCTCGCGAGCAACGTCTACTGGCACCCGACGTTCCCGTACAGCTCGCCCTTTCTGGGCCTGAGCTCGAAGCAACTCGCCGCGGGGTACGAGATCGTGACCAAGAAACAGTGGAACCAGCAGCTCGGCGCCACGGTGTCGCTGCTCGACGTGGCGATCGCCGCGCTCAAGCGCACCGCGAACCCGAAGAGCAAGCCGGCCTTCGTGAAGACGATGCGCACGCTCAAGACGGACACCACTGTCGGGCGCCTCGACTGGACGAAGAACCCGAAGGACCCCACGGGCCGCCGGTGCCGAACGTCGTATCGACCCCGCTGGTCGCGAACCAGTGGGTGAAGGCTAAGAAGGGCAGCAAGTACAAGCTCGACAACGTGATCGTCGAGCACTTCAACGACCGAAAAATCCCGATCGGCGCGAAACTGAAGCCGTACACCAGCTAGTCGTCATTCGGTGGACCGGGTCGCCGGCACGCCGATTCTCGCCGCCGCCGGCGTCCGCAAGCGCTTCGGCGCTCTCGTAGTCCTGCACGACGTCGACTTCGCACTGCAGCCCAACGACGCGGTCGGGATCGTCGGCCCGAACGGCGCGGGTAAGACGACGCTGCTCAATGTCCTCGCCGGATCGCTCTACCCCAACGCGTGGCACGGTCCGCTTCCGCGACGCGGAGATCACGACGCGTGGCGCTGCCCAACGCTGCCGCCTCGGCATCGCTCGCGCGCACCAGGTTCCGAAGCCGTTCGTGGGCATGACCGTGTTCGAGAACGTCTTCGTTGCTGCGGCGACGGGCGGCCGGCGCAAGCGGGCGCAGGCGTACGAGGCATCCATCGACTCGCTCGAGCTCTGCGGCCTCCTCGACGTGGCAAACCGGCGGGCCGAGACCCTCGGTCTCCTCGACCGGAAGAGGGTGGAGCTGGCTCGCGCCCTCGCTACGGATCCCGTCGTGCTGCTGCTGGACGAGATCGGCGCCGGGCTGACCGACGCCGAGGCCAGCGAGCTCGTGAAGACGATTCGCGAGCTGCACAGCAAGGGAATCGCAATCGTCTGGATCGAGCACATCGTCCACGTCCTCGTGCAGGTCGTCGGACGTCTCGTGTGCATGGATGCGGGTCGCGTTATCGCTGACGGCGAGCCCGAAGCAGTAATGGCCGATGCGGCCGTGATCGACGCGTACCTCGGAGGCGGCGTCGAGTGACACTGCTCGCCGTCGAGCAGCTCGACGTGCGCCACGGGCTCCTCCGCGCCGTGCGCGAGATGACGCTGGAGATCGACGAGGGCGAGACGCTGGCCCTCGTCGGCGCCAACGGCGCCGGCAAGTCCACGCTGCTCCGAGCGATCGCCGGGGCGCACAGACCGACCGGTGGCCGCATAACGTTCGACGGCGCTGACATCACGTCGTTCCGCGCATACCGGCGTGTGGGCCTCGGCATAGCGCTGGTCCCCGAGGGACGCCGCCTCTTCACCGAGTTGACGGTGGAAGAGAACCTCCGGGTGGCACGGCGCCGAGGCCGCCCCGGCCCGTGGGACGTCGAGGCGGTGCTGGAGGCCTTCCCCCTCCTCAGGCCACGACGGAAGGCGCGCGCGGCGAGCCTGTCCGGCGGCGAGCAACAGGCGACTGCGATCGGCCGCGCGCTGATGACGAACCCTCGTCTGCTGCTCCTCGACGAGGTATCACTGGGCCTCGCCCCGATCGTGGTCGACGGCGTGTACGAATCACTGAGCAGGCTGATCGAAGGCGGCGCGACCATCGTGCTCGTCGAGCAGGACCTGACGAGGGCGCTGTCTGTGGCCGACCGCGTTCTCTGCATGCTCGAAGGGCAGGTCGTCCTCGAGGCACGCGCGGCTGACGTGACGCGCGAGCAGGTGGTCGAAGCGTACTTCGGGCTTCAGCGCGCAGGGACGAACGGGACGACGGGGCAGTGATCTGGGTCAACCAGATCGTGCAGGGGATCTTGCTCGGCGGCTACTACGCCGTTCTCGCGTGCGGACTGTCGCTCATGTTCGGCGTCATGCGCATCATCAACCTCGCGCACGGCGACCTCGCGGTGCTCGGCGCGTTCTTCGTCTTCGTCCTGGCCGACCACGGTCTCTCACCGTGGGTCGCGCTCGCCGTCGTCCTGCCCGCGATGGCGTTGCTCGGTTGGGCGCTGCAGCGAATGTTGCTCGAGCGCAGCCTGCGCTCCGGCGTTCTCACCCCACTACTGACGACGTTCGGGCTCGCGATCGTGATCCAGAACCTCCTGTTCGAGCACTTCGGCGCCGACGAGCGAAGCCTGTTCCCGTACATCGGGACGCTCGGCTTCGACAGCTGGACGATCACGAGCCAGATCACCGTCGCAAAGCTGTACGTGCTCATCTTCGTCGTGGCCGTCGCGTTACTCGGCGGGCTCCAGATCTTTCTCAAATGGTCGCCGCTCGGTCGCTCGCTGCGCGCGACGGCGCAGGATCCCGACACCGCGGAGCTGGTCGGCATCAACTCGCGGCAGATCTACGCCGTCGCGGCAGCGATCGCCGTGGCGACAGCGGCGCTGGCGGGCGCGTTTCTCGGCATGCGTTCCTCGTTCAATCCGTACTCCGGCTCGCAGCAGCTGATCTTCGCGTTCGAGGCCGTCGTGATCGGCGGCATCGGCTCGCTCTGGGGGACGCTCATCGGCGGCATCGTCCTCGGCGTCTCGCAGAACATCGGCGCGCAGATCAGCCCCATCGATGTCGGCCCGTTCTCCATCTTCGGACCTCAGTGGTTCCTGTTGACCGGAAACATCGTCTTTCTGGCCGTGCTCGCAGGACGGCTCGTGATCGGCGGTGTGCGATCACGGGGCGGGATTCGCGCCGTGCTGGGCCAGCGCGCATGACCGACCGCGCAGACATGTCGGTTCAGCGGTGGTCTCGTGTAGCCGTAATCTCCGTGGCCGGCGTGGTTGCCCTTGTGGGCTTGCTCGCGTTCGTGCCCGTGGCCCTCTCGGCGAACACGACGCTGAAGCTGACGACGCTGTTCATCTACGTGATCCTCGCCGCCATGTGGAATGCGCTCGCAGGCTACGCCGGTCTCGTCTCGGTCGGGCAGCAGGCGTTCTTCGGCCTCGGGGCCTATGCCGCGATCCGCCTCTCCGACCACGGTGTCGGCGTCTATCCCGCGCTCGTGCTCGGAGCCCTGCTCGCCGGAGCGGTCTCCGTGCCTCTGTCGGTGTTCATGCTGCGCCTTCCCGGCGGCGAGTTCGCGATCGGCATGTGGGTCTTCGCAGAGGTCTGTCTGGGGCTGGTGGTCCTCGACAAGCTGGTGCATGGACTGACCGGCACGTCGCTGATCGCCGTCAACGCGTACAGCCCGAGCGGACAGCGTGAGTACAACTACTGGATGGCGCTCGGCGCGGCGGTCGTGCTGCTGGCCATCCTCTTCGCCCTGCTGCGCAGCCGCACGGGAGCCTCGTTGCAGGCGATCCGCGACGACGAGGAGGCGGCCGCGTCGGTCGGCGTGCGCGTGCTGTGGGGCAAAGGCATCATCTTCGTGCTCGCCGCGGTCGGATGCGGCATGGCGGGCACGCTCTGGCTCGCCACGAACATCACCTTCCAGCCGAGGGAGTACTTCGGAGTCCAGCTGACCGCGTACATGATCTTCATGGCGCTCGTGGGAGGCCTGGGCACCTTCGAGGGGCCCATCATCGGTGCCGTCATCTTCTTCTTCGTCGACGACCGGTTCGGGAACGGGAACTACGGCGTCTGGTACCTCGTCGGGCTCGGTGCCGCGGCGATCCTGTTCGCACTTTTCCTGCCGCGCGGTATCTGGGGCACGATCGAGGATCGCTTCGGCATTCGGCTCCTGCCGGTCGGCTACCAGTTGCGAGGAGTGAAGGCCAGGCGCCACGCCGCGCCGGACGAGGCGGACGCCTGACTCGTGCAGCAGGGCTTGACCCGGAGCCGCGGGAGTGTTGAGATGACTGCGCAGTGACGCAGGTTGGCGACACCCGGACACGCCCTCTGCCGCCCGGAGTCACGGAGGCAGATCTCGACCGTGCCGTGGAGAGGTTCACGGACGCTCTCGGCTCCGACCGGGTGCTGACCTCGGAGGAGGACCTGCGGGAGTTCCGCGACCCGTTCGCGTTCACTACCTGGGACGACTACACGGCGTCCGCCGTCGTCATGCCGGAGACGGTCGAGGAGATCCAGGAGGTCGTGAAGATCGCGAACGAACTGCGGGTTCCCCTGTGGACGCACTCGGCGGGGATGAACAACGGCTACGGCGGCCCGGCACCGAGAGTGAGAGGCTCGGTGATCCTCAGCCTGAGGCGCATGAACCGCGTGCTCGAGATCAACGAGGAGTGCGCGTACGCTGTCGTCGAGCCAGGCGTCCGCTGGTTCGACCTCTACAGCGCCGTCCAGCAGGGTGGTCACAAGCTGATGGTCTCGATCCCCGATCTCGGCTGGGGCAGCGTCGTCGGCAACTACCTCGAGAACGGCGCCACGTACCTCCCGTACGGCAACGACATGTCCGGTCAGTGCGGGATGGAGATCGTGCTCGCGAACGGCGAGGTCATGAGGACGGGCATGGGAGCGATGCCCGGCAACCGGTCGTGGCACGTCTACAAGCGTAGTCTCGGTCCGACGCCGGACCAGCTCTTCATGCAGTCGAACTTCGGCATCGTCACGAAGCTGGGTGTGTGGCTGATGCCGCAGCCGGAGTGCTACATGCCGCTCTGGCTCAGGGTCTGGAACGAGGACGACCTCGCGCCGGTGGTCGACACGCTTCGGCGATTGATGCTCGACCGCACGATCGAGAACGTGCCGCAGATCTGGAACACGATCGCGCTCGCGTCCGTGATCTCGAGCCGCTCGCCGTGGTACCAGGGCGAGGATCCGATTCCCGACTCGGTCATCGACACGATGGCGCGGGAGCTCGAGATCGGGCGGTGGATGATGCGCTTCGCTCTCTACGGCGACGAGTCGGTCGTCGACCTCCGATTCAAGAAGATCAAGGAGGCGTTCGAGCAGATCCCCCGCGCCGAGGTCTGGGGGCAGAAGCACTCGCCGGACGCAGTCGAGTCGCTCGAGCATCCCTTCGAGCAGGTACAGGGGGGCTTTCCGAACCTCGGCATCAACCAGATGACCGGCTGGTACGGCGGCGAGGAAGGCGGCCACATCGGCTTCTCACCGGTAGCTCCGCTCACAGGCGGGGAGGCCGTCGCCCTCCGGGACTTGCTACGCGGGCTCGTCGAGGAGCGGGCGGGGCTCGACTACGCCGCCGTCCTCATCCCCATCAACGCACGTAGCTTCATCCACGTGACGATGGTCATCTTCGACACGAAGGACGAGGCGCAGACGCGGCGCGCGTACGACACGTGCAAGCTGCTCGTGCGCGAGGCGGCGAAAGACGGGTACGGCGAGTACCGGGCGCACCTCGACTTCATGGACCTCGCCACCGACCAGTACAGCTTCAACAACCACGCGTACCGGCGCTTCGCCGAGACGATCAAGGACGCACTCGACCCGAACGGGATACTCTCGCCGGGCAAACAGGGCATCTGGCCGAGGTCGATGCGCCCGAATATCTAGGTCCAGGCCGCCACCCCACCGGCTGCTTGCGTCCGAACGGGAATCTCGTCACGATCGCGACATGCCGACAGCAGTCATCGGGCGAGAGGAGGAGCTCGCCGCCATCGAGGAGTTCCTCGATCGCGTCCCGGTTGGTCCCACCGCGCTCGTCCTGTCCGGCGAGGCGGGCATCGGCAAGACAATCTTGTGGGAGACGGGCGATGAGCATGCCCGCGAGCGCTTCGGCCGCGTCCTCTCCTGCCGTGGCGTCGAGGCAGAGGCTTCGCTTTCCTATGCGGGTCTCTCGGACCTGCTCTCGGATGTACTCGAAGATGTCGTGCCCTCGCTCGTTCCGCCGCGCCGCCAGGCGCTCGAGGTGGCACTGCTGCTCGCCCAGCCTGCAGAGGCGCCCCCGGATCCCCATGCGATCGGGCTGGCCGTCCTCGATGCCTTCCGCGCCCTGGCGGCGCAGGGGCCCATGCTCGTCGCGCTCGACGATGCCCAGTGGCTCGACCCGCCTTCGGCCGCCGTGCTGCAGATCGCACTCCGGCGTCTGCGCGAAGAGCCGATCGGCTTGCTGGCAACGATCAGGCTGGGGCCGGATGTCGACGCCGCCGTCGAGCTCGAAAATGCCTTTCCCGAGTCCCGACTCGTCGAGCTCTCGGTCGGGCCGCTCAGCCTGGCCGCCGTACATCGTCTGCTCTCGACGCGGTTGGGGCTCGAGCTGACCCGCCCGGAGCTGACGCGCGTCCACGAGGCAACAGCGGGCAATCCGTTCTTTGCCCTCGAGCTCGGCCGTGAGCTCGTCCGCACGAACACGAGGCCCGAGGCCGGCCGAGCCTTGGCGATGCCCGAGAGCCTGCAGGAGCTGCTCGGCGACCGGCTGGCCCGGTTGCCCACCCATACGGGCGACGTGCTCCTGCAAGCAGCGGCGCTGGCACGGCCGACGGTCGAGCTCGTCACCGCCGCGTACGGGGAGCGGCAGCCGGTTCTCGAGGCGCTGGAGGCAGCTGTGAGAGAGGGAGTGGTCGAGCTCGACGACTCCTACGTTCGTTTCACACACCCGCTGCTCGCATCCATCACCTACGAGCAGGCGCCGGTCTGGAAGCGTCGAGCCGTACACCGAGCCCTCGCCGGAGTCGTCACCGACTCCGAAGAGCGAGCACGTCACCTCGCGCTCGCCGCCGAAGGGCCCGACGCCGTGGTCGCCTCCTATCTGGACACCGCCGCCGATGAGGCATTCACTCGAGGTGCTCTTTCCGCCGCGGCGGAGCTCCTCGAGCTCGCCGCCGGGCTAACGCCGGACGATCCTCTGCTCGCCCGGGCACGCCTTCTTCGGGCCGCGAGCTATCACCGCCTCGCCGGCGATCCCGAACGAGCGGCTTCGATGCTCGAGCGGCTTCTCTCGGAGGCCGATCACGGCTCGGAGCGAGCCGACGTCCTGTTCGAGCTTTCCTTGACACGTCTCGCCGACCCGCCCACCATGATCGAGCTCTGCGAGCAGGCCATCGCGGAGGCGGCAGGCGACGACGTCCGTTCTGCCAGGATCTTGGCCTACCAGAGCGGGATCCGTCTGTTCGAGGCCGATGTGACAGGGGGACTCCGCGACGCACGCGCTGCGCTCGAGAAGGCCGAGCGGACGGGAGATCCGAAGCTCGTCGCCGCGGCGATCGCACGGGTCGGTCATGCCGAGACGTGGCTCGGCGACGTGACCCCGGGCCTACTCGAGAGAGGCGTGGAGATCGAGGAACGCCTCGGCCTGGAGCTCGAGTACATGGAGAGCCCGCGCGTGTCGCTCGCCCGGCTGCTCATCCGTCGCGGCGACCTCGACCGGGCCGGCGCAGCTGCTCCGACAGGCGGAGACGAGGGCCGCAGCGCGAGGCGACGAAGGCACACGCAGAGAGATCCTCTGGCGCCTGCCACTCGTCGAGTGGCTCGCCGGACGCTGGCCGCAAGCGCTTGACATCGCCGCCGCGGCCCTGGAGGCGACCGAGCAAACCCAGGATCCACACAATCGCGCGTTCGTCGGGCGCGTACGTGCGCTCGTCGAGACGGATCTCGGTCTCGTAGACGAGGCACGCGCATCGGGCGAGGAGGGTTTGGCAGGCGCGCGCTCGGCCGGAGACGAGGTCAACGTCATTCAGTGCCTCGGGGTGCTAGGGCGCCTCGAGCTCGCGCTCGGAAACCTGGAAGTTGCTGCCGGATATCTGCGCGAGCTGCCAGAGCGGGCACTCAATGGCGGGATGAACGATCCAGCGGCTCCCTTCTGGGCTGACACGATCGAGACGCTCATCGCCCTGGGCGAGCTCGAGCAAGCCCGTGCCTACCTCGACATTCATGAGCCGCAGGCACGCCTGCTCGGCAGCCCGTGGGCAGTCGCAGTCGCTGCCCGCTGCCGCGGGTTGCTCGCGGCTGCCGAGGGCGACATGCCAACCGCCTTGAGGACACTGGAGGGCGCACTTGCCGATCTCGAGGGACTACCAGTTCCGCTCGAGCGGGGCCGCACGGCGCTCTGCCTGGGCATGGTGCGACGGCAAGCCCTGCAGAAGAAGGCCGCGCGAGACACGCTGGAGCAGGCGCTCACGATCTTCGAGGATCTCGGTGCCCGTCTGTGGGCGGAGAAGGCGACAGCAGAGCTCGCGCGGATCAGCGGGCGAAGAGCGCCTTCCGAGGTGCTGACCGAGACGGAGCGGCGCGTGGCGGAGCTCGCCGCGCAGGGCCGTTCGAACAAGCAGATCGCCGCCGAGCTCTTCATGGGCGTGAGCACAGTCGAGGCTCACCTCTCCCGCGTCTACCGCAAGCTCGGCGTCCGCCGCGCCGAGCTCGCAGGACGCCTCCCCATTCCGGTGGACGAGGCCGCCGAAGCCTAGGGCTTCGCGATTTTGCGCGAGGCCGTCCTGAGGTTCAGAATCAGCCATGGTCCGAAAACGCGAGAGCGAAGGCTTCCCGAGCCCGTTCGAGGTCCCCGTCCCTCCGGAGTGCGCGGGGTGGGAGGAGATGTACGCCTATCAATCCGTGTTCAGCGACGATCGTCGCGCGTTCGACGACGGACGCTTCTGGTTCCAGGACTCGCTGCACAGCCCCGAGCCCATCCACCCGTTCGACGTCGTCTGGTGGGACTATGGAGCCCCCGCGTTCAACCAGGCAAACGCTCGCCTGTTCGTGGTTCCTCCCTCACTCGGCATCGAGTACCGAATGCTCAACGGCTACGTGTACGTCAGCGTGAACTCGGTTACCGACGCGGAAACGCTCGAGCGGCGTGCGGAGCTGTTCGCGAAGCGGGGCGGCCACTACTACCGACACTGGCCGGAGCTCTACGAACGCTGGATCGAAAAGGTGGAGGCCACGACCCGCGAGCTCGAGACGCTCGTCGTGCCGGAGCTGCCCGAGGTCGAGGACGAGGCTGATCGTCCGCGAAGGCCGTGGCATCGGCTCGAGCCACGAGCTGCTCGTCGCCTATGACCGCCTGCTCGAAGGGCTCGATCGCATGATGCAGTACCACTTCGAGCTGATCAATCTCGGCTACGCGGCCTACGCCACGTTCTACGACATCTGCCGACAGGCCTTCCCGGACATCACGGACCAGACGATCGCGAGGATGGTCTCTGCCATCGATCTCCTCGTCCTGCGACCGGATGAGGAGCTGAAGCGCCTCGCGCACCTTGCGCTCGAGCTCGGCGTGGCCGCAGCGGTAGAAGGGCGCGGCGGACGAAGACGAGCTCTCCGGTCCGCCCTCGCCGATACGGATGCCGGGTTGCAATGGCTCGCCGACTTCGACGAGACGAAGAACCCGTGGTTTTGCTTCTCGAACGGGAACGGTCTCTACCACCACGTTCGCTCCTGGATCGACGACACGAGTCTGCCGATCGCCGCCATCGGGGCGTACGTCCGACAACTCGAGGCGGGCGAGGACATCTCCCGCCCCACTGCCGCGGTGCTCCAAGACCGCGAGCGAGTCACCGACGGGCACCGCGCGCTACTGGCCGAGGAAGCGACGGCAAACCTTCGACGAGGGCCTGGCGCTCGCCCGCACGGTCTACGCGTTCATCGAGGATCACAACTTCTACATCGAGCACCGCTACTTCACGCTCTTCTGGAACAAGGTGCGCGAGTTCGGTGCCCTGCTCGCGGGGGAGGAGTTTCTGGCCGAAACGGAGGACGTGTTCTACCTGCGCCACGACGAGGTGCGCGAGGCTCTCGAGGAGCTCCGCCTCCACTGGAGCGCCGGCGGCGCCGGCGCCGCACGAGGCCCCGGCTACTGGCCACCTCTCGTCGAGCGGCGGAAGGCGATCTACGAGGCGATGCGCGAGTGGGCACCGCCTCCGGCTCTCGGGCAGGTTCCCGAGACGATCGGCGATCCGGTCACGATCATGCTGTGGGGGGTCACGGACGAGCGCATCCAGGAATGGCTTGCCGCTTCGACGGGCGTTGATTCCAGCACGCTGACGGGCTTCGCGGGCTCGCCCGGTGTCGCGGAGGGCCCTGCACGGGTAATTCTCCGTACCGAGCAGCTCAACGAGGTGCGAGGACGGCGAGATTCTCGTCGCACCATCCACCTCGCCGAGCTGGACGCCGGTCTTCGGCCGGATCGCCGCCGCGGTGCTCGACTCCGGCGGCATGATGTCCCACGCGGCCATCGTTGCCCGCGAGTACAGGCTGCCGGCGGTCGTCGGCACGGGGACAGGGACGAAGCGCATCAAGACCGGCGATCGGCTGCGCGTCGACGCCGACTCGGGCGTGGTCACGATCCTCGACTGAGTCGGCGAGACGGTAGCCGCCGGGGCCGCGGCTCGTAATCCGGCTGCTCACAGTCCACAATGGCGCCCATGGCTGCGACCGAGATCGTCGGACGCCAGGAGGAACTCGATGCCATCGAGCAGTTCCTCGCACGCGTAACGGACGGTCCCGCTGCTCTCGTTCTCTCCGGCGAGGCGGGGATCGGCAAGACGATCCTCTGGGAGGAGGGCGTCGAAGAAGCAGACCGCCGGTACGGCAGTGTGCTGATGTGCCGCGGCATCGAGGCGGAGGCATCGTTGTCCTTCGCCGGCCTGTCGGAGCTCCTCGCCCCCGTCTTCGAGGAGGTCGCGGACACGCTGTTGCCGCCGCGACGACGAGCACTGGAAGTCGCACTCCTGATTGTCGAGCCGGGCGATGCGGCGCCCGACGTGCACGCAATCGGCCTAGCGGTGCTCGACGTGCTGCGCACTCTCGCGTTGGCCGGGCCGGTTCTCGTCGCGCTCGACGATCTGCAGTGGCTGGATCCGGCATCGGCGGACGTCGTCCAGATCGCGCTCCGACGTCTCCGCGACGAGCCGGTGCGACTGCTCGCGACCGTGAGGCTCGGGCCCGACCTGGCGAACCCCTTCGAGCTCGACCGCTCGTTCACCGCGTCGCGGTTCGAGCAGCTTCCAATCGGCCCGCTCAGCGTCGCCGCGATCCACACGTTGCTCGAAGAGCGCCTCGGCCTCGAGTTCACCCGACCGGAACTTGCCCGTGTCTGGGAAGCGACGGGCGGTAATGCCTTCTTTGCGCTCGAGCTCGGCCGTGAGTTCGTCCGCACGAACACGCGACCTGTCCCCGGTGAAGCGCTGCACATCCCCGAGAGCCTGCAGGAGTTGCTGGGCGGCCGTCTGGGACGGCTCCCAGCCGACACCGCGGACGTCTTGCTCGAGGTCGCGTCCCTCGCCCGTCCCACGGTCGAGGTCGTGGCGAAGGCGCATGGAGATCAGGCACAGGTGCTCGAGGCGCTGGAGGCGGCCACACGCGAGAGCGTCGTCGAGCTCGACGGGGAGCACATTCGCTTCGCGCATCCGCTGCTCGCCTCGATTTGCTACCAGCGCGCGCCGGTCTGGAAGCGCCGCGCCGTCCACCGCGCGCTTGCGGGCGCGGTCTCTGACGTCGAAGAGCGCGCCCGTCACCTGGCCCTCGCCGCGGAGGGCGCCGACCCCGGAATCGCATCTGAGCTGGATAAGGCTGCCGAACAGGCGGCCGCCCGCGGGGCTTCCGCCGCGGCAGGTCGAGCTCTGGGACCTCGCTGCCGAGCTGCACCTCGGACGACCCCACCCTTGTACTGCAGCGACGCTTGCACTCGGCCACATACCACCGCCTTGCCGGCGATGGGGAGCGCGCCGTTGCGACGCTCAACGAGCTCTTGCAGGAGGCTCCTTCCGGTGTCGAGCGGGCGGACGTCCTCTTCGAGCTCGCGCTGACGCGCAGAGCGAGCGCGCCAAGCATCATCGATCTCTGCAACGAGGCGCTTGCCGAGGCGGGTAGCGACGAGGTGCGCTCGACGAGGATTCTCGCCTACCGGAGCTTCATGCGCCTGTTCCAGGCGGACGTTCGGGAGGGGCTGGTCGACGCAAGGGCCGCGTTAGAACGGGCTGAACACGTCGGTGACCCCACGCTGCTCGCAGTGGCGATCGCACGAGTCGGGCACGCCGAAGTGTGGGCCGCGGAGACGCCGACGCCCGGTCTCGTCGAGCGAGGAGCTGAGATCGAGGCACGTCTCGGGCTCTCGCTCGAGTACTACGAGAGCCCGCGCGTAGCACTCGCCCGCATGCTTGGGGCATCGGGGGAGATCGAGCGAGCCCATGCCATCTTCGAGGAGCTGGAGCAGGAAGCGATCGAGCGCGGCGACGAGGGAAGCAGAGGTCAGATCCTCTGGCGGCTCGCCCTCATGGAGTGGTACATGGGTCTCTGGCATCGCGCGCTCGAGCACGCGACTGCGGCACTCGAGATCGCGGAGCAAACGGGAGAAGTGCATCAGCGCGCCTTCATGGGCCGGATCAAGGCGCTGATCGAGACGGATCTCGGTCTCGTCGAGGAAGCGCGGCGCGCAGGGAAGGAAAGTCTCCAGCTTGCGCAGGAGATGTCGGACGAGGTCAACACATTCACGTGCAGTGGCGCGCTCGGGCGACTCGAGCTCGCGCTCGGCAACCTCGAAGCCGCAGGCACCTACCTCCGCGACATCCCCGGCCGGGCGCTCTCGCTCGGGTACAACGACCCGACGGCGCCATTCTGGGGAGATGCGATCGAGACCCTCGTCTCGCTTGGCGAGCTCGAGCACGCCCGGGACTACCTCGGCCCCTACGAGCAACACAGCGCTCGCCTCGGAGACCCGTGGGCCGTTGCCGTCGCCGCCCGTGGCGCCGGCCTGCTCGCCGCCGCGGAGGGTGACGTGACGCGCGCTCTTGCCGCTTTCGAGCGCTCCCTCACTGAGCTCAATGGGATGCCGTTTCCACTCGAGCGCGGCCGCACGCTGCTCTGCCTCGGGACGGTGCGTCGGCAGGCGCAGCAGAAGAAGGCAGCCCGCGAGGCCCTCGAGCGGGCGCTCCAGATCTTCGAGGAGCTGGGGGCACGGCTATGGGCGGACAAAGCTCGCGCCGAGCTCGCGCGGATCAGCGGCCGGCGGGCGCCCTCCGACGAGCTGACCGAGACGGAGCGGCGAGTCGCCGAGCTGGCCGCGCAGGGCCGCACGAACAAGGAGATCGCCGCCGAGCTCTTCATGGGCGTGAGCACCGTCGAGGCGCACCTCTCCCGGGTCTACCGCAAGCTCGGCGTCCGGAGAGCCGAGCTCGCCACCAGCCTGGAACGGGTTGCTGCCACATGACGACCTCCGTCATAGGGCGGGAAGATGAGCTCAGCGCCATCGGAGCGTTCATCACCGCAGTCGAAGAACGGGGTCCTGCCGCGCTCGTCCTGTCCGGCGAAGCCGGGATCGGCAAGACAGTCCTCTGGGAGACGGGCGTCGATGAGGGCCGTGGGCGTCTCGAGCGTGTTCTGACCTGCCGTGGAGTAGAGGCCGAGGCCTCGCTCTCGTTTGCCGGGCTCTCGGAGCTGATCGCCCCCGTGCTCGAGGAGGCGGCGCCCTCACTCGTCCCGCTGCGAAAGCGGGCGCTGGAGATCGCGCTGCTGCTCGCCGAGCCCGGCGACCGGCCTCCGGATGCGCACGCGATCGGGCTCGCCGTGCTGGATGTACTTCGGGTGCTGGCCGAGCGAGGGCCCGTGGTCGTAGCCGTCGACGATGGCCAATGGCTCGACCCGGCCTCCGCCGGTGTGCTGCAGATCGCGCTCCGCCGCTTGCGTGACGAGCACGTAGGCCTCCTGGTGACCCTGAGGAGGACGCCCGACATCGCAACCCCGTTCGAGCTCGACCGGTCGTTCCCCGACGACCGGCTCACGCGGATCTCGCTCGGCCCACTCAGCCTCGGTGCGGTGCACAACCTGCTCAAGGAACGGCTCGGATTGGACCTCACTCGCCCGGAGCTCGCGCGCGTGCAGGAGGCGACGGCCGGCAATCCCTTCTTCGCGCTCGAGCTGGGACGCGAGCTCGTCCGCACGAACACGAGGCCGGCACCAGGCCAGGCGTTGCACGTGCCCGAGAGCCTCCAGGAGCTGCTCGGCGGCCGCCTCGCCCGGCTCCCGGGCGAGACCCTCGACGTGCTTCTCGAGGTGGCGGCGTTGGCCCAGCCGACGGTCGAGCTCGTCGCCGCAGTGCAGGGCGACCGGAAGCGCGTCCTCGAGGCGTTAGAGGCGGCTGTGCTCGAAGCCGTAATCGAGCTCGATGACTCGCGCCTCCGCTTCGCGCACCCACTGCTCGCCTCGATCTGCTATGAGCGCGCACCGCTCTGGAAACGCCGCGCCGTGCACCGGGCGCTCGCCGAAGCCGTCTCGGATGTCGAGGAGCGCGCCCGCCACCTCGCGCTCGCCGCCGAGGGGCCCGACGCAGAAATCGCATCCGAGCTGGACACGGCCGCCGGCCAGGCGGAGTCGCGCGGCGCGCCTGCCGCAGCCGCCGAGCTCGCCGAGCTCGCGGCCGAGTTGACGCCGGACGACCCTGCTCTCGCCCGAGCGCGGCGGCTACGGGCGGCCAACCTTCACCGCCTCGCCGGAGATAGCGATCGGGCGGTCGTGATACTCGAGCAGCTTCTCGCCGAAGTTCCGTCTGGCGCTGAGCGGTCGGACGTGCTCGTCGCGCTCATCCGGACATTCAAGGCCGACTCTCCAGCGCTGATCAAGCTCGCTGACGAAGCCCTGGTCGACGCGGCTGGCGACGATATGCGCTCGGCACGGATCCTGGCGTTCCGGGCCTGGCACCGTTTGTTGGAGGCAGACGTACGCTCGGCCCTCGTCGACGTCCGAATGGCTTTGGAGCAGGCCGAGCGTGTTGGCGACCCCGGGCTTATCGCCCATGTGATCGCTCGGGTCGGTCAGGTGGAGACCTGGGCAGCAGACATCACACCGGGTTTGCTGGAGCGCGGCGCTGCGATGGAGGAGCGCCTCGGGCTGTCCCGCGACTACCAGGCGGCTCCGACCTTTTCGCTGGCTCGAATGATGCTGCGCCTGGGTGATATCGAGGGATCGCGTGCCATGTGCGAGGGACTCGAGCGCGAGGCAGTCGCGCGAGGCGACGAGACGACGCGTGCCTTGTACCTCTTGACCCTGACCGAGATCGAGTGGGTTGCCGGCCGACTGCGAACGGCGCTCGACCACGCCGCCGCAGCCCAGGAGATCGGCCAGGACGCTGCGTTTCTTCCCACCCCTACGTGGGTTGCTCGAGTCGGAGCCCTCGTCGAGACCGACCTCGGTCTCGTCGACGAGGCGCGAGTCCATGCAGAAGAGGGCCTCGCGTCCGCCCGCGCCCTCTCACACGAGATCTTCGTGATCCTGATCCTCGGCGTGCTGGGGCGGCTGGAGCTCGCGCTCGGCAACCTGGATGCTGCCGCCGACTACCTGCGCGACCTGCCGGGACGCCTCCTCGCTGGCGGGTTGAACGACCCGACCCAACCTGTCTGGGCAGATGCGGTCGAGACTCTGATCGCGCTGAGTGAGCTCAAGCAGGCCCGCGCTTACTTCGACCGGTATGAGGCGAACGCTGAGCGGCTGGGGAGCCCCCGAGCTATGGCCGGCGCCACGCGCTGTCGTGGCCTCCTCCTCGCCGCGGAGGGCGAGACGTCGGAGGCAATGGGAGCCTTCGACGACTCGCTGACCTATGCCGCCCCGTTCCCGCTCGAGCACGCGCGCACCCTTCTGTGTCTGGGCGCGGTCCGCAGGCATGCGCAGCAAAAGAAGGCAGCCCGCGAGGCGCTCGAGCAGGCGCTCGCCATCTTCGAGAATCTCGACGCCCGCCTCTGGGCCGAGAAGGCGCGCGCCGAGCTCAGACGCATCAGCGGCCGGAGGCCTGCGGACGAGGAGCTGACCGAGACCGAGCGACGAGTGGCCGAGCTCGCGGCGCACGGGCGCACGAACAAGGAGATCGCCGCCGAGCTCTTCATGGGCGTGAGCACAGTCGAGTCTCACCTCTCGCACGTCTACCGCAAGCTCGGTGTGCGCCGCGCGGAGCTTGCGACCACCCTAGAGAAGGCGGCGGCCAGATGACGACCTCCGTCATCGGGCGGGAGGCGGAGCTCAGCGCGATCGACGACTTCCTCCGGCGCATAAGCGACGGACCGGCGGCGCTCGTCCTCTCCGGCGAGGCCGGCATCGGCAAGACAATCCTCTGGCACAAAGGTCTGGAAGAGGCGCATGACCGTCTCGACCGGGTTCTGAGCTGTCGGGGCGTGGAAGCCGAGGCGTCCTTTTCCTTCGCTGCGCTGTCCGAGCTACTCGCCGGCGTCGTATCTGAGGTAGCGCAGGAGCTCGCGCCGCCGCGCCGCCACGCTCTCGAGGTGGCGCTCCAGCTCGCAGAACCCGGCGACCTGGCTCCCGACGCGTACGTAATCGGGCTTGCCTTGCTCGACGTTCTAGAGACGCTCGCCGAACACGGCCCTGTCCTCGTCGCGGTCGACGACGCTCAGTGGCTCGACCCGGCTTCGGCGGGCGTGCTGCAGGTTGCGCTTCGCCGTCTGCGCGAGGAGCCCGTCGGCCTGCTGGCGACCGTCCGACTGGGGCAGGAGGTCGAAAGCGCCGTCGAGTTCGAGCACTCCTTTGTGGAGGAGCGGCTGCAGCGAATTTCTGTTGGGCCGCTGAGCGCGGGAGCACTGCACACCCTGCTTGAGGAGCGGCTCGGGTTAGGCCTGACGCGGCCAGAGCTGGCACGCGTGCGGGAGGCAACGGCGGGCAACCCGTTCTTCGCGCTCGAGCTCGGTCGCGAGCTCGTCCGTACGAACACGAGGCCGGCGCCGGGCCAAGCGTTGCGCGTGCCCGACAGCTTGCGGGAGCTGCTCGGCGGCCGTCTTGACCGTCTGCCGGCGTACACCGGCGATGTTCTCATCCAGGTGGCAGCCCTGGCTCGGCCCACCGTCGATCTGGTGGCTTCGGCACACGGAGACCGGCAACGCGTCCTCGATGCACTGGAGGCGGCTGCGCACGAGGGCGTCGTCGAGCTCGACGACTCGCACGTTCGCTTCTCCCACCCGATGCTGGCCTCGATCTGTTACGAGCAGGCGCCGGTCTGGAAGCGCCAGGCTGTGCACCGGGCGCTCGCCGCGGTGGTCGACGACATAGAGGAGCGTGCGCGCCACCTCGCGCTCGCCACAGACGGGCCTGATGCCGTCGTCGCCTCCGCGCTCGACACCGCCGCCGAGCAGGCGGCTGCCCGCGGTGCGCCAGCGGCCGCGGGCGAGCTCGCTGAGCTCGCGGCCGAGGTCACCCCGGCCGATCCTGCCCTGGCGCGGCAACGGCGCCTGCGCGCGGCAAACCTTCACCGCCTCGCGGGAGACACGGAGCGGGCGATCGCCATGCTCGAACAACTGCTCGAGGAGGCTCCGTCTGGCGTCGAGCGGGCGGACGTCCTCGTTGCGCTTGTCGGGACGTTCATGGCCGACTCCCCGACGCTGATCGAACTCTCTAACGAGGCTCTCGTCGAGGCGGCCGGCGACGACGCGCGCTCGTCGCGAATCCTGGGCCTCCGAGCCTGGCACCACTTGTTGCGGAACGACGTACCGTCGGCGCGCGTCGACGCCAGTATGGCTCTGGAGAAGGCCGAGCGTGTTGACGACCCCCCGCTGATCGTCGCTGCAATCGCCCGGGTGGGTCAGGTGGAAACCTGGTCGGCCGAAGTCACTCCCGGCTTGCTCGAACGAGGCGTCGACATGGAGGAGCGTCTTGGGCTCGCCCTCGACTATCAGGCAAGCCCGAGCTACTCGCTCGCCCGACTCATGATCCGTCTGGGCGAGATCGAGCGATCTCGTGCGATGTTCGAGGAGCTGGACAGGAAGGCAGTGGCGCGAGGCAACGAGGGGACGCGCTTTCTGAACCTCTGGTCCCTGAGCGAGATCGAGTGGATTGCCGGCCGTTGGCGGCAGGCCTATGGCCACGCCGCTGCAGCCCAGGAGCTCGGCGAGCAGACGGTGCCCAACATGACCCCTCCCTGGGTGGGCCGGGTCAAAGGCCTCATCGAGGCGGACCTCGGTCTCGTCGAGCAGGCGCGCGCCCATGCCGAGGAAGGCCTGGCGTCCGCGCGTGCGATATCGCAGGAGATCTTCACCCTCCTTAATCTCGGCGTGTTGGGCCGGCTGGAGCTCGCGCTCGGCCACCCGACCGCTGCCGCCGAGTACCTGCGCGAGCTGCCCGAGCGGCTGCTCGCCGGCGGGCTGAACGACCCGACCCAACCCGTATGGGCCGATACGATCGAGACCCTGATTGCGCTCGGCGAGCTCGAGCTGGCCCGTTCCTACCTGGAACCGTACGAGGCGAACGCGCGGCGGCTGGGGAGTCCCCGGGCTGCCGCGGGCGCAGCCCGCTGTCGTGGGCTCCTCTCCGCAGCCGACGGGGACTTGTCGGCTGCGACGGAAGCTTTCGACGCCTCTTTGGCAGACGCAGCGCCGTACCCGCTCGAGCTCGGCCGCACGCTGCTCTGCCTCGGGGTGGTGCGCCGGCAAGCGCAGCAGAAGAAGGCTGCCCGCGAGGCGCTCGAGCAGGCGCTCGCCATCTTCGAAGAGCTGGGGGCACGACTATGGGCGGAGAAGGCGCACGCCGAACTCGCGCGGATCAGCGGCCGCCGCGGCCCCTCGGATGAGCTGACCGAGACCGAGCGCCGAGTCGCCGAGCTGGCCGCGCAAGGTCGTACGAACAAAGAGATCGCCACCGAGCTCTACATGGGCGTCAGCACAGTAGAGGCGCATCTTTCCCGCATCTACCGCAAGCTCGGCGTCCGCCGTTCGGGGCTAGGGTCGCTGCTGGCGAAAGAGAGGGGCGAAGCCGCTCAACTCTAGGGCTTTCGGGGTTTCAGACCCCCCACCCTACGCCCTACCGTCGACGGCATGGTCTACGTCGTCGAGAGATACCTCCCCGGGCTCTCCCGCTCCGACCTCCTCCGCGGGCTCTCCAGGCTCGAGCAGGAGGCACAGCGGGAGAACGCTCCGGCGGTGCGCTACCTCGGCTCGACCGTAGTCCTCGGAGACGAAGCCTGCTTCTGTCAGTTCGAAGGGCCCTCAGAAGCGGCCGTCGCCGAGGCGAACCGGAAGGCGGGCCTGTCATTCGACCGGATCGTTCCCGCCCTAAACGTCACACCCCACGAAAGGAGAAGTCCGATGAACGTCTCGACTTCCGTTCCTGCCACCATCGAGATGCGGCGAAGCCGCATGCTCGGCCTCATCGCCGCCGTCGCCGTGGCGGCAGCCGGCATCACCGCAATCCTGCTCATCTTCGCAGTGAAGACGGGTAGCGAATCCGTCAGCGCCCGGCCCACTGTCGCTGTGCCGCGCACGAGCGGCGAGCTGCAAGCGTCCTTCGAGCAGTTCGCCAAGGGGATCAGCACCATGGCGCAGGCGCAGCAGGCCGCCGCGGTGCTCTACGCCCTCGGGCTCAGCCCGAAGGACCAGGAGTACGTCCAGGCGATGACCTCGCTGTCACCCGTCGAGCAGGCAGCTGCCTTCGGCGGACCCGGCGCGGTGCTCGATGCCCTCGGGCTCAGCCGGCGGGACATGCAGTACGTCATGGGGATCACCTCGATGACCCCTCGCCAGCAGGCTGCTGCCTTCGGTGGCCCGGGCGCAATGCTCGATTTCCTCGGGCTCAGCCGGCGGGACAGGGAGTACGTCATGGGGATCACCCGGCTGACGAAGGCCGAACAGGCTGCTGCCTTCGGCCGGTGAAACGCTCGACATATCGGGAACGGGCGGGCACGCGGTTCCGGTGCCCGCCCGTTCTACGTCTAGTGCTCCGGCGGTGGGTAGACCGCGTCAGGCTCCTGGTTCTCACCCGGTGGGCCGCTGAAGATCTCCGTGATCACGCCGAGGTCGCGGTCGGTGGAGAGATACGCGAAGTTGACACCGTTGTATTCGCCGCCCAGGACGATGTCGTGTCCGCGCTCTGCGAGCTCCGCGATCGTGCTCTCGTAGCTCCGCACGCCGACGCCGACGTGGTGCACGCCGGGCCCATTCGTGGCGAGGAACTGCGCGTAGATGCTGTCCTCGTCGAGAGGCTCGACGAGCTCCCACTGCACCTGCCCGACCTGCGCCAGGGCAAGTCGCCAGGTACGCGCGACCGGCTGCCCTCCCTCCTGCATGTTGCGCACCGTGTCGGGGTTGAACTCGTAGATGTCCCACGGGCCGATTCCGTAGTCCCGGACGTAGGTCTCCATCGCCAATTCGAGGTCGCGGACGACGACAGAGATCTGCAGCGTCTCGGTGAACAGCGGCTCGCGCATCGGAGAATCTTAGAATCGTCCGCATGACCGATCCGACACAGGTGCTCGGCCGACTGTTCGACGTCCGCAACCGGCGGGTCATCGTGACTGGCGCAGCAGCCGGGCTCGGGTTCGCGATGGCGGAGGTGCTGGCCGAGTGCGGCGCCCGCGTCACGCTGGCTGACATTCACGCCGAACGGCTCGAGGATGCGACCGCGCGACTCGTCGATCGCGGGTTGGACGCGCGGGGTCTCGTGGTCGACGTCCGCGACGAGGCGGCGGTGGATGCGCTCTTCAAGGACGTGGCCAACGCTCAGGGCGGCGTCGATGTGGCGTTTGCGAACGCGGGTCTCGCCTCGGTTTCCGGCTTTCGTGCGAAGGATGGCCAGACGCTCGCCACGCTGAAGCGCTCGGACTGGGACACGGTGATCGACGTCAATCTCAACGGCGTCGTGCACACCATGCGGAGCGCCGCACGCGTCATGGTTCCGCAGGGATCGGGCCGCATCGTCGTCACGGCGTCGAATGCCGGGCTGCGGGTCGAGCCGCTCGTCTGCTACGGCTACACGGCGAGCAAGGCTGCGGTGATCCATCTCGTCCATCAGGCTGCCGTCGAGCTGGCGCAGCACGGCGTGCTGGTGAACGCCATCTGTCCCGGCCCCTTTTATGGGACGCTGATCGGCGGCGGCGTGACGGAGAACCCCAGCGAGGAGCAGAAGGAGGCGTGGCGCACGTTGATCCCACTCGGCCGGATGGCCCACCCGGACGAGCTCAAGGGTGTGGTCGTGCTGCTCGCCTCTCCGGCATCCAGCTTCATCACCGGCACGGCGCTCGTCGTAGACGGCGGGTCGCTCGTCCAGGCGTAGCCGCGCGTCGAGCCACGCCGCCTTTATGCTGCCGCGCTCACCTCTGCGACCTTCTGCCCTAGGTACCCGTTCGGGTCGGCGTCGAGGTGTTCGGCGAGCCTCGTCGCGAGCGCCATGATAGTCAGCGAGGGGTTCACCGACAGCGTCCGCGGCACGAGGGACGCATCGCCGACGAACAGGCGCTTCACGTCGTGTGACTCGCCGTTGCGGTCGACCACCGACCGCGCCGGGTCGTCGCCCATGCGGCAACTGCCCTGAACGTGTGTAGACGCGATCCCCGTCCAGCAGACCTGAGTCGCGCCTGCCGCTTCCAGGACCTCTCGACTGGCCTTCAACACCGCGTCCAGTCGCTCGACCTCGTTGGGCTGGAAGTCGACGTCGAAACGCTCGGCGCCCGACTCGTCGACGACCACGGCCGAGTTGTTGTCGTCGCTCACCAGGGCGAGCAGGCCGACCCAGTGCCTGAACTTCTCCACCGCCGCAACGAGCCGCGGCCCCCACAGTGGCCCCTTCTCGTCGCACAGAGTCGTTGCGAAGGAGATCGGATCCTGGATCGTCGTGGCCTCGATCACGAAGCCACCGTCCTCGTCGCGCTGGTACTTCTTGCAGTGCGCGGTCACCGGGTAGACCATGTGCGCGTCCTGCGGCTCGTCGAAGAGCCCGTACACCAGGCGTACCGGGTGCAGCCCGAGGTGCTGCCCGACGGCGGGGTTGTCGACTCCGCTTCGCAGCAGCAGCTGCGGCGTGTTGAGCGCGCCGGCGGCGACCACCACCGCCCGCGCCTGCACTGTCTGCCGCTCCCCCGTCTCGTCGACGTACTCGACGCCGGTCGCCTCCGAGCCCTCGATCAGCACTCGCTCGACGGTTGAGTCGGCCCGCAGCTCGAGCAGGCCCTGGGCCAACGCATCGTGGATGTACGTGTTCATCGTCGACTTGCCGGCATTCGTGGCGCAGCCCTGGAGGCACGAGCCGCAGCTCATGCAGTTCGCGTCCGTGTACGAGCGAACCGGCTCGAGGTCCAGGCCGAGCGCGCGGAAGCCGGCATCCACCGTGTGCACGCTCTTCAGCCAGTCGGCCCGCTCGCGCACGCCGAGCACGTGCTCCACGCGGTCGTAGTAGGGATCGAGGTCGGCCGCCGTGAAAGGTTCGCCGTTCTCCTTCGTCAAACCCGTAGCCGGATGCCACTTCGCTACGTCGTGCTCCTGGGCGCGCAGCGCCACCTTGCTGTTGATGGTCGTCGTGCCGCCGACGCACCGTCCGGCGAGGAATGCGACTACGTCGCCGTCGGGAAGCGGCGCCAGACGCAGCGGCCACCAGATGTCGTGGTTGGCGTGGGCCTCCCAGCGCATGAAGTCGGCGGCCGTCCGGTGCGGCCCGCACTCGAGCAGCAACACATCGCGCCCACGTTGTGCGAGCTCACCGGCGATCACACCGCCACCGGCGCCCGATCCGACCACGACGACGTCGAACTCGTCCTTCATGCCACTCCCAGGTACGACCAGTCCTTGTTCAGGCGCGTCGCCAGCGGCGAGTTGAAGTCGATCTCGGCCCAGGCGCCCGGCCCCTCCTTGCCGGGAGCGACGAAGTCGCTGTAGTACGCCTCGATCGCGAGCGCGCGGACCATGGCGAACTCCGGCGTGAATTCGTGCTCGGCCAGCGCATCGGCGCCCTCCGCGGCGGCCGGAGCGAGCTTGTCGATCGCCGCCAGCGCGTCCTCCCTGACGAAGGGAGGCATGCTCGTGAGGATCGCGTCGACGTAGACAACGGGGCCGACACGACTCGAGCCGGGCACGATCAGCTCGCAGAGCGCTTCCATCGTCTCGGCACGCCGCGCGTCGAGAGTCTTGAGCGCCACGGCGCGACTCTAGTAAAGGGCCCGCCCGCCGGTCAATCGAGATCGAGCCGCACCACCGCCTTCATCACCTCGGCCGGGTGCTCGATCGCGTAGGTCATCGCCTCTTGGGCGCGCTCGAAGGGGAACTCGTGCGTGATCAGCCCCGCCAGCACCTCGTGCCGCCGGGCGACGAGAGACACCGCATCGCCGAACTCGCCGGCGTTGCAGCAGCTCACGCCGAGGAGGTCGACCTCCTTGAAGGCGAGGTCGGAGATCCGCAGCGGAACGTCGTCGTGGCCGAGCCCGACGATGACCACCCGGCCCGCTTGTGCCACGAGCTTCACGGCCGTACGTGCCACCTGGGCGGCGCCGGTCGCCTCGTACACCACTGCGGGCCCGTCACTGCCCGACCACTCGAGCGCGGCGGGGACGGGATCCTCCCCTTCCGCGACTATGAGCACGTCGGCCCCCATCGTCGCTCCTCGCTCGAGCCGGCTCTGCACGCGGTCGACGAGCAGCACGGACGCACCCTTGTCGACGGCAGCGACTGTGATGGCCTGACCGATCGGTCCAGCGCCGA
Organism: uncultured Actinomycetes bacterium; assembly: GCA_963711315.1. Taxonomy (GTDB): domain Bacteria; phylum Actinomycetota; class Thermoleophilia; order Gaiellales; family Gaiellaceae; genus PALSA-612. Next base: position 570,876 of record CAVQDQ010000003.1, read on the forward strand.
AGACGACCACCTTCTCGCCCTCCGCCACCCGGCCGCGGACGATTGCGCGGACGGCTATGGACACCGGCTCGATGAGCGCTGCCGCCGCCGGATCGCGGTCTCCGACCGGAAAGACCTGTGTGGCGGGAATGCGCAGGCGGTCCTGAAGCGCTCCATCCGTGTGCACCCCGATCAGACTGATGTTGACGCAGGCGTTGCTGCGCCCGATCCGGCACGGGTAGCAGTGACCGCAGGCAACGAGCGGCCACATCGCGACCCGCTCACCGGGCCGGAGCTCCGGTGAGCAGCCGGGCCCGACCGCGTCCAGGATGCCAGCGGCCTCGTGCCCGAATATGCGGGGATAGAGCTTCGACTCCTCCACCGAGCCGATGTGGCCGAGGAAGTAGTGGAAGTCCGACCCGCAGAGGCCGACCGCTTCCGGCCTGACAACGACCTCGCCTTCGCCCGGCTCGCCCGGGTCGGGCAGGTTGACGATCCGGATCGTCTTTCGAGCCTGCGTGACCGCCGCGCGCATCGGAGCCTCAGGCACCCATGAGGTACGCAGTGTGCAGCACGTCGGGGTTGGCCTTGAGCTCTTCGGCGGTGCCTTCATAGCGAATCCGCCCGCCTTCGAGCACGTAGGCCCTGTTGGCAAGCGAGAGCGCGAGGTTCGCGAACTGCTCGATCAGGAGTACCCCGACGCCGGAGGCGGCGACGGACTCGATGGTGGGTACCAGGCGCTTCACGACAACCGGAGCGAGTCCGAGCGAGAGCTCATCGACGAGCAGCGCCCGGGGCCGAGAGACAAGTGCCTGGGCAAGGACGAGCATCTGCTGCTCGCCCCCCGACAACAGACGGCCGGGCGCCTGCCAACGCTTCTCGAGCTCCGGGAAGAGCTCGAGCGCGTAGGCGACCCCGTCTCGCCGCTGCTCACGTGACAACGAGTACGTCGCGACCTTGAGATTGTCCTCGACCGTGAGCCCTGGCAGAAGGCGTCTGCCCTCGGGAACGACCGCAACGCCGGCCGCCCGTATCCGCTCGGGACGGCGCCGGGTGAGGTCTCGATCTCCGAGCGTGATTTTGCCGGCGGTCGGACGAAGCACGCCCGCAACGGCGAGCACGAGCGTCGACTTCCCCGCTCCGTTGGCGCCGAGCAGCGTGGTCACTTCGTGCGGCGGGATCTCGAGCGTGACGTCGTGCACGACGGTTCTGCCACCGCGCGGAACGGACAGCCCATCCACGCGGAGCGCCGCACCGTTGGGGGCGCTCACAGCACTTCCTCCGTGCCCAGGTATGCGCGCATCACGTGCTCGTCACGCAGGACTTCAGCCGTCGGGCCCGAGGCGATCAGCTTGCCGAAGTCGAGCACGGCCGTCGTCTCGCAGCACGCCGAGACAAGGCTCATGTCGTGGTCGACGAGGACGACGAGTGCGTCGAAATGCTCCGGAATTGCCTGGATCACCTGGCCGAGGTGCTCTGTCTGCTCCTCCGGAAGACCTGCGCCCGGCTCGTCCAGCAGCACGACGCGAGGCCTGCCCACGACGGCTCGGGCCAGCTCGACGAGACGCCGCGCACCGGCACTCACGCCGCCGACCTTCTGCTCTGAGAGCTCCTCGAGGCCGACGAAGGCGAGCGCATCCATTACGTCGCCTCGCCGGGAGGAACGGCCCCCACCCGTGTGCTCGTGGATCATCGCGACGTTGTCGAACACGGACAGTCTCTCGATCGCCTGCTCTTGCTGGAACGTCCGTCGCAGGCCCCAGCGCGCCCGCCGGTAGTCGGCCATCTTCAGGAGGTCCGCGCCGAATGCACGCACCGAGCCTGTCGCGGGGGACACGAACCCGCTGAGCACGTTGAAGAACGTCGTCTTGCCTGCCCCGTTAGGGCCGATCAGTCCGCACGTGCCCTCGGCGAACGAGACCGTCATGTCGTCGATCGGCGTCACACCTCCGAAGCGAACGGTCAGACCGTCGACCTCGATCACGGCGGCCCCTTCGCCTCGCCCGAGCGGCGGCGAAACGGCTTCATCAGCAGCCGGCCGAGGTTCTTCATGTCCTTCGGGAACTGCGTGACGATGCCCTCGGGCGCCGTCACGAGCACCTGGAGGAGCCCGACGCCGAAGATCACCAACAGGAAGTCAGGATTCTCCACGAAGAAGTCGAACCAGTTCTTGAGTAGCTCGGGGAGGAGCTTCTGCAGCACCGCCGCGACCACGGCTCCCCACAGACTGAAGATCCCGCCCATGAGCACTACCGCCAGCAGGACTACGGAGTCGATCGTGTTCGCAGGTGAGAACTGATAGCTGTAGAGCTTGCCCACATCGGCCGCGTAGAGACCACCGGCCACACCGGTCATGAACGAGGCCAGCGTGAAGGCGTAGAGCTTGTAGAGCGTGACGTTGACCCCCGCCGCGAGCGCGGCCGGCTCGCTCTGGCGGATCGCCGCCCAGGCGCGGCCGGTCTTGGACGATACGTGTGCGAGAGCGACCAGGAACATGATCGCCGCCACGATCACCGTGTAGCGGTAGTAGGCATCGCCACCCTCCGCGATCCCGGGGCGCCGAATGGCGGAGCCTCCCAGCGACGACTGCGTGTTGCCCAGGACACCGCCCCCTCCGTTGGGGAAATTGACGGTCGGCAGCACGATGTAGACCAGCCCTGCGAACATGAGGGTGATCACCGCGAGATGGAGGCCGCTCAGTCGCAGCGCGGGCAGGCCGATCAGCGTGCCGATCGCTGCGGTGATCACTCCCGCGAGCAGGAGCACGATCGGGAAGGGCAGGCTCGTCAAGAAGAAGAATCGCGCCGCAAACCAGCCGCCGACCGCCAGGAGCGCGATCTGGCCGAGCGAGACCAGTCCGACACGTCCGAAGAGGAGGTTGAGCCCGAGAGCCACAATCGAGTAGATCGCGACGAGTATCAGGATGTCGATCCAGAAGGGGCTGAGCAAGGCCGGGAGCGCGAACAGCACGAAGGCGAGCAGCCCGGCGATGAGGACCACGCGGACGGCCGTCGGCCGCTCCAGGTTCCATTTCACTCGCTACCCCTCCGTCCGCGAAACGGACACGACGCGGCGGCGTGCCAGGATGAGCAGCGTGACGATCGCGATCACGAAGGGTGCCCCGCCGCTGTAGCGCGAGAGCGAGAACGTCGCGTTCGGCCAGAGCAGAATCGGCGTAAGGAGCGCCGAGGCGAGACCCACCGCGAGCCCCGCGAACAACGTTGCCACGAGCGAGCGCAGGCGCGCGATCAGCGCCGCCGCGAGCGACGAGACGACGAGGAAGGTCAGGGTGACCGAATCCAAACCCACGAGGTCGGCCAGCAGGACGCCGGCTGCCCCGGCGAGCAGGCCCGAGCCGAGCCAGGCCACGGCTTCCACCCGCCGCACCGGCACGCCGAGCGTCGAGGCGATCTCCCGGTCGTCGGCGAGCGCCCGCATCGCCGTGCCGAGCCTCGTGTAGCGCAGGAACACGCCTACGAGGATCGTCACGAGCACGCCGAACGCGAGCGCGATGATCTGGGTCATCGTGACGTTGACGTCGGCGAAGCCGACGTGATACGTGTAGTCGGGACCGCTGCTCGGCAGGGACATTGTCCTCGCGATCACACCGGTCCAGAAGTACGACATGAGCCCGAGCAGAATCAGGGTGAGTCCCAACGTGCCCGTGGCCTTCACCAGGGGATCACGGCGGGCGAGCCGAGGCCCCAAGACGACACCGTAGGCAAGGGTGACGAGGCCGCCGAAGGCGACGCACACGAGATACGACGCCCACTCGGGAACGCCGTGGTGGTTGATGAGTGTCCAGGCGATCAGAGCGCCCATGGCGCCGATGGCTCCGAACGCGAGGTTCAACACGCCCGTCGCCCGGTAGAGCACCACGATGCCCACGCCGGACAGCGCGTAGACACCGCCTAGCGCCAGGCCGGTGACGACGTACGGGTAGAAGTCCTGGTGACTCGGAAACATCGGACTCTACGGGCGCCCTGATCTGTGACCTATCTGCCTCCTTGCTTTCCTACCTTCCCTGGAGCGGGTACGCCTTGCCCTTGGTCAGCTGCGGGTTCTTTTTCTCGATCACGCGGACCTTCGCAATGTCCGGATCGGCCGCGGAGATCTTGAAACAGGCTTCCTTGAGAACCATCCGGTCCTTGCCGTTCGGGGTGACCGTGCGGTCGACGTTGTTCGGCAAGTGGTACGCAACCTTCCCGAAGTACCACGGGTTGCAGAGGATGTCCGTGTGGAAGTTGGTCACGCCGAGGAAGGCAGCGTTCACCCTCTTCTGCGTGAACGGAGGCTTCATGTTGAGGAGGGCAGCAGTGGCGATCCTCCCGGCCACGAAGCCCATCTGGCTGAAGCTCGAGAGCCCCAGGCCCAGCTTCGTCGTCGCGGCCAGTTGGCGGTAAAGCTTGCTGTCTGGCCCCGGCGCGGTCACCAGATTCAGCTCGGCGTTGATGCCGAAGATGTTTGCCCATGCCGGCCCGAGTATTCCTGCGAGGAAGTCGAAGTTGCACGGCGTCGAGCAGCCCCACGCCTTGACCTTGGTCGTCAGGCCTAGCTTCTGTGCGGCCTGCAGGATGAGGGTCGCCTGGTCGGGCGTGAAGTTCAGGACGACAGCCCCGTTGGACCCCGCCGCCTGCACGAGCTTGACGGCAACCGAGTTCGCGTCTTGGATGGGCACGGTGTCCGTGAAGGTCTGGATCGGGACCTTGGCGGCCTTGGCGACCGCGATCGGCCCAGCCGCGATGTAGCCCGTACCGGGGACGTTCGACTGATCGAAGACGATCTTGTCGACGCCCTGCTTGATGACGTACTGGACCGCACCGTCGGAGCTGTAGCGCGGACCCATGTTGATCGACGAGTAGTTGGTCGTTTTGCCGTAGCACTCGGGAGCGATGCCCGACGCGATCACGTAGAAGCCCCTCGCCTCCCAGTACTTGTGGTTAATCGAACATTCCAAGATGCTCGTGTTGCCGACCATGCCCACGACCTTCGTGGATTCGGCGAGCTTCTTCGCGAGCGCGGCGATCTGGCCGGGGTCGGTCTGATCGGTCTCGATCGTGTAGTCGATGCGGTAGTTGTGAATGCCTCCGTTGTTGTTGACGCAGTCGAAGTACGCCTTCGCCATGACGGGGATGTCCGTGAAGTCCGTTCCCGCTTGCTTCGTCGCGATTGCGCCGAGCTTGATCTTCGGACCGGTCGCCTTCTTGCCGGTACCGAGCCCGCACACGCTGTTCGTCTTGGTCTGCTTTCCCGAGCCCACGACTTTTTGGGCCGGCGTCGAGCTCGCGCCGATCGCGATCGTCGCCATGACGAGCGCCCCAACGAGGAGTGCGAGCGCGATAGCTGCCCTCCGAAACCTCATCGTTGCTCCTTTCGTAGAGCGTTGGTGGACGATCCGACCCGGCCGATCATCACGCCGCGACCGGCGGATTGTTGACGATCGTGTGAATCATTCTCGATCGCGACCGCCCGTGCAAGTACGACATCCTACGGCGCGAAATCCAACGTGGGCGCGACGAGGACGTCCAGCACGAGCGGCTCGTCTCGTTCCACGAGCGTTGGCACGACCTCGTCGAGCGACGAGATCAGCTCGTCGTGAGTGGTGATCCGCCGAGCGTCACAGCCGAAGCCGCGCGCGATCGTCGCCAGCTCGACTTCGGCGAACGCGGGCCAGGGACCGGTGCCTCCGTGGCGCTCGACGAGCCGGTCCATGACGGCGTAGCGCTCGTTCGAGAGGACGACGAAGAATGCGCCGATCCGGTAGTGCGCGGCACTCCATACGACCGGGACGCCGTAGATGGCCGAGCCGTCTCCGACGACGGCCACGACAGGGCGGCGCGGCAAGGCCATGCGCACTCCGGCGGCCGCCGGCATGGCGAAGCCGAGGCCGCCGTGGGCTGCGCTGAGGTAGCCGAGTGGCTCGCGTGCCGGCAGGCGCGCGTGAATGTCGGGGCGGTCGACCGGCGCTTCCTCGACGACGACGGCGTTCCGCGGCAACCGCTCAGCCAGCGCGGCGAGCACGTGGCTCGCCGAGAGCGGATCACCGGGGTCGGGCGGATCCGGCGGAGGCGGAGGCCGAAACGGCTCCGGTGCCTCAACGTCGCGCGCGGGCACGCGGTCGGCAAGCTCCGCGCACACGGCGGCCGGCGTAGCGAGCACCGCCAGCTCCGCAGGGCTCCGGTGCAGCTCGTCGGGATCGTCGCCGAGCACCGCGATCCTCGTTCCCGGCGCGGTGAAGCGACCCGGCACGTACGGCGCCTGACGGAACGCCGGAGCGCCGATTACGAAGATCGCGTCGTACGGCTCCAGCCGCTCGCACAATCTCGCCCTTTCGGCCGGCAGAACTCCGCGATACAGCCGGTGGTCCTGCGGGAATCCGGCGCGGCCTCCGAACGACTCCTGGAAGACGGGGGCCGCGAGGCGCTCTGCCAACTCGACGAGCGCCGCCCAGGTCTCCGGGTTGTCGGCGCCCGCACCCACGACCAGCGCTGGTGACTTCGCCTCCGCGAGGAAGCTCGCGAGCGCGTCGACAGCCTCGGGGTCGGCGGTGGCTCCCCGCAGGACGGGCCCGAACGCGGCCGCCGGCTCGCGCTCCTCGTCGGCAGGCTCATCCCAGTCGTCCATCGGCACGATCACGAGCGCCGGTCCGCGTTTCGCCTCCGCCGCGTGAAATGCCCGCTCGACCGCGGCCGGAACGTCCTGTGCTCTGGCTGGCTGGTCGACGCTGACGGGATACTCCCCGGCGAGGCCGGCCAGCTTCCCGGCGAGGAACGGCTCGTAGGCGAGATGGCGACGGTCCTGCTGTCCCACGACGACGACGAGCGGCGCGCGGTTCACACGAGCGGTCGCGAGGGCGCTGACCCCCGTGCCGAGCCCGGCCGTCGTGTGCAGGAGGACGAGAGCCGGCCGACCACTGCCGATCGCTAGGCCTGAAGCGAGCCCGACCACGGCGGCCTCGTGCAGCCCAAGGATGAAACGGATGTCGTCCGGCAGGCCGGCGAGGAAGGGCACCTCCGTCGATCCCGGATTCGCGAACATCGTCGTCAGCCCGCGCCGGCGGAAGACGTCGAACGTCGCCTCTCGAACGGTGCTCAAGCGCCCCAGACTTCGTCGGCCACTTCGACGACGAGGCGGAGCTTGGCCGCCTGTTGCTCGACCGTGAGCTCATTGCCCTCGAACGTGGAGGCGAAGCCGCACTGAGGCGACAGGCAGAGCTGGTCGAGGTCGACGTACGTCGCTGCCTCTTCGATCCGCCGCTTGAGCTCGTCCTTCGACTCGAGCTCTCCGCGCTTCGTGGTCACGAGCCCGAGCACCGCAACCTTGCTTTTCGGCATGAAGCGCAGCGGCTCGAAGCCTCCGGAGCGCTCGTCGTCCCACTCGAGGAAGTACCCATCGACCTCGAGCTCGTTGAAGAGGGCCTCGGCGACGAAGTCGTAGCTGCCGGCGGCCACCCATGACGAGCGGAAGTTCCCGCGGCAGAGATGCGTCGTGACGGCCATCCCGGCCGGCCGGCCCGCGAGCGCTTCGTTCATGTGGCGGATGTACTCCTCGTGCTGGTGGACCGGGTCGCCCCCGATCGACGCGACGTACTTCCGCTGGTCGGGATCGTTCATGTAGGCGAGACTCGTGTCGTCGAGCTGGAGGTACGTGCAGCCGAGCTCACCCAGCCTTCGTACCTCCTCGCGGTAGGCCGCCGTCAGGTCGACCCAGAACGCCCCGAGGTCCGGGTAAACACGGGGATCGATCGATGCCCGCCCGCCGCGGTAGTGGACCATGCTGGGAGAAGGAATGGTGAGCTTGGGAGTGGCACCGTCCACGGCCTCTCGCAGGAAAGCGAAGTCGTCGCCGAAGATCGTGTGCGGAAGCCCGAGCTTGCCCTCGACATGCATGCCGGAGAACACCGCCTCGAGGTCGCCCTCGCTCGAGTGGAACTCGACCGTCAGACGTTCCTCCGGATGCCGCACGACGCCGCCCAGCTGGTAGATGAAGTCCATGTGCCAGGAGGCTCGGCGGAACTCGCCGTCCGTGGCCACGCTCAGCCCGACGTCCTCCTGCATCTTCACGGCCTCGCGGACCGCCTCGTCCTCGGTCGCACGTAGACCGTCGCCGTCGATGCGCCCCTCGGCGTGGTCCTCGCGTGCCTGAAGCAGCGCCGGCGGGCGGAGCAGGCTCCCCACGTGGTCGGCGCGGAACGGCGGTTTCGTGCGGTGGGCCATGCGCAGCCGTGTATAGCACGGGCACGACCGAGGCTTGGAAGCTGAGGTGAAATGATCGACGACATGACCGGTCCGGCCGAGCTAGGAGTACTGGAAGCAGCCGCGGCGCTCGAAGCACGCACGCTTTCCTCTCGCGAGCTGGTCGCTGCGTGCCTCTCTCGTATCCACGAGCGGGACGGCGTACACAGCCACGACGGCGACCCCGACTCGATCAACGCCTGGGCGCGCGTCTACGAGGAGGATGCGCTCGCTGCGGCTTCGACCGCAGACCAGCGGCTCGCCGCCGGTGGCGCGCCAAGGCTCTGCGGTGTCCCGATCGGGCTGAAGGACCTGTACGCCGTCGCCGGCAAACCGCTGACCGCGTCGAGCGGCGTGCTCGACGAAGTGCCTGAGCGCGACTGTGACGCGTGGGCGCGGCTCTCCGCCGAGGGGATGGTGCTGCTCGGCCATCTGCACACGCACGAGTTCGCCTGCGGCGGGACGACCGACCAGGTCGGCAACCCGTGGGCGCTCGAGCGCTCGGCGGGCGGCTCCAGCGGCGGTTCGGCCGCTGCGCTCGCGTCCGGCCAGGTCGCGGCGGCAACCGGCACCGACACCGCCGGCTCCCTCCGCATCCCCTCGGCGGAGTGCGGAACGTCGACGATCAAGCCGACCCGCGGTCTCGTCCCAATGCGCGGCATCGTCCCGCTCTCGCCGACGTTCGACCATGCCGGGCCGATGGCCCGCAGCGTGCGCGATTGCGAGCCGCTGCTCGCGGTGCTCGCCGGTGTCGATCCGCCTCGCGAGCGCGGCGTCTTGCGCCGCTACGCCCTCTCTCCACGGATCGCAGAGCTCGACCCGGACGTCGCCGACGGGTTCGACCGTGCGCTCCAGGCCCTTCCGGGTGAGCTCGTCGAGCCACCGGCTCCGGCGGCCCGCCTGGACGTGGTCGAAGAGTTCTTCGACCTCGTGCTGACGGAGATGCTCCCCTACCACCGCCGCTTCGAGCACCTCCGTGAGGCGTATCGCTTATCGAATCGCGCCCGCCTCGAGCACGCAGAGCAGCGGGCGATGACCGCGGAGGAATACATCGCCGGCCAGAGCGGTCGAGCCGAGGACACTGCCGCCTGGCTCGACTGGCTCACAGAGCACCGGATCGACGTCGTCGTCGAGCCGACGATCCCGATAGTTGCGCCCCTCCGCGGCCGCGGCTACGAGGAGCCGTTCGGCGATCTCGACGACCTCTCGCTGACCCACTACTGGGACTGGACGGGGTTCCCGGTGGTCTCGCTCCCCACCGGCGTCGGCGGCCGGAGCGGCCTACCGACGAGCGTGTCCCTGATCGGCCGCCCGTGCGCGGAGTGGGATCTCCTCTCGTGGGGCGCGGCCCTCCAGGACGAACTGGGTACGGTGTCGCCGTGATCGACCTCGACGCCATAGACGCCATCGACGTGCACGTCCACACGGAGCTGTCCCGAGCCGGCGCCGACCCGATGCCGCCCGCGCTGCGCGAGGCCGCACGGAGCTACTTCCGCAGCGACCAGGCCCTCCCTACCGTCGACGACGTCGCGGAGTACTACCGCGAGCGGCGCATGGCCGCGGTCGTGTTCACCGTCGACTGGGAGGCGCATAGCGGCATTCCGCCGATTCCGAACGAGGAGATCGCGGAGGCAGCCGCCGCGAACGCTGATGTGCTCATCGCGTTTGCAAGTGTCGACCCGGGGCGGCCGGACGCCGTCGCGCGTGCCCGGCGCCTGATCGCCGACCACGGAGTCAAGGGGTTCAAGTTCCATCCCAACCTCCAGGCCTTCCACCCCAACGACCCGAGCGCCTACCCCCTGTACGAGGTTATCGCCGAGGCGGGACTACCGGCGCTCTTCCACACCGGCCACAGTGGCATCGGCACAGGCCTCAAGGGAGGCGGCGGCTTCCGCCTGAAGTACTCGAACCCGATGGCGCTCGACGACGTCGCGGCCGACTTCCCTGAGCTGCAGATCGTCCTGGCGCACCCGTCCTTCCCCTGGCAGGACGAGGCGATCTCGATCTGCCTGCACAAGGCGAACGTCTGGATCGACCTCTCCGGCTGGTCGCCGAAGTACTTCCCGCCGCAGCTCATCCAGTACGCCAACACCCAGCTCAAGACGAAGGTGCTCTTCGGCTCCGACTTCCCGCTGATCACTCCCGACCGCTGGCTCGCGGACTTCGAGCAGGCTGCCTTCAAGGACGACGTGCGGCCTCTGGTGTTGAAGGAGAACGCTGCCCGGCTGCTCGGCCTGACCTGAACGCAAGGTACTCCTCGATCACGCTCTTGGGCACGGTGAAGGCCCAGGCATCCTCGACGAGCTCGTACATCTCGTCGACGTCGATCGCGTCGAGCCGGACGTGAACCCAGTGGTAGCGCATGTCGGATTGACGCGGTAGAGAGAACTTCTCGGGCTCGGACTCGATGAGAGCTTCGCGCAGCTCCTTGGGGAACGCGAAGCCCATCGTCGAGCCGTCCCGTGACAGGGCCAGATAGACGATCCGCCCGATGCGGAACTTCACCTGGCCGCGCACGAGCCCCTCGTTCGTCCGAGGAAGCGTGCGCGCGAAGGCGCAGACGTCGTCGGCCGTCACCATCGCTCCGCCCCTCAGGATAGGCCGCCGACCCAGCCTTAGGATTGCCGGGTGAGCACGGTCGAGACGGTGCGCGGACCGGTCGATGTCTCGGCGCTGGGCCGGACGCTGATGCACGAGCACGTGTTCGTCCTCCAGCCGGAAGCACTCCAGAACTTCGGGCACGTGTGGGGCGAGTACTGGGACGAGGACGTACGTGTCGCGGATGCGGTCGAGAAGCTGCGCGCCGTCCGCGCCGCCGGCATCGAGACGATCGTCGACGCGACGGCCTACGGCCTGGGTCGCCACATCCCGCGGCTACAGCGCATCAATGGCGAGGTCAACCTCATAGTCGCCACCGGTGTGTACGCGTTTCTCGAGCTACCGAACTTCCTCGCCTACCGCAGCGTGGACGCGATCGCCGAGCTGTTCGTGCGAGAGATCCGTGACGGGATCGACGACACCGGCGTCAAGGCCGCCTTCCTCAAGTGCGCCGTCGAGCGTCACGGAATCGTCGGGGACATCCCGCGCGTCCTGACGGCGGTGGCGGCAGCGGCGATCGAGACGGGCGTGCCGGTGATGGTGCACACGAACGCGGCAGCGGGCACGGGCCTGCTGGCGCTCGAGGCATTGACCGACGCGGGCGTCGATCCGACGCGCATCGTGATCGCCCATGCCGGTGACAGCAACGACCTCTCCTACCTCCGCGCGATCGCCGACACCGGCGCCTGGCTCGGCTGCGACCGTTTCAACATCGAGCACTTCAACCCGGACGAGCGGCGTATCGAGACGCTGCTCGCATTGCTGGCTGAGGGGTACGGCGACCGTGTCCACCTCTCCCACGACGCCGCCTGCTTCATCGACTTCATGGTCGGCGACCCGGCGTTCGCCAACGAGAAGCCGAGCTACCTTCACATCTCGACCAAGGTCTTGCCGCTCCTGCGGAGCGCTGGAGTCACGGACGACCAGATCGACGAGCTGATGATCGGGAACCCGCGCCGGTTCTTCGAGCGCTAGCTGGCTCAGCTGTAGGTCGGTTTGTGCGGGCGCGCGAGGTCGAGCGCAAGCTGCACCGCGCGCACGAGGGGCTCGGGCAGTTCGTCGAGGGGCGCCTGCGCCAGGTGGAACCACGCACGCTCGGGCTTGGGTCCCCTTCCGTGAAATCCGGCGACTCCCTCGAAGTCCGGCTCGAGCACGATGGTTCGCCGCGCGCCGGCCAGCCGACGGATGAGCGCATTGAGCGCCAGGTTGTCTTCCAGCGGCTCGCGATCGGGCCGGAGATCGCTGTCGTGGACGACCACGAACGGAATCCGTGCTCGTCGACAGATCTCGATGAACAGCGGCATATTCGCCTTGCCACCGCACTCGACGATCGAGATCTGCTCACCGTCGGGATCGTGGCCGAGCGCTTGGAAGACGAACGGCAGGGTGATCTTCTCGGTCATGCCTTCGACGAGGATCGCCGCCCGCGAGAGGAAGAGCTCGGAGCGCTCCGCGTCGAACTCGCACATGACCCGAAACGCGTCGTCGACGTGAATCGGGCGCAACCGCTCAACCGCAGTCACGCCAACTTCGTCGCGGGTGACGAGGTTGACCTCCTCGAGCGCCGCGAGGCTGAGCAGGCCCGGCGCGTGCGTGGTGAAGAAGATCTGATTGCCGCCCTCTGCGAGCCGCCGGATGAGCCGGCGTAGATACCGGTGCGCGTGCGGTGCGAGAAACAGCTCCGGTTCCTCGATTGCGAAGACGACGCCCGAGGACTCGGCCGCGCAGGCGTCGAGCCCGCGGATGAGGGCAACGCGAGGCGCCGGCGCGCGGGCGAGCGCCTCCTGGATCGCGCCGTGAACAGCCTCCGCGGACGGAGAGTCGGCCGAGCCCGACACGAGGTCACCCCCGCGAAGGGTGGTTGGAAAGTGGACGATCGGCGGCGCTCCGGAGCGGTCGTCGAGCGAGATCGTGCGACCGTCCTCGAGCGTCGCCTCGATCGAGAGCCCGCGTCGACCGAACGTTACGTCGGCCGTCGAGACGTCGAAGCTCGCGTCGAGAAGCGCACGTATGGCCAGGAGTACGTTGGACTTTCCGGCCCCCGGCTCGCCGATGAACGCGCAGATCGGTCCCGGCCGGAGCTCGAGTCGGCGCGCGCTGCGGAAGTTGACCACGCGAATCTCGCTGAGCAGCGCACCAGGCACAGCGGGCCCAACCTATCCGGCAAGCCCCGGGTCGTGCGGGATAACGTCGGAGTGGCTATGACCGAGCATGCGGTGGTGATCGCCGGAGGAGGTCCGACAGGGCTGATGCTGGCGGGCGAGTTGGCGCTGGCGGGGGTCGACGTTGCCATCGTCGAGCGGCGCGCCGGCCAGGACCTCCCCGGCTCGCGCGCAGGTGGTCTGCACTCCCGCACGATCGAGATTCTCGATCAGCGTGGAATCGCCGATCGGTTCCTTTCGGAGGGGCAGGTGGCTCAGGTCGCGGGGTTCGCCTGGAACCCGTTGGACATCAGCGACTTTCCCACCCGGCACAACTACGGGCTCGGGCTGTGGCAGAACCACATCGAGCGAATACTGGCCGACTGGGTCGCCGAGCTCGCGGTACCGATCCATCGCGGACGTGAGGTGACAGGCATCGCGCAGGACGACACCGGCGTCGGCGTCGAGGTGTCCGCCGGCCAGTCGCTGCGGGCGGAGTATCTCGTCGGGTGCGACGGGGGCCGCAGTCTGATCCGTAAAGCGGCCGGCATCGAGTTCCCCGGGTGGGAACCGACGACGAGCCTCCTGATCGCCGAGGTCGAGATCGCCGACGAGCCGGAATGGGGCACCCGCCGCGACCCCCTCGGCGTCCACGCGTTCGGTCGGCTGGAGTACGAGATCCGCGACGGCGAGGTGGTCTTCATGGACCGGGGCCTGGTGCGGGTCATGGTGACCGAACAGCACATCGGACAAACCAGCGAGCCCACCCTGCGCGATCTCAGCCGGGCGCTTGTCGCCGTCTACGGGACGGATTACGGGATCCACAGTCCCACCTCGATCTCCCGGTTCACAGACATGACCCGTCAGGCGGCGTCCTACCGGAAGGAACGCGTGCTGCTTGCGGGCGACGCGGCGCACGTGCACTCCCCGGTGGGTGGACAGGGCCTCAACACCGGTGTGCAGGATGCGGTGAATCTGGGATGGAAGCTGGCCCAGGTGGTCAACCGGACGTCCCCGGAAAGCCTCCTGGATACCTACCACGCCGAGCGGCACCCGGTGGCTGCCCGCGTACTGCGCAACACGATGGCGCAGACCGTGCTCCTTCGCGGCGACGACCGTACCGACGCCTTGCGCGAGATCATTTCCGAGCTGCTGAGCATGGACGAGCCGCGCAAGCGACTCGCCGCGGAGATGTCCGGTCTGGGCATTCATTACGACCTCGGCGAAGGGCACCCGCTGCTCGGGCGCCGCATGCCCGATCTCGACCTCGTCACCGCCAATGGCACGACGCGACTCTTCACCCTGCTCCACAACGCCCAAGCGGTCCAGCTGAACCTCGGCAAGCCCTGGGCTTGTGATACCTCGCCATGGGCAGACCGAGTGTTGGCGATCGACGCCGAATATCACGGCAATTGGGAGCTTCCGGTCCTGGGGCACGTAGCCGCCCCCGCCGCTGTTCTGATCCGACCCGATGGATACGTCGCCTGGGTAGGGGACGGAACAGACACCGGATTGCGCGACGCGCTGACTACGTGGTTCGGCTCACGATGACGTCCCCCCTCGTCTCCGGGGTGCGATGTTCCCGTCCTGCCGGCGTTGCGGAAGGGGGCTAGGTCACTTCCCGCAGCTCTGCCGTTTCGACGTCGTAGACAAAGCCTCGGATGCTGTCCTTGTGCGGGATGAACGGGCTTGCCTTGATGCGCGCGATCGAATGGCGCACGTCCTCCTCGAGGTCGTCGAAAGCCTCGACGGTCCAGTGCGGCTTGAGCCCCGTGTCCTCCTGAACCTGTCGGCGGAACTCCTCGTCCGTGAACGTGAGCATGCCGCAATCGGTGTGGTGGATCAGCATGATCTCCTTGGTTCCCAGCAGCCGTTGTGAGATCGCCAGGGAGCGGATCTCGTCATCGGTGATCACGCCGCCGGCGTTGCGGATGACATGCGCATCGCCCTCGTTCAGCCCGAGCAGTCCGTAGGGGTTCAACCGCGCGTCCATGCAGGCGACGATGGCCACCCTCCGCGCCGGCGGGAGAGCGAGGTCGCCTTTCTGAAACCCCTCGCGGTAGCTCTCCGCGCTTTCCAGCAGTTCGTCGATGACGGTCATCGCATACCTCCCGGATCGTGGACGCCTCCACTATACATAGTGAAGTGAGGTAGCCAGGCAGGCCCGTGTCAGGCTTGTCGGAGCGGCACAATCGAGCTAGTGGCCTCCTACGAAGTCAACGAAGGTGCCGTCAAGCGAGCTTCGTCTACGGCGACTTACGGCGACTGCACCGCACGGGCCTGATCGCGTGCGTGTACCGCCCGGCGGAGTGGCGGCACAAGGAGGTCGAACTGGCGGCGCATGAGCTACTGCAGTTACTGGATCGGGCTAGTCCGGCGTAGCCGGGGTCCCCCGCTTCTCGTCGAGCTTGCCGGCGCGGATCGTGGCCGCCATGTCCTTCGACTGCTCGCGGTAGATCGAACCGTCCTCGAACTCGATCACGGGGTAGTACTTCTGCCCCGAGAGCTCGATGATTCCTTGCCTCTTCCGGCGCGAGATCGGGTGCGAGACGACCTCGTATTCGATGCCCATGTCGTCGAGAGCGCTTTGTACGCGCGAGCAGATGTCGAACTGGAGCCAGCCGAACGAGCAGCGGTGGAGCTTGACGGCCATGACAGGAAGATAACTTCACGCGATGGCGGAACGCGTCCTCACCCTGCGGGAGCTGAATCGCGCGCTGCTCTCACGACAACTGTTGTTGCAGAGAGCGCGCCTGCCCGTGGCCCGTGCGATCGAGCGCCTCGGCGCCCTGCAGGCCCAGTGGTCGCCCGCGCCGTACATCGCCCTCTGGACGCGGCTGGAGGGCTTCCGGATTCCGCAGCTCGAGCGCGCTCTCGCTCAGAAGAGAGTCGTGAAGGCGACGCTCATGCGCTCCACCCTCCACCTCGTTTCGAGCGCCGACTACCCGGCATACGCGGCGGCAATCGTCGACGCACGCCGCTCGAAGCTCGAGCGGCAGTTTCCTGTCGACCTAGACGCAGTGGCCGAGCGCTTGCGGGAAGCCACGACGGAGGGGCCGCAGACGTGGGACGAGTGGCGGTCGCTCGCGATCAGCCTCGCGAACCGCCCGATCAGGCAGGGCGAGATCTGGCCGTTGTGGACGGTCGGATTCATGCATGCGCGGCTCGTCCACCTGCCGCCGTCGGGGACGTTCGGCTTCCACCGCGGCGCGCAGTTCACGCCCTACGAGCGATGGGTCGGCCCGCTTCCAGCAATTCCTTCCCCTCCGATGAGACACGCCATCGCGCGGTACGTCGCCGCGTTCGGCCCGGCCTCAGTGGACGACATGGCGTCGTGGCTCGGCGTCACGACGCCGGCGATCCGCACAGTCCTCGACACCGTCGCCCCTCGCACGTTTCGCGACGAGGCGGGTCGTCGCCTCTACGACCTCGAACGTGGGAGGCTCCCTTCGCCGGACACACCAGCCCCGGCACGGCTGCTTGCGAAATGGGACTCACCGCTCCTCGGCTACGCGCCGCCGGAACGGAGCCGGATCCTTCCCGATGCATATCGGAAACGCGTGATCGCCCCGAACGGGGACGTCGCGCAGACGTTCCTGGTCGACGGCTTCGTGGCAGGGAAGTGGAAGGTCGAGAAGCGGCGCTTCATCCTCGAGCCCTTCACACGCCTGTCGGCGGCGAACCGGCGCGAGCTCGAGGCAGAGGGCGAGCGCTTGCTCGAGTTTCTCCCGTGAGCGACCGCGTGCTCACCGAGCGGGAGCTGAACCGCGCACTGCTCGCGCGCCAGCTCCTCCTCGAGCGCCGGAGGCTCCCCATCCCCCGCGCGCTCGAGCATATGGGCGGGATCCAGAACCAGTACGCGCCCAACGCCTACATCCGGCTCTGGTCCTGCGTCGAGGGTTTCCGCCGCGAGCAGCTGAATCGGGCCCTCGAGCGGCGAACGGTCGTGCAGGGGACGCTGATGCGGACGACCATCCATCTCGTCTCGGCTCGCGAGTACTGGCTCCACGCGGCCGGCCTGCGGCAATCTGCGCGGGAGTGGCAGCTCCGGGTCGACCGCGAGACGAAGCCGGCCATGCGCCGCCGCGCGCAGGCTTTGCGAAAGGCATTAGCCGACGGTGCGAAGCCCGCACGGGAGCTCGACGGCAAGCTCAGCCCTCACGTGCCGCTCTGGGTGGAGCTCGTGCGGCTGCCGCCGTCGGGGACCTGGGAACGGCGCCGCGCCGATCTCTACGAGCTCGCGGACCGATGGCTCGGTTCGTGCGACGTGACCGAGAACGAGGGCCTCGAGCACCTGATCCGTAGATACCTCGGTGGCTTTGGGCCCGCGACGCTCGACGACGTGTCGTCGTGGGCGGGCGTGCCCGTGAAGCGGCTGGACGGGCCTGCGTCGCGCATGCGGCTGCGCCGCTTCCGCGACGAGCAGGATCGTGAGCTGATCGATCTCTCCCGCGCTCCGTTACCGGCTGCCGACACGCCGGCTCCCGTGCGCTTCCTGCCGCGGTGGGATGCCGTTCTCCTCGTCCACGCACGCCGGACTGGCGTCATGCCGGAGGAGTACCGCCCGATCGTCTTCTCCTCGAAGAACCCGCCGTCGGTGCCGACATTTCTCGTCGACGGGCGCGTCGCCGGAGCGTGGCGCTACGACAACGGGCGAATAGAGCTCGAGCCGTACGAGCGCCTATCGCGTGCGGCGCTGCGAGAGCTCCGGGCCGAAGGCAAGCTACTCGCCGCCTTCATGAACGGCGGCGGATGAGCGTGACACCGTCGCGGATGGGCAGCAGGACGGAGATCACGCGGTCGTCGCTCATGACATGCTCGTTGAAGGCAACGATCTCGGGCCGCGAGCCGTCGACTGCGCGTCCGCCGGACAGCGTGTTGTCGGCGGCGATCAGACCACGCCTGGAGAGTCGGGGCAACACGGCCTCGTAGTAGTCGATGTAGCCCGTCTTGTCGGCATCGATGAAGACGAAGTCAAACTCGCCCTCGAGGCGCGCGATCGTCTCCACGGCCGGGCCGAGGTGCACGGTGATGCGATCCGCATACGGGCTGCGGGCGATGTAGCGGCGAGCCACGTCCGCCCGCTGCTCGTCGATCTCGCACGTATCGATCCGACCGTCAGGTGCGAGCCCTGCCGCCATCGACAGCGCGGAATAGCCGCTGTACGTCCCGATCTCGAGCACTCGCTGCGCACCGAGGCAGTAGACGAGAAACTCGAGAAACCGACCCTGGAGGGGTCCAGCGAGCATCTCCGGTAACGAAAGCGTCTCCCTCGTCTCGGCCTCGAGCTCGGCGAGAATCGGATCGGGAGGTGTCGTGTGCTCCTCCGCGTAGCGCTCGATGTCCTCGGAAACGATCACGTCAGCACCTCCTTCGCCTCGCGCAGCCGCTCGATGTGTCCATCCGGCCCGGCCAGCCCACCGCCCATGGTCGCGAGCGAGAAGTGCGTCGCCCCGAGCGAGCGCCATTCGTCAGCCGTCTGTCGCCATTCGTCGGGCGTTCCTGCTGCGACGTTGATCCGCTGCTCGACGCCAAACGACGCCCAGTCGCGGCCTGCTTCCTCCGCCCACTCGCGCATCTGCTCCATCGTCGCGGGCCAGCCGCCCTCGAGTGGCCGCTGCGGGAAGTACCCGTCGGCCAGTAGTGCGGTCCGCCGTAGCGCCCGCTCGGCCGAGCCGCCGATCCAGATGGGAATCGGCCGCTGCACGGGCAGAGGATTGATGCCGGCGGCGGTCACCGTGTGCCAGCGGCCGTCGTAGTCGAGCACGGGCTCCGTCCACAGGCGCCGCATGAGGTCGATCTGCTCCTCGAGCCGGCGGCCGCGATCGTGGAAGTTCATGCCCAGTGCCTCGTACTCGACGGGATTCCAGCCGATGCCGAGCCCGAGGCGGAAGCGGCCGCCCGTGAGCACGTCGATCTCTGCCGCCTGCTTCGCCAGCAGCGCCGTCTGCCGTTGCCCCGTGATGACGACGCCGGTGACGAGCTCCAGACCCGGCGCCACGCCTGCCAGATAGCCGAAGAGCACGAGGATCTCGTGGAACATGTGCTCGGAGCGATAGGGGCCGACGAGGTCCGGGTGGCGCGCGTCGTCCGCCCCGAGCACGTGGTCGTAGGCGAGGAGATGGTCGAAGCCGAGCTCCTCCACGGCCTGCGCGAACTCGCGCACGCCGCCCGGGTCGGCGCCGATCTCGGTCTGCGGGAAGACGGCGCCGAGCTTCAACGCTCGACTCTGGACCCGCCGACGATCGCGTCGCGGCCGTCGGCGAAGCGCACCCAGGCCTTGCCCTTGCCGTCGTAGTCGGGCGACCAGACGATGAGCGTCGCCGCTTCGCCGCCGACCGTGACCGGCTCCGTGCCTTCGGGCTCGGCACCGCGCCAGACGCGGACGAACGGGTTCGCCTCCCACTCGTCGCCGATCGTCGTCTCGTCCGTGTGCCCCGGGTAGACGCGCAGCTCGTGCGGCAGCGTCATGAGCACGTCCATGACAGATCGCTTGACGGTCTCGAAGTCGCCGCCGCCGACGGAGTTCTTGAACAACGTGTCCCCGGTGAAGACCGCCTCGCCGTTGGCCACGAACGCGACGCCGTCTTCCGAGTGTCCCGGCGTGGGCAGCGCCTCGAAGCGCAGGCCGCCCGTCTCGACGCCGTCGGTCAGGACCGGGCACGAGAAGCGCTCGACGAGCTCGTCGTGGCCGGCGATGTGATCTCCGTGCCCGTGTGTGGTGAGCACGTGCGTGACGGTCAGCCCGTGCTCGTCGACCGCCGCGAGCAACGGCTCGAGCGGCGCGCCCGAGTCGACGAACACCGCCGTCCCGCCCGGCTCGTCATAGGCGAGGTACGCCTTCGAGAGCCAGCCGGGATCCATGCTGCCCAGGACGTGCATGCCCCTAGCCTAGTAAGCGACGGAGGGGCCGCGCAGCGCAGCCCCTCCGCACGTCTCGATCGGCTTACGACTCGACCTTGAAGGATCCCTTCAGCTTCGGATTCGCGTCGGAGAAGTAGCGGTACGTGCCCGGCCTGAAGACGACCGTCCAGATGATTCTCCCGTACCCTACGATCCCCGTCTTCTTGTCGACTCCCGGCCCCTTGAGGTGGAAGTTCTGCTTCTGCGACCGGTCGGAGACGACGACCGTGTCCGCACCCGCCGTGAGCGTCTTCACAGGCTGCTTGTCCAGCTTGAGCGAGATCGTGGTCGCACCGGTGTCGCCCTTCATGATCACGCCGCTCGCGATCGTGCCCGGCACGAGCTTCGTCATGTCCGGCAGGCGGCTGATGATCTCGTACTTCTTCGCGAGCACCGCCAGCTGGAGCAGCTTCTTGCGGTCGAGGACGGGGCTCCAGACCGCAAGACGGATGTTCCGACTCGCTGCCGGGAGCAACGCACGAATCTCGTCCGGGTGGCTCTGGGAGTAGACCAGAGCCTCGTTCATCGCCAGCCGGAAGTTCCTCGCCAGCGCTGGGTTCTCCCTCGCCCACGGACTGCGTGCGATGTACACACCGTTCGGCAGGAACTGCATGATCGCCGGGCCGGGCGCCAGCACAATCCGCCGCCGTCCAGGCTCATCGTCTGGGACATGAACGGCTCCGGCATGTGGGCGGCATCGACCTGTCCGTTCGCGAGCGCCGTGCGCATGTTCGGGAAGGGGATCGGCACCAGCTTGACGGAGTACGGGTCCACGCCCAGCTTGTCGAGCGAAGCCCTGATCACGAGCTCGCCGACGCCCTTCAGCGCGTTGACAGCGATGGTCTTGCCCGCAAGATCCTGCGGCGTACGGATCGAGCTCGACCCCTTGACCATGACGTTCTGCCAGTTGTCGGCGATCGACGTTCCCTCGGTCTCGCTCGCCGCGACAGCGACGACGTCGAGTCCCGACGTTGCCGCGATGAACGCGGGGGTCCAGCCGACGTAGCCGATGTCGCCGTTGTTGTTGGCCATCGCCAGGATGATGTCGTTGCCGCTCTGGAACGTGACCTTCTTGATCTCGATGCCTCGCTTCTCGAAGAACCCCTTCTGGATCCCGACGTCGAGCGGAAAGCCGTTCGCGATCGGGAGTGCGTCCAGCGTGATCGTCGCCAGCGCTCTGCCGGGCGCGCCTGCCGACGGCCCTACCAGCAGCGACAGCGCGGCCAGCATGCTTGCAAGTAGGGAAAGGGTCAGTGCCGTAGCCCGCCGGCGGCTGCGATTGGGCATGTCGACCTCCTTGTTGACGAAATTATTGACGATTATCTACCCGTCGGGCTCGTATTGCCACCCTCGCTTAGAGCTGCGCGACGAGATCGGCGTCGCCCGGCTCCTCGGCGCCGCTCCCGCTTGATCAGCCGGTAGACGCGTGAGCGCAGCTGCGTGAACTCCGGCTGACCCTTCGTCTCGATCTGGTCGCGCTCCGACCCGAGGTCGACCGGGATCACCTCCTTGACCTCCGTCGGCGCATGCGTGAGGACGATGATCCGGTCTGCGAGATACACGGACTCGTCGATGTCGTGGGTCACGAACAGGATCGTGACGCCGTAGTCCTTCCGCACCTTGAGCACGAGATCCTCGAGGTCGTCGCGCGTCTGGGCGTCGACGGAGGCGAACGGCTCGTCCATGAGCAGGATGGACGGTTGGTAGGCCAGCGCCCGGGCGATGGCCACGCGCTGCTGCATGCCTCCTGAGAGCTGCCACGGGTAGTGGTCCATGAAACGGGCGAGGCCGACCTCCTCTAGCGCGTCCTCCACCAGCCGCGTGCGCTCGTCCCGCTTCAGACTCTTGTGGCGGAGTGGCAGCTGACGTTGTTGCGCACCGACATCCAGGGGAAGAGCGAGCGGCTGTACTCCTGAAATACGAGCGCCATCTCCTCTGGCGGGGAGGTGACCTGCTTGCCGCGGAGGAGAATCTCGCCGTGGCTCGGCGGCAGCAGGCCCGCGATGCACTTCAGCAACGTCGTCTTGCCGCAGCCGGACGGCCCGACGACAGAGACGAACTCCCCATCGCCGACCGTGAACGACACATCTCCGATCGCGTGTGTCGGCTTCTCACCGCTCGTACGTCTTGCCGAGTCCTTTGATCTCCAACATCGAAGTCCCCCGCGCGCTACTTCGGAGTGGCCGCCCGCCAGCCCCGGTGCCAGGCGAGAACGACGTCGCTCGAAGAGAGTGAAGAGGAGGTTGAGGGCGTAGCCGAGCAAGCCGATCAGCAGGATCGCCGCCCACATCGTCCCGAACTGGAACGTGTTCTTCGAGATCAGCAGCACGTACCCAACACCGTTCGTGCTCGAGAAGTACTCGGTCAGCACCATGATGATCACGGCGAGCGCAAGGCTCGTGCGCATGCCCGCGAAGATCTGCGGCATCGCCGCGGGCATGCACGATACGGCGCACGGCTCGCGCCAGGGAATGCCGTACGACCGTGCCGTCTCGATCGAGCGTGGGCTCGATCGCCGCGCACGCCGTCGATCGTGTTCAGCAGGATCGGGAAGAGGCAGAAGAACGCAATGAACGGTGACCTTCTGCGTGTCCTCGATCGAGTGCGAGCAGCACGATCGAGATCGGGATCAACGCCGGCGGCGGCATCGCCCGCCAGTACTCGACATGAGGCATCGCCCAGAGGCGAGCCCAGCGAGAGAGGCCGATCGGGAATCCCCAGTCCGATGCCGACCACGACTGCGATCCCGAACCCGATGACGATGCGCTTCAGGCTGGGGAGCGACGTGCGCCTCGAAGTCGGAGAAGAGCCATAGGTCTTGGAATTCCGACGAGAATCGTCGAGAGGCGCGGGAACTTCGGGTCGTCCGCGCTAACCGTCCATAGCTGCCAGGCGGCGAGGATCGCGATCGGAACGGCGATCTCGGCCGCGATCACGAGCACCCGATATGTGCGCTGGCTCAGAACCGATCCGTCCGCTGAGAGGGATGCCACCGCAGCACACGGCGCTCGACGCCGACCAGCGCGTAGTGGATCGCCACGCCGAGGAAGCCGGTGGCGAGCGCGAGCGCATACATCTGGTCGGTCAGGCCGAAGGCATCGGCGTAGTTCAGCATCGCGACCCAGGCCAGGCGTGCCCATGAAGAGCTCGGCCGTGAAGGCGAGGATCAGCGCGACGGTGGACGAGATCCGGAGCCCGGTCATGATGTACGGGCACCGCGCTGGGCAAGCGTGATCGGTAGAGCCGCTCGTGCCGCGGCATACCGAACGAGCGGGCGGTATCGACCGCGAGTCGGATCGACATCGTGGACGCCGTACATCGTCTGCACGAGCAGCGGCCAGAACGCGCCGAACGTCGCGAGGAAGATCTCGCTGTTCAGGTTCGTCCCGAGCGTGAGGAAGAGCAGCGGGAATCAGGGCGGCCGACGGGATCGGGCGCAGGAACTCGATCGGCACGCGGAACGCGCGCGCGGCGAACTCGCTCGAGCCGAGGACGATTCCCAGCGGCACCGCGAGCAGCGTCGCGAGCGCCAGGCCGATCGCCCAACCGCGCACGGTCTGAGCCGAACGCGACCCAGAAGTCGCGGTCTTCATCATCGACCAGAGCTCGCCGAAGGTCGACGGTCATCGACGGGAGGTCTCGCTCTGCGATCACGCCGCCGCGCGAGATCAGCTCCCAGAAGGCGAGGGCGACGAGGATCGACAGCACCGGGACGAGAAGCTCCAGGCCCGCGACGTTCGCGCGCGTGTCGCCGTAGCTCTTGGGGGTGCGACAGGATCCGCGGCTGCCGCGATGTCCCCGGTAGCCGACATGACCGATGTATATCGCATGGAACGCGCGGGTCACGCGCCCCGTGCCTTACGCCGCCGGAGTCAGCCTGAAGCCGGGCTCGCCTGCGCACGGGTGGTGGCGGCCTGAGCCACCAACACGGCCGGAGGGCGCGAGAGCACGAGCGAGAGGGCGACGAACAGCACCCAGATCGTGGCCGCGAGCAGCACGTGCACGAGCACCAGGCCCCACGGCAGGGCGTTGCGGTATTGCACCTCGCCGACGAGCGCCTGGGCCACCAGCACCGCGACCAGCGCGCCCCACACGAAGAGGACGCCGGGCGCCTCTCGGCGGCTGCGCATGAGCAACGCGCCGAGCACGAGCACGCAGATCCCGAACACCGCCGCCACGCGGACGTGCCAGTAGACGGTCCCGGTGATGGTGAGCCCGAGCCGCTCGACGTCCGAGTCCGCGCCCGGATGCGGCCCTGACGCCGTCGCCACCCCGCCTGTGACGACGAGGGCGGCGCACAACGGCAGACCTGCCCACACGACCGCCCGACGCATCCAGGTCGGGCGAACAGGAGCTCCCAGTCCCCGCTCGTGACTCCACGCCTCGACTACCACCACGACCGTCAGCGCGACTACGAAGAGCGCCAGCAGGAAGTGGGACATCACGGCCAGAGGATGGAGGTCGAGGATCACCGTCACGCCGCCGAGTGGGATCTGCGCCAAACCGCCCAGGAAGGCACCCAACGCGGCGAGCCGCACGAACCGGGGTAGCCCGGACGTCCTGCGCGCCGCGAGCCACGTGACGAGCGCGAACAGGATCCCCGTGGCCGCGACGACACGGTTCCCGAACTCGACGAACGCGTGAAATCCCTGCTGCGGGAACGGTGTGTCCCCGCAGCGCGGCCAGTTCTCGCACCCGAGCCCCGAGCCCGTGAGCCGTACGAACGCACCCGAGGTGACGACGACGAACATGACGCCGAGCGTGAGCGACGCGAGCCTCAGGAAGCGGCGCGCCGACACCTCGCCGTGCCACCACGCGCGAAGAGTTGCCAGCACGGCACTAGCCTAGACTCCCGCGGCATGGCCGCCGGGCGCCTCCCCCTGTGGGTGTGGATTCTGCCGCTCGCCTGCGGAGTGGCCGCCGTCCTCGCCTGGACAGTGTGGTGCGACACCGAGCGCGGCACGTGGCTCGGCGGCATGCTCATCCTGGGCTCGGGCGTGCTCGTGCTCTCTTTCGTGCACGAATCGCTGCCGCAGCGGCGGGGCGTCCTGGGCTCCCTGGGTCGCTGGGGGCTGGCCTTGCTCGCGGGGGCAGCGACGACGGCGCTCGTCTTCCTGGCGGCCGGCCTCGGGTACTACCTGCGGTGCCCGCCCTTCTGACCCGGCCGGTCGTCGTCGCGATCGGCGCGCTGGCGTTCGCCGGCGCCGCGCACGCTGCAACCGTCGCCGTGGTCGTCGTGCCACCCTTCCCGGTCGAGAAGTACGCGGCCCGCGGCGCGGTCGGCCTTATGCCCCCCGGCGACGGGGCGACGGTCAGCCGTAAGGGCGCGCTCGCGGCACTCGTACGCGGCCGGACGAAGAAGTCGCTGCTCGGCGGCGTACCGGGCGGCGAGCCGACGATCGAGCTCGCCTCGCGGCCGGCGGAGGTGACGATCTACGTCTCGCTGCCCCCGCCGGGCACGCACGCGAACGACAGGCGGTATCCGGTGGCGATCGTCGGCGGCGACTATCGCGGCATTCTCGAGTCGCCGTCCACCCGGATTGCGGGGCTCATCTCGATCGCGGACATCGCGCCCACGGCCGTCGCGCTCGCCGACGACGAGGAGCCGCGCATCGGCTGGACGGCCGGCACTCCCGCCGACCTCCGCGAGCTCGACCTGAAGCTCGACCGGCAGTCGCGCGTTCGCGATCCCGCCGTCGCCGTGCTCGCGTTCTCGGCGATCGCCTTCGCGCTGCTGGCGCTCGGGCTCCGATCGCAGCGTCTGGCCGGCGCGTGCCTTCTCGCAGCGCCGCTCTCGCTGGCGGTCGCGATCGCGCTGTCCGGGATGGACGTGACGCGGCCGGCGGTGCTCGTTCCCGCCCTGGCAGTGTTGGTGGTGCTGCTCAGCGCCGTCGGCGGAGGCCTGTTGGATAGGAAGGCGCTGGCGGTCTTCTTCACCGCGCTCGTGGCCGGGTATCTCGTCGTGCTCGTCGTCGAGCCGACCTGGCCGGCCCTGGCGGCGATCGGCCCCACGCCGGGCGAGGGTGGTCGCTTCTACGGCTCGACCAACCTCACGACGTCGATCGTCGTCACCGTGACGCTGTTCGCGGGGGCGGCGTTCGGCCTGCGCGGCCTGGTGCCCGTCGCTGCGCTGTCGCTGGTCACGGTCGGCTGGAGCAAGGCCGGTGCCGACGGCGGCGGACTGGTGGTGCGTCGCCACGGGCTGCGCTGTGCTCGGGATGCGGCTTGCCACCGGCCGGCTGACGGCGAGGGCGGTCGCGCTCGCAGCCGCGGTGGCCGTCGGCCTCGGCCTGGCTCTCGTGGGGCTCGACGCAGCCACCGGTGGGTCGAGTCACGTGACGCGCCGGGTAGGCGACGGTCCGGGTGCGCTGCTCGGCGAGCTCGGCAACCGACTGCACATCTCGGCGGAGCGGCTCGTCTCGTCGTGGCACGCCGCGCTCGTGTTCGCGATCTCGATCGTTGCCCTGGTCGTCCTGGCCACTCGCCGTCCCCGATTTGCCGCAGGCGACGCGTTGCTCGTCGCCGTCGCGGTGTCGCTGCTCGTGAACGACACGCCACAACACGTCGCCGCCGCAGGGGCGATCTCGTACGGTGTTCTGTGGACCTTCGAGCGGTTAGACTCGCCTTCGATGCGCCGCGTCCCCGTCGCTCTCGTCCTTATCGCGCTCGCAGCCGGTCTTGCGGGCTGCGGGTACGAGGGGCAGACGACCGCCTCGCCGGACACGGTCGAGGGTCGCGTCCCAACGGAGACGACGCCCACGGAGACGACCGGCACGACGGAGACTCAGACGACGGAGACCGGAACGACGGAGACGACGACGACCGAGACCACGCCGGCTCTGGAAGGCGACCCGGCAGCGGGCAAAGTTATCTTCACGACCAACTGCGGCGGCTGCCACACGCTCTCCGACGCGGGCACGTCCGGCACGGTGGGACCGAATCTCGACGACGCGCAGCCCGACGCCGCGCGCGTCGTCGACCGAGTCACGAACGGAAAGGGCGTGATGCCCCCGTTCGGCGGCACGCTGACCGAGCAGCAGATCGCCGACGTCGCCGCGTACGTCTCCACAGCCGCAGGCAGCTGACCCTTTCCCTGCCCGCAGACTTCCCGACGAGCGTCGAGGCGCTCGCGTGCGATCTCGACCGCACGCTGATCGCCAAGGACGTAGAGCTTCGCCCGCGGACACGCACCGCCATCGCCGCCTCCAGAGAAGCCGGCATCCCGGTCATCATCGCCACGGGCCGGATGTTCCGGTCGGTTCGCCCGTACGCGCTCGCCGCGGGCATCACCGAGCCCGTCGTCTGCTACCAGGGCGCGATCGTCGCAGATCCCGTCGGCGGTGAGCTCCTCCGCCACGTGCCGATGCCGATGGCGGAGGCGCTGGAGGTGATCGAGGCCACGGCCGACCTCGGCCACACCGTGCTCTGCTACGTGGACGACGAGCTCTATGTCGCGCGCGAGACGCCGGCGTCGGACGCCTACGCGAACTTTCAGAACCTCACGGTCCACGTCGTCGGCGACCTCGCGACGTGGCTGGAGAAGCCCCCCACGAAGCTTGTGACCGTCGGCGAGCCCGAGGAGATGGACGCGCTCGCGGTGGTGATGAAGGCGCGGTTCGACAACCGGCTCTACATCGCCAAGTCCCTTCCTCACTTCCTCGAGTTCGCCGCGCCTTCGGTGACGAAAGGTGCAGGTCTCGCGTTCGTAGCCGAGCGGCTGGGCTTCGCACGCGAGGCCACCGTCGCCTTCGGCGACGGCGAGAACGACGTCGAGCTGCTCGAGTGGGCCGGCTACGGTGTCGCCGTTGCGAACGCGCACGAGCGGGTGCTCGCGATCGCGGACTACGTATGCCCCTCCGTGGACGAGGAGGGCGTGGCGCAAGTCATCGAGGCCTTTCTAGACTCACGGCGATGATCGATCTTCGTGCCGCCCGCTCCGATCCCGACGCATTCCGCGCCGCGCTCGCTCGGAGAGGCGCCGCCGAGCTGTTCGACTCGCTGCTCGCGGCCGACGCGCGCTGGCGTGACGCGAGCACGAGGCGCGACGAGGTGCGAGCCGAGCAGAAGCAGCTGGGCAGGCCCTCGACGGAGGAGGAAATCGACGCGGCCAGGCGGCTGAAGTCCGAGCTCCAGCAGCTCGACTCCGATCTGGCCGCGGCGGAGACCGAGCGCCAGGAGCTCTGGGATCTCGTCCCGAACCTGCCCGACGAGGCGGTGCCCGAGGGTGGAGAGGATGACGCCACCGAGGTGCGGCGCGTAGGCGAGCCCCCGTCACTGGACGATCCGCGGGAGCACACAAACGTCGGCCGCTTCGATATGGAGCGCGCCGGGCAGCGTCTCCGGCTCCCGGTTCGGCTACTGGATCGGCGACACGGCGCTGCTCGCACTGGCGTTGTACCGCTTCGCGCTGGACCAGCTCACGACCAAGGGATTCGTCCCCGTCCTGCCGCCGGTGCTCGTTCGCGAACGAGCGCTCTACGGAACGGGCTGGCTGCCCTCCCCCGATCCCAACTCCTACAAGCTCGACGGCGAGGATCTCTATCTCGCCGGCACGGCCGAGATCCCGCTGAGCGGGCTGCACGCCGACGAGATCCTCGAAGGCGACGCGCTGCCGCTGCGCTACGTCGGCTTCTCGCCATGCTTCCGTTCGGAGGCAGGCGCAGCAGGAAAGGACACGAGCGGCATGTTCCGCGTGCACCAGTTCAACAAGGTCGAGCAGTTCGTGTTCACGCGGCCCGAGGACTCGTGGGCAGAGCACGAGCACCTGCTGGCCAACACCGAGGAGATCGTCAGCGCGCTCGGTCTGCCCTATCGCGTCGTCGTCCTGGCGACCGGCGACATGTCCAAGGCCTCGGCGAAGACGTACGACGTCGAGATCTGGTTCCCCGCGCAGGGGCGTTATCGCGAGACCGCCTCGGTCTCCAACACGACGGACTTCCAGGCCCGCAGGCTGGATGCCCGCTATCGGTCCGAGAGCGGGCCCGAGCCCGTGCACACGCTGAACGGCACGGCGGCCGTCGACCGGATGGCGCTCGCCATTCTCGAGAACTTCCAGGGCGACGTGCCTGATGCGCTTCAGGCCTTCGGGGCACCCGACCGGATCCGGTAACAATCAATCTCGGCGGGGTGCCGGAGCGGTCGAACGGGACGGTCTTGAAAACCGTTAACGGCGCAAGTCGTTCGTGGGTTCGAATCCCACCCCCGCCGCTGATCGAACGCTCGCCATCCACGCGATCAGGCGGTGAGCCGGCCGCGTGGCGGTACGTTGGCGTTCGGCCTCATCCGTCGTGATCCGCGTTGAGACGCGTCTTTGGGCTTACTGGCGCACACTGGCGCACAGGATCGGCTCGGCGCTAGGATCGGTAAAGCGAGAGTACGACCGGCGGATGAGCCTGCGATCTTCGCAACAAGGTCTTTGGGCATCGGCGGGGCAATGGCGATACCACGGGCGTCGTCATTCCGCTCCGCATACGGGGGCAGGGCGGTCCGCTACATCCCTGGGTCGAAGTCGGGAACGCGCCGAGGTCGACGAGCTCTCGGCAACCCCTGCGGCAACAGATCACCGACCAGACCGTGTGTCACGCGCGGCTCTGAAGAACACCTCGGAGTGACGCGTTGAGAGAGGGCGTGTCCCTCAGAGCGTAGGCCGCCGCTATTGCTTACCTCCCAGCAAGCCCTGCGGGCGGAATGCGAGCACGACGATCAGCGTCACCATGATAAAGGCTGCGTCCAGCTGGGACCGGGGGTGCGCCAGGTCAGCCCGTTGTTGGCCGAGATGAGTAACGCCATGAGGAAGCGAGTTGCCAGGCCGCGCGGGGCGGGTCGTGGGGTGAACTCGCCTGCGACTGCAGGCACGGAGTTACGTCACGCCTCGCTTTGGCGCATGATGACGCCTGTGCGGGGCGACCTTCCCTCCGGGACCGTCACCTTCCTCTTCACGGACGTCGAGGGGTCGACGAAGCTCCTGCACGAGCTGGGAGCGGAGGCCTACGCGAGGCTCTGGCCGAGCACCGCGGGTGATCCGCGAGGCCTGCGCGCCAGGGCGGCGTCAAGGTGGACACGCAAGGCGACGCGTTCTTCGTCGCCTTCCCCACTGCGCCGGGCGCACTTGCCGCCGCGAAGGCGATGCACCAGGCGCTGGCATCGGGCCGATCCAGCGTCCGGATCGGCCTGCACACGGGCACGCCGCTCGCTACCGAGGAGGGGTACGTCGGCGGCGATGTCCACCGGGCCGCCCGGATCGCCGCCGCAGGCCACGGCGGCCAGGTGCTCGTTCGTCGCTGACCGCGATGCTCGTCGAGGTCGAGCTCGCGGACCTCGGCGAGCACCGGCTGAAGGACCTCTCGGCCCCCGAGCGCATCTACCAACTCGGCGAACGGCGACTTCCCAGCGCTCGAAGAGCCTCTACCGGACGAATCTGCCCGATCCCGTCGACGCCGTTTCTCGGGAAGAGAGGCGGAGCTCGCAGAGGTCGCCGCGCTCCTAGCCTCGTCGGACATGCGCCTGCTCACGCTCACCGGGCCAGGCGGGACGGGCAAGACACGACTCGCCGCACAGGCTGCCGGTCTTGTCTCGGATAGCTATCCGGATGGCGTCTGGTGGATCCCGCTCGCCCACCTCCGCGACCCGGAGCTCGTGCTCGCCACGGCCTCGCATGTGGTCGGCTCGAAGAACGGCCTCGCCGGCGCACATCAAGACGAGGAGATGCTGCTGCTCTTCGACAACTTCGAGCAAGTCGTGGAGGCAGCTGCCGATGTTGCCGGAGCTACTTGCCTCCTGCCCCGAACCTCGACCTCCTCGTCACGAGCAGGGAGCCGCTGCATGTGACCGGTGAGCACGAGTACGCAGTACCGCCGTTCGTCCACGAGGAAGGGGTCGGCTTCTTTCTTGCCAGGGCGCGAGCCGTGAAGACCGATTTCGAGGCCGACGAGGCGGTCTCCGAGATCTGCCGCCGCCTCGACGATCTGCCGCTGGCCCTCGAGCTGGCCGCCGCCCGTGTCGAAGGCCCTCACCTCTACGCAGATCCTCGAACGGCTCGAGCATCGCCTGCCGCTGCTGACCGGCGGAGCGCGCGATCTCCCCGAGCGCCAGCGCACGTTGCAAGCGACCATCGAGTGGTCATACGACTTGCTGGGAGAGGAGGAGCAGAGGCTGTTCGCCCGGCTCGTCCGTCTTCTCGGGCGGCTGCACGCTGGAGGCGGCCGAGGAGGTTGCAGAAGCGGATGTCGACATGCTCCAGGTCGCTCGTGGACAAGAGCCTCGTTGCGCTTCACGAACGAGCGCTACTGGATGCTGGAGACGATTCGCGAGTTCGCCGCCGACGCGTTGGCTGCTTCGCCGGATGCCGAGAAGCTTGGGCGGCGGCATGCCGAGCATTACCTCGGGCTCGCTCTCGAGGCCGAGCCCGAGCTCAACGGCCCGGCGCAGGCTCTGTGGCTCGACCGACTGGGTGAAGAGCACGGCAATCTGCGTGCCGCACTCGACTGGTCACTAACCGCCGACCCGGAAGTCGGCCTTCGCATCGCTGTTTCGCTCGGGATGTACTGGCTGATCCGCAGCTACTTGCCGGAGGCGAGGAACTACTTCTCGGTGCTGATCGCTCTCGACCCGAGTCCGGAGCTGCTGGCGCTCGCGCTCCGTCACATGGTGGCGATCGCAGTCGACCTGGGCGAGTGGGGACGATGCGGAGCGGTACGCCGAGGAGCGCGGGAGGCTGTGTCGTGAACTCGGCGACGAGGAGGGTGCGAACCGAGCCCTGGGAAACCTCGGGCGGGTCGCCGAGGCTCGAGGCGACCTCGACCGAGCGAATGCCGTGTATCAGGAGGCACTGGCCAAGGCTCGCGAGCTCGGTGTGGACGTCGGCGTTCTTCCCGGCCTTCTCGCCGACGTGGCGCGGAAGCAAGGGAGGTTCTCGGATGCCGAGGCGTTGTACGAGGAGGCGCTCGCGCACTTCGACTCGATCGGCGACGATGCGAACGTCGCATTCGGCTGCGTCGGGCTCGCGGCCGTGCGCGTCAATCAGGGACGCCACGACATGGCCCGTACGCCACTGAGGCGAGGGCTTTCGCTGATGGTTTCACTTCGAGCCTCCGGGATCGGCTTCGCTCTCGAGGCGCGCCGCTCGCAGCCACGGATGCCAGGTCGGCGGCCAGGTTGCTGGGAAATCCGACGAACTGCGGGAGGAACGGGCGAACCACGCCATCAGTCGACGCTTCATAGAGCAGGCCGCCGCCGCCGCGGTCGACGCATCGGCAAAGAGCAATTCGATGCGGCCTATACAGCGGGCCGTGCATGTAGCTGATGACGCCGTCGACATGCCCTCGAAGTCATCGATGCGTAACGATTCCCTGCGGACGCCTTAGAAGGGCTTACAGCGCCATTTCCGGCGCGGCTGTGGCGTTGTCGCCCGGACAACGGCGGGCCAAGCACAGCGACGTTGTGACTGAGACACGCCGGCGGCGTGTCGCTCGGCGCGCTCCGGGGCGATGTACTGCTCCCAATTTGTCGCGCCTATCTCGCGCAGGTGCTCCGC
Source organism: uncultured Actinomycetes bacterium (assembly GCA_963711315.1). GTDB lineage: Bacteria > Actinomycetota > Thermoleophilia > Gaiellales > Gaiellaceae > PALSA-612. Next base: position 603,263 of record CAVQDQ010000003.1, read on the forward strand.
AGCTCGGACGGGGAGAGTCGGGCAACCCCGCGAGGTCGGGGTCGGACACCTCCGCGACCAGTTCAGCAGAGCACCACGAGGTCGGCGTCGCCCCGTGTCTCATTGCAGCACGATGGTCAGCCGCTTGGGTGGACTTCTGGCTCTGTCAGGAATCGCCTCCCTCAGTAGCGCGCTATGTTGAGCCCCTGGAACGACAAAAGCCAGCCGATGCCGGGGCACTGACTGGCTCTCTGCCTGTCTGCTGCGTCGGCGAGCCTATCAGGTGCGTAAGCCCCGCGTGTAAGCCCCGCGACCTGCTCAAAGCCGCGTGGTTACGTCAGGTGGGTCGAGCCTTGAAAACCGTTGACGGCGCAAGTCGTCCGTGGGTTCGAATCCCACCCCCGCCGCCTTGTCCAAGCCAAATCTGGCATGAACAGAGCGATACGGGCCAACGGAGGGGAGGCCAGACGACCTCGCCTGCCGGATGGGAGGCTCTCTCCCGGGTACGAGCGAACACTCGTCGCTGGGTCGTTCGCCAGCGAGGCAGTTGGACGACTCGGCCGCGGCCAGAGGCAAACGGCATCCCGATAACTCAGCTGGCCTCCCGCCACAGCGGCGCCGCACCGAGCGAGTCGCTTCCATTCGGGGTCGGCTCGAGGCCAATCGGCACGAAGAGCCTCGGGCGGGTGATCTCGTCGACGATCCGCCGCAGGGAAGCGGCAGGCGTCCGGGCAGGGTTGCCGCTCAGCGCCCGCGCGAGAGCAGCCATGTCGACTGCCTGGTCGAGCTCGTCGCGCTCGATGAGGAAGAAGACGTAGTCGCGCGTAGGGAGCGAGACGGAGACCAGCGTGGCCGAGGTCTCCAGGAACGTCCGAAGTGCGAGCTCGAGCGCCTGCCGCCTCGGAGCGAACGCACTCGCGGGCCGCGCCGCGCGGGGGCCCGGGTAGGGGCAGATGGCCCGGAGAGGGCAGATCGCGTAATGGATGCCGTTGTCCGCCGGCACGACTCGCAGTCCGAGCAAATCGGCCGTCAGTAGGAGGAAGGATTCGATGACGCCGGTCGAGGAAGCCTCGGTAACGGCGAGCTTCGGGCCTGCCGGACGTACGTAGCGTGCGCTGATCTCGGCCTTTATGGTCCGCGCCTGCGACAGCGCGACAGGGATCAGCGAATTTGAGCCGGCAACGGCCGCGGTGGCCGTGGCGACCGTGAGGGCAGCGAGACGAGTGCGACGGTGACCTTCGGCATAGAAGCCTCCTTCGTGTGGCTTCCACTGTCGGCCGCCCGAGGCTGGAGCGCATCAAGGAAAGCCCTACAGTTCGCCTGCTCGTATGGAGGAAAGCCAACGAGGCCTGCAGAAGAGCCGGCGTGCGGACGAGAGCGCGTGCGTTGCCGACCTGATCGCTGGCTTCGATGCGGGCCCGGACCCTGCGTTCGCCCGCCGCGGGAGCACATTGAGTACCACGAGCGACGTCTCCGGAAGGGCGACGCCGTACTTCGCTGCCAGAAGGCCGCGGCTTCGCGCGGTGACGAGGAACGGAACAGGGTCCACCCGAGGCGTCGCGAGCTCTGAACGCAAGGCGAACCACGTACGCGCCACCCGGCTTACGCGGCTTCGCTATCGAGATCCCGAGAACGATGATCTGCGGAGGTACGTCGTCGAAGTCGACGAGCCCGCGCAGATCTCCGCGGTCGACGCGGACGCGTCCTCCGGAGAGACTCGGACGTATGTCCCCTTTCCGCGCAACCTGTCGTACGCACCGGTCCCGGCGACGATCAGCCAGGCGCCCTCCTCGTAGCCCGACGAGGGATCTCCGGCGAGCAGCCACGTGCGCGCGAGGATGCTGCCGGCTCCGCCGTCGGCAGTCGAACCGCCGCACCCCGGTTATCCACGCGTCCGTCAGCCGACGTTCGACATCGACGGCACGTCCGCCTTCGCAGAGCGGGGGCAGAGCGCTGAACGCACCCTCGTCGCGCAAGCCGAACGCAAACGTCGCAGTGTCCGCGGAGGTGGTCCTGGCTCCTTCGAAGACGAGTGTGAACGGCGCACTTCCCGGCCCCGTGGATGCCGTGGCCGTAACAGCAGTCAGGGCGGCAATGAAGAGCGCAACTGCGAGTCTCGGCAGGGGAGCCTCCTTCGTCTGGCTTCCACTGTCCGCTCCGCGGGTGGAAACCGCATCAAGGAAAGCCCTACAGTTCGGCCGTGGCGATGACGCCGACCTTCGAACTCGTCGGGAGGAGCAGGGAACAGGCGCGTTTGGTCGACTTGGCCGCCCGGCTCCGCGAAGGGCCTGCCGCGGTCCTCCTCCGCGGCGAGCCCGGCATCGGCAAGACGATCCTGTGGCGGGAGGGGATTTCCGCCTCTCAGGACGAGGGGATACGCGTGCTCGTCGCGCGGTGTGCAGAGGCGGAGATGCCGATTCCGCTGGGAGCGGTCTCTGACCTGCTCGACCCGGTCTTTGCCGACGTCGCAGATGCACTGGCCGAACCGCAGCGCCGCGCGCTCTCCGCCGTCCTCGGGATCGATACGAACGGCGGCGGCCGCCCCGACCGGCTCACGCTTATGCGCGCGCTCGTTTCCGCCTTCCGGGCCCTCGCGAGCGATGCGCCGCTGCTGCTGGCGATCGACGACGTCCAGTGGCTCGATCCCGCATCGACGCGCGTGCTCTCGTTCGCGGTACGCCGCTTCGGCGAGGAGCCCATCGGCGTCCTCGCGACCTTGAGAAGCGCTGCCGACGAGCCAGATCCGCTCGGGCTCGCCGACGCCTTCCCACCAGGAGCGTTCTCGGAGATCAGCGTCGGGCCGCTCGGAATCGGTCACCTCCAGCAGCTCCTGCGTCGGCGCTTCGACGTCCGCCTGCCGCGGTCGAAAGTGGCAGCCGTCCATGCCGCATCCCGCGGCAACCCGATGTTCGCGCTCGAGTTCGCGCGGGCGGTCGAGCGGGAGCCCGCGGATCTACAAGCGCAGCTGCCGGTCCCGGCGTCCCTGCAGGAACTCGTCGACGAACGCGTCCGAGCACTCCCGCAAGACACGCGGCCGCTTCTCGAGCTCATCTCGGCGATCGAGCGCCCGACGCCGACCTTGCTCGCGAAGGCGCTTGACGAAGTCCGCGCCGAGTCGCTCGTGGACGAAGCCGCCGCAGCCGGGGCCATCGCGGTCGGCAGCGACGGAGTCGTCCGCTTCACACACCCTCTGCTCGGAGCAGCCGTGTACTTCGACATGCCCTCTGGACGCCGCCGCATCGTGCACGTGCAGGCGGCCGAGCTCGTGGACGACCTCGAACAGCAGGCACGGCACCTCGCGCTTGCGACGTCGACGCCCGACGAGCGGATCGCAGCCGTCGTGGAACGAGCGGCAGAGGCCGCGGCTGCGCGCGGAGCGCCCGACGCCGCGGCGATACTTTCGGTCGAGGCCGTACGTCTCACGCCTCCTGAAGACCAAGCGGCACGCGTCCGCCGAACGTTCGTAGGTGCCGGCTACCTGATGGAGGCCGGCGACGTCCCCGAGGCGCGAGCGCGAATCGAGCCCCTGCTCGATCCGAGTCTTCCGCCCGCCGTGCGATCGCAGGCGCTCGTGTTCAGGGCGGAGACCGAGCACCAGGATCGACCGATGCTCCGCGCGTACCTGCTTGAAGCCATCGACATCGCCCCGGATCCGAGGGTCCGCTGGCAGGCGTGGATCCGCTACGCGCAACAGGGCGGCTTCATTTCCCGCGATGCAAGGCTGGCCGCCGAATCCGCGCGGGAGGCCCTCCGCATCGCCGTCGAGCTCGACGATCAGCCGTTGATCGCGGCGGCCACCGCCGCCCTGGCGTTTTACGAGGCTGCCCGGGGTAATCGTGAGATCGAGTTCGGTAAGGCCGAACTCGACGGCTCGGAGGTACTGCCGCGAGCAGCGCCCTGGCAGAACACGCCGGCCGTCTCTGTGGGGGCCCGGCTGTTGTGGGCCGGGGAGCTGGTCCGAGCCCGCGATGTGCTCCGTCGAGAGTACGACGCGCTCGTGCGCCAGGGCAGGATGTTGATGCTCCCGCTTCAGCTCATGGGGGCGCTCAGCGACCTCGAATGGAGAGCCGGGAGATGGCCCGAAGCAGAGACCTATGCTTACGAGGCTCGCGCGATCCTCGAGGACGCGCTCCCGGGGGGCGCCCATGTCCTCGGGTGCGCACAGGTCCTTGTAGCCGGATCTGTCGGTCGCGTCGACGAAGCTCGCCGTGTTGCCTCGACCGACCTGCACACTGCCGAGCGCTACGAGGACTTGAACGTCCTCCGCATCCGCTGGGCGCTCGGCCACGTGGAGCTCGCATGCGGCCACCCGGTCGCGGCCGTGCGGGAGCTCGACTGGTTGCCCCAAGCGCTCGACGCGTTCGGCATCGGCGAGCCGGCTGGCAGCCGATGCTCCCGGACGTGGTCGAGGCACTCGTGTCGGTCGGCCGCCTCGACGAGGCGGAGGCCGTCCTGAGCCAGCTCGAGCAACAGGCTGCAGCGCTGCGGCACAAGTGGGCCACGCCCGCCGCCTTGCGTTGCCGCGCATTGCTGTCTGCTGGCCCGAGAGCAATCGGACGAAGCGGCGGCAGCCGCCGAGCAGGCTGCCGCGGCGTTCGCGGAGCTCGGCTTTCCGCTCGATCGTGCTCGTGCGCTGCTCGCCGCAGGAGCCGCCAGACGTCGCGCGGGCCAGCGGAGGCGAGCGGCCGACGTGCTGAAGTCGGCGATCGAGACTCTCGACGAGCTCGGAGCGCCGCTCTGGCGCGAGCTGGCCGAGGACGAACTCCGGCGCGCGAGCCCGCGCCCGCGCCGCGATCGCGAGCTGACGAGCGCCGAGCGGCGGGTCGCCGCGCTAGTCGCCCAGGGACTGACGAACCGCGAGGTTGCCGCACAGCTGTTCACGACGATCTCGACCGTCGAGGCGCATCTGACGCGGACCTACCGGAAGCTGGGCATTCGCTCCCGCGCTCAACTCGCGCGCGCGGTCGCCGACGGCACCCTCAAGCTCGAGGGGGTGGCCGCCGACGGGCGTGCGGCTACGCGAGCTAACTTCCCCGCGTGAGCCCGGGCTACCTCCTCGCGGCGACCTTCCTCGCATGCGCGGTCGAGGCGGTCGAGGCGCTGACGATCGTGCTCGCGGCGGGGACGACGAGAGGCTGGAGATCGACGCTCTACGGTGTCGGCACCGCGCTTCTGATCCTTATCGCGCTCGTCGCCATCCTCGGTCCTGCGCTCATGAAGATCCCGATCCACGCCCTCCAGGTCACGATCGGGACGCTCCTGCTGCTCTTCGGCCTGCAGTGGCTGCACAAGGCAATCCTCCGCGCGAGCGGGCTCAAGGAGAGGCACGACGAGACGGTCGCGTTCGCCCACGAGACGGAGGAGGCGATGCCGCGTCGCCCGCCCGGCGAGCCGGATCGACTGGTACGCGTTCACACTCTCGTTCAAGGGCGTCCTCCTCGAGGGGCTGGAGGTCGTCTTCATCGTCCTCACGTTCGGCGCTGCTCAGCATCGCGTGGGGCTGGCAGCCGTGGCCGCGGCCGCGGCGCTGGTCGTCGTCGTGGTCGCCGGCCTCGTCGTGCGTGCGCCACTCGCTCGCGTTCCCGAGAACGCGCTCAAGTTCACCGTCGGAATCCTGCTCACGTCCTTCGGCATCTTCTGGGCCGGCGAGGGCGTCGGTCTCAACTGGCCGGGCGAGGACCTGTCCCTCCTCGCCATCATCGGCTTCCTGCTCGCCGGGTCGTTCACCATCGTCGTCCTTGCCAGGCCGAGCTCTGAGCAGAGAGGGACGGTCGCGGCATGAGCTACGTCGTGCGCTTCGCACGCTTCTGGTGGGAATTCATCGTAGGCGACAACCTGCCGCTCGCCCTCGGAGCGGCTGCGGCGATCGGCGTCACGGCGATCCTCGTCGACGCCGGCATTAACGCGTGGTGGCTCCTCCCGGTGGCGATTCTCGTCCTGCTCGGAGCGAGCGTCGGTCGAGCCGGCCTGCGACGGACCAGCTGAGCCCGCCTGCGAGCCGCGCTGGTCGCACGCCTATGATCGGCCCGTGCCCGACGGGGACGATCTCCGCGAGGTCATGCGCCGTTTCCCGAGCGGTGTCGCCGTCGTCACCGTCAACGTCGACGGCACCCTGCTTGGCCAGACCGTGAGCGCACTGGTCTCGCTGTCGCTCGATCCGCCGCTTGTCGGCATCTCGATCGCGCGGCAGGCACAGCTCCACGAGCTGCTGCGGGAGGCCGGCGGCTTTGCGGTCAGCCTGCTCGCGGGCGGCCAGGAATGGCTCTCGCAGCATTTCGCGCGCAGTGTGCCGCCGATAGCGATGTGGCACGGCGTGGCGCACCACGAGGGCTCGGAAGGCGCCCCGCTCCTGGCCGGCGCAATCGGCTGGCTCGAGTGCCGGCTCTGGTCGGAGTGCGACGTCGGAGACCACACGCTGTTCGTGGGCGAAGTGCTGGCGGCCGAGCTCGGCGAGGGAGCGCCGCCTCTCGTCCACGTCGGCGGCGAATACCGCGCGCTCGCGTGAGCGTCGAGGCAGTTGTCTTCGACCTCGACGGTGTCATCGTCGACAGCGAGGGGTTGTGGGACGAGGTTCGCGAGCGGTACGTCCGAGAGCGCGGCGGACGCTACGACGCCGAGGCGCAACGCACCATGATGGGCATGAGCTCGACCGAGTGGTCGCAATACATACACGACGAGCTCGGCGTCGACGTGTCGCCGAAAGAGATCAACCAGGACGTCGTCGAGCTCATGGCCGCGCGCTACCGCGGGCATCTGCCGCTGATTCCTGGGGCGGGCCAGGCAGTGGAGCGCATGGCCGCGAGCTTCCCGCTCGGGCTCGCCTCCTCGTCCAACCGTCCGCTGATCGACATCGTGCTCGAACTGGCCGAACTGGCGGAGTTCTTCCGCGCCACCGTATCGTCGGAGGAGGTTCCGCGCGGCAAGCCGGCGCCTGACGTCTATCTCGAGGCCGCCCACCGGCTAGGCGTCGCGCCCGAGAAGTGCGACGCAGTTGAGGACTCGCACTCAGGCATCCGCTCGGCCAAGGCGGCGGGCATGCACATCGTGGCGATCCCGAATCTGCATTATCCGCCCGACGTGGATGTCCTTGCGGTCGCCGATGTTGTGCTCACATCCATCGATCAGCTCACGCCTGACATGATCAAGATTGGTCATGCCTGACGTCCCGCGTGGAAACCTCGACGTCCCGGACGAGGTGATCGAGTTCCCCAAGATCGCAGCCAGCCTGGTCGAGCTCGGCGATCTGACCGTCGGCATGATGGTGGCGGAACCGGGTTGGCGCTGGTCGGTCCACAATCGCCCCAAGGTGGGCGGGGAGTGGTGCCAGGCACGACATGTCGGCGTCGTACTTTCCGGTCGTCTCGGAATCGACTTCAGCGACGGGACGATGGCGCAGTTCGGGCCAAATGACGTCTTCGACATCCCGCCCGGTCATGACGGTTACACGGTGGGCGACAAGCCGTGCGTGAATATCGAATGGGCGGGACTCCGGGCGTGGGCCGGATTCCCAACGGGCATTCACAGCCGCGTGCTCCGAACGATGCTTTCACAGATCTCGTCGAGTCGACCGAGATGGCCGGCCGGCTGGGCGACGCGCGGTGGCGACAGCTTCTCTCCGAGCACTTCGTCGGCGCACGCGCCGAGCTCGAGCGCTTTCAGGGGCGCGAGGTGACGACGACCGGGGATGGCATCGTCGCGACGTTCGACGGCCCCGCGCGGGCGATCCACTGCGCGGCCGCAATCCGCAAGCGCGCCAACGCAGATGATCTCCACATACGAGCGGGTGTCCACGTTGGCGAGGTCGAGCTCGTCGGCGACGACGTGCGTGGCATCGCCATGCACGAGGCCGCGCGGATCATGGCGGCGGCCGGCACGGACGAGATCCTCGTCTCCGAGCTCACGCGCGCCCTCGCGGTCGTCCACCGACCTGCAGTTCGAGGACCGGGGCACGCGGACGCTGAAGGTCTCGACGGCGAGTGGAAGCTCGCCGCCTTCGTCGAGGCTCGACCTAGACGCGGCCGACGAGGACGCAGGCGTTGTGGCCGCCTAGCCCCATCGCGTTCGACAGCGCCACGTCGACCTCTACGCGGCGCGCCTTGTTCGGCACGTAGTCGAGATCGCACTCAGGGTCGGGATGCTCGTAGTTGATCGTCGGCGGCAGCACGCCTTCTGGATCGCGAGCACACACACCATCGCCTCGATCGCGCCGGCCGCGCCGAACAGTGCCCCATGACGGACTTCGTCGAGGAGACCGCGAGCTTGCACGCATGCTCGCCGAACACGTCTTTGATCGCCTTCGTCTCGGCGGCGTCGTTGTACGGCGTCGAGGTGCCATGGGCGTTGATGTACCCGACGCGCTCCGGTGACCAGTTCCGCCCGCGCGAGCGCCTGCGCATCATTTGGCCGCGCCCGCGCCTCCGGCTCGGGCTGGACCATGTGCCACGCGTCGTTGCCGCGCCGTAGCCGACCACTTCGCAGTACATCTGCGCCCCGCGCTTCCGCGCCGGCTCCATCTCTTCCAGGATCAGCACAGCCGCACCCTCGCTGATGATGAAGCCGTACCGTTCGGCATCGAACGGTCGACTGGCCTGCCGCGGATCGCCCGACCCGGCGGCGAGTCCGCGCATGTTGATGAAGCCGGCGAAGATCACCGGCAACATAGCCGCCTCGGTGCCGCCGGCGACGACGACGTCCGCGTCATCGCGCTGGATCATCTTGAGCGCTTCCCCCACCGCGTGCGAGCCAGTCGCGCACGCCTGGACACGGCCATGTTCGGCCCTCGGCGCCAAGCGAGATGGCCACCAGGCCCGAGGCGGAGTCGGGCAGCAAGTGGGCAGAAATATCGGCGACACCCGGTCGCCGCCGCGCGTCGCGCAGGACGTCGCCCTGCTCCATGATCCCGATGATGCCGCCGATCGCCGAGCCGAAGAGGATGCCCACGCGCATCGGGTCGTAGCTCCTGTCGAGCGAAGCATCCGCTACAGCCTCCCGCGCCGCCGCCAGGCCGAGCAGCACGTACCTGTCGAGCCGCCTCGCCTCCTTCACTGGGACGACGGACGCCGGGTCGAAGTCCTTGACCTCGGCGGCGATGCGCACGGGATAACCGCTCGCGTCGAACAGCGGATGAAGTCGATGCCGCTGCGCCCGGAGACGGCGGAGTCCGCGTCTCGCGGGCCGTCGTGCCCACCGGCGTGATAGCTCCGAGACCTGTGACGACGACGCGTCGCATCACATATAGCCGAGTGGCTCGGAGTGGCAATGTAGGTTCAAGTCGTGGCCCGTTCGCGCCGTCGCCCGTCAAGTAATGAGCCCGTCGAGCGACCGTCCGATCTCGATCGCGCGATCCCCTTCCCGCCGATGGAGGCGGAACTCGTTCGCGAGCTCCCGGAGGGGAAGGAGTGGCAGTACGAGCCGAAGTGGGACGGTTTCCGCGGCCTGCTGGAAAACGCGAGCGGCGACCTTCGGCTCTGGTCGCGGGATGCGCGGCCGCTGCTCGTTACTTTCCCGAGCTCGAGCCCCTCGCGAAGCTCCTGCCGCCGAAGTCCGCGCTCGACGGCGAGATCGTGATCGAGCGCAAGGGCGCGCTGGACTTCGACGCCATGCAGATGCGTCTCCATCCGGCGAGAGCCGGTGCAAAGCTCTCGGCGGAGATCCCCGCACGCTTCATCGCGTTCGACGTGCTCGTGTGGAAGGGCGAGCAGGTCTGGAAGGAGCCGCTCGCCAAGCGGCGGACGAAGCTCGGGCGGGTCGCAAAGCGCTTCGAGCTCTCGCCTGCAACGCGTGATCAAGCCGAGGCAGTGCAGTGGCTCGAGCGATTCGAGGCCATCGGCCTCGACGGGGTCGTCGCCAAGCGGCGCGACCTTCCGTATCTCCCCGGCTCACGCGACGGAGTCGTGAAGGTAAAGCCCGAGAAGACGGCGGACTGCGTCGTCGTCGGCGTTCGCTGGAAGGAGAAGCCGACCAGGCTCGCCACGCTGCTCCTCGGGCTCTACGAGGGCGACAACCTCCATCACGTCGGCCTCTCGCGCCGTCGCTGCCGCCAGGCACGACATGACGCTCGAGCTCGTCAAGCCGCTGCTGAAGGGCGCGCCCGAGCGAGGATTCTCCGAACCCAACCGCTGGGGAACCGGAGAGCTGGCGGAGTCGGCGCTCAAGCCGGAGCTCGTGGTCGAGGGCCCGCTACGACAAGGTCGAGAAGCACCGCATCCGCCACGGGACGCGCTTCCTCCGCTTCCGTCCCGACAAGGAGGCAACGCGACTGCACGTGGGCGCAGGTTAGGCCGCGGCGGCGGCGCGGTGACCCGACGATCGACGGCCTGCTGGCTTGAAGCAGGAGGAAGACGCCTACGGCGCGATGATGCGCGCTGCGCTCGAAGGTCGAGGCACGCCCGAGATCGTCGAGCGCGATGACGGCTTCTTCGAGGCATCGAACTTCCACGAGACGTACATGGCACCGTTTCGCCGCTGGCCCGCACACAACCGTCGGGCTATGCGCTTCGTCCGTGGCCGTGTGCTCGACGTAGGGTGCGGCGCGGGACGGGTCTGCCTTCACCTTCAGGAGCGCGGCCTCGACGTCGTGGGCATCGACATCTCGCCCGGCGCCGTCGAGGTGTGCCGCCGGCGCGGCGTTCTCGACGCCCGCGTATGCCGGATAGAGGACGTGGATGCGACGCTCGGCATGTTCGACACCATCGTCATGCTAGGGAACAACTTCGGCCTCTTTGCAAGCAAGACCAAGGCGCGACGGACCGGCGCCGATTCCACACGCTCACGACCGATCGCGGACGGATCGTCGCCGAGACGCGCGATATCTACAACACCGCGGATCCTGACCATCTCGGCTATCACGAGCGCAATCGCCGTCGCGCGCGCATGGCGGGACAGATCCGGATGCGCGTGCGGCACCGCAAGCTCAAGACGCCGTGGTTCGACTACCTAATGGTGTCGCGCGAGGAACTCGAGCAGCTGCTCGCCGGAACCGGCTGGCATCTGGCGCGAACACTCGATGCCGACGACGTGTACATCGCCGTCATCGAGAAGGGCTAGCGGAAGCTGAGCTTGCGGGCTCTGCGTTTTGCGTACTGCTTGCCCACGACCCAGGTGAGCCAGCCGAGTGCTGCGTATCGCTTCTTGAACATGTCCGAGCAGTACCCCGCATTGCCGGGTTCTAGTTCCTTCTTTGAAGGCTGCACTCGACGCGGTTCTCCAGGCATCTTCGGGAAGTGGGGCGGATACGGCGCTTCGCCTACCCCAGATGCCTCATCCCGCTCCACCCACTCCAACAGCACGCGCAGGTTGCAGACCGCATCGTCGATTCCTGCCTGCACGTCGCCGAGCTTCGCGAAGCGCTTGGGCATCGTCGCCAGCGTGAAGTCCTCGGTCTCGACGCCGGGGAGCTCGTCCCAGGTGACCGGCGCGGAGATGGTCGCGTCCTGCTGCGCCCGGACGGAGTACGCGGAAGCGATCGTCCGGTCTCGGGCGTTCTGGTTGTAGTCGATGAAGACGCGCCGGCCGCGCTCCTCTTTCCACCACGCCGTCGTCACGAGCCTCGGCGCGCGCCGCTCCACCTCGCGGGCGAACGCGAGTGCCGCCCTGCGCACGACAGGGAAGTCCCAGTTCGGCTCGATCCGGCACGCGACGTGGATGCCGCGGTTGCCGGACGTCTTGGGCCAGCCCGTATAGCCGATCTCCGACAGCACCTCGTGCACGAGCGCCGCCACCTGCTTCCCTTTCTTGAAGCCGGTGCCGGGTTGCGGATCGATGTCGATGCGGAGCTCGTCCGCGTGTTCGACGTCGGGTCGGCGGGCGGGCCAGGGGTGGAAGTCGAGCGTCGCGAGGTTGGCCGCCCACATCACCTGCGCCACCTCCGTCACGCAGAGCGCGTCGGCGTGCCGTCCCGAGGGGAATGTGACACGCACCGTCTCGATCCACTCGGGTCGCTTCTCGGGGACGCGCTTCTGGTAGATCGGATCGGTGGCTGCTCCGTCCGGGCGGCGTTTGAGATATGTCGGCCGATCGCGCAGCGCCCGGACGATGCCGTCGCCCACCGAGCGGTAGTACTCGACGAGGTCGAGCTTCGTCTCCTTGCGCTTGCGGAAGTAGACCTTGTCCGGGTTGGAGACGCGCACGACGCGCCCCTCGACCTCGAGCTCCACCGCAGCAGCTGCCACGTCCTGGACCCTAGGCGATCGTCAGAATGCGTCATGGCATCAGAGATCGAGAGCGTCAGCCGCGAGCAGCTGTGCGAGAAACTCGAGCGCGGTGACGACCTCGTGCTCGTCGACGCGCTGCCGCCGATCTCCTTCGCCGCCTCGCGCCTCCCGGGCGCCATCAACATCCCGCCCGCGTCGGTGGACGAGCGAGCACCTCGCCACATCCCGGACCGGGAGAGCGAGATCGTCGTTTATTGCCAGAGCCCGACATGCGACGCCTCGGTGGACGTCGCCCACCGGCTGATCGAGCTCGGCTACGAAAACGTCCGCCATTACCCGGGAGGCAAGGACGAGTGGAGGGCGGCGAGGCTGCCCCGAAGGCGGGCGAGCTAGGACGCCGAGCTCTCCGGGGCAGAGGCAGCCCGGCTGATGATTACCCCGTAGCCCAGATCTTCAGCAACGCCCCTGCGTGAGCAGCCTGCGTCTCACCGGCCACGAGGATTCCAAGCACGCCCCCGCGCTCAGGCGAGAGATGGTGCAGCTCGAAGTCCTCGATGTTGATGCGCTCCGCGCCGAGCGCCTGCGTGATCGAGGCGAGAACGCCCGGTGCGTCCGGCACGTGGGCCCGAACGCGATAGAGGTCGCCGGGGTCAGCTGCGTACGCCGCCCGCAGCACGCGTCGCCGGTTGCCGGCAGCTTCGCCGATCCAGCGCCCGAGCACCTCCCCATCGCGGGCCTCGAGAGCTGCCTCGACGTGCTCGACCGCCCGGCGATGGTCTGAGAGCGCGGCCAGTAGCTCGTCGCGGTTGTCGAGGAAGATGTCGACCCAGATCTGCGGATTGGCGCCGGCGACGCGAGACACGTCGCGCAGTGACCCACCCGCCGCCGCGAGTGGATCATGGCCCTCGATGCTCGCCGCGCCCGCCTGGTTTACGACGAGGTTGGCCAGCGCGTGAGGCAGATGGCTCGTCAAGGCGACCAGGCGGTCGTGCGCGCCCGCGTCGATAGCCACCGGTGTCGCGCCTAGCTCGAGCACGAATGCGTGGACCTGCCGGTAGCTCGCCGGATCCGTTTCCGGGAGCGGAGTGAGGAACCATGTCGCTCCGTCGAAGAGCTCCGCGGTCGCGTGCGCGGCGCCGCTCGCCTCGGACCCGCAGACGGGATGGCCGCCGACGAACCGCGGCGAGCCTGCGGCAGCGGCGCACACAGACGCCTTCGTCGAGCCGACGTCCGTCACCGTGCAGCGCTCGTCCCCCGCTGAGAGGACGGAGGAGACGACGGCGGGAGCCTGGCCACCGGCACGGCCACGCACACGACGTCCGCCGTCCACGGCGTCCGACATCGACCGGCACGGCACGTCGATCGCACCTCGCTCGACCGCCTGCGCGAGGTAACGCTCGTCGGCGTCGAAGCCTACGACTCCCGCGTTACCTGCGCGCTTGGCAGCGAGCCCGACCGACGCACCGATCAGCCCGGTGCCGACGACGGCGAGCCGAAGCCGCTCGAGCTCGCTCACACCCCGGACGCCAGAGGGTCATCTGCCTCGAGCCTGGCGACCTCCCGCTTGGTCAGGTCGAGGATCTCCTGGAAGAGCTCGTCCAGGCCCTCGGCCGAGAGCGGGCCTCGGTTGGCCCAGTGGAGGTACTTCCGCATCCAGCGCTCCCGATCGTGATCGACGAAATCCATCCCTCGGCGCGCCTTGTAGTCCTTGATGGTGGCCACCAGCTTGAGCCGCTTGTTCACGAGCTCCACCACGGCCCGGTCGGTGTCCGAGATTTCTCCCTGAGCTGAATCAGACGGGGGTCGCTGGCCGAATCTGCAGTCACGCCGTTCTCCTTCCTCGACGACATGGGATGGACTGGTCGCTCCGCCTATGGCGCCTAGCCGGCCACGGCGGAGCGGGCAGGCCGACTAGCGCAGGTAGCCGCGCGCGACGTACGCGTAATACGGGAAGGAGACTGCGGTCGCGCGAGTCATCCCCAGAGAGTAGCTACTCCCACAGCGGACGGTCGTACCTGAGGACCCGGCACGGCCCAGAGTATCCCCGTGTTACGCTCGACCGTCCCGCTCGGAGTGGAGGCTTGGATGCGCACACTCGCCGTTGTCGGTTCCGTCGCCGTCCTCGGCCTCGCCGTCGCGGGGCTCGGCACGAGCGCGCCGTCACAGCCGCTCTGACCGGCAAGTGCGCCAAATCGAATCTCGACCTCTACTCCGCGGGCAAGCTGACGCTCGCAACCGACAACCTCTCCTTCCCGCCGTGGTGGGGCGGGAAGGGCGGACACGGCTTCGATCCCTCCGACCCGTACTCGGGCAAGGGGTACGAGGGTGCGGTGTCGTACGAGATCGCGCGCCGGCTCGGCTTCGCGAAGAGCGAGGTCACGTGGACGCCTGTGGGGTTCAACAAGGCGATCGCGCCGGGCAAGAAGGCCTACGACGCGTACATCTCGCAGGTGTCGTACAACCCCGCCCGCGCCAAGGTGTTCGACTTCTCGGTCTCGTACTACTTCGTGAACCAGGCAGTGGTCGCTCTCAAGGGAACGCCGATCACCAGGGTCAAGACCATCAAGGGTCTGAAGCCGTTCACCCTCGGCGCGCCCGTCGCTACCACGAGCTACAACTACATCGTCAGGTACATCAAGCCGGTACCGAAGCCGAAGGTCTACGACTCCGTCAACGACACGATCGCGGCCCTCAAGGCGAAGCAGATCGACGGGTTCGTTGTCGACTTCCCCAGCACCGGCTACATCACAGGCGTCCAGCTGCCGACGTCGACGGTCGTCGGCCGCCTGCCGACACAGGGCACGAGGGAGCGGTTCGGGCTCATCTTCACGAGGGGCTCCTCACTCGACGCCTGCGTCAACAAGGTACTGGCGGCGATGCGTGCGGACGGGACGTTGAAGCGGTACGAAGCGAAATGGCTTGCGGGTACTGCACCGATCCTGAAGTAACGGCGCCCTGAGCGAAGACCGAGGCTCAAAGATCGTCGGCAGCCTGACGGGCGGCCGCTCCGGCGGCCGGGGTCGCGATCGCCCTCGTTTCGACGGCCGTCTTCTTCGCCGTGATCGTCGTCGCCGTCGTCACGTCGCCCGGCTGGCCGGAGGTCAAGGAGGCGTTCTTCAACCGCGAGATCTTCCGCGAGTCGCTGCCCGGCATCGCGGACGCCTTCCTGACGAACGTGAAGATCTTCTGCATCGCGGAGGTCGTGATCCTGTTCACGGCTCTCGGGCTGGCCGTTATCCGCAGCCTCCCCGGCCCCGTCTTCTTCCCGCTGCGCCTGCTGGCGATCGTCTACACCGACGTCTTCCGCGGCATACCGACGATCCTGCTCATCTACCTGCTCGGCTTCGGCATTCCGGCACTGGGACTGGCGTACATTTCCGAGCCCGAGCTGCTCTGGGGAGTGCCGGCGGAGATGGTCTGGGGTACGTTCGCGCTGATCCTCGTCTACACGGCCTACGTGTCGGAGGTGTACAGAGCCGGGATCGAGTCCGTTCACCCGAGTCAGAACGCCGCAGCCCGCTCGCTTGGTCTCTCGCACGGACAGTCACTGCGCTACGTGGTCGTGCCCCAGGCGGTACGCCGGGTGTCCCGCCGCTGCTCAACGACTTCATCGGCCTGCAGAAAGACACGGCGCTCGTCGCGCTGATCGGTGTCGTCGAGGCGTTCCGGCAGGCGCAGATCGACTCCGCGGCGACGTTCAACTTCACGCCGTACCTCGCCGCGGCGGTCATGTTCCTGCTCGTGACGATCCCCCTCACGCGGCTCACCGACTACCTGGTCGAGCGCGACCGCCGGCGTCACCAGACGGGCGCGATCGCGATATGAGCTCGCTCCGGCTCGAGGACGTGCACAAGTCGTTCGGCAAGGCAGAGGTGCTGCGCGGCATCGACCTGACGGTGGCGGAGCACGAGGTCGTGTGCCTGATCGGGGCATCCGGGTCGGGCAAGTCGACGCTTCTGCGCTGCGTAAACCTCCTCGAGCCAGTCGACAGCGGCCGCATCTTCGTCGACGGCGGCGAGATCACAGCGCGCGGCGTCGACGTCAACACCGTGCGGCGAGGAATCGGCATCGTCTTCCAGGCCTTCAACCTCTTCCCGACATCGGCGTGCTCGACAACGTGACGCTCGGGCCGAAGAAGGCATTGCGCGAGTCGGCCGGGGAGGCGGAGGCACGCGCGACGCAGCTGCTCGCGCGCTTCGGCCTCGCCGACAAGGCAGCCGAGTACCCCGACCGGCTCTCGGGAGGCCAGCAGCAGCGCGCCGCGATCGTGCGCGCGCTCGCCATGAGGCCACAGCTACTGCTGCTCGACGAGGTGACGAGCGCGCTCGATCCGGAGCTCGTCGGCGAGGTGCTCGACGTCATCCGCGAGCTTGCGGAGGGCGGCATGACGATGGTCATCGCGACCCACGAGATGGCCTTCGCGCGGGAGATCGCAGGCCAGGTCTGCTTTCTCGACGAGGGCGTAATCCTCGAGCAGGGGCTGCCAGAGCAGATCTTCGCGTCGCCGGCGCAGCCGCGGACGCGCCAGTTCCTGGAGCGGATCATCCACGCCGGGCGCCTCTAGGAGTACCCTTCCGCTATGGCAGTGGAGCACCAGCACATCGACGTCTCCATCGAGCCGCTCGACGAGTACCTCGTCATCCAGCCGTCGAACGACGAGACGGAAACGCGGTCCAGGTTCATCCTCCCCGCCTCGGCGGCGTCAGCGGTCGCGGTGCGGACGGGGATCATCACGGCGGTGGGCTCCGACGCCGGCGGGATCGAGCCCGGCGACAAGGTGCTCTACCCGCGCGAAGAAGGCTTCGACGTCCGCCTCGGCGGCATCGAGGTCAAGGTGATCAAGCGCGAGAGCCTGATCGCCCGCATTCACGACTGAGCTCTTTACGGCTTGGCGCGGGTGAACGTGATCAGCTTCTTCCCTTCGCTGTCGGAGACACCCATGGTTGGCCCGTTGAAGCCATAGGTCGCAGCCGCAGCGAGCGCGGCGAGATAGGCAGTCTCCTGCTCCATGACCCCCTTGGGCTCGGGACAGAGCTTCTTCGTCGATGCTGCGGGCTCGATCTTGATGTCACCCGCGTCGGCGGTGTACGACGTCGTGTAGTTGTTGCAGCCCGCAGAGCCCGTCAGCGATCCATCGTCCGCGAACACGGCCGTCAACTCCGTGCCCACGATGGGGCTGACGACCGCGTCGCCGGTGTTGACTCCCGTCACCGTCCACTTTCCCGTAATCGATGCGACCTCGTAGCGCAGCAGTTCGTTGCCGTCTGCGTCCGAGAGCGCGAGCTCCTCGCCGTCGATAGCCCAGCTCGCAACGTCGCCGAGGGCGGCGAGATACGCCCGCTCGATCTCGTCGGCCGGCGGCGGGCACGCCATCCGCGTGCCGGCTGTCTCGCCGATCTCCAGCGAGTCGCCGTCGAGCGTGTATGGGCCGCGGTACTGGTTGCAGCCACTCGAGCCGAAGACGTTCCCCTCCGTAAACGCGGCGCTCACGACTACGCCATCGGAGAGCGTGATGTCCTTGCCGGAGGCGAGTTGCCACGGCGTGTCCTCGATGTCCGGTGTATTTCCGCCGCCATACCCTCCACAGCCGGCAGCGAGACCGGCGATGAGCACAATCGAGGATACGGCGAATGCGGCTCTCAAGAACGGAGAAGGAGGGATTCGAACCCTCGACGCAGGAGTTCACCCACGTAACGCCTTAGCAGGGCGCCGCCTTCAGCCACTCGGCCACTTCTCCACGCAAGTACCAGCTTACCTCTGTGCCCGTTCGCCGCTCACGCCGACTACCCTAGGAAGCAGCCGCGGAGGGGTGGCAGAGCGGTCGAATGCGGCGGTCTCGAAAACCGTTCGGGGTGCAAGCCCCGCGGGAGTTCGAATCTCCCCCCCTCCGCCTATTACGCCCGAAAGTCTGTCGACTTTCGGGCGGTCCGCGTTCTCCGAGGGCCGGAGTGAGCCCCGCCCGCCATGTCGGTCGCGGCAACGATTTCGGGCGGCAAGGCTCGGCCGCACGGGCACCTTCAAGGCTTGAACGTCCAGAGGATTCCGACGGGACAGCCGAACGACCGCCGGCCCAGTCAACGCTGTGTGGCTCCCATGGCAGAACGGGGAAGATCCAGTGAAGGTGTCGGGAGTCGAGCCCAGGTCTAAGCTCACGCTGTGGAGGCCGGGCCAGACACCAAGCTTCGTAAGCTCGTCCTCGCCGCCGACGCCGACCGTCGCAGCATCGAGCGCGAGCTGCACGACGGCGTGCAGCAGCATCTCGTCGCGCTTGCGGTCAACCTCCAGCTCGCGGAACAGCTCGTCGGCGACGATCCTGCGGCGGCGAAGACGCTCCTCCAGGACCTGAGACGCAATGTGCAGCAGGCGCTGGAGGAGGCCGCGCAGCTCGCGCAGACGATCCACCCGCCTCTGCTCGAGACAGGAGGCCTCGCCGCGACGTTGCGGGCGGCTGCGTCGAGCATCGGCGTTCCCTCATCCGTCGAAGTCGCAGCGGACCCGGGCTGGCCGCCCGAGGCCGTGATGACGGTCTATCTCTGCTGGCTCGAGGCGCTCAGCGGCGCGACCGCGGGAACGCGCATGACAATCGGGGTCCGCGAAGCCGAGGGCGCGCTCTCCTTCGAGATCTGCGGTAGCGAGGCGCTACCCGACCGGCTCCGCGACCGCGTCGAGGCGCTGGGCGGCGAGCTCGTGAGCAGCGAGGCCAGCGTTACGGGCTTCCTGCCGCTCTAGCCGGTCTCTGCGAGATACATGATCACCGCTTTGACTCGCTTGTTGACCGCCTGCTCCCACGTGAGACCGAGCTTGAGGAAGATCGAGTGGATGACTTTCTCGACCGATCGCTCGGTCACGTGGAGCGCTGCCGCGATCGCCGCGTTGTTCTTCCCCTCTGCCATTTCTCGCAGTACGTCTCGCTCGCGCGAAGTCAACTGGCTGAGCGGCGACTCCTCGCCGCGCGCCTTCTCCGCGACCAGCGCGTCGACCACCTTCGGGTCGATCACCGAGCCGCCCACAGCGACCTCGCGGATTGCAGCCTCGAGAGGGGCGATATCCGTCAGGCCCTCCTTCAACAGGTAGGCCCGACCCGCGCTGCCGTGCTCCAGCAGTGCGAGCGCGTAGCTCGGCATCGCGTACGTGCTAAGGACGACGACCCCGGCGTCCGGGTGGGTCTCGCGCAACCGCGCGGCGGCCTGGATCCCCTCGTCCTCGCCGCCGGGAGGCATGCGAATGTCGGTGACGACGACGTCCGGCTGTTCGGCTTCTACGGCGGCCAGCAGCGAGTCGAGGTCGCCGCACACCGCGGCGATCTCGAAGTCGGGACACGTCTCCAGCAGTCGTTTGACGCCTTCACGCACGAGGTAGTGGTCTTCGGCGAGCACGAGCCGGATCGGCACCGCTGAGAGGATACGCTCATCGCCTGCTCGCCCTCATCGTCGACGACAACGCACAGAACCTGAAGCTCGCGAGCGACGTGCTGCGCACGGCCGGGCTCCGGACGCTCGTGGCGACGACCGGCGCCGAGGGAATCGCGCTCGCGAGAGAGCAGCTGCCCGACGTGTTGCTACTCGACCTTCACCTAGGGGACATGGACGGGACGGCCGTCGCACGCCAGCTCCGGAAGGACGCGCGAACGGCGCGGATTCCCGTCGTGGCGCTGAGTGCCATGCGCCTGGACGACGGCGAGTGGCTCCGAGAGGCCGGCTTCGCCGGAGCAATCGAGAAACCGATCTCCGTCTCCGAGTTTCCCGACCAGGTGCGCCGCTACGGGCGCACCAACATCCCATAGAACACGCTGGAGCGCAGGAGGTCGACGCGCTGACAACCCGCACCGAACCTCCGAACGGAGGGGCGGATCGAGCCGCCCCTCCGTCCTTTGGTTCCATCCGCCCCTAGAACGGGCAGTTGCCGGGATTCGGCGCCTCCTGACGCCTGTCCGCGCCTGCTGGAAGCAGCTGTATCGCGACCGTCGCCGCCGGGACGCTTGCCTCGTTGCGGAGCAGGTGCACATGGCCGCCGCCCGGGTCGACGAAGCCCTCGCCCGCCGAGTAGATCTGCGGCGTACAGGTCGGATCGTCGCCCTCGTAGGCCCAGATCGTCCCAGACGTGACTGTGATCAGGCTGGGCCCCGGGTGCGTGTGCCAGCCCGATTGCCCACCGGAGAGCGGGCCTGCGCCGTCCGGATCGGCCGCGAGCGTGTTGCGCACCACGTGGACGTCTGTCGGTCCCTTCGTGTCGAGCTTCAGCTTGTAGCCGTCGGCTTGCGCCTTGATGTCGATCTCGCCGAACCGTCCCGGATTCGTCGTCCCCGGAAACAGCAGGTTGTCGGTCGAGATGCCTGATCCCGGCGTCGCCAGCGCCATCGCTACGACGGCGAGGACCGCGAGAGCCGCCAATGCCGCCACGCCGATGAGTCTGTTCATCTCCGCCCCCTTGGTAGTAGAGCCGACGAGCGTACGGAGGCGGCGCTGCCGGATCTACAGGGCCAGCATGCGATTCGTCGGGAGGCTGCCTCCCCGATCGCATGCTGTGCTGGACCACTTCACGCTGCCGCGTGATGACGAACGACCCTCCACCCCGGGGGGGTGCCTGCACCCCGTTCAGAAGCATGCAAGCACGGTTGTGGGCGTATAGTGCGCCGTCCTATGCTCGCCGGTATGAAGCTGACAACCTGCATATCGGCACTGGCGCTTGGATGCGCCGTCCTCTCGACCGCAGCTCTCACCGGGTGCGGAAGCGACAGCTCCGCTGCGGAATCCGTCCGGCACGTAGGCCTCATGCACGTCGGCCTCGATCACGTGCCGACGTCGCTGGAGGGGATCGCGGACGGGCTCCAGAAGCTCGGTTGGAAGCTGCCGCAGGGCGAGATCGACCGCTGCCTCGAGCAATCCACCGCCGCCTCGAAGGTGATGAAGCCGTCGAGCTGCCGCATCAAGGGCGAGCAGCTCGAGCTCGAGTGGCACAACCTCGACAAGGACGAAGTCCAGAATCAGGCGGACGCGTTCGTGTTGGAAGGGGTCGACGTCATCGTGGCCTACGAGGACGCGTCGATCGACGCCGCGCAGAAGGCGACGATCAAGTCGAGGACTCCGATCGTCTTCCTCCACCCCTCCGATCCGGTTCGTAGCGGACTGGTCGACAGCCTCGCGAGTCCGCGCGCCAACCTCACCGGGGTCTTCGGAGCGCGCGATCTCGTCGCCAGGCACCTCGAGATCTACACGCAGCTCGTGCCGGGCCTCAAGCGCGTGCTCGCGCTGGTCGACCCCGAAGACAAGGGCACCGAGTACGCGCTGGCGGAGACACAGAAGGCCGCCAAGCGACTCGGCGTCCAGCTCGTCGTCCGTCAGGCGACCGAGGAGGCCGACGTCAAGCGGGTCTTCAGGTCGTTGCGGCCCGGGGACGTCCAGGCGGTCATGCTGCTCTCCGCGTCGCTCCGGCTGAACCACACGGCGCTCACGCTTCGCCTGGCGAAGAAGGCGGGCCTGCCTGTGCAGGCGCACCGCAAGGACTGGGTCAAGGAAGGCGCGCTCTTCTCGTACGGCTCCGACCTCTACCCGATCGGCTTCGCCGGCGCCCGTTACGTCGACAGCATCCTCGACGGAACGAAGCCCTCGGAGCTCGCCGTCCAGGAGATCCCGGACATCCAGTTCGCGCTCAACCTCGCCACGGCGCGGCGGCTCGGGATCAAGATTCCGAAGCCGAAGATCGTCGAGGCCGACATCGTCTACCGGTAGCCCGCACGAGGTGGCACCGCGCCGACGACTCATCCGGAAGTACGTCGCGCTCGTTGCCGCCCTCGTGGTCGCCGCGTTGCTCACGAGCGGGCTGACCGAGCTGTACTTCTCGTACCAGGACAACAAGGACACGCTCACGCGGATCCAGAGCGAGAAGGCGCGTTCCGCGGCGGCCTCGATCGACCAGTACTTGGACACAATCCTCGTCCAGCTCAGGGGCGTCGCGCGCTCGCCGAGGGATCCTGGGGCTGGCGGCATGGAGGAGCGGGAGCTGAACTACGTGCGCCTCTTCGCCCGGGTGCCTGGCGTCAGTCAGGTCGCCTACCTCGACGGCGCAGGTAGGGAGCAGCTGCGGAAGTCGAGATACGAGCTCACGACACGAGGCAGCGGAGACGACTACTCGGCGGATCCCCGCTTCGTCGCTGCTAGGTCGAAAGGGACCTATCTCGGCGACGTCTACTTCAGCCGGGGCTCGCAGCCGCACATGGCGATCTCCGTCCGCGAGGCTGCGCCTGGACAAGGGGTGGTCGCCGCCGAGATCGACCTGCAGTTCATGAACGACGTGATAGCGCGAGCTCGGGTGGGCTCCGCCGGATACGCCTACGCGATCGATGGGAAGGGCAGGCTCGTCGCCCACCCCGACACCAACCTCGTCCTGAAGAAGACGAGCTTCAAGTCGCTGCCACAGGTGCAGGCGGCGCTCGAGGAGGGCGCGCCCGCGGCGGGCTCGACGGCCTCCGGACGCGACCAGGACGGCGGGAAAGTGTTGAGTGCGTTTCAGACCATCGGCCGGTTGGGCTGGCGGGTCTTCGTCGAAGAGCCGCAGAGCGAGGCGTTCGCGCCTCTCTACTCGGCAATCAAGCGTACTGCCCTGTTCCTCGTCCTCTTTCTCGCTCTTGCCGTCGGGACGAGCTTCCTGCTCGCAAGGCGGATGGCGCGGCCGATCGAGGCGATGCAGGCTGCGGCGGTGAAGATGGGAACCGGCTCGCTCGACCAGCGGATCGAGGTCACGAGCCGCGACGAGCTGGGAGCACTCGCCGAAGAGTTCAATCGCATGGCGGCGCAGCTACAGGAGTCCTATGCGGGGCTGGAGCAGAAGGTCGAGGAGCGGACACGTGAGCTCGAAACGGCGCTCAGCGAGCTCGATGAGAAGAGCCGACAGCTCGAAGCGGCGAGCCGGCACAAGTCCGAGTTCCTCGCCAACATGTCGCACGAGCTCCGCACGCCGCTGAACGCCATCATCGGCTTCTCGCAGGTGCTGCGCGAGAGGCTTTCGGCGAGATCAACGAGAAGCAGGAGGAGTACCTCGAGGACATCCTCACGTCCGGCAACCACCTGCTCGCGCTCATCAACGACATCCTCGACCTGTCGAAGGTCGAGGCCGGGCAGGTCGAGCTCCAGATGGCGCCGTTCTCGCTGACGCGAGGCGCTCGAGCGGCGGCGTCGTGATGGTGCGCGAGCGCGCGATCGAAGACGGCGTCCAGGTCGACTTCGCAGCGGAGCGGGCGTCGACATCGTCACGGGCGACGAGCGCCGGATCAGGCAGGTGATCGTCAACCTGCTCTCGAACGCGGTGAAGTTCACGCCCGACGGGCGGCGCCGTCGACGTGCAGCGCGACGCAGGTCAACGGCGAGGTGCGGGTCTCCGTGGCTGACACGGGCCCGGGCATCGCCGCCGAGGACCAGGAGCGGATCTTCGAGGAGTTCCAGCAGACGGAGGCGGGGGTCCGAGCAGCGCGAGGGAACCGGCCTCGGTCTCGCGCTCTCGAAGCGGCTCGTCGAGCTGCACGGCGGGCGCATCTGGGTCGAGAGCGAGCCGGGAAAGGGCAGCACGTTCGTCTTCACCCTGCCTTCGAGCGGACGGCGTGACGGTGGCGCAGGTGCTCGTGGTCGAGGACAACGAGAAGAACATGAAGCTCTTTCGCGACGTGCTCCAGGCGGAGGGATACAGACACGATCGAGGCGACCACGGCAGCGGCAGGCCCTCGGACCTCGCCGCGACGAACCTCCCAGATCTCGTACTCATGGACATCCAGCTGCCGGACATGGACGGCGTCGAGGCGCTGCGGCGCCTGCGTGCGGACGAGCGAACGGCCGCCACGCCCGTCGTCGCCCTGACAGCTTTGGCCATGGAGGGCGACCGCGAGCGGTTTCTCGCTGCCGGCTTCGACGGCTACATCTCGAAGCCGGTGGACATCACTGGCTTCGTCGCCACGGTCAGAGCGCATTGTGCGGAGCGCGCAGATGACTGACCGGCCGCGCAGATACTCGTCGCCGACGACGTCCCGGAGAACGTCCGGCTCCTCGAGGCGGTGTTGGTGCCGCGCGGCTACGAAGTCGTCTCGGCGAGCGACGGCCGGCAGGCGCTCGAGGTCGCACGAGTCGGCGAAGCCGGACCTCGTGCTGCTGGACGTCGTGATGCCGGAGCTCGACGGCTTCGAGGTCTGCCGGCAGCTCCGAGCGCGCGAGGACACGGCCGTGCTACCGGTGATCATGCTCACGGCGAGCGAGGGGACCGAGAAGACGAAGGCGATCGACGCCGGCGCGGACGACTTCATCCCGAAGCCGTTCAACCACGACGAGCTCCTCGCCCGAGTTCGCTCGCTGCTCCGGATCAAGCGCTACCACGACGAGATCAGCGGAGCTGAACCGCACGCTCGAAGAGCGCGTGGAGACCCAGCTCCAGGAGCTCGACCGCATGCAGCAGCTCCAGCGGTTCCTCTCACCGCAGCTCGCCGAGGCGATCGTCTCCTCGGGCGACGAGTCGATCCTCGCCAGTCACCGCCGTCAAGTGGCGATGGTCTTCGCCGACCTCCGCGGCTGGACGAGCTTCGCCGACTGCGGTGGAGCCGGAAGAGCTGATGCGCGTGCTCGGCGAGTTCCACGAGACGATCGGCCGGCTGGTGAGCCGCTTCGACGCAACGGTCGGCTTCCTGCAGGGCGACGGCGTCCAGCTCTTCTTCAACGACCCGATCGAGATCCCGGACGCGGCCATGCAGGCCGTCCGACTCGGCTGCGCGCTGCGCGAGGAGATGGCAGAGCTGACCCGCGCTGGCAAAAGCGTGGCCACGAGCTGGACTTCGGGGCCGGCATCGCGCTCGGCTATGCGACGTGTGGCGAGGTCGGCTTCGAGGGCCGCTATGACTACGCCGCCATCGGCGCCGTCACGAACCTCGCCTCGCGGCTCGCCGATGAGGCGACCGGCGGCCAGGTGCTCATCGCCCAGCGCCTGTATGCCGAGGTCGAGGAGCACGTGGAGGTGGAGCCGGTCGGCGACATGATCCTCAAGGGCTTCCAGCGCCCGGTCGCGGCGTTCAACGTCATCGCGGTGCGCGAGCCCGCAGCCGCGCCCGTAGCCGGCGAATCCCTCTAAAGGGCCATTCGCTTCCTGCCGATGCCCATCGCGTTGGGGAACTGCCACTCCGCGGGAAGGGAGCACGAGATGGAACTGTCCGACCTCGATCCAGGGTCGCTGTCCAATGACGACCTCGACCGTCTGATCGGAGCGCTCGGCGAGAGGGAGAAGTCGATCTCGCGGGAGAGACGGTTCTTGCACCGGTACCTGGACCTGCTCGGCGTCGACCGTATGACTCAGACGACGGGCGTTCCCCTGAACGGCTGGGCCGGAGCGTTGGCCGCACGGGAGAACGAGGTGTCGTACGAGCGCAGCCTTGTCCAGGGACGACTCGACATCCTTCGGGCCGTACGCGATGAGCGCAAGCAAGGGAACTCGCGCGCTTCGCTCGGTGCCGAGGCCCTGGTCAGGGCGCTGTCCCGCCCTGGCCGTCGGCCGAAGCCAAAGCCGTCGCTCGCCGGCGCATAGACTGGCCAGCGTGGGTGTGCTGCCCACCGACCTTCGTGAGCTGATCGAGTCGGGGCCACTTGCCCATCTCGTGACGCTGAACGCCGACGGGGGCCCACAGGTGACCGTCGTCTGGGTCGGGATCGACGGCGACGAGATCGTCTCGGCCCATCTGTTCCGGCACCGCAAGGTTCGCAACATCCTTCGCGATCCACGCGTGGCCATATCGCTCGAAGCGCCGGGAATGAACGAGATCGGGATGCAGGACTACGCCGTGCTTTACGGGCAGGCGCGGATCACCGAGGGCGGCGCGCCGGAGCTCCTGCAGCGCCTGGCGTACACGTACGTCGGGCCAGGGGTGAAGTTCCCGCCCATGTCCGATCCGCCGCCGGGGTTCATCACGAGGATCCGCGTCGAGCGCATCGCGGGACAGGGTCCCTGGGTCGACGAGCCCTGATCGCCCCAATCGAACGGCCCCCGGGGCTCGAGCCCAGCTGCGGGCTCGAGCCCCGGGATCAGCCTCACGAAGCAGCGAGCGCAGCCGCTTCAGCAAGCAGTTCCTTCCCCTGGCGGATCAGCTGCTCCTGGTGCCCGTTGCTCGCACCGGTGAGCACATCGCGCATGTCCGAGACGAGCGCATCACGATTCGACGTCAGCGCCTTGATCGCATTCTCATTGGCGAGGTACGTCGAGTCGTCCGCCTTGATCCCCTTCGTCGAGGCGACGATCAGCGAGTGCGCGAAGTCACCGTAGGGCGCGTCCAGCTGCTTGAAGACCGCACCCAGCTCCTTGAACGACGCGCCGTTGCCGCCCTTGGCCGCTGACGGCGTGAGCCACTCCGTGACGACGCGGCCGTCGGACACGTAGTCCGTCTCGAGCCCGAGCAGCGACATGATCGTGGGGACGATGTCCGTGTGGTCACTCCACGTCTCATCGGAGAGTCCCCCGTTGCGGACACCCGGGCCGACCATGCCGAGCCAGGTCCGTCCGATGTCATCCGAGTAGTCGCCGTGGATCCACGCGAACGAGTCGTTCAGGCACCCCTGCATCGGCGACGGGCAGGGGCTGAACGTCTGGAAGTAGTAGTCCGGCTGCGCGAACATCGTGAACGACGGCGTCCGCTGCGGATCGGCGTTGATCATGTGCAACGCCTTCAGTGTCGGAGCGTCCACGAGGTACTTCGCCACCGGTGTCAGCTTCGTGTCGTCGATGTACGGGTCGAAGCCAGCAAGGTCTGCCGCCTTCTTCTCGAACGCACGCAGCGTCGGATTGACGACGATGTTGCCGTTGGCGTCCACTGCCTGCGGCTGGCCACCCACCTGCGGTAGCCCGTCGATGTAGAAGCTCGGAGCCGAGTCGAACGAGATGTCGAACGCCGTGCCGTTCAGCGTGGGGCCGAACAAGCCCGGCCACTTCAGGTTGTAGCCCATCTCGCCTACGAACGGCCCGTTCTTCGCAGCCGGGCGGCCACGTCGAGGGTCCCGTCCACGGCGTCACCCCGGCGTTCGAGACGTCGAAGATGCCGTGCTTGGGATTGCCGCTGGCGGGCACCCCTCCGGTGTTGTAGACGCAGAAGTTGGGATCGACACCGTTGCAGCCCTGTGCCTGCTCGCCCGCGAAGTGGTCGTTCTCGTCGGCGGTAACGACGAACAGCGTGTTGCTCTTGTCGATGCCGTCCTGGGCGAGGCGGTCGAAGAACTTCGCGAACGCGTCGTCGTAGCTCGCCAATGCATCGACGTACGCCTTCTCACCGGGGCCGTACGCGCCGCCGCCGGCGTGGTTGTCGTGCACATCCGAGATGTAGGCGTACGTGATCGGGATCCCCGCCTCCTGCATCTGGGCGACGTAGCCGAGCGAAGTAGCCGCCGACATGCCGTCGAAGCCGGGGAAGCCTTTCTGTACCGAACCCGTCCGCGATGTCCGAGGTGCCGTAGACGTCCTTGACGGCGGCCGATCCCTTCGTGATCGCCGGGTTCACGTACTTCGCACCGAACAGCGCCTGGAAGCCGTTGTAGCCGCCCGGCTCGTCCGGGAGCGGGTCTGTCTTCGCGTTCGGCTGGCCCCACGTGTTCATGCACACGCTCGACGAGTCTTTCGAGCAGTGGACGGCGATGCCCACGTAGTCGGTCTGGGCCGCTGCCCGCGCCGCGGAGCCGAACGGCGCGAGCTGGGACGCCTTCCCCTCGTTCCACTCCGGAGTGCCCTTGCCGAAGATCGTCGTCATGTCGCCGGTCGGGTCGACCGCCGCTACAGGCGCCCCGAACGCATGAGCCTGCGTCAGAGGATTCTGCAGCGTGAGGCCTTCCCCTCCGGGGCCGGCGGTGCCGACCTGTCTCGATGGGGCCGACGAACTCATTGTCGATCTGAACCGTCAGTCCTGGCCTGAACGGCGCGACGCTCGCCACCTTGATGTTCAACGCTCCGGATGGCGCGTCGAGTGCAAGTGACGTTTGAGGCGTGATGATGGAGTTGTTGTTCTCGAGGACCGTGTTGGCAAAAGAGACCTGACCGACGTCACATCCCGCGCGCGTGAACGTCACCCAGGGCGCCGGCGTCGTCTTCGGGGTGCCGGAGTCGCCGTTGACCATGTTCGGAAGATCGTCGATGCCGCCCACGACCGGCGCGGTCCAGTACTTGAACGCCGATGTGAAGGACGCCTTCCCCGTCAGCGGGTTGTAGTAGTCGTAGCTGTTTGTGACCGTCGCTCCCATGCGATCCGGGTAGAGGCCGGTCAGTGCGGTGAGGATGCCCGCGGCAGTGTGCGAGATGAGCACGGTGTGGTGCTTGTTGGAAACGGTGCCCTGGCCCTTCAGGAAGTCGAGCAGGTGCGGCATCTGCTCGAGATCCGACTTCACGTTCGGGTTGTCTCTCGTGAGGTGGGTGTTGTCGAAGTCAATGAAGATGACATGCTCGATGGCGCCGTCCTGCGACTTCAGCTGGCAGCCGTTCGCGGCACTGGCTGCGGGCGTGCTGCCCGACGCACCTGCGCCTGCAACGGCTACGGCCAGGCAGACAGCGACGAGACCAAGCGAAGCTGCCACACGACGTGCGGTCATGCTCCCTCCTTGTGTCGAAAACGTCAGCTCAGACGCTAGGTGCCCACTTCTCGGACATGGGAAACGGTCACGTCGCCATCGTGTGAAGATCTCGATAGCCGGCCCGGCAGAGACTCGCCGCCGCGCCCATGCGCTGAGGGAGCAAGGCCTTACCTGGTCTTTGCAGGCAGTCAGCTACAACTGCACGACCCGTGGGCCGTACGAGAATCTCCCTGGCCATTTGTGCCGTTGCCGCCCTGGCGCTCGCGGGATCCGCGAACGTCAGCTCCGGCGCGGCCGTGCAACGCGTAACGACTCCCGTCGTCCCGTCGCTCGAGCCCCAGGCCACTGAAGCTCTTTGGCGGACACTCGTGCGGCGGCCGCGCCACCAGCGCGCCCAGGCAGAGTGCCGGCCGCTGCGAGGCGTGTTCTACGCGGCAACGGACTGGCTCCGGCTGGCGACGAAGCTCGCGGCAACCGCCTCGCCGTGCGCGCAGTACTACGTCTCCATCCCGCCCATCGTCGGCAACAAGACGAACCTCCGCCCGGGCGAGGCCGCGCGGATCCGTGCGCTCGGCCAGAACTTCCACGCGCTCGCCGAGTTCCACTGGACGACCTGGAGCAGATGGGTCACCGACAACGCCACGACCTGGTACGCGGCGGGGGTCGAGATGCGGCGGCGGATGGCGCAGGCCGGCTTCGACCTGGCCGCCGGCGACACCTGGGCCGTGAACGAGTTCCCGTCGACGGTACGCAGCGGCTCCGGCACCGCTCGGGAGAACGCGCGCGAGCTCGTGCGTGGGCTCTACGAGGGCGACACCGGTCAGCGTCCCACGCGGGGAGTCGTCTTCATCGCCGGCCTCGGCCAGGGCACGACGAACGTCAGCGTCTACCAGACGAACCTTCAGAACTGGCTGGCCGACCTTGCCTTCTGGACCGACATGAGCGCATACGTCAGCGACTGGTCGCAGGAGGTGTACGGCGACTTCCGCCGGTACGCCGTGCCGGGTGCTCCGATCACGCTCCGGCGTGACTACCTCAACGAGTACCTCGAGCACGCGCTCGTCCTCGCTCGCTCCGGGCCGCCCACGATCGAGCTTGCCCGCGGCTTCCTGCAGACCGCGTTCAGCCCGGTCGCCAACGCGGCGTGGCAGTTCGAGTCCGGGTACG
Organism: uncultured Actinomycetes bacterium; assembly: GCA_963711315.1. Classification (GTDB taxonomy): domain Bacteria; phylum Actinomycetota; class Thermoleophilia; order Gaiellales; family Gaiellaceae; genus PALSA-612. The sequence continues at coordinate 633,129 of CAVQDQ010000003.1, forward strand.
GCTGGACGCTGGTCCCGTTCGACCAGATGCAGGCGTTCGTGTCGGCGCAGGTCTATGCACTACGCTCGGCAAGCATTGCGCTTGGCCTGGCGCAGGATCACTGGGGCTTCGCGTGGCAGCCGCGGAACGGAAGCGGCCTGTCCACGGGCGACTTCAACTCGCAGACGAGCAATATCCTCGACCGCCTGGGCGCCGCGATTCGAGACTCCGGCCAGGTCGATCCGAACGATCCGGGGAGCGGCGCCTGCGGCCCGCCAGGCCAGAACGTCTTCTGCGTGGGCGACTTCACGGGAGCGCTCTTCAACGAGTCATGGAAGGCGCTCCGCGCGTGGTTCGGGCCCGTTCTCACCTTCGCGACGCCGCCGCAGACGCTCGTCGCCGGCCAGCCGTCGGCGCCGATCACCCTCGGGCTGCTGACGAGCACGGGCGCTCCGCAGGCCACGACGACGCCGATCGCCGCCCTGCTGACCTCGGGCTCGCAGCAGGGGCAGTTCTCGCTCAGCCCCAGCGGGCCGTGGGCGAGCGCGATCAACGTCACGATCCCCGCAGGCGGCACGGCCACTCCGCCGTTCTACTACCTCGACACGCGCGCCGCACGGCCGCAGATTCGCGCGACAGGAACCGGCGTCACGACGGCCACGCAGATCGAGACCGTCGGGCCCGGGGCCGCTCTCGAAGTTGACCCTCGATCCGGGCTCGGCGGTCATCGGCCCGCGCGGATCGCGACGGTTCGAGGTAACCGCCGAAGATGCCTTCGGAAACCCGCTCACGGCTCGAGCGACCTGGAGCATCAGGCCGACAGGCCTCGCAGTCGTGCAGCCGAAGGCAGGCACGTCGACGACCGTTCGGGGCGAAGGACGTGGAGGCAATGGCCTTGTTGTCGCACGAGTCAGGTGCCGATCTCTGCGAGCGCGAGCCTCAGGGTGAACCCCGGCCCCATTCGCGTGTCGTCGATCCGCTATTCGGCGCGGCGCACCGTCCTTCGCGTCACCGCGAGTGTCGCCGAGTTGGGCGGAGGGCCTGCCCACGCGGTGCGCACATCGGTCGTCGTACGGCGGAACGGGCGCACGTACTTCTCGGCGAGCAAGCGGACCGACACAACGGGCAAGACGACCTATCTCGTCCCCCGCGCCACGGGCTGCTTCACCACCAAGGTGACCAGCGCCACGGCTCCCGGCTATCGCTGGAACGGCCGCACGCCCGCCAACCGCTTCTGCACATAAACGGCCCGTCGGGTCTTTGCCCTAGGTCGGAGGGGGGATGACAACTGGCCTCGGCTGGCCGATCCGTAATGAGTGCGGCTCTTCGCAACGCTGGGCCTACTGGCCATCACCATGTCGGCGTCGGCCGGGGCCAGCCCGCGCGCCGTGCCGCCGATTGCGTACGGCGTCGCGGATGACGCGTCGAAGTACGCGGACGACGGCGGCGCCCGCTTCTATGCCACCCTGCCGGGCGCCGGCTTGACCCAGAATCGCTGGACGCTCGCCTGGAACCCCGCCAAGCCGAACGTCATCGAGGAGCTGCCCTTCCTCGCGCGCGCCGCGCCGCTCGCGCAGCGTGCCGGCGTGCGCGTGACGCTCGCGATCTACTCGAAGGTCGCGTCGAAGCACGATCCCAAGGACTTCTGCGGCTGGGCCGCCAAGGTCGCCCGCACCGTCAAGAAATGGGGCATCACGGACTTCATCGTCGGCAACGAGCCCAATACGCGCCTCTTCTGGCTGCCGCAGAAGGACGCAGCTGGCAAAGATGTCGCCGCAGCCGCCTTCGGAGCGCTGCTCGCCCGCTGCTACGACACGATCAAGGAGGCGAACCCCGGCGCCAAGGTGATCGGCATGGGACTGTCGCCACGCGCCTCCACGCCGAAGTCGACCGAGCCGCTCATCTTCCTGCGCGACGTCGGCAAGTGGTACCGCGCCAGCGGACGCACGCGCCCGCTGATGGATCAGCTCGCCGTCCACCCGTATCCCAATCCGAGCAGCCCCACAGACGCGCCGAGCGTCGGTTACCCCTCAGGTGAGCGCTTCGGGATCTCGAACCTCTCGCGCGTGAAGCAGGCGGTATGGGACGCCTTCCATGGCACCGCCCAGCCAACGACGCTCGAAGGGCTGACGTTCCGCATCGACGAGGTCGGCTGGCAGGTCGACACGAAGGGGCTTCCGGGCTACGTCAATTCGGAGAACGTGGCCACCGTCGACGAGGCGACGCAGGCAGCGCACGTCGCAGAGATGGTTCAGGAGTACTTCGCGTGCGACTCCACTGTCACCGACGTGCTGCTCTTCCTGCTCGTCGACGAGCCGTACCGCAACGGCCGCGACGCGAAGGGCAAGCTGCTCGGCGGCGGCTGGCAGAGCGGTCTCGTGACGGTGGACGGGCAGCAGCGCGAGGCGTACCGCACGATGGGACAGCTCGCTGCCAAGGGCCGCGGCGCCTGCGCGAGCCGCGACATCACCTGGGCGCCGACCAAGGCTCGTTCGAAGTCGCGATAGTGGCCGCCAAGACAAGGGCTTTGCAGGCGGTTGGCTCGGCTGACGCCGGCAAAGAGTCGGGTTGTACACCACTAGACATGGGGGATTCCAGTCTTCCGGTGTGACGGGCACGGCGGTACCGTCGGCTTGCAACGCACATAGGGGTCGTTGACAGCGGCCCTGCACATGAGGGGAGAAAATGATGTTTCGCAATATTCACCGCCTGAGCACGGCGGTGTTTATCGCCATGCTCGGGCTCTTCGTGGTTCTGGGCGGCAGCGCGGTCGCGCGATCGAGCTACACCGCCAACCGGATTGGTGCGTCCACCTTCGTGTCGAACGGCGATCCCGGGAAGTGGCACACATACGCAGATGCGTATGGGTCGGGTGACTGGAGTTGGGTCGGCGCGGGCCAGTATGCGAAGTGGACCTTCGACGTCTCTGACCTGCAGACCATCGCCAAGGTCACGGCCCCTGGGATCTCAGGATCCGTGCACCTGAACTTCGCCGCTCTGTCGACGAGCCCGGCGGGCGGCAGTGGCTACAGCACGGCCATCAAGGTCACGGCCAGCAATGGCGTGCTCGGCGGCTCGGCGACGGTAACCCTCGCCAACCCGTGGAAGCCTCACATCGCGCCGTTCTCGGCGGGGCTCGGATGGGATTCGCACGCAGCGGTCCCGATCCCGGGCAACTTGTGGGCGACCGCACAGACGCTGACGGTGACGGCCACGGTGCTGACACCGGGCAACTTGATCGCCATGAACAAGGATGCGCTCGTAATCGGCTATGCAACGCCGTAGTGCGATGAGCGCATGGCTCCGCGAGGGCCGGCGCGAGCCGGCCCTCGCTGTTGCTCCGGCTAGGCCCGGTATGCGGCGCGTACGCCAACGTCAGCGAATTCACTGATGACTGAGCGGGTATCCACGGATGCCTGAATGCGCAACAAATGGCACGTTTCTCATGACTCCTGAATGGACGACATAGCCGTTGAGCCCCGGATCGACCAGACGGAGAGCAACACCAGCCCGTCCGGTGTTTCGGCGCTTACCCAGATAGTCGGGCGCGGAGCCGAGCTGGAGGCAATCGATCGCTTTCTTGCAGATGGAACCGCATGCGCTTTCGTCCTCGAGGGCGAGGCCGGCATCGGCAAGTCGACCGTTCTACACGCGGGCGTCGAGATGGCGCGCGAGCGCGGACACCGCGTGCTCGTCGCGAGACCTGCGGCGGTCGAGTTGCCGCTCTCGTTCGCGGGATTTCACGATCTCCTCCAGGGCGTTCCGCGTCGAGTGCGGCAGATACTTCCGGACTTGCAGCAGCACGCGCTGGCTGTTGCGCTGGCCGAAGAGGAGGTGGGCTCGTCTGCGATCGAGCCCGGCGTGCTCGGTGTGGCTGTGCTTGCCCTGTTGGGCGAGCTCGCCAGAGACCGGCCCGTACTGATCGCCATCGACGACCTGCAGTGGCTCGACGAAGAAAGCGGAGCCGTCATCGTCTATGCGCTGCGCCGGCTGGGCGGAGCGCGGATCCAGCTCCTTGCCTCGTGCCGCAGCGAGCCGGGAGCGCCCCTGCCGTTCGCACTCGAGCGGGCGCTGGTCGAGAACTCATTGGTCCGGATCGCGCTCGGTCCCCTGAGCGGAGGCGCCATCAGACGCATCGTGCGGCTGCAGCTCGGGGTCAGCCTGTCCCGTGTCCAGCTGCATGCGATTTGCGCGGCCTCGGGAGGGAACCCGTTCTACTCGCTCGAGCTCGTCCGCTCAGGGCTGGACGTGGACGAGTTGGATTCGATACACCTGCCTCGCAGCCTCCACGAGCTCGCCGGCGCGCGAGTCGAGAGGTTGCCAGCGGAAACGCGTGACGCCTTGGTGTTCGTGGCAGCTCTCGTCGATCCGACTCGGGAAGTACTGGCCCGGGCCGGGCTGCGTGATGGACTCCAGCCTGCACTCGATGAAGGCGTGGTGGAGGTGGACGGCGACCGGATCCGCTTCACGCACCCTCTGATCGGAGCCGCGGCCTGGTTCGCAGCGACCGAGGAACGGCGGCGCGAGATCCACCGGACGCTCGCCGACGCTGTCGAGAATCGTGAGCAACGAGCGCGGCATCTCGCGGCTGCGGCGGAGTCGCCGAACCCAGAGATCGCGACCGTGCTGGAGCAGGCGGCTGCGAGGGCGCACCTACGTGGCGCCGCGGCCGCGGCCGCCGACTTCCTCGACCGAGCCCTGGAGCTGACGCCGGTAGACGACACCGTCATGTGGGCTCGGGTGGCCGCCAACGCAGCGGTCGCCCACGCCGAGGCGAGCCACTGGGACAGCGTCTGGGCGCTGGTCGAGCAGGCTCAGGCGCGGCTGCCTGCGGGGCCGGAACGTGCAGCGATCCTGCTCACGGCGACAGAGATGCGGCCGGGCCTCGACGGGCTGCTGCAACAGGCGATCGCCGAGGCCGGTGAGACGCCGGTGGGCGTGCAGGCGCGGGTCGGCCTGTCCCAGCAGGCCGGACTGTCAGGTCGCTTGCGCGATGCCAACGAGTCGGCGCAGCAGGCGACGAGGATAGCCCGCCTGTTGGGCGACCGGGGCCTGCTGGGCGTGGCACTCGCGCAACTTGGCGCCGTGAAGCTCCTCGACTCGCAGCTCGACGGCTGGGAGGAGCTGAATGAGGCGCTTGCGATCGAGGATGACCTCGGTAGCCTGCCGGCGAACGTGTTCCAGTCACCGCGGACATGGCAGGCGGTCTGGATGACGTTCGGCGACAACCCGCGCCGCGCACGACTGCTCTTCGAAAAGCGGCTGGCGATCGATCTGGAGCGCGGCGACGACATGAGCGCGTGCCAGTCGACACCGATCCTCGTCCTCGCCGAGCTGTTCGCCGGCGACTGGGCCGAGGCGCGCAGGGTAGCCCGCGTAACGCTCGACCGAGTCGAGGTACTCGGGTACGAGTACGCGCGCCCGATCATGCTCGGCACGCTCGCGACGGTCGAGGCGTACGAGGGGAACCTCGAGCGGGCTCGCGACCTTGGGACGGAGGCGCTCTCGACTCTCGTGGCGTTCGGCGATCGGTTCATGTCCACATTCACGCTCGCCTCGCTCGTTTTCACCGAGCTCTGCGCAGGCAACGCGTCCGCGGCGCTGACGCGCGCCGGCGAGATCTCCGAGCGCTTCCCCACCGGGCGAGAGTGCTGGTGGTCCTCCACCAGGGTGACGAGATCGAGGCGCTCGTGCTCTGCGGTGAGCACGAGCGGGCGCTGGCCCGCGTGGAGGCCTTGCGCACGGCGGGCGCCCAGCTCCCGCTGCCGCGCTTCCTCGCCTGGGCCGAGCGTGGCGCGGCGCTCGTGCACGCGGCGCGGGGTGACCTGGACGCGGCACAGGCTGCGCTCGAGGCTGCGCTTTCCTACCACGCGCTCTTTCCGAATCCGTTCGAGCGAGCACGGACGCAATTCGTCTTGGGGCATGTCCTGCGCCGCCAGCAGCGGCGACGCGACGCGCGGGCGGCGCTCGATGGAGCACTTGCGGCGTTCGAGCGCCTCGGAGCCCGCCACTTCGTGGGCGCCGTCCAGCAGGAGCAGAAGCACGTCGGCGGCCGGCCGCCGGCCGGCGAGCACGAGCTCACCGGGGCCGAGGACCGCATCGCGCGGCTCGTGGCCGATGGCCTCTCCAACAAGGAGGTCGCGGCAGAGCTCTTCGTCGCCGTCAGCACGGTCGAAGCCGCCCTTACGCGCGTCTACCGCAAGCTCGGACTGACTTCTCGCTCGCAGCTCGCCCACGCGCTCGACAAGGGCTACGAGACCGCGGGCAAAGAGTAGGGCCGTTCCCGCCAGACATAGGGGATTCCAGCCTTCTCCTGGGACGGATACAGCAGTACCTTCGGCGTGTAGGCAATGGGTCACAACGGCCCAGAAGCACACGAGGGAGGCACATCATGTTTCGCAATATCCTCCACCGCCCGAGCCCGGCGGTGGTTCTCGCCTTGCTAGCGCTCTTCGTGGCGCTGGGCGGAACCGCAGTCGCGGCGGGAGTCGTCCCGCCGCTTGCAAAGCGGGCTCTGGTGGCAGACAACGCCAAGGCGCTACAGGGAAAGACCGCCGCGCAGCTCCTGGCAGCTCCGGCGAAGAAGGCCGTCGAGGCCGACAGGGTCGACGGAATGCATGCCGAGCAGATCGGGGCGCTTCCCAGCCCGGCTACGACGGCTGGCGGTCTCGTGACCGTTAAGTCGGCGCCCTGGACGATCAGCCCCAGGTCGTACAGCCCGGCGACCGCGATGTGCGACGCGGGCCAGAAGGCGATCTCAGGAGGCTGGCGCGACCCCGGCGGATATGGCGCCAACTTCGAGTCGTACCCCACTGCGGCTGGTGACGGCTGGACGACGTGGATCTACATCTACAGCGACGCGCCAGGGACGCAGTCGGGCACGGCGTACGCCGTGTGCCTGAAGTAAGGGCCGGGGAGCGATGACCACACCGTGGTCAGGAAGAAGGTGGGGCGGTCACGCCGCCGCGGCCCTCGCGGTGAGCGTGGCCGCCCTCCTCGCCGTTGCCGGCAGCGAGCCTCGCCAGACGTCTGGAGGCGTGCCCACAGCATGGCCGGGAGCAGCGTTCTCGTCGTCATTCGTCGCACACACCGCCTTCGTCCCACGTTCGCTCCGGCACATGGATGCAACGTGGATCGGGGGACCAACGAAGGCGATGACCGGCGAGACGGTGACGGTCTACGTCTCGACATCGCTGGCTTCGGCATCGGGTACGCCGCAAGTCTGGGCCGACATGTTCGCCCAGCTCGTGCACGGCAGCGAGCTGTCTTCGCTGACCGCGTACGTCGCCACCTATGCGGAGATCCAGATGATCTGCGGAAGTGATAATGCGCTCGGCTGCTACGGCGGGGGTGCGCTTTACACGATCGGAGAGCCCCTGCCTTGGGCCGATCCCCAAGCCGTAGCCACACACGAGTACGGCCACCACGTCGCGCTCAACCGCGACAACCATCCATGGCAGGCGGTCGACTGGGGCACGAAGCGCTGGGCGTCGGCCGCGAACATCTGTGCCCGAGCCGCGAGCGGATCGGTGTATCCGGGCGACGAGGGAGACCGCTACCAGCTGAATCCCGGCGAGGCGTTCGCAGAGGCCTATCGCGCGACGAATGAGGCGAAGAAGGGAGCGTCGTCCTTTGACTGGCAAATCGTGGATGGCAGCTTCTATCCGGACGCAGCTGCCCTCGGGGCTGTCGAGCGGGACGTGCTCCAGCCCTGGAAGGCCATCGGCGCCGACGACTTCGCGCGGCCAATTCCTGCAGAAGGGCAAGAGGACATGGACGCTCTCCGTCGCCACTCCACTCGACGGCCAGCTCGTCGTCAAGCTCTCGCTCCCGCAGACAAGGCCGTACAACTTCTCACTCCTGACTGCGGACACGAAGTCCGTACTCGCGTCGGGCCTGTGGTCCTCGGCGACGTCGAAGACCCTGAGCTACACCGTCTGCGGGCAACGGTCGCTGGTCGTCCGCGTCACTCGCGTTGGGGCGCCAGGGCGCTTCACGCTCACGGTGAGGAAGCCATGAGCACCGGACGCATGACGCAGTTCGTGGCCGAGGTCTACGCCCCCCGGTACACCCGGGAGCAGCTACGAGTCGAGTCCGAACGGATTCGCTGCATAGCTGAGGCGCTCGCCCAGTCCGGCGAGCGGGTTCGGTACCTGCACTCATTTGTCCTCCCACACGAGGAGATCGCATTCCACGCCTTCGAGGCAGGCGAGCCGGCGTTGATCGACCACGTACTCCACGATGCCGGCCTCGAGGCCGAGCGCATCAGCCTGGCCGTTCCGGCAACGGAAACCGAGATGCAAGCCGGAGCCGTTCCGAGAACAGCACGATCTTCGTCTCGGCGGTTTCGAGAGAAGGAGGTCTGCCATGAAACCTCTGCTGTGGATTGTCACGCTCGGCGCGTCGCTCCTCGTCCTGGCCGGATGCGGCGGCGAGAGCGGGGGCAAGAGCGCTGAGCTCGATCGGCTTCCGGCCGTGCTCAACGGATCCACCGTCGACGCGACGCACGGCGACGACGATCCCGACTGCGGGGAGTCCGGTCCGACGGTCTGGTACCGGCTGGAACGCGCGCAGAAGGGTCGAATCGGCATCGCCTTCCACGCGGGGGGCGATCTCGAGGCAACCGTATGCGCCATGGAGAAGAGCGTCGCGGGACTTGCGTCCGTGAAGCAGGACAGCACCGATGAACGCGGCAACGCCGGCTTCGACTTCGACGGGAACGCCGGCGCTACTTACTACTTCGTCGTCAGCCAGAAACCCGACTCCCGAGCCGGCACGTTCAGGCTGAACGTGACTCCGATCCCCCGCCCGGGCAACGACGAGCGGGCCAGCGCCTCGGCGCCGATGTCGCTTCCTTCGACAATGCGCGCAACGACGGCCGGCGCGACCAGTGACACGCTGGATCCGCCGTGCACGGAAGGAGCTCCATCCGTGTGGTACCGCGTGAGCCGGGCACCGAGCGGCCAGGTGGTCGTCCATCTCCAAAGTGAACCGAACACAGAGACAGCGATCTGTGCGCTGAAGAAGGTGCGTTCGCACCTTGACACGGTCGGCACAGGCAGAACGGACGACCGCGGGAACGCATCCCTTGCCTTCAGAAGCAAGGCCGGCTCCACGTACTACGTCGTCGTCTCGCGGCCGACGGCCAAGTCGGGACCGTTCTCACTGACAGTGCAGCAGCCCGACAAGCCGCACCGGCCACCGGGCACCGTGCTCCGGCAGGACAGCGGCACGGGTCAGCTGGATCCGCTCATCAACCCGCAGGATGCATGGGCTGTACCGATGGAGAAGGGCAGGACGTATCGACTCACTCTTGTGACGAGGCCCAAGCAATGCGTCTCGATGGCCGTGTACTCCATCCGTGCCCGCAGGTTCTCGACGGGCGTGGTAGCGGCGAAGTTCGACTGTGCCGGGACCGAGTTCTTCGCGCCGGGGCCCGACGGGGGTGGCACGTACCCCGTCCTGCTCAGCGCCGGGGGCGAGGCGACGAGTTACCAGCTCTTCGTGAACCCGGTCGAACCCGACGACAGCGGCCCGGGCGTGGCAATCGAAAGCGGCACGAGTGTCAAGGGGCGCGTGACGCCCGCCGACCCGCTCGACCTGTACCGCTTCGACGTGCCCGGCACGAGCAACGTCGAGATCGGGGTCGCCTCGAAGCGCTACGTCGACGTCGAGTTGAAGGACGGGGACGGCGACACGATCGCGTCGCCCGAGACGAACTCCATCGTGGAACGGCGGCTCGACACAGGCACGTACTACCTGGCTGTCGAGCGGGGCGCGTTCGCGTCTGGGTACACGCTCCGCGTCTTCGTGCGGTACGTCACCACGACGTCGCTCACCGTGAGTGGGACGTCGTCGGTGACGATCGGGCCCGAGGACTCGGTCTCGATCAACACTGCGACGAGTCCCGACCCGGGGCTCGGCGTGACAGAGGTGCAGGCGGACTTCTTCGACGTGGCGACGGAGAAATGGGTTTTCCGTCAGCTGTGGGAAGTCGACCCCGGATCGTCGATCTCCTTCACGCCCGGAGCCGTCGGCAAGTGGCGTGTTCGCGCCACGTTCCAGGCCAACGACGTCGCCAGCACGAGCCGAACGGGTTACGCCACGATCATCGTCTCGACTGTTTGAGACCCGCAGCGCGGGCGGCGTCGCCCACTGCCGCCCGCTTGCTGCGCAGGCGGTTGAGCGCCGACGTCAGGCCGCGTTCTCGTCGAGCGCGTCGCGGTAGACGACGCGGTCGAGGAACTTCACGAACCCCGGGTGTCGCTTCGACACACGGTTGGCGAAGCGGCCGAGGAGGCTGTCGTCCTCGTACGCCGCGTCGAGCTCGCGCTCGTAAGCCGTCGTGATCCGGTCGATCTGCACGACCTCTGCCGCGGAAGGCTGCGGGTCGGGAAGATCCTCGGGCAGCTGGTCGAGCTCGCCCGGATCGAACCAGATGAACTGGTCATCCCGGCAGACGTCCAGCGTGACCTGGAGGCCGCCTGCAGCGTCGGGCGACTCGTCGGGGTCGGCGTCGATCGTGACGTTCGCCATTGGCCGGTCGCACATCGGACACGCGTGCTTTCCCGCCGACGCCGTCTTCGCGGCTTCCCACAACCTCGAGAGCTCGTCCTCCTGAGCCTGCTCGTATGCCTCCGAGAGCGTCAAGCCGACGCCATGACCCGCAGGGCAGGTCCAGGCGTCGAGCCGACCGCTGGCTCCGAGCTTCAACTCGGCGCCGCACTGGGGGCACTGCGGAGACGCGTACATGCTGAAGTTTCATCGGCACGCGGCTCCGATCCTTGACCCTAACGGGTGATTCTCGTTACGTACCCCTCGCGAGGGATGACACCGCGCGCCGCCGCGCACACGCTGCGATCGAGTCAGCGAGGAAAAGGAGGTGGGACTTCTATGCTGATGAGGATTCGTGCGTTCCTCGCGCGAGAGTATGGCCAAACGATGGCGGAGTACGCCGTCGTGCTGGCCGTGATCACGGTTGCCACCGTGGCCGTGTTCACCGCCCTTTCCGGCGGTATTTCTGGCGCCATCAGCAACGTAACCGGCCTGCTCTAGGGCCGTCGAACGCTTCGCGGCGCCTCGTGTCGTGAGACCGGGGCGCCGTTTCGCGTCTTATGGGGGGCTGCGTTCCAGGCAAACCGTACGAGTGACTTCGCGGCTGCTCCCCCTGTCGGGGGATGAGAACCGACCCTCCGGCGGGCGATGAACCGGTCAGTTGATTCCCGCTCAGCCGGAAGGGGGTGACATTAAGTGCTGACGAAGATTCGGGCGCGCTTTGCGCGCGAGGAGGGTCAGACGATGGCGGAGTACGCTGTCGTGCTGGCTGTGATCACGGTGGCGACCGTGGCAGTGTTCACCGCCCTTTCCGGCGGTATTTCTGGCGCCATCAGCAACGTAACCGGCATCCTGTAGCACTGACGCAGTCGGGGCGGCGCCCGGTTGACCGGGCGCCGCGATCCCGACTCTTTCTGCCTCAGAGGTATTCCGCGGTACCATGGCCCCGGGCCGGCCGCCTCCCGGCCCTCAAGGGGCAGGGTTCCGCTCTCCCCAGAGCCCTGTTCCGGAGGCCTCGTCGACATCGTCGGCGAGGCCTCTTCTTCTTAGATGGGGGAACCCATGGTTCCCCCATGGACCCCCTCCTTCGCCTCGCCCAGCGGTACCCTGAGCGCACGCGGAGAGGTGTCCGAGTTGGCCGAAGGAGCGCGACTGGAAATCGCGTGCGTGCCCAAAAGGTGCGTCGAGGGTTCGAATCCCTCCCTCTCCGCCTTCACGTCCTTTCGGGCGATCGGTGTTCTCCGAGAGCCGAGGTGAGCCGCGCCCGCCATGTCGGTCGCGGCGGCGATGTTGACTCGCTTGCAGCCGCTACGTGCCGGCGACCGAGGAGACGTACGCTGCGACATCGGCGATCTGCTGCTCGGTGAGCGTGCTGCCGAACGGAGGCATCACACTGCCGCCGTTCGTCACCTGCTTCACCGCGCGGTCGTAGGACGGCTTGAGGTCGTCGAGGTTTGGCCCGACGGTGCCGGTCGTGCCGGCGTCCGACAGCGTGTGGCAGCTGCCGCAGTTCGTCGTGAACACGACCTTGCCCGCTGCGGCATCGCCCGCGGCGGTCGTCTCGGTGGGCGTTGTCTCCGTGGGACCGGTCTCGGTCGGCGTCGTCTCGCTGACGTGCGTCTCTGCTGATGCCTCGTGCTCGGTCTCCTTGGCGACGAAGGCGATCGTCGCGAGCATGCCCACCGTGAAGACCACGCAGGCTGCAATGAACCAGCCCAGGTGTTTGGCGGGAAAGTCCGGGCGGTAGCGAGGGATCAGCAGCGCACTGACCAGGGCGAAGATGACGAACGCTGCAGCCATGAGCCCGATCCCGAGCTTCTGGGTCGAGGAGAGGGCTAGCAGCACGGTCGAGGACGCTACCAGGCGGACCTGCGAGCCGCGTCAGGGTCAGCGAGCCGCCGCAAGCCCTCCTCGAACGTCGCCTGGCGCGCTTCCGCGGGCACGTTGTGGAGGCGCGCGCTGCGCTCCCACTCGGCGAGCCGCTCCGACTCGCTCTCGAGCCGCTTCCGCCACGCCGCGAGGCGCCGGCGCTCCTCATCGAGACGCGCATCGGCGTCGCGCACGCGCTGGGTGGCGGCCTCGACCTCGGCCTCGCGCGCCGAGACAGCTTCCTCGCGCGCAGTCGCATCGGCGGCCCGCTGCGCGAGCTCTCCGTCGAGCGCTCCGGCATGAGCGGCGGCCTCGCGAAGCGCAGACTGCATCGTCTCCAGCTCGGCCATCGTCTCCGACCGAACCCGGTCGCGCTCCCGCCGCAGATGCCGCTCGACGTCCCGCAGCCGGTCGATCTCGGCATTCAGGCGGTCGATCTCCCGTTGCGCGCCGGAATCACTGGCCATGCGACGGATGTTAGGTCTCGTCGACCTCCTGGTGCCGCTCGATGGCGCCGAGGCCGCGTCCGATCAGCCAGCCCCCGACCACGGTGAGGACGAGCCAAGCGGCAACGACGATCGCCAGCAGCGCAAGCCAGTGCGGCATGTCACAAACAACGGTATTTCGCTGTCCGGACGGAAGCGTTAGGGCTTCTCTCAGCATCATCGAGCAACGTATCGATGCCCGTCAATATATCAGTCGGAGCCTGGAGAGATCCCCTTGGCCCGAAGTGCGGCCTCGACGCGTGCACTGATCTGCTCTCCGAGATCTGCCGTGCGCCCGGCGAGCTCGTCCACGGCGGCATCGTCAGGCTCGTCGTCCAGATCGGACTCGAAGGCAGCACGCAGCTCACGATCGACCCGCTGCTTGATCTGCTCGCGGAGGCGCGACTTGAAGTCTGCAATCGGCTCGTCGACCTCGCCCGCCTGGGTCTCCTCTACCGGCGTCGCCTGGACACCTTCGATCGCCAGCTCGTAGACCTGCTCGGGCTGGTCGAGGTCCTTCAGATGACGCTGCCCGAGCGGAGCCATGGAGACGCCCTCTGGCAGCGACGAGCCGACGAGCGACCGAGTCGTCTCCGAGAGGAGAACGTTTCCGCCCTTCGCCACCGTGCAGATACGCGCGGCACGCACGACGTCGAGACCGAGGTAGCCCTCGCTGCCGAGTGCCGGCTCGCCGGTGTGTAGCCCCATGCGTACTCGCACGGTCGCGTCTTCCGGCCAGGCGGTTGCGGCGTGAGCTCGCTGCGCTTCGACCGCTGCCTGTACTGCGTCACGCGCGCGAGTGAACGCAAAGAAGAAGGCGTCTCCCTGTGTGTCGATCTCGGCGCCGTTCGCCTCTGTGAATGTGTCGCGAACGATGCGCCGGTGCTCGCTTAGGACCTCCGCATAGCGGTCGCCCAGCTGTTTGAGCAGCGCTGTCGACCCCTCGATGTCCGTGAAGACAAACGTGACGGTTCCGGTAGGCAGCTCTGCCATGCCTGCATCGTAAATCCCGTACGTTTCGGGCGTCGTGGATTCGTTTGGGGAGATGCTGCGTGCGGGGACGGATGCGGAGATCGTCGAGCGTGACGACGGGTTCATCCAGGGGTCGACGCTGAGCTATTTCGCGCCCGTTCGCCGCTGGTCTCCGGTGGAGCGGCGGGCGCTGCGGTTCGTCCGAGGCCGCGTCCTCGACGTCGGGGTCGGCGCAGGACGGGTGGCCCTCGAGCTTCAGGCGCGCGGGCGTCAGGTGGTCGCGATCGACGTCTCACCCGGAGCCGTGGAGGTGGCGAGGAAGCGCGGCGTGCGCGACGTACGGCTGCTCGCCCTCGAGGACGTGGACGCATCGCTCGGCCACTTCGACACGGTCGTCATGTACGGCAACAACTTCGGCCTCTTCGGCTCGCGGGCGAAGGCGCGGCGGCTGCTCCGGCGGCTGCGCCCGTTCGTCCACCGGATCGTCGCCTGCTCGAACGATCCGTACCGGACGGACGATCCCGCCCATCTCGCGTACCAGGAGCGGAACCGCGCACGCGGCCGGATGTCAGGACAGCTACGCGTACGCGTCCGCTATCGCACTCTCGTCGGCCCGTGGTTCGACTACCTGATCGTCTCGCCGGACGAGCTGGCCGAGATCATCGATGGCACCGGCTGGGAGATCGGGCGCCTCGTCCAGGACGAAGGTTCCTCCTACGTCGCCGTGCTCGATTAGGATCGGAACACGATGGTCGCGATGACGTGGTATGACTGGTTCAAGGCGGGGCACGTGCTGGTCGCAGTGCTCTGGGTCGGCGGCGGCGCCACGCTCGCGCTCTTGGCGATCATGACTCTGCGACTGAAGGATCCCCTCCGCGTGGCCCAGTTCGCCCACCAGGCAGGAAGGGTCGGGGAGCTGCTCTACACGCCCGCGTCGCTGCTCGTGCTCCTGTTCGGAATCGGCTTGATGACGAACGACCAGAGCCCGTGGGACTGGGACATGACGTTCGTGCAGATCGCTCTCGCCGGCTGGGCGTTGACGTTCCTTGTCGGCTTCTTCTGGATCCGGCCCACTGCGGCGAAGCTCGCGAAGACGATCGAAGCGAAGGGTCCCGAAGACCCCGAGACGCAGGAGATCATCAAGCGCATCCTGCTCGTGACGCGGATCGATGTGCTGATCCTGCTCTTCATCGTCTTCGACATGACCGCCAAGCCCTGGTATTAGCCGAGGCACATCTCCCGCGGGCGACGGCTCTCCTTACGTCGTCGTGCTCGAGTTGTCGGTCGCCTGTATCTCCTTCAGGTAGCGCTCGACGTAGGACATGAACAGTGAGCGTGGCCAGCCCGGTCCCGGATCCCAGTGGCTCCCGCCGAACGCCTCCGAGCACTCGGCGTGGGTCGTGATCCCGGGCCTGGCCGCATCGAGACCGGCTGCGTTGCGGAAGACGGGCGGGATGCCGAACATGTCGCAGTGAAGCGCAGTCTTGTACGCAGCACGCTTCAGCGTCGCCAGGTGCGACTTCCAGTCGACGGCCGACCACCGTGCGAAGCCGCACTGCTCGATGTGAAGACCGTTGTAATTCGCGCCGGGTGCTCCCCAGCAGCGAGCCGAGTTCGGTAGACAGCGCTGGCATTCGTCGTCGTCGACGACGAGATGCGTGGAGCCGCCCGCGCTCGGGCTCTGGAAGTAGCGCGCCACACTCGCCGCCGTGCCGCCTTCCGTCGAGTGGAGCACGATCCACATGACCGCAGAAAGCGGTCGCCTGCCCGACGTGCGGACGGCGGGGTAGTAGTCCTTGGCGCACGGGGCTCGTGTCGGGTCAGTCATGGAGAACTTCTACCCGACGGGGAATCGACGCAGAGATCGGGCGCTGCGTGGCGACGCTTGACGTCAGCCGCTGCTCGCCTTGGCCCGCGACCTCGTGGGGAGGATCGTCGGCACGTCTTCCTTCGCCGGATCGCGGCCCCGCACGAACACGTCGATGAGCGTTGCGACCACTGCGGCGAAGGGCGTCGCGAGCGGCACGGCCGCGGGACCCAACGCCAGCCCGACCGCCGACACCGTGACGAGGATGACGAGCGGAGCGAGGCCTACGGCGTGCCCCATGATCTTAGGGTTGATGACGTAGTCCTGGAGGATGCGGAGCCCGTACACGGCGATCGCGGCGAGCGCCGCGTGCTGCCAGGAGACGGTCAGGCCGACGAGAACCGCTGCGAGCCCGGCTACGAGCGGGCCGATCACGGGAATGATCTCGACGAGCCCGCAGAAGACCCCGAGCAGGAGGAAGAACGGGAGGCCGATTTGCCAGAAGGCGATCGAGAGCACGGTGCTCACGAAGACGATCAGCAGGAGCATCCGGCGCACGTACGAGCCGAGCTTTGCGTCCACGAGGTCCCACGTCTCGTGGACGACGCGCCGTTTCGACCGCGGGACCATCGCGAATACCAGGGATTCCGCGCGGTCACGGTCGAAGATCCAGTACGCAGCCACCGCTAGCACGAAGAACACGCCGACGAGGATCTCGACCGCCTTTCGGCTCAGTTCGACCGCCGGCCCGATCGCGCTCGTCAACGTCTGCGTTCCCTCGAGACGCCGTTGGATGGCCGTGAGGACCTCATGCCGAAGCCCGTGTGAGGTTCGGGCGGCTTCCTTCAGCTCCGCCTGAGTCGTCGGTACCGGCCCCAGCGCCTCCCGTGTCTGGTCGAGGGCCGTCGGGACGAGGAGCCAGAGGAGGAGCGCGATGGCGCCGAGGGCGACGACGTAATGGAGCAGCACGCCGATTCCGCGAGGCACGCCGCGCCGATGCAGCGACTCCACTCCCGGTCGCATCGCAGCCGCGAGGATGATCCCTACGAACAGGAGGCTCAGCAAGAGCCGCAACTTCCAGACCACGAGCACGCCGACGACGACCGCTACCGCGACGAGTGTGACCACGAACGCATCGCGGGCCTTCTGCCCCAGATCGTCGCGGGCCTTCTGCGCTAGATCATCGCCGCGCACCGTCGCCTGCCCGGGGATACGGATGAGCAACGTTCGTACGCCACGGGACTGTCATACCCGCCCGTCAGGCGCGGTAACCCTGGTCGTCACGTTTCCGCCCGTTCTTGTTCGGGGCCCGGCTCGGACTCGCTCGCATCGACGTCTGGCCGAAGGCCGCACCCCGAGTGGATCTTCCTACCGCCCGCGGTAGCTGCGGTGGCATTCGGCGGCTAGCCGTTGCCACGTTCTGACCGCGGAGCTATATGGCCACTAATTCGGGATGAACCATCTAGGCGTCAAGCCGCGCCGCGCGCCACCCAGGCCTTCGCCGAGACTACGAACGGTGGCTCCGGCAGCCTCTCTCTGCAGAGCTCGCGCAATGCCGTGCGCCGATCGGGCTCGAGGCCGGCGACGTGCGTACCCGACGGGGCGACGCCGAGCGTGAACGGCTCCCACCAGTCCTCGAACGTGGCGTGCTCGACGTCCACCGCGACGGCGCTGTCGACGATGTCGCCGATTCCAGCCGCGCGAAAGAGGTCGGCCAGGTGGCCGGCCCTGCTGCCGGGGGAGACAGACCCAGTCTCGACCTCAGGATCGAGCGCTTGGGCGGCATCCCAGAACGGACCGATCGGGCCGCCGTCGGTGAAGTCCCACACACATGCGGCGACGACGCCACCGTCCCGCGTCACTCTCGCCATCTCGCGGAGGCCTGCGACCGGATCGTCCATGACGTTGACCACGAGCTGGGCGAGCGTCGCATCGAAGCAGCCTCCTTCGAACGGCAGATCCTCAGCCGGCGCGCGGATGACCTGGACTCCGGGATGGCGGCCGCGTAGGGCCGTGACGAATTCCTCCGACGGGTCGACCGCCGTGACCCGTCCCGGCCTGGCCCTCCGGGCGAGCTCCGCGGTCAGCGCACCGGAGCCGCATCCGACGTCGAGGACCCGGCCGTCGAGCGGGAGTCCGGCGAAATCGGCGAAGGGCACCGCCAGCGGCCTCGAGTAGCGGCCCATAAACCGGTCATAGGCATCGGCATCGCTCAAGCTCACTTCTTCTCCTTCGGCGGCAACGCGCGGGCGAAAGCGACGCTCTGCATGGCCCATGGGGCTGGATTCTGTCAGGGCCGCACCTGGAGCAGCTCGAGGTACGCACCGGGGTGCCACGGGGTGAGCATTTCCGGCATCCCCTGGCACACCTGACCGACGTAACCATGCGAATCGGCATGGCCACGGGCTACGAATGGGCGCGGCTGGGATCGAACCAGCGACCTCTCGCGTGTGAGGCGAGCGCTCTCCCGCTGAGCTACGCGCCCGGAGAGACCCAAGGCTAGCGCGGTCGCCTTACGTCTGCCCGCTGAACCCGTTACGCCTTCGCCATCCGATCGGCTTCGTCGAAGGCCGGCTGCGCACTGTCGAACGCGGCCTTGACCGCCGCGCGGTCAGCGTTGCCGGTAGCGTCGGCTGCCTCCGCGGTGGCCTCGACTCCCGTTTCCAGATCGGAGAGCACTGTGTCCCACTGCTCCTGAAAGTCCTCGGGCGGCGTGAGAGCACGAAGCTCGTCGACCTGTCGGCTGCGGAGGTCGTGCGTCGCCTGGAGAGGCTCCTCGAAGTTCTTCAGATCCTCGTCGGACGTGCTGGCCGACGTCGGATCGACGCTCGGGTACGTCGGCTCGACCTCGTTCGTGAACTCGGTGTCGTACTTCGTGCAGATGGCGTCCGCCTGCGCGATGAAGTCCTCCTTCGACAGTGCGGATCCGCCGCCTCCACCGCAACCGGCCAACACCGCGACACCGGCCACCGCGATCCCCATGGCCAAGCGCATCATGCTCACCTCCGGCCGTTGGGACGATCGTACAACTCCGCTGGGTACGATCGCAACGCCCGGTCGCGCTAGGCGGGGAGCTAGCGGTTCCCTGAACCCGCAATCCGCTATAGCGGGGCCGAGAACCGCCTGAGGGGCGGAGTCGTTCGGGGTCTGGGCCGGCGCGCGCAGCGTTGACAGCCAGGTCCCGCGCACTGGGAGTCTGCGAACCGCGTCAGGTCCGGAAGGAAGCAGCGCTAAGCAGTGTCTTCCAGGTGCCGCGGAACAGCCTGGCTCGAGCAAGCGGCGCAGGCGCCGTCCGGGTGACTCGCATCGACGGCGGCCGCGCGACCGGGCACTTACGAAGTCGCGGGCAGGGCCGGCGGGGAGGCGCTGAGGACCCGCCCGAAGCGCTCGATCAGCTGGAGCACCTCGGGGTGCTCGTCCGGGTGCCAGCCCTCGAGCATCGCGCGGATCTCCTCGCTCCGCGCGGCCATGAGCTTCGCCACCGCTGCCTCCCCTCCGGCGGTCAGCTCGGGGCTCGACGGCTCGACGAACGCGCGCGTACGGAGCGCGGCGAGCATCGGCCGGAACTCGCCCTCCGACAGGCGGAGCTTCTCCGCGAGCTCGGCGTCCGTCGCCGCGTCGTGCTCGTCGAGACGACGGAGCAGCCACGTCTCCCGCGGCCCGAGATCGAGCCCCGCGAGCGCATTCAGGTGGTCGTACGCCTGCCACTGGTTCTGCTTCCGGGCGAGCGTGCTGAGGCGCGTCTCGAGCTCGTCGAGCGACGTCGCCTCGCGCGGCGCGGCGAAGCTGTCGCCGAGGCCTTGGTCGGCGACGGTCTCCCGGAGCGGCCGCTCCTGGAGGAGCCACGTGACGGCGAACCCGACGACGGCGATGCCCGCGGCGATCAGGAACATCGGCCCGATCGACGCCGCATAAGCCGAGATGTACGGCTCCCGGATCGCGGGCGGCAGCGCAGCGATCTGGCTCGGCCCGAGCCGATCAGGCAACCCCGCGCGGATCTCGTCCGGGAGGCGGGCCGAGAGCTCGGACGCGAGTCGATTCGCGAAGATCGCGCCGAAGATGGGCACGCCGATCGTGCCGCCGATCGAGCGGAAAAGCGTCGCGGTCGACGTCGCGACGCCGAGGTTCGCGTAGTCGACGGCGTTCTGCACCGCGAGCACGAGCACCTGCATGACGAACCCGAGGCCGAACCCGAGCACGAACATGTAGACGTCGACGAGGACGATGTCCGTCCCCGTGTCGATCCGCGAGAGCAGGAGCGTGCCGACGACCATCAGCGCCGTGCCGACGATGGGGAAGACCTTGTAGCGCCCGAAGCGCGTGATCAGCTGACCGCTCCCGATCGCGGCGATCAGGAGCCCGGCCATCAGCGGCAGCATCTCGAGGCCCGACTCCGTTGGGCTCGCCCCCTTCACGACCTGGAAGTAGAGGGGGAGGTATGTGAGCGAACCGAAGAGCGCGATGCCGACGATGAGGCCGATCGCGCTCGCGACACTGAACACGCGGTCGCGGAAGAGGAACAGCGGCACGACCGGCTCCTGCGCGTAACGCTCGGCAACAACGAAGCCGATCGGGAGCACGATGCTAAGCATGAGCAGCACGACCATCGGCGTCGACCACCAGCCGTACTGCGTGCCGCCGAGGCTCGTGTAGAGGACGATTGATGTCAGGCCGCCGGCGAGCAGCGCCATGCCGAGATAGTCGATCGCGTGGCGGACCCGCTGCGCCGGCGCGTGCAGCACGGCCTGGAGCACCACGAATGCGACGATCCCGATCGGGATGTTGATGTAGAAGATCCAGCGCCACGAGAGGTGGTCGACGAAGAGGCCGCCGACGAGCGGTCCGACAACCGTCGCGACGCCGAACACCCCGCCCATCAGCCCCGTGTACCGGCCGCGCTCGCGCGGCGAGACGATGTCGCCGATCACCGCCTGCGTCGAGACCATCAGCGCGCCGCCGCCAATGCCCTGGAGGCCGCGGAAGAGGATCAGCTCGGCCATGTTCTGGCTCAGCCCGCAGAGCGCTGAGCCGACGAGGAAGACGACGAGCGCACCCTGGAGGACGAGCTTGCGGCCGACCATGTCGCCGAGCTTCCCCGCGAGCGGGGTCGCAATTGTGGACGTGAGGAGGTACGCAGTCACCACCCACGAGAGGTGCTCGATCCCGCCGAGGTCGCCGACGATCGTGGGCAGCGCCGTCGACACGATGGTCGAGTCGAGCGCCGCGAGCAGCATCACGAGCATGAGCGCGGCGAAGATCGGCCGCACGTGCTGCCCGGCCGCCGGCAATGGCTCAGTCTGCGACACCGAGCTCATGCGGTCAGCCTAGCCCGGTTGGCCTGCGGCTTTCAGCGGGTCTCTGAGCACCTCGGTTTCGGCCACGTACGCGAAACGAAGAGGGCCGACCTTTCGGCCGGCCCCACTTCCGATCTCCCCAGAGGTACTGCTTAACGCCCCCATCCCAAGCGCTGCTTGGGATCTCATCCAGGGTACGAGTCACGCCGCCTGAAGCGCAACCGGGCGTTCGCCCGATCTTTGACCTAGGGCGAATGCCCTATCCTTTGGGACCCCAGCTGCACGAAAACCCGGGAGGTGCCTCATCGCCAATAACGGGACGGTCCTGATTGTCGACGACCACGCGTCGTTTCGCGCGCTCCTGACGGCGCAGCTCGAGGGCGCCGGCATGCGGACGATCGAGGCCGAGGACGGCCAGCAGGCACTCGAGCGGGCGCGTGACGCCGACGTGGTGCTGCTCGACGTCAACCTCTCGGACACGAGTGGCTACACCGTCTGCCGGGAGCTTCGTGCCGAGTACGGCGAGCGCCTGCCCATCGTCTTCCTGTCCGGCTACCGGACGGAGAGCATGGACCGCGCAGCCGGGTTGCTCATCGGCGGCGACGACTACATCGTCAAGCCGCCGGATCTCGACGAGTTGCTGGCGCGCCTACGGCGGCTGATCGAGCGATCGCGCCAGCCGGGCAGTACTTCGTCCCCCGGCTTCGGGCTCACCCGCCGTGAGCTGGAAGTGCTCCAGCTGCTCGGCAGTGGCAAGCGAGCGCCGGAGATCGCCGCGGACCTGGGCATCAGCCCGAAGACCGTCTCGAGCCACATCCAGAGCATCTTCCGCAAGCTCGACGTCCACAGTCGCGCGCAGGCGGTTGCCCGGGCGTACGAGCACGGCCTCGTCGCCTGACGCGCGGACGCGGGCGGCGGCGGCGCTTCTGCTTGAATCGCTGACGTGACCGCGCTCTACACGAAGTACCGCCCGCAGGACTTCGACGAGGTAGTGGGCCAGGAGGCGGTGGTGCGGACGCTGCGCAATGCGATCGAGGCGGACAAGGTGCGCCAGGCGTACCTCTTCGCCGGCCCGCGCGGCACCGGCAAGACGTCGCTCGCACGCATCCTCGCGAAAGCGCTCAACTGTGCCCAGGGACCGACGCCGAAGCCCGACGGCACCTGCCACGCGTGCACGGCGATCGCCAACGGCACTTCAATGGACGTGATCGAGATGGACGCCGCGTCGCAGCGGGGCATCGACGATGTCCGCCTGATCCGTGACAACGCCGTGCTCCAACCGGTCGAGGGGCGTTACAAGGTCTACATCCTCGACGAGGCGCACCAACTGACGGATGCCGCCTGGAACGCGCTCCTGAAGATCGTCGAGGAGCCGCCGCCCCATCTCGTCTTCGTCTTCTGCACGACGTCCCTCGACAAGGTGCTGGCCACAGTTCGCTCACGCTGCCAGACGTTCCTGTTCTCGCGGCCGCGGCTGCCCGAGCTGGTGGCGCTGCTGCGACGCGTCGCCGACGGCGAGGGCTTCGACGTGCCGGACGCGGCGCTCGCGCTCGTCGCGCGGGCGGCCAAGGGCAGCTTTCGCGACGCTGTCTCGACGCTCGACCAGCTGGCGGCCGCGACGGGCGGCGAGATCTCCGTCCAGTCCGTCCTCCAACTGCTGGGGGCGGTGGACGAGGAGGCGCTGTTCCGCCTCTGCGACCTCATCATCGACCGCGATCCGGCCGGCGCGCTCACGCACGTCGAGGAGCTCTCGGAGCAGGGTCAGGACATCGGTCGGCTGGTGGTCGAGCTGCTCGAGCACCTGCGGCACCTGCTGCTCGTCCAGCACCTGGGCGAGGTGCCGGACAACGTGCCCGTCACGGACGAGTCGCGCGAGCGGCTGCGCGCGCAGGCGAACCAGATCGGCGAGGCGACCGTGCTGCGCCTGTGCGACCTCCTGGCCGTGGCCGTCGATGACATGCGCCAGGGCGGCGACCCTCGCCTTCCGCTCGAGCTCGCACTCGTAAAGGTCACCCGCCCAGGCGCGGATCTCTCTCAGGAGTCGCTCGCCTACCGTCTCGAGCTCCTGGAACGTCGTGGCTCTTCCGGACGTGTCCAGGTGCACAGACCCAGGGTCAGACACTGAGAGTGACCCCGAGCCTGAAGCGGACACGGCCGATGCGGACGAGCCGGAGCCGCCGCCGCTCGAGCTCCAGCAGCTCCAGGAATCCTGGTCACGCGCGGTGCTCGAGGCGGTCGAGCAGCGGTCGATCCCCGTCGCGTCGATGCTGCGCGAGGCGCAGCCCGTGGCGCTGGACGACGACCGCCTGACGGTCGAGTTCGCCGGCGAGGCCGAGTTCCACCGCAAGCTGGCGGAGGAGCCGAAGAACAGCGCCATCATCCGCGAGGCCCTGTACGACGTGACGGGCCGCAAGCTCACGCTCGACTTCACGCTCGGCGAGCGCAGCGGAGCGGATGACGCGCCCGAGGAGGAGCACTCGGAAGAGAAGCTCGTCGCGCTCTTCAAGGAGACATTCGACGCGAAGGAGGTCGACGAGTAGCCCATGGCCAACATCGACATGAACAAGCTCATGCAGCAGGCGCAGCAGATGCAGCAGCAGATGGCCGAGGCACAGGAGCAGCTCGCCTCGGAGACGGTCGAGGCTTCGGCGGGCGGCGGGCTGGTGACGGTGCGCGCTACCGGCAACGGCGAGATCCTCGCCATCAAGATCGATCCCAAGGCGATCGACCCGGACGATCCGGAGCTGCTCGAGGACATGGTGCTCGCCGCCGTCAACGAGGCGCTGCGCTCCGCTCAGTCGCTCGCTCAGTCGAAGCTGGGCGCCATGACCGGCGGCCTCGGTCTGCCGGGCATGTGATGCAGATCCTGCGGCTCGACGAGTCGCTGGCGACCGATCCGCCCAACCCTGAGGACTTCACCGGGCGAGTGCGAATGCAGAATCTCGGCGCCGCCGGCGGCACTTCAGAGCTCGACTACCTCGCCGTCTACTTCGACGCGGGGGCGCACACCCGGCCACATACGCACGCAACGGATCAGGTGCTCTGCTTCGTGCGCGGCACCGGGTTCGTCTGGATCGCGGGCGAGGAGCGCGCAGCCTGTCGATACGCACCGCGTCGTCGTCGTCCCGGCCGGAGTCCTCCACATGCACGGCGCCATGGAGGGGGAGCCGGTCTGCCACCTCGCCGTTCGAGCCCCGGGGCCGACAGACTGGAGCCCTCCGGTTCCGGACGAGTGGCAGCAGTACGTGCGGTAGTACCTGCACAATGAGGCCGTGTTCAGCCCGGCCGTGGACAACCTCGTCTCGCAGCTGACGCGCCTTCCCGGCGTCGGCACGCGCACGGCCCAGCGCCTCGCGTTCCACATGCTTCGCGCGGACAAGGACGAAGCGCTGGCGCTCGCGCAGGCGATCGAGGACGTGAAGGAGAAGGTGCGCTTCTGCCGCGAGTGCGGCAACCTCACCGAGGAGGACGTGTGCGGGATCTGCCTCGACGCGCGCCGCGACCGCACCGTCGTCTGCGTCGTCGAGCAGCCCGTCGACCTGCTCTCCATCGAGCGCACGGCCGAGTACCGCGGCCTCTACCACGTGCTCGGCGGCGCGCTGTCCCCGATCGACGGCGTCGATCCCGGCTCGCTGCGCATCGACGAGCTCATCCAGCGCGTGGAACGCGACGGCATCGAGGAGGTCGTGCTCGCGACCAACCCGACGATGACCGGCGAGGCGACTGCCTCGTACCTCGCCGACCGACTGCGCACCCGGGTCCGCGTTACGAGGCTCGCAAGCGGCCTGCCCGTCGGCTCCGATCTCGAGTACGCGGACGAGGTGACGCTCGGCCGGGCACTCTCCGGCCGCCGCGAGATGTAGCAGCGGCTTGCCTTTCTTGGCGCTGAATCGACGCAGTTCCGTGGCCTTGTCGCCGCAATCATTTCCGGTCAGTGGAGCCTCAACCGGAATCGGAGCCCCTGATCTACCGGTCGGAGGTGCTCGCTATCATCGGAGCGCTTGCGGATCTCGTCGTCGAGGTTCGCGACATTCGCGACCTTCTCCAGGAAGACGATGATGAAGAAGAGGAGTAAGAAAGAGATCCGAGAGCAGGCTCGCCGGGAGGCCGAGAACTCGCCGATCGTGCGCCAGCTTCGGGAGCTCTACGCCCGGGGCATGGCAGGGCTCCAAGGGAAAGAAGACGTGAGTCGGTACGTCGTCGTCATCGAAGGATCGGGCGACTCTTACTCGGCGTATGCTCCGGATCTACCGGGGTGCGTCGCTGCCGGCGCCACTCTCGAGGAGGTCGAACGGCTCATAGTCGAGGCGATCCGGCTGCACATCGAGAGCCTGTCCGCGCACGGCGACGTCGTGCCGGAACCGCGAACTGAAGTTCGCTTCGTCGCCGTCTGACGTCGCTGGTCCGGCGGCTCCGACCTCGAGTACGCCGATGAGGTGACGCTGGGCCACACGCCCGGCCGGCCGCCGCGAGATGTAGCGCCTCCCTCGCTCGGGGAACCCCGGTTGGGTGCCCCCGGTTCACGAGTTGACGCGATTCGCCGATGGATCGTCCAGATGCGGCGCGGTCGACTCACTCGAAACATGCGCACGCGACTGAGCGCAACGGCGACCTTCGCCGCCGCGCTGGCGTTCTCGTCACTGCTCGCGACCGGTGCGAACGCCGCGGGCGCGGGCCAGACACGCCTGCTCGTGAAGTTCTCCCCTGCGATGTCGACGTTCCAGCGGGGCGCCACGCTCGCCGGGGCAAACGCGCAGAGAGCCGGCTCGATCTCCGGCATCGGCGTCGACGTCGTCAGCGTGCCCTCCGCGGCCGCGGCGAGCTCGCTCGCCCGCCTGAAGGCGACGCCGGGCGTGCAGTTCGCAGAACTCGACGCGACCGCCCGGGCAGCCGAGGTGCCAAACGACCCGAGCTTCTCCCAGCAGTGGGCGATGAACAAGGTCAAGGCCCCGGCTGCGTGGGACACGACGCACGGGAGCTCCAGCGTCGTGGTCGCGATCCTCGACACGGGCATCTCGCTCTCGCATCCCGATCTCTCGGGGAAGATCGTCGGAAGCCAGAACTTCTCATCCAGCCCGACCGTCGATGACGTCGACGGCCACGGGTCTCACGTCGCCGGCATCGCCGCGTCGGCCACGAACAACGCCGTCGGCGTCGCGGGGCTTGGCTACAACGACCGCCTCCTGAACGTGAAGGTGCTCGGGGACGGCGGCTCGGGCACCTATGCGAACGTGGCGAGCGGGATCACCTGGGCAGCCGACAACGGCGCCGACGTGATCAACCTCAGCCTCACCGGCACGGCGGCTTCGTCGACGCTCGAATCGGCCGTCAACTACGCCTGGTCGAAGGGCGTCGTGGTGGTCGCGGCCGCAGGCAACTTCGCCAACTCGACGCCGACGTACCCCGCCTCCTACGCGAACGCGATCGCCGTTGCGGCGACGACGGACCTCGACAGGCTCGCCCCGTATTCGGACTACGGCGACTGGGTCGACGTGGCCGCGCCCGGCAACAACATCTACTCGACCATCCCCGGCGGCTACGGCTACAAGAGCGGCACGTCGATGGCCTCGCCCTACGTCGCGGGGCTCGCGGCCCTGCTCTTCGCGACGCTGACCGACACGAACGGGAACGGACGCGTGAACGACGAGGTGCGCGCCCGGATCCAGGCGACCGCCGACAACATCGGGCTGAGCGGGATCGGCAGCGGCCGCATCAACGCCTACCGGGCCGCCACTGAAGGAGGCGCGCCGCCGCCTCCGCCTCCGCCTCCGCCGCCGCCTCCGCCGCCGCCTCCGCCCTCTCCGCCCGTGAGCACGTCCCTGCCCGCCATCTCGGGAACGCCCAGGCTCGGCCAGGTCCTGAACGCGACCGCTGGTACGTGGACGGGAACCACGCCGATGAGCTACGCGAACCAGTGGCTACGCTGCGACTCCGGCGGCGCGAACTGCGCGCCGATCTCCGGCGCCACGGCGTGGAGCTACACGATCTCGTCCCCCGACGTCGGCTCGACGATCCGCGCGAGGGCAACGGCCACGAATGCCGTCGGCAGCGCGTCTGCCACCAGCCCGCAAACCGCGCTCGTGACGAACGCCCAGACGAAGACCTTCACGGGCACGCTCTCGAAGAGCACGACCTCG
Source organism: uncultured Actinomycetes bacterium (assembly GCA_963711315.1). Taxonomy (GTDB): domain Bacteria; phylum Actinomycetota; class Thermoleophilia; order Gaiellales; family Gaiellaceae; genus PALSA-612. The sequence goes on from CAVQDQ010000003.1 coordinate 660,226, forward strand.
ATGTCCTTCCCGATCTCGATCGGCGCCGGCCAGGCGAACGCGACATTGACGTTCTCCAAGCAGGCCTTCATGACCGTGAAGCTCCTCAGCTCGGGAGGCACTACGGTCGGCCAGGCGTCCGGAACGACCTCGCCGCTTTCGCTCAGCGTCTCAGGTCTCGCGGCCGGCTCGTATACCTACGTCGTGTCTTGCGCCGGCTACAAGGGCTCGGTCAGCTTCACACTGACCGTCACCGCACCCTCCCCCTGAACGACGAGAGGGGCCCCGTGGGGCCCCTCTCGTTTACTCGTCGGTCGCAGGAAGTGTTCGCCTACGCCTCGGTGTTTACGCACCCGCCGAGCAGCCCGTTCATGTCCCCGATCTGCTGCTGGGTGACCACGGTGCCGCCGGTGATCATGTTGCCGATCAGTTCGTTCGCCTTAGCCAGCGTATCTTCGACAGTGCTGGCCGTCGTCAGCCCCAGGACCGGCGTGCAGCCCAGTTGTCCGAGCGTCTGCCCCGCGAAGGTGCCGGGGAAGGCCGGAGGCTTGACGTACAGGATGTTCAACTCCAGCGCCAGCGTCTGGGCCAGCAGGTTGTTGATGGCACCTGCGGAACTGGTGCCGAGGCCCAGATCACGCTCGTTCGCCGCGTCGCACATGGTCATGAGGCTCAGACCGTTCTTCGTGTTCGGCAGGATGGTGAGCGTGTTATTGGGACTCGTCTTCTTGACGTTGATGTAGCACCCGGTCGTGTTGCCGAGCGTGTAGGTGAAGCCGGCAGCAATGATGCGCTGGCCGTTCTGGTTGCCCCAGAAGCCCATCGTCTTGCCGCGTGCTGCGCTCACTGTGAGCTTCTCGCAATCGAAGTCCGCCATGTTGTAGTTGCCGTCACCGGCGTAGTGCGCCTTGTACGAGTACGAGCCCGGCGTCAGCGACGCCGAGTCCACGGTCCTCGCTACAAGTGCGCCCTCCGCAGTGTCCTGAAGGGGCGTGGTGAAGACATCGCCCGCGCAGTCCCCGTTCGTCCAGAACTTGAACGTGATGTCGGAGAGGCTGGGGTTGAAGGTCCCTACGACGCCGGACAGCGTCGCCGTGTCGTGCACGACCGATGGGTTCGGCACAGTCGTGACGACCTGGTGAGCGGCGTTGTGGATGTCCGTCCTGAGCGTGAGGTCACCCTTCTTGACCGTGAAGGGCTCGCAGGCACTGATGGCGCCCTTGTAGTTGTCGTCCCCGGCGATTGAGACCTGGAACGCGTAGCTACCAGGAGTCAAGGCCGCCGTGTCCGCCGTGCGCGGATCGTTGGGCGCGGCCGCGTCGAGTCCGCTGGTGGCGACGGCTGTACCACCCGCGACGCCGTCCTCGCACTTCACCTTGTCCCCGTAGAAGCTGAACGACAGGGCGTTGTCGGGATCGAAGCCCGGAACCTGCCCGCCGATCTGGGCGGTGTCGTGCACCTTCGAGCCGAGCGCGAGCTCGGTGCCGTTGGTGATCACGCTGTCGTCCGGAGCGTGCAGGATCGTGGCTGCGGTCAGCTGGCCCTGCTTGACGGTGAAGGGCTCGCAGGCACTGATGGCGCCCTTGTAGTTGTCGTCCCCGGCGATTGAGACCTGGAACGCGTAGCTACCAGGAGTCAAGGCCGCCGTGTCGGCCGTGCGCGGATCGTTGGGCAGAGCCGCGTCGAGTCCGCTGGTGGCGACGGCTGTACCACCCGCGACACCGTCCTCGCACTTCACCTTGTCCCCGTAGAAGCTGAACGACAGGGCGTTCTGAGGATCGAATTCCTCGACCTGCCCGCCGATCTGGGCGGTGTCGTGCACCTTCGAGCCGAGCGCGAGCTCGGTGCCGTTGGCGATCACGCTGTCGTCCGGAGCGTGCAGGATCGTGGCTGCGGTCAGCTGGCCCTGCTTGACCGTCAGCGGCTCGCAGTCGCCGATCCCGCTCGACCACTTGTCGAGGTCATCGCTCGTGTAGGTGACGAGATAGCCGTATGTGCCTGCCCCGAGCGCGGCGGTGTCAGCCGAGTCGGCCTCGCCGTCCACGAGCGGGACAAGTGTCTTGCTAGTTACGAGAGCGCCTTCGCACGGGCTCTTGTCTGGATCATTGCTCTTGTAGAAGTTGAAGTCGACCGTGCCTTCCGGCGGGACGAAGTTGGGGTTATCCGACGACACCGTCGCGTGATCGTGCACGACCGAGCCGAGCGCGACCTCCGTGACAGCCTTGTTGTCCTCGCCGCGGATCTCCGTCAGCACCGACGATGCTCCGGCTTCGGTGACGAACAGTTCCAGGCCGCAGCCGGAACTGACGGCTTTGTTGTTTGCATCGCCGAGGTAGTCAGCCGTCCACTGGTACGTCCCCGCAACGAGGGAGACGTAGCCGGGCGACGTGCTGTAGGAGCCATTGCCGGCGTTGACCGTCACGTCCTGGCTGTAGACGGGCGTGCCCGCACACGTCGGGTCACTCGGCGGGAAGAGCTTGAACGTGATCGTGCCGCCGATCGCGGGCGACGTCGATCCGCCTGCCAGCGTGGCGGTGTCGTTCAGCGTGTCCCCCGTCTTGCCGCCGTCACCGGGATCGGTGACGATGGTCGGCTGCGCCATCTTCACGTAGCAGACGTGCGACAGGTTCAAAACGTCGCCAACGGCGTCGGTTGAGAAATTCAGCAAAGTGTCTGCGGTTGGCGTGATGACGTTCCAATGGAGCGTTGGCCCTGGGTTGGCCGACTCGTCGACGTCAGGAACCGTCAGACCGGCGACCTGGAACTCCGCACGGAGCTTGCCCGCGTCAGCGGACGTGCCGTTGAGCAGGAAGTGCCAGAGGACTCCACCCGCCGGTATCGATGCCAACTCGGCTGCCGTACAGTCCGGCTCGAGAGACGTGTTGCTGATCGGCAGGGTCTGATGCGTCTCGGTCCCCGCGATCGACACATATGTGTCGGGCGGCGGGTCGAACGACGTCGCAATCGCGGAGCCTACGAACAGAACCGCGACAACGCCCGCCGCCAGTAGTGCCGCAAAGAGCGGCAAACTCCTCTTCTTCTTCATCTACCTATTCCCTTCTTCCAGAGTTGATTCTGCGCCGAGGGAAGGCAGGACGACGTCCACCCGTTTCCGCGGGTGCGCCGTCAGTTCAAGCGCGAGCCGCAAATTTGAGATGCCCCTCTCCCCCTCATTACCGCAATGAGCTCGGTCCGTCCGAGCCCGAGAGAAGGATATGGCGCCTTGCCCGCCGTGCCTAGTGCACGGTCGCAGTACTGCGTCTGTACTGCCGTCACAGCAGTGGTCACTACTGGACAGTCGTGCGGGACCGCACTACCCTGAGCCAGCCTGATGGCGCCAGACAGCGGCCCGATCCTCGTCGTCGACGACATCTCCTCGTTTCGGGAGCTCGTTGCGACGCTGCTCGTCGAGGCCGGCTACGAAGTCCGCGAGGCGGCGAGCGGGAGGGAAGCGCTCGCGCTGGCGGACGAAGAGCGGCCCGCTCTCGTCCTGCTCGACGTCGTGCTCCCGGAAGTGAGCGGGTACGAGCTGTGTCGGACACTGCGTGAGCGATTCGGCGAGACGCTCCCGATCATCTTCCTCTCCGGAAGCCGCACCGACCCGCTCGACTCCGTAGCAGGGCTGACGGTCGGGGCCGACGACTACATCATCAAGCCGTTCGTGCCGCAGGAGCTCATCGCCCGCGTGCGGCGGGCGCTGACCCGCTCGGCGGGGCTGAGCCGGACGAACGGCGCTGCCGCCAACGGCCTGACACCTCGCGAGCGCGAGGTCCTGAGCCTCCTCGCGGAGGGGCTCACGCAGAACGAGATCGCCGACCGACTGGTGATCAGCCCCAACACCGTCGCAACTCATATCCAGCGGATCCTCGGCAAGCTCGACGTTCGCAGCCGGGCGGAGGCCGTCGGGCTCGCATACCGCTTGGGGCTCGTCGACGACGTCGCGGCTCACATGCTCGTCTTCTCCGAGTAAGAGCCGCTCGGCCTTGGGGCCTCTACTGATGTTTGAGGCAAAGAAATCGGGGGTACGTGGAGGTTGACGCCGGGGTATCTCTAACCGGGCCGCGTCCCGGCTCCCTCCAACCTCAGCGTCAAATGTACGTCGGGCGAAGGGATTCGGCGGAGAGATCCGCCGATCCTTCGCTGACCTCTGACGCGCCGCCTCGGCCTGTGTAAAGCGTCGCCGCGAAAAGCCCGCAAATTGCAGCCTTTCGGGTTGACGAGCGCGTCGCCGGGTAACGAACCTCGAGGCGTAACCGTCCTCCACCTAAAGGGGGTTGAGATGGCAGCGACGGTCACACATTCGATGGTCCAGCAGTTCGCTTCCATGAAGCCGGCTGAGTTCGGACCGACGATCGAGCCGAAATGGCAGGTCGGCGAGCGCCTCGTCAAGGAGGTGCGCGCGGCGGTCGAGAAGAAGTACCTGACGCCGCTCGACGGTGCGCGGTTGATCTCGTCGATCACTGCGACGCTCTTCGGCTACGACGAGTTCATCCTGCGGGAGATCTCGCCGGAGACGTGGCTCGCGTCGGCGCCCTCGGCGCGCCACTAGAGCAAGCGCAATAGCGCAACCGAAGGAAAGGGAGAAGCGCAGTTGGCTTCTCCCTTTTCCTGCCCAACCTACAATCGGGGCATGGCCACGACCGAATACGAGGCCGTCCCGGCCGTCGCCGGCGACGCAGAGACCTCGCCGCAGAGCACGCTCGTCATGAAGTTCGGCGGCACGTCGGTGGCCGACACCGAGCGGCTCAAGGCCGTCGCCAAGCGGATCGTCGCCGCGCGCGAGCAGGGTGAGCGCGTCGTCGCCGTCCTCTCGGCGATGGGCGACTCGACCGACGACCTCGTCGCGCTCGCCTACGAGATGTCGCCGCATCCCAAGCCGCGCGAGCTGGACATGCTGATCTCGGTCGGCGAGCGCATCTCCTGCGCGCTGGCGGCAATGGCCATCCACGACCTGGGCCACGAGGCGATCTCGCTCACCGGTTCGCAAGCCGGCATCGTCACCGACACGACCCACGGCAAGGCGAAGATCGTGGACGTGCGCGCGAAACGCATCCACGAGGCGCTCGACGCCGGGCGCGTGGTGCTCGTAGCCGGCTTCCAGGGCGTGTCCACCGACCTCGACATCACCACGCTCGGACGCGGCGGATCGGACACGACGGCTGTGGCACTGGCGGTCGCGCTCGGCGCCGAGGTCTGCGAGATCTACACCGACGTCGACGGCGTCTTCACCGCCGACCCGCGGATCGTCTCCGAGGCGCGCAAGCTCCACGCCGTCAGCTACGAGGAGATGCTCGAGATGGCGGCGGCAGGCGCTAAGGTCCTGCAGCTGCGATCGGTCGAGTTCGCGCGCAACCACAGCGTCGTGCTGCACGTGCGATCGAGCTTCAGCCCGGCGGACGGCACCTGGGTGATCGAGGAGGACGAACGGATGCTGGAGAAGGCGATGATCTCGGGCGTCACGCACACGGTCGAGGAGACGCTGTACTGGGTGGAGGGCGTCACCGCGGCACGGCTGTTCGCGGCGCTGGCCGAGACCGGCGTCAACGTCGACACGATCGTGCAGACGAGTGAGGCGGAGATCGTCTTCTCGGCGCCGTAGCAGACGACGCGAACGCGATCGAAGAGGCACTTCGGGGGCTGGGCCTCACCTGGCGTGCTCGCAGCGACCTGGGCAAGGTCAGCCTCATCGGCGCCGGCATGAAAAGCCATCCGGGAGTGGCGGCGAAGATGTTCTCCGTGCTGAACGACGAGAGCATCGAGCCGCAGATCGTGACCACGTCGCCGATCAAGGTCGCCTGCCACGTCCCGCGCGAGGACGTCGAGCGCGCCGTGCGTGCGCTGCACCACGCCTTCGAGCTCCACCGGCCGGAAGCAGAGCGCCAGCATGTCGAGTGAGTCCGAGAATCGGGGTCGTCGGCGCGACCGGCGCTGTCGGGGCCGTCACGCTCGCGCTGCTCGGCGAACGCGGCTACGACAACGTGCGCGCTTTCGCTTCATCCCGCTCGGCGGGCTCGCGAGCCCCGTTCGGCGCCGGCGAGCTCGAGGTGGAGGAAGCAACCGCGGACGCGTTGTCAGCGGGCGACCTCGACGTCTGTCTCTTCTCCGTCGGCACGGCCGCAAGTCGCGAGCTCGTTCCGCACGCCGTTCGGGGAGGCGCCCTGTGCGTCGACAAGTCGGCCGCGTTCCGCCTCCAGGACGGCGTGCCGCTCGTCGTGCCCGAGGTGAATGGCACACGGACGCGGGAGCACACTGGCATCGTCGCCAACCCCAACTGCTGCGCGATCCCGCTGACGATGGCGCTCAAGCCGCTGCACGACGCGGCAGGGCTCGCGCGGGTACGCGTGGCGACGTACCAGTCGGCATCGGGCGCCGGCGCCGGCGCGGTGCAACGGCTGCTCGAAGAGGCTCCAGCCGAGCACGATCTCTCCATGGACTGGGACTTCGATGGCATCGAGTTCGACGAGGAGGCGAAGCTGCGCGACGAGACGCGGAAGATCCTCGAGCTACCGGAGCTGGCGATCAGCGCCAGCTGCATGCGCGTGCCGGTCGTCGTCGGCCACGCAGAGGCCATCTGGATCGAGACCGAAGAGGCCCTTTCTCCCGAGGAGGCGACGTCACTGCTGGCGGCTGCACCGGGCATCAACCTCGTCGACCGGCCCACGCCCGGGCTTGCCGCGGGGATCGACGACGTGCTGGTCGGCCGCGTGCGGCGGGACCCGGGCGCCGAGAACGGCCTGTGTCTGCTCGTCGTCGGAGACAACCTCCGCAAGGGCGCGGCGCTCAACGCCATCCAGATCGCGGAGCTCGTGCTCGCGGAAGCCTCGCTCGCCGCCTAGGGCCGCGTCACGGGGACCGGCTTCGCGGGCGCGAAGACCTCCTTGAGGCGAGCCAGTACGGACTGACGAGAGCCGGCGAGCACGGGCTGGAGGCCTCCGAACTCGAGGCGCGCGAGCTCGATGCGTCCCGCGCTGCGTAGCGTCTGGAAGCCGAGGTCTGCGAGGAAGTCGCGCGGGAAGACGGTGCGATGTACGAGAAATCGCTCGTGCATGGACTCGCCCTCGCCGTACGAGTACGCGAAGGTCTCGAGCGCAGCGGCACCGCGATCTCGTGCGTCGCCGATCGCTGCGAGGAACAGCGACTGCATGACCCAGGGCGTGGATGGATCCGCGAGATAGGCGCAGGTGACGAGCACGGCGTCGTGCGAGGGCGGGCCCGCGGGCAGCTCGGAGGCGCGGGGGAAGAGCGACGCCGGCCCGTACTGCATCGAGCCGAGCAGGTGGCCATCGCCGTCCACGTAGAGCGTCCCCCACGCTCCCCACTCCGACTCCGCACGCTCGCGCCAGCGGTCCTTCTCGGCCTTCGAGCCTGTTCGCGACTGCCACCACACGCACTCGTGGCAGACCGACGGCGCGTTCTGCAGCGTCGCGCCCGTCAGGCCCGCGACCTGCAGCGGCACTCAGCCGCCGATCTCGTGGACGAACACGTCCACGATGGCGGGCGACGTTCCCGTCATCCGCTCGAGGTACTCGGCTATCCGCTGTTGGATGTCCCGCCCGAGCGCGGGGATCGACACGCCGGCGTCGACGCCCACGTGCACCTCGATGGCCACGTCGTCCTCGCCAGTGACGCGGATGCCGTCGTGGCGCCGCAGCCGGTCCGGCACAAGCCTGCGCACGCCTTCCACCTCCCGCGCCGCATCGGCCGCATAACGGGCGAGCACGTCGTTGGAGATCTTGGCGGGAACCGTCACGCCTCGATTGTACGGAGGGTCAGACCCAGGGTCTGACCCTGGGTCTGGCACCTAGACATGTCCTGAATGGCCCGATGCGGCTCGCAGGACGAGCTCCGTCGCCTCCGGCCGCGCGAAGAAGCGGAAAGGCACGAACGTCGTTCCCAGGCCCGGCGAGACGTGCATCACTGTCCCACCGTGACGGTAGAAGCCGTGCGTGTACCTCGCCGACGGATGCGCGAGCCGCAGCTTGCCGCCGGGGTACGGCACGCAGATCTGCCCGTCGTGCATGTGCCCCGCGAGCACGAGGTCGAACCCTTCGGCGGACCGGCGGTCGAGCACCGAAGGGAAGTGTGAAAGCAGGATCGTCAGCGCGGCATCCTGATGCAGCCGCGGCCCGCGGTACCGCGAGCGCGGATCGAGCCCGGCGATCCACACGTCCCTCCCGCGCACGTCGACCATCCGGCCGTCGTCGAGCAGGAGCGTCGCGGGCTCGAGGCCACGCAGCTCGACCGCCTTCGAGAACGGATCCCGGCTGATCGCGAGATCGTGGTTGCCAAGGATGGCGTAACAGCGAGGCAACTCCCGCACGAGCGCGCGGAGCCTCGCCTCGCCCCGCGGCCTCGACACGAGGTCGCCGGTGACGCACACGAGTTCTGGGTCGCGCTCCTTCGTCCACGCCACGGCTCGCTCCACCGCCCGCGTCCCGCGCGACGGCGGGCCGAGGTGAAAATCGGAGAGATGGACGATCCGCACGCCGTCGAGCTCGGCAGGCAGCCCGGCCACTTCCACGTCGAGCGCTCGCAGCCGCACCCAGCCCGCCTCGTACCAGCCCCAGGTGAGTCCTGCGAGGGCGATCGCCCCCAGGACAACCGCAATCCAGGTCAGGCTCAGACTTCGAGCTTCTCGATGGCGCGCGTCACCGGCACGACGTGGCGCTCGAACTTCAGCTTCGAGGCTTCGAAGCCCGCCGCGACGCCGATCAGCTGCGAGAGGTGGAGGATCGGCATGCCGAGCGTGCGGCCGGTCGCCTGCTCGAGCTTCCCCTGCCAGGCATCGAGCGAGAGGTGGCAGAGCGGACAGGGCGTCACCATTGCCTCGGCCCCCGCCTCCATCGCCTGCTCGATCGGCTTGATCAGCTCACCGAGCGCCACGTCCTCGCGTGCGGCGATGATGGGAAAGCCGCAGCACTTGATCTTGGCCGGATAGTCGATCGGCTCGCCGCCGCAAGCCTCGATGATCCGCTCGAGCGAGGACGGACGGTCCGGATCCTCGAAGCCGAGCAGCTTCGACGGGCGGAGGATCTGGCAGCCGTAGAACGGCGCGACCTTCATTCCCTTCAGACCCTTGTGCGCAACGCCCTTCAGCCGCTCGTAGCCGTCGCCCTCGGCGATCAGCCACAGCAGGTGCTTGACCTCGACGCCACCGTTGTACGCCGGCGAGCCCACCGCGACGAGGTTCTCGTTCACCCGCGCGCGCAGCGCCTCGTCGTTGCGAAGCTGCCAGTTCGCCTGCCGCAGATTCAGCGTGCAGACGTTGCAGATCGTCATCAGCGTGTCGGTGCCCGTCGCTTCCGCGTTGCCGAGGATGCGGGCGTTCAGGTGGAGGTAGAAGTCCGGTTCCGCCTCGTGGATGTCTCCTGCGCCGCAGCAGGTGACGGACTCGAGCTCGATCAGCTCGATGCCGAGCTTGGGCGCGAGGGCCTGCGTCGACACGTCGAGCTCCTTCGCCGACAGCGACGCGAGGCAGCCCTTGTAGTACGCAACCCGGCTCACTGGCCTTCCTTTTCCCTTCGCTCTTGCTCCTCGACGAACTCGATGCGCTCGAGCGCCTTCTCACCCTGGACGATGCCGGCGGCGCCGTCGCGGCCCTGTTGCTTCACGAGGTCGTAGAGCGCCCGAGCCTGGTCGACGTCCTTCGCGACGTGCGGCACCGGCAGGGGCCGCGCCTTCCCGCGCCGCATGAGGCCCATGGCGAACTTGATCTCCTTGAGCGTCTTGATGACCCCCTGCGTCTTCGGGACTAGCTCCTCCTCCCGCAGCCAGCCGGTCGTCTTCGCCGACTGCACGAACCACTTCGCGTGCTTGGCGCCCGGGTCGCGGTCGATGCCGTTCCTGACCGCCTCCGCGCCGAGCTTCGCAATGGCGTCCCGCGGGTCGACGCCCTTGGGGCAGCGCTGCTGGCAGAAGTAGCAGCGCGTGCAGTCCCAGATGCCGTGGGGGTCAGAGTACGACTCGAGCCGCTCGATCTTCCGACCGTCTCGCGAGTCGCCGACGAAGCGCATGCCCTTGGCGAGCGCGGCCGGGCCGAGAAACTCGGGGTCCGCCTCCATCGAGTTGCACTCGGAGACGCAGCAGCCGCAGTTGATGCAGAGCATCTCCTTGTGAATCGGCTCCACCTGCGCGGGCGAGACGTCGTACTCGCCCTCGCCGGGATCCTGGAAGCCAGGCTGGAGATACGGCTGGATCGCGCGCATCTTCTCCCAGAACGGCGCCATGTCGACGACGAGGTCCTTGACGACGGGGAGGTTGCCCATCGCGGAGATGACCGGCACGTGGCCCGCTTCCGCAATCTCGTACATCCGTGTCTTGCACGCGAGCACGGCGGCGCCGTCCATGCGCATGCCGCAGGAGCCGCAGATCATCATCCGGCAGCTCTTGCGGTAGGAGAGCGAGCCGTCGACCTGGTCCTTGACGATGTCGAGCACGTCGAGCAGCGTCGCCCAGTCGGGCGCGTCGACCTCGTAGTCGCGCAGCGCCTTCTGGCCGGTCGCCGGATCGAAGCGCCAGATCTTGAGCGCGACCTTCATCCCTGGTTGATCCCCTTCGCCGCCAGATCGGAGATGTCCGTGACCTCGTCGTCTGACGGAATGCCGATGTCGGCCTCCGCGCCGAAGTCGAACAGGTCTACCGTCATCATGAGATCGGCCCCTGCGGTGGGGACGCTCATGGTCAGCCTGCGGAGATAGCCGTCGCCGTCGATCCAGGCCTCGGCCGGAAGCTCGGAGACACCGGACTCGTCCAGAAGGCGCTCGAGCTGTCCGCGCTGCTCTGCAGGCGCGTTGGCAGCGGCCTCCTCTGGGTCGATGGTGCCCTTGTAGTGGGTCGTCTCGACACCGCGCACGTCCTCCTTGCCCACTTCGGTGAACTCTCCGGCTCCTTGCAGGTACGCAAGCGTCTGCGTCGGATCGGCATAGCTCAACTGGTCAAGTTGGCTGAGATCGGCACCGGACTGCGCGGCGAGCTTCTCGAGGTCGATCTTCAGCCATGGCTTTCCCGGCCGACTGAGGCCGGTGAGGCTCGGAAGGCGCATGTAGAAGGTCTTGCCGTCGAGTACCGCTTCGAGCTTGGAGCCCTTCGTGCCCAGAACGGCTCCGAGCGAGCCGAGGTCCACGGTCATCCGGGTCTGCTGCGCGTCGTAGTCGAAGGCGCCTTCGGCGGCGAACGACATCTGGCCCGCGTCGACCGTCAGCTCGAACCGTGCGGTTCCGGCGCCCTCCGTCTTCTGGGCGGCCTGGGCAACCCCACTGAGGTCCGGCGACGCTCCGCCGCACGCGGCCAGCGCGAGCGAGCAGCCAGCAAAGGCAACAGATCAGCGGAGCCGCATCAGTAGGCACGCTCCTGGGGCTGCCACTTCGTCATCGTCACCGGCTTCCAGTCGAGCTCGGGGCGCCCGTCCGACCCAGCGCACGAGCGTGTGCTTGAGGAAATTCTCGTCGTCGCGCTCAGGGTAGTCGTGCGGTCGCGCGTGGGCGCCGCGGCTCTCCTTGCGCGCGAGCCCGGCGACGACCATGCAGTCGGCGAGCTCGAGCAGGAAGCCGAGCTCGAGCGCCTGCGTCAGGTCGGAGTTGAAGACGTCTCCCTTGTCGTCGACGACGACGCGCTCGTAGCGCTCGCGCAGGCCGGCGACGATCTCCGCCTGCCGCTGCATCTGGGTCTCCTCGCGGAAGACGCCAAAGTTCTCGTGCATCGTCGTTGCGAGCTCGTCGCGGATCTTCCACGGCCGCTCGCCGTCTGAGCGTGAGAGCAGCTCCTTGAGCTCGCGCTCTGCGTCCGCAATGGCCGATTCGGGCACGGTCACCGTCGTGTTCGAGAGCGCCCAGTCGGCCGCGTGGCGGCCGGCCCGCTTGCCGAACGTGATCGTCTCCATCAGCGCGTTGCCACCCAGCCGGTTCGCGCCGTGCACGGACACGCACGCGCACTCACCGGCGGCATAGAGACCCTCCAGCTCGGTGGCGCCGTCCACGTCGGTATCGACGCCGCCCATGTGATAGTGAGCACCCGGCCGGACGGGGATCGGGTCGTAGATCGGATCGACGCCGAGGAACGTCACGGAGAGCTCGCGCGTCCCGTGCAGCGCCTCGAGAATGCGCTCGGCGCCGATATGGCGAAGGTCGAGCAACACGTTGCCGTCGATACCGCGACCCTCGTCGATCTCCGTCTGCTCGGCGCGCGAGATGACGTCACGCGAGGCGAGCTCCATCGCGTTGGGCGCGTAGTCCTTGAGGAACCGCTCGTTCTCGGAGTTGAGGAGGTAGGCGCCCTCGCCGCGGCAGCCCTCCGTGATGAGCACGCCTGTGGGGGCGAGCGTCGTCGGATGGAACTGCATCATCTCCATGTCCTTCAATGCCACGCCCACGCGCAGCGCCTGCGCCATGCCGTCGCCGGTGCACGAGTACGCGTTCGTCGTGCCCACGTACAGCCGCCCGGCGCCGCCGGTGCAGAGGATGACGGTCTTCGCCTTCAGCGTCACGACGCCGCCGTTGACGAGGTCCCAGCAGATGACGCCCTGGCAGCGGCCGTCGTCGACGACGAGCTTCCAGGCGAACCACTCGTCGTACACGAGCAGGTCGCGCTTCATGATCTGCTCGTAGAGCACCTGCAGCAGCACGTGGCCGGTGATGTCGGCCGCGTAGGCCGTTCGAGGCTCGCCGGCGGCGCCGAAGGGTCGCTGGGCGATCTTCCCGTCCTGCGTGCGCGAGAAGATCGGCGCCCCAGTGCTCGAGCTGGTAGACGTCGCCCGGCGCTTCGTCGCAGAGGACCTGGATCGCGTCCTGGTCGCCGAGGTAGTCCGAGCCCTTGACGGTGTCGAACGCGTGCTTCTCGGGGTCGTCGTCCGACGCGTTGCCAAGAGCGGCGTTGATCCCACCCTCGGCAGCGCCGGAGTGGCTGCGCACGGGGTGGATCTTGGAGACGATGGCCACGTCGGCGCCCATGTCGAACGCCTCGATCGCGGCGCGCATACCCGCGCAGCCGCCACCCACGACCAGCACGTCGTGCTTCGCGTCCACGACTTCGGACGCTACACGAACGGGTAAGCACTCGGCTCGCTACGAGCGCGCGGTCAGGCCTCCTGCTCGCTCCTCCACTTCGGCTCGCAATCCAGCTGGCGGTATCGGGCAACCGCCGCCAGATACAGCTCGATCTCGCGGAAGAGCTGCTCGGCGCGACTCGGGGCCGACGGGCTCCGCCGGCCCCGAGCTCCATTCGACGACGTGCTTCCACATTGCGCCTGAAGGCGGTAACGCGGCGGTAACGGGGACGAGGCTCGTCTCATCTCAGGACGATCCTCGCGCAGCTCTCGGGGCTCCGGTTTCCCGCCGCGTCGATGGCAACGGCGCAGTGCCGGAACGTTCCCTTCGGCTTGGCGGGAGCCTGCCATCGAGTGGCGACGGTCCTTGGAGACGTCGCGACGATGGAGCCCGGCCGCCTGATCGTCTTGGCGACCTGGCCGTCTCTCTTCACCTGCTCCACGACGCTGACCGCCCCCTCGTTGTCAGCAATCGCCGAGACGAGCTTGACCGTCTTGCCGGCGCGACCGCTGCTGGCGAGCGCGCGAGAGGTCGGCGGAACGACGTCCGGTGGCTTCGGCAGCTGAAGCTCGCCGGCGCCTGTGATGTTGTCCATCCCAGCCGCTCCTATGTCGAGCGCATTCTTCTGGAGGTACTGCTGTAACTGGTCCGGCCCGTACTTCGGAAACGCCTGCTTGACGAGCGCTGCCGCCCCGGCGACCTCGGGGGCAGCTGCCGACGTCCCGGAGAATCCGGAGAGACAACCCGTCGAGGGACCGTAGGTAGCTCCCGAGATGCCGTCGTGCCCGGCGATGTCCGGCTTGATCCGTCCGTCGATGGTCGGCCCCTGCGAGCTGTAGAACTCGGGCTGCCTCGACTGCCAGCAGAGCGCCCCGACTGCGAGTGCCGCGGGTGATGTCGCCGGCTCACCGATGCTGCCCGCTGCCACCTGGTACTGCAAGGGCGGGCTGAGGGTGAACATGTCCAGCCGCGGGGAAGTGCGGACGCTATAGCCGACGATGCCCCAGTACGCGGTGATGTTCTCGCCGCTGTCCTGGTACATACAGAGCTCCTCGTACGGAGGCTGGCTTCCCGATTGCTCTTCGACCGACCTGCCGACGACGACATTCGAGCCTGCGAGTGCGAGGTACAGATCGAAGTCGGAGATGCCGGCCGGCCATTCATCCCACTTCAGGAAGGCGCAGACCACCTCGTCGTCCGGCCAGATGAAGGTATTGCCCTCGTCCCCGGGTGCGTACTCGTGCCAGCGGTCTCCGTCGTTGCTCACAAATGTCCCTGACCAGTGGGTCGGAGCCTCGTTGCCCGCGGCGTTCACCCACAGGATGCCGGCGGCGCGGGCATCGCTCGCGACCGCTCCGATGGGACCAGTGCCGTCGCCGCGATCAGGGCCGTACCAGCCCATCGAGTGGCTGATGACATTCGCGCCTTGCCCCTTGGCGAACGCCTCAGCCGCCGCGAGGTCGACCTCCGTATCGACGCAGATCAGATACAGCTGGGCGTCGGGTGCGATCTCGTGGACGATCTCGGCCACGGCCGTGCCGTGCTCCGACTCCGTGTCGAACCTGCCGCGGCAAAAGTCCTGCTTGACCGCACTCGCGGGCACATCGCCGGCGGCCTGACGTTCGGCCAGACCCACGAAGCCGCCGTCGATGATCGCCACCTTCACGCCCTTGCCGGTAAAGCCCTTCGCGTGCCACGCCGGGGCCAGGCTTGCGGCGACTTCCTCGCCGCTGACGGCGTACTCCCTGTGCCGGTAGGGCGCCCGGACGGAGTCCACAGACCTTTGCCGGTCGAGAGCTGCAACTGAGCTCGCCGGCACGTCAGCCTGGACGAGATTCCGCCAGCTTCGCTCGACGGTGCCGCCGGCTGCCTCGATCGCCTTCCGGGCCAAGAGCGGACTGTCGGACTCGATCACCACGCGGACGTGGCCGGCGCCGATGGCGGGGAAGCTCTGCTCGGTGACGGCGCGTGACCGCACGAGCGCGGACGAGCGCAGCGACTCTCGAACCTGCGGGCGCTGCGGGCAGGCCCGCCAGCAAGCTGCCGGGCGACTGGACCGGGCCAGAAGCGGCCGATATCGCCGCGGCGAAGCCGGTCAGGGCAACAGCGACGGTGACTGTCAGGACTGCGACTCGGGTGCGGTGCACGTTTCCTCCTCTGGACATGTCCGAAGCGTCCACGGAGGCGCTAATGCGCCGGTAATACGCTCAGGGCCGGCTTCCGCCGGCCCTCGAGCTGCTCGGATGGAGCGAAAGTGCTACTTGACGCAGGTCACGAACACGCTTCCTGAGCCTCCGGAAGACCCACCAACGAGGTAGACCTTCCAGCTGGCGCCGTCAGGCCCAGGCCGCGTGTCGAGAGATAGCGCCAAGCCGCTCGGATTGTCGTAACCGCCACCGACGGCTTTCTGCCCGGCGTCACAGGAGACCGTGAAGTCACCCTCTCCGTTCGCACCGAGGCTGTACGCCGCCGTCTTCACGGCAATGAGTCCGGCCGCGGTACTGGCGGGGCCTGGCTGCTGGGCCGCAGCCGCAGCCGACGCGATCAGCCTTCTGGCCTCGCGGTCACCAGCAGAGCTAGCCGGCGTCGTGATGTTACGAATAGTTCACCTTCCTGATCCGGCTCCGAGGGCCGTATACCGATTTCTTGCACGGCGATTAGCCCTACGCGCAGTGCTGGCAGTGCCCGGCTGCTGAGCAGCGGCTGCAGCCGCCGAATCGCCTGCCTGCTTCGCGGTCGCGAGCAGAGCAGCCGGCGTTTTACCGGCGAGCTTCTTCGCGTTGTCTGCCACGAGCGCCCGCTTGGCGAGCGCAGGAACGCCGGCCGCGACTGCCGTCCCGCTGAGCGCTACGAACAGCGCAGCGAGAGCGACGGCCATGGCCGGGCTCGGAAGACGCAACTTGCGATGCATTCGGCATCTCCTCTCTCGTGCGCGGCCCAGTGCCGCGCGGTCGACTCGCATTGAGCCGACCGCCGGTAACACGGCGCTAACACGACCTCGGGGCCGGCTTGCGCCGGCCCCGAGCCTCCGGATGGAGGACTTGCGTGATCCTCGGTTCCAGGTGTGCGATGCGTTCCGGTACGTGGCAGCGGTGCACCCGAACGACGAAAGTCGAGGTCGATGCGACGAACGTTCCCCTCGAGCCTCCCGGGCGCCGTGAGCGTGCCGGAGAACTCACCTTCTCCCTGTAGTCGGGCTCCGAGTACGTGTCGGTGAGGCCGAACGTACCGTCAGGGGCGATCGATGGTGCCGGTGATCTTGATCGTGCCCGAGAGTGTGAAGCCGTGCACGTCAGTGCAGTTCAGGTCGAACCCGAAGGACATGTTCACGACGCCGCTTCGCGTCCGAGGTGAAGTCGAACGAGATCGGCTTACCCTGTCGACGTTTGCCCGAGTAGCGACCGGTGCGGAACGCCGGGTCGTCGTTGGTGATCGTCCCGTGGCCAAGCGTCGCCGATCGTGGCGTTGACCGGGTGGACGAGGTATGAGCGTCTCGCTGGCTCGGACATGTTCTCGTCGACTACGAGACGGAAATCCTTGACCGTCCCGCCGGGCTCGAACGTCACCTTCCCTTCGTGCTCGCGTAGTCCGGTGCGCTGCAGTCCATGGCCGGCGCGTACCGACTGACGGCGGCTTGTTCAGCGCTTTCGAGAGCGCACGGAGAACGAGAGCGACGCCGCGCCCGAGTTGCCCTCGAGAACCGACGCGTCGGCGATCGAGATCGCGCGGGTCAGGCCCTTCACGAGCTCGCACGTGCGCTCACCTTGTCGAGTCGTCGGCCTGGCCGTGTCGTTTCCGGCCCCGCAGTTGAGGTTGTCGGAGCCGGAGCCGCCGACCAGCACGTCGTTGCCGGCGCCGCCCATCAGCTTGTCGTTTCCGGCCAGGCCGAACAGCTTGTCGTTGCCGGCCTTGCCGTTGATCGTGTCGGCCTTCGCCGACCCACGGAGCACGTCGTTCTTCGCCGTTCCGTTCACCGTGCCGGCGAAGACGACCGCCGAGAGCAACCCAGCCAGCGCAAGGGCTGCGGCTCCCGTGATCACCTTACGCATCTGTCCCTCCTTCGTTCTGTCGCGGCTCTATGCCGCGTCGTGTCGCATTTGGCCCTACGCCGCTAATACGGCGGTAACACGGGTAGCCGCGCATACCAGGTGAGGGAGCCCGTTGACAGCAGCTCCCCTTCAACCGAGTCGATGTCGACTCGAACGTCGCCCTTGATCCCCGACCCGTTGAGAGAAGCCTCGATGGCGACGGTCACCCCCTCGCCGGCCACTCTCGCCCGCCAGCGGCCTCCCGGCTCGACCGGAATGATCCGGCCCACCGCGACGGGGAGGTCGATCACCGCTCTTCCCCCGTGCGGCCGCCTGGCCGTGACGGTGAGCATGAGGTTCGATACATGCCAGCCCGTGGGCGAAACGTCGAAGCTGATCGTGCCGTCCTGTGACGTCTGTCCTGCGTAGTGGCCGGGAACCGGCATCCGGCCGTCGTCTCCCGCCTTCACGGGAGTCGGTGAAAGTTCGCCCTTACGTCGATGGAACATCGCATTGTCTTCCCCTTCCGTTGATTGCCTTGTCGCCCGGAGGGTGCGGACGACGAGTAACACGCCGCTAACGCGGCTTGGAAACCGGCCGGGACGGTGTTACAACGCGCACATGCTGGAGTTCCGGATGCTCGGCCCGCTGGAGGTGCTGGCGGACGGCGAGCCGGTGGCGCTGCCGCGGAAGAAGCAGCGCGCGCTCCTCGCGCTCCTGCTGCTGCGGGCGGGCGAGGCCGTTTCCACCGATGAGCTGATCGAGGAGCTGTGGGCCGGGAAGCCGCCGGCGACGGCCAGGGACGCCCTTCAGAACTACGTCTCGCAGCTCCGCAAGGCACTCGGTCCGGAAGTGATCGTCACCCGCGATCCCGGCTACGTGCTCGAGGCGACGGCCGACCAGACGGACCTGGGCCGCTTCGAGCGGCTCGTCGCCGAGGCGCGGGGAGAGGACGCGAAGGCTCGCGCGGAGAAGCTACGAGAGGCACTCGGGCTGTGGCGCGGACCGCCGCTGGCCGACCTCGCCTACGAGTCCTTCACCGGGCTCGAGGTGGCGAGGCTCGAGGAGCTGCGCGCGTCCGCCCAGGCGGATCTCGTCGACGCCGAGCTGGAGCTCGGTCGCCACGCCGAGCTCGTCCCCGAGCTGGAGACGACGATCGCCGAGCGTCCCTTCGACGAGCGCCCGCGCGCCCAGCTCATGCTCGCCCTCTACCGCTGCGCGAAGGCAGGCAGACGCACTAGAGGCTTATCAGCCAGCGCTCGGCGCACGCTCGACGAGGAGCTGGGGCTCGAGCCAGGCGCGCAGCTGCGCGAGCTCGAGCAGGCGATCCTGCGCCAGGACACCTGCGCTCGAGGCACCGCTCGCCGCTCCGGTCGTGCTCGAGGAACGGCGCAAGACGGTCACGATCCTCTTCGCCGACCTCGTCGAGTCGACCGAGCTCGCCGAGGCGCTCGACCCGGAGTCGTTGCGGCGCGTGCTGGACGGCTACTTCGCCGCCGCTCGGCGCGCCATCGAGGGCCACGGCGGCACGATCGAGAAGTTCATCGGCGACGCAGTCATGGCCGTCTTCGGCGTACCGGTGGCGCACGAGGACGATGCCCTGCGCGCCGTCCGTGCCGCCGCCGACACCCGCGCGGCCGTGGCCGCTCTGAGCGAGGCCGTCGAGCGCGAGCACGGCCTCAGGCTCGACCTGCGCATCGGGATCAACACGGGCGACGTCTACGTCGGCGACCCGGGTCACGGCGGCCTCGTCACGGGCAATGCGGTCAATGTCGCCAAGCGAGTCGAGCAAGCGGCGCCGTCCGGATCGATCATGCTCGGCGCGGCGACGCTCGAGCTCGTCCGCGGCGCAGTCCGCGTGAAGGCCGTCAAGCCGCGCAAGAAGACGCCGCTGCCGGCCTTCCGGCTGCTCGAGCTCGTCGCGGGAGCGCCCTCTGTGGCCCGCTACCTGGAGGCGGAGCTCGTCGGCCGCCAGGAGGAGCTTCGGCGGCTGCTCGCCGTCTTCGAGGAGGCAAAGGACGAGCCGCCGTCACAGGTCGTGGCCGTGGTCGGCGAGCCAGGCATCGGCAAGACGCGCCTCGCCAACGAGCTGATCGCGCTCGTCGAGCGGGAGGCGACGGTGCTGACCGGCCGCTGCATCTCGTACGGCGAAGGTGCGACGTACCTGCCGCTCCGCGAGATGGTCGAGGGCCTGGATCTGGGGACCGTCCTTGCGGACGGCCGAGGATGCCGAGCTCGTCACGCAGCGCGTGCTCGAGCTGGTCGGGCTCGCCGAGGGCACGGCACCCGCCGGTGAGGGCGCGTGGGCCGTCCGCCGCCTCTACGAGGCGCTCGCCCGCGAGCGCCCGCTGCTGCTCGTGTTCGAGGACGTGCACTGGGCAGAGCCGACGCTGCTCGACCTGATCGAGCAGCTCGCGGAGCGGGCGAGCGGGCCGATCCTCGCCGTCTGCATCGCACGGTCCGAGCTGCTAGACGAGCGACCTGCGTGGGTCGAGCGAGCGCTCGTGCTCGAGCCCCTGGCCGAGGAGGAGTCGGTCGCGCTGCTCGCTTCGCTCCCGGGAGGCGACGAGCTGACGGCCGAAGCTCGGCAGCGCATCGTCGAGGTCACAGCGGGAAACCCGCTCTTCGCCGAGCAGCTCTTCGCGTACGCGGACGAGCGTGGCCCCGGCGTGCTCGACGACGTGCCGCCCTCGGTGGAGGCTCTGCTCGAGAGCCGGCTCGACCTGCTCGAGGCGCACGAGCGGGCGCTGCTCCAGCGCGCCGCCGTCATCGGCCGCGAGTTCGCACAGCGCGCCCTCGTCGAGCTTTCTCCCGCGGAGGCGGCGGCAACGCTCTCGGGCCACCTGTTCGAGCTCGTCCGCAAGGGCCTCGTCCGCCCCGCTCGCGCTCCGGGAGGCGAGGAGGCGTTCCGCTTCCACCACGTGCTGGTGCGCGACGTCGCGTACAACGGCCTCTCGAAGGCCGACCGCGCGCGCCTGCACGAGCGCTTCGCGGACTGGCTGGACGGCGAGCCGAACGCACCGGACGAGATCGTCGGCTACCACCTCGAGCAGGCGTACCGCTACCGCGCCGAGCTGGGTCCGCCAAACCGCCGCGCAAGGCAGCTCGCTGCCGACGCAGGCGCGCGGCTCGGCGCTGCAGGCATGCGCTCGTGGAGAAGCGGCGACGTGCCGGCGACGATCAACCTCCTCGGCCGCGCCACGTCGCTCCTCCCCGAGAACGAAATGTGGCGGCGAGAGCTGCTCTGCGAGCTCGGCGTGGCCTTCGACGCCGCCGGCGACACCGCGCGTGCCGAAGAAACGCTTAATGGCGCGGCCACCTCGGCGGAGGCGGCGATGGACGCGCGAAACGGCTTTCGAGCACGGCTCGAGCTCGCACGGGTCGGGCTTAGGCGCGATCCAGAAGGGCAAGACGAAGCACTCCTCGAGGTCGCGGCAAGGGCAATTCCGGCCTTCGAGGAGGTCGGTGACGACCGTGGGCTGAGTCGAGCATGGCTGCATTCTGGCTGGGTGCAGGGCGGAGTTCACGGCCAGCACGCTGCATGGGAAGAGGCGACCGAGCGAGCTCTCGTTCACTACCGGCGCTCCGGATTCCCGGGCTCTGCATGCCTCGGAAGCCTGTGCGCGGCGCTCTACTACGGCCCGGCCCCCGTCCAGAGGGCAATCGCTCGATGCCATGAGCTGCTCGACACCGAGGATCCCAATCGATTCGGCGAGGCAAACGTCCTCCGGTATCTAGGCGGCCTTGTCGCGATGGGCGGCGACGTTCGCCAGGGTCGTGAGATCGTCGAGCAGGCCGAACAGCAATTCGACGAGCTCGGCCAGATCGGAGCGGCGAAGTTCTGCAGCGGCTTTCTGGGAGACATCGCGCTTCCTCGCCGGTGACTTCGAGGCGGCGGAGCAAGCTCGACGAGCGTTGTGCGCCTATTGCGAGGAGAGCCACGACTTCGGTGCGTTGTGCACGGCAGCCGCAGATCTCGCCGAAGCCGTGTATCAACTCGGCGACCTCGACGAGTCCGATCGTTGGTCGCTCCGGTCGGAGGAGCTTGCCGCGAGCCACGACGTCGGCGCGCAGTGCGCCTGGCGTGCCGTCCGGGCGAAACGTGCTGGCGCGCGCGGGGAGCGATCGCCGAAGGCAGCGCACTCGCACGTGAAGCCGTTTCTCTCGCGGAACCCACGGACAATCTCAATGGGCACGCGGCCGCTGCTCTTGTCGTTGGCCGAAGTGCTCCGCATGAGCGGAGAGCAGCGCGAGGCCGACGACGCCGTCCCCGAGCGATAGCGCTTTACGAGCAAAAGGGAAACCTCGCCGCTGTCAGCAAAGCGAGAGGCCCCTCTCGGAGCCTCTCGTCCTAACTCGCTTTCTACATCGCACGGACGCTCGGCGACCCGCCGTGCGTACCGCCGTGGCTGGCTGACGCGACAAGCGGGAACGTCGCTGACGTCGCGGCTAGGACCAGCATGAGTGCGGTGATCCGGCGCATGTCTCCCTCCTCTCCGGGGGTTGCCTGCGCCGGGCACTGTCGGTAGAGCCGCTAACAGCTCGCTAATACGCGAGAGCGTCACGCGGCCAGCCTCATCAGTTCGCTGAGTCGCGTGCACGCTGAGCAAAAGGAAACCTCACCGCCGTCGGCAAGGTGAGAGGCTCCTCTCGAAGCCTCTCGCCCTGACTCGCTTCTGCTTACTTCGCCCGCAGGCTGATCGGCCCGCCGCCGTGCACGCCGCCGTGGTCAGCGGACGCAGCGAGCGGAAACGCCGCTGCGGTGGCCATTGCCACCAGCACGAGGATGAGTGCGGTGATCCGGCGCATGTCTCCCTCCTTTCCGAGGTGTGCTTGCGCCGGGCACCGTCGAAGGAGCCGCCAATGGCAGGCTCACGGCTTGCTCACGCGTCGCTAACGACGCGAGCCGTGGGAGGAGACCGAGGAGCTACTGCTGGAGCCGTCGTGCGCTGCGCATCAGCGCAGCCAGCACGCCGCGGCGGGGGCTCAATGGCCCCCGCCGCATGCTCTTTACGTTACGAGACCTTCGCGCAGACGGCGTAGATCGGTGCCAGCTGCAGGCACGTCGTTGCCGCTCTCCGCGAAGATGGCGAAGCGCCAGCCGGAGCCGTCCGGCATCGGGCCTGTCACCGTGACTGTGGCGAGCCCCGAGTCCATCGACCAGCCGCCTGCCTATGGCCTTCTCGCCGGCCTGGCAACTGCGGTGTCCTCGCCGTCGCGCCCTGGGCCTCGACGCTGAACGACTGCGTGCGGTAGGTGAACAGGCCCGGGGACAGCGAGCTCGTCGGGCCCGGAGTGGCCGCGATCTGCGCCGCCGTCTGGCCGTTCAGCGTCGCTGAGTCCGTGGCAGGGCCAGGCGTGGCGGCGATCTGCGTCGCCGTCTGGCCGTTCAGCTTAGGGCGTTCGTGGCGACCTTCGCCTTGTTAGCCGTGAGGGCCCGCTTCGCGAGCGGGACGATGTTCTGTGCGATGCCCGTGCCCGAGAGCGCCACGAACAGCGCGAGCATCGCGATGACGAGCGAGGGAGTGACGCGGATCCCCCGGAGTCGGAACCTACGCACAGCGTTCTCCTTTCGTTCATGAGTGGACATCGCTACGACACCTTCGCGCAGATGACCCAGACGGAGCCGTTGGCGGGAACGGTGTCGCCACTCTCTCCGAAGATCTTGATGAACCAGCCGGAGCCGTCGGGGATCGGCCGGTCGGCCTTGATCGCCGCAACGCCCACAGCCTGGTCCCAACCGCCGTTGACCGCGCGTTCACCTGGAAGGCAGAGCGCACGTGCATCGCGTCTCGTCGCCCTCGAGGTCGATGCTCCAGCCGAGTCCGAGCGGATCGTGAAGAGGCTACCCGCGAGCGTGCTCGTCGGTCCCGGCATGGCGGCGATCTGCGCAGCCGTCTGGCCGTTCAGCGTCGCGGCGTCGGTGCCCGGCCCGGGGATGGCCGCGATCTGCGTCGCCGTCTGGCCGTTCAGCTTCTGTGCGTTGGTGGCGACCTTCGCCTTGTCGGCCGTGAGCGCCCGCTTGGCCAGCGGGACGGCCTCGCTGCGCCCAGCCGGTGCCGGCGAGCGCGGCGAAGAGCGCGACCATGGAGATGACGAACTGACGGGGTCATGTCGGACCCCCGCGCAGCCTGAATCTCCGCATCAGCGTCCTCCTTTCGTTCGTCAGGAAGTCGGGACCCTACTGGCTCTGCGGACCCGCAGCGGCGATCTCCGGCGCCACCTCATCGCCGAACTTCGCGAAGTTGTCGGCGAACATCCGAGCGAGCTTCGCGGCCTGCGCGTCATACGCTCCCGGATCGCGCCACGTCGAACGCGGATCGAGGAGCCGCTTGTCGACACCCGGCACGCTCTCCGGCACGTGGAAGCCGAAAACCTCGTCGGTGCGATACGCGACATTGTCGAGCTTGCCCGACAGGGCCGCGTGCAACATTGCCCGCGTGGCGCCGATCGGCATCCGCTCTCCCTCGCCGTACGGGCCTCCCGTCCAGCCGGTGTTGACGAGCCACACCGTCGAGCCGTGGCTGTCGAGCCGCTCGCCGAGCAGCTCCGCGTAGGTGGAGGGCGGCTGCGGGAGGAACGGGGCGCCGAAGCAGGCCGAGAACGTCGCCTGCGGCTCGGTGACGCCGATCTCCGTGCCGGCCACCTTGGCCGTGTAGCCGGAGAGGAAGTAGAAAAGCGCCTGCTCCTGCGTCAGGCGGGCGATCGGCGGCAGCACGCCGAAGGCGTCCGCGGTCAGCATGACGACGGAGGCCGGGTGGCCCGCGCGCTTGGTGGGCAGGTGATTTGCGATCTGCTCGAGCTTGTAGGCGGCGCGTGTGTTCTCGGTCTTCGAGTCGTCGTCGAGGTCGAGCACGCCACGCTCGTCCATGACGACGTTCTCCAGCACCGTCCCGAACGTCCTCGTCGTGCGATAGATCTCGGGCTCGGCCTCCGCAGACAGGCGGATCACCTTCGCGTAGCAGCCGCCTTCCATGTTGAAGATGCCGTCGTCGGACCAGCCGTGCTCGTCGTCGCCGATCAGATGGCGCTCGGGGTCGGCGGAGAGAGTCGTCTTGCCGGTCCCCGAGAGCCCGAAGAACACCGCGACGCGCCCGTCGCGGCCGACGTTCGCGGAGCAGTGCATCGGCATCACGTCGCGCAGCGGCAACCGGTCGTTCATGACCGTGAAGATCGACTTCTTGATCTCGCCGGCGTAGTACGTGCCGCCGATCAGCACCTCCGACCGCGAGGGGTGGAGCACGACGAACGTCCCGGAACGCGTGCCGTCCACCTCCGGATCGGCCTCGACCGCGGGCGCGTGCAGGACGAGGGCCTCCGGCTCGTGCCGCCGGAGCTCTTTCTCTGAGGGATCGATGAAGAGCGTCTTCGCGAACAACGCGTGCCACGGGCTATACGTAACGACCCTCAGCGCCAGGCGGTGCGCGGGATCGGCGCCCGCGAACGCATCGACGACGTAGACGTCCTGCTCATCGAGGTGGGAGACGACTTTCGCGCGCAGCCCCTCGAAGCGCTCTTCCTCGAACGGCTGGTTGACCGTTCCCCACCAGAGACGGTCTTCCGAGCCCGGCTCACGCACGATGAACTTGTCGAGCGGCGAGCGGCCCGTGTGCTCGCCCGTGTCGACGACGAGCGGTCCGCCCTCGGCAAGCTGCGCCTCGCCGCGCAGCAGCGCATGGCTGTACAGCATCGACGTGGTCGGGTTCCAGTAGACGCGGCCGCTCGGCGCCAGGCCGTGCGTATCGAGCCCGATCGGGCTTCGTACCTCGACTCCGGCCGTCGCCACCATCGCGGGAATCCTATTGCTAGAGGGCTGGCACTAGCGCCGTACGCGAACTTTCGCCGTCACGAAGCTGTGTCGGCCACGCTGTTGCATGCTCCCAGCGGAGACTACCGCGCTACGCTCGATCTCTTGAAGCTGCGCCCTCCCGACCCACCCCTGGCCGACGGCGTCGTCCTGCTGCGCCCGTGGACTGACGGCGACGTGTCGGTGATCGCCGAGTCGTGCCGCGATCCCGAGATCGCCCGCTGGATCGACGACATTCCCGCGCCGTATACGCGCGCGGACGCCCGGGCCTACGTCGCCGCATGCCGACGCGGCTGGAAGGACGGCAGCCTCTGGGCGTTCGCCATCACCGATGCGGCCACCGGGACCGTCCTCGGCTCTTGCGGCGTCGGCTGGCAGGACCATCCGCACGGGGTCGCCGAGATCGGCTACTGGGTTCGGGCCGAGGCTCGCCGTCGCGGCGTCGCCACGCGCGCGGTTCGGCTCGCCGCCGAGTGGGCTTTCGACCAGGGTGACGTCCTGCGACTGCAGCTCCGGGCGGACGTGCACAACGATGCTTCTCAGCGGGTGGCGGAGAATGCCGGCTTCCGGCGGGAGGGCGTGCTGCGGTCCGTTCGCTACAGCCGCCGCCAGAGACGGCGCGTCGACTTCGTCATGTACTCGCGCCTGGCGGGAGAGGACGGGCTGGCGCCGAACACGGCTTCGTGAGCACCGAAACGGCGATCGAGCGGTTCCTTGCGTCGGCCGCGCTGTCCGACGCCACGCGGCGGGCATACGGCTCCGACCTCCGTGCTTTCGCGGCGTGGCTCGATCGGCAGGACCTGGGCCTCGACGACGTCGACGCCCGTGTCCTGACCGACTACGCGGCCGAGCTCGGCCGGGGCCGGCCACGGCGGCTGGCCCCTGCCACGATCGCCCGCAAGCTCGCCGCCGTACGCGCGCTGCTCCGGTCGGCGCTCGGGCCCAGCAGGGTGCCCGACATCTCCCTCTCACCTCGGAGACCGCGTCGCCTGCCGCACGTCGGCAAGGCGGACGAGGTCGATCGCGAGCTCAGGTCGCTCGAAGGCAACGGGCCGATCCCGTTGCGCAATCGCGCACTTGGCGAGCTCGTCTACTCGGCCGGCCTGCGCAGCAAGGAGACGGTCGGGCTCGATCTCGCCGACGTGGACTTCGAGCAGGAGGCCGTCCGCGTGCTGGGGAAGGGCGGGAAGGAGCGCGTCGTGCCGCTGGGCGAGGAGGCGGCACACTGGCTCGCGCGCTACCTCCGCGACGGCCGGCCGCAGCTCGTGCGCGGAGCCGAGAATGCGCTCTTCGTCTCGGCGCGCGGCCGACGCCTGGACACGAGCACGCTGCGCCGAGTGATCCCCCACCCTCACCGCCTCCGTCACGCCTTCGCCACGCACCTCCTGGAGGGCGGAGCCGATCTGCGCGTGATCCAGGAGCTGCTCGGGCACAGCTCGCTCTCGACGACGCAGGTCTACAGCCACGTGGACGGTCGACGCCTGCGCCGTGTGTACGATCGCTCGCACCCGAGGTCGTAGACGTGGCCGCCCGTATCGCCACCATCGCGTTGAGTGTCGCCGTGACGCTCGCCGTCCCGGCCATCCTCGCAATCAACGGCATCCGTCTCGTCACAAACGACCGCTACGTCGAGGCGGTCTACGATCACGGCAGCGTTCCCGACGACCGCTACGGTCTCGCAGCCGACGATCGCGAGCGCCTGGCTCTGCTTGGCCTCCGATCGATCCAGCCCTCGACGGAAGCAGGCATCGGCTTGCTGCGCGAGGCGCGCTTGCCGAACGGAGAGCCGGCCTTCAACGCGCGCGAGCTGGCCCACATGGCGGACGTGCGAACTGCGGTCGCACGTGCCTACCGCTTCCAGGTGATCGCGGCCGTGGCGATCGGTGTCCTCGCTCTGCTGCTCGGCCTGCTCACGTCGATGCGCGCGCTCGTGCCCGTCGCTCTCGCGAGGGGCGCCGTGCTCACTGTCGTGCTTGCCGTGGGCGTGGGGATCCTCGCCGCGACGAGCTACAGCTCGTTCGAGGGGCCCTTCCACCGGCTCTTCTTCGAAGGCGACACGTGGCGGTTCGAGGAGACGGACACGCTGCGCAGGCTCTATCCCGACCGCTTCTGGCTGGACACCGCAGTCGTGATCGGCGTGCTGGCGGCGCTCCAGGCGGCCATCGTCTTCGTCGCGGCACGGCTCTGGGCACGCCGGGCAGGCGCGCGCAAGCCGGCGCGAATGCGCGCGCGTACGGAGAGCACGTGAGCACGGCGGTCGACCGCTTCCTCGCCGTCTCCCGGGCGCGGCTGGCGCCGCGGACGGTGGAGAGCTACCGCCGCGACCTCGAGGACTTCGAGGTGCAGATCGGGGTGGACGCCGCATCCGCTTCCCGCGACCAGATCGAGGAATATCTTGCGCAGCTGCGAGCGGCCGGGCGCGCAGGGTCGACGATCGCCCGACGCCTGGCGGCGCTGCGATCGTTCTTCCGTCACGAGCAGCTGCTCGGCGAGCGGCCCGACAACCCGGCGGCGGAAGTCGCGGCGCCGCGGAGGATCCGCCGGCTGCCCAGGACGCTCTCTGCGCGAGAGGCGGAGCGGCTGATGGAAGCCGCCGCGGGCACCACGCCGCGTGCGCTCCGTGACGCGGCGATCGTCGAGCTGCTCTACGGCGCGGGGCTGCGGGTCAGCGAGGCCGTCGGGCTCGAGCGCGGATCCGTCGATCTGGACGAGCGGCTCGTGCGCTGCATCGGCAAGGGCTCGAAGGAGCGCATCGTGCCGATCGGCCGACAGGCGACGGATGCACTGCGCCGCTACATCTCCCGCGGCCGCCCGTATCTCGACCGGCGCCGGACGCAGGCCCTGTTCCTCAACGCGCGGGGCGGGCCGCTGACGCGCGCCGGCGTCTTTCTCATTCTGCGGCGGCTCGCCGAGAAGGCGGGGCTCGAGGCCGATCGCGTGCACCCGCATCTCCTCCGCCATTCGTTCGCCACGCACCTGCTCGAAGGCGGCGCCGATTTGCGCAGCGTCCAGGAGATGCTCGGGCACGCGGATCTCGCCACGACGGAGCTCTACACGCACGTCACGGACAAGCGGCGCCGCGAGACGTACTTCGCCGCGCACCCGCACGCGAAGCGCCGCTGAGTCAGCCTCAGTGTCTCAGGCGACCACCGGGGTCAGCCTCAGTGACTGACCCTGGGTCTGGCACCTGGACATGGCCGTTTTGGCCGGCTTAGCGGGTATCGCTCTTCTTCTTCAAGGCGGCAGCGACCTTGCGTGACACCTCGCGCAGCTCCCGGTCGGCCTCGTCGTCGTCGGCCAGGCCGTTCAACAGCACCAGCGTGTCACGGCTGGGGGAGCCGTTGCGCAGACAGACCACTGCGAGCCGCCTCACCGCCTGATTGTCGTCGGCGGACACGAGCCTGTGCAGCAGTGGACGGGCGGCGTTGATGCCGCCCGGAGCGTCTCGCGAGAGGAGCTCGAGCGAGATGAGCGCGGAGCCGCGGCACGCGGGGCTCTCGTCTTGGAGCCCGCGGCTCAGCAGCTCCATCTTCTGGCGATAGCGAAACTGGCCGACGGCTCGGTACGCGACAGCCCGCCGCCGGTAGTCGGTGTTGCGCGCGTCCGCCTCGATCTCTTCCTCCCACTCCCGGCGGAGGTCAGCCAGCTCCCGTTCGCTCCCCGCGGCCGCAAGCTCGTCCGCGCGAGCGGCTGCTTCAGCGAGGTTCAAGCGGCCGTCAGCGACCTGGGCGCCGGGCCGACGTAGCGCGCCGACGGACGGAAGAGCCGTCCCGTGCGCTTCTGCTCGAGGATGTGCGCCGACCAGCCGGCCACCCGCGAGCACGCGAACATCGCCGGCGCGAGCGGAGGCGGGATCTCTGCGACGTCGAGCACGAGGGCGGAGTAGTACTCGACGTTCGTCTTCAGTGGGCGTTCCGGGTGCCGCCGCTCGAGCTCGACCAGCGCGGCTTCCTCGAGTTGCTCGGCGATCTCGATCTGAGGTGAGCCGAGCTCCCGCGCCGTCCGCTTGAGAATGCGCGAGCGCGGGTCCTCCGCCCGGTAGATCCGGTGGCCGAAGCCCATGATCCGCTTGCCTGCGTCCAGGGTGTCCCGCACCCACTTCTCCGGGTCGCCCATGGCGGCGACCTCCTCCAGCATCGGCTTGACGTAGGCCGGAGCGCCGCCGTGCAGCGGGCCGGACAGCGCGCCGACGGCCGAGGAGAGCGACGCACCGCAGTCCGCGCCGGTCGAGGCCGCGACGCGAGCCGTGAAAGTGGAGGCGTTGAGGCCGTGCTCGGCCGTGCAGATCCAGTAGGTGTCGATCGCCTTCACATGGCGCGGGTCGGCCTCGCCGCGCCACCGGAGCAGGAACTTCTCGGCCGCCGTCTGCCCCCGCGCGACGACGTCGTCCGGCACAGGGTCTGTGTGCCCGTCTGCGAGCCTCGCCGAGCGCGCGACGATCCCCATCATCTGCGAGGAGAGCCGCCCGAGGTCTTCGCGTGCCTGCTCGTCGGAGATCTCGTTCAGCTTGCCGAGCTTCCACTCGCCCGCGAGCCGCGCCGTCTCGGCCTGAAGGTCGGCCGGCGCGTTCCCCGTCAGACGGGCCGGCTCGTACGGCTCGGGCTTGGGCATGACGGAGTCGAGGTCGTCGTCGACGAGCAACCCCCAGACGTTCTCGTACGGGTAGTGGCCGACGAGCTCCTCGATGTCGATGCCGCGGTAGCGGAGCACACCGCCTTCGCGGTCGGGCTCTGCGATCTCGGTCTCGACGGCGACGACGCCTTCGAGGCCAGGCTGGAAGTCGGACATCGAGCGTGAATCTACCTCAGGCCATCGCGTCCTCGCCCTAGGGACGCGATCAATGGTGAACGCCTCGGCTAGAGTCGTGCAAAGCCATGGCGCACCGCGTGACCCTCATTCCCGGCGACGGCACCGGGCCCGAGCTGACGGAAGCGACGCGCCGCGTGCTCGAGGCGACGGGCGTCGCGTTCGAATGGGATCTGCAGGAGGCCGGCGCGGACGTGATGGAAGCGCACGGCGGCAACCCGCTGCCGGAGGAGACGCTGGCCTCGATCCGTGACACAGGCGTTGCCCTCAAAGGGCCGATCACGACGCCGATCGGCACGGGCTTTCGCTCCGTGAACGTCGCGCTCCGCCACGAGCTGAACCTCTACGCCTGTCTGCGGCCTTGCAAGACCTACCCCGGCGTGAGAACACGCTACGAGGCTGTCGACGTCGTCATCGTCCGTGAGAACACCGAGGACCTCTACGCCGGCATCGAGTTCGAGTCCGGCAGCGAGGCCGCGCAGGAGCTGATCGCGACGCTCAGCCGGCTGCAGCCCAAGCAGGTGAGCCCGAAGTCCGGCATCTCGATCAAGCCCATGAGCCCCGAGGCCTCGGAGCGGATCATCCGCTTCGCGTTCGACTACGCGCGCGCACAGGGACGCGGCGCCGTCCACTGCGTGACGAAGGCCAACATCATGAAGCACACGGACGGGCTCTTCCTCGAGGTCTTCCGGCACGTCGCCCCCGAGTACTCCGACGTCGAGCCGCGGGAGAATCTCGTCGACGCCATCTGCATGGGTCTCGTGCAGCGGCCCGAGGAGTACGACGTGCTCGTGCTGCCGAACCTCTACGGCGACATCGTCTCCGACCTCGCAGCAGGCCTCGTCGGCGGCCTGGGCGTCGCGCCGGGCGCGAACATCGGCGCGGACGCGGCCGTCTTCGAAGCGACGCACGGCTCGGCACCGAAGTACCGGGGCCAGAACAAGGTCAACCCGATCGCCATGATCCTCTCGGGGAAGCTCATGCTCGAGCACCTCGAAGAGCCCGGGGCAGCGGCGCGACTGGAGAGCGCCGTCGCAGCCGTCGTCGCCGAGGGAAAGAGCCTCACGTACGACATGAAGCCGATGCGCGACGACCCGACGGCCGTCGGCACGAGCGAGGTCGCCGACGCGATCATCGACAAGCTCGGCGCACTCGTCACATGAGGCGGAAGGTCACCGTCATCGGCGCGGGCAACGTCGGCGCCACGTGCGCGCAGGAGGTCGCCCGCCGCGACTACGCAGACGTCGTGCTCGTCGACATCATCCAGAACTTCCCGCAGGGCAAGGCGCTCGACATGAACCAGGCGGCAGCGGTGCTGTCGTACGAGCCGAACATCACGGGAGCGAACGACTACAGGGAGACTGCGCGCTCGGACGTGATCGTCGTCACGGCCGGCAGGCCGCGCGCACCGGGGATGAGCCGCGACGACCTCGTGACGACGAACGAAGCCATCGTCGCCGCCGTCACGAAGGATGCGGTGAAGCGCTCGCCGAAGGCGACGGTCGTCGTCGTCTCGAACCCGCTCGATGCGATGTGCCACGTCGCCAAGGCTGTCTCCAAGCTGCCGCGCGAGCGTGTCGTCGGCATGGCGGGCATCCTCGACACCGCCCGCTTCCGTGCGTTCGTCGCCTGGGAGACGGGCGCATCGATCAAGGACGTGCAGACGATGGTGCTCGGAGGCCACGGCGACCAGATGGTCCCCGTCGTCTCGGCCACCACGGTGGGCGGCGTGCCGCTGACAGAGCTCGCGTCGAAGGCGCGAATCGCGAAGCTCGTGCAGCGCACGCGCGTCGGGGGCGGCGAGATCGTCAACCTGCTCGGCACATCCGCCTGGTACGCGCCCGGCGCTGCGGCCGCGCAGATGGTGGACGCCATCCTGCTCGACGAGAAGCGCATCCTCCCTTGCACGGCCCTGCTCGAGGGCGAGTACGGCATCAAGGGCCTGTACATGGGCGTCCCGGTGAAGCTCGGTGCGGCCGGCATCGAGGAGATCGTCAAGCTCGGCCTGTCGGCCGAGGAGAAGAAGGCGCTGCGGGCATCGGCGGCCGCCGTCCGCGACGTCGTTTCCGTCCTAACGCACAAGTAACAGCCTCGCAACGCGCGCCAGCTACCCTCCGCAGCCGTGGACCTGGAGCTCAAAGGCCGGACGGCCATCGTCTGCGGCGCATCGGCGGGCATCGGCCTCGGCATCGCCGAGGCACTCGCAGAGGAAGGCGCGAACGTCGCGATGTTCGCCCGGCGGCGCGACGCCCTCGAGCGCGAAGCCGAGCGGCTAGGAGCTCTCGCCGTGCGCGGCGACGTCACCGTCCCCGCCGACCTGGAACGGCTTGTCGAGAGGACGCTGCAGGCCTTTGGCGGTATCGACATCGTCGTCAACAACTCGGGCGGCCCCCCAAGAACGTCCGCGCTCGAGATGGACGAGGAGTCGATAGAGGCGACGGTCCAGCTACTGCTGGTCTCCGCCGTGCGACTGACCGCGCTCTGCCTCCCCCACCTCGAAGAGTCGGGACACGGTCGCATCGTGACGATCACCTCGAGCACGGTGAAGGAGCCCGTCGACAACCTCGCGCTCTCGAACACCGTTCGACCAGGGGTCGTCGGCTGGTCGAAAACGCTCTCGCGCGAGCTCGGGCCCAAGGGCATCACCGTCAACTGCATCGCGCCGGGCCGGATCGACACGGAGCGGCTGAAGGAGGTCTATCCGGACGGCCCTACCGAAGCCGACCTCGCCACCATCCCGCTGCGCCGCCTGGGAACACCGCGCGAGATCGGCGATCTCGTCGCGTTCCTCTGCTCCGACCGCGGCGCCTACGTCTCCGGCGCGACGATCCCCGTCGACGGCGGCCTGCTCCGCTCGCTGCTCTAGGGCCTGATGCGAAAGCTCCTCAGCCCCGGGCGGCTGCTCCTCGCGGGCGCCATCCTCGCCCTCATCGCGTTCGGCGTACTGTGGCTCGGGCCGTCCGACGACTATCTTCTGCTGCCGGACGAAGCGCATCCCGTAGCGCCGCTCGTCACCGTCGAGACGCCGAAGCGAGGCGGCGGCAAGGACGGGGTCTACTTCGTCGATCTGATCCAGAAGCGGGCGTCGCTGCTGGAGAGCATCTTTCCGAGCATCCGAGACGGCTCGACCCTCGTGCCCTCAGTCGCGCGTGAATCCGCACGGGATAGCCGAGTCCGTGCGCCGCCAGGCCGATCTCGGCCAGATGGCGCGCTCGCAAGAGATCGCAGCGGCCGTGGCGCTGCGCGAGCTGGGCTACCACGTGCGGGTACGCGAGAACGGCGCCTTCGTCGCCAGCGTGTACAGCGATCTCCCGGCGTTCGGCAAGGTCGTGCCTGGCGAGGTGATCGTGGCGGTCGACGGCCGTCCAGTTCGCTCGACCCTCGACCTGCAAGAGCTGATCGCAGTGAACAAGCCGGGGACGCCGCTCACGCTCACGTTGCGTCATTCCAAGGGGCAGCGGAAGGTGCGTTTGAAGACCGCGCCCAATCCGGAAGACCCCAAGCGGTCGGTGATCGGCGTGCTGGTCGAGCCCGCTGCGGACATCCGGCTGCCGATCGACGTGTCCATCGACGCCGGCAACATCGGAGGGCCGTCGGCGGGCCTGGCGTTCGCGCTCGACGTGATGGAGAAGCTCGGCAAGGACGTCGACGGCGGACACAAGATCGCCGCCACCGGGGAGCTCGCGCTCGACGGCTCCGTGCTGCCGATCGGCGGGATCAAGCAGAAGACGATCGGCGCGCGGGCCGCGGGCGTCGACGCGTTCCTGGTTCCGGTCGACAACGTGGCCGAGGCCAGGAAGAACGCGGACGGTCTCCGCATCATCCCGGTGACCACCGTCTCGCAGGCCGTGAAGGCGCTTTCCAAGCTCCCGTAGCAACTCGCTGTCGTCCGGAATGAATACGCCGGAAATAGCGGGAAGAACGTCGCGCGGGTCTCTTGAATCCACCGCCCCCAGATCCCTAGTATCCGGACTTGTCCGATCGTCCGAGGCAGTAGAGCAGGGGAGATGAACAGCAACTCTACTAGAGTACGTTGTGAAGACTGCTATTTTCGCCACGCAGAGCTGTGCGCGCTCCAGGTCAATGAGGCATGCCCGACCTTCCGGCCGCACGCAAACGGCGCTCTCGCGCGACAGCTACCGCTTCGCCTCGCCGCGCGTCCGCTCGACGAGGTCGTTCGCGCCGCCCAGCTGAAGGTCGCCGCCGCTTAGGCGACGGCCGCAGCGCGAGCCCCGGCCAGCCGCGCGACGCCTTCCTCGATCTCGTCCGGTGATGCGAAGCTGAACGCGAGGCGCGCCGAGCCCTGGCCGTCCTCCGGACGGAGGAAGAAGTCGCCGCCCGGGACAAACGTCACGCCCGCTTCCTCGCCCGCCGCGAGGAGCTCGCGCGCTTCCAACTCGCCCGGCAAGTCGAGCCACAGGAAATAGCCTCCGGCCGGAGTGCTCCACGACGCCTCGGGAAGCTCCCGCTCCAGCGCCGCCAGCAGTGCGTCACGGCGTAGCCGCAGTAGACCGCAGACCCGCTCGACGTTCGGCTCCAGCAGGCCCCGGTGCAGGAACTCGAAGACGATCGCCTGGGTGGAGAAGGCCGGCGAGAGGTACGTGCCGGCCGCGACGGCCTCGAGCGCGGCAGCCAGTTCGGTGGGAACGACGAGATAGCCCACGCGCAGGCCGGGCGCGACGATCTTCGAGAATGACGACGAGTAGACGACGCGGGCGCCTCCGCTCAGCTCTAGCAGCGACGGAACGTCGTCACCCTCGAAGCGCACCAGCCGGTACGGGTCGTCCTCGACGATCAGCAGGTCGTGGGCGTCGGCCAGCTCGAGCAGCCGCCGGCGGCGCTCGACCGTGATCGTGCGCCCGGCGGGGTTCTGGAACGTGGGCAGGAGATAGAGCAGCGCAGGCCGTCGGTCACGGGCGAGCTCTTCCTCGAGCGCCTCCGGGTCGATGCCTTCCGCGTCGTGGGGGATGCCGGCGGCCTCGATGCCCCGCCTGGAGGCGATGTGGAGGGCGCGGTCGTACGTCGGAGCCTCGACGAGCAGGCGCCGCTCGGCCGAGAACCGCCCCACCAGCAGGTCGAGGCCCTGGAGGGAGCCGTTCGTCAGCACGATCTGGCCCGTGGCCACGCCGTGCCGGCCGGCGAGCCACTCGCGCAGCGGCCCGTAACCGCCGGGCGGCCCGTAGTTGAGCGCGGTCTCGCCGTCCCGCTCGAAGACCGTTCGTGCACAGTCGGCGAGCTCGCGGACCGGCAGGCACTCGGGCGCCGGGACTCCGCGGGCGAACGAGATCACCTGGCGATCTCGGCGACGATCTGCGCTGTTTCCGTGGGTGTCGTCCCCACGCGGATGCCGCAGGACTCGAGCACTTCCTTCTTGGCCTGTGCCGTTCCCGAGGTGCCGGAGATGATTGCGCCCGCATGGCCCATCGTCTTGCCCGGCGGCGCCGTGAAGCCGGCGATATAGGACACGACCGGCTTCGACATATGGGCCTCGATGTAGCGGGCGGCCTTCTCCTCCTCGTCGCCGCCGATCTCGCCGACCATGACGACGATCTCGGTCTCATCGTCCGCCTCGAACTTCTCCAGGATGTCGACGAAGGAAGAGCCGACGACCGGATCGCCGCCGATGCCGACGATCGTCGAGTTGCCCAGTCCGAGCTGCGTCAGCTCGTGTCCGATCTGGTACGTCAGCGTTCCCGAGCGCGAGACGAGGCCGACGGCGCCCTCGGAGAAGATCTCGGCGGGGATGATGCCCGCGTTGGCCTTGCCCGGCGACAGCACGCCCGGGCAGTTCGGTCCCACCAGCGTCAACCCGCGCGGGCGCGCCGTCCAGTAGACGTGGAGCATGTCGTGCGCCGGTACGCCCTCGGTGATGCACACGATCGTGCCGATGCCCGCCCCCGCCGCCTCGAGGATCGCGTCCGCCGCGAAGCGGGCAGGGACGAAGACGAGCGACGCTGTTGGCCTCAGCCTGGTCGACCGCTTCCGCAACGGTGTCGAAGACCGGGATCCCCTCCACGTCCTCTCCGCCCTTGCCGGGTGTGACGCCCGCGACGACGTTCGTGCCGTAGGCGCGGTTGCGGAGCGTGTGGAACGACCCCTCGCGGCCGGTGATGCCCTGGACGACCAGGCGCGTGTCGTTGTTGGCGATGATGGCCATTACGGTTTCACCGCCCTCAACGCGATGCGCTCGAACGTGATCCAGCCGTCAGCGATGCGGTCGCCCGCGAGCTCGCGCACCCGGGCGGCGTCGTCTCCCATACAGCCGGTGCGGTCGAGCCACGGCTGGAACTCGACGGGGTAGGAGAAGATCCGGACGTCGGCGACGCTCAGCCCGGCGCCTTCTCAGCATCGCTCGCCACTCTTCTTCGGTGTAGGAGCGGACGTGTGACGGATCGCGCAGGCGCTCGGCCTCCTCGAGGGCCTCGACCGCTGTAGAGGGCGTCGACGACGATGAGGCGGTGGCCGGCCACGCGCGCCATCTCTGCCACGGCCGCCGCGACGTCATCGAAGTGATGGGCGGCGACGCGCGTGACCACGAGGTCGAGGCTCCCGTCGGCGAACGGCAAGTCCTCGGCACGGCATACGACGTCGGGTTCCATCCCGGGAGCAGCATCGGTCGTCACGACCTGCAGCCCGGCCTCCCGGAGCCGGCGCGCGACGTGCCCGCCGCCGGTCGCCACGTCGAGCGCCGTCTTCGCGCCGGCGGCCCACTCGACGATGAGGTCGAGGTCGGGCCCTTCACGGTGTGCGGCACTGTCGCGGTACGCCGCTGCGCGTTCCGACCAGGAATCGCTCATGCCTTCGCCAGCTCCACGGCCTTGCGCGCGGCGTCGAGCATGGTCGGCTCCACGTGGAGGTTCGACGGCGCGGCCTCCGTGAGCAGCCGCCTCCCCTCCTCCGCGTTCGTACCGTCCAGCCGGACGACGATCGGCAGCTCGATGTTCATCTGCGAGAGCGCCTGCAGGATTCCCCGGGCCACCTCGTCGCAGCGCGTGATGCCTCCGAAGACGTTGAAGAGGATCGCCTTCACCTGCGGGTCGGCGGTGATCACCTCCAGCGCGTCGACGACTCCCTGGGCGTCGCCGCCGCCACCGAGGTCGCAGAAGTTCGCTGCGCGGCCGCCCGCCAGGCCTACGACGTCGAGCGTCGACATGACAAGGCCGGCGCCGTTGCCGAGGATGCCCACCTCGCCGTCGAGCTTCACGTAGGTGACGTCCTTCTCGCGCGCCGCGCGCTCCTCCGGCGGATAGGCGTCGAGGTCGAGCATCTCGGCGATGTCGGGGTGGCGGTAGAGCGCGTTGTCGTCGACCGTGAACTTCGAGTCGAGCGCATGCACCGCGCCGTCCGGCTTGACGATGAGCGGGTTGATCTCGCAGAGCATCGCGTCGCATTTGACGAAGCACTCGTAGAGCTTCTGTGCGATGGCCGCGATCTGCTTCTGCTCGTCTGGATCCTCGACGCCGGCGCCGAACAGCAGCCGGCGTCCGTGCCACGGCTGGAAGCTCTCGAGTGCATCGACGTGCAGCCGCACGAGTTTCTGGGGGTGGGTCGCTGCTACTTCCTCGATGTCGATCCCGCCCTCGGTCGTGAACATGAAGAGAGGCTGTTTCGCGCCTCGGTCGAACGTCAGCGACAGGTAGTACTCGCGCTCGATGTCGGAGGCTTGCTCGATCCACAGCCTACGGACGACGTGACCGCCGATGTCCATGCCGAGGATGCCCTGCGCGTGGCCTTCGGCCTCTTCTGGAGTCGCGGCGAGCTTGATGCCGCCGGCCTTGCCGCGGCCGCCCGTCAACACCTGCGCCTTGACGACGACCTGACCGCCGAGCTCCTCGGCTGCTTGCCTCGCCTCGGTCGGCGTCGTCGCGACGCGACCTTCGGAGACCGGAATGCCGAAGCGGCGGAAGAGCTCCTTGCCCTGATGCTCGTAGAGGTCCATTGCGCGGGCGAGTCTACGCGTTTGCAGGCGCCCCACTTCGGGGATACAGGCTTCCTACTAGACTCGATCATCCCACGAGGAGGAGGCACGAATGGACGAGCCCCGCAATCCCCTGACCGACGACGAGATCGTCACCACGCCGCTCGCAGGCAGCCGCTCGCGTTCCGAGACCGACGACGCCGACACGAACGACACGGACGTCGACACGGACGAAACCGACGCCGACGCCGATAGCGACGACGCGTCGTAGCACCGGCGCGCTCGCGCGCTGCATCGAGCCCACTGGGGACGGCGAGTTCCTGGCCGGGGTTTTCGAGCGAGAGCCGTTGTACGTATCCCGGGCGGAACCTGGGCGATACGACGACCTGCTCTCGCTCGACGATGTCGAGCGGATGCTCTGCTCCGGTGGGCTGCGTCACCCAGCATTCCGCCTCGTCAAGGCGGGCGAGCGGCTGGAGCTCGGCGACTATGCATCCGACGTCCCCTGGAGGCCCGTGCCGTTCACGGGGACAATCGATATCCCAAACGCCGTCTCGGCGTTTGCGGGCGGCGCGACCGTTGTCCTGCAGGCGCTCCATCACACGCATCCGCCGCTGGCCACGTTCTGCCGGCTGCTCGAAGCCGAGCTGGAGCAGCCGGTTCAGGTAAATGCCTACTTCACGCCGCGCGGGTCGCAAGGTCTGCCCGTGCACCACGACACTCACGACGTCTTTTGCCTGCAGGTCGCCGGCACGAAGCGCTGGCTCGTCTACGAGCCCGCACTCGAGCTCCCGCTCCGTGACCAGCGCTATCGGCCGGAGATGGGAGAGCCCGGGGAGCCGGTGCTCGACCTCGTGCTGGAGCCCGGCGACACGCTCTACATGCCCCGCGGCTGGCTGCACCAGGCGCTGACGTCGGACGAGGACTCGCTCCATCTCACTATCGGAGTCAACGTCTATACATGGCTCGACGCCATGCGGGCCGCGCTCGAGTCGTGCGCGGACGAGCTCGATCTGAGGCGCTCGGTTCCCGACGATGGCGTGGCGACCGCCGATCTCCTCGCGGCGCTCGATGAGAGGCTGCAGCCGGACGACGTCGTTCGGCGCCGGCGCTCGAAGCTCGTGCGCACGCGCCGGCCGGTGCTCGAGGACGCCCTTTCCGAGCTCCGGGCCTCGGATGCGCTGACCGCGGAGACGCTGCTGGAGCGGCGGCCGACAGTGCTGTCCGAGCTCGAAGACGGCACCCTGATCTTCGAGGGCAAGCGCATTCGCGTGCCTCCCAGGGCACTCGAGGAGCTGGAGGCGATCGTCGAGGCGGAGCGCCCGTTCACAATCGGTGAGCTGCCCGGCGAGCTCGACGCCGAGAGCCGGCTCGTCCTGCTCAAGCGGCTGATTCGCGAAGGATTCGTGCGACGTAGCGCCGCGGACGACTGAGCCCAGCTGCACTACACGTCAGCTGGGCGAGCTCGCCGCGCTCCTCGACGACCTCGACCTCGTAGTCCCTCCCACCAGCGCGGAAAACGATCGGCGACGTCGAGCGAAGGTCGAGATCGTCGAGGCCGAGCTTCCGCGACCCCGCCCGGACGGCCCGCTCTGCAGCCTGCACCCGGAACGAGTAGCACGACCGACCGCGATAGAGGTCGAGCCGAACCCGGCCGGCGAGATGCTCCTCCAACAGCGCCAGGGCATCGCCGGCGCCGACACGTCCGTAGTAGACGCCCTCGGGCAGGCAGACCACGTTCCCGGCGAAGCGGTCACCACCGACGTGCGAGCACTGCCAGACCCAACCTTCGTCGACGAGCTCTCGCATCGCCTCGTAAGCCGGCAGGCCGTACCGGGCGCAGCATGCGTCGTGCTTTCCATGCGTGCAGACGAGGAGCAGTGGATGCTCGACCGCTTCGCCCGGGGTGGAGAGGTCGAGATCGAGCAGGTCCGGATATGACTCGACGACCGTGGAAGACAACCACGTGTCGCGCTCCTTCGCGCTTCCCCAGTAGATGTGAATGCCTTCCGACGCCCGGCGCTCACGGCGACGGATGAACAGCACCTTCGCCGGGCGAAGGGCGTCCGCGCGCCGCGCGACATGTGCTTTCAGATCGGTCGAGAGCCCGCTGGAGTCGACTGCGTCCTTGCCCCAGACGCCGTGGTACTCGATCAGGATCCAGTGGTCGACACGGCTCGCGGTCGCCGTCAGCGACTCCCCATGCTCTCTCGAGACGTCCGAGCAGAAACGCCTGTCCGCTTCCGGTCTATCCGGAGCCAGGCTCGTCGTCCCCTTCCACGACGCAGATGACCTGCCCGAGCGTCACGGACTCGCCCTCGGTCACAGACAGCTCGGCGACGATGCCCGGCCGATGGGCCGCGATCTCGTTCTCCATCTTCATCGCCTCGACGACGCACAGCACGTCTCCGGCTGCGACCTCGTCCCCGTCGGCGACGCGCACGTCCAGGACGGTCCCCTGCATCGGGCTGACGACGGCGTCGGGCACACCGCTACCGAGCCCGTGGCTCGGGCCGCGGGCTCGGCGCGCACGTGCCAGCGCGGCATGCGGAGGCTCAGGGCGAAGCACACGCACGTCGTACCTTCGCCCGTCGAGCTCGAGGGGGAGCACTTGCGCACGAAGCTTGCCGTCCGAGGGCGGTGCCAGGATTGTTGTCTCATGAGACAACTGATTCGCTTCCTCCGCCAGCGCCTCAGACTCCACGACGCCGTGGCACGTGCCCGCTTCGACGAAGCAGGGCTGGCGCAGCAGCGCACGATGGAACCCGAGCAGTGTCTGGACGCCGCCGATCTCGTACTCGTCGAGCGCTCTGAGCATGCGCAGGCGCGCGTGCTCGCGATCGACTCCGTGCACCACGAGCTTGGCCAGCAACGGGTCGTAGAAGCCGGACACCTCCAGGCCGGCCTCGATGCCCGAGTCCACGCGTACCCCGGGGCCTGCAGGCTCGCGGTAGCTCGTGACCCTCCCGGGCGTCGGCAGAAAGCCGGCCGACGGATCCTCAGCGTTGATCCGGCACTCGATGGAGTGGCCGCGCAGGTGAACGTC
This sequence comes from uncultured Actinomycetes bacterium, assembly GCA_963711315.1. GTDB lineage: Bacteria > Actinomycetota > Thermoleophilia > Gaiellales > Gaiellaceae > PALSA-612. Next base: position 700,850 of record CAVQDQ010000003.1, read on the forward strand.
CTCCTGGCGCAGCGCCAGCGGTTCGCCGACGGCGACGAGCACCTGTTCGCGAACGAGATCGAGACCGGTGACCATCTCCGTCACTGTGTGCTCGACCTGGATGCGGGTGTTCATCTCGAGGAAGAAGTAGTCGCCATCCTTCGTGAGCAACCCTTCGATCGTTCCGGCTGACCGATAACCCGCCGCCTTCGCGGCGTCCACGGCGATCGCACCGATGCGGGCGCGGAGGTCGTCGTCGACGGCGGGGGACGGCGTCTCCTCGACGAGCTTCTGGTGACGGCGCTGAATCGTGCACTCGCGCTCGCCGAGGTGGATCACGTTGCCGTGCGCGTCGGCGAGCACCTGCACCTCGACGTGACGGGGATCCTCGAGGTAGCGCTCGACGTAGACGGTCGAATCGGCGAAGTACGCTTCTCCTTCCCGCTGGGCGGACTCGAACGCACCCACGACGTCGTCGGGGCCCTCGACGAGCTTGAGCCCCTTGCCGCCCCCACCCGAAGCGGCCTTGAGCGCGATCGGCCAGCCGATCTCGTTGGCGATCTCGATTGCCTCCTCGACAGTTTCGACCGGATTGGTCGTACCCGGCACGATGGGAACGCCCGCGGCCTGCATCGCAGCTCGGGCGGCGGTCTTCTTTCCCATCAGCTCTATGGCCTCCGCGGGTGGGCCGATCCACGTGAGCCCAGCCTCCTCGACGGCGCGCGCGAAGTCCGCGTTCTCGGCCAAGAAGCCGTAGCCGGGATGGATCGCCTCGGCACCGGCGCGTTTCGCAGTTCCGAGGAGCCGCTCGATGACGAGATAGCTCTCGGCCGCAGGGGGTGGCCCGATCAGGTACGCCTCGTCCGCCACGCGGGCATGGACCGCGTCGCGGTCTGCCTCCGAGTAGACGGCAACGGTGCCGATCCCGAGCTCCCGAAGCGTGCGGAAGATCCGCACGGCGATCTCGCCCCGATTTGCCACGAGCACGCGAGAGAACGGGGCCACACGCATATTCTCTCCGAGAGATGCCGCTTGCGGATCAGCTGACCGTCGCCCGCGCCGCCTCGGTCGTGCTCGTCATCGCGCTCTTTCAGTGGGACTTCGAGAACCACATCTACTGGGCGACGGCCGTATTCGCCGCGGCGATGGCGACCGATCAGATCGACGGCTGGCTGGCGCGCCGGCAGGGGCACACGTCGGCGCTGGGATCGATGCTCGATCCCGTGGCCGACAAGGTGCTGGTGCTCGCGATGCTGATCATGGTTGTGGGTGCCGGCGCCTTCCCTGCCTGGATGGTCGCGCTCATCGTCGCGCGCGAGCTCCTCGTCTCGGGCCTGCGTCTGGCCGCGATCGAGCGCGGCGTCGTCATCCCCGCACGCGACCTCGGCAAGCTCAAGACCTGGGCACAGGCGGTCGCCGCGGCCATCGGCGGCCTCGCCGCCGCCGGCGCGTGGAGCGACGACGTGGCCTGGTGGGCGCTTCTCGTCGCGCTGGTGTTCACGCTCGTATCCGGCCTCGAGTACGCACGGGCCGCGCCGCGCCTCCTCAGAGGCCCCGCCACAAGCTAGTCGTCAGGCTCCTCGGTTTTCTCGAACACACCGGCCCGCCACCACGGGGACGCCTGCGAGCGATTGGCGAATAGCGAAGCGACGGCTGCTTCGATCGCCGCGCGGTCTTCGGGCGACGGCTCCGGCGTGATCTCGATCTCGGGAGGCGCCGTCACAGCGGAATGTTGCCGTGCTTGCGCTTTGGGCTGGGCTCGCGCTTGGGCAACGCCGTCTCGAGGGCGTCGATCAGCACACTGCGTGTCCGGCGCGGCTCGATCACGTCGTCCACATAGCCGCGTTCGGCGGCGACGTACGGGTTGGCGAAGCGCTCGCGATAGTCGTCGATCAGCTCTCGGCGCTTGGCGTCGGCGTTCTCCCCCGCCAGCTCGTTGCGGAACACGATGTTCACGGCGCCCTCCGGGCCCATCACCGCCACCTCCGCCGTCGGCCAGGCGAAGTTGAAGTCGCCGCGGATGTGCTTCGAGCTCATGACGTCGTACGCGCCGCCGTAGGCCTTGCGCGTGATGACGGCGAGCTTCGGCACGGTGGCCTCCGCATATGCGTAGAGGAGCTTCGCGCCGTGCCGGATGATCCCGCGCCACTCCTGCTCGGTGCCCGGCAGGAAGCCCGGCACATCCACGAACGTCACGAGCGGAATGTTGAACGCGTCGCACGTGCGGACAAAGCGGGCGGCCTTCACCGACGAGTCGATGTCGAGCACGCCGGCCAGGGTCCGCGGCTGGTTGCCGACGACGCCGACGACGTGACCGCCGAGCCGGGCCAGGCAGCACACGATGTTCTCGGCATAGCGCTCGTGCACCTCGAGCATGTCGCCGTCGTCGACGACGAGCTCGATGGCGCGCTTGATGTCGTAGGGCTTGGCCGGTTCGTCGGGAACGAGCCTGTCGAGCTCGGCCTCTTCCCGGTCGCGAGAATCGGCCGGCTCGGCGAACGGCGGCGGCTCGAGGTTGTTCTGCGGCAGGAACGACAGCAAGTACCGCGCATCCTCGAGGCATGCCTCTTCGCTCGGGCTGATGAAGTGCGCGACGCCGGACTTCGCGGCATGGGTGGCGGCGCCGCCCAGCTCCTCGAACGTCACCTCCTCGCCGGTGACGGTCTTCACCACGTCGGGACCCGTGATGAACATGTACGACGAGCCCTCGACCATGAGCACGAAGTCGGTGATTGCGGGTGAGTACACGGCGCCACCTGCACACGGCCCCATGACAAGGCTGACCTGAGGAACGACGCCCGAGGTCTGGACGTTGCGCCAGAAGATCTCGGCGTAGCCGGCCAGCGACACAACGCCCTCCTGGATGCGCGCGCCGCCCGAGTCGTTGATCCCGATCACGGGACAGCCGAACTTCACTGCGAGGTCCATCACCTTGCAGACCTTCTCGGCGAAGACCTCGGACAGGCTCCCTCCGAAGATCGTGAAGTCCTGCGAGAAGACGAACACCTTGCGCCCCAGGATCGTTCCGTAGCCGGTGACGACCGCATCGCCCCACGGCCGCCGCTCGCGCATTTCGAACTCAACCTCGCGATGGCGCACGTACCGGTCCAGCTCGACGAAGGAGCCGGGATCGAGCAGCTGCTCCAGCCGTTCGCGGGCGAGCAGCTTGCCCTGCGACCGCTGTCGCTCGACGGCCTTCTCGGAGCCCTGGTGCAGCGCGGTCTCGCGCAGCTCGCCGAGACGCTCGAGCTTGGCTTCGGTCGAGTCTCCTCCCGCCGGCACCGGCCTATAGTCTCAGACGTGGATCCCTGGACGGCTGTCGACCGCTCGACGATCTGGCCGTACGAGGACGGTCGGCCGCGGGAGTTCTCGTATATCCGGGACGCCCATCCCACGGGCGAGGCCGTCGAAGACGCGCTCGGGGAGCTGGACGGCGGGTACGCGCTCCTGTTCGCGTCGGGCATGGCAGCAGCAGCCGGGGCGCTGCTGGGCCTGCTGCGCCAGGGACAGACGGTCGCGATCGCCGCCGACGCTTACTACGGGGTCGGCCTGCTGATCCGCGATCTCGAGCGCTGGGGGCTCTCGTCCACCGAATTCGACCAGAGGACCGCGCCGCCGGCCGGGGCAGACCTCGTCTGGCTCGAGGCGCCGTCGAACCCGTTCCTGACCTTCCCTGACCTCGATGCGGCCGCCGCGAGCCCCGCACCCGTGCTCGTCGACGCCACCGCCGCCACGCCGATCCACATGCGGCCGCTCGAGCACGGCGCCGACTTCGTCCTGCACAGCGCGACGAAGTTCCTCGGCGGCCACCACGACCTGCTGCTCGGCGTCCTGGTCTGCCGGCGCGAACAAGACCACGAGCGGCTGCTCGAGTTCCGCACGCGCACGGGCGCGATCGCGACGCCCGACGCCGCCGCTCTCCTGCTCCGCAGCCTCGAGACGCTTCGCGTCCGCGTGGAGCGCCAGTCGACGACCGCGCTCGAGCTCGCGCGCCGCCTGGCAGAGCATCGGGCGGTCGAGCTCGTACGCTATCCGGGCCTGGAGCCCGATCCGTTGGCCGCCCGTTTCATGGCCGGTGGCTTCGGCGCGCTGCTCTCGTTCGACGTTCGTGGTGATGCGCAGGCAGTGGAGAGGTCGGTCTCGCTGATCGCCAACGCGACAAGCCTCGGCGGCGTGCGCTCAACCATCGAGTCACGACGCCGCTGGGAGGGCGGGCGCGTTCCCGAGGGCCTGCTACGGCTCAGCGTCGGCCTGGAGGACGTCGACGAGCTATGGGCCGACCTCGAGCAAGCGCTCGAGCACGCCTAAGCCGGAGGAGGGACTCGAACCCACGGCCTGCTGATTACAAATCAGCTGCTCTGCCAGCTGAGCTACTCCGGCGCGCCTCCAGGGTACTGGAACTCGACGCCCGTTGTCTTACGCGACAACTACACTTGTGGAGTATGGAACACCCGAAGGTAGTCGGAGATCGCTCGTTGGCGTAATGCTCGGGTTGGCGAGCGTCGGCTATTCGATACTGCTTCCCTTCGGCGAGAACACGAGATACGACCTTGCCATCGAGGATGGCGAACGACTATCGCTTGTGCAATGCAAGACGGGGAGGCTGCGAGGAGGTGCAGTGTGGTTCAAGACAGCGAGCAACTACAGTCACCACCCTAGGCCGAGAGCTTCCACGCGAAGCTACCACGGTGAGATCGACTACTTCGGCGTCTACTGCCCCGACAACGGAGCTGTCTATCTGATCCCCTTCGACGCGGCACCCAATCGCTCTTCGGCAGCGCTTCGCGTCGAACCGAGTCTCAACGGGCAAGAGAAACGCATTCGCCACGCCGCGGACTACGAGATCGCCAGGGTTCCTGTGACGACGACCTAGTGGGCACCACCCGGGAAGGTCACGCCGCTCCAGGTGAAGCCCAGCGCGCTCGCGAGCACGTCCCCGCCCTTGCGCGCGAGAAAGCCGTTCGGCGCCAGCCGCTGCCCCTCGACCTCGACTGCGTTTCGCGAGCTCCAGTTGGCCAGGACGCTGAAGCCACCCTCGAACACGGACTCCGTCACGTTCGGCGCGACGCTCCGGAAACCGATCAGCCGCTTGCCGGCGTAATACGGCCCGAGCGTTCGCTGGACCTGGCCGACCAGCGTCGCCCACGGGCTAGTGAGTGAAGCCTCCTCGCGCTCGCCGTCCCAGGCGTAGGAAAGGACGAAGCCGAACGCGACGTTGAACAGCAGCGTCTCGGGATCGATCGTCATCGTCGGCTCGTACAGATCGTGCTGGTACATCAGCACCTTGTCGCCGAAGAGGCGGCCGGCGATGGGATACGGCTCCCAGTTGCCCTCGCCCCAGTGTGAGTTCGGCCACTCGAACTGGCGTGACATCAGCAGCACGCCACCGTGAAAGCCGGAGAACGAAGCCGCAAGACGATCCCATCCGTCCTCCACCATCAAGCACCGCTGGGCGTACGGTGCGAACAGCGAGAGCCAGCCGTCGTAGTACGCGAGCGGCGTCGGAGCGGCCGGATTGAAGTCGCGGCGCCACGGGCGTGCTCCGATCTGGTCGAAGAAGAGGCAATCCGCGGGCACGTCGGTCTTCCACTCCTCGAACACGCCCTGGATCCGCTTCCGCACCGCTGGCGAGTACGGCGAGACGATGTAGCCGTCGTGCGGGCCGAACTGCTCCCTGACCGCGCTGCCGCGGAGGTTCTGGACGGCGATGTCCTTCGGCTCGAGCGGCGAGGGAAGTGCCTGAACGCTGGGCGACGTCGTATCCCACCAGCTGACGTTCAGGTACGGCATGACGAGCTGCCCGTTCGACCTCGCGTTCGCGGCCATGCCGTTGAAGTCGGCGTTCGACCCCCAGCGCGGGTCTGGCGGCAGAAAGTCCGGGTGGGCCTCGTCGAACCCGCCCGACTGGAAGGCCACCGGATGAATGAGCGCGGGTGACGGGAGCTGCTTCAGCGACCCCGCCCATTGGTTGAACTCCGGCAGCCCCTTCCAGAGGTCGCCCTTGATCAGCGGCGCGCGCACGAGCTTGTCGAGCCGCGGGCCAACCTTTTCGGCCAGCGACGGGTACTTGTCGATGCCGTTGTCCTCGCGGTAGGCCTGCAGCGACTGCTCCACGGTGCCGCCGACGCGCACCCTGACCTGCGGGCTCGTCCACGTCTGCCCGCGCTCGACCCAGGTCTGGAAGACGTGTGTCGCGCAGAAGGTCGGGCCGCCGCAGGACGTGCCCTCGGCTTGACGGATGAAGCCGATGTCGACCGGTGCGATCGGCTTCGGCGCCGGGTTCACCGAGTAGATCGCGACATGCCCTCGCCCGATGTCGGCCGAGAGATAGTCGGCGAACGCCCAGCGCGACGGGTACGTCTCGACGTTGCGATGCGGCCCGTTGAAGAAGCTGGGCAGCAGGCGAATCCCCGGCAGGAACGTCGGCATGTACGCGCCCCGCACGTCGGCTGCGGGCAACAGCAGGTCGGCGGGGAAGAGCACGGCGGAGAGTGGGTACTCGACCGACGAGTCGAGCTCGAGCCGGACGTCGAACGCGCTGCTGCGGGCGACGAGCGTGACTGTGGCGTCGACGCCGGGCCCCGTGGGGGCGGAGTCGTACGCCATGGTCAACGTCGACGTGAGCTGTGACCAGCGGAAGGTGAAGCGGTTGTCGCCCGTGCGGCCGAACACGCACCCCGAGGCCGCCTCGCCGGTCGTCTGCTTGGCAGCCCACCAGCATCCGCTCTGCCCCCGGACGACGCGATCGCCCGTTCGCCGATCGACGAGCTCCACGACCTCCCCGTTCTGCTTGCTCAGCGTGAGCCGGTAGCCCGGCGCAGTCAGGACGAGGACGTTCGGATCCTTGGTTGCAAGCTTGACGGTGAGTTCCGCAGGGCTCTTCTTCGGCGACGGCCTCCCGTCGGGGCCGCCTGCGGCCGCGCTCACGACGAGTAGGCAGGCCGCCACGAGCGCAAGTACTGCGAGCCCCCGCTTCACGAGGGGGAGGCTAGCGATCTACGACAGGACGGCGCGGGACTGCCGGTGCATGACGATCTTCCGCTTCACGCGCTGGAGCGCGTTGTCGATCGTCTTCGTGTCGCAGTCGAGCTCCTCGGCCATTTGCTCGTACGAGTTGCCCTCGAGGTACAGGCGCAGTGCGTCCGCCTCCAGCGTGGACAGGCCGCTGCCGAGCGAGAAGACGAGGCTCTGCAGCTCCTCGCTCGAGATCACCTGGACCGACGGCTCGTCCACATGCGAACCGGGCAGCGCGTCACCGAGCGTGCAGTCGGAGTCGGGGTCCTGGCCGGCCGGTGTATGGCTGAACGAGACGTAGCTGTTCAAGGCCCGGTGCTTGATCCTCGTCGCCGTCTTGATGGCGGTGATGATCTGCCGGGTGACGCAGAGCTCGGCAAAGCTTCGGAACGACGTCTCCTTGTCGGGCCTGAAGTCCCGGACGGCCTTGCAGAGCCCGATGAGGCCTTCCTGCACGAGATCCTCCGATTCGCCGCCTGCGAGGAAGTACGAGCTGGCCTTCATCCGCACGAACCCCGTGTAGCGGCGGATGAGCACCTCCCGCGCGTTGTCGTCGCCGTTGCGCACGCGCATGACGAGTTGAAGGTCCTCGAGCTCGCGCTTCTGTCTCTGCGCCGTGCGAACCGCGGTCTGCATCCGGGCTGCCATGCGCTCTCCCCCTGTCGCCGGGGTTTGCTCCGTCGACCTGCGGCGTCGACGAAGTCTCACCCTCAAGTTGAGGCAGAAAGATAGCAAGGTCCGCCCGGAGTTACAAGGGCATTTGCAAATGTGCAGGGACCTAAGGTTTCTCGCCGCGCCGCAGGCGCTCGAGGGCAGCCCTCGTCTCCTCGTCCACGCGATCGCCGACACGCGAAGAAGCTCGCTCCTCGTGCTGGGGCCGCTCGAAATCGGCGAGAAAGCCGGCCGAGGACCGCTGCTCGACCTCGTGCCCCGCCGTGCCGCGCAGTGTCGAGTCGGAGGAAATGAGGCAGACGCGCTCCCTCCGGCGGTGTTCGGCCGCCAGTCGCTCGAGAAGAGCGTCCGCATTGACTCGCGTGCCGTACCTCGAGCCTGCCCACGACACGGTCCTCGCCGCCGCCGTCGAAGACGACGACGCCACGCGCTCCCTTGAGCGCCACGAAGTCAGCGAGCCGGTCGACGAGATCCGACGGCCCACGAAATCCTCCGGCGTGGAGAATGTTGTAGCCGTCGAAGAGATAGAGCGTCGGCTCAGGCATGCGCGACCGTTCTTCGCCGCGCGACCTCGAACAGGAGCAGCGCCGCCGCCACGCTGACGTTCAGCGACTCGACGCTGCCGGCCAACGGGATCGCGACCTCGACGTCGCACTGCCGCCTCACGAGCGGGCGAATGCCCTTGCCCTCCGCGCCGAGCACGAGCATCACGCCGCCCTCGAAGTCCGCCTCCCACAGAGCCGTCGGAGCCTCGGCTACCGCTGCATAAGCCCAGAGCTCGGGGCTCTTCACGTCGGCTATGAAGCGGGCGAGGTTGGGGACGACGGCTACCGGTAGATGCTCGACCGCTCCAGCCGAAGCCCGGCAGACGGCAGGCGTCACGCGAGCCGAGCGGTGAGCGGGCAGCACGAGGCCCGTCGCTCCCGCACCCTCCGCGCTACGGCACACAGCGCCGAGGTTGTGCGGATCGGTGACGCCGTCGAGGCAGACAAGCAATGGCTCCGGCTGCTCTGCGAGCTCGTAGGCATCGCCGTACCTGTATGGCTCACAGAAGGCGACGACGCCCTGGTGATCGCGTGTCCCTGCGAGCTCTGCCAGCTCCCGCTCGGCTGCTACCCGCACGCGCGGCGAGCTCTCGTCACGGAGCCAGGCCTCCGCGCGCAGAGCCCGCTCGCTCGCATGCAGCTCGAGCACGCTGCGCCTGCCGCGTAGCGACTCGTACACCGGCCGCCGCCCATAGACGAGCTCGCGGGTCATAGCGGCACGAGTTGGAAGCCGCCGGCCACGTCACGCACCTCCCAGCCGAGCGCCGCGATCTCGCCGCGCAGCCGATCGGCTGCCTCGAAGTCGCGGAGCGCCCGTGCCTGCTCGCGCTGCTCGGCGAGCGCAACGGCCTCCGCCGGCGCCTCGGCCCGCTCCGCGAGCGACGCGAGCCCGAAGACGTCGAGCGCACGCTCGAGGAGCACGTGATCACGCCATTCGTGCATGACCGCCAGTGCGTCGGGAGTGTTGAAGTCGTCGTCGAGCGCCGCCGCGAACCGCTCCCAGGAGCCTTCCGCTGCCGGCTCCGACGTAGACCGGAAGACGTTGCGAAAGGCCTCTGCCTGTGCCGCCGCCTGCTCGAGCACCTCGTCCGTGAAGTCGACCGGCTTGCGCCAGTGCGCGGTGAGGAGATAGACGAGTAGCGTCTCCCTCCCCCACGTGTCGAGCACGTTCTGCAGTGTGACGACGTTGCCGAGCGACTTCGACATCTTCTCGGCGTCCAACTCGAGCATCCCGTTGTGCATCCAGATCTGTGCGAACGGATGGCCGAGGCTGCAGGACTGGGCACGCTCGTTCTCGTGGTGGGGAAAGCGAAGGTCGTTGCCGCCGCCATGGATCTCGAACGCCGGGCCCAGATGCTTGTCCGCCATGGCCGAGCATTCGATGTGCCATCCCGGCCGGCCTGGCCCCCAGGGCGAGTCCCAGGCAGCGTCCTCGTTCGGCTTCTGTGCCTTCCAGAGCGCGAAGTCGCGCGGATCCTCCTTCAGGGCATTCGGCTCCTGGGCGACCATCTCGTCGAGCTTCGCGCCCGACAGCCGGCCGTAGTCCTGGAAGCGGACGACGCGGAAGTACACGTCTCCCTCGGCCACGTAGGCGAGGTCGCGCGCGAGCAGTTCCTCGATGAACGCGAGGATCTCCGGCATCGTCTCCGACGCACGTGGCTCGACGTCCGGCCGGCCCAGCCCGAGGCGGTCGGTGTCCTCCACGAACCAGCCGGTTGCCCATTCGGCCAGATCGCGGCTAGCCACCTCGCGCGCAGCGGCCTCGACATAGACCTTGTCGTCGACGTCGGTGATGTTGTGGACGAGCCTCACGTCATAGCCGGTTCGCTTCAGCCAGCTCCGGAGCCACATGGCAAGCACGAACGGCCTCGCATTGCCGACGTGCACGCGGTGGTAGACCGTCGAGCCGCAGACGTACATGCGAATCGGCCCCGGGGGCACCGGCAGCTCCACCTTGCCTCTCGTCAGCGAGTCATAGAGCCGCATCGATCCTCCGTAGCGCCTCGTCGCGCGGCAGCGCATGAATCACCGTCCACAGCTCGCGACCCCGCTCTCGCCCCGTCAGGGCGAGCCGAAGAGCACGTAGGTGGAGCTGCTCGTTAGGACGATGGTCCGATGCGGTCAGCGCGTTGCCGACGTGGAGCGAGCCTGTGGGGCTGGGCGGAAAGCGGACCCGGCGCATGACAGCAGGCTACTGCGGCAGAAAGCCCTCGGCGGCGAGGGCCTGCAGCCCTCGCTCGCGAAGCTCGGCGGCCGCGCGATCGACCGCCGCACGCCGTGGCGCATAGCCTGTGACGGCGAGCCAGGTCGTCTTCTCCGCCACGTCGATCACGAAGACGCTCGCGTCCTCCATCTCCGGCTCGGAAAGCTCACCGACCGTCCGCAGCAGCACGCGCCGCGCGTCCTCCACCGGCGCCGAGATCGCGACCGGCAGGCGCACGGTGACGAGCCTGCGAGGGTCGTCGAGCGTCCGGTTGACGACGGTCGACGTGATCATCTGCGAATTCGGCACGAAGGCCGTGAGACCCTGATCCGTGCGGACGATCGTATGGATGAGCGTGATCTCCTCGGCCGTGCCTGTCACTTCGCCGACGGTGATCCGGTCGCCGATGCGGACGGGCTGGCTAAGGCTCAGGAGGATGCCGGCGCCGATGTTCCCGAGCGGCACGCTGAAGGCGACGCCGAGCACGAGGGCGATGAAGGCGCCCGACGCGAGCAGCGTCCGTGCGAGCTGCTCCGTCGTCGGGAAGATCTCCAGGATGCTCCAGAGGACGATGACAAAAACGAACGCGACGATCACGCGGCGCAGCACCACGAGCCGCGTGCGCAGGCGCGCCACGTAGTCGGGCGGCTTGCGCGTCGCAACCCGCTTCACGTAGCGGTCGAAGGCCCAGCCGAGCACGACCCGGATGACGAGCAGCAGCGCCAGACCGACGACGGCGGTGACCAGCACCTGCCACGCGCGCTCCGACATCAGGGACCGTTGCGCTCGCTGGACAGATGCCAGCGCCGTGGCGCGATCAGCTCATCGGTGGACCTCGGCCCCCACGACTCGGGCTCGTAGATCTCGAGCTCCGGTGCGCTCTGGAGTAGCGGCATGGAGACCGTCCACAGCTGCTCGATGCCGTCGCCGCGCGTGAACAGCGTCTGGTCTCCGAGCATCGCGTCGTGGACGAGCCGCTCGTAGCCCTCGAGCTCCCGCTTCTCGAACGCGCTCTCGTAGTCGAAGGTCATCGCCACCTCCCGTAGCTCGATATCCGGCCCCGGCTTCTTGGCCAGGAAATAGGCGGAGATCGAGCCAGGGTCCTGGAAGTCGATCACCAGCTCGTTGGGGCGTGAGGTCGCGGGCGCGTCGCCCTCGAGCGTGAACATCCGGAGCGGCGGCTCGTGGAACGCCAGCGTGATCACCTGGCAGCTCTCGGCCAGCGCCTTGCCCGTGCGCAGGAAGAACGGAACGCCGGCCCAGCGCCAGTTGTCGATCTCAACCTCGAGCGCGACGAACGTCTCCGTCTCCGATGTGGGGTCGACGCCCTCTTCCTCTCGATAACCGTTGTACTGGCCTCTCACCACGCGGACGGGGTCGAGCGGCTTCATGGAATCGAACACCTTGGACGTCTCGTTCCGCACGGCCTTCTCCGAGAGGGAGGTCGGCGGCTCCATGGCGATGAAGCCCAGCACCTGGAAGAGGTGCGTGACGACCATGTCGCGAAAGGCGCCGGTCTGCTCATAGAAGCCGGAGCGGCCGGCGACCGTCAGGGTCTCGGGTACGTCGATCTGGACGTGGTCGACATGGTCTCGATTCCAGATCGGTTCGTACAGACCGTTCGCGAAGCGCAGGGCAAGGATGTTCTCGATCGACTCCTTGCCCAGGAAGTGGTCGATCCGGAAGACGTCTGACTCCCCGAACACCGCATGGACGGCGGCGTTGAGCGCTCGAGCCGACGCGAGATCGGTGCCGAACGGCTTCTCGACGATGACGCGAGCCCGCTCTGCGAGTCCCGTCTCGCCCATCATCGCCACGACGCCCGGGAAGGCCGCCGCCGGGATCGCGAGGTGATAGAGGCGTCTCGGCTCGCCGCCGACTTCCTGCTCCGCCTCCTCGACGGCGTGGACGAGGTCTGCAGGATCGTCCTGGCCGGCCGCAGCGAACGAGAGGCGCTTGACGAACTCCTCCCACTCCGGCCCCGAGGCCTTGCGCATGCCCCGCGCCTCGACGGCGTCGTGCGCCCGCTGGCGGAACTCCTCGTCGGAGAGCGCGCTCGCGCGCCGGGAGACGCCGATCACGCGGTACTCCTCGGGCATCAGTCCCGCACAGTGGAGGTTGAAGAGGCCGGGCAGGAGCTTTCGTTTGGCGAGGTCGCCCGTAGCCCCGAAGAGCACGATCACGTGGTTCTCGGGTCGCGGCCGTGTGGTCATACGACAGCCCCTGCGGCCTTCGCCGTCAGGCCGAGATAGGAGGCGGCGGGATCGGGCTGCCAGAAGACGGCGCTGCCCGCCACGAGCAGATCCGCGCCCGCGGCGCGGATCTCGGCGGTGTTCTCGGCCGAGATGCCCCCGTCCACTTGCACGAACACGGTGTCTGACACCAGAGAGCGGAGCCTCTCGATGCGGCCCAGGGCTTCAGGCATGAATGCCTGTCCCGAAAGGCCGGGATGGATGCTCATGCACAGAGCCAGATCCGCAGCCGCCGCGTCCACTGCTGCGGCCGCCCGCTCGACCTCCGTCTCGGGATTGAACGCAATGCCGACGCCGAGGCCGAGCTCGCGCGCCCGCATGGCGGTCGGCTCGGGATCATCGACTACCTCTACGTGAAACGTCACGCTGTCGCCGCCGGTTGCCCGAACGCTCTCGAAGTGGCGCTCTGGCTGCGAGACCATCAGGTGGCAGTCGAGCACCGCCCCTCGCTCGTGGACGAGCTCTGAGATGGAGCGCAGCACGACAGGGCCGATCGTGACCTCGTCGATGAAGTGGCCGTCGCCGATATCGAAGTGGAAGACGCTTGCCCCGGCGTCGAGCAGGATCTCGAGCTGCCCGCCGAGGCGGGCGAAGTCCGCGGCGTAGATCGACGGCTCGACGGTGCCCGGACGTGCCCACTCTCGCCAACTCACGGGCTTACAGTACTGCCGTGGGCTCCGACGACGAAAAGCGCCTCGCGGCCGAGGCTGCGGCCGAGCTCGTCGAAGCCGGCATGTCAGTCGGCCTCGGCACGGGCACGACCGTGCTCCATCTCCTGCCGGCGCTCGCGGCTCGACGGCTCGACATCCGCTGCGTCGCGACCTCGCTCGAGACGGAGCACGCGGCGCGCGAGCTCGGCCTGCCGGTGGAGCCCTTCGAGTCGCTCGATCGACTCGACCTGGCGATCGACGGCGCCGACCAGGTGTCCCCCGACGGCTGGCTCGTGAAGGGCGGCGGTGCGGCGCAGACACGCGAGAAGATCGTCGCCGCGGCCGCCGACCGTTTTGTGGTCATCGTCTCGTCGAACAAGGTCGTCGACCGACTGGCGCCGCCCGTCCCGCTGGAGCTCTTTGGCTTTGGCCTCCAAGCAACGCTCCGGGCGCTGGGCAGCGCCACCCTGCGCGATACGGCACCCACCCCGGACGGAGGGCGCATCGCCGACTACGGCGGCGAGATCGGCGATCCCGCCAACCTCGCCGCTCGCCTCGACGCCATGCCGGGCGTGGTCTCCCATGGGCTGTTCGGACCGTCGCTGGTCTCCCACGTGCTCATCGGTCGCGGCGAACAGGTCGAGCGCCGGGACGTTCAATAGGATCGACGGGCGTTGATCAGGCGCCTCCTGTATTCCTGGATCGTCAATGTCGCCGCCATCTGGGTGGCGTCGATCTTCGTCGACGGCATCGACTACTCGGAGGACTACTGGGTCCTCATCGTGACGGGCCTCGTGTTCGGCCTCGTGAACTTCCTCGTCAAGCCGGTCATGAAGCTGCTGGCGCTGCCGTTGATCGTAATCACGCTCGGCCTCATCTTGTTCTTCATCAACCTGTTCATGCTCTACATCACGAGTTGGATCGTGCCCGGCTTCGAGATTGATTCGTTCATGTCAGCGGTCTGGGCGACCTTGATCATCGCCGTCGTCAACTGGGTGCTCACGGGGATATTCGACGTCGACGAGCGGCGCCGGCGCTGACCGGGACGCCAAAGCAGCGACTGCTTCGGTGGTACGCCGCCAACGGGCGAGATCTGCCCTGGCGACACTCCCGGGACCCGTACGCCGTGCTGGTCAGCGAGGTGATGCTCCAGCAGACGCAGGTGGCCAGGGTGGTGCCACGCTGGACGGAATGGCTCGAGAGGTGGCCGACCGTCGAGGCGCTGGCCGGAGCGCCGCGCTCCGAGGTCATCCGCGCCTGGGACGGCCTGGGCTACAACCGTCGCGCCGTCAATCTCCACCGCGCGGCGATCGAGATCGCCGCGCGCGGCTGGCCCGAGGACCTGACGGAGCTGCCGGGCGTCGGGCGCTACACGGCCGACGCGGTTGCCAGCCTCGCCTTCAGCCGGCCGGTGCTGCCGGTGGACGTGAACGTACGGCGCGTGCTCGAGCGCAGTCACCTCGATCTCGACCACGAGTGCGGGCCCGCGCTGATGAACCTCGGCGCGACCGTCTGCATCGCACGTGTCCCGCGCTGTGGCGTGTGTCCGCTCGAGCAGGAGTGCCCGTCCCGAGGACAGAGGTTCGAGCCCGCACGCAGGCAAGGGCCGTACGAAGGCTCGTTCCGCCAGCGCCGTGTACGCACGTTGCGACTCGTTGCGGCACGGGCGCGCCAGAGATCGGAGCTCGACGACGAGGCCGTCACGGCTCTTGCCGACGACGGCCTCGTCGAGGTCGAGGGAGAGCTGGTGCGCTTGCCTACAGCACGGGGCAGTTGACCACGATAGGCATGGCCTTGATCGAGACCTGCCCGGCGGCTGCGGCCCGTCTGACGGCCGCGGCTGAGCGCAGCACGCGGGACTTCTGTCCGTCCTTCCAGCTCACGAGCCTCACCGCCCAGAGCGGCGTGTAATCGCGGCGTCCCGGGACGGTGTCGACGATGTTGCGCTGCCCGGCCGCGCCGTTGGCGAAGGCCCAGATGGGAGCCACCCTGTTGCCAGCGGAGAGCTTGACCGGCCCGAAGTCGAGGTAGGCGATCGTCGTCCCTCGATAGAAGCCAAGCGTCTCGGCCTGGGCGAAGCGCTTCACCTTCCCGTCGTCGGCGGCGATCGCGGGGAGAGCGCTCGCGGCGACCACGGCGAGGATTGAAAGCAGGAGCACGATCCGGCGCATGGAGATCCTCCTTCGAAAGCTGACGAGACGAACGTACGCGGCGTTCCTTGCGCCGAGCTGACGCCAGTCTGAACAGTCCTTGCGAAACCCTGAAATTGGTGCTGCGCGCTGGAATCTGCCGAATAAGCCCAAGCGTGCTCCGCGCGCGGGCCTATTTAACCCTCCCGCAAGGTGGAGGGCTCACAATGTGGTTGTGACGACCGTTCTCGTCGTGGACGACGAGCCCATCGTGCGCGAGATCGCCGTGCGCTATCTCGAACGCGCCGGCTACTCGACGCGTGAGGCCGGCGACGGGCGTACGGCAAAGAGACTGCTCGAACAGGAACCGCCCGACCTCGTCGTACTCGACGTCATGCTGCCGGGCGTCGATGGACTGGAGCTCTGCCGCTGGATCCGCGCGCGCTCCGAGCTGCCGGTGATCATGCTGACGGCCCGCGGCGAGGAGGCCGATCGCATCGTCGGCCTCGAGCTCGGCGCGGATGACTACATCACGAAGCCGTTCTCGCCACGCGAGCTCGCGGCGCGCGTGCGCACGGTGCTGCGTCGCGCTGCATCGACGGATCGCACGGACGAGCGCCTCTCGTTCGGCGACGTCGAGCTCGACTCCGGCACGCGCGACGTCCGGAGGGGCGACCGCGACGTGCAGCTCACGGCGAAGGAGTTCGACCTGTTGTGGTTCCTCGCCTCCCATCCCCGCCGCGTGTTCGGCCGCGACCAGCTCATGAGCCGCGTCTGGGGTTACGAGGCGGCGCTCGACACGGGCACGATCACCGTCCATGTCCGCAGGCTGCGGGAGAAGATCGAAGACGACCCGTCCCGGCCCGTGCATCTGCAGACGGTCTGGGGTGTCGGCTACAGGCTCGTCCCGTGATCCTGACCGCGGTCGTCATCGCCGCTGCAACGCTCGGAGTCGGCTTTCTCCTGGCGGTCGGGCTGCGCGAGCTACCCACCGTCCGCCTGCAGATCGCCGGCTTGGCGGCCCTCGCCGTCTGCCTACCGCTGGCCGCCGTGCTGCTGTCCGGCTGGGTGATGTTCCACATGG
Organism: uncultured Actinomycetes bacterium; assembly: GCA_963711315.1. Lineage (GTDB taxonomy): Bacteria > Actinomycetota > Thermoleophilia > Gaiellales > Gaiellaceae > PALSA-612. The sequence continues at coordinate 717,378 of CAVQDQ010000003.1, forward strand.
GAGACGACGTCAAGATCCTCGCCGTGTCGGCAGCTTCGGCCGCTGTCGCCGTGCTGGCCGGCCTGTGGCTGGGACGCTCCATCGTCAACTCGATCGACGCCGTTCGCGACGCGTCCGGACGCCTGGCCCGCGGCGACCTGAGCGTGCGCGCACCTCAATCGGGGCCGGCTGAGATCGACGAGCTCGCCGCGTCGTTCAACGAGATGGCCGTCAACCTCGAACGGCTCTTCGACGCCCGACGTGAGCTCGTCGCCTGGGCGAGTCACGATCTCCGCACGCCGCTCGCCAACATCCAGGCGATGCTCGAGGCTCTGCACGACGGCCTCATGCAGCCGGCCGAGGCGCTGCCCGCCCTCGAGGAGCAGACGCGAGCGCTGTCGACGATGGTCGACGACCTCTTCGAGCTGGCGCAGATCGATGCGGGAGCGCTCGGCCTGGAGCTCGAGGAAGCTCCCATCGCCGGCCCCGTGCGCGCATCGCTGAGGGGCGTCGAGGCCGAAGCCCGCCTGCGCGGCATCCGTCTCGACTCCGAGGTGAGCGACTCGGTGCGGGCGCGCTTCGCGCCGTTCGAGCTGCAGCGCGTCCTGCAGAACCTGCTGACGAATGCCCTCCGCCACACGCCGTCCGACGGCTCCGTAGCCGTCCGCGTGTCGGCGAGCCATGAGGAGGTACAGGTGACCGTCGAGGACACCGGGGAGGGTCTGGGCGACGAGGCTCGCGAGCGCATGTTCGAACGCTTCTGGCGAGGCGACCGCGCCCGTTCCGTGCGCGGCGGTGGCCTTGGGCTGGCGATCGCGCGGGCGCTCGTCGAGGCACAGGGCGGCCGCATCTGGGCGGAGGACCGGCCGGGCGGTGGCGCCAGCGTCTCGTTCACCCTGCCGGCGGCGTAGATCTACGGGCTGGAGAGCAGCGCCACGGCCTGCGCAGCGAGGCCCTCTCCGCGACCCGTGAAGCCGAGGCCGTCGGTCGTCGTCGCGCGGACCGTCACGCGGTCTGCGCCCACGCCCAGCGCGCCCGCGAGTCGCGCGCTCATCTCGTCGCGCCGGCCGGCGATGCGCGGTTCCTCGCCGATCAGCACGCAGTCCCCGTTGACGAGCTCGAAGCTGGCAGCCTGCACTCGCGCATAAGCGTCCGCCAGCAGCCCGAGCGAGTCGGCGCCGCGGTAGGCGTCATCGTCGGAGGGGAAGAGCGAGCCGATGTCCCCGAGCCCCGCGGCTCCCAGAAGGGCGTCGGTCAGCGCATGCGCGAGCACGTCGCCATCAGAGTGGCCGACGAGCCCGCGGGGGTGGTCGAACGTGACGCCGCCGAGCACAAGGGGGATGCCATCCCCGAAGGCGTGCGCATCAAAACCGATCCCGACGCGGAACTCAGACACAGGGCTGCTTGATGGAAGGTCTCCTCAAGAAGGGGGCCCGCGGGGGAAACATGGTTTCCCCCGCGTTCCAACCATGGGTTCCCCCGTGTTGGACGCGGTATTCAGTCATCCGAGCGGCTCCAGCCGCCGCTCGCCGCGGTCGAAGACAGCGACGGTGTGACAACCGGCCGCCTGCGCGTGCGCGAGCGCCTGCTCGAAGTTCTCCCCGACCAGGTCGGGCTCGTGTGCATCTGACGCGAGCGTTACGGGTGTGCCTGCGCGGACGAAGGCCCGCAGCAGATCGAGGTCGGGGTAGAGCTCGCCGACCGGCTTCCTGAGGCCGGCCGTGGAGATCTCCGCTGCGAGACCGGAAGCCGCAGCCGCCACGGCTACCCGCTCGTGCAGCTCGGCCAGCAGAGCGGCGTCAGGCCGCCGGCCGAAGATCTTCGCGAGATCGGGGTGGGCGAGGACATGCACGCTCTCTGAGACCGCGAGCTCGCAGAGCGCGTCGATATAGCGCTGCCAGCCCTCGTCGACCGTCATCACCTCCCATACGCCCGGCGACATGTCGACCGCCATCCCGTCCAGCCAGTGCACCGAGCCGAGCAGGTAGTCGAACGGATATGGCTCGAGCAACTCGGCCAGCCGTGCCTGCCGCTCACCGACGTAGTCGACCTCCAGGCCGAGCTTCACGGGCAGGCCCTGCTGCTTGGCTTCTAGCACGGCATCGCAGTAGTCGTCCAGGTCGTAGACACAGCGCTCCGACAGGTAGGGAACCTCCCAGATCTCGGCGGTCTGGCGGAAGTAGTAGACGTGCTCCGTGAAGCCGATCTCGGCAACGCCGCGGGCCAGGGCCGTGGCCACGAACGGCCGCACGGCATCGGGCGTGAACGTGATGTTCCCCGCCTCGTCACGGAGATGCATGTGGTAGTCGACGATCACGCGTGCTCTTCCGCGAGCATCACTTCGACGGCCAAGAGATCCTGGCGGGTCGTCACCTTCAGCAGCCGCGGATCCCCCTCGACAGCCTTCACACGTCCCCCGCGGGCCTCGACGAGCGAGGCACAGTCGGACGCCGAGCCGATGTCGCCCGCCAGCGCGGCCCGCAGCGTGTCAGCCGGAAAGGCCTGCGGTGTCTGCGCTGCGACGAGCCCGTCGCGCACGAGGGTTTCCAGGACTTGATCGCGATCCACCCGCTTGATGGTGTCGGCGACGGCGAGCGTCGGCACGACCCCTTCCCAGTCTTCGCCGAGCGGCTCCAACACGCGCTCGATCACCTCCTGCGGCAAGAGCGGACGGGCTGCGTCGTGGACGAGCACCGCCGCCGCCTCGCCGGGCACCTGCGCCAGGCCAAGACGCACCGATTCGGGACGGGTCGCGCCACCGGTGACCGCCTGCGCGACCTTGCCGGCGCCGAGCTCCTCGGCGAGCAGGATCGCCGGCTCCTCCCAGCCCTCCGGGACGACGACGACGATCTCGTCGACCCAGTCCGATGCGTCCAGCCGCTCGAGGCTCTCCGCGAGCAGCGGCCGCTCGCAGAGGCGGGCAAACGCCTTCGGCCTGTCCACTCCGAGGCGATCACCGCTGCCTGCGGCGACGATGATCGCCCACGTGCTCACCGTACTTTGGAGGGTCTAAGCGCTTGCCGCGACCTTGGTCTTGACGCGGCGCTTGCCGTTCGTGCCGTTTCCGGAGAGAACGTCGTCGAGCCAGACATGCGTCTGCTCCTCGTCCATGTGCTTCGCATACATGAGCTCCGAGGCGAGGATCTTCTTCGCCTTCACGAACATCTGCTTCTCACCCGTCGAGAGCCCCTTCTCGTGGTCGCGGAGCGCGAGGTTGCGCACGACCTCAGCGAGCTCGAGCACGTCTCCGGTCTTCATCTTGTCGCGGTTGTGCTTGAAGCGACGGTTCCAGTTCTTCGGCATCTGCGTCCCCGAGCCGGTGAGCGCCTTCACGACCTCGTTGACCTGCTTCTCGTTGATCACCTGCCGCAACCCGACCCGGTCGGCGTTCTCACTCGGCACGTTGACGACCATGTCGTTGTGCAGGATCTTGATAGTGAGGTATTCGCGCTTCTCGCCGAGGATCTCCCGTACTTCCTTCTTCACGATGGTGCCCGCACCGTGATGCGGATACACCACCTTGTCGCCCAGCTTGTACAACCGCTCCCCCTTCCACACAGACGTTCTCGCCAAGACGCCGGCGGATCAAGAAACCCGCCGGCGAACGAACGTCAGTATAGCCGATCCGGTCGGAAAACGCGACGTTTCCAGGGGTTTTCAGGGGCTTGAAACAGAAAACCCCTGCTCAGACGGGACTACTTCGATACGGGCGGCGGCGTCTTCAGCCCTGCCGCGAGCGCCTGACGCACCGTCTCCGCCTCGACGATCGTGATCTTGCGGGTCGACGACGTGCCCGCCGGGGCGAGCACGGACGACGAGCCGAGCTTCGCGCACTCTTCCAGCCTCCGCTCGACCTGCGTGACAGGTCGTAGCCTGCCGGTGAGGCCAACTTCCCCGATCGCCGCCAGGCCGGTGCTCACCGGCGTGCCCCGCGTGGCCGAGGCGACGGCAAGCGCGACGGCAAGGTCAGCTCCGGGCTCCTCGATCCGGACGCCCCCGGCAACGTTCACGAACACGTCCGCCTGTCCCAGTGCAAGCCCGGCATGGCGCGAGAGCACGGCGACGATCATCGCCAGCCGTCTCGGGTCGATCCCCGTCGCGACCCGCCGGGGCATCGCGAGGTCGGTGGGCGAGACGAGCGCCTGGATCTCCAGCAGAATGGGCCGCGTCCCCTCCAGCGTGCAGGCGACAGCAGACCCGATCTCACCTGCTACGGCGCGCCCGAAGAGCTCAGACGGATCGGGAACGCCGACTAGGCCGGCTGCGGTCATCTCGAAGATGCCGATCTCGTTCGTGGAACCGAAGCGATTCTTCGTCGCCCTCAGCACGCGGTGCTCGCGGTAGCGGTCGCCCTCGAACTGGAGCACGCAGTCGACGAGATGCTCGAGGACGCGAGGGCCCGCGACCACGCCGTCCTTCGTAACGTGCCCGACGAGGAACAACGCGACACCTGACTCCTTTGCCACCCGCAACAGGCGGGCGGCCGCCTCGCGCACCTGCGCAACGGAGCCCGGCGCCGAGCTCACGTCCGCCGAGTAGAGCGTCTGCACGGAGTCGATCACGCAGACTTCCGGCCGCTCCTGCTCCAAGGTCGAGCAGACCGCTTCGAGCTCCGTCTCGGCCACGATCTCGACGTTGCCGCCGCCGCCCAGCCGCTCGGCTCGTAGGCGTACCTGAGCCGGCGACTCCTCACCCGTGACGAGCAGGACGCGACGATCGGCGCTCATGGCCCGCAGCGCGCTCAACAGCAGCGTCGACTTGCCGACCCCCGGCTCACCGCCGACCAGCACCAGCGACGCAGGCACCAAGCCGCCCCCGAGCACACGATCGAGCTCGGGTACGCCGGTGGTGAGCCGCTCGGCATCCGATGCCTCGACGTCGACGAGCCGCAGCAGCGGGCGAGCGGCTGCCTGGCCCTTGGCGTCGGGCGGGCGCTCTTCGGCAAGCGTGCCGAACGAGCCACAGCCCGGGCACTTGCCGAACCAGCGCGGCGACGAGTAGCCGCACTCGGTGCATGCGTAGAGGACGGCTGCCTTCGCCATTGCCGCCGAGTCTAGGGTCGGGACCTGATGCCGCTCTGTGCCGGCTTTGCACCAAGATTCAGCTTGGAGTGACCTCGAAGGTCGCCTCGCCCACCGGGTCGGGCCTGTTGGCACAGGTGACGATCACCGTGTACGTCCCCGGCGTGGCCTGCCCGGGCACGCTGGTCAGGCCGAGCTTGGACTGCGAGTCGGTCGAGGCGATGAGTAGACGAGAGCCCGGACGGCGACACCCACTCCGCCACGAGCGGCGGCTCGGCACAGGGTGGGGTGACGGTGACAGCCGATCCCGGCGAGCCCGACGTCGGAGAAAGCGACAACCCAGCATTCTCGTCGCCGCCCTCGCCGCCTCCCCCGCACGCCGCCAGGGTCACGACAACGACGGGCAGGCACAACCCGAGCCGCACGCCGGAAGTCTACGACGGGCGAACGCGATGCTCGGACAGCAGTCGTCGCCCCACGCGAGCCGCGCGGCGGGCTGTGTAAGCAGCCGAGCCCGGCAGCTCGTAGCGGAGGCGATCGCTCGCGCGAAAGAGCTCACCCTCGACCCGCAGTCCCTCGAGCCCTCGCTTCGCCAGCCAGGCGTCGACGTAACGCCGTGTGTTCTCGCGCACCTCTTGATAGCCGGGTGGCAGCTCCTGCCGGTGCTGGACGACGACGTCGGGCAGCCTCGTGCTGGTCAGGCCACGGTCCTTCAGCGTCAGGAAGAGCTCGTAGTGCTCGGAGAGGTTGAGAGCGGGGTCCCACGGATCCGGGCCCAGCCGCTCGAGTGCGGCGACGAAGAACTGGTGGACGACATCGAAGACCGGCAGGCCGTCCGCCGTGCCGCGGTTTGCGCCCAGCCGGTGGACGAGCACGCCGTCCTCCACGTCGAGCGTGCCCTCGAAGCGGCGCGGGCCTCGGCAGATGCCCTTCCACGGGTCGAAGTCGAGCCAGACGCACGAGACGACGTCGAAGGACGTCGACTCGAGCGCGTGCAGCATGCGGCCAAGATCCGTGCGGCGCTCGAAGACCATGTCGTCGTCGCAGACGAGCACGTAGGGCGTCTCGACGTGCCTGAGCCCGAGGTTACGACCCCCCGCCGCGCCGAGCGAGTTGTACGGCTCGTGCAGATACGTCGTGATCTCACCGGGTACCGGATCAAGCTGCCGGATGGAATCGTCGACGACGACGATCGGCATACGTTCGTAGAGCGCGCGAACCGACGCGAGGAGGCGCTTCAGCGCCTGCGGCCGCTCGAAGGTCTTGACGAGGACAGTGATGTCGCGCTCGACATCCACGCCGCCAGCCTATGTCGAGCGACTACTCGGCGGGCTCGTCTGCTGGCTCGTCTTCAGGTGCGTCGTCGTCCGCCGCCGCGGGCACGGCGACCTTCTCGCGCTTGCGTCCGCCGGCGAGGGTGATCGAGACCTCCTCGTCGTCGTCGGCCTTGCGGTCGACGGCGATCGTCACGCCCGGCTTGAGGTCGGAGCCGAGCACGAAGTCGGCGAGCGGGTCCTCGATGTAGCGCTGGATCGCGCGGCGCAGCGGCCGGGCGCCCATGGCCGGGTCGTAGCCCTTCTCGACCAGCAGCTCCTTCGCCGAGTCGGACAGCTCGATCGCCACCTCGTGCGTCGAGATCTGCTCGCGGACCCGGCGCATCATCAGCTCGACGATCTCGAGGATCTCGTCCTTGGTCAGCTTGTGGAAGACGATGACCTCGTCGATGCGGTTGAGCAGCTCGGGACGGAAGATCTTCTTCAGCTCGCCCATGACCCGCTCTTTCATGTCCTCGTAGGAAAGGCCGGCCTCGTCGCCCGCGCTGAAGCCGAGTGTCTGGTTCTTCGAGATCGCGGCCGCGCCGATGTTCGAGGTCATGATCACGATCGTGTTGCGGAAGTCGACCTTCCGGCCCTGCGCATCCGTCAGCCGCCCGTCTTCCAGGATCTGGAGCAGGATGTTGAAGACGTCGGGATGCGCCTTCTCGATCTCGTCCAGCAGGAGCACGGAGTACGGTCTGCGGCGCACGGCCTCGGTCAGCTGGCCGCCCTCGTCGTAGCCGACGTAGCCGGGCGGTGAGCCGACGAGCCGCGACACGGAGTGCTTCTCCATGTACTCGGACATGTCGACCTGGATCAGCGCGTCCTCGTCGCCGAAGAGAAACTCGGCGAGCGTGCGCGCGAGCTCGGTCTTGCCGACGCCCGAGGGGCCGAGGAAGATGAACGAGCCGGTCGGCCGCTTCGGGTCCTTGATGCCCGCGCGGGCGCGGCGGATCGCCTTCGACACGGAGACGATCGCCTCGTGCTGGCCTATGACGCGCTTGTGCAGCTCGTCCTCCATGTGCACGAGCCGCTCGGTCTCGGCCTCGGTGAGCTTGAAGACCGGGATGCCGGTCCACATGGACACGACGTCGGCGATCTCTTCCTCGCCGATCTCCGGCTGCTCCTCGCCCTCGTCCGAGCGCCACTGCTCCTCGAGCTCGCGCTTCTTCTGTGAGAGCTTGCGCTCCTTGTCGCGCAGGCTGGCCGCCTTCTCGAATTCCTGGGCCTCGATCGCGTCTTCCTTCTCCTTGCGGACCTTCTCGATCTCCTCCTCGAGCTCGCGATAGCGCGGCGGCGCGGTCATCGTGCGGATGCGCATGCGTGACGCGGCCTCGTCGATGAGGTCGATCGCCTTGTCGGGCAGGTGGCGGTCCTGGATGTAGCGCTCGGCGAGCGTGGCCGCGGCGAAGAGCGCCTCGTCGGTGATCTTGCAGCGGTGGTGAGCCTCGTAGCGGTCGCGGAGGCCGCGCAGGATCTGGACGGTCTCGTCGACCGAGGGCTCCTCGACTCGGATCTGCTGGAAGCGGCGCTCGAGGGCGGCGTCGCGCTCGAGGTACTTGCGGTACTCGTCGAGCGTCGTCGCGCCGATGGTCTGAAGCTCGCCGCGCGCCAGCGCGGGCTTGAGGATCGAGGCGGCGTCGATCGCGCCCTCGGCGGCGCCCGCGCCGACGAGGTTGTGCAGCTCGTCGATGAACAGGACGATGTCGCCGCGCTGGGTGATTTCCTTCATCACCTTCTTGAGACGCTCCTCGAACTCGCCGCGGTACTTCGAGCCGGCCACGAGCGCGGCCAGGTCGAGGCTGTAGATCTGCTTGCCCTTCAGCAGCTCGGGCACGTTGCCGGCGGCGATCCGCTGCGCGAGCCCCTCGACGACGGCGGTCTTGCCGACGCCGGGCTCGCCGACCAGCACGGGGTTGTTCTTCGTTCGCCGCGAGAGGATCTGCATGATCCGCTCGATCTCGGTCTGGCGGCCGACGACGGGGTCGAGCTTGCCTTCGGCGGCCTGCTTCGTGAAGTTGCGGCCGAACTGGTCGAGCAGCTTCGAGCTCTTCGACTTCTCGCTCGGCGCCTGCCCCTGCTGGCGGCGGCCGGGCCCGGAGAGCATGCGGATGATCTCGTTGCGGATCTTCTCGGCGTCGGCGTCGAAGTCGAGCAGGATGCGCGCTGCGACGCCTTCGTTCTCGCGCACGAGGCCGAGCAGGATGTGCTCGGTGCCGATGTAGTTGTGGCCGAGCGAGAGCGCCTCGCGCAGTGCGAGCTCGAGCACCTTCTTCGCGCGGGGAGTGAACGGGATCTGGCCGCTCGTCACCTCGTCGCCCTGGCCGACGATGCGCGCCACCTGGGCCCGCACCTCCTCGACGGTGATGTCGAGGGACTCGAGGACGCGCGCAGCCAGGCCTTCCTCCTCGCGGAGGAGGCCGAGCAGGATGTGCTCGGTGCCGATGTAGTTGTGCTTCAGGGCACGGGCTTCGTCCTGCGCGAGGACGACGACCTGCCGGGCACGCTCTGTGAATCGCTCGAACACTCTGAGTCCATCGTACCCCACAAGCATCGGATGCCCCTTTTGCCGCAAGCGACCCTTAACGGGCCTTCAGAGAACCCTTACGGATCGGTCCTGCGCGGCGGGTATCCTCCGCGCCCGTGGGCAAGGCCCTGATCACCGGCGGCGCCGGCTTCATAGGCTCCCACCTCTGCGAGCTGCTCCTCGAAGACTCCTGGGAGGTCTGGGCTCTGGACGATCTCTCGACCGGGTCCCTGGCGAACGTCGAGCACCTCGGGTCGAATGCCGACTTCCACCTCGTCGTCGACTCCGTCCTCAATCGGGCCGTCGTGAACGAGCTCGTACACAAATGCGATGTCGTCTACCACCTCGCCGCCGCCGTAGGCGTCCGGCTGATCGTCGAGCAGCCGGTGCACACACTCGTCACGAACCTCGAAGGCACGGAGGTCGTGCTCGAGTACTGCAACCGCTTCGGCAAGCGGGTGCTCATCGCCTCGACGTCCGAGGTCTACGGTGATCACCGCGACGAGACGCCGCTCGGGGAGGAAGCGCGCCGCGTCTACGGGCCGACGACCCAACGCCGCTGGGCATACGCCGACTCGAAGGCAATGGACGAGTTCCTCGCCCTCGCGCACCATCAGGAGGGAGGGCTCGACTGCATCATCGCCCGGCTGTTCAACACCGTCGGGCCGCGCCAGTCGGGGCAGTACGGGATGGTCGTTCCGCGCTTCGTCGAGCGCGCTGTCGCGGGGGAGCCGCTCGAAGTCTTCGGCGACGGCAAACAGACTCGCTGCTTCTGTCATGTGTCCGACACGATTCGGGCTCTCCACGGGCTGATGGAGCACGACGCGGCGGGTGAGATCTTCAACGTCGGCTCGAGCGAGCAGATCGCGATCCTCGACCTGGCGCAGAAAGTGATCGACGCCACGGGCTCGTCGTCCTCGATCTCGTTCGTTCCGTTCGAGGACGCTTACGGTCACGGGATCGAGGACATGCTGCACCGCATTCCGTCCACGGCGAAGATCCAGGCCGCGATCGGCTGGCAGCCGACCTTCGACCTCGACCGCATCCTCTCCGACGTCATTGGCGTCCACACGCGGGCCGGTCAGGGCTCAGACTCCCGCCACGTAGACGCACGGTCGTAGGTCATCCGGGTAGAGCGAACGGCCAATCCTCACGACGACGAAGCGCTCACCCTCGTGACCCGTGACTTCGATTCGTTCGCCGACTCGAGGCGGGGCTCCAGCGCAGGGCACGATCTCGTAGCCATCGCCATGTGGGACGAAGAGCAGATGACCATCAGCGGAGTCCTCGGTGGCGACCTGTCCGGCGCCGGAAAGCGAAGGGAGCGGCAGCCCGGCGACGATCGCCCCCGGGGCGTCCGTCGTCAGGTACCGCGCCAGCTCAGCACTCTCCAGCACTTCGGCGGCTGCGCTCAGACCTCCGTCGCGGATGTGAGAGCCGTGGACGTCGGACGCAATGACGTGGACCGCTCCGAGCTCGAGCAGGCGCATGACCGTACGCATTGGCGCCGGGCCCATGCGGCCGACGACCGAGGCCGCCGTCACCTGGACGATCCCTCCCATCTCGACGAAAGCAGCCAGCCGGTCTGGCCGATCCTGCACTTCGGGGTTGCGCTCGGGGTGGCCGAGTACCGGCCGCAGTCCGCTACCGACTAGCTTCGATACGGCCAGGTCCAGTGCCGGTGGCCAGCCGGAGTACGGGCATTCGAGCAGCAGGTACACGCCTGTGCCGCCAAGGGTGAACCGCGTCAGATCTTCAGGTGAGAGGTCCCAGAGCGTGGACGTGGAGACCTCTCCTCCAGTCAGCACATCGACCGGAATGCCACGTCTCGTGAAGTCCTGGCGAAGCGCGGCCACTGAGCGCTCCATCGTTCCCGGCGTTGTTGGATAGTCCTCGCGTACGTGAGGCGTCGCAACGATGGCGGTGATGCCGTCCGCTGCCGCAGCCAACCCGATCTCCCGTGCCTCCTCGACGGTTCGTGCCCCATCGTCGACCCCCGGCAAGATGTGTGCGTGGAGATCGATCACGCGCAGACCCTCGAGCGTACTCGTCCAGATGTCGGGCGTTCGCACTCGGTGCTACACGTGGCCGAGCCGCGATCGGAGGGCGTGCCAACGTGCGTCATGCAGCTTCTCGAGGACCAGGCGGGCCGGGGCATGAGCTTGACCGTAGCGTGCCCAGATGAGAGCGCGGTCGTTCCGCGCGCACGGGAGCTCGGGGTGGCCCACATACCCTGGGACGCGACGCGGGAGCCCGGGCTGACCGTGATCGGCGAAACCCGTCGCCTTGGCCGGATCATCGAGCACGTTCAGCCGGACATCCTGCACCTGCACTCGTCCAAGGCAGGGCTGGCCGGCCGACTCGCCGCTCGGGGTACGTGCAGGACGGTGTTTCAGCCCAACGGATGGTCGTTCGATGCCGTCATGGGGCTGACCCGGCGAGGTGCGCTGGCCTGGGAGCGATATGCCGCCCGATGGACGCATCTTCTCGTCTGCGTGAGCACCGATGAGCTTCGTCGCGCGAGTGAGGCTGGGATAGGCGCCAGGGCACGGGTCGTCCCCAATGGAGTCGATCTGGAGGCATTCGGATACGCCGACGCAACTGAGCGATCGAGCGCGAGGCGACGGCTGGAGCTTGCGCCCAACCCGCTGGCGGTCTGTATCGGTCGACTGACAAGACAGAAGGGACAGGACATCCTGCTCGACGCCTGGCGGATCGTCATGGAGGCGATACCCGATGCCCGCCTCGTGCTCGTCGGGGACGGTCCTGATCGACCCTCGCTGGAGGGACGCCACACGAGCTCCGTAACACTGGTCGGTTTCCGAACCGACGTCCACGACTGGCTCGCGGCGGCCGACGTCGTCGTGGTCCCCTCACGGTGGGAGGGAATGCCGTTGACAATGCTGGAGTCCATGGCGGTAGGGCGCAGCGTTGTCGCCACCGACGTCTCCGGGACACACGAGGCGCTTGGTGACAGCGCCGGACGCATAGTGCCGACGGGCAACATCATGGAGCTCGCCGCTGCAATCGTCGAGCGACTTCGTGAGCCCACTCTGGCGGCCGCCGAAGGCGCGGCAGGTCGCGAACGCGCCGAAAGATCCCATGACGTCCGCAAGACGACGGCAGCTGTTACCGCGCTCTACGCAGAGCTCGCTCCGAAGCGACGCTAGGAGTCCGCGTAGGAGTATGCCGGCGCGTCCTTCACCCGATTGCCGACGATGCCGAGCACTGGAGCTTTCAGTGCCTCCATGGCGAGCACAGCCTCGTGAACAGGTTGTGAGGGTGAGCCGGCGGCGACCACGAGCAACACCCCGTGGCCGTTTGCAGTCGAGACGATGCTCCGCGTGTCGTCGGTGCCCAGCAACGGGGGTGTGTCGACGACGACGTAGTCGAATGCATTCGTCATCTCGGGTGCGAGGTCGGCGAAGCTCCTTGCCAGCAAGTCGCCGGCATCCGAGTCCTGGGTAGTCGGGAGAACGTAGAGGTTGTCGAGCCACCCGGGTTGGAGCGAGCTTGCGAACGACGTGCCGCCACGCAGAAGCCCTGCGAGCCCGCTGCGGCGCTCGAGGGAGGCGACCTCGCTCACCCGCGGTCGCCGGAGGTCGGCATCGACCAGCAGCGTCTTTGCACCCAGGCGGCTGAACGACTCAGCGAGCAGCGCGGCAACAGTCGTCTTGCCGTCCGTCGCCGCCGGTGACGTCACGACGACAAGCTTGACGCCGCGCTCGCGGAGTATTGGCTCGAGGTTCGCGCGCAGAGTGCGGAAGGACGCCCCGACGACAGGATCGGAGAACGCCGTGTTTGGCCGGGAGCGAATTGCGCGCGAGGACGGAATGCGGCCCAGTACTGGATAGCCTGTAAGGGCGGCCATCTCCCGCCAGGAGCGGACCCGCGGCCGCCCGCGCTCCAACAGGACCGCGACTCCGGTAGCGAGCAGCAGGCCGAGCACGAGGGCCGCGGCCATGAGGAGCTTTCTCTGTGGTGCCGCGGGCTGCGTCGGGGGGAGCGCCGGCGCGACGAGCTGTGCCGTCATGAGCTTGTCGAGGCGTCCGAACTCGACGAGCTTGTCAGCAAAGGCGTTGGCGTCGCGCGCCGCAACGCTCGGCACCTGTCGGCGGGCAACGATCGTCACCGTCCCCGTGTCTCTCGCCAGATCTGCGTTCAGAGCATCGGCGAGAGTGTCAGGGTCCTCGCCGAGCGTTGCCGCAACCTGGTCGACCGTCGACCGCGCCGAGATGTACGAGACGTACTTCGGACCGAGAATGCGCACGAAATCGCTGCTCGATCCGGGGACAGTCGGACGGGGCGAAATGGCGACAATCGCCTCGGCGTCGTACTCCGTCGGAAGGGAGTAGACGTAGATGCCGGCCCCGACGACGACTCCCAGCGTCACTCCGACCACGAGCTTCCAGCGATTGCGTAGGACCTCGAAGAGCTCGGTGAGACCGCCCCCGCGACTCACGGACGCCTCCCGCGCGGGTCTTCCAGCCTCCGAGTACCGGTTACCAGGGACATAAATCCGGTCTTCGGCGAGCGGACCTGATCGTCCTGCCTTCGCGCCGTCCATGGCCACCGCAGTACCTCCTTGCCCCTGGCCTCGGAGCTCGCGAGGCGACGCTGCGGGTGCAGAGCGAAGAGCTCCGAAGTCCCCCCAGCCGTCGGACGCCCTGCGCGGTTCGGTTGAGGCGGCTCAATAGCTTGATGGGGGGTCTTGCAACCCGAATTGCCTGCACGAAGAGGGTATCAGCCCCGTTCAGCCGGACCCTCCATTGGCGACCCCTTCCCCCAGCCGCACAGCGTTCGTGCTGTCGCACCCGCACTGGTTTCTCGCCATGGCGGCGCTGCTGGCCGTGCTGCTCTGGACTCCGTCCGCGATCGCAGTGGGTAGCCCGCCTGTCAATACCGAGCGACCGGCGATCTCGGGAAACGCGCGATACGGGCAGACGCTGACAGGCACGCAGGGCGTCTGGACGGGAGCCACGCCGATGACGTTCGCATACCAGTGGCGAAGGTGTGACGTGGACGGGAACAACTGCGTGGACATCCCCGGTGCGACAACGCTTGCGTACGTGCTCGACACGGCCGACGTCGGCGCGCGCGTCCACATTCGTGTCACTGCGAGCAATGCCGACGGCACGACCTCCCAGCGTTCCTGGAACTCGGCGCCGGTCGTCTCACCGCCGATCAACACCGTGCTGCCGAGCCTTTCCGGCACAGCCCGCGCCGGCGAGACGTTGGCCACGACACCAGGGACGTGGATCGGCACGCCGCAGATCACCTATGCCTATCAGTGGCGCCGATGTGACGCGGGCGGCGGGGACTGCACCGACATCGCGGGGGCGACGGGATCGAGCTACTCCCTTGGCTCGGCGGACGTTGGCAAGCGCGTCCACGCCCGAGTAACCGCTACCAATGCGTACGGAAGCTCGCTGAACCGCACGTGGAACTCGTCCGTCGTCGTCGGGTCTCCCGAAAACACAGCCCCGCCGGTGATCTCCGGCCAAGCTCAGGTGGCTCAGACGCTCAGTGCCACGCTCCGGCAGCTGGAGCGGAACGCTTCCGATGACCTACACGTACCAGTGGCGGCGCTGCGACGGCACCGGTGCCGGCTGTCTCGACATCGCCGGCGGCACAGCCCAGACGTACGTCATCGCTGCCGTCGACGCGAGCAAGACGCTCCGGGTCAGCGTCACCGCCGCCAATGCGCATGGCTCTGCGACGGCTACATCGGCGCAGAGCGGCCGTTGTCTCGTCGCCGTCAGCCGGAAGACCTCAGCTCGGTTCGATGTTCCATTGCGCATGGCTCGAGTACACAGACGCCCAGCGCGCCGCAGTGTTCGACAGCCTCAAGGCCGCCGGCACGGAGTGGGTACGGATCGACGTGGGCTGGTCGTCCCTCCAGGAGAACGCACGAGGCCAGTTCAGCCAGTGGTACGTCAACAACGTCGACACGTGCGTGAGCATGGCCAGCGCGCGCGGTATCAAGGTGCTCGGCATGCTCTTCCGTACGCCCGGCTGGGCGAACGGCGGCCAGGGCGTCTATGTGCCGCCTACCGACGTGAACGACTACGCGTGGATTGCAAGCTGGGTCGCCTCTCGGTACCGCGGCAAGGTGCAGGCATGGGAGATCTGGAACGAGCCCGATCCGGCGCAGAGCTTCTGGCAAGGCACCGTCGGCCAGTACGTGCAACTGCTCAAGGCCGCCTACCCGGCCATCAAGGCCGGGGATTCGAACGCTCTCGTCGTCTTCGGCGGCCCCTCGTCGAATGACGACGGATTCATCGCCGCCGCCTACGCGGCCGGCGCCAAGGGCTCCTTCGACGTAATGGCGACGCACCCGTACCAGGGCATGGCGGACGAGCCGCCCGAGCACCCGGACGACGGCAACCGTTGGTGGTTTACGCACCTCCCGGCCGTCCGCAACGTCATGCTCGCCAACGGCGACGGGGCCAAGCCGATCTGGTTCACCGAGTACGGCTGGTCATCGCACGCCAACTACCCCGGCATCCCGAACTGGAAGCGTGGCGTCACAGAAGCCCAACAGGCCGACTACCTGAAGCGCGCGATCGACTATACGCGTGCGAACTACCCGTACGTGACCAACATGATCTGGTACACGGAACGGAACCGCTCGACCGGCGAAATCCAATACGACAACTACGGACTGCTCACGTCGTCGCTCTCGCCCAAGCCTGTCTACACGGCGCTCATGAACTACATCAGGTCGAGCTAGGCCTCGACGCCTCGTTCCCGCTGGTACAGGCGACCGAAGGCGAGCGCCAGGCCGATCAGCATCCAGACGGTCATGAACAGGACGGCGTTCCGGAGCAGGTAGTCGAACACGCCCTGGCCGAGGACCGCGAGGAGCGAGGCGACGATGCCGGCGAGCACCGCCCGGTCGCGACGCGAGCGAGCTCCCGCGATCTTCCCGGCTCTGTGCGCGACACGCCCGACCGATACGGCGAGCGCGAGGATCAGCATCACGGCGGGAAGCCCGGACTCGGCCGCCCACGTCAGCCAGAAGTTGTGCGCGTGGTCGCTCGCCACCGTCGCGTCGGCGAACAGCGCCCTCGCGCTCGCGACCGGATAGTTCCCAGGCCCGACGCCGAGAAGAGGATTCGCGCGGATCTCCCGCTCGGCCTCCCGGTAGATCTGCGGACGATCGTCGTACGGGCTGATGGCCGTCAGCGCACGCGCGCGCTCGCCGATGACGCGGATCTCGGGGCTCGAGGGCGCGAACGAGCCGATGATCGCGGCGACGATCGCCACGGGAACGCCGACGACGATCAGCACGCGGCGTGCCTCGCGGAGCGCAACGAGGAGATAGAGGAACGCGAGCCCGCAACCGATCCACGCGCCGCGGGACAGCGAGAGGAGAAGCGGCACGAGCGTGAAGCCGGCGGCGCACGTGGCCGTGATGCGCGCCGCGCGCGTCTGCGCGCCGAAGGCGAGCCCCGTCGAGAGGCAGACCGCGATCACGGCGTACAGACCGAGCTGGTTCGGATGGTTGAACGCCCCCGTCAGCCGGCCGGAGACGACCTCGCCGCCGAACTGGTCCTGGAAGTGCGTGCCCGACCCGACGGCCGCGATCGAGAGCCCGATGCCCACGGCGACGTACGCCCCGCAGATCCACCGGATGTCGTTCATCGACTCGACGACCGTGTACACGACGCAGGCGAGCACGATGCCGCCGACGAGCACCGAGATCTGCTTCAGCGCGAGCACCTGGTCCTGGGCGGACGCGAGCGAGACCAGCGTCCACGCGAGCAGTCCGAGGGCCCACCAGAGAGAGTCGGGCCACCGGAACGGCGTTTCCCCCAACGCCAGCCGGCGGAGAGCGACGAGCGCGGCGACCGCGAGCACGATGACCTCGACGAGCGGCGGCGCGATGCCGCCGAGCGGCACGGGCACGTCGACGGAGCCGATGGGGTAGGACAGGAACACGAGCGCGACGCCGAGCACCGGGCGGTGAAGCACGGCGATCGCGACGACGGGCAGGATCGCGAGCCCGACGAGCAGCAGCCGGAGCGGTTCGCGGCGCAAGGCGATCGACGAAGGCGACGGCGGCGAAGCCGACGACGACCGACGCCAGGACGATCGACGCCCCGACCGCGGTGCCGCGCGGAGCGCGGATCGCAGCGGCGCTGCGCGTCATGCGGCTGCTCCGGCGACGGCTCGGTAGCGTGCGGCGACGTTGTCGGCGAGCGTGGACCACAGGTAGCGGCTGTCGAAGCGGGCGCGGCCGCACGCTGCAAGACGCTCTCGTTCCTGCTCGTCCTCGGCGAGAGCGACGATCGCGTCGGCGAGAGCCGTCCGGTCGCCGGGCTCCACGAGGCACACCACATTCACCGAGCTGCTCCTGCGAGCGCACCCCAGCCGTAGCAGACGACTGGCGTGCCGACGGCGAGCGCTTCCAGCCCGACGTACGGGAACCCCTCCTGCCCGAAGCCGTCTCTCGCCACGCTCAGGGATCGCGAGCACGTCTGCCCCGCACATGAGCGACGTTGCATCCGATCGGAACCCCGTGAATCGCACCGCCGCGTCAAGCCCGTTGCCGGCGATCTCGCGCTCGAGCACGCTGCGCTGCTCCGGATGGGCGGGATCCTCGCCGCCGACGAGCAGCACGCGCACGCCCGGCGACCGCGCGAGGATGGACGGCAGGGCCCCGATCAGCTCGTCCTGACCCTTGTAGGCGTCGAGCCTCCCGACGAGGGCGACGACGGTCTCCGGCACCTCGGGCGCGAACTCGCGAAGCACGAGCTCGCGGGCCGATCCTGCATCGACCCCGGGATCCGGGATCTGGTAGTTGAGCACCTCGACCTTTCCCGACGCCGCGTCGGCGACCCCTTGGATCACCGCATGGCTCGGGCCGATCACGCGCGCCGCCCGGCGCGCCGCCAGACGCGTGAGCCATCCCTCGCGGGAGACGTCGTGCTTGAACCAGATCACCGGCCTGCTCGCACCAAGCGACGCGAGCTCGGCCACGAGCGCCGCCTTGAGCCCGTTGGCGTGCACGACGGCGGGCGAGGCGCGGCCGAGCAGGCGGCGGAGCTTGCCGGCCGAGCGCGCGAGATCATGGGCGTGACGGCCAGTGGCGATCACGTCCACGGGGAAGCCCAGCTCCCGGAGGTCGGTGGCGAACGGCCCGTCCTCGAGGCAGACGACCGTCCCGATCCAGTCGGGGTCGAGGTGCTCGAGCACGAGCCTCAGATAGCGCTCGGAGCCTCCCCTACCCGCATGCGAGGAAACGAATGCGACCCGAACGGGCATCATCGCGTCAGCGTCCACACGCCCCTCCTGTCGAGCCAGTCCTTCACGTGATGCTCGAACGCGAAGCGCCGGCGGCCCCCGTACACGACGGGGTACAGGAGCTTCCGGTGAAGCGCCAGGTCCGAGCGTCGCCGGTGCGCCGGCAGCTCCGCGAACAGCGTCGGATGGAGCGCGCGCAGCTCTCGGTAGAGCTCGCGGTGGTCGCGCTTGGCCTGATGCAGCATCCGCTCGCCGTGGAAACGCTTGCGAAAGGTGAGCTCACCTGGCCCGAGATAGATGCCGAGGAGACCGCGCTCCGCGATTGCCATCCAGAGGTTCCAGTCCTCGTACCCACGCTGCGGAAGCTGCCACCCCTCGACGTCTTGGAAGACGTGGCGCCGAAACAGCGCCGTGACCGGGTACTCGTTCGCGTACGCCACGCGATAGGGATCGATGCGGTCCGGCACGGCACGGACGAGCTCGTGCGTGCCGAACTCCGCGTAGTCCCCGTAGCAGACCACGGCACCGGGGGAGGCGTCGAGCCGGTCGGCCATCTTCCCGAGCGCGCCTGGACACGGCGAGGTCGTCCGAGTCGAGCGGAAAGACGAACGGCGCCGTCGTCTCCTCGAGCCCGGTCGCCCGCGCGTGGACGAGACCGCGGTTCGCGCCGTGCCGGACGACGCGCACGCCGTCGCCCTCGAGACGATCGAGGATGCGGTGCGTCTCGGCGTCGGTCGAGCCGTCGTCGATGACGAGGAGCTCGACGGGCTCCTGCTCGTCGACCGAGGCAACCGTCTCCACGAGCAGCGTCCCGTCGTTGAAGCAGGGGATGATGACGGCGACCCGCTCGGCGGTCACGCTCGACTCGCCTCGAGATCGGCGGCGACGTCGGGGGGATCGAGAGGTTCGAGCATGGCGGCGCGGGAGACCATCGCGACGGAGGATTCGCTCCCTCAGGCCGTTCGCCTGCTCAGCCGACGGCCGGGGAGTAGATCCAGCACCGCTCGGGCGTCCCGCGGGTACACGAGACGCTCGAAGACGAACAGGCTAGCGACATACACGATCGACGCAGCGACGAGAGCCGCCGCGAAGTCGTCCACGAGAACCGCCATCACGACGCCCGCGAGCAGGCTCGCGGTCACGGGACCACCGACCATCCGCATCCAGTCCAGCCGTCCGATCGCCTGCATGCAGTAGTAGAGCAGGGGCACGGTGACGAGGATCTGCGACAGCGAGGTGCCGATCGCGGCACCGTAGAGCGAGTGCGTCGGAATCAGCACGAGGTTGAGCAGGATGTTCTCGGCCGCGACCAGCGCATAGATCGGCGCGAGCACGCCCTGGCGATGCTGCGAGACGAGCAGCAGGCCCCCGATGTAAGCAAAGGGATAGAGGGCGATCGCCGGCGCAAGTAGCGCCAGCGCGCCGGCTGACGCATCGTAGGCCGATCCGTACAGCACATCGACCAGCGGGTCGGCAAGGATCACCGCGCCCACGGCGAGCGGCAGCGTCAGCGCCACGAGCAGCTTCAGGGTTCGCTCGAAGACGAGCAGCACCTCGGGCGACCGCCCCGGGCCGAGGCGCGAGTAGACGGGGTAGACGGCCGAGCCGATTCCCCACGTGAGGAAGAGGGTTGTCTCGAAGAGCCGATAGGCGGCGGCGTACTCGCCGACCGTCTCGGCCGACTTGATCACCGCGAGCATCGCCATGTCGGCGCGGAACAGGACGGTGGAGAAGACGGCTGCGATGCCGATCGGGGCCGCCGCCCTCATCAGCCCGCGCCATGCCCTCGGATGCACCTCGAAGCGCGGGCCGAACTACGTATGCGAGTAGAGTAGCCAGAGCGCGACGGCTAGCCCCACGAGAGCGCACGCGAGGTAGATGGCCGCCACCGCCACGACGTTCGCGCCGGCGAGCAGCGCGGCACAGCCGATCGCGGTCATCAGGAACCGCTGGGTCAGCAGGGCGACGGGGATGTAGACGAGGCGTTCGAATGCCTGATAGGTCGCGAAGCAGGTGTTCATCATCTGCTCGGCGACGACGGCGATCCCGAGGAGGAGGGCCACGTTGCGGGTCTGCGGCTCCGCGACGGCCGAGAGGATGGTGATCGACACGACGAGCGCCGGCAAGGCGAGCGCGAGCTTGAGCAGGATCGTGTTCGCGAAGTATCGGTCGACGAGTCTGTGGTCACGCGCGACCTCACGGGTCAGGATCGCGCTCTGGCCGAAGTCGGCGAGCACCGTCACGAGGGTCACGAACGAGAGGCCGAACGCGAACACGCCGAACTCGGCGGTGCCGAGCTCGCGCGCCATGACGACGTAGAGAACAACCGACGCCGCTTTCGCGAACACGTCGGCGACGACGCGGTAGCTCGCATTGGTGAGGATCCCGCTCGGCTTGCGCGCCATCAGGGCACCAGCAGCTTCTCGGTGAGCTTCCCGGCGAGCAGGCGTGCGTGCATCCGCCCGCGGTTCAGCTCGGCCCGGCGAAGCGTGGTGCGCGGCAGAGGCTGCCGGAATCCGCGCACCACCGCACGGTCACGCCACGCCTCGGCGATCCCGGCTCGCCAGGCGGGGATCTCGCCCCGGTAGGCGCACTCCGCGAGGTCGAAGGCAAGGTACGTGGGGATGCGAAGAGCGGCGAGCCACGGTGGGAAGTGCAGCCAGAAGTACCAGACCTGGTTACGCACTCTGACTCGCAGCCGCTCGGTCAGCCGCTCGCCCGCGAGTGGGGTCTTCCGATGGTCGAAGACCGCCGTCGGGAGATAGCGGACGTCCCAGCCCCGGGCGATCATTCGCGTCGCGAGGTCGAGCTCCGGCCCGCCCGTGAAGAACGGCTCGAGGAAGCCGCCCGCGTCGAAGTAGGCGTCGCGCCGGATGAACGCCCCGCACTCTGGGAAGAAGAACGCCGGCCACCCTACCGCCGGCGGCGTTCCGTGGTGCCCGGCGCGGAGCAACCAGTCGAAGCTGCCAACGCTGTCGAAGTCGACTACGGCGCCGCCGTCGTCCACGTCACGCATGAGCCCGCCGACGATGCCAAGCCGCGGGAGCAGGCGGAACGCATCGAGCGCAGCCTCGATCGCACCTGGTAGCGGATACGAGTCGTCGTCCACCAGGAGCAGGATGTCCCCGCGCGCTGCGCGCGCGCCGAGCGTGCGGCCGGCCACGCCGAGATTGCGACCCGGGTCCAGCAGCCGTACGCCGTCGTAGGGCGCCACAAGCTCCCCGAGACCCGCGGAGGAGCCGTTGTCGACCACCACCACCTCGTCGAGCGGCAGCGTCGCCAGATGCTCGAGCACCACGGACAACAGCTCCTCGCGGTGGTAGTGGAGGACGACCGCGGACACCGTGAGGCCGCGCGCAGGGTGATTGTGCACCGACTCCACGGACGATGTCAGTGTAGAAGCCGATCCGGCCGCGTGGTCTGCCAGGATCTGCGCGGTGAGGGAACGCCCTCCTCCGCTTGCGCTGCTCTACCACGGGGTCGGCCGGGTCCCAGCCTCCAGGGATCCCCACGGACTGATCGTTAGACCGTCCGATCTGCGAAAGCAGCTGCAGCGCCTTCGCTCGTGGGGATACTGCGTTCGTCCACTTCGGCGAGTGGGCTCGGCGAGTTGCCGAGGGCGACGCGGCGGGCTATGCGGCCATCACGTTCGATGACGGGTTCGTCGACAATCTCGAGACCGCCCTCCCGATCCTCAATGAGCAGAACGCCACCGCCACGGTGTTCGTCGTCTCGGGGTGGCTCGGAGAGCTCACGCCGTACCCACCTCGGGCGCGGATCATGAACGCGGACGAGCTACGACGTCTCCGCGCCGCAGGCGTCGAGATCGGCGCGCACACGGTCAACCATCCCGACCTGACGACGCTGAGCAAGGCGCAGGCGACGGACGAGCTCCAGCGTGGCAAGGAGACCCTGGAGACGATCCTCGACGCAGAGGTCAGTGTCGCGGCGTATCCCTACGGCTACGCGAACGAGGAGACGATCGCCGCGTGCCGGGACGCCGGCTTCACGTGGGCGTGCGGGACCGTCGACGGCGTCCTGTCGAATCCGTTCAACCTTCCCCGGGCGGGTATCGACAACTTCACCACTTGGCTCGGCCTCCGGCTCAAGCGCGACGGGCTCTACGATCCGCTCATGCGCCACCTGCCGGCACGGGGCGCCCGCAAGCTCGTGCGGTACTCGCTGCGGTACCTGCGTTGACGCAGATTCGGAGGCACGCGCCGTGATGAAGCTGCCGCCGGTAGTCCTCGGAGGCGGCATCACAGGTCTCGGGGTCGTCCGCAGCCTGGGCAAGGCGGGGTTGCAGCCGCACCTCGCCTGTGAGCCCGGAGACTTCGCGAGCCGGTCGCGGTGGGTACGCGGTCGGACCCTCCCGCTCCGGGACACGCTCGACGTCAGGTCCCTGATCGCAGAGCTCACGGCGGCCGGACTGGAATCGGCGGTGCTCATCCCGTGCACGGATCAGTGGTGCCATGCGGTGATCGAGCTCCCCGACCCAGCATCCTCGCGATACCCGACGAGCATGCCGAGCCGTGCGACGGTGGAGATGCTCCTCGACAAGTGGCTCCTCTCGAGGACACTCGAGGAGCTAGGGGTGCCGCATCCCCGTACGTACGAGCTGACGGACGAGGCGCAGCTCGCCGAGGTCACGCCGCCGATCTTCCTCAAGCCGCGGAGCTCCGGCCATTTCTACGACGCCTTCAAGCGCAAGGCGTTGCAGTTCCGCGATCGCGACGAGGCCGTCGACGCCTTTCGCTCGATGGCCCGCGCGGGGTATACGGCCGTGCTCCAGGACTACGTTCCTGGTCCGCCGACCGCGCACTTCTTCATCGACGGGTTCGTCGACCGCACCGGCGTCTGCCGGGGGAGGCTCGTGCGAGAGCGCGTGAGGATGTTCCCCGTCGACTTCGGGAACAGCTCGATGACCGTGACCATCGCTCCCGAAGCCGCTCGAGACGCGATCGAGAGCCTGGATCGGCTGCTCGCCGGCATCGACTATCGGGGTGCGTTCAACGCCGAGTTCAAACGGGACTCCCGGGACGGCGTCGCGAAGCTGATCGAAGTGAACTGCCGACCGTGGTGGTTCATCGACTTCGCAGCCCATTGCGGCGTCGATGTCAGCCTGATGATGTACCGGGATGCGCTCGGTCTCGACGTCGCTACGGTCGATCACTATGCGATCGGCGAGCGCTGTGGGGTGCTCGTCGACGACATCAAGGCCTACTGGTCGCGGCGGAGCTCGCGGGAGTTGAGCCTGGCCCGCTGGCTCACGTCCTGGATCGGCGCGACTTCGTCGACGTTCGAGCTCCACGATCCGGTACCGGCGATCGCCGAGCTTTCCTCCACGGCCCACCGAACGGTCACGCGTGCGCTCAGGCGACGCCTTGGCCCAGTGAGCCCAAGTGGCTAAGTCGAGCAAGCTCCTCGTCAGAGAGCTGCCATCAGATGAAGACGATCTGTGGTCCGACTTCGTGCGCACATCTCCATCCGGAAGCGCGTACAGCCGGCATTCCTACCTCGACGCTCTTTGCGTGGCGGCCGGCGGGGAGAGCCTTCGTGTTGGCCGCGTTCCGGGGGGACGAGCTCGCGGGAGGCGTCGGCGTCTACGAGCACCCGTCCCGGGCCGGCACGCTCGTCGCTCCGCGACTGCTCCTGTACTACAACGGCTTCGTCCTTCGTGACTACGACACCAAGTACCCGTCCGAGCGCTCGGCGCGCGAGGTCGAGACGATCACAGCGCTTGCGGCAGCTCTGTCGAGGAGGGGCTACGCGCGCCTCGAGCTGCGCAGTCGGGACGCTGTCAAGGACGGGCGTCCTCTGCTCTCGCACGGCTGGCGCGTCGAGCCGACGTACTCGTTCGTCGTACCGCTCGCCGATCTCGACGCCCAGTGGAACCGGATCGAGCGCAACCTGCGACGCCTGGTCGAGCGGGCTCAGGCGTCCGGGCTCATGCTCGAGGTCGATGGTGAGTTCGACGCGTTCTACGACCTGCACGCGGAGACCCATGAGCGCAAGGGAGCGCCTCTCTACCTCGAGCGGGAGGCGTTTCGGCGCTACCACGCACAACTGTCCGAGGCGGGCCTCTGCCACCTCTTCCACGCGCGGCTCCCGAACGGCCAGGTGGCCGCATCACAGCTCGTCCTCGTCGGCCATCCCGTGACCCACACCGTGAGCGCGGCGACGGCAGCTGCGCACCAGAACGTCGGCGCGAGCCCGTTCCTCCGCTGGCACGTGTTCAAATGGCTTGCGGCGAACGGCTACGCGGCAAACGACCTGACCGATGCGACGCTCGGGAGCGTCAGCCACTTCAAGAGCCAGCTCGGAGCAGACCTGACGACGTCGCTCGTTGCGAGCCGGCCGGAATCTGCGCGCTTCCGTGCCCTGGCCGCGGCTCGCCGTCTGCTCGGGCGGGGAGGCTGACGCATGCCCCGAACGGTCGCCGACTCGATCTGCTCGGAGCTCATCAGCTTCGGCGTAACCGACGTCTTCGGATTGCCGGGCAGCCAGACGATCGACCTCTGGGAGGCTTTGCGGCGAAGCGGTCTTCGTACCGTCGTACCGACGAGTGAGCTGAGCGCGTCATTCATGGCGGGTGGCTACGCACGCGCATCCGGTCGGCCGGGAGCGCTCGTGACGATCGGAGAGCCGGGCTTCACGTTCGCGTTGTCGGGCGTCGTCGAATCGCTTCTCGACTCCGTGCCTCTGCTCCACATCGCGAGCCCATCGCGGCGCGTCGCTCCCGGGCCCTCGGGGGAGCTCCGCCAGGACGACGTTGCACGCCTCGTCTACAAGGCCGTCTTCGAGCCGGCCGAGCCAGCGGACGTTCCCGGCCGGCTGAACGACGCGATCGCGACGACGACCGCGGGCGAGCCCGGCCCCGTGCTCGTACAACTGGCGCCCGCCCTGCTCGGCGCTACGGCGCCGAACGGCGCTTCCCCGGCCACGGAGGCGCCCACGCTCCCCGATCGGCCGACGGTGGATCAGCTGGTCGACGAGCTTCGAAGGGCGAGGCGGCCGTTGCTCTTCTGCGGGAACGGCGTTTCCCGCGCGGCCAAAGACGTCGTCCGGCTGGCGGAGTCGCTCTCGGCTCCGGTGCTGACTACGACCTCGGGAAGAGGCGTGATCCCGGAGACGCATCCGCTCAGCCTGCCGCACGACGTCGTCGGGGCAGATGTCACGGCTCTCAACGAGCTGATTCGGGCATGCGATCTCGTCTTAGTCCTGGGCGCACGGCTGTCCCACAACGGCAGCCGCGGCGGTGCTCTCGTCCTCCCGGAGGAGAGCCTCGTCCGGGTAGACGCGTCGGCACAGGTCCTCGGCGCGGGCTATCCCGCGCGCCTCGAGGTCGTCTGCGATGCGCCGACGCTCGTCTCGGCAATGGCGGACGATCTCGAGCGCGAACGTGGCGCCTCGACGTGGAACGAGGACGAGATCGCCCGCTGGAACGCGCGCCTCGAGGTGGAATCGCTGCCCAGGCTCGCTGTGCCGCGGGTCGGGGGAGTGAGCGCGAGCCAGTTCTTCGTGAACCTCCGGGAGGTCGTGCCCGACGGGGTTCCCGTCGCGACGGACTCGGGGCTCCACCAGTACCTGGTGCGCGCGCACTTCCCGGTGGTCGCGCCGAGAACGCTGCTCGTCCCGACGGACTTTCAGTCAATGGGCTTCGGCGTACCGACCGCGATCGGAGCGTCCCTCGCGACGGACGGCCCCGCGATCGCCGTGGTCGGCGACGGCGGCTTCAACATCAACGCCACGGAGCTGTTGACCGCGGTACGGGAGCGAATCGCCCTGACCGTGATCGTTCTCGTCGACCGCCAGCTCGGCCTGATCCGTGCACAGCAGCTCCGGCGCACAGGGCGGCCTTCGGGGGTGGACATTCCCGGCCCGGACCTCGAGCGCTTCGCGGAATCCGTCGGCGCGGACTATCTCCCGCTTCCGGACGGGGATGCATCGCCCCTCCGAGAGACGCTTCGCCGCGGAGCGGTGACCGTCGTCGAGCTACCCGCCACCGACACCGGGGCCGCCCGTCGCGCGCAGGCACGAGGTCTCATGGTTGCGACGGGGCGCAAACTACTCGGACCACGGTCGGCCGCACCCAAGGGCGGCCAGTAAGCGCCGCACATTCAAGGCTGGGTGGCCCGATCCGTAGACATCCTCGCAGTAGTCCAGAAGAACGACTCATCGATCTCGTTGGCCGCCCGGAGATGCTCGATCTGCTTGAGGCGCGTGAAGTCGCGCGAGAGGAACTCGTCTGCGGTCAGGCCCACCGCTGCAAACCGCTCGCGCAGCTCGTGAGCGCCGCGCTCAACGGTCCAGTCACATGCAAAGTCTGGCAGCAGCTCGTGGATCTTCGAGAACGACACGCGGTAGCTGCGCTCGTCTGGGCTCCGCCCACCCACCCTGACGTCGGCAGTCCGGAAAAACGCTTCCCACGATCCCGGCGACATCGCGGATCTGATAGTTGGCGTCCCGGTCGCCGACGTTGAGGATCTGGTCATGAACGCCGCTCCGCGGAGCCTCGGCCACGCACGCGATCGCCTGGCAGATGTCGAGAACGTGGACGAGGGGCCTCCACGGTGTCCCGTCCGACTCCATCCGGATCTCGCCCGTCGTCCAGGCGAGACCACAGAGGTTGTTGACGACGATGTCGAAACGCATGCGGGGAGATGCGCCGTAGGCCGTGGCGTTGCGAAGGAACGTCGGCGAGAAGGCGTCGGTCGCCAGCGCCGAGACGTCGCGCTCTACGAGTCTTTTGCAGTCGGCGTAGGCGGTTTGCGGATCGAGTGGGCGATTCCTCGTCGACGAGATCTTCGTCCGAGCGGCCGTAGACGCTGCAGGACGACGTGTAGATGAAACGGCTGACGCCCGCCGTCCTCGCAGCGGCAGCGAGCCGCACGGAGCCCTCGTGGTTTATCGCGTACGTGATTGTCGGCGCCAGCTGGCCAACCGGATCATTCGACAGCTCGGCCATGTGGACGACCGCATCGAAGCCCTCGAGATCGCTCGGAGCAAGCTCGCGGATGTCTCGCGCGATCGTGTTCACAGGCGGCCGGCGCGTCGTCGTAGAGCGATCCCGACCGATAGAAGCCGGTGTCGAGCCCCACGACGTCGAACCCTCTTTCAACGAGGTACGGGCACAGCACGGAGCCGATGTACCCGTCGCTTCCGGTTACGAGCAGTCTCATGCGCGCTAGAGCAGGAGCTTCCGGCCGTAGAAGCCTTCGGCGAGCCCGGTCTGCGAGCCCGACTCCATACCCCTGAGCCTGAGCACCGCGCGAAACACGTCGTCGGTGAACCAGCGCTTGCCGTGCTGCGACTCGAAGTGCTCCCGAAGTGCTCGCAGTTTCCGCTCCGCCAGCTCCTCCGAGATCTCCACAAAGACGTTGGGGCTCCCGAAGTCGCCGTCGTACTTCGGTACCTCGTATTCGAGGATGAGATGGTCGCGGAAGGTGTTCCACGTCAGCTCGCAGACGAGTCGATGATCCTGGTGGAGGTCGTCGCGCTGGTGGGTGAGGATGAGATCGGGCGAGACGTCGGCCTTGAGCGCCTCGAACAGGTCCTTGACAGCCGCGCCGTGATACGGAAGGAACCCGTCGCGAAACTCCTCGACGACCACTGTCGAGGAGGCGAAGTTGGAAAGCAGACCGGCGGCGCTTGCGCTCGGCCTCCTCGCCCCGGGCGCCTATCCCGCTGAGCACGACCCAGTGGACGCGCGCCGCTGGCGCGAGCTCAGCCAGTCTGAGGATCGTCCCGGCACACCCGATCTCGATGTCGTCGCTGTGAGCGCCGAGGGCGAGAACCGTGGGCGCATCACCAACCGCCGCGTCGAGGCGGAGGGTCAACATCAGCCGACGCTGGGCGAGGGCTCGTTGGGCTCGTCGGCGTAGTCCCAGACCTGCCACGGTGGACGGCCGCTCGCGGCGAGGGCGTCGAGCCGATACTTGTCCTTCAACGTGTCCATGGGCTCCCAGAACCCTTCGTACGGGTACGCGATGAGCTTCTCCTCGGCCATCAGACGGTGCAGCGGCTCATCGACGAGATCCTCGGCTTCCTCGATGTAGTCGAAGATCTCACGGCGAAACACGAAGAAACCGGCGTTCTGCCACATTCCCGACTTCGTGATGTCGACGAGCGAGCGCACGACGTTCTCTTCGTCGAAGGTCACGATGTGGAAGACGGCCGTAGGGTGGGCCGCGAGGAAGATGCCCACCTTGTCGCTTGCCAGCAGCGTGTCGATCAGCCCAGCCAGGGGGGCGTCGGTCAGCCCGTCGCCGTACGTCGCAAGGAAGACGTCGTCATCGCCGATGTGTGGCTCCACGGCCTTGAGTCGCTGGCCTATGACCGTGTCCTGCCCCGTGTCGGCAAAGGTGATTGACCAGGGCGACCCGTCGCTGCCGTTCTCAGCGGAGCGCTGGTACGTCTCGAAGTACTTCTCGATCACGTCTCCCCTGTGTCCGAGGCAGAGCACGAACTCGGAGTGCCCGAAGCTCGCGTAGTACTTCATGATGTGCCAGAGCATGGGGCGGTCGCCGACCGGGATCATCGGCTTCGGAACGCGCGCCGAGGTCTCTCCCATGCGCAAGCCGAGGCCCCCGCAAAAGATGACGACTTTCATGTCAGGTCCAGTTTCTCGGATGCGCCGCCTCGCTCCTCGTCTGAGCATAGTCCGGAATGCCTGACGTGGATAGCCCCTAGGGCGTCGCGGCGGCCAGCCGCTCCTCGAGCCAGGTCTCGCCGCGGAAGTGCCGGTACTGCTCGGCACGAAGGCTGTCGGCGATGCGACCGGCGGGAACATCGACATCGTCGTATGTGAGCACCGAGTCCTTGGCGACCGGCCGCAGCATCCGGCAACCATCCACCAACCCCTCGGGGAGATACCGGCCGGCGCTCATCTCGTCGGCACCGACGGCTTCGCCGTAGGTCGCATACATGCCGTACTCGTCGAGAGTCTCGCCGGCCGAGAGATCCTTCTTCGCAACCGCGCACACTTCGACGACCGGGCCGTCAAGCGGACGCGCGACGTTGTCGCCGAAGAGGACGACCCGGGCGATGGCGGTCGGCACCTCGAAATGCACGAGGTGATACGGGATCCAGAAGGGATAGAGCGGGCCGGGGCCAAGCTTGTACAGCTCGAGGTAATGGCGCTGCTTGGGATCGTCGTGCTCGGCCAGGACGATGACCTTCGCTCCGGGCGGACCGACGGTGTAGTCCACGACGCCTCCGAGCTCTCGGAGTCGCTCCAGGTCCCACAGCTCGTGGATGTCCATGATCGAGCCGTCGTACGCTCGGCCCCGGGACATCCCTCGCTCCAGGACCTTGAAGCCGGTCGCATTCGCCACGATCGCCTGCTCGAAGCTGATCTTGGAGCCGTCGGCGAAGGAGGTGACCATCGCGGGGTTCTGGCCCCACTGCTCTGCGAAGCCCTGCTGCGTGGTGGGGTTGCGATAGGGATCCTGGAGCCCCTTGACATTCGACACTACTCGTGGGGTGAGGCCGAGCCCGACAACCCAGCGGTAGAGGTTCATCTGTAGTCCCGGCTCGTCACCGTCGCAAGCCGACAGCGTTACGCCGTGTCGATCGGCGTAGGTCTGGAGGATCGGGCCGATCGTTGCGTCGAGCTCCGCATTGAGCAGCACGACGTGCTTGCTATTGGCGAATGCCTCGAGCGCGACGCGTGCTCCGTACTCGACGGAGCCCGTGACGTCCACGAGGACGTCGACGTGCTCCGACCTGCAAAGCAGCATGGGATCCTCCGTCGCAACTGCAGCCCCCGCCCGCGCCGCGTCCTCGAAGGCGTCGAGGTCGGACACCAGGCCACCGGCGGGAAGCCCCGCGTAGCTGAGCGCCTCGACCGCGCGCTCGCCGCGCCTGTTGGAAATTCCCGCGAGACGCATCCCCGGCACGCTGTTCACGAGCTGGTTGGCGAGCCCCTGAGCCATGAATCCTGCCCCGACGAGACCAACCCGGATCGGACGCCCCTCGGCCTCGCGGGCCCGCAACGCCCCGTCGACGATGATCACGAGCTGACCGTCATACGGTCCCGCAGCTCGTCCTCGAAGTCCGCCAGCAGTCGCCAGGAGCGGTCCTTGTCGGACAGCTCCGCCACCGGCAGCGGCCATTCGAGGTCGAGCCGGGGGTCGTCGTAGCGGAGTCCGCCCTCGTCCCCAGGCGAGTAGAACTCGCCTACGAGGTAGCTCGTCTCGGTTTCATCCTCGAGCGTCTGGTAGCCGTGGGCAAAGCGCTCCGGCACGTAGAGGGCGCGCCCGTTGCCTGCGCTCAACTCGACTGCCACGTGCTGTAGGTACGTCTCGCTCTCCGGGCGCAGGTCGACGATGGCGTCGAGGATCGCACCGCGCGTGCAGCGCACGAGCTTCGACTCGGCCGCGGGCGGATACTGGAAGTGCATCCCGCGCAACGTGCCCCGGCGAACGTTGAAGGCGACGTTTCCCTGCGCGATGACGGGGTTGAGGCCATGAGCCTCGAACTCGTGCTGACAGAACGCGCGCGCGAAGTAGCCGCGATCGTCCTCTATTCGCTCGAGGTCAATGACGAAGGCCCCGAGCAACGTCGTCTCCGTAAACAGCATCTCGCCCCCTGAATTAGCGTACCCGAGCTGTTAGTCCGCTCTCGACCTGAGTGCCGGGAACAGGATCACATCGCGAATGGTCTCACGGCCCGTGAGCACCATCGTCAGCCTGTCGATCCCCAGGCCGAGCCCGGCCGTCGGCGGCATGCCGTACGACAATGCCTCGACGTAGTCGGGATCGCCGCGGACGCCCTCGACATGCTCCGACTGCTCGTCGAAGCGCAGCTGCTGCTCGTCCGGATCGGCGATCTCGGAGTAGGCGTTGCCGAGCTCCATGCCGGCGACGAAGTATTCGAAGCGCTCCGTGAGCGTGGAATCGTCGTCGGTCGTGCGCGCGAACGGCGACAGCTCCACGGGATAGCCGTGGACGATCGTCGGCGCGACGAGCGAGGGCTCGACGAAGTGGCTGAAGGCGTGATCGATGAGCTGGGCCCAATCCTTGTCTGCGGTCGTGTCGACGCCTCGCTCCTCCAGCCACGCACGTAGCTCGTCCGGGTCCTGGGTCCAGAGCTCGAGTCGCTCCAGCGCCTGCACGAAAAGAAGCCGCTCCCACGGCGCCTTCAGGTCGACCTCGTGCCCCTTGAACTGCACGACCGTCGTCCCCAGCACCTCGCGCGTGACATGCTCCAGCAGCTCCTCGATCCTCGCCATCGTGTCCTCGTAGTCGGCATAGGCCTCGTACCACTCGAGCATGGTGAACTCGGGCTGGTTCTTGTAGGACACGCCCTCGTTGCGGAAGTCCTTGCCGATCTCGTAGACGCGCTCCAGGCCGCCGACGATGAGCCTCTTCAGATAGAGCTCCGTGGCGATGCGCAGGTAGAGCTCGGCGTCGAGCTCGTTCGAGTGCGTGACGAATGGGTGTGCGAGGGCGCCGCCGTAGCGCGGCTGGAGCACGGGCGTCTCCACCTCGACGAAGCCGGCGTCGTCGAGGTACTTCCTGATGGCCGTGACGATCTTCGATCTCGTCGCGAAGTCCTCCCTCGTCTCCTCGCTCATCAGCAGGTCGAGGTGGCGCTGTCGGTAGCGGAGCTCGGGATCCTTGAGGCCGTGGAACGTGTCCGGCAAGGGACGGCGGATCTTCGCGAGCAACACGAGCTCGTCGACGGCCAACGAGGGCTCCCCCCGCCGCGTCTTCATCGGCTGCCCCGAGGCCCCGACGATGTCGCCGAGATCGACGTCGACCTCGCCGGCGCGCTCCGCCGGACAGAACAGCTGGATTCGGCCTGAGCGGTCGACGAGGTCGAGGAAGACGAGCTTCCCCATGTCGCGCCGCGCGAGCACGCGACCTGCGACGCGCATCGTGCCGTCGCCCGTCTGGCCCGGCTCCAGCGGCTCGGCCGCGCCACGAACCGACGCCACCTCGTCCCGGTCGGGAAAGCGCTTGGGCAAGCCGCTCATGGCGGCGAGACTACTAGGCGATCGCGACGATCTTGTACTTGAGCGAGCCGCGGGGCGCCGTGACCTCGACGGTCTCGCCCTTCTTGCGACCCATGATCGCCTTGCCCACCGGCGACTCGTTGGAGAGCTTGCTCTCGGACGGATTCGCCTCAGCCGAGCCGACGATCGTGTACTCGAACGTCTTGTTCGCCGCGACATCCTTCAGGCGGACGACTGAGCCAACTGACACGACGCCCTTGGCGATGTCCTTCTTCTCGAGCACGCGGGCAGCGCGGAGACGCTCCTCGAGCGTGGCGATGCGGTGCTCCAGCATTGCCTGCTCGTTCTTCGCGTCGTCGTACTCAGCGTTCTCGGCGATATCGCCGAACTCGCGCGCGTGACGGATTCGATCGGCCACCTCGCGTCGCTTCTCGGTCGAGAGGTACTCGATCTCGTCCTTGAGCTTCGCGTAGCCCTCTTTGGTGAGGATTACTTCGTTCACGATCACCACTCCAATGGAGAAAGACGTCGCCGGGAGAAAAAAGTCGCGGCCTCGGTCCGCCGCGAGGGCGCATTGTAGCCGCTGCGGCCCGGCCCGCGCAATCCCCGATCACGCATAGAATTCTCGCTCTGTGCAGGTAAATCTCCGGGCTTCGTGGCAGATCGGGCCGGTGTCGGTGCCCTCACGGCTGGTGCTGGCGCCGATGGCGGGCGTGAGCGTTCAGGCATTCCGCCGCCAGGGCCGGCGCTACGGCGCTGGCCTCGTCTGCTCGGAAATGGTGAGCTGTGCAGGCATCCACTACCGCAACGAGCGAACGCTCGGCTACCTGCGCATCGCGGAGGACGAGCGGCCGCTCGCCGTCCAGATCTTCGGCTCGGAGCCCGCGTTGATGGCGGAGGCCGCGCAGATGGTGGAGGCGGCCGGCGCGGATCTCGTGGACATCAACTTCGGCTGCCCTGTCCGCAAGGTGACGAAAACGGGTGCGGGCGCGACGTTGCTCGAGCAGCCCGACCGCGCGTGCCGCATCGTGGAAGCTGTCGCGGAGGCCGTGTCCGTCCCCGTCACGGTGAAGATGCGACGCGGGCTGGAGCACGGCTCGCGGACGTGCCTGTCGCTCGGTCCCCGGCTTGTCGAGGCCGGCGCACGCAGCCTGACACTCCACCCGCGATCGGCCCGCCAGATGTACACGGGTGAGGCCGACCACCGGCTGACGGCCGAGCTCGTCGAGCTCGTCGACGTTCCCGTCGTTGCGTCCGGCGACGTCGTCTCGCACCAGCGGGCGCTGGAGATCCTCGAGGGCACGGGCGCCGAGGCCGTCATGGTGGGCAGAGCCGCTCAGGGCAACCCGTGGACACTGCGGGAGATCATCGACGGCGTCGAGGAAGCTCCCTCCCGCGCCGACGTGGCAGCAGAGCTGATTCTGTTCGTCCGCGAGACGGTACGAGAGCTGGACGAGCGGCGAGCGGTCGGATTCCTCAAGAAGTTCTACGGCTGGTACCTGCGCCGCGGTGGCTTTCCGCGCCCCTTCGTGCAGGAGCTCGTGCGGCTCGAGTCGACCGAGGAGGTCGTCGAACGACTGCTGATCGCCGAGCCGGAGGCGGCCGCCGCACTTGCGCGGCTCGAGGCCGAGCTGCCCGACTCCGAGGGCACGGTCGTGCCCTTGCCGATCTCGGCGTACGGCGGCGGCTAGCCCGCCCGGTTGAGCTCCCAGATCAGGCGAAGCCCCTCCAGCGTGAGCAGCTGGTCGACCTTCTCGATCGCGGTCGA
Organism: uncultured Actinomycetes bacterium; assembly: GCA_963711315.1. Classification (GTDB taxonomy): domain Bacteria; phylum Actinomycetota; class Thermoleophilia; order Gaiellales; family Gaiellaceae; genus PALSA-612. Next base: position 751,198 of record CAVQDQ010000003.1, read on the forward strand.
GTGCGGCGCGATCAACTCGGCCAGGCCACCAGTGGCAACGACCTGCGCGTCGACACCGAGCTCCGCTCGAATCGCTGCCACGATGCCGTCCACCTGGCCGGCGAAGCCGAAGACGACACCGGACTGAAGAGCCGTGGCGGTCGTGCGCCCGATCGCCGAGGGCGGATCGACGAAATCCACCTTGACGAGACGCGCCGCGCGCTGGAAGAGCGCCTCCATCGAGGTCTCGATCCCGGGCGCGAGCACGCCGCCGACGTACTCGCCCTCCGGCGACACGACGTCGAAGTTCGTCGAGGTTCCAAAATCGACGACGATGCACGGCGCTCCGTAGCGCTCCTTCGCCGCGACCGCGTTCGCGATGCGGTCCGGCCCGACCTCGCGAGGGTCGTCGTAGCGAATGGGAATCCCCGTCCGCACGCCCGGCCCCGTGACGAGCAGCGGCGCCTTGGCCCAGCGCTCAGCGAAGACCTCGTACTCGCGGATGAGCGTGGGCACCGTCGACGAGAGGCAGATGCCGTCGATCCGGCCGAGGTCGATGAAACGGCCGACGAGCGCACCGAGCTCGTCACCTGTCCGTTGCGACTCGGTGGCGACACGCCAGTTCTCGAGCAGCGAGCCGTTGTCGAAAAGCCCGAAGACCGTCTGCGTGTTCCCGACGTCGACCGCTAGCAGCACGGCGCGATTCTAGGGACGACGAGGCTGGCTAGCGCAGCGTCGCTCGTCGTCGCGGGAAGCGCCTCGCCGATCCGCTCGGCCAGCGCCTCGGGCGTCAGCGTCGGCTCCTCGCCTTCGCGGCGGAGCTCCTCGACCGTGAGGTCGGTGGAGGTGTAGACCTCCGCCCGCGGGATCATCCGCGTGGGGCGGTTCTTGTCCCACACCCAGACGTCCTCCATCTTCACGTGGAAGAACGGGTAAGACGGCTGCGGCGCGTAGTTGATGTCGAGGGTGTTGCAGAGGTACGTGGCATCCTGCGTCAGCACGCAGTAGCGGAAGAGGCTGAAGACTGCCGTGTACTCCCTCTTGAGCCGGAGCTCGAGCTGGGCTTCGTAGTCGTCGAGCTCGTCGAGGTGGCTCATATGCGGCTCAGTGTAGCGCTGCGAGCAGCTCGGCCACCGTGCCGCGGCCCGGGACGACCAGCGCCGGGTCGAGCTCGACGAGCGGTTCCAGCACGAAGCGTCGCTCGTGCAGACGAGGGTGCGGCACGGTCAGGCCCGGCTCGTCGATCGCCTCGTCGTCGTAGAGCAGGAGATCGAGGTCGATCGTGCGCGGGCCGTAGCGTGGTCCCGCGCCTCGTTCGCGACCGAGGTCGTGTTCGACGCCGAGCAGAAAGTCGAGCAGCTCGCGCGGGCCGAGCTCGGTCGCGACCTCCGCCACGGCGTTGAGGAAGTCCGGCTGATCTGCGTAGCCCCACGGCTCTGTTTCGCGGATGCCGGAAAGCCTGACGGCGCCGATGCGTTCGGCCGCCTGCCTGATCGCCTGCTCGCGGTCGCCGAGGTTCGAGCCGAGCCCGACGTAGGCCCGGGTCACGGCCGGTCGACGGTGACGGCCGAGTACTCGGCGGGCGGGTCGAGCTGGACGTGCGGCTTGCGCACGCGCACGCGCACGCGCTCCACCGCGAACCGACCGTTCAGCTCATCGGCCACCCGTGCAGCGAGCGTCTCCAGCAGCCGCACGCGCTCGCGATCCGACACTTCGCGGACGCACGCCGCCACCTCGCGGTAGTCGATCGTGCGCTCGATGTCGTCGGCGGCCGGCTCGTGTCGTGGCCATAGCGAAATGTCGAAGAGGAACGTCTGACCCTCGCGCTCCTCGATCTCGGTGGCGCCGTGGTAGCCGAAGACCTCGACGCCGTGCAGCTCGATCGTCACGACCGGCAACGCCTGGACGGTTTCGCGGACGTCGTGCACCCGGACAATGGTCGCACCTGCGGCGACAGCGATGACGGCCGCCGCAACGCTCGCCTCCACCGACCCCACCGTCGCCTCGGGCTCTCCGAGCAGCCGGCCGAGGAAGCGCTTGCGAGACGCGCCGACCAGCACGGGGCGGCCGAGCGCACTAGCTCGTCCAGGCGGTTCAGCAGCTCGACGTTGTGCTCCACCGTCTTGCCGAAGCCGATGCCCGGGTCAACGCAAATTCGCTCCTCCGCGACTCCCGCCGCCACTGCGAACGCAAGCCGCTCCTCGAGGAACCTCCTTGACATCCGACACGACGTCGTCGTACCGAGGATCGTCCTGCATCGTTCGCGGCTCGCCGAGCATGTGCATGAGACAGAGGTAGGCATCCGACCCTGCGACGAGCTCGGCCATGGCGGGATCGCCGCGTAGCGCCGTGACGTCGTTGACGAGCTCTGCGCCGAGCTCGAGAGCACGTCGCGCCACCTCTGCCTTCGACGTGTCGATCGAGAACGGCACGTCCCCGAGCCGCTCCAGCACCGGCACGACGCGTCGTAGCTCCTCGTCGACGGGGACGCCTTCCGAGCCGGGCCGCGTGGACTCACCACCGACGTCCACGATCGCAGCTCCCGCCTCGACCATCCGCCGGGCGGACCCGGCGGCCGCATCGGGAGCGAGGTTGACGCCACCGTCGGAGAACGAGTCCGGCGTGACGTTGACGATGCCCATCACCGATGGGCGCGGGAACCGCTCCTCGATCGGGACTACGGCTGCGAAGGCTCGGGCGGGGGCGGCTGCATCGTCGCGCCCGGGATCGGGAAGGGCTTGGGCCGCGGCTCGGGCCGCTTCTTCGGCTCTTCCGCGGGAATCTCGGGCTCGGCGACTGGCTCCTCGACGAACACCTCTGCTTCGTCCTCGCCGGCCAGCAGCCGCTCGAACTGATCCTTGTCGATCGTCTCCCGCTCGATGAGGATCGCGGACAGCCGGTGCAGCTCGGCGATGTGTTCGCTCAAGACGGTGCGCGCCGTCTCGTGCGCCTCCTCGATCACGCGGCGGATCTCGTCGTCGATCTCGCGCGCCATCTCCTCGGAGTAGTCGGGCTCCGCCGACATCTCGCGGCCGAGGAAGGGCATGTCGTGGTTACGGCCGAGGACGCGCGGGCCGAGCTTCTCGGACATCCCGAAGCGCATGATCATCTGCTTCGCCGTCGACGTGATCTTCTCGATGTCGTTGGCGGCGCCTGTCGTCACCTCGTTGAAGACGAGCTCCTCGGCGGAGCGCCCGCCCAGCGTCATCGCCATCTGCGACATGAGCGAGGCCTTTGTCGTCAGATACCGATCCTCGCGCGGCAGCGAGATCGTGTAGCCCAGCGCCTGGCCCCTGCTGATGATGGAGATCTTGTGCACCTCGTCGGTCTCGTCGAGGTAGAAGCCGACGAGCGCGTGGCCCATCTCGTGGTATGCGGTGATCTTCCGCTCCTGCTCCGAGAGCAGGCGCGTCTTCTTCTCGGGGCCGGCGATCACGCGCATGATCCCCTCCTCGAGCTCCTCCTGCTCGACGAGCTTCTTGCCCTTGCGCGCCGCGAGCAGCGCGGCCTCGTTGACGAGGTTGGCGAGGTCGGCGCCCGTGAAGCCCGGCGTGCCGGCCGCGAGCGTGTCGAGCTCGATGTCGTTCGCGAGCGGCTTGCCCTTGGTGTGCACCTCGAGGATCTTGCGGCGGCCGACCCGGTCGGGCCGGTCGACGACGATCTGCCGGTCGAACCGCCCGGGGCGCAGCAGCGCCGGGTCGAGAATGTCGGGCCGGTTCGTGGCCGCGATGAGGATGATGTTGTCCTTCAGCTCGAAGCCGTCCATCTCGACGAGCAGCTGGTTCAGCGTCTGCTCGCGCTCGTCGTGGCCACCGCCCAGACCGGCTCCGCGGTGGCGCCCGACGGCGTCGATCTCGTCCATGAAGATGATGCACGGGGTACGCCTGCTTCGCCTGCTCGAACAGGTCGCGAACACGGCTCGCGCCGACGCCGACGAACATCTCGACGAAGTCCGAGCCGGAGATGGAGAAGAACGGAACGCCCGCCTCGCCGGCGACCGCACGCGCGAGCAGCGTCTTCCCCGTCCCGGGAGGCCCGTAGAGCAGCACGCCCTTGGGGATGCGTGCGCCGAGCGCCTGGAACTTCTTCGGGTTCTCGAGGAACTCCTTGATCTCCTGGAGCTCCTCGACGGCCTCGTCACAGCCAGCGACGTCCTTGAACGTCACCTTGGGCGAGTCGGGGGACATGCGCTTGGCGCGGCTCTTCCCGAAGCTCATCACCTTCGAGCCACCGCCCTGGACCTGGTTCATGATGAAGAGCCAGAAGAGGATCAGCAGGGCGAGCGGCAGGAACGTGCCCAGGAGCCCCCACCACGCAGAGGAGCCGACGCCCTTGGAGTCGAACGCGACGTCGTGGCGCTGCAGGAGGTTCTGGAACTCGATCTGCGACTGCGGCGTCGGGTAGTGGACCTTGATCCTGGGCTCGTTCTCGTTCGTGAGCGTCGCAGTGATCTGCTGCTTCTTCGGGTTGAACTCCACGATCTCGATCGACTTCGGCTCATCCTGCACCCGCTGGATGAGATCCGAGTACGTGACCTTCTTCGCGCTCTTCTGCTGCGGAATGAGCGTCTGGCTCGCCAGATAGACGAGCAGCACGATGACGATCAGTGGAAAGAGAGCGCTGCGAAAGAAGCGAGTCATAGGAGATCTCCTGGACAAATCAGGGTAGCACTACCCTTTTGTTCGGCCCCGCGGGAGGAATGGATGAGGGCTAGGCGCCTTCGGGGATGAGGTCTTCGCTCAGTACGCCGACGTAGGGCAGGTTCCTGTACCGCTCCGCGAAGTCGAGCCCGTAGCCGATGACGAACTTGTTCGGGATCTCGAAGCCGACCCAGCGCACCGGCACGTCGATCTCGCGCCGCGACGGCTTCGTCATCAGCGCGCAGACCTCCAGCGACGCGGGCTCGCGCGACTCGAGGTTGCGGATGAGGTACGAGAGCGTGAGGCCCGAGTCGACGATGTCCTCCACGACGAGCACGTGGCGGCCCTCGATGTTGATGTCGAGATCCTTGAGGATGCGAACGACTCCCGAGGAGTCCGTCGAGGCGCCGTAGCTCGTGATCGCCATGAAGTCGACCTCGCACGGGACCGTGAGGTTTCGCATGAGGTCGGCCATGAAGAACACGGCCCCTTTGAGCACGCCGACGAGCAGCAGGTCGCGGCCGCGGTAGTAGTCGGAGATCTCCTCGCCGAGCTCGCCGATGCGCGTGCGCAGCGCATCCGCGTCGATGAGCACATCACCGACGCCGCGCTCGAGCTCGGACGTGATCTCTATGAGCGTCTCACCTTCACCTCGGGATTGTCCACGATCCCCGGGATCGAGACAACCTCGTTCTCGCGAACGACGAGCGGCCACGTCGCGCGCTCACGGCGAGGCACCTTCGCGTCCGTGAACACGTCCTGGACCTTGCGGCTCCTGCCGGCGAGGCGATCGCCGGGCTGCCACGTGCGCACCTCCAGCCCGGGGGTGGCCGATTCGATCGTCCACGGGCCGAAGCGAACGGGCCCCCGCTCGAGCGTCAGGCGGTCGTACTCGCGTACGGCGTGGATGCCGTGGCCCAGGTCGGCCTCCTTCGTGCCGTCGGCGGACGAGAGCAGGTCGAGCAGCGTCCGCTCGAGAATGCGGGGCAGGCGTTGCCTCGAGGGCTGCTCCGCCAACGCAAGCAGATTCGCCCGCGCCCGCCCGTCGAGCTGCTCGAGCAGCGGCAGCAGCTCGGTGCGGATCAAGCCACGCTTCGTGTCGACATTCGTCGAGTCCGTGCGGTAGGGCAACCCCACCTCGCGGCAGTAGGCCTCCGTTTCCTCGCCCCAGACGGTGAGCAGAGGCCGGACGACGCCATCCTGGCGCTTCGGCTTGATGCCGCTCGGCCGGCCGCTCGATACGAGGCGGTAGAGGACGGTCTCGACGTTGTCGGAAGCCGTATGGCCCGTGGCGCGAAGCCGTTCGCTTGCGTACGAGTAACGGATGTCGCGCAACTCGGCCTCGGTCTGCGCCGCCGGTGCATCGACGACGTCGGCCCCGAGCACGTCACGGCAGAATCGGGCATCGACGTCGGACTCCTCGTCGCGCAGTCCGTGGTTCACATGCAGCGCCGAGACGCGATAGCCGAGCTCGCCCATGACGTGCCAGAGGCACGTCGAGTCTGGCCCGCCCGAGACGAGGCACGTCACCTCGCCGCCAGGAGGAATGAGGTCGTGCCTGCAGATCTGCAACTCGATTCGGGCCCGGAGCTCCACATGACCATTGTGCCTTGCTACGTTCGGTTCGGTGCTCGACGAGACGACAGAGTTCGGGCGGCGTGCGGCACGGCGGTTGCGCGAGGAGCGGCTTGCCTGGCTGACGACCGTCTCGCCTCGCGGCACGCCCCAGCCCGTTCCTGTCTGGTTCCTCTGGGACGGCAACGAGAGCGTCCTCCTCTACAGTCGGCCGGACACGCCGAAGCTGCGCAACATCGCCGCGAACCCGCGCGTCAGCCTTCACCTGGACGGTAACGGCCAGGGCGGCGACATCGTCGTCTGCGTCGGGCAAGCCTCGGCCTCGGACGATCCGCCGGCACACCAGATCGACGACTACGTGGAGAAGTACGCCGGCCTCATCGAGCGCAATCGCTGGTCGCCGGAATCGTTCGCCGCCGATTACTCCGTGCCGCTGCGCATCGCGATCACGCGCATCCGCGGCCATTGAGCCTCGCAGCAAGACGAAGGGCCCGGACGAGCCGGGCCCTTCGGGTGGTAGCTGAGCTAACTGTCTAGCGGTGGTCGACGGTTGCCGGGTTAAGCCTTGCGGCCGTTACCCCAGCACCAGCACAGCGGCACTGGGTCCCAGCAGCGATGCGACGCCCGCGTTCACCGTGAGGTTGTAGAAGCACGGGGTGAGCCAGCGGATTGTCCACCTGCGCGACCGTGACGTCGTAACTCGAGAACGCCGGGACGACGAACGAGAAGTGCTGAGCGGTGAAGCTCGGTGGAGCGATGTTGGCACCACCACTCTGACCCGCATCGCCGAGGTAGTTCAGACTCGGGTCAAGGGGGTCGAAGGGCGCATTCGCCTGCGAGAAGGCGTTGACGGGGATACCGCCTGGCGCGTCGAGACACTGGTGCGTCAGGAACACGTGGACGCACTGGGCCTTCGGCGTCGCGTTGGTGAATGTGCGCGTGTCGCGGTTACGGAGAGTTGCATCCCCGAGCAGGCCAGGATTAGCCTTCGGGAGGGCCGTCCAGCAATTGCTCGGGACGCCGTCTCGGAAGAGGCGATCGTTCTGGAAGTCGTCGGTGATGCTCAGCGTCCCGGGGAACGTCGCGCTAAGCGCCACCGGTACGGCAATGGCTGCGGCAAGGACGACGGCTCCTCCGAGCAGAGCCAGCCGCTTACGCGTAAATCGCATGTATGACCTCCTGACGGGTTCGGTGCAGTCCTGGTACGGCAGTCTCGCTTGAACTCCTGCGAGTGTCAAGGAACAGTAATGGCGCTATCGGCCAACACACCGGTGGTCTTGAGAGCGCATCGTGCTCAGAAGATGAGGCTGCGGTAGGAAATCGTGCGGCGCATGCCTATTGCCTCGTAGACACGGATCGCCGGCACGTTCTCGGCGCGCACGAAGAGGCACACGCGCGGCACCTGAGCAAGCAGCCGGCGGCAGAGGTCGCGCATGCCGCGCTGCGCGAAGCCTTTGCCGCGCGCCACCGGGTCTACCCAGACCTGTTGCAGCTGGACGGCATGCGGCGTCCAGGCGGACGCCTCAGCCTTGAACAGGATCGTGCCGTTCTCGGCCCAGAGCCACGAGCGGCCTTCGCCGATCTGAGAGCGCGTTCGCCAGCGAAAGCCATCGGGATCCGAGACCAGCGGGTCGACGCCGATCTCGTCCTCGTGCGCGGCGGCGCATGCCGGGACGAGCAGGTCGAGATCTGCAGGCGTGGCCTCGCGTAGCTCCGTGCCGCCGCTCTCGGGAGGCTCTTCGATCACGTACACGGGCTGACCGGACCGGTCGACCCGGGGCGCCGGAGCTCTCCTTCCGGCACGCTCCCACAGCTCGCCGACCGCCGTCTCTTCGCCGATGATCATCCGAGCCCGCCCCCACTTGGGCGTCCGCGCGAAGGCCGCGCAGCCGGTGCCCGAGGGAACGACGTTCGCTCCGACGTGGCAGAGCGCGGTGAGACCGGCTGCATCGGCCGTGGCCACGAACCGGCCCATGCCGCGTCGCGCCGCGTCATCCAGGTAGACGCGCTCGACGGGCTCCTCGGCGCAGAAGTCGAGGACCTGCTCCAGGCGCGGCTCGAACACCCGTGCCTTCTTCCGCATCGGTATGAAAGTATGGCGCGCGTGGCGATCCACCTTCGTGCCGAGCCCGGCGACTACGCCGAGGCCTGCCTCCTCCCCGGCGACCCGCTGCGGGCGAAGTACATCGCCGAGACGTTCTTCGACGACTCGCGTCAGGTGAACGTCGAGCGCGGCATGCTCGGCTTCACCGGCACCTTCGGCGGCAAGCCGGTGTCCGTTCAGGCGAGCGGCATGGGCTGCCCGTCGGCGGCGATCGTGGTCGAGGAGCTGGCGATGCTCGGCGTGAAGCGCATCGTCCGCGTCGGCACATGCGGCGGGCTCCAGCCGGATATGAAGCTCGGCGACCTCATCGTTGCCATCACCGCCGTCCCCGCCGACTCGACGGCGACGCACCTCGTTCCCGAGCCACATGTGCCCACGGCCGACTGGGAGCTCGTCCACGGAGCCGTCCACGCCGCCAAGGAGCTCGGCAAGGCCGTCCGCGTCGGCCCGATCGTCTCCAGCGACCTCTTCTACAACCCGGATGACGGCCAGTATGCGCGCTGGTCGGCGCGCGGCATTCTCGCCGTCGAGATGGAAGCCGCCGTGCTGTTCACGCTCGGTGCGCTGAAAGGCGTGCAGGCCGGCTGCCTGCTCACCGTGTCCGACATCGTCGTGGAGGGCGAGTTCCTCCGCATCTCCGACGAAGAGATGCGCGCCGCCGTCGATCAGATGACCGAGCTCGCTCTGACCACGGTCACGGCGTCCCATTAGCCCTTCGGTCGCGTTTCTCGTCAATCCCGCGTCAGCCGGCGGCTCGACGGGCACACACTGGCCCGAGATCGCGAGGCGGGCGGCCGAGATGGGCCTGGAAGGGGACACGCTGTTCTCCGAACGGCCCGGGCACCTGCGAGAGCTCTCCCGGCAGGCAGCCGCAGGCGGCACAGAGTTGCTGGTCGCAGTCGGAGGAGACGGCACGGTGAACGAGGTCGTGAACGGCCTCGCCGGCGCCGAGAGTGCCTCGGCCGAGCTGGCGGTGATCCCGCGCGGGACAGGCGTGGACTTCGTGCGCACGTTCGACATCCCCACGAAGCTCGACGACGCCCTGCGCGTCGCTCGAACGGGGCGATCGCGGGCCATCGACCTGGGCCGCTCGTCGTACCGCTCGTGGAGCGGCGAGGACGAGAGCTCGTTGTTTGCGAACGTCGCGAGCGCGGGCATGAGCGGCGCGATCGCCAAGCGCGTGAACGAGTCCAAGAGCCGGTACGCCAAGGCGTCGTACTTCCTCGCCACGTTCGCGGTGTTCGCGCGCTGGCAGACCTCCGAGGTACGGGTCGCCGTGGACGGCGAGGCCCGCAGCGGCCGTATGCGCGACGTCGTGGTCGCCAATTGCCGCTACTTCGGTGCCGGAATGAAGATCTGCCCCGAGGCCGAGCCGGACGACGGGCTGCTCGACACTCTCTTGATCGGAGACGTCACGAAGACAGACCTGGCGCTGACGCTGCCGAAGATCTACCGGGGGACGCACCTCCCTCACCCGAAGGCAGAGCTGCTGCGCGGCGGGACCGTCAGCGTGGAGGCCGACGTGCCCCTGCCCATCCAGCTGGACGGCGAGCAGCCCGGTACGACACCGGTCAGATTCGACGTCCTGCCGGAAGCGCTACGCCTGCGCGTCCCCTAGGACTCGTCCGGCGTCTCGTCGGCGGCCGGCTTCTTGGCTGCCGGCTTCTTGGTCGCCGCAGGCTTCGACTTCTTCTCCAGCGCAGCCACGCGCTCTTCGAGCGTGGTCACGCGCTTCTCGAGCGGGTCGATCGCCCGGATGCGAGTCGCGAGCTCGTCGAGCCGCTCGCGGAGCTGCTGAGCACCGTCGACCAGCACCTTGCCCATCGGCAGGTCGCTCAGCTTCTGCATCGCATCGCCACCGGCATCGGCCAACCGCGAGGCCAAGTCCTTCTCGTCCTTGGTCGTCTTCGTCGTCTTCGTCGTTTCCGTCATGGTCGCTCCTCTCGATGGTGTCAGGCCGTGATGATGACAGGCGTTCCCGCCTCCGCGGTGTCGAACACACGGCGCAGCACGTCGTTCTCGAGCCGGATGCAGCCGTGCGACGCCGCATGCCCGATCGACGAAGGGTCGTTGGTTCCGTGGATGGCGATGGGCCCGCCCTGAATCCAGTCCTGCAGAACGTCGGAGAACGCCGAGATACCGACCGCGCCGGGGCCCCACGGCCCCGTGGGATCGGACGCAATGATGCGCTGGTTCACGTAGTAACGGCCCGTCGGCGTAGGCGTCTCCGGAGCGCCAATCGCAACAGCAGCACGAAGGATCGGCTTGCCCTTCCGGTAGAGGACGAGCGTGCGCTCGGACAGGTCGACGGTGATGCGCGTCGGGACGCGGACGAGGCGGACGTCGTCGGCGTGGACGTAGCCTTCGATGCCGTTCGGCCGGGCCGGCAGCCGAACGCGGTACCAGAGGATCTTGCAGTCCTCGCCGAGCACGACACGGCGGGCGCCGAAGACCATGGCATGCCCGTTCTCGTTGAGCACGCCGAACGTGGCGATCGGCTTGCCTCCTGGCTCCTCGTAGGCGACCGTCTCGCGCTCGGCGATGGTGGCGTACGCGATCCGCTCGCCGCCGAGCCCGTGCACGTCGCCGGCGCAACCCCGCGGCTCGGGTTGGACCGGCCTGGCCTGCTCGATGGTCGAAGGCGGCTCGACGACCGGGGGGGCGGCGGCGGAGGGGCCTGGGCCGCCTGCTGGCCGGCTCGCTCCGATGAGCCGCAGCCGGCTGCCAGAGCGAGGGCGAAGGTCAGGATCGCGACTCGCATCACGTCTCAGGGTAGTTCACGTGAGGAGCTCCGCAAGCGCCGCCAGCGACTCCCCCGCTCCGGCGTCGATCGTCAGAACGGCCTCGCCGTCGAGCGCCGTCGGGCCTCTGTTGACGACGGCGAATGCCCGGGCCTCGAGCGGTAACCCCGCCACGGGCCAGACCTCGAGGGACGAGCCCACGACGAGCATCAGCTCGGCACTTCGCGCGAGCTCGTGGGCCCGCTCCGTCGGTGCCCTCGGCAACAGCTCGCCGAACATCACCACGTCCGGCTTGAGGATGCTCCCGCAGGTCGGGCAAGCGGGCGCCGTGGCATCTTCGAGCAGGCGGATCACGTCCGCGAGCAGCACCCGCGTATGGCACTGAAGACAACTGGAAGTGCGGATCGAACCGTGCACTTCGACGACGGTCTGCGAGCCCGCCCGCTCGTGGAGCAGGTCGATGTTCTGGGTGACGACGGCGCTAACCCACCCGCCGCGCTCGAGCGCTGCCAGCGCGTGGTGGGCCGCGTTCGGTTCCGCCGTGGCCAGCATGTCGAGGCGGCGTGCGTAGAAGTCCCAGACCTTGACGGGGTCGCGCTGGAACGCCTCGATCGACGCGTACTCCATCGGGTCGTAGCGCGCCCAGATGCCCGTGGGAGAGCGGAAGTCCGGAATGCCGCTCTCCGTCGACACGCCGGCGCCGGTCAGCACTACGCATGGCTGGCGCTCGCGAATCAAGTCTGCGAGGCGCTGGACGCTCACGGCGGCGATAGTACGCGGCGATGGAAGGTTTCAAGTTCCACACGGAGGTGACCGTCCGGTTCGCCGAGACCGACGCGCAAGGGGTCGCCCACAACGCTGCGTATCTCGTGTGGTTCGAGGTCGCCCGGATCGACTACCTGGCGCGGTACGCCGAGGGCTACAAGCACATCCAGGAGCAGGGCTACGAGGCGCTGACCATCGAGTCCCACGTCCGCTACCTGCAGCCGGTTCGCTTCGACGACCGGCTCGTGATCCACGCCCGCTGCGGAGACATCCGCGGCGCGCGGTTCCGCTACGAGTACGCCATCACGAGGGGCGAAGAGCTCGTCGCCGACGGGTGGACTCGCCACGCTGTCGTCGACGCGAAGAACTTGCGGCCGGCACGCTTTCCGGCCTGGCTGGCCGAGGCGGTCGCTACGGCGGAGGGCTAGACGCCGGGGCCGTCGGCGGGCGGCACGATCTCGTCGGTGGGCGGCACCGTCTCGTCGGCGGGCGGCGCCTTGGGCTTCGGCTTCGGCTTGGGCTCGGGCTTCGGCTTCGTGCCCACGAGGACGATCTTCTTCTCGCCGCGGTACGACGAGTACCAGGTGTCGTCGTGGAGGAGCTTGCCCTTCGCGTCGTAGACCTTCCTGTTGACGCTGGTCGCGAGCGGAGACGAGCCGGCTTCTGCGATCACGCGGCGGCCCTTGGTGATCGTCGGATCCTTGCGCCAGGTCGTCGGAGGCTGGCCGACCACTCGCAACGCTCCAACCTCGGACTCGACGCGCCGGTGCTGCGGCGCGCCGTAGAGGTTGACCGTCAGCGCCGACGAGCCGACGAACGTCCGCAGCAGCAGCCACTTCTTCGTGTCGTTGACGAACTTCAGATCGGTGTCGGGGTAGTTGACCGTAGCGTCGCGCCCTTGCGGGTAGTGACTGATGTAGAGCGCGTGGTTCGTGCGCTCCGTGATGTCGAGGCCGGCCTCGTACGCGGCGTTGAACACCGTCGTCGAGACCTGGCAGACGCCGCCGCCGAGCCCTGTCTGCAGCTCGCCGTTGATGATCACCGGCGCTTCGAGGAAGCCCTTGTCTGCGTTGCGGTCGCCGGTGGTGTTGTTGAACGAGAACGTCGCTCCCGGAGCAATGAGCGTCTTGTCGATGAGGTCGGCGACGAGCCGCACGTTGTGGACGCGGTTCGCGTCTCCCGTGTAGATCGTCGTGTAGCTGGAGACGAGGCCGGTGATGCCCATCTTCCGCGCTTCCGCGGTCGTGCGCTCTGGCTGCTCCGTGTCGACGACCATCGGCGCCGAGCGGCGCGTCGCCCTCAACGCGGCCGCGAGCAGGTGATCAGCGGTACGGGGCACGTCGAGGGCCTGTGCGCTGACCGACGGCTTCACGATCACGCGGCTCGTGGTGGCGACGATGAACTCGGCGTCCTGGGCCTTCGTGTTGATCCGTTTCGCGAGCGTCGCGAAGTATGCGTCCGCACGCGGGCCGCCGATCCGCAAGGTCTTCGTCCCGCCCGCGGGCAGCTCGAGGAGGCGCGCGAGCTGCCGTTTGGAGACTCGTGTGTAGCCATTGCCCGAGACAAGCCGCACAGGCGCAGACGTGACCGTGCGCACCTTCTCGACGACGGGCGCGAGCATGTCCGCCGTCACCTTGGGCTCCTCGGTGCTCTTGGAGAGCGTGACGGGAGTACGGTCGAGGCTGGCGAGAGTGCCGACGATGGCCGCCTCGGCCTCCTCAGGGTCGAGCGCCAGGCCGTCCTTCTCCGGCACGACCACCGGGCGCAGGCCAGCCAGGCGGATGGCTGCATCCCGGTGCGCGACGTCGCCGCGCGTCATGGGCTGGAGGACGCGCGCAAGCGCGCGGGGGTCGACGGTCGCGTTGGGGGTGACCTCGGTACCGAACGCCCAGACAGCGAGGCGGCGGAAGCCGCGGATCGGCCGGAAGCCGTCGGTCTTGCCCTGCGCCTCGGCCACGGCACCCCGCCAGTCGACGTTGAGCGCCAGGTCGGAGGGGCGCACGCGGAACTTCCGGCCGTCGACGCTCACGACCAGCGGAACTCGGCGCAGGGCCGCCTCACGGCTGTCGAGTCGCCGCACGGCGGCAGCCGGCGAGAGCCCTGCGACGTCGACCCCGGCGATCTCGACGCCATTCGGGAGTGCGTTCGGAGAACCTGCGTAGACGAAGGCCACAGCCACGAGCAAGACGGCCAGCAGGCCGACGCAGGCCAGGCCGACGCGGCGGACCAGGCGCCTACGCGCCTTCCGCTTTCGGCGCACGCGTAGCTGCGCTTGACGCGCGTCGGAGGTCCAAGACTCGGCCTGCACGAACCCCTGATGTTAGCGGCGGAGGTACGTGGAAATCACGAGTCGTTGGATCTCCGACGTGCCTTCCACGATCTGCATCACTTTCGCGTCGCGGAACCACTTCTCCACGGGGTGATCGTCCATGATTCCGGCGCCGCCCAGGACCTGTACGGCCTCGGTGGTGGCGCGCATGGCGGCATCTCCTGCAAAGGCCTTGGCGTACGAGCCCAGGAGGCCGGCGTCCTCTCCCGCGTCGACCGCTGCGCACGCCCGCCAGACCAGCAGGCGCGCGGCCTCGATCTCCATCGCCATGTCGGCGAGCTTGAACGAGACGCCTTGCTTCGCCACGAGCGGCTTCCCGAAGGCCTCGCGCTCGCGCGCGTAGTCGACGGCGTACTCGAACGCCGCCCGCGCGATCCCGAGCGCGGACGCAGCCACCTGCGGCCTCGAGGCCTCGAAGAAGTCCATCGCGATCGCGAAGCCCTGCCCCTCCTCGCCCAGCAGCCGGTCGGCGGGAATCCGGGCATCCTCGAGCACGAGGGAGCCCGTGTAGGAGGCCCGGAGGCCGAGCTTCGCCTCCTTGCGGCCCGCGGAGACGCCCGGATCGCCCTCCTCCAGCAAGAACGCCGTGATGGCGCCGTCGAGCTTCGCGAACACGATCGAGATCTCTGCGACGCCGCCGTTCGTGATGTAGCACTTCTCGCCGGTGAGGACGTACGTGTCACCGTCGCGGGTGGCAGTGGCGCCGATCGCCTGGAGGTCGGAACCAGCCCGCGGCTCCGTGAAGGCGATCGCGCCCAGGCAGCCGTCCTCCGAGGCGAGCCGCGGGAGGTACTCGCGCTGCTGCTGCTCTGTCCCGAAGCGGACTAGCGGGCCGGCCGCGAACATCGTGGCGCCGATCGTGGCCGCCAGGCCGGCGCAGCCCCACGAGAGCTCCTCGGCGATGAGAGCGGCCGTGACGGCGCCGACGCCGCCGCCGCCGAACTCCTCCGGGATGGCGTACGACGTCAGGCCGAGCGCGGCGGCCTTCGCCAGGAGGTCGGGTGGGAACGTGTCTGCCCGGTCGCACTCGGCGGCGATCGGCCGCAGCTCGTTCTCCGCGAAGTCGTGCGCGAGCGCCTGGAGCTCGCGCTGCTCGTCATTCAGGGTGAACGAGATCACTGGGGTTCGCTCTCAGAGGGTCAGACCCAGTGCCTGACCCTGGGTCTGACCCTGGGTCTGGCACCTAGACATGGCTGTGCGGGACACGGCGGCCTAGAAAGTGAAGAGCTCGATTCCGCCTGAGACGTTGAGCTCGACGCCGGTGATGTACGCGGCGAGATCGGAGCAGAGGAACGCGATCGCATGGGCGACGTCGGTCGGCTCGCCCGGCCGCCTCAGTGCCGTGCGCCGGATCATCCGCTCGTTCATCTCGGGGCTCCCGAAGTTGAATGCCTCGGTGCCGATGATGCCGGGGACGATGGCGTTCGCCGTGATGCCGTGCCGGGCTCCCTCGAGCGCGAGCGTCTTCGTGAAGCCGATCAACCCGGCCTTCGTCGTCGAGTAGCTGGCCTGGCCGAAGCCGCCGAGCGTGCCCGCCACAGAAGCCATGTTCACGATCCGTCCCCAACCGCGCTCGATCATGTGCGGCCAGACGGCGCGCGAGCAGTTGAAGGCTCCGGTGAGATTGACGCGGAGATCGCGCTCCCAGAGCTCCGGAACCTGGTTTCCCAGCTGCCCGACGTGGTCGAGCGTGGCAGCGTTGTTGATGAGGATGTCGACGGAGCCGAGCTCATCCACCACCCGCGCAACCGTCGCCTCGACCTGCCCATGATCGGTCACGTCGCACTTGATGGCGGCGGAGCGACGGCCGAGCTCCTGGATCTCCTTCGCGGTCTGCTCCGAGTAGACGAGCCCCTGCGCTCTCGCTGCCTGCGCGAGAATCCCGTACGAGGCGGCATCCTCCGACTCGTCCGACTCGACCTGGATGTCGGCGATCACGACGTCGGCGCCGGCCTGCGCGAGCACGAGCGCGTCCTGCCGTCCGAGGCCGCGCGAGCCACCCGTGACGAGGGCGACTCGCCCCGAAAGATCGATCTCCAGGGCCACTAGCCGCCGGGCATGAGGACGTCGCGGGCGATGACGAGCCGCTGAATCTGCGAGGTGCCCTCGTAGATCTGGTAGAGCTTCGCGTCGCGCATGAGCTTCTCGACCGGGTACTCCTTGATGTACCCGTAGCCGCCGAAGATCTGCACCGCGTCCGTCGTCACCTCCATCGCCATGTCAGCGGCGAAGCGCTTGGCCATGGACGAGTAGAGCGTCGCCTTGCGGCCGTAGCCGGCGTCGAGCATCCACGCCGCCTGCCAGCAGAGGAGTCGCGCGGCTTCGATGTTCGTGGCCATGTCCGCGATCAGGAAGTTGATGCCCTGGTTCATCGCGATCGGCTGGCCGAAGGTCACGCGCTCCTTCGAGTACGCGGCCGCGTACTCGTACGCCGCCTGAGCGACGCCGACGGCGCCGATCGCCGTGCCGGGACGCGTCGTATCGAGCGTCTGCATCGCGATCTTGAAGCCGTCGCCCTCCTCCCCCAGCCGGTTCGCGGCGGGGACAACGGCGTCGGTGAAGGAGAACGCGGACGTGTCAGTTGCGCGCTGCCCCATCTTGTCGAGGTGCTTCTCGATCGTCACGCCCGGCGTATCCATGGGCACGACGAAGGCCGAGATGCCGCGGTGGTCCGCGTCGGAGTCCGTCTTCGCGAACACGACCGTCCAGGCCGCGTGCCCGGCATTCGTGATGAAGGTCTTCGAGCCGTTCAGGACGTACTCGTCGCCCTTCCGCACGGCCGTCGACTTCATCCGCGCCACATCCGAGCCGGCGTCGGGCTCGGTGAGGCCGAACGAGCAGAGCAGCGGCTCCTCGATGAGCGGGCTCAACCACGTCCGCTTCTGCTCGTCCGTGCCGGCGATGACCACCGGGCCGGCGCCGAGGCCGGAACAGATGATCGACGTGCCGATGCCGGCGCACCCCCAGCACAGCTCTTCGCTCACGAGCACGCCCTCGAACAGCGAGAGCTCCGGCCCGCCGTACTCGGCCGGGACGTGGAGATTCATGAGCCCGACCTCGTGAGCCTTGGCGACCACCTCGGCCGCGTGAGTCTGATGCTCGTCGTACTCGGCCGCCTTGGGCCGTATCTCCTTCTCGGCGAACTCGCGTGCGAGCTCTCGCAGCGCCTTCTGCTCGTCCGAGAGCGCGAACGACGGGCCCGTAGCGGCGGCACTGCTCGACTACAGCCATGGTGGGGCTCTCCTCAGCGATTCGATTGACTAGTCAGTCAATGTTAGAGCGGATGCGCCCGCCGCGTCAAGGCTGGGATGATTCGGCGGTGCTCGAGATCGCTGAGGTGCGCTCGCTATGGCAGCCGGCAGGGCCCTACCTCAACACCGCGTCGTTCGGCCTCCCCCCGACGCCGGCCTGGGAGGCGCTCGAGCAGGCACTCGCCGACTGGCGCCACGGCCGCACGAGCTGGGAGGACTGGTGCGGAGCGACCGACCGCGCGCGCGAGCACTTTGCGGCACTCGTGGGCGTCCCGGTCGAGCGCGTGGCCACGGGCGCGAGCGTCTCGTACCTCGTCGCGCTCGTCGCGTCGGGCCTGCCTGACGGCTCACGCGTGCTCGTCCCGGAGGTCGACTTCAGCTCGCTGACGTGGCCGTTCCTCGCGCAGGGCCGTTTCGAGGTAGTTACGGCGCCGCTCGCGCAGCTGGCCGAGGCGATCGACGGTGACACCGACGTCGTGGCCTTCAGCGCCGTGCAGTCGTCCGACGGCACCGTCGCCGACCTCGACGCCGTGGCAGCCGCAGCCGCCGCCCATGATGCGTTCACCATGGTCGACGCGACACACGCTATCGGCTGGCTGCCGTTCGACGCGTCGCGTTTCGACGCAACGGCCTGCGCGGCGTACAAGTGGCTCATGTCGCTGCGCGGCACGGCCTTCCTCACACTCAGCGAGCGGGCTCTCGAGCAGACGCCGCCGCTGGCCGCCAACTGGTTCGCCGCCGAGGATCCTTTTGGGCACTACTACGACCCCCACCTGCGCTTGGCGGCGAATGCGCGACGGCTCGATCTCTCCCCCGCCTGGTTCTCCTGGGTGGCCACCGAGCCGTCACTGGCCGTTCTCCGCGAGATCGGTGTCGAGGCCGTCCACGACCACGATCTCGCGCTCGCCAACCGCTTCCGTGCCGGTCTCGGCCTCGCGGAAGGCAACTCGGCCATCGTTTCCGCCGACCTCCCGGGCGCCGAGCAGCGGCTGCTGGAAGCCGGCATCCGCGCGGCCGTGCGCGACGGCTCGCTGCGGGCGTCGTTCCACCTCTACAACACCGAGGACGACGTGGACGCGGCGCTCGCCGCACTCCTCGACTAACCTCATTTCGTGGCAACACAGACCTCCGCGCCGCCCCAGCTCGACCCGCGCGACTTCCTCGCCATCGACGCGCTGCTCTCCGACGAGGAGCGCGCGATTCGCGACACCGTGCGCCAGTTCGTCCGCGAGCGCGTGCTGCCGGAGATCGGCGAGTGGTTCGAGCAGGGCGTGCTGCCGCGCGAGATCTACTCGGAGCTGGCGAAGCTCGGCCTGTTCGGAATGCATCTCCACGGCTACGGCCTGCCCGGCTCCAGCTCGGTCGCCTACGGCCTGACGTGCCTCGAGCTCGAGGCGGGCGACGCCGGCGTCCGCAGCGCCTGCTCCGTCCAGGGCTCGCTCGCGATGTTCGCCATCTGGCGCTGGGGATCCGAAGAGCAGAAGGAGCGGTGGTTGCCCGCGATGCACGCCGGCGAGGCGATCGGCTGCTTCGGGCTCACCGAGTCGGACGCCGGCTCAGACCCGGGATCGATGCGCACGCACGCCCGCCGCGACGGCTCCGACTGGATTCTCTCCGGCTCGAAGATGTGGATCACGAACGGCTCCATCGCCGACGTCGCGGTCGTGTGGGCGCGTACGGAGGACGACGAGATCCGCGGCTTCCTCGTCGAGAAAGGCATGCCGGGGTTCAGCGCGCCCGAGATCCACCGCAAGCTCTCGCTCCGTGCCTCGGTGACGTCCGAGCTCGTGCTCGACGACGTCCGCGTCCCCGACGCGAACCTCCTTCCCGGCTCGAACGACCCTGCGCGGGCCGCTCTCGTGCCTCGACGAGGCGCGGCACGGCATCGTCTGGGGCGCCGTCGGCTCGGCGCGGGCGTGCTTCGAAGCCGCGCTCGACTACGCCGAGGGGCGGCTCGTGTTCGGCAAGCCGATCGCCGCGTACCAGCTGACACAGCAGAAGCTCGCGGAGATGGCGCTCGAGATCAACCGCGGCCTCCTCGTCGCCCACCACCTGGGACGCATGAAGGACGAGGGCACGCTACGGCCCGAACAGGTGAGCATGGGCAAGATGGGCAACGTGCGCGGCGCGCTCGAGGTCTGCCGCACCGCGCGGACGATCCTCGGCGGCAACGGCATCACGCTCGAATACCCGGTGATCCGGCACATGAACAACCTCGAGTCGGTGCTCACGTACGAGGGCACGCACGAGGTGCATACGCTCGTGGTCGGCAACGCCCTCACCGGTCACAACGCGTTTCGCTAGACGGATTCGGGCTCAGGCTCCGGAACCTCAGTCTCCCGCCAGACGCGGGCCACGATCGGGATCGACACGAACACGAGCAGCGCGCAGAACGGCCAGAGGATCTGATAGCCGTCCGTGGCGTCGAGATACGGCTCGGAGAGGTCGATCAGCAACCCCGCGACGCAGCGGCCCGAAGATGAGGGCCCAGCCCTTCGTCGTCGTCGCGATACCCGAGATCGCGCCCCGCTGCTCGGGCGGCATCAGGCGGAAGAGGATGGCCCACGACAGGGTCATCACCATGCCGCCGGCGACGGCGACCGGGAAGATGATCGCGTAGTACCAGCTCTGCCAGCTCTGGGCGAAGCCGGCGATGAGCAGTCCCGTCGCGTAGACGACCGAGGACCAGAAGACGACGCGGGCAGCGCCGACGCGGTCGCCGATCGGCCCGGCGAGGATGGCTGCGAACGTATAGCCGGCTGCGACGGTGGCGAGGATCGTCGAAGAGACGGTCAGCGACTGGTCGAGTCCCTTGGTGACGTAGAGGACGACGAACGTCCGCATCGCGGCGAACGTGCCCTCCCAGCACGCCATGGCGAACAGAAACATCCGCACGTCGGGCAGGTGCAGAAAGATGTCGCGGCTCATGCCGAGGTACGCGCGGATGCCCTTGTAGACGCGGCTCTCGCCGCCGTCTTCTCTCACCCAGCGCACGACCGCGCCGCAGGCCACCGTCGTGACAACGGCGGCGAGGAGGAACGGCGCCGGATCCCAGACGCTGAGCAGGAAGCCGCCGCCGACGAGGGCGGCTCCGAGGGCGATCCCGCGCAGGATGTGCTGGACGCCCTGGGAACGCGCGAAGACGCTCTCGTGCAGGAGGTCGGGGTAGAGGCCTCGGTACGGCGGCTCGTAGACGTAATACGCGAAGAAGAACGCCATCACGACGAATGCCGTCGTCCAGATGTTGGGCATGAACGCGACGAGCGCGAGGCAGAAGCCCATGGGGATGATGGCGACGAGCATGAACGGGCGACGACGGCCCATCGGAGTCAGGAAGGTGTCGCTCCAAGGGCCGATGACGAGTGGCACGGTAAGCGCGAACAGTCCTTCCGCGGCGAGCACGGCCGCGATCACGGTCTGGGAGTCCGTGAACTCGGCGAGCAACGGCGGCAGGTAGGCAGCGGTCGTGGTGATCGAGAACGCCAGCCCGAACGCACCGAGCCCCAACAGCCAGATGAGAGAGCTGCGGGTGGAGTTCATGCCGTCGTCGCCGCGGGCGAGAGGCCGGAGACGACGAGTGAGACGACCGTGCGCTCGGCGAGCGCAACCTCGTCGTCGCTGTCGGGTAGCTGTCCCAGAACCCAGCCCGTGAGGATCTCCTCGATCGCGCCGTAGAGGATCCAGCTCGCGAGCCGCGGTTCGATGTCCGCGCGGAACTCGCCTCCCGCCTGGCCGCGCGCGACAATGCGCTCGAGCGCGGCAAAGACCTCGCCGATCTCGTTCACGCGCTGCTGCACGCCCGGGCTGCGCGCCACCTCACGCACGAGCACGCGCACGAGGTCGGGCTGGCGCCGCCACGCGCGCAAGAGGATCGCCGTCACCTGCCGCAGCTGCTCGGCTGCCGGCACGTCTGCCTCCTCGACGTCGCGGATCGCCGCCAGGAGCTCGGTCCAGGTCTCGCGGAAGATCGTCTCGAGGATGTCCTCCTTCGAGGGGAAGTAGTGGTAGACGAGCCCGTACGCGACGCCGGCCTCCTCGGCGATGTCGCCGACACGCGTCGCGTGGTAGCCCTTCTCGGCGAACGTCCGCACGGCGGCGTCGCGTATCTGCCGCCGCTTCTCCTGCGAGGCGATTGACCGGTCAGTCAACGCGAGAAGCGTAGTGGTAGGTTCGCCGCGCATGCAACCGCTCGCCGGCCACCTCGTCGTCGACTTCACGCGCCAGCTGCCGGGGCCGTACGCGAGCCGCGAGCTGATGCGACTGGGCGCGCGCGTCGTAAAGGTCGAGCCGCCGGAGGGCGACCCGATGCAGCACGGCGCGCCGGCGTGGTACGACGCGGTGAACGCGGGCAAGGAAATCGTCACGTGGGACCGTGCGTCGGGCTCACCGGTCGCTCAGGACCTCTGCGACGGCGCCGACATCATCCTCGACGGCTTCCGGCCCGGTGTGTTCGAGCGGCTGGGGCTCCGGGTTCCCGAGACCGCCGTCGTCTGCGCGATCACCGGTTTCGGCGACGAAGGCCGTCATGCCCGGCGCGCAGGCCACGACCTCAACTACATGGGCTGGGCGGGCGCGCTCGCCGACACCGCTCCCGGGATACCTCCCGTGCAGGCCGCGGACCTCGCGGCCGGTGCCCTCTGCGCCATCGTCGACATCCTCGCGGCGCTCCTGGAGCGCAGCCGAACAGGTCGCGGGCGGCGCATCACGATCTCGATGACGCACGGAGCGCACCGGCTGGTCGCGCATCGGCGCGGCGGCGACGTCGTCGTGCCCCGGCTGCTCACGGGCGGTGCTCCCTGCTATTCGATCTACCCGACGGCCGACGGCCGCTTTCTCACGGTCGCCGCGCTGGAGCCGAAGTTCTGGCAGCGGTTGTGCCAGCTCCTCGAGCGCGACGACCTGGTCGCACGCCAGTACGAACCCGCAGCCGGCGACGACCTGGCTGCGGTGATCGCCACGCGCTCGCTCGCGGAGTGGCTGGAGCTCTTCGACGGCGAGGATGTCTGCGTCGGCCCCGTCTCGACCGTCGAGGAGGCTGCAGCCGAGTTCGGCTAGCGGAGGAGGAAGCCGGTGCCGAGCTCGTCCTCGGGCTCGAGGACGAACTCGTGCGTGCCCGTGCGGTGGGCCGAGCCCTCGACCTCGGTGATCACCGCCGGGCAGCCGGCTACCTCCGTCCGGCCGACGATCCACGCGCGGAACTCCGTGCCGATGACGCTGAGATGGCGCAGCTCGGGCACGTCGAGCAGCGCCATTCGCGCCGATGTCGCGCTGCCGCAGGGCGAGCGATCGACCTCCCCGTCGGCGAACACCGTGACGTTCCGCTGCACCGGCGGCGGCCCGTCCTCCTCGTGCTGCCAGAAGACGACGCCGTAGACGTCGCGTAGCTCCGGCTCCAGCGGATGGGCGATCTCGTGGTCGCGCTCGAGGTCGGCCTTGACGGCGCGCCCGAGCTCGATCAGGCGCGGCAGCTCGGCCGGAGCGACCCGCTCCTCGAGGAAGGCATAGAAAGCGCCGCCGAAGGCGATGTCGACGGTACGTCCGGCCGCCTCCAGGCCGCGGGCGTGGACATAGGCGGGCACGTTGCGGAAGCGCACGGCCTTCACGTCACCGTCCTCGACCCGCGCCACCGTCTCGAGCCGCCCCGAGGGGCAGTCGACGACGACGCGCGTCTCCGGCTCGGCCGCGTCCACCACGCCGCTCTCGAGCGCCCAGGTGACGAGCGCGATCGTGCCGTGACCGCAGGCGGTCGAGTAGCCCGCGTTGTGGAAGAAGACGACGCCGAGGTCCGCACCGTCGTCCTCCGGCTCGGTGACGAAGCAGCCGTACATGTCGGCGTGGCCGCGCGGCTCGTTGACGAGCAGGCGGCGGACGTCGTCGACGTGCTCGAGGGCGTGCCGGCGCTTGTCGAGGATCGTGCGGCCGGGAAGCGGGTCGACGCCGCCGGTGACGATGCGGAACGGCTCGCCCGCCGTGTGGTAGTCGACCGTTGAGACGTTCAACTGCCGGTGAACTGCGGCGGGCGCTTCTCGAGGAAGGCAGTGACGCCCTCGCGGAAGTCGTCCGTCTGCGTCGCAGCCGCCTGCAGCTGCGCTTCCAGCTCGAGCTGCTCGTCGAGCGTCGCGGTCTGTGCGTTGTCGAACAGCCGCTTCGTCATGCCGACGCCTCGCGTCGGCGCCTGGGCGTACCGACCGGCGAGCTCGGCCGCTCGCGCCGGGAGCGTCTTGTCTGCGACGACCTCGGTGACGAGCCCCCAGCTCATTGCGTCGGCCGCCGAGAGCTTCCGGTTCTGCGACATCCACTCGAACGCGCGCGGCGCACCGAGCAGCCGCGCGATGAAGTACGAGCCGCCCGAGTCGGGAACGAGGCCGATGCCGATGAAGGCGGGCACGAAGCTCGCCGACTCTCCGGCGATACGGATGTCGCACGCGCATGCGAGCGAAAGGCCGGCGCCCGCGGCAGGCCCGTTGACTGCGGCGATCACCGGCTTCTCGAGGCCGCGGATGGCGAGGATGTTCTTGTGGTAGCCGGCGCGCAGGCGGTCGCCGATGTCACCTGCGCCCTCCTGGAACTCGGTCAGGTCCTGGCCGACGCAGAAGCCGCGGCCTTCGCCGGTGACCACGACTGCGCGCACCGAGGCGTCGCCCGCTTCCTTGAGCGCCGCCTGGAAGGCCTTGTGCATGGCGGTGTTGAAAGCGTTGAGCACGTCCGGGCGGTTGAGCGTGAGCGTGAGCACGCCGCCGTCCCGCGTGACCTCGACCTCGGACATGACGTCCGAGCCTAGCCCATCGGGTGCGAGCCCGCCGATGCCCGCACCCGAGTTACGCGACGCTCGCGCTGATGCCCCACGTGCTCGTGACTGAACCGCCGGGCTCGAGGACGATGAGACTCTCGCCGCTCCGGAACGCGTTCGGCGCACATGTCATCGGCTCGACGGCGAGGGCGCAACGCTCCACCTCCGGAAGATCGCCCGTGAACAGCATCAGGTACGGGTAGCTCTCGTCGACCCACAACGCGAGGGCGACCCCGCTGTCGGGGTTCGCGAGCTCGACCGTGGCCAGGCCGTCCTCGTCTCGCTCGAGGTCGGTGAACCCGTGGTCGAGCCTCGTGCCGGAGATGGCCCGAGGCTCCCGAAAGTCGTAATCGGTACCGGCGACGGGTGTCGCGCCTGTCGGGATGCCCCGGCCGTCCGCCTGGAGCACCGTTCGCGCCGGCGCCCGCAGAACCGTGGCATCGACGGTCTCGGTGCCGACGGTGAGGTACGGGTGTGCTCCGCAACCGTACGGACAGCGATCGGGCCCGACGTTCGTCGCAGTCGTCCGCACGGCAAGGCCCTTGTCGGAGAGTGCGTACTCGATGCTGAGGTCCAGGGTGAACGGGTAGCCAGGCTGGGGATGGAGCCTGGACTCCATGACAACCCGATTGGGCTCGCGAGCGGCCACGTTCCACGCCGACCAGCGGACCAGGCCGTGGATCGCGTTTGCGCGCTCGGGCTCGGTGAGCGGGAGTTGATGCTCGCGCCCCTCGAATTCGTACCGACCGTCTTCGAGCCGGTTCGGCCACGGGATCAGCACCTGCCCGCGGCCGGCCGTCGCCATCTCGTCGTCGCCGTAGCCGTTCACCACGTCGTGATCTCCGACGGAATAGACCCGCAGGCCGGCTCCGACCTCGGTGACCACGACCCGCTGATCCCCGAGCTCGATCTCTATCTGCTCGCCCGACGGCGCGACCACGCTCATCCCGGCCGTGGATGCAGGGACGCCGGGCTCGGCCTTCGGCCGGCGACGACGAAGGACCACAGGCCCATCGCGACGGCGATAGCTGCGGCGAAGGCGTAGACCGTCGGGAGCTCGACGCCGCTGTCCAAGAGCGGGCCGACGCCGAATGCCGCGATCCCGTACCCAAGCTGATAGAAGGCGATCACGCCGCCGGCCGCCGCGGCCGCGACGGCGGTCAGCTCCTCCTGGCCGAAGCTGATCGTGAGCGGCAGAAGCGCCGAGCACCCGAGCCCCGCGAGGCCGAACGCGAGAATGCCGAGAGCGGGCTCGTCCTCGGGGAGCAACCAGATGACCACGAACGCCCCCGCGAGCACGAACGGCAGCACGTGGTACGTCAGCCTGGCGGGGACGATGCGCTGGACGGCGGCGAAGACGACTCGCCCCGCCGTCACCATCCCCCAGAAGGCCGTCAGCGCCAGCGCCGCTTCTGTCGTCGAAGCGCCGAGCTCGCTCGTCATATCCAGCTGAGACCAGTTGCCGTTGACCGTCTCGCAAATGCCGTAGAGGACGGCGAAAGCCGCATACACCCAGAACCGTCTTGGGATCGCGAGCCGCGCGGACGCCGTCGCGGCACGGGTGACCGCGACCTGCAGCGGAAGACCCAGGCTCACGACGATGAGCACGACGAGCAGAGCGGCCGACATCAGTGGAAGACCCCACCAGAACCCCAGCCCGTCAAATATCGCGACGAAGACGGGAGCCAGCACGGTTCCCAGCCCGAGAAGGGCGTTGAGCACGAGGATCGAGCGGCTGACCGCATTCGGGTTGAACGCCGCAGTGAGGGTGTTGAGCGCGGGCACGGTGAAGCCGAAGCCTGCTCCGAGGCTCGCGGTGGCCAGGAGCAGCAAGCCGTACGCGAGCGACTGGTCGTCGGTCAGGAACGAGCTCACGAGAAGGAGAGCCATCGAGACGAGGCTCGCGGTGAGACCCACGAGGTAAATGCGCTTGGTACCGAAGCGACCGCTGAGACCGGCACCGAGCAATGCCGCGGTGATCGCGGTGATCACCTGGGGCAGGAAGAGCGCGCCGTACTGCGTGCTGGAGAGGTCGTACTCGTCCGGATCGGTGAGGATCGTGCTCGCGGCAGGGAACGTGACGAGCGCGATGCCCTGCACCACGCCTGCGGCATAGACGACCGTCCTCTCCGCCTGGGTCGCCATCGATCTCGCTCGCCGCTCGCGCGCTACTTCATCCGCTCGAGCAGGTGGTCGCCGACGCGAAGCGAGTTCGCCATTGCCGTCAGCGCCGGGTTCACGGCCCCGATGCTCGGGAAGACGCTCGTGTCGACGACGTACAGGTTGTCGACCTCGTGTGCCCGGCAGTCCACGTTCAGAGCCGACGTCGAAGGATCCGTCCCGAAGCGGCACGTGCCCGCCTGGTGCGCGCAGCCGGCGACCGGGATGTCGTTCTTCATGTACGCGAACCTGTGGATGAGGTGGCCGGGATTCATGTCGAGCTTTCCGAGCAGCGACTTGACCTTCCCGTAGAGATGCTTCTTGGCCTCGGCGTTCGTCTCCTTGTACGTGAGCGTCAGCTTGCCGTCACCGTCGACGGTGACCCGGTTGTCAGGGCGCGGCAGGTCCTCGGTCGAGAGCCAGAAGTCGATGGCATGACGCGCCATCCTCTCCAGCGTCCACTCGGGCGCGAGCTTCGTCTCCTCCGGACGCTCGCCGCGGAACATCGGCGCCGTCGACTTGCCGACCATCTGGACGTTCCCCAGCGGGTACTCGAAGTCGTCGCTACCGAAATAGAAGTCGTTGAGCCCGAGGGTCTTCTGGTACGCGGTGTGGTTCTCCTCACGCGAGAGCGCGAGGACGGCGGTCGAGTCGTGGAACATGTAGTGGCGACCGACCTGGTCGGAGCCGTTCGCGAGGCCGTTCGGGTGCCGGTCGTTCGCCGACTCCAGGAGCAGCTTGGCCGTATTGGCCGCACCGCAGGCGACCACGACGATGTCGGCGGAGAACCGCTCCTCCGCCCCATTCCGATCGACGACGACACCGGTGACGGCCGTGCCTCCGTCGTTCGTCTCGAGCTTGGTGGCCCTGGCGTTCGTCAACAGCGTGACATTTGGATGCTCGAGAGCCGGGCGAACGCCGAGCACCTCGGCGTCCGACTTCGCATGCACGAGGCACGGGAAGCCGTCGCAGGTCGCACAGCGGATGCACGTCGAGAACGGCTGGGTTCGACTCGTCGAGCATGATCCCGCACGGCGCGTGGAAGGGGTGGTGACCCGCCGCCACGAGATCGTCCGCGAGCTGTTGGATGCGCGGCTCGTGCGAGACGGCCGGGTGCGGGTACGGGGCGCTCGCCGGCGGCTCCGTCGGGTCCTCGCCGCGGGCGCCGTGCACCTGGTACAGCTGCTCGGCGAGCGTGTAGTACGGCTCCAGCTCGTCGTAGGCAATGGGCCAGGCCGGTGAGATTCCGTCGTGGTGCTGGAGCTCTCCGAAGTCCTCTGCCCTCAACCGGTAGAGGGCAGCGCCGTAGAGCTTCGTCGATCCTCCGACGCAGTAGTGGATCCCCGGCTGGAACGGCTTGCCCTTCTCGTCGTACCAGGTGTCCGGCGAGACGTAGCGGTTGTCCACGAACACGTGCTGGTCCGACCAGTTCTGCGGCTCGCGGGGAAGCCAGTCTCCGCGCTCCAGCAGGAGGATGCGCTTACCCGAGGGTGCGAGATGCCGCGCGAGCGTTCCTCCGCCCGCGCCGGTGCCGATGATGATCACGTCGTAGGTGTCCATGCGACCCCCTTTAAGAGAGCTCGTCTACTCGCTCAGCGAGGATGATCCGTCCGGCCGCCTCGATCAGGGCCAGATGGGAGAACGCCTGCGGGAAGTTGCCGAGGTGGCGGCCGGTCGCGACGTCGAACTCCTCCGCGTAGAGACCGAGAGGCGAAGCGATTCGCAGCAGGCGCTCCATGAGGTCGTGCGCGCGCTGCTGCTCACCGACGATCGCAAGCGCGGACACGAGCCAAAAGGAGCAGATGAGAAACGTCCCCTCCTCGCCGGAGAGACCGTCGTCTGTCTCCTCGGTTCGATAGCGGAGCGCGAAGCCGTTTTCCGTCAGCTCGTCGGCGACCGCCAGCACGGTCTTCCGCAGGCGATCGTCGTCACCGGGCAGAAACCCGAACAGGGCCGCCAGCAGCAGGGACGCATCCAGCGCGTCGGTCTCGTAGTGCTGGCGCAGGACGCCCCGCTCGCTGACACCGTGCTCGAGGATGTCCGAGCGGATCTCTTCGGCGACCCCCTGCCACGTCTTCTGGAGTTCCGGATCGCCTCGGATCTCGGCGAGCTTCGCCGCGCGGTCGAGCGCAACCCAGCACATGAGCTTCGACGAGACGTAGTGCTGCGGCGCGCCCCGTGCCTCCCAGATGCCCTGGTCGGGCTCTCGCCACACGCCCACGGCGCACTCTGCCTGCGCGTGAATGATCGGCCACAGCCGAGCCGGCAGCCGCTTGCTCCGGCGCGTGTGCAGGAGGATGGAGTCGAGAGCGGCACCAAAGACGTCGTTCTGCCGCTGGTCGAAGGCGCCGTTGCCGATCCGCACCGGGCGAGCCCCTGCATATCCCGAGAGATGGTCCAGCGTCGACTCCGTCAGGTCGCGCCGCCCGTCGATCCCGTACATGATCTGCAGCCCGCCGTCGTCGTTCGCCTCCACATCGGCGACGAATTCCATGAACTCGTCGGCCTCCCAGTCGAGGTTCAGGTAGTGGAGTGCCTGCAGCGTGAACGTCGAGTCTCGGATCCAGGTGTAGCGGTAGTCCCAGTTGCGCTCCCCACCGGGCGTCTCCGGGAGCGACGTCGTGAGCGCCGCCACAGTGGCGCCCGTCGGCATGTACGTAAGTCCCTTCACCGCCAGAGCCGAACGCTGGATCGGGTCACGCCACTCATGGTCGGGGATCCGCGCTCTGTTCAGCCAGGAACGCCAGAAACGCGCCGTCGTGGCGATCCGCCTGTCAGCGTCGTCGACGTCTGCGGGCACCGCGAGCTGCTCAGCCCACGAGATGGCGCAATAGATTCGCTCGCCGGGCTCGAGCACATGGCGTGCCCTCACTCGCTCGCCTTCGATGCCGAGCGCGAGGTCCGTCTGGAGGCGAATTGTCTGTCCTGCACCCGTCGCATCGGCCGTATGGCGACTGTCGTCCACCAATGCCCACGTCGCCGGCTCACGGCCGTAGCCAAAGACGGGCTCGCAGATGAGCTCGACCTCGACGCGACCCTCGAGGCATTCGACGGTGCGGACGAGCATGTGGTCTGCGTCGTCGTCGGCCGGCGGCCGTGTGTGAGGTGTGATCTCGTCCTCGTGTTCTATCGGCCCCATCGTCAGCGCGGTACGCACGAGAATCCAGCCGTTCGGCGTCTTCCACGTCGTGGCGAGGACATTCGTCCCCGGCTCGTAGACCCGCGCGGTCGGGTGGTTGATGCCAAAGGGGGCGACGCCGAACGTGCCGGCTCCCCGATCGAGAAGGCTGCCGAACACGCTCGGCGAGTCGAAGCGGGGCACGCAGAGCCAATCGATCGCGCCGTCCGGCGCCACGAGGGCTCCCGTATGGCAGTTGGAGATGAAGCCGTAGTCAGCGATCGGCGTGAACGGCGAAGGCGCAGCCGCGCTCTGCGCCTGGCGCTCCTCCCCAGCCGCGACCGACGTCATGGCTCGATCCACGGGTCGCGCCAGCGGCCATGCCCGGCCACGAGCTCGTCCGCAGCCTCTGGGCCCCACGAGCCCGGCTCGTAAGCATTCACCGGGGGCGGCGAGTCGAGCAGCGGCTGCATGATCCGCCACGTCTGCTCGACTCCGTCCTGGCGTCGTGAAACGCGTGCTCTCGCCGACCAGCGCTGCGTGGAGCAGGACCTCGTACGGGGTCGCACCCTCACCGCCCATCTCCGCGAACTCGACGTCGAACAGGATCGGCGCTGCGCTGGCGGCATCGGCCCGGCGGGCGTCGAGGACGATCCGTGCACCTGTGGACGGATCGAGCTTGATCACGAGCTGGTTCGGGTCCGGGCCTGCGGTCGAGCGCCGCGAAGCCGAGCTTCGGCGGATGCTTGAAGACGAGGCGGACTTCCGTCTGCGTCACCGGCAGCCGCTTGCCGGCGCGGATGAAGAAGGGAACGCCCGACCAGCGCCAGTTGTCGATATCCAAGCGGAGCGCGGTATAGGTCTCGGTCGTCGAGTCGGGAGCGACGCCGTCGATGCGTGAGGTAGCCGTCGTACTGGCCGCGCACATAGTGCGCTGGGTCGGCAGGGTTGATCGCGCGATAGAGCGCGACCTTCGCGTCCTGGAGCGTCTTCGCGTCGCCACCTGCGGGCGGCTCCATCGCGGTCATCCCGACGACCTGCATCAGGTGGTTGACGACGACGTCGCGAAGCGCGCCGACGGGATCGTAGAAGTGGCCCCGGTCCTCGACGCCGAAGTCCTCGGCCATGGTGATCTGGACGGACTCGACGTAGTTCCGGTTCCAGACCGGCTCGAGCATCGTGTTCGCAAAGCGGAGGTAGAGGATCTCCTCGAGGCCCATCTTCCCGAGGTAGTGGTCGATGCGCAGAAGCTGCGACTCGTCGATGTACTGGTGCAGCTCTTCGGCGAGAGCCCGAGCCGAAGCTTGATCGTGCCCAAAAGGCTTCTCGACGACGACTCTCGAGTTCGCCGTCACGCCGGCCTTCGCGAGGCCGCCGACGACCGTGCCGAAGAGCGAACGGCGGGACCTCGAGGTAGAAGACCGGGCTCTTCGCGCCTTCGATGGCGTCCGCCACCTCGGCGTACGTGGCGTCGTCCGTGAAGTCTCCGTGGTGGTACGACAGCCGCTTCGCGAACCGAGTGAAGACCTCCTCGTCGAGCTGCTCGCCCGTTGCGACGATGGAGTCGCGTGCGCGTTGCACGAGCTGCTCGAGTGTCCAGTCGTCGAAAGCAACGCCGACGATGGGGCAGTCGAGGAGCCCGCGCTTCTCGAGCCGGTACAGCGACTGGAACGTCATCACACGCGCGAGGTCCCCCGTGATTCCGAAGATCACGAGGACATCGGCCGGCTGCGGGTCGACGTCTCTCGCGGCGCCGGTCGACTGTGGAGCTGCTGTTGCGCTCATGTGCTTTTCCCTTCCCTTTCACTCATTCCAGATCGACCTGGAGCGCCGGAGCCTTGGGCGCGCTCCGCCTCTCGTCGTGCTCTGCCCGGGCCTTCTGGATCTCCCTCCAGTGACTTCCCCTTCGTCTCGGGCACCTACCGTTTCGATTTCGGGCGAGCTTTCGCCCGCGGGCGAGGCTTGGGTTGCGCGCTAACGTCGACTCGCCCGCGGCCGAACGCGTCGATTCGACCCCACCGGCCGGGGATGTCGAGCAGCTCGAGGTGCCCGATGTGGCTCGGCAGCGCCGGGTCCATCACGAGATGCTCGTCCTTGGGCTCGAGGCCCAGCATCGTCCTGCAGGAGGAGCATCGGCGTCCCGGTCGACCAGGCCTGCGGGCTGCATGCCGTCGGGTATTGCACCGGGTACTTCGTCTGCTGGCGCGGGTAGCCACCGAACGCCTCGGGCAGGCGCCCGGCGAAGAAGTCGGCGGCGTCGAGGATGCCGGCGGCGATGCGGGCGGCCTCCTCCTTGAAGCCGTACCGGCGCAGGCCCCACGCGATGAACGAGTTGTCGAACGGCCAGACCGTGCCGACGTGGTAGCCGATGGGGTTGTAGCGCGCTTCGCCCTCGGCCAGCGTGCGAACGCCCCAGCCGGAGAAGAGCTTCGGGCCCAGCAGTTGCCCCGCGACCGCCTTTGCCTTGGACTGATCCACGATGCCGCTCCAGAGCAGATGGCCGTTGTTCGAGGCGAGGGCGTCCACCTGCTTCCCCTCCGTGTCGAGAGCCAGGGCGAAGTACTCGCCGTCCTCCACCCAGAAGTCGCGGTTGAAGCGGCGCTTGAGATCTGCTGCGTCTTGCTCCAGCCGGTCCGCAAGCTCCACGTCCTTCCACACAAGGCGCGCAAGGCGTGCTCCGCGCAACTTTGCGTCGTAGGCGTAGCCCTGCAGCTCGCACGTCGCCCGCGGAAAGCCGGGCAGCCGGCCATCTCGGTAGGAGATCGAGTCCCAGGAGTCCTTCCAGCACTGATTCTCGAGGCCGGTCTTCTCGTTGCGGCGCTGGTACCAGACGTAGCCGGTGCCGAGAAGGTCGGCGTACTCGTCGATCCAGTTGAGAGCCGCTCTGGCCACGTGCTCGAGCTCCCGTACGGCCTTGCGGTCACCGGTCCAGCGCTCGTACTCGTCGAGCAGCACCACGTAGAGCGGTGTGGCGTCGGCACAGCCGTAGTACGGAGAGTGAGGCCGCTCCTCGAAAGCCGTCATCTCTCCGTAGCGCATCTCGTGCAGGATGCGGCCGGGGTCCTCGTCCCGGAAGTCGTCGAGCCCGCTGCCCTGCCAGGCCCCGAGCGCGCGCAGGGTCGTCTCCGCGAGCTCGGGGGCGAACGGCAGCGCTTGCAGGCTCGTGAAGATGCTGTCCCGGCCGAACATCGTCATGAACCAGGGCAGGCCGGCGGCAGGCAGGTTGGCGCCGCCGGCGACGGGCGGCGAGAAGCGGAGCGCGGCCATATCGACGAGGCTGCGCCGGTACGTCGCCTTGAGCGGCTCCCAGTCGCACTCGACCCGCGGCGCGTCCGCGACCCACCGCCCGAGATCCTTCTCCATGGTCAGCTTCGATCGGCGCTTGGCCGCGGTCATTACGCCGGCTCTCGCGTAGGAGCCGAGGACTGGGACGACGTCCAGCTCGGTCTGCCAGGAGGCCTGAGGCTTCAACCGGACAGTGAACGTCAAGCCGTTCTTGTCCACCTTGGCAGGGGTCGACGCCGAGATGGAGGTCTCTCGCCTGAACGTCTTCCGCTCGTAGCCGAGCACGAGGCGGCCGCCGGTGACCCGGGCGTAGTACTTGCCTTTCTTCTTCAGCGCATCCTTGACCTCGAACAGATCCGCGAAGTCGCAACCCGCAGCGAGGCGAACCTCGAGCCGCACCGGCTTGTCGCTGTGATTGAGGATCGTCAGCTCTTCGTGGAATCCGCCGCCGACGGCGCGCCGGCGAATCACGGACAGCTTCGCGTCGATGTACACGGTGCCGGTACCGGGCACGAGAAAGAAGCGGGTCTCGAAGTACTGGAGGTCGTCTACCGAGAGCGCGTTGAGCCGCTCGCCGTTCACCGTCAGCACCCAGGTCGAGAGGAAGCGGGTGTCGAACGAGAAGAGACCGGTGGCATCGACAGGCGACGCCTCGATGTCCCCGCGGTCGTCGCTGACGACGAAGGTGTTGCCGTCGAGGATCTTGACCTCGCTCATCGCGGCCCCCTCGCGTAGCCGGCAGCGACGCCTTTCTTACGGGCCGTGCGCGGTCTGGGCAGCAGCCGCTGAA
This sequence comes from uncultured Actinomycetes bacterium, assembly GCA_963711315.1. GTDB lineage: Bacteria > Actinomycetota > Thermoleophilia > Gaiellales > Gaiellaceae > PALSA-612. The sequence goes on from CAVQDQ010000003.1 coordinate 784,725, forward strand.
TCAGCACGAGCAGGTCCGCGCTGCCTTCCACGGTCAGCTCGCCGCGCAGGACTGCCGACATCGCATTCGCCTTCCCCGTGAACAGCCGCTCGGCGAGCGCCCGATCGCAGCGGATGACGAGGTCGGCTGCCGCGTTCTTTCGAGAGACCTGGATGTCTCCGTTCTTCACCGTGAGTAGCCAGTTCTGCGTCCGTCGCCCGTCCAACACGTCGAAGCGCACCGCGGCAGTCATCCCCTCGAGCCGCGGCTCGTGGCCGCGAGCAGCCAGGCCGTCGAGGACTACAGCGATTGCGTCTGCCATCTCTCCCCCTATTCCTCGTCGGGATCCACGGTGATCCGGCCTGCGCGCACGTGCGTGAGGCCGGCGCCTGCCCAGTCGACCAACGCCTTTGCGCGGTCCTCATTGGTCGGCAGTAGTGCGGAATGCACGGTCAACCAGGCAAGCGTTGCCCTCCTGCCCTTCATGGTCTTTCCGCCCAGCATCTGGACGACCGCCGCGCCACGCCCGATCGCAGCCATCGTGCCCTTGTCCTTGTATTCGAACGGCTTGGTCTTCTTGCCGGCGATGCGGTGGGAGATCACTTCGCCCACGTGCTCTCCCGACTGCAGGGCAACAGACCCGAGCTGCGGCAGCACCTCTTTCGTCTTTGCGTCCGTGATCGCGGCGATGTCCCCGACGACGTAGACCTCGGGATGATCCGGGAGGTCGAGCTCCGGGCCGACGCCGATGCGGTTCCCCCGCTCCAGCTCGAGGTCAAGCGACTGCACGAGCTGGTTGCCGGACAGGCCGGCGCCCCACACGAGCGTGTGGGCCTCGAGCACCTTCCCCGACTGGAGCGTGACACGAGTGGGTGACACTGACGCGACGCTCTCGCCCGTCATCACCTCGACCGTGCGCTTGTTCAGGGCCTCCGTGGCGTAGGTGCGGAGATTCGGCTTGAACATGGAGAAGAGCTCGGGGCCAGCCTCCACGAGCACGATGCGTGCCTGTTCCTGCGCGACGCCGGGATAGTCCTTGGCGAGATCCGCGCGGTAGAGCTCCGCCAACGCGCCCGCGGTTTCGACGCCCGTCGGCCCGCCGCCCACAACGACGACGTTCAGCGCCCCGTCCCGGACGAGGCTCGGGTCCTTGTCCGCCGCCTCCCAGCGCTCGAGGAGGTGATTCTTGAGACGCAGTGCATCGGTCAGCGTGTACATCGGGAATGCATGATCGGCAGCGCCCTCGGTCCCGAAGAAGTTGACCTCCGCTCCCAACGCCAGAACGAGGTAGTCGTACGTCAGAGGCTCCAGTTCATCGAACTGGACCGTGCGCGCCCCGAGATCGATGCCCGTGACGTGCGTCTTGTGGATGGTCGCGTTGTCCTGCCCGTGGACGAGGTCGCGCAGTGAGTGCCCGACGATCGTAGTTTCGACCAGGCCGGTCGCAGCTGGTACAGGAGCGGCTGGAACGTGTGGTAGTCGTGCCTGTCGACGAGCACAACGTCGGCGTCCGCGTCCTTCAGCTTCTGCACGGCGCCGACGCCGGCGAAGCCGCCGCCGAGGATCACAACGCGGGGACGCTGTTCCGCCACGACAGTCACTCTTACAAATCTGCCTTCACCAGTCGGCCACCCGATTGGCGATTGCTAGCGTGGCCGTATGGCGCGGCTCGAGCTGATCAGCGACGTGTCCTACGTCGAGGAGCCTCTCGACGCGTACTCGCGCGTCGTGACGGAGGTGGCGCGAACGCTGTCTCCTTCCGTCGCCAACCTCCAGGTCAGTAAGCGGCTCAACGGCCGCCGATGAGCGGCGGCGGCAGCGGGGTCGCCGTGACGCCCGACGGCTACGTGCTCACGTCCGCACACGTCGTCGACGGAGCCGACGGCGGGACGGCGGCGTTCGTCGACGGCCGCGAGCTCGACTTCGACGTCGTCGGCACGGATCGCCTGTCAGATCTGGCGGTCCTGCGAGTCACGACGGATGACCTGACGCCCGCGACGCTCGGCGACGCCGACCGTCTCCAGGTCGGCCAGCTCGTCGTCGCGATCGGGAACCCGCACGGCTTCGCGGGCTCGGTGACGGCCGGTGTTGTTTCGGCTCTCGGCCGCTCCTTGCCGACAGCCGCCGGTCGCATCGTCGAGAACGTCGTACAGACCGATGCCGCTCTCAATCCCGGTAACTCGGGCGGAGCACTCGCGGACGCGTCAGCGCGGGTTGTGGGCATCAACACCGCCGTCGCCGGCGTCGGCCTCGGCCTGGCCGTCCCGATCAACGACACGACCCGGCGGATCGTTGGCGCGCTCATGCGAGAGGGCCGCTTCCGCCGTGCCTACATCGGCATCGCGGGCGGTCCACGTCCCGTGCCTCCCCGGCTCGCCAGCGAGCTGGGACGGAGGGACGCGGTGGAAGTGGTGGAGGTCGTCGACGGCAGTCCGGCGGCGACGGCCGGGCTACGGCCCGAGGACCTGATCGTCGCGCTCGACGGCACACCCGTATCGAGCGCGGGCGACCTGCAGCGCCTGATGACGGAGGAACGGATCGGCGAAGACGCTGACGGTGACCGTCGTTCGCCAGGGGTCGCCCATCGAGGTCGACGTCGTCCCCGAAGAGCTCGACGGATGAAGACCCCCCGCATCGTCCGCCGCGGAGAGCGGCTGCTGCTCGGTGCCGCCATGACGGCGATAGCGTTTTTCCTGGAGCGGCGGCTCGCGAAGATGCTCAGGAAGAGCTAGAAGACCTCGAGCCTCTCTTCCAGAACAGATCGACGAGCATCAGGAAGAGCAGGGCCAGGCCGATGCTGCCGAATAAGGCCGGCACCCAGTTGTCAACGGTTTCCTGGCCGAGCGTGAAGCCGCTGGAGATGATCGCGGCCGCGGCGGTGATAGCGAGGGAGATGCGGCGCGTGGCGCGCCGGATCGTGTTCTCGAGGCTGCCCATGCCCTTCATGTCGACCTGGAAGCGCTGGCCCGGCCGTGCGCCCACGAGCCGCTCGACGGCGGAGACGAGGCCCGAGAGCCGCACTTTCACCTTCTGCACTTCGTAGAACGCCCGCTTGGGGTCGATCGCCTCCCGGCCGCGCTCGAACAGGCGCCGCGCGAGGAAGCGTCCGACGACGGAGAAGGGGTCGAGGTCGGGGTCGAGCGTCGCTGCCGCGAGCTGCATCTGCGCGAGTGCCTTGGCCGTCAGCGCCATCTCCGCCGGCAGGCGGACGTCGCGGCGGGCCGCGATCTGCGTGATGCCCTGGAGGATCGGCCCCAGCTGGATCTCCTGCAGCGACTGCCCGCGCACGCTCTGCACGAGTGCGGCGATCTCGCCCTGAAACGCGTTGAGGTCGAACTCGTCGGGGAGCTCCTGGTCGGCCAGCTGGAGGACGACCTCGGCGAGGAACTCGTCGTCCTCCTGCCAGAACGCCATCACGAGCAGCAACACGAGCTCGCGCATGCGCGAGTCGACCTCCCCCACCATGCCGCAGTCGAGGAAGTAGACGGTGTCGTCCGCCCAGAGGAGATTGCCGGGGTGCGGGTCGGCGTGGAAGAAGCCGTCGACGAGCACCTGCCGGTAGTACGACTCGATCAGCTGGCGCGCGGCGTCCCTGCGCTCGGGGACGTCTGGCGCCTCGCGCACGGGCACGCCGTCGACGAAGCTCAATACTAGGAGACGCTTGCTCGAGAGCTCGTGATAGACGGACGGAACCGCGAGACGCGAGTAGCGCTCGAGCACCTCGGCGAGCCTGTCGACGTTCGCCGCCTCCGTGCGGAAGTCGAGCTCGCGCTTGAGCGAGGCGGAAAGATGGCGGATCACGGACGGGAAGTCGACGAGCCGCCGTAAGCCGTCGCGGTGCTCGGCCTTTTCCGCGAAGAGCTCGAGCAGGCCGAGGTCGCGCATGATCTCCTCTTCTGCGCCGTGGCGCTGCACCTTGACGACCACGCGCTCACCGCTCTCCAGCGTCGCAGCATGCACCTGGCCGATTGTCCCCGCAGCGAGCGGCTCGGGATCGATGCTCGCGAACACGTCCTCCCACGGCACGCGGAGCTCCTCCTCCATGACGGCGACGACCTCTTCCTCGGTCATCGGCGGCACGTCGTCCTGGAGCTTCGAGAGCTCGGAGATGAACTCGGGCGGCAGCAGGTCTGGGCGCGTGGAGAGGATCTGCCCGAGCTTCGCGAACGTCGGCCCGAGCTCCTCGAGTGCTTCGCGGAGGCTCTTTGCGCGCTCCTCGAGCGGCACGTCGGCGGCGCCGCGCTCACCCAGGCCGTAGCGCGCCATCACCTTCCCGATCTCCGTGGCCCGCCCGAGTAGGCGCAGGTCGGCTTCCTGCGTGCCGCTCATTTGCGGAAGAGCCCTCGTTTCTTCTTCTGCGCCTGCTCGGAGCGCTGGCGCGTGTTCACGATGATGACTGTCCGGTCGGAGTTGTGCGAGACGCGGTTGGGGACGTTGCCGAGCAGGAACTCCTTGCGCCCGCTCATCCCCATGTTGCCCACGACGACCACGTCGGCGTCCTCCGCCACCGCGGCGTCGACGATTGCCTGAGCGGGGTCCTCCCCCGTCGAGACCACCCCGCGGGCGAGCTCGCCCGCGAAGCCGCGGCCGTACTCGGTGAGCTCCTCTTTCGCCTGCGGCGGCGCCTGGGCCGGCGGGATGACCACCTGGCAGAGCAGAAGCTCCGCCTCGAAGCGCACCGCCATGTCCGCGGCAAAGCGAACCGCGAGCTCGGCGGTCTCCGAACGGTCGGTGGCGACGAGGATGCGACGCAGGCTCATGGGGGGCGCAGGTTACCGGCCCTCGAACTGCGGCCGCCGCTTCTCCACGAACGCCGCCATACCTTCTCGTGCATCCTCGGACGAAAAGGCGAGGTAGAGCAGGCGCCGCTCGTAGTCGATGCCGAGCGACAACGGGCCCTCGTCCGCCCGCACGACGGCTTCCTTCGCCAGCTGGCTGGCGACCGGGCCTTTGGCCGCGATGTCTCGAGCTACCCGTTTCGCCTCGCCCAGCCAGGCTTCACGCGCAACCACGCGGGCAACGAGACCGGTGTCGAGCGCCTCGCGGGCGGAAAGGCGGCGGCCAGAGAGGATGACGTCCATCGCGAGCGCCTTGCCGACCGCACGCGTGAGGCGTTGCGTGCCGCCGGCTCCGGGGATGAGGCCGAGGCCGGTCTCCGGCTGACCGAAGACCGCCGTCTCGGATGCGACGACGACGTCGCACGCCATCGCCAGCTCGCAGCCGCCGCCGAGGCAGAAGCCGGAGACGGCGGCGACGAGCGGCGTCCGCACGGCGCGGATCGCATCCCAGGCATCAACCCTGCGGCTCACGTACATCTCGACCGCCGTGGCGGTCGCCATTTCGCCGATGTCTGCGCCCGCGGCGAACACCCGCTCCGAGCCGCCGACGACGATGCAACGGACCTCCGGGTCTGCGTCGAGCTCCTGCAGAGCCTCGACGAGCTCCGCCATCAGCTCCAAAGAGAGCGCGTTCAGCTGCTTCGGCCGATCGAGGAAGACGGCCGCGATCGGCGACTCGCGCTCGACGCGTGTGAAGTCAGGCATCTCGCTTCTCCACGAACTGCTTGACGGCGCCCTGCGCCTCCTCTCCCAGCATGCTGAGCGCCAGCCAGTCGCGCGCGTGCCCCACGGTTTGGTTCCAGGAGAGGTCTCGCCAGAAGTTCAGCTGGTGTTTTGCATAGCGCGTCGTCTGGGGAAGCTTGGCTGCGAGCTTCTCGACGAGCTCGTCCACCGTCGCATCGAGCTCCGCAGCCGGAACGACGCGGTTCACGAGTCCCCACTCCTGCGCCTGCTGCGCGCTGATCTCCTCACAGAGCAGGACGATCTCGCGAGCGCGCCGCTCCCCGACCATCACCGGCAGCCACTGCGTGGCGCCGCCGGCGGGCACCGAGCCATGCTCGAGCCCAACGTGACGGATGTAGGCGTCGTCGACCATCACCGCGAGGTCGCAGGCCATCTGGAATTCGTTGCCGCCGCCGACGCAGACGCCGTTGATACGGGCGAGCGTCGGCTTGCCGATCCCGCGCAGGCGGTCGTGCGCGTCCTGGAAGGCGCCGAACCATTTCCAGTAGCCCTGTGGGTTGCCGAGGTACTCGGCCGACCACTCCTTGAGATCGGCACCAACGCAGAACGCGCGCCCGGCACCGGTCAGCACGACGACGCGGATCTCGTCGTCCCAGGACGCGTCCTCGCACGCCCTCGCCAGCTCGCGCAGCATCTGAAAGTCGAACGCGTTCAACCGTTCCGGCCGGTTGAGCGTGATCGTGGCTCGCGGCGGCGCCTTCTCGTAGACGACCCGCTCGAAGCCGAGCTCGGCCGGCGACTGAGGCTTCGGTGCGGACGGCTCGGTCACGCGCCGGACCCTAAACGCTCAGCTCGCACTGGGCAGGCGCATTCATGAGCCTTCGCGCGCATGCGGTTTCGGCGCAGCCCGGATGCGGGTTGTCACCGATGCGACAGCCGCCGGTGATGGCCGACCCTGTGTGTGTCAACGCCGATTGCGAAGGAGGTGTCGTGAGCGCACTTGGGCTTGAGACGGAGATCGTGGAGGTCGGCGTATTTGAGCGTGCAGTCGCGCATCTCCGCGAGGCGCGCGTGGCGCTGCCCACGTTCGCACAGCTCGCCGATCCCGGGCTGATCCCCACGCGTGTGCGCGAAGAGCTACGAACGATCGGGCCCGACGACGCGCATCCTCTGAACCTCTTCCGCGTCCACTGGCGCAACCACGCAGACCGCACGACTCTCGTGGACGTCCCTGAGCACCTCGTGCTGCCGCCGGAGCTCACGGGAGTCGATGCGAAGATCGTCGTCGCGCTCGGCGACCGCTTTCCGATGATCCGTGCCCACAAGGTGCTTGCCGCGTATGCGTGTCTCGTTCCGCGGCTCGTCACGGGCGGCTTCGACCCAGCACGACAGCGGGCCGTCTGGCCCTCAACCGGCAACTACTGCCGCGGCGGTGTCGCGATCTCCCGTCTGCTGGGATGCCGGGGCGTAGCCGTGCTGCCCGAGGGGATGAGCCGCGAGCGCTTCGACTGGCTCGAGCACTGGGTGACCGACCCGGCCGACATCGTGCGCACGCCCGGGACCGAGAGCAACGTCAAAGAGATCTACGACGCGTGCAAGGAGCTGGCGGCCGATCCCGCGAATGTCATTCTCAACCAGTTCTCGGAGTTCGGGAACCACGCCGTTCACTACGCGGCGACCGGGCGGGCGATCGAGACCATCTTCGAGTCGCTCCGCGATGACGAGCCCGATCTGTCGCTTCGGGCCTTCGCGAGCGCGACGGGCTCTGCCGGAACGATCGGCGCGGGCGACTACCTGAAGGAGCATCACGGATCGCTGATCGTCGCCGTCGAGGCGCTGGAGTGTCCGACCATGCTCCGCAACGGCTTCGGCGAGCACAACATTCAGGGCATCGGCGACAAGCACATCCCGCTGATCCACAACGCACTGAGCACCGATGTCGTCGTAGCGGTCTCCGACCGGGCGACGGACCAGCTGGGCGTCCTGTTCAGCAGCGAGGCGGGTCGCGCATACCTCGCCCGCCGGCGAGGCGTGCCCGAGGCAGCTCTGGCAAGCCTCGATTCGCTCGGCCTGTCGAGCATCTGCAACGTGCTTGCAGCAATCAAGATCGCGAAGCAGTTCGACCTCGGGCCGGCAGACGTCGTCGCGACAGTCGCGACGGACGGCGCCGTCATGTACGGAAGCGAGAGGGAACGCACGCTGGGCCGTCACTTTCCGGACGGATTCGACGGGACGACAGCCGGTGAGGTCTTCGGCGAGCACGTGCTCGGCCAGGGGACGGACAACTTGCTCGAGCTCACGAGCGTCGACCGCGACCGGATCTTCAACCTCGGCTACTTCACATGGGTCGAGCAACAGGGTGTCTCGGTCGAGGACTTCGTCGCACGGCGTGACCCGTCCTTCTGGACGCGCACGCGCGAGAACGTCCACGCCTGGGACGAGCTGATCGACGAGCTCAACGCGCGCACCGGCGTGCTGGAGCAGCTGTGAGCCGCCTGGTCTGTGCCGGCTGCGGCGCGGAAGCGCGCGATCCGTTCGCCTTCGGGTGCCCCAACGCGTCCCGTGTCGACGACATCGACCACGTGCTCCGCCGCCGGCTCGACTCGGGCGAGACCGGCTTCGTCTCGGACGACCGCGAGCCGAACCCATTCCTGCGCTACCGGTTTCACCTCCACGCCGCCCATCTCGGCCTGTCGGACGGCGACTTCTGCGCACTCGTGCGCGACCTCGACGCACGCGTCGCCGAGGTTGACGGCCGCAGCTTCGTGGTCACGCCGTTCGCGCGCGCGGACGAGCTGTCGGACAAGCTTGGCTTCTCGGACACAGGCGGTATCTGGATCAAGGACGAGACCGGCAACGTGTCCGGATCCCACAAGGCTAGGCACCTCTTCGGCGTCCTCGTCTATCTGGAAGCGTGCGAGCGGGCAGGCTTGACCGCAGAACGCCCCCAGCTCGCAATAGCGAGCTGTGGCAACGCCGCGCTTGCCGCCGCGGTCGTGGCGTCGGCCGGCCGCAGGTCGTTGCGCGTGTTCGTCCCCACCGGTGCGGATCCCGCGGTGCTCGCCCGCCTCGACGCGCTCGGCGCCCGCGTCACGCGTTGCCCCCGTGACGGCCGGCCTGGTGACCCGGCGTATCGCCGCCTGTTGCAAGCGCTCGCGACCGGGGCGGTGCCGTTCACGTGCCAGGGCAACCTCAACGGCCTCGCCGTCGAGGGCGGCTACACGCTCGGCTGGGAGCTGGCGTCGTCGGGCGTCCCGCTCGACCGCGCCGTCATCCAGGTCGGAGGCGGGGCGCTCGCGAGCGCCGTGGCAGCGGGGCTGCGTGAAGGTGGGTTGGCGCCCAGGCTGGACACGGTGCAGACCACCGCAGCCTGGCCGCTCAAGCGCGCCTTCGAGCGCACCCGGGAAGCCGGGCTCGAATACGCCGCACGGCACCGCTCGGAGTTCATGTGGCCGTGGGAACACGAGCCGCATTCCATTGCGCACGGGATTCTCGACGACGAGACGTACGACTGGCTTGCGGTCGTCGAGTCGATGCTGGAGACGGGCGGACAGCCACTCGTCGTCGGCGAGGACACGCTCGCGCGTGCAAACGAGCTCGCCCATGAGGCGACGGGCATCGACGTCGACCACACCGGCTCGGCGGGCCTCGCCGGCCTGCTCGACCTCTGCGCAGCGGGCGCCGTCGGCCCGGACGAGCGGGTCGCCGTGCTCTTCACGGGCGTCACCCGTACGCATCCATCAATAGAAAGGACCAACGATGAGAAGCTTCTCAGGACGCGACATCCTGTCGCTTAAGGGCTTCGAGCGCGCTGAGTTCGAGCACGTCTTCGGCGTGTGTGACGAGTTCGCGCCGATCGCGCGCAACCGCCAGAACGCCGGCCTGCTCACGTCGAAGACGCTGTTGACGGCCTTCTACCAGCCGTCGACGCGCACCCGGCTGGCCACAGAAGCGGCGATGCACCGCCTGGGCGGCCACGTGCTCGGCTTCTCCGACGCCAAGATGACACGCGCCGGCGACTTCTACCAGGAGTCGATCAAGGACACCGTCCACATGCTCGAGTACTACGGCGACGTCATCGCCATGCGCCACTTCCAGCAAGGCGCGCCGGCGGAGGCGGCCCGCTGGGCGTCGGTGCCGGTGATCAACTGCGGCGACGGCTGGGGCGAGCACCCCACGCAGGTGCTCACCGACCTGTACACGACGAAGAAGGAGCTGGGCACGATCGACGGGCTCACGTTCCTGCTCGTCGGCGACATGCGCATGCGGACGATGCACTCGATTCTCTACGCCATGTCGCAGTTCGACGCGAAGGCCTATGTCGTCTGTCCGCCCGAGATGTCCCTGCTCGACGAGTTCAAGGCCGAGCTGGACGAGCTCAGCGTGCGCTACGAGGAGGCGCCGTCGGTGGCGGACGTGATCGCTGATTCCGACGTCGTCTACATGGAGCCGGTCGTGCAGCCCGACTACACGAAGTCGCTCGATGAGCGCGGTGAGACGGTAGGCACGACGCCCGAGGCCTACCGCGTGACGCGTCAGCTGCTGCGCGACCAGGGAAAGGCGGGCTCGATCGTCCTGCACAGCCTGCCGCGCATGGACGAGCTGCCCATGGACGTGGACGACACGCGGCACGCGCGCTACTGGATCGAGGCCTTCAACGGCGTCGTCATGCGGATGGCCCTGCTCGCGCTCGTCCTGGGAGCAATGGAGTAGGCCATGGAGCTCACGCTCAACGGCCAGGCCGTCACCGCGGAGCCACGCGAGGGCGCGAGCCTGCTGGAGATGCTCCGCGACGATCTCGGCCTGCGCTCGGTCAAGGACGGTTGCGCCCCCGAGGGGTCGTGTGGCGCCTGCACCGTCATCGTCGACGGCCGGGCCGTCGTCTCGTGCGCCCAGCAGGCGACGCGCACAGAGGGCAAGCACGTGACCACCCAGGAAGGCCTCTCCGAGAACGACCGCCGACGCTGGTCGGAGTCATTCGCGGCCTCGGGTGCCTCGCAGTGCGGCTTCTGCTCCCCGGGGATCGTGATGAAGGCCGAGGCGCTGCTCCACAAGAACCCCGATCCCTCCAGAGAGGAGATCTCGCGCGCCCTCCTGGGCAACACGTGCCGCTGCACCGGGTACGTGAAGATCCTCGACGCGGTCGAACGGGCGGCTGCGGCACGACGAGGAGATCCCCTGCCTCCGGTCGAGAGCAGCGGGCGGGTGGGCACGCGCACGGCACTCTATCGAGGAACGAGGCTCGCCCTCGGCGACGAGCCGTTCGTGGGCGACCTGGTGGCGCCCGGAATGGTGCACGGGGCGCTGCGCTTCTCCGACCACCCGCGCGCGGTCGTTCGCAGGATCGACACGTCACGGGCCGCGGCCCAGCCGGGCGTGGTGGCGGTGGTCACCGCCGCAGACGTTCCGGGCGAGCGAACGCAGGGCGTGCTGACGAAGGACTGGCGCCAGTTCGTCGCGGAGGGCGAGACGACCGCCTACGTCGGCGACGTGATCGCCGCCGTCGCTGCCGAGACCCGCGCGGCCGCCCGGGAGGCGGCGGCGCTCATCGATGTGGAGTACGCCGAGGTGCTGGGGCCGGTCACGAGCCCGTTCGACGAAGGCGCGCGCGTGCTCTCGACGTCCGAGGTGAAGCGCGGCGATGTCGACGCCGCGCTGTCCGGCGCCGCCCATGTCGTCTCGGAGACCTTCCGCACGCAGTTCGTCGAGCACGCGTTCCTCGAGCCCGAGTCGGCGCTCGCCGTTCCCGAGGACGAGGGACGCATGCGCGTCTACTCGCAGGGCCAGGGCGCCTGGGAGGATCGCAGGCAGATCGCCTCCTTCCTCGGCGTCCCCGAAGACGCCGTGCGCGTGACCCAGGTCGCGACCGGTGGAGCGTTCGGCGCCAAGGAGGACCTCAACGTCCAGTGCCACGCCGCCCTGCTCGCGCGCTCGTCCGGCTCGCCCGTGCTGGTCACCCTCAGCCGCGGCGATAGCCTGCGCTTCCACGCCAAGCGCCACCCGATGTGGCTCGAATACACGGCCGGATGCGACGAGGACGGACAGCTCCTGGCCATCCGCGCCCGCATCGTCGGCGACACGGGGGCCTACGCGAGCGTCGGCGACAAGGTGCTGGAGCGCGCCGCCGGTCACGCCTGCAGCGGGTATCGCGTGCCCAACGTCGACGTCGAGGCGAAGGCCGTCTACACGAACAACCCGCCCTGCGGCGCGATGCGCGGCTTCGGTGCCAACCAGGCGAACTTCGCCGTGGAAGGCATCCTCGACCGACTCGCCGAGCTCGTCGGGATCGACGGCTGGGAGATCCGCTGGCGGAACGCGCTCGACGTCGGCGATCGCTTTGGCACCGGGCAGAAGCTCGGCCCCGGCGTGGGTCTGAAGAAGACCCTGCTCGCAGTCCGCGACGCCTATCGCGAGGCTAGCTACGCGGGGATCGCATGCGGCGTCAAGAACACCGGCATCGGCAACGGCGTGCCGGAGCACGGCCGCGCGATCCTGCGGCCGGAGACCGACGGGTCGGTGACGCTGTACCACTCCTGGACGGAGATGGGGCAGGGCGTCCACACCGCCCTCATGCAGATCGCGTGCGAGGAGCTCAGCCTGTCGCCCGATCGCGTGCAGGTCGTCGTCGACACCGAGCGCGAGCTGGACACGGGCCAGACCACGGCGTCACGCTCGACCGTTCTCGGCGGCCGCGCCGTGATCGAGGCCGCCCGGGCGCTCAAGGCCGCGCTCGACGGCGGCCGCCTCGAGGATCTTGCGGGACAGGAGTTCCGCGGCGACTTCCTCGTGGACTGGACGACGGGGATCGGGCCGGACGTCGACGAGCCGGTGACGCATCTCGCCTACGCCTGGGCAACGCAGGTGGTGACCCTCGACGACGAAGGGAGGTTGGAGAAGGTCATCGCCGCCCACGACGTCGGCAAGGCAATCAACCCGCTGCTCGTGGAGGGCCAGATCGAGGGTGCCGTGCACATGGGACTCGGCCATGCGCTCTCGGAGGAATTCGTAGTGGACGGTGGAGTCCCGGTCACCGAGACGCTCAAGTCGCTGCACCTGATTCCGCCGAGCGGCATGCCGGAGGTCGAGTGCATCCTCGTCGAGGAGCCGCAGCCGGACGGGCCGTACGGCGCCAAGGGAGTCGGCGAGGCTGCCCTCGTGCCCACCGCAGCAGCCGTCGCCGGAGCGCTGTTCGCGTTCGACGGCATCCGTCGCACCCGACTGCCGATGAAGGACTCACCGGCCGCTCTCGCTGCCGTCCCCCACCTCGTGCGCGCGAAGGATCGGGGATGATTCTCACGTCGCTCGATCCCGTGGCGATCGCCGATGGCGATCTCTGGGTCGACGCCGGTCGCGTCGCCGCTCCCGGCGAGGGCCGGCGGATCGACTGCTCGGGCGTGCTCGTCATCCCCGGCAGCGTCAACGCGCATACGCACCTCTATTCGACGCTCGCCCGCGGCATGCCCTACGCGTTGCGGCCGCCGGAGAGCTTCGTCGAGATCCTGCAGCGAGTCTGGTGGCGCCTCGACCGCGCGCTCGACGAGGAGACGGTGCGTGCATCGGCGCTTGCCGGCGCGATGGAGGCGCTCCTCTGCGGCACGACGACGCTGATCGACCACCACGCCTCGCCCAACGCCATCGACGGTTCGCTCGACATCATCGCCGCCGCGCTCGGCGAGCTCGGGGCCCGATCCGTGCTCTGCTACGAGACCTCGGACCGCGACGGGCTCCAGCGAGCCCAGTCCGGGGTCGCCGAGAACCGCCGCTTCCTCGAGCTCGTCGCTCACGAGCGTCCCCCGCTCGTGCGGGCGATGTCCGGCGCGCACGCGCCGTTCACGCTGTCCGACGAGACGCTGACCGCCTGTGCGGAGGCCGGACCGCTGCACATCCACGTGGCCGAGGACCGCGTCGACCTGGGAGCGGTCCGGCGGCTGGCGGCGGCGGGCGCGCTCGACGGCGGCGCCCTCCTGGCGCACGGCGTCCATCTCGACGACGAGGAGATCGCGCTCGTCCGCGGGGCGGGAGCGACGGTCGCCCACAACGCCCGCTCGAACATGAACAACAACGTCGGCCGCGCGCGCGTCATGGCGCTGGGGCCGCGCGTGGCGCTGGGCACGGACGGGATCGGGGGCGATTTGTTCGAAGAGTCGCGCGCCGCCTACATCCGCCTGCGCGAGGACGACATCGCGGTCGGGCTCGGCTGGCCGCTCGAGCGGTTGACCCATGGGACCCGTTTCGCGGGAGAGCTATTCGGCGAACCGCTGCTGGGCACGCTCGAGCCGGGAGCGCCGGCCGACCTCGTCGTGCTCGACTACGAGCCACCGGCACCGCTCGACGAGGCCGGCCTTGCCGGGCACTGGCTCTTCGGTCTCGGCGCGCGCTGGGTGCGCGACGTGATGGTCGCGGGCGAGTGGGTCGTGCGCGACCGTCGACTCAGCCGCCTCGACCAGGACGAGCTCGCGGCGGGGGCGCACCGGCAGGCAGCACGGCTCTGGCACCGCCTCGACGAGACCCCGGCACACGCGTTCGCCCCGAGGCTGGCGGCCTGATGGAGCGCGTCTCGCTCTATCTCCAGGACAAGCACCCGATCCGCGACGGCATGCGTTACGCCCAGCTGGCGGAGGAGCGCGGCTTCGAGGCCGTCTGGCAGGCGGAGAGCCGGCTCGTGCGCGAGGCGACCGTACCGATGGCCGCCTACGCGGCCGTGACGGAACGGATCGGCATTGGCGCCGGCGTCGTCAACACGTGGACGCGCAACGTCGGCCTGCTGGCGGCGACGTTCTCGACGCTCGACGACCTCGCCCCGGGCCGCATCCTGCTCGGGCTCGGCGCCTGGTGGGACCCGCTGGCCGAGAAGGTCGGTGTCCAGCGCCGCAAGCCGGTCCAGGCGATGCGCGAGACCGTCGAGGCGACGCGGCGGCTGCTGGCGATGGAGCGCGTGACCTACCACGGTGACTTCGTCCACCTCGACGACGTCGAGATCGACATCGTCCACGGCGACCGCTCGCCCAAGCACGTGCCCATCTACGTGGGCGCGACAGGCATGAAGATGATGGAGCTGGCCGGCGAGATCGGCGACGGCGTGCTCCTCAATTACCTCGTCGGGCCGCATTACACGCGGGCTGCGATGGAGGCGCTCGCCGAGGGCGCCGCGCGCGCGAGCCGCACCGTCTCCGACCTCGACCGGCCGCAGCTCGTCGTCTGCTCGCTCGACGCCGACCGCTCGCTCGCTCTCGACCGCTCTCGTGAGCTCGTCACGCAGTATCTCGGCCAGCAGCCGCACATCATGAAGGCGAGCGGCGTCGACGAGTCGCTGCTCGAGGAGATCGGCGCCGTGCTCACCTGGCCCGCAACGCAGGAGCAAATCGAGCGTGCGATGACGCTCGTCCCCGACGAAGTGGTGCAGCTGATCACCGCCTCGGGCACGCCGGACGAGTGCCGCGCCAAGGTACGCGAGTACGTCGACGCCGGCTGCACGTGCCCCGTCCTCTACCCGCTCGGCGACGACGTCGAGGCGATGCTCGACAGCTTTTCGACCGTGACCGTCCCCTGAGGAGGTTGTCATGCCCCAGACACTCGTCGACCGGAAGTCCCTCACCGGTCGTGACTACATCGAGACGCTCGACTGGACGACGGCGGAGATCGACGAGGCCGTCGCTGTATCCCGCGAGCTCAAGGCCGCCTACAAGGAGCGGCGACCGCACAAGCTGCTTCCCGACCGCACGCTGTTCATGCTGTTCCTCGACAAGTCGACACGGACGCGCAACGCCTTCGAAGCCGGGATGACGCAGCTCGGCGGCCACGCCATCTTCCTCGACGCCGAGAAGACGCAGGTCGCGCACGGCGAGAGCCCGAAGGACATGGGCATCATCCTCTCCCGCTACGGCGACGGCATGGCCATCCGCCACGACCTCGTGCCGTACGAGGGCAACGCCTGGATGCGCGAGATCGCGCGCTGGGCGGACATTCCGATCATCAACCTCCAGTGCGACATCGATCACCCGACGCAGACGCTCGCCGACCTCCAGACGCTGCGAGAGCACCGAGGCGAGGACCTCCGCGGACTGCGCGTCGCCGTCACGTGGGCCTTCGCGCCGTCGTATGCGAAGCCGCTATCCGTGCCGCAGGGCCTGACGATGTTGTTGCCGCGTTTCGGCGTGGACGTCGTCGTCGCCCACCCGCCCGGCTGGGAGCTGATGCCCGAGGTCGTCGAGCGGGCTGACGCGGCCGCGCACGACGGCGGCGGCTCGATCACCTACTGCAACGACATGGACGAGGCCTTCGAAGGCGCCGACGTCGTCTACCCGAAGTCGTGGGGGCGCCTGGACGCGTTCACGGACGAGCAGAAGGCGCTCGCCGAGTCGGCGGCCTACCGCGACTGGATCTGCGACGCACGGCGTATGGCACTGGCGAAGCCGGACGCCCTCTACATGCACTGTCTGCCCGCAGACCGCGGCACCGAGGTGACGGACGAGGTCATCGACGGCCCGCAGTCGGTCGTCTACGACGAGGCCGAGAACCGGATGCACACCGGCAAAGCACTATGCGCGCTGACCATGGGAGGCTATGCGGAGTAGGCGAGCGGGACGATCTCGAAGCGGTCGACGTCGACGAGCCCTTGGTCGGTGATCTTCAGCTTCGGGATCACCGAGAGCGCGAGGAACGAGAGCGTGAGGAACGGCGTGGCGATCGTGCAGCCGAGCTTCACCGCGGCCTCGTTGCAGGCGCGGCTCTGCGCCACGACGTCGTCGAGCGCGGCGTCGGAGAGGAGCCCCGCAACCGGCAGCGGCAACTCCGCTCTGATGCCGCGCGACTCGACGGCGACGATGCCGCCGCCCAGCTCGGCCAGGCGCTGAACCGCTCTGACCATGTCGCCGTCGTCGACGCCGACGACGACGATGTTGTGCGCGTCGTGGGCCACGGTCGAGGCGAGTGCTCCACTCTGCAGTCCGAACCCGCGCACGAGCCCAAGCCCGATCCGCCCAGTACCCAGGTGACGCTCAACGACTGCGATCTTGGCCAGATCGCGTGCCGGGTCGGCGACGACCACGCCGTCCACGACGGTCGGCTCCTCGATCAGCTCGTCCGTGATGACTTGGTCGGGTACAAGCCCGATCACGCGGGCCTCGCCACCTGTCCAGGGAATGGAGAAGTCGCCTGCGGAGATCGGCTGCACGCGCACCGTGTGCTTCACCCACTCCGGCACGATCGCCTCCGGAATCTCCGCCACTGTACGGCCGGCTTTCAGGACGAGCTCGGGCTGGAACGACTCGAGGTCGGGCAGCACGACGAGGTCCGCCTGATAGCCGGGCGCTATGGCACCGAGGTGATCGAGCCCGTGCCAGACTGCCGGATTGTGGGACGCGAGCAGCAACGCGTCCTCCGCCGAGACTCCCGCGGCAACGGCCTTCCGCACCATCTGGTTGATGTGGCCTTGATCGGCGATGTCCTCGGGATCGCGGTCGTCCGTGCAGAACGCCATGTGCTCCGGGCCGAGCTCGCGGACGAGCGGCAGGAGCGCCTCGAGGTTGCGCGCCATCGACGCCTCGCGGATCAGTAGCCAGATCCCCGCCCGCAGGCGCTCACGCCCCTCCTCGACCGTGAGCGCCTCGTGGTCGGAGCGGATCCCAGACGCGGCGTACGCGTTCAGGGCCTTGCCCATTACGCCGGGCGCATGGCCGTCCGCATGTACGGCTCCGTCAAGCGCGAGCTTTGCGAGCTCGCCGGGGTCGCCGGCGATGACGCCGGGGAAGTTCATCATCTCGGCCAACCCGATCACCCGGCGCCGGCGGAGCATGCCCTGGAGATCACCGGGAGTCAGTGGACGATGCGGCGACTCGAAGTGCGACGCGGGCACGCAGGACGACGCCATGAAGTACACGTCGAGCGGCAGCTCGTCGCAGACGTCGAGCAGCCAGTGGATACCGTCGGTGCCGAGGACGTTGGCGATCTCGTGCGGGTCGGCGACAACCGCCGTCGTGCCCATGGGGAGCACGAGGCGCGCGAACTCGTCCACGAGCAGCTTCGTCGACTCGAGGTGCATGTGCGCGTCGATGAAGCCCGGGACGACGTAACGGCCCGTCGCGTCGAGCGTCTCGGCGCCCTCGTACTCGCCGAGGCCCGCGACGTACCCGTCGCAGACAGCGATGTCCACGTCGAGCCACTCGCGGGTGAAGACAGAGAAGACGTGGCCGCCGCGGACGACGAGGTCGGCGGGCTCATCGCCGCGCGCAACGGCGATACGCCGAGCGAGATCGCTCACAATCCCACGATGTCGTCGGGGCGTACGGGGACGCGAGGCAACTCGCGCCCGGTGGCCGCGCGGAGCGCGGACACGACCGCGGCCGTGGAGACGACCGTCGGCGGCTCGCCGACGCCTTTGACCCCGTACGGCGAGTCCGGCTCCGCTTCCTCGACGAGGACTGCTTCGATCGGAGGCACGTCGAGCGCAGTCGGCAGCAGATAGTCGGTGAAGCTCGCGTTCTGGATCACCCCCTCCGAGATCTGAAGCTCCTCCATGAGCGCCAGGCCGATGCCCTGGGCCGTGCCACCCTCGATCTGACCATGGACGGCCAGCGGGTTCAGCGCGCGCCCGACGTCCTGCGCCGTGCCGATCCAGACGATTCGCGTCAGGCCCAACTCGAGGTCGACCTCGGCCACCACCTTCATCGCCGTGCAGGCAAACGCCACGTGCGCCCGCTCGCCGAGCACCTGCCCGGTCGCGGGATCGAGTGGGGACGTCGGTGGGTGGCGATACACACGCTCGACGTCCACTTCGGATCCCGATGCGCGCCACTCGGCGAGCGCGTCGCGGCAGGCAAGCCGGACCGCTCCTGCGGCCATCCACGTCATCCGCGACGCCGACGTCGAGCCGGACGAGCCTACGCCCGAAGTCGTTGGCACGGAGACGGTGACGTCGTCGGTCTCGAGCTCCATGCGGGCAACCTGAGCGATCACGTCTGTCACGCCTTGCCCGACCTCGGCTGCGGCGCACGACACCTCGGCAGCAAGGCCGCCGAGGGGGCGCTCGAACAGGCGCACACGCGCGGTGCAGTAGTCGTCGAAGCCCTCCGAGTAGCAGATGTTCTTGAAGCCGACCGCGAAGCCGGTCGCACGACTGAGGCCCTCCCCGCGCGTCGTGTTGCCGGTGCCGCCCGGCAGCCGGAGCGGCTCGCGCGGGAGCTCCTCTGGCGGCGGCGGTGCGAGCTCAGAGCAGCGTCGAATGACGTCCGCCACGGGCAGTGAGCCGGTGACGACCTGCCCGGTCGGCATGACATCCCCGGGCCCGATCGCATTGAGCAGACGTAGCTCGACGGCGTCGATGTCGAGCGCCGCCGCCAGCTTGTCCATCTGCGCTTCGTGTGCGAAGCAGGCCTGGACTGAGCCGAAGCCGCGCATCGCTCCGCACGGGGGATTGTTCGTGTACACGCACGTGCCTTCGATGAGGACATTGTCGACGCTGTACGGACCAGCGGCGAAGCAGCAGGCGTTGGCGAGCACCGCCGTCGAGCTGGATGCGTAGGCGCCGCCGTCCAGGAGGATGCGCATGTTCACGGCGACCAGGCGGCCCGCGGCGGTGGCGCGGTGCTCTGCCCAGATCCTCGCGTGGTGCCGGTGCACGTGACCTGCGAACGACTCCTCCCGGCCGTACGCCATCTTCACGGGCCGCCCCGTGTGTAAGGCGAGCAATGCCGCATGGATCTGGATGGAGAGATCCTCCCGCCCGCCGAACGCGCCGCCGACGCCGGCGAGGTGGATGCGAACTTGCTCCGGCCGGAGCCCTAGGCAGGGAACGATCTGGTCGTGGTCGACATGGAGCCACTGGGTGGCGACGTAGATGTCGACCCCGCCCTCTCCGTCGGGGACGGCCAGGCCGGATTCGGTTCCGAGAAACGCCTGATCCTGGCTCGCCAGCTCGTAGACGCCGCTGACCGAGACGGCGGCCTCGGCATCGGGATCTCCGCGACTGATGACCATCGACCGAACGACGTTCGGCCGTGGATCGTCCCGGTGGCCGTGGCCGGCGGTGGGCCGGTCGGGATGGAGCGGCTCTTGCTCCGTCGCGCGCTCCATGTCGACGACGAGCTCGAGCGGCTCGTAGTCGACGTTGATGAGCTCCGCGGCTCGGCGGGCTTGTTCTGGGCTCTCGGCGGCTACCACGGCGACCGGCTCGCGGTGATAGCGGACGCGGTCGATCGCCAGCACCGGCTGGTCGGGAAATTCGAGGCCGTACGTCTTCCGTCCCGGTACGTCGGCATGCGTGAGCACGGCGTGAACGCCTGACGCGGCAAGCGCGGCCGAGACGTCGATGCCCTCGATGCGCGCGTGGGCGTGCGGGCTGCGCAGCGTGTGGCCCCACAGCATCCCCGGCGCCTCGAGGTCGTTGGAGAACACGAACTCGCCCTTGACCTTCGGCACGGCGTCCGAACGCGGGGTGATCTCACTCACTCGCCCGTGCTCGAGGCGGCGCGGGCTCGTGACCGTCTGTTCCAGACTTGGCACAGACCGGGAACCCTCGCGCGCGGCCCTGCCCGCTACGCTGAAACCGGGAGGAGGCATGGGGTGGCCCCCAGGGCTCATGGGCTCTCCGAGGCCAGCCGCACCGCCTCGACGATCCGCTGGTAACCGGTGCAGCGGCAGATGTTTCCGGACAGCGCCTCGCGGATCTCGTCCTCCGAGGGCGCAGGACTGTGTGCGAGGAGATCGACTGCAGCGACGACGAGGCCGGGAGTGCAGAAACCACACTGCACCGCTCCCGCTTCGACAAACGCCTGCTGCACGGGGTGCAGAGCATCCTCCGTTCCCAGGCCCTCCACGGTCACGACGTCGTGGCCGTCCACCTGAGCCGACAGCACGAGGCACGAGCACACGAGCACACCGTCGAGCAACACCGAGCACGATCCGCACTCGCCCTGCTCGCACGCGTTCTTGGAGCCGGGTAGGCCGAGACGCTCGCGGAGCGTGAACAGCAGACTCTCGCCACCCCAGACATCGGCGTCGCGTCGGACCCCGTTGATGTTCAGCTCGATCCTCATGCCGCGAGGCACCTGGCAAGGCCGCGCCGTGCGAGCACTCCGAGCGCGTGGCGCCTGTAGGCGGCAGTGCCGCGGACGTCGTCGATGGGCGCTGCTGCGGTCATGACCGCGTCCGGCAGCCGGCCTGCCTCGTCGAGTGGGACGCGTACGAGCCCGGGGACCGGGCCAGCCGACCCGAACGATGCACGTATCTCGCCACGGTCCCCGTCGACCGTGACCGCGAGCGAGCAGACCGCGATCACCATCGCGTTGCGTGGCCCCACCTTCATGAACGTCTGCGACGTGCCGGACGGCCGCAGGACCACGGCCACGATCAGCTCGTCGTCCGCCAGCGCGTTCCGCTTCGGGCCAAGGAGAAACTCCTGGACGGGGATCCGCCGCACGCCCCGCGCCGTGCTGGCGAGCTCCACCTCGGCCTCGTCCACGAGCAGCGGCGGCAGCGCATCGCCAGCAGGAGAGGCCGTGCCTAAGTTGCCGCCGAGGGTGCCGCGGTTGCGGATCTGCGGAGAGCCGACCGTCCGCGACGCTTCCGCTAGCGCCGGTAGCTCTGACGCCAGCTCGCCGTGCTCGATCTCGGCGTACGTGAGACCGGCTCCCAGCCGCAAGGTGCCGTCGTCACGCGACCAGCCGCCGAGCTCGGCCACCTCGCCGAGGTCGAGGATCGTGTCGGGCCTCGCGCGGTCGAAGTTGAGCTCGACCATCACGTCCGTTCCGCCCCGGATTGCGAGTGCCGAAGGATGCTCGGCCCGCATGACCAACGCCTCGGCGAGCGTCCTGGGACGAAGGACTTCCATCGTGATGTTCTAGCGCTCCTCGCGCACGTACGGGACGCCGAGAGCTGCCGGCGCCCCTAATCGCCGTTTGCCGAAGCTCGTCGACACGATGACGAGGACAACGATCGTCATCACGTACGGAAGGGCGTTGAGAAATTCTGGCGTCACGTGCACCTCATGAGCCTGGAGCGCAAACGGCAGCGCAGCTAGCCCTCCGAACAAGTACGCGCCTACGAGGCAAAGCTCGGCCCGCCAGAACGCGAAGATGACGAGGGCAATCGCGATCCATCCGGCCCCACCGACGAGGACGTCCCCGGCTACCCACCCCGGCGTGATCGACAGGCTGTAGCACGCGCCCGCGACTCCGGCAAATGCACCCCCGACGATCACGTGGACGTAGCGAGAGAGACTGACGTTGATGCCCATCGCATCGGCGGCCCCGGGCGCCTCACCGACGGCCCGGACGTTGAGCCCCCAGCGCGTCCGCCCGAGATAGAAGGCGACTCCGGCAGTCAGCGCCCACGACGTGTAGACGAGCGCGGACTGGTCGAAGAGGATCGGCCCGAAGACCCGGACGTCCTTCAGCCCGAACACGTCGATCGCGCCGAACTGGTGCGTCGGAGGATAGTCAGCAAGGTGGAGCTCGTTCCCGAAGTACGCCGAAAGGCCGAGACCTCCGGCAAAGATCGTCAGCGCAAGGCCCGAGACGATCTGGTTCGCACGCATGGTTATCGTGAAGAACGCGTGGATCGCGCCCATCGCGGCACCGCCGAGGGCGGCGGCGAGCACGGCGACGACGAGCACGGTCGAGTTCGACCCGTGCACGCGGTTCGTGGCCCAGTAGCCGGTGGCCGCGCCGAACAGCATCATGCCCTCGACGCCGAGGTTGAGAACACCGGAGCGCTCCGCGAGCAGCTCTCCGAGTGCGGCATAGAGCAGAGGCGTCCCGTATTGCACGGCCTGGGCGAGCACGATCACGAGGAGCGCGTCGTTGATGCTCATCCTGCCGGCTCCGGCGTACCCGATTCGGCCCGAGCGTGACGCATAAAGCGCAGGCGATAGCGGATGAACAGCTCGCCGCCGAGCGCGCAGAACAGGATGATCCCCTGCATCACGCCGACGAGGCCGGACGGGAAATCGGGGCCCTGGAGAAACGAGCCGGCATTCAGGAGCCCGCCGATCAGCACTGCAACGACGCACACGGCGAGCGGGTTGTAGCGGGCGAGTGCTGCGACGACGATCCCCGTGTAGCCGAACGCCGCGGCCTGGAGCCCGTTCGTACTGCCGTCGAGCGTGTGGGTGAAGTCCCCGATCTGACTCGCGCCCCCGAGGCCGGCGACCGCGCCCGACAACGCCATCACTGCGAGGATCTTCCGGCGCGTCCGCATCCCCGCATAGCGCGCCGCGCGCGGCGAGTCGGCGATCACGCCCACCTCGAAGCCGAAGCGCGTCCGCGAGTAGAGCACCCAGATCGTGACGGCGGCCGCGAGCCCGATCAGGAACCCGAGCGGTACGACGACGGACGAGCCGAACGTCGACCAGTTCGACGCGTCGGGCATCGGCTTCCCTTGCGGAAACGACCTTGCCGTGAGCGTCGAGGTGTCGCGCCAGTAGGACGCGCTGTCGAATATGAGGTACGTGAGCAGGAGCCCGGCAACGTAGTTGAGCATCAACGACGTGATGATCTCGTTCGTGTTCGTGAACGCCCGCAGGACGCCCGGGATGAGCGCCCAGAGACTCCCGAGCAGGGCGGCGGCAATACACATGAGGAGGACGTAGAGCGGCGTCGAGACGATCCCGTGGTCGCCGAGTTTCAAGGCGATCCACGCCGCGCCGATCGCTCCGAGGTAGAGCTGGCCCTCCGCGCCGATGTTGAACAGCTGCATGCGGAACGCCGCGGCAGCCGCGAGGCCGGTGAAGAGGATCGGCGTCGCCGAGACGAGTGTGTAGGTCATCGCGCCGTGGCCCGTGAAGCCGGCATCGACGATGTCGTGGAACGTCGATCCGGGGTCGTGACCCGTCACCGCGAGGATCACCGCCATGATCCCGAAGGCGACGGCGAGCGAGCCGAGCGGGACGGCGACGGACAGCCACCACGGCTGCTCGAGCCTGCGCTCGAGCCTCACGCGCCCGCCCGCCCGCCGGCCATGAGGAACCCGATCTCCTCCACCGTCGCAGCGCTCGCATCGACCTCGCCGACGACGCTCCCCTCGTACATGACGACGAGCCGGTCCGCGAGCGCGAGAGCCTCGTCCAGGTCCTCGCTGATCAGCAGCACCGCGACGCCGTCGGCCGCCGCCTGCCGAAGATAGGCGTGCACCGTCTCGATGGCACCGACGTCGAGGCCTCGGGTGGGCTGCGCCGCGATCAGCACCTTCGGGTCACCCTCGAACTCTCGACCGAGCACAAGCTTCTGGAGATTGCCGCCCGAAAGGTTCCGCGCGGGCGTGTCCGGCCCCGGGGCTTTCACGTCGTACTGCTTCATTAGAGCGCGCGCGGCCTCTTCGATCCGCCTGAGGGCGAGAAACGGACCACGCGAGGCGGGCGACGAGCGGTACGTCTTCAGGACGGCGTTCCACGAGATGCTCAGCGAGGGGGCAAGCCCGGTCCCGAGCCGATCCTCGGGCACGTGGGCGATGCCGGCGGCGATCGCGTGGCGCGGATCGCCGGAGTGGAGCTTGCGGCCGCTCACGGACACGGACCCCTCGAAGGCACCGCGCATACCCGAGACGGCCTCCGCCAGCTCGCGCTGGCCGTTGCCCGCCACTCCCGCCACGCCGACGATCTCGCCGGCGCGCACGGTCAGCGACACGTCGCGAACCGCAAGAGAGCTCCGGTCGCCGACGACGCTCAGGTGCTCGATGGCCAGTGCGACCTCCTCGCCTGGAGGCGTTGCGCGATCGACGCGTTTCACGTAGTCGATCTCGCGGCCCACCATTAGCGCGGCCAGGGAGCGCGGCGTCGACTCGGCGGCCGCGACGGTCGACATCGTCCGCCCGCCACGAAGCACCGTCACGCGATCGGCAACGGCGAGCACCTCGTGCAGCTTGTGGGAGATGAAGATCACCGTTCGCCCGTCAGCTGCCATGGCGCGCAGCGTCTCGAACAGCGTCTCCGCCTCCTGCGGCGTGAGCACCGCCGTCGGCTCATCCATGATCAAGATTCGGGCGTCGCGGTAGAGAGCTTTCAGGATCTCGACCCGCTGCTGCTCGCCGATCGACAGCTGCCAGATCCGCGCCCGCGGGTCGACGTCCAGGCCGTAGCGATCGGCAAGCGCGGAGACGGCCGCCTCGATCGTCCTGTGGCGAAGGACGAACGAGCGCGCCTCGGCGCGGTGATCGCCGAGGACGACGTTCTCGGCCACGGTGAACGGGCTGACGAGGCGGAACTGCTGGTACACCATCGAGATGCCGGCGGCCAGCGCGTCTCGCGGCGAGTGGAAGTGCACGGGCTCGCCGTACAGCTCGATCTCGCCCTCGTCCGGACGGTAGAGACCGGTGAGGATGTTCGAGAGCGTCGTCTTGCCGGCGCCGTTCTCGCCGAGCAGGGCATGCACCTCGCCCGCGGCGGCCTCGAACGTCACGCCGTCGTTCGCTACGACGCCCGGAAAGCGCTTGCTGATCCCGACCATCCGCACTGCGGGAGGAAGAGAGGCGCCGGAGTGCCCGGCGCCTCTCTTGCTTACGTCGCTCAGCGGGACAGCTTCCCCCAACTGCCTAACCGGGCGGCTGGACCGTGGAGACCTTCCCGATCACGCCCTTGACGAGCCACTGCATCGAGTAGAGGTCCGGGAGCACCTTGAGCCGCTTCCCTGCCGGGACCATCAGCTTGCCCTTCTGGTCGTACAGGGGCCCTTCGAACTCGTAGAACTTGCCCGACTGGATCGCCTTCTTCCGCGCGAGGATCAGCTTCCGAGTCTTCGCGTTCACCTTGGGTCCGAAGGGAGCGATGCTCGTAAAGCCGTCGTTGATCGATCCGTAGTAGAAGCCCGGCTTCCATGTGCCGTTCATCGCTGCCTTGACCCGGCGCAGGTAGTACGGCGCCCAGTTGTATACGGCCGCCGTCAGCCACTGCTTCGGGGCAGAGCTCTGCGCGTTCGAGTCGTAGCCGACCCATGGGATGCCGTGCTTCTCGGCGTAGATGCCCGTCGCATCGCTGTCGACGTTCTGTCCGAGGACGTCGACGCCGGATTTCGCGAGGTTCTCCGCCGCCTGCGTCTCCTTCGGCGGCGAGTACCACGCGTTCGTCCAGATGAGCTTCACGCGCGCGCCGGGGTGCGTCGCCTGGGCGCCGAGCGTGAACGCGTTGATGTGCCGAACGACCTCCGCCGTACCGAACGGCGCCGTGTAGCCGATCAGCCCCTTCTTGCTCGCGGCCCCTGCCGCCATGCCCGAGAGGTAGATCGTGTCCTCTCCGGCGCCGAAATACTGCGACTGGTTCTTCTTGATCTGCGTGCCGGTCGCCTCTTCGAAGAGAACATCGGGGTACTTCTTGTAGAGCTGCCCGTTGATGCCGTTCGAGAAGTTCCCGAAAGAGCAGCCGAAGATCATCTTGTAGCCGTCGCGAACGAGGCCGGCGACGACCTGCGGGATCTGCGCATTGGAGAAGATGTTCTCCTTGTACGTCGTCTGGACTCTCGAGCCCAGCTTCTTCTCGACGTAGAGCCGGCCCTCGTCGTGCGCCTGCGACCAGCCGTGGTCGTGGTGCGGGCCTGGATAGATCCACGCGACCTTGAACGGCGCCGACTTTGCACCGGAGCCCGCCGCGGCGAAGATCAACGCCGCCCCAATTGCGGCGAGCACGACCGTGCCCACCGCGAAGCGCTTGCTGTGCATCGTCACCCTCCCGTCATCCACCGAAACCGAGGCTCGACTATACGACCTTAGTAGGGTCCTGGAAGATGCGTCGCCTGCTCGCGAACGGGTGGATCGTGACGATGGATGACGCGGGCACGGAGCACGAGTCCGGCTGGGTCCTGGTCGACGGGTCGGTCGTCTCGGCGGTCGGGGAGGGGACGCCACCGGAGGCGGACGAGTTGGTCGACCTCGCAGGCGCGGTGGTCACGCCCGGCCTCGTCAATACCCATCACCATCTCTTCCAGACGCTCACGCGGGCGCGCGCGCAGGAGGCCGATCTGTTCACATGGCTGCGCGAGCTCTACCCCGTCTGGGCGCGGCTGGACGACGAGGCGGAGTACGCGGCCGCGCGGGCAGGGCTGGCCGAGCTCGCGCTCTCAGGGTGCACGACCGTCTTCGATCATCACTATCTCTTCCCGCGCGGCACGAGCGGGCTCGTGGAGGCAGAAGTACAGGCCGCGCGCGAGCTCGGCGTGCGCATCGTCGCCTCACGCGGGTCGATGGATCTCGGGGAGTCGGCGGGCGGGTTGCCACCGGACTCGGTGGTGGAGGAGCGCGACGCGATTCTCGCCGCCACCGAGGAGCTCACCGGCCGGCTGCACGAGCCCGGGGCGGGCGCGATGGTGCAGATTGCCGTCGCTCCCTGCTCCCCGTTCTCGGTGACGAAGCAGCTCATGGCCGACTCCGCAGAGTTGGCGCGCCGCCTCGGCTTACAGCTTCACACCCATCTCGCGGAGACAGTCGAGGAGGAGGCTTACTGCCGGGAGCTCTATGGCTGCACCCCGGTCGAGTACCTGGGCGAGCTCGGCTGGACCGCGTCAGACGTCTGGTGCGCGCACTGCGTCCACCTCTCGCCGGTCGACGTGGAGACGTTTGCCGCGGCCGGGATGGGCGTCGCCCACTGCCCGACGTCCAACCTGCGGCTGGGTGCGGGTGTGGCGCCCGTGAGGGAGCTGGTCAACGCCGGTGTACGCGTGGGGCTCGGCGTGGACGGCTCGGCGTCGAACGAGCGCTCCGACCTCTTCTTCGACGTCAAGCAGGCGCTGCTCGTCGCGCGCGGCCGCGGCGGGCCGGCGGCGATGACGTGCCGGGAAGCGCTGCGGCTTGCCACGCGCGGCGGGGCGGCGGTGCTCGCGCGGGATGACATCGGCTCGATCGAGGCGGGGAAGTGCGCTGATCTGGCTGTCTGGCGCACCGACGGGCTCGAGCTGGGTGGCGCCGAGGATCGTGTGGCGGGGCTCGTGTTTTCGGCGCCGCATCGCGTCGACCGGCTGCTCGTCGACGGCGAGGACGTTGTCCGCGAAGGCCATCTCGTAGGGGCCGAAGAGGACGAGATCGCGCGCCAGCACCGCCGGCAAGCGACGCGACTTGTGGGCGCGTGACGCGATCGGCCGTCGTGACCGGTGTCAGCCGGAGGAACGGGATCGGCTTCGCCGTCGCTCGCCGGCTGCTGGAGTCGGGTGCGGGCGTCCTTGTCCATTCATGGGCCGCGGGGGACGAGCACCCTGATCCGGGCGGCCTGCCGGCCGTTCTCGCCGAGCTGGAGCAGGCTGGTGGTCCGGTCGCTCACATCGAAGCCGACTTCGCCGATCCAGCTGCGCCAGCCGCAGTCATGGGCGCGGCCGCCGAAGCCTTCGGCCACGTCGACATCCTCGTCGTCAACCACTCGCTCGAGAGGAGGGGCGGCCTGGCGGAGTTGACGGCCGACGACCTGGACGCCCAATTTCAGGTCAGCGTTCGTGCGTCGCTGCTGCTCGTCAAGGAGTTCGCCGGCCAGCACGACGGGCGTCCGGGAGGTCGTGTCGTGCTGTTCACATCTGGGCAGCACCGAGGGCCCATGAGATCGGAGGTCGCATACGCAGCTGCCAAGGGCGCCGTACATCAGGTGACGTTGACGCTGTCGGACGAGCTGATCGAGCGCGGAATCACGGTGAACACGATCTCTCCCGGGCCGACGGATACGGGCTGGATCTCTACGGATTGGGATCCCAGACCCCGAATGCCGCTGGGCCGTTGGGGGCAGCCCGACGATGCGGCGCGGCTGATCGCCTGGCTCTGCTCCGACGAAGGGGAGTGGATCACAGGCCAGGTCATCGACTCGGAGGGCGGCTTCCGCCGCTGGGGCTGACGTGACATCCTCCGCGTCGTGATCTCCACGCACGTGCTCGACACCGAGCGCGGCGAGCCCGCGGAAGGCGTGATCGTCGAGCTCTATCGCGGCGAGTCGCTGATCGCGGCGGCGCAGACCGACGCCGACGGCCGCATCGCGGAGCTCTCGCCGAACTCGCTGGAGACCGGAACGTACCGGATCGTCTTTCACCCTCCCTCCGCGTTCTTCCGGCGCGTCGAGCTGGAGATCGCCATCGAAGATCCGCAGCGCCACTATCACGTGCCGCTGCTCGTCTCGCCCTACGCGTGCGCGAGCTACCGCGGCAGCTGACCGCCGACGAGCTCGCCGGCCTCTTCGAAGGGCGGACGGCCCTCGTCGAACGGCTGGCCGAGACCGAGGATCCACTCAGCGACGCTGACAAGGTCATCCGCACCCTGACCGATGACGAGAAGCTCGAGGCGCTCGCGGCCCATCCTGCGATCGGGCAGCGCGAGGGCCTCTCGGCGCGGTCGGCGGCCGAGCAAGGCTCCGACGACGATCCCGCCGTGCTGGCGGAGCTGGCCGAGCTCAACCGCCGCTACGAAGAGCGCTTCGGCTTCCGCTTCGTCGTCTTCGTCAACCGGCGGCCGAAGGCCGAAATCGTGCCTGTGCTCCGTCAGCGGCTGGAGAGGGCCCGTGACGAGGAGTTGGACACCGCGCTGGCCGAGCTCGTAGCCATCGCCCGCGACCGCTGGCTACGCGGATGACCGTCGCCGTCGACCCGTACCTCATCGACTGGCTCGACCTCGTCCTGCGCTGGCTCCACGTCATCGCCGGAGTCGTCTGGATCGGCACGTCCTTCTACTTCGTCGCGCTCGACAACCACCTCGCGCCGCCCAAGCGGAAGGAGGACGCAGACGAAGGCGTAGCGGGCGAGTCGTGGGAGATCCACGGCGGCGGCTTCTATCTCGTCCAGAAGTTCCAGGTCGCCCCGCGCACGCTGCCCGAGCCGTTGCACTGGTTCAAGTGGGAGGCGTACACGACATGGCTGTCGGGCTTCGCGCTCTTCTGCGTCCTCTACTACGTCGATGCCGACCTCAACCTCGTCGGAGCGGACATGCCCGAGTGGGCCGCGATCGTCAGCTCGCTGGCGCTGCTCGCGGCGGCGTGGGTCGTATACGACGTCCTCTGCCGTGCGATCCGTAACGAGCTCGTGCTGGCCGCGGTGCTCGTCGCGCTCGTCACGGCAACTGCCTACGGCCTGAGCCTCCTCTACACCGACCGCGCCGTCTGGCTCCAGCTGGGGGCCATGCTGGGGACGATCATGGTGGCGAACGTCTTCTTCGTCATCATCCCCGCGCACTGGGACCTCGTCCGGGCGAAGCAGGCGGGGCAGGAGCCGGATCCGGCGCCGGCGATACGCGCCAAGCAGCGCTCGGTGCACAACAACTACCTCACGCTGCCGGTGCTCGTGGCCATGCTGGGCGACCACTTCGCGTTCGCCTACGGGCACGCCGACGGCTGGCTCGTGCTCGTGTGCCTGATGCTCATCGGTGCCTGGATCCGCCTCTTCTTCAACCTCCGCCACGCCGGCCGTACCGTGTGGTGGATACCGGTTATCGCCGCGGCAGGCCTGGCCGCGATCGCGATCTGGATCAGGCCTCCCGACGTCGACGGCTCGACGAATGGGCCTGCCGTCCCCTTCGCCGAAGTCGCGCCGATCGTCGAGCAGCGCTGCGCCGCCTGTCACTCGGGAGCGAGCGCGCCAAAAGGCGTTCGCCTGGAGACACCCGAGCAGATCGCCGCCCAGGCGGCGGCCATCGAACGCGTCGCCGTTCTGACCAAGGTGATGCCGCTCGGCAACGCAACGGGGATGTCCGACGCCGAGCGGGAACTGCTCGGCCGCTGGATCCGGCAGGGCGCGGAGACGAAGTAGGCTCCGGCCGTGCTGAAGATCACAGTCGGTTCCTTCGAGCTCACGGCTCGGCTGGAGGAAGCGCGTGCTCCAAGAACCGTCGCCGCCTTCCGACGACTGCTGCCGCTCGACTCACAGCTGATCCAGGCGCGCTGGTCGGGCCAGGCGGCCTGGATCCCGTTCGGCGAGCTCGACCTCGGCATCGAATTCGAGGACCCGACGAGCTATCCCGGCCCAGGAGAGCTCCTCATCTATCCCGGCGGCGTGAGCGAGACGGAGATCCTCTTCCCCTACGGCCAGACCTGCTTCGCGAGCAAGGCCGGCCAGCTGGCGGGCAACCACTTCGCCACGGTCGTCGACGGGCGCGAGCACCTCGAGGAGATCGGCCGCCGCGTGCTCTGGGAGGGTGCCCAGGACATCCACTTCGAGGAGGCCTGATGGGCATCGCGCACTGGGACGATGTTGCGCCGCGCGACCTTCGCCGCGGCCCGATGCAGCTCGACCGCGTAGATCTCGGCGAGGCTGCCGACAGCAAGGACATCGGTGTCGCGCGTCTGAAGCTCGACCCGGGCGGACGCTCGTCCCCCGTCCACGTCGAGCTCGACGAGGAGGAGATCTTCTTCGTCCTCGGCGGCTCTGGCCTCTCGTGGCAGGACGGCAAGACGTACGAGGTCGGCGCGGGCGACACCATCGTGCACCGGGTCGGCTGGGAGACCCACACGCTCATCGCGGGGCCGGACGGACTCGACGTCCTCGCGTTCGGCGAGCGCACGAATCCGACGGCCACGGTGCTGCCGCGGGCGGGCGTGCTGCGCATGGGCGCGACAGTGGAGATCGCCGACGGTCCGCACCCGTGGGACCGAGAAGCGGCCGCTGGGGAGCTCGAGCTGCCCGAGCCCAGTCCGCGGCCGTCCACCATCGTCAACGTCGCCGACGTCGAGGGGGAGGGGTGGAAGCGGCTGGGCGGAGCGGCAGACTCGGAACGGACGGGCCTGAACTGGGGGTGGTCGGCAGACGAGGCGGAGGGGCCGGTCCAC
Source organism: uncultured Actinomycetes bacterium (assembly GCA_963711315.1). Taxonomy (GTDB): domain Bacteria; phylum Actinomycetota; class Thermoleophilia; order Gaiellales; family Gaiellaceae; genus PALSA-612. The sequence goes on from CAVQDQ010000003.1 coordinate 815,928, forward strand.
TGCCATTCCGAGGATGAGGAGATCTACGTCGTGCTCGAAGGATCCGGGACGCTCGTTCTCGTCCCCACGCCGCAGGCGGCACGTAGCGGGACGACCGAGGAAGAGACACCCATCCGCGCGGGCCATGTCATCTCGCGCCGTCCCGGCACCCGCATCGCGCACGGGATCCGTGCGGACAAGGCGGGCATGACATTTCTCGCGTACGGGACGCGAAGGCCCAACGACATCTGTTACTACCCACGCTCGAACCAGATCTTCTTCCGCGGCCTCGGGCTCATCGCGCGGCTCGAGGATCTGGAGTACTCGGACGGCGAGCCCGGCTAGGACGCCAGCCGACGCAGCGCGCCTCCGAGGACCTCGATTCCGAGGGCGACGTCCTCCTCGGACGAGAGCTCGTCAGGAGAGTGGCTGACGCCGCCGTTCAAGCTGCGGACGAAGAGCATTCCGGAATCGACTCCGGCTGCGGCCAGGATCCCGGCATCGTGACCCGCGCCGGAAGGCAGCTCGACCACCGGCAGCACATGAGCGGCGATTTCGTCCCGGAGAGCAGCGCGGCAGCGTTCGCTCATCGCCACCGGCTCTGTACGCTGACCCGGTTCGAACCCGATCGCCGCGACGAGGGCATCGAGCCGCTCGGCGTCGGGCGCGCGGGCATCGATCGAGATCCTCGCCAGGGAAGGGATCACGTTGGAGCCACCTGGCTCGACGGCGATCTGCCCGACGGTGGCGACCGCCTCCGGGATTGCTATCGCCGACTCTCGGATCTGCTGGATGGCCTCGGCTGCGAAGACGAGCGCATCCTTCCGACCTTCCATCGGCGTCGTCCCGGCGTGCCCCGCACTGCCCTCGAACCGGAGCTCCCCGCGGGCGTAGCCCACGATGCCCGTCACCACACCGAGCGGGGCGGCCACGCGCTCGAGCGTCGGCCCCTGCTCGATGTGGAGCTCGAGGAACGCCGACGGCACTTCCTCATAGCGGCAGAGCGCGCGGCTTCCGATGCAGCCGACCTCCTCGCCGCGGAACGCGACCACCGAGCCGCAGCCGGCCAGCTCGACAGCCTCGATCGCGGCGACGACTCCGAGCGCGCCGTCAAACATTCCTCCCTGCGGGACGGTGTCGAGATGGGAGCCCACCCAGACGTCGCCTCTCTGCCCCGAACGTCCGAGCAGGTTGCCGTGCGCGTCGACCTCCACCTCGAGGTCGGCCTCCCTGAGCCAGGCGGCGGCAAGCTCGTGCGCCGCGTCCTCTTCGCGGCTCGGGTGCGGCCGGTTCGCGCCCGGGCCGCCTCCGATCGCGTACAGCTCGTCGAGTCGGCCGTAGACGCGCTCCACGCTCATCGCCGAATCGTCTCACGAACCGAGCGGAGGACTCCCCAGGCGGCGAGTGGCGCCAGCGCCACGAGCGCGAAAGCCGCCTGCCAGGAAGTCTCCGCGACGACCGCAGCGAACGGAATCGGCAACACTGCGCCCACGACGAACAGGACTGTCTGCTGGAAGCCGAGCGCAGCGCCGCTCCTGGCCTGGCCGGCGAGCTCCGCGGCGGCCGTGAACGCCAGACCGTTCCAGCTCATGCTCAGCGTCGCGGCAATCACGAGGGCTGCGACGAGCAGCCCGGTCGGCGCCCCGACCGCTGCCGCCGAAGCCGCCACAGCTCCAGCGAGCGCGACGGCAATCGCTCGCAACGGCACGACACGGCTGCGGATCACGTCCGACCAGCGTCCTGCGAGCACTCTCGCCACCGAGCCGAAGATGCCGAGCAACGCGAACAAAAGAGCCGCGGACCCCGTGGACCACTCACGGCGCTCGTGCAGGAACACCACGAGGAAACCGACCAGGCAGATCTGCGGCGCAGCCAGCAGGGCGCTCCCGCCGGCGAGCTTCCAGAGCTCCACGTCGCGAAGAGGGTCGAGCGCATGCGTCGCCACGTCAGGCGCCGGACGCACCCCTTCTCGCAACAGCGCTCCGCCGAGCGCGGCCGTTGCGAGACACCCGATCCCGAGTGCCGCAAGCGCCCATTCCGTGCCACCTAGGTCCTCGACGGCCGGGACGACAAGAGCCGCCACCGCGCCGCCGGCCGTAACCGCAGTCTGTCGCACGCCCAGTGCGAGGCCGCGCTGCTCGGCGCCGAACCAGTGCATGATCGCTCGACCGCTGGCCGCGTTCACGCTGGCGCCGAAGAGTCCCCCGGCGATCAGCAACACAACGAGAGCCTCGAAGCTTCCGGCCTGGCCGGACGCAATGAGCGCTGCCCCCGCAGCAGCGAGTCCCGTCGCGATCACCGCCCGCTCGCCGACGCGGTCTGCGAGCAATCCCCAGGGAAGCACCGAAATGGTGGCGCCGATGCTCACCGACGCGAGCAACACGCCGACCTGCGTCAGGCTCAGGTCGTAGCGCTCGCGCAGAGCCGGAGCCAGCACGGCGATGCCGAAGAAGACGGCCGAGAACGAGCCTTGCGCGACCGTCCCAACCGTCAGGATCACCCAGCGATAGCGCACGAGAGTGCGTTAACCGTAAGGCCCGGCCGCGCCGCATCGCGGCGGGCGACGACTAGCCGTTGCCGTGGACGAAGAGGACTGCGCGCTTGTCCCGCGCAGCCACGTGCCAGCCGTCGTCCCGAGCCAAGCGCACTGCCGGCGGGCTGTCGACCGTGACGAGGGCAGCTGGGAAGGCCTTTGAGAGCGCGTCGCCCGACTCCCGGCCCGCGACCCAGTCGAGATAGAGGCGCTGGTCGCCGAGATCGAACGCGTCGAGCGGGTTGGCGATCCACACGATTCGCCCGTCGAGTGCGAGTGCCTCGGCGTTGATGTCGTCCGCGAGAATCGGCGCGCTGCCCGACTCGAGGGCTGCGCGTGCACGCAGCGCCTTGCCCGCACCGGGCGGAGTGGGCGCCCGGCCGAGGCCGATGGCCAGCACTCCGGCCAGGCACGCGGCGAGCAGGGCCGTGAGGAAGCGCGGCGGATGGAAACGCCATTCGCGCGAGCCCGTGAGCCAGGCGGCGGCCGGAGTGGCTGCGAACAGCACGAGCCACACCGCGTTTCTGCCGGCCTCGATGGTCATCGCCGCGAGGCAGGTGAGCGCGATTAGCTCCCAGAACTTCGGCCGCGATGCGAGCGCTGCGACCACGAGCGGGATGCCCGCCAGGAGAAAGGCGAGATCCAGCGGCATGTCGAGCGAAAGCGGCGCCCAGAGCCCTTCGTGACCGACAGCTGCCTCGCTCCCCAGCACCCCCTGGTAGTAGTGCCTCGTGTCGAGGAGCGACGGCGTGAGCAACACGGCGCCGAGCGACGCGACGAGCACGGCGATGGCCGTGACCGGCGTCCGCCGCAGCCGGTGCAGGAGCAGGTACGAGCCCGCGACGGCGACGCCCACGAGCACGCCTCCGTGGAGGTTCGACCACAGCGCGAAGAGCGGAGGCAGGAGCCAGACGGCCTCTGACGGCAGCCGTGCCTGGTTGCGCAGGATCAGCACCAGGACGGGGAAGAGCGCCAGCGAGAAGAGCTGGCCGCGGACGATCAAGAGCGACTGCGCCGCGGCCACTCCCACGAGCAGCAGCACCAGTGCAGAGGGAGCATCGGCGGCGTCCGCCCGGCGCATGTCGAGCCCCAGCGTCGCGATCGCCAGCGCGACAGCGCCGACGAGCGCGAGCACGAGCCCACGGTCGCCGAGAGCCGCCTCGAGCCCGTGGAAGGCGAGTTCTCCGAGCACGGGTGCGTTCTCCCAACCCGCCGACGGCGCAGCTGCGTAGGGAACGCCGGCCGGGATCCGGCCAAGCTCGGCGATCTCCCGGCCGAGGGCGGCGAGCCAGTGCGCATCGGCGCCGATCGACGCGACGAGCGCACAGAAGGCGACGACGAAGGCGCCTGCGAGCCACGTAAGCCGCGGCGCCGTCGGGGACAGCGGGTTCACCCCGTGGTTATCGGCCGCGAGCGGCCGAATCTTCAGCTGAGCCGTCTAACGGCTACGACACGAATTCGACGCGCACCGGGCGCTCGTACGCACCGAGCGCTTCTGCGCGCCGCAACAGCTCCTCGACCGCCGCCCGGCCCTCTTCGCCGTAGTCGCACGTGAGGTCGTTTACGTACATGCCGACGAAGCGGTCGGCGAGGTGCGGCTCGAGACCGCGGCTGAACTCCATCGCGTAGGCCATCGCCTCGCGTCGATTCTCGAGACCGGTGCGGATCGAGTCCTGAAGCACCGCCGACAGCACGGCGAGCTGCTCGTCACCGAGATCACGCCGGGCGACGTTGGCGCCAAGCGGCAACGGCAGGCCTGTCTCCAGCAGCCACCACTCGCCGAGGTCTAGCACCTTCTCGAGACCCTCGTCCGCGTACGTCAGCTGACCCTCGTGGATGATGAGGCCGACGTCCGCATCGCCCGCCTTCACCTCGTCCAGGATCTGGTCGAACGGCACCTCGCGATAGCGGAAGTCGCCGATCGCCATGCGGAGGACGAGGAACGCGGTCGTCATGCGACCGGGCACAGCGATCTCGAGATCCGCTAGGTCTTCCAGCGCGAGCGGCTCCCGCGCCACGACGATCGGGCCGTAGCCGGCACCCATGCTCGCCCCGTGCGGCAACAACACGTAGCGATCCTGGACGAACGGATACGCGTGGAGCGAGATAGCGGTCGTCTCCAGCCGCCCCTCGAGCGCCCACTCGTTCAGCGTCTGGATGTCGCGCAGAACGTGCTCGAACTCGAAGCCGTGTGTGTCGACGCGGCCCGAGGCGAGCCCCCAGAACATGAAGGCGTCGTCGGCGTCCGGGCTATGACCAAGGCGGATCTGCATGGGCGCTCGACCCTAGCAGCCCCCGCGCAAGCCGGGCGCACCAAGGAGGGTCTACATCTCGTGGAGGAAGCGATGCTCGAGCTTGGGGAGGATCTCCTGGCGCGTGAAAGGCGTCACCTTGACGTCGAGGCCCTCGTCCTCCAGCACCCGCACCTCGTCCTCGAGTGCCTCGTTCGCGTGGTCGAGCGCATCGTCCAGCTCATAGCCCGCGAAGATGACGTCGTCGGCCTTCGGCTTGTCCGTCGGCCGGTGATCAGGGTCGATCGCGCGCCCCACGGCCCAGGACCCGTCCTCCAGCCACTCGATCCAGAGGACGACCTGCTCGCGAGCGCCGCTGTCATCGAGACCCTCGACGACCCGCTCGGCAAAGCGCCTGGACGGCGCGGCTCCGCGCATGGGGCAAGGATACAATCGGCCGGTGACCCGGCTTGGCGACGTCATCCGCAATCTGTTCGCCACGACCAAGAGCTCGAACGAGCGCATTGCTGCCTACATCATTCGCGAGCACGATCGCGGCCGAACGCTGGAGGACATCCTCGACGACCCGTATGTGGTCAACCGCTGCTCACCGGCCGAGATCGCGCGGGTACTCGACCGACCCGAGGTCGTGAAGGCACTCGGCGAGGACATCACCTCCGCGAGGCCTGCGGCGGGCGCTCAGAGCTCCAGCTGAAGGAAGCGCGCTCCGGGCACGGGGTTCGCAGTGTACGGCTCGATGTCGCGGAAGCCCAGGTGCTCGTAGAGCGCGGCCGCCTCGTTCATCGACGGCAGGGTGTCGAGCCGCATCTGCACGTAACCGATTCGCCGAGCTTCTGCGATGACGGCCTCGGCCAGCCCACGACCCAGCCCTAGGCCGCGCTGCGTGGGACGAACGTAGAGCCGCTTCATCTCGCACGTCTGGGGATCGAGCCTGCGCAAAGCGACACAGGCGACGATGCCGTCCTCGGCGCGCGCGACGAGCAGGGAGCCTTCGGGGGGCGCGTAGTCACCGGGTAGCTCTGCGAGCTCGCGGTCGAATCCCTGGAAGCAGAGATCGACGCCGAGCGACTCCTGGTACTCGACGAATAGCCGGCGGACGGCCTCCACGTCGTCAGGGCTCACAGCGGGCTCTATGGCGGGCGAGGTCTGCACCGATGCGAAGAGTAGGCTTTGAGCGGTGCGCGTCGAGATCCACTACTGCCCTACCTGATCAGGGTACGACGAACGGGCCGCGAGTCTCGTGGCCGAACTCGCCGCTGAGGGCTTCGACGCCGAGGCGATTCGCGGCGGCAAGGGGCAATACGACGTTATCGCGGACGGCGAGCGTCTGTTCTCCAAGCACGAACTGGGCCGCTTTCCCGAGGACGGCGAGGTGCTCGCGCTGTTGAGCTAGAAGGCGAGCGCCGCGGGCAGCTCGCGCAGCGACTCGATCCGGCTCGTCTGCTCCGGGAAGCGGCCGGCGCGGTCGAGGAGGATCGCGCGCATCCCGCACGCCCGCGCCCCTTCCACGTCGTCCTCGAGCGAGTCGCCTACCATGACGGCGTCCGCGGCCTCGACCTCCAGCAACTCGAGGGCGGCCGCGAAGATCAGCGGGCTGGGCTTCACCTTCCCGTGGCTCCCCGACGAGATCCACGCGTCGACCTCGATCCCGAAGTGGTGGACGAAAGCGTCGAGATCCCGGCTCGTGTTCGAGACGAGACCGACCTTCAGGCCCCGCTTCTTCAGCTCGGCGAGCACGGGCACCACGTCGTCGTAGAGCTCGAAGTGCCTCGCGTGCTCCCAGCGGCTCACGATCTCGCGCGCGACGATCGCTACCTCGGGCCCCTCGCCGCCCATGCCCCGGACGATGTCCTCCGTAAAGCGGATCCAGACCTCTTCGTCGTGGTCGAGCTCGGGGTGCCGCTCGAGATCGTCGATCGCAGTTGCTCGCGCATCCGCGTACCGGTCGACGTCGAGCCGCAGGCCGTGCGCCTCGCCGAGTGCCCGGTAGGCGTCCGGACCGAGCTCTGGCCCCGGCCGGACGAGCGTGAAGTCGACGTCTAGGAGGACTGCCAGGGGGCGCGCCACGCGCAGCCGAGGATAGCCTCGGCTCGTGGAGGCAGAGTCCGGCCGACTGCGCGGCGCCCGCGCGCTCTACGCCTTCCGCAGCCGCGACTTCCGGCTGCTCTGGTCGGCGCGCACCGTGTCCCTGGTCGGCGACGGCGCGTTCCTCATCGCGCTCGGCTGGCGGACGACGACGCTCACGGGCTCGGCGACATCGCTCGCGATCGTGCTCATGGCGCACAGCGCTGCCCTGCTGACGACCGTGCTGATCGGCGGCGCGCTCGCCGACCGCTACTCGCGGCGGCTGCTGATGATCTCCTCGGGACCTGGCGAGGGTCCTCGTCATCGGCGCGCTGGCCGTGCTCGACGCGTCCGACCACCTGTCGTTCGGCTTGCTGCTCGCACTGGCAGTGGGATTCGGTCTCGCGGACGGCTTCTTCTATCCCGCGGCGGGCGGCATCGTCCCGCTCGTCGTGGAATCGCACGAGATCGCGTCCGCCAACACCCTGATCGGAGTCTCCCGCCAGGCGTCATTCGTGATCGGCCCTGCCCTCGCCGGCTCGATCTACGGCGTCGCGGGCTCGGCGGCTGTCTTCGGCCTCGACGCGATCACGTTCCTCGTCTCGGCGGCACTGCTCGTGCCCACGCGGCCTAGATCCTTCGAGCGTGAGCCCAGCGAGGGGACGTGGAAGTCGATCGCCGAAGGCGTCCGTTACGTCGCCGGCGTGCCGTGGTTGTGGGTGGGGATCGCCGTCACGTCGGTCGTATTGATGGTCGCGATGGCGCCGTTCCAGGCGCTTGCGCCGACGTTCGTCTCCGAGCAATTCGGCAAGGGCGTCGGCGCCTACGGCCTCCTCTTCGCGTTCGAGGCGGCAGGGATGACGATCGGCATGATCGCGTTCGGCCAGATCAACCCGCGCAGCCACCGGATCTGGCTGACTTTTGGCTTCCTTGCCCTGAACGACGTATTCGCCGTCGCCATGGCTCTGCAGGGCTCATACGAGGTGGCCGCGGCGCTCATGGTCGCCCGCGGCGTGCTGATCGGCTTTGCAATCGGTGTTTGGGCGACGCTGATGATGGAGTGGGTGCCGGAGGGCAAGCTCAGCCGCGTGACGAGCCTCGACTTCTTCGGCGCCATCGGCCTCTTGCCGGTCGGGTATGCGCTTACCGCGCTTGTTTCGCAGACGGCCGACGCGGCGACGATCCTGGCCGTCGGCTTCGCGCTGGCCGGCTGCCTCTGGGCCGTGCCTCTGCTTGTGCGCAGTGTGCGCGAGGCTGCGTGATGAGGCATGGGGGAGCCCATGGTTCCCCCATGCCCCTCCTTTGCTGAGGCAATCGGGGTGCCCGGATTTGAACGGGGGTCTCTCCGACCCGAACGGAGCGCGCTACCCGCCTTCAGGCGGGGGAACCATGGTTCCCCCGCGAGCCCCCCTCCTTTGCTGAGGCAATCGGGGTGCCCAGATTTGAACTGGGGACCTCTCCGACCCGAACGGAGCGCGCTACCAGGCTGCGCCACACCCCGATGCATACAGCTTATCGCCCGGCCAAACTCCTTCTCCCGCTCGGACGTCGCCAGACTTCTGAGCGAAATACCGGGCTGCGCCACACGCCGAGCGTCCACAGGTTAGCGGCAGCGACTTTCGGTACTCAACCGGAACAGACACGCGACACGTTCCCGGCTACCGTCGAGGCATGAACGTCGTGAGCCTGATCGGGAACCTCGCCACGGACGTCGAGCTGAAGGCTGTCGGAGACGAGAAACAGGTGGCCGGCTTTCTGCTCGCGATCAACAGGCCATCCAAGGACGCCGGTGCGGACTTCGTCCACATCAGCGTCTGGGACCGCCAGGCCGAGCTGTGCAACGAGTACCTCGGTAAGGGCAAGCGAGTCGGGATCGAAGGTCGCCTGCGCAGCCGCTCCTGGGATGCCGAGGACGGGAGCCGGCGCAGCGCGCTCGAGGTCGTCGCGTCCCGTGTCGAGTTCCTCTCGCCACCGGAAGGAGGTGCGACTACGGACACGGATATCCCCTTCGCAGCTGCGGCTGCCTAGAGGCATACACTGCCCCGCGTGGCGCACCGGGACGAGATCGTCGCCTTCGCCAACGAGCTGCTCGATGTCGACTCGTACCCGGACTACCTGCCCGTCGGTCTCCAGGTCGTGGGCGCGGAGGACGTGACCACGATCGCCTGCGGGGTGTCCTCGTCGCGCGAGCTGTTCGAGCACACGGCGGCACTCGGAGCTCAGATGGTGATCGTTCACCACGGCCTCTTCTGGGACCGGGATCCCCGCGTCGTCGATGCGACGTTAAAAGGACGGCTGAAGGCGCTTTTCGATGCCGACATCACGCTGGCGGCGTACCACCTCGCGCTCGACGCTCACCCGGAGTTGGGCAACAACGCGCTGCTCGCCCGCGAGCTAGGAGTAGAGCTCGACTCGGCATTCGACGTCGGACACGGTGGCTCGCTCGCCGAGCCTCTGGGCCCTGACGCCTTCACTGCGCGGGTGCGAGACGTGCTCGGCGGACGTGAGCCGCTGGCCTTCCAGTACGGGCCGGACGAGATCCGGCGCGTGGCGATCGTGTCCGGTGGCGGCGCTGGGCTGCTACCCGCTGCCGCGGCAGCCGGCTATGACGCCTTCCTCACCGGCGAGCCGGCAGAGCCGACGATGATGGCGGCGCGAGAGCTCGGCATCCATTTCATCGCCGGTGGCCACTATGCGACGGAGCGGCTGGGAGTGCAGGCGTTGTCGCGGCGGCTGGCCGAGCAATTCTCTCTGGACTGGCACTTCATCGAGCTGACGAACCCGGTCTGACGCATTCCGGCCGTTGCGCTGCGGGCGGGTCCCGGAGTATGCTCAGAGCGATGACTGTCCCTGCGGCGCGGGCCCGGTGAGTCCCGCGACACGAATCCCACGTGCATCGGCGTGAGCCCGCGCGAGCCTCGACGGCAGCCGGGCTTTTTTCATGCCTGTGATCGCCTGAAGGAGGAACGATGCCCAATCATTTGACGCCGGAAGAGCTGTCCAAGGAGGTCGGCATGGAGCGGGAGGACGTCATCCGCTTCTGCGTGGAAGAGGGCGTGCCGATCTACCAGGGCAAGATCGACAAGACGCTCTTCCAGGCGCAACTCGAGGCGACGACGGCGAAAGCCGGCTAGCGCTTCTTCGCAGCGACCTTCTTGCGGGCGGGTGCCCGCTTTGCCGCAGGCTTCTCCGCCGGCGCCTTGCGCTTCTTGGCGTCCGCCACGCTCTTCCGCAACGCCTCCATGAGGTCGATGACCGGAGCCTCGACCTCCTCTTCGACCTCGGGCTTCGCAGGCGGCGCGCCCTCGAGCTTCTCTTCGAGCAGCGCCTGCAGGTCGCGCCGGTACTCGCTGACGAGCTCGTTCGGATCGAACTCGCCCGCCAGGCTGTCGATCACCTGTAGTGCGAGGGCGACTTCCTGCTTCTTCGTCTTCACGTCGGCGACGGCTTCCTCGATCTCCGCGTCCGAGTACACATCCTCGGCGACGAACAGCGTCTCGAGGACGAGCGCCTCTTCCCGCACACGAATGAGCGCCAGCTTCTCCTTGCCCGCAAGCACGAAGCTCCCGAGCGCGGCGGTCTTCGTCTCCTGCATCGCCTCCAGCAAGAGCACGTAAGGACGGCGCTGCGCCGGCGCGCTGGCGGGCACGAGGAAGTACGTGCGGTCGTAGTAGATCGCGTCGACGTCGTCCGCGGGCACGAAGCTCCTGATGTCGATCGCACGTGACGTCGTGTCGCGGTCGATCGCCTCGAGATCCCCGTCCTCCACGATCACGAACTCGCCCTTCGAGACCTCCCAGCCGCGGACGATCTCGTCCTGGTCGACTTCCCGGTCGTGCGTGGGGCACCAACGCTTCTGCTTGATCGGCGTCTTGCACTCGCGGTGCAGAAGCCGGAACGACACGTCGGACTGGCGCGCAGCCGGCTTCGTCGCGGGTGCCAGTCCCACGGGGATCGTGACCAGCCCGAAGCTGATCGCACCGTTCCAAGTCGTTCGCATGGAGAAGATTCTAGTCGGGGACGTCTGTTCTTCTTTCCCAACTCTTCGATCCCTGCAACATTTCCGGCATGAATACGCAGCGGACGATTGTCAGGCTCTGGCGCGACGCCGTCGCCTCCGGGCGCCCTGATCCGCTCTACCTCGCCGAAGGCGACGGAGAGTGGACGCCTGTGCCCCTTGCAGAAGCCGCCAGACGCGTGGACGAGCTGGCAAACGGCCTGCTGTCGCTCGGCATCGGCAAGGGCGACGCGTTCGGCATCCTCGCGGGAACACGCGTCGAGTGGTGTCTGTTCGATTTCGCACTCGCGCTCGTGGGCGGCGTCACGGCCCCGATCTACGCGAACTCATCGGCCGAGGACTGCCGCTATGTGCTGAGCCACTCCGACGCAGTCGGCGTGCTCGTGGAGGACGACGAGCAGCTCCGGAAGGTCGAGGCAGCACGCGGCGAGCTGCCGGCTTTGCGCCACGTGCTGACGTTCTCCGACCTCGAGGAGCTAGCGACCCGTGGCCGCGAATACGCGAGCCGAGATCCTGACGCTCTCGCCCGCGCGGAAGCGCAAGTCGGCGAGGACGACCTCTTCACGTTCATCTACACGTCAGGCACCACCGGGCCACCCAAGGCGTGCCAGATTCTCCACCGCAATTACTACGAGATGGCGAAGGTCATCAATGAAATGGCTGACGTCTTCCAGGAGGACGACCTGTTGCTGCTCTATCTGCCGCTAGCGCACAACTTCGGCCGCCTCACGCACCTGCTGGCGCCGATGGCCGGCTACACGATCGCCTTCTGCGCGGACCCGTACGCCGTCGCTGACGCCTTGACGAAGGTCAGGCCCACGGTCTTCCCGAGCGTCCCTCGTCTCTACGAGAAGGTCCACACGGCGGTTTTGGCCAGGTTCGACGAGACAACGGGCGCGCGACGTCGGCTGATCGACTGGGCGCTCGACGTCGGGCGCCGGGTGAGCCTGCTGCGCCAGCAGGGGCGGCCTATCCCGCGAGGGCTGGCGATGCAGCACCGCCTCGCCGACCGCCTCGTGTACTCGAAAGTGAAGGAACGTCTTGGGGGGCGCCTGCGCCGCGCCGTCTCCGGCGGTGCCCCACTCGCTGTCGAGATCCTCGAGTTCTTCCACTCGCTCGACATCCTCATCCTCGAGGCGTACGGCCTCACGGAGTGCACGACAGGAGCGACGTCCAACCGAGAGGACAGCTTCAGGTTCGGCACCGTTGGTAAGGCGCTGCCCGGCTGGGAGTTGAAGCTGGCTGAAGACGGTGAGCTCTTCATCCGCAGCCCGACGGTCTTCGCCGGCTACTACAAGGACGACGAGGCGACGGCAGCCATCCTCGACGACGAGGGATGGCTTGCGACCGGCGACGTCGCCACGATCGATGACGACGGGTTCGTCACGATCACCGACCGCAAGAAGGACATTCTCGTTACCGCCGGCGGCAAGAACGTGGCGCCGCAGAACCTCGAGAACGAGCTGAAGACGTCACGGTTCGTCTCGCAGGCGCTCGTCGTGGGCGACCGGCAGCCCTATGTGGCCGCGCTGATCACGCTGGATCCGGTCGAGTTGGCAGCGTGGGCTCAGAAGCATGGCCTCGACGGCGACCTCGCCACGCTGTCGAAACATCCAGACGTCCGTGAGCTCGTGCAGGGCATCGTCGACGAGGTGAACGACCCTCACTCCCGGTTCGAGCAGGTCAAGCGCTTCACCGTCCTGCCGCGAGACTTCTCCATGGAGGAGGGCGAGGTGACACCGACGCTGAAGCTGCGGCGAAAGATCTGCCAGGAGCACTTCGCCGCGGAGGTCGCGGCGCTCTACGACGGCTAGACGACTCTTCGAGCGCCGACGTACGTGGCGGCGTACCAGCTGTCGGACAGGCTGGAGATCTTCACGACGTCGCCCGTGTGCGGCGCGTGGATGAACTGGCCGCCACCGATGTAGATGCCTACGTGGCCGAGCCCGTCGAAGAAGACGAGGTCACCGGGTGCGAGTTGGTCGTAGGAGACAGGTACGCCGCTGCTGTACTGCGACGCCGCGTGGTGAGGCAAGGACACGCCGAGCTGCGCGTAGACGTACATGACGAAGCCCGAGCAATCGAACCCCGCAGGCGAGGCGCCACCCCAGACGTACGGAACGCCGAGGTACTGCATCGCGATTCCGACGACACCGCCGTAGCGCGCAGGCGGCGCAATCGCCGCCTCCGGCGTTTCCACCGCTGCACCGATCACGGCCGTGTCGATGCCCTGCTGGATCGCCGCCTCCTGGCTCCGGAGCCGCGCTGCTGCCTGTTGGCGCAACACCTCCTGCCTGCGAGCCTCCTCGGCCTTCAGCCTCTCGATCTCACTCCGGATGGAGCCAAGAAGGCGTTGCCGCTCTGCCAGGCCGGATTCGATCTCCTGCTTGGCCGCGGCGCGCGCGGCGACGACCTGCTCCTGGCTGGCACGAGCGCGCTTCAACCGCTCGCCGCGGGCAACAACTTCGGTGCGGAACCGCTTGACCTCCCCCAGAACCTGGGTGTCTTCCTGTGACACCCGGTCGATGGTGTCAAGCCGGTTGATGAGATCCTCGAAACTCGTACTGCCCAGGAAGACCTCGAGCGTCGACGTCGAGTCACCGCCGACGTAGAGGTCGCGCAGCCGGCTGGCCAGGCGGCTCTGCGCAATCTTGAGGTTCCCTCGGGCGACGCCGATCTGGCGGCGGTTCGCACGCAGGTCGGCCTTGATCCCGTCGAGCTCAATCGTGGCGGCGTTGTACGCCTCGACGGACTGCTCTAGCTGCGCGTCGAGCGCCTCGATGTCGGCGAGCACGCGCTCTGCTTCGGCCCGCTTCTCGTCGACGCCCGGGTCGGCGAGCGCTGGAGCAGCACCCAGCAGCGCGACGCCAATGGCGACGGAGAGGAGCCCTGCGAGGGTCGCACGACGACCCGTCAAGCGGGCTCGTATAGCGCGCAACCGAGGGCGCACCGGGAGGGGCCGGTACGTCACTGGCGCGGGACCCTACCAGGGTCCCCGGACGCTTGCAACCGTCAACTGAGCCCCTGTCCGCCGAAAAAATGGCTGCAAAACAGGGTTTCCGTTCGTCCACGTGGCCTCAAGTCCTCTGATACGGTCACTCCGCGGTGCAGTCGAGACCCCCAGCCGCGCGACTTGCGATGCTGCTCGTCGTCGGTGCATTCCTCGGGCTGCCCGCAGCGGGCCTCGCCGACGATCCCGGCACGCTTCGCGCCCGCGGTGCCGAGCTGACTGCCGCAGAGCAGCGAGCGCGGCTCGACCTCTTCGCCCTCGAGACGAAGCTCCGGCGCGCCGAAGCCGCGCTGGCCGGTGTCCAGTCTCGGCTCACTGTCCTGGAGCGCCAGCGCACTTCGTCGAAAAGGCAGCTGGCGGCGGCTCGGCGTACGCTGATAGCGGCGGAGCAGGGGCTCGCCGATCAGGTGCGCGCGCTCTACGTCTCGGACCAGCCCGACGTGCTCGCCGTCTTTCTCGGCGCGTCAACGCTCGAAGATGCGATCGACGGCGTCGACAGCCTCCACCGCGCCGCGGACGCCACGAGCGGCGTGCTCGACGAGGCACAAGCCGCCCGGGTTCGCGTGGCCGCGCTGCTGCGGAGGCAGACATCCAGGCGCGCGGAGCTACGGGCGCTTGCTGCCGCAGCCGCTTCGCGCACCGCGGAGCTCGCAGGCGCGAGAGCCGACCGGTTGAGCTACATCTCTGGGCTTCAGGCCGAGCAGGTCCTCAACCAGCAGCAGATTGCGGAGGCCGTGGCCGCAGCCGAGGCGGCGCATGCGGCTGCAACCGTTGAGACGGCCGTCGCCGAGACGGCGCCCAGCATCAGCTCGATCGGCGCGCAGACGGTCATCACGTCGCCGCCGCCTGCACCCGAGCCGCAGCCGCAGCCCTCGCCGCAGGCGCCTCCGGCTCAGACGGGCAAGACGCTCACGGTGGTGGCCACGGCCTACAGCAGCCGCGGCACGACCACGACAGGCATTCCCACCGGGCCGGGCGTCGTGGCCGTCGACCCGACGGTGATCCCGCTCGGCACGCGCATGACGATCCCCGGCTACGGTGAGGCTGTCGCCGCCGACACGGGCGGCGCGATCAAGGGCCTACGGATCGACGTCTGGGTGGCGACTGCGGCCGAGGCGGCGCAGTGGCAGTGGCAGACCGTGACGGTCACCCTGCACTGAGCAGCGCCATGAGATCTTCCTCCTCGAGCAGCGGCACGCCGCTGCGCTGAGCCTTCGTGAGCTTCGAGGCTCCGGGCTCCTCGCCCACAACGAGACCGGTCGTCTTCGACGACACGGAGTTCGTCACCTTCGCGCCGAGGCTTTCGAGCGCCGCGGCCGCTTCGTCCCGCGAGTACTTCTCGAGCGTTCCCGTGATGACGTACGTGCTGCCCGTGAGCGGGCCTTCTGGGGGCCTGTCCTCCTCCCCTACCTCGAAGCGGAGGCCGAGCTCCCTGAGCTCCTCGACGAGCGCACGGTTCTGAGCATCCGCGAACCATTCGACAACAATCTCGGCGCGGTCGGCACCAAACCCCTCCGTCTCCCCGACCTCCTCCTGGGTCGCCGCCGCCAGGCGGTCCACGTCTCCAAACTGGCGGGCGAGGTTCTGTGCGAGCACCCAGCCGACGCCGGTGATGTTGAGGCCGAGCAGAACGCGGGAGAACGGGACCTGCTTCGACGCGTCGATCGCATCCACCGCCGCCGAGGCCGAGATCTCCGCGAAACCCTCGAGCTCGAGCAGCTGCTCCTTCGTCAGCCGGTAGAGATCCGGGAGCGAGCGGACGAGGCCGCTTTCCCAGAGCAGGCGGATCGTCTGCTCGCCGACTCCCTCGATGTCGGCGATGCCGACCCAGTTGATCAGCGTCTCGAGACCGCGTGAGGGACAGGCGCGGTTCGGGCACCGGTGCATGACCTCGCCTGCCGGCTTGACGATGCCGGTGCCACATAACGGACACTTTTTCGGCATTCGGAATGCCTTCGTCCCCGCCTGATGCTCGCCCGCCGGGCCGACGATCTGCGGAATGACGTCGCCGGCCCGCTGGACGATGACGATGTCGCCTTCGCGGATCTGCTTGCGGTTGATGTCCTCTTCGTTGTGCAGCGTCGCGCGGGAGACGGTGACACCACCGACCTCGACGGGCTCGAGGACGGCCCAGGGGTTGAGGGCGCCGGTGCGCCCGACCCGGATGTGGATCTTCTGCAGCTTCGTCTGGGCGGTCATGGGCGCCCACTTGAACGCACGTGCCCAGCGCGGCCTGCCGTGGAGCACGCCGAGCCGCCGCTGCTGATCGACTGAGTCGACCTTGATCACGATCCCGTCGATCTCGTAGTCGAGCTCGACGCGGCGCGTCTCCCAGGCCCGACAGGCTTCGGCGACGTCCTCGACCGACTCCAGTCGCTGGGCGAAGGGGTTGGTTGGGAATCCGCGCTCTCGCAGCCACTCGAGCATCTCGTAGTGGCCGGCGAAGCCAATGCCGTCCGCGTGCCCCGTCCCGTAGATCCAGACCGAGAGCGGCCGGTCGGCCGTGATCGCGGAGTTCTTCTGCCGCACCGATCCGGCCGCAGCGTTGCGGGGATTCGGCGCGAGCTTCTGACTCGTACCCGCTAGTCGCTCGTTCAGCTCGCGGAAGCCAGACAGAGGCAGATAGACCTCGCCCCGCACTTCGACGACGGCAGGCGGATGGTCGTCCCGCATGCGGAGCGGGATGGCGCGGATCGTGCGGAGGTTCGGCGTAACATCCTCTCCTTGGACGCTGTCTCCGCGCGTCGCGCCCCGGACGAACACGCCGTCCTCGTAGGTCAGGTTGACGGCCAGACCATCGATCTTCGGCTCGATCACGTATGCCACGAGCTGGTCGGCGCCGAGGCGCTTCTGGACGTCGTCGGTCCACTTGAACAGCGCCTCATCGGTCGTGACCTTGTCCAGCGAGCCCATCTGCTCGAGGTGTCGGACCTTCTGGAAGCGGTCCGACAGCGGCGCACCCACGCGGTGCGTCGGTGAGTCGGCCGTGACGAGGTCCGGGTGCGCCTCCTCGAGCACCACGAGCTCGTCGTAGAGCCGGTCGTACTCCGCGTCGGTGATGAACGGGTCATCGTCCACGTGGTAAGCGATCAACGCACGGTTCAGCTCCGCGCGAAGTTCCGCCGCCCGGCGGGCCGCCTTAGAGGACGGCAAGAAGCTCCTCCGCGTGGCCGACGAGGACGTCGGGCTCCTCGCGCTCGAGGGCATCTGCGCCGTGGATCCCTCCCCAGGCGACGGCGACGGCAAATACGCGCGCAGCCTTCGCCGCGCGCACGTCGAACGGGGAGTCGCCGACGTACGCAGCGTGATCAGGGGAGGCATCCATGCGTGCAAGTGCCTCGAGGATCGGGTCGGGATCAGGCTTGTGGCGGTCGGTGTCCTCGGCGCCGATGACGACCTCGAAGTTTGCCTCCAGGCCGGGGAGCTGGTCGAAGGCCAGCTGGACCGTGGCTCGCCGCTTCGCCGTGACGATGCCCAGCCGGCGGCCCTCCGCGCGAAGCCGCGGCAGCACCTCCACCACCTCCCAGAACGCTTCCAGCTCGTCGTGCAGCGGCTCGTTGTGCGCGCGATACGCGGCCACGAGCTCGTCCACGCGGTCCGGATCGAGCGCCCGCATCTGCGCCGTCAGCCCTGGGCCGCCCACAGCGGCCGTCAGCACGGCTTCGGGGATGTCGCGCCCGAGCACGGTCTTCGCCGCGTGCTTCATGGAGGCGACGATCATCGGCCCCGAGTCGATCAACGTGCCGTCGAGGTCGAACAGGCATATCGGAAAGCGCACGGCCTGATCGTATTCAGCCGTCAATAGCCCACGGCGATGAGATAGAGGCCCCAGGGCGGAGCAGTGGCACCGGCGTCCGGCCGCGAGCCACCGTCCAGCAGCCGCGCGATCTCCTCTGGCCTCCGGTCGAGCATCGTCCCCACGAGCGTGCGCACCATATGCCGCAGGAATGAGTCGGCGGTGATCTCGAAGTCGAGGTGTTCGCCACGCTCGTGCCAGGAGGCCGAGAGGACACGACGCAGGAACACGTCGTGCTGGGTCTCCGTAGGCGTGAAGGCGCGGAAGTCGTGCTCGCCGAGCAGCAGGTCGGCGGAGGCGGCAAGCGCGTCGAGGTCGACCCGCCGAGGGTACCACCAGCTCCTGCGAACCTCGAGCGGCTGAGCGCTCCCGCCGCCGGTAGATGCGGTAGCGATAGCTGCGGAAACGGGCCGAGTGACGTGCGTGAAAGTCCGGGACGGCTTCCTCGGCCGCCACCGCGGCCACATCATCGGGTAGCAGCGTGTTCAGTGCCTCTGCCGTGCGCTCGACGGGCGGCCCACCGCCGACGTCGGCGCTGACGACATTCCCCAACGCGTGCACGCCGGTGTCGGTCCGCCCTGCGACGGCGACGTTCTCTGCCACGGAGAAGAGCGACCGGATCGCCTCTACGACGACACCTTCGACCGTTCGCAGCCCGGGCTGAGCCGCCCAGCCGTGGAAGGCTGTGCCGTCGTACTCGAGCGTAAGCTTGAGCCGCACCGGCTAGCGGAGGCCGGGCGGCGGCCTGCCGATGAGGCCCCGGAACGTCCCACTGACGCGAATGCGCTTCCCGTCCGAGAACTCGCTCCCCAGCACGCCGTTGATCTCGACCTCCATGGCACGTCCTTTCACGCACGACAGCGCAGAGAACGTGATCGTGCCGCGCGCCTCCTCTGTCTCCGAGCTCGCCTCGTTCTTGGTCGCCACGTCGTAGACGAACAGCTCAGCGCCCTTCGGCCGGTTCCAGACGAAGCCGACCGGGAACCTCACGCGCGTTTGGCGCTTGACATCGCGAACCACGCCCGACAGGTGCCAGTACGAGGTTCGCCGCTGCTTCGGCACGAGGAGGATGTGCACGGCGGGAACGTGAACGTCGGGCTCCCATGGCCCACACCAGACGTACGTCTTGCCAGAGAACACGATCGGCGCACCACCAGCTCGCGTGAATGTCAACGGCCTCGTCGCGGCTGCCGAGCCGTAGCCCGCCACCGTCATTGCTACCGCCAACGCGATGACGAAGGCGTGTCTCATCGCCCTGAGGGTACGGGATGGCGGAAAGAGCGCTACGAAGCGGCCGTTGCCGTCTCTGCCTCGGCTTCGACCGGAGCGGCGACGCGAGCCACGGGGGCGCGCGGAACGTGGTCGACGAACTCGAGGTAGGCCATCGGCGCGGAATCGCCCGGGCGCGGGCCGATCTTGACGATGCGCGTATAGCCGCCCGGCCGGTCGGCGAAGCGCGGGGACACCTCGGAGAAGAGCTGGTGCACGACTTCCTGCGAGCGCAGGAAGGCTAGCGCCTGCCGGCGCGCGTGGATGTCGCCGCGCCGGCCAAGCGTGACCATCTTCTCGGCGAACGGACGCACGCCCTTCGCCTTGGCGACCGTCGTCTTCACGCGGCCGTGGACGATCAGCGAGCCGGTGAGGTTCGCGTAGAGCGCCTTGCGGTGGGCCGCATCGCGGCCCAGCTTCTTACCGGCTCGCTGGTGCCTCATTACGAGAGCGGCTCCTCGCCCCGCAGCGTCAGACCATGACCGGCGAGCGTCTCTTTGACCTCCTCGATCGACTTGCGGCCGAAGTTCGGGATCGCCGCCAGCTCGACCTCGGTCTTCGTGACGAGGTCGCCGATCGTCTCGATGCCGACGCGCTTCAAACAGTTGTACGAGCGGACGCCGAGCTCGAGCTCCTCTATCGGGAAGTTCTCCATCCCGTGCGCCAGCGACGGCTCCGCGGCGGTCTCGGCAGGGACCTCGCCGAAACCCTCGATGCTGTCGATGTCCGTGAAGATCGCGAGCTGCCGGATGAGAATCTCAGCACCCTGGCCGATCGCCTCGCGCGGATCGATGGACCCGTCCGTCGTCACGTCGAGCACGAGCTTGTCGTAGTCGGTGCGCTGACCGACGCGTGCGGCCTCGACATCGTAGGCGACGCGCCGCACGGGCGAGAAGATCGAGTCGATGGGGATGACGCCGATCGTGTGCTCTTGGCCGCGGTTCATCTCGGCCGGGACGTAGCCGCGCCCTCGGCCGATCGTCATCGTCAGCTCGAGCTTGCCCCTGTCGGCGAGATGGGCGATCTCCAGTTCCGGGTTGAGGATCTCGAGGTCGGCTGGCATCTGGATATCGGCCGCCGTCACGGGGCCGGGCCCCCTCTTCTGGAGGCGCACCTCGATCTCCGGCGACTCGCCATGGAGGCGGCAGATCAGGTTCTTGAGGTTGAGCAGGATGTCGGTTACGTCCTCGCGCACGCCCGGCAGCGTCGTGAACTCGTGGGCAACGCCCTCGAGCTTCACGGACGTGACGGCCGCGCCCTCCAGCGACGACAGCAACACGCGCCGCAGCGAGTTGCCGAACGTGTAGCCGAAGCCACGATCGAGCGGCTCGATCGCGAAAATTCCCCGCTTCTCGTCCACCTCCTCGTGGACGATTCTCGGGACCTGGAACTCCATGAGGCTGGTGCGGGTGGCCACGTTTCTCCTTCCTTCCTAGCGCGCGCTGGGCGCTACTTCGAGTAGAGCTCGACGATCAGCGACTCCTGCACCGGCGTGTCGATATCGGCCCGGTCGGGCAGCTTGAGGATCTTGCCGGTGAGGCCGTCGTGATCGGCCTGGAGCCAAGGCGCCACGGACGCAGTCAGATCGGTCGCATCGCGAACGACCTGCTCGGCCGGGCTGCCACTCTTGAGGTTGATGACGTCGTTGGGCTTGACCTGGAAGCTGGGGATGTTCACGCGACGGCCGTTGACCTGGAAGTGGCCGTGGCGCACGAGCTGCCGGGCCTGGGCGCGAGAGGCCGCGAAGCCGAGGCGGTAGATGACGTTGTCCAGCCGCGTCTCGAGCAGGCGCAGGAGGTTCTCGCCGCTGACGCCCGACCCACGGGCGGCCTTCTCGTAGTAGCTGCGGAACTGCTTTTCGAGCAGGCCGTAGTACCGGCGAGCCTTCTGCTTCTCTCGCAGCTGGAGCAGGTACTGCGACTGCTTGATCCGGCCGCGGCCGTGCTCGCCCGGCGGATACGAGCGGCGCTCGATCGCGCACTTCTCGGTCAGGCAACGCTCCCCCTTCAGGAAGAGCTTCATGCCCTCGCGACGGCACAGCTTGCAGCTCGGTCCGGTGTATCTCGCCATCTAGTTCCTCTTGCGCTTCTTGGGCCGTACGCCGTTATGGGCCTGCGGGGTCACGTCGCGGACGCCGAGGATCTCGAGGCCGGCAGCCTGCAACGAGCGGATCGCCGTCTCGCGACCCGAGCCGGGGCCGTTGACGAAGACCTCGACCTTTTGCAGGCCGTGCTCCATGCCCTTGCGAGCCGCTGCGTCGGCCGTCACCTGCGCGGCGAAGGGCGTCGACTTGCGCGAGCCCTTGAAGCCGGCCGAGCCGGCCGACTCCCACACGATGACGTTGCCCTCCTTGTCGGTGAGGGCGACGATCGTGTTGTTGAACGACGACTTGATGTGCGCCTGACCGATGGCGATGTTCTTCTTGACTCGGCGGCGGCCGCGCCCCTTCGCTGCCTTGCGTGGGGGTGCCATTAGGTCGCCTTCTTCTTGCGGCCGACGGTCTTGGCCGGGCCCTTCCGCGTGCGTGCGTTCGTCTTCGTCCGCTGACCGTTCACGGGGAGCCCGCGCCGGTGGCGGATGCCGCGGTAAGCGCCGATCTCCTGGAGGCGCTTCACCTGCTGCGACCGTTCACGTCGCAGGTCTCCCTCCACTTGGAGGCTCGCGTCGATGTGCCGCTGAAGCTTCGTCGTCTCCTCGTCCGTCAGGTCCTTGACCTTCGTCTCGTACGACAGGCCGAGGTCTTCACAGACCTTGCGTGCCGTCGCCGGGCCGATGCCGTAGATGTACGTCAGCCCCACTTCGAGGCGCTTCTGGTTCGGGAGGTTGACCCCGGCAATTCGTGCCATGACGGTTCTCCTAACCCTGTCGCTGCTTGTGGCGAGGGTTCGTGCAAATGACGAACACGCGGCCGTGCCGCTTGATCACGCGACAGCGCTCGCACATCGGCTTCACGGACGGTCGAACTTTCATCTCTCTCTCCAGTGACAGACAAAGACACGGCGCAGCTCGGCTGCGCCGCAGGTGGCTCTATCGTAGCAAAACCCGTGTAGCCGTCAGCACTTTCGGGCCTTCGACCGTGATCGCAACCGTGTGCTCGAAGTGCGCTGCCAGCGACCCGTCGCGCGTCGAAATCGACCAACGGTCGTCGTGGACGCGGATGTCCGGGCCGCCGGCCGTGATCATGGGCTCGATAGCGAGGGTCATCCCCTCGGCGAGCAGCGGCCCGCGCCCCGGCTCGCCGAAGTTGAGGATCTGGGGATCCTCGTGCATCGAGCGGCCGATGCCGTGTCCGGAAAGCTCGCGCACGACCGAGAACCCGGCTCCCTCGGCCACCTGCTGCACGGCGTGCGACACGTCCGAAAGGCGATTGCCCTCCTGGCACTGCTCGATGGCAGCATCGAGCGCCACCTTGCATGCTTCGAGCAGGCGCTCGGTTACTTCCGGAATCTCGCCCACGGGAAACGTGAAGGCCGAGTCGGCCACGAATCCATGGAGCGTGACGCCGACGTCCGCGGAGAGGATGTCGCCGTCCTCGAGCGTGTAGTCCCCGGGGATGCCGTGCACGATCATGTCGTTCGGGGAGAGGCACGTGGCCGCCGGGTAGCCCCGGTAGCCCTTGAAGGTCGGCTCGCCGCCCTGGGAAAGGATGAACTCCTCGGCGAGAGCGTCGAGCTCCGCGGTGGTGACTCCGGCCCGGATGTTCTCGCCCAGCAACGCGAGCGTGGCCGCGACGACCTCGCCCGCGGCTGCCATGAGGTCGACCTCGGCCTGCGACTTGCGGATGATCACGCCGGCTCTCCCGCACGGGACGCCACGCGCTCGAGTGCTTCGACGATCTCAGACCAGACTTCGTCGCGCGAGCGTTCGCCGTGGATGCCGACGACGATGCTGCGCGGCAAGTAGTAGCCGATCAGCGGCTCCGTCTCTCTATGGAAGATCTCGAGGCGCTTGGCGATCACCTCCGGGCTGTCGTCCGTCCGGCCTTCCTCCTCGGCGCGGCTCACGAGTCGCTCGCTGCAGACGTCGTCGGGCACCTCGAGATCGAGGACGAGGTCGAGCGGCCGGCCAAGCTCCTCCAGCAGATCGTCGAGCGCCTCCGCCTGTCGCGTGTTGCGCGGGAAGCCGTCGAGGACGAAGCCGTTGCGCGCGTCATCTTCCGAGAGCCGCTCGCGAATCAGCCGAATCGTGAGCTCGTCCGGGACGAGCGCGCCGGAGGCGAGGATTGGCTCGACCTCCCTGCCGAGTGGCGTCCCCGCCGCGATCGCCGAGCGGAACATGTCGCCCGTCGCCACGTGCGGGATGCCGTACTCGGCTGCGATGCGCGCGGCCTGCGTGCCCTTGCCGGAGCCCTGCGGCCCGAGGATCAAAGCGTTGAGCGACAAGCGTCGTACGGCCTCTTACTTCAAGAAGCCTTCGTAGGAGCGCATCATCATCTGCGACTCCATCTGGCGCATCGTGTCCAGCGCGACACCGACCATGATCAGCAGCGACGTGCCGCCGAGGAAGTTCCTGGAGGTCGACGAGAAGTCGAAGAACTGGATGAGGAACGTCGGCACGACGGCCACGAGCGCCAGGTAGATGGAACCGGGCAGCGTCAGCCGCGTCAGCACGCGGTCGAGATATTGCGCCGTCGGCGGGCCCGGCCGGATGCCGGGGATGTACCCGCCGTGCTTGCGGAGGTTGTCAGCCTGGTCGATCGGATTGAACTGGACCGCTGTGTAGAAGTACGTGAAGATGATGATGAGGAAGGCCTCGAACATCAGGAAGCCGACGTCATGGGGGCTGAACCAGTCGTTGATGAAATTCTGCGTCTGAGGGAAGAACTGCGCGAGGGTCGGTGGGAAGGCCAGGACCGCCGCCGCGAAGATGATCGGGATGACTCCTGCCATGTTCACGCGCAGCGGCATGTAGGTCGAGCCACCCGACGTGATGCGCCGTCCGACCACGCGGCGTGCGTACTGAATCGGAATCTTCCGCTGTCCCTCCTGGATGAAGACGACCGCCATGGTCACCGCCAGGAAGACGATCGGGAAGAAGAGCTTCGTCGTCGGGCCGCCGTCGACCCACGCGCGGACGGTCTTGGGGGCGTCAGCGATGATCGAGCAGAAGATGATGATCGAGATGCCGTTGCCGACTCCTCGCTTCGTGATCAGCTCGCCCATCCACATGAGCAGCGTGGTGCCGGCGGTGAGCGTGATGACGATGATCACCACGCGGCCGGAGTTCGCCTCCAGAGCGTTCTGGCGCTTGAAGAGATACGAATAGCCGAGCGACTGGAACGCCGCCAGCACGATCGTGAGGTAGCGGGTGTACTGGTTGATCTTCGCGTAGCCCGCCTCGCCCTCTTTCTGGAGCCGCTCGAGCGAGGGCACTACGACCGTCAGCAGCTGGAGGATGATCGACGCCGTGACGTACGGCATGATCCCCAGCGCGAAGAGCGAGAACTGCGAGAGCGCGCCGCCCGAGAAGAGATTGAGCAGGCCAAGCACGGTGCCGCCCTGCGTCGAGAAGTAGTTCTTGATCTGGTCGGAGTCGACGCCCGGCGCCGGCACCCATGAGCCGAGCCGGTAGAACGCGATGATCATCGCCGTGAACAGCAGGCGCTTCCGCAGCTCTGGCACGCGCCACGCGTTCGTCAACCAGGACAGCACGGTCCGCTACTCCTCGGCGGCGCCGGGCTCGGCTTCGGCTTCGGGCTCCGCCTCTTCGGCGTCCTCGCCCGATTCCTCGACGCCTGGCGTCTCGGCCGCGGCATCGACGGGCGTGGAAGCCTTCTTGTGCCGCTTCCGCTTGCGCTCCTTCGGCTCGCGCAGAAGCACGACGCTGCCGCCAGCTCCTTCGATCTTCTCGCGCGCCGACTGGGAGACGCCGTGAGCCGACACGGTGAGCTTCTTCGTCAGCTCGCCCTGGCCGAGGATTTTCACGTCGATCCGCGTCGTACGGATCAGGCGCCTGGCCTTCAGCACCTCGGGGGTGACTTCAGCTCCGGCGTCGAATACTCGCTCGAGATCGCGGACGTTGACGCCCTGGGAGCGCGTGCGGAACGGTCCGACCGGCATCGCGTCCTTCGACGTGGAGCCCCGCTTCTTGCCGAGTCGCATGTAGAGCGGCATCTGCCCGCCTTCGAACCCGGCCCGCATCTTGTGGGAGCCCGAGCGCGACTTCTGGCCCTTGATGCCCCGGCCCGAGTAGCGTCCCTTGCCCGAGCCTGTGCCGCGACCGACGCGCTTGCGCGCGACCCGCTTCTGGGCCGGCTTGAGGCTGGAGAGATTGAGGTCGGAAGGCACGGTCAGGACTCCTCCACCCGGACGAGGTGTCGGACCTTCCTCAGCATACCGGCGAGCTCAGGGCTCTCCGGACGCTCAACCGTGCGGCCGATCTTGCCCAGGCCGAGCGCGCGCAGCGTGCCGCGGTGCTTGGGGGTCTGGCCGATCTGGCTGCGGACCTGCGTGATCTTCAGCGTCTTCACGCCGGCGCCTCCTCGGCCTCAGGCGCGGCGACCGGCTCCTCGGCCGGAGGTTGCTCCTCGAGCTTCACCTTCGGCACCGGCAGCACTTGCGCGATGGTCAAGCCGCGCGCGGCGGCGACGTCCGCCGGCGTGCGCAGACGCTTGAGGCCGTCGACGGTCGCCTTCAGCATGTTGATCGGGTTCGTCGTGCCAAGGCTCTTGGCGAGGATGTCCCGCACGCCGCCCAACTCGAGCACCGCCCGAACGCCGCCGCCGGCGATCACGCCCGTGCCTTCGCTGGCGGGACGGAGCAGGACGCGCGCAGCGCCGAACTCGCCGATGATCTCGTGCGTGATCGTCGTCCCCTTCCGCGGCACGACGAACATGTTCTTCTTCGCGTCCTCGACGGCCTTGGAGATGGCGAGCGGGACCTCCCGCGCCTTGCCGTAACCCAGGCCGACCTTGTCCATCTCGTCGCCGATGACGACGAGGGCCGTGAAGGAGAAGCGGCGGCCGCCCTTGACGACCTTCGCCACACGGTTGATCTCGACGACGCGCTCCTTGAGCTCGCGCGTCTCTTGAAACCCTCCAACTGTCAAAACTCGAGGCCTCCTTCGCGTGCGCCCTCGGCGAGCGCCTTCACGCGTCCGTGGTACAGGTAGCCGGCACGGTCGAACACGACCGCTTCGATGCCGGCCTGCTTCGCGGCCGCGGCCAGCCGCTTGCCGACCTCGTTCGCCTGTGCGGTCTTCGTGCCCTTGAAGCTCTTGGGCAGGCCCTTCGATGACGCAGACGCCAGCGTCTTCCCGTCGAGATCGTCGATGAGCTGCGCGTAGATGCCGACGTTCGAGCGGAAGACGGCGAGGCGCGGCCGCTCGGCCGTCCCCGACACCTTGCCGCGCACGCGACGGCGGCGGCGCGCTCTGGCGTCACGAGTCGTGAGCCTCGTCATGCGCGTTTGCCGGCGGCGAAGCGCCTGTCCGCGAAAGCGGACGGTGGAAGGGGTCTGGGGGAACCGGGAGGTTCCACCAGCTACACGATCGGTCGTCGGCACGAAGATCACGCTCGCTTCCCTACTTTGCGGCGCACGTACTCGCCCTCGTAGCGGATGCCCTTGCCCTTGTAGGGCTCCGGCGGACGCACCTTGCGCACCTCGGCTGCAGTCTGGCCGACGAGCTGCTTGTCGATGCCGGACACGATCACCTCGGTCGGCTGCGGCACCTCGAAGGAGATGCCAGGTCGCGGCGAGACGATGACGGGATGCGAGAAGCCGACGCTCAACTCGAGGTCGGTGCCACGGAGCCCGGCTCGGTAGCCGACGCCCTGGATCTCCAGCTTCTTCTGGAAGCCCTTCGTCACGCCCTCGACCATGTTGGCGACGAGCGTGCGGGTCAGCCCGTGCAGTGCGCGGTCCTCCCCACGGTCCGTGGGGCGCGTGACGACGAGCGTCTCGTCCTCCTTGGACACGGAGATGCGCGCCGGGAGCTGCTGGCTCAGCTCGCCCAGCGGCCCGTTGACCTGGATACGCCCGGACGAGACGGCGACGTTGACGCCGGCGGGCAGCTCGATTGGTTGTCGTCCGATTCGGCTCATCGTTCGTTCCTCGTCACCAGACGAAGCAGATGACCTCGCCGCCGATGCCCTTTTGCTCGGCCGTGCGGCTCGTCATGACGCCGTTCGAGGTGGACAGGATGGCGGTGCCCATGCCGCCGAGCACGCGCGGCAACCGGTCCTTGCGCGCGTAGACGCGGCGACCCGGCTTGGAGATCCGCTTGAGGTCCGTGATGATGCGCTCGCGGTTGCGCCCGTACTTCAGCTCGATGACGAGCCTGTTGAAGCTCTCGCCATCCTCGATCCGGAAGTCGCGGACGTAACCCTCCTCCTTCAGCAGGCGGGCGATCTCGACCTTGGCGCGCGAGGTCGGCATCTCCACGGTGTCGTGGAGCGCCTTGTTCGCGTTCCGGATCCTGGCGAGCATGTCGGCGATGGGGTCAGTGAGCATCTCTCTTCTCCTACCAGGAAGCCTTCGTCATGCCGGGGATCACGCCCTGATGCGCGAGCTCGCGCAGGCAGATCCGGCAGAGGCCGAACTTCCGGTACACGGCGCGCGGGCGACCGCAGCGGTTGCAACGCCGGTGCGCCTGCGTTGGGTGCTTGGGCGTACGCGACGCCTTCGCGATCATCGACTTCTTGGCCACTAAGACTCTTCTCCTTGTGCGAACGGAAGACCGAGGCCGGCGAGGAGCGCTCGCGCCTCGTCGTCGGTCTTCGCGGTGGTCGTGATCGTCACGTCGAGACCGCGGATCTGCGCGACGTCGTCGTAGTCGATCTCGGGAAAGATGATCTGCTCGCGCAGACCGATGGAGTAGTTTCCACGGCCGTCGAACGAGCGCGGGTTGAGACCGCGGAAGTCGCGGATTCGGGGCAGAGCGATCGAGACCAGCCGGTCGAGGAACTCGTACATGCGCGCGCCGCGGAGCGTCACCTTCGTCCCGACGGGCATGCCCGTGCGGATCTTGAAGCCGGCGATCGAGGTGCGGGCACGACGCAGCTGCGCACGCTGGCCCGCGATTTGCGTCAGCTCGTCCATCGCGGCGTCGAGGAGCTTGGCCTCGGTCTTGGCCTCGCCGACGCCCATGTTGAGCGTGATCTTCTCCACGCGGGGCACCTGCATGACGGTGCTGACGCCCAGCTCGTCCTTGAGCTGTTCGCGAAGCTCCTGCTCGTAGAGCACCTTCAAGCGCGGTGCGTAGCCGTTCTTCTCGGTCACTTGTGCTCGCCCTCGTCGATCTCCTGCCCGCAGTCGACCCGGCGGCACACGCGCAGCTTCACGCGCTTGCCCTTGATGTCCTTGAACGTCATCCCCACCCGCGTGGGCCGGTTGCACACCGGGCAGACGACCATGACGTTCGACGCGGGAATCGGCGCCGCCTTGTCGATCACGCCCCCCGGGATAATCGTCGTGCCGCCCATACGGTTCGCGTCCTTCATCGGCCGGGGCTTCGTGTGCCGCTTGACGACGTTGAGGTTCTCGACGATCACGCGGCCCTCGGAGGGGCGAGCTTCGAGCACGCGCCCTTGCTTGCCGCGGTCCTTGCCGGCGATCACGTGGACGGTGTCGCCCTTCTTGACTCGCATGGTCGTGGCCATGGCTAGAGCACCTCCGGTGCGAGGGAGACGATCTTCATGAAGTTCCGCTCGCGCAGCTCGCGGGCCACCGGCCCGAAGATGCGCGTGCCGCGAGGGTTCTGGGCGGTGTCGATGATGACGGCGGCGTTCTCGTCGAACGAGATCGTCGTGCCATCGTCGCGGCCCTGCGGTTTGCGCGTGCGGACGACGACCGCGCGCACGACCTCGCCCTTCTTCACCTGGCCCTGAGGAGTGGCGGTCTTCACGGTGCCGACGATGATGTCGCCGACCCGCGCGTAGCGGCGATGCGAGCCGCCGAGCACGCGGATGCAGAGGAGCTCGCGCGCACCCGTGTTGTCGGCCACTCTGACTCGTGATTCCTGCTGGATCATTTGGCTGCCTCGACCACCTCGGCCAGTCGCCAGCGCTTCGTCTTGGAGAGCGGGCGCGTTTCCACGATGCGGACGACGTCGCCCACGTTGGCCTGGTTCTGCTCGTCGTGTGCGTGGAACTTCGTCGAGCGGCGGATGATCTTCTTGTAGCGGCGGTGCGCCTTCAGCGTCTCCACCCGGACGACGATGGTCTTGTCCATCGCGCTCGAGACGACGACGCCGCGGCGCTCCTGTCGCTGGCCGCGCTCGTGCTCGGGCTTGGGCTGGCGGGACCGCGGCTTGCGACCCTCGGTTGCCCGTACGGGCTTCGGGCGCTGGCGGCGCTCGGAGCGCGGGCGGAGCTTGCGCTTCTTCTTGGCCGGGGGCGGGTGCCCTCGGCCTCGGCAACTGGGGCCTCCTCGGCCTCGGCAACTGGCGCCTCCTCGGCAGGGGCTTCCTCGACTACAGCTTCGGCAGCCGGCTCCTCGGCCGCGGGCTCGTCGACCTCAGCTTCGGCGACAGCGGGCTCCTCGGCCTGCGCCTCCTCCTCGGCCGGCGGTTCCTCGGCCACGGGCTCCTCAGGCGCTTCCGCCTCGGCTACCGGCTCGTCGACCGTCTCCTCGACGGCGTCTTCGGTTGTCTCGTTCTGCTCTTCGTCAGCCATGTCTACGTTCGCTCCAACTGGGTCTCTCGCTCGCGCTGGACCGTGAGGATCCGCGCGATCTCGCGCTTCGCCAGCCGCAGCCGGGCGCTGTTGTCGAGCGCGCCGGTAGCCGCCTGGAAGCGGAGGTTGAACAGCTCCTGCCGCGTGTCCGCGAGCTTCTGCTGCAGGTCATCGTCGGTCAGGTCTCGAAGGTCCCTGGCCCTCATCTCATCTTCTCCCTACTCAAAGAGGTCACCCTCTCGCTTGACGACCTTCGTTCGGACGGACAGCTTGTTCCCGGCGAGACGCAGCGCCTCGCGGCCGAGGTCCTCGGGCACACCGGCGAGCTCGAACATCACGCGACCCGGCTTGACGACTGCCACCCAGCCCTCCGGCGAGCCCTTGCCCGAGCCCATGCGGGTCTCGGCCGGCTTCTTCGTGAACGGCTTGTCCGGGAAGACGTTGATCCACACCTTGCCGCCACGCTTGATCTTTCGTGTCATGGCGATTCGTGCGGCTTCGATCTCGCGGTTCGTCACCCAGCCGGCATCGAGCGACTTGAGGCCGTAGTCGCCGTACTGGACCGTGAGCTGGCCCTTGGAGGTGCCCCGCCTGCGCCCGCGATGCTGCTTGCGGAACTTCGTTTTACGCGGCATCAGCATTACTCGGACGCCTCCTCGGTGGTCTCGGCTTCGCCGGTCTCCGGTGCCTCGGCGGGCGCCTCTTCGACTACTGCCTCAGCCTCGGCGGGCGCCTCTTCGACCACTGCCTCAGCCTCCGCGGTCGGCTCGGTGGTGGTCTCCTCGGTTGCCTCCGTAGAGGTCTCCGGCTCCTCGCGGCGCTTGCGTCCGCGACCACGCTCGGGACGGCGCCTGCGCACCGGGCCGAGACCTTCGCGATCCGGTCCACGACGGCCCTCGCGCTGGCCGAGACCCGCTGGAGGTGTGCCGCGACGACGGGCCTGATCCTGCTCCGAGAGCCGTACCTCGCGGTCGCCGGTGGCACCCTCGTAGCCCTCCGGCATGATCTCGCCCTTGTTGATCCAGACCTTCACGCCGATGCGGCCGAAGGTTGTCTTCGCCTCGGCGAACCCGTAGTCGATGTCGGCGCGCAGCGTGTGCAACGGCACGCGCCCCTCCGAGTACTTCTCGGAGCGGGACATCTCGGTGCCGCCCAGCCGGCCACCGCACTGCACCTTGACGCCGTGAGCGCCAGAGCGCATGGCCGAGGCCAGGGAGCGCTTCATGGCGCGCCGGAAGCTGACGCGGTTCTCGAGCTGCTCGGCGATCGACTGCGCGACCAGCTTCGCGTCGAGCTCGGGTCGCTTGATCTCGTTGATGTTGATCTGGACGTTCTTCTGCGTCATGCCGTGGATCTCGCGACGCAGCGCGTCCACCTCGACGCCCGACTTGCCGATGACGATTCCCGGCCGCGCGGTGTAGACGTCGATGATCACGCGCTGCTTGTCCTTGCGGATCAGGATGTCGGACAGGCCTGCGTGAGCGAGCTTCCCGTAGATGTGCTCGCGGATCTTCACGTCCTCGAGCAGCGCGCCGGCGAACTCCTTGTTCGACGTGTACCAGTTCGACTTCCAGTCGTGGATGATGCCGACCCTGAGGCCGCCGGGATGGACTTTCTGGCCCATTAGCTGTCAGCCTCCTCGGTCTTCTCGGTCTTCTTGCGTCGGGTGGTCGGCTTTGCAGCGCGTGGCTTCGTGGCCCGCGGCTTGCGTGCCGGCTTCTCTGCCTGCGTCTCTGCGGCGGCCGGCTTGGCCTGCGGCCGGGCCGGCTTCGGCTCGACGGCGAGCGGCGCGAGCTTCACGGTGATGTGGCAGGTGTGCTTGCGGATCCGGGCGGCGCGACCGCGTGCGCGCGCGCGCCAGCGCTTGAGGGTCGGGCCCTCGTCGACATATGCTGCGCTCACGTAGAGATCGTCGCCGACGAGGCCGTGGTTGGCCTCCGCGTTGGCGATCGCCGAGCGCAGCACCTTCTCCACGTCGCGCGCGGCAGCCCTCGTCGTGAACGCGAGCACGGTGCGCGCCTCGGGCACGCTGCGGCCGCGGATGTGCTCCACGACTAGCCGTGCCTTGCGTGGCGACGTGCGCACCCACTTGGCCTGGGCGCGGACTTCCTTGGTCGCAGTCTCAGCCATCACGCTCGCTTCGTCACCCTTGCCTGGCGGTCACCGGCGTGGCCGCGGAACGTCCGCGTCGGCGCGAACTCGCCGAGCTTGTGCCCGACCATCTGCTCCGAGATGAAGACCGGCACGTGCTTACGGCCGTCGTGGACCGCGATCGTGTGCCCGACCATCTCGGGGAAGACCGTCGACGAGCGCGACCAGGTGCGGATCATCTGCTTCGACCCGGAGGTGTTCATCGACTCGATTCTCGTCATCAGCCGCTCTTCCACGAACGGCCCCTTCTTGGTTGATCGACCCATGCCTTACCTCTTGTCCTTGCCGCGGCGCCGGCCGCGGACGATGAGCTTGTCGGACTCCTTGTGCTTCCGGCGCGTGCGCTTGCCGAGCGTCGGCACGCCCCAGGGCGTGACCGGGTGTCGCCCGCCCTTCGACTTGCCCTCGCCACCGCCGTGCGGGTGGTCGACCGGGTTCATCGCCGAGCCGCGCACCGTCGGCCGGCGGCCGCGCCACCGTGCGCGTCCCGCCTTGCCCCCCGTGACGTTCGAGTGGTCGAGGTTCCCGACCTGCCCGACCGTCGCTCGGCACGTTAGCAGCACGCGCCTGAGCTCCCCGGAGGGAAGGCGCAGCACCGCGTACGGCTCATCCTTTGCGACGAGCTGGACGGACGAGCCGGCGCTGCGAGCCATCTGACCGCCGCGCCCGGGCTTGAGCTCGACGTTGTGGATGAGCGTGCCGGTGGGGATGCGCTGCAGCGGCAATGCATTCCCGGGCTTGATGTCTGCGTCCGGTCCGGACTCGACGGTCGAGCCTACGCGCAGTCCCGCGGGCGCGAGGATGTACGCCTTCGCGCCGTCGGCGTAGTGGAGCAGCGCGATCCGCGCCGAGCGATTCGGGTCGTACTCGACCGCGGCCACCTTGGCCGGAACGCCGTCCTTGACGCGCTTGAAGTCGATGACGCGGAACCGGCGCTTGTGGCCCCCGCCGTGGTGACGCGTCGTGATGCGGCCATGGACGTTGCGCCCGCCCTTCTTCGTGACCGGCTCGGTGAGGCTCTTCTCCGGCTTCGACTTCGTGACCTCCTCGAACGTCGAGACGGTCATCCAGCGGCGGCCCGGGCTCGTCGGCTTGAACTTTCGAACGGGCATGGCGGCTAGACCTGAGCCCCCTCGAAGATCGGGATCGTCTCGCCCTCGCGCACCTGCACGATTGCCTTCTTCCAGCCGGGTCGGGTACCGCGCGAGTAGTTGCGCCGCTTCGGCTTGGGCTGAACCTTGATGATGTTGACGGCCTCGACATGGACCTCGAAGAGCTGCTCGACGGCCTGGCGAATCTGCGTCTTGTGCGCGTCGCCGTGCACGCGGAACGTGTACTTGCGGTCGCCGATCAGGCTGTAGCTCTTCTCCGACACGATCGGAGCGAGGAGGACTTCGTTGGGATGAAGGCTCACGCGGCCGCCTTCCCGGCACGGGCCTCGACCACGGGCAGCGCCTTCTCCGAGACGATCAGCGCGCGCGCCCAGACGATCGCGGAGACCTCGAGGTCCTCGGGGGCGCTGATGGCGACGCGGGCGAGGTTCCGGAACGACTTGATCGCCGCCTCCTCCTCGTCGGTGGCCACGATCACGACCGGCAGCTCCTTGCCGAAGGTCTCCAGGAAGCTTGCGCCGGCCTTCGTGGACGGGGCGTCGAACGCCTCACCGTCGAACACCGCGAGCGTCCCTTCGCTGGCGTGCGCGGACAGCGCGGTGCGCATCGCCGCGCGACGCTCCTTGCGGTTCACCTTGAACGAGAAGTCGCGCATCATCGGCGGGAAGGCGACGCCGCCGCCCACCCACTGGGGGGCGCGGGTCGTGCCCTGGCGTGCGCGCCCGGTGCCTTTCTGGCGCCACGGCTTCGCGCGCCCGCCGGCGACGAGCCCTCGGCTCTTCGCGCCGCGCGTGCCGGCGCGTGCGGCGGCCATCTCGGCGCGCACGGCCTCGTGCACGAGGTGAGGACGCGCCTCCGCGCCGAAGATCGCGTCGTCGAGCGATACCTGCTTCGCCGCCTTGCCGGCAGCGTCGAGCAGAGGCGCCGTCAGGCCCTTCGAGGCCTTACTGGTGGCGGTGGTGGCGGGTATGAGCCTTCTCCTCCCTGATCTCGACGATGCCGTTCCTCGGGCCGGGTACCGCTCCCTTGACGAGCAGGAGGTTCTGCTCCGGATCCACGTCGTGGATGACGAGGCCGATCTGCGTACGCCGCTTGGCGCCCATCTGGCCCGCCATGCGCATGCCCTTGAACACACGCGAGGGCGTGGCCGATGCGCCGACCGAGCCTCGCTTTCGAATGTTGTGCGAGCCGTGCGTCTTGGGTCCGCGGCTGAAGTTGTGGCGCTTGATCGTCCCGGCAAAGCCCTTGCCGATGGAGATGCCCGACACCTTCACCGCTTCTCCCGGCTCGAAGGCCTCGACGGTGACTGTCTCGCCGACGGTCAGCTCCGAATGCCCGCGGAGCTCCACGAGCCGCCGGTGTGCGCCGACGCCCGCCTTCTGCAGGTGCCCGAGCTCGCCCTTCGAGATCTTGCGCTCGGCGACCTCGTCGAAGGCGATCTGCACGGCGTCGTAGCCGTCCGTCTCCGTCGTCTTCACCTGCACGACGGGGCACGGACCGGCCTGGATAACGGTGACGGCCGTCATCACGCCGGTCTCCGTGTCGAAGACCTGCGTCATGCCGAGCTTCCTGCCCACGATGCCTTTCACAGCTTGATCTCGATGTCGACCCCAGCCGGCAGGTCGAGCCGCATCAGCGAGTCGACCGTCTTCGGCGTGGGGCTGTGGATGTCGATGAGGCGCTTGTGCGTCCGCACCTCGAACTGCTCCCGCGAGTCCTTGTCCTTGAAGGGACTGCGAATCACCGTGTAGACGTTGCGCTCGGTGGGCAGGGGAACAGGGCCGGTGATCGTGGCACCGGTGCGCTCCGCGTTGTCGACGATGTCGCGCGCGGCGCGGTCGACCTGATTGTGGTCGTAGCCGCGCAGCCTGATACGGATCTTCTGCTGTGCCATCAGCGGTCCTGTTCCCCTGCCCTTCCTCGCGCGTTCCTAGTTGATGATCTCGGTGACGACGCCGGCTCCGACCGTGCGACCGCCCTCACGGACGGCGAAGCGGAGCCCCTGGTCCATGGCGATCGGCTGGATCAGCTGGACCTCCATGTTGGTGTTGTCACCCGGCATGACCATCTCCTGGCCCTCAGGCAGGTCGATGGAGCCCGTGACGTCCGTCGTGCGGAAGTAGAACTGCGGCCGGTAGCCGTTGAAGAACGGCGTGTGGCGGCCGCCTTCGTCCTTCGACAGGACGTACACCTCTGCCTTGAAGTGCGTGTGGGGCGTGATCGACCCCGGCTTCGCGAGCACCTGGCCGCGCTCGACCTCCTCGCGCTTCGTGCCGCGGAGCAGCACGCCGGCGTTGTCGCCCGCCTGCGCGAAGTCGAGCGTCTTGTTGAACATCTCGAGGCCGGTGACGACGGTCTTCTCGATCTCGGGGTGGATGCCGACCATCTCGACCTCGTCACCCGTGTTGCACTGGCCCTGCTCGATACGGCCGGTGACGACCGTGCCGCGGCCGGTGATCGTGAACACGTCCTCGATCGGCATGAGGAACGGCTTGTCGGTGTCACGCTGCGGCTCGGGGATGTACTCGTCGAGCGCGGACGTGAGCTCGAGGATCTTCCCGATCCACTCCTCGTCGCCCTCGAGCGCCTTCAGTGCCGAGACCTGGACGACGGGAATGTCGTCGCCGGGGAACTCGTACTTCGAGAGCAGCTCACGGACTTCCATCTCGACGAGCTCGAGCAGCTCCGGGTCGTCCACCATGTCGGCCTTGTTCAGGGCGACGACGATGTAGGGGACGTTGACCTGGCGTGCGAGCAGCACGTGCTCGCGGGTCTGCGGCATGGGCCCGTCTGCGGCGGAGACGACGAGGATCGCGCCGTCCATCTGGGCTGCGCCCGTGATCATGTTCTTGATGTAGTCGGCGTGGCCCGGGCAGTCGACGTGGGCGTAGTGCCGGTTCTCCGTCTCGTACTCGACGTGCGACGTGTTGATGGTGATGCCGCGCTGGCGCTCTTCCGGCGCCTTGTCGATGGAGTCGAAGTCGCGGTACTCGGTGTTCTGGCCCTTGTCGGCGAGCACCTTCGTGATCGCCGCCGTAAGCGTGGTCTTGCCGTGGTCGATGTGACCGATGGTGCCGACATTGACGTGCGGCTTCGTGCGCTCGAACTTCTGCTTGGACATTCCCTTCCTCCGGTTTCTTCTCGACTAGCTCTGGGCGTCGACGATCTCGCCCGCGATCGACTGAGGGACTTCCTCGTAGCGATCGAATTGCATGGTGAACGTGGCTCGGCCCTGCGTCGTCGAGCGCAGGTCCGTGGCGTAGCCGAACATTGTGGCCAACGGCACTCTGGCGGTGATCACCTGGGCGTTGCCGCGTGGCTCGAGGCCTTCGACGTGGCCCCGGCGAGAGTTGAGGTCCCCCATCACGTCACCGAGGTACTCCTCCGGCGTGACGACCTCGACGGCCATCACCGGCTCGAGCAGCTTCGGCTTCGCGCGCTGCATGGCCGCCTTGAAGGCCATGGAGCCCGCGACCTTGAACGCCATCTCGCTCGAGTCGACGTCGTGGTACGACCCGTCCTTGAGGACGATGCGTATGTCGACGACGGGGTAGCCGGCGAGGATGCCCGACTCCATCGCCTCCTGGATGCCGAGGTCGACTGCCGGGATGTACTCGCGCGGGATCTTGCCGCCGACGATCTTGTCGATGAACTCGTAGCCGTCTCCCGGCTCTGCAGGCTCGAGGTCGATGACCACGTGCCCGTACTGGCCGCGGCCGCCGGTCTGGCGGACGAAGCGCCCCTCGATCTTCTCCGCGGGCCTGCCTGCCGTCTCGCGGTAGGCGACCTGCGGGCGGCCGACGTTGGCGTCGACCGAGAACTCGCGTAGAAGCCGGTCGACGATGATCTCCAGGTGCAGCTCGCCCATCCCCGCGATGAGCGTCTGCCCCGTCTCCTCGTCGGTGCGTACGCGGAACGTCGGGTCCTCCTCGGCCAGCCGCTGAAGCGCCGTGGCGAGCTTGTCCTGGTCGGCCTTCGTCTTGGGCTCGATGGCCACCGAGATGACGGGGTCCGGGAATGTCATCGACTCGAGCAGGATGGGCGCCGTGTCGACGGCGAGCGTCTCGCCCGTCGTCGTCTGCTTGAGGCCCACGAGCGCGGCGATCTCGCCGGCGCCGATCTCGTCCCGCTCCTCGCGGTGGTTCGCGTGCATCTGGAGGATGCGGCCCACGCGCTCCGTCTTGCCCGTGGTCGTGTTCTGCACCTTGTCGCCCTGGGTGATCCGGCCCGAGTAGACGCGGACGTAGGTGAGCTTGCCGACGTAGGGGTCGGTCATGACCTTGAAAGCGAGTGCCGCGAACGGCTCGTCGACGGCCGGGCGGCGTGAGAGGTTGTGCTCCGTGCGCGGGTCGACGCCGTGCACAGGCGGAACGTCGAGTGGGCTCGGGAGGTAGTCGACGACGGCGTCGAGCAGCGGCTGGACGCCCTTGTTCTTGAAAGCCGAGCCGCAGAGGACGGGAACGACCGTCAGGTCGAGCGTCGCGGCGCGCAGGGCGCGGCGCAGCATCTCCGGGGTCACGGAGCCCTCCTCCTCGAGGTATGTCTCCATCAGCTCGTCGTCGTGGTCGGCCACCGCGTCGACCAGCTGATGGTGGTACTCGGCGGCCTGCTCGGCGAGCTCGGCCGGGATCTCGCCCACTTCGGTCTCGGTGCCGAGCGAGTCCGTCCAGACCTGTGCGTTCATCTCGATCAGGTCGACAACGCCGCGGAAGTGCTCCTCCTGCCCGATCGGCAGCTGAACGGGGACCGGCCGCGCCCCGAGCCGGTCGACCATCGACTGGACGGATGCGAAGAAGTCGGCGCCGACGCGGTCCATCTTGTTCATGAAGGCGATGCGCGGCACGCCGTAGCGGTCGGCCTGGCGCCAGACCGTCTCAGACTGGGGCTCGACGCCTGCGACGGCGTCGAAGACGGCCACCGCGCCGTCGAGCACGCGCAGCGAGCGCTCCACCTCGACGGTGAAGTCCACGTGCCCGGGCGTATCAATAATGTTCACCCGGAAGTCGCGCCAGAATGCCGTCGTCGCCGCCGACGTGATGGTGATCCCGCGCTCTTGCTCCTGGACCATCCAGTCCATGACCGCGGCGCCTTCGTGGACCTCGCCCATCTTGTAGGTGCGGCCCGTGTAGTAGAGGATCCGCTCCGTCGTCGTGGTCTTGCCCGCGTCGATGTGGGCCATGATCCCGATGTTGCGCACGTGGTCGAGCGCGATGGCTCCCTTGGTCATCTCCATCGTGCTCACCAGCGGTAGTGCGCGAAAGCCTTGTTGGCCTGCGCCATCCGGTAGAGGTCGTCCTTCTTCTTGTAGGCACCGCCCTGCTGCTCGAGGGCCTCGAGGATCTCGGCGGCGAGCTTCTCCTCCATGTGCTTCTCGCGCCGCTCGCGCGCGAACGTCACGAGCCAGCGCACCGCGAGCGTGCGCGCGCGGCGCTGAGGCACCTCGACGGGCACCTGGTAGTTCGAGCCGCCGACGCGGCGCGACCGCACTTCGAGCACGGGCG
The DNA here is from genome assembly GCA_963711315.1 of uncultured Actinomycetes bacterium. Classification (GTDB taxonomy): domain Bacteria; phylum Actinomycetota; class Thermoleophilia; order Gaiellales; family Gaiellaceae; genus PALSA-612. Next base: position 854,225 of record CAVQDQ010000003.1, read on the forward strand.
TCACGGTCTTCACTGCCTGCTCCAGCACTTCCACGGGAGGCCGGCCGGTGCGCTCGCCGACGCGCTCGAGAGCCCTGTAGACGAGGCGCTCGGCCGTCGACTTCTTCCCGTCGAGCATCACGCAGTTCACGATCTGCGTCACGAGCTGCGACCCGTAGACGGGGTCAGCGTCGAGCGTGCGGGGCTGGATGTCTGCTCGTCTGGGCATAGCGGGTGGGTCAGGCCTTCTTGGCGCCGTACTTCGACCGGCCCTGTCGGCGGTCGGAGACGCCGGCGGCGTCGAGGGCAGCGCGGATCACCTTGTAGCGGATGCCCGGCAGATCCCTGACACGACCACCGCGGATGAGGACGACCGAGTGCTCCTGGAGGTTGTGCCCCTCACCCGGGATGTAGCTCGTGACCTCCATGCCGTTCGTGAGCCGGACGCGGGCGACCTTGCGCAGAGCCGAGTTCGGCTTCTTGGGCGTGGTCGTGTAGACCCGCGTGCAGACGCCCCGCTTCTGCGGCGCGCCGCGGAGGGCGGGCGTCTTGGTCCGTGCCTTCTTGGTGACACGGCCCTTTCTCACGAGTTGGCTGGCAGTCGGCATCGCTTTGGGTTGTTGCTCTCCGGGTCGAGGGCGTTTTCACACAGAACAAGGCTGGCAGGGACGGAACCCCGCCAACCACGTCGACAATGGTAGCGAACTTCGGACGACCGCCGCAACGAGAAGAACCTCGCAACGACCGGACTTTTCGTGCCGCGAGACCTCTGTCCGTCCGCCTTGTTGGATATACCAGCGCCGTGCCGGAGTGCCCAGTCTGCCGTCGTTCCTTCGACGGACCATCCGTTTTCATGCCGCCGCTGACGGAGGCCTTCGACACCATCGATTGCGCCAAGCGAGCGATGCAAGCCGGCTCGGACGCGGCGGCGGCGGCGGCTGCGACGCCCGCCCTCGTGCTGCCTACGATCGACGTGCTCACGAGTCAGGGCGGCCAGCCGGCCGTGGCGGCAGCCGCGCTCAAGCCGCTCCCGCGAAGTCGCACGCCCCTGCCGGTCGCCGTCGCAGCGGGACTCACCCTCGTCGCGGCAGGCACGGCTTCGTCGCTCTATCTCTGGTCGGGTCTACCGAACGGCGTGCGCGCTCTGCAGACGGCGGCCCCGATAGTCAGCTCGTTGTTGCCCTCCTTCGGAGAAGCCGGCGGCGGGGCTCCCGAGGGCACCTCTCCTGGGGAGGTCACGGCGGCGGCCGCTGGCGGTGGATCCGAAGGGGCATCACCGTCCCAGGCATCCACCGGAGCTTCTGCGCCCACCTCGCGTCCGTCCTCGCCGAGCAACGTAGCGCCGACCCCATCCGGCTCGGCACGCCCGGACCTGCAGGGGGAGCAGCCTAAGGGGGCCGGGCCGCGTCCCGAGGGGCCACGCGCTCAGCCAGCGCCTCCTCACCCGCAGCCGCCCGCCGAGCCGCAGCCGCCCGCCGAGCCGCAGCCTTCCAACCCGCAGCCACCAGCTCAACCGCAGTCACCCCCCGCGGCATCGTCAGGGGACCGAGCTCCCGACAGTCAGCGCCCGCCTGCAGCCGCGCCGCCTCCGCCTCCGCCGCCAACGCCCGAGCTGAAGGTAGCGAAGGGCGAAATGCGGCCGCCTGCGCCTCCGCCGCCTCCGCCGCCTTCGACGAGCGGCAAAAAGAAAAAGAAGAAGAAGCCAGGCCCGAAGGACGCCGGCCCCGGCGCCGTCACTCCGCCCCCCGCTCAGCCGCTTCCTGCTGCGCCGCCACTCGGCGCAGCAGAAGCCCCTCCCGCAGAGCCTCCGCCTGACCCTGCTGCTGGTACCCCCCCGCCGCTGGCCCCGGAAACCACGAACGAGGGTTCCGGGCTGGAAGACGACGCCGTCGGAGACGACGGCAAGGGCGGGGGCGACACCGGCAGCGGCGGCGACAGCAAGGACAAGAAAAAGAAGAAGGGCAAGGGGAAGTAGCTGAGCGCCGCCCTACAGGCGGCCAACGAGCCTACGGCGCCGAGTCTTCCGCAGCAACGACGGTTCCCTTGCCTGACCGCTTGGCTCGGTAGAGCGCCTGGTCGACACGCCAGAAGAAGGACGTGGCGTCGTCGTCCCGGGCGAGCTCGGCAATGCCGGCCGACAGGCGAACCGCCGGAATACGGCCGATGGGCTGGCCTTGCAGCGCCAGCTGAAGGCGCTGGAACAGTCGCTCGGCTTCCTCGATCGACGACTCGGGCAGGATCACGGCGAACTCGTCGCCGCCGACACGACACGGGATGTCGGCGCCGCGGACGACAGACCGCAGGCGCTGTGAGGCCTCTTCCAGCACGGCATCCCCGCCGAGGTGGCCCAGCTCCTCGTTGATCGCCTTGAAGTCGTCGATGTCGAAGAAGATGAGCGCAAGGCGCCGGTCGTAGCGGTGGGCGCGTTGCACTTCGTGCGCGAGCGTCTCGTGGAAGTAGTGGCGGTTGTGCAGCCCGGTCAGCGGGTCGCGCACGGACAGCTCGAACACCTCGTGGAACCGGCGGGCGTTCTGGAGGGCGCGGCCGGCCATCGCCGCCAACTCCTCGATCATCGCGAGCTGCTCCTCGTTCGGCTCGTCGACCGAGCGTCGCCAGAAGACGCCGAGCGTGCCGAGCGTTACGTCCTTCTGGGCCGTCAACGGCAGCAGCACCCCGACCTGGATCGTGCTGGTCGTGGTGACCGAGTCGCCGGGAACGCGGTATCGAACCGTCATGGCATGGGCGCGGTCGTCCTGCCGCCAGCTGCCCAGCAAGGGCAGCGCTTCCTCGGCCGAGAGATTCATCGCCTTGATGACCGGGCGATCGCTTTCGTCGAACAGCACGACGGCCGCCGCGTCCGCATCCGTAAGCACCGCAGCGCTCTGTAGCACCCGCGTCAAGACCTCATCGAGATCAAGGGTCTCCGCGAGGTTCACGAGCTGACGGGCGCGCCGCAACTCGTCGCGCGTACGCCTCAGCTCCTCCTCGACTCCCCGGTCCATCCCGCGTGTCCCCGCGGCCCTCACCGACCTGCTTCGCCCCTCGCCCACGGTAGGCGACGACGAGCGTCAGCACGGCCAGGGTCAGGGTCACGGACAGCGCGACGACGAGCGCGATCGTCATCGGATCGCTCCGCCCTTCCATGCATCGTTCGCCGGCCCGTCTCCGGGCCGCCGAGCCGCACTTCGCCGCACTCTCTCTCCCCGATCGTGTCTAAGTCTTCGAGCAGACTAATTGTTGTCCGAGGAGGCGGATGCCGACTCCCCCAGTCGAGGGATTCCACGCCTCCCGTCATCTGCCTCTTGACAGATCTACGCGTCGAGGGCGAGGAACGGGAGGAATGACCCGAGATCGACCGTCGCAGAGGCCGGCAGCACGTCGCCGATGCAGAGGATCCGGCTCAATGCTCTCGACTGCGCGCCAACGGACCACGTCTCGACCGCCTGCAGCCGGCCCTGAGCCGTGAGCGCTGCGCGCACGGCGGGCCGCGCCAGCGAGAGTGGCACGGCGCCCAGCGGCAAGACCTCGTCGAGCGCCGTCACTTCGACTCGACCGTTGGTGGTCACGAGCGCGGCCGGGAGAGCGGTCGGGAGCGTCAGTAGCTGAAGCGGCCCCGGAGGGACGAGCGCGAACCCGCGCCGCCTGCCACCGAGCCACGACGCGCTGCTGTCGGCTCGAACCTGCCTGACCGGCAGCGCACCGTAGAGGCTGTGGTAGAGCGAGATCTCCGCCGAGGAGGGCTGCTGCACATCGCGTCGCTTCGCGATGTCCTGCCGGCGCAACTGGTCCGCGATTATCGCGCGCGCAACGGCAAGCGATGCCCCACGAGCACGTAGTGCGGACAGATATCGCGAACGCGAACCGCCGAACCGAATGCCGATGATCGTTTGCTCGAGCGCGAGCACTCGCGTCGTCGCGATGGGGTGCCCCGGCGACTCGACGAGCCGCGCGAAGAGTGCGCTCAGCGCCACCTGGGTGTCGCCCGTGAGCGCCGACAGCACTTTCACCTCGACCTTCGAGATCGTGCGGTCGTCGAGCTTGCAACGCGTCGCCGGCGGCAGCGCGATCTGTCCTTCCTCGCGGGATGCATTGAAGCCGGCACCCGCCGCCAGCGGCCCGTCGCACAGCTTCGGGTCGCGCGCCCACAGGTACACGCACGCCGCCTTCTGCTTGTCGGCGTCAGCACCGGCCGTGTCGAAGGTTCCCCAACCCCAGCTGACGACGCTGCCGATCTTCAGCTCGGACGCAACCTGCTTGGCGGCGAGCGTCTGGAGCTTGGCGAAGCGGAGCCAGCTCGCGGTCGGCTGCAGGCCCTCGCGGCCGCCCTTGCCCGGCCCCGACTGGAAGCCGATCGCGAGCCCGAGGCGATCCGCCGGAACGCCGGCGTGGAGTAGCGGAGCCAGGCCCTGGCGGAACTTCTGCCGCATCGTCCGGCTGGCCAGGACGGCGCCCGTCCGCATGAGCGGCGGGGCCGGGAAGTAGACCTCCCGCACGATGTGCGCCACCTGGCCGACCTGCTGCCACCAGGCGAGAGCGTCCCCGCCGGTGTACGGCCGGGCGGACAGGAGCAGCAGCGGGTGCGCTCCGCGCGCGGCGATGCCCTGCAGGACCTCGAGCACGTTGGCGCGGTAGCGGTCGTTCGTGGGCGTCCAAGGCGTCGTGGAGGCAGCACTGTTCAGCTCGTTGAGCACGATGACGGGCGTCGAGCACTCCGTGGCCGCGACCGCCTTGTCCACGATCTCGGTGATGCCGGCTGCCATCGTTCCCTCGTCGGTGGGCGTCGACGGCGTCCCCGCGACTCGGTTGAGCTTCATCCACCAGTACACCGTCTGCGCCCCGCGCGCCCGCAACTCGCTCGCGTTGACGGTGCCAGAAGTCGCCGCAATCACACCCGGCCGGCCGAAGACGTCGTTTCGGAACGGCACCGAGCCCTCGGCGTAGTCCAGCCAGAGAGGTAGTTGGTCCGGGAGGCCGCAGACGCCGCCGATGCCGGCCTGGCCATTCGTCGCACGCGACGCCTGCCCGCCGAGGCCGGCGGCCACTGCGAGTGCTAGTAGGGCGACGACGGCGATCTTCGCCACGGCGCGAAAGGGTAGCTATGCCCGCAGCGGGACGCCTCGAGGCAGGTCGCCCCGACCCGCTTCCGCCCCTGAAGTCGTCAGCACGCGAGCGCTGCCCCTTCGATCACATGGAACGTACACCCTCCGAGCGCGGAGGCGAGACCGCGCTCTCGCCGGAGCGCAAGAGCGGGTTGGCAGACGCTACGAGAAAGGAGGGGGCTCGCGGGGGAACCATGGGTTCCCCCGCGCTGTCACTTCTCGTCCTCTGGCTCGGGCTTGGGGTCGCCGTCGCCGGCAGGCTCGAGATCGAGGTCGATGCCAAGCGAGGCGAGGTCGATCCCGGTCCCGCCGTCGGACTGGATCTCCTCGAGAGCGGCCAGGACGGCCTCGCGCTCGTACATCTCCTTCGGCACCTTCGCCGAGGGGCCGATGGCAATCGTCCGGTAGCGCTTGAGCCCTGTGGCGGCCGGGATCAGCTTGCCGATGATGACGTTCTCCTTGAGACCGAGCAGCCTGTCGACCTTGCCCTCGATGGCCGCGTCCGTGAGCACCTTCGTCGTCTCCTGGAACGAGGCCGCGGAGAGGAACGACTCAGTGGCGAGAGAGGCCTTGGTGATGCCGAGGATGATCGGCTCGAAGGTGGCCTGTGCGCCCTTCTCCTTCTTCACTCGTGCGTTCTCGCGCTCGAGCGCGACCCTGTCGACCATCTGGCCGGGAAGGAAGTCGGCGTCACCCGAGGTGACGATCCGGACCTTCTTCAGCATCTGCCGGACGATCAGCTCGATGTGCTTGTCGTGGATGTCCACGCCCTGCGACTTGTAGACCTTCTGCACCTCGCCGACGAGGTAGAGCTCGGTCGGCGTGGCTCCCTTGCCGGAACGTGCATGGAGCTCGAGCAGTTCCACGGGAGCGAGCGAGCCCTCGTTGAGCGGGTCGCCGGGCTCGACGTGCTGCCCCTTCTCCACCAGCAGCCGCGTGCGCCGCGGAAGCAGGTACTCGACCGGCTCCGGGGGCTCGGACGCCTTGCCGTCTGAGTCGGGCAGGACGATGATCTTCGGCCCGCGGTCGGTCTGGTCGATGTCGACCGTGCCCGCCTCCTCCGCGAGACGAGCCGCACCGCGGGGGTTGCGCGCCTCGAAGATCTCGGTCACACGGGGAAGACCGTGCGTGATGTCGGCCCCAGCCACACCGCCCGTGTGGAATGTCCGCATCGTCAGCTGCGTGCCGGGCTCGCCGATCGACTGCGCGGCAATGATCCCGACCGCGTCGCCGATCTCGGCGGGCTCCCCGGTGCCGAGGAACGTGCCGTAACAGCGTACGGCAGACGCCGTAGTCGCTCTTGCACTTGAGCACGGAGCGCACCGGCAACGTCATCTCCTTGGCGAACTCACCGAGCTCCTCCACGAGCACGCGCGTGCGTGCAGGGGTGAGCTCCTCGCCCTTGGACGCGAGCTTCGTCTTGCCGGGCTTGCCGTCCTTGAGCGGCTTGTACACGTCGGTTGCCAGCACGCGGCCGGCCGCAGAGCGGTTGAGCCCTTCGGGGAGGAACAGCGGCACGGTGACGAAATCCTTCGTCTTGCAGTCGTCCTCGCGGATGATCACGTCCTGAGCGACGTCGACCAGCCGCCGGGTGAGGTACCCGGAGTCGGCGGTGCGCAGGGCGGTGTCGGCGAGCCCCTTACGGGCACCGTGGGTCGAGATGAAGTACTCGAGCACCGAGAGGCCCTCCATGAAGTTCGCCTTGATCGGCCGCTCGATGATCTCGCCCTTCGGGTTGGCCATGAGGCCGCGCATGCCCGCCAGCTGGCGGATCTGCTTGAAGGAACCGCGGGCGCCGGAGTTGGCCATCATGTAGATGGGATTGAGCTCGTAGAGCGTCTTCTCCATGGCGGCGGCGACGGTGTCGGTGGCCTCCGTCCAGATCTCGGTCACCTGCTCGTGCCGCTCGCCCTCGGTGATCAGCCCGCGCTCGAAGTGGTCGACGACGCCGGCCACCCGCTCCTCGTAGCCGGCGAGGATCTCCTCCTTGTCGGGAGGGATCACGATGTCGTTCTTCGAGATCGTGATGCCGGCCAGCGTGGCGTTGTGGAAGCCGAGCGTCTTGATCGTGTCGAGCACGGCCGCGAGCACGGCGGAGCCAAACCGCTCGACGAGATCGGCGATGAAGTCGTCGAGCTCCTTCTTCGCCATCGTGCGGTTCATGTACGGCTGCGTTGCAGCCGCCTTCGGGTCATCGAGGACGTCGGCGATCGAGCGGACGATCTCCTCGTTGAAGATCACCCTGCCGGGCGTGGTGAGGATCAGCTCACCCTGGCGGCGGTACTCGATCGTGTCCTGGAGCTTGACCTGGGCGGACTGAAGCGCCTGCTCGACCTCCTCTTCGAAGGCGAACCGCTTCGGCCGCGGGTCGAGCTTCGTCCACATCGACGGATGACAGGTCCTGCACCGGCGAGTAGGTGAGGAAGTACAGGCCCAGGACCATGTCCTTGGCGGGCGTGGTCAGCGGGCGACCGTGCGCCGGCGAGAGGATGTTGTTCGAGGACAGCATCAACGTGCGAGCCTCGGCCTGCGCCTCCGCGGAGAGCGGCACGTGCACGGCCATCTGGTCGCCGTCGAAGTCGGCGTTGAAGGCGTGGCAAACGAGCGGGTGCACCTGGATCGCCTTGCCCTCGACGAGCACCGGCTCGAACGCCTGGATGCCCAGGCGGTGGAGCGTCGGCGCGCGGTTCAGGAGCACCGGGTGCTCGGCGATTACCTCTTCGAGGATGTCCCAGACCTCGGGCTCCATCGAATCGACGTACTTCTTCGCCGCCTTGATGTTCTGGACGATCTTGCGCTCGACGAGCCGGCTCATGATGAACGGCTTGAAGAGCTCGAGCGCCATGAGCTTGGGTAGGCCGCACTGGTAGAGCTTGAGGTTCGGCCCCGCGACGATCACCGAGCGGCCCGAGTAGTCGACGCGCTTGCCGAGCAGGTTCTGGCGGAAGCGCCCCTGCTTGCCCTTGAGCATGTCCGAGAGCGACTTCAGGGCACGGTTGCCGGCCCGGTGACCGCGCGGCCACGCCGGCCGTTGTCGAACAGCGCGTCAACGGCCTCCTGCAGCATGCGCTTCTCGTTGTTGACGATGATCTCTGGCGCGCCGAGGTCGAGCAGCCGCTTCAGCCGGTTGTTCCTGTTGATGACCCGGCGGTAGAGGTCGTTGAGGTCGCTCGTCGCGAACCGACCACCGTCGAGCTGGACCATCGGCCGCAGTTCCGGCGGGATCACGGGCACGGCCTCGAGCACCATCCACTCGGGCTTGTTCTCGGAGCGGATGAACGCATTCACGACCTTCAGCCGCTTGATGGCGCGCTGCTGCTTCTGACCCTTCGACGTCGCGATCGTCTCGCGTAGCGACGCCGCTTCGGCGTCGAGGTCGAGATCGCGCAGGAGGTCGCGGATCGCCTCGGCCCCCATGCCGCCGCGGAAGTAGACGCCGAACCCGTACGGCGAGCCGAACCGGTCCTTCATCTCGCGGAAGATCTGCTCGTCGTTGACGACCATCTTCGTATCGAGCTCCTTGAAGAGCTCCCAGGTCTGCTCGAGCCGCGTACGTGCCTCTTCGGTCGCCTCGCGCGCGTCGGCGCGCCGCTGGTCGATGTCGAGGTACATCTCGCGCACCTTCATCATCCAGGCGACGACGGCGTCGAGGTCCTCCTTGGCCAGCTTGCCGTCGGTGCGTAGGCAGAGGTCGTTCGCGAGCTCGCGGATCTCCTCGTCGGTCGAGCCGGGCTCGGCCTGCGTCACCACTTCGCGCAGCAGGCCCTTGCCGAGCTTGCGAGCCGGACTGGAGCTTCTTCTGGTCCACGGAGGCTACGAGCGCGGCGTCGTCCTCGTTGAGGTCGCCGCCGTCGAGCAGGCCGTCGAGCACGCGGTTGATGTGCTTCGTGACGGCGCCCTTCTTCGAACCGGTCGCCTTCTTCAGCTCCTTGTGCAGCGGTGCCAGTGCGGCCAGGATCTCGGTCGCCGTCTGCGCGACGTTCTCGAGCTCGCGAGGCTGCAGGCGCCGGTCGTCGCGGATGACGGTCGTCCGTACGAGCTCGCGGATCTTCTTCGCATCCTCGGTCGTGACCTTGGGCGCGATCTCCTTGAAGAGGCCGCCCACGAGCCCGCGTACGTCCTCGAGCGCCGGCAGCGTCTGCTCCTCCGCCCAGTTGCCGAGGCCACGGACCAGAACTCGTCGTCCTCGTCGAAGTCGCGGTCCGAGCCCTTCGTCAGGTAGTTCCGCCGTCGTGAGAGACGCTGCTCGAGGGCCGCGAGCTGCTCCTCGCGGTCGACGTCGGCCGCGTCGTACTCGGCGCGCACCTTGTCCTCGAGGTCGGCGAGGTCCTTCTGCCTCTCGTCCTTGTCGACGTCGGTGACGATCGAGGCCGCGAAGTAGAGAACCTTCTCCAGCTCGCGCGGCGCGATGTCCAGCAGGTAGCCGATGCGCGACGGAACGCCCTTGAAGAACCAGATGTGGGACACGGGCGCGGCCAGGTCGATGTGGCCCATGCGCTCGCGGCGCACCTTCTGCCGGGTCACCTCGACACCGCAGCGCTCGCAGATGATGCCCTTGTAGCGGACGCGCTTGTACTTGCCGCAGTAGCACTCCCAGTCCTTCGTCGGGACCGAAGATGCGCTCGCAGAACAAGCCGTCACGCTCGGGCTTGAGCGTGCGGTAGTTGATCGTCTCGGGCTTCGTGACCTCGCCCTGGGACCAGTCACGGATCTGCTTGGCCGAGGCGAGTCCGATGCGGATCGCGTCGAATTCGTTGATGTCGATCTGCGTCACGTGAGTTCGCGCCTTCTTTCAGTCGTCGTGTGACCGGTCATTCGTCTCGCCGCCTCTACGTCGGCGAGGTCCGCCTCGACGGTCTCGCCGTCCGAGGCCGCCGGCAGGTCGGGAACCAGCTCGTCCGTCGGGCACGGAGAGCTCGCCGTCCTCGTCCAGGCGCTCGGCGCCTTCCTCGACCTCCTCGGCGGTCGGCTCGCGGGCGGCGACCCGGAGCGAGCCCGGCGAGAGGTCGATGCCGAGCTCCTCGGCCGCGCGGAGCAGCTCGTCCTCTTCCTCGCGGACGTCCACCTCGGCGCCCTCCTCTGAGAGCACGTGGACGTCCAGGGAGAGTGACTGCATCTCCTTGAGCAGCACCTTGAAGGACTCGGGGATCGACGGCTCGGCGATGTTCTCGCCCTTGACGATCGCCTCGTACGCCTTCACGCGGCCGACCGTGTCGTCGGACTTGATCGTGAGCATCTCCTGGAGCGTGTACGCGGCGCCGTAGGCCTCGAGTGCCCAGACCTCCATCTCCCCGAAGCGCTGACCGCCGAACTGCGCCTTGCCGCCCAGCGGCTGCTGGGTGACGAGGGAGTACGGGCCCGTCGAGCGCGCGTGGATCTTGTCGTCGACGAGGTGCAGCAGCTTGAGGATGTACATGAAGCCGACGGTGACCTTCTGCTCGAAGGGCTCGCCGGTGCGGCCGTCGTACAGCCGAACCTTCCCCGAGCTGCGCCTTCCGGGCGGCCGCTTGCGGTCGACCTTCATCTTGATCGGAGAGTCGGGGTTCTGCTCTACCCACGCGACGAGCGCGTCGTCGACGTCCTCGGGCGTGGCGCCGTCGAAGACGGGAGAGGCCACCGGCGTGGGGCCGTCGGACTTCCCGTTCTCGCCGAACACGCCGTAGGCCGCTGCCCAGCCCAGGTGCGTCTCGAGGATCTGGCCGATGTTCATTCGGCTGGGGACCCCGAGCGGGTTGAGCACGACATCGACGGGCGTGCCGTCCTCGAGGAACGGCATGTCCTCGTCGGACACGATCTTCGCGATGACGCCCTTGTTGCCGTGGCGGCCTGCGAGCTTGTCGCCCTCGGCGATCTTCCGCTTCTTGGCGACGTAGACGCGGACGAGCTCGTTCACGCCCGGCGACAGGTCGTCGCCGGCCGCGCGCGAGAACGTCTTCACGTCGATCACCTTGCCGCCCTCGCCGTGCGGGACCTTGAGCGACGTGTCGCGGACCTCCTTGGCCTTCTCCTTGAAGATCGCCCGGATCAGCTTCTCCTCGGCGGTCAGCTCGGTCTCGCCCTTCGGCGTGACCTTGCCGACGAGCAGGTCGCTTCCCGTCACCTCTGCGCCGACGCGGACGATGCCGCGCTCGTCGAGGTCCTTGAGCGACTCCTCCGAGCGGTTGGGAATGTCGCGCGTGATCTCCTCGTCGCCGAGCTTCGTCGCCCGCGCGTCGATCTCGTACTCGTGGATGTGGATCGAGGACAGCATGTCCTCCTTCACGAGCCGCTCGGAGATGACGATCGCGTCCTCGAAGTTGTAGCCCTCCCACGGCATGAAGGCCACGAGCAGGTTCTTGCCGAGTGCGAGCTCGCCTTCGCGGGTGGACGAGCCGTCCGCGAGCACGTCGCCGGCCTTCACCTTGTCGCCGAGCTTCACGATCGGGCGCTGGTGGATGAGCGTGCCCTGGTTCGACCGCATGAACTTCACGAGGTCGTACGAGTCACGGTCACCCTCGCGCGTCGAAACGACGATGCGCTCCGCGTCGACGTCGGTCACCGTGCCGGCGCGACTCGTCAGGACGACGTCGCCCGTGTCGATGGCCGCGCGGTACTCGAGGCCGGTGCCGATCAGCGGCGGCTCGGTGATGAGCAGCGGCACCGCCTGGCGCTGCATGTTCGAGCCCATCAGCGCGCGGTTCGCGTCGTTGTGCTCGAGGAACGGGATCAGCGCTGTTGCCACCGAGACGATCTGCGCCGGGTCGACGTCCATGTAGTCGACGGCCTTCGGGTCGGACATGACCGCCTCGCCCTCGCGGGAGCGGCACAGCACCTGCGCGTGCTCGAACCTCCCGGTCTTGAAGTCGAACTGCTCGGAGGCCTGGGCGATCGTGTACTGGCCCTCCTCGGCAGCGTCCAGGTAGACGATCTCGTCGGTGACCTTGCCGCCCTGAACCTTGCGGTAGGGCGTCTGCACGAAGCCGAACTGCGACACTGTCGCGTACGAGGCCAGCGAGCCGATGAGGCCGATGTTCGGCCCTTCCGGCGTCTCGATCGGGCACATGCGCCCGTAGTGGGTCGGGTGGACGTCGCGCACCTCGATCGGCGCACGCTCGCGGGTCAGGCCGCCCGCGCCCAGCGCCGACAGCCGGCGCCGGTGCGTCGAGCCCGGCCAGCGAGTTCGTCTGGTCCATGAACTGCGAGAGCTGCGAGGAGCCGAAGAACTCCTTCAGCGCGGCGACGACCGGGCGGATGTTGATGATCGTCTGCGGCGTGATCGCGTCGACGTCTTCCGTCGTCATCCGCTCTCGGACGACGCGCTCCATCCGGTACAGGCCGACGCGGAACGCCTCCTGGATCAGCTCGCCGACGGTGCGCAGGCGGCGGTTGCCGAAGTCCTCGTACTCGTCGAGCTCGCCGCGGATGGGGTCGCGCGACATGCCCGCGGCCTCGGCCGCGTAGTCCTTCGCGTCCTCCTCCACGCCCAGCGTCTTCGGCAGGTCGACCAGCCTCTTGACGAGCGCCACGATGTCCTGCGTCGTGAGCACGCGGGTTCCGTCGGGAACGTCGACCTCGAGCCGCTGGTTGAGCTTGTAGCGGCCGACCTTCGTCAGGTCGTAGCGCTTGGGGTCGAAGAACAGCGACTTCAGGAGGTTGCGGGCGTTCTCGAGCGTCGGCGGCTCGCCGGGGCGCTGCTTCTTGAAGACCTCGATCAGCGCCTCCTCCTCACGCGTGGACGGATCCTTCTCCAGCGTGGCGGCGATGAAGATCGAGTTGTCGAAGAGCTCGAGGATCTTCTCGTTGGTCGACGTGTCGAGCGCGAAGCCGGTGGAGGGGTCCTCGGCCGGCAGCGCGCGCAGCAGTGTCGTCACCGGCAGCTTGCGCTTGCGGTCGATGCGGGCGTAGACGATGCCCTTCTTGTCGATCTCCAGCTCGAGCCACGAGCCACGGGCCGGCATGAGGTTGGCCGTGAAGACCTGCTTCGTCGCATCCTTCGGCTCCATGAGGTACGCGCCGGGGCTGCGGACGAGCTGCGTGACGATGACGCGCTCGGTGCCGTTGATGATGAACGTGCCCTGGTCGGTCATCATGGGGAAGTCGCCCATGAAGACCCGCTGCTCGCGGATCTCGCCCGTCTCCGTGTTGACGAAGCGGACGATGATCGACAGCGGCACCTGGTAGGTCAGGTCCTTCTCACGGCACTCCCTGATCGAGAACGGCGGCTCGCCGAACTCGTACTCGCCGAACTCGACGGCGAGCGTGCCGGTGTAATCCTCGATCGGCGAGATGTCCGCGATCGTCTCGCGGAGACCCTCCTCCATGAACCAGTGGAAGGAGGCCTTCTGGATGTCGATGAGGTTGGGTAGATCGAGTACGTGCTTCAGGCGCGAAAAAGATTTGCGCGCGCTTGGCGCAGCGAGGGTGCTGCTCAACTTGGGCGCCTCCCGTTCGAGATAGTCGTGATCGCAGGCAGAACTGCCGGACGTCGGCGGAACCGAGAAGAATAGCGGAAGAGAGTCAAGGCTGCGCAAGAGGAGGGGCCCAAAAACCCCTCCTCTGCGTGACCTGTCGAATGACTGCTATTTGAGCTCGACGGAGGCGCCTGCCTCCTCGAGCTGGGCCTTGACCGAGTCGGCCTCTTCCTGCGTCACACCCTCCTTGACGGCGGCCGGGGCGCCGTCGACGAGGTCCTTCGCCTCCTTGAGGCCGAGGCCGGTGACGGCGCGGACGACCTTGATCACCTGGATCTTCTTGTCGCCGACACCCGTCAGCATGACGTCGAACGCGGTCTGCTCCTCGGCGGCCTCGCCGGCGCCCGGAGCGGCAGCGCCGGCAGCGGCGACCGCGACCGGAGCGGCGGCTGTGATGCCCCACTCGTCCTCGATCTTGTTCTTGAGCTCGACGAGCTCGAGCACGGACATCTTGCCGAGCTCCGTGAATACCTTGTCTACTCCTGTGGCAGCGGCCATCTACTCCTCGCTTTCTGACTCGGCAGGCTCCTGGGCCGCCTCGGTCTGTCTCTTCTTCTGTCTCTTCTCCGGCGCTCGCCTCGGCGGCGGGCTGCCTCGTCCTCCGTCTCCACGTCAGCCTCGTCCTCGACGACCGCCTCGGCCGCCTCGCCGCCGAGCTGGTCGATCCGCGCCTGGAGCAACCCGTGGAGATCCTGCAGCGGCGCCGTGAACAGCCCGACGATCGCATAGAGCGGTGCGGCGACGGCTCCGAGCACCTGGCCTCGCAGCACGTCGACCGGCGGCAGCTTCGCGAGCTCGCCAACCTCGTCGGCGGTCATCACTCGACCCTCGAACACGCCTCCGCGGACCGCGAGCACCTTTGTGGTGCGGGCCGTGTCCGAGAGCGCTTTCGCCACGGCGACCGGGTCGCCGTCCGTCTCGAGGAACGCGATCGCGGTCGGGCCGTCGAGCAGCGCCAGCACAGTGTCCGCACCGGCGGCCTCGGCGGCACGCCGCGTCAGCGAGTTCTTGACGATCGTGAACTTCGCACCGTGCTGGAGCAGCTCGCCCCGCAGAGCGTCCACTTCCTTCATCGTCAGGCCGCGATAGTCGGCGACGATGAGCGTCTCGGTCGCCTGCAGGCGCTCCGTGAGCTCTCCGACGATCCTTTCCTTGTCACTCCTCAGCATCTCGTTCCTCCAAGAAACGACTCGACCCGCGCTGAGGCGGGCCGGAGCGAGGCGCTGAGGCCCCCCTTCGACTCACCTCGGCTGGGCTTCTGCGCGGTCTGCGCTGCCAGCGGTCTTCGGCGGGTCAGGTCTGTGTCAGCCGGTAACTGTAGCGTCCTCCAGCTCTTCGACGATGTCACGCGTCTTCGACGGGTCGACGTGGATGCCGGGACCCATGGTGGTCGTGACGGTGATCGTCTCGATGTAGCGGCCCTTCGCGGCAGCCGGCTTGGCCCTGACGATCTCGTCCATGACTGCGGCGTAGTTCTCCACGAGCCGCCGGAGCTCGAAGCTCTTCTTGCCAATGGAGAGGTGGACATTCGCACCGCGATCCGTGCGGTACTCGAGCTTGCCGCCCTTGGCGTCGCCGACGGCCTTGGCTATGTCGAACGTCACCGTGCCGGTCTTCGGGTTCGGCATCTTCCCGCGCGGGCCGAGGATGCGGCCCAGCTTTCCGACCACGCCCATCATGTCCGGCGTCGCGATCGCGACGTCGAAGTCGTCGAAGCCTTCCTCGATCTTCGTCGCGAGGTCGGCGGCGCCGACGGCGTCCGCCCCGGCGGTCTCCGCCTCCTTGGCCTTCTCACCCTCCGCGAAGACGGCGACCCGCACCTCCTTGCCGGTGCCGTGCGGCAGCATCAGCGTGCCGCGCAGCTGCTGCTCGGCGTGGCGCACGTTCAGACCGAGGCGGAAGTGCGCCTCGACGGTCTCGTCGAACTTCGCGTCCTCGAAGCCCTTGATCATTCCCAGGGCCTCGACGGGCGAGTACGTGCGCTCGCGGTCGACCTGGTCGCGCGCGGAGAGGTACTTCTTCCCGTGGGCAGCCATCAGTACGGCATCCCGTCCACGTCGACGCCCATCGAGCGTGCCGTGCCGGCGATGACCTTCATCGCCTGGTCGACGTCGCGGGCGTTGAGATCCACGAGCTTCGCCTCGGCGATCTGCCGCACCTGCGCCTGCGTCAGCCGGCCTACCTTCTCTCGGTTCGGCTCGCCCGAGCCCTTGTCGAGCCCCAGCGCCTCCTTGATCAGCACGGCCGCGGGCGGCGTCTTCGTGATGAACGTGAAGGAGCGGTCCTCGTAGACGGTGATCTCGGCGGGAATGATGCGCCCGTTCTCGTGCTGCGTCTGGGCGTTGAACGCCTTGCAGAACTCCATGATGTTGACGCCGTGCTGGCCGAGCGCAGGACCGACCGGCGGCGCCGGGTTCGCCTGCCCGCCGGGGATCTGCAGCTTGATGAGTGTCAGGACTTTCTTGGCCATATGCGTCAGTCGATCTTCTTCACCTGGTCGAACCCGAGCTCGACCGGCACCTGCCGCTCGAAGATGTCTACGAGCACCTTGAGCTTCTGCTGCTCGGGGTTGACCTCGACGATCTCGCCGTCGAAGTCCGAGAGCGGGCCGGAGGTTACCTTCACCGACTCGCCGAGCGAGAAAGCAACCTGCGAGCGCGGGCGCTCGGCGGTGGCGGTGCCCGTGTGCAGCAGGCGGTCGACGTCCCCCTGCGCGAGCGGAACCGGCTTGCCGGCCGGGCCGGCGAAACCGGTGACGCCCGGCGTGTTCTTGACCACCGTCCAGCTGTCGTCGTCGAGATTCATGTTGACGAGCACGTAGCCGGGCAGGATTCTCTTCTCGATCTGAACCTTCTGGCCTTCCTTCGTCTCGATCACCTGCTCGGTCGGGACGACGACGCGCCGGAAACGCATGCGCTGCCCCATGGAGTCGATGCGGTGCTCGAGGTTGGCCTTCACCTTCTTCTCGTGCCCGGAGTAGGTGTTGATGACGTACCAGCGGAACATGTGAAAGCGCCTCCGGGGCTAACGGAGGAAGACGTCCTGGACGAGGTTCTTGAAGGCGATGTCGGCGATCCAGATGTACGTGCCGACGATCACGCATGCGATCAGCACGACGAGCGTCCCCTGGATGACGTGCGACTGAGTCGGCCACTCGACCTTCTTGAGCTCACCCCACGACTCGGCGATGAAGCGCTTCGAGCCCGCTTCGTCCTTGCGGCGCGCGCCGGTCTGCGTCTTCGTGGAGGCTGCCGGCGGCCGTACCTGCGCCGCGCGCGCCGTGGCGCCCTGCCCCTGCGCGGAGTCGGCCTGGGCCTGCCGGCGCGCACGCCGCTGCGATCTCGTCATCTTGGCCATGGCTCGCTACCTCGTCTCGCGGTGTGGCGTGTGCTTGCCGCACCAGCGGCAGTACTTGGAGAACTCGACGCGGTCCGGCGAGTTCCGCTTGGACTTCTGTGTCTGATAGTTACGCCGCTTGCACTCCGTGCACGCGAGCGTGATTCCGACTCTGACTCCGGTTGCCATGTCTCTCCAGTAGCTACACGCAGGACGATAGCGGCGGCAGGACTCGAACCTGCGACACGCGGATTATGATTCCGCTGCTCTAACCAACTGAGCTACGCCGCCCCGCTCGGCGGAGTGTAGCAGCCTCTACTCAGCTGTTTAAGAGGGTCTGGCGGAACGGTGCTCGTCGCCGGGGCGCGCCGGAAGTCGACGATGCAAGGACGCAGGAAGCCCGCGTACTAACCAGTACGTGGGCGACCGAGGACGCCGCAGCTCGGCCTCCGGGGTGATTCCGGCGGCACAGACTCTGTTTCGTCAGACCCTCTTAGGGGCAGGCGCCGCGGCGGAGGTCCGCCTCCGGCGCAACGAAATGCCACGTCCGGCCGCGGACAGTCGTCTCGAGGCAGTAGCCCTTGTCACGGACGGACTTCACGCGGTAACCCGTCGTCTCGAGCTCGGCGTCGACGCGGCGGAGCGCGGCGGGTGACATGCCGGCGTAGGAGCCGTTGTCGGCGCGATAGGTCTCGGCCGCCTCACCTGCGTGGCGCAGCTGCGAGCGCGCCGCGGAGTCGCTGTTGCGATTCCTCATCGTCATGTACGAGGGTATGGCGATGGCGACGACGATCACCGTCATGACCGCGAGGACGAACACCTCGACGGTCGTGATCATGCCGCCCTCGCCGCGGTCGAAGGTCACGAGACCCGGATCGGCGGCCACCCCGCCGTGGAGTGTCACCCGAACGGGTAATTACGAACCGGCGAAGAGCACGACGACCGAGCCGAGCGCGAGGAACGGGCCGAACGGAATGCCCATCGTCCTTCCCGCGCGGCCGTGCCGGACGAGCAACCAGATCGCGGGGATCACCGCGAGCACCATCGCCAGCATCAGAGCGGGCAGAACGCTGCGGCCGAGTGCCGCCCCCATCAGGAGAGCCAGCTTCACGTCGCCCATGCCCATGCCTGCGGGGTAGATGAACGCGATGATGAAGAGGCCGCCCCCGGCAGCCAGCGCGCAGAGCGCCCACTCCGCGCTCGGCTCTGAGGCCGTCATCAGCAGGAGCACGATCACCGATGCGGGCAGCACCACACGGTTCGGGATCAGCCGGTAGTCGAGATCGGCAGCCGTGACGATGGCAAGGGCCAGGCAGAAGACAGCCGCTGCTGCGCCCTCCAATGTTGGCCCGAACACGGCGAAGGAGGCGAGTGCGAGAGCCGCACCGGCGGCGGTGAGCAACTGATAGCCCACCGCGGGCAGGCGGCGGGGCTCGTCCCTCGCGGACGGCAGGGCGTACCCGACGACGGAGCTGAGCACAGCCATCGCTTCCGTTCTCGGCAGGAACGCCTTTGACGTTTAGGCGGGCGTTGCTTCGAGGCGGTACGAGCGCCCCGGGTCACCGGCATGCCGCGCCAGCGCCTCGATCGCCTTCAGGGGCACTCTCGTCAGCCCTCGGGCCTGGGACGGCGCCAGGATCTCCCCTCGCAGCATGCGCTCCATGACGCGCCACGCCAGCGCCGAGCGGCCGAGCGCGAACGTCGCCCGCGGATAGCGGTCGAGCGCGACCTTGGCGCCCCACGACGCTGACACGAGCGATCCGAGCGCCCTCGCCAGCGCCGTCGTGTACGGGTCGAGGGCAGTCGACCGTCCCTCGAGCAGTTCGAGCACGGCCTCGGACGCGAGGCGTGCGCTCACGAACGCCTCGTACATCCCGTCTCCCGACAGCGGGTCGACGAGCCCGGCGGCGTCCCCGACGAGGAGGGCGCGACCTCGCGCGGCGACCGAGCCCGGCTTGCGAAGGGGCAGCCGATGCCCTCTGATCGACTCCACGGACTCGGCCGGGATGGCGTGCTGCCTGCAGAGCTCAGCCAGGTGGCCGCGGAGAGTCGGGCCTTCGCGTTCCCAGCCGCCGACCCCCACGTTCACGTGGTCGCCCTTGGGGAAGACCCAGGCGTAGCCGCCGGGGATGATCCCCAGCTCGAGCTCGGCGAGCCCCCGGTACCGCTCGCCGACGACGTCGTTGGCGACGTTCGCCTCGAGGGCGACGCCCAGCACATACTCGCCTCCGAGCCCTAGCGCCTTGCGAACGGGGCCGTTGACGCCGTCTGCACCTACGAGCACGTCTGCCTCCACCCGCTCGTCCGTCGACACGCACGGAGACGCCTGCGTCGTCGGTGGCGATGTCTGTGACCTTGACGCCGTCACGGAACTCTGCCCCTGCGGCGGCAGCCTGGCTCGCCAGGTGCTCGTCGAGCCGGATGCGCTGGGTCATGAGGACGAGCGGAGCGCGGCCGCGCCGCTCCACACGTGCGCCGTAGTCGAGGCGAAGCCCGATGCGGTCGACGACATGCTCGACCACGGGCTCTACGGAGACGGGCAGCTCGTTCACGGCGCGCATCGTCAACCCGCCGCCGCACGGCTTGTCGCGCGGGAAGCGAGCCTTGTCGAGGAGCAGCACGCGCGCTC
The DNA here is from genome assembly GCA_963711315.1 of uncultured Actinomycetes bacterium. Classification (GTDB taxonomy): domain Bacteria; phylum Actinomycetota; class Thermoleophilia; order Gaiellales; family Gaiellaceae; genus PALSA-612. Next base: position 873,718 of record CAVQDQ010000003.1, read on the forward strand.
CCCCGCGCGTGAGACGTGTGGCCGTCACCGAGCCCGCAGGCCCGGCGCCGACCACGATGACGTCGAAGCGCTCCAAAGCTTCCGCATCGTACGTCTCCCTGCAAGCGAGCGAGTTGGGGGGCGGGAGGATCCGGGCTCCTCGCTCGTCTGGCGCGTCGCTGGCAAGCGCAACGAGGGGTCACAGTGCGACAGCACGGGGCCCCGAGTGGAGCGCAGTCAGCGGCGCGAGCACCCGCGGAGCGGGCTCCGCCCGCTCTCTAGCGGGTGCGGCCAGGCGAGCGAGTGGGGGCGGGAGGATTCGAACCTCCGTAGGCTGAGCCGGCGGTTTTACAGACCGCTCCCTTTGGCCGCTCGGGCACACCCCCGCGGAGCGTCAGTCTAGCCGGGCCAGACCGGCCGCACGCCCGTCGAAGCCCAGTTGGTCTGTGAGCTGAACGAGCCGCGCCCGCGCATGTCGGGCGCGGCGACAAGCACTGTCTCGGAGCGGGCTAGACTGACCGGAGCGCCCTCTTAGCTCAGTTGGTAGAGCACCTCCATGGTAAGGAGGGGGTCGACGGTTCGAGTCCGTCAGAGGGCTTGGCGCCCGCACCCCTTGCCGGTTGCCGTCACATCAACCACGGAAGGGCGCGAGCCGAATGCTTAGGTCGCTCATGGCGAAGCGGTGCAGGTACCAGGCGCGGCCACGAGGGACTTGCTTGGCCTCGGCTCGGAGAAGCCCGGCGAACTCCCGCTTGAAGCCCAACCGCGGGTACTCCTGGATGACGCTCTGGCGGACTGCATCGGGTATCTCGTTGCTGCGTAGGCCGAACACATCGACGGCTGCGCCGGCAGATAGGAGGTAGGCCTCGGCACCGGATTCGAGGCCAACGCCGGGGGTGTGGTGCATGGCGATCGCGTTTGCAACGAGCTCGCGGATATCGGCAGGCACGTGGTGGCTGTCGGTGAACTCGCGTGCCAACGCGGCGCTGCGAACCGTGAAGTCGACGTCGGGCACCGGGCTCGGGATCCCGGTGTCGTGGAACATTGCAGCCAGGTACAGGAGCTCACGGTCGAACGTGATCCCGTGAAGTGCGGCGATGGCCGCGCCCCACGTGTAGGCACGACTGGAATGGTTGAGGAGTGCCGGTGTCAAGAGGTCCTGCGCGGCGACCTCGGCATCTCTTGCGAGAGGGGAGTCGGGAGGCACCAGGCTCGCCGGATCGATGGAACTCCGGCGTCCCGAGTGCATTCGGAGCACCATCGCGAGACGGCCGGCAAGAATGCTGAGCTCCCCCCGCAGCAGGGGCCGGGCAAGTGTTAGGCATTCCCGAGCGGTCAGCACTCCCCCGGTGCGTTCGGTCCATCCAATGGATCCGATCGGATCGGTGGGTCGTGGCTGGCTCATGGGGGCCTCTCAGTTCGGTGGTGTCGCGGTCAGGTGGCGGGGACAAGCACGCCGATGAGTCACCAAGCCGGCGCCGGGCCCCGAGAGCCCTGGTCAGCATCTTAGTGTCGCCGATCGTCGCGACGCTCTCCAGGCCTTCGGGCGAGGCGCCGCTCGGATAGCGTGGCGGGAGTCGAGCGATGACCTGGTCGATCAGACCGTTGATGCGCTTACCTCGACTCCACGCTGTGGCCGGCCTCCGGAGCGACGTTGAAGCTGAACATCATCCCGCTCTCGTGATGCTCGGCAATGTGGCAATGCATCATCCACACGCCCGGATTGGTGACGTCCAAGAGGATGTCCACCGTCTCGCCGGTGCGCACCAGCACCGTGTCCTTCCACACGAGGTTGGGCTCGACGACATCGTCTCGGGACAGGATCAGGAAGCGACCCGCCCCGTGGATGTGGATCGGGTGGTGCATGGGATGGTCGGAGTCCATCTCGTTGATGATGCGAATCTTCACGCGGTCCCCGACCCGGAACTGCCAGTCGATCGCCGCGTTCTCGGCACCCGTCTCGCGGTCGACGAGTAACCAGCGCATGTTCGCCGGGGTCGTCATGCGGTTGACGTCGACCATGTCGTCTTCCCACTCGATGCCCTCGGAGCCGCCGTGCTCATGGCTCTCGCCGTGGCCCGCTTTCTCGTGCGTCATTGCATCAGCGACGCCCTCTGCGGCTTGGCCGACCCCGGTCGCGCGTAAGGTCATTCCGCACTTGGGGCACGTTCCTGCCCAGGTCGCCGTCACCCCGGGATGCATGGGGCAGGCGCAAGCAGTCGGGACTTCAATCCCCGCCTCGGCGGGGACCAGCTTCATCCCGCACTTGGGGCACTTGCCCGCCCAGGACGCGACGATCTCCGAATGCATCGGGCAGGCGTAGACCGCGCCTGTCTCGACCTCCGGGCCTCCGAGGTCCATCTCCGCGACGAGAGCGAGAATCTTGTCCGGCGGAGCCGCGATGTAGGGGGCGATCCGCTCGCGCTCGGCCACCAGTTCCGGGTTCGCACGCAGAACCTCGAACTCTTCCGCGAACGACGGCTCGGCCGGTTCCTCGTCGACGGTGATGCTGGCGAGTGCATACACACGCTCGGGAGTGCGGTGCTCGAGCGTCAACTCCCCGGCCTCTTCGAAGAGCACGTCGACGACGACTCGCTCAGACGGCGCCAAGAGGACGTCGTCGACGAACTCCTCGTGCTCGTGGCGTCCGCTGTCGCCTCCGACGAGCTTCATGCGCGCTCCCGGCAGGCCGACCTTGAAGACGCGGGTGTTGGCCGTGTTGGTGAAGTGGAAGCGCATGACCTCGCCGAGTCGAGCACGGAGTGCGAGGTCGGATTCGCCGCCGATAAGCAGAACGTCGCCGAAACGGCCCATGGCCACGTATGTCGTCTCGTGATGGCTGAAGGGCGCGACCTTGCCTTCCTCATCGAGCAACACGTCGTCGAGCGTGAGCGGCAGCTCGCGGTTGGCCGGCGGCCAGTACTCGGGCTCCGCGGGGACCACGATGATGTTGCCGTAGAGGCCGAGCTCCTGGCCGTAGTCCTCCCGGATGTGCGGGTGGTACCAGTACACGCCCGGATCCGGGAACTGGACGTGGTAGGTGAAGCTCTCTCCAACCTCGATCGGTGCCTGCGTCTGGTGCGTACCGTCGTAGCGGTTTTCGACGCGCACTCCGTGCCAGTGCACCGTCGCCTCCAGGTCGCCGAGGTTGGTGACGTTCACGAGCACCTCGGAGTCCTGCCTAACCTTCAGAGTCGGACCGGGGATCGAGCCGTTGTAGGCAAGCATGCGCACGGTCACATCGCCCAACCGCTTGGCGACAGGCGCGATCTCGATGTCGAGCTGCTCACCGTCCCCCAGCTCGACGGTCTCCGAAGGATGAGCCTTCGGGAGGCCGCTGATCTCTCTGGAGAACTGGTCTGTCTCGACCTGGGTATCACGGGTGCGATTCGACATCACTCAACTCCTTGTCTGACGGGTGCGAGCCTGTGCCGGCCGGCGCGTTCGCGATAGGCACCGACTTGCTGGGCGATGAACTCCGCATCCTCCTTCACCCAGCCGATCAGTGCCGAGCCACGCGTCCACTGCCAGGTGATGCCGAGGAAGAAGAGGCCCGGGACGTCGGTTACTCCGCGATGGTGGCGCAGTCGCCCGTTGTCATCGAAGATCGGCAGGTCGATCCAGGAGTGGTCGGGCCGGTATCCGGTCGCCCAAATCACCGCGTCTACCTCGAGTTCACTGTCGTCCTCGAAACGGACCGTGCGCCCGGATGCAGCGATCGCGCGCGGCTTCAACTCGACGCGGTAGCGGCGCTTGAGCTCGCGTGGGCTCGACCCGATCAGCGTGTCGCGATCTTTCAGCCGTTGCCCGAGCCGCGACTCGACGGTCTTGTGAATCAGCCCCGTCTTCGTCAGCCACCAGAAGAGGTCACGGCCGGCCACACGCTGCGGCAGCGGTTTCTGCCGAGTGCCGACCGAGAGGATGACCTTGTGCGTCGCGGAGAGCTCCTTGGCGATCTGAAAGCCGGTGTTACCGCCCCCGATGACGAGCACGGTCCCCTCGGGCACGTCGCTCGGCCGCTGGTAGCCCGTGCTGTGGGCATGCCAGACGTCGGCGTCGAGGTCATTGGCGAGCTTGGGGACGTACGGCGTCTGAAAGGGGCCGGTCGCGACCACGATCTGGTCGGCCGTGATCGTCTGCCCATGGACCTCGAGGACGAAAAGATCATCCTCGCGGGCAAGCCTGTGCACGTTGCTGTTGAGCTCGATCGGGAGCTCGAAGGTCTCCGTGTAGTTCTCGAGGTACTCGATCACCTCGTCGCGTGTCGGGTAACCGTCGGGGTCACCAGGGAACCGGAGACCGGGCAAAGCGCTGTAGCGTCGCGGCGTGAAGAGCGTCAGCGACTCCCAGCGCTCTCGCCATGCAGATGCAACTGAATCGCTCCGCTCGAGGATCACAAAGCTTCGCCCTTGCTGGGCCAGGTAGTAGCCCATCGCGAGCCCCGCCTGGCCTGCGCCGATGACGACGACCTCGTAGTCGGCGGCCTGTTCAGCGCGTGGTTGAAGCTGGCCCTCTGCCTCGCTCATTTCCTCTTTTGGCCTTCCCGTCGTCGGCGGGACAAAAACACTGCTCTACAGCACCGTTTCTGCTGTGTTGCTCCGGCCTTTACACGCTAATGAGACGCGACCGCAGAGCCGCCGGTGTAATCGCTTCGCCGGTAGACCATGACACCGACCATCGCCAGAACGCTGAGCAGGCAGTAGGGACCGCAGATCGGCCCGACGACGTCCGCCACGCTCAGGCAGATGAGCGGGATCGCGGGCACGACCATCGCCGTCCCCATCTCGAGGCTCCTGTCCCAGGCATGACCGCGGTAGCGCATCCACGCGACCATCGGGACGGTCATGCTGAACGCCATCACGATGACGAAGGAGACCGAGTGGTCCTGGATCGCCTCCTCGGCCGTGATCCCCAGTGCGGACACGAACACCGCTGCGCCCGCGAACATCCCCACCATCATCGCGAGCACCATCTCCAGCAGGTGGCGAAGGAAGTGGATGGTCTGACTGCGGCCTTCTCGGTCAGTGAATCCGCCGACAGTCATAGGTCCTCCTTTCGCGAGGCCCACAGGTTGCACCGCCTTGCAGTGACGGCCATCGGGGGTATCCCTGGATCGCACTGCGTAGTAGGCCGCATTGGGTGAGGCTCAAGAGAGGTGGAAAGGCAAAAACTACGCTTGCTCGACCGCGTACAGCCGCCATTCGTCGGGGACACCTTTCAGCTCGCGCGTGCCTCGGTCCTGGAAGGCGATCCCCGAGCCGGCGACGAGATCCTTGACCGTGCTCGAGACGAGTACCTCGCCGGGGGCGGCTTCGGCAGCGACCCTGGCACCGGTGTGGACGGCGATCCCCGCCACTTTGCCGTCCAGGAGCTCGCACTCGCCTGTGTGTAGACCCGCGCGCACCTCCAGCCCCAGCGTGTGCACGCCCTCGGCGATCGCCTGCGCGCACCGGATCGCCCGCGCCGGCCCGTCGAAGCTCGCAAAGAACCCATCGCCGGCGGTGTTGACCTCACGTCCCCGGAACCTGACGAGCTGCTGCCGTACCAGCTCGTGGTGACGCTGCAAGAGCTCATGCCAGGCTCGATCTCCCAGCGCTGCCGCCCGCTCGGTCGAACCGACGATGTCGGTGAAGAGGATCGTCGCGAGCACCCGTTCCGGCTCTGGCTCCTCCCAGCCGCCGGCTTCCCACACACCCTGCAGGAAGTGCTCTGACTCGTCGAGCAGACGGTCGGTGAGGGACTCGTCCCCCTGCACCTCGACCAGCTTCGCTCCCGGAAGGTGCTCAGCCATGTACCGGGCACCGCCGACGGGAAAGGTCGGATCCTCGACCGCGTGGACGACCAGCGTCGGCACGCGGACGGCCGAGAGGACGTGCCGAGCGTCGATCTCACGATCGACCGTCGCGAGCGTCTCGATCGTCCCCGGGCTGGCGGCTGCCCGTCGGAGATACGCGAGGTCGTCGTCGCTCAATCCCGAGGTGACCGTGCGCATTGCCTCGGCGGCATCGCGGCGAGACCCGAAGTAGAGCTGTTGGTATGCGTCGACGATTGAGCGTTCCTTTTCCGGTGTCCAGCCCCACGGGTAGTCGAGGGCCCACAGGAATCGGGCGTAGCCGCGGACGAGGACGAGCGCGCTCGTCCGCTCCGGGTAGGTCGCAGCAAAGAGCAAGCTCGTGGGCACGCCGACGCTGGCGCTGAAGATCGCCGCACGCGACGAACCGGCTGCATCCATCACCGCACGCACGTCGTCCATCCGCATCTCGAGGCCGGGAGTGCCGCTCATGCGATCCGACATTTCTACGCCGCGCTGGTCGAAGACGATCAGCCTGGAGAACGACGAAAGGCGCTCGGCAATGCGACCCTGGTACGTCGGCATCTCGGTCATGAGCTCGACGTGCGAGATGAAGCCCGGGTGGTACACGACGTCGAAGGGGCCGTTGCCGTAGACGCGATACGCGATCGCGACGTCGCCGCTGCGGGCGTAGCTGGTTTCCGGCTGCACCGGCATAGTGTCGCGCGTGCGTAGGCCCCCGGCTAGTCGTCTTCGTCAGCGGTCCACAACGATTGCGGCGGCGCTGAGTCGAGCGCGCGCCGAAGCAGCGCCAGGAGCCGGCGACGCTCGGCTTCGCTGAGCCCACGCAACACGTCGTCTTCCACTTGCATGGCCAACTCTCGGGCTTGCTCGAGCACCCGTCGGCCTTTTGGTGTGATCGCGACCTCGCGGGCGCGGCGATCCGTTGGGCGAGGCCGCCGCTTCGCCAGTCCCGCGGCCTCGAGCTGATCGATCAGCGAAACCATCGTGCTGGGATCGGTGCCCATCGCTGAGCCGAGCTCCTGCTGAATCGCTCCTTCGCGGGTCCCGAGGAGATTCAGAAGCGAGAAGAGCGCCGTCGTCAAGCCAAGCGACTCGAGCGATTCCGCAGTGCGCATATGCGACACCCGCCAGAGCCGGAACAACAGCTGGCCGACGAACTCCCTGACCGCGTCGTCGGTGGTAAGTCTCGTTGCCATTTCGAGATCCTTGCACAATTACTACGCTTCTGCAATTATTTGTGTTATGAATTATTGACTTCGGAGATCATCACCAAGGAGCCATGATCAAGACCGGCTTCATCCCGTAGCCCACCTGGCGACGGTTCGACACAGAAAGGAGCTTCGCAATGGCTGAGAGCAAGACTGCAAAGAAGGGCACGCAGAAGTCCGCCAAGCGCACCACCGCGAGAGGCAAGGCGTCCACGGGATTCACCCCCGAGGAACGAGCCGCCATGAAGGAGCGCGCACGAGAGCTGAAGGCGGAAGCGAACAGGGCTGACGGGGAAAAGGCCTTGCTCGCGAAGATCGCCGAGATGCCGGGACCGGACCGCACCATGGCCGAGCGTCTCCACGCGATCATCACGGCCAGCGCGCCCGATCTCTCGCCGAAGACCTGGTACGGGATGCCCGCGTACGCCAGGGACGACAAGATCGTCTGCTTCTTCAAGAGCGCGGACAAGTTCAAGTCGAGGTACGCGACATTGGGATTCGAGGAAGCGGCGAACCTCGACGAGGGCGCCATGTGGCCGACCTCCTTCGCGCTGACCGAGTTGACCGCCGCCGACGAGAAGAAGATCGGCGCGCTCGTGAAGAAAGCGGTGAGCTGAGCGCCGGAGGGCCCTGCGGAAGACTCGTGCTCCGATCAGGAGGGTGATGCGGCCCGGGCGGCGGCGACGGCTTCGAGCCGGGAATGGACGCCGAGTGCCCGGAAGAGACGGCGGATGTGGTTCCTGACCGTCTCGGTGCTCACGTGGAGCTCGGCGGCGATCTGCTTGGTCGATCGCCCCTGCTCCAGAAGACGAAGGACCTCGACCTGACGGGGAGTGAGATGCGGGGGTGGCGCCGTGGCCCTGTCGTCGGGGTGTCCCTCGAACAGCCCGAAGACGCCGACCACCCGCTCGCCGCTCTTGAGCGGCACCGAGCTGATCTCCACGGCCACCCGCGTGCCGGCGGTCGAAACGAGGACGCCGGTCGAATCCGTGGCCGGGGAGGTGCCCAGCACCTTCCGGGAGAACAGCTCGCCGGCGCGCCGGCTGTCCTCTGGCGCGACGACGGAGGTGAAGTGGCGACCGCGAACGTCGCCCAGAAGCTGCTCGGCTGCCGGGTTGAGCCAGCGGACGACCCCCGTCGTGTCGAGGACGTAGCTCGGGACGCCAACGTTCGCCAGAGCCTGCTCGACGTCACCGCCGACTGCAAGGCCAGTGGCCATTTCGGAAGTGTGACTGATCCGCGCACCAGGCGACGAACGCGGGCATGCGAGTGGCAGGCCTCGCGATCCTGTCCGCGCAACCGCGTCGCCGATGAACCGGCTCGCTCAACAAAGAGAAAGGGGCCATTTGGAACAGGCCCCTTTCTTCGCGAATGGTCAGGCTCGTTTTACTTGCTGAAGTGACAGTCGAGGGTGTAGGCACCGGACGCGCCGATCGTCAGCTGCCAATCTGGCGTTGTCGTGTGAGTCACGAAGCTGTAACAGCTCTGTCCCGCAGTCAGCGGACTGTCGGTTGTGTAGATGACCTCGAGGCCGGTGTCGTTCGCGATCGTTCCCTCGAAGTGCTCGTTCTCGTTACCGCTTGGCGTCTGTACGTCATTGAACTTCGTCGGGTTGTACAGGTCCATGATTCCGTTGCCGTTGTAGAAATTGAACTGGCAGCCGGGCAGCCCCGTAGCCGGGTCAATTACGTCAACACCCGTCGGACACTGGTTCTTGACCGTGGCACCGGGGCCTGCGAGCGCGACAGGCACGGCGATCCCAACGGCGACCGCGACAATACCGAGTGCTAGAAGAATCTTCTTCACTTCTTAGCTCCTTTGTTTGCGGGCGATTAACGGTGATCGCCCGATCCCGGACAGCATCGTCTTCCCTCGCCTCGCCCGCTAGGACACAACTGGGTCAATCACGGCGTCGACGGTTCGAGCCCGTCAGAGAGCGATGCTTACGTCTCGGCGGGCGCCAGCGCAGGTTGGTGCTGTCCGGTACGCCGGTCGGCGAGCTTGCCGAGCTCCGCGGCGGCGACGAAGACGATGGAGCCGAGCAGGCAGATCCCCCACTGCGAGCTCGTGAGCGAGACCGTGTCGAAGATCCGCTGTAAGGGCTGGAGCTCGGTGACGAGGAACGTGAGAACGAGCGCCAGGCCGATCAACTGCACGAATCGGCGGTTCGCGAGCGTGTAGCGACTGAAGATCGTTCCCGTCGGCTCGCGAGCCTCGAGCGCTGCGACGACGTGCATCAGCGAGAGCGTCGTCAGTCCCATTGTCGTGGCGACGACAAGGTCGTAGCGGTCCTCGCCCCAGGCGACCACCGCGAGGGCAAGCGCGGCCATGATCAGGCCCGCTATGGCGAGTCGTACCCCGAGCGCGCGGTCGACGATCGGCGCGCTTGCGTCGCGGGGCGCGCGCCGCATCAGCCCCGGGACGGCCGCATCGAAGCCGAGCCCGATCGCCAGCAGCACGTCGACGGCGAAGTTGATCCAGAGGATCTGCAGCGGAGTGAGCGGTGCGCCGTCGGCGATATCGAAGATGCCGGCGCCGACGAAGGTGAGGATGAATCCGCCCAGCATCACGAGCTGGACGCGCACGTACTTCATCAGGTTGTCGTAGATGCCGCGGCCGCCTTCGACCGCTGCGACGATGGTGGTGAAGTTGTCGTCGGTGAGGATCATGTCGGCGGCTTCCTTCGTCACCTCGGTGCCCGTGATCCCCATCGCGACGCCGATGTCCGAGCGCTTGAGAGCCGGTGCGTCGTTGACGCCGTCGCCGGTCATCGAGACGACGTTGCCCTTGCGCTTGAGCACGTCGACGAGGCGCACCTTGTCCTCCGGCGCGACTCGCGCGACCACGCCGATGCCGTCGACCTGCTCGTCGAGCTCCGCGTCGGAAAGCGCTGCGAACTCGGTGCCGGTGAGTGCACGACCTTCGATTCCCAGCTGGGCAGCGATCGCAGCCGCGGTCGTGGCGTGGTCGCCGGTGATCATGCGGGCGCGAATCCCCGCCTCCTTGCAGCGAGCGATCGCGTCCTTCGCTTCCTTGCGCGGAGGATCGACGATCGCGACGAGCGCCAGCAGCGTCAGACCCTCGACCTCGTCGAGCAATGCTCCCGTGGCGTCGAATTCACCTGGTTCGATGTCGCGGGAGGCCACGGCCAGCACGCGCATGCCTTCGCCCGCGAGTCGGTCGTTCTCGGCCACGAACGCGGTCGCGGCCGGCCTCGGCGGCAACGGTCGAGCCGTCCACGTCCCGGATCTGCGACGAGCGCGCGAGCAGGACGTCGGGCGCGCCCTTGACGAAGCAGCGTACGACCTTCCTGCCTTCGTCGTCCATCTCGTGGAAGGTCGCCATGAGCTTGTAGTCGGAGTCGAACGGCACCTCACCGACGCGCGGGTAGAGGCGCCGCGTCTCGTCGACGTCGATCCCGCCCTTCGCCGCGAGCACGACGAGCGCCGCCTCCGTCGGGTCGCCGACGATCTCGCCCTCGCGCACCGCGGAATCGTTCGCGAGCGCCATCGGCAACAGGAACGGCTCGAGCGAGGTATCCGGTGCGCCCGCGACGTGAAGGATCTTGCCGTTGGTCGAGTAACCCTCGCCCTCGATCGAGTAGCGCCGGCCGGCAACCACGAGCTGTCGTGCCGTCATCTGGTTGAGCGTCAGCGTGCCGGTCTTGTCCGAGCAAATGGCCGACGTCGAGCCCAGTGTCTCCACCGAGCGCAGCCGCTTCACGATCGCACCCTTGGCCGCGAGCGCCTGCGTTCCCAGTGAGAGCACCGTCGTGACGACCGCGGGGAGACCGGTCGGGATCGCCGCCACGGCGAGGCTGATCCCGATCACGAAGAGCTCGTCGAAGTCGTCGCCGTGGACGAGCCCGAGGACTACGACGAGCGCCAGCGCGGCTCCCGCCATGATCGTCAGCAACACGGTCAGCTGGTCGAGCTGGCGTGTGAGCGGCGTCTTTTCCTGCTGGACGTCGCTCAGCATTCCCGAGATCCGGCCGACCTCGGTCGCCATCCCAGTCGTCGCCACCACCATCTCTCCCCTGCCCCGGGTCACGGTCGAGTTCATGTAGGCCATGTCGAGACGGTCCCCCAGCGGCACCTCGCCACCGGGCACCGGCTCGACCGCCTTCAAGACAGGCGTGCTCTCCCCCGTCAGCGCGGACTCCTCGATCTCGAGGGTCGCGGCCACGAGCAGGCGACCGTCCGCGGGAACCTTGTCGCCGGCCTCGAAGACGACGACGTCGCCTGGCACGAGCTCCTCAGCGGGGACGTCGCCAAGCCGGCCGTCGCGCCGAACATGGGCTCTGATCACGAGCATCTTCTGGAGCGCGGCGACGCTCTCGGCCGCCTTGCCCTCCTGGTTCAGGCCCAGAACCGCATTGAGCACGGTCAAGCCGACGATGACGAGCCCCGTGGAGAACTCCTGCAGCGCGAGCATGCTGACGGCGGCGGCGCCCAGGAGGACGAGCTGCATCAGGTCGCGGTATTGGCGCAGAAACGCTTGCCAGCCTGGCTCCTTCTCTGCCTCCGCGAGCTTGTTCGGGCCGAACTGCTCACGACGTCGCGCCACCTCGTCACCGTCGAGCCCGCGCGCCGCGTCCACGCCGAGCTGTGCACACGCCTCTTCCGCCGTTACGCCGTGCCACACCGTCGCGGTGGGGACAGCCTCCGTGCTCGTCATTTCATCCATCGCGGCGCTCATGGAGCATCATCTCGCATCTCTCTCCTCTTCATGACGACCGACGAGGCTTCTAGACGCCGCGTCTGTACCATTCGGTGCGCCGCAAGTCCTAGGGGGCCGCAAACCTGCCAAATCGGCATGTATCCCCGGTCGTAGCCGCGATCGTCGTGGCGATAGCCATCACCACGGGCCCGGTATCAACCGGGGACGCGGCGCAACGCGCTGTGGCCTCGACCTCGGCCGTCATCCCCGCCTGCGACCTGCGGCTTCCGTCGCGGACCGAGGGGTCCCCGCGCTTCGCCATCCCGCGGGGCGGCAGGGCAACTCTCCGCGCCCTCGTCGGGGGCTTCCGGCTCTGCAGCTTGCTCCGCGCCGACGGCTCGAGATTCGCGTCCGCGGAAGTCGACCGGCTGCGCCAGGTGCTCGAGATCCGCTTCTTCCGTCGCACCGGCACGCTTCTGTTTGCATCGGACGCGCAGTTTCCCGCCAAGACGACAGCCGAGGGCGCGCACGTCGGCTGCAACAACGACTCGTTCAAGAACATCGGCCCGCGCGAATGGCTGCAGCCCCACAAGTGGTGGGTCGGCAAGACGCCCAGCAAGCTCCCTGCCGACAAGGTCGTCCAGGCACTTCGCTCGGCGTATTCCGAGTGGACGAACAACATCAACTGGTGCGGTCTTGCCGACAATGCGAAAGCACAGTCGGACTACCAGGGCCGCACGGAGCTCAAGGCCAAGCACGACGGAACGAGCGTCGTCGACTGGGGCAGCCTGGAAGACGTCCAGAACTGCAACCAGGCGCTCGCCTGCACTGCCACGTGGTACGACGAAGACGGCAATCCGGTGGAGTCGGACGTCCGCTTCAGCAGCTCGGAGGAGTGGACGCTCGGCTCGGACGACGGCGGCTTCGACGTCCAGTCGCTCGCGGCGCACGAGTTTGGACACGTTCGCCAGTTCGACCACGTGACGAACGGGGACAACACCGTCGTCATGTGGCCGTACATCTCGAAGGGAGACACGTCCCTGCGGAAGCTCGGCCGCGGTGACTCGCGCGGCAACAACACGAACTACTGAGCTGAAGCGCGCCACCCGATAGCGTCCTGCCCGTGGAGGTTTCCGCCGACGCCGCCCGCCGGTTTCTCGTCTCGCACCACATGCTCGCGCCGGCGCGGTCACTCGAAGGCGGGCCGAAGGCAGTGCTCGAGGTCTTTCGCCGGCTCGGCTCGATCCAGTTCGACCCGATCCCGGTCGCCGGCCGGAGCCACGACCTCGTGCTGCACGCGCGCGTCGCCGACTACGAGCCCGCCTGGTGCGATCTGCTCTACGAGCGCCGCAAGATCTTCGAGGCGTACAACAAGGGCCTCTCATTCGTCCCGATGGACGACCTGCCGTGGTTCCGCGTCGGGCGAAGGGCCCGGGTACAGTCGGTCATCGACGAGAACGCCGAGGCTGCCGAACGGGTGCTCGAGCGGATCCGGGCGGACGGGCCGCTCTCGTCCCTCGACTTCCGGCCGGAGAGCGGGCCGACGACCGACTGGTTCGGCGTGCCGACGAACACCGTCCGCGCCGTGCTGGAGGCATACGCCGTCACCGGGGTGCTCGGGCTTGCGCGGCGCGAGGGCAATCGCCGCTACTACGACGTCGTCGAGCGGCTCGTGCCCAAGAAAGTGCTCGCGCGCGAGATCCCGTTCCGGGACCGCCTCAGCTACAAGCTTCTCTCCCGGTACCGGGCGCACGGCCTGCTCGGAGTGAGCGGCGCCGGGGACGTCTTCGGCGGCATCGGCCCCGCGAAGCCCGACCCCCGGTACCCGGACTACCCCGGCCGTAACGCGTTGCGAGAGGAGCTCGTCGAGCTGGGAGAGCTCGTCCCGGTCACGGTCGAGGGCGTGAGCGGCAAGCGCTTCGTCGTTCGCGACCTGGTCGCGCTCGTGGAGAGCCCTCCGGAGCCGCCGTCGTCCGTCGCGTTTCTCTCTCCCTTCGACGCGCTCGTCTGGGATCGCAAGCTGCTCGGGAGCCTGTTCGGCTTCGACTACGTCTGGGACCTCTTCCATCCGCCCGCCAAACGCCGCTTCGGCTACTACGTGCTTCCGATCGTCTTCCGCGATCGCTTCGTCGGCCGGATCGAGCCGCGGATCGACCGCGCCGAGGGCCGTGCGCACGTGCTCGGGCTCTGGTGGGAGGACGGCTTCATGCCGCGGCGCGTCGACGGCTTCGTCGATGCGATGCGCTCGGCGCTGCGCGCGTATCTCAGCTTCGCGGGGGCGGACCGTCTCGAGTGGGCGCCGCACCTCGGCAGCGACAAGCGCCTCTTCCTGACCAAGCCCTGATCAACGCCTGGACGAGCCCGGCGACGAGTGCGCCGGGCTCGTCCTGCGTCAGCTAGTCGTCGCTCTTGTCGTTGTCCAGCTTGGCCCGGATCTCACCGCCGGGGTACAGGGTCGTGTGGACGTTCGCGTAGGTGGCGCCCGCATTCATCGCCTTGACGAGCTCGTTGAGCTGCCCGGCCGTGATCCCCTGTCCAGCCGGCCCGATCACGTCGGCCGCCCTGATCGTTCCGGTGATGGTTGCAGGCGCTGCCGGACAAAGCTGGGTGCCCGCCGGCCCGTTACCCAGGTTGGTACAAAGGAAGGCGGAGATGCCTCCGCTCTGAGCCGCCTGTCCCAAGTGGATGTGCGCCTGGGTGACGTTGCCTTCGAGATCTGCGTACGACAACCGGTAGCTGATCTCGGTGCCGTCCTTCGTAACGTCGGCCTCGAAGGTGCCGTTCCCGGTGGTGGAGAGAGTCAGCGGATCCTCCTGGTAGCCGCTGAGGTCCTCGGCGAACTTCCCGGAGCCGCCTCCGGCGAGCGCGTATGACCCGGCTGCAAGTGCCGCGAGCAGCACGACAACCGGGATCGCATGGCGTTTGTGCAACCTCATAGATCCTTCCTCCCAGTTCGGGGACGCTGAAGTTGTCGCCCAGACATACGCGCAGAGCGCGAGGGTGGATTCCGGGCGGCCTTTGGCATGTCGCCGTGCAGTTACCCCGACTCAGGTGGTCGTAATCGCTCTCCCGACACGAGCCGGGGCAGACGTATTGGGATTCGGCTAGCCGGTGATCACGTGCGAGAGCCAGCTCACGGCCGGCGGGATGTGCTCGGGATCGATGTGATGCGCTGCATCGGACTCGTGGTAGTCGACCTTCAGGCCGCCTTCCTCGAGCAGCTCGCGAGCCTTCCGGGCAAAGCTGACATCCATGACCGGGTCACCGCGCCCGTGGGCGATGAACACACGAAGTCCCGTGCGCTCGGACAGCTGTGGCTGCCAGCTCTCCACCATCGGGATGAAGCCCGAGAACGCGAGGATGCCCACCGGCGCCGGCCGCTCGCCCGCGAGCCCCAGCGCGTAGCTCATGACGGAGCCCATCGAGAAGCCACCGAGGACGGTGCGCTCCGGCCCGATTCCAGTGCGCTGCCACAGCTCGTCGTGAAAGGCAGCGAGCCCGGCGAAAGCGGAGTGAAACGTGTCGGGATCGGGGTAGCCGACGCGAGGAACGACGTACCAGTGGTAGCCCGGCAGGCCGGGCAGGGTGAGCGGCGCGCGCGGGGTGACGACGTGCAGGCGGTGCTGCGGGTCGAGGACGTCCGCCAGGCCGAGCAGGTCGTGCTCGTCGGCGCCACGGCCATGGTGGAGGACGAGCAGGCCGTCGGGCCCGCCGGCCGCAGGACGTTCGCGGTAGGCGAGCGCGCTCACGTGGTCGATCCTACGGTTCACCCGACGGGTTCGCAGTTTTGGTTGACAAGACCATAACCTCTTGTTACGGTAAGAGTCGTGATGACCAAAACCAAGAGATCAGAAGCTCCAGCCGGCTACGACCCATCGCAGTTCCCGCCCTTCGCGGTAACGGTGGACATCGTGATCCTGACCATGTCCGAGGGAACGCTGCACATTCTCCTCGTGCGTCGCGGCGAAGCGCCGTTCAGGGACATGTGGGCGGTTCCCGGCGGGTTCAAGCGGCCCACCGAGACACTCGATGGAGCGGCGCTCCGGGAGCTGCGAGAGGAGACCGGCGTCGACGCGGCAAGCCTGTTGAAGCAGTTCGGCGCCTACGGCGATCCGGGACGCGATCCCCGCATGAACGTCGTCACCGTTGCGTACCTCGCGGTGATCCGCGACGTGGGCGCGCTAGTCGCCGGGACCGATGCAGCGGAAGCCGCGCTCGTGCCTGCTTCGGACGTCCTCAACGAGCAGCTCGAGCTCGCGTTCGACCACCTGCGCATCGTGCGAGATGCGATCGAGCGCGTGCGCGTCGAGCTCGAGGTCTCGGGCATCGCGACTGCTTTCGTGGGGCCGACGTTCACGATGGCCGAGCTCCGCGCCGTGTACGAGGCCATCTGGGGCGTGCAGCTCGACGCCGCGAACTTCCGGCGCAGCATCGTCGCCGAGGACGGCTGGGTGATCCCGACCGGACGCCGAGCGCAGCCCGGGTCGGCCGGCGGCAGGCCCGCGGAGCTCTACCGAGCGGGACGGGCCTGGAAGCACGGCGGGCCGATCCATCTCCGAGCCGAAGAGAGGAAATGAGGATGAGAGCCGTCGTGCATGACCGGTTCGGCCCGCCGGAAGTGCTGCGCATCAAGGACGTCCCGGCGCCGGTGCCCGCTGACGACGAGCTGCTCGTGCGCGTGAGCGCGACGACGGTCAACCAGACCGACTGCCACGTGCGCCGCGCCAGGCCAATCGTCTGGCGTTTCATGATCGGCTTCTTCCGCCCGAAGTGGACGACGCTCGGGATGGAGTTCGCCGGCGAGGTCGAGGCGGTCGGGTCGGCGGTGACCGAGTTCAGCGTTGGTGAACGCGTGTTCGGAATGAAGAACCACGGTGCGAACGCAGAGCTGGTAACCATCCGCGAGAGCCGCCTGGTCGCACACCTGCCGGACGCACTGAGCTTCGAGGAGGGAGCGGCCGTGATCGACGGCGCATATCAGGGGCTGATCGCCCTGCGGCGAGGGCGCGTCGGTGACGGCACGCGCTTGCTCGTGTACGGCGCGTCGGGCTCGTGCGGAACGGCGTGCGTGCAGCTCGGGCGCCATCTCGGTGCGCACGTCACGGCGGTGTGCGGCACCAAGAACGTCGAGCTCGTGCGCTCGCTCGGCGCCGACGTCGTCGTCGACTACCAGCGCGAGGACTTCACGAAGCGCGGCGAGAAGTACGACGTGATCGTCGACGCGGTGGGGAAGATCGTTGGGTTGCGGTACCGCGGCTCGCTCGTCCCCGGCGGAATGTTCGTGCTCACCGACGGGTTCTGGAACATGCTGGGCGTCCTCCTGACCCGCTGGAGCAACCGGAGGATCGTCGCGGGGTGGCCGCGGTACAAGAAGGAGGATCTCCTCTTCTTCAAGCGGCTGCTCGAGACCGACGAGTACCGCGCCGTGATCGACCGCACCTACCCGCTCGAGGAAGTGGCCGAGGCGCACCGGTACGTGGACACCTGGCAAAAAACCGGCAGCGTCGTGTTGACGGTGAATGGCGGGCAAGCTCGATGAAGGCGGTCGTCTACGACCGGTACGGCCCGCCGCAGGTGCAGCGGCTCGAGGAGGTCGACCAGCCGGTGCCGAAGGAGGACGAACTGCTCGTCCGGATCCGCGCCACGACGGTCAACACGACTGACTGCGGCTGGATGAGGGCGCAGCCGTTCTTCGTCCGCTACTTCATTGGCATCCGTCGGCCGAGGCAGCGGATCCTCGGCATGGAGTTCGCCGGAGACGTCGAGGCGGTCGGGTCGGCCGTCACCGAGTTCGCCGTCGGTGACGAGGTCTTCGGCGTCAAGGGCTTCGGCGCGCACGCGGAGTACGTGTGCGTACGGGAGAGCGCTGCCGTCGCGCACAAGCCGGCCGGCATGACATACGACGAAGCCGCGGCCGTCTGCGACGGCGTGTGCATCGCCCTGTCCTGCCTGCGGAAGGCGGATCGACGAGACGGGCGAACGCTCCTCGTGTACGGCGCGTCCGGCTCCGTCGGCACGGCTGCGGTGCAGCTCGCCAGGCACTTCGGCGACGACGTCACGGCCGTGTGCAACACGAAGAACCTCGAGCTCGTGCGATCGCTCGGAGCCAACCGCGTCATCGACTACACACAGGAGGACTTCGCGAAGAACGGCGAGAAGTACGACGTGGTCTTCGACGCCGTCGGCAAGCACTCGTTCACCAATTGCAAGAGGTCGTTGAAGCCGGGCGGGATCTACATCGCGACGGACGGCCTCCGCAACGTCGTGTGGTGGCAATGCGACCAAGCGGTTCGGTGACAAGCGGGCGACGCTCGGCATCGCGAAGTACACGAAGGCCGACGTCCTCTTTCTCAAGGAGCTGATCGAGGCCGGCGAGTATCGCGCGGTCATCGACCGGCGCTACCCCCTGGAGCAGGTCGTCGAGGCCACGAAGTACGTCGAGACGCAGCAGAAGACCGGAAACGTCGTACTGACGGTCACGTGAGAGGAGGGAGACCATGCTTCACCCCCACGCAGTCCCAGACGTAACCAGGGAGCACCGGCTACGGCGCGAAGGCGAGGCCGAGGCCCATCGCCTGGTGCTCGAGGCACGCGGCAGCCGCCAGCGCCGCGTCTGGCGCCGAGCGCTGGCCAGGCGAGCTCGAGCGGCTACTGGCACTCGCTCGTCGCCCCGACCAGGCGGGCCGGCACTTCGTGCTGATTCTCTGCGCCGTCGGCTACAGGCGGCGGCCGTCGAGCCGGATCGTCCAGGGCTCGACGGACTCCGTCCGGAGGTGCGTATCGGTCCACGGATCGGCGCCGAGCGTGGCGTGGACAGCGCCCTCCGACTCCGCCTCGACGGCGAGCACGACTCGGTGCTCGTCGGCGAGCGGTCCGCCGAGGACGACGAAGCCCCGGTCCACGAGCTCGTCCATGAAGGACGCGTGAGCCGGCCAGCCGGACTGTTCCTCTAGCGGCAGAGACGTATCCCAGTGAGGCCCCGAGCGCAGCCTCGTCACGAGGAACATTGGCATTGCACTCTCCTTTCCCGGGTAGCAATGGTCGCATGCGGGTGATGTGGACGGTGCTGCGCCGCGCGGCGAAGGACTCGCTGGACGACAACGTTCCGATGATTGCGAAGGCGCTCGCGTACTCGCTGTTCCTCGCCATACCGGCAACGTTGCTCGTCGTGCTCGGCGTCTTCTCGCTCGTCGCCGATGCGAGCACGATCGAATCGCTGATCGACCGAGCGCGGGCGGTGATGCCGGACCAGGCGGCAGGCCTCCTGCGGGACAGCCTTCGCCGCACGTCGGAGTCGACCAGCAGCGGGATTGCGATGACCGTCATCGGTCTCGCCCTCGCCGTGTGGACGACGACCTCGGCGGCGACCACGCTCATGAACGGCATCACCGTCACCTACGACCGCAAGGACAGCCGGAAGTTCGTCCGCAAGCGGCTCGTCGCACTGGCGATCGTGATCGCGCTCGTCGTCGGCGCGGTACTCGTTGTCGGTCTGCTCGTGCTCGGCCCTCACGTCGAACGCTGGATCGGAGACGCCGCCGACCTGCCGACGCTCACCGCCTGGCTGTGGTGGGGCCTTCAGTGGCCGATCCTCGTCGGCGGACTGCTCATTGCATTCAGTGTCGTGCTCTATCTCGGCCCAGACGTCGATCAGCGGCGCTGGCGGCTGATCACGCCGGGCGCGGTCACGGCGCTCGTCATCTGGCTGGTCGCGTCAGCCGGCCTTGCCTTCTACAGCGCGCATTTCGGCTCGTACGAGAAGACCTGGGGCACGCTCTCGGCCGTCGTCGTCACGCTCCTCTGGCTGTGGCTGACCAGCGCCGCGCTGCTCTTCGGCGCGGAGGTCGACGCCGAGACGAGGCGGCTCGCCGCCGCCGGGGGCGGGGCGAGCCGCGCAGAGGATGCGTTAAGCCGTTCTCCCACTGAAGACGCCGACGAGGGCAACCACCAGGGCGGCGATGAGTAGCAGGAAGAGGAACTTCGAGAGCGCCACGCCGCCGCCGATGGCGAGCACGGCGAGGATGATCACGAGTAGCCAGAGCATGTCTTCACCTCCTTTTCGATGACGCTCGACTACCCGTTCCGAGCGGATCGCGACCATCTCCTAACGGTTTGCAAACGGTTCGGACTGCCATAGGATCGCCTGCGTGAGCTTCGACCACTGGCTGCTCTCGTTCCATCTACTGTCGGCCGCGGCCTACGGATCGGGGCTCGTGCTCTTCTGGGCGCTGGTGGTCGCCGTGCGCGGGACGGATACGCCGGAAGGGCGCCTCGGCATCGAGCGTCCGCTCAAGGTCGGTAATGCCGTCGTAGGTCTCGGTGCCGGCGGCACGATCGTGTTCGGCATCTGGCTCGCGCTCTCGTTCGGTGGCTACGACCTCTGGGACGGCTGGATCGTCGCTGCCATCGTTCTCTGGGTGATCCTCGCGGTCATCGGCAAGTTCACCGGTGACGCATATCTGGAGGGCCTGAAGAAGGCTCAGGAGCTCCAGGCGCAGGGGCAGACGGCGCCGAACGCGGAGCTGCTCGCTCTCAACCGCACGAGCAGGGGCCTCGCACTCCAGACCGCGGCGTCGCTCGTCTTCGTGCTCATCGTCATCGACATGATCTGGAAGCCGGGCGCATGAGCACGCTCGCCGCCATTCGCCCCGACAGCTGGAACTTCCCGCTCTTCGTCCACATCGTCGGGGCGGTGGTGTTCGCCGGCGGTGTGCTGTCCTGCGCGGCCATCCTCGGCTTTGCGCGGGGCGACGTACGGCTGCTGCGGTTCGGCTACTGGACGCTGCTCGCGGTCGCGCTCCCGGGGTACATCATCCTGCGCGTCGGCGCCGAGTGGATCTACTCGAAGGAAGGCTGGGACGACGTCCCGGACAACCTGACGCCGGACTGGCTCAATATCGGCTTCTTGGTCGCCGACTTCGGCGCCCTACTGCTGCTCGTCGCGCTCATCATCGGAGGCATCGCGATGTACCGGATGCGAGACGGTAAGGGCGCTGGGCTGCTGAAAGGAACGCTCGCGCTATCCGTCGTATTGCTCGCGGCCAGCCTTGTCGCCGTGTGGGCGATGGCCGGCAAGCCCGGCTAGACGCTCACCAGCCGGCGTACGGCTCGATCCGGCCTTCGTCCTGGTTCCAGTAGTCGCGGTGATCGACGACCTTGCCCTCGTCGTCGAAGCGCAGCATCGTCACGCCCGCCAGCGTGACGATCTCGCCGTCCTCGACCCAGCTCCCCCACCACTCGATTGCGGCCCTGCGATCAGAGACCACGGGCTCGCCGAAGCGGCACGTGATGTCACTCTCCTCGGCAAAAACCCTATGCAAGTAGCCCGTGGGAGTGTCAGGCGCGCGGAACGCCAGGGCACGGTACGGAGCGTCGTCTGCGTACAGCGCTGCGATCGGCTCCGGGTCCTTCTGCGGCCAGGCCAACGACCAGGTTTGGGCCCACCTGCGCGCTGCGTCCTCTGTATCCACTAATAGGACTCTAGACAGCCATTAGTCCGCCGCGGGCCAGCGCACTAGCCGCGCGAAGACCGCGCTCTTCGCGCGGCACGTGGCGACGTACAACGAGACTCGAAGAAGGGGTCCACGGGGGAAACATTGGTTTCCCCCGTCTATTCGACGAGGAACGTGATGCGCAACGTGACGCGGAACTCGGAGATCTTGCCGTCCTTGACGTCCACCTTCTCCTCGGACACCCATGCGCCCTGGATGTTGCGGAGCGTCTCGGAGGCCTTCTCGATGCCGTTCTTCGCGGCGTCCTCGAAGCTCGTGGGTGAGCTTGCTGTCAGCTCGACGACCTTGGCGACGGACATGACTCTCTCCTTCCGGGGTGAGATTGGCCCTTCGAGGTCGAGTCTATGCAGTGTCGGTCAGATCGAAACCTGAATCTCTGCCGGCAGCGTGTCGGCCGAGGCCTCCTCCGGCAGCTCGTCCCGGACGCGCATGTCGAAGTACACATAGACAGTCGCGACGGCCACGAACGGTAAGACGACGGCGTAGACGACACCCGAGACGATGTTCAACAGCACGAGAGGGGTGTTCGTGACAAGGATCAAGAGGGCGCCCAGCAACGGCCCGGCGAGCAGAGCCAGGGCCGCTCCGACGACGACCAGTGAGCCCACCTTGAACCAACCATGACGGACGAGGCTCCCGCTGCGTCCAAGCGCATCGAGACGTGCGCGGCCCTCCAGCGCCACAACCGGAGCAACGAGTGCCCAGCGCACGGCCACCCAGATCGCGATCGGGACGAGCACGACCGTGGTGGCGAGCAGCGACACGACGAACGCCACGACGAGCAAGGCACCGAGTAGCGGCCGCAGGGATTCGAGTGCGAGCCGGTAGGCCCGCACGACCGAGATCTGCCGGCCCTGGTCGATCTCGACGAGCACGCGTGCCGTTGCTGCCTGGACGAGCCCGAGGGCGGTCAGCGAGAGCGCGGTGCCGAGCACGACCGAGACGTATACGGCGACGCCGCCGCCCTCGCCTTCCGTGGGGATGCCGAGGAAGCTCGAGCCGCGCAAGAGCCCCGCCTGGAGGAGAGTCACGATCACGGAGATGGGCAAGGCGACGAGGCCGAGCCCCAGAAACAGGCCGATCCGGCCGGTGTACATGCGCGCGGAGGCAGTGAGCACCTGGCCCCAGGCCCGCCGGCGCGCGAGGCGGAGCGGAGCTCCGGGCCGCCACGTCGTCCGTGTGAGCAGGAACACGACCAGCAACACCAGAGCGACAAGCGCGAGAAACCACGGCAATGGATCTTCGACGGCGCGCCTCAGTGCATTGGATCCCGCCGCGACGGCGCCGCAGAAGAAATCGGTCGCTCCTGTGCCGAGGGCACCGCCCCCCGGGACGGCGAGACTGCGGCTGCGCCAGCCCTCGGACCACTTGATGGGCTCCGTCCACTGTGACTTGAGATTGGGCCCGGTCGGCCCGTTGAAAATGCTCCGTTGCAGCTCGCCCCAGCGGCCCTGAAACTCGATCCACGGGAATTGCTCGCGAGCCTGGACGGGGTCGCTGGGGATCGTCAGCACCCTGGGGCGGACGTCGAACGTCGGCCCGGTTGTGTCGTCGCAGCCCACGCCTTCGGACGCCGACCTGCCGAGATGAAGCGCCTCGTCGAAGAAGTTTGCGTGGGAGCCCGCCGCCGGATGCATCACGGGATGAGTCCCGCCGACGACCTCGAGCTTGTCGTCACCCCAGGTGGCCCGCTCGGCGCCTTCGTGCTGGCTGTACCCGACCTCGACCGGTCGTCGCTCGAGGGCCGCCTGAGGGCTAGCCGCGTCGAAGACCAGCTGGATCATCTCCCAGTCGCCCTCGTGCGTGTTGTTCCAGTCGTTGAAAGCGTAATAGAGCCAGTACTGGAGCGAGAGCTTCCCAGGGCGTCCCGGCTCCTGGGCCACGTGCGCATAAACCGCCGGCGCCGTTCCCTCCGTCAGGCGGCGTGCCCAGCGCTCGTAATCGCAGCCGGGATCGAGGGCATTGCCCGGGAAGTCGAGGTGGTACTCGTAGCGCTCCGGCGAGAGGTCCTCTGCCGTCGGTGCGATCTTCACGAGGTCTCCGCCCCATGGGCCGCGGAGCGCGACTGTGGCCTCGTCGAACAGGAGGTCGACATCGAGCGGCGAGTACGACTCCCCGTAGCCGCACTCCTGCGCCTGTTCGACGAGTCGCACTACGGGCGCAAAGCGCTCTGCGAGCGCCCTCTCGTCCACGAGGGCGGCAGACGCGGTGGGCGCCGATCCGAGCGCCAAGGCCAGGGCCAGGAGGGTGAGGATCGCCGACCACGTCTTCCCTCGAGTCACCGCGCTATCTTCGACGAGAACGAGCCGTCTCCCGGAGTCGTACTGCCCTGACGGCATACTCGCGCGACGGTGGAGAAGCCCGAGGCACGCGCCAAAAACACGTGGAGCCAGCGGATCACCGCATATGAGCGACGGCTCGTCGAGCGCACCGACGCCGAGCGCAAGCGCCACAGCTCGGTCGACGTCACGCTGACGGCGATCGATCGCGACTCGGACGTTGGCGGCGGGATCATGGCCGGCGCCCTCGCCTACCGCATGTTCGTCTGGCTGCTGCCGTTCGCGCTCGTGCTCATCGGCGTGCTCGGGGTCGCTGCGGATGTGACAGACGAGTCGCCCAGTGAGACGGCGGGGGGAGCGGGCCTCTCCGGCCTGGTAACCACATCCGTCGCCAGTGCGGCCCAGGGCACCGGCCGCTGGTACGCCGTCGCCGTCGGATTGCCGATCCTGCTCTGGACGACCCGGTCGCTCTTGCGAGCACTGATCTCGGTGCATCGACTCGTATGGGCCGATCCACGAGAGCGAGTGGTCAGGTCGACGTGGGCAGGCACCGTGCGACTCCTGACCGCGCTCGTGGCGCTGTATTTTCTCGGCCCGGTCATCGACAGCATCTGGCCCTTCGACGGCGACGTCGTGGTGGTCGTTTTCGCCGAGGCGGCGCTCTACGCCACGCTGTGGCTGCTCGTAACGCTCCGCCTGCCGCACCGGAACGCCGACTGGCGTGCGCTTCTGCCGGGTGCGGTGCTATTCGGCGCGGGCGGTATGTTGCTTGCGACGCTCAGCTACTACGTGATCGGGCCGTATGCATCGTCACGGGAGGACACGTACGGCACGCTCGGGCTCGCGACCGCCCTCCTCCTAGGCCTCTTCCTCATTGCAAGGCTCGTCGTTGCTTCCGCGGTCTTGAACGCGACGCTCTGGACGCGGCGGGCGACGAAGAGATGACGAGATACCGCTCCTGGTGGTTGCCGGTGGGAGTGTTCCTCGTCGCGATCGCGCTCGGACTGATCAGGCTCGGCGCCCAGCCCCTCTCCTTCGACGAACGCTTCACCCGCGACACCGCCACGCTTTCGTGGTCCGGAATCTGGGACGCGGCCCGAGACACCGAGGCGCCGCACCTCATCTACTACGGGCTGATGAAGCCGTGGCTGGCCGTCTTCGGCACGTCGGACTGGGCGTTGAGGCTGCCCTCCGTGCTCTTCGGCGCGCTCGCCGCCGGTACGACGGCGCTGCTCGGCCGACGGCTCTTCGGCGAGCTCGCGGGCCTCGTCGCGGGCCTGGCCCTGGCTGGGAGCTCGTTCTTCGTCTCCTGGTCGCAGGCGGCGCGTGGCTACACGCTGGCCGTGCTCCTGGCCACGGTTGCAACGTATGCGTTCGTCCGCGCCTGCGAGGAGCGCTCGACGGCCTGGTGGGCTATCTGGGCGGCCTCGTTGGCGGCGGCCGGCTGGGTCAACATCTTCGCCTTCTCGGTGGCGGCCGCGCAGCTGGTCGCGTTCATTCTCTTCCGCCCGCGGCCCGCGCTCCGAGTGCCGGTGCTCGCGGCATGTGCCGCTCTCGCTGCCTTCCTGCCGCAGCTGGTGCTCGTCGTCTCGGGAGACAACGGCCAGCTGGACTGGATCCCGACGCCCACGCCGCGCCACGTCGCCGTCGGCATGTGGGACTGGGCGAGCCGCAATCCCATCGTCGTGCTCGCCGGCGCGATCGGCGTGGTGCAGCTCTTCCGGAAGGCGGTTCCTCGCGCGGCGAGCTGGAAGGCTGCGCTCGTCGCCGTCTGGCTCGTCGCGCCGCTGGCGACGACGCTCCTGGCATCGATCGCCCAGCCGGCGTTCGAAGCGCGTTACGTGCTGGTCGGGCTACCTGCGCTGGCGCTCGCCGTCGGCGCGGGCGTCGTCTCGCTCCCACGCAGGTGGGCGCTTGCGCTCGCGGTCGCTCTGGTGGTCAGCGCCGCCATCCGTCTCGGCCAGCACTACGTCGAGCCGGGTGAAGGCTTGATTCGGTAGGCATGAAGGAAGAGGGCCGTCCCCCCGGAACGGCCCTCAGCGCCTCCTTACCCCTTTTCCCCGACTACCTCACTTGGCGGTTACCGCAATGGCGCAGGCCGTTGAGGCAGACCTGCGTCAGGCGCTCCAACTCGGCCTGGTTCCACGCGTTGAAGAAGTCCGCATGGGCCGAGTAGACGCCTCCCGAGGCCAGCTCGAAGCTGTGCTGTCCGCTGACCGGGTAGCGGTAGATGAGTGAGATCTGCGGGATGGCGACGTCGTAGCCTGCGGGACAGCGACCCTTCACCTGGTACGCCACATGCTGCTTGTGGTTCGGGCTGTCGAGTGACACGCCGTTCCAGCAAGCCGGGAACGTGACGTGCAGCCGCAGCATCGACCCACGCGTGTCCGGGCATGCCGGCGGAGCGGTGGACGGTGCGGCGTTCACCTGGGCGCCGCAGTTCCAGAACGTGATCTGCCTGCCCTGTGGTGACGTCGCCTTCGAATCGCCGGCGATCATCTTGAAGCCCGGCGGCGTCGCAGTGACTCTCGGCAGGGTCTTCCGCCGGTAGTAGATCGTCGCACCGGTGGGCGCCACGGCGTTGCCGTCGACGTAGAGCGTCGGCATCCAGTACGCCGCGGTCTCGCCGGAACGACGGCACGTAGTCGTGCCGCCGAGCAGGGAGTCGACGGTCGAAAATGCATTCGTCGTCCGGTTGCCCACGAAGCTGTGGTCGTGGGAGGCACCGGGCGTGTTCGCGAACACGATCGGGTCGTCGGTGTTGCGATGGCTGAACGTGCAGTTGCCGATGAAGTTCACGCCCTGCAGTCGCCTCAGCACGGTCGGGCGATCCGCCTTGCCCATCCTGCCCGGCTCCTTCT
Source organism: uncultured Actinomycetes bacterium (assembly GCA_963711315.1). Taxonomy (GTDB): domain Bacteria; phylum Actinomycetota; class Thermoleophilia; order Gaiellales; family Gaiellaceae; genus PALSA-612. The sequence goes on from CAVQDQ010000003.1 coordinate 900,031, forward strand.
GCGCGACGGCTGTGGGCGCGAGCGTGGCCACCGCAGCTGCCACGAGTCCGGCCACGAGCGCGACTCCCATCCCGAGCCGCCGTGTGTTCCTAGGCATTCCCTTCCCCTTTCGTAGCCTGCCGTTACCTGCCCGAGAGAATCGGGTGAGATTCGCTTGACGAGGCAAGACGCATGTAAGGGATTTGTGAGGCCGCAGTGAAATCGCGGCCTCACAATTTGGCGACTACGTACCTTTCGTCGGCGACGGCCGGTGCAACACGGCCACCGCCAGGACGATCAGGCCGATGCCGGTGAGCAGCAGCGCGAAGCCGACCACAATGCCGAAGAGCGAGATCTGCTCGGCGGTGTAGGCGAGATTGAGTGCCGACGAGAGCGCTGTAGCCGTCACCCAGAGCTCACGCGTTCCGTTGTCGAGCGGCTGATTCGTCTTCGGGTCGATCTCGGCGACGGCCGCGTTGTCCGTGCCGCCGGCAAAGTCGGTCTCCGCGGGTGGCGCATCGTCTTTCGCGACGTAGCGACCCATTTGCGAGTACGTCAGGCCGCTGGTCGAGCGCAACGCGTGGAGACGGAGATACTGGGCAAAGCAGCGGGCGTCGGTACCGTTGTCGATCTCCTCGCCGGCGACCGAGCAGCTTGGCGCCTCGACCGGCGTGAACTCGATCGGGTCGACGCCGGCCTTCTCTCGCTCCGCTGCAATCTGCTTCTGGGCGGGCAGGATGATGTCGTTGATCTCCGTGGTGATCTCTTCCGTGTTCATGTCGTCTGATCCGACGATGAACTCGTTGCCGAGATTCGACTGAACCGTCGAACGTCCGTCGAACCCCATGTAGATAGCCGCGACCCCGAAGGCGACCATGATCGCGCCCGCCACGATCCCGCAGATCTCGAGTATCCACCTCAGGGTTGCCCTCTCGTTCATGTTCACTCCTCCTCTGGCTGTAGGTAGAGGTCGAGTATCGACTCGGGGCGTCGCCGGCTCATCGGCGTAAGTCCGGATCCGCCGCTACGGGGAACCCGCAGTGCATGAGCGGCATTCCGCCGACTGCTAGCGTCCCCTTCATCGCGAGAATCCTGTCATGCGCATCACCGTACTAACCTTCGTCGCGCTCGGCGCCGTCGGACTCGCGGTCGGACAGGCGGGCGCCGCGAGGACGCCGACGACGCTCGAGATCAAGCACTTCTTCCGTGGTTGCCACGTCTTCGTGAAGAACGAGAAGCCGGCCATCAGCCTCCGCCTGCGCAAGGGCGATCGCATCCAGATCCTCGATCACGACGTGATGGACTTCGACCTGATCCAGACCACCGGCCCGCGCGTATCGCTCGGAGATCCGAGGCTCCGCCGCAGCGAGACGCGACTGCTGGTATTCCGAAAGCCCGGCCTCTACCGCTTCGAGGCAAGGAACGTCCAGACCTCCGAGGAACTCGGGATGCAGACGCTCGGGCCCGACAACATCCTGAGGATCACCGTCCGGATACGGTAAGCGCGTGCCCGAGCGGTGGACGCGCGTCGTGCTCCGCTTCCGCGTGGTCGTGGTCGCCTCGTGGGTCGGCGTCCTCGTCCTCGGTGCCCTTTCGACAGGCGCGCTCCCTGCCCTGCTCTCCAACTCGCTCGCTGTTCCCGGAACGGACTCCGAACGAGCCCGCACGATCCTGAGGGAGAACTTCCATGAGGCAGACGATGGGACATTTACGGTCATCTTCCGCGGGAGCTCGCGACCGTCGCGCGCGGAGCGCAGCAGACTCGAGCGGCGCCTAGCGGACGCTGCACGGGCGGTGCCGACTGCCCGTCCCGGGGAGCTGAGAGACGGCAGCATGCCGTTCGCCGACATCCGCACTGCGCTGAGCCTGCCCCAGGCGAAGACCCACACGGACGACCTGCGGCACGCGTTACGTGCGTCGGGCGGACGGCCGGCGCTTGTCACGGGCCAGCCCGCGATACAACGCGACCTCGACAGGATCTTCGCGTCCGACCTGCAGCGAGGAGAGCTGATCGCGATCGTGGTTGCGCTCGTCGCACTGGTCCTGGTCCTCGGTGTGTCGCCCACCGTGCTCGTGCCCTTCGCCGTCGCCGCCGGATCGGTCGCGGCCACGCTGGGCGCCGTCTACCTGATCGCACACGAGGTCTCGATGGTCACGTACGTGACGAACCTCGTCGCCCTGATCGGCTTCGCGCTCGCCGTCGACTACTCGCTGCTCGTGGTGTTCAGGTTTCGTGAGGAGCTTGATCGGGGCGGCACGACGGATGACGCGATAGGCCGGACAATGGCGAGCGCGGGCCGGGCGGTCGTTGTCTCGGGGCTCGCGGTCGCGCTGGGCCTCGGGCTGTTGGTCTTCATGCCGGTTCCGCTCATCCGGTCGCTCGGCGTCGGTGGGCTCCTGATTCCCCTCGCCTCGATCGCCGCCGCACTCACACTGCTACCCGTGCTCTTGTCCCTGCTCGGCCGGCGCGGCGCGCGACGGTACCCGGCAGCCCGGCGATCCGCAAGCGTCGAGGAAGGTGCGTGGGCCCGCCTCGCGCGGATCGTTATGCGACGCCCTCTACTCTTCCTGGCTACCGGAACGGCGGTGCTGCTGGCCGCCGCCGCTCCGGCGCTGGCGCTCGAGCTGACGCCCGGCTCCATCTCGGCCATTCCGAGATCGCCGGAGTCGGTTCGCGGCTACGAGCTCCTCAGAAAGAGCATCGGCGCCGGAGACATCACGCCTGTCTACGTGGTGGTAGACACGGGCGAGCCCGAGGGCACGCGCCAGGCCCCAGTCCGCCGAGCGGTCGATCGTCTCGCCGACGCCGTGTTCCGCGATGGGGAGACCAAGGTGGTCGCATCGGGGACCGACGACCCCTACGTGGACCCGACGGGTCGATACGTACGTCTGGCCATAGCAGGACGACACGAGTTCGGCGCGCCGGAGACCCGGCAGCTCGTCGATCGGCTACGCCAGCGCCTTGTGCCGGCAGCAGGCTTCCCAGAGGATGTCCACGTTGTTGTCGGTGGCGCTCCGGCACAGGGCGTCGACTTCCTCGATCGCGCGTACGGCGCCTTCCCGTGGCTCGTCGCTGCGCTGCTCGCGCTCACGTACCTCGTGCTGCTGCGCGCCTTCCGCTCACTGCTTCTGCCACTCAAGGCCGTATTGCTCAACCTGCTCTCCGTGGCCGCAGCCTACGGCCTGCTCGTCGTCGTCTTCCGCTGGGATGTCGGCGCCGGCCTGCTCGGGCTCCGTCACGCCGACGCCATCGAAGGCTGGATCCCAATCTTCCTCTTCGCAGCGTTGTTCGGCATCTCCATGGACTATGAGGTTTTCATGGTCTCGCGTATGCGCGAGGTCTGGGACGAGACCGGGGATACCGTTCGGGCCGTCGCCGGCGGGCTGCAGCGGACAGGCCGCGTCGTGACCGCGGCCGCCGCGATCATGGTCGGCGCCTTCTTGGGCTTCGCCGCCGGCGACGTGTCGGCGCTCCAGCAGTTCGGCGTCGGGCTGGCACTAGCGGTGCTGATCGACGCGACGATCGTCCGCGCCGTGCTGCTGCCCTCGCTCATGACGGTGCTCGGGCCGTACAACTGGTGGCTGCCGGGCTGGGTGGCACGAGCCGTCCGCGTGGCGCCGTCCCCGCTGGAGGCGCACTGAGAGAGGGGCTCGGCGGCGCCCCTCTCTCAGATCCTGTGGGAAGTGGACTACTTGACGACCTTGATCGCCAGCCGGAAGGCCGGGATCTGGTATCCGGCCGCCAGCCCCGGAGCATCGGTGGCGTACGCGAGAAGCGGAACCATGCCGAGCTGCGGGTACGGATACGCCGGTTGCTGCGTGTAGAGCAGCGGGTAGAGGTCGATGAGGTGGATGCCGGGCTTGCCCGTGGCGAACAGCTGGATGCGCGTGTAGCCGTTCGAGTTGAAGCCGCAGGCGTAGCCGATGTAGGCGTTGTCGTAGGTGACGGCGACCGTGTTGTCGAGCTGCGTCCAGCCCATGCCCTTCAACTCGACGATGAACGGCTTGCCGGCCTTCACGACCCTCGGCGCCTTCACGAAGCTTCGCTTCACGAAATACGGCACCTGGGCCATGACCTTGCCGCCCTGCACGAGCTGGACCACGTGCCAGCCGCCCAGGCCGTCCGGGACGGTGATGTCGGACGACAGGGTGCCATCGGCCGCCGCCGTGGCCCTGCCGAGCGGCACGGGCACGAAGCTCCAGCACGTGCCGGTGCAGTTGACGCGGTTGCCGACCACTGTCGACCAGATGAGGTCAACAGGCGCGTTCGGCGTGAGCCCTGTAGCGGTGACCTTCGTCTTCGCGAGGATCTGGCCGCTGGACGAGGCGAGCGCCGCCGTGGCCTTGCTGTCGGGCGCGAGGTTGGCCGCCGAAAGCGTCGTCCTCGCATCGATCGTGGGCTTGACGTTGGCCGGCCACTCGGTCCTCGGAGCGAGGTTCGCATTGCCCTTCGTGAGCGTGAACTTCAGCCGGTGGCTATCCGTCCACGGCACGGGGGACTGCTCCATGTTCAGGTAGGGCACGGTGTGACTGGATCCTGCGTACTCGATCCAGTGCGCTCCCACCTCGCCGGCGGCGCGGAGCTTGAAGACCGCAATCCCGCGCGTCATGTTGGCCGAGGCGGCGCCCGTGTACTTGTTGTCGTAGAGCACCGCTCCGACGCTCTCGTACGTCGGCGAGCCCATGCCCACGACTTTGACGGTGATCGTCGTGCCTAGCGGCCCCTTCTTCGGGCGAATCGTCACCGTGCGCTCGAGCAGGAAGCCGCCCTTGGCTACCTGCTGACCGTCGACGACCGCGTAGACGTCGTGGAGCCCGCCGTAGTCGACGGGAGCCTTGACTTTGATCGAGAGAGCACCGGCGGCATCCGTCTTGCTCGTTGCGAGCGCGACGCCGACCTTGTCGACCTTGCGACCGATGTAGTCGATCGAGTCTGGCTTGGGGTCGAGCACGTAGCGGACGCTCGCCGTCATCCAGACGAGCGTCACGTTCGCGCTCGCTGGCAGCCCTCTGCCGGTGAACGTCACCGCGGCTCCCGGCTTCGCGACGTCCGGCTTGGTGGTCATCACCTTCATCGTCGCCGCCGGCTTTCCGGGGTCGACGAGCGGTCCCGGCAGTGGTGCGGCGCCGGGGATGATCGGGTTGTTGACTGCCGTCGGGTCGGCCAGCGCCGACTGGGTGAAGAGGACGACACAGGCCGCAGCAATCACGGTCAGTCCCAGTCGTCGCCGCCACGCGACCTGCTTGTGTGTTGTACGGCTCATGGTTGTCCTTTCACTCGCCATGGCCGCCTACTTCTTCTTCCGCGCAGCCAGGTTGGGGACGATCTGCAGCTCGTAGTCGTAGCGCCCGAACGTGTTCGCCTCGGTCTTGAAGACGATTTGAGCCGTCACCGAGCCGAGCGGGTAGGTCTTGGGGATGATCCACGCCGCTGTCCAGAAGAACACCCTGTTCGGGGCCGTCCCGTGCGCGCCCCAGTTCAGCTTCATGTTCGGCTGGCCCGGGATCTTGACGTACGCGTACTTGACGTTCTCGGTCGACAGGATGTTGCCGGTGGCAGCCTCGCTGCCCCACACACGAAAGACCGGACGCTCACCGCGTGCGAAGTAGTTGGTCTGCGTGCAGCCGAGCGGCCGGGGCTTCGTGCCCGCCGGTGCTGTGCCGTTGACCGTGTCCACGTAGAGGAACACCGGGTACTTGACGGGGTCGGCGGAGCTCTGCGCTAGCGCGGGCGCCGCGATGGCGCTGAGCATGACCGCAGCCCCGAGCAGCAAGAAGATTCGGCGCATTGTCTGTGTCCTAGGTCGAGTCATCGTTGGCACCCCCTAACCCGTCGCTGGCGTGACGGTCAGCTGGGAGGTCGCGGGCGGCATCTGGACGAAGCTCGCGGTGACCTTCGCCTTCGTCCTGACCGTGGCCCGGAAGGCGACGATCCCCAGCGCGTAGTCCGCCGGAATCTTCCAGGTGCCGGACCACGGGAAGTTCGGGTCGCCGTTCGTGTACTTCATCTGCACGGTCGGCTGACCGGGGATGAGGATCCTGGCGAACTGGAGGTCCTTGTTGGTCATCGACCGCTTCGTCTTGTTGTCGCCGACGAACATGCGGAACGTGACCTCCGACCCCTGAGGGAAGAAGTTGGTCAGGAAGCTGCTGGTCGGCGCCGTCCAGGTCGCAACCCGGATGAAGGCTCCCGGGATCTTCGGACCCGGGAACGGCGTCTCCCCTGGTGCCTGGGCCCCCGCCGGCACTGCGCTCAGCCCGAGCAGTGCCGCGAGGATGATAATCCGTCGTTTCATTGGCGTCCTCCTTTGAGGCTCTTGGCTCGATCGGGGAGGAATCGCGTCACTGCTTGAGCTTTCCGCTGAATTTCGCGGTGAACGCGCCGGTGTCGTGGGCGTAGGTGCCCGTCACCTTCAGCTTCCCCTTGGCCTTGGCGAGCTTGCCGGTGGCCTTGGTGACGGTTGCGTAGCCGGTGATGCTGAAGAAGTTGCCCGCTTCGTCGCCGCAGCCCTGGGCGCCGGGGAGCATCTTGAAGGCGATCGTACCCTTGGTGCCCTTCAGAAGCCCGGAACCGCTCCAGTTGTTGCAGGCCTGCGGCTTGGCTTCACCTTTGCCAAGCCCGGTGATCGTGCCCCTCCCGATCGGAAGGCCCGTGCCTGTCCCCTTGGCGGCGATGCTGTCTACCACCTCGCCGGTGACCTTCACGGTGGCCGTCCCTTTGTACTTCGCGCTGAAGTTGATGATCTTGACGCTCGCGGCACCGCTCGCAATCGCAGAGCCGACGAGCAAAGCCGCCAGAGCGGCGAGAGCAACGGCGATGGATCGGAATCTTGTCATGGCGTCTCCTCGTGTCTTCTTGAATTCGCTGATGATCGGCGATCGCGACCAGTGCGAGCATCGGGGATGCCGCTTAAGCGAATGCGGACTTCTACGGTGAGGCGATTGCTGGAACCCCCCTACGCCGCCGTGGAGCGGCGGCATAGGCTACCGAACAACGAGGCTCAATCGGCCACGAGATCGGGCACTGCTCGAATTGGTCCGCTCGACCCGATGGCCGAGCAGGCGGAGGACGGCTTGTTTGCACCTGAGCCAAATTGAGTTCGGAACTCGGGTTCCGGACGATAGTCCGCGCCAATCTTGGGTCGGCCCCCACGATGACCTGGGGTGCCACCCACAGGCGGGAGGCGGGGAACGAAAACACGCGGAAATGCAGGTGGTTTCGTTCGATGCCGGGCCAAGCTGGACTCGAACGTGCCTGCATGGCGAGACTGTTCCCCTGGCGGGTGTGCACCGAGGTGTGCACTGCGACGAAAACCCGACTGCTGCCGCACGGGGTGGGCTTCCCGTCGGCAGGGCGGACATGCCCAGAAAATTTTCGGCGTCGAATCCGATCACTCGGACGTCCCCGGTGTGGATCGTGCCGTGTCCGGTTACGTCGACCCGGCAGGCGTTGTCTGATCGCCATGCACACGTAGCACGGCGACGATCGCGATCACGAGGTAGCCGAACGCAGCCACTTTGGGAGCGATGAACGCGAGCACGATCACACCGACGTAGAAGCCAACGTTCGGCGTTGTTGCGACCAGGAGCTTGTTGATCTCCTCCTCGCTCACCTCCGGCTTGAGCAGCTCGCGGCTGCGCGCGATTGCTCCCCATAGGGCGCTGACCAGGAGCGAGGTCGTCAGCAACGTTCCACCGTAGAAGATCACGGCGGCCCGCTCGGCGTCCGTCTCGCGGATCGCCTCGGCCATGAGCTTGGTCGGGAAGGGCAGGAACGAGACCGCCATGAGCAGCGCCAGGTTGAGTCGCATCACCCAGGCGTTCGCATACTGCAAGCGGCGGAAGATCCCGTGGTGGACCATCCAGATCCCCCCGATCGTGATGAAGCTCGTCGCATAGGCCACGTAGGAGGGCCACTGATGGCCGATGCCACGCCAGAGATTTCCGAACTCGGACTCGGGTACCGCGACCTCGAGGATGAGGAGTGTGATCGCGATCGCGAACACGCCGTCGCTGAATGCCTCGATCCGGCCGGTGCCCCAGCGATCGCTCACGACGCAGGCGCACTCGCGGTATCCGGAGTGCGTCTGGGGCGTTTACGTTCGTCGTCCTCGGTGGGTTCTGCGTGCTCGGGTAAGCGTCTGACCCATGCCAGCGCGAGCAGCGCGAACAGAGCGAGAAACCCGAGCGCGGCCCGCAGTGCCTTGAGCTGCGAGTCGGAGTAGACGGCGACGATCTCCTTCGTCTGGCGTGGGGGCAGGCCGGCGTCCTGGGCTGCCTGCTCGAGCTGCTCGACAGAGACGAAGTTGGCGCTTGTCTCAGCGGCCGCGCTCGCCTGTTGCTTGACTGAATCGGGCAGCTTCGAGCTCGCCAGCACCGCGGTCGAGAAGTTCGTCGCCAGCGAGGCGATCAGGATCGAGCCGACAAGCGCCACCCCGAGCGATGCGCCGAGGTTGAGCGAGGTGCCCTGGAGCCCGCCTGCCTCGCCGCCACGCGAGGGATCGACTGACGACATGATCACGTTGCCGACCTGCGACGCGAGGAGCCCGAGGCCGGCTCCGAGCAGCGCCAGTCCGATGCCGAAGCCCCAGCCGTTCAATTCGGGCCCGATGTAGTGGAGCAGGACTGCCTCTCCGACGAGCATCGCTGCGATGCCGCGCTGGACGATCAGCTTCGGCGAGTACCGACCCGTGATCGCGGAGCCGCCGAGCGCGAAAACGAACATCGCGATCGACATCGGCAGGATCGTCTTGCCCGTCTTCAGCGCGTCGAAGCCGAGCACGGTCTGCAGGTACAGCGGCAGCACGAAGAAGGTGCCCTGGATGATGAACGCCTGACACCATTGCACTACCAACCCGGCCCGCATCCTCGGGATCTTCGGGAGCGCGAGGTCGAGCAGCGGCTCCTTTCCGCCCTCTTTGACCCGTTGCTCCTGCCGGACGAACAGCCACAGCAAGACGGAGCCGATCGCGATCAGCCACAAGGTCGGCGACAGGCCGAGCGGGGACACAGGGGCCGCGGCCTTCGCAGTCACCCATCCCCACTGGCTCGACTTCAGGACCCCGAACACGACCGCGCCGAGGCCGGCGGCCGACAGCACCGCGCCACCCAGATCGAGCTTGCTCTTGTGACCGACCGTCGCCGGGATCACCTTCAGGAACAGCATCAGGATCAGCACCACGACCGTCTCGCCGGCGAACACGTAGCGCCAGGAGAGATTCGCCGTCACCCAGCCTCCGATCAGCGGCCCGGCCGCCATTGACGCACCGCTGACACCGCCGAGGATTCCGTACGCGATCGCACGCTGCTTGCCCTGATAGGTCGCGGCCGTCAATGCGGCGATCGCCGGGATCACGAGCACCGCGCCGAGGCCCTCGACCAGCGACCAGCCCACCAGCAGCACGCCCAGATTAGGCGACAGCGCTGTCGTCAGCGACCCCGTCCCGTAGACGAGCAGTCCGATCCAGAACGCCCGCTTCGCCCCCCAGCGGTCGCCGATCTTGCCGCCGATCAGCATGAAGGCGGCCATCACCAGCGTGTACATCGTGATCGCGGTCTGCAGACCCACCACGGTTGTATTGAGGTCTGCGACGACCTGCGTGATCGACACGTTCATCACCGTCGTGTCCAAGACCATGATGAACTGGGCCGTCGCCAGAATCCCGGCCACACCCCAGCCGACCTTCACCGCGACGGGCGCCGACTCCACGCGACTGCTGACCACGGCCTCGCTCGCCACAGCCGTCACCCTATACGGCTCCCAGTCGTGTTTTCTTCGCCCACGCCATCGCGGCACGCGGTGTTTGCGCGGAACCGCGGTTCGTGTCTGAGGGTGAGGAGGGGGCAGCGCGGGGCGCCGCCCCCTCCTCTTACCGAGTCAGCTAGGGAACGGCCTGCGAGACCTCGTCCGACGAATCTGCGATCGCCTTCTGGAGCTCGTCGTAGTCGCCCTTGTCGATCGCCTTGTTGATTCGCTTGTCCGAGTTGACGAGCGCGGCCTCGACCTTGTCGGCATAGACGTCGTCGACGATCGGTGATCCGGACGGTTGCTCGTGCTCTGGTGCTTATGCTCCACGCATGCCCAACGCCGCGACGACCGCGCCTCATGGTCGGATCGGGGCAATGCAACGGTGGCTCAGCGGCCGCGGTGGCACGTCTCTTGGCCGGCTGGCGCTTCTGTGGTTCCGCAGCTACTTCGAGGCAAGCCGGAACTCCGGCTCCGCCGCGACGCTCTACTCCTTCCTGTCGGTGGCGCCGTTCGTTCTCGCCGTCGTCGGACTCACCCACGCAGGGGGTCAGAATGATCTTCCGCGAGCGGAGCCACGGGACGCGATGGCAGTAGGGTGATCGCGCGGTAGACGCGGGATGGACTGAGTGACCACCACGACTACGACTACACCAAGCGAAGCCGAGCTGGCAGCTCTCTACGCACTCGACTCGATCAAGGGCTTCGGCCCGCAGAAGGTCAAGGAGCTGTACTCGGCCGGGGTACACGAGCCGCGCCAAGAGAGCGCTAAAGAAGGCCGATACGAGCGGCTGGACGGTGGTGAGCATGAAAGACGACTTCGCGCACCATCGGTACAAGCCGTCTTTTCGCCTGCTCGTCCTCCACGACGACTTCGCGACCGTGTTCGCAGCCGCGGACCGCGAGGACGCGGCGGCGGCCCGCCCAGCGGTGAAGGCCGTGTGAGCTGCTGATGTGGGCGTCGTTCGGCTGGGGCACGCTGGCGGCGTCCACGCTCGTGATCGGCGCGGTCCTTGCAATCGTCTTTCGTATCAGCGTCCGCTGGATCGGGCTGATCACGGCCTTCGGCGTAGGCGTGCTGATCAGCGCGGTCGCGTTCGATCTCGTCGAGGAGGCGGCCAACACGGCAACCGCGAACCGATCTGTCTATCTGGGCATCTTCGCCGGGTGCGGGGTGTTCTTCGGTGGCGACTGGCTCATCGACCGCTCGGGCGGGGGTCAGCGTAAGGACCCGGCAGGCGCCCAGAAGGACGGTTCCGCGCTTGCCATCGTGCTCGGATCCGTGCTCGACGGGATTCCGGAGTCGATGGTCATCGGTCTCACGATCTACGAGGGGGGAAAGGTCGGCGCCGCCTACCTGAGCGCCGTCTTCATCTCCAACCTGCCCGAGTCGATCTCCTCGACGACCGGTCTCGTCTCAGGGGGCTGGAAGAAGGCTCGGATCCTCTGGATGTGGATCGGGATCACCCTGGTCTCAGGGCTCGCCTCGCTCGCGGGCTACAGCTTCTTCCAGCACTCGTCGCCGGATACGGTCGCGTTCGTTCTTGCATTCGCAGCGGGTGCGATCCTCACGATGCTCTCGGACACGATGATGCCCGAGGCGTACGAACATGGTGGCAAGCTCGTCGGGGTGGTCACGACACTCGGCTTCGCGACCGCATTCCTGATGCACACGCTCGATTGACCCAGCCGGTGACACCGCCGGCCATGGCCCCGATGCGTGCGCGTCGGAAAGCGGTGCGAGGGCAGTAGGCTCGCCTGAATGCGGAACGATCCGTTCGACCTGAAGTCGAGACCCCCAGTCATCGGCCGCATCGTCACCGCGACGATCGCATTGGTCTGGTTCGAGCGCATCGGGGTCGTTCCGCGGCCACCTTCGGAAAGACACGTATGCCCTCGTTTGGCAAGGGCCGAGCGCTTGCACTTCGCGCTTTGCAAGGCTTCGCCTACGGAGAACTACCGATGCCCTTCGTCCTCTCTGCGCGTAGCGTGGACGGTGACATCTCGACGAGAGGAGAGCCATGGTTACACCGGTAACCGACACCCCAGTTCTTGATCTGATCAAGACGATGACTAAGGACTCGATCGAGGCATCGACGCTCGATGAGAAGGAGCTCATGCTCGTTCGGATCGCCGCGCTCGTTGCGGTCGACGCTCCTCCGGCCTCGTATCTGGTGAATCTCGGAGCAGCCTCCGAGCTGGGCATCGACCTGGACGACGTCCGCGGAGTCTTTGCCGCCGTCGCCCCGATCGTTGGCACCCCGCGCCTCGTCCATGCAGCGGGCAACATCTTCCGCGCGCTGGGAGCTGCGTATGAGCTCGCTGAGTTCGAGGAGTTCGAAGTCGACGAGACGTAACGGCTAGCCGCGCGCAAAGAGAAGCGCGCACCCTCCACCTTCGGCTCGCTACGGCGGGCCGTTGGTGTCGGGGGCCCTCACGCCAGCGGCCAATGGACCGCGAGCCACTTTGGCCGAGGTGCGCGCGATGATCCTGACCTCACGCGGTACCCGTGTCGCAGCGGCCGGCTCGCAAGACCGGGCCGCCTCGATCGCGGAGACCCGGCGCCGAGCTCGCCCCGTCAGCTGAGTCCGATGCCGGCAACCGGTAGTTGGCCTGCCTATGCGACACGAACGCTTGGTTCGGCGGTCGGTGTCGGGACGAGTCGCTGCGGGTCGTCCGGCAGGTCGGCGTAGGCGGTATGGCCGAGGTCTACGAGCCAGCGCACGAACTGGAGGTGGACGTTCTCGGCGCCGACGATCTGCTGCGACGGCGGGGCCCAGTCAGACGGGCAGAGGATGAAGGGGCGGCTCTGGGTGCCGCCCATGCCCCCGTGTGAGCCGCAAAGCTCTTCGAAAGCGGCAACCTCGTCCACCCCTCTCCAGTAGGTGCTGTTGACCATGATGTCCTGGCAGTGCGGGTAGGTGTCGGTGCGCTTCACGTGCAGCGCGGCGTTGGGGCCGAACGAGGCGAGCGGGTCGTCTCCGTCGATGCGCGTTTCGTCCAAGTAGTTCGTGCCGCTGCGCCCGAGTACGACGGCTCCCCGCTTGTCGGAGTGGACGAGCACGAAGCCGATTCCGGGGTGCGTGCGGAGCGCCTCGACGAGGCCGGGGTAGCGGTCGTCGAGTTGCTCGAGCGTTGCCCGCCCCTCGATCCGCGGGAACGAGATCAGGCCGAGGCAGCCCGACGCCATCACGGTCACCTCGGGCGGCCCCTCGGCGCCCTTCCTCTCCCGGTGTCTGAGCTTCCGGCCAGACTCGTCCCGCGCAGCGCCGATGTCGACTGAACCATCGGTCGCGGTCGAGTTCTTGGTGGCGAGCCGGGTGAGCGCGCCCGTCACACCGGACAAGGACGCCCCCTCCGTCGCGGCGGCGTTCAGGTAGCCCCAGCCCTCGTCGACGCCTCCCGGTGCGAGCATTTCGTCGGCACCGCACTTCTCGGTGACGAGATCACCGAGCGAGAGCCCGTAGCGCTGCTTGAACGTCGCTCCCTGCGACTGGCCGTGATCGGCGAGCACGACGATGCGATAGGGGCGGGGCGCGTCCTCGGCGGCCCTGGCGAGCCGCGCGAACGCCCTGTCGATCTTCGCAAGCTCCCGGAGCGTCTCCGGTCGCTCGATACCCGAGTGATGGGCGACCTCGTCGTAGCCGAGAAACATCGTGTAGATCACCGGTCGCCCGCTGTAGAGATCCTGGATCGTGGACGCCACCTCGAGCTCGCGCTGGAGGACGTTCGTGTACGAGCGAAGGAGGGGGTACGGGAACCAGCCACGGTGCACACGCGGCTCGATCTCCAGACGTCGCTGCTGCGTCTGCTGCCAGATCTCCGCCACGATCTCCTTGACGACGAGGATGAACGTGCGGGTCACGTCGTAGGGATTGGCGAAGAACGCGAAGTAGTCCTCACCGACGCGTCCCTCGCGCTTCTCGCGCACGGTGCTCATCGTGATCATCGAGTGAGGTGCGTCACCCGAGACGAGGTTCGCCCTGCTGGCCCCGTCCGCGTACAGGAGGCCCTTGCCGTTCGAGTGGCGCTTCTCGATCTCCCTCGCGTTCTTCGGGCTGTTCGAGACGAACGCTTCCTGCCGGTCCTTCTCCCACCAGCGGAAGCCCGGCATGTCCCAGTTCGAGCCCTGCAGGATCCCCGACTGCATCGCTCCGGTCTGGGACGACCAATCACATTCCCACTCGATCATCGAGTGGGAGCCGCTGCGCAGCCAGGCACCCATCGTCGGCGCGCTTCCGTCCCGCATCGCCCGCACGAGTACGTCGTGGGCGAGGCCGTCGATCTCCAGGAACAGCACCCCCGGAACACCGCTCGGCGCCGCGGCGTCCTTCGCCTTCGCCGCGTGTCGCTTGATCACCTCGCGGTAGTAGAGGTCGTCGTCGTCGATCCCCAGGAACAGCGTCGACACGTTGTTGATGAGCGTCAGACCGATCGCGACGACGATCGCCGTCCACAGCCCGCTGATCTGCACCGAGCCGGAGAGGACATCCGAGGCCAGCCAGACGAAGACGCCGTTGAGAAGGAGCACGCCGAACCCGAGGGTGATCACCGTCAGCGGCAGCGCCACCCGGATCAGCAGCGGCCAGACGAGCGCGTTCAGCAGCCCGAGCACCGCCGCCAGAGCCAGGCCGCTCCCCCAGCTCTCGATCGAGAAGCCCTGCAGGATCCAGGCCAGCAGCATCAACGCCACCGTGTTGATCGCCCAGATCACGATCACGCGACCGATCCTCAGAGACCCGCGCCTGTGTCCGGGAGCCGGTGACGTGGTCATCGCTCCCCGCGCGTTGTCCCGGAGTTTTCATTCGCGCTCATCCCCCGCCCGCTCCGGCGGCCTTGGGCTTGTCGGGTTTCTTTCTGTGCACCTTCTCTTTCGCGCCGCCATAGGAGGTCGAGACAAGAGCCTTGCCGCCCGTCCAGCCGAAGATGAGGAGAACGAGGACGAGTGCGTAGACGACGTTGGTCGCGGAGGTCACGAGCTGCTGGCTCAACGAGTAGGCGGTGGCTGTCGGGGCATCGGTGTAGTCGTGCAGGGCGACGCTGTTTGCGGCCTGCGTCACGCCGACGGCGCCGGGGGTCACCGAGGTCACGTTCGCGGCCGAGCTCGAGCCGATCACGTGCACGACCGAGCCGAACGTGACGGGGATCGAATACGCGGCCAGGAAGACCACGATCACGCCGATCTTCGCGGCGTAGCTGAGAACCTGCCACGTCAGGACGCGAGTGACGTACGCCTTCGGGTCGCCCAGGATCTTGCCACCCTGCTTGGCCTTCGCCCAGATGCCTTTCAGCTTGTGCCAGAACATCCGTCCCAGTAGGAAGATCAGGAACGCGCCGCCGACGATGATCAGCAGTGTGAGCAGCGCGTGGTGGCGGAACCAGCCCAGCTCGACATTGAAGGCCGCTCCAGCTTGGAGGAACAACAGGATGTAGACGAATGCGCCGACGATGCTGAAGAAGATCTTGTTGACGACGTAGGCGGCGAAGATCCCCGCGAAGTTGGAGCCTGGGATCAGCGCCACGAACATCAGTAGCGTCACGAACGTGCCGATGTTCGCCGGCAAGAAGCTGTTCATCGCGACACCGACCGCATAGGCGGTCACGATCGGCCATAGCGCCACCCCGGCCTCCGGGTACGCGTAGCGGAGGATTCCGTAGTACGCGACTCCGTTGAACGTCGTCTGGGCCACCTGGAACGCAACCCCGGCGATCAGATAGCCGACTGCGACACCCTTGAGCTGATCCCACAGATGGGTCACCCAGCCACGAACGTCGACGCCCAACAGGTTCAGGACCAAAAGGAGGAGCGCGATGCCCGCGGCCCAGGCGGCGACCTTGACCAGGCGTCGCTTCCGCGACGGGTCGCCAAGCGGGCTCACGGCGTCGACAGCCGTGCCAGGGGCGACGGACACGGTCATCGGGCGATCTCTCGGACAGCAGAAGCGGCTGCAGAGCGCGCTCCGTCCATTTCAGGATCCACTGCTCCTCAGGGAGTTGCAGGGGCTCGAGCTCGCGAACGCGCTCTTCAGCTCGCCCTTCGCGTCGAGCTCCTGGAGGTCCGTGAACGTCGTCTTGACCTGCGTCCCCATGGTCGCGAGCGTGGTCGTCACCGTTGAGACGGCACCGAGCACGCCGCTCACGCCGGAGACCCCTTCGACCGCGTTCTCGATCGTGGTCACGTCCTGCTGCAAGCTCGTCGAGAGCCGGTCGAGCGAGTCCTGCGCCTGCTGGCCGGCCGGGGTGTCGGGCTTGCCCAGCCCCTTCAGGTCGGAAGCGAGCGTTTCCGTTGCCGACTTGGCATCGCCGGTCGCCGTCTGCAGCCCGCTCTTCGTCGGGTCGCTCTTCAGCGAGCCGGCGGCCGACGTGATCGCCGCCTGCCAGGTCGTGATCGACGAGCAGACGCCGCTCGCCCAGGTCTCGGTGGCGGAGGCACTCGTGGTCGTGGTCGTCGTCGAGCCGCCCCCGCTCGAGCCGCAGCCTGCTGCGAGGAACACCAACGACGCTGTGACAGCGATGAGGCCATGTTTGCGAATGCATCTCATCGTCATGCCCTTTCGGCGGATCGGGAGGGCCGGCGCGTCTGCCGGCCCTCCTCCCGCGATCTACGAGCTGATTGCGCCCGACACCTCGTCCTGGACGACTGTGCGATGGCTTTCTGGAGCTCGTCGTAGTCGCCCTTGTCGATCGCCTTGTTGATCCGCTTGTCCGAGTTGACGAGCGCGGCCTCGACCTTGTCCGCATACTGGTCGTCGACGATCGCGACGACCGCGGATGAGCCCGGGGGCAGGTACTCGTCGACATCGACGCCCAGCTGCTTCTCCTCGTGCTTCTTCTTCAGCTTGCCGACGACGGCGCCGATCCCCGCTCCGACCACCGTGGCGGCCAGCAACGGCGGCGCGAACAGCCCGAGCACCAAGCCGGCACCGCCACCGAGAACAGCACCGCCCGCGACGTGTGAGTCGCCGTGCTCCTGCACGTCGACCTTGCCGTTGGCGTCGCGGTTCAGCACGATGGCCCCGACGACCTGGTAGTCGCCGGCGTCCTCCCCGGCTTTCATCGCCTTGAAGTCATCGGCTGCCGCGCCAGCATCGGCGTACGCACCGACCACAAGGACGAGATTGTCACCATCCATAACTCCTCCTCTCTAGGGCTTTGTCGTCAAGCCTCGCACGCATCCGCCGCCCTGTAGGACCGTTCGAGCGCCGTTCACCCAGGTGAACCGAGGCGCCCTCGAACCGCCGCGGCGTGTACCCGTCCCGAAATGGCCTTGCCGGTGGAGTCATGCGACCATGTGTCGCAGGATGGCACTCGGATCGGGGCAGCGGGAAGCGGGGACAGCGGAGAGGATGGGCGCGGCTGTAGGTCCCCCGCTGGTCGAGGCCAAGCTGACGGCTCCGGGTGCGCGTGAAGGCATGGTCGACCGTCCGCGTCTCTGGACGGGGCCGACTGCGGGTGCCGATCCGGTGTTGATGCTCGTCGCGGCACCGGCCGGGTACGGAAAAACGACGGCGGTGCGGGCGTGGTGTGCGAGCCAGAACTCGGCGCTCGCCTGGGTCACCCTCGATACCGATGACAACGATCCGACTCGGTTGTGGCGGTACGTCGCGACGGCGGTCGATCGAGTGCGGCCGGGGCTCGGGCGAAGTGCGCTGCAGCGGCTCGGTGTACCGGGCGGTGCGATCGAGGACGCGGTCGACGAGCTCCTGAACGGCATCGCCGCGTTCGGGAAGCGGCTACTCCTGGTGCTCGACGATCTCCACGCGGTGACCGGCGAGGTATGCATCGCGTCGATCGATCGCGCTCTTTCGCATCTCCCATCCAACGCACGCGTGGTTCTTGCCACGCGGGTCGATCCTGCGCTGAGCCTCGCGCGATACCGCGCCGCCGGGCTGCTCGCCGAGCTGCGGGCGCGGGAGCTCGCGTTCACCCGCGCCGAGACGCACGAACTGCTGGTCACCCGCGGGAAGATCGAGCTCGGGTCGGACGAGATCGAACTGCTCAACGAGCAGACCGAGGGCTGGCCCGCGACGCTCGTCCTGGCCGGGCTCTGGCTGCGGACGGTCGACGACCCGGCTGCGGCCGTGCGGGCGTTCGGAGGCGATCAGCGCTTCGTGGCCGAGTACCTGAGCAGCGAGGTCCTCGCGGCACTCGACGAGGACCAGCGGTTGTTTCTCCACGGCGCCGCGGTCTTGGGCGAGTTCACCGCCGAGCTCTGCGACGCCGTGCTCGACCGCACCGGCTCCTCCGCCGTGCTGGCCCAGCTCGAGCGCTCGAACCTCCTTGTCTCGCCGCTGGAACGAGGAGGCTGGTTCCGCATCCACTCGCTGTTTGCCGCCTACGCCCGGACCCAGCTCGCATCATCCGAGCCGGCCGCCGCCACGACGATCCAGCGCCGAGCCGCCGAGTGGCTCAGATCGCACGGATTGCCCATGGAAGCGCTCCGGCATGCGGCGGCTGCCGGCGATCACGAGTTCGTCGCCGAGGTGCTCGTCGAGTACTACCTGTCTCTGATCAGGAGCGGCGACGGCGGGACGCTTCTTCGCTGGGTTCGCACGCTGCCGGATGACTGTGTTCTCGAGCACCCGGAGCTGGTGGCGACCGCTGCGGCGGCCGCGGTGCTCGCAGGAGAGGGCGCGATCGAGCAGCGCCGGTTCCTGCAGCTCGCCGATCGGGCGGAGAGTCAGCAACACGGACAGTCCGACGCGTATGTCGAAATCTGGGTGAGATTGGTTCGTGCGGGTATGGTCGACGGCGGCGTCGGCCGGGCGATACTCGACGGCCGCCGCGCCGTTGAGCTCGCGCGGGCCGTCTCCGACGAGATCCTCACAGGCGCTCGCGCTACGTACGCGCGCGCTCTGTTCTTCGCGGGCGACCTCCAGGAGGCGTCGGCTGCCGCCTTGCAGGTGCTGGAGCATCCGGATGTCGGGCGTCGTCCGCCGAGCCTGATCCTCGCACACTCGACGCTTGCCCTCGTCGCCGCCGAGCGCGGGCAGCTCGTTGCGGCCCGACGCCATGCCGACGCGGCGAAGGCCGCCGTGGGCCGCATCGGGAGCAGCCGTAGCTGGCTCGGTGCGAACGCGGCCGCCGCACTGGGAACGGTGCTGGCCGCCGAAGGGAAGTTCGTCGAGGCAGAGCACGAGCTCGGTACCGCCGAGCGCTTCTTCGCCGACGAGGTGGCGACGGTGCACCACACTTGGCTGCTCGTGCTCCTCGCCCGTTGCCGTCTACGCCGCGGCCGACTGGACGAAGCGCAGCCGCTGCTGCGCTCGGCCCGGGAGGCCCTCGACGAGCTCACAGACAGCGGGATCGTGCGGCCGCTTTGCGACGAGGTGGAACGAGAGCTTCGGACGGCAAGAGACCGGGCAGCAGGCGGAGAGCTGCTCGAGGCACCCACCCCAGCCGAGCTCGCCGTGCTCGGGCTCCTCCCCTCCGACCTGTCGGCACGGGAGATCGGCGAGCAGCTCTTCCTCTCGCCCAACACGATCCGGTCGCACATCCGCACGATCTACCGAAAGCTCGGCGTCCACTCCCGCCCGGACGCCATCGCACGCGCGACCGCGCTCGGGCTCCTCGAGCAAGCGCGATCACCCAGGTGAACGGCGCCACGTCACCACGTAGCACCGGAAAGGCGTGCCAGGCTGTGTGAGTGGCCAGTCGCGAGTACCGGCTCGTGGTTAAAGGCGAGCTGAGCGACCGCATGCAGCCCGCCTTCGAGGGCATGAACCTCAGGCGCGGCGACGGCACCACGACCCTCACGGCAACCATCCGCGATCAGGCCGAGCTCCAGAGCGTGCTCCAGCGCATCACCGATCTCGGACTCACACTGCTCGATCTGACCGCAATCGATAACGCCGCCCGGCGCTGAAACATCCGAAGGTCGCCTGGGCCGTTCGGATCACCCAGGTGAAGATTGCGCGGCGAGCCAGTGTGCGCGCTATTCCGGCGTAGCGTTGACGGCGTATCTAACAAACTCGAAGGAGGTAGCGCAATGCCAGAAGAGACCGTCGAGACACCGGTTCTCGACCTCCTCGCCAGCATGACTGCGGACTCGATCGAGGCGTCGAGCCTCGACGCGGAGACGTTGATGCTGGTGCGTATCGCCGCGCTGGTCGCGGTCGATGCACCGCCGGTCTCGTATGCCTTCAACCTCGAGGCTGCGGGTGAGCTGGAGATCGATCCGGAGCAGGTGCGGGGTGTCCTCGCCGCGGTTGCGCCGATCGTCGGCACCGCTCGTATCGCTTCGGCGACGAGCAAGATCGTGCGGGCGCTGGCGCTCGAGCTCGAGGTCGCTGAGCTCGAGGCGGAGGCCGAGGAAGAGGTCTAAGCCGATCTGGGTCATCTCCCTTCCCGATCGGCCTGCTCGACACGCAAACAGTGCGCCTCGCCATCGACGGAATGCTCTGGCGTGGGTGGGTCAAGCAGGTCGGAGAGCAGGATCAGGAGCGCGAGGCAGAGATCACACGCGTGGCGCGAGGTGCTCATCATGACACGTGTGAGTGTCTGCTCGGCACCCTGTTGCCACAGAGTTCCGTGCGCACCGCGGAGCCTGTTGCGGCAGCGCATGCCGTGCCGAACTTCCGGCCAGAAGGATGAGCGGTGAATTCCGGGCTTGCGGTTGTCGGTCTGACGTTGCTGCTCGTAGCGGCAGTGTCGCGGCGTCTATCGGGCACGCCGATCACGCCGGCGATGGTGGTGACCGCGGTCGGCGTGCTCGTGGGGCCGCTCGTGCTTGATGACCTTACTGTGCGTCCCACGAGTTCGACTGTGCGGACTTTGGCCGAGGCGACGCTCGCGGTTGTGCTGTTCTCGGACTCCTCGCGCGTGGATCTGCGGGCGGTGCGGCGCGAGGCTTCGATGCCGTTGCGTCTGCTGGGCGTGGGCCTGCCACTGACGGTCGTGCTCGGATGGCTGGTCGCGGTGCCTCTGTTTGGGTCGTTTTCGCTCAGCGAGGCGTTGATCCTTGGGGTGATCCTCGCGCCGACCGACGCCGGGCTGGGCAGTGCGGTCGTCACGGACCCGAGACTTCCGCAGGTTGTGCGTCAGTCGCTCAACGTCGAGAGCGGCCTCAACGACGGGATCTGCGTTCCTCTGTTGTTCATCGCGCTAGCGACCATCTCCGGCACTGGCGGCGAATCGCAGCACGTGCTGGCCGAGGAGATCGGCTACGGACTGCTCGGCGGCGTCCTAGCCGGCATCCTCGCTGCGGCGGTCGTGAACGTGGCCGGGGGACGGAATCTGATTGACGATGCCTGGCGGCAGATCATCCCGGTGGCCGCCGCTGTGCTCGCATACGGGATAGCGGCCGACCTGGGGGGGTCGGGGTTCATCGCCGCGTTCGTGGCAGGAGCGCTGTTCGGCCTGATCGCCCGCGAGAACGTTGCGTCGACGATGCGTTTCACCGAGGAGACCGGGGCAGCGCTTAACAGCGTCACGTTCCTCGTCTTCGGTGCCGTGCTTCTCGGCCCCGTGCTCGAGCACCTGAGCTGGCAGATCGTGCTCTATGCCGTGCTCAGCTTGACGATCGTACGGATGCTGCCGGTGGCGATCTCTCTTTGGGGCACCCACGCGCTGCGTCCAACGGTGGCGTTCATCGGCTGGTTCGGCCCCCGCGGGCTCGCATCAATCGTGTTCGCGGTGATCGTCGAGGATGCTCATCTCGCCCACGCCGGAACCATCGTCGCGGCTACCTACCTGACCGTCGGCATCTCGGTGCTGGTACACGGGCTCTCGGCGGCGCCGCTCGTCAGTCGTTACGCCAACTGGTACCAAACCGCCGTGGACAAGCGCCCCCCCACGATGGAGAGCAAACCCATGCACGAGCACCGAACGCGTGGGCCCGCCACGCTGCCGAGCAGCTGACCTACGGCGCCACGGTGCCGCTCGCCAGGAGGGTAGGGGGAACTGGGCGGTGAGCAAGTACACGCTTCTCCACGACGGCGCTCGGCCCTTGTACAGCGCTGCAGTGACATCTTCGACCGCGAGAAAACTCCCGCCGATCTAATCGGCGAGCCTCTCACTCCGCACCGGCATCAACCGCAGGCGATCGAGGTCGCGCGCACCGGAACCGACTACGTGCTCACCACTGGAACGGGGTCGGGGAAGAATCTCGCCCACCTCGTGAGACCGCCTCGAACGTTCCGGGTGGCAGCGACGCTGCCGATGGCTGCGTCGGGTTGTTAGAGGCCTGTTTGGGCTTTGACGCGGCCCGAGGCGACGGCGTCCTGGAGTGCCTTGTAGTCGCGTTCGTTCTGGTCGGCGTAGGTTTCGGCAAAGGTCGCAACCGCCTGGTCGAAGGTGTCGGCTTTGCCGAGGTAGCTGGAGATCGCGACCCGGTCGCCGGAGCGGGCGTGGGCGCGCGCGAGCGTCCAGCCGCACGCTCTCCCGTACGCAGCTGCACCCGTTGGAACGGCTGCTTCGAAGGCGTACGAGCCCTTCCAGTCTTTGAGTTGGCGCACGTAGTAGTCCCGCGGTTGACCGTCCAGACCGGCGGCGACGTGTTGCCAGCCGAGGAAGATGTCGCTGGTCGCCTGCATCAGCCGCTGGCCGGCAACGACCCGTTGGCCGCAGTTGTTGTACGCGCTCTTGCCGACGAACTGCTCCAGCACCGACGGCTGGGCTTCCTTGACCTGCAGGAAGAGCGGGTCCTGATCGTCCATGCCAAGGAACAGCAGGATCCAGGCGCGGGTGCCGACGCTCCCGACCCCGACCACTTTGCGGGCCATGTCCGCGTACCGGAACTCTTCGATCAGATGGCGGCGGTCGGTCTCGAGCGTACGCCGGTAGCCGCGGATCAGGCCGCGGATCTCGCTCTCGAACGCGTCCCGCTCTGCCTCGGTGGGGATGAGCTCACCGATCGGGACGATCAGCGGCGGGTCGCTGATGATCCGGTGCTCGCCGTCGACGATGTGGGTCAGCTTCTCGAAGGCGTCCATGCTGTCCTTCGTGCGAACCTTCGCCAGGTCGGCCTCCTGCTTCTTCAGCCGCTTCGGGTCGACGCCGGCGGTGAACTCCCGAACCGCCTGCTCGACCGGCAGAGCCGCGTACCAGACCTGGAGGTTACGCAGGCCCGCAAAGGCCGTCATCGCCTTCCGGTAGGCGCGCACCGTGTCGAGCACGACGGTGCGCCGTTCCTTGCCGGAGAAGCCGTTCTCGCGGCCGCCGATCGCGAAGCTCGCCGCCAGGCGCTTCACGTCCCACTCCCACGGGCCTGGCGCCGTCTCGTCGAAGTCGTTGATGTCGAAGACCAGGTCGCGCTCGGGCGAGCCGAAGACTCCGAAGTTCGACAGATGCGCGTCCCCGCACAGCTGTACCCGGAGCCCCGAGTTTGGTGTGTTCGCCAGATCCGAAGCCATGATCAGCGCGCCGCCGCGGTAGAACGCAAACGGCGACACCAGCATCCGGCCGTAGCGGATCGGCACCAGCTCCGGAACCCGCGACACGGCTTGCTCCTCCAACAACGCGACAGGGTCACGGCGCTTGGAAAACGCGATGTCACCCTGCGTCGACCGGGGAATCTCCGCCCTCGCCGCCTTACCCCTCGCGGCCCGCTCGCTCGGCGTGAAGTGCGGCACCACCTTCGGCTTGGATGGCGGCTTACCGTCAGTCGGCGGAGACTCCTCTCCAACCTGGCCGGACTCGACAGCGCCGACAGCGACCGGCGCCTCCGCCGGTTCCTCGTCGGGACGACCTTCGCTGAGCTGCTCGCGCTCGGCCAGGGAACCGGAACCGAGTGAACCCGGATCGCTCCGTTCGTTGCTCTCGCTGTCGTCCATCATCTCTGCTCCTTCCCGCGCCACTTAGTGGCGGCTTTCCCGGGCTGCGTCGAGGGGCGTCCCCCGCGCGCAGCAGGTCGACGTCGAACCTCGGCTACATGGTGTTGACCACGACTTCGCTCGGGCGTGCGATCAGGTAGATGATCACGCCGAGCACCGGCAAGAAGATGATCAGGACCGTCCACATTGCCTTCGCGAAGCCGCCGTGATCCTGCCGGCGGAAGTTGTCGACGAACACGTGGATGACGACGAAGACCCAGATCACAAAGAAGCAGAAGAGGATCATCCACCAGACCACGTCCCAGAAACTCGGGTTGTTCGTGTAAACCAGCACCTGCGCTCCCTTCGCTCGATACCGGAATGAGCCCGGCCGCCCGTTGTCTCCAATCGTCACCAACCTACGACCCTAAGCCGGCGTAACGAGGACGCGCGTCGGATTTCACTTGGGTGAACACGATCGGGGGCATCGCCACTGCCCGCGGAGGAGCGCACGCCACCCACTCCTGCGCGATCTCCTTGCCGACCTCGGTCGCGGATAAGCCTTCGGGTTTGGGTTCCTATCCCCGGTTCCGCTCGGTTTGCCGCCATTCGGCCCAGACGGGCGAGAAGACGGCGCAAGCCGTGGAGATGGTGATGACGATGAAGATGTAGGCGAAGAGCGCGAGGACGACGCCGAACGAGCCGAAAGCCCTGGCGTAGCGTCGGTGAGCGTGATCGTCGGGCCGCCGACGTCGCCGACACCGACCGCCGGCTCCGACAGCAGGAGTCGGTCGTGTCCATCGCCGCCGGAGAGCAATTGACCGAACGGGAGGCGCTGCAGGCACTGCTGCTGCCGTCGGCGAACAACATCGCCGCAGTGCTGGCGCGATGGGACGCCGGCTCGGAGGACCGGTTTGTTGCCCGGATGAATGCCACCGCACGGTCGCTGGGCATGACCCGCACCCGCTACACCGACCCGAGCGGCTACGACGCCGCAAGCGTGTCGACTGCCGCCGACCAGGTGCGCCTCGTCGATCGGGCCATGCGCCTGCCGGTATTCGCGAGCATCGTCGCCACACCGAGCGCGACGCTGCCGGTCGTTGGCACCGTGCACAACACCAACAGATTGCTCGGGCACAACGGGTTCGTCGGCGTCAAGACCGGCTCGACCGCCGCGGCCGGCGGCTGCTTCGCCTTCCGGGCCATCCGCTGGATCGACGGCAAGCGGACGACGATCACCGGGGTCGTGTTGGGTCAGCCCGGCCACGACCAGGTCGAGGCGGGTCTCGCGGCGGCCGACGCCATGGTCGACCGCATCGCCGGTGATGGGGCTACGCCAGATCTAGGGCAGCCAACCTTGCCACCACTAACTGCGCCCGGGAAGCCATCGACCACGGCTGCGCGCCCCCGTAGGCGACCCGAGACACGATCCAAGGGTGCAGCCGTGACCAGCACGCTCGGGAGAGAACCGGCCTACGCAATCACCGAGGGTCGAGCGAGCGGAGGATCATCGGGCTCAGGCTCCAGCGCAGCAGAGCTCCGCCCACGCGCGGATCGCCAGTGAAGGACAGCTTTGCGACCGCGCCCTTCTTCAGCTCGAGGCGGAGTGCACCTTCGTCTCCGCAGGCAATTAGCGAGGCCAAGCCGGATAGGTGCGGCTCGTGACCGACGAGCGCAACCGAAGAGCGCTCGCTCTGCGCCTGCAGGACCCTCGAGGGCAGCCTCTGGTTGGCGTATCGCCTCGAGCGCCGAGCAGCGCTCCGGCGCAGGCCAGGCAAGCTCCTCGTGGAGGATCTCTGCGGTCTCCCACGCCCTTGTGTACGGGCTCGCCTGCACGACGTCGACCTCAGCGACAATGCGGCCCAGTCCCCGGGCAGCGCTACGGAAGCGAGCGATGCCGCGTGCGGTGAGAGGTCGCGCCCCGTCGTTCGGCCAGCGAGCGGAGTCCCGCTGCTCCGCAATCGCGTGACGCACGATGTAGACGTCCATAGCTCAGTCCGCGCCCTCTCCTTCACATCCACGAGCGGAGACTCGGCGATGCGAGCTTCTTCCAAGCCTTCTTCAAACGTTTTCGATCCCGCGCAGCGGAAGCGCGCTCTAGACCCGCCAGCTCGCCCGCTGCGAACACGCCGTGCGTCGATCGGCTACCGCGCGCCCACTCGCCGAGCCAGCGCTCGGCCGAGACGGCGTCGTTGATGTCCCCGAGCACTTCCTGGAGGCCGGCCGCGGCTGCGGCGAACGTCCGCGCTCGCCGGCCGACGAGGGGCGCGGCGGCCTCGGCTGCGTAGCGGACGCGCTTCGTACGAATGCGCAAAGAGTGGAGCTCGCCGTCCGAGGGCACGTCGCCGAGGGTCTTCGCAAGCTTGGCGAGCGAACGCCACGGCCCGCGCACGAGGCCGGGAATGACAGTCGCCGCCGGGAGGTCGGCCTCGAGCGCGAGCGCTGGCTCGTTCGCAGCCGCGACCAGACGATCGAGGAGCGTGAGATAGCGGTTGTCTCGAAGCGTGGCGAGCAGCTCGGTGTGAGCCGAGTCGCGAGAGGCTTCGAGCGCGGCCAGCACACGAGCAGCGCCGCGAGAGCTCGACTCCGGGAGCTGTGCCGCGCGTTCGCGCATGCGCTCGAGGAACACGTCGCCGTCGCGAACGGCGCCGAGGACTCGCCCGAGCCACCGCAGCTCGTCTCGGAGCGCTGCGGCCCAGTCAGGATCGATGAGCGACCCGAACGTCCTCAGATCCGACCGCAGGCGACGCGTCGCCACACGCGCTTGATGGACTCCCTCGGGGTCGGCGTCGAGTCGCATCACCGGGTCGTGCTCGATCAGCCGGATCACCGAGGCGGCGATCGCGCGGCGTACGACGTCTCCGCCGGTGGCGCCCGACGCCAGCGTCGGAAGAGGGACCTCGGGCGGCTGCGACGCACGCGGCCCGAGCGCCCGAATGTACTTCGTCGTTGCATCGGGCTCACTGGCTCCGGCCTCCTGGAGCCGCTCGACGAGGGCATCGAGCAGGGAACGTGGCGTCGCGTTACGGATCTCGATCTCGAGCTCGCGGAACCGGGCCGCGATGCGGCGCCCCTCGA
Source organism: uncultured Actinomycetes bacterium (assembly GCA_963711315.1). Classification (GTDB taxonomy): domain Bacteria; phylum Actinomycetota; class Thermoleophilia; order Gaiellales; family Gaiellaceae; genus PALSA-612. Next base: position 926,584 of record CAVQDQ010000003.1, read on the forward strand.
GCACGGAGACCTCGTCGTCGAGAACCTCGGCCAGCAGGTGGCCGTCGCCGTCGCGCAGCTCGATCCCTCGCCGCACGGTTCTCAGCCGGGTCTGCGGCCGGAGCTCGACTTTGCGGATGAATGCGCGCACGAGGTCCACGGCCGCGCTCGGCGGCTGACGAGGGCTGCCCCGGAAAACGAGCTCGGGCCGCACGAGGAGCACGCCGTCGCTCTCGGCGGGGAGCTTGACCGTCCATCCCTCTCCGGGCCGATGGCGGACGTTCACCCTCCAGCGAGCCAGCCGGAGATCCTCGGTGTCGAAGTACGTCGTTGACAGGCGCTGTGGCTCTCTCGCCACGAGCTGCAATCCGTCCGCGAGCCCGTCGAGGCTCGGCATTCGAAACGAAGGGCCGGCGGCCAGCTTTACCTCGCGCTCGGACGGCGACGCGGTCACGCGGACGATGCGCGGCCCGCCCTCGCCTCCGCGAGCTCGCGGAGGCGCTGCTGGGAGTCGATTCCGATCGTCGTCGGCACCTTCGTCCAGCCGTGCGGCCCGAGCTCCCAGGCGAGGACGTCGTCGGCGAGGTTCGCCAGGAGGATCTCCTCTAGCCGTGCCTGGAGCTCGGGGTCGCTCACGGGCGCGACGCACTCGACGCGGCCGCCGAGATTCCGCGGCATGAGATCGGCCGAGCCGATCCAGTAGTGAGGGCCGCGGGCGGCGCTCCCGAACCGGAAGATGCGCGAGTGCTCGAGGTAGTCGCCGACGATCGAGCGCACGCGGATCCTCTCGGACAGGCCTTTCACGCCCGGCCGCAGGCAGCAGATGCCGCGGACGATGAGATCGATCGTCGCTCCGGCAGAGGAGGCCGCGTAGAGCGCGTCGATGATCTCTGTATCCACGAGGCTGTTCACCTTGATGGCGATGCGCCCGTCCGCGCGCCCCTCCTGGCGGATGAACTCCAGGAGCTGCGGCCGTAGCGTGTCCGGTGCGACCAGGAGCTTCCGGTGGTCGGATGTGTTCGAAAAGCCGGTTAGGCTGTTGAAGAGATCCGCCACGTCCGCAGTCAGGTCCGGGTCTGCCGAGAGCAAGCCCACGTCCTCGTACACCGTGGCGGTCTCCGGGTTGTAGTTGCCGGTGCCTATGTGGCAGTAGCGCCGGATGGTCTTTCCCTCCCTGCGGACGACGAGCACGCTCTTCGCGTGCGTCTTGAGGCCGACGACGCCGTACACGACGTGGACTCCGGCCTTCTCGAGCGTCCGCGCCCAGGCAATGTTCGCTTCCTCGTCTCCTCGAGCGGTGAGCTCGACGACCACGACCGTCTCCTTGCCGGCGGCGGCGGCGCGGCTCAGCGACTGGAGAATAGGCGCCTCGCCTTCATCCGACGTCCTGTAAATCGTCTGCTTGATCGCGAGAACGTCCGGGTCGTCCGCGGCACGGTCGACGAACGCCTCCACCGACGTCGAGAAGCGGTCATAGGGGTGGTGGACGAGGATGTCGCCCTGGCGAAGCACCGCGAAGATGTCGATCGGGTCGCCGAGGGACGATCCGACCTGCGGGGGAGTCACACCCGCCCAGGGCTTTGCCTTCAGGGCGGGCCGGTTCAGCTCCATGAGTGACCAGAGGGCGCCGAGGTCTACGAGGCCGTCGATCGCATACAGGTCGGACCGGCCGAGGCCGAGCTCCCGGAGAAGCATCGAGCTAAGGACCTGTGGCATCGAGGATGCCACTTCCAGACGGACCGCCTCCGGCGAGCGCCGCCGCCTCTGGAGAAGTGACTCGAGCGTCTCCAGCAGGTCGCCTGCCTCGTCGACCTCCACGTCGAAGTCGGCGTCACGTGTCACGCGGAAGAGATACTGGCCGACGACCTCCATCCCGGGAAACAGCCGGTCGAGGTGCGCAGCGATAACCTGCCCGAGGGGAACCAGGCGCCGGCCGCCGGGAACCATGAGGAAACGTGGAAGACGCGGCGGGATCTTCACGCGGGCGAAACGCCGGGCCCCGGTCTCTCGGTCACGGACGACGACTGCGAGGTTCAGCGAGAGGTCGGAGATGTACGGAAACGGGTGGGAAGGGTCGACGGCGAGCGGCGTCATCACGGGAAAGACGCGCTCCTCGAAGATCTCGCGCAGCGCCTCTCGCTGGCTCTTCTTCAAGTCGTCCCAGTCGACGATATGTAGGCCACCCGCCCTCAACCGTGGACGGACCTGACGCTCAAAGATCTCCGTCTGGCGCGCCACGAGCCTCTCGACCCGTTCTCGAATCGCATCGAGCTGCTCGCGCGGGCTCATACCGTCCGGGGAGGAGCCCGGCACGCCGGCGATCGCCTGCTCGCGAAGGCCGGATACTCGAATCTGAAAGAACTCGTCGAGATTTTGGCTGACGATCGCGAGGAACTTCGCGCAATCAAGGGGCGGGCGGGCATCGTCCTCGGCGAGAGCGAGGACGCGCTCATTGAAGTCGAGCTGTGAAAGCTCGCGGTTCCAGAAACGGGTGGCAGTGGTCCGCTTGGTTCGCTTTGGCCGGAGCTCAGCCTCGTCGTCGAGCTCCACGGCGTCGTCTCGCCCGATCACCTTCGCTCTCATCGAATCATCCTAGCGGCGCGGATTCGAACCTTCCGGCATGATTGCCGCCCCAGCCACGAGAAAGGACCCGACCATGGCCACCGCGACAAAGCCGCAACGACTTTCCGATCAGGACGTCGCCGAGCTACTCGCCCTGACGAAGGGTGCCGACAGCGTCGAGCTCAAGCTGACGGTGCCGGTGTCCGACCGAAGCAAGGGCGCGGCGGCGCTGGGAGTCGATCCTCTCGACGCCCAGATTCGACAGGTGTTCTTCTTCGACACTCCTGACCTTACGCTCAACAAGAGCGGCCTCGTCGTACGTGCCCGCCGCGTACAGCGGAAGGGAGACGACACGGTTGTGAAGCTGCGACCCGTCGTTCCGAGCGAGCTGCCTGGAAAGCTGCGGCGCTCGCCGAACTTCGGAGTCGAGGTCGATGCGATGCCGGGCGGCTTCATCTGCTCGGGATCGATGAAGCGCGCGCTGCCGCAGCCCCAAGTCAGAGCCGCTGTGGCGGGGGATCGCCCGGTCCGAAAGTTGTTCTCCAAGGAGCAGCGGTCGTTGTACGCTGCGCACGCACCCGAAGGGCTTGAGCTGGACGACCTCTTGATTCTCGGCCCGTTATCGGTGCTCAAGCTGAGGTTCTCACCTAAGGGGTACGCCCGCAAGCTCGTTGCGGAGCTCTGGCTCTACCCGGACAACTCAATGATCCTCGAGCTGTCGACGAAGTGCCAGCCGTCGGAGGCGTTCCAAGTCGCGGCCGAGACACGAGCGTTCCTGACGAAGCATGGCGTCGATCTCACCGGCGAGCAGGAGACGAAGACGAAGAAGGCGCTCGAGTACTTCGCGGAGCAGTTGGGCACCGACGCCGAGCCCACCACCCCACCCGGGGACGGCGACTAGTAGTTTCGCAGGTCCCCGTGCGCGCACGACGATCCACGCGGGCGATCTCAGCTCCGTCGCTCACGAGTGTCACGGTCGAGGCGCACCGCAGCGGTGGAGAAAGGCGACGCGACCTGCTGGAACGGCTTCTGCGCGTTGTCTTTGCTCGTGTGGCCCTAGGAGAGCGACGCTCTTAGATCCGCCTGTAGCGAGCGTCGGCAAGAGAGTACAGACCGAACGCGATCAGGCCGGCCGCGACGACCCCGAGCGCAACGTGGCCGTAGGAATGGTTCGCCACCTTCGCGAGCGCGCCGTCGAGCCCGATCGCCTTCTGCGCGTCGTAGTCGACGGCGGCCTGGACCAAGAATGCGCCCACGAGAGCGAAGACGAGCATTCTCGCGAGGTATCCGAACATGCCGACGAAGGCATACGCGTCCTTCATGCCGCGGCTCATCTGCTCGACCTTCGCGTCTTCGAGGAAGTCACGGGTGAGCGCGCGGTAGCCCTGGTAGAGGCCGATCCCGATGAGTACGACGCCGGTGATCCCGACGAGCCACGTGCCTGCCGGCCAGCCGAGCACGCCGGCGGTCGCGTGGTGCGTCTGCCCGGCGCTCGAGCCGGCTGAGCCCAGAAGAACCTGGACCGCGATCACGCAGAGACCCGCGTAGACGATTCCGCTGCCGAGTGCGGCGATGCGGTCGAAACCGCTGTCGGAGCCTTCCGGACCGTGGCCGAGCGCGGCACGCGTCAGACGCCACGCCGCATAGCCTGCGAGACCGACGGCGACGAGGACGAGGAGCACTTTCCCGAACGGCTGCCGCGCAAGCGTCTGGAGCGCCCCCTGCTGGTTCGTTGCCTTACCACCGATGCCGAGGGCGAGTTCGAAGGCGAGCACGCCGATGATCAGGTAGATCGCCGCACGCGCGACGAAGCCCGCTCGCGACAGCCATTCGAACCCGGGCGTGCGCGCGACCTTTTCGCCCTGACGCTTGGCGGTCTGGACGGGTGCCCGTGTAGTCGAGCTGTCGACGTTCATGAGGGACTACCTACCGCCGATTCGCCCGGCCGAAACGCGAGGCCGCCGCTCAGGTGGACTCGTCGGCCGCCAGCTCGGCACGGTCGAGGACTACGAGGCGGTCTCCGCCCTCGCCTTCTCGAGCGCTCCGTCTGAGCGTGACCCGGGCGGAACGGTGGTCGAGCTCGAGCTCGCCGAGTACGTTCTCGAACGTTCGGGTCGGGTGGATCTCCCAGCTGGCCCATGGAGGGTCGACGCCGGCAAGCCTGCCGAGCAGCGAGAAGATAACCGCGGATGCACGCGATCCGGTGACGCGGACGATGCGGCGCTCTCGCGGGACGAGTGGGTTGCGGAACGGTGAGCAGACGATCTGGAAGACGTGACTTCGAGCGCTCTCGCCGAGATCGACCTCGGCGACGTAGCTGTTGTGCACATCGCCGCCGAGGAGGACGATGGACGCGGGAGGCGTCGTGTCCGCCTCGCCGGTGGCGACTCTGCGCAACCAGCCGCACAGCCGGTCGAACGACTCGCCGAACGCAGCCCAGTGCTCGAGGTCGACGCTGCGCCGGAGGCGCTCGGCGAGCCGCGTGGCGCCCTTGCCCCAGCGCCCCTGACAGACGGCTTCGTTCCACGCTTCGAGGTGGTGGATCCCGGTAGGCATGAAGACGGGCAGCGTGCTCGCGATCACGAGATGGTCGAACTCGCCCAGCGAATGGTCGACGATCCAGTCCCACTCCTCTTCGTCGACCATCTCGCGACGGCCATCGGCGAGCACACGCGCGGCACGGGAGTCGACGACGAGGAGCCGCGAGTCGCCGAAGTCGCGGTGGTAGGCCCAGCGGCTCGCGGCCGATTCGCGGTCCCACGTGCGGGCGACTTCTCGGAGGCGCGGTCCGGCGTCGTCGTCGCGCTTGACGAGTTCGAGCATCGTCTCCTCGGCGAGCTCAGGCGGCGAGAGGTTCCCGAGGTGCTGGTAGATCCAGTACGCCATGAACGCGCCCGTGATGCGGGCGTCCCACCACGGCTTCGCGCGCATCTCCTCGATCCAGCGCCAGGAGATGTTCCAGTCGTCGTGGACGTCGTGGTCGTCGAAGATCATCGCGCTCGGGACAGTCGAGAGCAGCCAGCGGATGTCCGGGTCGGACCAAGACTCCCGGTAGAGGCGCGTGTATTCCTCGAAGTCGGCAACCTGCTCGCCGGGCGGCTGGCCCGTGTCCCGTCGCGCCTTGATGAAGGCGAGCGTCGCAGGCGAGGCCTCGTCCGCGTATACCTGGTCGCCGAGCAGCAGCAGCGCGTCGGGCCAATCCGCCTCGCCGCGTTGAAGCGCCCTCGAGTATGCCCAGAGGGCGTCGACTCCCCGGCGGACGAGCTGGTCGTGCCAGGGCGCCTCGAGCGAGTCCGGCTGCGGCTCGCCGACGCGGCACGAGCCGAAGACCAGCCGCACGCGCCGCTCGTCGTTGCGCGTGCGGACGACGGAAGGAGGACGGCCGTTGTCCGGCGGCCAGACGGGCTCGCCGTCAAGGCGAACCTCGTACGGCGTCACGGAGCCCGGCTCGAGTCCATCGACGAGCAGCAGCGCGTAGTGGTGACGCTCGACGGTGAACGTCCGGGTGCGCCGGCCGAGGATCTCGACCTCGCAGGGTGCACTCGTCTCGACCCAGAAGGTCGCGCTCTCCGTTCCGGCATAGCGCAGCAGCGGGCCAAGGACGAGCGTCACCCGCGGCATTCTGGTGGTCCGCTACGTGCCGCTGGCGGGCAGGCAGATCGTGACGGCGCCCGGCTCGACCTTTACGTCGAACGCGCGCACCTTCTCGCGGTCGCCGCCGTCGAGCTCGTAGAGCACCTTGCGGTCGAGCTCGACCTTGATGCGCCGTGCCTTCGTGGTGCTCACGAACGGGGATTTGGTCGCATTGCCGGCTGCGGTGCGCGCGAGCGTCCGGGTCCAGTCGACCAGGCCGTCGGCGTTCACGACCCCCACCTCGAGCTTGCCGTCCTCGGGGCTCGCGTCCTCGAACGCCTCGACGCCTGCGAACAGCCGTCCGACGTTGCCGATGAGGATGCAACTCGCCTTGTCGTCGTACCAGCTCGCGCCGTCTACCGAGATCTTCGCCTTGAACGGCTTGGCACGAAGGTTTTTCGACCCAGTCCAGACGTAGGCGACGCGGCCAAGGCGATCCTTTAGCCCGCCGTCGGCGTCGTGGATCATCGCTGCGTCGAAGCCGGCGCCGGCCATGACTCCGAAGCGCTCACCGTTGAAACGACCTACGTCGAGACGGCGCCGCTCACCGCACAGGCCGATCGAGACGGCCTGCCGGATGTCCTGCGGGATCCCGAGGTTTGTCGCGAACAGGTTCGCCGTCCCGGCCGGGACGATCGCGACGGGCACCTTGGTCCCCGCGACCGTGTCCAGGCACTGCTGCACGGTTCCGTCGCCGCCCCAGACGAAGAGCAGCTCGGCGCCGTCCTTCAGCGCACGTTTGACCTGCTTCGGAGCCTTGCGGCTCTTCGGCACCTCCGCCCACAGCGGATCGACGATGCCTTCCTCCTCGAGGACGTGCCGGAGCTCGACGAGGCCGCCGCCGAACGTCTTGCCCGAATGCGCCACCACCGCGACCTTTGGCATCCGCGTCAACGAGCCTCCCGCGCGGCGGCCGCGTGACCGGCGGCCCGGCAGACGAGCACCATCGCGGCCACGACGGCCACGCCGACGAGGACGCCGCCGACGATATCGAGCGGATGGTGCATGCCGCGGTACATGCGCGCCAGCGCGACGAAGATCGGAATTGCGATTGCGGCCGCCCAGATCGCCACCTGGGCGACGCGGTTCCGGATCCGTGAGGTCGCGAGCAGCGCGATCCCGCAGTACACGGCGATTGCGGCCGCAGTGTGACCCGAGTAGTAGCTCGCATCTGCGGGGAGCCCTTCGAGGCGGTGGACATCCGGTCGCTCGCGGTGGACGGCGAGCGTCGTCGCCCGGTACACGCCCGCTTCCAGCGCCAGAGTGAAAACGAGGAAGCCCACAACACGCCACTGGCGCATGGCCGCCGAGGCGAGGGCTGTCACGCCTGCGACGATCGGTAGCACCACGCCTCCCGCGATGATCGACGCGATCAGCGACGCGTCCGTCAGCCCGCTCGACCGGGCGTCCGTGAGCGACCGTACGAACCGCTCGTCGGCCGACCCGAGGCCTGTACGCGAGAGCAGCACGTCCGTCAGAAGCAGGCCCAGGGCGATGGAGGCGACCGCGATCGCAAGAAAGGCGATGCAGAGACCGACGAAGAACGTCTGCTTGGGCTTGTCGCGACCGAGCGCATCAGCCACACGCGCCGAAAGGCCGTGCTCGTCACCGTCCAGCACGGGGAACAACGAGCGCTGCGCAGGACTCGTTGCGATGTCGACTCGCGCCCCGATGCGGGAGGTCGGCACACTTGCGAGCGTGTCAGCCATCGTTTGACGTGTTTCCCCATTCGGGTCGAAGGGAAAACGTGAGAACCGCCGTGCCTCTTGCTGTCGATCTCGTCGTGGCCGCCGCGCTTGGTGCGCTGGCTGCTCTGGCTGCGCTGATCTACGCGCGCTCTCCTGCGACCCCGAATCGCCCTGCTCTCGAGAGCGCGCAGGCAGTCGGCAAGGCGATGCGTCCGCATCCGTGGCTGCGCCGGACGTTCGCTTCACGCCTCGATCGCGGCGTCGCCAGCGGTCTGCTGCTCACCGTCGCGCTCGGAGCCGCGATCACGGGCGGCCTCGTGCTCGGCCTGCTCGCCTATCTCATCCGCTCGCTGCCAGAAACCCAGCGGCTGGACAACGCGGCCGCTGCCTGGGCCTTCGACCACCGCACGGAGTTCTCCACCCGCGGGCTCCATCTGGTGACCGATCTCGGCACGGGGCAAGTCGTCATCGCCCTCGCGCTCGTTGTCCTGGCCGTCGACTTTCTGCGGACGCGCGGCCGGTGGTGCGCTCTGTTCCTCCTCGCTGTGATAGTTGGTGAGAAGATCCTGACGGTCTCCGTCAAAGACCTCGCCGACCGGGTGCGGCCGGCGTTCGACCCCGCGGCCGCGGGTCTCGGGCCATCGTTCCCGAGTGGGCACTCCGCGACCTCCGCAGCCTTCTACGCTGCCGCTGCGCTCGTCCTGACCCGCTACGCCCGGCGGCCCGTCCGCATCGTCCTGATCGGTCTCGCCGTCTCGATTGCCGTAGCCGTCGCGGCAAGCCGCGTCCTGCTCGACTATCACTGGCTGTCCGACGTCGTCGGCGGCCTCGCGCTCGGCTGGGGTTGGTTCGCGCTGTGCGCCGTCTTCTTTGGCGGCCGCCTCCTCCGGCCTACCGCCGGCGTCGACGCCGCCGCGGAGGCCGCCACGAAGCACCGGCGGGCAGCGACAGGGGGACCTCCGGGTCAGAGGCAACGACGGCACATTTCGGCCGTCGAGCGCGTGGACCTTGGGAGCTAGCCCGCCAGCAGGTCTGCTTCGTGTCACCCCACCCCCGCGAGTGCGGAGACCCCAGCGGGTCCCTCCTTTAGCTGACGCCCACCCAGATGTTCGAGTACCTCATGACCGTGCACCGCGTCAGGAACTCCGCCGATCACGACCACCTCGGCTGTTGCCGTCACGATGACACTGGCGGCGATCCTATGGAGGGGCTCGCGCGCCTACCCGAACCGCTCGACGAGCGCTCCGTGCCGCAGTCCGCGATCGCTCACGGTGAGCGACGCCCGCCCGAGCTTCGCCATCACCGCCCGCACGATTAACGCGCCGGCAAGTATGACCTCGGCCCGCCTGGGCTGCAGGCCGACGATCTTACGCCTGCCCTCGGCGCCGCGCCTGCGGAAGAGCTCGATCTGCCGGTCGATCTCGGCCAGCTCGAGCACGGTGCCCTGCACAACGTCCGGGTCGTACGTGGCAAGACCGTGCTTGACGGCGGCGAGGTTCGTCACAGCGCCGCCCAGGGCGAGGAGCGCATCAGGTGAGGACCGGCCGTCGAGACGTGTGAGATCGGCGCCGATCGCGTCGAGCGACGCGGCCAGCACATCCTCGGAGACGGCTGCGTCGAGGTCAAACCGCTCCGTGAAGCGCACGGCGCCGACGTCGACGCTAAACCGTTCCTCGACCTCGGGTCCATGACCGAACGTGAACTGCGAGCTGCCGCCACCCGTGTCGAAGACGACGAACGACCCACGCGCCAGACCGAGCCCTGCCGTTGCCGCGAGGTAGGCGAGCCGGCTCTCTTCTTCGCCGGAGATGACCTCGACCGAGATGCCGCAACGAGCCTGCACGGCATCGACGAACGCCGGAGCATTGGGCGCGATGCGCAGCCCCGCTGTGCCGACCGCTGCGATCGCCTCCACCCGGTTCTGTCTCGCCTCCTCGGCCATGCTGGCGATGGCTTCGATCGTCCGCTCGATCGGCGCCGGATTGAGATGGCCGGTCTCTTCGAGGCCCTCGCCCAGACGCGTGATCGCGGCGCGGTCAACGACGTTCCGCCAGGCACCGTCCGCACTCCGTTCTCCGACAAGGAACTTGACCGAGTTCGTGCCGACGTCGACGACGGCGTACCTTCGCGCGCCAAACCCGACGAGTGCCTTGAGACCGCGTGGGAAGCTCACGTTCGGGCCCGAGTCCAGCCCAAGCTCGCGGACGGTGGCCATCACGCGCGACGGATCGTCCGCCTCGATCGCGATCGTGTGGGTCGAGCCACGGTCGGTCGTAACCTCCGTCAGCTCCGTCATGCAGCCACGGATCGTGAAGCGGTCTCGCCTCTTGTGCACCTCGACCGCGAGCAGGTCGGAGCTCGGACTCACGATCTCGTCTATGAGCTCGGCGAGCGTGTAGGCCGCGCGCGGAAACGGCGGGACGGTCACGCCGAGCGCCGCCAGAACCGAGGAGACGTCGCTGGCCGGGAGGGGGAAAGGGGCCTTCATCACCGGCAGCCACTGCTCGAGCCCGTCGTCGCTGACGCGCTCGAGATGCTTGACGTCCATGAGGTCGTCTCGAACCTTGACGGTATCGCCGTCTCCCGCCGAAAGCAGGTACAGCTCGTCGCTCTCCTGCACCCGCTCTGGGGCAAGCGCGCCGAACGCGCTCTCGGCGGCTCCGAAGCGCTCACCGAACGTACGCCATTCCCAGCGAGGAACAATCGAGGACATCGCGACCCTCCCTCCAGCCTGCGCTCGGGCTTGCGAACGAGCCTAGCTCATCCCCAAGAGCTCCTCACACAGGTCGCGCGTCGACAGTGTCGAGGCGTTGGCCGCCGCTCGGGCCGACGGGCTCCGCGCAGCCGCCTGAAGCATCTGAGGCGCAATGTTACGAAGCTGGAAAGAGAAGGTAGTGAAAAACTTGGTACCGGATTTGGTACGGGTCGGAGCGGCCCTAACTGGATCTAACCGTACGGAACGGGGCGAAACGTTTCCGTCAAGCTGTGCCCCCTCGGGCCAACCGGCAAACCGGTCTGTGAGGGTCTTCTCAGCGCCGGTGCGGAGCCGCAGACGCACCGCTGTTCGGATCGCCGCTGCTCCTTCACCCTCTCGTAACCCCTGCGGGCGCAGCGACTTCTTAGCGTCCGCGGCGGCCCGATCGGCGGCCCAAACCCCGCGAGGAAAACGACAATGCGACAACTCGCGCTGCTCGGAGCACTGCTTGCTGCGCTGACCGCAGTTGCGGTTGGAATCGCTGGTAATGGCAGCCGGTCAACAGCGGCTCGAAAAACAGGATCGACGTTGCCGTCTTTGGCGACGTGTCAGACCCACCGCCGTTCTTGCTGTCGCCGAGGTGGATAGCGAGCCGGACCTTCGGATCGGCGTTCACAGAGTCAGCGAGATTCCTGAAGTGTCCGACCTTTTGATCTCAATGAGGAACGTCGCCGCAAGCGCCTGGCGGCGAGCTTCGCGCTGCTGCTCGAGGACAACACGTCGTGGCTGTTGCATCCGGACGGCACCTGGGTGCCCGAGGCACCTGCGAAGGAAGCAAAGCCGCGCCCCGCCCAGGCCGCGCTCATGACCTCCGCTCGGCGCAGGCGGCGTCTGCGCAGTGCAGATCTCGCGCCGCGCTAACCACCTCGTTACCGGACCATCGCCACTTGTCCGCCGACGCCGGCGCGAGAATCTCAGCGATGCGTGTTGGCGTCATCGACGTGGGTTCGAACACCATTCGCCTGCTCGCGGCGGACATCGGTCCCTACGGCCTGGACGTCGTCCACGAGCATCGCGTGTGGGCCCGTCTCGGGACGGACGTCGCGAAGACAGGCGAGATCTCGGCCAAACGGCTCGAGGCCGCGGTGGAGGCCGTGGCGCAGCTCGTTGCCGCTGCGCGCCGCGCGGGCTGCTTGCGGGTCGAAACTCTCGTCGCGTCTCCCGGCCGCCAGGCGGGCAATGCCGGTGAGCTCGTCCGCTCGTTGGAGGGCGTCTCGGGAGCTCCGGTGCGTGTCCTCGGCCGAGAAGAGGAGGCGCTACTCGGCTACCAGGGAGCGGTCGCCGCCTCTGGCCCCTTCGAAGGGGCGGTCGCCGTCTGCGACGTGGGGGGCGGATCGACACAGCTGGCGATCGGTCTCCCCGACCGTGAGCCGTCGTGGCTGCGTTCGTTCGATATCGGTTCGCTGCGGCTGACGACCGAGGCGCTGGACGGTGACCCACCTGAGAAGAGCGTGGTCAAGGTCGCACGTAGCGTCGTCCAGCGCGAGCTTGAGGGTCTCGTCGTGCCGTTGCCTCGGACAGCGCTTGCCGTAGGTGGCAGCGCGCGGGCGCTTCGCCGCCTGGTCGGTCGATCGCTCGGCGAGGACGAGCTGCGCGAAGCCGTGACCATCCTGCGCAAGAGCTCGTCGCGCACCATCACCAAGACGTTCGGCGTCCCTCCTGCACGCGCGCAGACGCTCCTGGCGGGCGCTCTCATCCTCTCGGAGGTGCAGCGTCGGCTGATGGTGCCGTTCCGCGTTGTGGCCACGGGTTTGCGCGAAGGCGCGGTGCTCGAGCTCGCCGCCCGCCGCGCCGCCGCGTAATCATCTACGCCGGAACGGCGGGTGTTCCCTCGCGAAGCCGCTCGCGCGCCTCGCGATGGGCGAGCGCGACGACGAACGAGCGCACGCGCACGTCCTCGTAGCGCCAGAGGATGTCGTCGGCGGTTGCGCGAATCGCCTGCGGGTCGTGCTCACCCTCGAACTCGCGCGTCAGCTGCCGCAGGAGCTGCCGGAGCCACTGCTCATGATGTGACCGGTGCCCGCGGATCGCGTCGAGTTGCGTTGTCAGCAAGGTCTGTACGTGCCGTTCGACGAGGTCGCGGATCTCGGTGACTTCTGCGAGTGGCCGTCCCGCGGGGTCGGGGATGTCCCACTCCTCGAGCGTCGTCGGGACGAAGGGGCAGGTGTCTTCACAGCCGACCGCGACGGCCCAGTCGGCGCGCAGCTGCATCTCGACGGTCACCCTCTTCGGTTCCTGCCCGGCGAGATCCAAGCCGCGCTCGGCCATCACCGCGACGACCTCAGGCCAGATCTCGGTCGCCGGATCGTTGCCGGCCGACTCCGCCCGGACATCCTCCGGCGCGTAGTGGTTGAAGAACGCCTCGGCCATCTGTGAGCGCCCGGCGTTGTGGTTGCAGACGAAGAGCACGTGCTTCATGCGGCTCCCTCTCCTCCCGTGGTCGCTAGATTCTCTAACAGATCGCGGTCGCGTGTGTACGTCAACGCTCGGTCGGCCTCCTCCAGAGGGAGCCAGCGGACCTCGTCGACCTCGTTGTTCGGCGCAAACTTCCCTCCGAGCGGAGCCATCTCCCAGTAGCGCACCGACTTCTCGCGGCCGCGGCGGTCGACGTAAGAGACGGTCTGCAACTCCCGCCCGGGCCGGCAGCGTAGTCCTGTCTCCTCTTCTACCTCGCGCAGTGCGCCCTGCTCGTCGGACTCGCCAGGCTTCAACTTCCCCTTGGGGAAGGTCCAATCGTCATAGCGCGGCCGGTGGACGACGAGCACCTCGTCCTGCCCGTCGTGTCGACGGACGACGACACCGCCGGCAGCTCGAATCTGTTCCGTCACGACCAGGCCCGTTTCCCGGCGGCATCGAGGCGCGACCACGCTTTGGGGAAGGCATGCCGCATCCGCCGCTTCGCCGCCTGCCGGCGTTCGATCAGCCGTCCGGCGGCGAGCGCAGCCGGCTGGCTTCGCGTCAGGTTCGCGATCCGCCGTAGCTCTTCCTCGGCCACGACAGCGTCCTGGTGTTCTCCGATCACGTCTTGAAATTGCCTTGCCCGTCGGATGAACCGGGTCGCACGCTTGCCCGTCGAAGCCTCCGCGAGCTCAGCCGCGTATCGCGCCCGCTTGCCCTTGATGCGCACGGCGTGCAGCTCATCGTCGGACGGGTCACTGTCGAGCGCACGCACCGCTCTGCGGAGCTTCCGGAACTCGGTCTTCGCGATCGCTTCGAGGGGCGTGTCATCGCCGGTGAAGCTGGGGCACCGGCCGAACCGAAGCGTTCAGTGACGGCGTGTTCGCGATCGCGATCACGCTGCTGATTCTCGAGGTCAATGTGCCCGAGACGGCGTTCGACAACCTATGGCGAGGCATCGCCGATCAGTGGCCTTCCTATCTGGCCTATGCGACGAGCTTCATCACGATCGGAGGGATTTGGCTCGCCCACCACGGCATCTTCCGCCGCTTGCAGTACGCGAACACGCAGCTGATGCTGATCAACCTGCTGCTGCTGATGGCCGTCTCGTTCCTGCCCTTCCCGACCAAGCTCATGGCCGAAGCGATCGATAGCTCCGACGCCGAGCGGGCGGCAGTCATCTTCTACGGCCTGTCGCTGCTCGTGATCTCGTGCCTGATCAGCGCGCTGTGGGGTTCTGTCGCGCGCGACCGGCATCTCCTGCGGCCAGAGGTGAGCGCCAAGGAGTTCAATGCGATCGCGCTGGCGACAACCCCGAGTGTGGGCTTCTACATCGGCGTGATCGTGCTGGCGATACTGGCACCCAAGATCGCCGTGTTCGGCTATCTCGTCATCGCCGTCGTGGCCGTGCTGCGAGCGCGCGGCGACAGCACGCCGCCCCTTTCAACGACATAGCCGGTCGCGGGTCGACGTCCGCTCGTCAGCCGTCTTGATGAACTGGTTCGCGGCTACCGCGCTGCCGTCTCCCGGGACCGTCGCCTGTACGAGGGCTGATCGAGCGCCAGATGGCGCGGTTCTCGCAGCCGGTGACGTCGAAACGCCGCCAGATCATCGTCGCCACGACGGCGGTGATTGTCGTCGCCAGGGCTTCTCATGAGGGTTCTCGACCACCGTGAGTACCGAACGTCTTCATCGGCATGTGGTGGGCCATCCAGACCGTGACGACCGTCGGCTACGGTGACGTCACGCCAAGACGGTGGCGGGACGGATCGTCGCAGCCGCCGTGATGCTCGAAGCGATCGCCTCGTCGCGATCGTGACGCGGCGGTCACCTCCACCTTTGTCACGCGCTCAGCGCGCCTTCAAGACGCCGCTGAAGCCGCCGACAGGCGAAGAACGTCGAGCGAACGAGGCTCGTTTCGACGACCTGACCGAGCGCCTCGAGCTCGGGGCGATGCTCCGCGACCAGGGCGGACGGTGAAGGGAGGGAGGCGCGCCGCGCGTGGCCGGCTGCTCTTTCCGGTCTTTCTCTGCCTGTCGCCATTCGGCCCAGACGGGCGAGAAGACGGCGCAGGCCATGGAGATGGTGACGACGATGAGGATGTAGGCGAAGAGCGCGAGGACGGCGCCGAACGGGCCGAAAGCCCTGGCGTTCTGGTCGATCGTGGGTCCGATCCACAGCGGCGAGGTGGCGACCGTGCCGCCGAGGACGAATGCGGCGAGGAGCGCGCCCGGGAGGAGGGAGCGCAGCGGGATCATGCGGTGAAGCAGGAAGCGTGGCGTCCAGAGCCAGAAGATCGTCGAGCCGGCGATCCAGGCGGGAACGAGGACGAGCCAGCCGTGGCTGCGGAGATTCGCGGCGGAGACGGTCATCAGCGCGATGAGCCCGCTCGTGACGAAGAACCAGATCGTGAAGAGCAGCTGGTCGGCCACGCTGCCTACGTGGATGCGCCAGACGCGCGCGTAGAGATCCTGGTAGAGCTGGCCGATCGCGAGCCCCCAGAGCAGGAAGCCGATCACGATCGTGAGCGTGGCGGCTAGCAGGTTGTTGGAGGTGGTCCCGAACAGGTCATGGACGAGGTTCGCGGTCGTCCCGTCGAGCTTCATGTGGCTGATCAGGCGCTCCGCGAACGCGTTCTCGTTGCCTTGCGCGAGGTTGAAGAACGCGACGATCACGAGCGCGGTCGGGAGGGCGGAGAGCGTGAAGTAGGCCGACGTCGCGGCGCCCGCGTTGCGGCTCGCCTCGAGGTAGCGGCGAAACCAGAGCAGCGCCAGCCGGGTGAGGCTGTTGTCTGCCCGGCCACGCAGGCAGTCGCGTACGGCCGCGAGCCGGCCGGCGCCCGTGCCGGACGCCTCAACGCTCGGGGGCGCGGCCGGCGGCGTTGCTTCAGGATCGAGCGTCACTGGCTTCTCTCCGAGCACGCGGTCAGGTCACGTCCTGCCACCAGGCGGGGTCGGGACGGAACGGTAATGCCGGTCGGCCGGTCGCGTCCGTGTCGAGGCGGTAGACGAGCCCGGCGGCGGGCTCGGCGCGACGCTGCTCGTCCGTCCAGCCCTCTGTCGCGGTGGTGACGTAGAGCCGGTGCAGGCCGGGCCCGCCGAACGCGCAGCACGTGCACTCCCGGGCCGGGATGGCGTAGACGTCGCGCAGCGAGCCGTCGGGTGCGTAGCGGTTGACCCGCGCACCCCCGTAGATCGCGACCCAGAGGTCACCGGCCGCGTCGACCGTCATCCCGTCGGGTGCTCCGACGTCCTCGGGCACGGTGACGAGGATCCGGCCGGCAGAGATGGTGCCCCGGTCGGCGTCGAACGCGAACGCGTGGATCACCCGCGGGCCGCTGTCCACCAGGTACATGGTCAGGCCGTCGGGGCTCCAGCCCAATCCGTTGGAGATCGTCAGACCGTCGAGCATGAGCTCGGTGCTTCCGTCCCGTTCGAGCCGGTAGAGCGCGCCGCCTCCCTCGTGGTGGTCGTCGGCCAGCGTCCCGCCCCAGAACCGGCCCTGGGGGTCGCAGGCGCCGTCGTTCATCCGGGTTCCGGCGGGTGACACCTCGGCGATCGTCCGCTGGGTGCCGTCGGGCGCCAGGTACACGAAGCTGCGCCCGGCGCCGAGCAGCCAGCCGTCGTCGCCCTCGACGGGCGCGATCATCCCGACCGTCCCGGGCACCTCGTAGACGCGGATCCGCTCCAGCGAGCCGTCGTCGCGGACGCGGGCGCGGGCGACCCGGCCGGCCAGGATGTCGACCGCCAGCATCTCGTCGCGACGGGCGTCCCAGCGAATGCCTTCCCCGAGCTGGGTCTGCCCGGTGGAGCTGACGACAGCGGCGTCCAGCTCATGTTCCCTGGTTTCCATCGTCACCCTCCGACGTTCATTGGTCTTTGCGCAGCAAGCGCGGACCCTGGGGCGCTCATTGCGGGGCGATCGGCCCGCCCGCGCGCGCACGACTGGCAGAGCTCGCGATCGAGGAGAGCCGCCATGTGATCCGGCAGGCGCTGCCGGATGTACTCACGGTGCGCAGGCGTCTGCGTCGGCGCTCCGCATTCGCTGCAGGTGAGCAGCGGCTGTTCTTGCACGACGGTTCCGGTGATGATCGTGCGCCGGACTCCGTCCCGGTCCTCGAGGTGAATCGCACCCGTGGGGCAGACCTGCGTACAGGCACCGCAGCCGATGCACAGCTCCGCGGCACGCGTGAAGTCGAAGTAGGCGAGCCGGCCGGCCGTCGTGTCGGACATGCGCAGGGCGTCGATGCCCATCTCGCTGCAGGCGGCCATGCAGAGGCCGCAGCCGATGCAGACGTCGCAGCGCAGGCAGCGGCGGGCCTCGTCGTGCGCCATCGCGTCGGTCAGGCCCTCCTCGATCTGGACGTAGTTGCCCTCGCCGAGGACCTCCTCGACGCTCCGCTCGGGCATGACCGCACGCGGCAGGTGGGTGCGGTCCTGCGCCACGACCTGCAGGGGGATCACCTCGGCGCGACGCACGGGTTGGCCGGTGGCGGCGTCCATGGGCGCTCCGCGCAGCCAGGCGTCGATGGCGGCCGCGGCGATCTTCCCGGAGCGGATCGCCTCCACGGCCGTGCGCGGGCCGTGCTCGGCGTCTCCGCCGGCGAACACGCCCGGTACGTCGGTCATCAGCGTCTTCGAGTCCGCGACGATGAAGCCGTGGTTGTTCTCGACGTCGCTGCCGTCGAGGATCGTCAGGTCGGTGCCCTGACCGGTGGCGAGGATCACGTGGTCGGCTGCGAGCGTCAGCAGGCGGGTCGAGTCGAACTTCGGATCGAACTTGCCGTCCGCGTCGTGCGTCTGCTCGCAGAACTGGAGGGTGACTTCGCCTTCCTCGTCGATCTTGACTGGGCCCCAGCCCGGGTGGAGCTGCACGCCTTCGGCGACGGCGTTCTCGATCTCGTGCGGGCTGGCCGTCATGTCGCGGCGCTTGTCGAGGGCAGTCAGGTCGACGTGCTGCGCGCCCTGCCGCAGGGCCGTCAGGGCGACGTCGATCGAGACGTCGCCGCCGCCGATGACGACGACGCGCGGCCCGACCCGGACCGCTTCGCCGCTGCGAACGGCACGGAGGAAGTCGATGCCGCCGAGCACGAAGTCCTGATGGACGCCGTCGATCGGGAGGAGGCGCGAGCGCTGGGTGCCGAGGCCGAGGAACACGGCGTCGTAGTCCTTGCGGAAGTCCTCGAGGCTGCCGACCGCGGCGCCGGTGTGGATCGGGATGCCGAGCACTCCGATCTGGTCGATCTCCTGGTCGAGCAGGTCGGGCGGCATGCGGTAGGCCGGTATGCCGTAGCGCAGCATCCCGCCGGCCTTCTCCTGCGACTCGAAGACCTCGACCTGGTGACCGTAGGTGCGCAGGTAGTAGGCCGCGGTGAGACCGGACGGCCCGGAGCCGACGATGCCGATCCGCTTGCCCGTGTCGGGCGCCAGCTCGGGTTTCGGGTAGCCGCCGTCGGCGAGGCAGTGCTCGGCCGCCTTGCGCTTCAGCGGCCGGATGAAGACGGCGCCGTTGCTGCCGCCGCGCACGCAGGCGGATTCGCACGGCGCCGGGCAGACCAGGCCGCAGGTCAACGGCAGCGGGTTGTCGCGCCGGATGACCTCGATGGTGGCGCGATAGTCGCCGTGACCGAGGTGGGCCATGAAGCTCGGGATGTCGATGTTGGCCGGACACGTGCGGTGGCAGGGCGCCGCGTTGCGCACCAGGCAGAGTCCCTCAGGGCAGGACTCGCGCCGCACGTGCTGCTCCCACTGCTCGCGGTAGTGGCGCAGGGAGCTGCCGAGCGGCCAGGCCGCCCCCAGCCCCTGGGCGGTGAGCTCGAGCGCCACCTCGTCGAGGGCGACGAGATGGCCGGGCTCGCCGCGGCCGTGGATGATCTCGCTTGTGAGGCGCGCGGCGCGCGCCAGCAGCGGGCGCACCGGGGCGGCCTCCTCGCCGTCGGCGAGGAGCCAGTGACGGTAGAGCGCACGCCCGGTCTGCTTGACGACGCACACGCCCTCGGCCATCACCATCAGGCTGGACGGCGCCGGGACGATGCCGGCGAACGCGAACGACAGGGGATCGCACGAGAGGTCCGCCTCGGACAGCGGCAGGAAGCCGCCCAGGCCGTCGTCGAAGACGAGCACGGCGTCTTGACCTTCCACCTCGCCGCCACCCCAGGCGTCGATCTGGCTCCGCAGGTTGCCGGACCGTTCGAGCTCGACCAGGCCGCGCTGCTTCATGCCGCGCCGGAGCGTGAGCAACGACGCATCGAGGCCGGGCGCATCGGCGAACAGCAGGGCGATACGAGCCCACGTCTCCGGCGTGTGGACCAGCCGTGACCCGTCGCCGGCCGGTTCCTCCCCCCAGTAGCTCGGCCGGCTGTCGCGCTTCACCTCGAGCTGCATGCGGGGCGTGGAGACCTGGGCGAGCGAGCGGATGGCGTCGACCGCGTTCAGGAAGGCCGCCTCGTGGCCGCTCAGCTCGGCCGGCAGGTGCAGCTCGACGGTGCGGCTGTCCCGCAGGCCCGCTGCGATCAGCACACCCTCGGCCAGCAGCCGGGGAGCGCCGTCGAGGACCGCGGCCGTGCCGCGGGCGCGGACGTCGAGGCCGGTCGCGTCGATCACCAGCACCGAAGGCCCGTGGCCGCGCAGGAACCGGCGCCAGGCCAGAGCGACCTCCTCGCCCGCACCGCTGCTCTCGGCGAGGCCCGACTCGCGCACGCGCTGAAGCCGCTGCATGGGCGTCAGGGACTGAGCCCGGGCGAGGCCCGGCAAGGCGGCGGCGAGGGTCAGCGCCGGCGGCTCGGCGCCTGCCAGGGCGGCGGCGCCCGCGTCGAGCCATGTCGGCAGCGGCTGAAGCTCGCTCACGGCGGGCCCGTATCGCCGGCCGGCGGCTCGGCGAGGAGGTGACGGGCGTATCGCTCGCGGCGTGGATCCGGCGCCTCGTTGGCGACGCCGAAGGAGAGGCAGCCGGTCACGCACTTGGTCACGCAGGCCGGCTGCAGCCCGGCGTCGACGCGATCCATGCAGTAGTCGCACTTGACCACCTTGTTCGTGTCGGGGTCCCACTGCGGCGTGCCCCAGGGGCAGGCCGCGATGCAGCTCTTGCAGCCGATGCAGAGGCTGGACTCGACGAAGACGATCCCGTCCTGCTCACGCTTCTTCATCGCGCCGGTCGGACAGGCCCTGACGCACCACGGATCCTCGCAGTGGAAGCACGGCATGAAGACGAAGCGCTGCCGGGGCAGGCCGTCGACGTCGACGGGATCGAAGGCGATGAGCTTGCACGGATTGGGGCCGGGGCCGAGGTGCTTGTTCGTCTTGCAGTGGACCTCACAGGCCAGGCAGCCGATGCAGCTGGCCTCGTCGTGGCGAAGCACGTACTTGCTCATCGTCCGGCTCCTTCCGGCGTCCGGCGCTTCACGTGCACGACGGTCTCGGTCAGGGCGCAGCCGCCGCCGGCCGGGTCGAAGTCGTAGAGCTTGCCGTGCTGCAGGCGCTGGTCGGCGACGCCGAGGCCACGCGCGCGCCTGGCGAGCGGCACCGTGGCGCCGTAGCCGTGCAGCATGAAGACCGCCTCGGGATGGATCCAGGGCGTCACCTTGGCCCGGAGGCAGCCGGTGTAGCTGCCGCCGCCGTTGATCTCCACCTCTTCGCCGTCGACGATCCCGAGCGGCCCGGCACGGTCGGGGTGGATCCAGAGCACTTGCTCCGGTGCTCGCTCGTTGAGGAGAGGGTTGTTGAGGGACTGGCCGTGCGCGAGCGTCGCCGTCTTCGCGAACAGCAGCGTGAAGTCGCCGCCCGTCGGCGCCTCCTTGGGCACGTACGCCGGCAGGCTCGGCAGCCCGGCCTGCTTCAGGATCTCGCTCTCGATCTCGATCTTCCCCGAGGGCGTCGGGAACGTGAGCTCGTCGCGCGGGATCAGCTTCGGCGCGGCCGCCAGCGGGACGATGCCGGTCTCGCGCATGTCCGAGACGGTGACGCCGGTGCCGTCGAGCTGGTAGTTCCACAGCTCCTCGATCGTCTCGAAGTCGAGCGCCTCCTTGGCGCCGACGCGGCGGAGGATCTCGCGGAAGATCCACCACGCGGGGCGGCTGTCGAAGCGCGGGGCGATCGCCTGGTCGCGCATGGCGAAGACCGGTACCGGCAGGTTCATCTGGCAGAGGATGTTGGCGCGCTCGAGGTAGGTCGACTCGGGGAGGATCACGTCGGCGTACCAGCCCAGCTCCGAGTAGCGCACGTCGATCGAGACGAGCAGCTTCAGCTTGTCCAGCGCACGCTTGCTCGCCTCGGGGTCGGGCAGGCCGGTGAAGGGGTCGTGGCGGTAGGCGAAGTAGGCGCCGATGCCGTACGGCTCCCCCGTCTCCATGGCGGCGAACGCCTGGTGCACCATGCCGATCGCCGGATCCCACTGCGGCCGGGCGGCGCCGGCGCCGTCGACGCGCGGCTCCTCGACCTGCGGCACGCGGTCGGTCAGATGGTTCAGGCCCTTGCGGCCGTAGAACTCGGGCGACTTCCCCAGCACGAACCCACCCGGGATCTCGATGTTGCCCATCAGCGCGTTCAGGATCAGCGCGCTGCGGCTGACGTGGAACGACTGCTTGTGACGGGCCGACATCCAGCCCGGATGGAAGATCACGTGCGGCGCGTCGGCGGCGATCTCCTCGACGAAGGCGCGCAACCGGTCGGCAGGAACGCCGGTGTGAGGCTCCTGCCACTCCGGCGTCGTGTCCTCGACCGCAGCGCGCAGGAAGTCCATGCCGGAGACGAAGCGGGCGACGAAGTCCTCGTCGTAGGCCTCCTGCCGCAGCACCTCGTGGATCAGCGCCAGGTTCAGCGCGTAGTCGCTGTTCGGGCGCACCTGCCAGTAGCGGGTCGCCTTGCTCGCGGTGATCGTGGCGCGCGGGTCGATGTAGGTGACGCGCATCCCGGCCGCCACCGCGGCCATGAACGCCTTGGCCTCCTTGACCATCAGCGACTCGACGATGTTGCGGCCGTAGAGCACGAGGTGCTTCACGCGCGGCAGGTCGGGGATGAGCCCCTCGTGGCCGAAGCCGTAGATCGAGCGCGCCGCGTTGTGGACGTTGCCGCCGCAGCCGGCGTCGTGGTTGAAGTAGTTCGGCGAGCCGAGCGCCTGCACGAACGTCCGCGTCAGGTCGTTGAAGGGGCCGCCGCGATCGGAAAGCGCGATCCCGCGCCCGCCGAAGACCTCGATCGTCTCCTTCAGCTTGTCCGCGACGTAGTCGAGAGCCTCGTCCCAGGACGCCCGCCGCCACTGACCGCTGCCGCGCGGGCCGCTGCGGATCAGCGGCGACTGCGGCCGCTCGTCGTCGAACTCGAGCGACAGCCCGGCCGCGCCCTTCGCGCACAGGCTCGTGCCGAGCGCCCTGTCGTTCGGGTTGCCCTGCAGCCAGGTCACCCGACCGTCCTCGACCGTCACCTCCATCGGGCAACACACCGCGCACATGCCGCACATGCCGTAGACCGTGCGCCGCCCCGGCGCACCCACGCCACTCACGTTCGGTGCCATGGCAGAGCTCACAGCTCGAACTCCAGGTTCGGCGCGGACGCCTCTCGGGCCGGCTGTCTACAAGAACCGAAGTCGTGACCGCGGCCATCGCGCCTCCTCTCGAACAAGTCGAGCC
Source organism: uncultured Actinomycetes bacterium (assembly GCA_963711315.1). Classification (GTDB taxonomy): domain Bacteria; phylum Actinomycetota; class Thermoleophilia; order Gaiellales; family Gaiellaceae; genus PALSA-612. Next base: position 949,220 of record CAVQDQ010000003.1, read on the forward strand.
CAAGGGTCGTTGCGATTCCACCCGCGAACATCAGTGCGGGTACCGATCGCCTTGCGGGATTGCCGCAGGGCCGCCCCCTCGACGGTGTCGGACGGTCGCGGCGATACGATCACGCCGCCCTCACAACAGGAGCAGCTGCAATGGGAGACGCACGGACAGACCTGATCGACGCACTTGCAGCGGACATCGGCGTGGCGAGGCTCACCCCGGCGGAGATCGAGTCGCTGCTCTCGCTCGCCGGAGCGGCAGCGCACGGGACCGGCGACCGCACGACGGCGCCGCTCGCCTCCTTCCTCGCCGGTCTCGCCGCGGCCGGCTCGCAAGACCGGGCCGCCTCGATCGCGGAGACCCGGCGCCGCGTCGCCGAACTCGCTCCCTCAGCCGAGTCCGGTACCGGCAACCGGTAGCTGTCCTGCCTAGGCGACACGACCGCTTGGTTCGGCGGTCGTCCCGGCCTCCAGCTTGCCGGCCGCGACCTGCGCGCGATAGGTCTTCGTCACTTCTCCGAGCACGATCTGGATG
>CAVQDQ010000004.1:0-713444 GCA_963711315.1 uncultured Actinomycetes bacterium
TCCCCTACCGCCGGCGCCGCGAGGTACACGGTCGCGTTGGCGGGACGATCGAGGAGCGAGCAGGCGAGCACGCCGAGGACGAGGCCGAGTTGCTCTCCCTGCACTTCTTCAATGCAAACGACTACAGCAAGGCCTGGCGCTACTCACGCATCGCGGGCGCGCGAGCGGCGGGCATCTACGCGAACATGGAGGCCGCCGCCTTCTTGGAGCGTGCGCTCGCGGCGGCGCGTCGTCGACGTGACGTGGCAGCAGACGATCGCGCAAGAGTCCAGGAGACACTCGGCGACGTCCGTATTCGGCTCGGCGAGTTCGAGAAGGCCGGGCGCGCGTACAAAGCCTCCCGCCAACGAACGGGCATCGCCCCTCTGGAGGAAGCTCAGCTCATGCACAAAGAGGCGTTGGTGCTGTCGTGGCTCGGCAAGCTGCCACTGACGCTTCGCTACGCCAGCCGCGCGCTGAAAATGCTCGACGAAGTCAGCGGCGACGACGCCGCCGGCGAGCGGGCGAGGCTCTATGCCCTATACGGGTCCATTCGCATTGAGCAGGGCCTTACCTTGGACGCGATCAAGTTGTGCACGCGCGCCGTCGAGGAGGCTGAGTCCGCGGGCGCGCGCGAACCGTTGGCTCACGCGTACTTCCTGCTCGACTGGTGCTATGCGTCGCTAGGCCGCTACGAAGAGGCGGTCTACTCGCCACGCGCCCTCGCCATCTACGAGGAGCTGGGCAATCTCCAGCGCCAGGGCCTCATCCTCAACAACATGGGCGTTTTTGCGCATTTTCAGGGCCGGTGGGACGAGGCGCTCGATCTGTACAAACGCGCGGAACACGCTTGGGCAGAGGCAGGCGACCGCTGGAATGGATCTATGGCGACGGCGAACGTCGGCGAGGTCCTCTCCGATCAGGGGCGTCTGGAGGAGGGTGAGCCTTTCCTGCGTGATGCGCTTCGCGTCGCCAGGGCGTCGGAGTCCGGGACGCGCGTGTCCATGGTCGGAGTCAGGCTCGGAAGGCTGCTCGCGCGGACGGCGCGCTTCGAGGAAGCGCATTCCATGCTCGGCGAAGCCCGGGACGAGTACCGCGATGCGGCGTCACTCGCCGAGCTCTGTAACGCAGAGGGCTGGATCGCCGAGTGCCTCATGCTGCAGGGCGACTCAGAGGCGGCGCTCGCCTTCGCCACCGAGGTACTGGAGCGTGGAGAGTCGCTCAAGGGTGTGTTCGACGTCATCGCCCTGCTCAACCGGGTACGCGGTTCGGCGCTCTTGCAGCTCGGCCGGCTAGAGGAAGCGCGGGAGGCACTCGACATGGCCGTCGACGAAGCGCGCGAACGGAACGCCAGCTACGAGCTGGCGCTGTCCCTCGACGCGCTGGCGACGTTGGCCGGCGTAGCAGGCGATGACGTCGGCGACCTCGAGCAGGAGCGCGACGCGATTCTGGGACGGCTGGGCGTGGTGGGGATCCCCGGCCTCCCGCTACCGAACCTCGCCGCCGAGCCCGTGTAAGAACCTCAGCTCTCCCGCAGAGGCGGGAGAGCTGAGGTGGCTATGCCTATCGGAGTCGGTCTACCTCCAGCCACCGCCGCCGTCCCACGGGGACGGACTGCAGAGGGTGATGACGGGATCGCCGGCGTTGTTCTTCTGCTTCTTGTACACGCCCGGGAAGAGATTGAAGGGCGGCGGGGACGGGAAGGTAGGGGAGCCGGGGCAGTCCGTGGTGTTGTTGACCTTGGAAGACGGGTAGTCCCCAACGAGGCCCCAGTAGTAGCCGTTGAAGAACTTCGCGCAACTGCCGTCCTTCGTCTTCCACGACTGCGACGTTGTGGGGTTGGTGCAACCATTCCCCGTGCTGCCGGGCGACGCACCCGGAGGCGGCGGGAAGTTGACGTTGATGGTTCCGAGGCAGATGTCGAATTTCGACGCAGCAGGATTCTTCCCGACGAGCGACTTGTCTAGCCGGGCGACGACCTTGTAGGACGGCGGGGCCCCCGCGCTCGACTCAAACGTGGTAACCCAGAACGGGTCACCGATCGGCGCGCGGTTGCCGCACGACGTGTTCGGGGGGAGAGTGATGCTCGTCCCGCCGGCCACGGTCATCCCGAGCCTCGCCGCGATGGACTGCGCACTGGCCGCCGGACCCAGCCGGCTCGACAGCGCACCGCCTCCCAGCCCGAAGGCGTCGACTGTGGCCGTGTTGTTCGGCGTACTGCCGGTCGCTGAGCACGTTCCCGTGCACGTGCTCACCTGGTTTGCGATGTCGAAGGCGTTGCTTGTGACGGTCGTACCGGGAGTCGGCGTCGGAGGAGTCACCGTGGCGACAAGCGTCTTGCCAACCCCGACGGCGGTGATCGAGAGGTTCGCGAACGTCACGATGCCCGATGCATTCGTCGTAGGTGGCGTAGGCGGCACCCCGAGGAGTGTGCCCCCGCCCGGGTTCGCCCCGAGCGCAATCGACACGCTGTCGCCTTGCCTCGGGTTGCCCCAGAAGTCCTCTACTGTCACCTCGACGGCCGGAGTGATCACGCTGTTGAGCTGAGTAAGAGTCGGCTGGACGCTGAACCTCGTAGGCGGTGTCGTAGGCTGGTTTGGAATGACGGTGAAGTCGTTGCTCGTACCGGTCACGCCGTCCGTCGCCGTCACGTTGCGGAGCGTCTCGGCTTTGTAGGCGGTAACACCGGTCCAGGTGGCGACACCGCTCGATACTGAAGGCGGATTGGCGTACGAGGCCGAACAGGGCGAGGCGTCGCCGGTGCCGCAGCCGCGAGCGGAAGGGCTGAAGTTGCCGGAGAGCGTCGGCGTGCCGGTGTAGTCGGAGCCAAGCGGGTTCCCGAACTGGTCGAACGCAGTCGCGTTGACGCCGAAGCCCGTGCCTGCAGTCTGCTGGGCGATCGTCCCGAGCGTGAAGTGATGGAGGACGTTGTGGACGACCGTGAAGTCGTCGCTCGTGCTGATCACGCTGCCGTCAAAGCCGAGGCCGACGTCGCCCGACTCGATGTCGATGAGCAGATCCGCGAATTCAGCGAACGTCGTCGTTGTACACACCCTCGCCTTCGACGACGCCTTCAGGAGAATCGGCGCGCCACGGTCGACCGGTGTGGCCCCTGCCACGCCGTTGTCCTCGATCACCGCCATGTTGTACTCGACCGTCCCGAAATTAGGTACGGACCACTGCTCGTTTGCGGGCAGCCGGCCGACGACGACCGCCAGGTTGCCCTGATGGCGCACGCAGCCGCCGTCGGCAACGTCACCGTGGAGCACATTCGTGGGAGGACCCGGATATGACGTCGGAAGCGTCGTCGTGATCGTCCCCGTCGGGTTCGTCCCGCCGAGGTCGCTGGCCGCCGCCACGTCGACGGTGGCCGGGTCGGGCTCTCCAGCCGTGAAGGTGCCCGTGATGTTGATTGTCGCCGCACTCGTGGCCGTCACGTTGCGGAGCGTCTCGGCTTTGTAGGCGGTGACGCCGGTCCAGGTGGCGACGCCGTTCGACACGGTGGGCGGATTGGCGTAGGAGACCGTGCACGGGTCGATGGCGCCGGGGCACCCGCGGGAAGAGCCGTTGAGGTTGCCTGTGAGCGTCGGCGTGCCCGTGTAGTCGGAGCCGAGCGGATTGTTGTCTTCATCCTCGGCAGTCGCCTGAACCGTAAAGCCAGCGCCCGCAGTCGGGTCGGCGATCGGATCGAAGCTGAAGTGGTCGAGCGGACCGTGGACGCCGATGGTTCCGGACGTGCCCGTAATCGGGTCAACCGTGTCTGTCGCCGTAACCGTCTGGTCGCCAGTCGTGTTCAGCGTGACGGAGGTCGTGAAGACGCCGTTGTCACCCCCCGACCCGGTCGTGAACGTGTGATCGGGCGGCAGCGCCGCGTCACCGTCGCTGCTGCTGAACTGAACCGTTCCCTGGTAGGTGTTATCGATTGCATTGCCGGCGTCGAGCGCCGTAATGGTGATGCCGACAGGCGTGCCCGCAGGCGCATTAGCGGGAACATCGACTTGAAAGTGGTCCGCCGCCGCAGGTGTCGCCGCAGACGCGAACGCCAGTAGGAGCAAGAAGCCGATACTCGTCAGGGCGAGCAGCCGCCCAGGCTGCCGCCGGATCACCTGCAGAAACGAACCCTTCTCAGAATGCCGCTGTCGCATGGCCGCTCCCCCTCTTCATGTCGCACTTGGGCGAAAAACCGCACCTTGGCGCTCGATGTCAAATCAAGAAGACGCGGCAGCCTACCGCATTTCATCCGAAATCGCAGAGGGCGACAGGGAAGCTTCGTTAAGGAGGGTCTCAGCTCTCCCGGCGAGTGCGGGAGAGCTGAGACCGCAGTCGATTCAGCTAGTCGATTCGGCTATCTCCACCCGCCGCCGCCGTCCCAGGGGTACGGGGCGCAGAACGTGGCCTGGATGTCGCCGCTCCCGGTCTTGTTCTTCTTCAGAACGACCGGGGTCGTCTGGAGGTCACACTTCTTCACGTTCGGGGCGGCGTTAGGGATGTCTCCCCAGAACATCTCGGTGCCGGGATCCCACACCGCACAGCCGGTCTTCGCGGGCCACGCGAAGTCGCCGTTGTTCGCGCAATGAACTTCATCCGTCCCGTTGTAGGGAGCCAGGCCGAGATTCACCGTCCCGAGACAGATCTCCCACTGGGTCGCGCCCCTGGATGGGTCGAAGCCCGGCGTGTTCTTACTGAGAGTCGCCGTGATTGTCCAGATGGGTGCGCTCGCAGGGCCCGACTTCGTCGCTTGCACGAACTCGAAGCCAGGGCCGATCTGCGCGGCTCCTCCGCACTTGCCCGAGGCAGTCTGGATGCTGCCGCCGAAGCCGAGCGCGAGGAGGTCGCCGGACGCGTTGCTCACGGAGGCCGACGTCGAGGAGCCGTCGGCGCTGCCGTTGAGCAGGCAGTTGTTGCCGCTGCACGTCTTGACGTCGCCGATCTTGAACGGGTTACTGTTCGCCTGCGAGGTGTCCTTCGTCGCCTGGAGCTGGTAGCCCAGGCCGTCCTTGTCGAGACTGACACTGAACGATGCGACGCCCGAGGCGTTCGTGCCGACCGAGCACGACGGGTCACAGGTCAGCGTCGAGCCGCCCGGGTTGTGAGCCGGGTCGATGGTGAGGGTGACGGTCTGACCCGCTACGCCGTTACCCCACTGGTCTACCGCCGTGACCGCCACGGGGAACGAGCCGGGCGCCCTCGGCTCCCACGCATCGGGCTCAGGCTGCGTGGTGAACGCGAGGGAATTCAGGCTCCCGGGAGCGACCGTGAACGACGAGCTGTCGGCCGAGATCGTCCCGTCGGTGACCGTGAGCTTCGTCGTCTCGGCCTTGTAGTCCGTCACCGTCGTGCTCGTGGCGACGCCGTTCAACCACGTGAAGCCGTAGTTCGGCTGCGTGCCGCTCGGGGAGTTGTGCAGACCCGAGAAGGTTGCCCCTCCCTGGTAACTCGTGATGAGGGCGCCGCAGGCGTCACGGGCCTCGACCTTGATGCCCGTGGCGGGCGTGAAGGCCGTCCCGGCGGTCTGGCTCGCGTCGGGCTGGACGGTCCACGCAAAGCTCGCGAAGCTGCCGGGAGAAACCGTGAGCTGGGGCTCCGCCCCCATCCGCGTGAAGTCGTTGCCGTTGCCGCTGAAGTCGTTGGACTGCTTCGTCTGGGTCGCGATCGGCGGCTGCGGCCCGCACGTTCCCGACGCCGTGACATCAATTTTCACGCTCACAGACTGGCCCGGAGCGAGCGCGTTCGTGGTGTTTGGCCCCGGGTTCCGGAGCCGGACCGTGCGCGTGCCGTTCGGGTTCGCCACGACGTCCGCCGACCACGGCTTGCCCTGGGCCTGTGTGATGTTCGATGCACTGATCGGACCCAGAGGCACGCTGAGGTTGGTCGGGAAGGTCAGGTTCGCCGAGCCGAGCGACTGGGTGCTGTTCTGCGCGCAGGGGCTAACCGTGCCGCAGTTCGTGACGTTGATGGTCACTGGGGTCGCCGCTCCTGCCGGCACGTTCGCCGGGTTCGGGGCTGTAATCGCCGTCGAGTACCACTTCGTGTTGGGCGGTGCCCAAGCTGATGTGAGCCCGAATGTCAGGGCGCCGAGCAACACGACGATGGCCACGAGGCCAAACCGCACGCGCGGACGACCCCGCTTAGAAGCTGCCTCTTTCATTTTGCCGCCTCCCGTAAGCGCGTTGACACGCGCCGCCGCAGTTTTAGTTTCCGGCGGAGGCTACAGGTGCGAAGCGTTCTTTGCAACGCGCAACGTGGCAGTTGCGACATACGGACCGCAACAGTCACTACACATGGACCGTCTCCAGGCCGGCGCCGAGGCCGAGCAACAGTCCGCCGGCGTCCACCGCGGGGCTCGAGGTGAGGAAGAGTACGACACCGTCCTTCGGAGCGATCACGTCCTCGAGGACGTCGCCGAAGAGGTTGTTCACGGTGCCGAACCTTGTGCCCTGCGACACGACGTCGCCGGCGCGCACGACCGGCTCCCACCACCCTTCGCTTGCCGATCGCAGCCAGAGGAAGCGGTCGACGAGTTGCTGGCTCGGAGGGGGCAGCGCGGAGCCATCCTCCTGCATGCCCAGACGCGCGAGAGCGCGCTGCAGCCCGTCCACGTGCAGCCCGACGGCAGTCTCCTCCAGCAGGCCGCAACCGCCGGCCTCAGCAATCACCGCCGGGATGCCGGCCGTGGCCGCCGCGGCACTGGTCGTGCCCGCGATCGGCGCATCTTCGGCACGCGAGCGAACGATGTAGGGGAAGCCAAAAGAGATTGCCAATCTCCTCGCCTCGTCGGCGACCGCCGATTCGTCGTAGAGCGTGAACGGCTCGAGTGCCTCGACCATGTCTCCGCCGTGCAAGTCGATGAGCACGTCGGCCGGCGCGATCAGCTCTGTGAACACATGGTGCGCAAGCACATCTGAAAATGTGCCGTCGGGCGAGCCGGGAAAGCACCGGTTGAGGTTCTTGCCGTCCTCCGGCACAACAAACGCCGTGCGAGCGCGGAAAGAGCTCATGCTCACGATCGGCACCGCCGTGATCCGGCCCGAGAGTGCACTCGTATCGAGCTCGTTCATGAAGCGGACGGCGGCGGCGATCGACGAGTACTCGCCCCCGTGGATGCCTGCGAGCAGGCACAGGTGCGGCCCGTCCGTCGCGCCGCGGGCCTCGAAGGACGGCAGCTCCAGCCCCGCGAGCACCTCTGCGTCGAAGCGGATGGTTCGACGCTCGATCATCTGATGGGCTCCTCCTCCACCACGACCTCGGGGACGTGCTTCGGCGGTCGTTCTCTCCATGCGAAGTGGCAGGCGGCGACGTGATCGGGGCGCGGCCCTCCCAGCGGTGGATCTTCGGTCGAGCAGAGCGGCTCCTGGGCGATCGGGCAACGTGGGTGGAACCGACAGCCGCTCGGCACCGCGATCGGGCTCGGTGGATCTCCGACGACCGCGGGCGCCGTCGTCCGGCGCTGAGGAGCCAGACGCGGGACCGCCTGCAACAAGCCTTGCGTGTAGGGGTGTCGCGGATTCGAGAACAGCTCGGCCGTGGGTGCGAACTCGACGATCCGTCCCAGGTACATCACGGCCACGCGGTCGCAGACGTGGCGAACGACGGCCATGTTGTGCGCGATGAGCAATACCGTCAGCCCGAGCCTGGATCGCAGCTCCTCGAGCAGATTGAGCACCGTCGCCTGCACCGAGACATCGAGTGCAGAGACCGGCTCGTCGGCGACGAGCAGGTCGGGCTCGAGCGCAAGCGCCCTCGCGATGCAGACCCGCTGGCGCTGGCCGCCCGAGAACTGCCGCGGGTGCGCGTCGAGCGCACGTGAGCCCATGCCCACGAGCTCGAGCAACTCCTGGCAGCGGGCGTCGACCGCGTCCGCGGGCACCATCTCGTGGAATCTCAGCAGCTCGCCGAGTGCCTGGCGCACCGTCATGCGCGGGTTGAGCGAGGCGAAGGGATCCTGGAAGATCATCTGGATGCGACGCCGCACGGCTCGCTCGCGCTTCGCGCCGAGCGGCGCACCCGCAAATCGGAGCTCCCCGGCCGTCGGCTCGTAGAGGCCGACGATGCAGCGCCCGAGCGTCGTCTTGCCGCAGCCAGACTCGCCGACGAGGCCGAGCACCTCACCCTGCGCGATCTCGAGATCGACGCCGTCCACGGCCCGCAGGACGGCCCGCTCGTCGCGGCGCACGGCGTTTACGACGCTCCTGCTGTAGCGGGAAATGCTTGACGAGGCCCGCCACCTCGAGCAGCGGCTCAGCCATCAGCGATCACCGGCTCCCGCTGCACGTCTGCTACGCAGAGCTCGGAATGAATGCAGGCGGTCCCGCGGTCGCCACCCATCGGCCTCAGCGGGAACTCCCCGGAGGTGCAGTCTGGCTGTACGAAAGGACATCGAGGGTGGAAGCGGCAGCCCGGCGGCGGCGCAGCGAGGTCGGGCGGCGAACCCGGGATCGTCATCAGCGTCTCCCGCACCAGGTCTATGTCGGGCACCGATCGCAGGAGGCTGAGGGTGTACGGATGGCGGGGCTCGCGAAACACGTCGTCTATCGGCCCTGTCTCGACTACCTGGCCGGCGTACATGACGGCGATGCTCTGGCACGTCTGAGCGACGACCGCGAGGTCGTGGGACACGAAGACGACGCTGACCTGGAGCTCGCTGCGGAGCGACTCCAGCAGCTTCAGGATCTGGTCCTGGATCGTCACGTCGAGCGCCGTTGTCGGCTCATCGCAAAGGATCACCCTCGGCTCGAGCGAGAGCGCGATCGCGATCATCACTCGCTGCTGCATGCCTCCGGAGAGCTCGTGGGGATAGGCCTCGTATCGCCGCGCGGGGTCCGGAATGCCTACCTGCTGCATGAGCTCGAGGGCGCGCTTGCGCGCACGGCGTCGGCTGTAGTCGAGCCGTACGAGTGGGCCTTCGGCGATCTGGTCGCCCGTGCGCATGACGGGGTTCAGAGCCGTCAGCGGCTCCTGGAAGACCATCGCGATCTCCCGACCGCGTCGCCGGCGCAATTCCTCCGCCGAGGCGCGAGCGAGGTCGACGCCCTCGAAGAGGATCTCCCCGCCGGCGAGGCGAGCCTGGCGTGGAAGCAGGCCGACGAGCGCCCGCAGCGCCATCGTCTTCCCGGAGCCGGACTCGCCGACCAGCCCGAGCGCCTCGCCGCGGCGGAGCTCGAAGGAGGCGCCGTCGACGGCGCGCACGATGCCGCGTGCGAGCGGGAACTCCACCTGCAGGTCGCGGACGCGGAGGATGGTGTCGGTCATTCCGGTCGCAGGAGATCGGCGAGGCCGTCGGCGATGAGCGCCAGCCCGAGGGCCGTCAGGATGACCGCGAAGCCCGGGAATGTGGCGAGCTCCCAGTTCGTGGTCAGGTAGGGCTGCCCGTCGGCGATCATGCGGCCCCAGTCCGGCGTCGGCGGCGGCACACCAAGGCCCAGAAAGCCGAGCGTGACGATGGCGAGGATGACGAGGACGATGTCCGACATCGCGAAGACGATCGCCTGCGTGATCACATTCGGAAGCACGTGCCGGCGGATGATGCGGAAGCTCGACAGACCGGCAGTCCTCGCGGCGAGGATGTACTCGCGGCGCTTGACGGCCAGCACCTCCCCCCGCACGATGCGGGTATAGGACACCCAGCCGACGAGCGCGATCGCGATGTAGATGTTGCGCGTGCCCGGTCCGAGAGCGAAGATGATCGCGAGGATGAGGACGTAGAAGGGGAACGCGACGACGACGTTCACCGCCCAGCTCGAGATCGAATCCACCGAGCGTCCGAAGTACCCCGAGACCAACCCGATCGCCGTGCCGAGAACAAACGGGATGAGCACGGCGAGGACGGCGATGCGCAGGTCGGTACGCACGGCATAGATCATCCGCGTCAGGACGTCGCGCCCGAGCTCGTCCGTGCCGAGCGGGTGGTTCCACGACGGCCCTTGGAGGTTGGCCAGGAGATCCTGCTGGATCGGGTCGTGCCACGTGACGAGCGGGGCGAACACCCCGAGCATCGTGATGAGCACGATGATCGAGAGGCCGGCGACAAACGAAGGTGTGCGGTACCAGCGGTGTCTGAACCCCCGCCGGTGCTCGACGACCGCGGCTTCGAGGATGGGCTCGGCTGCGCTCGCCATCAGTCGAACCTGACCCGCGGGTCGAGCGCGGCGTGCAGGATGTCCGCCAGCAGGTAGACGATCACGATCATGATCGCGAAGACGAGAGTCACGGCCTGGACGACCGGGAAGTCGCGCTGCAGGATCGAGTTGATCATGAGCTGGCCGATGCCCGGCAGGGCGTAGACCTGCTCGATGATGAGCGTGCCGCCCACGAGGAAGCCGATGCTGACGGCGAGCACGGAGATCGTCGAGATGATCGCGTTGCGGAGGCCGTGGCGGATCAGCACCCGCCGCTCGGGCAACCCCTTGGAGCGCGCGGTCACGATGTAGTCGGACTCGAAGACCTCGAGCAGGCTCGCACGCAGGCTGCGGACGAGGATCGGTATGAGGCCCAGCGCCACCGTCAGCGCCGGTAGGAACATCGAGTGGAGGTGCCCGAACGGGCCCGGATCCATAGCCGCTTACGGGGAACAGCCGTCCGCTGTTGAGCGCGAACGCGAGTCAGCAGCATGATCCCGATCCAGAACGACGGGAAACCGAGGCCGACGAGTGGGACCGCCCTGATCACATGGTCGGACACGCCTTCACGCCTCGCGGCGGCAATGGTTGCGAGCGGGACAGCGAGCAGTACCGAGAAGAGCGCTCCGAGGCCGATCAGCCAGAGCGTGACCGGCAGCCGGTCGAGCACCAGCCGCCCCGCAGGGACGTCGTAGAAGAGCGAGGTTCCGAGGTCCCCGCGAACGAGTCGCTCCATATAGCGCTCGTACTGGACGGGGAGCGGCTTGTCGAGCCCCCATTCCTCGTGCAGCAGCTGGATCTTCTCGGGCGTCGCCTTCGTTCCCGAGGATCGTTCGCGCTGGATCACCGGGGACGAGGTGGATGAGGAAGAAGACGAGGAACGTCACGCCGAAGATGACAAGAATCATCTGCAGCAGGCGCCGCACGACGTAGCCGCCGAGGCTCACGTCCCTCCTTCCGGGGTGCTCAGAGCGGAGCTAGGAGAGCCAGACGTCCTCCAGGTGGTAGTTCCCGAGCGGGTAGACGAAGAAGCCGTGTACTTTGTCCGACGTGGCGTAGCGGAACGGCGTATAGAACAGGAACCCCATGAAGGCGTCCTGTGCGGCAAGCCGCTGGATCTTCTAGTAGATCGAGCGACGCTTGGCGGGGTTCGGCTCCCGCTGTCCCTGGTGCGTGAGCTTGATCACGGTCGGGTTGGAGTACCCCGTGTAACGAGCTTTGCGTTCCCGCCCTTCGGGTCGACGGCGAAGGTCACGAGCTCGTCCGGGTCGGCGATGTCCATCGTCCAGTAGCTGAATGCCAACTGGTACTTGCGCTCCTGGATCTGGGTGAACTCCGTGCTCGTGTCGACCTGACGGAACTTCACGTTGATCTTGAGCGCCTTCAGCGCCTGCTGGAGGACCTGGGCGATCGCGTTCTCGTCCGACGCGCCGGCGCCGACGAGCATCTCGACGGTGAAGCCGTTCTTGTACTTCGACTTCGCGAGCTCGGCCTTCGCCTTCGCCGTGTTGTACTGGATCCCCGGCGAATTCGGGTCGTAGTAGGGAACCTGCGGCGGCATGAAGGAGTTGGCCGGCTTGCCGAAGCCGAAGAGGAGCGACTTGATGATTCCGGCGCGATCGATCGGAGTACGAGATGGCGCGGCGAACGTGCACGTCCTTGAGCGGCGCGTAGGCCTCGTTCATGACGCAGATAGTCGGTCCGGGTCGACGGGAAGAGGAACATCTTCACGCCGGATGTGTTCTGCAGCTTCTTGATCGAGTTGAAGGGCGGGAACTCGTCCACCTGGATCTGACCCCCGCGCAACTGCAGCTCCCGCGTGTTCTGGTCGGAGACGTACGTCCACTTCACCGCGTCGAGGTACGGCTTGCCCTTCTGCCAGTAGTACGGGTTGCGCTTGAAGGTCACCGATTGCCCGACGACGCGCTTGTCCCACATGAACGGGCCCGTGCCGATCGGATGCTTGTAGAACTCGGCCCGCTTCTGGCCGGCGAAGTTCTTGGGGATGATCCCGTTCGCGAACAAGCCGGTAACGGCGACGAACGGTGCCCACGGGTACTTGAGGTTGAAGACGACCGTCGAGGGGTTGGGCGCCTGGACGTTCTTGATGGCGACGTCGAGGTAGCCCCAGCCCTGGTCCTGGGCGCGTGCGTCGTCGATGGAGAACTTCACGTCCGCCGCCGTCATCGTCTTCCCGTTCGAGAAGCGGACGCCCTTGCGCAGCTTGAAGCGTGTACTTCTTGCCGTTCTTCGAGACCTTGTAGCTCGTCGCCAGCCAAGGAATCAGGGTCTTGCCGTCCGGTCCGACGGTGTAGAGGGACTCGTTGATCTGCTCAACGAGCCAGATCGACTCGTTCTGGAAGACGTTGGTCTTGTCGAACGACTGCGAGTCCTCCTGCCGCGCGATCGTGAGGGTTCCTCCTCGCTTCTGCTGGGCCGCTTGGGTCTCGTCAGAGCCGGCTGAGGCGCCGAGCGTGCCGAACGTGACGGCCGGATCAGCGGCACGAGTGCGGCGATTGCGATCGCGAGGCGAGTGCGCACCGGTGGGCTCCTTTACGAGACGGGACTTCGAGCAATGGAAGGGGTGCAAGAATCGCACACTTTCTCCGGGGCCGTCTAGCCGACCGAACCGGCACCTTCGATCGGTCGGCTCAAAACATGGAGTAGCCGCCGTCGATGGAAAGCACCTGGCCGGTGATCCAGCTCGACTCCTCGGCGACGAAGAAGAGCACGCCGTTCGCGATGTCCTCGGGCGTGCCCAGCCGACGGACGGCGATCTGTTCGAGCAGTTGCGCCTGCCTCTCCGTGCCGTAGCTCTCCCACTGCCTGATGCTGGACGGGTTGGACGGCACGAAACCGGGGGCGATGCTGTTGACGGTGATTCCGAAGCGGCCGAGCTCGTGGGCCGTCTGCCGCGTGAAGCCGATCTGACCGGCCTTGGCGCTGGCGTAGGCCTGAATGCCCGTGAGGCTGACGCTCCGTCCCGCGCCGGAGGAGATGTTGACGATGCGCCCGTAGCCCGCCGCCTTCATGCCCGGGGACGACCGCTCGTGTGCAGACGAACGTGCTCGTCAGGTTCGCATCGACGACTGCTCGCCAGTCGTCGTCGGAGACCTCTTCGAGTGGCCTACCGACCTGTCCGCAGACGCCGCCGGCGCAGTTGACGAGGATGTCGATCCGGCCGATCCGCTCGACGAGCGCTGCCACCTGCTCCGAGTCGGCGACGTCGCAAGTATCCCGATCGACGCCGTGAGCGCTTGCTCCGTGCTCCGCGAGTGCGCTCTCGATCGCCGCTCCGATTCCCCCGGCCGTGCCGGTGACGAGCGCTACGCGGCCCTCGAGGTCAGGCATCACGCCAGCCAGTCGCGAGCACCTGGCGGACTTCTTCGACCCCCGCCCGCCAGATCCGCAGGACGTCCTCGTCGGGCCGCTCGTAGAGCCCGCCGAACGAGCCGTCTCCGAGCAGCTCCCGCACGTCGGCCGGATCTGTCTCGCGCAGCGCCGACACGTCCACCATCGGCTTCCGCTCTCGGGGTGTGTCGACGTCGGGGAGGCGCGTCCAGGGGAAGTTCTCGAGCCAGGATGCGTGGCTCGCATCGGGGTCGACGGCCTGGACCTCTGCCCACGTGCGCGGCGCGTTCCACCAGTTGTGCCAGAGAATCTCGACCTCGGGATGTGCCGCCGCCCAGTCGTCGACGACAGGCAGGCCGGCCTCGTTCCCGCCGTGGCCGTTCACGAGCAGAAACCGGCGAAAGCCCTGGCCATGCAGGGCATCGATCAGCTCTCGGAGCACCGAGCCGTACGTCTGTGCGGAAAGCGTGGGGCTGCCCGGGTACGCGGCGAAATACGGCGCGATGCCGTACGGAAGCGCTGGCAGGACGGGGACGCCGAGCGGCTGCGCCGCCTCGACCGATACCCGCTCGGCGAGGATCTGGTCGACGGCGAGCGACAGGTAGGCGTGCTGCTCGATGGACCCGAGCGGAAGCACGATCCGATCGTCCTCGCTCGCAGATACTCCTCGAGCTGCATCCAGTTGCAGTCCTGGATCCTCATCCGGTCAGCCGCTCGTAGACAGCCGCCACAGAGAGCAGCAGGTCGTCCTTGCCGGCAGCTGCCGCAAGCTGCAGGCCCGCAGGCAAGGTGCCTTCCGCGATGCCGCAGGGAAGCGAGACGGCCGGCACTCCTGCCAGGTTGTAGGGACCGGTGAAGCGTGCCTCGATGTCACCCTCGGGGGTTCCGACCGGGGGATCCTCCGGAGGCGCCGGATACGACACCGTCGGCCCGGCGAGCACATCGACCTCGTTGAAGACGCGGGCGAAGCCGTCCGCGACTCGCTCCTTGGCGGCAAGGCCGCAGGCGTACGCGGCCTCGTCCATCTTCTCACCTGCGTGGAGCAGCGAGCGCGTGCCCGGACCGTAGCCCTCTCCTTCCCGTGCGAGCAGGTCGCGGTGCACGTCATAGGCCTCTTTGAGGATGATGGCGCCGAGCGCATCGTCGGCGAGGTCGAGCTCGGGCACATCGACGTCCACGAGCTCGAACCCAGCCTCCGCCAGCCGCTCGATCGCCTCCGCGACTCGAGCCCGTACCTCTGGACGAACGTCCCGATCCTCGAGCTGGCGCTTGAGAACGCCCACCCGCAGCCCGTCGACCGGTCGGAGGCGAATCGCTCGACCGGCGAGCACGCCCAGGAGGGTCGCCGTCTGCTCGACCGTCCGCGTCAACGTGCCCACGTGATCGCACGTGGGCGAGAGCGGAAAGACACCGTCGACCGGCACGAGGCCGAAGGTCGGTTTCAGGCCAACGATGCCGCAGTACGCGGCGGGAATGCGAATCGAGCCGCCCGTGTCCGTGCCGAGGGCGTAGTCACAGACGCCGGCGGCGACAAGTGCCGCCGAGCCGCTGCTCGAACCCCCGGACGTGCGGCTCGTGTCGAGCGGGTTGAACGTCATCCCGTAGGTCGGGTTGACGCTGCCGGCCGCGTACTCCAGCAGGTTCGTCTTGCAGAGAAGCTCTGCCCCCGCCGCTCGTAAGCGAGCGACGACCGTCGCGTCACGCTCGGCTGGTGGCGGAACGCCGACCGTGGAGGCGTTCGTGGTCACGACGCCGCGTACGTCGATGTTGTCCTTGACCGCCACGGGCATACCGCGCAGCGGCCCGTCGACGCTTTCCTCGGCCGGCTCGAGCGTCGTGATCACGGCGTTGAGCCGCGGACCCTCGGTCTCGAGCCGGGCGTAGGAGGCGAGCAGCTCGAGGTTCTGCTCCTCGCACCCGCGCCGCCCGTCCTCGATCGCCCGGATGAGCGTGAGCGTGCGCCGAACGTTCGGCCCGTTGGAGAGCGAGAGCATGGCCTCTGCCTCCGTCTTTCGCCTGCGTACGGCGAGGTCGCGGTAGATGCCGGAGTGTGTCTTGGCCGAGCGCCGGTTGAACTCCACGAGGCGCTCGATCGAGCCTTCGAGATCGGCCGGGTCGAATCCGTCGAAGGCCTTCGGCTCGACCGGCGCCTCGGCGAGCATCTCCTCCGCGAGCCGCACGAACAGCGGGCGGTAACGCGGCTCTGCGAGGGCATCGGCAATTGACAGGTCCGAGACTGCCGTCGCGAACAGTATCGCGCCGTACGCCTGCTTCGACCACAGGTATCCCAGGATCGCGTCGGTCGCCTTTGCGTCCTGGATGTCACGTGCGAGTCGCTCGACACGCTCGCTCGGCCGGCCGTCGATCTCGCCGACGAAGAAGGCGCCCTTGCCGCCGAGGAAGATCCGCCCGGGGCCAACGTAGTCCGCGCCGATGTTGACGAAGGCGCCCACGGTGCGCTCGGCGCCGACGGCCTCGGCGATGGCGGGTTCGTTGATGCCGTTCTGGAGAGAGACGACGAATCCCTCGTCGGCGATCCTCGGAGCGATCGTCGCAAGCGCCGCCTGCGTGTGGTGCGCCTTGACGGCGAGCAGGCAGCCGGTGATGGCCTGGGGGAGGTCCTGCGGCAAGACCGCCGGCGCTCGCACGGTGAACTGCTCGACCGGCCCTTCGATCGTAATCCCGTTCCGGTTGATCGCCTCGACGTGGTCGCGGTCGGCATCGCAAAAGAGCACGTCGTGGCCGTCGCGCGCAAGCCGGGCGCCGACGGTGCCGCCGATCGCTCCCGCTCCGACCATCACGTACTCCACGCAGCCGATCCTGGCACAGGCGAGGTCGGCGTGAAGGCCGCGCTCGGGCCGCGGACTTGGCGCGGGCGGCGATGGGTACGCTTGCCGAATGGCCCGGCGTCGAGGCATCGAACGGCTCCAGACCGAGCTCGACGAGCTCTTCGAAGACCTCTGGCGAGGGCCCTGGTTCACCGGGCAGCGCGCCGGCTTCCGGCCACGCGTCGACGCATTCGTCACGGAAGACCCGGCCGAGCTGACCATCGTCGTCGAGCTCCCGGGCGTCGACGCTGCGGACCTGAGCCTCGTCGTCGTCGGCGACGTGCTCGTCGTCTCCGGCCATCGCGGGCTCAGAGCCCGGCTCCGAGTGCACCGCCTCGTGGTACCAGGTGGAGATCCCCCGCGGACACTTCGAGCGCCGAGTTCGGCTGCCGGCGCACGCAAACGCGGCAGCCGCTCGCGCCGGCTACTCGCGCGGGCTGCTGACGATCGTGCTCCCCTTCGCTCCACGCTCCACGACCCAGGAGCCGGTACCCATTCCGGTGCAGGCGGGATGAGCGAGCTCGCACCCGACGCCATCGTTCCCGAGGAGGACGTCGAGATACCGGCGGCGTTGCCGGTGCTGCCACTGAAGGACTCCGTCGTGTTCCCGCAGTCGATGACTCCCCTCGCCGTCGCGCAGGAACGGTCGGTGAGGCTCGTCAACGACGTCCTGTCCGGAAACCGGCTGCTCGCGCTGGTCACGTCGCGTGACCCGGAGATCGAGCAGCCCGGCCTCGACGACCTCTACGAGATCGGCACGGCGGCGGTCGTCCACCGCATGTTGCGGATGCCGGACGGCTCACTGCGCGTGCTCGTCCAGGGCGTCAGCCGCGTGCGCGTCGGCCGCCAGGTCCAGGAGGAGCCGTACCTCGTGGCCGAGGTGGAAGAGCTCCCGGACGTGGTCGAGGAGTCGACGGAGCTGGAGGCGCTCGTGCGCACCGTGCAGACCTCGTTCGCGCGCCTGATCGAGCTCGTCCCCTACCTGCCCCAGGAGCTGCAGATCGCCGTCGCGAACATCGACGACCCGGCGGTCCTCTCCTACCTCGTCGCCTCCAGCGTGCGGATGCAGACCGATGACAAGCAGCGGCTGCTCGAGGAGGTCGACGTCGCAACGCGGTTGCGCGAGCTTGTCCGGCTGCTCGGCCGCGAGCTCGAGGTGGTGGAGCTCGGGTCGAAGATCCAGTCCCAGGTCGCCTCGGAGGTCGAGAAGACCCAGCGCGAGTACCTTCTGCGCCAGCAGCTACGGGCGATCCAGGAGGAGCTTGGCGAGGCTGATCCGGAGCAGGCCGAGCTGGCGGAGCTCCGCAAGAGAGTCGACGATGCGAACCTCCCCGAGCACGCGCTCACGGCCGCCAACCGAGAGCTCTCGCGGCTCGAGAGGCTGCCGCAGGCAGCCGCCGAGTACGGCGTCATCCGCACGTACCTCGAGTGGCTCCTGACGCTGCCGTGGAACACCGTCACGCCGGACAGCCTCGATCTCGAGCAGGCACGGGCGGTGCTCGACGAGGACCACTTCGACCTCGACAAGGTCAAGGACCGGATCCTCGAGTTCCTCGCCGTCGCCAAGCTCAAGCAGGACGTCTCCGGCCAGATCCTCTGCTTCGCCGGTCCTCCCGGCGTGGGGAAGACTTCGCTCGGACAGTCGATCGCACGCGCGCTCGGGCGGAAGTTCGTTCGCATCTCCCTCGGCGGCGTGCGCGACGAGGCCGAGATCCGAGGTCACCGCCGCACGTACATCGGCTCCATGCCGGGAACGATCATCCGTGCACTGCGCGACGCCGAGTCACGCAACCCGGTGTTCATCATCGACGAGATCGACAAGCTGGGGGCCGACTGGCGCGGCGACCCATCGAGCGCGCTGCTCGAGGTGCTCGACCCGGAGCAGAACGACGAGTTCCGCGACCACTACCTCGACATCCAGTTCGACCTCTCCAAGGTGCTATTCGTCTGCACCGCGAACACGCCGGAGACGATCCCGGCGCCGCTGCTCGACCGGATGGACGTCATCTCCCTCTCGGGCTACACGGAGGAGGAGAAGGTCGAGATCGCCAAGCGGTATCTCGTGCCGCGGCAGCTGGAGGCGCACGGGCTCACGCCCTCCCGCGTCGAGTTCCGCGACGGAGCGCTCCGGCTGATCGCTCGCGAGTACACACGCGAGGCCGGGGTTCGCAACCTCGAGCGCCGCATCGCCGACATCGCGCGCAAGGTGTCGCGGCGCGTGGCAGAGGGCAAGCGCGGGCCGATCGTGGTGAACGAGCGGAAGGTGCGCGAGTGGCTCGGCCCCCGCCGCTTCGCAGGCGAAGTACGCAAGCGGACGGCCGATCCGGGTGTCGCCACCGGTCTCGCCGTCACGCCGGTGGGCGGAGACATCCTCTTCATCGAGGCCACGGCGTATCCCGGCAAGGGCCGGCTCATGGTCACGGGACAGCTGGGCGAGGTCATGCAGGAGTCGGCGCACGCGGCGCTCTCGTGGGTGCGAAGTCACGCTGAGGCGCTTGGCGTGGATCCGGCCTGGTTCGCCGAGCACGACATCCACGTGCACGTGCCGGCCGGCGCAGTGCCGAAGGACGGGCCCTCTGCCGGCATCACGATCGCGACGGCACTCATCTCGCTGGTCCGCGGCGAGCCGGTGTCCTCGGACGTCGCGATGACCGGAGAGGTCACGCTCACCGGCCAGGTGCTCCAGATCGGAGGCGTCCGCGACAAGGTGCTCGCCGCACAGCGTGCGGGGATCCACCGCATCATCCTCCCCCGGGAGAACGAGGCCGACCTCGTCGACCTGCCGCCCGAGGCACGCGACGAGTTGGAGTTCGTGCTCGTCGACTCCATGGACGAGGTGCTCGAGAGGGCCTTCGACGGCGCCGTCGTCACTCATGCCCGGCGGCCTGCGGCCGCAGAGCGGCAGGCGGCCGCTACGCGGAGGTCTTGAAGGTCGTCTCGAGGATCCCGCAGTCTTCCGGAGTGTCGGTAGAAGCCTCCCAGCGACAGAGCAGCTGATACTCGGTTCGCCTGCTGAGAAGCAACGTCAGCCGCTGACGTAGCTCAACGCCCTGCCGTTCGTAGCCGATCTCGTACAGCCGCCCGCGCAGCCCTCCTCGCCGCACGGTCTTCGGCTCTTGCTCCAGCTCGCCCCCGAGGCTCTTGGCCAGCCGCTCGGCCACGCCGTCGAGCTCCTCTGCCGCCTGCGTCCACAGAGCGGGCCGATACGGCTTGACGAGTGGGAAGACAGTGACCGACACCAGCTCCTGACTGCCTTCCTCGGCGGGCAGAACACTGACCGAGCGCGGCGCGCGCGAAAGCTCTCTCCCCTGGGGAGCCGAAAATGTGAAGCCGGGGCCGGAGACGGCCTCGTCGCGAGCGGCTCGCCGGCGTCGCTCTTGCCGCCGCAGCCGGCCATGGCGATCGCCGCCAGCGCTACGGCGAGAGTCACGTGCGTAAGGCGTGGGCGACGGGGGTACACTCGAAAGAACGATACGGAAGCGGGGTGAACGCATGAGCAAGTCCACGAGCAAGGTCCTAGGTGCCGCCGAGACGGCACGCCCGTACGTGGAGCGGGCGATCACCGATGAAGAGTTCCGGGAGAGCCTCCGCAGCGCGTTCCTCGCGGCGAAGCAGATCTACGACGGGCTTGCGCCGCCGAAGGGCGTCTCCGGGATCGCCAGCAAGGTGGCGAAGGACGAAGAAGTCCAGGAGAACCTCAAGCGCGCAGTGGCGGAGCTACGCTTCGCGGCCGACCGGGTGCAGGCCGGCAAGGAGAGCCACGGTCTCCGCAACGTCTTCCTGATCCTCATCGGCGTCGCGATCGGCATCTTCTTCAACCCGTTCACGGGCCCGGAGACCCGGAGCTGGGTGAAGGGACGAGTGTCCGGCGGCGAGTTCTCGTACAACGGCCAGGAACAGGTCGAGACCGTTCCCGCCTAGCTAGCGCTTAGGTAGCGACCTCTGCAACTCGCGAGCGACGCTCCGGCCGCCTGCGGCCGGAGCGATCGCGCGCGCCAGCGAGCCCGGGTCGAGCCCGTTGGCGACCGAGATGTCCGTCGACTGGAGGAGCATGGCGCCGGCGGCGGGCGCACGACCTGTCGCGCGCAGAGTCGGGGCCCACACGGCCGCCGAGGGGAAGTCGACGTCGGTCGCGTGCTGCCAGGCGCGGAGGTAGGGGTACGGATTGACGACGCCGTCGTAGCCGAGAAAGAGCAACGACGACGGGTGGATCTCGAAATGCAGGTGGTAAGGCGTGGTGTCCGCGTCGCCCGTGTTGCCGACGAACCCGACGACGTCACCCGCCTGCACGCGCCCGCCGTCGACCGCCAGCGGCGAGAACGCGGCCAGGTGGGCGTAGTAGAACTCGTTGCCGTCGCGGTCGCGCAGCCACAGCCGGTTGCCGCCTACCGTGTTCCACCCGACCGAGAAGACCGTGCCATCGGTCACAGCGAGCACGGGCGAACCGAGCGCGGCGAAGATGTCCTGCCCGTGATGCCAGCCGGTGTCCGCGCGCGCCGCGCCGAAGGTGTCGCCGAAGCCTGACGGGCCGTACACGGGGAAGACGTAGCCGGCAGCCGTCAGCCGCTTCGTCACCTTGGGGGCGATCTGGACGAGCGGGGAAGGACCGGCCGTTCCGGGCCGCGCCATGTCGGGCGGAATCCCGAGCCCGCGCCTGCTCGCAGGGCGTACGGCCGGCTCGGCGACCGCCGGGGGCAGCACAGCACGCGGCTTGGCCGACTCCGTCGCTGCCGGCTTGGCGACCGTGGGCTGAGTCGCGGTCGCGGAGGCCTCTGCATAGCCGACCAGGATCCGCGTGCCCACGGGCAAGCCCGCGTGATCGGCATCGAGCCGGACGTCGACGGCCGTGATCCAGCCCCGGTGTGTGGACTCACCCGCCGTGCGCTCCTGGAGGAGCGTGAGGTGCCCCCAGTCGGCGAGCGGGACGCGGAGGTCGGGCGCAGGCTCGATCGACTGGCCGAGCACCGTCAGGCTCGTGACGCTCGTGCCGGAGAAGCTCTCTTCACCCGTTCTGGCCGATGCCTGCGTGCGGGCGACGACAGCACCAACGGTCACCTCGCCGCCGAACAGCGACACAACTCGCAGGTCGGCGCGCGCCTGAGCATTGACGCCTGTCGCCCACGAGCGGCCCGCCACGCTCTCGGCATGAACGACGGAGCCGTCTTCCGGATACGAGAAGGAGACGGGCGACGCCTCCGTGGTGGCGGCGCCGTCCACGAGGCCGGCGACGATGGGCAGCTGGTTCGGAAGCAGCACCTTGATGCCGTACGCCGACGCAGCGGTCGTGGACTGCTCCTGCGCGCCAGTCTCGGCCCCCGCCTGAGCCGCGAGCCCGAGCAGCACTGTCAATGCGAGCGCAAAGCCCCGCAAGCCCACCATCGCGCTGATTATGGCAACACGACGCGGCTGTCGCCCGCGGCTTTACGTGGCGCGCCGGGAAGACCGCCACGCAAGCTGGGCCGCCACACAGAGCAGGAGCACACCGAACAGCCGCTCCAATGTGTCTTCCGGCAACGACTCGGCAAGGAAGCCTCCGCCCACGATGCCGACAATGCCGGCAAGGCCGAGCACGAGCGCCGACCGCATGCGCACGTGGCCGTAACGGGTCTGGCGCCAGGTTCCGACCGCGACGACAGGGAGCATCGCCGCCAGCGATGTGGCCTGTGCGTGCAGCTGGTCGAGACCGAGCGCCAGCGACAGCGTGGGCACGAACAGGATCCCGCCGCCCACGCCGAACAGGCCTGCGAGCACGCCCGCGACGAGGCCGAGCGCGATGGCAAGCGCCACTTTGTCCATCAGACGAGGAGGACGATGCCGATCGCCGTCAGCAGCCCGGCGAACGCGAGGGAGAGTGTGCGCGAGGGCACCCGCTGCTGGAGACTCGTCCCGCCGAGCACGCCTACCGTGGCGGGGATGCCCATCAGCGCCGCATACTTGAACTCGACGTCGCCGTGCAGTGCGAAGAAGATCGCTCCTTCCAGGGCGATCAGCCCGATGGCCGCGAGTGAGGTCGCCATCGCCGACCGCTCGGGATAGGCGGCGAGGAGGATGAGCAGCGGCACGATGACGATCCCGCCGCCGACTCCGAAGAGCGCCCCGAAAAACCCCGCCGCGATACCGATGAGGACGAGGCGCACCGGCCTATTGTATGAGCGTGGCTTCCGATCTCCTGGCTCGGCTCGCCGAGCGCCCCGCGGAAGCGGCGATCCTCCTCGACGTGGACGGCACGCTGGCGCCGATCGTCTCCCGGCCGGACGAGGCGGTGGTGCCGGAGGAGACGCGCGCCGCGCTCTCGAGGCTCGTCGAGCGCTATGCGCTCGTGGCGTGCCTCAGCGGACGGCCGGGCGCGGATGCCGCGCGAGTCGTGGGCGTCGCCGGCGTGCGGTACGTCGGCGAGCACGGCCTGGAGTTGGAGCCGGGCGCGGACGAGTGGGCGGAGCGGCTGGCGGCGTTCGCCGCGTCTGTCGACTGGCCTGCGGAGGAGGGAAAGCGACTCACGCTCTCTTTCCACTACCGGTCTGCGGACGACGCGGCCGCAGCCGAGGATGCTCTTCGCGCCGTCGCCGACCGCGCGCTCGAGCAGGGATTGCGTCCTCGTTGGGGGCGGCGCGTGCTCGAGATCCGGCCCCCGATCAACGCGGACAAGGGTACGGCGGTCGTGCGGCTGCTCGACGAAGGCGCCCTGCGACGCGCGCTGTACGCCGGCGACGACACGACCGACCTCGATGCGTTCCGCGGTCTCGACGGCCTGGAGGTGGCCGTTCGCATCGCGGTCGCGTCTGACGAGGCTCCCGACGAGCTGGCCCACAGGGCCGATCTCGTCGTCGACGGCCCGAGGGCTCTCGCTGAGCTGCTCGCAAGGCTATGACGCATATCGACGAATCGGTGCTCGCACCGGTCCGCGAGCGTTACGGCGAGCCGTTCGTTCTGCGATGGGAGGGCGAGGTTTCGGACCCGGAGCTCGCCCTGATCACCTACAGCCCGGGGCGGCGGCACGACGTCACGCTCTTCGTCACGAACGGCGACCGACTGGCGCTGATCCGCAAGCCGCACTTCGAGCCGGGCATCTGGCGGACGCCGGGTGGTGGCGTGAAGGTCGGCGAAGACTTCGTCGCAGGCATCGTGCGTGAAGGGCTCGAGGAGCTGGGAGTGGCCATCTCGCTGGAGCGCTACCTCGTCCGTGCGGAGGCGGTGTTCCGCTTCGCCGACGAGTCCGTGCCGTGGGTCACGCATGTCTTCTCCGCCACGACCGACGCGGAGGTGCTCGCTCCGCTGGACACGGCCGAGATCGCCGAGGCACGCTGGGGCACGGCGGAGGAGCTCTCCGGCCCGATCCGTGAACGGCTGTACAGACGGGGCGCGCGCTCTGGCGCTACCGCGTCGCCCTTCACGACGCCGCGCTCGAGCAGCTCAACGCCGCCTGAGCCTGGGGCCTCCCCTCGCCTCCTCCCGCCTTGAGCGTACGGAGGGATTCCAGACCTGTGGGTGACGCAAGCGTGCCGAGTGTGTGCCAATCGATTCACAGGGAGGCGGCCTCGCGTCGCAGGACCTCCCAAGCAAGACTCACATCAGGCTCACTCGTTCGCTCCTGCCCGATCGCCAGCCGCAACACGTAGCGTCCGCCGAGCTTCGTGTGCGAGAGAAAGAGCTCGCCCGTCGCGTTGACGCGCTCGAGGAGCAACTCGTTCTCCTCGTCCGACCCGTCCCGGCGGAAGCAGACGAGCGAGAAGTGCCGTGGCGCCGAGATCTCCCAACCCGGCTCTGCGCGCACCCAGCTCTCGAACAGCTCCGCCAGCCGCACGTGCTCGCGGATCATGCGCTGCAAGCCCTCACGGCCATAGCAGCGCAGCACCGCCCACAGCTTGAGAGAACGAAAGCGCCGGCCGAGCGCGAGCCCGTATTCGGCGATGCTCTCGACTTCCTCGCTCGTCCGCAGGTACTCGGGCACGAGCGAGAAGGCTGCGCGCAAGGCTTCGGGACGGCGGCTCCAGATCAGCGAGCAGTCGACGGGCACGAGCATCCACTTGTGCGCGTTGACGACGAGTGAGTCGGCGCGGTCGACGCCTTCGAAGGCCCAGCGAAGCTCCGGGCAGACCATGGCCGACCCGGCATACGCAGCATCGACGTGGAGCCACACGCCGGCCTGCTCGCACGCGTCTGCCATCGCGGGCACGGGATCGACCGACCCTGTCGACGTCGTGCCTACCGTGGCGACGGCCGCGCAGGCTCCGGCCAGATCGAGGCTGTCCGGCCGCAGCCGGAATGCGTCGTCGACCGGCACCTTGCGCAGCTCCAGACCGAGCGTCTTCACGGCCTTCTCGACGGACGAGTGAGCATGCTCGGACGCAACGACGACCGGCCTGTCAGGAGCGAGCTCGCGGGCGGCGGCCAGCGCGACGAGCGTGGAAGTAGAGGCGGTGTCCTCGATGTGGCCATGCCAGCCGGACGGCAGCCCGAGCAGCTCGGCCACCCAGTCGAGGACGACGCCCTCGAGCTCGGTCGAGGCCGGCGACGTGCGCCAGACGATCGCGTTCTGGTTGAGCGTTGCGGCAAGGAGCTCCGCGAGGATGGCGGGCTCGGAGCTGGAGATGCCGAAGTACGCGAAGTAGCGCGGCGATTGCCAGTGGGTCATCGCCGGCAGGAGGATCTCCTCGACATCTTTCAGGACCGCCGAGAACGGCTCGCCCTGATCCGGAGGCGACGCCGGAAGGCGCGACCGCACGTAGCCGGGCTCGACCTGCGCGAGCACGGGCAGCTCGCCGACACGCTCCAGGTAGCGCGCCGCCCACTCCAGCGCCTCGGCGCCGTCCTCGCGGAAGCTGCTCATCGCTTGAGCGTCTTCTCGATCTGCGCCCACGAGCGCGTGTTCAGCACGTGCTTCTTCGTCAGCCACGCGCGGCGCGCCTGACCGATCCCGAGCTCGACGTAGGCAAGGGTCGACTCACGATGGGCGTCGCTGGTCACCGGTACGAGGATCCCCTCCTCGCCCGCCAGCCGCGCCAGCGGATCCGGCATGTCCAGGCGGTCGGGCTGGGAGTTGATCTCGAGCGCAGTACCGGTTCGCGCGGCCGTCTCGATCACACGCCCCGGATCGATGGACATGCCCTCACGGCGGCCGATCTTCCTCCCGGTCAAGTGGCCGATGGAGTCGACGTGCGGATTCTCCATGGCGCCGCACAGCCGCTCGGTCGGATCTCGATGGAATGCGGAGTGGATCGAGGCCACCACCCAGTCGCGCTCGGCGAGCACCTCGTCCGGAACGTCGAGCGAGCCGTCGGCGCGGATGTTGACCTCTACGCCCTTCAGCAGCCGGAAGGGCGCGAGCTGCTTGTTGACGGCATCGATCTCCCTGTCCTGCGCCTCCATCCGGCCCTCCCTCAGGTAGTGCGAGTGGTCGGTGATCGCGAGGTACTCGTAGCCACGCTCGACGGCCGCGAGCGCCATCTCCTCGACCGTGTTGTGCCCGTCCGCCGACCAGGTCGTGTGCGCGTGCAGGTCGCCCTTGAGCTGTCGCAGCTCGACGAGCTTCGGCAACGAACCTTCCCGCGCCGCCTCCAGCTCGCCGGCGTTCTCGCGTAGCTCCGGTGGGACGAACTGGTAGCCGAGGAACTCGTACAGCTCCTTCTCGTCCCGGTGCGTGATCGTCTCGCCGGTCTCGGTGACGAGGACGCCGTACTCGGAGATCGAGAGCCCGCGCCGCTGCGCCTCTTCCCGCATGGCGATGTTGTGGTTCTTCGAGCCCGTGAAGTGCTGGAGCAGGTTGCCGTAGCACTCGGGCGGAACGACACGGAGGTCGAAGCGAAGGCCGTGTCCGGACACGACGGTCGCCTTCGTGCCACCGCGGGCCGCCACCTCCACCACCCACGGCAGCTCGGTGAAGTGCGCGATGAGCGCGTCGGGATCGCGGGCAGTCGCGATGATGTCGACGTCGCGGACGTTCTCTCGCCTGCGCCGCGCGCTTCCCGCCTCCGACACCTTGAGGGCAGCTGGATGGGCGCTGAAGCTCCTCGACCGCCTCCAGCACGAGCGGCAGCGCAACGCCGAGGAGGGCTCTCGTGGGGCCGCCGGCGTCACGCTTCGTCTCGGCGAGGGCCTTCAGAACGTTCTCCTCGCTCCTTGGGCCCAATCCCGACAGCGTGCGTAGCTGCTCCGATTCAGCGGCCTCGCGCAGGCCGTCGAGCGTCGTGATGCCGAGCTCGTGCCAGATCCGCCGGACCGTCTTCGGCCCCAGGCCCGGAATGCGCATGAACTCCACCACCTCCGCAGGCACGAGCTGCTTGTGCTTCGTCAGCGCGTGCACCTCGCCGTCCTCGACGATCTGGACGATCTTCTCCTCGATCGTCTTGCCGATTCCCTGAAGCTCCTTGGCCTTGCCTTCGAGGGCCATCTGCGCGACCGAGGTGCCCGTCTCGCGGATCCGCGTCGCCGCTCGCCGGTACGCGAGCACGCGGAACGACTGCGACGTCTTCGAGCTCGAAGATGTCGGCCAGCAGCTCGAATTGCGTGGCTACGTCGGCGTTGGTGGGCAGGGTTGCCATCTCGCCCGCGATGATACGGCCGTGCGCGCGATCGTCTGTCTGCCCACATATAACGAGCGCGAGAATCTCGAGCCGATGCTGCGCGCGCTCGGCGGCGTGCTGCCTGACGATGCACGCGTCTTCGTAATCGATGACAACTCACCCGACGGAACCGGACGGCTCGCCGACGAGCTCGCCGACGAGCTCGACTTCGTCGACGTGCTCCACCGACCGCGGAAGGAGGGCCTAGGGCCCGCGTACCTGGCCGCGTTCCGGCGGGCGCTTTCGGACGGAGCCGAGCTGATCCTGGAGATGGACTGCGACTTCTCGCACGACCCCCACGACGTGCCGCGGCTGCTCGCCGCAGCAGAGCACGCCGATCTCGTGCTCGGCTCGCGCTACGTCGAGGGCGGAGGCGTGGAGAACTGGGGCCCCCTGCGCCGCTTCGTCTCGTCGGGAGGCTCGCTCTACGCGCGCGTGCTGCTCGGCGTCGGCATACGCGACCTCACGGGGGGCTTCAAGTGCTACCGGCGGGCCGTGGTGGAGGCTCTCGACCTCGACGCGGTCTCCTCTACGGGTTACGCCTTCCAGATCGAGACCACATACCGCGCGCTCCGTGCCGGATTCCGCGTCGTCGAGATCCCGATCACGTTCGCCGACCGCGAGGCAGGCGCCTCCAAGATGAGCAAGAGCATCTTCCTCGAGGCCGTGTGGAAGGTGCCTGTGCTGAGAGCCCGGGCGCTCGCCGGACGGCTATAAGTCCACCGTGGACGAAGTCACCGACGCGACGTTCCAGCAGGAGGTGCTCGACGCCGGCGACCCGGTCGTCGTCGACTTCTGGGCGCCGTGGTGCGGGCCGTGTCGGGCAGTCGAGCCGATCTTCGAGGCGCTCGCCGCCGAGCACGACGGACGCGTCCGCTTCGTGAAGCTCAACATCGACGAGAACGTCGCCACGGCCGCCCGTTACGGGGTGCTCTCGATTCCGACGGCGATCCTCTTCGCGGGCGGCGAGGATCGCGACAAGGTGATCGGCGCGTACCCGCGCTCGCGCTACGAGCAGGCGTGGGCCGAGTGGCTCACGCCGTAGCTCCCACCGGGAGCCGATCGAGCCGTTCGATGTAGGGCCTCGCCCGCAGCCGCTCGAAGATCTCGCGCGCCTCGGTCGCGAGCGGCGCGGCATCATCGAGTCTGCCCATTTCCGCGAGCCACTCGGCGTGCTCGAGCAGCACGACAGCGAGGTCGAACGAGTACTCGATCTCGCGGAAGATCCGGGCGGCGGCGGAGAAGCCGGCCGCCGCGGTATCGCCGTCACCATCACGTGCTGCGCGCCGAGCGGTGAAGCGGGCACCGGTCGCGCGGAGAAAGGGGCTCAACTCGCCAGGCGGTAGGTGTTCGACGATGGCCAGGAGCTCGTCCACCTTCGCATCGTCACCGAGGGCAAATGCGGCCTCGAGCGCAATCGTGTATCCACCGCCGACTGTCGCAAGCCCCCCTGGCATATCCTCGCGGACGGAGATCGCCTCCTCGGCCGCAGAGAGCGCCTCTCGCGACCGGCCTTCGGCGGCGAGCACGCACGCTTCCATCGTCTTGAAATTCGAGCGATCCTGCGCTTCCTCCGGGTCGACAAGCGGCCGAACCGCCTCGAGCCGGCGCCTGGCCTCCTCCAGCTCGCCTCGTGCCGCAAGTATCGGGACGAGACTCCCGTACATGGAAAGAGTCCACTCGCGCCTGCAGCTCGTCCTCGGGCGGATGGTCGTCGGCCATGACAGCGTCCCATTCGCCGAGTGTCGTGCGAATACTGCGGACCCAGCTTTCGAGGAAGTGCTCTGAGTCTCGATCGCCTACCTTCCTTGCCAGCTCCTGACCCTTGAGGGCCAGCTCGAGAGCCTCGCGCTCACGGTTCCGCCAGGCGACGAGTGCCGTGGAGTTGATGTACGCGCGAAGCGCGGCCGTGGACAGGTCATGGGTGAGCGCCACCTCCAGCGCATGACGCATCAGCAGCCAGGCTTCTTCTGGCCTCCCTCGCGCCGAGAGGATCAGGGCCTTCGTGTTGAGGCCGTGCGAGAGCACCTCCGGCAGCTCCAGCGACTCCGCGATCTCGAGCGCAAGCTCGTTGCGCGCCATCGCGTCGTCGTGGCGGCCGGTAAAGAACAGCGGACGGGCGAGCGAGACCGCCAGCTGGGCGAGATCGGCGTCGCGCTCGTCGGCGGCGAGCACGTCGAAGGCGGACTCCATGTACACGATCGCCTTCGCGATGTCGCCCTCCTGCGCCCAGGTGAGCAACCCCAGACGCGACCGAACGCGGGCAGCCGGGTGCGTTAGCCCGATGCCCTCGAACCCCTCGATCGCCGCCTCGAAATGCGCGCGGGCCTCGGGCGTGCGACTCCCAAAAGTCGCCATCTGGCCTGCGCGCTCGTGGAGCTCGGCTGCGCGCAGCGGGCTGTCAGCGAGCTCGAGGGCCTGCTCGAAGTACCGTTGCGCGCTGTCGTTCGCGCCAAGGGTGGCCGCCCGTTCGCCTGCGCGGACGAGCATCGCCTCGGCGTTCGTCCGCAGCTCGAGCGCATCGGCTGCGTCGGGGTCGAGCTCGAGCGCCGACAGCAGGTGCGAGGCGACGATCTCCACGAGCTCGTCGTCACCCTCCTCCCACTGCTGCTCGAGATACGAGGCCGCCGCAACATGCCTCGTCTTGCGCTCCTTCCGCGACAGTGTCTCGTAGGCGACCTGGCGCAGGAGGTCCTGGAGGAAGCTGTACTGACCGCGCTCCGGTGACCGGGGATCCGCCTGGAGCGAGAGGACCTCCTTCCGCACCAGCGCGGCCAGCAAGGTGTCGAGATCGCCGTCGCCTGAGCCCGACACGGCGGCGAGCGCGGACTTGCTGAAGGTCTTGCCGAGCACCGCGGCGTCCTGGACCAACGAGCGCTCCTCGGCCGGCAGGCCGTCCAGGCGAGCAGCGATCAGCGCCTGCAGGGTCTCGGGTACTTCGAGCGCCTCGATCGGGCCCGTAGGTCGGTACTCGTCTCCGACCTGCTCGAGCAGGCCACGGTCGATGAGCATGCGCACCGTCTCGACGGCGTAGAGGGGAACTCCTTCCGAGCGCTCGAGGATCTGCGTGCGAAGGTCGTCGGAGAGACCCGGGACGAAGCCGTCGAGCAGCTTCTCCATCGCCTCGGTCGACAGAGGCTCGAGAGAGAGCGTGGTTGCGTTCCTCAACCCGGCCGCCCACTGCGCCTTGCGTTCGTCCGACCCGGGGCGGGCGAGCGCGACCACGAGGATCGGGTGATTGCGCGACCACTCGAGGAGGTACGCAACGAACTCGAGCAACGGTGCGTCGGCCCATTGCATGTCCTCGAAGACGAGCACGACCGGGTCGCGCTCCGCGAGCCGCTCGAAGAAGAGACGCCACCCGGCGAACAGCTCGGCCTGCTCGAGGTCCGAACGCCCCTCGAGCGACAGGAGCTGGGCGACGCGCGGTCGGATCCATGCGCGTTCCTCGACGTCTTCGACCGCGCTCTCGAGGACGGCGTCGAGCTTCGACCACGCCGTCGTATCGTCCTCGCCCTCGGCGATGCCTGCGCGCATCCGGACCATCTCGGCGAGCGCCCAGTACGTCACGCCGTCGCCGTAGGCCAGGCAACGGCCGCGGTGCCAGACGACATCCTGGGTGATGCCGTCGAGGTACTTGTAGAGCTCCCATGCGAGCCGCGACTTGCCGATGCCTGCGATGCCGGTGATCGAGAGCAGATGCGCCTTGTGCTCGTCGGCGCCGAGGCATGGAAGAGCTCCTTCGCGAGCCGTAGCTCGCGATCCCGGCCGACGAACGGCGGCTCGAGACCTTGCGACTTCAGTCCGCCGGCCCGACCGGCGGTCACGCGGAGAGCACGCCAGAGCTGCATCGCCTCCGTCTTCCCCTTCAGCTCGTGGAGACCAGCGTCCGCGTACGCGATCGCCGCTTCCGTTGCCCGCCGAGTCGGATCGCCGACGAGCACCGTGTGCGGATCAGCTGCACCCTGCACGCGGGAGGCTGCGTTGACGAGGTCGCCCGCGACCATGCCCTGCCCTGCGGCGCCGAGATTGACCGCCGCCTCGCCGGTCAGCACCGCGGCGCGAGCGCCGAGCTCCGGCATCCCAGTCTCGCCACCGAACGCGCTCACGGCGGCAACGAGCTCGAGCGCCGCGCGTACGGCGCGCTCGGCATCGTCCTCCTGCGCGACGGGCGTGCCCCACACCGCCATCACCGCATCGCCGATGAACTTCTCGACGACGCCGCCGTAGCGCCCGATCACGTCGGCCGCCACCTCGAAGTAGCGGGAGAGGAGGTCGCGCACCTCTTCCGCGTCGCGGTCCTCCGACAGCGGCGTGAAGCCGACTAGATCGGCGAAGAGCACGGAGACGAGGCGCCGCTCGACGGCGACCGCAGGTGCCGCAGCAGGCCCAGACGAGGCCCCCAGCGGCGTCCCGCACTCGCCGCAGAACTTCTGGCCCGGCGGATTCACAGCACCGCAAGAGCCGCAGGTCGCCGCGAGCGCGGTGCCGCACTCCCCGCAGAACTTCTGCCCGGCCGGATTCTCCGCGCCGCAGTTCGAGCAGGAGATCACTCAAAGCTCCTTCAGCATCCGTACACCGTCATCATCGACGGTGAGTGTCTCGTAGCCGAGGCGCTCGTACAACCTCCGCGCGGGGTTGTCGGCGTCGACCGAGAGGCTGATCTGCGAGAACCCAGCCGCTCGCGCCGCGTCTTCGATCGCGGCCATCAGCCGCGTCCCGATGCCTTCGCCGCGGTGCCCGTCCCAGACGGCGACCGCGAGCTCGGGCGTCTCGTCGTCGACGTAGCCGTGGCCGTGGTCCTCGGGCGTGAATACGCGGCAAAGCGAGGCGCCGACGACCTCCCCATGATCCTCGGCGATCACTGCGAGGTCACCGTTGCGTCCCCAGCCTTCGTGATATCGCGCGAGCTCCGGATGGGCGATCACGAATTCGTACGGAGGCAGCTCGCGCTCGGGGTTCCACGAGACGGCCTCGAACAACGCTCGTTTCATACTCTCGATGTCGGCGTCCGTCCCGGGGCGGAGCTCGGTCACCTGAAGTGCTCCCAACCGCCGAGCTCGTACGGCCTGCCGTCCAGCAGCAGCTCGGTTCCCTCACCCTCTTCGCAGCGCCCGATCACCATGAACGGGCCGGAATCTACGACCGCGGCCAGGAGCTCGTAATCCTCTCCGAAACCCAGGTCGTCGACCGTCGCGTCGTCCGCCAGCGGGACGTGGTCGAGGTCGATCACAAGGCGGCAGCGAGAGCGCTCGGCGATGTGCGCTGCATCACGCGCGATGCCGTCGGAGATGTCGATCAGCGCGTGGGCGTGCGCGGCGAGCGCGCGTCCTTCGTCGAGCCGGATCGGCGGACGCCTGAGCGCGGCCCGGCGGAACGCAGCACCCGCGGCGCCGAGAGGGCCGGTCACGACGAGGAGATCGCCGGGAAGGGCGCCGGCTCGACCTGGAACGCGCTCCGAGTGCCCTAAGGCCGTTACCGAGAGGTAGACCGAGTCCGCCGACGTCGTGTCTCCCCCGATGACGTCGATACCGGTCTCGGCGATCCCCTCATACAGCTCGATGACCGATGCGACAGCCGTATCGACAGGCAGCCCAAGCGAGACCAAGAGCCCGTCCGGCACGGCTCCGCACGCAGCGAGGTCGGAGAGGTTGACCGCCGCGGCACTGAAGCCGAGGTCGCGCCACGAGATGCGGTCGAAGAGTGAAGTGGACGTCCTCGACGAGCGCGTCCTGCGTGACGACGAGCCCGTCGTCCAGCAGCGCGGCGTCGTCGGCGATCCCCTTCGCCAGGCCGCGCCGCTCGAGCTCGGCGAGCAGCCCGAGCTCGCCGAGGTCACCGAGCGTCTGCGACATGGCAGCACGTCCACGGGCCCTTCTCCCTCACCCAGATCGACGAGTCCGTGAGCCACGGCATCGGCCGCTGCCTCAGCAGCGCCTCGCGCCGCCTCCTCGAGCGACTCGCCCTGCGCGAGCAACGCCGTCAACGTCGCCGAGTGGGTGCACCCCGCGCCGTGCGTCGCCGCCACATCGTGACGCTCGACCGGGATCTCAACGTGACGCCCGGAGGTGAACAGATGGTCGACGGGGCGCTCGCCGTGGCCGCCAGTCACGAGCACCGCCGGCGCTCCCAGCGCGTGCAGCTGCTCGGCCAGCACGCCCCGGTCCTCGGTGTCTACCTCGCCGAGCGCCTGTGCCTCGTCGAGGTTCGGCGTCACGACGGTCGCCAGCGGGAAGAGACGCGTTACGAGCGCCTCGACCGCGTCCTCCTGCAGCAACTGCGCGCCGCTGGTGGAGACCATCACCGGGTCGACTACGAGCGGAAGCGGGCGCTCGGCGAGGAAGTCGGCCACCGTTTCGATGATCTGACGCGAGAAGAGCATGCCCGTCTTCGCCGCATCGACGCCGATGTCGGAGAAGACCGCGTCGAGCTGCGCACGCACGAACTCGGGCGCCACCTCCTGCACGGCGGTCACGCCGACGGTGTTCTGCGCGGTTAGCGCCACGATCGCACTCATCCCGTAACAACCGGCCCGTGCGAACGCCTTGAGGTCGGCCTGAATGCCGGCGCCGCCGCCAGAATCGGAGCCTGCGATGGTCAGGCAGCGCGCGACCGACACGGCGCGACGCTAGCAGTACGATCCGGGCACCGCCGTCCAGAGGGAGGCTGACATGGCCGAGACGTACACGCACACGACGTGGCGCGTGAAGCCGGGCTCGGAGGACGAGTTCATCAGGCGCTGGAAGGAGTGGATCGAATGGAGCCACCTCCAGGGTCTAGGTCCGCGGGCGCGCCTTCTCCGCGACGCGGAGAGCCCGTCGACGTTCGTCAGCTTCGGCCCCTGGATGAGCATGGATGCGGTGAAGAACTGGCGCGCGGCCGCCGGCTACCACGAGCGCGTAGCGAGCATTCAGGAACTGCTGGAGGGCTTCGAGCCGCGAACGCTGGACGTCGTGGCCGAAGGGTGAGCGTGGGCCAACCCTAGGAAGGACGTGCGCCCGCGTGGACCGGCACGCCCAACTGCTCCATGAGGCCGAGGTCGTCGCGGTGGTTCCAGAGCTCGGCCACCTTCCCGTCTTCGAAGCGAAAGATGTTTACGGCGGAGAACGTCGCCCTCCTGCCAGTTGGCTCGACTTCTCCCCATGAGCCGAGATGAGTACCGGACGCCGTCCAGCGTCCGACGACGCACTCGCCTTCGCCGACGATCAGGTCGATCGTGAACTCGAGATCCGGGAAGGCGGCTTGGAAGTCGTCCGCAACCTTCTTCTGTCCGGCGGGCCCTGGCAACGCCGCGACCGGTCGTAGGTCGTGGCGAACGTAGTCGTCGGCGAAGACCTCGTACGCGACATCCGTGTTGCCTCGGCTCCACACCTCTTCGTAGAAGCGGCGAACGAGCGCCTTGTTCTCCTCGGCGGACATCGCGTGCAGCCTATCGCCCACATGCTGCTGCGACACTGAGCGCGTGACCGTCGAGATCGCGCTCACCGACGAATTGCTCATGGGCGAGGAGGTCGCGTACGTCGGCACTGAGACCGCCCGCGAGGCGTCTACGGCGCCGCTTCCCGACGAGCTCGATGCGCGCGTGGTCGCAGCGCTCGAGCGGCAGGGCATCACGACCCTCTTCGACCACCAGGCGGAGGCGTGGGCGGCGGCCTCACGCGGCGAGCACGTCGCGGTCACAACCGGCACGGCGAGCGGCAAGACGCTGGCTTTCAACCTCCCTGTCCTGGACGCGATCGCGCGAGACCCAAAGGCGCGAGCGCTGTACCTCTATCCGACGAAAGCTCTCGCGCAGGATCAGGCGCGCAGCCTTACCGCTCTCGGCGTGCCGGGCGTGCGGCCGGCCATCTACGACGGCGACACGCCCACCGATCAGCGGCGCCAGGTACGGACGTGGGCCAACGCCATCCTCTCCAACCCGGACATGCTCCACCTCGGCGTCCTGCCTCATCACGACCGCTGGGGAGACGTGCTCGCGAACCTCGAGTACGTCATCGTCGACGAGGCCCACGTGTACCGCGGCGTCTTCGGCTCGCATGTAGCCAACGTGTTGCGACGCCTGCGGCGGCTCGCGGCGGTCTACGGCGCCGACCCACAGTTCCTGCTCGCCAGCGCCACGATTGCGAACCCGGGCGAGCTGGCGCAGACGCTTACGGGTCTCCAGGCGACGGTGGTCTCCGGGGACTCGGCGCCGCGGGCCGAGAGAACGGTCGTGCTCTGGAACCCTCCGGTGACCGACGAGGAGCTCAACCTCCGCGCCAGTGCGCTCGGTGAGGGTGCCCGCCTGCTCGCGGAGCTCGTCGAGCGAGGACTGCGGACGCTCTGCTTTGCGAAGAGCCGCAAGACAGCGGAGCTGATCCATCGCTTCGCCCTCGACCGGCTCGGCCGCGAGTACAAGGACCGGCTCTCGCCCTACCGCGCCGGTTACACGCCGGCGCAGCGGCGCGACATCGAGCGGCGGCTCGCTGCGGGCGAGCTGCTCGGCGTGTCGGCGACAGATGCGCTCGAGCTCGGTATCGACATCGGCCTCCTCGACTGCGTGATCTCGGTGGGTTTCCCGGGTACCGTCGCCAGCCTGCGTCAGCAGTGGGGTCGCGCCGGCCGGCAAGGCCACGGCCTCGCTGTGCTCGTCGCCTCCGACGACGCGCTCGACCAGTACTTCATGCGCGAGCCGGAGGCGCTGCTCGGCCGGCGTGTCGAGGCCGCGATCCTCGATCACGCGAATCCGCGTGTGCTCGATGGGCACGTGCTCGCCGCCGCCTACGAGGCACCGCTCGATGACGACGACCGCGCGACGCTCGGAGACAAGGCACTCGAGCGCGCCGCCGAACTGCCCGAGCTGCGCCGCACGGCCGCGGGCTTCACGTGGACGGGCCGCGACTACCCGGCCGCACGCATCTCACTCCGATCGGCCGGCGTGGACTCAGTGCTCGTCGTCGAGGCCGACTCGGGCTCAGTGCTAGGCATCGTCGAGCGGGAACGCGCCTACTCGACCGTTCACGCAGGCGCCGTCTACCTCCACCTCGGTGAGCCGTATCTTGTGGGGGAGCTCGATCTCGTGGTCGGGGCGGCGCTCGTCGAGCCATTCTCCGGAGACTGGTATACCCAGGCGAAGAAGGACACGACGACGGCCATCGAGGACGCCGTGCTCACGGAGCAGCTCGGCGGCGTCGCTCTCTCGTTCGGACGCGTCTCCGTGACCGAGCACGTAGTGGCGTACCAGCGCAAGTCGACCCGAGACGGCGCGGTGCTGGAGACGATCGCGCTCGACCTGCCGCCTGCGACGTTCGAGACGGAAGCGGTCTGGTTCGTGCCCTCGGAGTCGGTGCTGGACGGCTTGGAGCGGATGCCGAAGCTGCTGTCCTCGCTCCACGCCGCCGAGCACGCCCTCATCGCGCTGCTGCCGCTCTTCGCGATGTGCGACCGCTGGGACATCGGCGGCCTGTCAACGAACGTTCACTTCCAGACCGGGGCGCCGACGGTGTTCGTGTACGACGGCCACCCGGGCGGCGTGGGCATCGCCGAACGGGGTTACGAGGTCTTCGGCGACTGGGTGGCGGACACGACAAAACTGCTCGCTGGGTGCCCTTGCGAGAGCGGGTGCCCGTCGTGCGTGCAGTCGCCGAAGTGCGGAAACCTCAACGAGATGCTGGACAAAGCCGGCGCCCTCCAGCTCCTGCGCCGCATCTCCGCCGCCTGATACTCGGGGGCCTCCCACGAGCCTCCTCCCACTTTGAGCCTAATGCGGAAATTCGAGCCCGTGGGTAACGGAAGTGAGCGGAAATCGTGTCAATAACACCCAGGGGTCATTCACTGTCGGACGCAAGGCACAGCGCGAGCTCGACTGCCTCCTCGGGGGTAGACGCGCGCTCGACTCCCTCGCGCCCGAGGTCCCAGCCCGGTTCCAGCACGACGACCGGGCGGCCCAGGATGCGCGCGTATGCGATCTCTGCCAGCGTGCCGTAGCCGCCGCCCACCGCAATCACGGCATCACCCGACGCGGCCACGGCGAGGTTCCGCGCGTGCCCGATGCCCGTCACGACCACGTGGTCGATCCAGGGATTCGCGGCCCCCCGCGACTCGCCCGGCAGGATGCCAACGGTGACGCCGCCCGCCTCCTTCGCACCGCGCGCGGCAGCCGCCATCACCTCATCCAGCCCACCGCAGACCAGCGTCGCCCCACGCTCGGCGAGCAGCCGGCCCACCTCCGCGGCACGCGCCTCGTGCTCGGCACCACTGCCGATCACTGAGATTTGCAGCGTCACTTACGCCGCCCCTACCCGCTGCACGATCGCGTCGACGACACGCTCGCCGGCGCGCCCGTCCAGTTCCCCGACGACCTCCCGTGCGACGCGCCGCCGCTCCGCCGAGAGCTCGCCCGGTTGATCGAGGCAACGTTCAATGGCCGCGGTCACGTCGTCGAACGTCGAAGCCCGATAGAAGGCCGTGGACGACATGAGCTCGCGGTAGTGCACGCCGAGCACGTTCTTCGCGGCCCAGGTTTCCCCGGGCGGAGCACCCTCGTCGTAGAGGACGCACACCGCCGGCCGGTCGTTGACGAGTGAGTCGAGCAGGATGGTGCCGGCGTTCGACACGACGCACGCGCCGTACTGGAGCATCACGGCGAGCGAGCGTATGTCCGCCTCGCCGGCGGGCTGCACGGCGGCCCCCTCCCGCCCCATCGCCGCCGCAAACCGCTGCTCCCACTTCTTGTCACGAGGGTGCGGGCGAAACAGCAACGAAAACCTCTGCCGTGAGCCGCTCTCCTCCCACCAGCCGACCAGCCGCTCGAAGAACAGCGGCTCGTACGGCGTGTTCGTCGGCGTGTTTCCCATCACCAGTACGACGGGGCGCGACGGATCCAACCCGTGCCGGCGGCATAACGCCTCGAAGTCCTCGGGCGGGCGCCGTTCGTGGAAGAAGTCGCTCTGGGGCCAGCCGGTGACGATCGCGCGTGCGGGGTCGACGCCGTGATACCGCTCGAGATCGCTCCGCATGACGTCGTTCTGAACGATGTAAGCGTCGAGGTGAGACGAGATGACGCCCTTGCCCACGGGGTGGTCCCAGCTCGCAACGTAGCCGACGGCGGGCGTCCCCAGCCGCCGCGCGGCATTCAGCACGGGCGCCACTGACGGCGTCTGGAGATTGGCCACGACGACGGCGTCGCACTCGTCCCGCATCCGCTTCACCAGCGCGCTGGGCACGTACCGCCTCTTCGAGAAGTACCACCGCAGCATCCCCTGCTCCACCCATTGCCAGCGCGGCAGCGGATCGGCGTGGTCGAGATCGAGGAACGGATTGCCGTGCCCGTGTGCCATTCGCTCGACATGGAAGCCGTGCCGGTAGTTGAAGCGAATCGCGAGCGGCCAGAACCCGAAGTGCTGCTCGAGCCAGGCGTCAGCGCGCCGGGCGACCCTCTCGGAGAACGCGACGTGCTCGGGAAAGACATCCTCGTAGTACTTCACCTGCAGCTCGTCGAGCTCAGCCCAGCGTGACGCCTGCTTGCGCGGCTCGAGAAAGACGACTTCCAGCCGATCTCCGAGCCGCTCCGAAAGCCCTGCCGTCAGCCCGCACCAGAAAAAGAGCTTGGTGGTCAGCGGATCGGGGAGGACAAGCCAGACCCGCCGCATCAGAAGAAGTCGTGGTCGCCGCTGATGATGCGCCAGCGATCGAAGTCGTAGGCGTCGAAGGGGAAGGCCTTCGACGGATTCGCGAGCGACGTCATGGGATGGCGGCCTTCGAGCGTGAAACCGGTGGCCGTGACGGCCTGCTCGAGCATCGGATCCTTCACCAGCACGTCGAGCTTCCGGGCGCCCGTGCGGCGCACTCGTTCCACCGCCTCTCCGAGCGCGGACTGTGCAGCCTGTCCGTCGAGAGCAAGGAGCTCGTGGACGCGGAAGATGCCCGCGAAGTCGTCGCCCCACCGCGCCGGGTCGCGTTCGCCGAGCAACGCGGCTGCGGTCAGCGACCCGGTCGCGTCCCGCTCGGTGACCCACTGGTAGTTCTCGCAGGTCGCGTCGGAGTAACGCCATGACAACCATGCGGCGCTCTTGTCGATGCGTACGAGACCGGGCTGCGCGTGAGCTCGTGACGCAAACTCGGCGAGCTCGTCGATCGTCGGTGCGGCTGCGGGCTCAGCGCCCCGGCGCGAGAGTCTCGGCAGGCGCAGGCGCCGCCGCTCGAGGTCGATTCCCCAGCCGCCCACCTCGCCCAGATACGTGGCGCCGACGTGCTTGGTGAGCTTGATCGACCGCACGTTGGGAAACGTGTACATCAGCTGCATGCGCTCGAGGGCGAGGTCCCGCCCCTGCTTGGCAAGGGTCAGAAAGAGCCGCGGCCGGTTGCGGTAGTCGGGGTGCGTCACCGCCTCCATGCCCTGAGCGCCGAGCAAGACCTCGTCGCCGGCGCGCATGGCCACGGGCCAGTAGACCGCCATCGATGCGCAGACGTCGCCGTCGACCGCGATCAGCGCTACCGAGTCTCCCCACGGAGTGTCGAAGAGGCGGTGGCGGGTGACGGACTCGGGTCGCGGCCTGCCTTTGACCGCTTCGTAGAGCCTCCCGAGCGCCGGCAAGTCGGCAGGCGTCGGCGGCCGGATCTGCAATTCGTCAGCCAAGCCCAAGCTCCGCAGCCACGACGCGATACCACTTGCTGTGACTCAGCTGCACGCGGTCAACCAGGGCGGCGTCGGGCGGAGATCCGGCGATGGCGATCCTAGGTAGCAGCAGCGGATCCATGCCCTCGCGCACCGGGCCGCCGACGTTCATGAAGGCGGAACTGTAGCCCGCCTCACGAGCGGCCTCGACGGCGGCGCGGCAGAGGTCGCTCGGATGTCCGTGCGGGTAGGAGAAGTGCCGGCACGGGACGCCGAGGCGATCCTCGATCGCTGACTTCGAGCCCTCCACCTGGGCGGTGATCTCCCCTGTGCCCTGCCGCTCGTGAAGGACGGCGTGGTCGCGAGTGTGAGACCCGACGGTGACGCCCCGCTCGACGAGCGAGCGCAGCTCGTCCCAGCCGAGCAACGCCTCGCTCGCGAACGCTGCATCGACTTCCGTCCAGCGCTCGTCGGGCAGGAGCTCGCGGAGCCTCTGCAGCACGTCTTCGGCCTCCTGCAGGGGCAACGTCCGGAGCAGCTCCGCCGCCTGTCCGGCCGCGCGCTCACGATCGTCCGCGGTGCGGAGCTTGAACGGCCGTCTCCGCCCCGGCAACCGTACGCTCGGCTCCTCGGTAAACGCGAGAGCTGCGCGCATGACGTACGTCGGCACACGCGATCCCGAGTCGATAAGGCCCGTCGGGACGAAAACGGCGTAGGGCAAGCCGTTCAACAGCGGATCGGCGAGCTCGAGCACCGAGCGATAGGCGTCGTCGAACGTGAGCGCGGCGGCGTTCGCCGGCAGCGACGCTTCGCCACGCACGGCCGCCACGACCTCGTCCAGCGTCACGACCTCGTAGCGCGAGCGGACGAGCTGGACGATGCGCTCGAAGGACTCGACATCGACGTGGTTGACCTGGATCTCCGGATGCTCGATCCGCTCGACGACGCCGTGGAAGCTCAGCACCGCGGCGAGCTCTGGCGCGAAGGTCGCGTTCACGCGCCCGCGAGCGTCCGCGCCTCGGCGATTCGGCCCACCAGCGAGGCAGCGTCGAGTCCGTGCGCCCGCAGCGCTTCGGGCGGAGTGCCGAACGCAGGCCAGCCGTCGGCGCCGCTCACGGCCACTTCGCGGCCGGGCAGCTCGCGGCGCAGCGCGTCGCCGAGCGCACCGACCGAGGCGTGGTCTTCGACGACTACGATCGGGGCCGTCGTCGCTGCGACCTCCTCTAACCACTCGCGGTCGAAGCGGTTGAGCCAGGGCAGGTCGACAACGGCCACGTCGTGCCCGTGCTCCGCGAGCACCTCTGCCGCCGTCAGCACCTCGTGCAGCATCACGGGCCCGTAGGCGAAGACGAGGGCGTCCTCGCCATCCCGGAGCACTGTTCCGCGCCCAGGCGCCAGCCGGTAGTCGGCGGGAAGCTCGATGCGTCGCGGGGAAGGCCCTATGGCGAGCCGAATGGCGACGTTGCCTTCCGCCTCCTCCACCGCCCACGCCACGACCGCCTTCGTCTCGTCTGCATTCG
This sequence comes from uncultured Actinomycetes bacterium, assembly GCA_963711315.1. Taxonomy (GTDB): domain Bacteria; phylum Actinomycetota; class Thermoleophilia; order Gaiellales; family Gaiellaceae; genus PALSA-612. Next base: position 40,948 of record CAVQDQ010000004.1, read on the forward strand.
CAGGCTGCACGATCGTCATGTTCGGCAGCGCTGCCAGCAGCGACACGTCGCGCAGGCTCTGATGCGACATGCCCGGCCCGGCCGGGATCAGCCCGGCGTAGTGCAGCGCATAGATCACCTTCGAGCCTTCGCTCGCGTTGTTGTAGATCTGCTCGTTCGCGCGTGACGCGAGGAAGCTCGCGAACGAGTTGACCACGGGCACGAACCCGTGACGCGCCAGCCCGCCGGCTACCGACACCATGTCCTGCTCGGCGATGCCGCACTCGAGGAAGCGGTCGGGGTAGGCCTCCTCGAAGGCGCGCACCCGGCAGTCGGATGCAAGGTCGGCGTCGAGCACGACGAGCGCCGGATTCCGCGCGGCCAGCTCGACGAGGGCCTCGCCGTAGGCCTCGACGACGTACTCGCGGGTGACCGTGACGCGTTTTCCTGCGCCACTCTCGGGCTCCGCCTCGAGCGCCGGTGCGGGCAGCTCGTCCTCCAACGGGGGCACAGGCTCGAGCTGCACGGGCCCGATTCGGGCCAGCAGCTCGTCGCGTGCCCGCTCAAAGCTCTGATCGTCGGGAGCGCCAGCGTGCCAGCGGTACGTGCCGCCCCCCACGCGCAGGGCAGCCGGATGCTCCATGAACGAGACGCCGCGGCCTTTGATCGTCCGGGCGACGATGGCCTGCGGGCGGTCGTCAATCGTGCTCAGCTCGCCGAACACGCGCCGCAGCTCGTCGTAGTCGTGGCCGTCGCACGAGGAGACGTGCCAACCGAACGCCGCGAGCTTCGCCTCGAGGTCGCCGAGCGCGAGGATCTCCTCCGTCGGCTTGTCCGACTGGAGCTCGTTCCGATCGACGACGACCGTCAAGCCGGCGAGGCGGTCGTGAGCCGCGCCTTGCAGCGCCTCGAAGTTCTGGCCCTCCTGCAGCTCGCCGTCGCCGACCATCACCACCACTCGCCCGCCCCTGCCCAGCTGCCGTTTTGCCCACGCGATTCCGCGCCCCTTGGAGATGCCCATGCCGAGCGAGCCGGAGTTGGCCTCGATGCCGGGCGCGCGCACGTTCGGGTGGCCGTCCAGCCCGTCCGCCCGGCGCAGACGCAGCAGCTTTTCGGTCGGCACCACGCCAAGCGAGTGGAGGACGGCGTACAGCCCGGGCACGTCGTGACCCTTCGATGAGAAGTACACGTCGCGGTCGGCGTGCTCGAAGCCGAGCCGCGTGACATTCAGCTGCTCGTAGAGCAGGAAGACCACGATGTCCATCGCGCTGAAGCTCGAGCCGAGGTGGCCGGAGCCCGCACGCTTGACGGCGGTCAGGGCGTTGAGCCGGCACATGTCGGCGACCACGGGGAGCCCCGCCTCGCGCGCGCGGGCGAACTCCGACCGCGGGATGAGGCTCAGCTCGCTCACGGGGTTTCGCGGCGGTGCGCGGCAACTGCGGGAGCGAGCCCCGTCGCCTCGGCCAGCTCATCGGTCTTCTCACAGATCAGCAGCACCTGCTCCGACTCCGGGCGGTAGTCCGTAAACCTCCGGACCTTTCGCCAGCCGGTCCACGCGAGCTCCGTCCGCATGGCTGCCACCGTCGGCACAGCCTTCGCCTTGCCCGTCGACGCCTGCCAATTAAGGCGGACGATGGCGTCGCTCCTGTCGTCGACGGTGGACTCGAGCAGCATCGAGCCGCCCAGCCGCGTCACGCGGTTCAGCGTCGACAGCAGTTCGAGGTGATGCGCGGAGTGGTAGAGCACGCCGAGGAAGAAGACGAGGTCGAACGGCTCCAGCTCGAGCAGCTCCTTTGCAGCGCGCAGGTCCCCGTAGACGAAGCGGTGCGGACTACGCAGCTCACCTACCCAGCGCTCGTGCAGCTCGCCGTCCGCCGCAAAGTCAGAGAAGACGAGCTCGGACGGCCGGAGCTCCCGGTCGATCCAGAGCGAGTGCACGCCGTACTTCGGCCCCACCTCGAGCACGCGGGCGCCGCGAAAGCGCTCGACGTCGATCACGGTCGGCAGTGCCGCAGGAACGAGCGTCAGATCGGGCACGTCCCCCCACGCGGTCGACGGCCGCTTGTCGGCGATCGGCCGGGAGTCGAGCACCTCCTCCGCCGCCTCGTCCAGGCGATAGCTGGCGTGCGCGTCCGGGTCGTACACCTGAAGCCCTGACCGGACGGCTGCCGACCACGCGGCCCTGCGCAGGAGCTTCCGCACGTCAGCCCGCGGACGGCCAGGGATGGGCGCGCAGCACGTCCTCGTCCACCTCGGCGCCCCAGCCCGGGCCGGCTGGGACGGTCAGCACGCCGCCGGTGATGTCCGGCACGGACGTCAACTCGTCCTTCCACGGCACGTCGTCGACGTCGACCTCGAGGATCCGCATGTTGGGAATGGCCGCGCACCACTGGGCCGAGATGTACGTCGCCAGGTGGCTGTAGTAGTTGTGCGGCGCGCAGTTGACCTCGTGGGTCTCGGCGAGGTCGGCGATCTTCTTCGACTGCGCGAAGCCGTTCCAGATCACGTCGACGGAGGCGACGTCGACCGCGCCGGCTTCGAAGAATGGCCGGAACGCGCGCGCGCCGTAGAGGTTCTCGCCGGAGCAGATCGGGATCGACGTCGACCGGCGCACGAACGCGAGGGCCTCGGGGTCGAAGCAGTCGATCTCGAGCCAGGCGAGGTCATACGCGGCGAGCGCAGCCGCGGTGCGCCTCGCGCCCTCCGTCGTGAGGTTGAAGTTCAGATCGACTATCGGCTCAGCCTTGCCCTCCGTGCCGGCGGCGAACGCCTCCAGCAGCCTGCCGAGCGCTGCCTCCACCTCGGGTGAGGAGTTCCGCTCCAGACCTGGGCCGTGGAACCCTCGGTGCAGCACCTGCGGCTCGTCGCCCGGCACGACGAGGTTCGTCTTGAAGGCGGGAAAGCCGCGCTCGACCACCTCGCGGCCGAGCGCCGTGACGTCTTCGTAGGAGGCGAGCTTCGGCGTTCCCGTCACCTCCCACGCGCGCGCACGCGTGGTGCCGCAGTGCGACCAGTAGGTAGGCACCTCCGTGCGCAGCGGGCCTCCGAAGAGCTCGTAGACCGCGACGCCGTGTGATTTCGCCGAGAGGTCGAGCAGCGCGTTCTCGACGGCGGCGATCGCCTTCGCCACGACGCCGCCGGGGCTCTGCCGGGTCGCGCGGTAGAGATCCCAGTAGACGGCCTCCCATGCGCGCGGGTCGCGGCCGACGACGAGCGGCGACAGGTCCTCGACGATCCCGGCGAGGCCGCGCGGCGAGCCGTGCGAATCGGTCACCTCGCTCCAGCCGACGAGCCCGTCGTCCGTGGTCGCCTTGAGGAAGATCCACGGCCGCCAGCCGGCGTCGCAGAACAGCGTTTCGAGGGCTGTGACCTTCACGAGCCCTCGGCGAGCCGGAACACGACCCTCGCGACGGGCGTTCCCTGGTCGTTCGTGGCGCTCCGCGCAGGCTGCTCGTCGAGCCAGAGCTCGTCAGCGGCGACCGGCGTGAGCACTGCCTGCAGGTCGGCGAGGCTGTGGAACGCGATCCGGTCGGCGTCGCTCGAGCCGTCGCCGAGCGGCACTTCCACCCCGACGATTGCGCCGGGTCGGCCGACGCGCTCGATCTCGCGCAGCACCTTCCCGGCGTCGAACGAGTGCTCCAGCGAATGGGACGCGTAGACGGCGTCGAAGACAGCGTCGCCGAAGCTCATGTCGTGCATGTCCATGACGAGGATGTCCGGGTGCGGTGAGACGAGATCGATCCCGACCACCCGGCCGACGCCTGCGGCACGGAAGAGGTCGAGCTCGACTGTGTTCCGGCAGCCGACGCAGAGCACCGACGACGCGCGCGACAGGTCTCCGAGCTCGACGACCCTGCGGACGAGCTGACGTGCGCCAGCTCCCGGGTCGTTCTCGCGCTTCGACAGCGTACGCCGCTGCTGCACCTCGAGATACTCGCGGTAGTCGGTCGGCTTGCCCCTGCCGAGCCGCCTCAGACCGGGCCGGTGACGGAGATCGGTGACAGAGCCCGCCGTCGCCCGAAGACGTGTCCGGATTCCCAGTCTCGCCACCTTCATGGGCGGTCAGGATACGGATAGGGCGGGCGATCGATCTTCGTGAGCAAGGCGGCACCCGAGGCCACGAGCGCCTCTGCGCGCTCCCAGTCCACCTCGTCGTCGACGTTGAAGCCCTCCAGGCCTTCCGTCAGGAACGGCGCGAGCACCCGGCCCTCGCGCGTGCCGGTCTCGGTGACGACGCGCGTCCACGCGATCTCGAGCGCGCTGTTCTGGTGATAGACGGGCGGCAGCGCCTGGTACTGGCCCGCGTGCCACGCCACCTCGAGATGGGACTGGTCGAGCAGAGGCGTCATGGTGCGGCCGTCCTCGGCGAGCTCCCACATCTTCCCGGGGTGCTGCTTGACCAGCTCGACGGCGCGGATGGAGTCCGCTTCAGGAGTGGCGAGCAGCTGCTCGAGGCCGCGCTGCACGACGTCGGGGCCGCGGAAAGGATTCGTCGCCCGAACGATGGCGAAGAGGTCGTAGCTCTCCGGCAGCCGCTCGAGCGTGTACGCGATCCACTCGATGTCCGGCGAGGTGGACGTTGCGAATTCCGCCGGGCGCAGGAAGGGGACGTCGGCGCCGTACCAGCGCGCGACCTCCGCGATCTCCTCGGAGTCGGTGGAGACGAGCACGCGCTCGAACACGCCCGCCTGCTGCGCGGTCGCGATCGCGTATCCGAGCAGCGGATGGCCTGCGAGCGGCCGGATGTTCTTGTTCGCCACGCGCTCGGAGCCGGAGCGCGCGCCGATGAGGGCGATCACGCTGGGCATTGTGCAAGGGCCTCTTCGAGGGTAGGTGTGGGAACGCCGAGTCGGCGGCCCGCGCGGACGACCGCGCCGCCGATCGCGTCGAGCTCCGAGGGCCGCCCGGCGGAGACGTCGCGTTCCGTTGACGACGTGGCCCAGTCCGGCAAGGACTCGATGATCGCCCATTGCTCGTCGAACGTCGTCCGGGCGCCGTCCGCTGCGGCGACCGCGCACGCTTCCTCGATTGCCAGGCGCAGCCGCTGGCCGGTCCGCAGCTCGCCGATCGTCTCACCTGCCACCGACGTCAGCACGGCGATCGGACCCTGGCGGGCGAGCTTCTCCCACAGCACGTCCTTCTCGTTTCGCCACGTCCGTGTGGCGATGCCCGCGCGTTCGAGTTGCTCCGGGGCCTCGTCGGTGGCGACGTTCACGAGCCCTGGAGTCTGCTGAACGATGCGGGTGGGCGATTCCCGATACCCCTCGAAATGACCGATCGTCGCCGCGACGACGCTTCGAAACCTGTCGCGCAGCACAGCCATGTGCTCGATGCCGTTCAGCAGGGGGAGAACGAGCCCGGGCTCGGCCCGGATGCGCGCGATGCCGTCTTCCAGACCGTACGCCTTCACCGTGACGAGCAAGAGGTCGACGGGCTCCTCCAGCCGCTCCGTGACCTGGAGCTGCTCGGTGTGCTCGCCGTCGTCCGTCACGAGCGTCAGGCCTTCGGCGGCAATCGCCGCCGCGGTCTCCGGCCGCGCCACGCAGACGACGCGCTCGCCGGCAAGCGCCATGCGGACGCCGAGCGCACCCCCGACCGCCCCCGGACCCGAGGACCGCGACGCTCATATCTTGGCCGGATCGCTGATGAGGTTCACGTACTTCCACTCCGAGTACACGTCGAGCGCCTCCACACCGGGCTCGCGCCAGCCGGTGCCCGATTGCTTCACGCCGCCGAAGCCCATGTGCGGCTCCGAGCCATGCGTCCCGCCGTTCACGACGACGACGCCAGCCTCCGCCTTCTCGGCAAACCGCATCGCTCGGTGCAGGCTCGCCGTGTGAACGGCGCACGTGAGGCCGTACGGCGAGTCGTTGACGACGGTCAGCGAGTCCGCCAGGTCATGGACGCGATAGAGGATCGTCACGGGGCCGAACAGCTCGGTGCAAGAGAGCTCGGCGTCGGCAGCAACGTCTTCCAGGATCGTCGGCGCAAGCCACCAACCGTCACGCTCGAGACGCTCGCCGCCGCAAAGCACTCTGGCGCCCGCCTCGCGTGCCCGCGCGAGGGCATCGAGGATTCGGCCGAGGCTCGCCTCGCTGATCACCGGGCCCGTGTCCGCGAACTCCTGGGCGGCTTCCACAAAGCGGCTGCGGAACTCGTCGTACACGGCGTCGAAGATGACGATTCTCGAGGCGGCCGCACACCGCTGGCCGGCGTTCGAGAACGACGATTGCACCGCCCAGCGGACGGCGTTGTCCAGATCCGCGTCGTCGCAGACGACCAGTGCGTTCTTGCCGCCCAGCTCCAGGCAGACCTTCGCCAGCCGCCGGCCGGCCGCCTCCGCGATCCAACGCCCCGTCGCCGCCGAGCCCGTGAAGCTGACGAGATCGACCTGCGGATGCTCGACCAGGGCGGCACCAGCCTCGGCGCCGAGCCCCTGCACGACGTTGAGGACGCCCGCCGGCACACCGACCTCGTGGCAGACACGCGCGAAGAGTTGTGCCGAGAGCGGCGTCTCCTCGGAGGGTTTCAGCACGGTGCCGTTGCCGCAGAAGATCGCCGGGAACACCTTCCAGGCGACGTTCGGAAGCGGTGTGTTGAAGGAGATCAGCAGGCCCGCAACGCCCACGGGCTGCCGGACGGCCATCACCGTGCGGTGGGGCATGCTCGCGGTCGTCGTCCGTCCGTAGTAGCGGCGGCCCTCGCCCGCCACGAAGAGCCCCAGCTCGATCGCCGCGTCGGTCTCACCCAGGGCGAGCGCCTCTGCCTTTCCAGTCTCCTCGACGACGACCTCCGAGAGCTCCTCGCGCCGTTCCCGCAGCGCCAGCGAGATCTCGCGGACGAGATCGCCGCGCTCTACCGCCGTCCGCTCGGCCCAGGGCTCCTGTGCCACCCGCGCAGCCTGCACCGCAGCGTCGACGTCGGCCGCCCCGGACCGCGCAACGCGACACAGCGGCGCGCCGTCCGACGGCCGCAGCTTCTCGAGCCACTCGCCCCGAGCTCGCCGGCACCGCCTCGCCCGCGATGAGGTTGGGCACGTCGGCGACAGCCACGGGGCCAACCTTAGGCGCTCGCTTGATCGGGCGACGGCCGCAGCACGAGCGTCTCATTCGGTGCGTGCGCAAGCATCCAGGCGACGTCCTTGCCCGAGAAGCCGGGATGTCCCGGAGCGAGCGCGGGCACGAGGATGCGATCGAAGGTCTCCACCTCCCACAGTCTCCCGAGTGCATCGATCGGCGTCCGCCCTCGCTCTATGCGGGCATCGACCGGGACGCCGGCGCGCGCAGCAGCGGTCTCGACTGCTTCCAGCAGCGGCAGCGCTTCCTCGGCCTGCCGTGCGAGCGCGGCTTCGACGTCGAACTCGAGCGGCACCACGACGAGAAAGGCGGCGACGAGGATCGCTTCCTCCGCCCGTGCGATGCGAATCGCCGCCTGCAGCACTGCCGGATCGAGCGCGCCGTCCGCGAAGGGCACTAGCAGCCGCGGCTGGCCCTCGCGCCGTTCGGCCGTCTTTCGTCGCCGGAGCCTCACGGCGGTCGCTCCTCGCGCAGCGCGCGGTCGGCGATGACGCGGATGTCGATCCCGGGCAGCTCGCGGACCATCCGGGACAACAGCGACCCGCGGACGATCTCAACGCGGCGGCGCTCGTCGGGCGTGCCGACGAAGACGTACGTCGACCCGCGCTCGGCGGCCACCCGTCCGACCGTCGCCACGAGGTCATCGCCCTCCTCCTCGAGGAAATGGACGCCGAGGATGGAGGCGAGCCGCCGCAGGGCGGCCAGCTGCGTTGCCTCCTCGGCCGTGAGCTGCTGGCCGGGGTGGCGCATCCACATGGCGTCGATATCGCTTCCCAGCCGCTGCGCCGACCGCCAGGCGCGGCGCAGGATGCGCTGGGACTTCGGCTGCGGTTCGATGAGTGCGAGCACCCGCTCCGTGACCGCCTGCTGGCTGAGCGGGTCGAGCACCTTCGGTGAGCGACGGGCCTCGACGTCCTCGGCCACCTCTCGCAGCGCAAGCTCACGCAGCGCGGAAAGGTTCTCCTGGGTGAAGAAGTTCAGCAACGCCCGCTCGGCCTGGCCGCCGGGGTAGACCTTGCCCGCCCGCAAGCGCTCCTGCAGCGCCTCGGGCGAGAGATCGACCAACACGACCTCGTCGGCGTCGTCCAGCACGCGGTCGGGGAAGGTCTCGCGGACGCGAACTTCGGTCAGCTCCGCGACTGCGTCGTTGAGGCTCTCCAGGTGCTGGACGTTCACCGTCGAGATGACGTCGATACCGGCGGCGAGGATCTCGTCGATGTCCTGGTAGCGCTTCTCGTTGCGCGAGCCGGGGGCGTTCGTATGCGCAAGCTCGTCGACGAGTGCGAGCTCGGGCGCCCGGCGTATGACGGCGTCCACATCCATCTCCTCGAGCCCGAGCGAGCCGTGCTCGATGGGTCGGCGCGGCACGGTCTCGAGCCCCTCGGCGAGGGCGGCCGTCTCAGGACGATCGTGCGGCTCGAGGTAGCCGATCACGACGTCTCGGCCTTCCGCCTTTGCCTGGCGACCCTCCTGGAGCATCCGGTAGGTCTTGCCGACGCCGGCCGCCATCCCGAGGAGGATCCGGTACCGGCCTCGCATGGCGGGAGGTTATGCCCCGAAGACGTTGTGGATGAGCAGGTCGATCAGCTTGATGCCGACGAACGGCAGGATCACGCCGCCCAGCCCGTAGATGAGGAGGTTGCGCCGCAGCAGCGCCGTCGCCCCGATCGCGCGGTACTTCACGCCGCGCAGAGCGAGCGGTACGAGCGCGGGGATGACGAGCGCGTTGAAGATGATCGCGGAGATGATCGCGCTGTAGGGGCTGCCGAGGTTCATGACGTTCAGCTGGCCGAGAGGGCCTTCCTCGCCCGGAACAGTGGAGTAGGTGAAGGCGAACATCGCCGGCAGGATGGCGAAGTACTTTGCGACATCGTTCGCGATCGAGAACGTCGTCAGCGAGCCGCGGGTGATGAGGAGCTGCTTCCCGACCTCGACGATCTCGATGAGCTTCGTCGGGTTGGAGTCGAGGTCGACCATGTTGCCGGCCTCCTTGGCAGCGGTCGTCCCGGTGTTCATCGCCACGCCGACGTCGGACTGGGCCAGCGCAGGCGCGTCGTTCGTCCCGTCACCCGTCATCGCGACCATGCGGCCGCGAGCCTGCTCCTCCCGGATGAGCTCGAGCTTCCGCTCGGGCGTCGCCTCGGCGAGGAAGTCGTCGACGCCCGACTCCTGCGCGATCACGGCGGCGGTGACCGGGTTGTCGCCCGTGATCATCACCGTGCGGATGCCCATCTTCCGCAGCTCGTCGAAGCGCTCGTTCATGCCGCCCTTGACGATGTCCTTGAGGTGGACGACGCCGAGCGCGAAGTTGTCCTTGGCGACGACGAGCGGCGTGCCTCCCTGCTCGGCCACCTGCTGCACGATCCCGTCGAGCTCGGCGGGGGCGCTCCCTCCCTGCTCGCGATGAACTCCTTGACGGCGTCGGCGGCGCCCTTGCGGATCATCGTCCCGTTCATGTTGAGGCCGCTCATGCGCGTCGTCGCGGAGAACGCCACGAACTCGTGCTGCTCGCCGAGCTCGCGCTCGCGCAGCCCGAACTGCTCTTTGGCGAGCACGACGATCGAGCGGCCTTCGGGAGTCTCGTCGGCGAGTGAGGCGAGCTGTGCCACCTCTGCCAGCTCGAGCGTCTCGACACCTGAGAGCGGCAAGAACTCGGCTGCCTGACGGTTGCCGAGCGTGATCGTGCCGGTCTTGTCGAGCAGCAGGACGTCGACGTCGCCCGAGGCCTCTACCGCGCGGCCGGACATCGCGAGCACGTTGCGCTGCACGAGGCGGTCCATGCCGGCGATGCCGATCGCCGAGAGCAGCGCGCCGATCGTCGTCGGGATGAGGGCCACGAGCAGCGCGATGAGGACGGTCTGGGACAGATGCGTGCCGGCGTAGTCCGCGAACGGCGCCAGCGTGACCGTCGCGACGACGAACGTGATGGTCAGGCCGGCGAGCAGGATGTTGAGCGCGATCTCGTTCGGCGTCTTGCGGCGCTCGGCGCCCTCGACGAGGGCGATCATGCGGTCGAGGAACGAGCGGCCCGGCTCCTGCGTGACCTCGATGACGAGCCGGTCCGAGAGCAGCCGTGTGCCGCCGGTCACGGCCGAGCGGTCGCCGCCTGCCTCGCGGATCACCGGCGCCGACTCGCCCGTGATCGCGGACTCGTCGACCGAGCCCACGCCCTCGATGATCTCGCCGTCGGCGGGGATGACCTGGCCGGCTTCGACCACGACGATGTCGCCGCGCTGGAGATCGGGTGCGGCAACCTCCTCCAGCCCGCCGGTGTCGGTTCGCCGGAAGGCCATGGTCGTCGTGCGCGTGGCGCGCAGCGCGTTGGCCTGCGCCTTGCCACGGCCTTCGGCGACCGCCTCCGCGAAGTTCGCGAACAGCACCGTCAGCCATAGCCAGAGCGCGATCGTGCCGGTGAACCAGAGCGGCTCCGATTCGTCCGACGAGAAGAGGTCGCGGAAGAAGATCACCGTCGTGATCACGCTGCCCAGCTCGACGATGAAGATCACCGGGTTGCGGAAGAGCGTCCGCGGGTCGAGCTTCACGAACGAGTCGCCAATCGCGTGGAAGACGATCGCGCGGGTGAAGATGCCGCCGCTGCGCGTCGTCATGCCGTCTCCTCGTCCAGCGCCAGGTTGAGCTCGAGCACGTTCACGCCCGGCTCGCCGAAGATGCCCAGCCAGCGCCCGTCTGTGTTCTCGTCGATCAGCCCCTCGACGCGGTCCAGGGAGAGCCCACGGACTTCCGCCACGCGCGCCGTCTGGAGTTGGGCGTTGGCCGGGGAGATGTGCGGATCGATGCCCGACCCAGAGGTCGTCACGGCGTCGACGGGGATGTCGCCGATCCGCAGACCCGGGTTGTAGGGGCGCTCCAGCTTGAGAATCGCGAGCACGCGTTGACGTACGGCCTTCGCGAGGTCGGGGTTCGTCGGGCCGAGGTTGGCGAACGTCGTCGCGGCGGCGTTGTACTCGGGTGCCGTCGCCGAGGGCCGCGGGTGGAAGTACTCGCGGCTTTGTGAACGCCTGCGCGGCGAGGCGGGAGCCGACGATCTTGCCGTCGCGCTCGATGAGGCTGCCGTCCGCGCGGCCGGGCGCGATGAGCTGCGCGAGCCCGGTGAACGCGAGGGGATAGGCGAGGCCGAAGACGAGCGTCAGCACGACGACGGCGATGACGGAGCGGCCGAGCGTGCGCATCAGGGAGAAAGCGCCTCCACGATCGGGCCCAGAGTGAGGGCCGGGAAGAGCATCAGGCCGGCGGTCAGGATCGCGACGCCTACGAGCAGGACGGCGAACGTCGTGCCGTCGGTGCGGAACGTTCCCGCGGACGGCGGTACGGTCCTCTTGGCGGCCAGCGAGCCACCCAGCGCCAGCGCTGCGATGAGCGGCGCGAAGCGTCCCAGCCAGAGCGCAATCGAGCCGACGAGCGTCGAGAACTCCGTCGCGCCGTAGCCGGCGAACGCGCTGCCGTTGTTGTTCGACTGGGAGTCGTAGGCGTACAGCGCCTCGGAGAAGCCGTGCGCAGCCGGATTGAAGATGGATGCCAGGCCGCGATCGGTGGCGATCGAGATCGCAGTCAGTACGAGCACCATCGTCGGCACCAAGAGCGCGCCGACAGCAGCGAGCTTGATCTCCCTCGCCTCGATCTTCTTCCCGAGGTATTCGGGCGTACGGCCCACCATCAGCCCCGCCACGAAGACGGCGATGACGATGTAGAAGAACATCCCGTAGAGACCGGAGCCGACACCGCCCCAGATGACCTCGCCCGTGAACATGTTCGCAATGGGCACGGCTCCGCCCGTCGCGGTCAACGCGTCATGGCCGCCGTTGACCGACCCGTTGGAGGCGTTCGTCGTCGCCACGGCCCAGTTGACCGTGGACGCGATGCCGTAGCGGACCTCCTTGTCGGACATGTTGCCGCCGCTCTGCCCGTCGCCGGCAGTGATGTTCACGCCGGAGTCACGTAACACCTGGGATCCGTGCTGCTCGGCCGGTAGCGCGACGGCGAGGCCGATGATCGTCATCGCCATCATGGCCCCGTAGATGGGCAGCGCCTGGCGGCGCGCCCCGATCATGCGGCCGAACATGAAGACCTGCGCTGCGGGGATGAGCAGGATGGACAGCATCTCCAGGAGGTTCGTGAAGGGGTTCGGGTTCTCGAAGGGAACGGCCGAGTTCGAGTTGTAGAAGCCGCCGCCGTTCGTCCCCAGCTGCTTGATCGCGATCTGCGTCGCCGCCGGGCCGCGTGCGATCGTCTGCTGGGCGCCCTCGACCGTCGTCGCGGTCGCCTAGCCGTCGAACGTCTGCACGACGCCCTGTGTGATGAGCACCACCGCGAGAATCGCGGCCAGCGGGCAGCAGGATGTAGACGAGCGAGCGGTAGAGGTCGACCCAGAAGTTGCCGACCGTCGACGCCGAGCGCCGCGCGAAGCCGCGGATGACGGCGACCAGCACGGCCATGCCGAGCGCAGCGGACACGAAGTTCTGCACTGCCAGCCCGGCCATCTGGCTCAGGTACGACATCGTGTACTCGCCGCCGTAGTACTGCCAGTTCGTGTTGGTGACAAAGCTCGCGGTCGTGTTCATGGAGACCCACGAGTTCACGCCTTTGAGGCCATCGGGGTTGAACGGCAGGTGACCTTGTAGCCGCAGCAGGAGATAGAGCAGCACGGCGAAGACGCCCATGAAGATGAGCGCCGTCTTCGCATAGCCCTTCCAGCCCTGCTCCTCCTCGGCCCGCGTTCCCAGGAGCCGGTAGAAGCCGCGCTCCGGTGCGGTGAGCCAGCGCGGCATGCGCAGCGTGCCCGCGTAGACCCGCGACATGTAGATGCTGAGCGGGTACGCCAGCACCGTGAGGATCACGACGTAGAGGACGATCTGCGTGATGCCGTTGCCGGTCACAGCTTCTCGCCTCGGAACAGCACGTAGACGAGATACGCGACCACGAGTACCGCGACGACGAGGCCGAAGATGTCGCCCGCGGCCATCAGACGCGGCTCAACACGTAGATGACCGCGAACGAGAACGCGAAGCACGCGAGCGCGATGACGATGCCGAGCAACTCGACCATCAGTGCTCCAGCGCCTCGGCCGCGTCGTCAAGTGCTTCGCCGAGCTCGTCCGCCCGGTCACGGTCGTGAAGCGGGCTCCAGGGGTCGTCGAGCAGTTGCTCGAGGAGCAGGACGCCGCGCGGCGCGACAGGGCGCTCGAGATCGGCGAGCCGGTCGGCGAGCGCGAGAAAACTCTCCGCTTCCGCGCGAACGGCGAGGCGGTCGAACGTCTGGGCACCAGGGAGATAGCGGGCGTCGGAATCGTGGACGAGCCGGCGCAGCGTGTGCGCGAGGTCGAGGCGCCGCTTCGGGATCACGAGCTCGGCCGCGCGCCAGGAAAGCCGCAGGGACGGGCACCGGCGAACGAAGCAGCTCCCGGTCCGCGACCCGTCGCGCGCGCGCGCAGCTGGCGCCGCTGGCGAAACGATTGCACGACCTGCGTCAAGATATTCGAGGCTACGGACGGCCGCCTGAGCGCCGTCTAAGGGTTCGAGCCGCCGGTCTAAGAGTTGTCTAAAGCGCCGGATTGACCAGGCGGTAGCCGACGCCGGCCTCCGTGAGGATGTACCTCGGTCGCGATGGATCGGGCTCGAGCTTGCGTCTCAGCTGCGACACGTAGACGTGGATGTAGCTCGACTCCCGCTGGTAGGCGGGCCCCCAGACCTCGCGCAGGAGCGTCGTGTGGGTGAGCAGCTTGCCTTCGTTCTTCGCCAGCAGGCGGAGCAGCTCGAACTCGTGCGGCGTGAGGTGGACGGGCTCTCCCGCCATGGCCACCGAGTGCTTCTCGAGGTCGACGACGAGGTCGCCGATCTCGAGCACGGTGAGGCCGGCGGGCTCGACTCTCCGCAGCACCGCCCGCAGCCGCGCGAGTAGCTCGCCGATCGCGAACGGCTTCGTGACGTAGTCGTCGGCGCCGGCGTCGAGCGCCGCCACCTTCTCCGCCTCCTCGCCGACGGCCGAGACGAGGATGATCGGCGCCTGCGTCCACTCGCGCAGCTCGCGGCAGACGTCGGTGCCGCGCCCGTCAGGCAGCAGGAGGTCGAGGATGATCGCCTCGGGCGGCTGCAGCCCGGCCGCAGCAAGCGCCTCCTGGGCCGTCGTTGCCGTCGCGACGTCGTAGCCGGCGCCGCGGAGGTTCGTCTGCAGTGCCCGTAGGAATTGCGGCTCGTCGTCGACGACGAGAATCCGCTCTCCGCTCACGCAGGCACCTCAGCCGGCAACTCGACCACGGGCAAGGCGAGTACGAACGACGCGCCCTGGCCCTCGCGCGACTCGAGCCAGAGGCGGCCGCCGTTCGCTTCGGTGAAGCCGCGGGCGATTGCCAGGCCAAGCCCCGCGCCGCGCTGGTCGGGCTGCCCGTCGACCCGGTAGAAAGGCTCGAAGATGTGCTCGTACTCCTCCTCGGGAATCCCCGGCCCGCGGTCGGTGACGCGAATCAGCAACTCCTTCCGGGTGGCGTTCACGCGCACGTGCACCCGCTCGTCCGGCGGCGAGAGCCTGATCGCGTTCTCGAGCACGTTCACGAGCGCCCGCTGGATCTGCGTCGCGTCGACCTGGACAGGAGGGCACGTCGGGACGCGCGTCCACGACGACCTGCTCCGGATCGGCGAGCTCGTCCATCGGCCTGCGCGAGCAGTTCGTCCGCCGTCCAGAGCTCGGGGCTCGCTACTGCCGCACCGGCCTGGAGCCGCGAGAGATCGAGGAGGTTCTCGACGAGCCGCTTCAGCCGCGTGTGCTCGACGCGGATCGTCTCCAGCAGGTCGACCCGGTCCTCGTCGGAGAGCGCCAGCTCGCCGCTCTGGAGCCCGTCCAGCGCCTGCTCGATCGTGGCCAGCGGCGTGCGGAGATCGTGTGACACGGTCTGGATGACGGCGGTCTTGATCGTGTCGCTGCGGCTGAGTGCCTCGGCCTCGAACGCGTCGCTCGCCAGCCGCTCCCGCTCCTGGGTGACGGCCAGCAGCGAGGCGAGCGCCGGTAGGAACCGCCGCTGTATGGCGAGGGCGGGCTCCTCGCTCTCGCTGCGTGTAGATCGTGCCGATCTCCCTGCCGTCGACGGCGAGCGGATGCGGTGCCTCGCCCGTACGCTCGCTCACCCGCCCGCCGAGCGCGATGCGCACCGAGGAAACGCCGAGCACCGTCGGCCGTTCTCTGCTCGATGCGTTCGAGCTCATCGTCCAGCCGCGTGCCGCGCAGGAGCTCGACAGCGATGTCTGCGAGCAGCGATGCCTCGAGCTCGCGTTGCTCAGCCTCGGCCCGCTGTCCTCGGGCCCGAGAGGCCAGGGTGCCGACGACGATCGCCGTCACCACGTAGACGAGCAGCGCGAACCAGTTGCTGCGGTCGGCGAGCGTGAACGAGTACACCGGCGGCAGGAGGAAGAAGTTGAACGCGAGCATGCTCGCGACCGCCACCAAGACCGCGTAGGCGATGCCCCAGAAGAGCGCAATCGGCAGGACAGCGAAGACGTAGAGCACGCCGAGGCTGAGCACCGGGATGAAGTCGTCGAGAACGGCAATCGCCGCAGTGACGACGGTGACCGCGAGCGCCCCGGCCGCGATGCCGGCCAGCGGGCTCTTCAGCGACTCAGCGATCCAGCCGCATGAGGAGCTACCAGGCCGACCAGCCGCCGTCGACGACGAGGTTTGCCCCCGTGACGTACGACGAGGCGTCCGACGCGAGGAAGACGACGGCGCCAAGCGCCTCGCCTGCATCGGCCATTCGCCCGAGCGGCACCCGTGCGCCATAGGCCTCGAGGAACTCCTGGGGCTGCTCGTTGAAGATCCCGCCCAGCGTCAGCGTGTTCACGCGCACGCCGGACTGCGCCCAGTAGGTGGCGAGGTAGCGCGTGAGGTTCAGCAGCGCCGACTTCGATACCGAGTAGGCAACCGGCTTGAAGAACGTCTCGCCCTTGCTGCGCCGGAACTCGTAGAGATCCTGCGGTGGTGAGAGGAGGCCGTAGACGGACGAGACGTTGACGATCGAGCCACGTCCCGCCTCGGCCATCGCGGCGCCGATCGCCTGACAGCAGAGGACGACACCCTTGACGTTGACGTCCATGACCTCGTCGAAGGAGGCCTCCGGGTACGTCTCGAAGGGGCCGACCTCCTCGGGCGGCGCGTCCGGCGGCGAGTCGAGCGCGGCGTTGTTGACCAGCAGGTGCGGCGCGCCCCACTCGGCAGTGACCTCGGCCGTCGCCGATTCGATCGACGCCCGGTCCTTGACGTCGACCCGGTAGCGGCGGACGCTGTCGTCACCACCCGGCTCGGCCGCGACGTCGAACACGGCCACACGCATGCCGCGCGCGGCAAGGCCGTCGGTGTAGACCTGCCCCATCTGGCCGAGACCGCCGGTGACGACGGCCACGCGGCCGGCGAGATCGAACAGCTCGTCGGTCACGCGTGCGCCTTCCAGATCGCATCGCAGAACTCGCGCACGCAGCCGTCGCCTCCCGCGCGCGTCAGCACCCAATGCGCGTGCTCTCTCGCCTCCGGCCACGCATCGGCCGGCACGACGGGAAGCCCGACCGCCTCGAGGCATGTCGCGTCGTTGATGTCGTTGCCGACGTACGCGGTCTGCTCGAGCTCGATCCCGCGCGCCACGGCCTGCTCGCGGAGCAGGGACAGCTTCTCCTCGATCCCCTGGATGCACTCGATGCCGAGCTTGCGCGCCCGCACACCCACGACCGGCGCCGTCTCCATCGACACGACCAGCGCCTCGACGCCAACCTCGCGCAGCCGGCGGAGGCCGAGCCCATCGGCGCGGCAGCAGCGGACGCTCTCGCGTCCGTCGTCGTCGACCCAGACGTGGTTGTCTGTGAAGACCCCGTCGAAATCGAAGACCGCGAGCCGCACCGACGCCAGGGTCTCGCGCGACGGCGCCGCCGGCTCAGCTTGCAGCACGCACCACCGGCTCATCGAGGGGTACGAGCGCGTCGGTCGTCACAGGCTCGTCTGCACGCAGCCCACGGTCGAGCGAACGGCCGAGCAGCCGGTCGAGCTCGAACGGCGCGAGTCCACCGTCGGCCGGCGAGCGCGCGACGAGGTCGCCTTCGGCGATCACATGTCCGGGCTCGAGGTCGCGCGCGGCGACGAGCATCTTCCCCATCTTCCTGAGCGCCGGCTCCTCGGACGGCAGCTGGCGCTTGACGCCGTCACCGAGCGCTGCGGGCACGCGTCGCAGGTCGCGGACGAGCTTGCGCATCCCCTCCGGCATCAGCGAGAACGCATGGTCCGTGCCCTTGAGCGTGTGCGAGAGCGTGAAGTGCTTCTCCATGATCCGCGCGCCGAGCATGTACGCCACCAGCGACATCGCGATGCCGTCCTGATGATCCGAGAGGCCGACGACGAGCTCCGGGTAGCGGTCGCGAAAGGTCGTGATCACGCCCAGCTCGAGCTCGTCGACCGGGGCCGGATAGGCAGCCGTGCACTGGAGCAGGCAGAGCTGCGAGTTGATCGGCAGCACCGCCTCGACGGCGCGGTCGACATCGTCGATGGTCGCGCCGCCCGTGGAGACGATCATCGGCTTACCGAGCGATGCGACGTGCCTCAGCAGCGGTGTGTTACGGAGATCTCCCGAGGCGATCTTGTAGGCCGGCATATCGAGCTCGGCCAGGAGATCGGCGCTCGGCTCGTCGAAGGCAGTGGCGAAGAAGGCGAGGCCGAGCTCTCTGGCACACGCCTGCAGCTCCTTGTACTCGCCGACATCGAACTCGAGCGCTTCGCGGTGCTCGCCGTATGTGGGCCCGAACGAGTTCTCGTGGTCGTACGGCGCGTCGTACGCCGCCCTGGTGTAGAGCGAGCGGTTGTGGCGCTTCTGGAGCTTCACGGCGTTCACACCACACTGAGAGGCGGACAGGAAGAGCTTCTGCGCCTGTTCCACCGAGCCCTGGTGGTTGTGGCCGATCTCGGCGATGACGTAGCAGTCGCCGTCGTCCGAGATACGGGTGCCGTCGATGACGAGTTCGCGCATGGCTTTCGCGGCCGGAACCGCGCCGCCGATGGTACCCCGCGCGTCTGTCACGATCGGTGACAATCGCCCTCTGGGCACGGTGGCGTTCATCCTCGGTCTCGCGCTGATCGCCGCCACGGCGTGGCTGGTTGCCGCGTCGTTCTCGTTGCGTGACGCGATCGACTTCCTGCTCGCGTCGTTCCTCTGCGCGACGGGAGCCATCGCCGTCCTCGTGTTGTTGCTATCACCGTTCGAGGCCCTCACGCGCGGCTGGCTACTCGCCGGCTCGGGCGTGTTGGCGGCGGTGGCCGTCCTCGTCTGGGCGTGGCGTGGGAGGCCGGCCGCGCCGGCGTTCCGGCCCGGATTTCGCGCCGGCGGCGAGGCGCTGCGAGACCCCGTCGTGGCGATCCCGGCTGCGGCCGTCGCCGCCGGGCTCGTCTATTCCGTCGTGCTCGCGATCGCCACGCCTCCGAACGACTACGACACGCTCTGGTACCACCTCTCCCGCGCCGCCTTCTGGCGCCAGGCGCACGGCGTGGGCTACGTGGAGCGGGCGAACGACTTGCGGCTGGACGTCTTCACGCCCGGCTCCGAGCTCGTCTCCTCGTGGGCGATGACGCTTTCCGGGGACGAGCGCTTCGCCGGGCTCTTCCAGCTGGTCGCGCTGCTCGCAACCATGCTGGCGGTGGCGGGGATTGCACGCGCGCTCGGCCTTGACCGGCGCGCCGCAGCGCTCGGTGCCGTGCTCTTCGCGTCGCTGCCGGTCGTCGTGCTCCAGGCTTCGACCGCCCTCAACGACCTCGCGCTCGCGTCGTTTCTCGTCATCGTCGTCTACCTCCTGCTCCGGGGCGAGCGGATGCACCTGGCGCTCGGCGCGCTGGCGCTGGCGCTGGCCGTAGCCACGAAGGCGACAGCGTTGGTGGCGTTGCCGGTACTCGCACTCCTTGCCTTCGGCCTCACCCCGCGCCGGCGCTGGCCGGACGTGGCCATCTCGGGGGCGGCCGGAATCGCGCTCGGAGCCTTCTGGTACTACGTCAACCGCGCGGAGACCGGGAGCTTCATTCCCCGCTTCGCGCCGACGAACGAGGGCGGCGGCGTCTCGCACGACACCCACTTCGTCAAGTATCCGGCGCAGTTCAGCCGGCTCGTGATCGATGCCATCGACCCGGCCGGCTCCGTGGGGAGGGATCGCTGGCTCTACCTCGTCGCAGCTGTGGTCGTGCTCGCTGTCGGCTCGGTGCTCGCAGCCCGGCGCCGCTCGCGAAGCACGGCCGTCGCAGCCGTCGTCGCTGCCTGCGTCGTCGCCATCCCGGTTGCCTTCGTCACGCTTCACGCGCGGCTGCTGGACGGGTTTCAGCGCTTCTGGCTGAATGCCGGCGAGCCCGATCTTGCTTTCCTCGGCGCCAATCGCGAAGCGGTGCCGCCTTCGCCGTTCGTCTCCTGGTACGGCGCGCTGGGCGTGCTCATGGTGCTTGCCGCAGTCGTGCTCGCTGTCAGAGAGGTGAGACGTGGAGCGCTGCGCAAAGCCGGCCTGCTGTTCGCGCTTGCGCCCGTCTTCTATCTCGTCGTGATCACGATCGGGCTCGGCTACACACCGTTCCACGGCCGCTACCTGATGCCGGCCGTGGCGCTCGGAGCCGCGACGTGGGGACTGGTGCTCCCCGTCCGCCCGCTCGCGTGGGCGGCGGCGGCCATCGCCACGGTCACGGTCTGCCTCTCGTTCGTCCACTACGTGGAGAAGCCCGCGGGCTTCAGCGTGCTGGGCGGCGACGACGTGCGCTCGGTGTGGAACGAGTCGCGGATCGAGATCCTCGCGCACTCACGTGCGCCCGGCGGCGCAGGGCCGTTGCGAGTGCTCGAGGAGAAGGCCGCCGACGGCGACACCGTGGCGCTGATGATCCGCCAGGACGATGTCAGCTATCCGTTCTTTGGAGCGGACCTCGACCGACGCGTCGTGTTCGTGGAGGACACCGGCGGGCTCGACGAGAAGGCCGACTGGCTAGTCGTCGCTCCGGGCCTGACTGCCGACGTCTGCGACGAGGGCTGGCGCTCGCTGCCCGTCGACGAGCCCGACTGGCGGCTCTACGAGCGCGTGGGGCTTTGCCCCGGCGAGACCGCGGAGCGACATCGCGTAGGCCTCGAGCGTCGCCGAGGTCGCCGCTGCCCAGGAGAATCGCTCGCCCGCACGCTCGCGGGCTGCGGCGCCGAGGCGCGCACGCAGCACAGGGTCGGCAAGCAGGCGGTCGATCGCCGATGCGCAGTGCTCCGGCGTCCCCGGGCGGCACCAGCAGGCCCGTCCGGTCGTCCTCCACGGCGTCCAGCAGCCCACCCACTGCCGACGCGACGACCGGACGGCCGTGCGCCATCGCCTCGCGGGCGACGACACCGTACCCCTCGCGCCGGGAGGGGCAAACGACGATCGCGGCGCGGTCGTAATAGTGGCCGAGCTCCGCCGGCGGCACGAATCCGATCGCATCCGGGACAACGTCGCGCAGCGGCCCGTCGCCGACCACGACACGCGGGACGCCTGCCGTCGCCTGCGCCAGCTCCTCGATCCCCTTCTCCGGGGCCAGCCGGCCGACGTAGAGGACGTGCGGCGGCTCCGCGGGCGCGGCGAGCGCAGCGGGTAGCTCGACGCCGCTGCCGATCACGCGGACGTCGGTCGCACCGAGCCGCGTCAGGGCCTCGGCAACAGCCTTCGACGGTGCGACCACGACGCGGGCGCGGCGCACGACCGGGCGGAAGAGGATCGGCGCGCGCGTGGCCAGCTCGACGTCGGTGCCCCACGCCTGGAGCACGTAGGGAAGGCCCGTCGCGAGCGCCGCGAAGCCCGACGGCAGCCAGTGAGCGTGAACGAGGTCGGCACCCTTCGCAGCGCGCCTCGCGGCCTGCGCGTACGAAGCGAGGAACGCCGGCAGCAACGCCACGCGCGTCGGATTGGCTCGCAGATTGGCCACGATGCCGTCGCCGTACGCGATGCCGAAGTCGTGGAAGCCCGCGGGTGAGACCACCTTGACGTCGACGTCCGCAGCGCGCAGGTGCTGAACGGCGTCGCGGACGAACGCGCCGGCCATGTCAGTCTCGTCGCGCGGGTACGACGTCGTCAGCACGGCTACGCGCATTGCGGGTGCCACAATACGCCCGCATGAGCCGCCGCCTTCCCGGTTGGACGCTCCCGGCGGCGGGCATCGGCCTACCGCTTCTCGCCGTCCTCGTCGCCATCCTCGTGCTCGAGCCGTACTACGGGGTAGTCGACGACGCGATCCTGCTCGGCTACGCGCACGTCCCCACTGCCGACTTCCCCGGCGAGTGGGCTCACCGGGTCTGGTCGGACATCTCCTCGTGGGGGATGATTCGGCCGTTCTACTGGGCGCTCGCGTACGGCGAGTACAACGCCGGGGCGGAGAGCCCCACTGCGCTCTACCTCGTCAACTGGGCCGCCACGGGCGCCATTCTCGCCTTCGCCGGCTTCGCGATCGCGCGAGCGTTTCGCGTCGCTCGCGACCGGCTCGCGATCTTCCTCGCCGTGTACGGGGCGGCGGTCTTCATCTATCCCTGGACGCTCGATCTCTTCGCGTTCCCGAGCTACCAGGAGAAGTGGGTCGTGCTGGCAGCCGCGATCGGCCTGCTCTGGTTCGCGGAGCCCCGCGAGCGCGTGCCGGCCTGGCGGTGGTACGCGGTCAGCGCGCTCGTCATCGGGCTGGGCTCGCTGACGAAGGCGCAGTACGTCGTCTTCCTGCCGGCGTTCGTCCTGCTCGTGCTCGACCACCGCCGGGAAGCGCGCGCGGGCTGGTGGCGCGTCGGAGCCGTCACGGCCATGGGGGTCGCCGCCGCCCTCGCCTTGCGTGCCATCGCCTGGCACGGCGACTACACCGAGGGCTTCGGCCTCTCGAACGTGCCAGACCAGCTCGGATCGAAGTACCTCTGGCTCGTGGCGGCATTCGCGCTGGCGTGGACCGTGTACGCGGTCGTGCGGCGGGAGACGCTGCTCCGCGACCTCATCCCGACGGTCGTCTTCGGAGCCTTCGTGGTGGTCTTCGCCCAGTGGCCGGGCGGCTTCCTCTGGACGCTGCTCGGGTTCGTCGCCGCCGGCGCCTTCGCACTCGCTGTCTCGCGTCTCCGCTCGGCGACAGTGGCGACGGTCGCGCTCGTGGCAAGCCTGGTCTGGGCATGCACGTGGATCGTCGTGCGGACCGACGAGCTCTACTCCTCGCTGACGAGCATCGGCGAGTTCGCCCGCTCCGCCCCGGCGAGGACGCTCGCCGCCGACGGCACTCCGGTCTACATCTCCTGCGAGGAAGGGTCGGCCGCGATCGCCGGCTACGTCCGCCGCGAGCAGGGCCTGCCGCTCAGCGTGCGTCCTCGAGAGGCAGCGCCATGGACCTCCGCGAAGGGCCTGGAGCCGCCTCCGGGCTTCCGCTACGCGCTCGTGGACGCGCGCCTATGTCCCGCGGCTATCGACGGGGCGAAGTGGCGCGCCGTGTGGACGCCGAGCCGCGCTGGGGGCTTTGTCCTCTACGAGTCCACGGCCGAAGACAACGGGTAAGGCGAGCGCGAGCACCGCGAACACGTAGATGTAGTAGAACGACATCGTGAGGTAGAAGAGGTTCGAGGCGAGCGTTCCTGCGAGCGCTGCACTCATGCCCCAGGCCAGCGGGGTCACCCGCGCGGCCGCGATGTCACCACGAGCGGCAAGCGCGCGTCCCACACGGCGGGCGGCGCCGAGGCGGGAGAACAGGTACCAGATGAAGACGCCGAACAGCGCCGCGCCGACAAGCCCCGTCTCGACCAGCAGGGCGACGTAGAACGAGTGGGGGCCCCAGTTCGTCTTGCCGGTGACCTGCTCGTAGTAGACCGAGAAGTTGTTGAGCCCCAGCCCGAACAGCGGCTTCGTGGAGAGGATGTCCGGGATGAAGTCGTAAACGCCGAAGTGGGCCTGGGACGCGCCGCCGCCCGTCTTCACCCGTGACCGCAGGATGGTCTCGAAGTAGTCGAGCCGCGAGAACCACGACGACCGACAGCAGCCCTACAACTGCCGCCAGAGGCGTCAGAAAGGCCTTCGTCAAGAAGAAGCGGCGGTACGGGAGCGCGAGCACCGCGAGGCCGACGATCAGACCGAGCATCCCGCTCCGCGACAGCGTCGTCAGCTCGACGATGAGCAGGAAGCCGAGCGTGACGGCAAGCGGCGTCTTCCAGCGGTGGCCTCGCTCCAGCCGTAGGTAGACGGGCGTCAGCGCCAGCAGCGGGACGATCAGCATCACGCCGAGGTGGTTCGGATCGCCCGTGATCGCGTTCGGCCGGTAGACGTTCGCGCCCTCGATCGCGCCGTAGATGTTGATGTTGCTCGCACCGCCGGTGATCGGCGACAGCAGCGCCTGGTCGAGGCTCGAGCCCGAGCGCGCGAGCAGCAGCTGCAGGATGCCGTACGCCGAGTTCACGACCATGCCGGCCGTGAAGAAGCCGAGCGTCTGCCAGTAGAACATGCGGCTGGCGCGGGCCAGGTATGCCACGCCGAGGATCAGGAACAGGAAGTGGATGGCGAACTTCGTCATCCCCTTGCCGTACTGCGTAGCCGCGATCGCGGTGTCGAGGTTGAAGTAACCGACGAGGTACACGACGAGGAACGCAACGAGAAACCCGGTCGCCACGACCGAAGTCCGCGGCACGCGTTTGTCGCCTTTGGCCAGGCGATCGGCCGCGAAGCTGACGATGAAGCCGATCGCGAAGACGTCGGCGAGCGCCACCTGTCCCGCCACGTCCCAGTGGATCTTCTCGAAGGTCACCGAGAAGACCGATGCCAGGAAGAAGAAGCGGGTGAGCTTCATGCCACGGCCCTTCGGCTCCAGCCCGGCGGCCTCCGCGAAGGCTGAAGCTGCGGAGCAGGTCGGGCCGAGAGTCGGGTCGCGCACACGACTGCGGCGGTCGAGCCTTCGCCGCAGCTCGGGAGGCGATGAGCGGCGTGCCGTCGAGCGAGCCGCCCCGCCAGCGCTCGTGCAGCGAGCGCAGCGCCTCTCCGATGGCCTGCTGGTCGTCCGGAGGCGCGACCACGCCCGTCCCGGTCTCGCGAATCAGCGCCGCTGCGGCGCCGTCCGGAGGCACCACGGCGAGGATCGGGCGCTCGGCGGCGAGGTACTCGAACACCTTCCCCGAGAGCACGCCTTTGCCGCGGCCCCCTGCCTCCGGGATGAGCAGGAGCAGCGCCTCGGAATCGCGCTGCAGCTCGAGCGCGCGGTGGCGGGGCGCGAACTCGTGGAGCTCCAACCGGTCGCCGAGGCCGAGCGTCTCCGCCCATTCGCGGTCGGCGGTGCGAAAGTCGCCTACGAACCGTGCGACGGCATCGAGACCGGAGTCGGCGAACGCAGTGAGAAACGGTCGCGGGTCGCGACGGCCAAAGAAGCTACCCGCGTGCGTGATGCGAAAGCGGGGGCTCGCGTGATGCTCCAGCCCGGTGAAGTCGTCGAAGTCGCAGCCGTTCTCGATCGTCACCACGGGGGAGCGCGGGCCCAGCGAGCGCGTCTCCTCGGCGATCGCCTCGGACGCAGCCACGATCGCGTCCGCCTTGCGGGCGACCAGCCGGGCGACCGCGTGCCGCATGCGCTCTTTGGCCTGCAACGCAGCCGAGTCTGCGCGGCGGTGTGGATGCGCGAGCAGCGAGTCGCGGAGGTCGGCCACCCAGCGTGCGCCCGTCAGTCGCTGCACGGCGGCGCCGACGAAGTGGACGGAACCGGGCGGAGACGTGGTCAGTACGACGTCGATTCCCTCGCGACGGACGATGCGAGTAGCCGTCGGGATTGCCGTCAGCGCCCAGCCGACGTTCTCGTCGGGCACCAGCAGGCGGCGCCCGAAGAGGCCCGCCTGAAGTCGCAGCCGATGGGCGCCCGACGTGCCGTGCAGCTCCTCGGCCGGGCGGCGGCCTTCCGGGCCCACGTAGCGCGCGCGGTGGATCCACGCCTGCGTCGGGGGCTGTAGCTCGTCGTCGCGGTGCACCCACTTGGAGTCGTCCGGCGCGAGCACGTGCGTCTCGATTCCCAGTTCAGGCAGGTGCGTCGCAAACTTCAGCGGGCGCTGCACGCCGCCGCCGCCGGCGGGCGGGAAGTACAGGGAGACGATCAGCAGTTTCATAAGCGGTAGAGAACGTAGCGACCGTCGCGGTACACAGCCGGCAGTGACAGATCGAGCCGGGGCCAGCGGTCGCGCTGGACGAGCACGAAGTCCGCGCGATAGCGACGCGGAATCGAGAGGTCACCGGTCCTGCCGAAGCGATTCGCGTCGTCTCGGCGCTCGTACGGCCGGTTCTTGTCCGTGTCGGCCACGTGACCCGGCCGGGCCGTGGCGATGTAGATGGGCGCTACCGAGGCTGCCCAGTAGCTCGTCGAATCGTCCGAGAAGACGACGGTGCCTTCCGGCAGCGAGTCGAGTCGCTCGACGAGGCCAGCGGTGAGCGGCGACGGCTCGTAGCGCGCCGCATCCCAGTGGCCGAAGCCGAAGATCGCCACCGGCAGGACGAAGGCCGCGGCGACCGCCGCGGACAACGGCCCCCGATCGTCGAGCGTCCCTCTCCTGCCGACGACGGCGGCGATGATCAGTGCGACCGCACCGCCCACGAGCGCGATCCAGGCCGCTATCGGGGGTCCGCCCTCGTCGAGTGCGTACGTGAACTCCCCCGGGTACGCGAGCTCGAGAGCGATTCCCGCTGCGAGGGCCACGGGAATGGCCCACCAGGACGCTAGCCGGGCCAGCACAGCCGCGCCACCGGCGAAGGCTGCAGCGAGCGGTACGAACCCGGCGGCCCGGCGAGCCTGCGACAGCGACACGCCGTCCGAGAAGGGCGTGAAGAGCTGCGGCAGGAGGAGAATCGCCAGGAGCGCCACCGAGCCGCCGAGCACGTAGGCCGACCAGCGCCTGCGGGAGGCGAGCGCGGCGAGTGGTACGGCGATGAGAGCGGCGATAGCGACCGCGCCGGGCCGGCCGAGCATCTCCGGCGCCAGGCGGAAGCTGTCCGGCGAGAAGATGTCGACCTGACCCGGGTAGTGCGCGAGCCCGCGCGCGCGCTCGGCGGCGGACGGGCTGTGCGACGCCGTGTCGCGCACGAGCGGCGCCAGCCAGGCGGCCACGGCCGCGGCCGGAAGCAGCACGAAGGCAAGCCCGGCCGCACCGCGCGCAAGCTCGCCGCGTGCCAGCACGAGTCGCGCCAGCACGTAGCCGGCGAGTGGCACGGCCACGAAGATCACGTACGTCGGATGCACGAGCGCGAGTGCCAGAGACGCGGCGGCTGCGGTCAGGCCAGCCGCCCATCCCGGCTTCCTGACGAAGACGAAGAACGCGGCCACCGCCGCCGGCGCGAGCAGGTGGCGCGCCGAGGTCGCGGGCAGCGAGAGCGCCGTATACGCGCCGCCGCTGCCCGGCGCGAGTGCGGTAAGCGCGACGGCCGCGAGCAGCGCCGCAATGCCGCCCCAGGCAGTGCGCAGGATCGCGACGCCGGCCTCGTAGGCGATCAGGAACGCCACCGGCACGAGGACGCTCGGCTCGTGGAGGAGAACCGCACCCGAGTCGACGCCGGCGAGCCAGGCCACGCTCGCCATGAGCACATGCCACAGTGGGAACGCGTAGCCGGGATGCAGCCCGCCGTCCACGAACTCGTTGACGGACTCTGAGGGTCAGGTTGTCGAACGCCTCCAGCTTGCGGATGCGGGCGAGATGGAAGAGCGCATCGCCGTCGAGCTGCCCGGCGATCGACCACAGAGCGATGCCGAAGCCGACGCCCGCCAGGCCGACCCCGATCGCGAACGGCGAGGGCTTGCGAAGCGGCTGCCAGACAGCGAACGGAAGGGCTACGGCTCCGACACCTGCGTAGAGGACAAGCGCCCACCACAGCGGGCCCTCGACCGCGAACATCACCGCCGAGGCAGCCGCCAGCCCGGCGAGGCTCCAGGAGAGCGCCGCGAACACGCTCGGCTGACCGAGTGCCCGCGCCAAGAGCGCTCCGGGAAGGAGCAGGCAGAGCGTCGCTGCGGCGAGCCTCACATACAACCCGGCGCCCGTTTCCGGCAAGACGTGGGCCAGGGCGAGCGCGGGCAGCGCCAGCAGCTCCCACGGCCACCGGGCGGGTGCGGCGCGGCCGGTCAACGAGGCTCGTCGAGGAGCTGCAGCGCGGAGCCGGAAGCGAGCCACGACGCCGTGTCGCGGTACATGCGGCCGCGCTCGCCGCGGAACAGCACGCCGCGCAGCCGCAGGGCCCACAGCATCAGCCCCCGCGCGCGGTCGGCCTCACGCGCACCGTGGTGCTTGGAGAAGAAGCGTAGGTGGCCGCGGACGTTCTCCTTGAACAACCGCCCACCGTGGGAGGCACCGCTCACGTGGACGAACTCTGCGCCGGGAAAGAAGAGCACGCTCCAACCCGCCTGGTGGAAGCGGTAGCACCAGTCGGTTTCCTCGCTGAACAGGAAGAACGTGCTGTCCGGGGGGCCGACGGCGTCGATCGCGTCGCGCCGGACGAGCATGCAGGCGCCCATCACGAACTCCACATCGCGCGTCTCGTCGTGCTCGAAGTCGCCCGCGTAGAAGGCATTGAACGCGCGGGATCGCGGAGCCAGCTTGCGCAAGAAGAAGTATTCGGTGGCCAGCCGCCAGAGCGTGGGAAAGCCGCGCACCGAGCGTTGGAGCGACCCGTCCGTGTTGAGCAGCTTCGGGCCGACCACGGCCGCCTGCGGATGCTCGGCGGCGAACGCGGCGAGTTGCTCGACGGCGTTGCCCACGGCCCACGCGTCGGCGTTCAGCAACAGGATGAAGCGGCCCGACGCCAATTCGATTCCGCGACGCCAGCCGGCAGCGAGCCCGAGATTCGCCTGCTCGATCAGCTTCACCGTCGAGTATTGCTCGCGGACGAGCTCAACCGTGCCGTCCGTCGACCCGTTGTCGACGACGATCGTCTCGAAGTTGGGCGACGCTGTCCAGGCAGCGCTCCAGCCAGGGCAGCGCGTCGTACGTCACGACGACGACCGATACAGACGCGTCTTCTCGAGACACAGGGTCAGCCTCAGTGTCTGACCCTGTGTCTGACACTGGGTCTGGCACCTGGACATGGCCGGAAGGGTCAGCCATGGTGGACGGGCGGGCTCGCCGGCCGGCGAACGCTCTCCCACGCGAGGATGAGCGCGCCGGGGACGGCCATCGCGATGGTGACGAGGAAGAAGAGGAAGCCGGCTGCGAAGGCGGCGTCCGCGGACACACCGAGCTGGCCGAGGAAGCTGACGAAGAACGCCTCGCGCACGGCAAGCCCGTTGATCGTGAAAGGGACGAGCATGACGAGGAAGAGCAGCGGGCCCATCACGTAGTACACGCGGGGCGACAGGCTAATGCCCACCGCTTCGGCCGTACACCAGATGGCGAGCACGCGCACGGCCTGGATGGCAATCGTCAGTGCGAAGACCCCTAGCAGCAGCCGCGTGTGCGCGCGGTAGGCGTGCACGCCCTCGTACACGGCGCGAATGGGCCGCTCCACCCGCAGCCGGCGCAGCAGCGGCACGGTACGCGCCAACGGCCGCCGCGCGCTGCGCGAGAACACGGCGAGGGCGAGCAAGACCGTTCCCACGACAAAGGCGAGCTCGATCCAGAGATACGCGCCGACGTCGTATTCGCCGAGCGCAAGCGCGAAGCCCACGGCGGCAAGGGCGAGCGTTGCCGAGCCTCCGAGAGCGCGCTCGAGCAGCACCGAGCCGGCGATTGCCCCGGTGCGTCCCGGGTGGCGCCTGGACGTCTCGAAGATCCGCGCCGCGTCTCCGCCCACCGCCGTCGGCAGCACCTGGCCTGCCGTGTAGCCGACGAAGTACGCCCGCGTCAGCCATCCCAACCTGTCGTCGATCGACCGCGCTCGTAGGAGCCGCTGCCAGCGCCACGCCATCGGCAAGACCGTCACCGTCATGATCGCGACTGCGGCCACCAGCCACCAGTAGTCGGCCTCGGCGAGGATGTCGACCGTCTGGTGGATGTTGATCTTCCAGACGATGTAGGCGAGGCAGAGGCCGGTGACGGCGAGCGTCGCGGTGACCCGCACGCTGCGTCGCTGCGTCACGCGTCGCTCCCGGTGAACGTCGCGTGCACGCGGCGCAGGGCGTCGATTGCGTCGGCGATGTCGTCGTCCGAGTGGGCAGGGGAGAGCGGCAGCGACAGCACCTCGTCTCCTGCACGCTCGGCGACGGGCAACGGCTGCTGGTCCGGATAGCGTTCCCGGTAGGCGCTGAGCCTGTGCACGGGCAGGAAGTGAACGCTCGTGCCGATCTGCTCCGCGGCCATCGCCTGCTGGTACTCGTCGCGCGTCGCGCCCGCCCGGTCGGGATCGATGCGTACGACGTAGAGGTGCAGCGCATGCGTGTCGCGCGGGTCGCGGGCCAGCGGCTCGATCCCTTCCAACTCCGCCACCGCGGCGTCGTAGGCGCCAACGTGCCGCTCGCGTATCTCGCGATGCCGCTCGAGCTTGTCCAACTGGCAGAGCGCGATCGCCGCCAGGACATCGGAGAGGTTCGCCTTGTAGCCGGGCACGGCGATGTCGTACAGCGAGCCGTGACCGCGCCGCATCACGCGCAGATCGTCGACCGCGCTCGCCACCTTGGGGCTGTTCGTCGTGATCACACCACCCTCGCCGGCGGCGACGTTCTTGGTCGCGTAGAGCGAGAAGCAGGTGGCTTCGGAGAGCGCCCCGATCTTGCGGCCGCGATACGCGCTCTCGACCGCGTGAGCTGCGTCCTCGACCACGGGCAGCCCCAGCTCCCGGATCGGATCGAGGTCGGCCGGCTGACCGGCGAGGTGGACCGGCAGGATCGCCTTCGTCCGGGGGCCGACGAGCGCCGCCACCTGCTCCGGATCGATGTTGAGGTCCGAGTGGCGAACGTCCGCGAAGACGGGCGTCGCGCCGGTGTGGACGATGACGTTCGCCGTTGCGGGCCACGTGATCGGCGTCGTTATCACCTCATCTCCCGGTCCTACGCCGAGTGCCAGGAGGGCCAAATGCATCGCCGCGGTGCCCGAGGAGACCGCCACTGCGTGCTCCGCGCCGGTGTAGTCGGCGAACCGCCGCTCCAGCTCGGCGGCCTTCGGCCCGGTCGTCAGCCAGCCCGAGCGCAGTGTCTCGGCGACGGCCGCGATCTCCTCCTCACCGAGGGCGGGCGGCTGGAAGCCGAGGAAGATCTCCCTAGGCGATCTCGACGGGGGAGCGGGTCTCAACAACGCGGAAGCGTACGCGTCTCGCCGCCCTCCTAGCCCGTGCCAGCGCCTGCTTCCGGCTCTCGCCGACGGCCAGCACGGCGCCGGCGCGGTCGGATCCGTGCCGCAGCGCCCGGATCTCGTCTCCCGGCTGGCGATACACGCGCACCCATGCGACGCCGTCGCTCGCCTCGGCCCGCTCGATGCCGTCCACCGCCTCCACCGAGCCTTCCGGGGCGACGAGAAAGCGCACGCACGCACCGCCCGCCGCCACCTGCGGACGGAGCTCCGCAGCTGAAATCTCCTCGCCAAGCGCACCGGCGATCGCGAGGCCGTTGAGATCGACGCCGGTCGCCGCCTCGCAGAGCTCCGCATCGTGGCCCCCACCGAGCCGCGCAGCGAGCTCACCCACGACCGGGCCGTCGTCGCCGACGAGCA
The DNA here is from genome assembly GCA_963711315.1 of uncultured Actinomycetes bacterium. Taxonomy (GTDB): domain Bacteria; phylum Actinomycetota; class Thermoleophilia; order Gaiellales; family Gaiellaceae; genus PALSA-612. The sequence continues at coordinate 71,626 of CAVQDQ010000004.1, forward strand.
CCTGCGTGTAGGTCGGTCCATCCTCGACGCCGACGGCGTCCGCCGCCGCCCGGGCGAGCCCGATAGCCGCGTCGACGGTCGCCGCGTCGAGCTCGCTCGGCCAGACATGGGCCAGTGCCACTCCGAAAGCAGGTGGCTCGGCTACGACGCGGTCGGTCACCGTCAGCGGGTGGAACTCCCCGCCCACGGAGAAGGCGTTGACCGTCAGCTCTGGCCCTCCCACGAGCTTGTCCACGAGCACGATCTGTCCGCGCGCCGCGGCGAGCGCCGTCTCGAACGCCTCCGCGACGTCCTCAGCAGACGTCACCACCGTCAAGCCGCGCTGGCCCTGGCGGTCGGGCGGCTTGATCACGCACGGTAGGCCGAGCTCCGCCGCCGCCTGCTCGGCGTCGGCTGCGGTCGTGCAGACAAGGAACGGAGCGTGTGGGACGCCCGCCTCTGCGAGCCGCTCCCGCTGACGGAGCTTCGACACGGCCGCCTGTGCCACCTCCGGAGACAGCGGATGCCGAAGGTTGTGGCGGGCCGCGGCGCGCGCGGCCAACCCGACGGGGAAGTCGATGCCCGGCGCGATGATGCCCTGGACCTGCTCCGCTGCGGCCAGCCGGTCGACCGCGTTCTCGTCCTCGACGGAGACGATCGCCCGCCGGTCGGCGTAGCGGAAGCCGGGAGCGGCCGGATCGCGATCGACGGCGACGACGTAGACACCGCGCTCCTGCGCCGCCTCCAGCAGCCCGAGCTGCCCAGAGCCCGCCCCTAGGACGAGTAGACGCCGACGCTCCGAGCCCGAACCCCCCTCCACCAGGCTTCATTGTCGCGATACCACGCGACGGTGCGTTCGAGACCCGTCTCGAACGGCGTACGGGCAGTCCACCCGAGGAGCAGGGCCGCCTTGTCCGTCGAGCCGACGTGGCGCTGCACCTGCCCGGGCCGCTCGTCGACGTGTTCCTTCAGCGACGCCGGCTTGTCTAGCGCCTCCAGGACGAGGTCGGCGATCTCCGTCACGGACAGGTCGATGCCGGTAGCGACGTTGATCACCTGTCCGGAGACCGTGCCCAGATCCGCCTCGATGGCAGCCTCGATCGCCTCGGCGTCGTCGTCCACGTACAGCCAGTCGCGCGACGCCGAGCCGTCGCCGTGCACCGTGAGCGGCTCGTCCGCGAGCGCGCTGGTGATGAACTGCGGGATCAGCTTCTCGGGATGCTGTCGCGGCCCGTAGTTGTTGAACGGCCGCAGGATCACGATCGGCAGGTCGTACGTGACGGCGTACGAGAACGCGAGCCGGTCGGCGCCCGCCTTCGTGGCCGCGTACGGGCTGCGTGGATTGAGCGGGTGCTCCTCGTCCATGGGCGCGTGCTCCGCGGTGCCGTACACCTCGCTCGACGAGATGAGGACGAAGCGCTCGACGGGAGTCTCGCGGACGGCGTCGAGCAGGATCTGCGTGCCCTCGACGTTCGTCGTCACGAACTCCGACGCTCCTTCGCGGATCGACTTCTCGACGTGGGACTCGGCGGCGGCGTTGACGATCACGTCCACGCCGGCGACGACCTCACGCATGAGATCGGCGTCCCGGACGTCGCCCTCCACGAAGGACAGCCGCTCGTGCGACAGCACGTCGGCAAGGTTCTCGAGGTTGCCGGCGTACGTCAGCGCATCCAGCGACACGACCTCGTGCGGCGTCGCCGCGAGCAGATGGCGGATGACGTTCGACGAGATGAAGCCGGCGCCGCCCGTGACGAGGACGCGCTTGCTCATAGCTCTCGTTCGATCGTGTAGAGAGGCCGTCCTTCCACGTCGCGTTGGATTCTGCCCAGGTATTCGCCGACGAGGGCGAGGATGAAGCCCTGGACGCCCAGCACGAACACGATCGCGGCTCCGCCGAAGAGCGGGCCAGGGAAGTCGTTCTCGCCGATCCAGTAGGCGATGCCGTAGACGCCGAGGGCGACGGCGGCAAGCGAGCAGACGATGCCCAGCGTCACGCCGATCCACTGGATCGGCTGCGGCCAGAAGCCCGCCAGCACGTGGAGCGCCAGCCGCGTCAGCCGCAGCGGCGAGTAGCGCGATGATCCCTGCCGCGGCGCGTGCTGAACGTCCACCTCGACGACGCTCGCGCCGCCCGAGAGCACGAGCGCCTTCGTGAACTTCTGCTTGCCGATGGCGCCGAGCATCGGCGTCAGCGCCTCACGCCGGTAGGCGTTGAAGGCGCAGCCGAAGTCGGAGACAGCTACTCCTGTGAAACGGCGCAGCATCCCGTTGATCAGCCGCGACGGCAGGGTCCGGCCCCACGAGTCGCGGCGTGCGACGCGACGCCCGCTGGCGACGTCGGCGCCGGCCTCGACAGCGGCCACGAGCTTCGGTATGTCCTCGGGCGCGTTCTGGAGATCGCCGTCCATCGTCACGACGACATCGCCCTGCGCGCGGACGAGGCCGGCGTGCATCGCCGGGTGCTGGCCGAAGTTGCGCCGGAAGCGGACGGCGCGCACGCGGTCGTCCGTTGCGTGCAAGCGCTCGAGCGTGGCGAACGTGCCGTCGGTCGATCCGTCGTCCACGAAGATGATCTCGAAGGGCTGCCCTAGCGCGTCCAGCGACGCCACCGTGCGCCGGTACAGCTCGTCGAGTGACGCCGACTCGTTGTAGAGCGTGACGACGACGGAGATCATCCCGCTGCCGGTGTTGCCTCGTCGAGGATCGCCGGAGCTTTCAGCTCGTCCGTCCGAGCATGGCCGACATGAGTCGGAGATGCTGTCCGCCACATCACGTGCGGCCGGGTCGTGATGGCGCTTCCCTCGCTCGTGGTCGAGCAAGGCCCGGAGCGGCTCGTGACGTGGATCGACGCCGGCACGCCCATCGCGTACCCGCTCGGTCGCGCGGACGGCCGACTGCTCCCGTTCGACGACTGGACGGTCGACCTGCGCTCGTGGGTCGGCCCAGGACGCCTCGAGCTCATCCCTCTGGCGCGCAGGCACTCGATCCGCCTGACCCGCGCCGGCGACGGATCCCTTCTCGGCTGGTACGTCAACCTCCAGGCGCCGCTCGCAGAGTCGCGGCTCGGCTTCGACACGACGGACTGGCAGCTCGACCTCTGGATCGAGCCGGCCGGCGATGTCCACTGGAAGGACGAGGACGATCTGGCACAGGCGGTCGAGCTCGGGATCCTCACGCGGATGGACGCCGAGGAGGCACGCGACGAGGCGCATCGCGTGCTGGAGGAATGGCCGTTTCCCACAGGCTGGGAGGACTGGCGGCCCGATCCCGCCTGGGCGACGCCGACGCTTCCGGAAGGCTGGGATGTGGTCTAGAGGAGACGTCGTCTGCCTGCGCCAGACCTGGCTCGGCCGCGTCTGGCAGGCGCACGCGTGGTACTTCGTCGAGCAGGACGACGCGCAGCTCGTGCTCTTCGCGCCGGTCGGCGCCGAGGCGCGGCTTCCGGGCGTCCCCATCCCGCAGGACGACTGGACGCTCAGGCGGAGCGCCTTCAAGACGAACATCCTCCGGCTCTTTCCCTCGGGCGCGGGCTACTCGACGCTGCTCGAGTGGGACGCCGACTGGGCGTTCATCGAGTGGTACGTGAACTTCGAGCGACCACAGCAGCCGTCACCCGCCGGCTTCGACTACTTCGACGTGGCGCTCGACCTCGTCTGCTACCCCGACGGCCGCTGGGAGCTCCTCGACGAGGACGAGCTCGGGGACGGGCTGAGGCGGCGTGCTGACGGAGGAGGACGCCTGCAGACGGCGCGCGCCGACGCCGAGCGCATCGTGGCCGCGTGGCCCTTCCCGACGGGCTGGGAGGACTGGCGCCCCGATCCCGGCTGGGAGCCGCCGAGTCTCCCAGCCGGGTGGGACAAGGTGGACTAGGCCTCGTCGTAGACGGGCTGGGCGCCGCGACTCGGCTCGCGCCTGTGAGCCGGAATCGTCAGCGCCGCCACGGCACCTACCGCCACGAGCGCCGCGCCGACCCAGACGGCGGGCACCAGACCGTCGACGAAGCTCTGCGCCGTTCCGTAGCCACCGACGCGCGCGAAGATGGACGCGAGCACAGCGACTCCGAAGACGCCCCCGAGCTCACGGATGGCGTTGTTCGCGCCGGAGGCCTTGCCCTCCTCGTCGCGCCGAACCGCGCCGAGCACGACGTTGGCGACCGGTGCGAAGAAGAGCGCCATGCCCATCCCCGAGAGGATGAAGGGGCCGATCAGCTCCGCGTACGGGGTCGTCGGCGTCGAGACCGCAGCGATCCAGCCGAGACCGATCGCCTGCAGCGTCAGGCCGACGCCCATGATCCGCTGCCCCCCGATGCGGTCGGAGAGAGCGCCGGCGATCGGCGCGACGAAGATCGGCATCGCCGTCCAGGGCAGGATGCGCAGCCCCGCCTGAAGCGGCGAGTAGCCCTGCACGGTCTGGAAGAACTGCGCGAGCAGGAAGATCGAGCCGAACATGCCGAAGAACATGAAGAACGACGCCACGTTGGCGTGGCTGAAGGTCCTGTTCTGGAAGAAGCGCATCGGCAGCATCGGCGCCTCCGCGCGGCGCTCCCAGAGGACGAACGCGACGAGCAGCAGCGCGCCCGCGGTCAGCGAGAGCACGATCTCGGGGCTCGTCCAGCCCTGCCCGTTACCGCGCACGAGCCCCCAGACGATCCCGAGCAGCCCCGCGCTGGCGAGGCCGAGGCCGCGCAGGTCGAGCCTGGTCGGCGGGCCGTACGTCTCGTCGAGCTGCCGCCAAGCCAGCGGCGCGAGAGCCAGCCCGATGGGCACGTTGATCCAGAAGATCCACTGCCAGGACAGTCCCTCCACGACGGCGCCGCCGACCAGCGGCCCGAGTGCGACCGCAAGCCCGCCGATGCCACCCCAGGCGCCGAGCGCCAGCCCGCGCCGCTCGGCGGGGACGGATGCGCTGAGGATGGTGAGCGTCAGCGGAGCGACGATTGCCCCGCCGACACCCTGGAGCGCCCGCGCGAGGTTCAGCACCTCGATGGAGGGCGCCAGTGCTGCGAAAGCGGAGGCCGCGGTGAAGATCGACACGCCGATGACGAACAGCAGTCGCCGCCCGAACCTGTCACCGAGGGCCGCTCCCGTCAGCAGCAGCGCAGCGAAGGTGAGCGTGTACGCGTTGACGGTCCACTCGAGCCCTTCGATCGACGCGTCCAGGTCGGTCCGGATGACGGGCAGCGCCGTGGTGACCACGAGATTGTCGAGCGTGACCATGACGAGCGCGATCGACGTGATCACGAATGTCCAGAGCGTGCGATGTCCGACTCGATCCACCATGCGTACCTCCTTGTGACTAGTGACTACTTACTCACTTCCGTGGCGAAAAAAACACGGCTTCGTTCAGTCCTTCAGGCAGCTCTCGACGAGGCGCTTCGCCCACGGCTCGCCGGCGCTGTAGAGATCGATCGACGACATGACGTTGATCAGCATCCCGATCGCGAAGAAGTGCGCGACGCGCTCCTGCGGCACGCCGGTCGACTCGACGAGCCCGACGAGCCGGCCGAAGCCACGGCGCACGACGTCGCGGACGTCCGGGTCGTCGCTCGCCGCGTAGGCCTGCATCTGCGCCTTCAGCCGACGCGGGTCGGCGGTGATCATCTCCCTGTACGCCCGGCCGATGGCGTGGAGCGCTTCCTCACCGGTCAGCCCTTCCGCAGCCAGGCGGAATCTCTCGTACGTGTCCGACAGACAACGTTCCGCCGAGGCGAGGTAGAGCCCCTTCTTCGTGCCGAAGAGGCGGAAGAGGTACGGCTGCGAGATGCCCACCTCGCGGGCGATGACGTCCGTCGACGCGCCTTCGAAGCCGTGGTCCGCGAATTCGGTGAGCGCGGCCTCGAGGATCTCCTCGCGCCGCTCCTCTGCCGTCTTGCGCGGTGTCGCGGTGACCATGCGTAGTAAGTTAGCACTCACTACCTAGCGAGGTCAAGAGCTATGACGCGCTCGGCCTGCATCGACCGAGCGCGTCGCAGCTCGTCTGGATCTACTTCGTGAAGTTGAACAGCGCGTCGTGCGTGACGCCGTCCCCGATGTCGAGGTGCATCGCCTTGCACGCGACGTAGTTCTTTGCCGTCTTCCAGTTCAGCTGGTAGTAGCCGTTGCCGAGGTTCTGTAGCCCTCCAATGGTTCCACCAGCCGCAACCCCACCGAGATCCGCGCGGGTCGTGCAATCGACGTTGCTGACGCTGATCGTCGCCGTCGAGAGATCCGTCACCGGAGCGACGGACGCGTCGAGCACACGCCACTTGAGCGCCACCGCCGATCCCGCGCTTGCCTTGTTGAATGCCGAAGGTGCGGAGAGCCCGAAGAAGCCCTGGAAGTCCCAGGCCTCGACCGTCGAGGTCTCGCCGGGTTCGACCGTTCCCTCGACGCCGTCCACGATCACTGTGATCGGCTGGTCACCAAGGTTCGTGACGGTGATCGGCTCTGTGCCGAGGTTCTCGACGATCGAGCCACCGCTGCCATCGTCGGAAATCTCCGCCTTAGCGCCTTCCGGGATCGAGACGAAGGAAAGGCCGTCGTCGAGCACGACCTCGGCGGAGCCCGTCACGACCTCCGCGATAAGGCTCGAGCAGGTGAGGACTGCCGTGCTGCCTGCGTCGACCTTGACCTGCTTGCCGCAGCTGTCGAGGGTGGCCTTCGCCGACGGGCCGCCGGCGCCGACCGCCACGCTCAGACCAGCGGGGTCGGCGGCGTCTGTGATCGAGACACTCAGCCCGTTCGGATCGGTGACCGCGACGTCAGTGTCCTTTCCGTCCGGCGGAGTCACGTTGAGAAGGTCCGTGTACCCGAAACTCATGGTGCTGGTGTTGACGGACCCCAGATTGTTAGCGACAGTCGTCCAGATGCCGGTGTTGCCGGAGTTACAGGCGCTGAAGTTGGCTGTCCGAAAGAACACGCTTGCCGCTCGGTCGCCGGCGGCGCCGTTGTCCTCCAGGAACGTTCCCACCCACTCGTAGTGGACGTTCGTTGCGTTGATCAGCAAGTCGAACTGCTTAGTCGGCGCCAAGTGTCCGATGACGATCGCCTGGTTACCCTGGATCCGCACGCATCCTTGCGAAACGTCTCCGTCGAAGGCGGTCAACGTAGCCCCCGGCCCCGACATGTTCGAGAAGATGGGCGCGGACGGGAACGTCTCCGTGAGAGTGCCCGTGGACGTCCCGATGCCCGTATACGTGAGGTCGCCCGCCACGCCTGAAAGACTGATGCCGATAGACGGGTCGCCGCCGGCAACGGCCGTCGTTTGTACCGAGCCGTTGATCGCGACGCGTACGGTCGCCGCGCTCGCACCCGTTGCCATGAGAAGCACCGCAAGCGTGAAGACGAGCGCAGCCGCAAAGAAGCGCGATGGTTGTTTCAAGAGTTTTCCCCCCAGTAGTAGTGAGCCTCGAACGAGGTCGCAGTCAAGTCGAATGTGGCGCCTCTGTCAAGGCACAACCGTTCATCAGCCCAGCTTCGTCGAGAAGCGCTTGGTGATCGTCTTGCCGCGAGCGGTGATCTTCAAGGAACCGGCCAGGGTCTTGCCCTTCGCCGTCTTCGGCGTCGGATAACGGCAGGAGGCTCTCCCCGTCACAGCCGTTCCCGTGCCGATCGCCTTCTTGCCAGCCAGCGTGCCGGCGCAGACGACCTTGCTCGGCTTGACCGGCGAACCGTCGGCAGTCACTGCCGCACTCGCGACGAGGGCGGAGCCGGCCTTGGGCTTCGACGGTGTCAGTTTGACGGCGCTCACAGCGACGCCCGCGGAAGCGGCGCCTCCGCCGCCACTGCTGCCCGCCGCAGCCTTTACCTCGAATCGGAAGTTGACAGAGTTGTTCGCCGGGCTCGGGTCCGGTCGGTCCCCCTCCACCGATGCCACGATCTCGTAGATGCCGGGGCTTTCGGCGACCAAACCCCAGTCGTACTGGAAGAACACGATGCTGCTCTGCTCGAGACGAGTCGTACACACGATCGCCGTCGTTCCCGAGCACCCCAGAGAGGCCGGAGCGCTGGCGGCGAGGCGAACACCGCTCGGCAGTGCCATGCGGAGCGTGATGCCCTGGGCACCTCCGTCCGTTTCCACAAGCGTCGCGATCGTGAAGGCGGGACCGGTCACCACCCTTGCGCGGGCACCAGGTCCCTGCAGATTGAGAGCGAGTGACAGATCGTCCACCGCGCTACGACCCAGCGCGGCGGACGAAGCGGCGAGCCCGACCGTGGCAACCACGAGCACAGAGACGACGGTGGCGCGTCTCATCCGAGCTTCGCCGAGAAGCGCTTGGTGATCGTTTTACCCCTGGCGGTGATCGCCATCGAGCCTGCGAGCGTCTTGCCCTGAGCGCTCCTCGGCGTCGGGAAGCGGCAAGTGGCTTTCCCCACCAGCGCCTTGCCCGTGCCGATCGCCTTCTTGCCCGCCAGCGTGCCGGCGCAGACGACCTTGCTTGGCTTGACCGGCGAGCCGTCGGCGGTCACGGTGGCGCTCGCGACAACGGCAGAGCCTGCTTTCGGCTTGGCGGGGGTCAGCTTGACGGCGCTCGCCGACACGGATACCGCGCCGCCGCCGCCGCCGGAGGAAGCCACGACTTCGAACCTGAACGTGTCGGTGTTATTGGAAGAATTGGGATCCGAGCGTTCACCTTGAATAGTGGCCGTGACCTCGTACGGGCCTGGGCGGTCTGCGACAACGTCCCAGCTCCAACCTCCCCCAACCGTTCCCGCAGCGTTCTCCTCCAGCTTCTGGACGCAGACAGCCGGCGCCGTTCCCGCGCATCCCTCCGTAGGATCGGGGCCATCGGGTCCCCAGTGCAGACCGTCGGGAAGCGTCACGCGTAGGGTCAACGTCTGAAGCGGCCCCGAGTCGACCTCGACGCCGAAGCCAAGCTGGAACGGGGACGTCGTGGTCGTACCCTGAAGGAATCCGCCGCTTCGCGCGAGCTGGATCTGAAGAGAGAGATCATCCGCCGTGCTACGCCCGAACGCAGCGGACGATGCAGCGAGCACGCCGAGCAGCGTCAGCAGCGCAGCCGCCAAGAAGGCCGATCGTCGTTTCACGAGTATTCCCCCCGATTCGTTGCTTGCCTCAGATGGACGCGGGAGTCAATCCGAATGTCGGGCGAATGTCAAGGCCTCGGCAGCCAGCTCGTGCGCCGGCATGCAGACACCGTCGCGCTCGTAAATCGCGTCGATCAGGCGAGCGTAGAGGCGGTCCCACCCGCCGGCTGTGGCCGGGTCGAAGCGGTCCGTGTGCCAGAGGATCGAGAAGCCGCCGCCGTGCTCCGCAGCCCAGTCGAGCAGCGCGAGCAACCGGCGCTCGGCTTCCTTGACCGACAGGCCTAGGTAGCGCGGCTCGGCGAGCGTCACGTCCATCGCCGCCAGCGGGATCTCGACGAGGTCGAGCGGACGGTCGTGCTCGACGTCCCACGGCCTGAACGGATGCGCGATACCTGCCCGGAAGCCGGGCGCGCCGCCGAAGCCGAGGCTCGAGTCGTAGGCGAAGCCGAGCTCCGCGAGCGGCGCGAGGTTCGCGTGCGGGTCAACGCGGAGGTAGTGGTAGCGCTGGCCGTGGAGTGTCACACCCAACCGCTCCAGCTCGGACTTCTCGGCCGCGATCAACGCCGGGTCGAGCGCAGCCGCGTAGCTCGCGTGGAGGCCGATCTCGGCGCCGAGACCCAGCAGCGTGTTCACGACGTGCGGCCGTAGCCGGTCGTACTCCTTCGGCGCCGGGCCGTCCTGCACGACACGGTGTGCCGCGAGCAGGAAGAAGACGGACGAGGCTCCGCGGGTCCGCTCGATGTCGACGATGCGCTCGAACGAGAAGTTGGGGTCGGTTCCACGCACACGGTGCACGGGCACGGCAGCGAGCCCACGGGCCTCCCGTAAGGCCGCGCTCCCGTCCCGACCCCATACGGCCGCCTTCAGCCGGCCGGCGCCGAGGCGGACTCCCTTTCGCGTCCAGCGCCAGGGAATGTCCACGTCGTGACTGAGCGCGACGGCGAACCGGGCGCCGCCCCAGGTCGGCGGGTCGAGCCCCAGGTTCCGCCGCAGCCGCTCGAGTGGCGGATCGAGTGGATCGAGACACGTCGCCGACGCAGGGAATCGCCCGTGCTCGTCGCGCGGGCCATTCCTCTCCTCGATCCGGGCGAGATGGAAGAACGCCTCTGCGAGGTCGTTGCCCTGCGGACGCCGGCCGGCGTCGACGTCTCGCCAGGCCGCCTCCGAGTAGGGGAGGTCGCCGATGCCCAGGTGCCCGGCGCCGAGCGTGTCGAGCACCCAGCGGGCGCGCCGTTCGATGTTCTGCGGGATCACCGCAGGGCCGCCTTGACTACCCGGGCCAGCTGCGTAGCTCCCGGCCTGAGATCATCCAGCGCGAAGAGGGGCTCGACGTAGGGAGGCCGCTGAAAGGCCGGGGCCTCACCCGCGAGGAACGTGATCGCCCAGCGGCCCTGCTTGCCTTCGGTGGTCACCGGCTCGCCTCGCCTGCCCAGCAGGTCGAGGTACGCAATGCGGGCGAAATCCACGCCGAGTGCAGCCGCCAGGCCGTGCCAGAGCCAGAGCCGCGGATTGATCTCCATGAGCTTGTAGCGGCCGTCGCGCAGGTCATGTTTGAACTCGACCTGCGACACGCCGTGGAACTCGAAGGCGCGGAGCAACCGCAGCGTGTCGTCCACGTTGTGCTGCACCCAGACGGCCTCGCCAACGCGGCACGTGCCGACGCCGGGGGGTGACTGGCGGAGCTTGCGCCCGCTGAACAGCCCGAGCACCGTGCCGTCGACGGCGATGTAGCTGCCGACGGTGTACAGCTCTTCGTCACCGCCCGGAATCAGCTCCTGCACCATCGGCTCGAACGGCTCCGCGTCGGCGTACGCACGCTCCAGCTCCTGCGGCGTCTCGCAACGGAAGGCCTGGCGCTGGAAGCGGCGGCGGAAGCCATCGGGGTTGGAGGGCTTCACGAGCAGCGGATAGCCGATCCGCTCCGCCTCCGCGAGGGCTTCTTCAGCGGAGCGTGGATGAGCGGTCTTCGGCGTGTCCACGCCTGCGGCTGCTGCACGCTCGAGCTGCTCGCGCTTGCTCTGGACGAGTGCGAGCCCCTCCTGGTCCGGAAAGGGATAGAGATAGCGGTCGCCGAGCTCCTGGCGGTGCCGCCCGATGGCGTTCACCGGCGGGTCGTGGGTGGGCAGGATCGGTGTGGGGCAGCCGATGACGTCGCCGAGCTCGGTGAGGAGGTCGATGTAGGCGTCGGTGTCTGTGCCCGGATCCGGCGACGGGAGCGCGAATGCGTACCGAGAGCGGAAGCCGAGGGCACTGGGCCGGTGATCGACGGCAAACACGGGAGCGCCCATGCGCCCGAGTGACCGGATCGCGGTCAGTCCGTTGACGAACGAGGCGTCGCAGACGACGGCCGGTGGAAGAGTGCCGGAGCGTGCATAGGCAGCGATGCGGTCGCGGTCTAGCATCGGCCGGCTGCTCCCCACCGCGCAGATTCTAGGAACGCCCACGCCGGTACCCTGACTTCATGCGAGCTCTCATCGCTGTCGTCGGCGTTGCGATCGTCGGCGTCGCATGTGTGGCGGGCGGCACGGCAGCGGGCGCATCCAAGGCAACGGCGCTGACGATCACGTTCTGGCCGGACGAGCAGGTACCTGACACGTTCGAGCGCTGGACGTTGCGCTGCGCTCCGCCCGGCGGAACTTTGCCGAACCGCAGGCGCGCATGCATCAGGCTGTCCGGCCTGAGCGTCGGCGCGTTCGCGCAGGTGCCGCAGGATGCGGTCTGCACCCAGATCTATGGCGGCCCGCAGAAGGCGATCGTGAAAGGCACTATCGCCGGGAACCGCGTCTGGTCGTCGTTCCGGCGGCGCGACGGCTGCGAGATCGCCCGTTGGGCCCGCTTCTCGCCCTGGCTCCTGCCGCCCCCCGAAGCCACGAAATAGCACTCCGCCTTCGGGGGCCACCCCGCGCCTCCTCCCGGTTTCACGGTATCGAGGAAAGTCCGGCGTGTGGGCGACGCCTTCGTGGCGAATGTGTGACAAGTGATCGGCCGCCCGCCGCGGCATCTACGCTCACGCGCGTGCCAATCGAGTACACGAATTCGCTCGACGGCGTCGCACCGGAGCACATGCAGGGCTTCTTCGAGGGCTGGCCGAGCCCGCCGTCACCGCAGCGCCATCTCGAGATCCTCCAAGGCAGCTACCGCATCGTCCTGGCCCGAGAGGCTGACTCGCCGAAGATCATCGGCTTCGCGAACGCCATTTCGGACGGCACGCTTACGGCATTCATCCCGCTGCTCGAGGTGCTTCCGACCCATCGTGGGCAGGGGATCGGCAGCGAGCTCGTGCATCGCCTGCTCGACGAGCTGAAGGACTTCTACGCCGTCGACGTCCTTTGCGATCCCGAGCTCGTGCCCTTCTACGAGCGCTTCGGTATGCGGCAGGGAATCGGCATGGCGATCCGGCGGCCCTGAGGTGACGGGTCTCGGCAGCGACATCGCGCGCCTCGCCCGGCACTCGGCGATCTACGGGCTGGGCGGCCTCGTCTCGCGCTTCGTCGCGCTGCTGCTACTTCCGCTCTACACGCGCTACCTGACACCGGCGGACTACGGAGCCGTCGAGACGCTCGTCGCGCTCGCCGCGATCCTCGCCACCGTCCTGCGCCTGGGCATCGCGAGCGCGTTCTTCCGTTTCTACTTCGACTCTGTAGACGCAGCCCATCGCTTGCGCGTCGTCCGCACGTCCTTCTGGTTCACGATGGCGATGGCGACGATCGGCCTGGTCGTGGGCGTCATCCTCGCCGAGCCGATCTCGGAATGGCTCTTCGACACGGGCGACCACACGACGCTCGTGCGCGCGGCGTTCGTCCTGCTCTGGGCGCAGATGAACTACGAGCAGATGACGAGCCTCTTCCGTGTGGAGGAGCGCTCTGTCGCGTTCACCGCGGCGACGCTCGTGAATCTCGCTGTCACAGTCGCAGCGACAGTCGTCTTCGTCGTCGCCTTCGACTGGGGAGCGACGGGCGTCATCGCCGGCAACTTCACCGGCACGCTGCTCGTATACGCGGCGCTGCTCGTCTACCGGCACGAACAGCTCGGGCTGACGCTCGATCGGCCGCTGCTGCGGCAGATGAACCGCTTCGGACTACCGCTCGTGCCCTCGATGCTCGCGCTCTGGCTTCTGAACTTCGGCGATCGGTTCTTCATCCTCAGGCTCGCCGATCAGAGCGAAGTGGGCGTGTACTCGATCGGCGCCCGACTCGCCTCCGCGATGGTGCTGCTGCTGGCGGCCTTCCGCGCGGGTTGGCTTGCCTTTGCGTACTCGATCGAGGACGACGACCGCGCCCGGCGCGCATACTCGTTCGTGCTGACCTACTTGCTCTTCGTCGCCTCGTGGGCGGCGCTCGCGCTGGCCCTGCTCTCGCCGTGGCTCGTCCGCTGGCTGACGACCCCGGCGTTCTACGACGCCTCCGAGGTCGTCCCGCTGCTCGCCTTCGGTGCTGTGGCGCTCGGGGGCTTCAACGTCGTCTCCATCGTCCTCGGCCGAAGGAAGCGCACGCAGTTCAACTGGGTCGCCACCGGCAGCGGCGCGGCGGTCAGCGTCGTGCTCAATCTCGTGCTCATCCCGCAGTACGGGATTATCGGCGCGGGCATCGCAAACCTCTCGGCCTTCACCGTGATGTTCCTCGTGATCACGTGGTGGTCACAGCGCGTGTTCTGGGTGCCGTACCAGTGGCGACGCGTCGTGACCGTCGTCGGCGTGGCAGTCGGGCTGACCGTGCTCGGCAAGGCACTCGACGTGCCGCTCGCGGCCGCGATCGCGCTCATCGCGATCTACCCGCTCACACTGTGGCCGCTCCGCTTCTACCTGCCGGCCGAGCTGGCCTCGATCAGGGCGCGAGTGGCGCGAACCGCGCCGTGAAGTGGCGCAACGAGCTCGGCTGCCACGCGATGCGATAGCCGCGTAGCTGCGGCGCCCGCTCGACGACGTTCCGAGCCACCTCGATCACGTAGTCGACGTGGCTCTGCGTGTACGTCCGCCGCGGGATGGCCAGCCGCACGAGATCCATCGCGGCCGCATGCTCGCTGCCGTCGGGGGCCAGCCCGAACATCACCGTGCCGATCTCGCAGCCGCGGATGCCGCCGGCGGCGTACAGCTCGACCGCGAGCGCCTGGCCCGGATACTCGAGCGGCGGAATGTGCGGCAGAAACGCTCTCGCGTCGATGTAGATCGCGTGGCCTCCAAACGGCTGTACGAGCGGCATGCCCGCCTCGAGCAGACCGTCCCCGAGATAGGCAGTGGAGCGCGTGCGGTACCGCAGGTAGTCGTGGTCGACAGCCTCGACGAGACCCTGGGCAATTGCCTCGAGATCGCGACCGGCGAGCCCGCCGTACGTCGGGAAGCCCTCGGTAAGGATGCCGAGCGCCCGACATTGGTCGGCTAGCTCCGCGTCGTTCATCGCCACCCAGCCGCCGATGTTCGCGAGCGGGTCCTTCTTCGCGCTCATCGTCATGCCGTCGGCAAGCGAGGCCGTCTCCCGCACGATCTCGGTCACCGAGCGACCGGAGTGCCCCTCCTCGCGCTCGCGAATGAACCACGCATTCTCGGCGAACCGGCACGCATCGAGGAACAGCGGCACGCCGTAGCGGTCGCACACCCCGCGCACGGCGCGCAGGTTCTCCAGCGACACCGGTTGCCCGCCGCCGGAGTTGTTCGTGATCGTTACGAAGACGACCGGCACGTCGGCCGCGCGCTCCGAGAGCAGCCGTTCGAGCGCTTCGGTGTCCATGTTGCCCTTGAACGGATGCAGCGCTCCCGGATCCAGGCCCTCGGGAATCGGCAGGTCGAGCGCCTCAGCCCCGGTGTGCTCGACGTTGGCGCGTGTGGTGTCGAAATGGGTGTTGTTGGGGACGACCTTGCCCGGCCCGCCGAGCACTGAGAAGAGGATCCGCTCCGCCGCGCGGCCCTGATGGGTAGGGATCACATGCTCGAACGGGAACAGCTCCTGCACTGCTTCGAGAAAGCGGAACCACGACGGCGAGCCGGCGTAGCTCTCGTCGCCGTGCTGGATGGCCGCCCACTGATCGCGCGACATGGCTCCCGTCCCCGAGTCGGTGAGGAAGTCGATCAGCACCTCGTTCGCGGGCAGCTTGAAGAGATTGAAGTCGACCGCCGCCACGGCCGCCCTCCGCTCCTCCTCTGTCGTCAGCCGCAGCGGCTCCACGGAGTGGATCCGGAACGGCTCGATGATCGTCTCGAAGCTCAAGCCGTCAGAGGTGCGACGTGACGCCGGCGAGACCCGGATCGCCCTCGGCCGGCTCGTACCACGAGTAGGCGTAGCGCCCGTCGTCGAGCTCGCCCGCGAACGCCGAGAGGTGGAGCGGCCGGAACGTGTCGCACATCACGGCCAGCTCGGTCGTCTCCGCCACACCGAGCGACTTCTCGGCAAGCCCCGGGTGCGGCCCGTGCGGCAGGCCTGACGGGTGGAGCGTGATCGAACCGACCTCGATCCCCTTGCGCGACCCGAAGTTGCCGGAGACGTAATAGATCATCTCCTCGGACTGAAGATTCGAGTGGTGGTAGGGGATCGGGACCGACTCCGGGTCGAAGTCGAGCTTCCGCGGGCAGAAGGAGCAGATGACGAAGTTCTGGCCCTGGAACGTCTGGTGCGCGGGCGGCGGCTGGTGGATGCGCCCCGTGATCGGCTCGAAGTCGTGCACCGAGAACGTCCACGGGAAGAGATAGCCGTCCCAGCCGACAACGTCGAACGGGTGGTAGTCGAGAACGTACGTCTGGTAACCGCCGCGGACCCTCACCTTGACGACGAACTCGCCCTGCTCGCGGATCGTCTGCAGCTCGGTCGGCGGATGGATGTCGCGGTTCGAGAAGGGCGCCCCTTCCAGCAGCTGCCCGTACTCGTTGCGGTAGCGCCGTGGGATCGTGATGAGCCCTGGTGACTCGAAGACGAGATGCCGCTGCTCACCCTCGGGGACGAAGCGGTAGGTCGTGCCGCGCGGGATCATCACGTAGTCACCGTCGCGGTAGACCAGACTGCCGAACGTCGTCTCGAGCGTGCCCGAGCCCTCGTGCACGAAGACGCACTCGTCGTGCTCGCCGTTTCGGAAGAAGTAGTCCATCGTCGACGCCGGCCGGCAGAGCGAGATCTCCACGTCGTCGTTCCACATCAGCACGCGACGGCCCGTGATCTCGTCACCGGAGGGCTCGGTGCCGTACGTCGTCAGGTGGCGGTGCGCGTGCGCTTCGGGCACCCACTCCTCGTGCTCGATGGGCTCGAACTCCCCGAGCTCCTTGACGCGGCACGGCGACTGGAGGTGGTAGAGGATCGACTCGTTGCCGGTGAAGCCCTCGAGGCCCATGACCTCCTCGGTCAAGAGGCGACCGTTGTCACGGAAGACGATGTGACGCTTGCGGGGAATGTCCCCGAGACGGACGTAGAAAGGCATCTCGGACCTCCGTTGGCGAGCTGACGCGTGGGCGCTCGAACGGTAACCCAACGCCGGCCTGCCGTGCGCCGCGCGGCTCAGCCGAAGAACGTCTGCTCGAGGAGGAAGAGGTTGAGCGAGATGATGATTGCGGCCACGATCGAGGCGACGATGGTCGTCGAGCGCCGGTTGACGAGCGAGCGCATGATGCTCCGGTCGCGGCAGAAGAGAACAAGAGGCACGAGCGCGAAGGGGATGCCGAACGAGAGCACGACCTGGCTGAAAACGAGTGCGCGGGACGCGTTGACGCCGATGCCGATGATTACGAGTGCGGGCACCATCGTGATCAGTCGGCGCAGGAAGAGTGGGATGCGGCGATCGATGAATCCCTGCATGACCACCTGTCCGGCCAGCGTCCCCACGCTCGACGACGACAGGCCTGATGCGAGGAGCGCGATTGCGAAGAGGGAGCCGGCACCGTTGCCGAGCTCGATCCCGAGCTGGTCGTAGACCTCATTGAGGTGGTCGCCGATCTCGGTCAGGCCTTCGACGTGGAAGACCGAGGCGGCGATCACCAGCATCGACATGTTGATGAGCCCGGCGAGCCCGAGCGCGATCACGACGTCGACGAGCTCGAAGCGGTAGATGCGGCGCTTGACCTCCTCTGTGGCACCGACGAGCCGGTGCTGGGTGAGTGCCGAGTGGAGGTAGATGACGTGCGGCATGACGGTCGCTCCGAGGATGCCGACCGCGAGGAGGACGCTCTCCTTGCCCTCGAACCCCGGGACGAAGCCACCCGCGACGTCCTTCGGGTCGGGGTCCGCCATCACGACCTGGAGCGCGAACGCCGCGACGATGACGCCGATGAGGCCGACGATCGTCGCCTCGAGGCGCCGGAAGCCGCGCGTCTGGAGAGCGAGGATCCCGAAGGCCGCGACGCCGGTGAGGAGGGCCGCCGGGAAGAGCGCGATCCCGAAGAGGAGATTGAGCCCGATCGCGGCGCCCGTGAACTCCGCGAGGTCAGTGGCCATAGCGATCACCTCGGCCTGGATCCAGAGGAAGAAGCTCGTACGTCGCGAGAAGCGTTCTCTGCACATCTCCGGCAGGTTCCGCCCGGTGGCGATGCCGAGCTTCGCGCTCATCGCCTGAATGAGCATCGCCATGAGGTTTGCCATCAGGACGACCCAGAGCAGGAGGTACCCGAACTTCGCCCCCGCGGCCATGTTCGTCGCGAAGTTGCCGGGGTCGATGTACGCGACCGCGGCGATGAAGGCGGGTCCGAGGAACGGAGCGAGGCGGCCGGCCCCCCGGCGCCGGCCCGAGAGCGACTCCTCCGCCGCCTCGAGGACGCGCGCCTCGCCGGGGAGGACGTCGTCGAGTGGGTGGATGAGCGCCGTCCGGTCGTGCGGACGGCGAGAGGCCGGTCCGGCCCGGGGCTCCCTCAGACGACGATCCGGTAGACCTGGAAGCACTCCGCGTACTCGCGGTTGACGTTCACGCCGTGCAGCCGGGCGAGGCTACGGATGTACTCGGGATCGGCGTAGCGCCGGTGCTGCTGCGAGGCGTACTTCGCGAGCGCCTCGATCTTTCGCTCGACATGCGGCTGCTCGAGCGTGACGTAGGCCTGATACGAAAAGTCGAAGTTGTTCCACGGCACCTCGTAGCCGAAGATCGTCGTGCGCTTGAAGGCACGCAGCCCCTCGGCGGCGATCACCTGGTGGTCCTGGTGGACGTCGCGAAGCGTCGGCTGGAAGACGACCTCCGGTCGCCATTCCTCCCAGAGGCCGATCAGCAGCTCGAGGATGTCCTGGCGGTGCACGGGGAACGTCCGCACCTCGAAGTCGTGCACGTCGAGGTTCGCCTCGGAGATGCCGAGGTGCGCCGTCGCCTCGCGCACCTCGCGCGCGAGCGTGTCCGGCGCGAACCCCTCCGGCAACGACTTCGTGGCGATGGAGAACGCGACATAACGGACCTCCACGCCCTGCTCGACGAGCCGGGCCATCGTCCCGCCGCAGCCGAACTCCCCGTCGTCCGTGTGCGGCGCGAGGACGAGCGCTCGCTTGGCGGCGGAGAGCATGGCGGGATTCTCTCAGGCGGACCCTCGTTACGCTCCGCTTCGCATGACGCACGAGTGGCTTGCCGAAGTCGCAGCGCTGGTAGGAGCCGCGGGCGCGGTGCTCCTGCTCCTCGGGAGGCCGCTCAGGGCTCAGCTCGTAGGCGGATTCGTGCTGCTCGCCGCCGCGATGGCCATGCTCGTCGTGGCGCTGCTGCCGAGCGACGACCTCGAGCGGCTCGTGTCGGCGAAGGGTCTCGCAGCGCTCGTGGTGGCAGCCGGCGCTGCGGTCGCGGGTGCCTGGGCGTTCGTCCGCTACCCGGCCACCGTCCCCGTCGCCCTGCTCCTCGCCGCTCCGTTTCGCCTGCCAGTGGAGCTCGGCAGTCAGGACGCGTTCCTGCTCCTGCCGCTCTACGTCGTGCTCGCCGCCGCCTCGCTGGCGCTGCTCTACCGCGCCTTCCGGGGCGTGGAGCTGGCGGTGATACCACTCTGGATCGCAGCGCCGGCCGCGGCGCTCATCGGCTGGGCGTCGCTCTCGCTGCTGTGGGCCCTCGACCCGGAGGAGGGATCGATCGCGCTGCTCTTCTTCCTCTTCCCGTTCGCCGCCCTGCTGGCAGTCGTGGCGCGATCGCCGTATGCGCCATGGCTGCCACGGGCGCTCGCCGTGTGCCTCGTCGGCCTGGCGACCGTGTTCGCCGCCGTCGGTCTGTACCAGGCGTGGTCGCACACGCTCGTCTTCGCCCAGGACCTACGCGTCGCGAACGCCTACTCGACGTACTTCCGCGTTACGTCTCTATTCAAGGATCCGAGCATCTACGGCCGCCAGCTGGTACTGGCGCTGACGCTGCTCGTCGTCGTGCTCTGGCTGCGGCGCGTGCGCCCGCTGCCGGCCGCCCTGGTGGCGGCGTTCATCTTCGGCGGCCTCTACTTCTCCTACTCCCAGTCGAGTCTGCTCGTGCTGTTCGCGACAGTGCTGGCGGTCTCGGTACTGCTAGCCGAGCGGCCGAGCCGCAACATCGTCATCGCCGTCGCCGCGGCGGTGACGCTGGCTGCGAGCGCGCTCGCCGTCGCATCGGTGAAGGACGACGGGCTCACGAGAGCCACGAGCGGCCGCACGCGCCTTGTATCGGTCACCGGGCATGTCATCGCCAACCACCCCGTCGCGGGCGTGGGCATCGGCAGCCAGCCGCTCGCGGCGAAGCAGGAGCTCGAGACGCGCCGCCGCGCCGCCAAGAACGCGTCGCACACGACACCGCTGACGGTGCTCGCCGAGCTCGGAGCCATCGGCTTCGTCCTCTACCTCGCGTTCCTTGCCGGGGCCGCAAGGCTGCTCTGGGAGGGATACCGGCGCGACCGCGTCTTCGGCCTGGGGCTCGCCGCCTGCTTCCTGGTTTTGCTTCTCCACTCGCTCTTCTACTCCGGGTTCTTCGAGGACCCGGTCATGTGGGGCGTGCTCGGAGTCGCCGCGATGGTCATCGCAACTCGTCCTAGCGTGGATGCGTCCGCGTGAAGCCGCTGCTCCTGGCGACTGCGATCCTGGCATTCGCCGGCGTTGGGGCGGCCGCGTCGACAGCCGGCGATCGAGGCGTCCCGATCCTCATGTACCACGTGATCGCCAAGCCTCCGAAGGGCGCGCCCTACCCGAGCCTCTTCGTCTCACAGGCCGAGTTCGCTGCTCAGATGGCGTGGCTCAAGAGCAGGGGCTATCGCGCTGTCACGCTCGACCGCGTGTATGCCTACTGGCACGGCACGACGACGCTGCCACGGAAACCTGTCGTCGTGAGCTTCGACGACGGATCGGCGAGCATCCGGAGGAACGCGCTGCCTGTGCTGCGAAAGCTCCGCTGGCCCGGCGTCCTCAACCTCAAGCTCGGCAATATGCGGTCGCGCGGAGGCATCACGCCGGCCCAGGTGCGCGCGCTCGTGAAGGCCGGTTGGGAGCTCGACTCCCACACGATCTCGCATCCAGATCTGACTACATTGTCCGCGTCGGCGCTCGAGCACGAGGTTGCCGACTCCAGGTGGATGCTCCAGCGACAGTTCCACGTTCCCGCTCGCTTCTTCTGTTACCCGGCGGGTCGCTACGACGCGCGCGTGATCGCCGCCGTAAGCGCCGCGGGCTATCTCGGCGCCACGACGACGCGGTTCGGACTCGCATCGCGGAACGAGCCCTTCGAGCTCGCCCGCATTCGTGTCGATAGAGGGGACGGGGCTCCTGGCCTTCGCCGAAAGCTCGCGGGGCTCGGCGGCTGACGTAAGGCCGGCCGAATCCGGCTGGCACACTTCGGCGTGCCCAGCTGATGCGAAGACGATTCCTCCTTGCCTTCTGCGGCGTTGTCGTGGTCCTCGCCGCGGGCGTTGTCGGCGCATGGCAACTCGTGCTCGAACCGTCCGAGCCCGCTGGCGCAATCGACACGGATCTCGAGGGAGTCACCACGCTTGTCCCCAAGCAGACCCCGAGGAAGACACCGAAACCAAAGCCGAAGCGTCCCGGGGCGAAGCCCGAGGGGCCATGCTGGGAAGAGTTCGGAGGCGATCCGCAGCGCTCGCTGTCTCGCGTGCACATCCAACTAGGGCCGCCGACCACACCACTCTGGGCCCGCGCTGTCGGCAGCTATATCGAGTACCCACCGAGCTACTGCGACGGAACGCTGTACGTCAATACGTTTAAGGGCCGCACCGCAGCCTTCGACGCACAGACCGGCAAGCTCCTCTGGTCGAAGACACACAGCGGCGCGAAGCACTCCACTCCCGCCATCGCAGGAAGCCGCCTGATCGTATCCTCGAAGAGCGGCAGCGTCCGTGCGCTCGACCGCGGAACGGGCTCCACGCTCTGGCTGGTTCGAACCGGCGCAAAGATCGAATCGTCACCCGTCGCGATCGGCAACACCGTCTACTTCGGGGCAACCGACGGCCGAATCTTCGCCGTCAACGCCGCCACCGGCGGGGTGCGCTGGGCGTACGACACCGGCGGCCGGATCAACGCGAGCCCGTCGATCTGGGGCAACCGCATCTGTATCTCGACGTACGCGGGCTCGCTGTTCTGCCTGGATCGCCGTGACGGATCGAAGCTGTGGAGCCGGTACTTCAATCGCGGTTTCTTCCGCAACGAGAGCTTCTACGCCAGCCCGTCGACCGACGGCCGCCGCATCTTCCTCGTCTCGCGCTCCGGGACGGTCTACGCGGTCGATGCGCGCAACGGCGACTCGTTGTGGACGGGACGTGTCGGCGCGCCGGGCTATACGACGCCTGCCGTCGCCGCCGGCCGGGTGTTCGTAGGAGGCTTCGACGGCGCGCTGCGTGCGTACAGCGCGGCGACGGGGCGGGAGCTCTGGCGCCGCTACGTGCCGGGTCGCATCCTCGGCGGCGCCGTTATCGTCGGCAATCTCGTCTTCTTCTCCACGCTCGAGACGAACACGTACGCGGCGCGCGTCACGGACGGCAAGATCGTCTGGAAGCTCGGCCTGGGGAAGTACTCGCCCGGCATCGCCACCGAGCGCCACTACTACTTCTCGCTGAACGGGATGCTCGTGGCGTACAGAGGGCGCAATAGCCCACCGGAGCCGGTTACAGCGGATGGTGACGACGGCGCCAAAGCGGGGAAGCGCGCACCCCACGCGCCGAAGCGTTCCAAGTCGTGATCCGGACGGCGTACCACGCGCGCTCCAGGTGCCCTCGCAACGTCGGCCGTCCGCTCGTCTCGTAGCCGAGCTCCGCGAGCAGGTCTCCGGCGACTGCCTCGAAGGCGTGGATGTCGCCGGCGGGCATGTCCGTTCGCCAGTCGCGAAGTCCGGGCGTCGGCGGCCGCGTGAGGCTCTGCTGGTGCGGTTGGCGCGTGACGTCCACGCTACCGGCGTAGTCGAGCATCTCGGGCTCGAACGACAGGCCGACGTGGTCGCAGATTTTCCGAAGCGATTCCTCCGGCTCGGCAACGAGCTGCTCGTAGCGCAGCTCCATGTAGCGCGGGCCGGCGCGGCGTCCCAGCTCGCGCGCCGCGACGACCTCGGCCCGCCACTGACAGGCGAAGCCCGTCGCATCGCGCGGATGGGCCCATGAGCGCGTGACGATGCCCGCCGGCATCTGTGCGAAGGACAGGGCGCAGTCGCGACCGTCCCGGATCAGGTGGACGTAGAGCGCGGTGGGAAAGAGCCGCTCGAGCATTGGCAAGCGCTGCATGTACATCGGCGTCTTGTCTCCCCAGCGCTCCTTGCCACGAGCCGCCGCGTAGGTCTCGTAGACGACGGCGATCGCCTCGCCGGGAGGCTGGCCGGGGCGCAGCCTCCCCTGCACGGCGTCGATGTCCACGTCCCACTCGCGCAGCGTCGGCAGCCGCCGAAGATCGTCGACGAAAGCCTCGACCTCGATCGGGCTGCGATGACGGTCCGCGAGCTGTGGGATGAAGTACGACTCGTCTGGGACAGCCAGCCGCAAGTGACGGTCGAGCATCACGCGCAGCAGCGTCGTGCCCGAGCGACGCACGCCGAGCACGAAGACCGGCGGCGAAGTCACGTTTTCCGGACTAACAGCAGGCCGCGGGCGGTGTGGACGCCGACAGTGGCGACAAGGACGTACCCGCCCGGTCGCTCGGGAGCCCGAAACCGGATCACTCGTCTTGCGACACCGCGTTGCACGACACTCGACCCCCGTCGCAGGATCCAGGCCACTCGCGGCGTGTCGGTATCCAGCCCGACGCGCACGCGCCCGCCCGGAGCGGCCGAGACGCGAGTCTCCTCGAGCCGGATGTAGCGCAGCGGCACCGCCGCCGCGGGAACCCGCTTGGAGAGGTTCCCGGCCAGGTCTCGTGCCTGCACCGCCAGCCTGTACATGCCCGGCCGCAGCTTGCCACCTCCAGGAGCGCCACCCAGCCACTGGAGCACGCCGCCCGGCCGCTGCGTTCTGCTGACCACGCTGAGCCTGCCGTTGACGAGAAGCAACCCGTTCACGGGCTCGTTTGCCCGGTAGCGGATGCGGACGATGTCTCCGCGGCCGTCTCCGTCCGGAGAGATCGCGCGAGGCCTGACCGAGAGCACGCGGACGACCGGTCGGGTGACGTCGACGCGGATGGGATTCGGTAGCACGATCGTCCGGTCGGCCCTGCCTAGCTCGACCTTCGGGCCGGTAGCGGCCCTCGGGCACGAGACGGCCCTCATCGTCGCGACCGTTCCAGAAGTACTCGTGCGGGCCGCGGGCCGTGCGTTCGCGAGCCACGAGCGTTCGCACCTCATGGCCCTCGTCGTCCAGCAGCGAGAGCTTCAGGCGATCGGCGCGCCGCAGCCGAAAGGCGATGGTCGCGCGCCGCTGCGGACAGCGGCAGGTGGGCGAGAAGACCTTGTCCACCGTCGTGCCCGCGACGGGCGACTTCTCCACCTTCAGCCGTTCGGCCACTCCGAACGCCACCGCCGAGCCGACCAGCAGCGCGAGAGCGACGAAGAGCGGGGCGTGGCGCCGCACGGCGCGCCGATTCTAGGCAGGCGCGCGGGCGCGCTGGTAGCGGATCCAGCTGTGGCGGCCGAGCCACACGAGCAACGCCGTCGCACCGGCGCCCAGCGCGACGACGATGATAATCCCCGCTCCAGGCACGTCCACGAGCTTCAGGCCGGCGAGGCCGAGCACCGCCGCGAGCAGCAGCCGCAGGGGCTGCTCGGGGATGGACAGCGTGAGGTGACCGCCGATCAACACACCGGGGATCGAGCCCAGCAGCAGCCAGCCGACGATCGACATGTCGACGTTCCCGGCGATCCAGTGCCCGATGCCCGCCACGTACAGCAGCGCTGCCGCGTGGAAGATGTCCGTGCCGACCACTTTGTGCGCCCGCAGAGGGAAGATGACTAGCAGTGTCAGGCCGAAGAACACACCGCTACCGACGGACGTCAACCCGACGATGAAGCCGCCGAAGAGACCGATCAGAACGGCGGCCACCTTGTCGCGCGTCTTCAGGGCGAAGGCGTCGTCGCCGACCTCCTTGGCGTGGATGAACGTCTTGGCCAGCAGACCGGCGCAACCGAACAGCAGCGCGCCGCCGAGCACCTGCGCCATCACCGACTCGATGCCTTCGCCGTAGCGGTCCTGGATCCAGTTGGCCAGCCAGACGCCGACGAGGGACATCGGCGCCGAGCCCAGCAGCATCCAACCGGCCAGCTGCGCGCGGACGTTGCCCATGCGACGGTGCTGCACCGCGCCGACGGTCTTGAAGATCGCTCCGTGGGCGATGTCGGTGCCGATGGCGACGGTCGGGTTCACGCCGAAGAGGATCACGAGCACCGGGGTCATCAGCGACCCCCCGCCCATGCCCGTCATGCCGACGAGCGTGCCGATCAGCAGCCCCGCCAGCGTGAACTGCCAGGTCATCTCAGTTGCGGTAGGCGTCGATCAGTACGCGCGCGACGTCGGGTCGCGTGAACTCGACCGGCGGTACCTCACCTTCGCCGAGCATCTCTCGCACCTTCGTCCCCGAGAGGAAGACGCGATCCTCGGGCCCGTGCGGGCACGACTTCGTGCTAGCCATCGACCCGCAGACGTTGCACCAGAACGTGTGCTCGAAGAACATCGGCTCGATGTCGAGCTCGTGCGGCTCGAAGTCGTCGAAGATGAGCTGCGCGTCGTAGGTGCCGTAGTAGTCGCCCACGCCGGCGTGGTCTCGGCCGACGATGAAGTGCGAGCAGCCGTAGTTCTTGCGGCAGATCGCGTGCCAGATCGCCTCGCGCGGCCCCGCGTAGCGCATCGCCGCCGGGAAGGCGGAGAGGAGCACACGGTCCTCCGGGTAGTAGCCCCTGAGCAGCGTCCGGTAGCACTCGATGCGCACGTCGGCCGGCACGTCGTCCGACTTCGTGTCGCCGATGAGCGGGTGGACGAGCAGCCCGTCGACAGTTTCGAGGGCGACCTTCGTCAAGTACTCGTGCGCGCGGTGGATCGGGTTACGGGTCTGGAAGCCGACCACGCGACGCCAGCCGCGCTCCGCGAACGTTGCCCGCGTCTCTCGAGGATCGAGTGCGAGCTCAGGGTAAGGCGGCGGTACGCGCTCGAAGACCGTGACGCGGCCGCCGAGATAGAGCGGCTTCTGCTCGTACAGCCGCGCGACTCCAGGATGCTCGGCGTCGGTCGTGCGGAAGCACTGCTCCGCCTCGTGCTCCTTGTTGTATTCAAAGATCTCCTGTACCTCGACCGTCGCGAGCAGGCGGCCCTCTTCGTCGGCGAGGGCGACGACGTCGCCCTTCGGCGCCTCGTCCACGGCCAGGCACACCGGCAAGGCCCAGGGCAGGCCGGACGCGAGCCGCATGCTGGCGACCACGCCCTCGTAGTCCTCCCGGGCCATGAAGCCTTCCAGCGGAGACAGCGCGCCCGAGGCGAGCATGTCGAGGTCGGAGACCTCACGTGAGGCGAGGGTCAGCCGTTCAAGAGAGTCGACGCCTTCAGGCCGGTCGCCCGTTCGGTCGACCAGCGTCCCGCCGTGAGGGCTGATGAGGTGCTCGACGGTGACGGCGCTCACGAGGCCACCGCGGCCTGCACGAGCCCCAGCTCCTCGAGCTTCGCCACCACGAGCTGCGCTGACTCTTCCGGCGAATGGGCTTCCGTGTCGATCACGAGCTCGGGATTGGCCGGCGCCTCGTACGGGTCGTCCACGCCCGTGAATCCCTTGATCTCACCGGCGAACGCCTTCTCGTAGAGCCCTTTGACGTCCCGCTTCGCGCACTCCTCCACCGACGCAGCGACGTGCACCTCCACGAACGCGCCCCACTCCTCGACCATCGCTCGCGCCTTCTGCCGCGTCTCCTCGTACGGCGAGATGGCTGCGGCGATCACCGCGCCGCCCTGCCGCGTCAGGCGCGAGGCCACCCAGCCGATGCGCTCGATGTTCGTGTCGCGGTCCTCCTTGGAGAAACCAAGGCCCTTGGAGAGACGCGTGCGAACAGTGTCTCCGTCCAGGTATTCCACGACGAGGCCGCGCCGGTCGAGCTCGGGCCCTACAAGGTGCGCGATGGTCGTCTTCCCGGAGCCCGAGAGGCCGGTGAACCAGAGCGTGAAGCCGCCGTCTCGCTTGTGCTCCGACTCCGGATGCTCGTGCGCATAGATGTGCTCGGTCATGCGTCCTTTCCTGTCTCGTCATCAAGATGGATACCGCACTCCAACTTGTCGGATCCCGCCCAGCGCCCGGCGCGCTCCTCCTCGTCCGGCGCGGTCGGTCGCGTGCAGGGAATACAGCCGATCGAACGGTACCCGGAATCGTGGAGCGGGTTGTAGGGAATCTCGTTGGCCGCGACGTACGCCCACACGCGCTCCTCGTCCCAGCCGGCGAGCGGGTGAAGCTTCCAGACCCGGTAGCGGTCGGACCACTCCATCTGGGGGGTGTCGGCGCGGCTAGGCGACTGGTCGCGGCGGATGCCGGAGATCCACGCGTCGTAGGGCTGGAGCGCGCGAATCAGCGGTTCGACCTTGCGCACGTGGCAGCAGCGGTCGGGGTCGCGCTCCCAGAGGTTCGGCCCTTCCTGTTTGTGCTGCTCGGCCACGGTCGGGATCTCCGGGCGGATCAGCTCGATGCCGTAGCGCTCGATCAGCCGCTCGCGCGTTTCGTAGGACTCGCGGAAGAACAGATGTGTGTCGAGCTCGACGATGTCGATCTTCACGCCCAGCTCGGCGACCATATGGACGAGCACCGACGACTGCTTCTGCCAGGAGCAGGTGAGGCAGAGCTTGTCGCCGAAGCACTCGTAGGCGGCGAGGATCAGCTCCTCTGCCGAGAGCTCTTCCGCCCGCTCGACCGGTACCTCGTTAGACAGGCTGCTGATCGCCAAGCAGCACCTCCTTCAGCGTGTCGGCGCGAAGACCACGGCGCAACGTCTCCAGCGCGATCACCTCGTCGGGCGGGATGTTGCCGAGGTTGACCCCGGGACCGAAATGCTGCACGAACCACGCCTGCGAGGCCTTCGTCGGCGCCTCGAAGATCACGTCCGACACCTCGACACCGTGGACGATCTCGTCGACGAGCCCTGTGCGCATCTCGCCGCTCGGACGGTAGATGCCGGCGGTGCCGCCCTCGCGGCCCTCGGTGATGACTTTCCAGGCGCCCGCCGCCAGCTCCTCCTTGATCCATTCCACCCACTGGTAGGGCGCGAACACGACCTCGGCGTCCTTCGAGCCGACCTCGGAGAGCACCGTGAACTCGCTTGCCAGATCGGCGATCAGCTCGAGCTTGCGTTCGCGCGGCATGTCGACGACACCGTCCGAGATCTCGACGTGCGTGAAGCCGTGCTTTGTGAGCCAGGTGCGGTACTCGTCGATCTTGTCTCTGACGTACACGACCTCGAAGAACGTGCCGCCGCACACGACGGGCTTGCCGGCCCCACGGTAGAGCGCGAGCTTGCGGGGAAGGTTCGGCGTCACCGCTCCGGTCCCCCACCCGAGCTTGACGATGTCGATGTACGGGCCCGCCGTCTCCAGCAGATCCTCCACGGCACGTGGGCCGAGGCCCTTGTCGATCACGTGCGTCAGGCCGCCGTTTCGCGGAGGCAGCCCGAGATCCAGGTCAAATTCGCTCATAGAGCTCCTCCAGCTTCTTCGTCGCCTGCGCTTGGACGTCGTGGAACATCGAGTTGCCGTGCGAGTCGATGCCGACCCACAGCGGCCCGAAGTCCTTGACGCGGAACTTCCAGAGGCACTCGGGCATCAGCTCCTCCCAGGCCACCTCCTCGATCTCCTCGATCTGCGTGGTCTCGAGCGCCGCCGCGCCACCGACGATGGCAAAGTAGACCATCCCGTGGCGGCGCATCGGCTCGATCGCCTCGTCGGGCAGGCCACCCTTGCCGCAGATAGCGCGGACGCCGTACGCCGCGCCGAGCGGCTCGGTGAAGCGCACCATGCGCGCCGACGTCGTCGTGCCCACGCACATCGGCTCATACTTCCCCGGGCCGAGCTTGCGGACGTTCGGCGCCGTGTGGAGGAGGAACGCGCCGGTGAGGTCCCACGGCGGCGCGACGCCCTGGTCGAAGATTCGCACCTGCGTGCGATCGCGAATGCCAATGATGTGGCCGTCGACCGTGACGAGGTCGCCCGCACGGAGCTTGCGGATCTCATCCTCGGTCGTGGGGAATGTGAGGCGATGCTCTGCCATCACGCGTCCCGGTCGTAGTCGACAACACCGTCGGCCGTGACGTGGGCGCTCGCCCGGCGCGCCGCCCAGCACTGGTAGTTGACGGCGACGGGGTTGAGTGTCATGTGCGTGTCGGCGTGCTCGATGTGCACCTGGAGCACGGTCACGTCGCCGCCGAGGCCCATCGGTCCGATGCCGGTCTCGTTGAGCAGCCCCGTCAGCTCCTGCTCGAGCTCGGCGACGAGCGGGTCGTCGTTCCGCGTCCCGACGGGGCGGGCGATGGCCTCCTTAGCGAGGTGCATCGCGTAGTCGGCGGAGCCTCCGATGCCCACGCCGACGATTCCGGGCGGGCAAGGTTTGCCCCCGGCGCCGACGATCGAGTCCAGCACGAACCTCTTGATTCCGGCCACGCCGTCGGCGGGGACGCACATCTTCAGGAAGCTCATGTTCTCCGAGCCAGAGCCCTTCGGCACGCACTTCACATCGAGCCCGTCCCAGTCCGGCACGAAGTCCCAGTGGACGATCGGCACGCGGTGGCCGACGTTCGCGCCGGTGTTCTCGCGCGTCAGCGTGTGCACGGTGTTGGAGCGCAGCGGATGCTCGACCGTAGCGCGCTCGGTGCCGTCGTACAACGCCTCGTAGATCCGCGCGGGGTGGAGCGGGAAGCCTTCGCCGACGCGGCAGTAGTAGACGGCGATGCCGGTGTCCTGACAGACGAGGTTCACCCGCTCCTCCGCCACCTGGACGTTCTTGAGGATCGTGTCGAGCACTCGCTTGCCGGTCGGATGCGTCTCACGTCCGGCCGCGTCGGCGAGCGCGTCGCGCAGATCCTGCGGAATGTCCTTCAGCGCCCACACATAGAGGTGCGCGGCCGCGTCCTCGACCACTCTCTGCAGATCGGTCGCGATCATGCGGCCCTCGCAGCGGCAGCTCGCCCGGCCCGCCGCCCGAAGACGCAGCACTCGAGCAGGGAGTTGCCCATCATCCGGTTCCGCCCGTGCGTGCCGCCGGCGATCTCGCCGCAGGCGAAGAGGCCGGGAACCGTCGTCTCGCCGTGCTCGTCGATGACGAGCCCGCCGTTCTGGTAGTGGAGCACCGGGTACGTGAGGATCTGCTCCGAGAGCGGATCGATGCCGCCCGAGCGATAGCGGCGGAGCATGTAGGGCAGCGAGATGTCTGCGTCCGCTTCCGGGATGCGGGTCGTGTCGAGGTACACGGCCGGGCGTCCGTCCGGGGACTCGACGCCCTTGCCCTTCTCCACCTCGTCGAAGATGGCCTGCGAGACGACGTCGCGCGGACCGAGCGAGTCGGTGAACTCGTCCCCGTCGGCGTTGAGAAGCACGGCACCGTAGGCGCGCGTCGTCTCCGGGATCGAGTACCCCTGCATCGTCTCCGGCCACGCGCCGCCGTTCGGGTGGTACTGGAGCGCATCGAGGTCGCGTGCCTCGGCGCCGAGACCCAGGGCGATCTGCGTCACCTCGCCCGTGGCGCCCTGATGGTTGGTGGAGAGCTCGCCCCGCTCTTCCGCCTCCCGGTAGCAGCGACCGCCGGCAGCGAGCACGACTGAGCCGGCTTCGATCTCGTGCTCGCCGCAGCGGGCGCGCCACCCTGTGGCCGCCTGCTGGAGCTCGACGAGGGGCGACCTGGGAAAGGTCTCCGCGCTCGACGCCTCGACAACCCGCCGCAGGGATTTCGTGATCGCGTGCCCCGTCCGGTCACCGACCTGGAGCAGCCGCTTGCGCGTAGCGCCGCCACAGCGTGCGAGCCGGTAGCCGCCGTTCTCGCGGGTGAACTCGACGCCTTGCTCCTCGAGCCAGTGGATGGTTGACGCAGCCTCCGACGTGAGAATCTCGACGAGGCAGGGGTCCGCCGTCTCGTGAGAGCTCGCCCAGACGTCAGACGCATGCTGCTCGGGCGAGTCGTCCTCGCCGAAGGCGGCCTGGATCCCGCCCTGCGCCTTCGCGGAGTTGCACGACTGCAGCGCGCCCTTCGTCACGAGCGCTACCCGTGCTCCGGCGACCTCGGCGCTGACGGCAGCCGCCAGGCCGGATGCGCCCGAACCCACGACGAGCACGTCGAATGTCAGCGGTCCCGCCACGACGAAGGACTATAGCTAATTCCTGGAATTAGCGACGCTTATACACTTCGCAGCGCCGGGGCCCCTCCTCCGGAGGGAGAGGCCCACCTGCGGGACGATGCTAGGAGCCTGGGGTATCCTCGCCGGCCGGCGGCGGGGGCGGTGTCTGCGTAGGCTCGGAGGGCGGAGCGCTCGATCCTCCACCGGCGCCGCCAGCGCCGCTGGTGCCGCCGCCGAGCTTCTGGAGGTCGGCGAGGCTTTCGCCTGTGAGTTTCATGTTGAACCAGGCGCCGGCGCAGACGACGATCGCGAGGATGAGGCCGACCCATGCGGCCCACGTGCGGAACTCGCTGTCCGCGAAGAACTTGATGACTGTGAAGAGCAGGAGGAGCACGGCGAGGAATGCAGTGACCATGGCCGGCCCGACGCCGATCTCGAGATTCATGTTCGAGAGCCTGATCGCCTGCCAGGCGATGATCGCGATGGCCAGCAAGCCCGCGATCCAGCCAACGCCGTGCCACATGCTGACGCCGGCGCTACCGAAGGCGCCGAGATCGACTTCCTGCCAGTTGAAGAACGAGATGATCAGGAAGACGATCGAGGCTCCCAGCACCACCTTTGCGCCGTGGTTGATCTCCGCAAGCTTGTCCATGCAGCTCGTCCTTTCGTAGTTGAAACTCCGGGTGGTTGATTTAACCGCAGTTTCGGCCTAGTTACAACAACGCGGCCTACCAGATCGAGCGAAGTAGCTCGGCGATCTCCACGGGGCTTGCCGAACGCGGGTTGGCACGCGCGCCGGCTCGGAGCGCGATCGCCTCTGCCAGCTCGCCCAGGTCGGCCTCGGGAACGCCGAGGTCGTGGAGGCGCGTGAAGCCGGCGAGTCGCGCCAGGCCCTCCACGGTCTCGACGGGCACCACCTCGAGCGCGAGTGGGGCCACATCGGCGTTGAAGCGCATCGCCGCCGGCAGGCAGATCGCATTGAGCGCGCCGTGGGGAAGGCCGTAGTGACCGCCAATAGCCTGCGCCATCGCGTGGCCGAGGTACAGGCCGTTCGTTGCCAACGCCTCGCCGGCCGCGGCAGCGCCTTCGAGGAGATGCGTGCGTGCCTTCTGGTCGTGAAGCTCCTCGAGCACGCGCGGCAGCCACTCGACGATGAGCGCTGCGCCGCGGCGCGCCGAGTCGAGGTCGCCGGGATAGAGCGCCTCTACGCAATGGGCAAGTGCGTTCATCGCCGTGCCTCCGGTCGCGGGACGCGGAAGGTCGAGCGTGAGCTCCGGGTCGTAGACGATGCCGGCGAGGTTCGCTCCTCCCCGCCTCCGAGCATGCGCTTGCTGCGATCGCGAACGCCGTAGAACTCGGTCCACTCGGCGCCCGAGTACGTAGTCGGCACCGACACCTGAGGCAGACCGCTCGCGGCGGAGGCGGCCTTCGCCGTGTCGATCGCGCTGCCGCCGCCCACGGCCAGCACGCCGTCGGCGGTCTCCGGGACGACGATGCGATGGGACGGGATCTCGCGCCACCTGGCGGCGGCGGGGAGGCCTGCGTCGTCCCAACGCTCGCTGGCGACCAGGAATGGCTGCTCGATGCCGAGCTCGCCAAGCAGCGGGGCGAGCTCTTCAAGATTCCAGCGGACGATCAAGTCAACGTCTCCTTGGCGAACGAGACGAACGCCTCCGCCGCACGGCTCGGAACGCGGCCGGCCGCGCGCGCTATCGAGATCTGTCGTTGCAGATCGAGGCCGTCAACCTGAATCTCGCCGAGCGTGCCGGCGGCGAGGTCGGCCTCGACAGCCCGCCGCGAGATGAACGTCGCGCCATGACCCGCCTGCACGGCGCTCTTCACGGACTCCTGAAGCCCGAGCACGAGCTCGGCGTTCAGGTCGCGGAGGCGCTTGCCCTGGCGGCGCAGCTCGTCTTCCAGCAGCTGGCGGACACCTGCGCCTTCCTGCATGAGGACGAGAGGGATCTCGGGCAACTCGTCCAGGACGATCGTGCGGCCCGCAGAGGGGTGGCCCGGTGGGCAGACGAGGATCACCTCGTCCGAGAAGAACGGCTCGAACTCGACGGCACGACGCCGGCGGGCGGCGCCGACAATCCCGAGCTCGAGCTCACGCTCGGCGACGAGGGACACCACGGTCTGCGTGTCGTGCACGGAGAGGCGAATGTCGAGCGACGGGTTCTCCTGATGGAACTCGCAAAGGAGCAGGGGCACGACAATCGCCGCCGGTCCCGTCGATGCTCCGATCTCGAGCACGCCGGTGAGGGGGCCGGCCGCGGGCAGGCTGAGCTCGGTGAGCAGTTGCTCCTCGAGCGCGAGCAGACGCTGAGCGCTGCGGTAGAGCCTGGTGCCGGCGTCGGTGGGGACGACACGGCGCCCCGAGCGGTCCAGCAGCTGCGCGCCGAGGCGCTTCTCCAGTGCTCGCACTTGCTGGCTCACGGCGGGCTGAGTAACCCCGAGCGTCTGTGCGGCGCGCGAGAAGCTCGCCCGTTCCACGACCGCGCAGAATGCCGCTAGCTGCTTCGTATCCATAACAACTGCTTATAGCACGCAAGCTGGCCTGTGTAGAGTCGCCGCGGTGCGCGTCTGGATCGACATCACGAACTCGCCGCACGTGCCGTTCTTCCGCCCGCTGATTCGGCTGCTCGAGGAGGAGGGCCACACCGTGCGCGTGACGGCGCGTGCGCTCGCTCAGACCGAGCAACTGCTCCGGCTGCACGGCATCGACGCAACGGTCGTCGGCACGCACGGCGGGAGGTCTCGCTCGGGAAAGGCGCGAGCGATGGGAGGTCGCCTCAAGAGGTTGCGCCGGTGGGCACGCGGGCTGTCGTTCGACGCGGCGCTCGCGCACGGCTCGTACGACCTGACCCTGACGGCCCGCAGCCTCGGCGTTCCGTCGACGACCACGTTCGACTACGAGTTCGCGCTCGCGCAGCATCAACTCGGCGCCCGCGCAGCGACGCGGGTGGTCGTGCCGGAGGCAATCCCGGCAGAGCGGCTCACCCGCTACGGCCTGCGACCGCCCAAGCTCGCGCGCTACCCGGGCCTCAAGGAGGAGTACTACCTCGCCGACTTCGAGCCCGATCCCGCCGTCCCCGTCGAGCTGGGAGTCGATCCGTCCCGTGTGGTGGTCGTGCTCCGACCTCCCCCTGACATTGCGCTCTACCACCGCCGCGGCAACCCGCTCTTCCCGCGCACGCTCGAGTTGCTCGGCCGCCGCGAGGACGTCCACGCCGTCGTCCTTCCGCGCACGCCCGAGCAGTACGCCCGTGTGCGGTCGCTCACGCTGCCGTCGGCCATCGTCCCGGAGCGGGCGGTCGACGCGCAGAGCCTCATAGCGGCTGCCGACATCGTGATCTCGGCCGGCGGCACGATGAACCGGGAGGCCGTCGCGCTCGGCGTTCCTGTCTACACGGTCTTCAGCGGCCGACTGGGCGGCGTCGACGAGCAGCTGATCCGCGACGGCAGGCTGCGGGTGCTCACCGACCCGCAGGCCATCGATGTGAAGAAGCGTGACGCCGAACCCGCCGAGCGCGTGCGCCGTGACCCGCGTGACCTGCTTGGGATTCTTCTACCGGGAACGGGGTAGGCCCAGTAGCGTTCACGCAACATCGAGGGGAATGGGAGGGATGCTGATGTTCAGACCACGATCATCGATTGCTATCACGCTCGCGGTCAGCGCAATTGCTGCCGCTGCCGTCGCGACCGTGGCGTCGGGTGGCTCCACGGCTGCCCCGTATAACACCTCGCAGGCGGCGATGGTGACGTTCGTCACCACGCCAACGAGCGGCGCAGCGACGACCTCGACGGCGGACGCGATCATCTCCGTCGGCGACACGATCGGCGGCTACACATTCGAGTCGATCCCGGACGGAGTGGCGGTCTACCCCCGCGGCAACGGCCGCGCGGACGTCTTCGTGAACCACGAGACGTCGACCGTGCCGTTCCCGTTCAACTCGCCCTGGCCGCAAGGTGCCGGCGTCGAGGCAAACCAGAACGACTTCACGAACTCCGAGGTCAGCCAGCTGAACTTCAACCAGCACGAGGTCACGATCAACAGCGCGTCGAAGGCGATAGCCGAGCCTCGAGAACTACCAGCGGTTCTGCTCGAACTACCTGGCAACAGCCGTCGAGGGCTTCAAGAAGCCGATCCTCTTCACGAACGAAGAGGCCCAGGACTGGGTCTTCCGGTCGGGGACAGCGTGGCCCGGCCCGACGTTCGATCACGCCGGGTTCGGCCGGTGCTGAGCAAGCCGGTGTCACCGTCGCGCACGATGTGAAGAACGGCAAGACGAAGCCGATCTACGGCATGGGACGCTTCAACCACGAGAACACGGTCGCCATTCCCGGCTTCGACGAGCTCGTGGCGCTCTCCGGCGACGACACCTTCCAGACGAACCCGCCCGCGTCGTCGCAGCTCTACATGTACACGGCTTCCGACACCGACGAGCTCTGGGCCGACGAGGGCACGCTCCACGCGTTCGTGGCGGACGGCACGGACAACGACTACTTCGACCTCCAGCCGGGCGAGACGATCAGCGGCGAGTTCGTGCCGGTTCCCGAGAACATCGCGAAGGGCAAGGCCTGCCGACGGCCACGAGCTGACGCGAGCGGTCGACTTCCCGAGCTACCCGGCGCCCGCGCGGCTCGCCGTCGGTGCCGCCGGACGGGCCGCAGTGGATCCTCGACCAGTGGGGCGACGAGGCGAACACGCCGAGCCTGGAAGGGAACGACGTCTTCGACTTCATCCGCATCGAGGACATCGCGTACGACAAGCGGCCGGGGATGTCGAACGTCGTCTACATCGCCGATTCCGGGCGGGCGACGACAACGAGCGCAGCTCGGCGGACCCGTCGACGAGGTCGACGAACGGGCGGATCTACAAGATGGTGCTCGACGCGAACGGTGACTGGCGATCCGACTGACGCCGAGATCTCGATCCTCGTCCAGGGGGATGACGCCGGGACCGCAGTAGATCCTGCTTCGATCAACAAGATCCACCAGCCGGACAACCTCGAGACGACGCCGGCCGGGAACCTGCTCGTCACCGGAGGACCCGAGCTCGGCCAACCAGTACGCTCGCCGCCTGCTGCGGGCAAGACCGCGGCGAGGCTGTGGAAAGTGCCGCTCGGGCAACCCTGAGGGCGGCGAAGGTGCCCCTGCTCGCGGTCGACCAGGCGCTCGACGAGAACGCGAACCCTGCCCACGGCGACGGTTGACGTCGACGCGGCGGCACGCCGGCGAATCTCGGTGCGTGGGAGTCGAGCGGGATCGTCAGACGCCTCGTCGGCGTTCGGTGCAGGCGCGTTCTTCCTGACGATCCAGGCGCACTCGTACTGGGTCGACAAGCCGCGGGCCCGGACGCGCTGAACGCGCCGAACGGCGCCGGACTACTTCTTCAAGAAGGAAGGCGGGCAGCTGATCCTGCTGAAGATGCCCGGCGTCTAGGACAAGACCTACGACACCGGCCGCGTCGCGGGTGCCTCCACGGGCCCGCGGCGCGGCTCCTTCATCATCCCGGCGAGCTTCGCCACGAGCTCGAGCGTGTCGCCCTCGTCGACGAGGCGCTCGAGTGCGCCCAGCTCCTCCTCCAGCCACTCCGCATCGATCGAGGGCCGGGTGACGAGGTGGATTTTCGCGTGGCCCGTGTCAGCGACCGTTTCGCCTTCCGACCACAGCTCCTCGTGCAGCTTCTCGCCCGGTCGCGCACCGATGAACTCGATACGGATATCGCGCTCAGGCTCCCTGCCCGACAGCTCGATCATGTTGCGCGCGAGATCGACGATGCGCACCGGTTCGCCCATGTCGAGCACGAACACGTCGCCGCTGCCGCCGATGGCACCTGCCTGGACGACGAGCGACACCGCCTCGGGAATCGTCATGAAGTACCGGGTCATCTCGGGATGCGTGACGGTCAACGGGCCGCCGCGCTCGATCTGACGGCGGAAGATCGGGATCACGCTCCCCGGATGAGCCGAGCACGTTGCCGAAACGCACGGCGACGAAGCGTGTGGGGACGTCCTGCCGGTGGCCGAACGCCTCCACGATCCACTCGCAAAGCGCCTTCGATTGGCCCATCACGGTCTTCGGGTTCACGGCCTTGTCCGTGGAGACCAGCACGAAGCGGTGCACCTGGAACTCCATGGCCACCTCGGCCATCGTCCGTGTGACGAGCGTGTTGTTCCGAACCGACTCCAGCGGGTTCGCCTCCATGAGCGGCACGTGCTTGTAGGCGGCGGCGTGGAACACGACACCCGGCGTGTAGCGCTCGAACACCTGCCGCATCTTCTGCCGGTTGCCCGCGTCGGCGAGCACCGGCACGCTGGGCGGGAAGCCGCGCCGGTCGACGAGCTCTCGCTCGATCTCGAACAACGGCGTCTCTCCCTGCTCGACGAGTATCAGCCGCTTGCACCCGATGCGAGCGATCTGGCGGCAGAGCTCGGCGCCGATCGAGCCGCCCGCGCCGGTGACGAGCACCGTCTCGTCAGCGAGGTACGACGCCACCGACTCGAGGTCGACCTCCACCTGCTCGCGACCAAGCACGTCCTCCACCTGCACCGGGCGGATCTGGGGTGCCAGATCCACGTCGCCCGCGATCATCTCGTGCAGCCCCGGAAGGGTCTTCACGGGCACGCCTGCCGCGCGCGCAGCGTCAACGACACGCTGGCGCGTCTCCCCCGTCGCAGAGGGCATCGCGATCAGTACCTCGTCCGGGTGCTGCTCGCGCAGGATCCGCGGGAGATCGGCGGTCGTGCCGAGGACGCGCACGCCGTGCACACGGAGGTTCTGCTTTCGCGGGTCGTCGTCGACGAGGCCGATGGGCGTCGTGCCGAGCGCCTGCGTCTTCAACATCTCCTTCACGATCACCTGCGCTGCATCGCCCGCCCCGGCGACGATGACCTCTCTGCCGCGCGCGACGATTCCCTTCGTCGACGGGCGCTCGAGAATCGTCCGCGCGAGCATGCGCGAGCCGGCGACGAACGCGAGCAGCAGCAGCCAGTCCATGATGGCGATAGAGCGCGGCAGCCGGATGTGCTCGACCGGCGCGGCGAAGTAGACGACGAGGCTGGAGACAAGGCACGCGACGGACGCGCCGCGCACGAGCGTCCACATGTCACGCGTCGAGACATAGCGCCACCAGCGGTTGTAGAAGCCGAAGAGGACGAAGATCGCCAGCTGCACGACGACGACGATCGGCAGCGAGCGCCACAGCAGTGTCTCGTAGTACGGCGGGATCCGCGGCGTGTCGAAGCGCAGGCGGAACGCGAGGTACCACGCGCCGACGATCAGGCCGGCGTCGGCGAGCAGTTGCCAGATGCGATGCCGGTTGATCACGTCGCGACTCCTACGGCCACGGCTCCGCGCACCGTTTCGACGACACGCTCCTGGGACTCGGCGTCCATCCCGGCCCACATGGGCAGCGCGAGATTCTCGCGGCCGGCGCGCTCGGTCTCGGGCAGAGATCCCGGCAGCCAGCCGAGATAGCTAAGCGCAGGCTGGAGGTGGAGCGGAGTGTCGTAGTACGAGGCGCTGCCGATGTCGGCGTCGGCGAGCGCCGCGGCGATCCGGTCGCGCTCGGGAGAGCGCACGACGAAGAGGTGATAGACGTGCGCGCCGTCGTCGGCCGGCAGCTCGACCAGCTCGCCGAGGCCGAGCTCCGCATACCGCGCTGCAGCTTCACGGCGCTGCGCGTTCCAGCCGTCGAGATGCTCCAGGAACAGCCTGAGGGCGGCGGCCTGAAGCTCGTCCAGCCGCGAGTTCGTGCCGACGTAGTGGAAGTCGCGCTTGTCCCGCGAGCCGTGGAAGCGCTGCAGCCGAACGCGCTCCGCCAGCTCGTCCTCGAGTGCGGCCACGAGCCCGCCGTCGCCGATGCCTCCGAGGTTCTTCGTCGGATAGAAGCTGAACGTCGACGCAACTCCAGTCGTGGCGACGCCGTCGGCTCCGAAGGCCTGTGCTGCGTCCTCGATCAACGGCGGACCGAGCGCCGCCAACTCCTCGACCGGCGCCGGGTTGCCAAACAGGTGCACGGGCATGATCGCTCGCGTTCGCGGCGTCAATCGCCGCTCGACGTCGGCGGGATCGAGGGTGAGCGTCAGTGGGTCGATGTCCGCGAAGACCGGCGTTGCACCGACTGACGCGATCGCCTCGGCCGTCGCATAGAACGTGAAGGCGGGGCAGACGACCTCGTCCCCGGGACCGATCTCGAGCGCCCGCAGCACGAGCACGATGGCATCCGTGCCGTTGGCGACACCGATCGCGTGCGGCACGCCGAGGTAGGCCGCGGACTCCTGCTCGAAGGCTCGAACGTTCGGCCCGAGGATGAATTCGCCGCCGTCGAGCACCTCGCCGAGCCGCCGCTTCAGCTCCGGTAGAAGAGGTCCGTACTGCGCCGCGGGCTTAAAGAGAGGAATCCGAGGCACGCCGATTGAGTCTAGAGGAACGCCAGCGGAGCACGAGGTAGCCCAGACCGACAACGAGCAGGCCGGCGATGGCATATTCGACGTAGCGAAACGCGTGATGGAAGCTCTCCCAGTTCTCGCCGACGGCCCAGCCGACTCCGGCGAAGAAGAGGCACCACAGCGTCGAGCCCATGAACGTCAGCAGCGTGTAGCGGCCGAGCGGGTGGCGAAACACGCCCGCCGGGATAGACACGAACGAACGGACGATAGGCGTGATGCGGCCGAGGAAGACCGCCTCGCCTCCCCAGCGGTCGAACCAGCGCTCGGCGCGCGCAAACCGCTCCGGCGAGAGATGAAACCACCTGCCGTGACGCTCGACGAGCGGGCGGCCGCCGTAGTCGCCGATCCCCCAGCCGGCGAGCGAGCCGAGCGTGTAGCCGATCGTCCCCACCCCGACCATGACGACGAACGACTGCCAACCGCTGGGAACCTCGCGTCCGAAGACGACGACGTCCTGGCCGACGAAGGCGCCGGAGGCAAGCGCCCCCGCGTAGAGCATCACGAGCTCGCTGGCAGCGGGCAGCACCGCGTCCACGAACATCAGCACGAAGACGGCGTAGACACCGTGATCGCCGATGAAGGACGTCACGGCATCCGTGACCGACGACGTGATCGAGGCGATGAGCACGGGGGCCAGTGCGAGGTTAACGGGTGGCCTTGCCGGAGCGGGTTCGGCGCACGGTGAACTTCGACGTCAGCGACACAGAGCCTGCCGAGTTCTTCGCAGTCATCCGCGCGACGTACGTCCCCGAATGGACGACGGCGCCTCTGCTCGTGCGGCCGTCCCACGAGACCGTCGCACCTCCCGGCTGCAGCGTGACCGCCGGGGTCGCCTTACTGACGATCGTTCCCGACTGCGTCTCGATCCGGGAGGTCACAGACGCCGCTCGCGCCAACTCGAACTGCGCGACCACGCGCGCCTGCTTACGCGGAACTGAGAGCGCCGGCGGAACCGCCCTCCCGAAGCCGAGCGTCGTGTTGAGAGCGAATGGTCGCTCGAATGACGACGACTGGCCGCGGTCGTCGGTGGCACTCACGGCCCAGCGCCAGAGCCCCTCCGGCTCGAGTGCACCGTCCGCCGTACGGCCGGTCCAGGTGAAGGGGTAGGTACCAGGGGCGGCCTGGCCGGAGAAGACGGGCCGCGACCGAGCCGTCGGGCGCGACGAGGCTCGCCGTCACCGTCGAAGGTCGTACGAGCTTGTAGGCAAGCGTCTGACTCTCGGCGACGTTGTCGCCGTTCGGCGACAAGACGGTCGTGCTCGGCAGCGGCGCGTGAACGCCCGAATACACCATCAGCAACGCTTCCGCGACCGGGCGCTCCGCGCCCGAGGGGACGTTGAGCAGTTGTCCGTCGAACGCCATCGTCGAGGAACCTCCGCCGTCGAGTGCCGCGCCCGTGATCGCTCCGAGGCGGACGAGCGTGAGGGCGAGCTCGAAGTTCGTCATGCCGCTCGAGTAGCCGCGGCGACGGCCGTCGACGACTACGAGCACGATGCGCCCGTCCGCGAGCTGACCCACCGCGGTGCGCGGCTCGGGGAGCGCGAGCTGGCTGGGGACGAAAGCTTCGCCGGCGTTGAAGACCGCCTTGCCGGCACGGACGAGCGCGGGCCCGCCGCCGACGGCATCTACGACTCCTGCCCAGTCGGGCTGGAGCATGAGGCGCACGCGGACGGCTGCCCCGGCCGGCGCCTCGTTACGCACGCGGTTGGTCGCTGCCGTACCGCGTGCGACCAACACCGCGCCGTCGGGCGGGATCGGCGTCCCGCCGCCGCTGCGGACCTCGGTCACCGGCCCCGAGACCTCGGTGTTCGGCAGCGCCGCCGGGAACGGCCGTACGACGACCTCCAAGGACCCTGGAGCTGCGGGCGTCCTGGGGCCCCACGCCGGCGTGTACAGCGACGTCCCGCTCGAGGAAGGCGAGTTGTTGACGGCCGACAGGTTCTGCCGCTGGCCCGAGCCCTGCCACGTCGGCAGCAGCCGCACGCGCTCCACCCGCAGGTTGCCGCCGGAATCGAAGCCGATGCTCGAACGGCTGTCGCCCGGCGAGTGCTGGAGCTGGCCGTCTCGCATGAGAATCCCGCTCGGCCGGCCGCTGGACGCGAACCGGTCGCCGTTGACCCCGGCCACCGTGGCGGTCGCCGATAGACGCTGCTCGATCGCCGTCACCCGCTCCGTGCCGACTATGGCGTCGTTGGAGAGCACCGGCTTGAGTGTCCAGAGACCGCCGGGGCGAGGCATCGTCAGCACATGGATGACCGACGGCCCGTGGAACGTGAACTGCACCTGCTTGTCGTAGGTGACGCCGGGCATGAGCAGCTTCGGCTGGCCGGCGGCGGCCGTGGCAACAACGAGCGCGGCGAGCGCTCCGATGACGGCGCGGCGAGACACGACCCGCATTGAGGCTAGCTAAACCCCAGGCGAGAGCGACCGGACCTTGCCCCGCTCGCAATACCCTGCAACACTTCTCACGAATGCGGAGGAGGCTCCTGTGCGCGGGCATTGCGTCCGTGCTTCTCGTAGTCCCACTCGCCAAGGGTTCGACGACGGTCGTACACGCCGGAGCGTCCCAGTCCGCGCAGACACCTGACCAGCAGCTCGTCGTCGCGCTCACGACAGTCCGTAACACCGCCCGCGCGGCCGCGACCAGCCTCGCCAAGCCGTCCAAGCCCCGCGTCGTCGCGGCGAGGAACGAAATTCGCCTGTCGGCTGCAGGCGCGACGGCGGCGGGGAAGGCTGCCCGGGCTGCGGTGGGAGCGCTCGACATCCCGTCGGTGCGGACGGCGCTGGCGAAGGCGGGCGCGCTGCTGCAGAAGGCGCGATTGGACGTCGCGAAGGAGCGCTACGTTGCGGCGCGAGCAAAGCTTGCGCGAGCCGCCGACCTGGCAGACAACGCGCTCGGAGGGTTCGGCGTTCCGCTCGTGAAGGAATTCGCGGCCTTCGCCGTCAACCGCGACTTCGGCTACTTACCGGAGTTCGTCGACTACTCCGGCCTTTCCGCGCGAGTCGGCAGCGAGATTACGGAGGTCGTCGTGGGCGCGGCCAACCGGTCGACCGCCAACGTCGGCGAGCGAGGCGGCGTCGC
Organism: uncultured Actinomycetes bacterium; assembly: GCA_963711315.1. Taxonomy (GTDB): domain Bacteria; phylum Actinomycetota; class Thermoleophilia; order Gaiellales; family Gaiellaceae; genus PALSA-612. The sequence continues at coordinate 113,763 of CAVQDQ010000004.1, forward strand.
AGACGAAACCGTCGGCTTGCCGATCACGAAGATGAGCGTCGCCGTCATCTCGGACCCGATCGGCCGCTTCAGCTCCGGTTGGTGCGAGCTCGATCTGGGCGTCATCACGTGCCGCATCCAGCCGGCGATGCCCAGGGACCACGTCTTCACGATCGCCTTCGGCCCGAAGCTCCCCAAGGGCACGAAGCTGCTCGTGAAGTTCCGCACGGCGACGGGCGAGCGTTCGTACTCCGTGCTCACCACGAAATGAGCTAGGGTGTCGCCGCCGTGACGTTCATTGTGTCACTCGTATGACTCAAGCCCGACCGCCCACGCACTAGGCTTTACGCGTGACAACGAGCCTGAGGCGACTCGCATGGATCTGCGCCGTACTGGCGCTCGTTGCCGTGCCCTTGGCCGGCGCGATGTCAACCGAGCGCTTGTCGCCCGATCAGCAGTGGGTCTTCGAGCTCAGGAGCTCGCGCGCGTCGAACCAGGTCGCCTTCACCCAGCTGAAGCCGGGAAAGATCTCCGCCCGACGAGGTCAGCAAGGCGAAGCTCGAGGTCTCCGGCGCAATCGCGCACCTGAAGAAAGCCGTCCAAGTCGCCCCGAAGACGATCGGCGCGTCGGACGCCGAGATCGCGGCAAGCGTCGGCGAGGCCCAGACGCTCAGTGCCCAGGCGTCGAAGTACCTGAGCAGCCGCAATTACGTCACGGCCCGCAAGACCGTAGGTCTCGCCATGAGACGCGACGGACGGCGCGCTCGGGAAGTTCGGCGTTCCCCTCGCGAGCGATTTCCGGGTCGTCGGGACCTTCCGTGATCTCGGCAGAGTCGAGAGCTGGGAGAACTATGTCGGGATAACGGCCAAGGCGCCCGGCGTCGCGATCTCGAAGGTCGTCATCGGCATTGCCGGCCGTGAGACGGCGAATGCTTCCGAGCCGGGTGGCCTACGCCGCGCGCCGTCGCTGCCGATAACGAACATCGCCATCTACACGCTCCAGCAACCGAGCGGCGAATACTCGTCCGGCTGGGGCAAGATCGTGAATGGGGTCGTCGTCTGCAGCCTGAACCCGGTGATGGCCAAGGACGAGACGTTTGCGATCTCCTTCCAGCCCCGCGTGCCGCCAGGGACGAAGGTCCTCGTGAAGATGTGGTCGTCCGACCGCAAGCGCTCCTACGCCGTCGTCACGACAAAGTAGTCGCCAGCTCCTAGTTCCAGACCCGAACGTCGCGGTAGAGCGTGTCGCGCTGCACGGGGATCTTCCCGAGCGAGCGGATGAGGTGGACGAGCTCCTCGGTCGACGTGCGGTGAGTCGTGCCCGCGGCTGAGACGACGTTCTCCTCGATCATCACGGAGCCCATGTCGTCGGCGCCGAAGCCGAGCGCCACCTGGCCGATCTTCATCCCCTGCGTCACCCACGACGACTGGATGTGGTCGACGTTGTCGAGGTAGATGCGCGACACGGCCTGCGTGAGCAGGTAGTCGAACGAGGTCGGCATCATCTCGCGCGGCACCTTCGCGCCCAGCCGGTTGCCGTCGTCCTGGAACGTCCACGAGATGAAGGCGCGGAAGCCGTGCATCTCGTCCTGGAGCTCGCGGATGCGGCGCATGTGCTCCACCCGCTCGGCGAGCGTCTCCACGTGGCCGTACATCATCGTCGCCGTCGTCGACATGCCGAGCCGCTGTGCGTGGCGCATGACGTCGAGCCACTCCGCCGACGTCGTCTTCTTCGGCGAGATGATGTCGCGCACGCGGTCGACGAGGATCTCGGCGCCGCCGCCGGGGAGCGAGTCGAGCCCTGCGTCGCGCATGCGCGTCAGCGCCTCGGGAATCGTCACCTTGGAGCGGCGCGCGGCGTGCTGCACCTCCGAGGGCGATAGCGCGTGCAGGTGGATCGGATAGCGCGCCTTGATCGAGGAGAAGAGATCCTCGTAGTACTCGACGCCGAGGTCAGGGTGATGGCCGCCCTGCATGAGGAGGCCGGTGCCGCCGATGGCGAGCGTCTCCTCGATCTTCTTGAAGATCACGGCCTTCGGCAGGAGATAGCCCTCACGGGTGTCGCCGGGGCTCCGGTAGAAGGCGCAGAAGTCGCAGTCCGTGTAGCAGACGTTGGTGTAGTTGACGTTGCGGTCGACGATGAACGTCACGCGCGCCGGATCGGTCCTGCGGGCGCGAAGCTCGTCGGCGGCACGGCCGACCGAGACGAGGTCGCGCGACTCGAGCAGGGCAAGCGCGTCCTCGTCGGAGATGCGCTCGCCGGCAAGTGCCTTGTCCAGGACGGCGGCGACGGTCATGCGGGGACTCCCTCCGGCGACGAATCGCAGCTCGGGCACCTCCGCCAGCTCGTCGGCGCCGTGCGCCAGCTCGAGGAACGTGTAGAGCCCGGCGCGCTCGCGCGGACCGAAGCGGTAGCGGAGCTTCTCGAAGTAGCGCGCAAGGAAGCCGGGCGGGTAGCCGTAGAGCTCGGAGGCTTCGCGCGCAAGCTGCTCCGGCTCGGCACGCGCCTGGCGCACCGACTCGACGAGCGCGTCCTCCAGCTCCTTCACGGCCGCGGCCACAGGCTCCCTGGCCGCCCAGACCGCGAACACCATCGGCAAGCCGGTGCGCTCGAGCCAGAGACGCCCGAGGTCGTGGTGGGGCGTCGGGTCCTCGAACGCGCTGCGCAGCGCCGCGTCGCCGATGAGGAGCTTCGCGTCGGCTTCCTCCTCCAGCGGCAGGTGCTCGGCGTCCGGCAACAGCACCTTCGTCAGCACCACGGACGTCGCGCTCTCGGGGGTCACCGCAACGGTGCGCACCTGCTCGAGTGGGAGGCGCGAGACGAGCTGGATCGAGTCCACAGCGCCCTCAGAGGAGACGCAGAGCCGAGGCAGCAGCCGCAGCTTGTCGGCATTACGGGCGTACTCGATGGACGGGATCGGCGCCACGTCGAGCTCGCCGGCGAGCAGCTTGCGGTTCAGCTCGGTCGGCACGCCGGCGACCTCTTCGACCTCTGCCTCCAGCCGGAAGAAGACCGGCGCCATGTTCACGTACGAGATCCGGCCCAGGCGCAGCATCAGTCGAACCGCCGCAGCTCGTTGTAGAGCGTGTCGCGCTGGACAGGGATACGACCCGCGTCGCGGATCACCTTCGTAAGCTCCTCGATCTTCTGCTCGGTGCCGGCGGTCGCGCCCGCGGCCTGGAAGATCTCCTCACGCACGACGGTGCCCTGAACGTCGTTGGCGCCGAAGTGCAGCGCCACCTGAGCCAGCGGCAGCCCCATCATGATCCAGTAGGCCTTGATGTTCGGCACGTTGTCGAGCAGGAGACGCGAGACAGCGATCACCTTCAGGTCGTCGGCGCCTGTCGTATGCCGCCAGCCGCGGCGCTCGAAGACCGTGTTCTCGGGATGGAAGGCGAGGGGCACGAAGGCCAGAAAGCCGCCGGTCTCGTCCTGGAGCCCGCGCAGCCGCAGCAGGTGGTCGACGCGCTCCTCGTTCGTCTCCACGTGCCCGTAGAGCATCGTGCAGTGCGTCGGGATACCGAGCGCATGCGCCGTCCGGTGGACGTCGAACCACTCATCGGGATGCTCCTTGCCCGGCGCGACGAGCCGCCGCACGCGGTCGGCGAAGACCTCAGCGCCGCCGCCGGGGAGCGAGCCCGAGCCCCGCCGCTTTCAGCTCTCGCAGAACCGCCTCGTGCGTGATGCCGGCGAGCTTCGACATGTGGTGGATCTCGCTCGCCGTGAAGAGCTTCAGGTGCACGTCCGGCATCGCGTGATGAAGCTTGGAGACGATCTCGACGTAGTAGCCGAAGTCGACATGAGGGCTCTCGCCGCCGACCATGTGGATCTCCGTGAAGCCCGTGAGCTCGCGCTGCTGCAAGGCGTCCTCGACGAGCTCGTCGCCCGTATACGTGTAGGCGCCCTCCTCTTTCTGCGTGACGGCGAACGCGCAGAACCTGCACTTCACGCGGCAGACGTTCGTCTGGTTGAGGTAGAGGTTCTGAACGAAGTAGACGCGGTCGTCGCCGCCACGCTGCCGGCGGGCGAGGTCGGCCAGCTCACCCAGAGCGAGCAAGTCGTCCGTCTCGAAGAGCGTCACACCGTCCTCGAGGTCGAGCCGCTCCCCGGCGGCGACCTTCCTGCGAATGGTGTCGAGGGTCGATATGCGCTCGAGCGTCGCCACTACGAGTCCCTATCCACGACGAGGTAGGTCAGGGCCTCGAGCTCCTCGCGGTGAGCGTTACCGTCGAGGCACGCCCGCGCACGGTCGGCGTACTCGAGCGCAATGGTGCGGGAGCGCTCGAGCGCACCCGTGGCGGCGACACGGACGAGCGCGCCGTCCAGCGAGCCGCCTGCGAGCGCCTCGTGCACCACACGGTCCTCCCGGGCGGCGAGCAGCAGAGGCAGCGTCGGCGTCCCCTCCCGGAGGTCGACGCCCGCGATCTTGCCCGTCTCGGTCGCCTCCCCTGTGCAGTCGAGGATGTCGTCGGTGATCTGGAACGCGATGCCGAGCGCGGTACCGAACTCGCCGAGCCAGAGGTCGCGGCCGCCAGAGCCGAGCAGGCATGCCGCCTCGAACAGCTTGCCGGTCTTCAGCGCGCACCGGTCCAGATAGCTCTCGACCGTCGTGTCCGGGTCGTGCGTCTGGCGGCGCTGCAGAGCCTCCCCACGAGCGAGGCACAGCGTCGCGTCTGCGAGTAGCTCCACGGAGGGGGCATCACCCGTCTCGGACAACTCGGCAAACGCTCGCGCGAACAGGTAGTCGCCGGCCGCGCGCGCAGCCCCTGTCCCGTACGCCGCCCACGCCGCCGCGCGTCCGCGGCGGAACCGCGCGCCGTCGATCAGGTCGTCGTGAACGAGCGTCGCCATGTGGATCAGCTCGACTGCGACTCCCGCCGCGAGCGGGGACGGACCATCCACCGGCGACGAGAGAAAGACGAGCATCGGCCGCAGCCGCTTCCCTCCCGCGGCGAGCGCATCCGCGCCGACCGCTGCGACCGTGCCGGGATGGCTGCCGACTGTCTCCTGCAGCCGTTCCTCGAGCTCGTCGAGGTAGTCCTCGAGCCCTGGCACCTCCCGGATAGCGGCGAGCGCGGTCATTCTCTGAGAGCAGTATGGAGGGCGACGATGCCTCCCGCGAACGTGCGATAGGCCACATCGTGGAACCCGGCACTTTCGATGACCTTGACAAGATCGTTCTTGCCGGGAAATCGGCGCACGCTGGCGGGGAGATACGTGTACGCGGAGCCGCCCGCCAGCGGCCTGCCCAGAACGGGAACGACGCGCTCGAACCACACTCGATAGAAGGGGGCGAGTGCTCCCGTGGGTTGCGTGATCTCGAGCAAGGCGACGCGTCCTCCGGCGACGAGCACGCGCGCCAGCTCCCGCAGCGCCCCGGCGAGATCCGCGACGTTGCGGATCCCAAAGCCGACCGTGGCAGCATCGAACGAGTCGTCTTCGAACGGCAGCGACAGCGCGTCACCCTCGACCCAGGCGACGGCATTCGACTTGCGCCGCGCCCGCTCGATCATCCGCGGCGAGAAGTCGAGCCCCACGACGCTCCCCGCACCCGCGCGCACGCTCGCGAGCGCCAGGTCGCCGGTACCGCAACAGGCGTCGAGCACCCGGTCGCCGGGCCGCACGACCGACTCCGCCGTCAAGCGCCGCCAGCGCCGGTCGAGGCCGGCCGTCATCACGTGGTTCATCACGTCGTAGACCGGCGCGATGCGATCGAACATCGTCCGGACGCCCTCGGGTGCCAGCGTCCCCGACTCGATGCCGGCGAGCGGGTCGCCGCCAGCCAACGGCTACTGGGAGCCTTTGGAGGCCTCGAGGAAGATGGCGAGCTGGCGGAGGTTCTCGTCCCCCATGGCCGCAAACGACGGCATTGGCGATCCCGGAGACTTGCTCCCCGGGTTCGTCAAGTGGTCGATCTGCCACTGGATGCCACGGTTCTTCAACCCCTCTTCCGTGAGGTCGGGCGCGCCGAGGTTGGAGCTGCCCTTGCCCGCGTACGTGTGGCAGCTCAGACAGCCGGAGGCTGCAAAGAGCTCGGCCCCGGGGAGGGCCGCCTGCGGCAGGTCGTTTGACTTCTGGAACTCCTTGGCGAGCGTCGGCGCCTCGCTGGCGAGGAACTCGGCGGTCGTCGCGCCCTTCCACGTCAAGACGCCCATCGCCACGGCCGTGAGGATGGCGGCGACAATCGCCACCGGCCGCCGCGCGAGGCGCCGCTCGGTGGAGCGGTCGATGAACGGCAGCGCGAAGAGGAGCATCATCAGGATCGTCGGGATGCCTACGGTGGCGAGCACGACCGTGGGCGGCCACTTGAAGATCCGCAGCAGGTAGAAGAGGAAGTAGAAGTACCAGTCCGGCCGCGGGATGAAGCTGATCGTCCCCGGGTCGGCCTTGTCCGTGTACTCCGGGCCGAGGATCCCCGCGTCCGTGCCGTCGGCCGTCTCGTGCCAGACGACGGCCAGGCCGATGATCACCGACACCACGACGAGGCTCATCACCGTGTCGTGGAACATCGCGTGCGGGAAGAAGGGCTCCCCTCGCTTCTCGACGTCGCGCTTGTATGCCGCGAAGTGTCGCCGGTGCTCGTCCTGGGAGCTCACGTCAAGCCCTCCATCACTTGCCGTTCCCTCGAGGGCTGGGCTGCACGAGGCCCTGGCGCGCCGGTGCTTCGTCGTCGTCGTACTCCTCGGGCTGCTTCCCCCACGGCGGGTTGGATACGCCGAGCTTGATCACGAGCCACAGGTGGAGGAGGATCAGTCCTGCAATGAGCAACGGTAAGACGAGCATGTGGATCGAGTAGAAGCGGGATAACGTGTCCCCGTCGATCTCGGCGCCCGCCTTGAGGATCTGAGCCATGAACGGCCCGACGAACGGACCCGTGCCGGTGATGTTGATGCCCACTACCGACGCCCAGTAAGACGTCTGGTCCCAGGGCAAGAGATACCCGGTGAAGCCTTCGAACATGCCGAGGATGAGCAGGGCGGCACCGACGATCCAGTTCACCTCGCGCGGGTACTTGTAGGCACCGAACAGGAAGACGCGCGCCATATGGAAGAACATGAGGATGATGAAGACGCTCGCCCCGAAGCGGTGCATCCCGCGTACGAGCCAGCCCCACGTGAGGTCGTTCGTGATGTATTGGATCGACTCGTAGGCGTTGTCCGGATCCGGCTTGTAGTACATCGCGAGGATGATCCCGGTGATGGTCTGGACGAGGAACGCCGTGAGCGTCGCCGAGCCGAGCGTGTGGAACCAGTTCGTCCTGATCGGGACATTGCGGAAGAGGAAGTACTTGACGGCGCCGACCCAGCCCGTTCGCTCCTCGATCCAGTCGAGGGGATACGTGACGACGGCCTCGGCTCTCTTTCTTCCTTCGGACTTCGCCATCGCTCAGCTGGGTGGGATGAAGGGGTAGAGGATCTGCTCGAGCCCGTCCACGTGGACCCCCGGCTGCGCGAGCCGGTACTTGCCGATGTTCGCGTCCTTGCCTGAGCCCTCCACCTCGTTGACGCTGTACGCGCCGACGAGCCTCAGCCGGCCGTCCGCGATCTTGTACGCCCAGCGGTCGAGCGCACGCACGGGAGGCCCGGCTGTCCGGTTGCCCTCGGTGTCGTACTGGCCGCCGTGGCACGGACAGCCAAAACCGCCGGCGGGGAGAACCGGGGTAAACGTGACTTTCCTGGCCCCCTGGAGGTACGTGCGCTGCTCGTCCGGTGTCGTCGGCCCGTTGGCCTGCACCGGGCAGCCGAGGTGGGCACAGCGGTTGGAGAGGATCGTAAAGCTCGGCTCTCCCTCCAACAGGCCGTTGAAGCGTATGTACGCCGTGCGCGCCGCAACGTCGCCGAGCTCGGGCCTCATGTTGAACTGCGTGATCAACCACTGGCCTTCGGGGAACGTCCCGAGCGGTCCGATATCGACGTCGACGTCGATGAAGCCCTGGCCCTTCTTGAACGGCGGCAGGCCGGCGAAGACCAGGGGCGGGATGGTCACGAGCGCACCGATGGCCGCGCCGAGGCCGAGCGTCATGGCGGAGAGGAAGGTCTTGCGACTTGTCTCCTGCTGGCCGACCGACGCACGCGCGATCTGCTCACCCGCAGCAGGTGCGGCCGCGGCAACCGGCTCCGGCCGTCGCTCGCGCAGGACGTCGTAGATCCACGCGACGCCGAAGAGCACGATGATCACGGCCCCGACGGCCACGATCCACCAGCTCACCAGCAGGCCGACGAGCGCGAACGCGACTCCGACCGCTACGCCGATCGGCCAGATGCTCGCTGCCGCCGTGTGACTCTGCTGGGACTGGTCCACCGCTCGCCTGGCCTCCGGGTCGCCTGCTGCTCGATTCAATCCTGTCGCATCTCCGCTGTCAACGTGGTGACAGTCGCATCGAGACCGTATTCACGCCAGCGGCTGTCGACGAGCTCCTTGATCTCCGCCGACATCTCGATCTCCTCCGGCCATGGCCGCGCATCCTCCTCGGGCAGCTTGTGCGTGGCGTCGATGCCGAGCTTGCCGCCGTAGAACTGCCTTCCGGGAGCGTGGTCGAGGTGGTCGAGCGGCCCCTCGGTGATGAGGACGTCGCGCTTCGGATCGACGTTGGCGGTCACGCGGAAGAAGACGTCCCCGTAGTCGTGGACGTCCACGTGCTCGTCGACGACGACGATCGACTTCGAGAGCGAGAGCATCCCCAGGCCCCACAGCGCGTGCATCACCTTCTGCGCGTGTCCCGGGAACGCCTTGCGGATGGAGACGATTACGCAGTTGTGGAACGCGCCCGCCACGGGGAGGTCGTAGTCGACGACCTCCGGCAGCGTGAGCCGGACGGCCGGGAGGAAGATGCGCTCCGTCGCCTTGCCCAGCCAGGCGTCCTCGGCGGGCGGCTTGCCGACGACGATCGAGGGATAGATCGCATCGCGCCGCATGGTCATCGCACTGATGCGGAAGATCGGGAACTCCTCGGCATGCGAGTAGTAGCCGGTGTGATCGCCGAAGGGCCCCTCGATGCCGACGTCGTCCTTCGAGACGGTGCCTTCCAGGACGATCTCGGCGTTCGCCGGCACCTCCAGGTCGATGGTCTTGCACTTGACGAGCTCGACCTCTTCGCCGCGTAGGAAGCCGGCCACCATCAGCTCGTCGATGTGATGCGGTAGCGGAGCGCTCGCCGAGTACGCGGTCACGGGGTCGAGGCCCAGCGCAACGGCGACGGGGATCCGACCGTCTTCGGCGGCGAGTAGGTCGGCACGACCGTCCTTATGCATTTGCCAGTGCATGTAGGTGGAGCGGCCGTCGATCACCTGCATGCGGTACATGCCCACGTTCCGCGTACCCGTGCCGGGCGTCTTCGTAATCACTGCCGGCAGCGTGATGAACGGTGCGGGGTCGCCCGGCCAGCAGGTCTGGATGGGCAGCCGCGTGATGCCCACCTCGTCGCCCGTCAGCACGATCTCCTGGCAGACCCCCTTCGAGACGATCTTCGGCCGCGAGTCGGCGATCGATTTGAGCTTCTTCAACCCCTGGACCTTCTCGCGGAGACCCTGCGGCGGCTGCATCTCCAGCACGTCGGAGAGCTTCTCGGCGACAGCGTCGAGACTCGGCGCGCCGAACGCCATGGCCATGCGACGCTCGGTGCCGAACTGGTTGATCAGCAACCGGTGGTCGGAGCCTTTCGGGTTCTCGAAGAGCAGCGCTGGGCCGCCGCCCGACTTGACGAGACGGTCGACGATCTCGGTGATCTCGAGGTACGGATCGACCTCGGCGGTGATGCGGTATAGCTCGCCCTCGCGCTCGAGAAGCGCGATCCAATCGCGGAGGTCTTTGACCGGCGCCACGCCGCGCTCAGTCTATGGACTCAATCGCGAGCTGAATCGCGCGATCCAAATCGCCGAGAGGTACGTCAATGCAAGGTATGTCGAGCTCCGACTCACGAAGGCGACGCCGAACCGCGCTCCACGTCTGACGATATAGCTGACCCTCGACTCCTGAAGGTGGGGTCAGCCTCAGCGAGTCGAGCAATCCGTTGGCGCCGATCATCAGCTTCGCAGCCTCACCGGAATCGTCGTCGAATATCGCTAGCTCCGCGGCGCCCTGTAGGCAAACGGCTACACCCCACACGTACCGGAGATACCGGAAACGCTCCAGACTCTCGCGGAGGTGCGCTCTGCTCTCCTCCTGATTTCCGAGTCTCGCATGCCCGATCGCGATAAAGGCCTGGCACATCCCGATGCTCTGCGAGTCGCCACCGGAGCGACTGGATGCCAATGCCGCTTCGAGGTAGGCCACAGCTGGAGCTGGATCTCCTTGAACCAGGCGGACGTGTCCGCGGGTGTAGCTCACCATTCCCCTGGAGTGATCGCCGCCCAGGCGTTCGGCTTCTTCAAGAAGCTCCTCTACACGATCGTCCTCTCCTATCTCGCGTCGGCGCGCGAGCTCGAGCGCAGACGCGGAGATCGCGTCGGGGTCTTTGAGTTTCCGTGCGAGATCAAGCGCCGATTCGCTAAGGGTTAGCCCTGCCGACGTGTCGCCAAGACTGTCCGCGACGATGATGTTCCAGTAGAGCGCTCTCCACCGCAATTCATCTTGCACCGGCTGCGGAAGCTCGAGGGCGCCCTCCAGCCAGCGCCTGCCCTCCAACTGATGATTCCGGAACTCCCAATAGCGGCCGAGTGAACCCGAGATCGCTAGCGCGCGCCGCGCGTCACCCGCGTCGACTGCGAAGGTCAGTGCGGCGGATATGTTCGCGTGCTCCACGCTCAAACGGTCGAGGGACTCCAACTGCCGTTCTCCCCGAAGCTCACCGGACGCCTTTAGTGCAAGAGCCTCCACCCATGCTGCGTGCTCCTCTCGTACTTCAACGGCCCGTTCAACCGTCTCGAGCTGCTCACCTGCGTACTCCCGGATCGTCTCCAGCATCCAGTAGCGCTCGTCCGTGAAGCGGACGAGGCTCTTCTCGACCAGCGACTGGAGCGTGTCGAGGTCGGCGTCACACACTTTCTCCGCCGCCTCCAGCGTGCAGCCGCCGGCGAACACCGAGAGACGCGCGAAGAGCTGCTGTTCTTCGGGGGATAGCAACTCGTGGGACCATTCGATCGTGGCCCGCAAGGTCTGCTGACGGGGATCTGCGTCGCGGCCGCCCTTCAAGAAGTCGAGCCGTTGGGAGAGCCGCTCGAGGATCTGGGCAGGGGAGAGCGCCTTCGTCCTCGCCGCGGCGAGCTCGACTGCGAGGGGCATGTCGTCCAGGCGTCGACAGAGCTCGGCAATCGTCTCGTCGGCATCCAGCTGCGAGCGAGCGCAGAAGAGCTCCACCGCTTCCGACTCGGCCAGCGGCGGCACCGAGTACTCGACTTCGCCTTGAACGCGCAGCAGCTCGCGACTTGTGACGAGCAGAGTCAGGTTCGGACAAGCCGCGAGAAGCTCCGAGAGATCGGGTGCCGCCTCGATCACCTGCTCGAGGTTGTCGAGCAGGAGCAGCTGCTCTCGCTCTCCGATGTGCTCGGCCAGGCCGTCCTTGGCACCGAGGGTCTGGGCGATCGTCTCGGTCACGAGCGTGGGATCGCGGAGCGAGGCGAGGCCGACCCAGAAGACGCCGGCCTTGTACTCAGGTACGAGCTCGGACGCAGCTTCGATCGCCAACCGTGTCTTGCCGGTGCCACCCGGACCTGTCAGCGTCACGAGGCGCGCACCCTTTTCGAATGGAGACAACACCTCCAGCAACTCGCAATCACGGCCGACGAACGAGCTCGCAGGCCGGGGGAGGTTGGTGTTCGAGATCGTTTTCAGCGGCGGGAAGGAGGCGGTCCCGAGCTGGTAGATGGGCACCGCCTCGGCGATGTCCTTGAGCCGATGCTCGCCGAGGTCAGTAATGTCACCGTCGACGAGCGTCCGTGTCTCCCGGGAGAGCACGACCTGGCCGCCGTGTCCCGCCGCTGCCACCCTGGCCGCGAAGTGGACGTCGTCGCCGATGTAACCCTCGGAGGTGACGAGCGGCGCGCCGGTGTGTAGGCCGATCCGCACCTGTATCGGCCCAGAGGCCAGTGCCTCGGTCATCGCCTCCGCCGCGGTGAGGGCTCCCGGAGCCGTGGGGAAGGCGAAGAAGAACGCGTCGCCTTGCGTGTCCACCTCCACGCCACCCTCGGCGGCGCACGCCTCGCGGATCAGACTGCGGTGCCCAGCGAGCGCCGCAGCATACGCGTCGACGCCGAACTCGTGCAGAAGCTTCGTCGAGCCCTCGACGTCCGTGAAGAGGAACGTGACGGTGCCGGTGGGCAGATCTGCGCGCACTCCAGTGGGAGATGATCGCCGAATGCGCGCGTACGTCACGGGGGCAAGCGGGTTCATCGGCGCCCACGTGGCTCGGGAGCTGCGCGAGCGAGGCGGCGAGGTCCGCGACGAGTGGATCGACCTGGGAGACCGCGAGCGGCTGCGATCGGCGATCGAGGGGTGCGACGCAGTGTTCCATCTGGCTGCGCTCTACAGCTACGAAGCCCCCGCGGAAGAGCACGAGCGGGTGAACGTCGAAGGCACCCGAACGATCGTCGAGCTCTGCCGCGAGCTCGGCGTTCGGCGCCTCGTCCACACGAGCACGTGCGGGACGTGCGGCCCGGTTCCAGGTCGCCCGGCGACCGAAGCCGACGAGCCCCCGAGCTACGAGCTCGAGGTGCCGTACAAGCGCACGAAGCTCGCAGCCGAGCGGCTCGTGCTGACCGCAGCCCTAGACGGCGTGGACGCGGTCGTCGTCAATCCCACAACGCCCGTCGGAGACGGCGATCGGAGTCCGACGCCGACCGGGAAGATGATCGCCGGCGTTGTCTCAGGCCGCTACCGCGCCTACGTCGACACCGGCATCAACGTGGTGGACGTACGTGACGTCGCACGCGGCCACATACTCGCGTGGGAGCGGGGACGCCGGGGCGAGCGCTACCTCCTGGGCGGTGTCGACCTGTCCCTCGCCGACGTCTTCGCCGTTGTCGCGGAGCTGTCAGGGCGAGAGCGGCCGAAGCTGCGCATTCCCTACGCCGGCGCTCGCGCGCTCGCGGCAGCCGGCCTCGCCAATGCAGAAGAGGTGCTGCTCGCGCGGCTGCCGATGTTCTTCTCGTGGGCGAAGGCGGCGCGAGAGCTCGGCTACGAACCGGGCCCCGTATGGCCGGCGCTGCGGAGAGCGGTCGACGACGCGCTCAGCGTCGGTGGCCGAGCCAGCTGATGAACTGGCCGAGCGCGATGACGCCGATGAAGATGAGCCCGACGACGAGCATCGAGAGCACGATGTTCTTGCCCTCTTCGGCGACGTCGGCGAGCAACGTGGCGAACTCGAGCATCGCGCCGGGACTCTAACCCACGCGGCGGCGATGTGCCGCCAGCGCGTTTTCGACGGCCTCGTCGCCCACTTCGTTGCGAGCGAGGGAGAGCAGCGGCTCGGAGTCACCGTCCAGCCGCAGCGCGTCGCGCGCGGCCTCCAGACCGTTGGCTCCGGCCAGCGCGGCCGTCGCAGCCCAGGCGGCGCCGTCGCCGTTCCCGCCTTCGGCCCGCAGCTGGGCGCAGACCGAGATCAGCGCAGCCAGGTCGGCTACCGCGCCGACGTCGTGTAGCTCGGCGACGCGCACGAGACCGTGGGCGTAGAGGTAGTCGCCGAGCAGCAACGCGTCCTCCGGCGCGGGCGGCGCGAACAGTCGTGGCCGACCGTAGTGCAGGAGGTAGCCCTCGTAGATCGTCTCCACGCCGAGCGCGCGTCGTTCCGCTCCGAGCGGCGAGAAAATAGGCTCGAGCTCTCGCTCCGCCTCCGGCCGCAGCGCCGCGGCCCAGAGCGGGCTCTCGCGTCGGGCGCCGTTTGCGACGTCGTCCCAGAGCGTGGAGCTCACAGCGAGAAGAACCGCCCGGCCGCCTCGATCGTTCGGTCGACCTCGTCAGCGCCGTGCGCAAGCGAGATGAACATCGCCTCGTACTGAGACGGCGCGATGTAGATGCCGTCGGCCAGGAGGCTGCGGAAGAGCGCGCCGTACCGCTCGGCATCGCACGCCTGCGCCTCGTCGAAATTCCTCACAGCGCCGTCGGTCACAAAGAGCGTCAGCATCGAGCCGACGCGCTGCACGCGACCGAAGGGCGCGAGCCCCGCCTCCAGCCGCGCGGCTCGCCACTCGAGCTCGTCGTACAGGTCGGTGCTGCGGAGGCGTCGCAACACAGACAGGCCTGCGGCCGTCGCGAGCGGATTCCCCGACAACGTTCCTGCCTGGTAGACGTCGCCGGCCGGGGCCAGCTGCTCCATCAGCTCGGCGCGGCCGCCGAAGGCGCCCAGCGGCAGACCGCCGCCGATGATCTTGCCCAGTACGGTCAGGTCGGGCAGCACGCCGTAGCGTTCCTGCGCGCCGCCGCGTCCCACGCGAAAGCCCGTGATCACCTCGTCGAAGACGAGCAGCGCGCCGGACGCGTCGCATAGCGTGCGCAGCGCCTCGAGGAAGCCGGGCTGGGGCGGAACGACGCCCATGTTCCCGGCGACGGGCTCCACGAGCACGCAGGCGAGGCCCTCGCCGAAGCGCAAGAAGGCCTCCGCCGCAGATTCGACGTCGTTGTAGGGGCAGACGATCGTGTCGGCCGCAGTCGCTGCGGGCACGCCTGGGGTGGACGGGATACCAAGCGTCGCGACACCCGAGCCAGCGGCGGCGAGCAGCGCGTCGGCATGGCCGTGGTAGCAGCCTGCGAACTTCAGCACGCGGTCGCGGCGAGTGGCGGCACGGGCCAGCCGAACGGCGCTCATCGCGGCCTCGGTGCCCGAGGAGACGAGCCGTACCTGCTCGATGGAGGGCACAGCCGCCGCGATCTCCACGGCCAGCTCCACCTCCGCCTCGGTCGGCGCCCCGAACGTCGTCCCGTCTCCGGCGGCCTCGACCACTGCGGCCACCGTTTCGGCATCGGCGTGCCCGAAGATCAGCGGCCCCCAGGACATGACCCAGTCCACGTAGTGATTGCCATCCACATCCTCGATGTACGCGCCGTCGCCGCGTCGCATGAAGACAGGCTCGTCGAGACCGACCGCGCGCATCGCGCGGACGGGCGAGTTCACGCCGCCGGGAATGACCGCCCTCGCGCGCCGCCAGAGCTCCGACTGCGTCCTCACAGCCATGCAGCCGCCTCCTTCGCCCAGTAGGAGATGACGACGTCTGCGCCGGCGCGACGTATTGCCGTCAGGCCCTCGAGCGCTGCCCGCCGCTCGTCCAGGTGCCCGGCGGCGGCGGCGGCCTTCACCATCGCGTATTCGCCGGAGACGCTGTACGCGGCCAGCGGCGCGTCGAAGCGCTCGCGGACAGCGCGAATGACGTCGAGATACGGCAGCGCCGGCTTGACCATGAGCATGTCAGCGCCCTCGGCCAGGTCGAGCTCGCACTCGCGCAACGCCTCGCGGACGTTGGCGGGATCCATCTGGTACGACGCCCGATCGCCGAAGGCCGGCGTGGAGTCTGCTGCCTCGCGGAAGGGACCGTAGAACGCGGACGCGTACTTCGCCGAGTAGGCGACGATCGCCGCCTGGGTGAAGTCCGCGTCGTCAAGCGCTTCGCGGATGGCGCGTACGCGGCCGTCCATCATGTCGCTCGGGCAAACGGCGTCCGCGCCCGCCTCGACGTGACTGACGGCCACGCGGGCTAGCAACTCCAGCGTTGCGTCGTTCGCTATCTCGCCGTCCTCGACGACCCCACAGTGGCCGTGGGTGGTGTACGCGCAGAGACAGACGTCGGTGAGCAGCAGCAGCTCGGGAAAGCGAGCCCGCAGCGCGCGGAGTGCCTGCTGCACGACGCCGTCGTCGGACCACGCGCCCGACGCCTCGTCGTCCTTCTCCTCCGGGACGCCAAACAGCAGCAGTGCCGGAATGCCCGCGAGAGCCAGCGCCTCTGCCTCACGCAACAGGCCGTCGACCGTATGACGGCCGAGTGCGGGTAGCTGCTCGTTCACAAGGGTCTCGGGAGCCACGAACACGGGCATGGCGAGGTCGTCCACGCCCAGCCGCGTCTCACGGACGAGGTCACGTAGCGCCGGCGAGCGTCGCAGCCTTCGCAAACGGGTCGCGGGGAAGCTCACGGGGAAAGACTACGGCCTGTGGCTGCTACGTTGCGGTCGATGGCCTCGCCCCGCGCCTACTCCGGGCCGCTGCGCGAGCGTGGCACGAATCGGCGCCGGAGGCGGACGGCGAGGCGCTGGAGAATCGTCGCACTACTCGTCGTCACCGCGCTCGTCGTCACCGTGCTGCTCGCCGCCTTCAGCGAGGGACCACCCTCGTTCCAGGCGTCGTTGCCCCAGGACTCGGCTCTACTCGAGACCGGACGGCCGCTGCCGCAGGTGATCGCATTCCAGGAGGACATCCGCATTCAGCTACCGGTCTCGCAGCAGTCAGTCACTGCCCTCGGCTACCACGGTGCCAGCGGCAACGCGTTGCCGCTCGAGCCCGTCGGCCGGCAGGCGAACGAGGGGATCTTCGCCCGCATACTTCACCGGCTCACCGGAGACGACGCGAGCGGCGTCACCTACTACCAGCTGAGCGGCGGCTCGGGGCCGCAAACGGGTGCGCTCGACGTAGGCGCGCCCGCAAGCACCGCCGTCTATGCGCCGGTGAGCGGCACTGTCGTCAGCATCCAGGACCTCGTGCTCGACGGCAAGCGCTACGGCCACCGCATCGACATCGTGCCGAACGAGGCGCCGTCCGTCGTTGTCTCCATAAGCCGGCTGCGCGCCGACCCTGCGCTCACGGTCGGCTCTCCGGTCACCTCCGGAACGTCGAAGATCGGCAAGGTGATCGATCTCTCGAAGGCCGAGGAGCAAGCGCTCGCCGAAGTCACGAACGACCCGGGTAATCACATCACGATCGAAGTGCGGCCGGCCGCGAACCTCGGCCCTTGAGGATCGTCTTCGTCGCCGACGTCTTCGGCCCACCGGGCCGGGAGGCGGTCGAGTCGCGCCTTCCCGGTCTTCGCGAGGAGCTCGGAGCAGCGTTTGCCGTCGTCAACGGCGAGAACGCGGCCGATGGGCGTGGTATCACTCCCCGCCTGGCCGACCGCCTGCTTGCCGCGAGCGCCGACGTCGTGACGCTCGGCAACCACACGTGGGCGCGCGACGGCATGGGCCCGTATCTCGCCAAGTCAGAGCGCGTGATACGCCCGGCGAACTTCGCCTCGGGCACGCCCGGACGCGGCCTGGCCGTGATCGAGGCGGCCGACGGCACGCCGGTTGCCGTCTGCAACGTCCTCGGACAGCTCTTCCTCGAGGTCTCGGTGAGCCCGTTCGAGGTGCTGGAGGGGCTTGTCGAGGAGGCCCGTAGCCGGGCTCCCATCGTCCTCGTCGACTTCCACGCCGAGGCGACGAGCGAGAAGATCGCGGTCGCGCGCCTGCTGGACGGCCGTGTAACCGCGGTCATCGGCACCCACACGCACGTTCAGACCGCGGACGCGCGCATCCAGCCCGGTGGCACGGCGGCGATCACCGATGCCGGTATGACAGGCCCGCACGACTCCGTGATCGGCGTCGAAGCCGACCTCGCCATCCAGCGCATGCGCACCGGCATTCCCGTGCGCTTCAGGCCGGCGACCGGCGGCGTGCGACTGGAGGGTGTCGTGCTCGACTGCGACCCGGCTACGGGCCGCGCCACGGCCATCGAGCCGTTGCGAGTCGACGTCAGCTAGCGCGTGAGCCCGAGGCAGTATGGGCAGATCGCGCCCTTGCGGCATGTGCAGTTGGCCTTCATGTGACGAAGCGTGCGCTCCGTGGCGGTGACACCGCGGCGAAGATCTGGAGACGAGGAGGTTATTTCGGCTCTGGCTCGAGCTTGTAGCCGACGCCGTAGCGCGTCTGGATGAACGTATGGCGTGATGCGCGGCGGTCGACCTTCTCGCGCAGCCGGCGCACGAAGACGTCGACGGTGCGGTCGCGGTGGCCTTGCCGCCTGCCCCAGAGCCGCTGCAGCAGCTCGTCGCGCGAGACGACGCGACCCTGCTCGAGCGCCAGCGCGTAGAGCAGCCTGAACTCGGTGGGCGTCAGCTCAGCGCTCTCTCCGTCGACGAATGCCTGCACCTCGTCCGGGTCGATGCGCAGCTCTTCGATGTCGATAGGCTCACCACGCATCTGCTCCTGTGGACGAGCACGCCGTCTCGCCTGGGCCTGGACACGGGCGACGAGCTCCTTCATCGAGAACGGCTTTACGAGATAGTCGTCGGCGCCGATCTCGAGCGCGTGCACGCGGTCGTGCTCCGCGCCGCGCGCGCTGACGACGATGATCGGCGTACCGATGCCCTCGGAGCGGACCGTCTCGATGAGGTCCCACCCATCGCGGCGGGGCAGCATCAGGTCGAGCACGCAGACGTCAGGGTGCTCGAAACGAAGCCGCGCCAGGCCTTGCTCGCCGCTCGAGGCGGCGGACGTGTCGAACCCCGCGGCCTCGAGATGCTGCACCATCCCACGTGCGATGATCTCGTCGTCCTCGACGATCAGGATCTTCGGCATCGCGTGCCTACGATAGTCGGGTGGACGGAGCCAGACTGGTGAACGGCCGGTGAACAGGTGGTGAAGAAGCTCTTCAGTCGCCGCGTGCGGAAGCCGCCGGACGGAACGGCGGATCTCCAGCTTGCAGCCGAGCGCGGGCGGGCGCTCGTCGAGGAGAGCCGCGAGATCGTGGTCGTGCTCGATGCCGAGCGGCGCGTGCTGGGCGCGAGCCGCAGAGCACGGGAGGCCCTGGAGGGAGTCGTCGAAGGAGCCGCGTTTCCAGTAGAGCTCGAGACTGCCGCCGGACGCGTGCCGCTCGAGGTTTCCTACGACGTAGACGGCCGCGTTGAGACGCTCATCTATCTGAGCAACCCGGGCGATCTCGCGGCCTATCAGGAGTTGAGGGCCGGATTCACCGCCGCCGTGTCACACGAGCTGCGAACTCCGTTGGCCCGCCTGCTCGCGCTCCTGGAGACAGCGTTGCTTCCCGGAGCGGACCAGTCGGAGCTGATCGACCAGGCGCGCGCGGAGGTCGACCGGATCCGGGAGTTGATCGACGACGTGCTCTTCCTCTCCGAGCTCGAGAGTGGCCGCGCTGTCGTGTCCCTCGGCTCGATTCGCGCACGCTCGGTCATCCAGCAGGTCGTCGATTCGCTCACGCCTCGTGCCGAGCGAGCCGGTGTCCGGCTCGAGGTGGACTGTCCAGCATCGTTCGAGCTTCCACTTCGACAGCGAATGCTGGGAGTCGTCGTCGAGAACCTCGTAGCGAATGCTGTTCGCTATGCGGGCGAAGGGGCGACGTGCTCGATCAGCTGCACGAGCGACGGCGGGAGGGGATTGCTGATCGTCTCCGACAACGGGCTCGGAGTGCCCGAGGCGGACCTGCCGCGCATCTTCGAGCGCTTCTACCGAGGCGACCGGGGCCGCTCGACTCAGGGGACCGGTCTCGGGCTGGCAATTGTCAAGCATGTCGTGGCGGCCGCCGGCGGGACGGTCGACGCGTCGCGGAGCCCGGGCGGAGGGCTGACGGTGACGTGTTCTATGCCCTCGCGGGCCGCGGTCTGATATACGGCGCGAGCGCCATGCGGATCCGCCTCACTCCCCAGCGCCGCGAGTTCTTCGAGCTCCTGGCCTCCGCCTCGAGCAACGCCGTCGACATCGCACGGCTGCTGCTCGAGCTCCTCGATCGCTTCCCGGAGGACGGAGCGGAGCTCGTCGGCCGGATCAAGACGCTCGAACACCGCGGCGACGACGTGACGCGCGAGGTCGTCGGCCTCCTCAACCGGACGTTCGTCACGCCGTTCGACCGCGACGACATCTACCGGCTGGCCACGGCGCTCGACGACGTCTGCGACTTCGTTGATGACGCCGCCGACCATCTCGACTCCTACGGAGTGCAAACGGTTCCGCACTACGCGCGCGACCAGGCAGACGTCATCCTGCGGGCCGCAGTCAAGCTCGACGAGGCCGTCAACCGCCTCGACGGGTTCAACGACTCCACGCTCCAGCTCCAGGAGCTCCAGGAGCTGGAGGACGAAGGCGACAGGCTCGTTCGCGACGGCGTGGCCGAGCTGTTCCATTCCGAGTCTGATCCGATCGCCATCATCCGATGGAAGGACATCCACGAGCGGCTCGAGGACGCCATCGACGCGTGCGAGAACGCCGCGGACGTCCTCGAGGCCATCCTCGTCAAGAACCGGTAGGCAATGGGCGTCGACGTTCTGCTGGTCGTCGTGCTCGTCACGGCGCTCTTCTTCGACTTCACGAACGGCTTCCACGACACGGCAAACAGCATCGCTACGGCCGTCTCGACGCATGCGATGACGCCGAGGCAGGCGGTGGCAGTCGCAGCCGTGGCCAACCTCGTCGGAGCGTTCGTGACGACCGCCGTCGCCAAGACCATCGGCCAGGGAATCATCGACACCGGGCTGGCCACCGAGCAGACGGTCCTCGCCGCGCTCATCGGCGCGATCGCCTGGAATCTCTTCACATGGCGGCTGGGGCTCCCCTCGAGCTCGTCGCATGCGCTCATCGGCGGTCTCATCGGCGCCGCGCTCGTGCAATCCGGTGTGGACGGTGTGGAGTGGAACGGGATCAAGGAGAAGGTCCTCATCCCGGGCCTGCTGTCGCCTGTGATCGGGTTCGCGGGCGCGTTCGTCTTGCTGCTTGCGATCTACTGGCTGTTCTTCCGTGTGACGCCGAAGACGGGAAATCGTGCCTTTCGTGTGGGCCAGCTCTTCTCCAGCACGTGGTTCGCGTTCACGCACGGCGCGAATGACGCACAGAAGACGATGGGCGTGATCGCGCTGGCGCTGTTCCTGAACGGCTCGATCGACGAATTCTACATCCCGACCTGGGTCAAGTTCGCCGCCGGCGCGGCGATCGCGGCAGGAACCTACGTGGGCGGCTGGAGGATCGTCCGCACCCTCGGACAACGGGTGTTCAACATGGATCCCCCCAGCGGCTTTGCCGCGCAGACGACAGCGGGAACGACGCTCTACGTCGCCTCCATCGCGGGCTTCCCCGTCTCGACAACACAGTGCATCTCAGGCGCGGTCATGGGAGCAGGCGCCACGAAGCGGCTGTCAGCCGTCCGCTGGGGCGTCGCCGGAAACATCGTCGTCGCCTGGGTGCTCACGATCCCGGCGTCCGCACTCGTCGCAGCGCTCCTGTTCTGGCCGATCGAGGCGATCTTCTGAACACCTTCGCCAACGCTATTTCGACACAGCCTCGAGCTTGTAGCCCACCCCATAGCGAGTCTGGATGAACGTGTGTCGCGCTGCGCGGCGGTCGATCTTCTCCCGCAGCTTTCGCACGAAGACATCGACGGTGCGATCGCGATAGCGGTGGCGCCGCCCCCAGATCCGCTGCATGAGCTCGTCGCGGGTCACGACTTGCCCGGCGCACAGGCCGAGCGCGTGCAGCAGCTTGAACTCGGTCGGCGTGAGCCCGACCGACACGCCGTCGACGTACGCCTGGACGTTGCGCGGGTCGATCAGCAGCTCCTCGAAATGCAGCGCGTCGCCGCGTGCGGGAGTCGCGGCGGCAACGCCGCGCCTGGCCGCGACGCGCACACGAGCGACGAGCTCCGCCATCGCGAGCGGCTTCACGAGGTAGTCGTCGGCGCCGAGCTCGAGAGCGCGAACGCGGTCCTCCTCTGTGCCGCGGGCGCTGATGACGATGATCGGCGTGCCGATCCCTTCGCCGCGGATCGTCTCGATGATGCGCCAGCCGTCGATGCGCGGCAGCATCAGGTCGAGCACACAGACGTCCGGCTGCCCGTAGCGAAGTGTCGCCAGGCCGGTCTCGCCCTGGTCGACGACGGTTGGCTCGAAGCCGGCCAGGGCGAGATGCTCCGCCATGCCGCGGCTGATTACAGCGTCGTCTTCGACAATGAGAACGCTGGCCATGATGAGCCTTCTGCCATCATCGAGACGCGGTGCCCGGAGCGGGGTACAGGACCGGTGAGGGAGTGGTGACTAGGTGGTGAAGCGGCTCTTCGACCGATGGCGCGGCAGGGTCATTTGACCGTGGCGGGACGGCTCGAGATGCGCTGCTTCTTTACACAGCGCGGTTAGAGCAAAGACCACGGGCGCCTAACGGCGCCCGTGGCAAGCTCCCGACACCGTGCGGCCGAGACGCTAGGACGACGGCTTGATCTTCGCTATCGCTTTCACTGCCGCGACGGTCACGACGTTGGGCATCGGTGCGAAGAGGAGCTTCGGCCCGAACTGCTGGCCCTGTTTCGCCGCCACCGCATAGGTAAGGAACCGCTTCAGCATGGCGGCCTTGTCACTGCTCTGCGGCACGATTGCGTAGGTGTACGTTGCGATCGGATACGCACGCCGGTCACCCTTGGGCGGATTCACGATGTGGAGCTCGTTGCTGGCGGGCACTTTCTTGACGTTGTCAGCCGCGGCCTTGACGCCCGTGAGGCCAGGCAGCGTGAACTTGCCAGACTTGTTCTGGACCGACATGAACTGGAGGTGGTTCGCAAGCGCAAAAGCCGTGTCCACGTAGCACAACGCACCGGTTGTGCGCGTCACGACACCAGTCACTCCCGAGCTACCCCGAGCACCGATGCCGACGGGGAAGGCCGGCTGCGTCGAGACGCCGTACTTCTGCTTCCACGTCGGGCTGACACTCGAGAGGTAATCGGTGAAGTTGTAGCTTGTCCCGCTACCGTCCGAGCGGTAGACGGGCGTGATGTCCATGTCGGGAAGGTCGAGGCTCGGGTTGAGCTTCTTGATCGCCGACGCGTTCCACTTCTTGATGTTGCCGAGGTAGATGTTCGCCAGCACAGCACCCGTGATCTTGATGCGGCTCGACAGTCCCGGCACGTTGTAGGCGATGGACGTCCCTGCCAGCGCCCAAGGGATCTGGACACAGTTGTTGCAAGCCTTGGCCTGGTCTGGCGTGAGCGGCGCGTCGCTCGCACCGAAGTCGACCGTGCGTGCCGTGATCGCCGCGATGCCCCCACCTGAACCGATCGGGTTGTAGCGGATCTCGACGCCGGTCTTCGCCGGGTAGTCGACCGACCACCTCGATACGAGCGGCGACACGAACGTGCTGCCCGCGCCGGACAGCGAGTCGGCCGACGACTTCGTGCTCGACGCCGGCGAGGACGCCGCGGTGACGGCGGCGACCGCCGTAATCACTGCCAGGCCCAAGCCGAAGCGCCGTGAGCTTCTTCTTCATACGATTCCTCTCCTGTAGTCGAACGCAGGTGTCGACGCAAGGCTGCCCGCCCGAATGAGGCCCGTGGGCTGTCATCCCGTGAACATCTGGTGGCAGAGTTGTGAACGGATCACCGTCCGCTGATCTTGCGCCGGCTGCGGGCAAGTGCGATACGCGCCGTAACGCTGAGCACGAGCACGAACGAGATGAGGATGAACGCTGCGGCCCATCCCTGCTCGTTGAGCGTCGGGTCAGGAGCCTCCGAGTAGATGAAGATGGTCATGGGGAGGTTCGGGAGCGCCTGGCTGGGATCGGTTGTGAAGGCATTCGCGTAGAGGGACGACGTGAAGAGCAGCGGCGCCGTCTCACCCGCGGCGCGGGCGACGGCGAGCACCGCTCCCGTGACGATGCCGCCCAGCGCGGCCGGAAGCACGACCCTGAACAGCGTCCGCCAGCGGCTGACCCCCAGCGCGAAGCTCGCCTCACGCTGACTCGCGGGAACGAGCTCGAGCACCTCCATCGCTGCCCTCGCGACGAGCGGGAGCATGACGATTGCCAGGGCGAAGGCCGCGGCCCAGCCGCTCTGCGCCTCGAGGGGCTTGACGATGAGCGCGAACACGAAGACGCCGATGACGATCGACGGTGTCCCGTTCAGGACGTCGAGCGCCAGGCGTACGACGCGGCCCACGCGGGTCCGGGCGAACTCGTGGACGTAGATCGCAACGAGCACACCAAAGGGAAGAGCTATGAGTGTGGCGAGCGTGACGAGAATGATCGTGCCCACGATGGCGTGCCCGATCCCTCCGCCCGTCTCCCCGAACGGCGCTTGCACCTCGGTAAACAGGTCGATATTGATCGCCCGAATACCCCGTTCCAGCACGTTGAAGACGACGATCGCGAGCACAGCCACGGCGGCGAGCGCGGCCAGTGCCGCAAGTCCTTCCATCAGGTGGTTGACGAGCTTCCGCCGCCGGACGCGACCGTGTGCCTCCAGTGAGATGGCCTGATCCACTTGGGTCACACGGTTCGCCTGACAGAGAAGCGGTGGACGATCCACTGCGCCATGACGTTGGCGACGAGGGAGATCACGAGCAGGATCAACGCGAGGTAGAAGAGCGATGCCGTTTGGAGATCGGAGACGGATCCCTGATATTGGGCGGCGATGCGGCTGGCGAGCGTGTCGCCGGTCGAGAAGAGGTTGAGCGTGATGTTCTCGGAGCCGCCGATCACTTGGGTGACGGCGATCGCCTCGCCGAGCGCCCGGCCGGTGCCGAGCAGCAGCGCCGCGATCAGCCCCGCTTTCGTGAAGGGCAGCATGACGCCGCGAACCATCTCCCAGCGTGTGAGGCCGAGCCCGATGGCGCCTTCCTTGACGTCATGGGGCACCTGGAGAAAGAGCTCCCGACTGATGCTCGACGCGATCGGTGTGATCATGATGCTGAGCACGATCACGGCCGACAGGTAGCTACTGACCTGGGCCGTGCCCTGGAAGAACGGCGTCCAGCCGAGAATGCTCTCGAGAAACGGGCCGAGCGTGTTCTTGACGAAGGGTCCGAGCACGAGGATGCCCCACAGCCCGAGCACGACGCTGGGAATCGCGGCGAGCAGTTCGACGAGGGTGCCGACCGGTCCCCGGACGGACCGCGGCGCCAGTTCGCTCAGAAAGAGCCCGATGGCGATCGATATGGGCGCGGCTATTAGCAGCGCCAGAAGAGAGGTGAAGAACGTGCCGTAGATGAACGCCAGAGCGCCGAACTCACCCGTCACGGCGTTCCACGCGTCGGTGACGAGGAACGACAACCCGAAGTCCTGGATCGACGGCCATGCGCCCTCGGCGACGACGTAGATGATCGCGCCGATCAGGACGAGCGTGAGCAGCGCCGCCGCGGCCGTGATGCCCTTCGTCGCCGCATCCCCAATCCGGTCGCTCAACCGCCGACCCGAGCCGGTCAGCGTTACGGAAGACGGGTCATTCGAGGCCATCCGAGCGAGCATGGCAGTCGACCGGCATGCTCACGGGCATCGTCACCAGAATGGCACCAGTTCGTAACATGACTGAGACCCGCGTCGAAGGTCAACAAGGCGAGACTGGATCCGTGCGCATCGGCGTTCAACAGACCGTGCAACCGTCACAGCCAACCGCGAGGTCGAGTCCTCGAGGGGAGGCGGTCTTTGACGTCGGCGACCTCGGCGTCCGATATGGGGCCGTCGAGGCGCTCAGCGGCGTGACGATGGAGATCCACAAGAACCAGGTCACAGCCGTGATCGGACCCTCCGGCTGCGGCAAGAGCACGTTCATCCGCTGTCTCAACCGCATGAACGACCTCGTGCCCGGAGTCGTCGTGTCCGGCACGCTCCTCTATCACGGCATCGACATTCACGGGCCGAGCGTCGATCCGGTCGAAGTCAGGCGTCGGATCGGCATGGTGTTCCAGAGGCCGAACCCGTTTCCGAAGTCGATCTACGACAACGTCGCGTTCGCGTTGCGCATGCTCGGGATGAAGGACGACCTCGAGGGGCGGGTCGAGCGAGCCTTGCGCCGCGCCGCTCTCTGGGAAGAGGTTCACGATCGTCTCAACAAGAGCGCGCTTGCACTGTCGGGTGGTCAGCAGCAGCGTCTGTGCATCGCACGAGCGTTGGCGGTCGAACCGGAGGTGATCCTCCTCGACGAGCCCGCGTCTGCGCTCGATCCCATCTCGACTACCGCCATCGAGGATCTGATGCACGAGCTGAAGAACGACTACACCCTCGTGATCGTCACGCACAACATGCAGCAGGCTGCCCGCGTCGCCGACATGACAGCGTTCTTCAATCTCGACGTGAGCGAGGGACGCCGGAGAGGAGTGCTCGTCGAGTACGACCGGACCGAAAAGATCTTCACCCAGCCCGACGACCAGCGTACCGAGGACTACGTAACCGGACGGTTCGGCTAATGCCTATGAGAGCCACATTCCAGGAAGAGCTCGATCAGCTCGAGGCGATGCTTCAGGAAGAGGCGCAGTTCGTTCTGCGGTCGCTGCGCGGGGCGCTGAATGCGCTCCGCGAGCAGGACGCCGAGCTCGCTGATGAGGTGATCGCCTTCGACGACCAGGTCGACGAGCGATTCCTCGCGCTCGAGCAGGGCATCGAGTCCCTGCTCGCCCGCCAAACGCCCGTTGCCGTCGACCTCCGGCTCGTGCTCGCCATGCTCCACGTCAACCTCCACCTCGAGCGAATGGCCGATCTCTGCGTGACCACCTGCAAGCTCATGAAACTTGCCCACGGCATGGTGGAGGAGTCAGAGGTGCTGAACAGCTTCGAGGAGATGGGTGCACGGGCGGAGGAGATGGTCGTCGTCGGCATGCGCGCGCTGGCCGAGCGAGACCTCGCGAGCGCGGAGTCCCTCGTCGACCTCGACGAGCTGATCGATCGCGCCAACCGCAGGCTCGTCCGCCATGTGCTGGCGGTAGGCGGCGACGAGAGGAAGCGCGAGTGGGGTCTGCGCATGATCGTCATCTCACGCTGCCTCGAGCGCTTCGGCGATCACACGGTGGACATCGGCGAGCAGGTCGCATATCTCATTACCGGCGAGCTCCGCGAGTTCTCGGACGCATCGCACATGGTCACCGACAGCGACTAGCCGCCGTCCATGTCCTCAAGGTCGGCGGCTCCTTCTGCGCAAGGCGCCGAGCACGGCCAAGAGTCGCCTTCGTCCGTCTTGCCGCCGAGCAGTGCAAGAGCAACGAACGGGAAGAACCACGCCACGTAGAGATAGAACCAGTGCGTGAGCACGATCTCGAAGCCGATCAGCAGCGCCGCCGTGAGCGCGGCCAGCTGAAGCGGCGACTTCCGGCGAGGGACGAAGGCCAGGGCCACCGCTCCCAGCACGAGCAGCCCCTGTAGCACCCACTGGACGATATGCAGGTCGGGCAGGCCCGCGTGGTATTGCCTCCAGTCCCAGAGCGAGAACGGCGACTCGCGGTGCAGCTGGTGGCCGATCGCGCGGTCCCAGACCGTCGATACGGCGCCGAGCGGGTCGGGCTCGAGCAGCAGCACCCAGAACGCCGCTAACGTCGCCGCGGCAAAGGCCGCTACGAATGCGAGGGTCGGGCGAAGCCGGCGCGCCGGGTACGTCGCCCACAACGGCGCTATGACGAGCGGCGCGAACTTCGTCCATGCCGCGAGAGCGGCGAAGCTCCCGCGTGCCCAGGGCGAGGCTGCCAGCCAGAAGCCGAAGATCAGCAGCGCGGGCTGGATGGCGTCGTTCGAGCTCGTATTGGCGACGTACTGCGTGAAGGGAAAGGCGGCCCAGGCGAACGCGAGCGTGGCCGCGAGGCGGCGGTCGCCGTAGCGCAGGCCGACAAGCACGAGCCCGAGCATGCAGGCGAGATCGAAGACGATCGACGTGAAGTGTGCCGCGTGCAGCGGGTCGTCCTTCCCCGCCCATCCGAAGATGGCGTAGCCGGGCAGGTACGCCTCGTACGCCACCGGGCCATACGTGTCTCCATGCTCGTTCTGCTTCTCGCAGCGCCCGTTCGCCTGTACGTGGTACACCGTGTGGCCGGTACGGTCCGACGGGCCGCACGAAGGGCCTCTCCCATCGGGGAAGTGGCCGTAGGGCGCCTCTCCGTCGGCGATCCGTTGGGCGCCGATCACACCGGAGTAGCCGACATCGATGACGCTCGCGTTCCCGAGATCGAGCCCGATCCGCAAGCCGGCCAGGAAGATCGTTGCGGCGACGAGCAGCCAGACCGGCCACACGGGCCGCGAGGACGTTGGTGAGCGATTGCGCATGGCGATCCAGAGCGTGCGACCAAGGAGGTAGAGCAGCACCGGATAGACGAGTGGCACGCTCGTGAAGATCCTGCCCTCGTTGAAGAACCACAGCGACGCGGAGAGCGAGACGAGTACGAGGAGGTCGAGGTTACGGACCGATCGCAGGCGCCTGAGGTCAGCCAGCCCGAGGATGAACACCGCGCAGAATCCGAGCCAGACAGGAAGGCTGTTGAGCTGCTTGCCGCCGAAGACGCTTCCTCCGCCACGGGCCATCGGCCATGCCACCTGCGGGCCGGTCCACGCCTCCTCGACGAGGCCGGTGAGATCGTCCACGCGTGCCTGCACGATCTGCCCAGCCGGCCCCGACCACGCCTTCACCGTCCAGTCTCGATAGCGCGGGTCGTAGGTGCCTTCGGTGACGATGCTGTCAGCGGGGTAGCGAGAGACCCAGGCGGCGACGCCGTCTTCAGCCAGGATGATGTCGACCGCTTGCTGCTCGGTCAGGCGAGGCGGCGGGAGCGGCGTTGCTGCCTGCGCAGCAGGAACAGCCGCGAGCAGGACGAGGGCGACGGCGAGCCCGACGCGCAAGCGTCTCACGGGCTCAGTCGCGGTGGCGAAACGACCAGAGCTTGTTGCCGAGGAAGTTCACGGGAGTGACGACGATGATCGCAATCGCCTGCGCGGCGACCGGGTCGAGGCCAAGCCTCACGAGAGCCTCGAGCACGAGAAGGTTGGCCGCCAGCGCGCACCAGGCGACGACGAAGAAGCGCAGGCCCTGGTAGTAGAAGTGGCCGCGCTGGCCTCTGAACGTCCACAGGCGATTCCAGAGGTAGTTGTTCGTGACGGCGACCGCAAAAGAACACACTGCTGCGGGTCTGTAATGGACAGACAGCTCCTCGTAAAGGAGCGTGAAGACAACAAGATTGACGACATAGCCGGTCACTCCGACGGCACAGAACTTCGCCAGCTGGAGCCAGTTGTGCGGGCGGCGCAGCGCCCGTCCGGCGCGCGTGCCGAGCCGCGGAGCCCCTTCCACTACCCGAGCCATCGCGGCAGCGTACCCGCGTACCCGGTCTGCCCTACCGAACGTCGAACGCCGTGTCTCCCTCGGGCGGCTCCCACTTCACATCGACGGCGTCCACGCGAGCGCCGGCGGGACCGTGCTCGCACCAACGCAGCATCGACTCGACGGCCTCCTGCGGTCCCTCGAAGACGGCCTCGACCGCCCCGTCGGGCATGTTCCTCACCCAGCCGGCCAGCCCAAGGCTTCGGGCACGCGCCGACGCCTCCGCCCGGAAGAACACGCCCTGCACGCGGCCGCGGACCACGGCGTGCGCGCGCTTGCTGTCCATCTAATCGCCGGCGCCAGACTCGATCCGTGCGATGACGGCGAGACCGAACTCCGCTGCGCGGGCGCCGTCGATCACGCGGTGGTCGAACGTCACGCAGATCGTCCCCACGCGTCGGACGACAACCTCGCCGTGACGCACGACCGGTCGCTCACCGATGCGGCCGATGGAGAGGATCGCAACCTCCGGGTGGTTGACGATCGGCGTCGTGAAGAGCCCTCCCAGCTTGCCGGCGCTCGTGACGGTGAACGTCGAGCCGCGGAGCTCCTCGGGCGCCAGCTCGCCGGACCGCCCGCGATCGGCCAGCGCAGCCAGCTCGTCGTGGATCTCGTCCACGGTCTTCGTGTCGCACCCGCGTACGACCGGCACCATCAGCCCTTGCGGCGTCTGCACGGCGACGCCGATGTCGTAGCGCTCGAGGTAGACGATCGCATCCTGCTCGAGGCGCGCGTTGAGCTCCGGGAAGGCCTGGAGCTCGTCCGCGCAGGCCCGGACGACGGTGGCCACGAGCCGGTCCAGGTCCACGGACTCGAAGTCGCACTCCTCCACCCACGTGACGGGCGCCACTTCCCGGTGCGCCCGCGCCATGTGCTCGACGATCACTCGCCGGACGCCGCGCAGCGGCTCGCGCCGGCCGGCAGCTGAGTCGCTCGAGGCAGCCGCGCGCACGTCCTCCTCGGTGACGCGTCCTTGCGGGCCGGTTCCGATCAGGCTGTCGATCTCGACGCCCAACTCCTGAGCGACCTTGCGTACGAGCGGCGTCGCGCGTGCGCGCTCCGCGGGAGCCGCGGCGGGAGGCTCGTCGGCGGCGGCCGCTGGAGCGGTGCCGTTGCCGCCGATGGAGACGAGCACCGTGCCGACGGGCACGACCTCGCCCTCCCCCACGTGGATGCGCGAGACGACGCCGGCCGCGGGCGACGGTATCTCGACTGTGGCCTTGTCCGTCTGGATCTCGACCAGGGGATCGTCTTCGGCGATCTCCTGACCTTCCGCGACGAGCCAGCGCGCCACCTCCCCTTCGGTGAGGCCCTCGCCGAGGTCGGGGAGCTTGAACTCGTACGCCACCGTCAGGTCATTCTCGTGAAGCGCACGGCGTCGTGTGGAAGCATCGCGTGCACGCCGCGGACGCCGTTGACGAGCTGCGTGACGCGGAGGTCGACGACCAGGCTCGCGAGCGCAAGCGCATCCCGCCGCTCGAGGCCGTGCTCTCGCCCCATGAGCTCGAGCATCGCGTCCGTGGCGATCGCCGCGGCCTCGTCGAGGTCCTCGTCGAACCCGAAGGTCAGCCACGCGGCTGGTGACCAAGCGGCTGGTGTCGACAGCTCCAGATCGTCCCGAATCGACAGCGTGAGCTCGGCCCGCTCGACGGCGCACTCTATGGCGAGCTGCGAGACCTCGCCGTCACCCTGCCTGCCGTGACCGTCGCCGGCCGAGAAGAGTGCGCCGTCGACGGGTATCGGGAGGTAGAGCGTCGTGCCCGCCACGAGCTCCTGGCAGTCGATGTTCCCGCCCCACGGCCGCGGCGGGTACGTGGGGTGCCGACCTGGCTCCGGCGGCGGCATCCCGAGCACGCCGAGAAACGGGCGCAGCGACACCTCGCGGCCATGCTGGTCGCGTGCCGTCCCGGCCGCCCCGTCAAGGGCCCACTCGAGCCACCACTCCTCGAGCTCGCTGACGCCGAGGCGGTCGTTCAACGCCGTGTGCGAGCCTCCGGCGGTCGTCAATCCGAAGGGCCCGACGTCGATCCTGTCGATCCGCACCTCGAGCACGGCGCCCGCCATCGCACCGCGAACCTCTACAGGGCCGATCAGCGCGTGCCCGGCGTCGAGCTCGGCGTCACGGGGCTCGAACCGCTCGCCCGACGGCAGGTACCAGCCGGCGTTCGGGCAAGAGAACGCGATCGTGTCCCCGGGGTCGATGGTCAACACGGGATCGAGCTCGGGGGAGAAGTGGCCGTGCAGCGTTCGCCGCTCGAGGGGAACCTCGTGGATCACAGCGGCCATACCCGGGCGCCGAGAGCGTCGAATGCATCGAACTCCACCGACGACGCCGGCGTCGCTGCGAGCTCATCCCGGAAGACCGTGAAGATGACCGCGTCACGGGGCTCTCCGCCCTCTGGCGCCGGTAGCCTCCGCCGCAGACGCGCTTCCTCGACGAAGCCGAGCTTCCTCGGAACCGCAATGCTCCGCTCGTTCGCGGGCTCGACGCGAATCTCGACTCGGTCGACGCCGCAGATCTCGAGAGCGACCCGCGTCAGCGCGGCAGTCGCCTCCGTCGCAAAGCCCGCTCGCACCCGGCTCTCGCGGATCCAGTAGCCGATCTCCAGCACACCCGCGCCGAGTCTCGTGTGCAGATGCCCGCCGCCGACGACCTCCGATTCGTCGGAGGTGAAGATCCCGTAGCCGAAGTCCTGGCCCAGATCGAAGCTGCCTCGAAATTTCCGGAGAAGCTTCACCTTCTCCTCGAGGGGTTGCGGCTCTGACCTGGCCCACGGCATCCACGGGCGGAGATGGTCGAGGCTCGAGTCGAGCGCGTCCTTCAACAGTGGCGCGTCACGCGGCTCCCAGCAGCGCAGGACAAGACGCTCCGTGACAACGCGATACGGCGGGTCGTTCAAAACGCCAGCAGCCGCCGGACGGCATCGAGCACGCGCGCCACGGACGGCATGTACTCGTCCTCGAGCTGCCAGTACGGATACGGCACGTCGTAGCCGGTGACGCGGAGCACCGGCCCGCGAAGGTCGAGGATCGCCTTCTCCGCGAGCACGGCAGCCACCTCGGCGGCGAAGCCGCAGACACGAGGGGCCTCCTGCACGACCACCACCCGTCCCGTCTTGGCCGCGGACGTGAGCAGGGCCTCTTCGTCGAGGGGCTTCAGCGAGCGCAGGTCGAGCACCTCGACCGAAGCGTCCGCCGAGATCTCCTCGGCGGCCTGTTCGGCGAGCGGCACCATCGAGCCGTAGGCGACGATCGTCACGTCGCTCCCCTCACGCGCCAGGCGTGCCTTGCCGAGCGGGACGACATGCTCGCCGTCCGGCACGTCGCCACGGATCGTCCGGTAGTGGAGCTTCGGCTCCAGGACGACGACCGGATCCGGATCGCGAATCGCCGCGGCCAGCAGTCCCTTCGCGTCGGCCGGCGTGGACGGGATCGCCACCTTCACGCCCGGCGTGTGGACGTAGTACGTCTCGGGTGAGTCGTCGTGGAGCTCGGGCGCGCGCACGCCGCCGCCGTACGGCATGCGAACGGTGATCGGGAACTCCATCGCGCCGCGCGTCCGCCAGCGGTAGCGGCCGACGTGATTGATCAGCTGGTCGAGCGCCGGATAGCTGAACGCGTCGTACTGCATCTCGCACACTGGGCGCCAGCCGGCCATGGCGAGGCCGATGGCCGTGCCCATGATCCCCGCCTCCGCGACCGGCGTGTCGACACAGCGGTCGGGCCCGAAACGGTCGCGCAGCCCGGCCGTCGCCCGGAAGACGCCGCCGGCACGACCAACGTCCTCGCCCATCACCATCACGTCGGGGTCTCGCTCCAGCTCGACATGGAAGCAGTCGTTGATCGCCTCGACGATGGACAGCTCAGCCATGTCTCATTCCCGGTGGGGGATCGGCATACGCGTGATCGAAGACCTCCGACGGATCGGCCGGCGGCATGGCCTCCGCGGCGGCGATGCCGTCGCGCAGCGCTGCGAGCGCCTCCTCCCGCACCTGCTGGGCAAGCTCGTCCGTTAGCAGTCCCCTTCTACGCAAGTACTGCTCGTAGCGGACGACGCACTCAGCCTGCTTCTCCTCTTCGATGCGATCGAAGTCGCAGTAGGCCGTCGGATCGTCGGCCGTTCCGTGAGCGGCCATTCGGTAGGTCAGAGCCTCGATGAACGTCGGCCCGCCGCCCTTCCGGGCTCGCTCGAGGGCCTCTGTCGCGGCCTCGTAGACGGCGAGCACGTCTCCGCCGTCGACCCGGATGCCGGGCATTCCGTAGCCGGCCGCCTTGTCGACGAGCGCCGTCGCCGCCGTCTGCGCCTCGAGCGGCGTCGAGATCGCCCACTGGTTGTTGTTACAGAAGAGAACGAGCGGTGCACGCATGACGGCGGCGAAGTTCGCGCCTTCGTGGAAGGCGCCCTCCGACGTGGCGCCGTCGCCGAAGAAGACGAGGGCGCACGTCTGCTCACCTCGCAAGCGCTTCCCCCAGGCGAAGCCCGCTGCGTGCGGCACCTGGCTCGCGATCGGCACGCAGAGAGAGGCAACGTTGAATTCGCGAGGGTCCCACCAGCCTGCGGGATGGCCGCGCCACCAGGAGAGGATGGTTGGCACCGGCATCCCGCGCAGCAGGCCGATCGCCGACTCGCGGTAGCTCGGGAAAACCCAGTCCTCGCGGTCCAGGGCGTACGCAGCGCCGACCTGCATCGCCTCGTGGCCCCAGAACATCGCATACGTACCAATGCGCCCCTGCCGGTGGTAGACGAGCGACCGCTCGTCGTAGGTGCGGAGGAGGACGAGCTGCCGGTACAGGTCGAGCAGCTCCGAGTCAGAGAGGCCGGCGACGGTGCCGTCGGGGACGGTGTCACCGTCGCCGATCACGCGCCGGAGGCCCGCCTCGGCCGGTAGCACCTGCGCCATCGCCCGGCGACTCTAGCCGACGCCGCTGCGAAGAGAGCGCACGAGAACGGCGGCCACCGCGAAGATTGCGATCACCGCGAGCACGCCAGCGATTCCGAGTGACGCTCCTCCGCGCACCGGATCGGACACGACGGCCAGCAACAGGGATCCAAAGAGCGCTGCGCCGAATGCGACCGTCGTCACGACGAGTGCGCGGCGCCCTGTCGCGGCCCTGGCGATGCGGACTTCCGCACCAGGCTCGAGAGCCCAGAAGGCGAGCTCGGCCGTCGCCGCCAGCCCCCCGGCGAAGAGGCCGGCCGCCGGATCGAGGCCTTTACCAACGAGAGCAACGCCGTAACCGACGCCGAGCATGGCCAAGCCGACCGTCACGACCGCTCCCCGCCGGATGACGAGGCCGCCGGCGAGCAACGCGATGCCCGCCAGGACGACAAGACCGGCCGGGCGTGGGTAATCGGCGGCCGAGCCCCACGCAGCGAGACCGAACAGCGCGGCCAAGACCAGCGACGCGAGACCCGCCGCTATGCGCGCATCGCCCTGGCGAAACGCCTGAATGACGACACCTCCTCCAACACCGGCTCGAGGGGGTCGCCCCACCGCCACTGGACGACCGGAACGCCTAGACGGCGAAAGCGGCTGCGCACGGCCGCCCGGCGCAGCTTCCAGATCCTGTACGCCAGCTCCGCCTGCCGGCCCTCCTTCATCTGGACGAACGACTCGGGCGCGATCTCCACGGCGGCGACATCCGCGCCACGACCGCGCACGTCGACGAGAGCGTTGACCATCCGCTCGTCGAGCAGCGGCGTGAGACACAGCACGAGCGCCTTCGGCGGCAGTGCGTGCGTCGGGATCACGCGGATGTCTCGCCACACGTACGACAGCACGACCTCGGTGTCGAGCAGCGCCTCCACGATCCGGTAGAGCTGTACGGTGCCCAGCGCCGGCTCCAGCCAGTTGAGCGAGCCGCCGAAGCTCAGGAGCCCTACCTGGTCTCGCCGGCGCAGGTACGCGCCTGCGAGCGCCGCCGTTGCGCGCACGGCCTGGTCGAGCGTGCCCGCCGCGCCCAGGCGAGCCTCGGCGAACGAGTCGAGCAGCAGTACCGCCGCAGCATTCCGCTCCGGATGCTCTTCGTTGACTACGAGCGCGCCGCGCCGCGCCGTCGCCTTCCAGTTCACACGACGCACGCGGTCGCCGGGCTGGTAGAGGCGGAGGTCGGCGAACTCGATCCCCTCACCCTTCTGCCTGGCGACGAGGTTGCCCACGTACGCCTGGGTCTCGCGCGGCCGTACGATCTCCCGCAGCCGTTCCTCTCTCGGGTAGACGCGCAAGAGGTGGCTTACCGGGAGCTCTCGCTCGAAGACGAACAAGCCGAGCCGGTCGAACGCCGCCAGGCCCAGGCGGCCCAGCCTGTAGACGCCCCAGCGAGGGAAGTGGAGCGACGTCGTGAGCTCCCTCCGCTCACCGTCGGCGAGCGTGAGCCCGAACGACGTGTCGCCGACTGCGGTTGCGTCGCGCGGCAGCGCCAGCGAGAGCTCGAGTCGCTCGATCCTGCTCCTCGCCTCGAGCACGATTCGAAGTGGAACATCCTCACCCTCGAGCGTCCTCGCCGTGTCGCAATGAACCTCGGCGTCGAGCTCCGGCTCATCGCCGAAAACGAGCCCGATCGCCAGCACGAGCACGAACGGTGCTGCGAGAACAACGAGCTCCGCGCGTCCGAACGCGATGCCGGCGAAGAGCCCGAGCGCACCCAGCGATGCGTAACCCGCGAGCTTCGCTGTCGCCGCCCTCGTCAAGGGCCTACGTGGCCGACGCTCGCACCGCGTCCTCGGCGCGAGGAGTGGGAACGGCGTCCAGGCATTCCTGCACGACGTCCTCGGCGCGGATGCGCTGCACCCACAGCTCGGGGTTGAGCGTGAGCCGGTGGGCCAGCGCGGGCACGGCCACGTTCTTCACGTCCTCGGGTGTGACGAAGTCGCGGCCGCGCAGCGCCGCCAGTCCCCGTGACAGTTTGAGCAGCGCGAGCGATCCGCGCGGGCTCGCACCGACCTGCACGCGCGTGCTCTGCCGTGTCGCCGAGACGACGTCGACGATGTAGAGGCCGATGCTCTCGGCGACGTGCACCTCCTCGATTGCCCGCTGCAACGCGAGCACGGTCTCGCGGTCGATGACGGGCGTCAGCTCGACCTCGTCGACTCGCCGCTCGCGGCGGCGCTCCAGCATCTCCCACTCGTGCTCGCGTGCCGGGTAGCCGACGCCGATGCGCAGGAGGAAGCGGTCGAGCTGGGCCTCGGGCAGCGGGTACGTCCCCTCGTACTCGATCGGGTTCTGCGTGGCCAGCACCAGAAACGGTCGCTCCAGCTGCCGCGTCTCCCCCTCGAGCGTCACCTGACGCTCCTGCATTGCCTCCAGCAGCGCTGCCTGGGTCTTCGGCGGCGCCCGGTTGATCTCGTCACCGAGCAGGAGGTTCGCGAAGACAGGCCCGGGTCTGAAGTCGAACTCGGTCGTTCGCTGGTTGTAGATGGACGCCCCCGTAACGTCGGCAGGCATGAGATCCGGGGTGAACTGGATGCGGCTGAAGCGCAGGTCGGTGACCGCGGCGAACGAGCGCGCAAGCAGCGTCTTGGCGAGGCCGGGGAAATCCTCGATGAGGACGTGTCCGTCGGCCAGCATGCCGAGCAGCACGAGCTCGAGCGCCTCGCGCTTGCCGACAACCGCCTGCTCGACGGCGTCGAGGATGCGGTCGCAGTGCGGCTGGACGTCGGAAACGGCGATCACGGCGGGAGGATTCTCTCAAGCTCGTCGACGAGCTCGCTGAGGGAGCCAGTGCTGATGCCGGTCTCGCCCGCGCCTTCCGGGCGCGCCCGGTCGGGGCGGACGAGCTCCCACATGGCCGGCGACAGCCGTTGGCGTGCCCGCTCCGGCTCGCGCTCGAGCTCGATGCCCGCCTGCATGGCGAGCCCGGCGGCCGCGATCTCGCGGAACGCCGGTCGCAGGCGAAAGTGAACGTCGAACTGATCCGCCTGCGCCAGCGCCACGTCGTCTTCCGCCAACAAGAGCGACTCGGGATGAACGTACCGCCGCGGCGGCCGCGAGAGCACGGCCGGAACGGTGCCGAGCGGCCGGGGGAAGGCGCGGCCGGAGATCCGCGCTGCTGCAAGCGCAACAAGGCCGCCGACAAAGACGAGGTAGGCGTCGAGGACGAGGTCCGTGCGGTCGACCCCGATGAGCACGGCAATGACGGCGATCACCCCTCCGGCGATGGCGTAGCCGATCGTGGAGCTGATGATCCGCCTCATGTCGCGGCCCGCACCTCTTGTCGCACGGCGGTGAGCGCGTCGATGGCTCGCCCCCGCATGGTCTCGTCCACGGAGTGCTCGGAGAACTTCGCGACCTCGAACAGCTCGGTCAGAGCGCAGCGACGGGCTGCTCCGCCTCGAGATCGCGCGCCACACGGCTCAAGTACTCGTACGGCGCCTCAGACGGCCGACGCGGGAAGCCATATAACGTCAGCGCCTGCTCCATGCGCGCGTACGCCGCGATCACCGCCCGCCGCGGGTCGGGATCACGGCGGAGGTCGTCGATCGCCTCGTCGAGCGCCCTGCCGAGCTCCTCCAGCTGCTCGGGCTGTGCGGCGCCCGCGACGGTCGCGGCGGCGCTCGACGATGATGACAGCCGCGATGGCGGCCGCGATGAGAAAGGCGAGCCCGATCACCAGTGGCCAGATGAGCTGCGGATCTCGACCGGGCTCCGGTTGGGGCACAGGCTGCTCCGGGGACACCTGCCGGGGAAACGGCAAATCGGCGCCGGCGCCCGGTTGCCCAGGGGAGCCTTCGTTCTGAAGGCGCCTTGTAGGCCACCACCGCAGTCACGATGATCACCAGGAAGACGACAGCGAAAGAGGCATAAGGGGCCTGACTGCCGCGTCCCCGTGGTCGCTTCCTTAAAGCGTGGAGCCAGACCCAGACCACGACCAGCGCGGCGAGACCTCCAAGGACGAGCATGACCGTAAAGGCGCCGTCGAGGAAAGTCGTCGAGGTCGGCCGCCGATCGCCTGCCTCGCCGGCGAAGGGCTGGTACGAGCGCGCCGCGAACGCCACCAGCACGAGCGCCGGCACGACGAGCGCCGCGATGGCGCCGCGCCGGGAGACGGCGATCTGCCTCATGTCGCGGCCCGCACCTCTTGTCGCACGGCGGTGAGCGCGTCGATGGCCCGCCCTCGCATCGTTTCGTCCACGGAGTGCTCGGAGAACTTCGCTACTTCGAAGAGCTCGGTCAGAGCCGCCACGGGCTGCTCCGCCTCGAGCTCGCGCGCCACGCGGCTCAGGTACTCGTACGGCGCCTCAGACGGCCGGCGCGGGAAGCCATATAACGTCAGCGCCTGCTCCATGCGCGCGTACGCCGCGATTACCGCCCGCCGCGGGTCGGGATCACGGCGCAGGTCGTCGATCGCCTCGTCGAGCGCATCGCCGAGCTCCTTCAACTGCTCGGGCGTGAGGGCGTCGGGACGCCTGCGGCGGCGCTCTACGAGCACCCCGACGACAATGGCAGCGGCAATCAAGGCGCCGAGCCCTACGGCGAGCGGCCAGACGACGCGAGGGTCCCGACCGGACTCTTCCCCCGGAACCGGCTGGACCGGCTGTACCTGTTTGGGAAAGGCAGCATCGGAGCCCTGCTCCCCCGGCTGCCGGTGGTCTGGAGCAGGGCGCGCCCGCCGATCATCAGCGAACCCGAAGATGAGGAGGAACGCGAGCAGCCCCGAGTACGTCGCGCTCCCCTTCCCCCTCGACCGTCCCGGCAGGCGGATCCGCATATAGAGGAGGATCAGCGCCAGCGCTGCCCCCAGCACGAGCGCGATCGTGAACAGGCTGTCGATGAAGGTCGTGGACGCAGCTCGCTCGTCGCCCGGTTCACCGCCGAACGGCTGGTACGAGCGCGCCGCGAACGCCACCAGCACGAGCGCCGGCACGACGAGCGCCGCGATGGCGATCCTGCGTGTCAGTCGCGGAACTTTCGCAGCACGATGCACGCGTTGTGGCCGCCGAACCCGAACGAGTTGTTCATGGCCACTTGGACGTCCGCGGGGCGTGCCTGGTTGGGCACGTAGTCGAGATCGCACTCGGGATCGGGCACTTCGAGGTTGATCGTGGGCGGCAACATGCCGTCCCGCAGCGCGAGGATGCAGAAGATGGCCTCGAGAGCACCGGCCGCGCCGAGGCAGTGGCCTGTGGCGCCCTTGGTCGAGGACACCGGCGTCGCATAGGCTTTCTCCTCGCCCAGCGCGAGCTTCAGCATGCTCGTCTCCGATGAGTCTCCCAGCGGGGTCGCCGTCGCATGGGCGTTCACGTAGTCGATGTCGGTCGCCTCGATGCCGGCGTCGTCCAGCGCCATCTTCAGGGCCCTCCCTGGACCGTAAGGATCGGGCTCGGTGATGTGGTTCGCGTCGGAGGAGACGCCGTAGCCGATCACCTCGCCGTAGATCTTCGCGCCCCGGGCCTTCGCATGCTCGAGCTCCTCCAGGACGAGCACGGCGCCCGCTTCGCCCATGACGAACCCGTCGCGCTCGGCGTCGAACGGCCGGCTCGCGTGCTCGGGATCGTCGTTTCGCCTGGACAGCGCGCGCATCGCCGAGAAGCCGGCGATTCCCACCTCCGCGATCGGCGCCTCGGTGCCGCCGCAGAACATCACGTCCGCGCGGCCGAGCCGGATCGCGTCGAGCGAGTCGCCGATGGACATGTTCGAGGCCGCGCAGGCCGTGCACTGCGACCCCAGCGGCCCTTGCGTGCCGAGCTCGATCGACAGCCAGCCGGCGCCGAGGTTGGGGATGATGGCCGGGATCGAGAACGGCCCCACCCGGTCCGGGCCGCGCTCGCGCAGCACGTCGTAGCAGTCCTGGAAGGACTGCAGGCCGCCGATGCCCGTCGCGATCGATGCGCCGATACGCGGCGCTTCGGCGGCGATATCGAGCCCTGAGTCCTCTTCCGCCTGCCGGGCGGCCGCAAGCACCAGATGGGTGAAGCGATCCATGCGCCGCGCCGTCTTGCGGTCGATCCAGTCCTCTGGATCGAAGTCCTTGACCTCGCACGCGAAGTGCACCGAGTAGTCGGACGGGTCGAAACGCGTGATCGGGCCGGCGCCCGACTTTCCCGCAAGGACGTTGGCCCACGACGTCTCCACGTCGTTGCCGAGCGGCGACACCGCTCCGAGACCGGTGACGACCGCGCGCCGGAGCCCGTTTTCGCTCGCGCTCATCTCACATTCCCAGCCCGCCGTCGACGAGCAGGACTTCGCCCGTCACAAACGACGCTGCGTCCGACGAGAGATAGCGGACCGCCGCCGCGACGTCCTCGGGCGTCCCCATGCGCTCGAGCGGCGTGTTGGTGAGGATGGCCTGCTGCGCCTGCTCGGGCAGCACGTCGGTGAGCGCCGTCGTGATGTAGCCGGGAGCGACTGCATTCGCGCGGACGTTGCGCGGCGCCAGCTCGCGGGCGAGGGCCTTTGTGAAGCCGATGATGCCGGCCTTCGAGGCCGCGTAGTTCGTCTGGCCGGGGTTGCCGTGCACGCCGACGACGCTCGTCAGGTTCACGATCGCGCCCGACTTCCGCTTCATCATCCCGCGGGCGGCCGCCCGGCAGGTGTGAAAGACCCCACCAAGGTTCGTGTCGAGCACCACGCGCCAATCCTCGTCGGACATTCTCGCGATGAGCCCGTCTCGCGTGAGCCCCGCGTTGTTGACGAGCACATCCAGATCGCCCGCCTCCTCCACGAGGCGCGCCCCTTCCTCGGGGCTGGCCACGTCTGCCTGGACGGCCCGGCCGCCGATCTGCGCGGCGACCTGCTCCGCCTCGTCGCGGCCCGAGCGGTAGCCGACTACGACCTCAGCGCCCGCGCTTGCCAGCTCGACGGCGATCGCACGGCCGATGCCTCGCGAGGCTCCGGTGACGAGCGCGAGCTTGCCGTCGAGCCTGGCGAACCCATCGTCAGGCATCGTCAGGAAGTGCCGAGCGCTTCCTCCACGCGCTCGAGCGCCGCGAGGCTGTTCACCGGGATCGCCTTCACGCTCTTGTCGATGCGCTTGACGAGCCCGGACAGAACGTTGCCCGGCCCCACCTCGACGAACGTGCGGGCGCCGTCGCGAACGAGCTCTGTCGCGGCCTGTGTGAAGCGAACGGGCGCAGTCAGCTGGTCGACGAGCAGCGGAGCGATGCGAGGCGCCGACTCGATCCGTGCCGTGACAGTCGACATGAACGGGGCCACCGGCTCGCCGAA
Source organism: uncultured Actinomycetes bacterium (assembly GCA_963711315.1). Taxonomy (GTDB): domain Bacteria; phylum Actinomycetota; class Thermoleophilia; order Gaiellales; family Gaiellaceae; genus PALSA-612. The sequence continues at coordinate 154,849 of CAVQDQ010000004.1, forward strand.
GCGCACCTTGTCCACCGCCGGCCGCAGACGTTCTGCGGCGCGGGCGACGAGCGGCGAATGGAAGGCTCCGGAGACGCGCAACTTCACAGTGCGCCGCGCGCCCGCTTCCTCGGCCTGGGCGCAGCACTCGTCGACGGCGTCGCTCTCGCCCGAGACGACAAGCTGTCCCGGGCAGTTGTAGTTCGCAGGCCACACCCCACGGATGCGACGGCAGATTCGCTCGACGACGTCGTCGTCAAGGCCAAGGATCGCGGCCATCCGGCCGGGATGCTCCCGAGCGGCCTCCGCCATGGCCAGCCCACGCTCACGAACGAGCCCGATCGTCTCTTCGACGCCGATCGACGAGGCGGCCGCCAGTGCCGCGAACTCGCCAACGGAGTGCCCGACGACGTAGTCCGGCTCGATGCCGCGGGCCTGAAGCGCGGCGAGCACCGCGAGGCTCGTGGCGACGAGCGCCGGCTGTTGCACGTCCGTCTCGACGAGCTCCTCGAGGTTCGCATCGAAGCACAGCCTCGCGAGATCGAGCCCGGAGGCAGCGCTGCCCAGCTCAAAAACCTTCATCGCCTCCGGCACCGCCTCGGCGATGTCACGGCCCATGCCTCGCTCGAGCGAGCCCTGGCCGGGGAAGCAAAATGCAACCTTGTTCTTAGTCATGCTGCAACTCCATTCATCGTCCATTCCATCACGCCGGAACCCCAGGTGAGACCGGCACCCATTCCCGTCATCAGCACGATCCGCCCGTCATGCAGCCTGCCGTCGCTCAAGGCATCAGCCAGGGCGAGCGGAATCGAGCCCGACGAAGTGTTGCCGTAGCGGTCGACGTTGACGACGACCTTCTCGTCCGGAATGCCCAGCTTCTCAGCGGCGTGCGTGATGATCCTGATGTTCGCCTGGTGCGGGACGTAGACGTCGATGTCCTCAACGGTCATGCCGACTTCGTCGAGCAACTCGTGCGCGGAAGAGACGAGCACCCGCGTCGCGAACTTGAAGACCTCGCGGCCATTCATGCGCGCAAAGTGGTCGCCGGCAGCGACTGTCTCGCTCGACGCGGGCTTGCGCGAGCCGCCCGCGGCGAGGTAGAGATCCATGCCACCGGAGCCGTCGGCACCCAGCTCGAACCCCAGGAAGCCGCCGCGATCAACGCGCTCCAGCACGACTGCTCCGGCTCCGTCGCCGAACAGCACGCACGTCGTTCGATCCGACCAGTCCACGACCTTCGAAAGCAGGTCGGCACCTACGACGAGCGCGCGGCGGCCGACTCCGGATGCGAGCATCGCATAGGCCTGCGCGAGCGCATAGACGAATCCCGTGCAGCCGGCCGAAAGGTCGTAGGCGCCCGCCTTCGTGGCGCCGAGCTGATCGGCCACGAGAGCCGCTGTGGCCGGGAACGCCATGTCAGGCGTGACCGTCGCGATGATGACGAGGTCAAGATCCTCCGCGCGAACGCCGGCCTGCTCGAGGGCTTCGCGGGCCGCGGGCAGACAGAAGTCGGAGAGCGCCTCTTCGGGCTGGGCCACGCGGCGCTCGTGGATTCCCGTCCGGGTCACGATCCACTCGTCCGACGTGTCGACCATCTGCGCCAGCTCGTCGTTCTTCAGCACCCGGTTGGGAACTGACGTACCGAGACCCGTGATGGAGACCCGGTTGCCGTTGGCGGCGCCGATCATTCGGTCGCGAACATCAACGTGCCGCGGCAGGCGAGCTCGCCGCCGACGCGCGCCTCCACGGCGCCCTTGCCCACACGGTCCCGGCCGCCGAGGATCTCGCACGAGAACGTCAGCTCGTCACCGGGCGACACGATGCGCTTGAAGCGGATCTTGTCGATGCCGGCGAACAGCGGCAGCTTTCCGCGATTCTCCGGCTTCACGAGCACGGCGATGGCGCACGTCTGAGCTAGCGCTTCGACCATGATCACGCCGGGCACGATCGGCCGCCCTGGAAAGTGCCCCTCGAGGAACCACTCGCCTTCGCGGACGAGCTTGCGGGCGACCGCGCTCACACCTGGATCGAGCTCGAGCACCTCGTCGACGAAGAGAAACGGGTCGCGGTGGGGGATGATCGACTCGATGACATCGCGTCCAAACGGCGCGCGAACGAGGTCTGCGACCTGACCGGACGGCGAAGCCACGATCGGCCAAGTGTACTCGGGGATCTGGCGTGGAAGCTACGTCGTGACCGTGATCGGCACTTTCTCGGTGACCGTGCCGATGTCCGTCGAGAGCGTCACCCAGACGCTGTACGTGCCCGCTTCGATCGTGCCCTGATGAAGCTGTCCGCTCCAGAGCACCGCGTGGGAGCCCGCTTCGAGCCAGCCCACCTGTACGAGCGCCAGTGGGTAGCTACGGTCCCGTATCTCCACGGCAACAACGCCGGCCTGTCGGAGCTCGAAGGAGATGGTGATGGAGTCGCCGACGCCATCGCCATTCGGCGACAGGTCGACGGGGTCGGCCCGCAGCCAGGCCAGCGAGCGCATGACGACCAGATCGTCGACGAGCTTCGCGGTTCGGCCGCTGTCGCCTCGTGCCGTGAGCAGCAGCCGGTAGCGGCCGTCGGGCAATGAGTCGGGCGCCCATGGCAGCGCCTGCGCGCCCGCCTGCTGCCGAACGCCGATCGCGAGCGCCACGACGGTCAACCCTGCCTCGTCCTTCAACTCGGCGCTGACCGAAGCAGGCTCGCTCAGCGTGTACCGCACCGTCAGCGTGTCTGCGTAGCCGTCTCCGTCCGGTGAGACGACGCGCGGCTGTGGCCAGAGGTCCGCGGCCACCGGAGGCCGCGCCACCGGCCGCGGCCTCGGAGCGGGCGGAGCTGCCACCGAGCACACCGCTGGCCGGGCGAACGCCGCCGGCCTCCATGGTCCACGTGTAGCGGCCGGGCTTGACCTCGGAGGAGTCCCAGAACCACGAGATACGGTCGCCCGTGCCGGTTTTCTCGGCCACAGGCTCGCCGGCGGCGTCGGTGACGGTGACGGTCCAGTCGAGCGGTGCCGAGAGCCGCGCCTTGAAGCGCATGAACTTCCCGAGCTGCCCGGTGAGACGAGGGTCGTAGAGCTTCGGCAGGCCGGTGGTCAGCGCCACCTCGCGCAGTTGCCCCAGCCGCGCGTACAACGCGTTCCCCGGGCAGGCAGTGAAGCCTGCGTCACGGTGCCCCGAGATGGCTCGGAGGTACACGCCCGCGCCCGCGCGCACCTTCGCATTCCCCCCCGACGTGATCATCGCGGAGGAGGCAGGATCGACGTGGCCCACGTCCAGGCGCCAGGCGAGCAGCGCGCCGAGCGCGTCTTCCGCCTCGCGCGTCGGCGCCTTTCCGGAGTACGTGCCGATAACGGCGATGCCGACGGAGCCTGTGTTGAACCCCTCCGCATGCGCGCCGATGACGTTGCGGCGCATCCCGCCGCCACGGCCTTCGAAGACCTGGCCGTAGCGGTCGACGAGAAAGTTGTAGCCGATGTCGTTCCAGCCGTTGGCCTTGACGTGGTAGAGCTCGATGCCGCGCACGATCGCCGCTGATTCCTCGGGCCCGTACGCGCTCGAGCCGGCCGTGTGGTGCACGATCGCGAAGCGGAGCACCGGCGCATAGCGCGGTGCGGCCCGCACGATCTTCTCGTTCGCGCTCCAGGCGCTTCTCGGAATGATCCGCGGCGACCCCGCGGTTGCGACCGTCCGCAGCGGAACTCGCGCAGAAGGGCTGCGGACGAACCATGCGCGCATTCGAGTTACGTGTCCGCGCGGCCGCACTTCCAGTCGTGTCGACCCGGGGGCCCACCAAGGGTTGCCGAGGTTCCAGCCGGCGCGCGAGTGCTCGGACAGGCCGCGGTCGGGGCGATCCTCCGCCTCGGGAGCGGCCGTTTGCCACGGGCTCCACTTGCCCGACGCCCAGGTGCGCAACTCAACACGGCCGCTGCCGCGCCAGTGCACGCCGACGAGGTCGAACGGCCGGTCCGACTCGAGGGCTGCAGGCGCCCGGTGAGCCTCGAGCGGCAGGTCACGGCTCCAGAGCGACGGATCGGCGGCGTGCGCGGCCGCCGGGGCCGCGAGGAGAAAGGCTGTTGCGATCAGGAAAGCTCTCATCAGTCGTACCTTCGGCCCTCTTCTCGTTCGGCTTGAAGCCGGAGGCACCTGCGATGGTAGGTTGTGGAGCACCGTGATGCCTGCTGTTTTGCGGGGATTTTTCACCTCGCTGGCGCTGTTCGCCGCTCTCGTTCTCGCGGAGACCGCTCTAGGTGCCACACCGCGGGTGCTCGCCGTTCACCTCGACAACGACATCAATCCCGTGACCGCGGCGTATGTCGACGATCAGATCGACCGTGCGAACGACGACGACTACAACGCCGTGGTCATCGTCCTCGACACGCCCGGCGGCCTCTCGGAGTCGATGCGAGACATCGTCAAGAAGGAGCTTGCCTCGAAGATCCCCGTCGTCGTCTACGTCGCACCGAACGGCGCGAGAGCGGCCTCCGCAGGTGTCTGGATCGGCCAGGCGGCCGACGTCCTCGCGATGGCGCCGCAGACGAACATCGGCTCGTCGACGCCGATCTCGATCGGAGGCGAGAACATCCAGAAGGACCTGCGCCGCAAGGTCGTGAACGATGCGGCGGCTCAGCTACGAGCGCTGGCGAAGGAGCACGGCCGCAACTTCCGCTGGGCGGACGCCGCGGTGCGCAGAGCGTCGAACCTCACAGCGCGTGAGGCGCTTCAACAGAACGTCATCGACGTCATCGCGCCAACTCTCCCACGGCTGCTCGACAAGATCGACGGCATGAAGACCGTGCCCCGCGGGCTCGTGCTCGACACCAAGGACGCAGAGGTGACCGAGGTGGAGATGAGCCTGTGGAAGCGGATCCTCGACACGCTCATCGACCCGAACATCATCGCCATCATGCTCTCCCTCGGCGTGCTCGGCATCGTCGTCGAGCTCTACAACCCCGGCTTGATCTTCCCCGCCACGCTGGGCGGCATCTGCCTCATCATCGGCTTCTACGGGCTCCAGGTGCTCCCGGTCAACTGGGCCGGCGTGCTGCTGATGCTGCTCGCGGCCGGTTTCTGGGGGGCAGAGCCGTTCGTGATGAGCCACGGTGCCCTCGCGCTCGCGGGAGCGGTGTCGTTCGTCTTCGGCGCCTTGCTTCTCTTCGACCCCGCCGGCTCGGACTACCAGGTGTCTTTGCCGTTGGCGATCGGCATCGCCGGGTCGGTGGCGCTCTTCATGGCCTTCGCCGTGGCGAAGGTCGTCCAGGTGCGGCGCCAACCCGTGGCCGTCGGCACGTCGAACCTCGTCGGTACGCCGGGCGTCGTGCGACGCGGCGGCCTCGTCGCGGTGAAGGGCGAGCTCTGGCAGGCGCAGTCCGCGGACGGCGAGCCGCTGGCGACCGGCGACGCGGTGGTCGTGGAGGACGTCGAGGACGGGTTGCGCCTGCTCGTCCGCCACGCCGACGCCACACCCGAGACAACATAGGATCCCGATCGACCCTCGGAAAGGATTCCGATGCTTGCTGCCCTGATCATCGTCGCCGTCATTGCGGTCCTCGCCATCCTTGTGCTCAGCGCCGCCATCAAGGTGCTGCGCGAGTACGAGCGCGGCGTCATCTTCCGGCTCGGCCGTCTGCTCGGGGCGCCGAAAGGGCCGGGACTGATCTTCCTCATCCCGATCGTCGACAAGATGGTCCGGGTCGACCTGCGGACGATCACGCTGATGATCCCGCCGCAGGAAGTGATCACGAAGGACAACGTCCCGGCGCGCGTGAACGCCGTCTGCTACTTCCGCATCGTCGACGCCTCGGCATCGGTGGTACAGGTCGAGAACTTCATGGTGGCCACGTCGCAGGTCGCGCAGACGACGCTGCGCTCGGTGCTCGGCCAGCATTCGCTCGACGAGCTCCTGTCCGAGCGCGAGAAGATCAACTCGATCCTCCAGGGGATCATCGACGAGACAACTGCCCCCTGGGGCATCAAGGTTTCGATCGTCGAGGTGAAGGACGTCGAGATCCCCGCAGACATGCAGCGCGCCATGGCGCGTCAGGCGGAGGCCGAGCGCGAGCGGCGAGCGAAGATCATCAACGCCGAGGGTGAGTTCCAGGCCGCCGAACGGCTCAAGGAAGCAGCTCTCGTGATGGCGGAGGCGCCGATCGCGCTCCAGCTGCGGTACCTGCAGACGCTGCTCGAGGTCGGCTCCGCGAACAACTCGACGATCGTCTTCCCCGCGCCGATCGACCTGATACGCCCGTTCCTCGAGCGCGCCGACCGGGACAAGGAGAAGAGCTGAGCCGACGCGGCGCCCGAGCTGCGCCGCGATCCCGCTCTCCGGCCGCCTCGTGGTGGTCGCTCCCGACCGCGCCAGGCGGCCGGGAGCATTTCCGCAGCTGGAGCCGCCGCCGGACCCTCGACGAGCTCGACGAATGCCCGTTCTGCGCGGGGCGCGAGGATCGGACCCCGCCCGAGACGCTGCGGCTGCCGGCGGAGGGCGACTGGCAGGTGCGCGTGGTGCCGAACCTCTATCCCGCCTTCGAGCGGCAGGAGGTGGTCGTCCACACGCCCGAGCACCTGCGCACCATCGCCGACCTGTCCAGCGAGCAACTCGCGCGCGTTGCGGAAGCGTGGCAGGCACGGGCCGAGTGCTGCGCGAGCCGAGGGGTTCGTGTATGTCCACGCCCTCGTCAACGAAGGCAAGGCCGCCGGCGCCAGCCTCCCGCACACGCACTCGCAGCTCGTCTGGCTGCGGGAGCCGCCGCCCGCCGTCGTCGGCGAGGGCGAGATGGATGCGGCGACCGAAGGGGAGCTCCTCCTCGAGCAAGACGGGGTCGTCGCGCTGTGCCCGGCGGTCTCGGCCGAGCCCTACGAGATGCGAGTCGCACCTGCCAACCGCGAGAGCGGCGCCTTTGCGAGCCCGCTCCTTGCAGTGGCTCTCGACCTTGCGGCGGAGGCGCTTCGCCGGCTCCGCGCCGTCGAGCCCGGAGCGCCCGCGAATCTCTGGCTCCATGACGGGCCCTGGTGGCACATCGACCTCGTGCCACGGCTGAAGGTCGCCGCCGGCATCGAGCTCGGAGCCGGCATCCACGTGAACCCGTTGCCGCCCAAAGAAGCGGCGGCCAGGTTGCGCGGCTAGCTCTCCTCGTCGGGCTCAGGCTCGACGGCGGCCGGCTCGGGCGCCGGCTCCGGTCCGCATCCGGCGCTATGTCGGTGCCGTTCTCGGCCTCGACGACCGGTGCGAGGCTCGATACGCGCTCGTCCTTGTCCCGAAGCCGCATGACGATCACGCCCTGCGTGGCACGGCCGGCGCGCCGGATGCCCTCGGTAGGCATGCGGATCACCTGGCCGCTCGTCGAGATCAGCATCACCTGGTAGCCCTCGCGAACGGGCATTGCACCCGCCAGCTTGCCCCTGGCCTCCGTCAGCTTCACGGTCTGGACGCCCATGCCTCCGCGGCCCTTCCGCGGATACTCGGACATGCGCGTCCGCTTGCCGTACCCGTTCTCGGTGACGACGAGCAGGTCGGCATTGTCGTCCGCGATCATCGCGGCGATCACCTCGTCCTCCGAGCGCAGCTTCATCCCGATCACGCCGCCGGTCACACGGCCCATCGGCCGCACAGCGTCGTTGGGGAAGCGAATCGCCTGGCCCTTGCGCGATACGAGCAAGACGTCGTCCTCGCCATGGGTGAGGAAGGCGTCGACCAGCTCGTCGCCCTCACGGAGGTTCACGGCGATGATGCCCTCCGACTTCAGCGGCGTGTTGTACTGGGCGAACTCGGTCTTCTTGACGATGCCTTTGCGCGTCGCGAGCACGAGGTACTTCGCCTCCGAGAAGTCGCGCGTGCGGATGACCGTCTTCACCTGCTCGTCTTGCGTGAACGGCAAGAGGTTGACGATCGCTCGGCCCTTCGACTGCCGCGCGCCGAGCGGCAGCTCGTGCACCTTCAACCGGTACACCTTCCCGCGCGTGGAGAAGAAGAGGATGTAGTCGTGCGTCGACGCCACGAAGAGGTGCTCGATGTAGTCCTCGTCCTTCAGGTCCATCCCCATCACGCCCACGCCGCCGCGTCGCTGCTCGCGATACGTCGTCACGGGCAATCGCTTGATGTAGCCGGAGCGCGTGATCGCGATCACCATGTCTTCCTCTGCGATCAGGTCCTCGAGCTCGAAGTCGCCCTCTGCGGCGGCGATCTCGGTGCGGCGATCGTCTCCCTTGCCGTAGATCTGCTTGATCTCGAGCAGCTCCTCCTTGATCAGCGCGGCGATCCTGCGCCTCGTCGCCGAGCAGAGTCCGCAGCTCGGCGATGCGCTCCTGGAGGTCCTTGTACTCGTCCTCGACCCGCTTGCGCTCGAGCCCCGTGAGCGCCCGGAGCCGGAGGTCGAGGATCGCCTGAGCCTGCAGCTCGCTGAGCTCGAACCGCTCGACGAGCCCAGCGCGCGCCTCGTCGGCGTCGTCGGAAGCAGCGGATGAGAGCGATTACCTCGTCGAGGTTGTCCAGCGCGATGAGATAGCCCTCGAGCACGTGCGCTCGTGCGAGCGCCTGGCGCAGCTCGTACTGCGAGCGGCGGGTGACGACTTCCTTCTGGAAGTCGAGGTAGTGCGTGACGAACTCGAGGAGAGAGAGCGTCCGGGGCACGCCGTCGACAAGCGCGACTGCGTTGAAGCCGAACGTCGTCTGGAGCGCGGTGTGCTTGAACAGCTTGTTGAGAGCGACCTGCGGGACCGCTTCGCGCTTGAGCTCGATCTGAATGCGCATGCCGCTCTTGTCGGAGTAGTCCTGGAGGTCGGAGACCTCGGTGATCACCTTCTCGCGGACGAGGTCGGCGATCTTCGCGATCACTCCACCCTCGCCGCCCTTCTTCACGCCGTACGGGAGCTCGGTGACGATGATCGCGTTCTTGCCTCCGCGGAGCTCCTCCACATGCGCACGCGCCCGCATGACGATTCGCCCTCGGCCGGTTCGGTACGCGTCACGGATCCCCGACCGACCGACGACGATGGCGCCGGTCGGGAAGTCGGGGCCTTTCACGTGCTTCATGAGGTCCTCGACGCTTGCGGTCGGCTTGTCGATCAGCGCCACGACCGCGTCGATCGTCTCGCCGAGATTGTGCGGAGGGATGTTCGTCGCCATTCCGACAGCGATTCCCGAAGAGCCGTTGACGAGGAGATTCGGGAAGCGCGACGGCAGCACCGAGGGCTCTTTCCGCGACTCGTCGTAGTTCGGGACGAAGTCGACCGTGTCCATATCGATGTCCCGCAGCATCTCCGTCGCCAGCTTCGTGAGCCGGCACTCCGTGTACCGCTCGGCGGCCGGCGGGTCGTCGTCGATCGAGCCGAAGTTCCCCTGCCCATCGACAAGCGGGTAGCGCAGCGAGAACGACTGCACGAGCCGTGCGATCGCGTCGTAGATCGAGCTGGAGTCGTGCGGGTGGTACTTGCCCATGACGTCGCCCGTCACTCGGGCGCACTTGACGTAGGGACGGTTCGGCTGGTGCCCGGCGTCGTGCATTGCCCACAGCACGCGGCGATGGACGGGCTTGAGCCCATCGCGTACGTCGGGCAGAGCGCGGCCGACGATGACGCTCATGGCGTAGTCGAGGTAGCTCGAGCGCATCTCCTGCTCGAGCTCACGCGACTCGATGCGGCCGGCCCCGAGCGGCTCTACGACGTCAGACATCTGTCACGGGGGAACCCATGGTTCCCCCATGGACCCCCTCCTTTACCGTGTCGGCCAGGCCAGCCGTTACCGGGCCTCCCGGCCGGCAAAGCCGGCCTTCGGCGGCGTTCAGTGTGCGATTCCGCGGCTGATTACACATCGAGGAATCGAACGTCCTTTGCGTTCTGCTCTATGAACAGGCGTCTCGGCTCGACATGGTCGCCCATGAGCGTCGAGAACACGCGGTCGGCGGCAGCGGCGTCCTCCACGTCGACGCGGATCAGCATCCGCTTCGCCGGATCCATCGTCGTCTCCCAGAGCTGCTCGGGGTTCATCTCGCCGAGCCCCTTGAACCGGCTGATCTGCATGCCCGCCTTCGCCAGGTCGAGCGAGCGCGCACGGAGCTGCGTCGAACGTCTCGGCCCGCGACGACTTCTCGCCGAAGGACACGGTGAAAGGCGGAAAGCCGACGACGTCTCCCACCTTCGCGTATGCACTCTGAACCGACCCGTACGTCGGCGACTCGAGCATGGCGATCGGCAGGACGACGCTCTGCGCCGTGCTCGTCTCGGTCTCGACCACCCGCACGTGCAGCACGCCGTCGAGCTCCTGCTCGACCTCGAGCTCGTACCCGTTGGGCGGGATCGAGGCGATGAGCGCAGCGGCGTCGGAGGGATCGTCCCCGTCGGCCTCGATCAGGCCATGGGAGATCGCGAAGCGCGCGGCCGGGCCGAACTCCGCCTCGAGCTTTGCCGTCCATGCCTCGAGGTGGCCGAGGTCCCGCACGAGCCGCGCCCAGCGCGCCTCCGTGAGCGGCGTCTCTCTGTTCATCGCGGGCCAGGACTGTCATGTCTTTGATGCGCTCGCGTACCAGCAGATCCTCGAGCTGAGCGTCCTTCTCGAAGTACATCCCCCTGCTGCCGAGCTTCACGTGATAGAGCGGCGGCACGGCGATGAACACGTGGCCTCGCTCGAAGAGCTCGGGCATCGTCCGGTAGAGGAACGTGAGCACGAGGGTGCGGATGTGTGCGCCGTCCACGTCGGCGTCGGTCATCACGATCACGCGGCCGTACCGCAGGTTGGCGATGTCGAACTCGTCGCCGAAGCCGGTTCCGATCGCAGTGATCATCGCCTGGATCTCGGTGTTCGAGAGCACCTTGTTGATGCGGTTCTTCTCGGAGTTGATGATCTTCCCGCGCAGCGGCAGGATCGCCTGCGTCATGCGGTCGCGCGCCTGTTTCGCCGAGCCGCCGGCCGAGTCGCCTTCGACGATGAAGAGCTCCGCCAGCTCGGGGTCCTTGATCGTGCAGTCGGCGAGCTTGCCCGGAAGCGAGGAGTTCTCGAGCGCGCTCTTGCGCCGCGTCAGCTCGCGCGCCTTTCGAGCGGCCTGGCGAGCGTTGCGGGCGGCAACGGCCTTCTGGACGATCTGCCGGGCCTCGGGGCGCTGCTCCTCGAGGAACTGCGCGAGCCGCTGGTTCACGACTCGCTCCACGAGGCCGGCCACCCCCGGGTTGCCCAGCTTCGTCTTCGTCTGCCCCTCGAACTGGGGGCTGCGCAGCTTGACGGAGATGACGGCTGCGAGGCCTTCGCGGGCATCCTCGCCCTCGAGATTGTCGTCCTTCTCCTTCAGGAGGCCCTCCTGGCGCGCGTACTGGTTGAGCGTGCGCGTCAACGCGGCGCGGAAACCCTGGAGGTGGGTTCCGCCTTCCGACGTGTTGATGTTGTTCGCGAAGGAGAACACCGATTCCACGTACGAGCTGTTCCATTGCATGGCGACCTCGACGGCACCGTCGTCGCCCTCGCCTTCGAAGTAGACGATGTGCTTGTGCACCGGGTCCTTGGCCTCGTTGACATGAGCGACGAAGTCCCGGATCCCGCCCTCGTAGTGGAACTCGTCGGTGCGGCCACCGGCTCGTTCGTCACGGAGGACGATGCGAAGCCCGCGGGTCAGGAAGGCCGTCTCGCGCAGGCGCTGGAGAAGCGTCGCGGCGTCCAGCTCGGTCTCCTCGAAGACCTCCGAGTCGGGAAGGAACGAGATCGTCGTGCCCGATTCGCCCTTCGGCGCGACGCCGACCTTCTCCACCTTCGTGGTGGGCTCTCCGCGCGCGAACTCCTGGCGGTACGACCTTTCCGTCGCGGCGTACCTCCGCGACGAGCCACTCGGAGAGCGCGTTGACGACGGAGACGCCGACGCCGTGCAGGCCGCCCGACACCTTGTAGCCGTCGCCGCCGAACTTCCCGCCGGCGTGAAGCTTCGTAAGCACGACCGTGAGCGCAGGCAGCCCCTGATCGGCGATGACATCGACCGGGATGCCTGCACCAGCGTCGCGCACCGTCACGGAGTTGTCCGGGTGGATCGTCACATCGACGAGGTCGTTGCGGCCGGCGAGCGCCTCGTCCACCGCGTTGTCGACGACCTCGTAGACGAGGTGATGGAGACCTCTGGAGCCGGTCGAACCGATGTACATGCCCGGGCGCAGGCGCACCGGCTCGAGGCCCTCGAGGACCGTGATGTCCTTTGCGGTGTAGGCTGCTTCTGCCATTAAAAAAAGCCCTGCAAATGCCACACTTTCGGGCCGACTACAGTGTATCAGAAACGGCGGTCGGAGCGAGCGGTTGCGAGGCTCAGCGCGGCCGCCTTCGCGACCCGTTCGCGGAGCTCCTCGTCCTCGATCGGAGAAGCCAGCTCGCGGGCCTCGGCCAGCTGCTCGGGGGATGGTTCCGCCGCGCGCGGCTGAGGCGTGGCGGCCGCGGCGACGGGGGGCTCCGGCAGGTGCCCGGGAGCAAAGCGAAGCTCCTTTGGCGCGATATCGTCGAGTCGGATGGCCAGTTGCTCCAGGACGACCGCGGCGAGCTGCGTGAGCTCGAACGACCACGCCGAGGAGCTCGTGTTGACATGGAGCACGCCGTCCCGTGAGATGCGAGCCGGCCAGGCGTTCCGCGCTACCTCGTCGCCGACCGCCGCCGGCCAGGCAGCCACGATCGCCGGCATCGAGCCCGTGGTGCCAAAGCGCCGCAGCTCCTGCTCGAGACTGTCTCCAAGCCGCTCCATCAGACGACTCGCACGCGGCCGGGGCTCACCTCGAGCAGCTGATCCGGGTCGCCCGGCAGCGCACCTCGTGCGGCGGTCGTGACGAGCACCTGGGAGCCGCCTCGAATTCGCTGTACGAGAGCCGCCCGACGCTCCCCGTCCAGCTCCGAAAGCACGTCGTCGAGAAGGAGGAGCGGCGGGACACCTCGTCGATCTCCCAGCAGCTCCGCTTCTGCCAACAGCAGTGCGAGCAGTGCAACCCGCTGCTCGCCCTGGGAGCCATGCGAGCGCAGCTCTCGCTCTCCGGCGGTAATCCGCACCTCGTCGTGGTGCGGTCCCGCGCCCGTGAGACCTCGCTCGAGATCGGCGGCGAGGCGAGCAGCGAGCACCTCCGCCGTGATCGGGGAAGAGTCGTAGACGAGCCCTGCGCCGGCCAAGCCCAGCTCGCCTGCACGCTCGCCGAACGGCGTCTCGAGAGCCGCCAGGGCCTCGGACCTCGCCGCCGACAGTGCCCCTCCCGCGTCGATCACCCGCGCGTCCCACGGCTCGACCGTGTCCAGGCGCGCGAACCCCGACGAGACCCGCCGCAGCGCAGCGTTCCGCTGGGCGAGCGCCTCGGCGTATTCGCCGGCAAGCGCCGCCCGCGCCGGGAACAACCGTCCGATGACGCGGTCGACGTAGGCACGGCGAACCGCGGGGCCGGCCTTCACGACCGCGAGCCGGTCGGGCGTGAAAACGAGCGTCGCGGCAGCAGACCGCACGCGCTCCAGGGACTCGGCCGCAGCCCCGTTGATCCGCGCCCGCTTCCCTTCACCCGCCCGGAAACCGACCTCCAGCGTGATCTCGCCACTGTCTCCGCTGCCTGTCGCACGCACGTCGAAGCCGTCGGCGCCGTAGCGGACGAGATTGGCGTCCTGGCGGGTTCGAGGAGAGAAGCCCTGTGTCGCGACGTGCATCGACTCCAAGAGGTTCGTCTTGCCCGCGCCGTTCGGCCCGGCCGCAAGCACCAGCCCGGGCTCCAGAGTGAGATCCAGGACGGCGTACGAGCGGAAGTCGCGAAGTGTGAGGCTCGAGACGATCAGTCCGGCAGCCGAATGGGCATGATCAGGTAGCGGAAGCCCTCCTCGGGCCCTTGTACGAGACCGGGCCGCAAGGGGTTGATCAGCCGCAGCAACAACTCGTCGCCCTCGACCGACTCGATCCCGTCCTGAAGGTACGCGGCGTTGAAGCCGATCTCCATCGGCTCGCCGGAGTACGCGACGGGCAGCGACTCGCGCGCTTCTCCGATGTCGGGCGTCTGGACCGAGATCGTCAGCTCGCCCTCGGCGAGCCGTAGCCGGAGCGGCGACGAGCGATGCGCCATCACAGCCATCCGGCGGACGACGTCCAGGATCTCGCCACGCGTCAGCGACAGGTCGACGGCAAACTCACCGGTTTCGGGGATGAGCTTCGTGTGGTCCGGAAACTGCCCGTCGATCTTCCGTGTGGTCAGCCAGACGCCGTCGGCACCGAAGGCGACGTGGTTATCGAGCACGGCCAGCTCGATCTGGCCGTCGCCGCTCGCGATCCGTCGCAATTCGTCAAGTGCTCGCGCCGGGACGATCGCCTCCAGCTCCGGCACGCTGCCGGCGATATCGGACTCCTTCACGGACAGCCGGTAGGAGTCCGTCGCCACCATCGCCAGCTGCCCGGATCCCAGGCGCACGAAGACGCCTGTCAGCACCGGCCGCGACTCGTCGCGACCCGCTGCGCGGCCGACACACGCGATCGCCTCGAGCAGCGGTCCGGTGTCGAGCATCGACGTAGGCGCGCCCTCCACCTCCGGCAACCGCGGAAAGTCCTCCACGGCGTACGTGCGCAGCCTGTACGAAGCGGACCCGCTCGTGACGAGCAGCGTGTTCTCCTCGGCCTGGTACTCGATCTCGACCTCGTCAGCCGGCAATTGGCGAACGATGTCTCCCAGCAGTCGCCCCGGCACGACAGCGCTGCCCTCTCCGTCGACATCGGCATCAAGGCCTGTACGAATCGAGAGCTCCATGTCCGTAGCGGAGAGCTCGAGCCTGCCCGAACCGGCCTGCATGAGCACACCCGCGAAGATCTGCACGGTCGGTCGCATCGACAAGCCCCGGCCGACGATTGCCAGGCGCTCCGCGAGTTCGGTTCGCGCGCAGGTGAGTTTCATGCTCGTATCTACAACGATGTCTGTAGTCATACAAGAACCTCGTAGTAGTCGTAAGGGGTGTGGAGCGAGGGAACAAGCGATGAAAGCCCTGCACGCTCAGAGGTTCTGGGCTGTGCGCTCAGATGTGGACACAAAAGCAGTCGTCCACAAGGGGTAGGCAGCGCCTGGTCGCGGAGTGTGGGTTCACTGGACTTGCTTCACACGTGCGGTGAGCTCTTGCACGAGGTTGTACACAGAGCGATCCTGCTTGATCAGGCCGGCGATCTTCGACGTCGCGTGCATGACCGTCGTGTGATCGCGGCCGCCGAAAGCGTTGCCGATCTTGGGGAGTGACGAGTCCGTGAGCTCGCGTGAAAGGTACATGGCGACCTGTCGCGGATAGACGATGTTCTGTGACTTTCTCTTGCCGCAGAGCTCGGTGATGCTGAGCGAGAAGCGTTGCGAGACGACCTCCTGGATGCGCTCGATCGATACCTGCGCGACTTCTCCCTGGGGGAAGACGTCCTTCAGGACGTCCTGGGCAAGCTCGACGGTCATCGCCCGGCCTGTCAGTGACGAGAAGGCGACCACTCGTGTCAAGGCACCCTCGAGCTCGCGGATGTTCGTCGAGATGCGGCTGGCGATGAACGTCAGCACCTGTGAGTCGGTGATCGAGATCGAGTCGGTGTGCACCTTCTTGCGGAGGATGGCAATGCGGGTCTCGAGGTCGGGAGGCTGGATGTCGGTGATGAGGCCCCACTCGAACCGCGATCGCAGCCGCGCCTCGAGCGTTGCGATCTCGCGCGGCGGCCGGTCTGACGAGATGACGATCTGGCTGCCGGTCTCGTAGAGGCTGTTGAACGTATGGAAGAACTCCTCCTGGATCCGCTCCTTGTGCTCGAAGAACTGAACGTCGTCGATCATGAGCACGTCGTAATTGCGGTAGCGCTGCTTGAAGCCCTCGATGCGCCGGTCGCGGAGCGAGTTGATGAAGTCGTTCATGAACGTCTCGCTCGTGACGTAACGGACCGACAGTCGGCTGGCGTGGTTCGTGATGTAGTGGGCTATCGCCTGGAGCAGGTGTGTCTTGCCGAGGCCTGTGCCGCCGTAGATGAAGAGCGGGTTGTACGCCCGGGCCGGCGTCTCGGCTACGGCGAGAGCCGCAGCGTGCGCGAAGCGGTTCGACGAGCCGATGACGAACAGGTCGAACGTGTACTTCGGGTTGATGCCGGCCGTCGGCTCGCGCGCGAGGCTGCTCGGCGTCGGTGGATGCCAGCGAGTCGTCGACTACGAGCCGTACGACCACGCGATCGCCACCGGAGGCGTCTCGCACCGCCGCGCGGATGAGGTCGAGGAAGTGGCCCTCGATCCACTCGCGGGTGAAGTTGTTCGGCACGGCGAGCACGAGCGCGTCACGTTCTTCGGTGGCGCGCACCTCGCCGAACCATGTGCGGTACGTCGCGTCGTTGAGAGCCCCCCGGAGCCGACCGGCGACCTCATTCCACAACGACCCGGGGGTCAGCTCGCTTGCTTCCACGCCTCTGGGTCCGACTCCTCGGTTTGACGACAGAGTGTTCGAGCATAGCACTGCCTCGTGAGGCCTACAACGGCTGGAAAACGAGGCGTCAACCACTAGAAAAGACGCCGATTTGCAGGCACTTCGCCGGAATTTCCACGCGTCTTCCACAGGTGTGGATACTGCTGGTTGTCCATTGCGACAACACTGCGGGACCCCTCCGCGTGCGGGGACTTTGATCATCCACGGACCGCCTCGGCCGGCTGTGGACAACTTCTTCGGAGACCCGTTGTCTATACTCCGCGGCCGCGGCCGACCGGCTGCGATCGACCTCTCGGAACGATGAAACGCACCTACCAGCCCAACGTGCGGCGACGGAAGCGGAAGCACGGATTCCGCGCCCGGATGTCCACCCGCGCCGGCCGCGCGACCCTCAAGCGCCGCCGCGCCCGCGGCCGCAAGCGCCTCTCTGCGTAAGTGCTCGAAGGCTTCCCCGGCTCGGCCTCGCCGCGTCTAGTCTGACGAGTCATGCAGCGCCGGCACCGGCTCAGCCGATCGCAGGACTTCGACGCCGTCTACCGGAAAGGCCGCTCGACGGCGACGCGCTATCTCGTTCTGCACTGGTTTCCCCGTGAAGAAGAGGACGACGACCCCCGGCTCGGCCTCGCCGTGCCGAAGAACACCGGGACGGCCGTCCAGCGGAATCGGATCAAGCGGCGGCTCCGGGAGCTCTGGCGGGCGCGACTCGAGCAGGTTCCGCCCGGCTGCGACTACGTGCTCGTTGTCAGGCCCGGCCTGGTCGAAGCTGCAGCAGCTCAGGACTCCGCATGGCTCGGCGAGCGGGTGGACGAGCTCCTGAAGGCGGCGGCGTGAAGCTCCTGAGCATGGTGCTGCGGCACGCTCGCCCCGTCGCCGGGCGTCGCGGACGCGCCGACCTGCAAGTACCACCCGTCGTGCTCGCGAGTACGCGGCGATTGCCTTGCGCAAGCACGGTCTGCTGAAGGGCTCCGCAAAGACGGCGTGGCGACTTCTTCGCTGCAACCCGTGGAGCCACGGGGGCGTGGACCACCCATGATCGTCGCCGGCCTTACCAGCCCGATCGTCAACATCCTTGCCGACGTCATCGACTTTCTCGGCCCGCACGGCGCCATCGGCCTGCCGTGGGCCTGGGCCATCGTCGCGCTGACGGTGATGGTGCGGATCGTGCTCGTCCCGCTGACGGTGAAGCAGATCCACTCCATGCAGAACCTCCAGCGGCACGCGCCGGAGATGAAGGAGATCCAGCGCAAGTACAAGGGCGACCGCCAGAAGATGAACGAGGAGTTGATGAAGTTCTACAAGGAGAACAGCATCAATCCGGCGTCGTCGTGCTTGCCCATCCTCTTCCAGATCCCGATCTTCATCTCGCTCTTCTTCACGCTCAAGAACTTCACGACGACGACGGACTACCACCAGGGCGACAACCTCGAATGGCTGGGCCTGATCAACATTCTCGAAAAAGCGAGCGTCGGCTGGGGGCCGCTGCTGCTCGTGATCTACATCAGCAGCCAGCTGGCGTCGACGTATTTCATGTCGGCGACGATGGAGCGGACGCAGCGGCTGCTCATGTTCGCGCTGCCGTTCCTCTTCATCCCGTTCATCGTCAACTTCAAGGCCGGCCTCGTCCTCTACTGGGCGACGACCAACCTCTGGACCGTCGGCCAGGGAATCGTCACCCGCCAGCTCTTGCCGCGGACGAAGGTGACGCCCCAGAAGAAGAGCTCGCGCACGCCCGCCAAGGTCGAGCCGGCACAGGCTGAGACGGCAGGCGGCGGACGAGCCGCGGGTGGCGCCTGAGCCGGCCGCCGTCGCGCAGGCTTCGGCACCGGCCGATCCGCGACGTGTGAAGCGAAAGAAGAAGCGCGGCGGCAGACGATGACGGCAGACGCCGGCTTCGTCGAGCTCGAGGCCTCCGGCGAGACCATCGGCGAGGCGAAGTGGCAGGCGCTACGGGAGCTCGAGAGGCTCCATCCGGGCCTCGACCGCGATGCCGTGACATTCGAAGTGCTGACCGAAGGTGAGCGCGGCCTGCTCGGCGTCGGAACGTCTCCGGCCCGTGTTCTGGCGCGTGTCGAGAGCGCGACCATTCGCGAAGTCCCGGTGACCGATACCGACGTCTCTCCGGTCGGCGACCTTGGCCGCGACCTCGTCGAACGCATCGCCGCAGCTCTCGGCGTACCGGCGCGGGTGACCGTGGCGGAAGACGACGAGACCGTTCGCATCTCGGTTTCAGCTCCCGACGCGGGTGTTCTCATCGGACGCGACGGCCGAACGATCGACGCGATGCAGCACCTCGTTTCGTCCATCGCCTACCGAACGCAGGGCGAGGGCGGCAAGGCGGTCGAGGTGGACGCCGGCGGGTACCGCGAGCGGCGGCGCGCCCGGCTCGAGGCCATGGCCCGCCAGGCGGCCGACCGGGCGCACGCGAGCGGAGCAGCAGTACGGCTGGAAGCCATGAATGCTCTCGAGCGAAGGATCGTTCACCTCGCGCTGGAGGACGTCGCCGGCGTGGAGACGCGCAGTGAGGGCGACGACCCGGAACGCTGCGTCGTGGTCGTGCCGACCTCTTCGGTCGAGCCGGAGTGAACGATCCGCGCCTCGAGCGGTGGCTCGACGCGCTGCTGGAGACGCCGGGACTGACGTCGATAGTCGACCGCGGCGAGGCCCGCCGCGTTCACGTTGACGGCAGCCTTGCCGCTCTACCGGCCGTGCAGCGCTTCGCCGGCCCGATCGTCGACGTGGGGTCCGGCGGCGGCTCGCCGGGCATCCCGCTGGCGGCTGAGCTGCCTGACCGGGAGGTCACGCTGCTCGAGGCCAATGCCAGGAAAGCCTCGTTCCTCGAGCGTGTCGCCGCCGACTTCCCGAACGTTCGCGTCGTGCGCGGCCGCGCCGAGGAACAGGATGTGGACTTCTACGGCGTCGCGGTGGCGCGGGCTCTCGCTCCGCCGCCGGTAGCTGCCGAATGGTGCCTGCCACTGGTCCGGCCGGGCGGTGGAGTCGTCCTCTACGCCGGACCGACCGCCGACCTGGCGGCCGTGGCCGTCGTTGCGAGCCGCGTCGGAGGCGGTGAACCGGAGCGCGATGCAGGGCGCGATCGTCATTCCCAAGGTGGCGCCCACACCCGCGGGCTTTCCGCGCCGTCCCGGGATGGCGCGAAAGCGGCCTTTGGCTTAACCGTCCGCTGCCCCGAGGACAATGTGTTCGTGCCCAGCACGGTCTTCGCGCTCGCGAACCAGAAGGGCGGCGTGGGCAAGACGACGACAGCCGTCAACCTCGCCGCCTGTCTCGCCGACGCCGGCGAGCGAGTGCTCGTCGTCGATCTCGACCCGCAGGCCAACGCCACTTCCGGGCTCGGCGAGCGTGCGAACGGCACGTCGAGCTACGACCTGCTGGACGGCGCTCCGCTGGAGTCGCTCGCGAAGCCGACACGCTTCGGGAACCTCCACCTCGTGCCTTCCCGGCCGGAGCTGGCCGGTGCCGCTGTCGAGCTCTCGTTGCGCGAGGACGGTGAGCGCTTTCTCGCGCAGGCGTTGAGCGGCCGCACATCGAGCTTCTCCTTCGTCTTTCTCGACTGCCCGCCGTCGCTGGGGCCGCTGACTGTGAACGCGCTGGCCGCTGCCGACGCGGTGCTCGTTCCCGTGCAGGCCGAGTACTACGCACTCGAGGGCCTCGCGCAGCTGCTCGACTCGGTCGAGCTCGTCCGCCGCCGGCTCAATCCGAAGCTGTCACTGGCCGGCGTGCTGTTGACGATGGTCGACCGCCGCACACGGCTCGCGGCCGAGGTGGAGGCGGATGTCCGCAGGCACCTCGGCGGCCTCGTGTTTCGCACGACCGTTCCCCGATCCGTGAGGTTGGCCGAGGCTCCGAGCCACGGCTTGCCGGTGATTGCCTACGACCGCCGATCCGCGGGAGCGGAGGCGTACTGGAAGGTGGCGATGGAGCTTGCCGAGCGCACCTGAAGCGAACGACGTACGCCGCGGCCTCGGTCGCGGCCTCGACGTC
This sequence comes from uncultured Actinomycetes bacterium, assembly GCA_963711315.1. GTDB lineage: Bacteria > Actinomycetota > Thermoleophilia > Gaiellales > Gaiellaceae > PALSA-612. Next base: position 175,216 of record CAVQDQ010000004.1, read on the forward strand.
CTGATCGGAGGCGCTACGCAGGCGGATCTCGCGCACGTGCCGGTCGACGCAGTGCACCCCAACCCGCGCCAGCCGCGTCGGAAGATCGATGGGGAGACGGTTTCCGGCCTGGCCGAGTCGATCAGGCAGCAGGGTGTCGTCCAGCCGGTATTGGTCCGACCGCGCGCCGCAGGAGGCTGGGAGCTGATCGCCGGCGAACGCCGGTGGCGTGCCGCTCGCGAGGCGGGGCTGAAGACGGTTCCAGCCGTCGTCCGGCACGCCGGCGACCGCGATTCGCTGCTGCTGGCGCTCGTCGAGAACGTGGCGCGTGAGCAGCTGTCGCCTGTCGAGGAAGCGCGTGCGTACGCCGTGCTGATGGACGAGTTCGTGCTCACCCTCGGCGAAGTGGCAGACACGGTGGGCCGTTCCAAGCCTTCGGTGGCCAACCGGCTCCGGTTGCTCGACCTCCCCGACGACGTGCTCGGCATGGTCGAGCGCGGCGAACTGACGGAAGGTCACGCCCGTGCGGTGCTGGCAGTGCCCGATCAGGAGGAACGGCGGGCACTGGCGAGCCTCATCGTGCGCCGCGGGCTATCCGTGCGAGCTGCCGAGCAGGCGGCGCGCTGGGCCGGCGCGAGGCAGCGCCCGCGCCGAAAGAGCGCGCCGGTAGATCCGGCCCTCGCTCAGAGCGTGCGCCAGTCGGCCGAGAGACTGTTAGGCCGGCCGGTGAAAGTCGGCCGTGGCAAGGTGGAGATCCCGTTCGCCGACGAGCACGAGCTGGCCGAGATCGCGGAAGTCTTCGAAGCGCTCACGTCAGCGCGTTAGAAAGACACGAGCCCCGCCTGCGCGGGGCTCTTCTTTGCCCATGGGCGATCGTGGATTCGAACCACGGACCTCCGCCTTATCAGAGCGGCGCTCTAACCGACTGAGCTAATCGCCCGGCTGTTCGATTCTAGCCAGCCGTCACTAGTCGTTCGCGGGGCGCGCCTCGGCTACCATCGGACCGCGCGATGACGGAGATGGTCATCTACGGCGTGAGCTTCGATCTCGTCGGCAAGCAGCCGATCGTGCTGCTGAAGACGACCGACGGCAATCGCTTTCTCCCCATCTGGATCGGTCAGTCCGAAGCCGCTGCCATCCTCATGAAGCTCCAGGGTCAGGCGACGCCGCGGCCGCTGACGCACGATCTGTTCACGAACGCGCTGGGCGAGCTCGACGCGCAGGTAATCCGCGTATGCGTGACCGAGCTGCGCGAAAGCACGTTCTACGCCACGATCACGATTCGGCAGGACGGGTCCGAGCTCGAGATCGACTCGCGGCCCTCGGACGCCATCGCGCTCGCCGTCCGGGCGGACGCGCCGATCTTCGCGGACGACACCGTTATCGAGGAGTCGGCGATCGAGTTCGAGGGTGACGACATCAACGAGGACGACCTCGTCGACGAGTTCAAGAAGTTCCTCGACAAGGTGACGCCGGACGAGTTCGCGGCCGCCGAAGGCGAGCCGGACTAGCCGGCCTCAGTAGACGATCACGACCTCGCCGTAGGGCTCGCTCTCGAAGAGCCGGTCGGCGACGAAGTTCGGCACCCGGACGCAGCCATGCGATGCCGGGTACGGCGGCACAGACGGGTTGCCGTGGATCGCATATCCGCCGTAGAAGTACATGGGCTTGTAGAGCACGCCCAGCGGGCTCGGGTCGTATCCGGGTACCTTGCGGCCGATTGCAAAGCGGCCGAGCGGTGTGTAGTAGCCGGCGATGCCGGCCGTCGAGACCGGAGAGATCAGCGACGCGCGGCCGTCGCGGACGACGATGAGGATCTGACGCTGCTTGTCGATCTCGATGTGATTGGCCGGACTGGGGTAGCGCGGCACGATCTCCGCGGGCCGGGCCAGGCGTCGCCAGAATGCGGCATCGGCCACACCGGTTCGCTCGAGGCGCTGCGCTTTCTGGAACGCGTAAACCGCCTGCTGGGCGTCGGAGTCGAACACCGTGCGCGAAGACGGAGCCGCGTAGCCCAGCTCGCGCAGCCGGTCGAGCAGCGCCGCGACGAACGGGCCCTGGTAGCCATAGGAGATCGCCGGCGCGCGGAGGGCGACGCGGATCCTCTTGCCGACATAGCCGTATCCCTGTGTAGGCAAGACGTCGATCGCAACGTCGAACGGCGAGACAGCCGTGGTCCCGAGCTTCACTCGTGCGTCGCGCGGAAACTCACCGCGGTAGGACTCCGTGCCCCCGCGGACGACGCGCACTCGCACAGCGCCCGCCTCGTCGGGCTCGAGACGGGCTAGGACCGAAAGCGGCTCACCGGCGACGCGCGTACCGACGAGCCTCGCCTGAAGCCTCGGGATGATCCGCACGGTGACGGGTTTCGAAGAGACGCCGGCTGCCACCGTGTGGAACGGTCCCGGGCGGCCCAGGGCGACCTGGAAGCGATACGTGCCGTCGCGTCGGATGCCCATGGCGGCCACACGTGTCGTGCCGCGCATGAGGCTCACGCGCGTACCGGGCTTGGCCGGCGAGAGCCGTCCGGCGAAATCGACGACGTGGCCGAACTTTGTCGCGCCGGGCGCTCCCAGTGTCAGCTTCGCTTCCTGGCCGACGGCAGCGGCGGGCGCGGCCAGCGCCAGGAAGGCCCCGAGTGCAATCGCCGTTCGCACGCGGCGAGGATAGAGGCCGCTCAGGTCGTCACGGTCACGGCAACGATCAGCGCCACGGCGTTGAACAGCGCGTGCACGGCGATGCATGGATAGACGCTGTTGGTCTTCGCCCGCAGCCAGGCCAGCCCCATGCCAAAGACCGACAGCACGATCAGGCCCGCGATGAGCCCATGCACGAGGCCGAACAGGACTCCCACGGCGACGATCGCGACGGCCTGACCGTACCGAGCCAGCAACGAGTATCCGGCGCCGCGAAACATCAGCTCCTCGACGATCGGTGCAATCACGGCGATGACGACGGCGTTCGCTGCATACGCGGCAGCGCGATCAGGGTCCCAGGTGTCCGGTGTCAGGCCCTGTTCTTCCCCGGCATGAAGGAACGGCTCGAGGACGGCCTCGACGACGAACACAGCGACGATCACGGCCACTGACCAGCCTATCGCCCGGCCGATCGAGCGCGGGCGGCGCAGGGCAAGGAGCTCGCGGTGCCGCCCACGCGTGATCAACAGGACGACCAGCAACGTGATGCCGTACCAGATCGCGCCGCTCCAGGCGGTGCTGTACCGGTACAGCGCATCCTCCGGCGGGTCGCCTCCGCTCGCCCGGCTGGCATACGCGAGCGTGACGTAGAAACCCACGAACGTCAGCCAGGCAATGAGCCTGCCCGTCAAGAGAGCGTCTCGACGGCTGCTGAGAGCGGGGCAGGCGCGAAGTACATGCCGGCTGCGGCGGCGCTCTGCTCGTCAGCGGGCTCGTCTCCGACGTGGAGTGCTCGCGCCGGTGTCACAGCCAGTCGCTCCATTGCGAGCCGGAGCGGCGCCGGGTCCGGCTTGGGGACGCCCGCCTCCGCAGACGTGACCACGGCATCGAAGTAGGCCAGCAGACCAAGCGTCTCCAGCCGCTCGGGCAGCGAGCAGTCCCAGTTGGAGACGACTGCCAGCTTCAGCTCGCGTGCCCGGAGAAAGGCAAGCGCCTCGACGGCACCTTTGGCAGGGCGAAAGACAAGCGCGCCTATGAACGCGTCCACGAAGTCCTCGGGATCCAGTGGAGCGTGCAGCGCGTCGAGGAACACCGTCACGCATTCGTGTCGCAGCCGCTCGAGCGCGTCCGGGTCGCGCGCGAGATGCGACCGCGGCCGATAGTAGGCCACCTCCTCGGCGAAGGCCTCTGCTACCTGGGGCAGCGAGCGGCAAACGTCGTGAGCCTCGAGCGCCTCTGCGAGCGGTTTCACGGGATCCTCGATCGCCAGGAGCGTTCCGAAGCCGTCCACCGTCACGGCGTCGAGCTCAGCGAACCGCATTCGGATGCAGCGCCCGAGCCAAGACCTCGACGCCGACGCCGATGTTCGGCCCTGGCATCAGCAACCGCTCGTCGATGGTCACGACGCGGCCCTTCCGCACCGCCTGCAGCTTCTTCGTACGCGGCCCCCGCCGCAGCTGCTTCAGGGTCGCTCCCATGCCCGCGACGGTGACGTACACCTCCGGGTTGCGGGCGCGCAGTTGTCTTACCGTGAGCTGGAGGCCGTCGGGAACGTCGCCGGCGACGTTTCGGCCGCGCGCTTCTCGAATCAGGTCGCCGATCAGCGAGCTGTCCGACGCGCTCGTGAAGCCGCCGCGGTCGACGAACACCGTCGTCGGTCGGGCTCCACGCAAGAGCCGGTTCACCCGCTGCCGGCGACGCTCGATTTCCCGGACGCGGCGGCGGGCCGCGGACGGTTCGGCGACGATCAACCCGAGCTGTGTGATCGCCCGCTCGATCTCCGTGACCGATCGATCGGGCGTCACGTAGACGGGGGCGCCTGCAGCGTCCGCCTGCGATAGCGTCTTCTCGTCCGTGTCGGAGGGCGCAACGACGAGATCTGGGCGCAGGTCGGGCAGATCGGCGACGTCCACGCTGGAGCCGACCACGCGGTCACCCGCTCCGATTGCCTCGAGGATCGCCTCTGCGCCTCCGTCGAGGACGACGATGCGCTTTGCGGGCGCGGGGATCGTCAACGGCCGGTCCTGGGTCGTGACGGTCAGCGGATAGAGCTCGATCGGAGCTCCGACGGGCTCACTGCGCTCCCCGCAGGCGGTGGCCAGGAGGGCGCAGGCCAGCACCGCGACGATGCGGAAGCTGCGAAGCATCCGCGGAATGCTAGTCGCGCAGGTCTACCATTCCAGCTCACGAACTCGGAGGTGCCGTGTCGCCGTCCTCCCGCAAGCAGCGTTCCGACGACCTCGCGAGGGCCATCCACCGCCGCAGGACGCGGCGGAGCTCGAGGAACCGTCGCTCGCGCCGCATCGGCGTGGTGCTCGGCGCGCTGCTGATCCTGGGCGCGGGCGCGGTCGCGGCAGGAGCGGTCACCGCCGTCAGCCTCGTGAGGACGCACTGTGACCTCGGCGTCCTGCGACCAATATCGATCGGCCAGAACAGCTTCGTGTATGCGGCCGACGGGTCGTCGCTGGGATCGATCCCCGCCGAGCGCAACCGGCAGCCCGTCACGCTCACCGAGATCAGCCCGTGGATGCGCCGAGCGACGATCGCCGTCGAGGACCGGCGGTTCTACCGACACGGCGGCGTCGACTACGAGGGGATCGCGCGCGCTCTCTGGCGCGACATCACCGAGGGTGAAGTCGTCGAAGGAGGGTCGACCCTCACCCAGCAGCTCGTACGCAACCTCTACATCTCACGGGAGCGGACGGTGGGGCGCAAGCTCCGCGAGGCGTGCCTCGCCATCCAGCTGAACCGGAAGTGGTCGAAGCAGCGGATCCTGCGCTCGTGGCTCAACGCCGTCTACTTCGGCAACCGCTCGTACGGCGTCGAGGCCGCCGCGCAGACATACTTCTCGAAGCACGCGCGCCAGCTGAACCTGCGAGAGGCAGCGCTGCTGGCCGGGCTTCCTCAGGCGCCGTCGGCCTACGACCCGTTCGTCGTTCCCGACGTCGCGCTTGCGCGGCGGAACACCGTGCTGAGGGCAATGCTCGACAACGGCGACATCACGCGCAAGCAGTTCCGATGGGCTGTCGCCAGCTCGGACCTCCGGTTGCGGCCCGGCAAGCTCTATTCGACGATCCGCGAGCCGTACTTCTTCAGCTATGTCCGCGACGAGCTGATCGACCACTACGGGGCGAACACGGTCCGCTCGGGAGGGCTCAAGGTCTATACGACCATCAACCCGCGCTTCCAGCGCGCCGCCGAGGTCTCCATTCGGGAGACGCTCAACCAGTCCGGCGACCCGGCCTCCGCCGTCGTCTCGATCAACCCGGCCAACGGCGCGATTCGTGCGATGACCTCGGTGACCCCTGGCCACAAGGGCTACCAGTTCAACCTCGTCGCGCAGGCGCGGAGGCAAGCCGGTTCCACGTTCAAGACCTTTGTGCTGGCGACCGCGGTGATGAAGCACATCGACCCCTCGTCGACGTACTACGTCTCGGCGCCCTTCTACTACCAGCCGGACCCGAACGTCCCGGCGTGGGAGGTGTCGACCTATGACCACTCCTACTCCGGCTGGACGTCGATCGAGAACGCGACCATCCACTCCGACAACACCGTCTTTGCACAGCTGACAGTGGACGTCGGGCCCGAGAACGTTGCTGAGACGGCCAGGCGCATGGGAGTGAAGACGCCGCTCCTCGCCGTCCCGTCGCTCGGGCTGGGCGCCATCGCCATCTCGCCGCTCGATCTCGCCTCGGGCTATGCGACGATCGCCGGACGCGGCATGTACTCGCGTCCGATGGCGATCCGCAAGGTCATCCTCCGCGATGGCAGTGAGGACACGGATGCCGGCTGGGGCAAGCCGCAGCGACGCCGCGTGATGTCAGAGGGCGAGGCGTACGTGGTCACGAAGATCCTCGAGGAGAACGTGCAGTACGGCACCGGCACCGGGGCGGCGCTCGTCCGGCCTGCGGCCGGCAAGACCGGGACGACCGACGATCACGCCGACGCCTGGTTCGCCGGCTTCACCCCTGACCTGACGACCGTCGTCTGGGTCGGCTATCCGCAGGGGGAGATCCCGATGGAGTCGGTCCACGGCATCGCCGTCTCCGGGGGCAGCTTCCCGGCGGACATCTGGCGGCGGTACATGCAGCGCGCCCTCTGGTCTTCTGCTCCGCTGAAGTGGGAAGTTCCCAGCGAGCTGCCGACGTGGGAGCCGTGGGAGCGCGGTGACGATGTCCTGTCGTACGACCCCTACGCGGCACCCGAGACGACCGAGAAGACGACTACGGAGAAGAAGCCGCCACCCCCTCCTCCGCCTCCTCCGCCACCCCCGCCCCCGGCGATCCCGGAGTAGATGTCGGACCGCGCTGCCGCGCTGCGCGCGTGGCTCCTGGCCGCACCGGTCTTCCTCGCCTGCTCCGCCGTGCCGATGGGTGGCCTCGGCCGCGAGCGCGGGTACGTGGACGTCGATCTCTACGGCACCTACGCAAAGGGACTGCTCGACGGGCGGCTTCCCTACCGCGACGTGTTCGTCGAGTATCCGCCGGGCGCCTTCGTCGTGCTCGTGCCGCCGGCGCTCGTCACCGACGACCACTACCGGATGCTCTTCAAGGTGCTCATGGCGGTTGTCGCCCTTGGTGGGCTGTGGTGCGTGGCACGCCTGCTGGTGGCGCTGGGCGCCTCGCGGATGCGGCTCGCGCTCGTGCTGGGCTTCGTTGCGATCAGTCCGCTGCTGCTCGGCAGCGTCTGGCTGAACTCCTACGACGCGTGGCCGGCTGCGCTGACGGTGGCGGCATTGCTCGCGCTCGTCCTCGGCTTTGCTGTCCTTGGCTTCGTGTGTCTCGGCCTCGCGTTCGCGGCCAAGGTGTACGCCGTTGTGCTACTCGTGCCGGCGGCTCTGTACGTGGCCGCTCGCTGGGGATGGCGCCGCGTTGGCTGGTGTCTCGGTGGGTTTGTCCTCGCCGCCGGGGTCACGATCGCGCCGTTCCTCGCGGTCTCTGCGGACGGGGTCTGGTCGAGCATCCGTTCCCAGCTCGAACGTGGCTTACACGTGGAGAGCCTCGGCGCATCGGTGCTCCTGGTCGCCGACCGACTCTCGCTCTACGACGCCACGGTCGGATCGGGCTCGACGGCCGCGAAGTCACGTGACGTTGTCGGCCCGGGGGCAGATGCGCTTGCGCTCGCGAGCTCGGTGATCGCCGCTGTAGCGGTGCTGGCGGTCTGGTTCGCCTTCGCCCGTCGCCCGTCCGATCCCTCGCGGCTGGCCGTGTCCTTCGCCGCAGGCGTAGCGGCGATCCTCGCCTTCGGGAAGGTGTTGTCGCCGCAGTACGCGGAGTGGCTCCTCTTCCTCGCACCCCTGGCTGCCGGAGCGCCGGGCGTCGCGGCCGCCGCGCTCGCCGGCGCGGCATTTCTCTTGGCGCGGCTCTGGTTCCACCACTACGACGATCTCTTCGCGGTCGACAGCGCCGCCTGGCTCGTACTGCTGCGCAATGTCGCGCTCGCCGCCTGCTACGGCGTGTTGCTGTCGGTGCTGCTGCGCCCGGGTAGCGTGTCGGCACGATGAGCCTCGCCTCTCTCGAGGAAGCCATGGCTGCGGTGCTCGCCCGCGCCCGACCGCTGGGCAGCGAACGCATCCCGGTCGCCTCTGCTGCGGGCCGCGTGCTCGCAGAGCCCGCCCAGGCTGCGGTCGACCTGCCGCCGTTCGCGGCCTCGGCCATGGACGGGTACGCGGTCCGCTCCGATGAGACCCCCGGGAGGCTTCCCGTGGAGTTCAGGATCGCGGCCGGCGCCCCGGCGCCGGGCCCACTCACACCTGGGAGCGCGATGGCAATTGCCACGGGCGGCGCGGTTCCCGATGGCGCGGACGCGGTTGTCCCCATCGAGCATGTCGAGGAGAAAGACAGCACGCTCACCGTCCCTGCCGCCGTGCAGGCCGGCGCCAACGTCCGGCCGCGTGGAGGCGACGTCGCCAGGGGAAGCGAGATCGCGCCCGCAGGCGCGCGGATCGGGCCCGCCCAGATCGGCGCTCTCGGCGCGGCCGGGCTGGACGAGGTGTCATGCGGCCGCCGTCCACGCGTGGCAGTCGTCACCACGGGCTCCGAGCTTCGCGAGCCCGGCTCGACGCTGGGGCCCGGGGAGATCTACGAGTCGAACGGCGCCATGCTCGTGGCGCAGTTGGCAGCAGCCGGCGCGGAGGTGCGCCCGGCCCGCTCGGTGGCGGACGACGAGCAGGCGCACCGGCAGGCAATCGAGCAGGGCCTCGAGCTCGACGTGCTCGTCACGTCGGGCGGTGTCTCCGTCGGCCCGCACGACCTCGTGCGGCGCGTCGAGGAGGAGCTCGGAGTCGAGGAGGTGTTCTGGGGAGTGGCCGTCAAGCCTGGCAAGCCTGTCTCGTTCGGCGTTCGTGGGAACACGCTCGTCTTCGGCCTGCCCGGCAATCCCGTCTCGTCGCTCGTGGCCTGCGCGCTGTTCGTGCTCCCGGCGGTGAACGCGCTGCAGGGCTCGTCCGACCCGGGGCCTCGCCTGGAGTGGGGACGACTTGCGGGCCCGGTGAGACGCGATCCGCACAGAGACGTCTTTCTCCGGGCCATTGCGAAGTCGTCAAAGACCGGTGTCGAGCTGGCGCCTGTGTCCGGTCAGGACAGCCATATGATCGCGCGCGCCGCGGGTGCGAATGCGCTCGCGCTTGCCCGGCGCGGCGAGGGCCTCTGCCCGGCCGGCTCACGCGTCGAGTACCTCCGTCTATGAGAGCGCTTCGCTGTGGCCGACCGCGTACGCGCTGCCGCCGCGCGGCTTCACGCTGACCGGACGGGCGTAGACGATGTAGCGCTCGCTCGCGAAGAACCTCGGGTGGCAGGCCTGGAGGGCGATCTCCTCGCGTCCGGACGACCGGAGCCGCTCCAGGGCGTTGGCGGGAACGATGACGTGGCTCGAGACGCGGTAGACGAACGTGCCGTACGGAACCTCGAGCCGTACCTCGTCGCCCACGCGCAGCCGATCGATGTGCGCGAACGGCGCGCCGTACGTCGTCCTGTGGCCTGCGATGTAGATCAGCTCGCCCTCTCCGGGTACGTACGACTTCGTGAAGCGGCCGGGGCCTTTCGTCAGGGTCGCGCTGTCGGTGCCCTCGACGACGATCGCGTCTAGGCCGAGCTGAGGGACGTGCAGCCTGCCAACAGCGTCGCCCCGCTCGAGCTGCATGCGGTAACGCGTCGCCGCCTCGGCGATTCTCCGCTTCTGGATCGACACCGGGACCGACGGCGCCACGTGAACCGGCGGCACATAGGCGACCTCCTCGCGCTGGTACTCGGTCTCGAGGCTCTGTTGCTGGTGGGACGTGTAGAGCGCAGTGAACGGGTCCTGCCACTGCCAGACCGTGAAGACCCAGGCGACCCCGAGTAGCCCTGCGGCGGCGATTGTCGTGCCCGCTATGCGGAGGACGCGTCTCATGAGCGTTGCCAGGAGCTACGGAGGGCAGCGATGGCGGTACCGACCGCACCCCGTGCCGGCCGATCCGCCGGTGCCGGATACGGCGCGTAGCGGCCGGTCGTGACGGCCAGGACTTGAGCGGCGACGGCCGTCCAGGCTGAGGACGAGGAAGACCGTGAAGGGGGACACGTAGCCGAGCGCAGTCAGCTCCGCAAGGTACCAGGGTGCGTCCAGGCCGAGGCCGAACCTCAGCGCCATCGAGCCAAGGACGAGCAAGGGGCCTGCGAGCCCGATCACGTAGAGAGAAGTGCGTAGGAACGTCCCGCGCTTTTGCATCTGCACCAGCCACAGCCAGGCGTGGGCGGATGGAAGCAGGAACAGGAGCCCCCAGGGATTCGTGACGATCATCACAAGACCGACGATGGCCAGCGCGCAGAGTGCCACGGTCAGGCCGGCGACTTCGTGCTCTTCCGCGACCGGTCCTGCCGGTACGAGCCGGGTCCGCGCGATGAGCCAGCCGGCCAGGACGACGAGCAAGAAGAGCGCGAGCGCGAGCCGAGGCCAGTGGGTGGCGGCCTCCGAAGCAGGGTTGATCGCCGCCTCGTCGCCGTTCGGCCACGCACCGGCCATTCCGAAGAGCGCAAACACGATCCCGACGAAGATCCAGAAGCCGAGACGTCGGAGATAGCTCCGGACGCCGGGTACCAGCGGCACGTGCCAGCGACGCAGCCGCGCCACGAGATCGGCAAGGCAGAGCAGGAAGGGAACGAGCAGCGCGATGTAGAGCAGCGCGATGGCCCAGCCCTTGATGACGCGACCGCCGACGTAGATATAGGCGGCCGTCCCGCGCGCGGGCTCCAGGCTGGCGTCGAGTGACGCCAGCAGGCCCTCCGCGGCCCGGCCGACACGGCCGAGGACGACCGGGTCGAGGCGGCCCGGACGCGTGTCCGGGTCCGGCGCGGCTGCCCTCGGTTGTGATCGTGATCGCCGGGATGTGCTCGGCGAGGAACGCGTCCTGCTCCGTGAGGCTGAAGGGGAAGCCGAGGTCGATCAGCTGGGCGAGCGTGCTCGCGGTTTCCGGCCGGCTGCCGGTCTCCTCGTCCAACCGCGCGGCGGCAGTGGCGACGAGCCCCGGCGCCGGCGAGCGCGGCCCTTGTCCCGCGATCTCGAGCCGCGGCGGCTTGTGTGAGGCGATCGAATCGAGGACGACGACCGCCACGACGTGGTCCGCCTGCGGTGAGCCCTGGGCCAGCCGCCGGGCACCGAGCAGCCCATACGCACCGGCGTCGGTCGACGCGAACAGCAAGGTGTGACTGGGGCTTACCCCGCCCGCAGTCGTTCGCGTTCCCGAGTACGCGCGTGCGAGCTCGATGAGCGCCGCCGTGCCCGAGGCGTTGTCGTTCGTCCCAGCATGACCGCGAGTCGAGTCGCGATGTGCGACGACGACGATCGTGTCGCGGGAGCGACCGGGAACGACGGCGGTCACGTTCCGGAGATCGACACGCCCGCGGCCGGCGATGTCGACGGGAAAGCGATCGACCCTCGTCTCGAGGCCGAGGCTGGTGAGCTTCCCGGCAACCCACGTGGCAGCCCCTGCCGAAGCCGGGGTGCCCGGCGACCGATCCGGGTGGACGGTAGCGAGCTCCTGGGCGAGCCGGTAGGCGGCCGCGTTGTCGAACGTCGGCTCGAGCGCCGCTGCCGCCTGCGGGAGCGCCGCCGGGCGCGAGATGCTGAATGCTGCGGCGAGCAGTGGGATCGCGGCGACGATCCACGACGCGCGGTACAGGCGGCCGCTGAGCGGCCGCTCGAGCGAGCCGGAACGGGGCCGCCGCGCGCCGCTGGTAGAGGTGAAGGGCTCCGAAATGGCGCGGCTATAGTAGGTCGCGGTTACCCGCGGCTCATGTCGAACCCAGCCACCATTCTCCTGGTCGACGACGAGGAAGCTGTCCAGAAGCTCTTGGCCTACCCCCTCGAGCGCGACGGTTACCGAGTCGTGCAGGCGCGAGACGGCGATGAGGCGCTGCGGCAATTCGAGGAGCACTCCGTCGACCTCGTGGTCCTGGATCTCATGCTGCCGAAGCTCGACGGGCTCGAGGTCTGCAAGCGGCTACGGGCGGTCAGTCACGTCCCGATCATCATGCTCACGGCTCGCGACGACGAGGTGGACAAGGTGCTCGGCCTCGAGCTCGGCGCCGACGACTACATCACGAAGCCGTTCTCGATCCGGGAGTTCCGTAGTCGGGTCAAGGCCGCGCTCCGTCGCGCGGCCGCACCGAAGCACGATGCTGATGGGCAGGAAGCGATCACAATCGACGGGCTCGTCGTCGATCCGGCCAGACGCGCGGTGCAGATGAACGGCGAGCCGGTCGAGCTCACGTACGTCGAGTTCGAGCTGCTTTCGACGCTGGCGTCGAAGCCGGGCCGCGTGTACAGCCGGCAGGCGCTGCTCGTCGCGCTGTGGGGCGACTCCGCATACCGCGATCCCCGCACCATCGACGTCCACGTGCGCCACCTCCGCGAGAAGCTCGAGCCCGCGCCGAGCGAGCCGCAGTTCATCCTGACGGTGCGCGGCGTCGGCTACCGCTTCCGCGACGCGTGAACCCTCTCCGTAGCGTCGGCGCGAAGCTCAGTCTCGCGCTGCTGCTCTGTGTCACGGCCGCGCTCGGGCTCGTCTACGCAGCGGTGGCGCCATCGCTCGAGAGCCGGCTCATCGACTCGCGGCTCAACGATCTCGAGGGGAGCGCGCCCGCCCTTGCGCAGCAGATCTTGGTCACGGACATCCTCGGCCGGGACTTCTACGACCGCGCGGGCACGACGACGAACTCCCGCGTCGTGCTGTTGAAGCCGTTCTCGAAAGGTAGGGAAACGTGGACGATGGTCGTTAAGGAGGACTCGCAGGGCGGCAACTCCGAAGACATTCGCACGGACCCGCTGGCGCTCGGCACCTCCCACGACCTCAGTCCTCGCCGTTCGACCGTCACTCGCGGCGGCGTGCGCTTCGCGGAGGTGACGGTTCCGGTCGGGCGAGACGGGACGGTGCTCCTGCTGTCGGCGTCGCTCGCGCGCGCCCTCAGCGACGTAAGCCTCGTCAAGCGAAGGCTGCTGATTGCAGGTGGCATCGTGCTGGCGCTCGTGTTCGTGGTCGGCTACGCGGGCGCGTGGGTGTTCGCGCGCCGTATCCGCCGGCTGGAGAGGGCGGCCGAGCGCATCGCCGACGGGATGTTCGACGAGCCGGTCGTGGACTCCGGGCAGGACGAGGTCGGCGAGCTCGCGCGTGCCTTCGAGCGCATGCGTCGGCGGTTGGCGCAGCTCGACCACGCCCGCCGCGAGTTCATCGCGAACGCATCGCACGAGCTGCGAACACCGGTCTTCTCCCTGGGCGGCTTCCTCGAGCTCCTCGACGACGAGGAGCTGGACGAGGAGACGCGCCGCGAGTTCCTGGCCACCATGCGCGAGCAGGTGCAGCGCCTGGAGAAGCTCGCCACCGAGTTGCTCGACCTCTCTCGTCTGGACGCCGGGCATATCAACCTCGACCGTGAGGCAGTGGCCGTTGACGAGGTGGCGCGAACGGCGGCAGGGGAGTTCGCGGCCGTCGCGCTCCAGAGCGGGCACGACCTCGAGGTGGATGCGCCACGGCCTGTGCTGGCCATCGCGGACGAGCAGCGCCTCTTGCAGATCGCGCGGATCCTGCTCGAGAACGCGCTCGTGCACACTCGGAGTGGGACGCACGTCTGGATCGAGGTGACGGAGGACCGCGGTCGTGCGCGGCTCTCCGTGTCGGACGACGGGCCGGGAATCGACGAGGCCGAGGCCGCGAACATCTTCGAGCGCTTCTACCGCGTGGACGGTGCCCAGGCTTCGGGCAGCGGGCTCGGCCTGGCGATCGCGCGAGAGCTGGTGCGTCTCATGGGCGGCTCGCTGGAGCTCGAGCGCTTCGAGAGCCGCACGACCTTCACAGTCATGCTGCCGGCGGCGGCATCGTCTGTCGAAAGCGTGACAAAGACGCCGGTCAAGGCCGCCACCTAGGCGCCGGACGCGTTTTCACGTGGAAACGGTAGGAGGGGCTGGCGGAACGGTGCTCGTCGTCGGGGCGCGCTGGAGGTTGTGATGCAAGGACGCAGGGAGCCCGCGTACTAGTCCAAGTACGTGGGCGACTGAGGACGCCGCAGCACGGCCTCCAGCGTGATTCCGGAGGCACAGTCACTGTTTCGCCAGACTCTCCTGCAGTCCGACGCCGGGCTGTATCGTTGCCGCCGGGCGCGTTTTCATGCTGAATCTCGTCAACGTCGGACACAAGTCGCTCGCGGATTACGCGTCGATCTCGACGCCTGGGTTGATGGCGGAGATCGACGAGCTGGCCGCGCCGCTCGTCGGCAAGCGCGTGCTCCACCTGTCGGCGACGGCGTTCGGCGGTGGCGTGGCCGAGATCAACTACACGCTCGTGCCGCTGATGGCGGACGTCGGGCTTGAGGTCGAGTGGCGCATCATCCAGGCTACGGACGGCTTCTTCGACGCAACGAAGACGATCCACAACGCGCTCCAGGGCAATCCCGAGGGCCTGACGGAGGAGCAGCAGGAGATCTACCGGCGCTGCAATGCCGAGAACGCGCGGCTGCTCGACGGCGAGTACGACCTCATCATCGTCCACGACGCGCAGCCGGCGGCGATGATCGATACGGCCGAGGGTTCGTCCGCCCGCTGGATCTGGCGCTGCCACATCGACCTCTCCACGCCGAACGAGGAAGTGCTCGGCTTGCTCTTGCCCTCCATCGCGAAGCACGACGCGGCCATCTTTCACATGGAGGAGTACGTGCCGCGTGGCGGCGCGCTACCGCGGTCGTACATCTGGCCTCCGGCGATCGACCCGCTGGCGCCGAAGAACATGGCACTGCCGCCCGAAGAGTCCGTGTACATCGTCAACCAGTTCGGCATCGACACGAGCCGCCCGCTGCTCACCCAGGTCTCCCGGTTCGACCCGTGGAAGGACCCGCTAGGCGTCATCGACGCCTATCGCGTGGTGAAGGAGGTGCATCCGGGCGTCCAGTTGGCCCTAGTCGGCTCGATGGCGCACGACGATCCCGAGGGCTGGGACTTCTACAACCAGACCGTCGCCTACGCCGGCGAGGACCCTGACATCTTCGTGCTGTCGAATCTCAACAACGTCGGCTCCGTCGAGGTGAACGCGTTTCAGGTGTATTCCGCGGCGCTGATCCAGAAGTCGATCCGCGAGGGATTCGGTCTGACCGTGTCGGAAGGCCTCTGGAAGGCTCGACCCGTGGTGGCCGGCCGTGTGGGCGGCATCGTCACCCAGATCGAGCATGGCGTCACCGGCTGGCTCGTCGACTCGTCGACGGAGTGCGCCGATGCATGTCTCGAGATCATGGCCGATCCTGCCGCGGCTCGTGAGGCAGCGTTGCGCGGCAAGGAGCACGTGCGCAAGCACTTCCTCACCCCGAGGTTGCTTCGCGACTGGCTCGTGCTCTTCAACCGCTTGCTCGGCTCGGAGAGCGCGGGCGGTGCGGAGCTCGTGGAGGTTGCCGCAGAGCCGACGGGATGAGCCCGCCGCCGGCTGATCGTCGTCTCGAACCGCGGCCCGGTTACATACGGCCGCGACGAAGCGGGAAATCGGAGCACGCGCCGAGGCGGCGGCGGTCTCGTCACCGCCATCGACAGTCTCGCGTCCGATTACGACGTGACGTGGATCGCCAGTGCGATCAGCGAGGAGGATCGAGCTGTCGCGCAGGAGGCGGGTAACGGCGCCTTCGACGAGCTGTCTCGCCGCGAATCGCCCTTCCGGTTGCGGCTCGTGCCCCACGATCCCGCGGCGTTCGACCGCCATTACAACGTCGTCGCCAACCCGATGCTGTGGTTCATCCAGCACCGGCTGTGGGATCTCGTGCGAGCCCCCGCTCTCGACGAGTCGCTTCCACGAGGCATGGCACGGCGGCTACGTGGAGGTGAACGGCGGCTTCGCAGACGCGGTCGTCGACGAGCTCGAGCAGGAGCCCGACGCCACGGTGTTCTTTCACGACTACCACCTCTACCTGGCGCCCCGTTTCGTGCGCGACCGTTGTCCCGATGCGCGGCTCGCGCACTTCGTGCACATCCCCTGGGTCAGCCTCGACGGCTGGAGCGTCCTGCCGTCGGACATGCGCTGGGCCGTGCACAACGGACTGCTGGCGAACGATCTCGTCGGCTTTCACACCGAGCGCTGGCGCCGGTTGTTTGCCGAGGCGGCCTCGGCCATCGCCGGCGCCGAGCTGAACGGCACCACGATCGAGTACGCAGGCCACGTGACGCAGACGATGGCTCGCCCGATCTCCGTGGATCCGAGCGAGCTCGATGCGCTCGCGCTCGACGACGCCGTGCTGGAGCGTCAGGCGGCTTTGCGGCGAGAGCGGCCCGAGCGTCTCGTCGTGCGGGTCGACCGCACCGATCCGTCGAAGAACATCCTGCGCGGATTCCGTGCCTTCGAGCTGCTGCTCGAGCGCCATCCCGAATACCGTGGGCGAGTCGGCATGCTCGCGCTGCTCGACCCGTCTCGTCAGGAGATCACGGAGTACGCGGAGTACCTGGCCGAGATCGAGCAGGTCGCCGCGGAAGTGAACGAGCGGGTCGGCGCCGGCGTGATCGACCTTCGGCTCGCGGACGACTTCCCGCTCTCCGTCGCCGCGTACATCGAATACGACGTGCTGTTCGTGAACCCGATCTTCGACGGCCTCAACCTCGTTGCCAAGGAGGGGCCGCTGCTCAATGCGCGCGACGGCGTGCTCGTGCTCTCGGAGAACGCAGGCGCCGCGGACGAGCTGGCGCCGTGGGCGCTGATCGTCAGTCCGTTCGACATCGGTGACCAGGCCGATGCGCTGCACAGGGCCCTGGAGCTCTCCGAGGAGGAGCGCGCGGCGCGCCTGGCCGGGCTGAGGGCGCACGTGCGCGCGCACGACATCGGCTGGTGGGCGGAGGGGCTCTTCGCCGCCCTGGACGAGCTCTCGGCGGCTACGCGCGGCTAAACTCGCCCGGTGACGGCTGTGGCCGCAGCGACTGTGCGGTCGGTCAATCCGGCGACGCTCGACGTCGTGTGGGAGGCGTCCATCGCCGGGCCGCAGGAGGTGGCGGAGGCGGTAGCCGCCGCGGCCGCGGCGCAGCGGGGCTGGCGGCTGACGCCGGCGAACGAGCGCCGCCGCCGGTTCGAAGCGCTCATGGAGCTGTTGCTCGATCGCGCGGACGAGATCGCCTCGACGGTCACGGCCGAGACGGGCAAGCCGCTCGCGGAGTCGTACTCGGCCGAGGTGTTCGTCGCGGCCGAGAGCGCTCGCTGGATCCCTCGCAACGCGGACGGCGTGCTGAGCGGTGAGCGCCTGCGCACTCCGAGGCTGATCGCGTTCAAGCGAGCGCGTGTCGTCAACGAGCCGCTCGGCGTCGTCGGTGTGATCTCGCCGTGGAACTTCCCCTTCAGCGTTCCCTTCTCGCAGGTGGCGGCTGTTGTCGGAATGGGCAACGCAGCGGTGCTGAAGCCGTCCGAGCTGACGCCGCTGTCGGGAGAGCTCGTAGCGCAGCTGTTCTGCGACGCCGGCTTCCCGTCCGACCTCGTGCGAATCGTTCACGGCGCCGGTGAGACAGGGCATGCGCTCGTCGAGGCCGAAGGCGTTGCGAAGATTCTCTTCACGGGCTCGGCCCGGGCCGGACGTGCCGTCGCCTCGGCCGCTGCGCCGCTCCTGCGCCCCGTGACGCTCGAGCTCGGCGGCAAGGACCCGCTGCTCGTCTTCCGCGACTGTGATCTGGAGCGAACGCTCGCAGGCGCGCTTTGGGGGTCGTTCACCAACTGCGGACAGGTCTGCTCCGGCGCCGAGCGGATCTACGTCGAACGGCCGCTCTACAAACGGTTCACGGAACAGCTGGCCTTCCGGGCGAGCGATCTACGGATCGGGCGGGGCGACGATCCGGGCGTCGATCTCGGCCCGCTGATCACGGAGCCGCAGCGGGACCGGATCGAGGAGCTCGTAGACGACGCTCGCGCGAACGGCGCCATCGTCCGCACCGGCGGCGGCCAACCGGAGACAGGGCTCCCCGGGTGGTTCTACGAGCCGACGGTGCTGTCCGGCGAGCGCATCGAAGGCCGGGTCTCGGAGGAGGAGCTCTTCGGCCCTGTGGTCACGATCGAGCCGTTCACCGGCGAGGAGGAGGCGGTGCGGCTCGCGAACGCGTCGCCGTACGCTCTCGGCGCGAGTGTCTGGACGCAGGATCCCGCCCGCGCGCGGAGGATCTCGGCTGCGCTCGACGCCGGTGCGGTGTGGACGAACGACATCGCGTACTCGTACTACTTCGCCCAGGCGCCGTGGGGAGGCAGGAAGAGCTCGGGCTACGGGCGCACGCACGGCCTGGAGGGTCTCCGGGAGCTCGTGAGCCCCAAGTACGTCGACGCCGACTCCGGCCGCGTCTCCGTTCCGTGGTGGTACCCGTACCGCCGAGAGGGCGTCGAAGGGTTGAAGGGCGGGCTCGAGCTGCTGTACCGGAAGGGTGCTCACGAACGCGCGCGAGCCGCCGCCGCGAAGCGGCATGGCCTCGCGCACCTCACACGAAAGTATCTCGGGCGGTCATGAACGAGGGCCTCTCGCACCTCGACGAGTCGGGCCGCGTGCACATGGTCGACGTGGGTGGCAAACCGGTGCAGCGCCGTCGGGCGACAGCCACGGCGACCGTACGTATGGCGCCGGCCACGGTCGAGCGGCTGCGCGAGCTGCCCAAAGGCGACGCGCTGGCGTGTGCGGAGGTGGCCGGCATCATGGCCGCCAAGCGGACGAGCGAGCTGATTCCGCTCTGTCATCCGCTCCCGCTCACGCATGTCAGCGTGACCGTGGAGCCCGCGGACGCGTCGGTGGAGATCACCGCGGTGGCCGAGACGACCGCGCAGACCGGCGTCGAGATGGAGGCGCTGACGGCTGCCTCGATCGCGGCGCTCACGCTCTACGACATGGTCAAGGGCGTGGACTCGGAACTGGTCGTCGAAGAGATCCGGCTGGTGGAGAAGACGAAGTCGTGAACGCGGCCGTGCTCACGGTGTCGGACGGTGTCTCCGAGGGCACCCGCGAGGATCTGAGCGGCGACGTGCTGGCCGAGTTGCTCGCCGCCGAGGGCTACGAGGTAACGCGAAGGGTCGTTCCCGACGAGCGTGACGAGATCTCCGAGGCGATCTCCGCGCTTGCAGAGTCCGCCCAGGTCGTGCTCACGACCGGAGGCACCGGCGTCGGACCGCGCGACGTCACGCCCGAGGCCACCCGCGCCGTCCTCGACCGCTGGGCGCTCGGTATCGCCGAGGCGATCCGGGCGGATGCTGTCGCGAAGACACCGCACGGCATGCTCTCGCGTGGCATTGCCGGCATTCGCGGCCGGACGTTGGTGGTCAACCTCCCCGGCTCGCCGGGCGGTTGCCGGGACGGCTTCGCCGTGCTCCGGCCGGCGCTCGGTCATGCCGTGAAGCTGATCGCAGGCGAGGAGACGGCGCACCGCCAGACGTGATGGAGAGCGCAGTCGTCTATCCGCGGCGCTTCGCGTCGCTCGTGAAGCTCGAGCACACCGTGTTCGCGCTGCCGTTCGCCTACGTGGGCGCGTTCCTCGCGCTCGACGAGGTGCCGAGCGCCTCGCAGATCGTCTGGGTGACCCTGGCCATGATCGGCGCACGCTCGTTTGCGATGGCGGTCAACCGCCTCATCGACGCAGGCATCGACGCGCGGAACCCTCGCACGGCCGGGCGCGAGCTGCCCAGGGGACGCTGCGCACGTGGCAGGTCGCCGTGTTCTGCGCCGGCTCGCTGGCCGTCTTCCTGCTGGCCGTCTTCAACCTCGACCCCGTCGTGCGCTGGCTGTGGCCGATCCCGGTGGCGATGTTCGTCGTCTACCCGTACCTCAAGCGCGTGACCTGGCTCAGCCACGCCTGGCTCGGCGCCACGCTTGGTCTCGCGCCGGTGGGCGGCTGGGTGGCCATGACGGGTGAGTTGCCGCTGGCGGCGTGGTTGCTCGGCGCCGGGGTTGCGGCCTGGGTGGCCGGCTTCGACCTCCTCTACGCGATCTTCGACATCGAGATCGACCGCGCGCAGAGTCTCCATTCGTTTCCGGCGCGCTTCGGCGTTCAGGCGGCGTTCTGGGGTGCCCGCGTACTGCATGTCTTCACGGTTCTGCTGCTCGCCTGGGCAGGCGCCGAGCTGGACGCAGACGTTTTCTACTGGCTCGGCGTGGCCTCTGTCGCGGTCCTGCTCGCGTACGAGCATGCGATCGTCTCACCCGGCGACCTGCGGCGCCTGAACACGGCGTTCTTCACGCTGAACGGCGTGATCAGCATCGTGTTCTTCTGCTTCGTGCTCGCGGACGTGACCCTGTGATCCGCGCCAGCGGGCTGGCCAAGCGCTACGGCGACAAGCGCGTTCTCCAGGACGTGGACTTCGAGCTGCCCCGCGGCGGCTTCTTCCTCGTCACCGGGCCGAACGGCTCCGGCAAGACGACCTTGCTGCGGCTCTGCGCCGGGCTGGCGGCGCCGACGTCGGGCGAGCTGGAGGTGACCGTCGATCGCGCAGCCATCGGCTTTCTCGGACACGAGCCGCTCGTCTACAAGGAGCTGACGGCGCTCGAGAACCTCGACCTCTACGGGCGTCTCTACGCGATCGAGGAGCGGCGCGAGCGGATCGGCATGCTGCTCGAGCGGTTCGGCCTCTGGGACGCGCGCGGCGAGCTCGTGTCGAGGTTCTCCCGCGGCATGGCGCAACGTCTTGCCCTCTGCCGCTCGCTACTCCACGATCCCGAGCTGCTGATCCTCGACGAGCCCTACAGCGCTCTCGACGAGGCGGGCGCCGACCTGCTCGACCGTGAGCTGGCAGAGCTCCGCACCAGCGCCACATGTCTGGTTGCCACCCACGACCCGTTGCGGCTCGCGGCACTCGCGAGCGGCTCGCTCGCCCTCACATGAGACGGTACTTCCACGACGCGGCGGTGCTAGCGCGAAAGGACATGCTGCTCGAGCTGCGCGGCCGCGAAACGCTGCCGGCGATGGTGCTGTTCGTCGTCGCCGGGCTCGTCGTCTTCCACTTCGCCGTGCCGACCGAGAATTCGGAGGACGTCGGTGCAGGCCTGCTGTGGGTCGTGATCCTCTTCACCGCCATGCTCGCGCTCGTGCGGGCGTTCGTGGCGGAGCGCGAGCAGCGAATGATGGACGGGCTGCTGCTCGCACCGTGCGACCGCAGCGCGATCTGGTTGGGGAAGTCGCTGGCCGTGCTGGCCGTCCTCGCGCTCACCGAGCTCGTGGCGCTGCCGGCGTTCGCGATCTTCTTCGGTGGGCTCGGCTGGACGACGGTCGCCGGCGTCCTGCTGGCGAACATCGGCATCGTCACCGTCGGCACCCTGCTCGCGGCGATGGCGTCCGTGACCGCGCTCGCGCGAGCTCCTGCTGCCGCTGCTCTTTCTGCCGCTCGCCATCCCCATCGTCGTCGGCGGCGTCGGCTCCAGCGTGGCCGACGACCCCGGCCGCTACCTCGGCTTCCTGGCGCTCTACGACGTCGTCTTTGCGATCATCTCGTGGGCATCCTTTGAGTACGTGGTCTCGGAATAACCCGCTCGTGGCGGCGGCTGCGGTGACGGCGGTGCTCGCCGTCTGCGCGATCGCCCTCGTCGCCTTTTACGCACCCGTCGACCAGGACGGGCTCAACCAGAAGATCTTCTACTTCCACGTGCCGATCGCCCTGACCGCGTATGCGTGCTTCGGCCTGGGCGCGTTGAAGGGGTTTCTCTACCTCTGGAAGGGCGGCGACGAACGCGACCTCGAGAGCTATGTAGCGGTACATCAGGGCGTCATCTTCGGCCTGCTGACCCTCGTCACGGGCTCGATCTGGGCGAAGATCAGCTGGGGACACTGGTGGGAGTGGGGCGACCGGCAGCTCGTCCTGTTCCTCATCCTCTTCCTCTTCTACTGCGCGTACTTCATGCTCCGCTTCTCGATCGAGCCGGGCCCGCAGCGAGCTTCGATCACCGCCGTTTTCGCCCTGTTCGGCGTCGTGCTCATCCCGATCAGCTTCCTCGCCATCCGCCTGGCCGAGAGCCTCGTGCATCCCGTGACCTTCACGCGCGACGGCCCGCAGATGGCCGGCTCGCAGTTCGTGACGTTCCTCGTCTGTCTCGCAGCGATGCTCTCGATCGGGTACACGCTCTACAGGATCGAGCTGGCCGGCAAGCGCCTGGACGCGCGGCTGCGCGAGCTAAGAGAGCTGCTTGGCGTGACAGCGGAAGAGAAGTACGTCGCGGCGGCGTACCTCGTCGTGTTCGCCTTCCTGCTGGTCTACGTGCTGCTGATCTCGACGAAGCTCTCGCGGCTCGAGCGCGATGTGGAGGAGCTGACGAGGCTGGTCAGGGAACGCAAGGAGGCGAGCGGTGGTTGAGTTGCTCTTCCTTCCGGCGCTGCTCGGCTACGGCGAGGCAGCGGTTGCGTACGTCGGAGAGGCGTGGCACCCGGGGCGGGCGGGGAGGCTCGCGACGTGGGGCGTGCGCCTCGGCTGGCTGGCGCAGACGGCGCTGATCGCGGTGCTCTTCGCGCGCAGCGGCGGGTTTCCCTGGGATACGTGGGCTGGGACGCTCAACCTCTTCGTGTGGCTCGTGGTCGGGATCTATCTCGTCTGGGGCTGCCGCGCCCGCTACCGGCTGCTCGGGCTGACGATCATGCCGCTGGCCTCTGGACTGCTGCTCGCGGCCTGGCTCGCCGGCGCCGGCGGGTCGCGCGAGGCGGCTGCTTACTCGACGCCGTTCCTCGTCTTCCATGTGGGCCTCGTGCTCGCGGCCTTCGCGGGCTTTACCGTGGCCGCCGCGATGTCCGGCCTCTATCTCTTCGAAGAGCGCAGGCTCAAGCGGCGGCGCACCGCCTCCGTCATCGGGCGCATGCCGTCTCTCGTCACCCTGGACGCGCTCGCGGCGCGCACGGTGCTCGTGGCGCTGCCTGCGCTCGCGGCGGGAGTCGGTCTCGGTCTCGTCCGGCTACGCGACAGCGGCGGAGGCTTCGACGCGCTCATGGGCGCTTCGTTGCTGACGATCGCGGTCTACGCGGCCTACTGTTGCTCCGCCTCGAGGCAGGGTGGCGAGGCCGCCGCGCCGCCTACCTTGCGCTGGCGGGGTTCGCCGTCGTCATCGTCGTCCGGCTCGCGCTGCCGCTCGCGCACTTCGCATGAGCTCACTCAGCCTCATCGGCCTCTCCCATCGCCGTCGCGCCGGTCGAGCTGCGTGAGCGCGTGACGCTCGCCGACGTCGAGGCCGCCGAGCTCTCGCGCCGGCTGGCCGGTGACGAAGGCGAGGCAGTCTGCCTCTCCACCTGCAATCGCACAGAGATCTATTCAGCGGGCCCCGACGACGCGGACGCTCTGGCGCTGCTCTCCGAGCGCTCCGGCCTGGAAGTCGACGAGCTGTCCAACGTTGCGTACAGGCTGCACGACGACGACGTCGCCTTGCACCTCTATCGCGTGGCCGCCGGGCTCGACTCGCTCGTGCCCGGGGAAGGCCAGATCCTCGGCCAGGTCCGCTCCGCTTTCGACAACGGCGCCGCCGGGCCGCTGCTCGACCGGATGTTCCGTGGCGCGATTCACGCAGGCAGGCGAGTGCGGCGAGAGACGGCCATCGGCGAGGTTCCGGCTTCGGTGGCGGCTGCCGCCGCTGCGCTCGCCGAGCAGCTCTTCGGTGATCTGGCCACGTGCTCGGTCATGCTGCTCGGTGCCGGCAAGACGGGCGAGCTCGCGGCGGCCAGCCTCGTCGCGCGCGGTGCTCGCATCGAGCTGGTCGCCAACCGCTCACCCGAGAAGGCTCGCGAAGTCGCCGCGCGGTACGGCAGTGCGCCCGTCGCGCTTGTCGACGCAGCGG
Source organism: uncultured Actinomycetes bacterium (assembly GCA_963711315.1). Taxonomy (GTDB): domain Bacteria; phylum Actinomycetota; class Thermoleophilia; order Gaiellales; family Gaiellaceae; genus PALSA-612. The sequence continues at coordinate 199,079 of CAVQDQ010000004.1, forward strand.
ACCGCTTGTCCGAGGCGGACGTCGTCGTCTCGTCGACGAGCGCCCGGAGCTTCGTGCTCACGCGGGCTGACGTTGAGCCGACGATGCGTGGCAGGAAGGGCAGGCCCCTGTTCTTCATCGACATCGCCGTTCCAAGAGATGTCGATCCCGCCGTCCACGAGCTGGACGGCTGCTACGTCTACGACATCGACGATCTCGAGACGGTGGTCACCGACTCCACGCCGGGCCGCGCCGGCGAGGTGGCGCGGGCAGAGGCGATCGTGGCCGCCGAGGCCGAGCGGTTTGCCGCGCCTGGAATGCGTCTCGCGACGCGGCTCCAGCGATTGCCGCTCTACGAGCGCAGGCCGAGGAGATTCGCACGCAGGAGCTCGAGCGCGCGCGTGGGCGCCTGGGCAGGCTGACGGACGCGGAGCTCAACGTGGTCGAGTCGATCACCACGCGGATTGTCGACAAGCTCCTACACGTGCCCATGCTGCGGCTCAAGGAGGCTGCGGCCGGCGATCTCGACGACGATGCTGCTTCGGGTCGGAACCCGCGGCAGTAGGCTCGCGCTCACGCAGGCCGGTCTGGCAGCCGATCTGCTGCGAGGGCCGGGCGTGGAGGTGGCGCTGGTCCCGATCACGACGATAGGCGACCGCGACCGGCGCCAGCCGTTCGGACAGATCGGCGAGCGCGGAGTCTTCGTGAAGGAGCTGGAGGAGGCGCTGCTCGACGGCCGCATCGACGTCGCCGTCCATTCCGCCAAGGACATGACGTCCACGGACACGTCGGGGCTCGTCGTCGGTGCCTATCCCGAGCGCGAGGACCCGCGGGACGCACTCGTCGGGGTCGACAGCGTCGCTCCCGGCATGCGTGTGGGGACCGCGTCCGTTCGGCGCCGGGCGCAGCTGCTGGCGCTGGAGCCTTCGCTCTCCATCGAGCCGCTGCGGGGCAACATCGACACACGGCTACGCAAGCGCTCCGAGCGCGGCCTCGATGCGATCGTGCTCGCCGCCTGCGGGCTCGACCGCCTCGGGCTGGGAGAGGAGATCGGCCGTCGCTTCGACCCGGAGGAGGTGCTGCCCGAAGCGGGGCAGGGTGCGCTGGCGCTGCAGGTGCGGGCAGGCGAGGAGCATCTCGTCGGGGCCGCCGAGCACGCGGAGACGCGGAGGCGGGTGGAGCTGGAGCGGGCCTGCGTGGCCGAGATCGGCGGCGGCTGCCTCGCTCCGGCCGCTGCATACCACGACGGCGAGCAGCTCGAGGCGCTCGTCGCAGACGAGGACGGCCACTGGATCGAACGCCGTCGCGGGGAAGATCCTGCCGAGCTGGCACGGGAGCTCGTCGGCATTTCCGAAGCGAGGGCGACGGCATGAAGGTCGTCATCACGCGCGCGCCCGGCCAGGCGGAGCCGCTCGCTTCCCGCGTAGAGGAGCTCGGGCATGAAGTCGTCCTTTGCCCGCTGATTCGCATCGACCGGATCGGCGGCGACCCGGTAGAGCTGTCCTCGTACGACTGGGTGATCGTCACGAGCCCCAACGGCGCTGACGAGCTGCTCAACCGGGCTCGTGGACGGGCGTCCCAGCTCGCCGCCATCGGGCCGGGGACAGCTGCCACGCTCCTGCGGCGCGGCGTCGCCCCCGATCTCGTGCCGGCCGTCTCCACGCAGGAAGGCCTGCTCGCGGAGATGCCGCGACCTGCGGGCCGGGTGTTGTTCGCTGCTGCGGAAGGGGCGCGCATGGTCATCGTCCACGAGCTCGGCGCCGACTTCCTGCCGCTGTACCGGACGATCGAGTTGCGACCGGAGCCGCCGGAGGGAGATCTCGTCGTACTTGCGTCCGCATCGGCAGCCCGCGCGTTCGGCGCCCTGGGAGCGAATCTGCCCGCCGTCTCCATTGGGCCGCAGACCAGCAGGGCGGCACGAGAGAGCGGCATTCGCGTGCTCGCCGAGGCGGAGCGCCACGACCTCGGCGGCCTCGTCGACGCGGTCGCTAGGCTCGGAGGCTGATGCCGCCCGTCATCACGTTTCTCACGGACTTTGGCGTCACCGACGATCTCGTGGGCACGTGTCACGGCGTAATGAAGCGCATCGCGCCGGAGGTCGAGATCATCGACATCACCCATGGCATCGCGCGGCAGCAAGTGCTGCAGGGCGCGCTCGTGCTGCGCAACACGCTGCCGTACATGCCAGAGGGCGTCCACCTGGCGGTCGTGGACCCCGGCGTGGGCACCGAACGCAAGGCCATCGCGGTGAGAAGCGGCGACAGCCGGCTCTACGTCGGCCCCGACAACGGTCTGTTGATTCCGGCTGCAGAGAGGATGGGCGGCATCGCCGAGGCCTGGGAGCTGACGGAGCCCATGTACAGGCTCGCGCCACTCTCCCGCACGTTTCACGGGCGCGACGTCTTTTCGCCCGCGGCAGCGTTTCTCGCCGGTGGCTTGGCGCCGGCCGAGTTGGGCCTAGCGCTCGACCCTGACGCGCTCGAACGGCTCGACGTTCCCGTCCCGAGAATCTCGGCGGAGGAGATCGTCGCCCACGTGCTCATCGTCGACCGCTTCGGCAACGTGCAGCTCAACCTCATGGCCAGCGACCTCGAGCAGGTCGGGATCGTGCCCGGCACGCGGATCGAGCTCGAGATCGGGCTCGAGCGGTACTACGCCGTTGCTGCCCGCACGTTCGCGGACGTGGCCCGCGGCGACATCGTGCTCTACGAGGACTCGTACCGGAACATCTCCATCGCGATCAACGTCGGTGACGCTGCGTCGGTCATTTCCGCGCGTCCCGGCGATCGAGTTCGCATCCGCGCGCGCGCGTAAAACGTGTTGCCGTGAGGCGCCGGACGTCGTATGGTTGCCGTGGTGTCGGCGGCACGGTAGCACCGGCCGAGACGCCTGCCCCCAGGGAGCTTTCACCCGCTACTTGGGGGCTTCTCTTGGTACGGGTGAACCCATGGTTCCCCCGTAGGCCCCCTCCTTAGGTGGCATGGTGGGAGGGAAGCGAGCCAGCGCCGCCATGTCGGCGCCGGCGGCGAACCCTGGTGTTGTCATGGCTAGACTGACCGAGGCCTGGCGAGGTAGCTCAGTCGGTAGAGCACCCGGCTGAACCCGTGGTGTCTTGGTACGGAGGAACCCATGGTTCCCCCGTATGCCCCCTCCTTCGGCGGTGGCATTCCGGAAGCGAAGCGAACCAGCGCCGCGCATGTCGGCGCTGGCGGCGGGCCTGTGAGCGACCCTGGCTAGACTGACCGACGCCTGGCGAGGTAGCTCAGTCGGTAGAGCACACGGCTGAAAACCGTGGTGTCGCCGGTTCGATTCCGGCCCTCGCCATCTTTCCTCCGCTTGTGTGTCGGTAGCCTCCGGCGCCGTGGCAAGTTCCAAATCGCAGCCCGTCGCCGTCATCGGCGCACCCCTCGACCTCGGCCAGGATCGGCGAGGCGTGGACATGGGGCCGTCGGCGATCCGCTACGCCGGACTGGAGAGGCGCATCGCCGAGCTCGGGCGCGAGTGCCACGACTGGGGAAACGTGCCGACGCCGGTGCCGGAGGCAGTGGCCGAAGGTGACGAGGAGCTGCGCTTCCTCGACCAGATCAAGGCCACGTGCGTGGAGGTGGCGAAGCTCGTCCGTCGTGCGGTCGTCGACGGCGAGCTGCCGCTCGTGCTCGGCGGCGACCACTCGATAGCGCTCGGCACGCTCGCGGGTCTCCGTCGCGACGGCCCGGGTGGCGTGCTCTGGCTGGACGCGCACGGCGATCTCAACACGCCCGAGACAAGCCTCACAGGCAACGTCCACGGGATGGTGCTGGCGGCCGCACTGGGACTCGACGGCGACGCCTTCGAGCACGAAGCGTGGACTCTGCCGGCCGTCGACCCGTCCCGCGTCGCGCTCGTCGGCGTGCGGTCTCTCGACGACGCCGAGCGCGCCGTGCTCCGCGAACTGGGTGCTGTTGTCTACACCATGAGCGACCTCGACCGGCTCGGCGTGGAGCACGCTATGCGCGAGGCGCTCGAGCACATCGACGGCCCGGGCTTTGTCCATGTGTCGCTCGACATGGACGTCGTCGACCCCTCCGATGCGCCCGGGGTGGGGACGCCCGTGCGCGGTGGGCTTACCTACCGCGAGGCACATCTGGCCCTGGAGCTCGTAGCCGAGTCCGGCATCGCCGGGTCGCTCGACGTCGTGGAGGTGAACCCCATCCTCGACCGTGAGAACGAGACGGCGCGCTTGGTCGTGGAGCTCGTGGCGAGCGCGCTCGGCGCGCGCATCCTCTAAACGGCCGGGACGAAGTCCAGGGCGACGCAAGGCTCGTCGCCCACCACCCATGCATCGTGACCCGGGGCGGCGACGAAGGCGTCACCGGGACCCACCTCCACCTCGGTGCCGTCCAATGCTCGGATGATCATGCGACCCGAGATGACGTAACCGATGTGCTGTTCCGAATCGCGTCCGCTCAGGGGCCGGGCGTGTTGCGACCAGCACCAACCAGGGTCATACACGCCCCGCCCGAGAGCGACACCCTCCAGTGCCACTACAGCCCGGCCGCTTCCGTCGAGAAACGTCCACTTCCGATCAGGCGACTCGAGGCTCTTGACCTCAACGCTTCGCAGTTCGTCCACCTACGCGCGGGACGCTACCAAGGCGCGTGTCGAATGAGCTGGCAAATCTACGGCCGCGCACCCGCGCTGCTAGGGGTTGTAGTAGCGCTTGCCCTTCAGCTCGTCGGGCAGATAGCTCACCTCGAAGCCGGCCGGGTCGTCGTGGGGATAGATGTACCCCTCGCCGTGGCCCAGCTTGCGCTGCCCAGGATGGCCCGTGCTGCGCAGTGACTTCGGCGGCCTGGCGTTGCCCTGCTCGCGCACGTCTCGCCGCGCCTCGGCGAGCGCAGTGGTGACGGCGTTCGACTTCGGCGCCAGCGCCAGGTAGATCGCCGCCTGCGCGAGGTTGAGCTGCGCCTCGGGCAGCCCCACGTGCTCGACCGCGTTGGCGGCGGCGACCGCCACGACGAGCGCATTCGGATCGGCGTTCCCGATGTCCTCGGAGGCGAGGATGACCATCCGGCGCGCCACGAACCGGGCATCCTCGCCGCCTTCGAGCATCGCGGCGAGGTAGTAGACGGCGGCGTCGGGATCGGAGCCTCGCATCGACTTGATGAAGGCCGAGGCGAAGTCGTAATGCTGGTCACCGGCGCGGTCGTAGACGAGGGGCCGCTTGCGCGCCGCGTCCTCTACGTGGCTCTCGGCCAGCTCCTCGCCTGCGGCGGCGGCCGTCTGCCAGGCCAGCTCGAGGATGTTGAGGGCCGTGCGCGCGTCGCCGCCGGCCCTGACGCGCGATCAGGTCCACGAGGCCGTCAGTGACGTTCGCTTCGAGCTCTTCGGCGCCTCGGCGGACGATCGCCGCCAGCTCGTCCTGGGAGAGCGGCTCCAGCTCGTAGACCTGGCAGCGCGACAGCAGCGCGGCGTTCACCTCGAAATACGGGTTCTCGGTCGTCGCTCCGATCAGCGTCAGCAGGCCTTCCTCCACCGACGGCAGCAATGCATCCTGCTGGGCCTTGTTGAAGCGGTGGATCTCGTCCAGGAAGAGGATCGTGCGCCGGCCGTTCGCCCCCAACCGCTCCCGAGCGCCCGCGATCACCGCGCGCACCTCGGCCACGGTCGCGCTCACGGCGGACAGCTGCTCGAACGCCGCGTCGGTACTCGCGGCGACGATGCGGGCGAGGGTGGTCTTGCCGCTCCCGGGAGGCCCGTAGAGGATCAGCGAGCCCACCCGGTCGTCCGCGATGGCGCGGCGTAGCACCGACCCTTCTCCGAGGATCTGTTGCTGGCCGACTAGCTCGTCGACGGTCTTGGGCCGCACGCGTGCGGCGAGCGGTGCCTGCTCGGACATCCGCGCCGACGCGGCCTCCGAGAACAGGTCGCCCATGCCGAAAGTATGCTCGACGCCGTGCCCAACCCTCTTCGTGCGGAAGCTGTCCGGCTGCTCCAGGAGCTCATTCGCGTCAACACCGTCAATCCGCCCGGGAACGAGACCGCCGCCGCCGAGTTGCTGCGCGCGTACCTCGAGGAGAACGGCATCGAGTGCGAGCTCTACGCTCGCGACCCCGCGCGCGCGAACCTCGTCGCGCGGCTTCCGGGGTCCGGAGACGGGCCCCGGCTGCTGCTGCTCTCTCACACCGACACCGTGCTCGCCGACCCGTCCGAGTGGACGGTGGATCCCTGGTCGGGGGAGCTGCGGGACAGCTGTGTGTGGGGCCGCGGCGCTCTGGACATGAAGAGCCAGGTGGCTGCGAGCGCGGTCGCGATCGCCTCTCTGGCGCGCGAAGGCTTCCAGCCCGCCGGCGACCTCGTCTTCGCCGCCACGGCTGACGAGGAGGTGGGGGACGGCGACGCGCAGGGCCTTCAGTGGCTGTGCGAAGAGCACCCCGATGCGGTGCATACCGAGTACGCGGTGAACGAAGGGGCCGGCGACCGGCTGGAGCTCGGCGGCCGGGTGTTCTACACGTGCGCCGCCGCAGAGAAGACGTCGTCGCCGTTTCGCCTTCGCGTGCACGGGCGCAGTGGCCACGCTGCTTTGCCCGGCATTGCGGACAACGCACTCGTCAAGGCGGCGGGGCTCATCGAGAAGACCGCGGCGTACCGGGAGGAGCCGCGGCTCGGTCCCGAGACGGAAGGCTTCCTCGCGGCGGTGGTCGGTTCGGTGCCGCCTGCCCCCGAGGCGCTCGCTGCCGCCCGCGCCGTCGATCCCGCCGCCGCGGAGATCCTCGAGCCGCTGTTGACGACGACGCTTGCGCCTACGCTCATCTCGGCCTCCCACCAGCGGAACGTGATCCCCGGCCTCTGCGAGGTCACCGTCGACTGCCGGCTCAGGCCCGGCGACTCGCAGGACGAGTTGGACGGCATCTTGCGGGAGTGGTTCGGCCCGGGCGACTACGAGCTCGTGTGGCGGACTCCCCAGGGTGGGACGCGGTCGCCGATCGACACGCCCCTCTGGACGGCAATCGAGGAGTTTGTCGAGCGCGCCGAGGCCGGGGCCGTGGCCGTCCCGATGTGTGTCGCGGGGTTCACCGACAGCCACTGGCTCCGGGAGGCGTTCGGTACGGTCGCATACGGTTTCTTTCCTATGAAGGAGATGGACGCCGAGCTCGCCAACCGGCTCGTCCACTCCGCCGACGAGCGGATCACGGAGGCTGACCTCGAGCTCGGAGTGGAGTTCCTGCGTCATGCTGCGCGAGCGATCGGCCGATAGCTACCGTGTCGTGATGGCTGAGGAGAAAGTCCGTCTCGGAGGCATGGCGCTGGCAAACGGCGTGCTCGTCCACGGGCCGACGTCGTGGGCGTGCGCAGTTCGCACCGAGAACGGCGAGATCGAAGTAGCAAGCGGTCCCAAGCGGCTGATCCGCTGGAACGGGCCGTTGCTACGGGGCCCGGCCAGGCTGCTCGAGGCCCTGCTCGTGCTGCCTCGAGTGCGCCGGAACCTTCCGCAGGCACGGTTCGCGTTCCAGCGCCCCGCAGTGCTTGCCTCGCTAGCTGCGGCGGGAGTCGGAGGCCGCGCCATCCGTACGACTCGTCTGCCGCCTGCGCTCCAGGAGCTGGCAGCGGGAGCGATGGCGCTGACACCGGCTCTGCTCGCGCTGCGCGAGCGTGACCTGGCCGCCTACCACGGAGCCGAGCATGTTTCCATCGGCACCTACGAGCACGGGGCGCCGGCTGCGAAGGAGCACGAAAGGTGCGGCACGCACCTCGTCGGGCCGCTGCTACTGGCGACTGCCGCCGGCGCGACGCTCGCAGGAAAGGCGCCAGCGTCGGTCCGCCGGCCGGCCAGCCTGGCCGCCGCATTCGGGGCGATGGCGGCCGCGACCGAGATCTTCGGCTGGATGGTGCGGAACCCAGAGCACCCCGTCGCCAAGGCGCTTTCACGACCGGGCCAGGAGCTCCAGGAGCGCGTCGCCACCGCCGACCCGTCGCCGGAGCAGGTGGAGGTCGCCGACGCGGCTCTCCATGCCTGCCTCGAGCTCGAGCAACTGAGCTAAGGCTTTCACTCCGTAGTGCCGATGCGCTGATCGTGGGCGCGATCCTCGACGACGTCGGTGGGATGCTCCTGATTTGGCTCCCGCTGGTCCTCATGTGTCTGATGGTGTACTTCCTCTGGCGCGTGGTGAAGCTCACGCCGAGGGTCAACACCCAGCGTCCTGCCTCCCGATCGAGCTCGACCGTCTCCTGGAACGATGTCGCCGGTCTCTCGGAGGTCAAGGTGGAGCTGCAGGAGGTCGTCGACTTCCTCCGCGATCCGAAGCGCTTCGAGCAACTCGGCGCACGCGTGCCCAAGGGGATCCTCTTCTACGGCCCCCCGGGTACGGGAAAGACGCTGTTGGCGAAGGCCGTAGCACACGAGTCCGGCGCCTCGTTCTTCTCGCAGAGCGCCTCCGCGTTCGTGGAGATGTTCGCCGGCCTTGGCGCCGCCCGCATCCGCAAGCTCTTCACCGAAGCGCGCAAGCACGCGCCGGCGATCGTCTTCATCGACGAGTTGGATGCCGTCGGCGCTGCTCGCACGGGACACGGCTTCAACCGTGAGCAGGACCAGACGCTCAATCAGTTGCTCGTCGAGCTGGACGGCTTCTCCTCGGACGACCGAGTGGTGGTCATGGGCGCATCCAACCGTCTCCAGGACCTCGATCCGGCGCTACTCCGCCCGGGTCGCTTCGACCGGCAGGTGCTGGTGCCGGCGCCTGACCTCGTCGGCCGGGAAGAGATCCTCGGCGTCCACACCAACGGAAAACCGCTGGCGGCGGGCGTCGATCTCCAGACGATCGCCCGGCAGACAGCGGGCCTTACTGGCGCCGACCTCGCGAACATCGCCAACGAGGCCGCCATCGCCGCCGGCCGCCGTCACGCCAGCGAGATCGCGGACGAGGACTTCGACTCGGCCATGGAGCGCGTCGTGGCGGGGCTCCAGCAGCGCCGCGTCGTCTCCGAGAAGGAGAAGCGTATTCTCGCGTACCACGAAGCGGGCCACGCCCTCATGTCGCATCTGATGGGCGACGCCCTGCCCGTCCACAAGGTGACGATCGTGTCGCGCGGCCAGGCGCTCGGCTACACGCTCAACCTGCCCGCCGAGGACCGCTACCTCCACACCAAGGAGGAGCTGACCGACATGCTCAAGGTCTACCTCGCCGGCCGCGCTGCCGAGCAGGTCGTCTTCGGGCGGGTCACCAACGGGGCGGCCAACGATCTCGAGCGCGCGACCGATCTCGCCCGCGCGATGGTGTTCGACTACGGGATGTCCGAGATCGTGTCCTCGCGGACCATGCGGGCGGACAACTACGCGCTGTCGGAAGAGACGAAGCGCCTCCGCGACGGCGAGCAGGCTCGATTGACGGACGAGGCGTACGACGAGGCCATGCGCCTGCTGACGAAGTACCGCGGCCCGCTCGATCGCATCGCCCAGGGACTGCTCGACCGCGAGACGCTCGTCCGCGACCAGCTCGACGAGCTACTCGAAGGCGTCGCGCGCGAGTCGCGGAGCTCGGAGACGGTCGGCACCGTGCGCGCTCTGCCCGACGACTAGCTCTCCACTAGCATCGGGGCGTGGCGCTCCGAGGGATTCATCACATCGGCGTTGCCGTCATCGACCTCGACGAGGCGGTGTCGACCTACGGACGCCTGCTCGGCGCCAGTGTCGAGGCTCGCGAGACGATCGCGTCGCAGGGCGCCGAGGCTGTGGCGCTGCACGTGGGTGACGGCCGGGTCGAGCTGCTCGCTGCGCTCGACGACGACACGCCGGTGGGACGGTTCCTTGCCCGCCGCGGGCCGGGGATGCACCACGTCGCGTACGAAGTGGAGGACCTCCGCGCGGAGCTCGCCCGGCTTGATGGTGAGGGCGTGCAGCTCGTCGATCACGAGCCGCGCCTCGGTCTGTACGGTCTCCAGGTGGCGTTCATCCATCCCGATGCGGTGCACGGCGTGCTGACGGAGCTTGTCACTCATGCCTGACGCAGTTGCTCGAGTCGAGATCGGCTTCCAGGGCGGGGAAGTCGTCTCGATGCGAGTGCCAGTCGAGGACGCTGACGCGCTCGACAAGTCCCTGCGGGCGAGAGAGGACGCCGTCTGCGAGCTGCGCGGCGAGGACGGCCGTTTCCTCGTCGTGCTGGCTCAGGTGCTGTACGTCAAGCGGTACGCGCGCGAGGCGCGCGTCGGCTTCACGCAGTAGAGGCTCTTCGTGGGACTCGAGGTCGGGATTATCGGCCTGCCGCGGTCGGGCAAGACGACGCTCTTCAACGCGCTGACACGAGCCGGCGCCGAGATGCACGACGCGAAGGCGCACGTGGGCATGGCCGAGATCGCCGATTCTCGTCTTGCCGGCGTGGCGCGCGTCGACGGCTCGGCAAAGGCGACGCCGGCAGTGATCCGCGTGGAAGACGTCCCGGGCACCGGCGCGGCGCTGCTCGGCAACCTCCGTCGTGTCGATGCATTGCTCTGCGTGGTGGACGGCTACTCGCCGGGCGCCGATCCCGCCCGCGATCTCGAGCAGCTCTCACTCGAGCTGCTGGTGGCAGACCGCGATCACGTCGAGGCGCGGCTCCAGCGGGTGCGCACACAGGCGAAGTCCGGGGACGCGAGACTTCGCTCGGAAGCGGTGGCACTCGAGGCGCTGCTCGCGCATCTCGACGCGGGTGGCAACCTGAGCGACCACGTGGGCGAGGTTCCTCGGGAGCTCGAGCCGTTGACGACGAAGCCGCAGGTCGTGGTCGAGAACGGCTCCGGCGGGATCGACCTTGCGTTCGAGCTCGAGCTCTCAGAGCTGGGTGAGTCGGAGGCGGCGGAGTACCGGGAAGGCCCCTCGGCGCTCGACGAGGTCGTACGGAGGCTGCGCGATTTGCTTGGCCTGATCACGTTCTTCACCGGTGGCGAGACGGAGGCGCGGGCGTGGACCCTGCGACGCGGCCAGACGGCGCTCGAAGCGGCCGCCGAGATCCACTCGGACATCGCGCGCGGCTTCATTCGCTGCGAGGTGATCAAGGTGAGCGATCTCGTCGAGTGCGGCTCGCGCGCCGAGGCTGCCAGGCGCGGCCTCCAGCGGCTCGAGGGCAAGGACTACCTCGTCGAGGACGGCGACGTGTTGCACATCCGCTTCAGCCCCTAATCGCGGGACTCCGTTATGCGTCGCCGTTGGTACGGTGGCGCCGATGGCCGAAGTGGTCGAGACGCACGACCTCACGGATCCCTCACAGGACGGCTGGGCACTGGACTACCGGATCCGGCGTGAGGACGGTGAGGAGCTCCACGCCGAGGTTCGTTGCTGGAACAAGGCGCACGCCGCCGCCGAGCGAGCAGGGAACGCCAAGGCTCTCGCGGCGATCGCGGACCGGGGCAGCGCCGCCGCGCTCGAGTACGCGGAGCTGGTGGAGTCCCCGGCGTCGCGTGGCGCAGTGCTGATCTCGATCTGGTTCGACTCCGCCGGCGAAGGCAATTTGCGCCGTCGGGTCAGCTACGAACGCGCTCCCGAATAGGCCACTCGGGTCGAACTACGACGCCCGGCCGTCACCTCTCGATCGAAGTCTCCGCTCGAGGTTGGTCTTCACCTGCGGCCAGTCGTCGTCGACGATCGCGAACCAGGCGGAGTCGCGCAGACGCGTGCCGTCGTTGCCGGCGAGCATGTGCTTGCGGAACACGCCTTCGAACTCTGCGGGGAGGGCTGCCAGCGCTCGCCGGGAGCGTTCGTTCAGGGCGTCCGTCTTGAACTCGACCCGCATACAGCCGAGGCGCTCGAACGCGTGCTCTAACAGCAGCAGCTTCGCCTCGACGTTCGCGCCCGTCGACCAGGCCGAGCGCGTTAGCCAGGTCCAGCCGATCTCCAAACCGCGGTGCTCCGGACGGAGTGAGAGGTAGCGCGTGCTGCCGAGCGGCGTGAGCGTCGTCGCGTCGAGCACCGCGAACGGGACGTGCTCGCCACGCGCTCCGTGTCCGAGCGCCTCATCGAGCCACGCGTGAAACTGCTCCTTGTCGGCGGACGGGTCGACGGGCATCAACGACCAGTCCATGTCCTGAGCAGCCCGGAACAGGCCGTCCTCGTGGGTGCGGTCGAGCGGTTCGACCGTCACGAGCTTGCCGGGTAACCGCGCCGCGATCTCCTCCCACATGCGGCGCCGCTATTCGACGGGCCGCGTGGCGGCGAGCGCGTCCAGCTGGTTCGCGTGGTAGAGGCAGGCTGCCTCGGCGGTTCGCGCCGCGCGGGCGTCGTGGTGACACGCGATGGCGTGGAGCAGCTCGGCGCGCGCACTCTCGTCGAGCTTTGCCGCTCGCTCCTCGATGAGCCGCAGGCCGAGGTGGACGTGTCCGAGCAGGCGGCCCTCCTCGGTGACCTGGAATCCCGGGCCCGGCTTCAGCTCGCGTGTTCGGCCGACGTCATGGAGCAGGGCGGCTGCCAACAGGAGGTCGGAGCGCAGCCGCGGATGGAGCTGTACCAGCTCACGGCAGATCGTGGCGACGCCGACCGTGTGCTCGAGCAGTCCGCCCGCGTATACGTGGTGCGTCTCGGGTGAGGCGGGTAGCGCGCGAAAGCTGCGGCGGAGCGCCGCATCGCCGAGGACCGTCCTGACGAGCCCCTGCAAGCCGGCGTGCGTGATCTCGCCGGCGAGGAAGTCGAGGAAGCCCTCCAGCTCGTCGGCATCGCGGCGGAGCGACGGTGTCAGCTCGACCGGGTCGGCATCCTCATCCGGCTCGATCGCACGCACGTCGAGTTGGAGCTGGTTCCGGAAACGCTCGACGCGGCCAAGGATGCGCACAGCATCACCCTCGGCGAAACGGCTGTCGAGGAGGTCGACGTCGTGCCAGACGCGTCCCTCGATGCGGCCGCTGGGATCGACGAGCTCCAGCGCGAGGTAGTCGGAGCCGGTTCGCGTCCTCAGGCGCCGCTTGCGCGCGACTGCATAGGTGCCCTCGACGACCCCGTCTTCCGCAAGCTCCGAGATCGCCGCCATTCCAGCGAGTCTAGGCCGGAACCCGGCTGGTAGGCTCGCCCAGCCGTGGCGCAGGTGAGACCGTTCAGGGCCGTGCGCTACGACGAGCGGCGAGCAGGGCCGCTCGGCTCGCTCGTCGCCCCGCCGTACGACGTTCTCGACGCCGAAGCGCGCGAGCGGTACCTCGCGGCGAGCCCGCACAACGTGGTCCACCTCACGCTCGCCGACGATGAGGCGGAGGCCGCCCGGCTGTGGTCCGAATGGCTCGCCGACGGCACGCTGACGCGCGAGGAGGACCCTGCCTGCTGGTGGCTGGCCCAGGAGTACGTGGGGCCCGACGGTGTGGCGCGGACACGCGAGGGGCTGATGTGCTCGCTGCGCGCGGAGCCGTACGAGGCCGGCGTCGTCCTGCCACACGAGCGGACGCATGCCGGGCCAAAGGAAGGGCGGCTGCGGTTGCTTCGTGCTCTACGCGCCCTTGTGGAGCCGATCTTCCTGCTCTACGACGGCCGGTTGGAGCGGCCTGAGGGAGAGAGCGTGCTCGAGGTGGAGCTGGAAGGCGTGCGGAGCACGCTCTGGCGCCTGGAGGGCGATCCACCGAGCATCCTCGCCGACGCGCAGCTGTTGATCGCGGACGGCCATCACCGGTACGAGACGACCCTGGCCTTTCACGCCGAGGAGGGCAGCGAGGACAGCGCGTGGCTCCTGGCGGCGATCGTGCCCACCCAGCAGGAGGGGCTGACGATCTTCCCGACCCATCGCATCGCGAAGCGCCTCGAGCCCGTCGACGGCGAGCGGCCCTTCGACGGCGAGCTGCCAGGCGACCGCTCGGCGGCCGTCATCTACCGGAGGAGCGGCACAAGCCGTCGTGGTCGGGGAGCCCGGTGAGCCGGACACAGCGCTCATCGACCGGCTCGGGCTCGAGGGAGTCACGTACACGCCGTACGAGGAGAAGGCGAGAGCGGCCGTCGATTCCGGCGCCGCCGAGGCCGCCGTCCTCGTGCGTCCGCCGAGCGTGGAGCTGGTCCGCGAGCTCGCCCAGCGCGGCGAGACGATGCCCCAGAAGAGCACGTACTTCTATCCCAAGCTTCCCTCCGGCTTGCTTTTCCATCCGCTGTGAAGGACTGGCTGGAGCTCTGTCGTGCGGCGACCGCCGAGGTACAGGCGGTGCTCGCCGAGCTGCCGACGCGCGACGAGCGGGAGGTCGTGGTGGGCAGCGGTGAGGGTGGAGACGACACGACGGCCATCGACGCGGCAGCCGAGGGTGCCGTCGTATCGCTGCTCGACTCGTCGGGAGTCGACTTCGCACTGGTCTCGGAGGAGCTCGGCCACCGGGCTGCGGGCGCTGAAGGGCGCTGTCACGGTCGTCCTCGACCCGATCGACGGCTCCATCAATGCCAAGCGCGGCATCCCGTTCTTCTCGCTGTCGATCGCAGTAGCCGACGGCCCGACGATGGCCGACGTCGAGTTCGGCTACGTGCACGATTTCGGCTCCGGGGAGGAGTGGTCGGCGGTGCGCGGAGAAGGGGCCAGGCTCAACGGATCTCCGCTGGACGGACCGCTGCCCAAGGATCCGATCGAGCTGCTCGGCCTAGAGGCGACGAAGACCGCTCTGGTGGCGAAGCACGCTCCTTCGCTCGTGGGAATCGCCGAGCGCTTGCGGGTCATGGGCTCGCTGGCGCTCTCTCTCTGCCATCTCGCAGCCGGACGTGTGGACGCGGTGGCCTCGCTGCGCCCCGCACGGTCGGTCGACATCGCGGCCGCGCAGCTGCTCGTCCGGGAACGTGGGCTTGCCGTGGAGCTGTTCGACGACCCGCCGCTCTCGGCCGCGCCGCTGGACCTCGTGCCGCGCTCGCGCCTGGCCGCCGCCGGCACGCCCGAGGCCTGCGCACAGCTCTCAGCCGCTCTGCGCTGAGTACGATTCGGCCATGCGAATGAAGCTCGCCGCGGTCTTCTTAGCGCTACTCGCCGTGCCGCTCGCGGGAGCCGCCACGGGCATCAAGGCGACGTTGAAGGCGCCCGCTGCCCAGCCGAAGATCAACGTCAAGTGGCCTTACTCCATCAAAGTCACGAATCTCCAGGGCAGGGCCATACGGGCCACGTTGACCGCGGTTGTGATCGACCCGCTCGGGACAGCTCACCCGATTGACTACGGGCCGACCGGGTACCCGAACCCAGGTCCGCCAAAGCCGATCACGAACTGGCCCTTCAAGGGCACGTTCCGCGACTACATCATCTTTCCGGAGGATGCGCGCCTGGCGAGCCAGCTCGGCGGGCTCACACTCCGCTGGACGGTGAAGGCGAAGATCGGCGGCAAGACCTACAAGAAGATCCTGAAGCGGCTCGTGAAGCCGGAGTGAGCACGGGCTCGAACGGGGGCGCCGACGTCGTCGTCGACCGCGTCACGAAGTCGTTCGAAGGCGGGCGCATCGTCGCTCTCGACGAGGTCTCGTTCGAGCTCGAGGCGGGGGACTTCGCTTCGATCGTGGGGCCGTCCGGCTGCGGCAAGAGCACGCTGCTGAACCTCATCGGCGCCCTCGATCTCCCCGACTCGGGCACGATCACGCGTCGGCGGCACGGATCTCAGAAAGCTTCCGGACGCAGCCGGCTACCGGGCGTCGACCGTGGGCTTCGTCTTCCAGTTCCACCACCTCATCCCCACGCTGAACGCACGCGAGAACGTCCAGGTGCCGATGATCGGTCGTGGCCTGCCTCGGCGCGAGCGCGTGGCGAAGGCCGACGAGCTGCTGGAGGCATGTGCCATCGCCCATCGGGCCGACGCCTCGCCGAGCACGCTGTCCGGCGGCGAGCGCCAGCGCGTGGCGATCGCCCGCGCCCTCACGAACGATCCGAAGCTGCTGCTCGCCGACGAGCCCACGGGTGCGCTCGACTCGACTACGGGCGCCCAGATCGTCGAGCTGCTGCTGCGGCTCCGCGCCGAGCGGGGGATGACGATAGTGCTCGTCACGAACGACGACGCCGTGGCCGGTGCTGCCGATCGCATCCTGCGCATCCGCGACGGCCGCGTCGATCCCGCTACTCGCGACGCAGCGCCTCTATCGGCCTCAGGCTGACCGCACGCCAGGCGGGATAGAGGGCACCGATCAGCGCTACCCCGAGCGCGAACGCGAGTCCCCACGCGAAGACGCCTGCCGTGAAGTCCGGCTCGGCAAGCGTGGAGATGCTGCCCTGCGACGTGAAGAGCTCTGCGGCGAGATAGCCGAGCGAGAGCCCGAGGGCGAGCGCGATCAGGCCGATGCCGGCCGCCTCGCTGAGGATGAGCAGCGCGATCCGGCGCTTGCGCCAGCCGACGGCGCGCATGATCCCGATCTCCTGGATCCGTTCGAAGACGGACATGGCCATCGTGTTCAGCACGCCGATGCCGCCGACGATGAGTGCCATCACCGAGAAGATCCAGCCGGCGTCGATGATCAGGCGGCTCGAGGTGTCGACCTTGACGACCGCGCCGGGCTCGGTGACCGCTACCGCGCCGGGAACTCGCTTCTCCACGAGCTTTGCCACGTCAGCAGGTCGTCGACCCAGCGTGACGGTGACGCCGAACGTTGTCACCTCCCCCGGCCTCGACGCGAGCGACTGAACGGTCGTGAGCGGCAGGACGACGGCGCCGTCGATGAAACGGTTGCCGGAGTGGTAGAGACCGGCCACGCGGAACCGCCGCCCCTCGACCTCGACGGTGTCGCCCGGGGTGAGGCCGAGCGTTCGGGCACCCGCGTCGCCGACGAGCGCCTCCTCCCCCCGCGGACGGCTGCCGTCGACGATCACGAGCCGGCGGGCGGGGAACTCCTCGGGGTCGTAGCCGACGACGAGGGTCGACTCCCTGCCTTGCACCTCCTCCACACGGAGGTAGATGCCGGCCACGTCGTCCACGCCGTCCGTGGCCGCGATCCGCTTCGCGAGCGACTGTGGCAGCAGCGAGCGGGTCAGGTCGGATGCGCCCTCCTGGAAGACGCCGAAGTCGGCGCGGCCGATGTGGATGAGATCCGAGGCGGTGTTGCGCACGCCCGCCGCGATCGAGAGCAGCGCGACTATGAGGCCCACGCCGATCGAGACGCCGGCCGCCGTCAGCCCGGTGCGCGCGGGACGGCGCCAGAGGTTCTTCCACACGAAGCCTGCCCAGGTCACCTCGCACATCTTCTGCGATGGAGAGCCCCACGGGTACTCTCGGGTCGTGACTGCCACTCGCGACGACGTTCTGGCCGCGCTCGAGCGCGTGATCGATCCCGAGCTGCGCAGGCCCGTGACGGAGCTCGACATGGTGCGCGACGTCGAGATCGACGGCGGCGCGGTCTCCGTGACGATCGCACTCACCATCGCCGGATGTCCGCTGCGCCAGAGCTTCTCGGAGCAGGTTGCAGAGCACGTGGGCGCGGTGGCAGGCGTGGACAGCACGAGAGTCGGCTTCGAAGTCATGACGCCGGACGAGCGGGCGGCTCTGACCACCAAGCTCCGCGGCGACGTCGCCGGTCGCACGAAGGGCATCGCCGTCGACCGCTCGACGCGCGTCCTGGCTGTTGCCAGCGGCAAGGGCGGCGTCGGCAAGTCGACGCTGACGGCGAACCTCGCGGCAGCGTTTGCGACGCTCGACTGCCGGACGGGCGTGCTCGACGCAGACGTCTACGGCTACTCGATTCCACACCTGCTCGGCGTCTCGCAACGCCCGGTGGCGGTCGACGACATGATCGTGCCGCCGGTCCGCAACGGCCTGAAGCTCATGTCCATCGGCTTCTTCCTCGAGGAGAACGCCGCCGTCATGTGGCGTGGCCCGATGCTGCACCGAGCGCTCGAGCAGTTCCTGTCCGACGTCCACTGGGGCGAGCTAGACATCCTGCTCGTGGACATGCCGCCGGGCACTGGCGACGTCGCCATCTCGCTCGGCCAGCTCTTGCCGCGGGCGGAGGCGATCGTCGTGACGACGCCGCAGCCGCTGGCTCAGGACGTTGCTGCGCGCGCCGCGCTCATGGCCCAGAAGACGAACATGCGGCTGCTGGGAGTGATCGAGAACATGAGCTCTGAGGTGTTCGGCTCAGGCGGTGGAGCCCAGCTCGCCGAGTCTCTGGGGATGGCGCTGCTCGGCACGGTGCCGCTGGACACGGCGCTCCGGGAGTCGGCCGACAAGGGCGAGCCGCTCGTCTGGGCACAGCCGGACGCTGCCGCGAGCCGCGCGATCGTGGAGATCGCCGAGACCGTGCTCGCTGCCGAGCGCGAGCAGGGCGTGGGCATCGTCAAGGAGCTACCCGTCATCCCATAGAGAGAAGGCGCCTTGCGGGCGCCTTCTCGTTTCGTGCTTTTCGAGACGGTGGTTAGCGGTCGGTCACGCCCGTCGCGACCAGGTGGCCGTTGATCGACGTGCACGCCAGGAGAACGGCGTCACCCACGCCGACCCCCTTGATCCAGACCGGCATTCCGGGCAGCGGCTTCGTAGCACGCGGCAGGAGGCACGTCACGCCGCTAACCGTGATGCCGGTGTTGCTCACCACGGAGACGTTCCCGGAGATCAGGATGACCTGTCCGGAGTGCGGCGTGAGCTCGGCAGCTGCCGAGAGCACGTTGAGGCCGTTGGCCGGAGGCAGGCCATCAGACCCTGGCCGCGGATGGTCGTCGGCATCATGATTCGCGGGTTCGGCGAACCGCTGACGCTGAACGTGCACGTCACACCGCGAATCGTGATGGAGTTGTCCGTGGCGCTCACTGCTCCGCGAACGATCACGGCGCCGGCGGGTCGCTCGACGACGCTCGCGACGACGAGCCTGCCGTTCGAGCGCACACACGACAGCGTCGCGGCGTCGCCGACGGCGATGTCACGAATGATGGCGGGCATCATCATGCGCGAGTTCGTGGGAGCAAACACACAGGTGGTACCGGCGACCTTGATCGAGACCGGAGAAACGGCCTGGACGTGTCCGGCCACCGTTACCTTCTTCGGCACGGCGCCGACAGCGACGCTCGTCATGACGAGCGCGGCTACGGCCACGAAAAACCAATGAAGACGTCGCATTCAGAACCTCCCAAGTCATAGGGAACAGTTCATCGCTGACTCGAAACAGGAAGGTCCCCGCGTTCCGGCAGCGTTCCGTAAGGCGCGTGTAAGAAGCGTGCAAAGTGCGTCTATGACCGACTAGAAACGACGCGTGAGCGCATCAGGGCACTCGGCTTCACGCGAGCAGGACGCGACCGTGCTCGCCGATCACTTCCTCGACGCCGAGCGGCGCGGGAAGCTCGGCCACGGGTTCGCGCGCATCGACTGGCTGGCGAGGCTGGAAGGGCTGGACACTACCGCCCGACCGGCGCGGATCGTCTCCGAGCCCGGCTTCGAGCGCTGGGACGGACAGGGAGCGGTCGGTTACCTGACCCTCGCCGCGATCTGCGACTCGCAGTTGGCCGAGCCTCCCGAGCGAGCGCGCGTGATCGTGGCTGCGAACTGTTTTCCGACAGGGATGCTCGGCTACTGGGTGCGGCGGCTCGCCGCGGGCGGGCTCTCGGCCGCGCTGACCGCGACCTCACCGCCGCGGCTTGCACATCCCGATGGAGGCGAGCCGCTCGTGGGCACGACGCCGCTGGCCGTCGGTGTTCCTTCCTCGGATGGCAAGCCGTTCGTCTCCGACGTCTCGATGGGCAAGGTCACGCAGGGTGATGTCATCGCCGGGCTCGCGAAGCCGGAAGATCTCGTTCCTTTCGGCGGCGAGCAGGCGCACAAGGCGTTCGCCCTCGCGGCCGGCTTGCAGTTGCTCGTGCAGGCGCTTGGCGTGCAGACGCACGGCGCGCTGCTCGTCGTCGCGCGGCCGGAGGCCGATCCCGTGCCTGCGTTCCGGATCCTCGCCGCCGGACAGCGGCTGCCCGGCGACTCCTAGACGGAGTCGAGCAGCGGCGCGAGGTCCGCGTTCTGCTCCGCGTACTGCCGCAGCTCGGGATCGAGCTCGAGCGCGCGGCGTAGGTGGACGACCGCGTCGTCGTCGCGGCCGGCCCGGTGCTCGAAACGTGCGACGTGATAGAGGCCGGGGCCGCTCTCGCCGAACTGCTCGAGCGCGTCCTGCATGATCGCGAGCGCCTCCTCGTGGCGGCCCGCGTCTGACAGCGGCTCCGCCTCGAAGCGCCACTCCCAACCGGAGGGCTCGAACGCCTTGTCCGGCCAGCCGCCCACCGCCAGCACGGTCGTGCCGTCCTCCTGCGACGTCGCAGAGCGCACGACACCCGGATCCGGGAGGTAGACGATCGTGCCGGCGGGAGCGTCGAAGTCGTCCCCGTCGACGGTGAACCGCGCGAGGCCCGACACGACGACGTAGACCTCCTCGTGGCCCGAGCCTTCGTTGTGCTCCTCGACCACGATGTCGCCGACCTTCTCGGCCGTGTAGGCGTTCATGCCGAACGCGCGGATGCCGAGCCGCCTGCGGATCGGGCGCCACTCGAGCCCCTCCGCGACCGGGATGCGGTCCAGGTCGTCGATCTTCAGCACTTCGTACTTACTCACGTGCGAACACCTCCCGGTGCAGATCGTAGAGCCGGCGGAGCTCGTCGAGCGGCCGCTCGTGGTCGTCGACGCGGAGGTCGACGAGCGAGTCGGACAGCCCCGCATAGCCCGCGTCCCGTTGGACGACGAGCAATGCGGCCGACTGCTGGCCTCGGCTGTCGCCGCCCGCCGCCTGGGCCGCGTCGAGGCAGTCGACCAACCGCGCGGCGAGCGGACTTCCTGCGCCGGCCTCGAACGTCTCCGCGAGCGCGTCGACGGTGGCGGCGGAGACGAGGATGTTGCCCTGCGCTGCATAGCCCGCGCCTGCCGCGCCCACCAGCCCACTCGTTGCACTCCTCGCCGGTGAACGTGGCGGAGCGACCCTCGCCGTCGACGATGCCCAGCTGTCGTTCGGCCCGTCCGTCGTCGGCGGCCGTCAGGCGCTTCACGGTCTCCTCGGCACCGAGCCCGTCACGGAGCAGCCCGAGAGCATCGGGGCCGTAGCGCGGGTTGGCGAAGGCCTGGGTAGCAATAGCTCCCACATGCGGCTCAGCCCAGGGAACGACGGCGCCGACGCCGAGGAACTTCGACTGGACCGCGACGCCCCACTGTCCCGCCTCGAGGTCGCACGCGACGATCGAGTACGTCGCGACGAGTCGATCAGCCATACGTGAGCGTGCGGAAGTCGAGCTCGAGCAGCTCACGACGCTCCGCCTGGATGACTACGCACGACACCTCGGGACGCGCCAGTGCGGCCCGTACGTCGGCGGCCGTTTCGGCGCGGACGAGTACCGGCCTGCCGCGGTCGAATGCCTCACGCAACGCCTCCGCATCGAGCTGGTCCAGCACGAGCGCGTCGTCCGGCAACTCGACCTCTCCCTCGACGACGATCTCTGCAATCCGGCGCCCCGTCGCGCCGAGCCAGCGCTCTCTCACAGCTCGACGGAGCCGCCGGGCTCGACGTCCACGATCTCCACACCGGTCGGCGCGAGCTCACGCAACGCGTCCGGCGTGCCCGTGAGCAGCCCGAACGTCCCCCAGTGACAGGGCACGCAGCGCTGGACGCCCAGCAACTCGAGGGCCACCGCCGCTTCTCGCGGCCCCATCGTGTAGTGGTCGCCGATCGGCAGCACCGCGACGCTCGGCTCGTAGATCCGCGCGATGAGCGCCATGTCGCCGAAGACGTTCGTGTCGCCAGCGAAGTACAGCGTCGCGCCGTCCTCGAGCTCGACGATGAGGCCGCAGTCGGCTCGCCCATACGTACTTGTCGGAGATCGAGCTCGACGAGTGCTGCGCGTCCGTGAGCGTGACCTTGACTGCCGTCCGCGTCCACCGTGCCGCCTTTGCCGGGTCGCGAGCCTGGCCATCCCGACGCCCTGGGCCTCCAGCCAGCCAGCGGAGCTCGACGGGCGCGATGACCGTCGCGGCGAGAACTGCCGGCAGCGAGAGCGTGTCGCCGTACGTGATCGCCGTGCCCGTGCGTGAGCAGGATCATGTCGACGCGCTCGGGCTGCTGCTCCGCCTCGGGGCACTTCGGGTTGCCGTTGAGGAACGGATCCACGTAGATGCGCTTGCCGCCGGGCGTGTCGATCCGGAAGGCCGAGTGGCCCAGCCAGGTCAGCGTTCCAGCCATCCTTCCAGCCTAATGGTACGCCAAGAGCGCGACCTCCGGGTCAGTACGGGAAGTTGAGCGAGGCCGCGGCGTCGCGGGCCAGGTCGATGAGCGGCTGGACCGCGAAGAACGAGCCGACGACCACGACCATGCAGCCCAAGACCGCGGCCGACAGTGCGAGCTCTCTCGGCGGTTGTCCTCCGGCCGCCATCGCCACCGGCATGGCCGGCCGCATGTACATCGCGCGAATGACCGCGAGGTAGTAGTAGAGGCTGACAGGCAGTGGCGATGACTCCGACGACGATGAGCCAGTTCCAGCCGCGGTCCCAGGCAGATGCGAAGACATAGAACTTCGCCACGAAGCCGCCGGTCAGCGGCAGCCCTGCGAAGCTCAGCATGAAGACCCACATCGCGCCGCCGAGCAGCGGCCGCTCCCAGCCCAGTCCGCCCATCGTCTCCAGCGTGGCCGGCCGCCCGAGCTCACGCTCCCGCGCGGCGACGACTGCGAAGGCGCCCAGCGATGCCGCCCCGTAGGGAATGAGGTAGAAGAGCAGCGCGGTGCCGCTCGTCTCGTCCGCCGAGGCCAGCGAGATGAGCATAAAACCCGCCTGCGCGATCGACGAGTATGCGAGCAGCCGCTTGAGGTTCGTCTGCACGATGGCGGCCAGGTTCCCCACTGCAAGTGAGACGCATGCGATGACGGCCAGCGCGATCGTCCACAGATCGGCCTCGTCCGGGAATGCGGTCACGAGCAGCCGCATTGCCAGCACGAACGCCGCCGCCTTCGTGGCTGCCGCCATGAACGCAGTGACCGGTGTCGGCGCCCCTTCGTAGACGTCCGGCGTCCACATGTGGAACGGCGCCGCAGAGACCTTGAAGCCGAGGCCGACGATGATCATGGCCAGGCCGGAGAGCAGGAAGAGGCTGTCGCCGAGCTCCTGCTGCGTGGTGGCCGCCGCGATCTCGGAGAAGCCCAGCTCGTTCGTCGCGCCGTAGACGAATGCCGATCCGAAGAGGAGCACGGCCGAGCCGAAGCCGCCGACGACGAGGTACTTCAGTCCGGCCTCCAGCGAGCCCTTCACGCCCACGTCGTACGCGCACAGGATGTAGAGC
Organism: uncultured Actinomycetes bacterium; assembly: GCA_963711315.1. Taxonomy (GTDB): domain Bacteria; phylum Actinomycetota; class Thermoleophilia; order Gaiellales; family Gaiellaceae; genus PALSA-612. The sequence continues at coordinate 222,195 of CAVQDQ010000004.1, forward strand.
GCGATCGAGAACCACTCCAGGCCGAGGAAGAGCGTCATCAGGTTCGTCGCCTGGACGAGGAAGACCATGCCGGCGGCCGCCGCCAGGAGCAGCGCGTAGTACTCGGCCTGGTGGTGACGGAAGCCGTGCCGCCAGGCCACGCCCGCCGCGAGCAGGCCGATGCCGCAGATGATGACGCTGGTGAACGAGCCAAGGCGGTCGCGCACGGCGGCACCGGCAACGATGCTCTCAGGAGTGGAGCTGTCGGCGAAGAGAAAAGCGGCGGTGATGCCGGCTCCGGCGAAGCAGCCGACGGCAGTGACGGCGCCGGCCGGCAGCCTCCAGCTCCCGGGCAGCAGCACTGCTGCCAGCACGCAGAGGCAGCTGCCGCCGAGCAAGATGACCAGCGGCGCAAGCGCGTACCAATCGACCTCGGGCGTGGGAATGGCGGCGAGCGTCACTCGAATGGCTCCAGGAGGTTTGCTAGCCCGGGCGTGGATGATGTCTGTCCGAAGCTGTGGTCGGTGACCGCCGCCGGCCAGGCGGACAGGAAGAGCAGGCAGGCGATGAGCGGCACGAGCACGGCCAGCTCGACGAGCCGGAGATCACGAGCTTCGCTTCTCACGGCGCTCCCTTCACGCTCGTGGAGCACCGCAGAGATCAGACGCAGCATGTACATCGCGGCGAGCACGATGGCGATCGCGCCCACCACCGCCCAGCCCCAACCCGTGTTGAAGACACCCGTGAGGATGAGGAACTCTCCTGCGAACGCAGTCGATCCGGGGACGGCCAGCGCGATGACGCCGGTCACCATCAGCACCGTGGCCAGAGCCGGTCGGCCATGGGCCATGCCGCCGAGCCGGTCGAAGCGCCCGGTCCCCGCGCGCCACTCCACGAGACCGGCGAGCATGAACAGCGTCGCCGACAAGAGGCCGTGGTTCACCATCTGCAGGAGGGCGCCGTTCCAACCGGCGAGGTTCGTCGCGAACAGGCCGAGCGTGATCAGCGCGAGCTGTGCGAGGCTCGAATACGCGATCACGCCGCGGATGTCAGGTGCTCTGAAGGCAAGCAGCGAGCCGTAGACGAGGCCGATCGCCGCCAGTGCGAGGATCGGCACGCGCAGGTCGGCCGCGGGGCCGGGGAAGAGGACGATCGCGATGTAGAGGAAGCCGTACGCCGCCGCCTTGGAGACGACGCCGGAAAGCACTCCCGCCACCTCTGGCGGAGCCTCACGGTATGCGGACGGTAACCAGCCGTGGAACGGGAAGAGCGGCGCCTTGACGGCGAACGCGACCGCGAAGCCGAGGAACAGCCACGTCGAGCCGCCTGCGGTTCGCAGCTGCGGGATGTCGAACGTACCCTCCGAGAGGCCGAACACGATGATCGCGGCCAGCATCAGCAGCGAGCCCGCCATCGTGTAGATAACGAAGAGCAGCGTCGCGCGTTGCCTGCCCTCTCCTCCCCAGACGCCCACGAGGAGGTAGAGCGGGATCAGCATCGCCTCCCAGAAGACGTAGAAGAGCAGGAGATCCTGGGCGCAGAAGACGCCGACGATGGCGCCCGTGAGGAAGAGCATGAGCCCGAAATACGCGCGCGGCCGGTCACGCCCGGCGCGCATCGCATACGCGATGGCTGCCGCCTGCACGACGATGGCCAGGCCCGCCAGCCAGAGGCCGATGCCGAGGAAGCCCACGTGGTAGGAGATGCCAAGGTCGCCGAACCACGTCGCCTGCTCGTCGTACTGGAGCGTGCTGCCCGCCTGTTTGAAGTTGAAATCGGCCAGCGCGGCGATCCAGAGGCCGATCTCGGCGAGTGACACGACGAGGGCGACGACTCCCGCCGCGATTCTGGGCCAGGGCAGCAGCCACAGTACGAGTCCCGCTCCCGCGGGCAGGAGGATCAGCGCTGTCGTGACCCAGCTACCCACGCTGTGCCACCGAGATGAAGACGAGGACGATGATGGCGAGACCGGCGGCGACGGCGAGGACGTACGTGCGCACGATCCCCGTCTGCAGAGCGCGGACGTAACCCGCGAGGCGCCCGGTGCCGGTGGCGATCCCGGTCAGCGAGCCGCCTACGAGCGGCCCTTCGACGAGGGCGTAGAGGACTTTCGCCGTGGCCACTGAGGGCCGGTAGAAGAGCGCGTCGTAGAGCCGGTCGAAGTAGAGCTTTTGCTCGAGCACCGCCCACGGCCGAGGAGCCGGGTACCTCTTGGCCGAATAGACGAGCCAGGCGACTGCGATGCCGGCGAGGCCGAGGCCGACGGCGACGATGCTCGCGATCGCCTCCATGCCGTTCGTCGCCTCGACGAGCGGCTCGGCCACCGGATTGAGGAAGTCGTCCACCGGAGTCCAGAAGGGTGCGAACTGGAGGAACCCGGCAATCGCCGAGAGCACGGCGAGAATCGCCACGACGCCGACCATCGACGGCGGGCCTTCCTGTCCGCCGTGGGGGTGGTAGCGCGCTTGGAGCTCCTCCGAGGGCTCCCCACCGAACGCGAGGAAGATCATGCGGAACGTGTAGAGGCCCGTGAGGAATGCTCCCGCCGCCGCGAGCGCGAACAGCACGTAGCCGAGGTCGCCGGCATCCAGTGCGTTAGCGAGGATCGGGTCCTTCGAGAAGAAGCCGGAGAACGGAGGCACGCCGACCAGCGCGAGTGCGCCGACCAGGAAAGCGATGTACGTGAACGGCATCAGCCGCTTGAGGCCGCCCATCTTCCGCAGGTCCTGTTCCCCCGCCAGCGCGTGGATGAGGATCCCGGCGGCGAGGAACAGCAGCGCCTTGAAGAAGGCATGCGTGAGCAGGTGGAACATCCCCGTTGCGTACGCGCCGATGCCGACGGCGAGGAACATGTAGCCGATCTGGGACATCGTCGAATACGCGATCACGCGCTTGATGTCCGTCTGCACGAGCGCGATCAGCCCTGCGGCGACGAGCGTCAGCGCGCCGAGGATGGCCGCGGTGTCCTGCACCTCCGGAGCGGCTTCGAAGATCGGCGCCGTGCGGAAGATGAGATAGACGCCGGCGACGACCATCGTCGCTGCATGGATGAGGGCGGACACCGGCGTTGGGCCTTCCATCGCGTCCGGCAGCCAGGTCTGCAGCGGCAGCTGCGCCGACTTGGCGACGGCGCCTCCCAGCAGTCCGAGCGCGACGAGCGTCGCCACCGTCGAGCTCAGGCCGTCCACCTGTGCGAAGACGGCCTGGTATTCGAGCGTGCCCGTCTGCTGGATCAGGAGGAAGAGTGCGAGCGCAAAGGTCGCGTCGCCGAACGCGTTCATGATGAACGCCTTCTTGGCAGCGGCGATGGCCGCCGGCCGCTCGTGCTCGAAGCCGATCAGGAGGTACGACGAGAGACCGACGAGGCCCCAGGCCGCCAGCAGCATCAGCAGGTTGCCGCCCTCGACCAGCAGCAGCATGGAGAACACGAAGAACGCCATGTACGCGAAGAAGCGGCGCTCCTCGTCGACCTTGTCCATGTAGCCGATCGAGTAGCCGACGATCAGCGCGCCCACGCCGGAGACGATCAGCATCATGAAGACCGCCAGCTGGTCGACGTAGATCTGCAGGCCGAAGTCGAGGTTGCCGGCGGTGACCCAGTTCCACGCGGTGGACGACTGCGCACGTTCCGCCTCGTCGCGCGAGAGCATCTCCACGAAGCACCAGACAGCAGCGACAAAGGCGCCCGCGACGGACGCCGTGCCGATCAGCCCGGCGGCGCGGCGGTTGATCGTGTTGCCGGCGAGCGTGATCGCGAGCGCGCCTGCGAGCGGCAAGAAGAGGCAGATCCAGGCGGCCGGGATCATCCGCGCAGGGTGGTCAGCCGGTCGGTGTCGAGCGCGACGTTACGGCGGGCCATGGCAACGACGAGCCCGAGGCCGACGACGACCTCCGAGGCGGCAACGGCCATGACTGCGAGCGCGAAGATCTGCCCGTCCAGCGAGCCGTGCTGGCGCGCGAAGGCGATCAGCGTGAGATTTGCCGCGTTGAGCATCAGCTCCAGCGAGAGCAGGACGATCAGCGGATTGCGGCGCAGGAGCACGCCGAGAGCGCCGACGGTGAAGAGAGTGGCCGCGATGGCCAGGTACCACGCGACGCCGGGCCCGAGCACTACTCGCCGGCCTCCGCCTCGTCGAACCGGCGCGCGTGTGAGCCGAGGATGACGCCGCCGATTGCCGCGACGAGCAGCACGATCGACGTGATCTCGAACGCGAGCAGGTGGTCGGTCAGGAAGAGCTCGCCGATCGACGCCGGCGCGCCGAATGCCGCCGAGATGTCGGCTTCAGAGGCGAAGTCGCCGCCGCCCGCCTCGACGCCGATGACGACGAGCACCTCGATGAGGATCGCCGCCGCTGCCGCGATTCCCGCCCACGTCTGGACCGAGGGCGCTCCCGCCCACGGTGCGTCGGCGCGGCCGCCGACGTACGCGATCACGAACAGGAACATGACCACGATGGCGCCTGCGTAGATCAGCACCTGCGCAGCTGCGACGAACTCCGCCGACAGCAACAGGTAGAGCACCGCCAGCGAGGCGAGGTTCCCGATCAGCGCGAGCGCGGAGTAGAACGGGTCGGCGAAGCTGACGACCGCAACCGCGGATCCCAGGCACGCGGCCGAGGCCACGACCCATACGACCCAGACGACCACGTCCCCGGCGGACGCTGCGACCACGAGCGTCACGAACGCCTCTTGTAGAACGGCTCGGGAGTGTCGTACTCCTCCGGGTCGGCGACGGGCACCGTCTTGATGGGCGGCGCGAGCAGCATGTCCTTCGTGTAGATCAGGTCGTCGCGCGAGTACTCCGAGATCTCGTACTCGGTGCCCAGCGTGATCGCGTCGAAGGGACATGCGAGCTCGCAGTAGCCGCAGAAGATGCAGCGGCTCATGTTGATCTCGTAGATCCGCGCGTAGCGCTCGCCCGGCGAGACGCGGTTGCCGGGCTCGTTCTCGGCGGCGACGACGCGGATGCAGTCCGCGGGACAGGCGGCCGCGCAGAGCGAGCAGCCGACGCACTTCTCGAGCCCGTTCTCGTGCCGGTGGAGCCTGTGGCGGCCGCGGAAACGCGGGTAGACGGGACGCACGACCTCGGGGTACTGAACGGTGATCGGCTTCTTGAACAGCTGGCGGAAGGTCACGCCGAAGCCGCGAACTGCGTCGAGCGGGCTCGGGCTCACGCCGCCACCACCACGGCCGTGACCAGGGCGTTGAGCGTTGCGACGGGTAGCAGCACCTTCCACCCGAAGCGCATCAGCTGGTCGTAGCGCAGGCGCGGCAGGGAGGCGCGGATCCAGATGAAGATCGTGATCGCGAGCAGCAGCTTGAGCACGAACCACAGCGGCCCGAGCGGCGCCCACGGCCCTTCCCAGCCGCCGAAGAAGAGCGTCACCGCGAGCGCGGAGAGCACGATCAGGTTGATGTACTCGGCCATCTGGAAGAGGCCCCAGCGCATGCCGCTGAACTCCGTGTGATAGCCCGCGACGATCTCCGAGTCGGCCTCCACCAGGTCGAACGGAGCGCGCGCCGTCTCGGCCGTCGCCGCGATGAAGTAGACGGCGAAGCCGACGAGCTGCGGGACGACGAACCACATCGTGTCGATCTGCTTGTCGACGATGGACGAGAGGTTGAGCGACTCCGAGAGCATGATCACGCCGATCACCGAGAGCGACAGCGAGACCTCGTACGAGACGAGCTGCGCGCACGTCCGCATCGAGCCGAGCAGCGAGAACTTCGAGTCGGACGCCCAGCCGCCGACGATGAACCCGTAGACGCCGATCGAGCCGAGCGCGAAGACGACGATCAGTCCGATGTCGACGTTCGCGACCGCGCCGTTGATCTCGTAGCCGTGGATCTCCCAGCCTTCTCCGAAGGGGATCACGCTGAAGGCGAGCAGCGCAGTGAAGGCGGAGAAGGCCGGCGCAACGATGTACGGGATCGCCTCCACCTTGCGCGGAAAGAACGCCTCCTTGCGGATGAGCTTCAGGAGGTCGGCGATCGGCTGCAACAGCCCCACGGGCCCGGCGCGGTTCGGCCCGTAACGGAGCTGCATTCGGCCGAGCAGCTTCCTCTCGAGCAGCGTCGTGTACGCGAAGGACAGCAGCAGGATGTTGATGATGAGGAACGCTTCGATGAGGTAGACGACCCATTGGAACGTCACGGCCGCACCTCCACGAGATCCGGGAGGTCACGGACGTGCTCCTCGGCCGCCCGCGCGGCTCCCGCCACGAGCCGCCGGTTGATTCGTGCGCGGAGCTCGACGGACGTGCCGTTGGCGAGCACGGTGACCGTCTCACCGGCTTCGATCGATCGCTTCTTCGCGTCCTCCGGGGAGAGCTCGATCACGGCCTCCGGCCGTTGGAACTGCAGCTGCGGCACGCGCTCGACAGCGCTGCCGGAGAAAAGCGCGCGGTAGCGGGTCAGGCGGAGCTTCGGCGCCACCGGTGGCTTGAGCGCCTCGGGCGTCTCGGCAGCCGGTAGCTCTCCGTCGCCCGCCGCCGGCAGCTCCTGCAACGGCTCGAGCGAGACCCCGAAGCGGGCGGCGAGCTCGGCCAGCCAGTCCAGCTCGGGGCGGCTCGGCGGATCTTCCGTCAGGCGCACGCGCTGGGCACGACCCTCGAGATTGATCATCGTGCCGTTGCGCTCGAGATAGCTCGCGCCCGGCAGGACGACTCGTGTCCAGCCGCGCACGGCGTCGGCGAACATCGTCAGCGCAACGACGGCCTCGCTGCGCTCGGCCAGCGCGCGGACGCGGGGATCGGCCACAGCTTCCTCGCCGGAGATGAGCAGCAGACCCACTCGTTGGGGCGTTCCGGCCTCGCCTTCGCCCGCTGCCTCCCACGCCGCCGCGACGCCACGGCCGTTGGGCGTTGCGGGGAGGTAGTAGGCGCCGCTGCCGGGCTTGCCGGCGATGCCCAAAGCCTGTGCGAGCGGCGCGAGCGCGGCACCGCCGCGCCCGCCGGGGCCCGACCAGATCAGTGCCACGCGCTCGGCCTCGTGCAGTCGCTTGCCGAGCGCCTTCCGCTTGTCGGCCAGCTCCCGCACGACTGCGACTGCGTCCCCCGGCGGCCGCTGAACCGTTCCCGCAGGGCCGAACGTCATCACCTCGCCGCCGTTCCGCCTCGCCGCGCGGATCCACAGGTCGACGACCGGCGCCCGCTCTGCGACCGGGTCGTCGCCGATGACGACGACGATCTCCGCGTCGGCAATCGCAGACAGCGGAGCGCGGTATGCATCGAGCGCCGTGCTCGTCTCCTCGGGCAGGACGGCGCGGTGCGAGCCGAAGGCCTTGCGCACGAGCTGCGACAGGGCGAAGGCGATCTCCACCGTCTCCGAGCCGGAAAGCGCGAGTACCACCGTGTCGCCGGCGGCGCGCGCCAGCCGCTCGAGCTCGTCGAGAGCGTCGTCCCAGGTCGCATCGGCGAAGCGCCACGTGCCCTCGACGCGGATCATCGGCGACGTCACGCGGTCGGCGGCCCGCAGCGAGGGATACGAGAAGCGGCCCTTGTCGCAGATCCAGCCGAGGTCGACCTCGGGGTTGTTGCGGCTGGAGACGCGACGCACGCGGCCTTCGCGGATCGTGGCGCTGACATTGCAGCCCACGGGGCAGAGCCCGCAGACCGTGGGCACGTTGACGATCTCCCACGGGCGGGCCTCGAAGCGATAGAGCGTCGAGGTCAGCGCGCCCACGGGACACAGCTCGATGACGTTCCCCGAGAAGGGCGCTCGGTAGGGGAGGTCCTCGTACGTCGCGATCTGCGACAGCGATCCACGGTCCCTCGCAATCAGCTGGCCGTCTTCCGCCACGTCCTCCGAGAAGCGCGTGCAGCGGTAGCAGAGGATGCAGCGCTCGCGGTCGAGGGCTATGGTCGGCGAGATCGGGATCGGCTTGTCGGACGTCTGCTTGTCGAACGTCATCCGCGTGTTGCCGGGCCCGTAGCGGAACGTGAGGTCCTGGAGCGGGCATTCGCCGCCCTTGTCGCAGACGGGACAGTCGAGCGGGTGGTTGACGAGGATGAACTCGAGCGTGGACTTCTGTGCCGCCGCGGCGAGCTGGGAAGTCTTCGCCGTCTTCACGACCATGCCGTCCTGCGCGGTGAGCGTGCAGCCGGCCTGCGGCTTGGGAATGCCCTCGATCTCGACGAGGCACATGCGGCAGGCGCCGACGGGAGCGCCCAGTCTCGGCTCGTAGCAGAAGACGGGAATCTCGATGCCGGCCGCCGCCGCTGTCTCGACGAGGCCCGTGCCCGCCGGTACGGAGACCTCGCGGTCGTCAACGGTCAGCTTGACGAGCCCCGCCGTGCTCACAGAAGAGCCTCCCGGATCTGCGACGCCACCTGATCCAGCTCGTCTCGCGGCGCCGGTGTCCAGTCGCCTCCTCGATCGATGCGAAAGGGGTCGCCGGCAAAGCGAGGCAACACATGCATGTGGAGGTGAAAGACGTCCTGCCCGGCGGCCTCGCCGTCCGCGACGAAGAGGTTGATGCCCTCGGATTTGATCGAAGAGCGGCGGAGGCCTCGCGCAACGCGCATCGCGATCGAGACGAGATGCGACGCCGTGTCCTCGGTGAGATCCTCGAGACCGACGACGTGCTCCTTCGGGATCACCAGCACGTGCCCTGGATTCACGGGCGAGATGTCCATCACCGCGACCGAGGTCTCGTCCTCGTAGACCAGGCTTCGCTCTGCCTGGCCTGCCGAGACAGCGCAGAAGATGCATGCGCTCACGCGGGCACCTCCACGGGCTCGTGGTGTGCGTGCTGGTCGGACGGCGCGAGGATCCCGTCGAGCGTGGACGAATCGCCGAACGGGCAGCTCCCGCGGTCGACGTGTGCGCGGAACTCGTCAGGGAACTTCCGCATGAAGCTCGACACCGGGTAGACGGCGAAGTCGCCGAGCGCGCACAGCGAGCGGCCGAGGATGCCCTCGCCGATCGACTCCAGGAGGTCGACGTCGGCGTGCGATGCGTCTCCCGCCTCGATCTTCTCCAGCAGCTGGACCATCCAGCGGGTTCCCTCCCGGCACGGCGTGCACTTCCCGCATGACTCGTGCATGTAGAACTTCGTAGCTCGCAACGCCAGCTGCACCATGCAGCAGCGGTCGTCGACGACGATCAGCGACGCGGCGCCGAAGAACGAGCCCGCCGCCTGGATCGAGTCGTAGTCGAGCGGCGTGTCCAGCTGGTCGGGCGTCAGCGCCGGCACGGACGAGCCGCCGGGGATGACGCACTTGAGTTGTCGCCCGTCAGGTACGCCGCCGGCGATGTCGTACACGAGCTCCCGCATCGGAGTGCCGAGCTCGAGCTCGTAGTTGCCCGGGCGCTCGATGTTGCCCGAGATCGAGAAGATCGCTGTGCCCGGCGAGGACTCCGAGCCGATCTTCGCGAACTCCGCCGCGCCCAGCTCGAGGATGATCGGCACCGTGGCGATCGTGCAGACGTTGTTGATCTGCGTCGGCGAGTCGTAAAGGCCTTGCACCGGCGGGAACGGAGGCCGCGGCCTGGGCTGTCCGCGTCGGCCCTCGAGCGAGTCCAGCAGCGCCGTCTCCTCGCCGCAGATGTACGCCCCCGCGCCACGGTGCACGAGGAGGTCGCAGCTGCCGAAGATGTCCGCCTCGCGAGCCTCGTCGACGGCCGCCTGCAGGATCTCGTACTCCGTCAGGTACTCGCCGCGAATGTAGACGAAGACATGCTCGGACTCGATCGCATGGGCAGCGATGAGGCAGCCCTCGAGCAGCCGGTGGGGGACGCGCGCGATCACCTCGCGGTCCTTGAACGCGCCAGGCTCCGACTCGTCGGCGTTGACGACGAGGTACGCGGGCCGCCCGCTCTTGCGATCGATGAGCGACGCCTTGCGGCCCATCGGGAAGCCGGCGCCGCCGCGCCCTCGGAGATTCGCCTGCTGGAGCTCGGCGATCAGGTCGTCCGGCGTCATCGCCCGCGCCTTCTCGATGCTCTTGTAGCCGCCGATCGCCTGGTAGTCGGCGAGCCGCGTCAGATCGCGCTCGTCGGTGCCTGCCAGGAGTGCCTTACGCTCCGGCACGAAGCTCCTCGACGATCGACGGAACGTCCTCCGGCCTGACCGGATGCCGCTGGCGATGGTCGACCGCGATCACCGGGGCGTAACCACAGCCATTGAGGCACTCGACCACGCGGAACGTCACATGGCCGTCTTCGGTCGTCTCACCGGCCGAGATGCCGAGCTCGGACTCGAAGGCCCGCACGACCTCCTGCGCGCCCACGAGGGCGCAGGACAGGTTCGTGCACACCTCCACCTGGTGCTTGCCGACGGGCTCGAGATGGAACATGTCGTAGAAGGACGCGACGGACAGGCAGTAGGCGGTCGTGTAGTCGAGCGCGTCGGCCACCTCGGCGAGCGCCTCCGGGGACAGCCAGCCGTAGCGCTCCTGCGCCATGCGCAGCGCGGGCAGCATCGCCGAGCGGCGATCGGGGTAGCGGGCCGCGACGTCTTGGATCTCCGTGGCGAGAGTCATCGATCGACTTCCCCCATGACGGTGTCGAGCGAGCCGACGACGGCGACCATGTCGGCGACGAGCGACTCGCGGATGCAGGTCGCGGTCGCCTGGAGCGCGACGAAGCTCGGCGCGCGGAAGCGCGCGCGCCACGGCCTCGGGCCGCCGTCCGAGCAGACGTAGCAGCCGAACTCGCCGCGCGGCGACTCCACTGCCACGTACACCTCGCCTTCGGGCACCGTGAAGCCTTCGGTCACGAGCTTGAAGTGGTGGATCACGGACTCCATGGATGTATGCAGCTCCTCGCGCGGCGGCAGCACGACTTTGCGGTCGTCCGCGATCCACGGTCCCGGCGGCATGCCTTCGAGGGTCTGTTCGACGATGCGCACCGACTCGCGCATCTCGTCCATGTGGATCTTGTAGCGGTCGTAGACATCCCCGTTCTCCCTGACAGGAACGTCGAAGTCGATGTCACCGTAGGCGAGGTAAGGAGCCGCCTTGCGGAGGTCCCAGTTGACGCCGGAGCCACGTAGCACGGGTCCCGATTGTCCGAGCGCGATCGCGTCCTCGGCCGACAGCAGGCCGACGCCCTTCGTCCGCGCCAGCCAGATCGGGTTCTCGGTGAGCATCGACTCGTACTCGTCGACCGCGCCCGGCATCACTTCGCAGAACTCACGGCATTGCGGGAAAAAGCCTGGTGGGATGTCTTCCGCCAGGCCGCCTACCTGGAAGTAGCGCGTGTGCATTCGCGCACCGGCCACGAGCTCGAAGAGATCGAGCACGCGATCGCGTTCGCGAAACGCGTACCAGAACGGGGAGATCGCGCCCAGCTCGAGCGCCGACGTACCGAGCCAGACGAGGTGCGAGTGGATGCGGTTGAGCTCGGCCATGAGCGTCCGCATCCAGATCGCCTTCGGTGGCACCTCGATGCCGAGCAGCTTCTCGATCGCCATCACGAACGCCAGCTCGTTGGCCTGGAAGGAGACGTAATCCATGCGTGGCGCGTACGGGATCGCCTTCCACCAGGTCTTTTGCTCCATCGACTTCTCGAAGCCCGTGTGTAGGTAGCCGATGATCGCCCTCAGGCCGACGACCGTTTCGCCGTCGAGCTCGATGACGAGGCGGAGCACGCCGTGCATGGACGGGTGGTTGGGGCCGAAGTTGATCTCGAGGATGTCCGCCTGGCGGCGCCGTTCCTCGGGCACCTGGATCATCGTCGGGATCGGCGAGGGGATGCGCGTGCCCTCGTAGATGCGGGGGGCTGCGATCGCCATCAGACCTCGTCGGAGAACCGCACGGGCTCGCCGCCGATCGGGTAGTCCTTGCGCAGTGGGTGGCCCTGCCAGTCGTCCTCCATGAGGATGCGGACGAGGTTCGGGTGACCTTCGAAGCCGATGCCCATCATGTCCCAGGCCTCGCGCTCGTGCCAGTCGGCGGTCGGCCAGACGCGGATGACGCTATGCGCAGCTTCGCCGTCGTCCAGCCAGATCTGCACGCGTACGCGACGCGCTTCGCGGGCGCCCGGCTCCACGCGGAGCAGGTGGTAGTTGACTGCGAAGCGCTTCGACTTGGGCTCGGGAGTGCGTGGCCGCGCGGCCGTCCCAGGCGCGTTGAGGTTACGCCCTCCGGCGTCTCCCCAGTAGCCGGCCACCGGCTCTTCGCCCCAGCCGAGGTAGTCGACTGCCGAGAGATCGGACAGGAAGTTGAAGCCGAGTGCGTCGCGGAGGTGAAGGCAGGCTTCGACGAGGCGCGCCGGGTCGACGACGAGCGTGGTTTCCGCGTGCGCCTCCTTCGTCTCCACGACGCCGGGGACGCCCTCGTAGATCACTCGGCCACCCCGCGGATCTCGTAGGCGGGCGGCACGCCGGCCTGCACCTTTTCGTGCAGCCTGACGATGCCCTCCATCAGGGCTTCCGGACGCGGCGGGCAGCCGGGTACGTGAACGTCGACCGGGACGACCTTGTCCACGCCCTGGAGCGTCGTGTAGTTGTTGAACATCCCGCCGGAGGACGCACACGCACCCATGGCGATGACCCACTTCGGCTCCAGCATCTGGTCATAGATCTCGCGCAACGGCGCCGCCATCTTGTGGACGACGCGCCCGGAGACGATCAGCAGGTCGGCCTGGCGCGGCGAGGCGCGGAACGCCTCCATCCCGAAACGCGCGATGTCGTAGCGGGAGGAGACGATCGACATCATCTCGATGGCGCAGCAAGCAAGCCCGAACGTGTCGGGCCACATCGACTTCGTCTGCGCCCAGGCCACCGCTCGCTCGAAGGTGGTCAGCATGAGCCGGTCCTCGAGCTCGGCGACCTCTTGCTCGAAGACACCCGGGCCCTTTCCTTCCCAGAGCACGCGCTCCGACTTGAGGCCGTAGTCGCGTAGGCGCTTGTCGTTTATCGCCACTCGAGCGCCCCTTTTCGCCAGACATAGACGTAGCCGAGTGCGAGGATGCCGATGAACACGACGAGCTCGATCAGCCCGAACCACTCGAGCTCGTTGAGCACGACAGCGAGCGGGTAGAGGAAGACGATCTCGATGTCGAAGACGATGAAGAGCATCGCGGTGAGGTAGAAGCTGACGGTGAAGCGCTGCTCCGGCAGCGGCCCGGTCGACACGCCCGACTCGAAGGGAACGCCGCGCGCGCGCGTCCTCGCCGCCGGTCTCGTCGCGAAGAGGAACGACATGGCGACCATCGTGGCGGGGATCGCGGCGGCGAAGATCCCGTAGATGAGGAACGGAAGCCAGCTGTCGAGCACCGCGTTTTCCTCCCTAGCGTCGCCACGCGGAACGTAGCAGGTTCGACGCCCGCACGAGCGGCAGGAAAATCGGCTCAACGATGCGTGAGCCGACTGTTACAAAGTCACCCGTTCAGGGCGTTCTGGTCGTGGGATGCCGCTGCTACCATCCGAGCGTGGCCACCATCGAGCGCGCAGAGACCCTCGTCTCCCTCACGGAGGCGGCGGCGGCGAAGATCAAGGAGCTCCAGGTGCTGGAGCCAGAGGGCGAGGCAAACGTCCTCCGCGTTGCCGTGCAGGGCGGCGGCTGCTCCGGCTTCGAGTATGCGCTCGGCTTCGACCGCGGCCTCCAGGAGGGCGACCACGAGCTCGAGTCACACGGCGTCACGGTCGTCGTCGACCCCTTCAGCGCGCCCTACCTCCAGGGCGCGGAGGTGGATTTCCTCAACACGATCACCGAGTCCGGGTTCAAGATCTCGAACCCGAACGCCGTCTCGGCCTGTGGCTGCGGCCACTCGTTCCAGGTCGAAGAGGGCGAGGAGCTGCCCGAGGGCACCGAGCTGGGCGGCTGCGGCTCGGGTTGTAGTCACTAGCCGCGCACGAGGCGACAGGCGCCTAGGGCGCTTAGACTCCGAGCCATGATCGTTCGGCGCGACGAGAAGGTCCGGCTCCTCTCTCGCATCCCGCTCTTCCAGCTCTGCTCCCAGGCTGATCGCGCGCGCGTCGCGACGATCATGGTCCAGGTCGACCTGCCGGCCGGCGAGGTGCTGATGCGAGAGGGCGAGCCTGGCGACCGTTTCTTCGTTCTCGTAAAAGGGTCCGCTGAGGTTCGAAAGGGCAATCGGAAGATTGCCACGCTCGGCGCCGGCGACTTCGCGGGCGAGATCGCGCTGCTCACGGACGCGCCGCGAATGGCGACCGTTCGCACCACGTCTCCCGTCGTCGCTCTCGAGGCGACCCACGAGGGATTCAACGCGCTGCTCGACACGTCGCCGAGGATCGAGCGGAAGCTCCTGAAGGCGCTCGCGGACCGGTTGGCGCCGGCCGTCATCTAGCGTCTGGTTGCGCGCGCGAACGCCCGCGTCGCGGCGAGGTTCGCCTCGTCCATCGCCGCATGACCTCCGCCGTGTCCGGCTCCGTCGACGACAACGAGCTCCGCATCGGGCCAGGCGCGCGCGAGTTGGAAGGCGACATCCGAGGGCCCGCTGATGTCGAGCCGGCCGTTGATCAGCACGGCAGGGATCCCTGCGAGCCGGTGCGCGTCGCGTAGCAGTTGGCCGTCTTCGAGGAAGGCGGCGTTGCTCCAGTACCGCGTCACGAGACGGGCGAAACACAGGCGAAAGCGGGGATCGTCGTAGCGCGGGTCAGGCTTGTGGCCGGGGTACGTGGCGATGTGGGTGTCCTCCCAGGCGCACCAGGCCCTTGCCGCCTCTTCGCGGACCGCCGCGTCGCGTGACTCGAGCAGGCGGCTGTAGGCGAGGGAGAGATCGCCGTCACGATCTTCCTCGGGCACGCCGTCACGAAAGCGAGCCCACTGCTCGGGAAAGACCCGCCCCATATGACGCGTGACCCACTCGACCTCGCCACGCGTTGTGGTGACGACACTGACGAGGATCATCTCGGTCACGCGGTCCGGGTGCGCCTGTGCGTATGCGAGCCCGAGCGTCGTTCCCCACGAACCTCCCCAGACGAGCCAACGGTCGATTCCGAGGTGCTCTCGTAGCCGCTCGCAGTCCTCAACGAGAGAGGCAGTCGTGTTCGCTGAGAGATCGACGCCGGCCTCGCTTGCATGAGGAGTGCTTCGCCCGCAGTTCCGCTGGTCGAAGAGCACGAGCCTGTAGGCCGAAGGGTCGAACATCCTCCGCATGCCAGGTGAGCAACCGGATCCCGGCCCGCCATGGAGGACGATCGCGGGCTTGCCGCCGGGTGAGCCGCAAGTCTCCCAGTAGAGACGGTGGCCCTCGCCGACGTCGAGTAAGCCGCTGTCGTACGGCTCGATCTCCGGGAACCGGTGCATTGCCAGAGCGTAGGCTCCCGTCGTGTCGGAGCGCCCCCTACGCGTGGCCGTCGTCGGCTCCGGGCCGGCAGGCTTCTATGCCGCCGGGCCCCTGCTCACGGCGGGGCACGAGGTGGACATGATCGAGCGGCTGCCGACGCCGTGGGGGCTCGTGAGGCTCGGCGTTGCGCCCGACCACCCGAACCTGAAGAGCGTCTCCCGCGCGTACGAGAAGATCGCGGCGCAGCCCGGCTTCCGCTTTGTGGGGAACGTCGAGGCCGGCCGCGATCTCACACACGACGACCTCGTCCGTCTCTACGACGCGGTCATCTACGCGTATGGAGCGGCCGCCGACAGGCGCCTCGGCATTCCCGGCGAGGACCTCGGCGGCTCCTGGGCGGCCACCGAGCTCGTTGCCTGGTACAACGGCCACCCCGACTACCAGCAGCTCGACTTCGACCTTCGGTCTGCCGAGCGCGTGGTCGTCGTCGGCAACGGGAACGTGGCGCTGGACGTCGCGCGCATGCTCGCTCTCAACCACGAGGAGCTGGCGCCGACAGACGCCACCGACGAGTCGATCGGCGCCATCACCGAGTCCGGGATTCGGGAGATCGTCGTTCTCGGCAGGCGCGGACCGGTTCAGGCCTCGTGGACCTCGACAGAGCTCCACGAGATGGGCGACCTTGCCGGCGCCGACATCATCGTCGATCCTGCTGACCTCGAGCTCGACCCCACCAGCGCCGCTGAGCTCGGAGAGTCCTCGAACATCGTCCAGCGAAACATGGAGATCCTCCGTGAGTTCGCGTCCCGTGAGCCCGACGGCAAGCCGCGTCGCATTGTGCTCCGCTTCGGTGTCTCGCCTGTTGCCGTGCTCGGTGAGGAGCGCGTGGAGGGAGTGGAGCTCGTGCGCAACGAGCTCGTCCCCGATGGGAAGGGCAGCGTGCGCGCGCAGGCCACGGACGAGCACGAGACGCTGTCGTGCGAGCTCGTCTTTCGCAGCGTCGGCTACCGCGGCACTCCGTGCTCAGGCGTTCCCTTCTCCGAGGAGAGTGGGACGATGCCGAACGAGGGCGGCAGGGCGCTCGGGGACGACGGCAAGCCACTTCGCGGGGTCTACTGCGCTGGCTGGATCAAGCGCGGGCCGACAGGCGTCATCGGCACGAACAAGAAGGATGCAGCCGAGACCGTCGAGGCGCTTCTCGCCGATGCTGAGGCCGGGCTGGTCGGCGGACAGGCCGCCACGTCCGAGACAGTCGACGACCTGCTCGCCGAGCGAGGCGTCGACGTCGTTTTCTACACGGGCTGGGAGGCGATCGATGCGGCCGAGCGTGCGCGCGGCGAGCCGCAGGGCCGCCCTCGGGTGAAGCTCACGAGCTGGGACGAGCTGCTCGACGCCGCGCGGGGCTAGACTCGGCGTGTGGCCGTGAAGGAAGAGCTATGGGGCGCGGAGACGCGCAAGGCCGTGGAGAACTTCCCGGTCTCAGGCGAGCCGATTCCCGCTCCGGTTGCCCGCTGGCTCGGCCGGATCAAGGCGGCCGCAGCCCGCGTCAACGCTGAGCTGGGCCTGCTCGACGCCGACAAGGCCGAGCGCATCGCAGCCGCGGCCGACCGCGTCGCCGCGGGCGAGCTTGACGACCAGTTCCCAATCGACGTCTTCCAGACCGGCTCGGGCACGTCGTCCAACATGAACGCGCAACGAGGTGATCGCCGCGCTGGCCGGCGACGACGTCCACGCCAACGACGACGTGAACATGGGCCAGTCGTCGAACGACGTCTTTCCGTCGGCGGTCCACCTTGCCGCGCTCGATCAGGCGACGAACAACCTGCTCCCTGCACTCGACACGCTCGCGACGTCGCTCGAGCGGAAGGCGGAAGAGTTCGACGATGTAGTGAAGTCGGGCCGCACGCATCTGATGGACGCCGTGCCCGTCACCCTCGGCCAGGAGTTCGGCGGGTTCGCGGCCCAGGTTCGCCAGGGCATCGCTCGCATCGAGGATGCGCGGCCTCGGCTCAGCCAGATCCCGCTCGGCGGGACGGCCGTAGGCACCGGCCTCAACACTCACCCCGACTTCGCCAAGCGCGTCCGCGAGCGGTTACAGGACGAGACGGGCCTCACCATCTCCGCCCCGGCCGATCCTTTCGAGGCTCAGGCCGCACGCGACGCGCTCGTTGAGGTGTCCGGCGCGCTGAAGACCGTCGCCGTCTCGCTCACGAAGATCGCGAACGATATCCGGCTCATGGGCTCGGGCCCTCGCGCCGGCCTCGCGGAGATCCTCATCCCCGAGCTGCAGAAGGGCTCGTCGATCATGCCCGGCAAGGTCAACCCTGTCCTGCCCGAGGTCGTGACGCAAGTAGCGGCCCAGGTGATCGGCAACGATGCGGCGATCACGGTCGGCGGCATGCAAGGCCATTTCGAGCTCAACGTCTTCATCCCGCTGATGGCGCGGAACCTCCTTGACTCGATCGGGCTGCTCGCGAGCGCGAGCCGGCTGTTCGCCGAGAAATGCGTCGACGGCATCGAGGCCAACCGCGAGGTCTGCGAGCGCTATGCGGAGCTGACCCTCTCCGCTGCCACGGCGCTCAACCCGTACATCGGCTACGACAAGTCGGCCGAGATCGTGAAGGAGGCAGCCGCGTCGGGCAAGTCGCTCAGGGAGGTCGCCCGCGATGCGGGGGTGGACGAGGCCACACTCGACGAGGCGCTCGACTACCGCCGCATGGCCAAGCCGCACGAGGCGTAGTACCTCCGCGCTACTTCCCCGCTCGTATTAGGGTAGGCGCGTCTTTAGTGGCAGTCCTAGGACAAGGGAGGGGAAATGAAGCACCGCTTCCGCGGCGCGAGCTGGATCGCTCTCGCCGCACTTGTCGCGGGTGTCCTCACGGTGCCGTCGGCGCTGGCGACTGGCGCGCAGAAAGCTGACCCGAGCGGTACGGGCCTCTGGTTCGTCGAGCTCAAAGGCGCGCCGGCGGCGGCGGGCGGGAGCGTCGCCGCGAACAAAGCGCAGAAGGCTAGCTTCCGAGCAGAGGCCAGGAAGGCAGGCGTCTCGTTCACCGAGCGCAAGGCCTTCGACACGCTGTGGAACGGGGTGTCCATCAAGACCGGCGCCGACGCGGCGACGCTCAAGGGCATCCCGGGGGTCAAGGCTGTCTACCCGGTGGGCATCGAGTCGATTCCACCCACTTCGGAGATCAGCCCCGAGCTGTCGACAGCCCTCCAGATGACCGGCGCCGACATCGTGCACAACACGCTCGGCTTCGACGGCACGGGCGTGAAAGTCGGCATCGTGGACACGGGTCTCGACCTCGACCACCCCGATCTCGGCGGCGATGGCACGCCCGGTGCTCCGTTCCCGAACTCCCGCGTCACCTCGCAGTTCGACTTCGTGGGTGACGCATACAACGCCGATCCGACGTCACCTTTCTACAGCCCGACTCCGGTGCCCGACCCGATCGCAGACGACTGCGCCGGCCACGGTACGCACGTCTCGGGCATCGTGGGGGCCAACGGCGGTGTGACCGGCGTCGCACCCGGGGTGACCTTCGGCGCATACCGGGTGTTCGGCTGTGCCGGCTCGGCCAACGACGACGTGATCCTCGCCGCGCTCGAGCGCGCGCTGGCCGACGGCGTCGACGTCATAAACATGAGCCTCGGCGACGCCTTCGACACGTGGCCGCAGGCGCCTCTGGCGCAGGCCAGCGACAATCTGCTCAAGCAGGGCGTGGTCGTCGTTGCATCGATCGGCAACAGCGGCGCCAGCGGTGTCTACTCGGCAGGCGCCCCCGGCGTCGGGAACGGTGTCATCGGCGTCGCCTCCTACGACAACACCTTCACCCACATCAATGCTGCGACGGTCACACCCGGCGGCCTTACCGTCGGCTACATCAACATGAGCGGTACCCCGCCGCCCCCTGCGGCCCCGTTCTCGGGCAGTCGGCCGCTCGCGAAGCCGTCTGGGGACATCAGGGGATGTACCACTGCGGACTGGGCGGGATTCCCTGCAGGGGCGGTCGCTCTCGTGCAGCGGGGGAGTACCCTTGCCCCCCCTGCGGTGTGCGGGTTCGCGCTCAAAGCGCAAATGGCGCAGGCAGCCGGGGCATCCGCAGCGATCACCTTCAACAACGCCGCGGGGAACTTCAACGGCACGGTCGGAGTGGGATCGGGTGTCATCATCCCTACGGTGTCGCTATCCCTGGCGGACGGGAACGCGATCGTGGCCGCGATGGCCGGCGGGCCCCAGACATGGAACTGGACGGCAAGCACCGTCGACACGCCGAACCCGACCGGTGGCACGATCTCGTCCTTCAGCTCCTTCGGGCTGAACGCCGAGCTGACGCTGAAGCCGGACATCGGCGCTCCGGGCGGTCTCATCCGCTCGACATACCCGCTCGAGCTGGGGACGTACAACACGATCAGCGGTACGTCGATGGCCTCGCCGCACGTAGCGGGCGCCGTGGCACTCCTACTCGAGGCGCATCCGAACACGAAGCCGAGTGAGGTGCGTGACATCCTCCAGAACAGCGCCGATCCGAAGAACCAATTCGGGCAGACGTATCTGGACCCGACGCACCGCCAAGGTGCGGGCATGCTGGACATCGACGACGCGATCCTCGCGGCGACGCTGGTCCAGCCGGGCAAGATCTCGCTGGGCGAGGGCAACGGCGGCACGAGGATGATCACGCTCCGCAACTCGAGCGGGTCGCCCGTGACATACAGCGTGTCCCACGAGCCCGCGGCGGGTACGACGAATACATTCCCCGCCGTGGCGTACTCGACCGCCTATTCGACGGTGAGCATCAGCAGAGACACGATCACGGTACCGGGCAACGGAACCGCGTTCCTCACAGTGGCAATCACGCCGAGCGCGTCGCTGCCGAACAAGGCCGTCTACGGCGGATACATCAAGTTCACGCCGCAGGGCGGCGGACAGGAGTACCGCGTGCCGTACGCCGGCTTCAAGGGTGACTACCAGTCGATCGCGGTCATGACGCCCAACGCAGACGGTTTCCCGTTCCTGTCGAGGCTCGACTCCTGCGGGCTGCTTCAGCCCGGGCTGCTCAACTGCTTCGGGGGCGGGAGCTACTCCGTGATCCCGGGTAACACCACCAACGACGTGTTCAGCTTCACGAGCCCGTTCAACGTGCCGCACTTCCTCTTCCACTTCGACCACCAGGCACGGAGCCTCACGGGCGACGTGTACAGGGTGTCGGACAACAAGTGGATGGGCGCGGGAATGACGATGGAGTTCCTGTCGCGAAACACCGGGGCATCTTCGTCCTTCGCCTTCCCGTGGGACGGCAAGGCGAAGAAGGTCGAGGGCGGCCCGAGCCTCGACAATGCCGGGCCTGTCGCCGACGGGACGTATTACATGAAGTTCGAGCTCGTCAAGGCGCTCGGCTCGAAGCTGCAGGCCGAGACCTGGACGTCACCGAACTTCGTCATCGACCGCCCGTAGTCGGGGCGTAGCAAGTTGCGCGGAGAGGCCGGCGAAAGCCGGCCTCTCTCGTCTGCGCGTCGCTTCGCTCGCACGACGCGTAGTTACGCCTGGTTACTTCCCACCGCATCGGGGTAGGCGTCCCTCCATAGCCGCAAACATCCAGTGAAAGGGGACGGGAATGGTCAACGCCCTACGCGGCGTGCGCTGGTTTGCGCTCGCCGCCCTCGTAGCGGGCGTCGTCGCAGTACCGACGGCGCTTGCGGTCAGCTCGGTCGCAGCAGCCGACTCGTCGTCGGCGGGCCTGTGGTTCGTGGAGCTGAACGGCGCGGCCGCCGCCAACGGCGGCAACGTCTCGGCGAACAAGGCCGAGAAGGCTGCCTTCAAGGCCGAGGCGCAGAAGGCAGGCGTCGCGTTCATCGAGCGACGTGCTTTCGACACCCTTTGGAACGGCCTCTCTATCCAGACGAATGCTGACTCGGCAACGCTCCTGGACATCCAGGGCGTCAAGGCCGTGTATCCGGTTGGGCTCGAGTCGATCCCGCCGACGCAGACCGTAAGTCCCGAGCTTGCGACTGCGATACAGATGACCGGAGCGGACGTCGCACAGGCGGCGGGCTATGACGGAAGCGGCGTCAAGGTCGGCATCGTCGACACGGGCATCGACGTCGACCACCCGGATCTCGGTGGCGACGGCGTGACGGGCGGCGCCGAGCAGGGGGACTCGTTCCCGAACTCTCGGATCATCACCGGGTTCGACTTCGTCGGTGACGCGTACAACGCCGACCCGTCGAGCCCCGCCTACAGCCCGACGCCTGTACCTGACGAGAACCCGGACGACTGCAACGGTCATGGCACCCACGTGTCGGGCATCGTCGGCGCCAATGGTGGCGCCACGGGCGTTGCTCCGGGTGTCACGTTCGGCGGGTATCGCGTGTTCGGTTGCGGCGGCTCGGCGAACGACGACGTCATCCTCGCCGCGCTCGAGCAGGCCTTTGCGGACGGCATGAACGTCGTCAACATGAGCCTCGGCGACGCGTTCAACTCGTGGCCGCAGGCACCGCTCGCTCAGGCGAGTGACACGCTGCTGAAGAACGGCGTGGTCGTCGTCACGTCGATCGGCAACAGCGGCGCAGACGGCGTCTATTCGAACGGCGCGCCCGGCGTCGGCGACGGCCCCATCGGCACCGCGTCGTACGACAACACGTTCGTGAACATCAACAGCGCCACCGTGACCCCTGGCACACCGCCTGCGATCACGGTCGGATACCAGAACATGTCCGGGACTCCGCCGCCTCCCGCGGCGCCGTTCTCTGGCAGCCTGCCGTTGGCTCGACCGACCGCAGGCGTGGACGCCAGGACTGGGCTGCACCGCCGCGAACTACGCCGGCTTCCCGGCCGGGGCGATGGCCATCGTCCAGCGTGGTACCTGCACGTTCGCGATCAAGGCGCAGCAGGCACAGGCCGCCGGGGCGTCTGCGGTGGTGGTCTACAACAGCGTTGCCGGTGGCTCCGGCTACTTCGCCGGCACGGTCGGCAACGCCTCAGGAGTGACGATCTACGCCGTGACGACGTCGATCTTCGACGGCCAAGCGATCGTCGCCGCAATGGCCGGTGGTCCCCAGACGTGGAACTGGACCACCGGCACGGTGAGCATTCCGAACGTGACCGGCGGGACGATCTCGTCCTTCAGCTCGTTCGGGCTCAACGCCGAGCTGACGCTCAAGCCGGACATCGGCGCGCCGGGCGGGCTCATCCGCTCGACGTACCCGCTCGAGGCGGGTACCTACGCCACGATCAGCGGGACGTCGATGGCGTCACCGCACGTCGCGGGCGCGGTTGCACTGCTCCTTCAAGCCCACCCGGGCACAGATCCGAAGGACGTGCGTGACATCCTCCAGAACAGCGCCGACCCGAAGATCCGGTTTGGCCAGACGTACCTGGACGCCACGCACCGGCAGGGTGCCGGCATGCTCGACATCATGGGCGCGATCAACGCAACGACGATGCTCTCCCCGGGCAAGATCTCGCTCGGCGAGGGGAACGGCGGCTCGGCGAAGATCACGCTCAAGAACTCGAGCGGGTCGCCGGTGACGTATGACCTATCGCACGAGCCGGCAGTCGGGACGACGAACACTTTCGCCCCGGTTGCTTACTCGACGGATTACGCGTCGGCGAGCTTCTCGTCGCCGAGCGTGACCGTGCCGGGGAACGGCTCGGCGAACGTCACCGTGACGATCACGCCGAGTGCCGCGATGCCGGACAAGGGCGTCTACGGCGGCTACATCAAGTTCACGCCTCAGGGTGGTGGACAGGAGTACCGGGTGCCGTACGCCGGCTTCAAGGGGGACTACCAGTCGATTCAGGCACTGGTCGACCCACAGCTGGTGAAGCTCAGCGCCTGCGCCGGCATCCTCAGGGGCAACGAGTGCTTTGCTACCGCAACCGGTACCTACGTTGCTCCCGGAAACGACCCGTTCACGTTCGCGTTTGGTCTCGGTGAGACGCCGCTCTTCAAGCTTCACCTTGACCACCCGGCACGGAACATCACAGTCGACATCTACAGGGCGTCGAACGACAAGTGGATCGGTACGGGGCTCAACCTTGACTTCCTTGCGCGGAACAGCACCCCCGTGGCGTTCTTCGCCTTCATGTGGGACGGCAACACGAAGAAGGGTCAGGGTCAGAGTCTCGGCAACGCGGGACCCGTCGACGACGGGACGTACTACGCGAAGCTCACGCTGACGAAGGCACTCGGCTCGAAGCAACAGACCGAGGCCTGGACGTCTCCGGACTTCGTGATCGACCGCCCGTAGTCAGGGCATAGCAATTGCTTGAGAGGGGCCGGTAAACCCGGCCCCTCTGGTTTCCAGGGCGCGCGTTTGGGACATTATGGCTAGGGGGAGGGCTGCCCGGGGGCGGCCCTCCCTTGACTCAACAGCTAGTAGGCGACGGCGCCGCGGCCTGTGTCTGCCGCATGCTTCTGCTCGTCGGCGCGGTAGCTCGAGCGGACGAGCGGGCCGGAGAACACGGAGCCGAAGCCGAGCGCCTCGCCCTGCTCGCGGAACCAGCGAAACTCGTCCGGGTGCACCCAGCGGTCGATCTTCGTGTGCTTCTGGGACGGCTGGAGGTACTGGCCGATGGTGACGACGTCAACGCCGTGCGCGCGGAGGTCGCGCATCGTCTCCACGACCTCGTCGTTCGTCTCGCCGAGGCCGACGATGATGCCCGATTTCGTGAGCACGGGGTAGTCGGCGACCTCCCTCGCCCGCTGCAGCAGCCAGAGCGCCTTGTCATAGGACGCCTTGGCGCCGCGCATCCGCCGGTGCAGCCTCCGCACCGTCTCGATGTTGTGGTTGAAGACCTCGGGCCGCGCGCCGAGCACGATCGCCAGCGCCTCTTCCTCGTAGCCGAGGAAGTCGGGCGTCAGCACCTCCACCGACGCGTCGGGCAACTTGCGCTTCAAGGCGCGGATCGTCGCGGCGTAATGAGCGGCGCCCTTGTCGGGCAGGTCGTCCCGGTCGACCGAGGTGACGACCACGTGGTGAAGCTCCATCTGCACAGCAGCGTGCGCGAGCCTCAGCGGCTCCAGCGGGTCGGGCGGGCTCTCGGGCTCGCCCGAGTTGACGTAGCAGTAGCGGCACGCCCTGGTGCACGTGTCACCGAGGATCTGGAAGGTGGCGGTGCCGCGACCCCAGCACTCGGCGATGTTGGGGCAGCGCGCTTCCTCGCAGATCGTGTGCAGACGCTGACCGTGGAGCAGCGAGCGCACCTCGAAGTAGCGCGTGTCGGCGCTCGGGGCGCGCACCTTCATCCACTCGGGGCGGCGCGGCCGCTCTGCGACAGGTGACGAGCGCTCCATTGCGCGTCAGCCTAGACGCTGCGCCTCGTCGCGCTCGAACATGAGCGTCGTCATCGTGGAGCCCTCGGTCCACAGGTGATGCGGGATGCCCTTGGGCCACCGCACCTGCTGTTCCTCCCGAATCGGAACCACCTCGCCGGCAACGGACGTAAATCCTTCGCCCTGGATGCAGGTGACAATCGCGTCGTTGACTCCGGCATGCTCGGTGATCGACGCATACTCCGAGAAGCGCAGCTCCGCGATGAAGAAGCCCCACTCGCGGAGGAGCACGCGGCCCACGATTCCGGTGGAGTCAGGGAGGGGATCCCAACCGGGACGCGGTATCGGCTGGATGTCGACGCTCACCCGGCGATCTTCTCGTGGATAGGTTGCGCCCAGAGCCCGGCTCCGTCCTCAGCCGGCAGCTCCTCGAGCTCGAGCTCGAAGACGTGGGCGAGTGCGTCGGCCGCAGCGGGCCGGACGTCGTCGACGGAAATCGGACGACCGAGCTCGCGCGCCATCGTCGTGAACGCGGCGTCCTCGAGGCCGCAGGCCGTGATCCAATCGGTGAACGGCGTCGGATCGAGGTCTACGTTGAGCGCGTAGCCGTGCGTCGTCACCCAGCGCGACACATGCACTCCGATGGAGCAAATCTTCCTCGGAGGCGAGGAGAGCCAGACGCCGGTCAGCCCCTCGATACGCTCGCCTTCGATCGCGTGCGCGGCCAGCGTGCCAATCACCGCCTGCTCGAGATCGCGGACGTAGCGTTTCACGTCCCGTGCGTGGCGGTTGAGGTCGAGAATCGGGTAGCAGACGAGCTGTCCGGGCGCGTGGTACGTGGACTTGCCGCCGCGATTCGTCTCCACGACCTCGACGTCGGCGCCCGTCGGCACGTGGACCTCCTCGTCGTCCGTGCGACGGCCGACGGTGACCACGGGCGGGTGCTCTAGCAGGACGACCGTGTCGGGGATCGCACCCTGCTGTACGGCTGCGGCCAGCGACTGTTGGAGCTCCCACGCCTCGACGTACGGCGTCTCGCCGAGCGACAGCAGATAGCCCTGTGTCAAGGCACCTCGTCGTACCGCGGAAGGTCGTCGTCGGGAAGCGTTTCCCATGGCGCGACCGAGCGAACGTAGATGTGCATGTCCGCTTGGCCTTCGAAAGGCTCGTCGAGGGTGGTCAGGCGGATGCCCGTGACCTCGGATTCGGGCCAGCCGGTGCCGAAGAGGTTGGAGCCGCAGACTGAGCAGAAGCTCTTGGCGGTGCCCTCGTCCGGCTGATACGTGGTGATCAGCTCGCGGCCCGTCAGGATCTGGATTGCGTTCGTTGGGACGCGACCGGTTGCGCTACCGGGACCGCCCGAGATGGCCTTGCACGTCGTGCAGTGGCACAACGAGACGCGGGTAAACGGCTCCGTCACCTCGAAGGTCACGCCACCGCAGAGGCAGCTGCCTCTCATCGGCTCAGTAGCGTTCTTCGGGCCAGGTTTCGAGCTTCTCACGCAGGTCGTGCAGGAAGCGGCCGGCGAGAGCGCCGTCGACCAGACGGTGGTCGTACGTCAGCGTGACGTTCATGATCGGCCTGATCGCGATCACGTCCGCGCCGCGGGCGTCCTGGATCACCCACGGCCGCTTGACGACGGCGTACGTGCCGAG
Organism: uncultured Actinomycetes bacterium; assembly: GCA_963711315.1. Lineage (GTDB taxonomy): Bacteria > Actinomycetota > Thermoleophilia > Gaiellales > Gaiellaceae > PALSA-612. The sequence continues at coordinate 248,299 of CAVQDQ010000004.1, forward strand.
GATCGCTGCCTGGGGCTGGTTGATGATCGGGGTGCCGTGGAACGTCCCATAGCCACCCGGGTTCGTAATCGTGAACGTGCCTCCCTGGACGTCGTCGGGAAGCAGCTTCTTTGAGCGTGAGCGCTCGGCGAGATCTGCAATCGCTCTCGTGATGCCGAGCAGGTTGAGACCCTCGGCGTTCCTGATCACGGGCACGATCAGTCCCTTGCCGTCCGCGAGCTCGACTGCGATGCCGAGGGTGACGTAGTTGCGCGTGACGATCGACTCGCCGCGAATCTCGCCGTTGATCCACGGGTAGTCGCGGATCGTGTCGACGGCTGCGCGGGCGACGAACGCGAGGTAGGTCGGGTTGACGCCGTAGGCGTGCTCGTACTCGGGCTTGAGCTTCGCGCGGATGGAGACGACTGCCGACATGTCCACCTCGATGGCGCTCGTGACGTGTGCGGAGGTGTCGAGCGAGCGGCGCATGTGGTCGGCCACGCCGCGCCGCATCGCGTTCATGGGCTCGACGGACTCGCCTGCCATGGCCGGGGCGGGCTGTGGCGCTGGGGCGGCTGCCGCCGGTGCCGGCGCCGGAGCCTCGGCGGCTGGGGGAGCGGGTTCGGGCGCTGCCGGGGCAGGCGCCGCCGCCGCCGGCTCTACCGGCTCTACCGGCTCGGCCGCAGGCGCCTCGACGGGCGCCGGTGCTGCGGGCGGGCCGGACTCGACATACGCGAGGATGTCCTTTTTGGTGACGCGACCGCCGGCGCCCGAGCCGGGCACCTGCGACACGTCAATGCCGTGCTCTCCGGCGATCCGCGCCACGACGGGCGAAACGAACGTCCTCTCTCCTGCGCCGCCGTTAGCCGGCACGGCCGCAGGTGCGGGCGTGGGCGTGGGCGCGGCGGGAGCAGCGGCCGCGGGCTCGGGAGCGGGCTCTGCGGCCGCGGGCTCGGGCTCCGCCGGGGCCTCTTCTTCCACAACGGCGCCTTCGGGCGCGATGACCGCCAGCCGCGTGCCGACGTCGACCGTCTCGCCTTCCGCGACGAGGATCTGCTGCAGCACTCCGGAGCCGGGGCTCGGCACCTCCGTGTCCACCTTGTCGGTCGAGATCTCGAGCAGCAGCTCGTCGGCCTCGACCGTCTCGCCCTCCTGCTTCAGCCACTTGAGGATCGTCCCTTCGGAGACGGACACGCCCATCTGGGGCATGACGACCTCGACCACGGCGGTGGCCATCAGTACTCAGCCAGCTCCCGGACGCCGATAGCGACGTCCTCGACCTGTGGGATATACGCCTGCTCGAGCACGGGCGAGAAGGGCACGGGGCAGTCGGGCGCGGTGATCCGGCGCACGGGGCCGTCGAGGTCCTCGAACGCCTCCTCTGCGATCGTCGCTGCAATCTCGGCGCCGAAGCCGCCCGTGTGAGTGTCCTCGTGCAGCACGAGCGCTTTCGACGTCTTGCGAACGCTCTCCAGCACCGCTTCGCGGTCCCACGGCATGACCGAGCGCAGGTCGACGATCTCCATCGAGATCCCCTCACCCTCGAGCTGCTCCGCGGCCTCCGCCGCCGTGTAGACCATGGCGCCCCACGTGATGACGGACACGTCGTCGCCTTCGCGGTGCAGGCGGGCCTTTCCGATCGGGACGGTGTAGCGCTCCTCCGGCACCTCCGCCTTGATGCGGCGGTAGAGGTGCTTGTGCTCGAAGTAGAGGACGGGATTCGGGTCCTCGATGGCCGAGATCAGCAGGCCCTTCGCGTCCTCCGGCGTGGCGGGGCAGACGCACTTGAGGCCCGGGATGTGCGCGAAGGAGCTTTCGGGGTTCTGCGAGTGGAACGGCCCCCCGGAGAAGCCGCCGCCCGACGGAAGCCGGACGACGATCGGCACCGGCGTGCCTGCGCGGTAGCGCTGCTTGGCGGCCACGGTCACGAGCTGATCCCATGCGCAGGAGACGAAGTCTGCGAACTGCATCTCCGCCACCGGGCGCATGCCCATGATCGCGGCGCCCGTGCAGCCGCCGACGATCGCTGTCTCCGAGAGCGGCGCGTCGATGACCCGCCAGGGGCCGAACTCCTCCTGGAAGCCCTGGGTCACCTTGAAGGCGCCGCCGTAGACGCCGACGTCCTCGCCGATGACGAAGACGCGCTTGTCGCGCCGCATCTCCAGGCGGAGCCCGTCGGAGATCGCTTGGAGGTAGGTGAGCTCAGGCATTACTTGTGATGGGGGGTGTCCAGCTCCTCGGGGGTCGCAAAGACGCCCTCGGTCAGGGTGGAGACGTTGGGCAGCGGCGACTCGTCGGCCAGCCGGATGGCTTCGTTGAGCAGCCGCTTGATGTCGGCCGAGATCTCGTCTTCTTCCGTGTCGGAGAAGTCGGCGTTGTCGCGCAGCCACGAGCGGTAGCGCTCGATCGGGTCGCGCTTCGCCCATTCCTCGAACATCTCCTTGGGGACGTAGGAGGCGTCGTCGTGTACCGCATGGCCCTCCATGCGCAGCGTCAGCGACTCGATCAGCGTCGGGCCTTCGCCCGCCCGCGCCTTCTCGATCGCGCGCTTCGTCTCGCGGTAGACCGCGAGCACGTCGGTGCCGTCGACCACGACGCCGTCGAAGCCGTACGCCTGTGCGCGGTCGGCGATGTGCTCGACCGAGTACTCGAGGTGCGCCGGCGTGGAGTACGCCCACTGGTTGTTGTCGCAGATGAACACGACCGGCAGCCGGCGCACGCCGGCAAAGTTCATCGCCTCGTGGCAGTCGCCGCGCGCCGAAGCGCCCTCGCCGAACCAGCCGACGGCCACACGGTGCTCCTCGCGGATGCGGAAGGCGAGCGCGCAGCCGACCGCCACCGGGAGCATCGCCGGCAGGTGGCTGACCATCGCGATCAGGCCGAGGTTCGCGTCGGCCATGTGGACGTTCCCGTCCTTGCCTCCCGTGGGGCCGCCGGAGCGGCCCATGTATTGCGCAAAGATGCGCCAGGCATCGACGCCGCGCGTCACGTGCACGCCCATGTCGCGGTGGAGCGGCGTGCCGACGTCCTCGGGCCCCATCGCCGTCGCGACGCCGACGGCGGCGCCCTCGTTGCCTCTGCCCGTGTAGAACGAGCCGGGAATCTTGCCCTGCTTGTAGAGGATGTGGCCGCGCTCCTCGATGCCGCGCGTCACGAGCATGTTGCGGTAGATGCCGAGCAGATCCTCGCGGTCGAGGCCTGCCTCGCGGACCTCGGCGAGTGAGCCGACGGGCTCGGCTTCGCGGGCGATCGCCATACCGCGCGCAACTCTAACGACTGCCCTGGTCACCGCGTGCGTATCGGCTGAGCCTGTAGCATCGCCCGCTCATGGACGACCGGCGCGGACTGAAGATCATCGCGATCATCCTGCTTGTCCTGATGTTCCCGGTCGTGTTGGCGATCCCGCTGGCCATCTTCGTCCACCCCGCGTTCTTGCTCCTCTTGCTCGCGCTCGCGTTCGCGATCCCCGTCATCCGCGCTGCGCGGCGCTGATGGTTTACTTGGGCTGAGATGGGCAAGGCGGCCGATTGGCTGCGCGAGGAGCGCCGCAGGGTGCTCGGCGACTGGGTGGCGGTCTGCCTGCGCTGCGGAGCCGCTCAGCGGTACTTCGAGGAGACTGAAGACGAGCTGCCCGCCGCCTGTGTGGCCTGCGGAGGCGAGCTGCTGGCGCGCTGTCCCGCCTGCGAAGCCCGCTTCTCGTCTGCCTTCGCAGTGAAGTGCGAGGCGTGCGGCGCTCCACTCCGGCCCCAGCAGCAATTCGGCATCCCGATCCGCAAATCGTCGTAGGATTCCCTGGACGTCGAACTAGGAGGGATCGTGACCGTAGCGACCTACGACTCCGCGAACACCGCGCGGATGGTGTCGAAAGCCTGGTGGATCTTCCTGATCGCCGGGATTCTCTGGCTGATCATGAGCCTCATCGTCTTCCGCATGGAGCTCTCGACCGTGTACGCGATCTCGATTCTCTTCGGCATCGTCGCCATAGCAGCCGGCATCGACGAATTCATGTCCCTCGGCGCCGTGCACGGCGGCTGGAAGTGGCTGCACGGCTTCCTCGGCGTGATTTTCGTGATCGCCGGCGTAGTCGCGTTGGCGAACCCCAACTGGACATTCCTCGCCCTCGCCTCGATCATCGGCTGGTGGTTCCTGTTCAAGGGGATCTTCGACCTCATCGTGGCTTTCTCCACGAAGCACGTGAACGACCTCTGGTGGGTCACGCTCATCGTGGGCCTGATCGAGCTCGGGCTTGCCTTTTGGGTGGCCGGCAACTTCAACGAGCAGGTGATCCTGCTCGTCGTCTACGTCGGCGTCCTCTGCCTGAGCAAGGGCATCACGGACATCCTGCTTGCCTTCCGCCTGCGCGGGCTGCGTTAGGGTCAGTGGTGTGAGCACTGCTTCGCCACTCCCGCGCTGGCGCCGGATCACGGTCTGGGTGCTGATCGTGCTCGCCGGCGTCATCGGTCTCGTCTCCGCGCTCACGGTCTGGGCAAAGCGGCAGGCGCTGGATACCGACAAGTGGGTGGCGACGAGTTCGCGGTTGCTCGAGGACGACGAGATCCGGGGCGCTCTCTCGGTCTATCTCGTCGACCAGCTGTACGCGAACGTCGACGTTGCCGCCGAGCTCCAGGCACGTCTTCCACCAGAGGTGAAGCCGCTCGCGGCCCCGATCGCCGGGGGTCTGCGCGAGCTCTCCGTGCGCGCTGCCGATACCCTGCTCAGCCGCCCAGCCGTACAGACGCTCTGGCAGGAGGCGAACCGCAGGGCGCACGAGCGCTTCATCCAAATCGTCGACGACAAGGGCGAGTTCCTCAAGACGGGAGAGGGCGACGTAGTGCTCGACCTGTCGCCGATCGTCCAGCAGCTGGCCGACCGCGTCGGCTTGACCGAGGCGCAGGTCGAAGAGCGCCTCGGGCCTGACGCCGGCAGGATCGTGATCATGAAGTCGGATCAGTTGGGAACGGTGCAGACGGGCGTCGAGCTGATCCGCAAGCTGTCGGTGTGGCTCGCGATCGCCGTCTTCGTGCTCTTCGCCCTGGCCGTGTACCTCGCCCGGGGACAGCGGCGTGAAACGCTGCGCGCCGTTGGCATCACGTTGGTCATCGTGGGCGTGCTGCTGCTGGTCATCCGACGCCTCACGGGGAACTGGATCGTCGACACACTCGCGAGCGGTCAATCCATACGTGCGAGCGCGTCGAACGCGTGGTTCATCGGCACCGACTTGCTGGCCGGCATCGCCTGGACAGCGATCGCCTACGGCGCGATCCTCATCGTCGCGGCTCTGCTTGCGGGGCCTATGCGCCCTGCCGTGTGGTTGCGGCAACGCATGGCGCCGATGCTCCGCGACCATCCAGGACTCGTCTACACGATCGTGGGCGGTCTCTACCTGCTCGTCGTCGCCTGGGGCCCGACGCCGGCCTTCCGACAGCCGTGGTCGATCCTCATCTTTGCCGCCGTGGTCGGGCTAGGCGTCGAGGCGTTCCGGCGATTGACGGTACGAGAGTTTCCAGCGGGCGCTGCAACCGCTCCTTAAGAGCCCCGTCGCGGCGATGGAGGCTAGGTCTAGGGGAAGACTGGGGAGCAGACTCGACAGGTCCGTCGCGAAGGCGGTTGCGCGACGTCGGATCTTCCCGTATCTCGCGGGGGCGACGCTCGTTCTCGCGTTGGGCTCAGGCTTCGTGATGATCCTGGTCGACCGCTCGAACTTCCCGAACTACGGTGTCGCCGTCTGGTGGGCGATCGTCACGCTGGCCACGGTGGGATACGGGGACGTCGTGCCGACCACGCCTTTGGGCCGCATCTTCGGAAGTGCCGTCATCATCCTCGGCGTCACGTTCCTCGCCTTCCTGACGGCGACCGTGACGTCGCTGTTCGTCTCCAGCGACCAGGAGGCAGCGAGAGAACGCGAGCTGGCCGTGCGGGAGGCCGCTGACAAGGAGCTCCACGAGCTGCTCAAGCGCCTCGAGGAACGCCTGGCCGCGATCGAGTCGAAGCTCGAGCGTGACTGAGACCACAGCCGTCCGCGACGGCTTCGAGCGCTAGCGTGAGCGTCCGGGGCGCTGCCTTCCTCGGCATCGGCGCCATGGTCGGCGCCGGCATCTTCGCGCTGCTCGGCGAGGCGGGAACGGTCGCCGGCTCGGCCGTCTGGCTCTCCTTCCTCCTCGCCGGCATCGTCGCCGCGCTGCTTGGCTACACCGTGGTCAAGCTGGGCGTGCGCTACCCCTCCTCGGGCGGGCTGATCGCCTACCTCAGACTGGGCGCGGTCCACGACCCGTGATCCGACGAGGTTGATCGCCGCCATGGCGACCACGATCAAGGATGTGAACGCGTTGTCCCACCAGCCGGCCGCGTCCTCGCCGACGAACAGCGAGGTTGCGTAGGCCCCGAAGGCGACCGCCACCATCGAGCCGACGATCACGATCGCCGCGAAGTACCCGAGCCACGAGGCGATGCCCACGAGACGCCCGTTGCCGAACCCCTGCATGCGAGATCGAGACGTTCATCACGCTCGAGTCGAGCACCATGATGAACTGGGCCGCAGCGAGGATCCCCAGAGGCAGCCATTTGCGCATCGCGCGACTCTATTCCCGTAGCGGGATCGTCGAGCCGGGCTGGACGATCCGGACCTCGACGTCCGGCGCGATCTCGGCCACGAGCCGCGCGAACTCGTGGGGCGGCTCCACGTCGGGGACTCGGCCGATCGGTGCCAAGGTGCCCCAGTGAATGGGCACCGCGAGTTTCGGGCGAAGCAGGCGGATGGCCTCGGCAGCGCGCTCGGGGTCGAGATGCCCAGGGCCGACCTTCGAGCCCCAGCCGGTGACCGGAACGAGTGCGAGGTCGAGCGGCCCCATGGCGGCGAGGTCGTCGAATAGGTCGGTGTCGCCGGCGAAGTACACCGTTCGTGATCCAGTGATGACGAAGCCGAGCTCACCGGAAGCGCCGAGCGGCCCGCGCGCCCCGTCGTGCTCTGCGTGGACGCCTCTGACAACGAGCTCGCCGATCCGCACCTCCTCGCCGACCTCGAGCGTTGTGACATGGGCGAAGCGTTTCCGACGCAGGAGGCCGCTGACACCTTTCGGGCACACGATGGGCAACTCCTTGCCCAGGCGTTCCAACGACGGCAGGTCCAGGTGATCCCAGTGCGCGTGGGAGATGAGCACGGCGTCCAGGCCACGCAGCGCGGCGGCGGGTATCGGCCCGACCCGCCGGAGATGAAGAACACGCGTGCGAAGCACAGGATCGGTGATCAGCCGCACGCCGTCGAGGTCGATCACGACGGTTGCGTGGCCTACATATGTCAGGTGCCGGGCGATGCTGGGAGCGTACGCAACACAGTGTTAGGGTCCCGGCGTGGCAAGCGAGCGCGTCTACGGAGAAGCGGTCGCTTGGCAACCGGCGAAGCCCCGGTTCAAGCCCTTGCGACTACTTGTCTCCTGGCTGCTCTCCGCGGCTGCGCTCGTCATCGCCGCGTGGATAGTTCCGGGAGTGTCTGTCGAGGGGTTCGGCGGCGCGGTCGTCGCTGCCTTGCTGATCGCGATCCTCAACGCCATTCTGCCACCGCTGATCGCCGCCTTGCGACTCCCCGCGATGGCCCTGCTCGGCTTCGTGCTCGTGCTCGTTCTCGACGCGGTCATGCTCCAGATCGCCTCGGAGGTAGCGCCGGATGCAATCTCCGTCGACGACTTCGGCTGGGCGCTCCTGGCTGCGCTCGTGATGGCGGCCGTAAGCGTTGTCCTCGAAGTCGTCTTCGGGACGAACGACGACGACACGTACACGCTCAAGGTCGTGCAACGGATCGCGAAGCGACAGGGCGGAGCAACTCGTACGGACGTGCCAGGTCTGATCTTCCTCGAGATCGACGGGCTTGCCCTGCCCGTGCTACGTCGCGCGATGCGCGACGGCTCGGCGCCGACGATGGCGCGCTGGCTCTCCGAGGGCTCGTATGCGCTCGCGGAGTGGGAGCCCGACCTTTCGTCACAGACGGGTGCCAGCCAGGCTGGCATCCTGCTCGGTTCGAACCATGACATCCCCGCTTTTCGCTGGGTGGACAAGGCGACCGGGCGGATCATCGCGTGCTCAGGGCCGGACGACTGCGCCCAGATCGAGCGCGACCGGGCGACCGGCATCGGGCTGCTGACGAACGGCGGCGCCAGCCGCGGCAACCTCCTGTCCGGCGAGGCTGACGAGGTCATCCTCACGGTCAGCCGCATCTCGGAGGAGAAGCGGGCAAACCCCGGCTACCGCGCCTTCTTCGCAAATGGTTTCAACGTCACACGCGCGCTCGTCCTGTTCTTCTGGGAGGTCGTGCTGGAGTGGACGGCAGCGCTACGCGCCAGGAGTCGTGATGTGCGGCCCCGGGGCCACCGGGGCGGCATCTACCCGCTGCTCAGGGGCACGATGTGCGTTGTCGTCCGGGACTTGATCGTCTACGGAGTGCTGACGGACATGATGCGGGGCCGGCCCGCCGTCTACGCGACCTTTTCCAGCTATGACGAGGTCGCGCACCACTCGGGGCTCGAGCGCTCGGACACGTTCGAGGCGCTGCGCAAGTTGGACCAGCAGTTCTCCCGGATCGACCGCGCGCGCCCTTATGCGCCTCGACCCTACGAGATCGTCGTGCTTTCCGACCACGGGCAGACGCAAGGCGCAACGTTCAAGCAGCGCAACGGCTACGGGCTGGACGAGCTCGTCGAACGCTCGCTGACGTCGGGAAGCGTCCATAGCATCAAGGGTGGAGACGAGCAGGCGTCGATGGCCAGTCTCGCCGTCGGTGAGGCGACCGGTACTACTGGCAAGGAGAAGCCGGGAAAGAACGAGGTCGGCGAGCGGAAAGTGGTCGTGCTCGGATCGGGAAACCTCGGGCTCGTCTACCTGATGGAGGAGCCGCGAAGGCTCACACTCGAGGAGATCGATGAACGGCATCCCGAGCTGGTCCCAGCGCTACGAGCGCATCCGCATGTCGGCTGGATCCTCGTCCGCTCGAGCGAGCACGGCGCGCTCGCCCTCGGCGACGCGGGCATGCACCACCTCGAGAACGGGACGATCGACGGCGACGATCCGCTCGCCGGCTTCTCTCCAACGGCTCCGCGTCATTTGCTGCGGACGGACGGCTTCCCACACGTTGCCGACCTCATGGTCGGGAGCTTCTACGACTCTGATCTCGACGAGGGATGCGCGTTTGAGGAGCTGATCTCCTTCCACGGTGGGCTCGGTGGCCCGCAGACGCAGCCGTTCATCCTTTATCCGGCGACGCTGCCCGCGCCGGACGGCGAAATCATCGGTGCAGAACGCGTGCACGCAGTGCTTTCGGGCTGGCGACGTGCGCTGCAGCCCGAAAACAGCTTGTAATCGTCCGCCGCCGGTCTCATACTCACGCCAACTCGACTGAAGGAGGGCGTGTGGCTTCGAAAGGCGCGTGGGCGGGCTGGGTGGCGTTTGCCGGCCTGCTCATGATGGTCATCGGCGGGCTCGACTTTCTCCAGGGCCTCGTCGCTGTGATCAGGGATCAGTACTACCTCGTGGGAGATAACGGGGCACTCGTGCTTGACGTCTCCCAATGGGGCTGGATCATGATGATCTGGGGCGTAGTCCTTGCCCTCGTCGGCTATGGGCTCGTCTCGGCTGCGAGCTGGGCGCGCTGGGTGGCGATCGTCCTCGTCGGCCTGAACTTCATCGCTCAGCTCGGGTACGACGGCAGCGGCCAGTACACGCTGTGGTCGCTCACCGTGATCGCGCTCAACATCGTCATCCTCTACGCGCTGATCGTGCGCTGGAGCGATGCGAAAGAAGGCGCAGGGATGTAGGCAGGCAGTAGGCGTGGAGCCTCCGCGAGGAGGCTCCACGCCTCACCTCTAAGCTAGGCCATGGATTCGTGGAGCCTGGCCGTCGTCGCGGCGATCGTGCTCGGGTACGCCGGGGTCTCACGGAGACTGGAGCGTTCGGTCGTCTCCGCGGCAATGGTCTTCGTGACGGCCGGGCTGGTCGCCGGTCCCGAAGTGCTCGGTTGGCTGGAGGGGGATATCGGGAGCGAGGGTGTTCGCGTGCTCGCCGAGGCGACGCTGACGCTCGTGCTCTTCTCGGACGCTTCACGGATCGACCTCCGTTTGCTCCGGCGGGAGGCCGGCCTTCCCATACGACTGCTCGGCATCGGGTTGCCGTTGACGATCGCCGTCGGCACGGTGCTCGCCGCCGCGGTGCTGACGCGGCTCACCTGGTCCGAGGCGCTCGTGCTGGCAGTCATCCTCGCACCGACAGATGCGGCGCTGGGGCAAGCCGTCGTCACGGACAAGCGTCTCCCCTCGCGTATCCGACAGGGGCTGAACGTCGAGAGCGGGCTCAACGACGGTATCTGCGTGCCCCTGCTGTTCATCGCGCTAGCTATCGCCGAGGCGGAGGAGAACGTCATCGGAGACGGAGCCGCGGTTCGCATCGTCGCGGAGGAGATCGGCTACGGAATCGTCGGGGGCGTCGCTGCCGGAGCTGCGGCGGCTTTCGTCTTGCGCTTCGTCGAGCCGCGGCGCCTTGTCGCAGACGACTGGCTCCAGGTGATTCCGCTCGCCGCTGCCGGCTTGGCCTACGGCATCGCCGCTCCACTCGGCGGCAGCGGCTTCATCGCCGCCTTCGTCGGTGGGCTTGTCTTCGGCGGCCTTCGCCGTAGCGGCGACAGCGAAATCACGTACCTGACGGACGCCACGGGCCTGGTGCTGGCAGGTGTGACCTTTGTCGTCTTCGGCGCAGCCGTGCTGGGCCCCCAACTTCACGTCGTCGACTGGCAGGTCGTGCTCTACGCCGTGTTGAGCCTGACGATTATCCGTATGGGTCCGGTTTGGCTTGCCCTGCGAGGATCGGGCGCGCGGCCGCCGACCGTCGCCTACACCGGCTGGTTCGGCCCTCGCGGCCTCGCATCGATCGTCTTCGCGGTGCTTGTCCTCGAGGGGTCGGAGCTCGAGCACATCGACACGATGATTGCCGTAGTCGCGGTCACGGTCGCACTCTCCGTCTTCGCGCACGGAGTCACCGCCGTTCCTCTTACGACCCGTTATGCGCGCTGGTTCGACTCCCAGCCGCGCCCGCCCGAGATGGAGAGCTTGCCCGCGCCCGAGCAGCTCTGGCGGCGGCCGGCGCCCGGCAGCCGATGACCGCTCGCGAGCGTGTCCTTGCGTATGGGCGATCGGTCTTGCCGCACTCGTTCCGCGACGTCGTTCCCGGCCCGTTCGAGCTGGCAAAGAGGGGTCGCGCCGGCGCGACTCGCGACGCCGTCGCCGCGGCCACGATCGCCGCGGTGGCAATTCCCTCCAGTCTCGGCTACGCGGAGCTGGCCGGGCTACCGGTCGTAGTCGGCCTCTACGCGACGATGCTGCCGCTCGTCGGCTACGCCCTCTTTGGCTCCTCGAAGCAGGTCATCGTCGGTCCGGAGGGCGCGCTCGCTGCGCTGACCGCCGTCACGATCGCCCCGCTCGCCGCGGGTGACCCGGCGGAGTACGCGGCCCTTGCAGCCGCCCTTGCCCTCGTGATGGGCTTGATCCTCTACGGCTCCGGGCTGCTCAGGCTCGGCTTCATGGCGGACTTCTTCTCGCGCCCCGTGCTGCTCGGCTACGTGAACGGCATCGCGCTCACGATCATCGCCAGCCAGCTGCCGAAGCTGCTCGGGATCTCGGTCTCGGCCGACGACTTCTTCCGCATCCTCCAGGAGGTCGCACAGGAGCTGGGCGACGCGAGCGGGACCACCGTGCTGCTCAGCGCCGGCCTGCTCGCCTTGCTACTCGTGTTGCGGCGGTTCGCGCCACGTGTGCCCGGGTCCCTCGTGGTCATCGCCGTCGCCATCGTGCTCTCGGAGGTGCTCGACCTCGCCTCCGAGGGAGTCGCCACGGTGGGCACCGTCCAGAGCGGGCCTGCCGTCGCTCGAGCTTCCCGATGTGGGAATCCACGACCTCAACGACCTCGCGCTGGCCGCCGTCGCCTTCGCGCTCGTTGCCTTCGCGGACACGATCGCAACGGCGCGCTCGTTCGCTGCCAGGAACGGCTACGAGATCGACGCAAACCGAGAGCTCAGGGGTCTCGGCGGCGCCAACGTCGCCGCCGGGTTGACGCAGGCCTTCCCCGTCTCGTGCAGCGGCTCACGGACGGCGGTCGCCGACTCGAGCGGTGTGGGCTCGCAGATCGCCGGCCTCGCGACGGCGGGAATCGTGGCTCTGATCGCGTTGTTCGCGACCGGCCTGCTGGAGCCGCTGCCCAAGGCCGCGCTCGGCGTCGTCGTGATCGGCGCGGCGCTGACGCTCTTCGACTTCGAGGGTGTCTGGAACCTCCGTCGCGTACGGGAGGCGGAGGTAGCCCTGTCCCTGGCGGCCACGCTCGGCGTGCTCCTGTTCGGCGTCCTGGGCGGCGTCGTGCTCGCGATCGGACTGTCCATCGCCGTCTTCATCTACCGCGTTGCACGGCCTCACGATGCTGTCCTCGGCCACGACGCTGACGTCGATGGCTACCGAGACGTGGAGCGCACCCCCGCCCAGCTCGAGCCCGGGCTGCTCGTCTACCGCTTCGATGCGCCCCTGTTCTTCCCCAACGCCGATTACTTCCGTCGGCGTGTGCGCGAGCTCGTAGCCGCCGCCGAGCCGAAACCGGAGTGGGTAGTCGTCACGGCGGAGGCGTGGATCTACGTCGATACGACGTCGATCGCCGCGCTCCACCAGCTCCGCCGCGATCTTGCGGCGGAAGGCGTGACGCTGTGCATCGCTCGCGCGAAAGCCCGGCTGCGCGAGATCTTCGAGGACACCGGCTTCGCGGACGAGCTGGGACGTGAGCATCTCTTCCCCACGGTCCGAGCCGCAGTCGACGCGTTCCGCGCCCGCTGAGGCTCAGGAATGCGGACGCTTGCTCATCCGACGGAGCCGGGAACGCGAGAGCATTGGCTCGACCTTCCGGTCCCCGTGTCGTCCGCGCAGCTCGTCGTGGAGGGGCGCTGTTGAGTGCGGTACGGCGACATTCCTGTCCGGATTCTCCGCTCCGTGGACTCGTGGCTATGCGATTTGGGTCTCTGACGTATTCGCCTGGCGAGCGAGCCCCGCAAACTGGAACGAAGGCCTTGAACAGGTCACAGACGCATCGCTGCATGAGCACGTCGACGCTCAGACGGCGAAAAGCTGCATCGCCTTGGCGACAGCCCTGTCGTCGCATCGCTCATACTCGTCGCCGGGGCCGTAATCGACGTTGCAGCGCGACCGGAACACCGCTCCGCGCTCATTGGACCGTTCGCAAAGCAGCCCAGCGCTGAGCAACCGCAGGCTGTTGAGCGCAACCCGCGGTGACCCAACAGCTACGCGCAATCCGCCAAGGTCCAGACCGACGACACCGGCAGCATTTCCGAGCGCTGGCCATCTGGCGTGTAACTACAGACACCATGACCACCCCGGAAGCGGTCATGAGGTGGGCCCGGCGCGCGGTCGAACCCTGTTCCGGCTTCCGCTTTATGATCGCCACCGTGAGCGAACCCAAGGCCCAGCGCGAGTTCGACGGCGTCTAGTGCTCTTGTTCTCGCGTTCGACCGAAGACGTCCTTCGCGAACGCCCACGTGCCGATGGCTGAGTATCGCCCCAGCGATCGCAGACGGGATCGTCGTGCTCTTCCTCCCTGGCCCCGTTTGAGGATACGAAGTTCGGTCCCCACATGGCGCTCACCGCTACGTCGATCCACATCGCACTGACCGCGAGCGAGGCCCCACAGGTCCCTCATGAGGAACACCGAGGGCCATCCGCCCTCCTGAACGGCTCCTGCGGGCGGGTGTGAAATGGTCGAGATCTCACACCTCCTTTTCTGATCTTGACGCTCGCACGCCACAGACGCGAGGGCATCAGCAGAACCCCGAAGTGGGCTGCGCAATAAGCGACGATCACGATCAGCGTCCGTAGACGCGGCATCCGGGGAGCTACAGCAGAAGGCTCACCGCATCGAGTATCAGCATCCCGGCCACCACCAAGAGGGCGTAGACCTTCACCCCCGGCTGACGCCGCGCGAGTCGCTGCTGGGCGCGCGTCATGACTCCGACGGCTCGGTCTCCGAGGATCACGTAGACGATCACAGACCCCCAAACGAGCACCGTCGCCAGCGCGCAGTACCAGACGACCAGTGCGGCCTCTCCTGCGTCGCGAACGCCGGAGGTCGTGATCGCCGTGGCGGCAAGTGCGGTGAGCAGCAGGCGCTTCGGGCCGCCGATCCCGAGAAGGAAGCCGGCGATCGACGTCGTTAGGAAACGCATGCGGCTGAGCCGGTCGAGGACCGCCTGCGTGCGCTCGCTCGAGCCTTCCGACTCAACCGGAGGCGCTCGCCGGACCCGAAGCGCGACCGCGATGAGGAGGAGCGCGAGGAGGAACTCGAGAGTGGCGAGCAACGCCGAGTGGGTCCTCTTGCTCGCGCCCGTGACGACGACGCCGACGATGACAAAGAGCGAGCAGGTGAACACCTGGCCGAGGACGAAGCCGGTGCCGAATCCGAACGTCTTCAGCCGGCCTGCCTGCATGACCGCGATCGTCGCCGCGAACGCGAGCGCGCTGAACCCCGCGAGCAGCGCGTACAGAAGCAGCTGAACGGTCGCGTGGATCATCGGGACTCGGGGCGCGTCCTGGTGCGGGTGCAACGCTACGCTAGCGACGGGTCGCAAATCTCGGGCTACGCGGAGTCTCCCGCCGCCAGCGCTTCCGCTTCTTCGAAGTGTCCGCAGCCCATGCGAACTACTCAGCGAGCTGCGATCGCGAGCGCAGCCGGCCTCGCGAGCGCCTGAGCCACTGGGTTGATCGGGAAGCGCTTTGACCTGGTCGACTCGCGAGCCGACTCGAAGGGCATAACGATCCAGGCCTATCCGCCTACCGGGCGCCCGCAGTCTGCAACCGCCACCGCCGACCACGACGACGAATGACCCCCGCGGCCGCGTCAGGTGACACTCCCGAACGCTGGCGCAGGCGAGGGTTCTCTTTCCAACTACGGCTGTGACCCTCACTCGAAGAGCCAACGGGGACGAGGTTGACGATCGAGAGCACGGCGAGGCCGAGCGCGAAGAGCTCGTACGGGATGCTCTTCAGATCCTCTCGATCGACCGGCCTGGGCACGCCCCTCGATTCGGCTCCCCGTCCTGTCCTCTCGGGTCAGATGGGACGCGGCAGCGTCGCGATCTGCGCGATCGACAATACGAGGAGCACGGCGCCGAGCGTGACCAGGCCGTAGCGCACGCCGCGCAGCGGGAAGTGTGTCGAGATGCCGACGAGGAAGAGGATGCTCGCCAGGACGACGGTCAAGCGGACGTACTTGTCGGCAGTCGCGCCGGCCTCTTCACCCGTGCGGAACGAGTTGCTCGCCTGCTGGTCGAGCGTGCGCCCCTTCCCGAGACCCGGCTCCTTGTATTCGGGCATGTACGTTGGGCCGCGCGGCGCGTCCGGGTTGGTCTCCGGTTTCGTCGCGCGCCAGGCGTCGAAGGCGACCCGGAACTCGGGGCGGAAACGGCGCTCTGCTATGCGCATCGCTGCCCGGTTGCCCGCGATGTAGGCGGCGAACCATGCCTCGAACGTGGACGAATCGAAGTTCCGCAGCTCTTCCGCGTCTCCGTCGGCGCGATTCGCTTCCACGCGCAACGTCGACGCCTCGGCAAGCTGGACCCGCGACTCCGTCGACCACTTCGCCGCCGCATATCCCGACCAAGCGGCGAGCAGCGCCACGACTGAGAGCAACACCGCCTCGGCAATTGTGATCAGGTTGTCACGTCGGTCCCGCTCGTGATCGCCCCGCTTCGAGTGGTGCCCGATCTCCTTGCCGACCTCCGTCGCCGATAGCCCCTCTGGCATGAGAGGATGGTATGGAGGAATCCGACCGTGTGCCGCTGGCTCGCATACTCCGGGACGCCCGTTCTCCTCGAGCGGCTCCTCTACGTGCCGGAGCACTCGCTCATCGATCAGAGCCTGCACTCGAAGCTCGGTGCCGAGACGACGAACGGTGACGGCTTCGGCGTCGGCTGGTACGGCGAGGCGGAGAACCCCGGGCTCTTCAAGAGCACCGAGCCTGCCTGGAACGACGCCAATCTTCGGGAGCTCTCGGGGCATGTCCGGTCCGGCCTCGTCTTCGCGCACATTCGCGCATCGTCCGGCACACCGATCCAGTGGACGAACTGCCACCCGTTCCGTCACGGGCGCTGGTTGTGGATGCACAACGGCGCGATCGCGCAGTTTCACGACGTGAAGCGCGACCTCGCGTTCGCCGTCGATCCCTCGCTCTGGCCCGAGATCGCAGGCTCGACCGACTCGGAGACGTTCTTCTACCTGGCGCTGACCTTCGGCCTCGAGGACGATCCGCCGACCGCGGTTGCGCGGGCAGTCGGGCTGATCGAGAAGGTCGGCCGCGACCACGGAGTCGAGCATCCGATCCAGATGACGGTCGCGACGAGCAACGGCACGTCGCTGTGGGCGTTTCGCTACTCGAGCGAGGGGAAATCGCGCTCGCTCTTCTTCTCCACAAAGATCGAGACTCTGCGGGAGATCCATCCCGAGCTCGAGGTGCTGGGCGAGGTCAGTGACGAGACCCGCCTCGTCGTCTCCGAGCCGCTTCGTGATCTCGAAGGCGCGTGGAACGAGGTCCCCGAGTCGAGCTGGGGCGTCGTTCATCCAGGGCAAGACGAGCTCCACCCTTTCCAGCCACTGACGAACGGGAGCTGAGCCATGGCACTGAAGCATCCAAAGGGCCCCGCGACGAGGGGGCACGACCTGACGCCTGCCACCTTCACGCTCGAGCCCAGGCGCATTCCGCGACACGAGTTGCCGGCCGATGAGCTGGCTCCCGACGTCGCCTACCAGATGATCCACGACGAGCTGATGCTCGACGGCAACGCGCGTCTCAATCTCGCGACGTTCGTCAGCACGTGGATGGAGCCCCAGGCCGAGCGCCTGATGACCGAGTGCTTCGACAAGAACATGATCGACAAGGACGAGTACCCGCAGACGGCCGAGCTCGAGATGCGCTGCGTCAACATCCTCGGCCGGCTCTGGCATGCGCCTGATGCAGACGAGGCGACGGGTTGCTCCACGACGGGCTCGAGCGAGGCGGCGATGCTGGGCGGGCTCGCCCTCAAGCGGCGCTGGCAGAAGGCGCAAGCCGCAGCTGGTAAGCCCGGCGACAAGCCCAACCTCGTGATGGGCATCAACGTCCAGGTGTGCTGGGAGAAGTTCGCGAACTACTGGGACGTCGAGATGCGGCTCGTGCCGATGGAGGGCGATCGCTTCCACCTCTCCGCGGAGGAGGCGGTCAAGCTGTGTGACGAGAACACGATCGGCGTCGTCGCAATCCTCGGCTCGACGTTCGACGGCTCGTACGAGCCGGTCGCGGAGATCTGCTCAGCGCTCGACGAGCTCCAGGCGAAGACGGGCCTCGACGTCCCGGTCCACGTCGACGGCGCCTCGGGCGCGTTCGTCGCGCCGTTCGTCGACCCGGAGCTCGAATGGGACTTCCGTCTGACCTCGCGTCGCCTCGATCAACGCATCGGGCCACAAGTACGGCCTCGTGTATCCGGGGGTGGGCTGGATCGTGTGGCGTGACGCCGAGGCCCTCCCGGAGGACCTCATCTTCTGGGTCAACTACCTCGGCGACAACATGCCGACATTCGCGCTCAACTTCTCGCGCCCGGGCGCCCAGGTCGTCGGGCAGTACTACAACTTCCTGCGACTCGGCTTCGACGGCTACCGCAAGGTGCACGGCTATGCGCGGGACGTAGCCACGGCACTCGCGGCGCGGATCGCCGAGCTCGGCCCATTTCGGCTGCTGACAGAGGGCGACGAGCTTCCCGTCTTCGCGTTCACGCTCGACGATGCCGTCGACAACTACACCGTGTTCGACGTCTCCAACGCGCTGCGCGAGCGCGGCTGGCAGGTGCCCGCGTACACGTTCCCGAAGAACAGAGAGGACCTCGCCGCCCTGCGAGTCGTCGTGAGGCGAGGCTTCACGCACGATCTCGCCGACCTGCTCGTCTCGGACATCGAGCGGCAGCTGCCTAGGCTCCAGGCCCAGCCCACGCCCGTGCACGACGCGGGCTCCGCGAGCGCGCTTCGCCCACTGACACGCAGCGGGGCGCCGGTGAAGGCGCCCCGCAGTGCGCGATCCTGTGCGACTACTCGTCGGGCTCGCTCTCGAGCTCGGCCGTCTCGATCGCGATCGCCAACGCACGGACGATCTTCGTCGTCGCGGAAGCGACGCGCGCCGTCCCGACGATCGGAGCGACGGCCGTCAGCACACCGCGCACGTCGTCGTCGGTGACGCCGATCTCACTGGCCACGCCGAGATTCATCAGGTACGAGGGCGGCGGGGCGTCCATCGCCACGAGCGCCGCGATGCGCACGAGCATGAGCGTCTTCTCGTCGAGCGTCGACGTCTCGATCGAGTCTGCTGTCATCTTCGCCAGCAGATCGAGCACCGGAGTCTCGGTACCGGTTGTCATAAGTCTCCCTTCGCGTGTATGGCTTTCACCCCGACGCTACCAGCGGAACGGCGCGCCGGCATCAGTAATGCCGGCGCGCGGAATCGTAGATCTCCGGAAAGAGCGACTACAGCTCGGCAATCGCGTTCCCGATCAGCACCGCGCCGAGCACTATAAAAAGCACGATCATGATCGTCGCGTTGTTCGCGGCCATCCACGCCTTGATGCCATCGAGGATTCCCGTCGCCCGATCGCCCATGGCGACATAGATGACGAGGGGCGTGAGCACCGCCACTGAGGCGATGAGGATGAAGAAGACGAGCGCCACCGTCTCCTGACCGCCGGAGAGGCCGGCCTCGGCGATGGTCGTTGCCGCAGCGATGACGAGGGCGAGGTTCTTCGGGTTGGCCGCCGCGAGCACGGCGCCGGCTCCAAGCGCCTTCACGGGGGTGAAGGTGTCGATTCTCGCCATCCACGCCGGCATCTCGGTCTCCTCACCGGTTCTCGGCCGATTACGCCATGTGCGGGCGGCGAGGAACAGGAAGCCGACGCCAAGGACGAGCTTGAGGACGGTCACCCACGTTGCCGGCTCGCCCGAGTCGTCGGTTGCATTGCCCGTCGCGATCACCAGCGTTACGCCGCCCACGATCGCCAGCCCGGCGAGCCAGCCGATCGCGAACGCCGGCCCGGTTCGCTGCGCGCGCGGCGTTCCCAGCATCAGCACCATGGCGATGATCGGAATGGGCACGATGGCGACGCCGATTGCGAAGGGCAGGATCTGGCCAATGACACCGCTCAGATCCATCCCGTGTCCGGCCGCCTCTTCCTAGATCGAGACGGTGGTCGGCAGCGTCGCGAGCCAGATCGCCGTCCCGAGGAAGATGAGCCAGCCCAGAGCGAGCAGTGCCTCCCGCTGTCGGAGGGATCGGAGCTTCGTCGAGATACCTGCAAAGAACAGCGCCGTCGCGAACAGGACCACAGCGAGAATATCGTCGTCGGCGCGCTGATTCGACTCGCCGGCCGTATTCGCGTACACCCCCGCGAGGGCGTTCAGGCGCTCGCTCTTCCGCGCCGAGGCGATGTGGTATTGCGGCATCACGAACGGCGTCAGCGGCGCGTCGGGATTCGTCTTCGGCTCGGTTGCGAGCCAGGCGGCAAAGGCGGGTCGGAACTCCTTGCGAAAGCGCTTCCGATAGAAGCGCGCGAGCTTTTCGTCGCCGTGGACGTCGGCGTCGACCCACTGGATGAACGTGGCGATGTCGACCTGCGTCTCCTGGCCGGCATGTGTCGCAGCCTGCGACGAATGGATTCTGGCAGCCGTCGCTTTGCTGGTGTTTACAGCCTGCTCGCCGCGCCACTGCGTCGACTGGTACGTGCTCCAGGCCGTGCCGACGGCAGCGACTGCGAGCAGGATCGTTGAGAAGAGTTCGACCCGATGCGTTCGTCGTTGCTCCGCGTCCGTCACGAGAAGACGTTGACGGCGCGCGCGATGACGAGGCCTACGACGGCGAGCGCGATAAGAGACTGGAGCGCCATCGTCAGCTTCGCCCAGGGGGCGATCGGCATGACGTCCGTCGGGCTGAACGCCGTGCTCGTCGTCACCCCGAGGATGAGGTAGTCCACATACTGCGGCCGCCAGCCCTCAGGAGCCAGTTCGGGGCTCATGTGCTGCGTGAAGGCGAAGTCGCGATACGGCCGGTCGCCGCGATAGCGCGCGAGCGGCCCACCCGTGTCGAAGTGCCAGTAGAGCAGGCTGAAGACCAGGCAGTTGCCGAGCCAGATCAGTGCGCCCGAGACGAGGAGCGTAGAAGCCTTGTCGGTGACGTGCGATCCCCGTACAAGGTCGGCGATCAGAATCGAGGTCGCAAGGAGTGCCATCGCGGCGAGCGCTAGGATGAGCGCCCCGGCCACCCGGCGCAGCCACCGGGCGCGACCCTCGATGTGTGCCGGATCGGCCAGGAGCAGCGCCACGAGCAGCCCTCCCATGATCCCTGGCACGAGCCAGCGCGTGCCGAGTGCCGGCCGGTCCGGTACGAACACTCGGAGGACGATCATGAGTGTCAGGTAGAAGCCGACAGCCAGCGCGAGCGGCCACCGCGGCTCGACGAAGATGCGCTCCCCATCCGTAGCTGCGGGCGTCGTCACAGCACCTACCCTACGTCGGCGGTGAGGGGCGGATCGGATGATCCGCCCCTCGGGTCCGGTCGAGTCCGGCCGTCAGCAGTTGATCGAAGAGGCAGTCGACTTCGCAGTCGATTCGAGCTCGTCGGCCGACTGCGTCACGTCGTTCACCGCGTCTTGCACAGACGCATCGTTCGGGACGTCCTTGACCGCCGACTCGAAGTCGTCCCAGGCGCTGTCGAGGTCGCCGGTGCTCGCATCCTGTACGTCCTGCGCATCGGTCTTGACCTGGTCCCAGGCGGTCTGGACGGCATCTACGTCGGACTGGAACTCCGACTTCGTCGCCGTGGAGGTGTCGATGTCGAGCAGGGTCTGGATCGAAGTCTCCAGGGTCGTGAGGCTCCCGCAGAGCGTCGACGCGGCCTCGGACTTCGTCTCATCGTCCTGATTGCTCAGTACGGCCACCAGGATGATGAAGCCGACGCCAACGGCGCCGAGTAGCACGAACCACCAGATTCGACTCATGTGAACTCCCTTGTCGACTCGTGAGAGGTACGAGGTCTGATTCTGTCGTAAGGGCGAGCCGGCGGCGGGGAGAGCGTGACGATCTCGTCGACGAGGGCGAGGCCCTCGGGTCGATGCGTGATCAGGAGCACGGAGCGGCCGTCGGTAGCACCGATGATGTCTCTGACGAGCTCCTCCGCCGTCTCGGGGTCGAGGTGCGCGGTCGGTTCGTCCAGAAGCAGCACGGGCGCGTCCGCCAGCAGTGCCCGGGCGAGAACGAGCCGCTGGCGCTGGCCGCCCGAGAGCTGCCTCCCCTCCTCGCCGACGAGCGTGTCGATGCCGTTGGGCAGGGAGGAGACCCAGTCGTGGATTCTCGCTCGCCGGAGCGCGTCTTCGAGCTCGGCGTCGGAGGCATCCGGCCGTCCGAGGAGGACGTTCTCGCGAATGGAAGTCGAGAAGAGGTGTGAGTCCTGGGCGGCGACTGCCACGGCACGTCTCACGTCTTCCTGATTGAGCTCGCGCAGATCGCAGCCGTTTAGCGTGACGCGTCCCTGCTCGGGATCGAGAAAACGAAGCACGAGATTGACGACCGTTGTCTTGCCAACTCCGCTCTCTCCGACCAGGGCGATCCGCTGTCCCGGCTCGAGCCGAAGGCTGAAGCCGTGCAGGACGGGATCTTCCTCGGGCGTGTACCGGGCGCTGACGCTCTCGAGCGCGAGCGCGAGCGGTGCTGAGGGTGGAGGTGCTGGTCGAGAGGGGTCCATGACAGCCGGCTCACGATCCATCAGTGTGAGGAGTCGCTGACCCGCCGCGAGCGTCGCGGAGAAGTCACGCGCCGCCGCCGAGAGTGGCTGAACGGCTTCGAACGACGCGAGAGCGAGGAGTGCGATCATCGCGATGAGCGTCCTGTCGAGGTTCCCCGCTGCGTGGGCCGAGATCGCGCATGCGAGCACGCCGGCGACCGTCACGCCGACAACGAGCAACGCGAGACCGTCGCCGACGCCGCCCGCGAAGGCGTCACGGCGAGCCAGGCGTACGAGCTCGCCGTCCGCGGCTCGCACACGGTCGATGCTGTCGCCTTCGCGACCGTAGACAGTGAGCTCCGGCGCGGCGTTGAGAACCTCGACGAGCTCGGCCGTCAGCTCGCCTCGAGCTGCAGCCTGGCGGCCACCGGTCCGTCGCGACAGGGACCACGAGACGGCGGGGACCGCGACGCCGCCGGCCAGGAGGCCCGCGGTGAGGACGAGCGCGGCCCACGGCACGACCGCTGCAGCAACTCCAACGGCGACGGCCCCGGCAACGAGTGCGACTGCCAGCGGTCCGACGGCGCGCAGATGGAGGTTCTGGAGCGCATCGACGTCGGCCACCATGCGCGAGAGGAGGTCGCCTTTGCGGTACCCCTCGAGCTGAACGGGGGCCAGGGGCTCTATGCGCTGGTAGAGGCCGAAGCGGGCATTGCCGAGGACTCGGAAGGCGAGGTCGTGAGAGACGAGGCGCTCGAGGTAGCGAATGAGCGGCCGTGCCAGGGCAAAGAAGCGCACGAGGACGATCACGACGGTGAGAGAGAGGATCGCGGGTCGCTCTGCGGCTCGGGAGATGAGATAGCCGGCAGTTGCCATCAGTCCCACGCCGAAGAGCACCGTCAGCGCTCCGAGCATGATGGAGAGGGCCAGCCGGCCTCGCGATGCGTCCGCCAGCGCCAGCAGCCTGCGCAGTGTCGCGATCACGCCGCCACCTTGCCGGCATCGAGCACGACTACACGATCGGCGGCGTCGACGAGCTCTGACCGGTGGGCTATCAGCAGCACCGTGCGACCTGCCCGCAGCCGTTCGACGGCTTCGCCAATGAGGTCCGCGCTGGCCGGGTCGAGGTCTGCGGTCGGCTCGTCGAGAATGACGAGTGGAGCGTCCCGAAGGAATGCCCGCGCGAGTGCGACCCGCTGGCGTTCGCCGGTCGAGACCGGGCGCCCACCGTCGCCGACGATGGTCTCGTAGCCGTGCGGTAGCGCCTGGATGAAGTCGTGTGCTCCTGCCTGCATCGCCGCCGCTCGGATGCTGTCGTGCGATGCGAACGGCGCCCCCAGCCGGATGTTTCCCGCAACGGTGTCGCGAAGAAGTGTGGGCTGTTGCGGCACCCATGCCAGATGGCGACGCCAGTCCGTGGCCTCGCAGGATGCGATGTCGACGCTGCCGATCACGATCCGGCCGTCGGTCGGATCGGCGAGCCGCAGCAGCAGTGCGGCGAGGGTGGACTTTCCCGACCCGCTCCTGCCCACGAGTGCGACCATCTCGCCGGGCGCGAGCTCGAGGTCTATCCCGTCGAGGACGCGACCCGGGCGGGCGGGATACGCGAACGAGACGTGCTCGAGCCGCACAACATGGTCTCTCGGGGTAGGCGCCGGAAGGTCTCCACGCGGTGCCACCTCCGCAGGCGCATCGAGCAGCGAGAGCATTCTGTCGGCGACGGCCAGCCCGTCTGCGCTCGAGTGGAACTCGGCGCCCAGCCTGCGTAGCGGGAGGTAGAGCTCAGGCGCGAGGACGAGCACCGTCAGCGCTGCCTCGAGCCCGAGCCCTCCGTCCACGAGGCGAACGCCGACGGTGACCGCGACGAGCGCAATGCCGAGCGTCGCAGCCAGCTCGAGGACGGAGCCCGAGAGGAAGCTCACCCGCAGGGTGCCCATGGTCGCCCGGCGGTAGCTCTCGCTCACGTCGACGATGGTCGAAGCCTGAGCGCCGCCGCGGTTGAAGGCACGGAGAGTCGGCAATCCGCGCACCACGTCGAGGAAGTGCGTCGACAGCAGGCGCAAAGCCCGCCATCGCTCCCGCGTGCGCTGTTCCGTGTAGCGACCGATCAGCCACATGAACAGCGGCACGAGCGGCAGCGTCAGCAGCATGATCAGTGCCGACTCGAGGTCGATGCGGCCCACCCACGCGAGGACGAGGACGGGTACGACGCACGCGAGCACGACCTGTGGCAGGTAGCGCGCAAAGTACGCCTCCAGTGCATCCACGCCCTGGACGGCGGCCGCGGCGATCTCACCTCCCTCGACGCCATCGAGTGCGGCGGGCTGGGCTAAGAGCCTGCGCTCGACGAGTGCCAGCCGCTAGCTCGGAGAGGACGGCGGACGCGGCGCGGCGGCCGGCGGTCTCGAACCCCCAGGCGAGGGCGCCCCGACTGGCGAATACGGCGGCTAGCATCACGAGGTTCGTCGTCAGGTCTGGGAGCGCCGCGCCGTGGAATGCTCGAGCGACGATCCGCGCGAAGAGCGTCGCCTGGAGGAGGATGAGCAGCGCGGTCGCGAGCCCGATCGCGATGTCGGCGCCGAGCAGCAGGCGCGCCGGTCGCGCACGCTGGAGCAGGCGCGGATCGAGGGCGCGCACGGGATTCGGCCGCTGGCGGCTCGTGCCGCGTCTCGCCGCCGGCGCCGGCTCGGCGCCGGCGGCTCCTCGCCCCCGACGCGTGCGCCGAAAGACGCGGTATGTCCAGGCCTGGTAGAGGAGGACGATCGGCGTGACGAGCAGCGCCACGACGCTCATCACCTTGAGCGTGTAGTGCGCCGAGGAGGCGTTGTCGACGGTGAGGCTGTTGGCGAAGTCGTTGCTGGAGACCATGACGCGCGGGAAGAGGCTCGTGAAAATCGTCGCCACGACCAGGAAGGCGCCGGCCGCGTGAGCACGAATGCCCAGCCGCTGCGGGCGAGCCAGACGCAGGCGGGCGCCGAGCAGTGCGACGATCGCGAGCAGTGCGGGCAGCAGGGGCGGGAAGACGTCCTTGTCGTTGCGGTCGACCGCGACCCAACGGTCCAGATCAGGTAGCCGGCGCCAACGACGGCGGCGGCGATCGAGAGCCGACCCGCGGCCGCTGCGGCGCGCCGGCACAGCTCGCCGGTCGTGCGCAGCGTGAGGTAGGTCGCGCCGTGGAACGCGAACAGCAGCACGACCGCGACCCCGCCGAGCAGCGTGTACAGGTTGAAGAGATCCCAGAAGCTTCCGTCGAAGTCGCCGCTCGAGTCGATCGGCACGCCGTAGAGCAGGTTCGAGAACGCGACACCCCAGATCAGGGCGGCGCCGAGGCTGCCGATCGTGTTCGCCCAGGCCCAGATGCCGAGCCAGCGCGAGCGCTCGTGCCGTTCGCGCCACTCGAACGAAAGCACGCGAACAATCAGGAGCGCCAACAGCAGCAGCAGCGCCATGTAGAAGCCGGAGAACATCGTCGCGTACCAGGCCGGGAAGGCCGCGAACATCGAGGCGCCGGCGACCACGAGCCAGACCTCGTTGCCGTCCCACACGGGGCCGATCGCGCGGAACATCGTGCTGCGCTCCTCCTCGTTACGAGGCAGGAACGGCAGCAGCAGCCCGACGCCAAGGTCGAAGCCCTCGAGCACGAAGTAGCCGCCGAAGAAGAAGGCGACCAGGCAGAACCAGAGTTCTTGGAGGTCGATCTCAGTATCCGATCGCAGGCTCGGTTTCCCGGTCTCGTCGCGGTCGAGCTCCGGGGGGTCGACCTTCGCATAGCGGCGCATCAGCCAGATGTCGAGCACGAGCAGCACCACGTAGAGGCAGACGAACACGGCGAGGCTGAACACGATCATCGCTGAAGAGACTGCTGGCGAGTTCGCGTCGGCGGTCTTCAGCAGACCCTGGACGATCCACGGCTGCCGGCCGATCTCGGTCAGCATCCAACCCGCCGTCGCGACGAACGGCAGGAACATCGAAAAAACGCCGTCCAGAGGAACCACCGCGCCCGCTCGAGCCTCGCTTCCAGAAGAGTGCGCCGACGACGCGACGAGCGACACGAGGCTCCGACGTAGACCATCACCGCATGCTCCAGTAGATCACCCGCACCTGCGGCATGTAGTTGCCGGGCCCGTACATCGGCTCGTATTGCGCTTGAGCTCAGTCAGCCCCTGAACCTGGCCGTCGAACGAGCCGGTGGCGACCCACGAGAGCAGCGTGCGGAATCTGGATCGAGAAGCTCGGCGTCTGGTCGCTCTCGGTGAAGCCGCCGATCTGGATCAGTGAGAATCCGCATGGCTCGCACGTATCCCACTGCGCCTCCGACGCCGAGATCTTCATGCTCTGCGCGCTCGTTACGGCCTCGCCGAAGCGGTTGCCGACAACAGGCTGGAGGAACGTGCCGGCACGCCACGATCAGCGCCAGCTTCGCCGCCTTGCAGGAAGAGGTCGGCGTCCTTGCCGCGAGGAAATGCCAGCAGCAGATCGCCGAGCGCGACGATCGACCCGAAGATCAGGCCGGCGAGCATCGTGTGCAAGAAGGCGCGAGGCGCGGAGCCGTTCGCAGAAGCGCCCAAACGCTGGTGAGCTGCGCCTCCCCGTCTACGATCTTGTAGCCGACCGGGTTTGCATCCACGAGTTCGCGACCAGGATGAAGTATGCCGACAGCCACGAGGCCGAGCACCGCGATCCAGAGCGTCGCCAGGTGAGGCGCGGCGAGAGCCGGTTCCAGCCGAAGATCCAGAGCCCGAGGAACGTGGCCTCGAGCATGAACGCCGCCAGGCCCTCGATCGCGAGCGGGCGCCGAAGACGTTGCCCACGAACTTCGAGTAGTCGACCAGTTCATCCGAACTGGAACTCCTGGACGAGGCCGGTCGCGACGCCGATCGCGAAGTTGATCAGGAAGAGCGTGCCGAAGAAGTGCGTCAGCCGCAGCCAGCGCTCGTCCCGCGTCCGATGCCACATCGTCTGCATGACCGCCACGAGTGGCCCCAGTCCGAGCGTCAGCGGGACGAAGAGAAGTGGTAGATCGAGGTGGTCGCGAACTGTACCCGCGCGAGGTCGACGGTCGAGACGGCAAGGTCAACACGAGAGTCTCGGAACTCCCGGCGTCCGTCCCGACGCACTCCTGCTCACTGTCCGGGCACCTCCATCTGGTGCTGACCTCCCTCGTTGCCCACGTGACTTATTCTCTAGACGAATCGCGCGCGCGTGAGCAGCTGTTCAAGGCGAGGATGGGCCCGCAGAAGGCCGCCGGAGGAGCTGGAAGTTACGAACGCCCAATCCTCCATCCCCGTGACTCTCGGGATGCCTCGTCGGGGCGCATGAGCGAGCACGCCGCCGAGTTGATGCGGGCGCAGATCGAGAAGCGTTCGGGGATCAAGACCGAGCTGATCGACGTGGCGAAAGCCGGCGATTCCCGTAGACGATGCCGGCGAGTCGGCGAGGGACGCCGAGTTCTCGGAGAAGATGAGCTGGGCGGATGCGCTCTGATCGTTGTCCCTGAGTAGAACCACGGCTACCCCGGCCCGCTGAAGTAGTCCTCACACCAACCTCAAGGAGTAATCTATAAGGCGGTGGGCGTGGTGGGTCTCTGGCGTGCGTGTTTGGTGGCGCACGGGTAATCCAGAATCTCAACCC
Source organism: uncultured Actinomycetes bacterium (assembly GCA_963711315.1). Classification (GTDB taxonomy): domain Bacteria; phylum Actinomycetota; class Thermoleophilia; order Gaiellales; family Gaiellaceae; genus PALSA-612. Next base: position 275,716 of record CAVQDQ010000004.1, read on the forward strand.
CGTCATGCGTGAGCTCGGGCTCGTCATGATCTTCTGGGACGTGAACTTCACGACCGTCCAGACGAGGTTCGACGAGTCGGGCGCGCTCGTCGACGAGTCATTCCTGCCACGCATCGACAAGTTCCTCGACGAGCTCGTCTGGATGGCGGAGACGCTCAGATACGGTCGGTCACACGTCACGATCGGAGGCTCAGGCTGACCGGTCCAGTGATCTGCCCGCGCTGTGGCTTCGAGATGAATCACCAGGCGTCCAAGCTCGTCCACCCGGTGACCAAGGCCGAAGCGGAGTCGATGACGCCTGCGCTCGACGGCGTGATCGAGGAAGTATTCGCGTGCCCGAACTGCGGCTGGATCGAGTCGCGGCGCGACGAGTCCTAGGAAGCCCGATGGCAGCTGCCTACGAGTGGGCCGCAGAGCCGGGTGCAGGAGCGAGCCGGGCTGAGACGACATAGGAGACGACGACGGCGACGATGACGAGCGGCATCAGGGTCAGGCCGTCGGCCTGGAGGAACACAGTCACGATGAGAACGGACGTGAGCGGAAGTCCCAGCATTGCGACCATCATCGCGCCGATACCCATTGCGGCACCCGCGATCATCGGCAGGCCGGGAAGGTGGGAGAGCGAAATGCCGCCGGCAGCGCCGATGAACAGGCTCGGGAAGATGGGGCCGCCTCGGAAGCTGCTCAGCGAGAGGCTGTACGCGAGGCCCTTGCAGAGGACAACCATCAGGAGCGCGCCCACGGTCCAGCTGGCGGCGCCTTCGATCAGGCCCGGGAGCTGGTCCTGTCCCGAGAAGAGCACCTCGGCCGAGCTTCTCCCGGTTACTTCGACGAAGATCAGCACGATCACACCGATCGCGACGCCGACAACGGGTGTCAGCAGCACCATTCGGCGTTCGACGGTCGGCTGGAGCAGCAGCGCCAGCCGCTTGATGCCGGCGCCGAGGATCGCCGCGATGACGCCGATCACGATCGCCCACAGAAACTCGGACACACGGGGGCTGCCGGCCGGAGGGATGTCCGGGACCGCGAGCGAGAAGGTGCCGAGGCCGGTCCAGTTGTCGAGCCCGATGAAGATCAGCGAGCCGACACCGGCAGCGAGCAGCCCGGGCGCGAGCACCACTCCGAGCATCGCGCCGCCGATCCCGGCCACCTCCATCATCAGGAACGCGGCCGGAAGAGGCGAGCCGAAGAGCGTGCTGATCGCGGCGAAGCTCCCGGCGGCGCCGATCACGGTACTGGCCATCTCAGGCGCGTCGCGCTTGACCAGGTGGACGGCGAGGACTCCGAGGCCGCTGCCGATCGCGATCAGAGGCGCCTCCGGGCCAAGGACGACCCCGAGGCTGAGGGTCGCGAACGAGGCAATGACGATCCCCGGGAGCTCGATCGGCGGCACGGGTCCGGATGCCTTGAACCCCTCCGCCGGCTTGTGCCCTGCCGTTCCCGGCAGGTACCGGATCGTGAGCGCCACCAGCAGGCCGCTCAGTGCAAGCAGCGGAATCGACCACCAGACAGGCTGGCTTTCGAAGCCGAGGTCGCCGGGCAGGGTGTCGTATAGGTACTGCTGCAGCTCGGTGAAACCCTCGAGAAAGAAGTACGCGGCCGCCGCCACCGGCACACCGATCATCGCGCCGAACAGGAGCAGCACGAGGTACGAGCGGCTTTGGAGAAGCTCGAGCGGACTCGGCGTAGCCTGTGTCGATGGCGCCGTGTTCGCTTCGGGGTGGCCCTCCTGTTCCACAGTCGTTCTCCCTTGATCCAATCAGATGAGCCGCGGTGACGATGCTGAAGCCATAGAGTCCCGACTCTGGCCGAAGTTCTCGCACTCGTCGCAGCGTTCCTGTTTGCCGTCGCCGCGACCCTTCAGCAGAAGGGAGCCCTCGATCTCGGGATCTCGCCGGACAACCTGCGCGCCTTCGCCAGGCTGGCGGCAAGCCGCTGGTGGCTCGTGGGCAGCGGCGCGCTGCTCGTCGGCTACGTCGTGCAGGCGATCGCGCTCGACGACGGGCGGCTCGCGATCATCCAGCCGCTGCTCGTGTCGACGGTCGTGTTCGCGCTACCGCTTGGGTACTTCCTGACCGCACAGGAAGTTGGCCTCCGCCAGATCGTCGGCGCGGCGGTGGTCGTCCTCGGGCTGGCGATATACGCGATCTTCGGCGATCCGGCGGGCGGAAACGAGAACGCGCCGAACGACGAGTGGGCGATCGCCCTCGGCATCCTCGGAGTCGTGTGCGTGATCCTCTACGTGGCAGCTCGCAGAAGCGATTCTGTGCGGCAAGCCGCATTCTACGGCGTTATCTCGGGGATCCTCTTCGGTGTGTCTGCCTGCCTCGTCAAGCCGACGCTGGAGGCGCTTCACGACGGCGGGGTTTCGGACGTGCTGTCCCACTGGGAGTTCTACGGGATGGCGATCACCGGCATCGTGGCGTTCCTCGTCCAGCAGATCTCGCTGAGCGCCGGCTACCTCGCCACCTCCGTCGCGACGGTATCGGTGTCCAACCCGATCATTTCTGTTGCGCTCGGGGTCTTGCTCTTCGACGAGCGCCTGAGCCGACCGGCGTGGCACGTCGTGGTCGCCGTCTGTGGACTCGCCCTCGCGATGCTCGGCGCGGTGATGATCTCGATCGCGCGCGAGAAGCATCGGGACCCCGTCGCGGAGCCGGTCCTCGCCGGCTCATAAGCGTTGTATTCGATGTCCCGGTGAGCGTCGTAGACACCGCTGTGTGCATCATGATCCTGCTCACGGTGCGAGGGTAGGCCGCGACCGACGTTGTCCCGGAATCGGAGAACCTCTGGGCGGCGCCGTTTGCAGCAGCGGCGCCGGCGTTCCGGTGGCCAGCTGATCGCCAACGGACGCATTCCCCTCGGCGCGCCGGTGGGAAAGACCGCGGTGGTGGCAAAGGCCGTAACGCCCGGGCCCTCGCCTGTAGCGAAGACCGCAGTAGTAGCCGCGGCCGTCACGCCTGGACGGGGTCGCCGGCGGATCTAGCTTCACCAGGCATTCGCGCCTGGAAAGTGCACAACCTCAACCGCGCATGTTTTCGAGCCGTTCGAGGCGCTGGTCGATGCTATCCAGCCGAGACTCGATCCGCGCCTCGGCATCATCCTCCTCCGTCTCTTTGGCGATCTCCCGCTCCTGGGCCGCTCGTGCGACGAAGGTTGAGGTGATCGCGGCAATGACGATGGTCAGGACGGCGATGCCCTCGAGCATTACGAAAGCGGCAATGATGCGTCCGGAGGGGTTCTTCGGCGTTACGTCGCCATAACCCACGGTTGTCACCGTCTGCATGGCCCACCACATGCCGACCCAGACGTTCGAGTACTCCTCGTGGTCGAGCACCCGCATCAGAACTCCGCTCACGACGACGACCATCGCAGTTGCCGTGACGATGACACTGGCAGCAGTCCGCACAGAGGGAGGCTCACGCAGGAAGCGCGACATGCGGCGCTCGATGGGATTGGGGGGCTTTACTCGTGGCATAGGGGGCTCCTGTTAGGGCAGCGTTCGCCTAACGCACAGGCAAAACGGGTAGTCACGCTGAGGCGGGGTTGGATCGGAGCCGGCGTCGTCGACGGCGTAACCAGCGGTAGCCGAACCAGCCGAGCGTGATCAGCGCGGAGATGGCGATGAGCAGAATGCCCGCGCTGGCCCACTTGCCACCACCGATATCGGCACCGGTCAACAGCACGATGAGTGCGACCACGACCGGCGCGGCGATCAGTAGCGCCATGCGGATCAGGCCGGCGGACATCGCTATCCGCACGGTCGGGGACGTTTGCACCGTGACTCCGGTCTCCGCCGTCTTTCTCGCCGCGTAGAACGTTGTTGCTCGTCGACCCATCAGAAGCCCGCTCTTTCTGAACGCCCAGCCCATGTAGGGGACCCACACCAGGGGCAGCACGAGCCCAACCAGAAGCACGGCTCCAAGCAACGCGTACTGGAACCAGGCGCGTAAGCGGCTCGGCTTCTCGTCACCCGCGGCGCCCATCAGCCCGAGCATGAACGCCATACGTTTGATCATGCTCCAGCGGCTGCCACGTGGAAGCTTTTTCCCTTCGCGCCGTTTGGGATCCCGCGCCATCTTTGCCAGCGCAGCGCTTGCGTCGTCGGTGGACCCGTACGCACCCTGGATCACGAGCAGGTCGGCGGCACGCATCTGATCACTCGGCGCATAGCCGTTGATCGCCGCCACCTCCAGCGCCATCTGCGCCTGGGAGAGCAGCGCGGCGCAAAACGCGACCGGAATGAGAATGATGAACGGCCCGCCGACGAATGCTCCCTCTGTCATCGACACGCGCGTCTGGTGCTCGATCACGAGCCGCTCGAGGTCGCCCGGACCGGCGTCGGGATTCGCACTCCGGAGTTTCTCGACCGCGGCCGAGGCTCTCGGCCCGAAGCGCTTCAGCGACCAGATCGCAAGGTGCTCGGGCATGTACTGCGGATCTGCCCACAGGATCCGAAGCAAAGCGGGAGCCTCGAAAACCGCTTCCTCTCCAGCGTCTTCGTCCTGAGGCACAGCGGTCGCTTGACCATCACGCGTCACCAGAAGTCGTCACCGCCCGCTTCGGTTGGCATCGATTGGGAATCTTAGGGCGTGGGCTCGGGGGATTGTATTGTCCGTGACGGGCCTACGACATCGTCGCACTACGACCGGAGGTGGTTTGATGCTTCTCGCTGCAAACGGGTGGTGGCTCTGGACGACTCTCGCGATCGTGGTCTGGATCCTCCTCGCATTCTGGCCTGCGCGTGTCGCATCTCGGAAGGGCCGCAGCTTTTTCGGCTACTTCATTTTCAGCCTGTTCTTCTTCCCGGCGGCCCTGATCGTCGCGTACGTGGTCTCTGACAAGACGGCTGCGGCAACCGCGTAATTGAAAGGGGGTTTCATGACCGACATCACGATTGAGCCTGCAGAGCAGGAGACGGATCTCGACTCACTGGGTCCCGTCGACTACCTGGTGGTGGAGTTTCCCGCAGGAGCGAGCAACTTCACGGGCGAGATGGCCAAAGAGCTGCTGGCGTTGGTCGACGCCGGAACCATCCGCGTGATCGACGTGCTGATCCTGACCAAGGACGAGGACGGCAACATTGACGCAATGGAGCTTTCCGACATCGAGGAGCTCGGAGAGCTACAGGCACTCGAGGCTCAGCTGGCGGAGCTGTTGGCCGCCGATGACGTCGTACACCTGGCCGCGGCCATGGAACCGGGAAGCACGGCCGGAGTGCTGATCTGGGAGAACCTCTGGGCGGCGCCGTTTGCAGCAGCAGCGCGGCGCTCCGGTGGCCAGCTGATCGCCAACGGACGCATTCCCATTCAGGCGATCATCGCCTCCATCGAGGCCGATGCAGCGTCTACGACTGAAGGAGGTTGAACATGCCGCTCAGACCAGGACGTGCAGGGAGAGTCGGTGTCGTCGGCGCGCCAGTGGCAAAGACCGCCGTCGTGGCGAAGGCCGTCACGCCCGGACCGTCGCCTGTAGCGAAGACGGCAGTAGTGGCCGCGGCCGTCACGCCTGGACGGGGTCGCCGGCGGATCTAGCGCGCCATCGTCGGCACCAACACATACTTCGGCCAGAAGGATCGAACACCGTGGCCGACGCACACCTGTCACCGGACACACGCTTGCAGCTCGCACCGGGAGTGCGAACGCGCTTCGATGCGGCGGGGCACATCCTGCTCGACGCGTCGAATGGGACGATCGTCGACCTAGGGCCCCGCGGCTACGCGGCCCTATCGCTGTTCGCCGAGCCTCTCGCTCTCGGCGAGGCGATCGCGCGGCTCGAGCGCGAGGCACCCGCCACCGACTTCGCGCCGACGATGCATGTCGTCAACATGCTGATCGATGAAGGCGCCCTTGTGCGCCAGGACGGCAAGGCGCCCGCCAGCGGCTGGGCCGACCCCGTGGAGCACGCCCGGATGCTGCACGACGATCGCAGGACGGGCGACTATCTCAAGGCGCTTGCCGAGGCGGTGCGGCCGGGAGACGTTGTGCTCGACGTCGGCACCGGGAGCGGCGTGCTTGCCGTTGCTGCCGCTCGAGCGGGTGCGCGGCGGGTCTACGCGGTTGAAGGCAGCGACATCGCGGAAGTGGCCGAGCGCGTGTTCGCGGCAAACGGCGTGGACGGCGTCGTCACGGTCGTTCCCGGCTGGTCGCGGCACATCGAGCTGCCCGAGCCCGCGGATCTCCTCGTAGCGGAAGTGATTGGAAATGAGCCGCTCGAAGAGGAGATTCTCGAGACGACCCTCGACGCGCGGCGGCGACTCTTGAAGCCGGACGCGCGGCTGATTCCCCACACGCTGACACTGCTAGCGCGGCCAGTGCTGCTGCCCGAAGCGGATGCACGGCAGCGCGCGATCGGACGCGCCGCAGTCGAGCGGTGGAGGGAGCTCTACGCAATGGAGTTCCAGCCGCTCCTAGACGGGGCGCTTCCCGGCCCCGTCAACATGCCGACCGAGGCGGAGGTGGCCGCGACGTGGCCGCCTGTGGGCGCGCCGGTCACCCTCGCCGCACTGGATCTGGCGACGTTCATGGACGCTTCGGTGCGCGCCTACGCGGACCTCGTGGTCGACGAGCCGGGTGCGGTGAATGCCGTTGCCGTGACGTTCCGGGCCGCGCTGTACGGGACGATCCAGCACACGCTCGATCCGTGGACGTGGCCGATGTCGAGCTGGGCGACCTCAGTTTGGATCTTCCCCGACCGTGTCGATCTCGGAGCCGGAGAAGTGCTGCGCGTGCACTATCACCGGCGGTCGCTAGACCTTCCCGACGGGCTCACGTACGAGGTCGTCGAGCCGAGCCTGGAGTAGGAACCGTACGCGATGTCTTAGACTGGCTGTACTGGCACCGGAAGAGAGGAGAGGGACATGGGAATGGTACGTCGTAGGACGCGCCGTCGGACCGCAATGGTCGTCGGAGGCGCGGCGTATGCAGGCGGTCGGCGAAGGGGAGGAGAACAGGGGACGACCAGGGGTACGAAGATCCGCCGCCGGCGCCCCCGCCTCCCGCCGAGCCCACCGAGCCCGACCCGATGGCACAGGTCGCCGAGCTGGCCAAGCTGCACGAGGCCGGTTCGCTCACCGACGAGGAGTTCGCGGCCGCCAAGGCCAAGGCCCTCGGCATCTAGCAATCGCAGTCCTACGGAAGGAGACGAAGCTTATGGCTGATGGCCGTGGTCGTAAACTCGCGCTCGCTCTCGAGGCGGGCATGACGGGCGAGACCGGCGCAATGTCGGGCTTGTTCACTGACGACGTGAGCGGCTGGTCGCCGAACATGTCGGTCAGCTCGCTGGCAGAGCTGTCAGAGGTCGTGCAGTCGCGGGACGACAGCCTCTCGGACGTGTCCGTCGCCGTTCAGGGCGTGGACGCGGGCGGGAACAAGGCGTTCGCCGAGTTCGTCCTCACTGCAAAGTTCACCGGTCCATGGGTGGTGGACGAGGACATCGTGCTCGAGCCGCACGGGGGTGAGGTCGTGATGGCCGGCGTCGTTTCGGCGGACTTCTCCGACGACAAGATCTCGGCATTCCGGATGTACTTCGACGATCTGGCGCTGATGGCGCAGCTCCTGCCGCAGGAGTAGCGCACGAAGAGCAGGCTCGGCCGGATGGAGGGCTCCTATCGCCTCGTCGTGGAGGAGGCGCCCCCTCCGGCCGATCTCGCGCTGCTCGAGGAGCAGGTCGAGGCTGCGGCGGTCGCCGCCGCCGGCGTCGGTGACGCGCACGAGTTCGGGGTCTTCGTCCGCGACGACAACGGGCGGGTCCTAGCCGGCGTCTCGGGAATTGTCTGGGGTGGGTACTGCGAGCTGCACGCGATGTGGGTCGATGGCGCGCTCAGAGGTCGCGGGCTAGCGCGGGCGCTGATGACTGCTGTCGAGGAGGAGGCCAGGCGCCGCGGCTGCGCGCTCGTTGTGCTCCACGCCTACGACGTACTATCGGGCGGTCTGTTCGAGAAGCTAGGCTACGAGACCGCCGGCGTGATCGAGGGCTGTCCGGCCGGCAGCACGGCTCGCTGGTACCGCAAGGATCTGTAAGCCCAGCCGACTTCGTTGTGAAGCGAGCCTAGAGCTTGGCTTCGATCCTCTTCAGCGCCTGTTCGATCCGATCCAGATCCTTGGTGAGAGTCGCCTGCAAGCTCGCGATCCTCGTACTGACGCTGTCCGTCGCCTTGTTCACGCTCGTCGTCGCTTTGTTCACGCTCGCCTGTGCCTTCGAGAGATCCTTGAGCAGCTCGCTCATGGTCTGGTTGAGCCCGCTCATCAGGAAGTTCGTGTCGTTGAGGGTGCTGTTGAGCCCGCTCATCAGGGAGTTCGTGTCGTTGAGGGTGCCGTTGAGCCCGCTCATCAGGTTGTTCGTCTTGTTCATCGTCTGATTGAGCCCGCTCATCAAGTTGTTCGTCTTGCCCATCGTGGTGTTCAACCCACCCATCAGCGCGTTCGTCTCGTTCAGTGCGGTGCTCAGCTCCTTCATCGTCGTGAGAAGCTCGTCCGTCGTCGCCAGTGCCGTGGAGGCGGCGCTTTGCGCGTTGGTGTCACTCCCGCCCCCGCACGCTGCGAGTGCGATTGCTGCGATCGGAACGGCGACGACCGCAGCCATTCGAGCGACAAACGGTGTTCGTGACAGACGTGTTCCGCCATCCATGGCTGGTTCTCCTTCGCCGGTTGTTAACTCACGGGACGCGCTGATGGCGCCTCGGCCGAGCCTTCCGCGGTTCGCGCATGACCACCATCGTACGGAGACCCATTTCTAGCCGACGATGCGCATCTCGTAACGCGCGATCCTGCCGTCGCGGATCGTCAGCTCGAAGCGGCGGTCGCGGGCATAGGCGAAATCACCCGTCCCTTTCACGCGGTAGACCTGGTGGACCTCCGCCACGACCCGACCGTCGCCGAGATCCGTCAGCTCGGGTTCCTCGAACTCCAAGTCGAGGTGATCGGGCGGCGCGCCCCAGGTCAGCTGCTCGCGCACCTCGTCGATCCCGCTGAGTACGCGCTTGGGCGTCACCCACTCGACGTCGGCAGCGAGCAGTGGGTAGACGGCATCGCGCTGATCCGTAGCTGCGGCGACTTTGAGGGCTTCGAGGAACTTCCGTGCGACTTCGAGATCGTCGGTGCTCATGGTTGCGAACGGCGCCGCTTTACGCAGAGCTCTCTTCGGCCTCGAGCTTGGCCAGCTCCAGCTCGAGCTCCAGCTCGAGTGCGCGCATGATCTTGCCGACGGCCGAGGCGATGCGGGCGGTGCCGACGATCGGTGCAACCGCTGCGAGCACTCCACGCACCTGCTCGGCGTCGATGTCGAGCTCGCTTGCCGCACCGATGTTCAATAGGTACGACGCCGGCGGTGCGTCGACCGCCACGAGCGCGGCGATGCGAACAAGCATCAGCGTCTCAGCGTCGAGGCTCGACGCCTCAATCGACTCCGCGGTCATGCTCGAGAGCAGGTCGAGAATTGGAGTGTCGGTTGTCTCTGCCATGCGATCTCCTTTCGGGAGCCTGGCGCGCGACGGTGCCGCGCCCGGGTCTTCGGTAATGGACATCGAAGCGCGCGAGTCCAACACGCGCATCCGGAGAACCACCATTACACGTGCGGACTCACCGTGTCGTCACGAGCAGCGACGCCCAGCGCAACGGTGTCGGCGGATAGGCGGAGAGCGAGGCACTGCCACGGCTCGACGCTAACGCCTCCCCGCTCGACCTGGGTTTCGTAAGTCCTTTGCGTGGCCGAGCTACCCGCACTGGTCGCAGCGGTCAGACGCCGTCCCCGAGGTTGCGCCGGCTAGCTTGTGAGACCGGTGATGCCGCTGCGGAGGAGGGAGATTGCGAGCAGGACGATGATGGCGATCGCGATCTGCGTCAGGTGGTCCTGGAGCCACATGCGGACACGGTCGAGGATTCTTCCGGCCCACGCGGGTGCGACGAGCAGGAGGATGATCGCCGTGAGCAGCGGCAGCAGCGAGACAAAGGTGAAGAAGAACCACTCGACCGCGTACATCGTTGTGCTCGGGTCGGTCTCGGAGATCGTCTTCAGGGCGATTGGGATGTAGGCGCCTGCGTTGGCAAGCGCCGCCCCCGCGCCGATGACAGCGATCCACGGCGAGGATGCCACCTTGCGCATCTGCGCGACCATGCTCTCCTGCCGCTCGGGGCCGAATGGATGCCGGTGCAGATGCCACGCATACCCGAGCAGCAGCGTGCCTCCAATGAGGTCGAGGACGGCGACCCACGTTTTCGGGGTGGACTCGTTCGAAGCGGCGACGTCTCCGAGGACGGCGGCCGCAGCGATGCCTATGGCCATCATCACGCCGAATGCACCGACGTAGAAGAGCGCGCCGGTCCGTACGGGCCGCTTTGCCATCACGACCGTGAGCACCGAGAACGTCAGCGTCGTCGGTGAGAACATCGCCCCGATCGACACGAGGACGAGTTCCGCGTAGACCCAGTCCACCTCGCCGCCCTGCTTGGCCAGGCGTTTGGCTTCCTTCTCAGCCTCCTTCGCCGCTTCCTTCGCCGCTTTCTTCTCGGCCTTCTTCTCGGCCCGCTCAGCCTTCACCTCGGCAGACTTCACCTTGGCTTCCTCATACGACTCGCCAACGAGTTGCTTGCCGCCCGTCCAGCCGAAGATGAGGACAACAAGGACGAGAGCGACGACCTGATTCCACGCGGTCATGATCAGTTGCTGAGCGGTCGAGTAGGAGATCGCCTGGTCTTCCGGCACGTTGCAGCAGGTGTCCAGTGCGAGCGCGTTCGTCGCCTGCGTGACGCCGACGGCGCCGGGTGTGAACGAGGCGACGTTGGCCAGCGATCCCGAGCCGGACACCCAGATCACCGACTCGAACGTCACGGGAATCGCGAAGGCGGCGAGAAAGATGGCGATCACGCCCATCTTGCAGCACCACGAGAGGAACGACGGCAGGAACGATTTGCGAAGGTAGACCTTCGGCTCGGAGAGGATCGCGCCGCCGTCCTTCGCGCTATCCCAGGCACTGATCACTTTGTCCTTCATCCTTCGCCAGAGCAACCGACCGAGGACGTAGAGGAGCAGGATTGCGCCGACGATGATGCCGATCGCCAGCCCCGGGTACTCCGTGAGGTTGCTGAAGCTGACGTCGAACGCTCCCGGGACGCTGAGGAACATGTAGAGGTAGGTGAACGTGCCGATGAGGGTGAAGAAGATCTTCTGCACGACATAGGCGCCCAGCGCGCCCGCGAAGGTGCAGGACGGGATGATCGCGACGAACATGATCAGCGTGACGAACGTGCCGAGGTTCGCCGGGAGGAAGCCGTTCAGCGCCACGCCGACGGAGTACGCGGCGACGATCGGCCAGAGCGTTACCTCGGCGGGGTACGCGTACTTGAGGATGCCGTAATACGAGACGCCGGCGAAGAACGTCTGGCCGAACTGGACGGTGCAGGCGGCGGCGAGATAGCCCTTGGGGATGGCCTTGATCTGATCCCAGAGGTCCTGGAACCACCCGATGACGTCGACGCCGAGCAGGTTCAGCACGACGACGAAGACCGCAATGCCGACGAGCCATTCGAGTACCTTGAGCATCCGCCTGCGCCGTGAAGGCGGCGAAGCGGGAGCGGTCACGCTTGCGGTGCTCACAGCGCGGAACGTAACGCACTTCGCGGCGCCGCGCTAAGTCGGATGGAAGGTCGTGGGCCGGTAGACATGTCGGACACGGCGCCGGCCGAGGAACCTCCCGTGGTGACTCCAGCCCAAGCAGCGATCACGCCGCCACCGGGGGTCGATGTCCCCGGAGGTCTCGTGGACCCCCGGGACGAGAGTGATCTATGAAGCGAGCGCCTTGGCCTTGATCGAGTCGAACTCGGCCTGGGTAATGGCGCCCGAGTCGAGCAGCTTCTTCGCCTTGTCGATCTCCTCCGCTGTTCCGCCACTACCCGCGACGTCGCGGATGTACGCCTCGGACTGGGCCTGCTGTGCCTCCATCTGTTTGGCGTTGCGCTCCGCCATTTCCTTGCTCTGCGAGATCAGATAGATGAACACACCGAGGTACGGCACGATGATCACGAAGACGATCCAGAGCGTCTTCTTGCCTCCGCCGATGTCGTGGCGCCGGAAGAGATCCGCGAAGACCGTGATCAGCAGCCAGAACCAAATGATCCACGCGAAGAAGATGAGCATCGTCCAGAGGACGTCGAGGAACGGGTAGTCCGCCGCAAGCATGCAGTCTCCTTTCGGGGGCACGGCGAGTCTATCGTGCGCCGTTATTCAAGGGCAGAAATCGCGAAGGCGACAGCGAAGCCCAGAGTTGTCGCCAGCCCGACGAGCTTTCCGACGCGCTCGAACGCCTCCGGCATCATCGTGTGTCGGCCAGCATTGTCAGTACCGCCCCGCCGGCGAACGCGAGCACGAACGCAACTGCGTCGTCGGCAGGCTGAATCGAAGAGCGCGTACCCGGCGAGCGAAGCAACGCCGTGACGAGCGCTACCAGCCCCCAGAAAATGCCTTATCCATCCCGACTGTTCGCGCCGTCGTCGGGATCCGGCGGAGGTCGGTCGGACGGCAGGCTCCGCGCTCACAGCGGTCGACTCGGCACGCTTGATGAGGCCTCTCCTCCTTCGCCGCCGATTCGAGGGAAGAAAGATCGCTGACGAGCCACGCGGCGGACGTGATAAGCCCGGAGATGACGAGCTGGACGCCATCGGGATAGCCGGAGAGCGTCCGTTGCCACCTTGTAGGCGAGCGCGCACGTGTAGACCGACCACAGGGACTCCGCCGAGGACCGACCAGGCAGGAAAGGCGGTAGGGGAATGTCCGAGAGCCCCATCTATGCGTTGACGGCGAAGCGCACCCCGGACTATACCGTCCGGCGACGATCAAGAGGCCGGGAGAGCGGTCGAGGGTCGTTCCAGGGGCCGCGCGTACTTTGGGATCTCTCGAGCGCCTCGTCCAGCTTGCCCCTGCACTCTCCTTGGTGCCTCCCTGCGAGCAATCCAGAACAGCGACGAATCTCCAACGATGGCGCCGAGCGCTCCGGCCAGCATAATGAAGTCCTAGCTGGAGGTCTGATCCTCCCTGTGCTGCGAGCGTCGAAGCGGCGCTCAGCGTCGTCTCGCCGGGGAAGATCGGGATAACCGCGTCGAACCAGACGAGCAGGAAGCACAGGGGCGTAGGACCACCCTGCCCGGCAGTGTCGGCGAACCAGTCGTGCGAGCCCCACTCCTCCAGGAGCTGGCTCGATCACGATCATCGCGAGGAGGAGGACCGAATCCTCCTAGGATCAAAACGCCGAGATGTCGTCTCCAGAACCGCTTCCGTTCCTCCTGGTCGGCTGTCGTCATCGCGGTCTTATCTATGTTGGCGGGTCAGCCGGATGCCGACGCCACGCGGGGGGGGCCCACGGCGCGCGAGTCTGAGTTCAGCGGCCGCATCTGCGGCAGATGCTTCGTCGGCGCCGCTCAAGCCGAGCACGCAGCTCGGGCAGGTCAAAGAAGACCGGCCGTAGCTGCCCGTTCGGTGGATCCACGTGCCTTCTTGGGGTCGGCGCTGCGTCCGACCCCGAGTATCGTCCTCATCGCTGCTGCTGGTCAAGGATCGGCGCGCCGAGCCGGTCGGCCGTCGACGTCCTCGTCAGAGGAGGCAGACGGCCGACTCTCCAGTCATTAGCTCCTCGCGGCTACTGGCCCAAGTCGCACTCGGGAGCAGCGGCCTTCAGCGACTCCCACGACGTACTCACCCGGGCCGCGCGAAGCGAGTCGAGGAGGCTCTGCGCCTCGGTACTGCTCAGATCGTCGTCCGCCTTGGCAGCATCGAACTGCGTGGACACCGCTTTGGAGCGACGTCTCCATTGCTCGCTATCGGCTCGGAGAGGTCTGCCTCGGCATTCCGTCTTGGCGGTCTGCGAGATCCGTTGTGATGGTCTCCAGCGACGCTTCGAGATCCGCGATCGCGCCTTTGGCCGGCAGTGAGGTCTTGATGGCCTTGTAGCTCGTCGACGTCGGAGCTGACCTGTTCGAGGTCAACTACAAACAGGAGGGGCTTGTCGTCTCCACCGCACCCGGAAGCCGCGAGCACGAGAGCACAAAGAACGACCAGAGCCGCTGCCGTCCAGCGCCCCGAACGTCTCAGGTCGTAGGTCACGAGGAATGCTCCTTTCCAGTCGTGGGCTGCCCTGAGGGAGGGCCTGTCGTACTATCACACGCCGAGCGCTGTTCTACAACGCCGCGCCTGCCGACGCGGTGCTAGTCGCCCGCGTGCGCGCGCGGCCTCGCTTTCTGTAACGGTACGAGCTTGGGCTTTGTTCGACTGGTTGGATCGACGAGTCGACCGTGCGCGTTAAGAATCGTCCGGACAATCGAGATCTCGTCCGTCCAGGGGATCTCCGACGGAAAGGGAGAACTGCTTTGAACGACAGTTGGGCGGCTGTGTCGTGTTCGCCAGATTGTCCCGTTGATCGTCGGTTCGACGCCGCGATCCAGGGGTTCTTCGGGATCATCGAAGACGAAAGGAGCGATGATGGCTGAGCAAACGAGCCAGACTCCGGTTCTTGACCTGCTCGCAAAGATGACCGCGGACTCGATTGACGCGACGAGTCTCGATGCGGAAACGTTGATGCTCGTGCGGATTGCCGCACTCGTCGCAGTCGACGCCCCACCTGCCTCATACCTGATGAACCTCGGTGCCGCCGGCGAGATCGGGTAGAAGCGGACGACGTCCGCGGAGTCCTCGCTGCCGTTGCTCCATCGTAGGCACCGCGCGCGTCGCTTCGGCAGGGGGCAAGATCGTGCGTGCACTCGGGCTCGCGCTCGAGCTCGCCGAGCTCGACGAGGAGGCTGGAGCCAAGGCCGAAGCGTGACGCGTTGTGTGCTCGTCCACACCGAGCACTTTGGGCAATCGAGCAGCACTGAGATCAGAGCAACTCTGAGGCCTCCGCCTAGGCGCTCACCCCTTGGGCTACGGGGGCCGATCGTCTCGAGGTCGCATGCACTGCACGGTCTCAACACGATGATCGATCGGCAGACCGACCGCATAGTGGCGCTCAGCAACCGCGGGTCGCAGGGTTAGACGTGGCCCGGGACGGTTCGCGGGCCGCGCTCGCCTCGTACGCGAACGCGCTCGTACCGCGGTCGCTGGCCGAGGTGGCACCGGGACTGGCGTTGTTACTGCGGTATCCGCGCTCGTACCTCCGGTCCGACCTCGGGCGGGGGTGACAGTCGGAGCCGTGGCGGTGCCCGCGTCTCTGGCGATGGCGGAGCTCGCCGGGCTGCCCGTCGACAGTACGGCCTGTAGGAACGTTCTTTCCGCTTGCGGTCTACGGGCTGCTCGGGACGTCGCGGCAACACGTGTCGGGCCCGATCGACGCTGGCGGCGCTGACCGCAGTGACGGTGGCGCCGATGGCCATGGTCGGAGGGGAGGTCGACCCGGCGCGCTACGTAGCGCTCGCTGCGGCGCTGGCGCTGGCGATGGGCCTCTTGCTCTTCCTGGCAGGCGCGCTCCGGCTGGGTTTCGTCGCGGACTTCTTCGGCAAGCCGGTGCTGCTCGGCTACATCAACGGCGTTGCGCTGATCGTGATCTCGTCCCAGCTCGGCAAGCTCCTCGGGATCAGCGTCGAGCGCGACGACTTCTTCGCCATCGTGGGGGAGATCTTGTCGAAGCTCGGCGACGCGAACGGGCCGACCGTGCTCCTGAGCGCGGGGCTGCTGTTGGCGGCAATCGTGACTCGGCGCTTCCTTCCTGTCCTCCCGCCGTCCCTCGTGGTGCTCGCGCTCGCGCTCGTGATGGCGGCGCTCGTCGACCTGGAGGATACGGGATCGCAGTCGTCGGCGAGGTCGAGGGCGGGCTGCCCTCGTTCGGGCTGCCAGGAGTCGGAGCAAGCGACTTCCTCGATCTCGTGCTGCCCGCGGCGGCATTCGCGCTCGTCGCCTTCGCGGATCTCATCGCGACCGTACGCACCTTCGCGCAGAAGCACGGCTACGACGTCGACGCCAACCGTGAGCTGACCGCGATCGGCGGCGCAAACTCATCGGTGGCTTGAGCAGGGCGTTTCCCGTCTCCTCCTCCAACTCCCGTTCCGCGGTCAACGACTCAGCGGCGCGAAGTCGCAGGCTGCCGTCCTCGTCGCCGCGGCGGTCGTCGGGCTCTTCCTGCTCTTCGCGATGCCGCTGATCGAGCCGCTGCCGACGGCGGCGCTCGGAGTGATCATCGTGGTTGCGGCCGCGGGACTGATCAACGTCGACTCGATCTGGCGGCTCCGCCGCGTGCGGTCTGCCGAGGTCGGCGCTCGCGCTCGTCGCCTTCGGCGGCGTGCTCGTCTTCGGCGTCGTCGGCGGCGTCGTCGTCGCGATCGCGCTCTCGATCGGTGTGTTCCTCTACCGTTCGGCGCGTCCGCACGATGCCGTTCTCGGGCGCGTCGACGACGTCGATGGCTATCGCGACATCGCTCGCTGGGAGGGTGCCCAGACGGTGCCCGGGCTGCTCGTCTACCGATTCGATGCGCCGCCGTACTTCGTCAACGCCGAGTACCTCAGACAGCGCGTGCTCGCACTTGTCGACGCGTCCGAGGACGTCAGGTGGTTGGTGCTCAACGCCGAAGCGTGGACTTACCTCGATGCGACGGCGATCGACGTGCTGGCGCAACTGCATGGCGAACTCGAGGAACGCGGCATCACGGTCTGCTTTGCCCGTCTGAAGGGACGACAGCGTGAGATCTTCGAGGAGACGGGCCTCATGGCCGTGATCGGCCGCGAACGCCTCTTCCCCACAGTCCGGGCTGCGGTCGCGGCCTTCGAGGCCGACGCTACGGACCGGCGGAGCTAACTCCCGCTGCCTAGGCGCTCGCCCCTTGGGCCGCGGCGACGGCCGCGCCGGCCTCGTGCAGCGCCAGCTCGTCCTCGTGCGTGCCGGGCTTGAGGTCGAAGACGACCTTCTTCACCGTGCCGGTGAAGGCGTAGGGCGACTTGGCGGCGTAGGCGCGGTCGACGGGGAGGCCGTTGTCGCGGCCGATGTCCATGCCTGCGTAGGCGGAGAAGCGGACTGCGACCGTGCTCTCGATCCGTCCCTCGCCGATCTGCTCGTCGTTCGCGTACAAGCGAGACCGTCCCGCCGGCCCCCGCTCCTGGCGGTCGGCGTCGAACTGCATGCGGACGGTGACGTCCCCGGTCGGGATCGGCTCGGTCGAGACCTGCTCGTACCGCTCGACGCCCATCATCGAGTAGCTGTGGTGCAGCAGGCCGTTCTCGTCGACCCATAGCGAGAAGCCGCCCATCTCGTCCGCCTCGGCGACGATCACGCCCTCGGCGCCGCCCTCGGGGACCGAGAGCTCCGCCTCGATCGCATATGAGCGGCCGTAGACGCGCGGGATCATCCCGGAAGCGATGTTCTCGACGTCGCCGTAGAACGTCTGGGTCGTGATCGTCGGCATCGGCGGCAGGATCCCGAAGAAGACCGAGAGGGCAGCCAGCATCGGCAACACGTTGTGCTTCTCGGCCTCCTCCCAGAAGAGCTCCTTCAGCTCGGCGAGCTTCTCCGGGTTCTCCGCGGCGAGGTCCTTCGCCTGGCTGAAGTCGTCGGGCAGGTAGTACAGCTCCCAGGTGTCCTGCTCCGGGTCGTAGGTTCCGGGGGCCAACTTGGCCATCGTCGGCGGCGAAAGGTCCCACGGGATCCGGTCCAGCTTGCAGGCGGCCCACCAGCCGTCCTTGTAGATGGCCCGGTTGCCGACGATCTCGAAGTACTGAACGGTGTGGCGCTCCGCTGCGTTCGCGTCCTCGAAGGTGTAGAGGAGCTCGTCCCCTCCATCGGCTTCTGGGCGGTCCCGTCCACGACCTTGGGCTCGGGGATACCGGCCGCTTCGAGGATCGTCGGCCCGACGTCGATGACGTGGGTGAACTGGGAGCGCAACCCGCCGGCGTCCTTGATCCGCTCGGGCCAGGAGACCACCGTGCCGTTGCGCGTGCCGCCGAGGTGGGAGGCGCACTGCTTGCCCCACTGGAACGGCGCGTTCCCCGCCCACGCCCAGGCGGCCGCGTAGTGCGGCGCGTACGCGTCGGTGCCCCAGGCGTCGAGCCCGCCGTACTGCTCGATC
Organism: uncultured Actinomycetes bacterium; assembly: GCA_963711315.1. Classification (GTDB taxonomy): domain Bacteria; phylum Actinomycetota; class Thermoleophilia; order Gaiellales; family Gaiellaceae; genus PALSA-612. Next base: position 293,751 of record CAVQDQ010000004.1, read on the forward strand.
AGCGAGAGCTGTTGCTCGGCGGTGAGGACGAACCCGTTCTGCATCGTCAGCTCGTTGAAAGAGCCGGTCAGCGTTCCCTCCAGGCTCGCGCCGTTGTCCCCGAAGATGTAGATGACGAGCGTGTTGTCGAGCTCGCCCATCTCCTCGATCGCGTCGAGCAGGCGGCCGACGTTCCAGTCGGTGTTCTCCTGGAAGCCGGCATACACCTCCATCTGCCGCGCGTACAGCGTCTTCTCGGCGTCCGAGAGAGAGTCCCAGGCGGGGAGCGCGTCCGGTCGCGGCGTGAGCTCCGCGTCCTGCGGGATCACGCCCAGCGCCTTCTGCCGTTCGAAGGTCTCCTCGCGGAGCACGTCCCAGCCCTGGTCGAACTTGCCGCGGTACTTCTCGCTCCAGTCGACCGCGACCTGGTGCGGCGCGTGCGAGCACCCGGTCGAGTAGTAGATGAACCACGGCTTTTCCTGGTCCTGCGCGCGTACCCCGTGCAGCCACCCCACCGCCTGATCGGTGATGTCGTCCGGCCAGTAGTACTCCTTGCCGTCCTCGCCCTCCGGGACACCAATGATGGTGTTGTCCTGCGTGATCAGCGGGTCGTACTGGCCCGCCTCGCCCCGAGGATGCCCCAGAAGTGATCGAACCCCATGCGTTCGGCCAACGGTCGAAGGGCCCGGCTGCGCCCTGTACGTGATCGGGGGTCATGTGCCATTTGCCGAATCCGGCGGTCGAGTAGCCGTTGGCCTGAAGCGCGCGGACGAACGGAGCGCAGTCCTTCGGCACGTTCGCGCAGTAGCCGGGAACGGGCCGGGGAACTCGCCGATCGACCCGAAGCCGACCGTGTGGTGGTTGCGGCCTGTTAGGAGGGCGGCCCGGGTGGGCGAGCACAGCGCGACAACGTGGAAACGGTTGTACCTGAGGCCCTGGTCGGCGACCCGCGTCATCGCCGGGGTCGAGACTGGCCCGCCAAACGTCGACGGGTTGCCGAAGCCCGCGTCGTCGATCAGGACGAGCAACACGTTCGGCGCGCCCTCGGGCGGCGACGGCGTCATGGCGATCGTCCAATCGCCGACGGACGTGTCGATGGTTCGGCCGATCGTGCCTCCGAAGTTCGGATCCGGGATCGGCAGCACCGTGCGATCCGGGCTGAACTTCCCCATCGCCTCGCCGAGCGACTCCTTCAATGCGCCCATGCCCTCCTTGTCGCCCTGCACGATCGACCGGAGTAGCGCGCCCCCAAGCGCCTGCTCGACGGCAAGCCGTTGCTCGTCGTCGAAGATCGCGATGATCCCGGCCGACCCCGGCGGCAGGTTCTCGCCGATCTTGTCGCGAATCTCATTCTGGACCTTGTTGCCGGCGAACCTGCTCATCACCCTGCCCGCGACCGCGCCGACGGCGACAGACGCGAGCAGCGGCGGCGCGAACAAGCCCACCGCGAGCCCGACGCCACCTCCCCACTTGCTCCCTTGCGGCCGAGGTTGTCGCCGGTCTGCTGTACCGAGACGCTGCCGTCCTCCGCGTGTGTGACGAGGATGACGCCCTCGATCGAGACCTTCTTCTCCTTGACGAGCGCGACGAGTGCATCGAAGTCCTTCGTCGCCTCCTCGATGTCCTTGTAACCGGCGACGAGGACGTCGGTGGGTGTCTCAGCCATCATCTTCCTCCTTTGCTGGACCGCCGCGTCGTGCAGGCAATGCGTGGTCGGAGCATAAACGTCAGCCTTTACGCTGCATCGGCCACCGGTTTTTCACTTTCGTCTTGGGGCGCGCTAGCACCGGCGCTGGTCATCGTGACGTTGGGTCTGTTCGTCGAGGCTGACGACGCCTCTGCGAACGCGAAAGCCGCCTCCGCGTCGGCGGCTCAGCTGCTGGAAACACTCGTCGCCGACGTCAAGACGACAAACGACGAGCTGAAGACGTTCAACGAACAGTTCGAGTCCGCCCTCACGTCCGCACGCGGACGACGCAGCGGAAGCCGATGTGGCTCGTCGAGTGTCGACGGTCTCGCTCTGCCGCGCCGCGGGCCGGTAGCGAAGGCAGTAGTTGGGGGCGCAGAGATGGGAGCCACCCTTGATCACGCGCCGAGAAGCGTTTACTCCGGACTCGGCCGTCGGCGGCGCGCAGCACGGGCTGGTCGGCTCACCTGGATAGCCGATCGCGAAGACATCGCAGGTCCACTCCCAGACATTGCCGGCCATGTCGAAGAGCCCGTAGCCGTTCGGGGGGAAGCTGCCGACGGGAGACGTGCCCACGAAGCCGTCGAGCAGGAGGTTCTGCCACGGAAATTCGCCTTGCCAGGTGTTCGCTGCGGCCGGCTGTCCGAACGTCCTCGTCGCCCCAGGCGAACGCTGCACCGTCGAGCCCGCCCCTGGCTGCGTACTCCCACTCGGCTTCCGTGGGCAAGCCCTTGCCCGCCCAGGCGGCGAAGGCGGCGGCGTCCTCGTAAGCGACGTGTACGACGGGGTGTAGCTCGCGGCCGTCGACCGACGCGCCGTCCCCCTCCGGTCGTCCCCAGCAGGCACCCGGCATGTAGCCCCACCACGCGAAGTAGTCGGTGAGATCGACCGGGCCGGTCGTCATGTGGAAGACGAGCGAGCCCGGCACGAGCGTCTCGAGCTCCGCGCCGGGGAAGTCCGCCGGGTCGAGCGGCCGTTCGGCGACCGTCCGGTAGCCGGTCGCCGAGACGAACTCGCGGAAGTCGGCGACCGTGACCTGGTGTCGGTCGATCCAGAAGCCGTCCACGGCGACCTCGCGGACCGGCCGTTCCTCCGGGTAGAAGTCCTCTGAGCCCATCCGGAACGTGCCTTCGGGCACCCAGGCCATGCCCTCCGTGTGTGCGTTCGTGGTGACCGTGCCTACTGCCACCGCCTCCTGGGCATAGGGCGTGCCAGGGGGCCGCGAACGGCCCCCGTGGATACGCATTGTTACGTAGCGAGCGCCTTGGCCTTGATCGCGTCGAACTCGGCCTGGGTGATGGCGCCGGAGTCGAGAAGCTTCTTGGCCTTGTCGATCTCGTCGGCGGCGCCACCTGAGCCTGCCACCGACTTGATGTAGGCATCGGATTGGGCCTGCTGCGCCTCCATCTGCTTGACGTTGCGCTCCGCCATGTGCCCGCTCTGTGAGATGAGGTAGATGAACACTCCCAGGAACGGCACGATGATCACGAAGATGATCCAGAGTGTCTTCATCCCTCCGCCGATGTCGTGGCGCCGGAAGAGGTCCGCGAAGACCGTGATCAGGAGCCAGAACCAGATGACCCAGGCGAAGAAGATGAGCATCGTCCAAAGGACGTCGAGGAACGGGTAGTCCGCTGCGAGCATTACGTCTCCTTTCGGGGGAACCGCGAGTCTAACGCCCCTCGGTCGTTCGACGAAGCGTGCGAATCCGGCTAGCCAGGCTCCGCGGGAGCTTCCGCTGCCGCGGGAACCCCGAGCGCCGCCTTGGCCGCCGCGACCTTCTGGCGCCGGCCGGCCGTCAGTTCCTGGACGAAGATCTGGATCGTCGCCGCGAGCGGAACTGCCGTGAGCGCGCCGAGCACACCCAGCAGCGCGCCGAAGAGCGTGACGGCGATGATGATGAAGAACGCAGAGAGGTTGACGGCTGCGCCCTGGATCTTCGGCGTCAGGATGTTGTTCTCGACCTGCTGGTAGACGAGGATCACGACCAGCATGATGATCGCCGCGGCCAGCCCTTCCTCGGCCCAGAGCGCCGGCACGAGTATGAACCCGGCAAGGGTGGCGCCGATGTTCGGGATCATGTCGAGCAGCCCCGCGATCAGCCCCAACCCCAGCGCATAGCTCGACCCGAGCAGCCAGGCGGTCAGCCCTTGGGTCGTCCCGGCGATAGTGGCGATCACGACGAGACCTATCGCCCAGCGAGAGATCGAGGTCGTCACGCGCTCCCACACTCCCAGCCAGCGCTCGTCCTCGCCCGGCATCAGCACGCTCCCCAGGGACCGCTTCAGGCTCGCGACATCGCTGAGCAGGAAGATGGAAGTGAAGATGATCGTGAAGCAGACGAGGAAGCCGGAGAAGAAGCCGCCCGCGATGCCGAGCACAGCCGAGATCGCGTCCGGCACCGTCGTCGAGGTCGCTTCGGCTCCCGCCTGCACGTTCTCGGCGGCCCCGCTGTCGCCGAGCCATGAGAGCTCGTCGGATTGCCGCAGCTGCTCGACTGTCGCCGGGAGATCCTGGAGAAAGTCGCGAGCCGAGCCGACCAGCGGTACCAGGAGCAGCAGCAAGAGCACCGCAATCAAGATGGCAGCGCCGAGCACGGTCACGGTCGCCGCCAGCCCGCGCGACATCTTCGTCTTCGACATCAGATACCGCGTGGGGTACTCGAACACGAGCGCCAGGAAGATCCCGATGAACACGACCAGAAAGGTGTCGCCGATCGCCACGAACGCCGCCAGCACGCCTAACGTGGCGGCGACCAGCAGCACCGTGCGCATCGGCAGGATCAGCTCGATGCGGCGATTGTTCATCTGTCGTTGGACGGTGTATGGGATCTTCCTGGCGACGAACATTCGCAGATGGATCAGCTGGAGGCGGCGAGCGGAACTATGGGTGCCTGGTGCGTACGCGGCAGCGTGCGTGATACGAATCGAGCCGCTCCGGTGGCTGTCGCGCCGCGGTCTGCGCCTGGTTCCCGTCTCGCGCCGGACCACCACCAGGATGATCCGTATGTCCGACTGATGCGGAATATGAGCTCGATGCATCGGGCTCCACCGACGATGGTCGTCAGACAGAAGCGGTCCTGCGTCAGGGCGCAAGATGGAGCACGCTCCGCGGCGTCCAGCGCCTTGTCAGTGTTCTTCCGAGTTTTTCGACCGAGTGCGCCGCTCACGATCCAGCGACGGGCGAGCCGGGCGAGCGGCAGGCTGACATCCGAGACTTCGGGAGCGCGTTGCGGCTTGAGATAGAGCTCGACCGTCAGCTTTCGAAGGAGCGCGGGATCGGGGGCCGACCCTGTCTCCTGCTCGAAACGGTATGCCAACAGCGCGGCGAGTGCCTGGAGCTCTCGGACGCCGTTTGGGACAGTCAGTCCGATCGATACTGCGGACGACGCCACGAGCACCCAAGGAACGCGTGTGAACCGTGCTCCACGAAGCGCGATCCGAGCGACCGGCGTTGCGATGGCGACGAATCGCTGAATCGTATCCGTCATCTCCTCCGTGTCCTCGCTGTTCGCGAGCAGGCGCTTCGCTTCGGCAGCCGTCTTGACTTCGACGTCCGACGAGAGCAGGCGCTCGAATGCCTGGTGGACCAGGTCTCCCACGGCGCGCTCCACGGTGCGCGGGATCGCGAGGAGAGTCCGCGGTTCATCCTTGGTCTGGGTCTCGGGCCTGATTGCAGAATGCCCGTCAAGACGAAATCGTCACTCACGCTCCTTGCGAGCGAGCAGGAGCCGCACGACGGCTGTCGAGGCGCGGACTGCTCGGCTGGTGATCTCCCGACCGAACGCATCGGTGACACGCGGCGAAATTCATACGATTCGCCCTCGGCTCAGTCGAGCGCATGGATCGTGAACGCGACGGCGAATCCGAGCGTCGCCACGACGCCGACCAGCTTGCCGCTGTGCTCGTACGCCTCGGGCATCATCGTGTCCGCGAGCATGGTCAGGATCGCGCCCGCGGCGAAGGTGAGAACGAAGGCGACGACATTCGGCGAGGCGCCCTGGAACAGGCCGTAGCCCGCAAGTGATGCGAGTCCCGACACCAGTGCGATCGCGATCCACATCCAGAGGATTCGCGCTCTCTCCCAGCCGCCGCTGACGAGCCCCGCGGTCGACGAGATCGCCTCGGGCAGGTTGGAGATGAAGACCGCTGCCAGAAAGGCAGCGCCCACCGCCCCGCCTTCGAAGATCGTCACCCCGATCACCATCGACTCGGGGATCCCGTCGAGCACCGTTCCGAGCACGATGGCGAGCGCGGAACCGCTCTCCTGGCGGCCCACTGCACTCTTTCGCTCGCTTCCCCCCATGCGGGAAATGAGCAGGTCGCCTCACGAAGAAGACAGCGCAGCCCACGAAGAGGCCCGCGATGACCGCTCCGTGGGATCCCATGTCGGCCGCCTCTTCGACAAGGTCGAAGGCGACCGCGCTGATCAGAACTCCCGCGCCGAAGCCCATGATCAGCCCGATGGTGCGCAGGCCGATCCGGAAGCGAAGCGCGATGAGCGCGCCGATCACGAGCGAGGAAGCGGCCAGCAGTCCCCAGCCGAAGGCTGCCGCCATCGGGGCCTAGGAGCGAATCTCTGAGAAGCGGATCAGCGTCACCGTGTCGTCGACGGTGACGTCGCGGTTGTAGAGCCGGGCGAGGAACTCGGCCATGTCGTCGGTGGAGCGGAGCTCGGGATTGTCGTGCTCCACCTCGTTCGGGGACAGCTCGCCGAGCCGCTTGACCTCGACCTTGTCGATAACCGCGTCGAAGACCCTCTCGCGCGGGCTGTAGCGCGAGCCGCACAGCACCTGGACGATCATTCCCTTCTTGTACTTCCCCGACTTGTCCCCGAGCCGGATCGTGGCCGTCTTGCGCTTGCTGCGCAACTGGTCGGCGACGATGGGGGAATAGAAGTTGAGGGCGTACATGGCTGCGGCGATCATAGAGCGTCGCTCTCGAGTGCAGAGCGTGCCCGTTCGGCCATCTGGCGCTCGCCACCGTAGGTAAGCAGCCTCGATGCGTCCTCGAGCGGCAGCCAGCGCACGTCTGCCACCTCGTGCGCGTGCTCGGGCGGCACGTCGCCCAGCCGGCCGCGTCCGTAGCGCAGGAGGTAGAAGCTGACGACCTTGAACACCCGCTCGCCCTGCCACGTGTACGTGTAGCGGACGTCTCCGAGCTTGCGCACGAGCCGGCCCGTGGCGCCCGTCTCCTCGGCCACCTCGCGCAACGCCGTCTCCTCCGGCCGCTCGCCGTCATCGATCACCCCTTTCGGCAAAGCCCAGACGCCTTCGCGCTTGCCGCCTGGGCGGATCGCGGCCAGCCACCATTCCCCGCGCAGGCGGCGGACGAGCACGGCACCCGCCGAAAACTCCCGTCTCACGCTGGATAACGGTAGAGCTTGTAACGATGTGGTGGTCGGCGGCTTGCGCTCACCCGCCAAACCTTTGTAGAATGGCCTGGCACTCTGGTTAGTGGAGTGCCAACAAGTGTCACAAAGTCAGTAGCAAGGAGGAGTGCGGATGGACCTGCAGCCGCTAGGAGACAGGCTCATCGTCGAGGCCCTCGAGGAAGAGGAGACGACGGCGAGCGGCATCGTCCTGCCCGACACGGCGAAGGAGAAGCCCCAGCGCGGCCGCGTGCTCGCGGTCGGCCCGGGTGGCCGTGACGAGGACGGGGAGTACATCCCCATGGACGTCGAGGTGGGTGACGAGATCATCTACTCGAAGTACGGCGGCACCGAAGTGAAAGTCGGCGCCGACGACCTTTTGATCCTTCGCGAGTCGGACGTGCTCGCCAAGGTCGTGGCCACGAAGGCCAAGGCCAAGGGCAAGCGCGAGCTGGCGGGCGCGAAGGCGTAGACGAGGAGAAAGAGGAGAGACATGGCTCACAAGGAGCTGAAGTTCAACGAGGACGCGCGCCGCTCTCTCGAGCGCGGCGTGAACATCCTCGCCGACGCGGTCAAGGTGACTCTTGGCCCGAAGGGTCGGTACGTCGTACTCGACAAGAAGTTCGGCGCGCCCACGATCACGAACGACGGCGTCACGATCGCACGCGAGATCGAGGTCGAGGACGTGTTCGAGAACCAGGGTGCGCAGCTGATCCGCGAAGCCGCCACGTCGACCGACGACGTCGCGGGTGACGGAACGACCACCGCTACGGTGCTCGCCCAGGCCATCGTCCGCGAGGGCCTGAAGAACGTCGCCGCAGGCGCGAACCCGATGGGGCTCAAGCGCGGCATCGAGAGGGCCGTCGACGCAGTCGTCGAGGACCTGAAGAAGAACTCGAAGGAGGTCTCCGGCAAGGAGGACATCGCCCGTGTCGGCACCGTCGTCTCGCGCGAGCGCGAGATCGGTGACGTGATCGCCGAGGCGATCGAGAAGGTCGGCAAGGACGGCGTCGTGAACGTCGAGGAGGGCCAGACCTTCGGCCTCGAGCTCGAGTTCACGGAGGGCATGCAGTTCGACAAGGGCTACCTGTCGCCGTACATGGTGACCGACCCCGAGCGCATGGAGGCCGTGCTCGAGGACCCGTACATCCTGATCGCGAACCAGAAGATCGGCGCCGTCAAGGATCTCCTGCCCGTGCTGGAGCAGGTCATCCAGGCCGGCCGGCCGCTGCTGGTCGTGTCCGAGGACGTCGAGGGCGAGTCGCTCGCGACGATCGTCGTCAACAAGCTCCGCGGCACCTTCACCGCCGTAGCGGTCAAGGCCCCGGGCTTCGGCGACCGCCGCAAGCGGATGCTCGAGGACATCGCCATCGTCGCCGGTGGCGAGGTGATCACCGAGGAGATGGGCCTCAAGCTCGAGAACACGAAGCTCACGCAACTCGGCCGCGCACGCAAGGTGGTCGTCGACAAGGACACGACGACGATCATCGACGGTGGCGGTGACTCCGACGCGATCAAGGCCCGCATCAAGCAGCTGAAGGCCGAGATCGAGAACACCGACTCCGACTTCGACCGCGAGAAGCTCCAGGAGCGGCTGGCCAAGCTTGCCGGCGGCGTTGCCGTCGTCAAGGTGGGTGCCGCTACCGAGGTCGAGATCAAGGAGAAGAAGCACCGCGTCGAGGACGCGCTCAAGGCCACCCGCGCCGCCCTCGAGGAGGGCATTGGCTCGGGCGGCGGCGTCGCGTTGCTCAACTCCTCGTCGGCCATCAAGCTCGACGCCTTCGAGGGCGACGAGAAGACCGGCGCGCAGATCATCCTCCGCGCACTCGAGGAGCCGCTCCGCCAGCTCGCGTACAACGGCGGCCTCGAAGGCTCCGTCGTCGTCGACAAGGTCCGCCGCGCCAAGAAGGGCGAGGGCCTGAACGTCGACACTGGCGAGATCGAGGACCTGGTCGCGGCCGGGATCATCGACCCGACCATGGTCACGCGCTCCGCGCTTCAGAACGCGGCTTCGATCGCGAAGAACATCCTCACGACCGAGGCCGTCGTCGCCGAGGCGCCGGAGAAGAACGGTCATGGCGGCGGAATGCCCGGAGGCATGCCGGACATGATGTAACAGGGGCGGGGGAACCCATGGTTCCCCCGCGGACCCCCTCCTTCGGGTGGCCGGCCGGTCAGCAGCTGGATCGGTGACTCGGGAGGAGGGTTTGGAGCGACTGTTTGCTCTAGCGAAGGTGCCGGCTGAGCCGGCACCTTCGTCGTTTCTGGTTCGAAGTTGCCACGAACTACCAGCGCTCTGTCAGCGGATACCCCGATGCCCCTGGCCGAGTCTTTGTGCAGGCTCGGATCCAGGAGGTGGACTCTGATGACTTCGACGCTTGAACTCGTGCGACCCGAGACGGCGCTTGACACCCCGACCGCGCCGCCCGTCACGTTCAGTGTTGGCGCGGCTCTCAGCGGTGGTGCCGGTCTCGGCCGGGGCACATTCGTAGGGCCCGCAGAACTGACCCTGGATGCCGGCAGGATCACGCTGGTCGGTTCGTATATCGAACGCAGGAGAGGTATGCGAGGCGCCTTGGAGTGGTTTGTGTCACTGGGCGTGCTGGTCGTCTCGACCTTGGCACTCTGGCTCGTGACGCCACTCCCCGAGGCTCTGGCAGTGGGAATTCTCGCATTTGGCATGGTGACGTGGCTTCTGGTCTGGACGCGTCGGCGCCCGCGGACGGGTGAGCTCAACGCGTCTGACGTGACCGTCAAGCGGATCAGAGGCCGGCGGGTGTGGATGAGGGGACCGTTTGAGCTGGAGCGGCCGGAGGCGCGCCCGACGCTCGTCGTCGCCGCTCGCAACAAGGCGGACGCGGCGGCATTGGCGCAGCTGCTCTCTTGATGCTCGCCTAGCCACGCTGACCTCAACGAGAAAGGGCCGCCTCTCGGCGGCCCTTCTGCCATCTGGAGATGGGGAGGTGGGCACCTCAGATATCGGATTGACAGCGCCTGTCCTCTTACCTCGTTTCAGTGATTCGCTGTGGCGAACCCGCGCACCACCGTCGCCAGGGCATTCCGCCAGGTCTGTTCCTCGTTCCCTTCGGGCAGCAGCCGAAGGACCGCTCCGCGGAGCTCGGCGTTGCCGAGGCCCTCCATCATCGCGTTGAACTCGACGGCTGCCTCGGCGGGCGGCTTGCCGCCGAGCAGTCCGGCAGCCTCTAGTCGCTCGACCTTGCCGACGAGCTGCCTCCAGGCTCTCTGCCGCGCAGTCGTGAGCTCTGGGCCGGCATCCATGCCTGGCACGACGCGCTGGAAGGCGATGCGGTAGAGCGCCGGATGCTCGCGAACGAGCCGGCGGACGACGAGGACGCCGACGTCGACGAGATCTGCCGCGGGGTCGTCGGACTCCTCGAGCTTCGCGATCTCTGTGTACAGGAACTCGAACGCTTCACGCGCCAGAGCCTGAACGAGAAGCCCGTCCTTCGACCCGAACAGGCTGTATACCGCTCGCGTCGTCGTTCCCGCCCGCGCGGCGACTGCGCGGACTGACAATGCGCCAGGCCCACCCTTCGCGACGATGCGCTCCGCCGCAGACAGGAGTGCGACACGAGTGCGCTCGTCGTGCTCTTTCGGTCGTCCCATGCTTGACAGTTATATCGTCACCTGTTACGTTACACGTAACGTAACGTGTAACGAAAGGAGACGGAAATGCTCGTAATCGTCCAGCACACGCTTACGGATCCTCCCATTGCGTTCGCTCGAGGGGAGCGCTTGCAGCGTAGTGAGGGAGCTCCGCGGGGCACGCGTGTCCTCCAGTTCCTTCCCAGCGCGGACGGCAAGCTCGTCTCGTGCCTCTGGGAGAGCGACTCCGTCGAGGACGTGCAGACCTACGTGGACGAGACCCTCGGGGACGCGAGTACGAACCTGTGCTACGCGGTAGAGGCCACGGCTGCGTTCGCTCGACGGCCGGAAGGGCTCGCCGAGGAACCGCCTGCTCTCGCAGCCTGACGAGGGTGACGGCTCGGCCGGCACCCTCGCTAGAGCAAACCGGCGCCGAGGACCGGTATCCGAATCACACATGCAGCTGGCGACCTGCGACACGAAGAAGGGGGTCCGTCGGGAAACATGGTTTCCCCCACGTCTCAGAATCCGTACCGCTCTTCCTGCCAGGGATCCGCGTCGTTGTGGTAGCCGTAGCGCTCCCAGAATCCCGGTTGGTCGGTCGAGAGCAGCTCGATCCCCCGCAGCCACTTCGCGCTCTTCCAGAAGTACTTGCCGGGAACCACGAGGCGCAGCGGGCCGCCGTGGTCGGGCGTCAGCGGCTCGCCGTCCGCGTGCGTGGCGAGCACGGCGAGGGGCTCCTCGAGAAACGAGAGGGGGGTGTTGGCCGTGTAGCCCTGCTCGGCGTGCGCGATTGCGAAGCGCGCGGTCGGCTTTGGCGTGGCGAGCTCGGCGAGCGCGCTCCACGGCACGCCCGCGAACGTCACGTCGAAACGGCTCCACCGCGTGACGCAGTGAATGTCCTCCGTCACCTCGGCCTTCGTCAGCTCGTTGAACTCCTCCCACGAGAGGGTCACCGGCTGCTCCACCTGGCCCCAGACCCGGAAGTCCCAGGTGGCCAGGTCGGTGTCTGGCACCGATCCCGCGTGGAGCACCGGCCACTTGTCCGTCAGGTACTGGCCGGGCGGCAGCCGCGCCGGATCGAAGCCGGCCTCGACGACCTTCTTCTCGGCCCGGGATCTGAAGAGGGGCACGCTGCCTACACTAGCCACATGAACGGCGTCGCCCTCAGGCCTCGCTCGTACGTCGCCGTGCGCGGGCCAGACGCCGAGGAGTTCCTCCAGCGGATGGTGTCGAACGATGTCTCGCAGGACGTCTGCGAGGCGCTCCTGCTGACCGCGAAGGCGCGCGTGATTGCGCCGCTCGTCGTCTGGCGGCGAGCCGACGACGACTTCCTGCTGCTGACCGAGCCCGAGCTCGGCGACGTGGTGCTCAGGCACCTGACGCGATTGCGTCTGCGCGCCCGGGTCGAGATCGAGCCCGAGCAGCACACCTCGCACGTCGTGCTCGGCGACGGCGGCGGCATTCCCACAAACGACTACGGCACGCCTGCGGCTGAGGTGCTCGACGAGCCGCTGGCGCCGACGATGGAAGAGAGCGAGCTAGAGCGGCTGCGCGTGCTCGCCGGCACGCCGCGCTGGGGCCGGGAGAGTCGACGAACGCATCCTGCCCGCCGAGGCGGGCCTCGACGAGCGGGCGATCTCGTTCACGAAAGGCTGCTATCCAGGGCAGGAGCCGATCGCCAGGCTCCACTATCGCGGTCATGCCAACCGCGAATTGCGCGTCCTGGAGATCGAAAGCGACGAGCTGCCTGCCTACGACGCCGAGCTCTCCTACGAGGGCAAGGCGGTCGGCCGCGTCACGAGCGCCGTCCGCGACGGAGACCGCATCGCCGCGCTCGCCTACGTCAGGCGCGAGGTGCCCGAGGACGCCGAGCTCGAAGTGGGGGACGCGACCGCGCGGGCGCTAGACTCGATGACGACGCGCCCGTAGCTCAGGGGATAGAGCGCTGCCCTGCGGAGGCAGAGGTCGCACGTTCGAATCGTGCCGGGCGCACCACGAGAAAGCCCCGGAAACCCGGGGCTTTCGTCATACGTGGGCGTTGGCGGCCGTCGCGCCGCGACGGCTACTCCACGCCTAAAACGCTCTTCGGCGGCCTGCTCGACCGCGAAGGCGTCGAGCCGCGCTCGCGCGCTCTCCGCACTCGAGACGAGCAGGGGGACCTAACCGGACAGCTTTCAAACCGGACGTTCCAGACCTCCTCCAGTCTCTCACGAGTGGGCCCTGGGACCCCACGGCACGAGTCTCATCGGGTCATGCGTTGCGCGCGGCGGCCACGCTCAGGCGGCGAGCATGGCGTCCAGCTTGGTGAACGCCTGGCGCCAGCCCTCGTCGGTGGGGGATGCCAGGTGCTCAGGGAGCCACTGGTGGACCTCGAGTCGCGTCCGTCCGCCGGTCTCGTCGTGGAACTCGATCCGGATCGTCGTCTCGAACGGCTCGAAGCCGCCGGGCAGCTGGCCGGTGACGTGAATGACGCCGGCGAGCAGCTCGCCGTCGACAACGTCGGTGAGGTCGATGTCGATGTGCACCCGAAGGCCGGGCTCGGCTGGAAAGACCTCCGTCCAACGCTGATAGCCGCCAGGCCGCACGTCGAACTCGATCTCGTCGCGGGGCAGTGAATTGCCGATCGGGCCCCACCACGCCGCCAGGTGGTCGGGGTCGGTGAACGCCTGGTAGACGAGCGCGCGCGGCGCGTCGAAGACGCGCGTAAGGGCGAACTCTGTGGTCGTCGTCGTGGTCATCGCTTACCTCCCTTGGTCTGGGTCTTGGCCTCGGTCGGGGGCGTCGACTGCTCCGAGGTGATTCGGGCGAGGTGGTCGTCGAGCCGGTCGAAGCTCTCGTTCCAGAGCCGCTCGTACCGCGAGAGCCACGTTGCCGCGCTGGCGAGCGACGTCGGCGAGAGTCGCGCGTGCCGCCACCTGCCTTGCTGGCTTCGGGTGATGAGCGACGCGCGCTCAAGCACCTTGAGGTGTCGGGAGATCGCCGGCAGGCTGATGGAGAAGGGAGCCGCGAGCTCCGTGACCGTCGCCTCGCCGACGGCGAGTCGCTCGACGATGCCCCGGCGGGTAGCGTCGGCGAGCGCTCCGAAGAGCAGGTCGAGGTCCTCGCTCGTCCGTTCCGGCGCGACACTTAACACGATGGTTAACTATAGCGGCGGCTCGGTCCCGTCGCAAGCCCCGGTGCGGCGAACCGGGTCCGCGTCGTCCGCGCCGACAAGCGGACGGGCGGCTCGATCCGCAGGGATCAGAGTCTGCAGGCCGCCGGGCAAGGTCAGAGGTTTCGCTAACTCGGCTTGTCGAAAGCGTCGAGCTTGAGCAGCGTGAGCAGGTCGCCAATCTCATGTCCGGCCTGGGCGCGGTGGCGCATCTCCACGTCGCGGTGGATGACGTAGCGGCTTCGTCTCCCGACTCGTTGGCGCTCCAGGTAAGACGCTTCTACGAGATCAGCGACGATGCGCTGCACGGCACGCTCCGTGATCCCCACCATCTCCGCAACGTCCCGGAGTCTCACGTCGGGATCTCGTGCGATACAGAGCAAGACCTGAGTGTGATTCGTGACGAAGCGCCACGTGTTCTGAGATCCGTTCTCGCTTGACATATACGAACCTATTATCGTATTATCTCAGTCGCGTCAGATGTATCGCGCTTATTCCGTCGTAGGTGTCAAGATATCAGAAAAGGAGGAGGGCCGTGACCACCCACCTGCGCGAGTCGATCGTCGAGCGCATTGAGAGGGACGACAGGGCTACGACCGTTGTGCTTGCGGGCGAGCTCGACCTCTCGACCGTGCCTGAGCTTCACCGCGCACTCGACGCGGAGTGTTCTTCGAGCCCCTCTCGTTTGGTGATCGATATCGCCGCCGTTGAATTCATTGACTCCGCAGCTCTCCACCTCTTCATCACGATGAGTAATCGACTAGCGGACGGCGGTGGCTCGCTCGAGATAGTGCACGTGCCGGAGCGACTGCGACGCGTTTTCAGCATTACGAAGTTGGACGCCCTTCTGTTTGGTGAGTCAACAGACAATGGGAAGGCGCCGAGCTTCGGCGATCGCGGGGAAGCGCTCGACGGCCGAGAGTGTTCGCCCCGCGCCGAGCGGACTCTCGCCGATGGAGAGAGCTCGGGCGGCTCGTTCGAGCCGGCGTTTGTCCGACGCGCGAACGGGGAAACCATTTTCCTGTCCTGAACAAGAAACAGGAGGCTCGGAAGATATGCCTTTGTGGCTACTCGTACTCATCATCGTGCTCGTCGTACTGGCGCTCTTCGGGGGCGTTGGGTACGGCCGCCGCTAGCGCCGCATACGTAAGAGCGATCGAGCGCCCGGCTTGGGTTTCCGCTCCGCCGGGCGCTCGGCGTTCTGAGCGCCGTCATCTTCCCGATGGAGGCACTGGGATGCCTAGGCGATGCGAGACTGACCATTGCGCTGTCCAGGAGGCCCGGCAGTCGATGACCTCGACGCCGCCCACACGCGTGCGGTGGAGGCGGGCGGCCGGCGGGGTGGGAAAGCACTCGGCGGCCGCGAGCGTTCGACCCGGCGCCGGTCGCTCGCTGGATGTGTGCAGGGAGCGGAGACCGTCAGTCCTCTGGGGAGAGAAGAGTTCTGCTCGACGCTCCCCGCACGCTGACCACTAGTAGCAGTCAGCGCATGCCGAAGCCATCCCTCGATCGAGCGATAGCCGCGGGCCGAGCTCCTGGGATCGGCCGCAGAGCCAGGCTTCATCGGGCTTTGCGCGGCTTCAGCCGAAACGGCGCTCTAGGGAGTAGCCAACCTGCTGGTGTGGCGGGGCGAGCCAGCTACTTACAGCGACTTTCGAGGTCCTCGAGGTCGAGGACTTTCGTGCGGCCGCGACTGAGCTCCACTACACCACGGCGCTCCTCGTCGCGCAGGACGCGGTTCACCGTCGCGCGGGAGGTGCCCGCCATTTGCGCCAGGTGCTCCTGCGTCATAGCGATGGCCGGCTGGCCCTGGCGAAGAGCAAGGTCGCGGAGGCGGCGGCGGACGCGTGTCTCGGCATCGGTGTAGTGGGCCTCGACGATGCGGTCGCTGGCCCGCGCCAGCGCCTCCGCGAGTAGCTGCAGGAGCACGTCCTTCACACCGGGATGCTTCGCCTGGAGCAGAGCGAAGTCGTCGCGGAAGACGCCGAGCGTCTCGCCCTCGTCCAGCGACTCGACGGTCGCCGAGCGCCGCGATCCGGGAGAGAGCAGCGCGAGCTCGCCGAACGTTTCCCCCGGGCCGAGCACGTCCAGCAAGGCCGTCTCGCCGAGCTGCGTCGTGATGCGAACGGCGAAGCGACCCTTGACGATCAGGTGCAGCAACTCCGCGAGGTCGCCGCGGTGGAAGACGACCTCCCCTTTGCGGAACGTCCGCCGGCGGGCGATCGCCAGCAGGCGACGGACGTCCTCGGGAGGCAGGCCGGCCAGAATCGTCCACTCCATAGCGCACAGTCTGTGTCACGGACGCGACATTCGCAACGTCGGGCAGGCGAACGACGGCGTGCCGCGGCCCGCTTATCGTCGCGAGCGATGAGCGCACATCCCTCGACACACCACGAGATCGCGCGACTGCGACACGAGGAGCGGCTCGTACGCGCAGCGCTGGTGAACGCGCACCCGAACCCGGTAGACGGTGTGCGCGCTCGCCGGAACCCAGGCGGCCTCGAGTGGTTGCTCGAGGTGGTGGGAGCTCGTCTCGGCACGCGACGCGACCTGATCGTTCGCGTGCCGCGGCTTCTGTCGTAACGCCTTCTACGGCAGGAGTAAAGACCCAGCCGCCGGAGGGGCCGAGAGGCCCCTCCGGCACGTGGGCAATAGGCTTCGACCGTGGCGCTGTACCTGACCGAGGAAGACGTCGAGGCCGTTTTCACCATCGGGGATGCGCTGGAGGCGGTCGAGGGGTCGTTTCGGCGGCAGGCCTCGGGGGTAATCGAGAACAGGCCGCGCTACCGGCTGCGCCTCGAATCCGGCCGGCTGGCGGTAATGGCGGCTTCCGATCTGGGGCTCGGCGTGGCGGGAGTGAAGTCATATGCGGCGGGGCCCGACGGCGCGAAGTTCGTCGTCACGCTGTTTCACGCTGCCCGGCACGACCTGCTCGCGGTCATCGAGGCGGATCAGCTCGGCCGGCTGCGCACGGGAGCCGCCAGCGGCGTGGCGGCGAAGTACCTGGCGAAGGAGGGCGCGGCCAGCCTTGGCGTGATCGGCTGCGGGCGCCAGGCGGAGACGCAGATCGCGGCCGTGCGGGCTGCGCTGCCCGAGATCTCGTCCACCGTCGTCTTCTGCCGCAATCCCGAGCGCCGGGAGGCGTTCGCGCACCGCATGGGAGCCGAGCCGGCGGAGAGCCACCAGGAGGCCGCCAGGCAGGACGTCGTCGTCACGATCACGACGTCGAAGGACCCCGTGCTGCGCGGGGAATGGCTACAACCCGGCGCGCTCGTGTGCGCAGCCGGCGCGAACGTCGCGAGCAACCGCGAGCTGGACAACGCGGTGCTCGAGCGTGCAGCGTTCGTCTGCTGTGACTCGCTGGAGGACGCGCGCCTCGAGTCAGGCGACCTGATCGAGCCCGTCGCCCAGGGAGTGCTCGACTGGCTGGAGGTGCACGAGTTGGCCGAGGTCGTCTCGGGCGAGCTGCCGGGTCGTCAGTCGGACGACGACATCGTCATCTTCAAGTCCAATGGCATCGCGGCCTGGGATGTCGCTGCCGGCGCAGCTGCCGTCACGCTCGCGCGTGAGCAGCGGGTCGGCCAGGAGCTGTGAGGGGCCCTACCGCACGCGCTGCTTGGCGCAGGCGGCCAGGCCGAGCGCGCGTGACCGCAGTTTGACGCCGCGCGCGGCGGTGTCGAGGCGTCGCACGGCGTAGTAGCGACGGACCCCGTCGTCGCGCTGGGTCGCGATGTGGATCTCTAGCAGCGAGACGTTGACCTCGGCCAGCGCGTCTGCCAGCTCTCCGGCCGGGGCGACGAGTTCGGGCGGGGGCACGAGCGCACGGATCCTGTCTTCCTCACGCTTCCAGAGTGGGATCACCGCCGCTGTAAATGGGAGGATCTGGGCTTCGGCGACCGGCCGGCGCACGGCGCGGATCTTCGGACCAAGCTCCCGGCAGATCGCGTTGGCCTCCCGCCGCCACTCTGCGGTCGTCAGTCTCGATGACGCCGATCCATCGCTTCCGCACCCCGCGAGGACCGGAGCTACGGCGAGAGCGATGGCGAGCGCAGCCAGCGACTTCTTCACTACAGCGTCTTGAATTGCTCGAAAGGCTGACGGCAGCCGTTGCAGTAGCGGATCGAGCGGCAGGGAGTCGGGCCGAAGATGTTCTCGAGCTTCGTGTCGCTCGAGCTGCAGTAGGGGCAGCGAAAGCTCCCCGTCTGGAGCTGGAGGAGTGTGGTCTCACCGGTCGAGCGCGGCGCTGGCGGAGCGAAGCCGGCCGCGCGGAGCTTCTCGCGGCCCTCGGACGTGATGCGGTCGGTCGACCAGGAGTCGTCGCGGATCACCTCGACGTCGGGCTCCGCGCCGAGCTCGACGACCTTCGCGGCCAGCTCGTCGCGCATGACCTCGAGCGCCGGGCAGCCGAGGAAGGTCGGCGTGAAGCCGACGTGCACGCGGCCTTCCTCGACGCGGACGTCTCGTACGACCCCGAGGTCGACGAGCGAGACGACGGGGATTTCCGGGTCGGCCACCTCGGCCAGTGCCTCCCAGACCTGGGCTTCGGTCACCATGCCGCACCCGGCACGGAGCGCCGCACCACCGTCATCTCGTCCCACAGCGCCGGCCACTCGTCGATGTGCGCGCCTCTCTCGACGGCCTCCATCTCGTCCATGCCCATCCGCTCCGCGAGGGTCGGGCGGAGCTCGGGGTCGACGACGCCCAGCGCATACGGGGAGAGCTCCGCCACGGCGTCCCGGTAGCGCGGCTCGTCGGCCAGCCGGTCGGCCCACATCTGCGCGTGCATGCGGTGGTAGGTCTCCTCGCGATCGATCTTCGCGGCGAGTCCTGCCACATCGGCGTCGCTCGACTGCTTGAGCCGCTCCAGCCGCAGCGCGTCGGCCGCCTCGTACAGCACGCGGCGCGCAATCGTACGCGCCCAGTCGGGCACGAACCGCAGCTCGACGAGTGGCGCGGAGACGTACGCGCCCGGCTCGCGATCGAAGGCCAGCGCGTCCGGGTCGTCGCTCAGCAGCTCGTAGATCGCGCGGGCGTGGCCGATCTCGTTCTGGGCAATCGACGAGAGCGCGACGTCCTCCTCGAGGAAGGGCGCGATGCCCGTCCACTCGGAGTCACGCCAGCCGACGACGAGCTCGTCGTCAGCCAGCTGGAGCAGCAGTTCCTGCTCGTTCACGCGCCAGGCCCAGCTTCGCCTTCAAGGAGTAGCCGTCGACACGGTGGTAGTTCCGCTCCAGCTCGTCGACGAACTCGTCGATCTCGGTGATGTCTTCGCGCGGCACGACCCAGAGCGCCTCGGACTCGCCGCGGCGGCCGTAGAACTCGCGCGCATACGTCAGCGCGAACGCCTCGTCCGGCGCCTCGAACGACCCGGCGTGCTGGAACGGCTGGCCTGGCCGTTCCTGTCGGAAGACCTCGTAGATCACGAGCCTTCGAGCAGCTCCACCACAGCGCGCGCCTGCTCGCCGCCCTGCTGTGCATGGACTAGCAGCGGGATGCCGTGGGCACCCTTTGCGTCGCGCAGCTGCGGCTGCTCTTCGAGCATCGTGCGGACGATCTCGACGTAACCGAGCATGGCGGCGGCGAAGAGATCGAGCGCTGCGCCGTTTTCCAGCAGGAAGAGCGCGATCTCGCGTTGGCCCATGTGCGCCGCCGCGCCGAGGCCGGTCTCGAAGTCGCCGCCGCCCCAGTCCCACGCTGCTTTCACAAGCGCGGGCTCCTGCGCCAGCAGCCGCTTCACCGCGTCGAGGTCGGCGTGCGCAACCGACACGAACTCGTTGACGAGAGCCGGATCGAGCTGCGGCGGGCGCTCCTCGCTCATGCCGCCTCCGCGAGCACGACGTTCCGCACCCACGCCGTCTCCTCGCGCGTCACTTTGCGAAAACTGAGCCGCTCTTCGGTCATCGGTCCGTGGCCGGTGACGACGTGCTTCAGCTCGTCCCAGTCGGGCTCGGTGTACTCCCACACGCCGTCGTCGCGCTTCCTGAGCTTCGGGTCGGGAACCGTCAGCCCGAGCTCCCAGATCTGGGGCACGTAGCCGTCGAGGAACTGCTGCCGCGCTTCCTCGTTGGCCTGGCTCTTGATCCGCCACCGGTAGGTCGGGTCGTCGGCCGCCTCGATCGGGTTCCCGTGGAACTGCATGAGCGGCCCCCACCAGCGGTTGAGCGCCTCCTGCACGAGCTCGCGCTGCTCGTCGGTGCCCAGCATCATCGTGAGGATGACGTCGCGGCCGTGGAGGATGTGGAACGACTCCTCCCAGCAGATCTTCTTCATGATCCGCGCGTACGGCGCGTAGGAGCACTTGAGCAGCGCCTTCTGCGAGATGATGGCCGCGGCATCGACGAGCCACGCGATGACGCCGACATCACCCCAGCTCTTCGTCGGGTAGTGGAAGACGTTGTGGAACTTCGACTTGCCCGAGATCAGGTCGGCAAGGCACTGGTCGCGCGGCTTGCCGAGGTCCTCGACGACGCGGTAGATGAGCTGCGCGTGACCGGCCTCGTCCTGCACCTTGGCGGTGAGGGCGAGCTTGCGCTGCAGCGTCGGCGCGCGCAGGATCCACTCGCGCTCGGGGAGGACGCCCATCAGCTCGGAGTTCGCGTGCATCTCGATGAACTTCACGAGCCGCGCGCGGTACTCGTCGGGCATCCAGTCGCCCGTCTCGACGAGCCCGCCGCCCTGGACGTGCTCGAGAAACTCCTGCTCAGTGCGTGGTTTCGGCGTCACGAGGGCTCCCAACCGAACGATCGTTAGGCTACGAGCGTACCATGAGCCAGCGCCGAACCGACCTGACGCGGGAGGCCGCGCGGCTCTTCGCGGAGAAGGGCTACCACGGCACCTCGATCGGCGATCTCGCTGCAGCCTTGGGCGTGCAGAAAGGCTCGCTCTACGCTCACATCGAGTCGAAGCAGGACCTGCTCTGGGAGATTGCATCGAGTGGCGCCGCCGCGTTCCACGAGGCGCTCGACGAGATACCGGAGCGCATCCCTGCCGTCGAGCGGATCCGCCTCGCGCTCCAGGCCCACCTGCGAGTCGTGGCCGAGCAGCTCGACGTGGCCACCGTGTTCACGCGCGAGTGGCGGTACCTCTCAGAGGAGCGGCGGGAGACCTTCGTGGCCGAGCGAAGGCGCTACGAGGAACGAATCCGCGCGCTCTTTCGTGACGGCCGCGAGCAAGGCGAGCTGCGCTCCGACCTCGACGAGGGCGTGGCTGCGTTGCTCTTCCTGTCCGCCGCCAACTGGGCCTACACGTGGCTACAGGCGGGTCGTGACACGGAGGAGCTCGCCGACCGCTTCTTCCGCCTGCTGGTGGACGGCATGCGCGGCTACTCCACGCCCGCGTAGCGTTTCCCGCCAGTCGTTTCGGGAGATAGTGCTTTCGACAACCAAGGAGGGACCATGGACTCTCGTCGTCTGCGCGTCTCACCGGCGCTCGTCGTCGCCGGCCTCGCGCTCCTCTTCGCGCTCGGCGGCTCTGCGTTTGCGATCGGCCAGCGATCGGCCGTTCCGCAGCAGCGCTGCCAGAACGGCGCCGTGCGCGCGATCGCCGTAGTCACCGGCATTCCGGGACACGGGATCGAGAACCTCCCGGGCAACTACACGTCCAATCCACAGGCGTTCGGCCGGCGCTTCAACTGCACGGGCCGAGCGATCCAGGTCAAGCACGGCTCGAGCGGTCAGTACGACGTTCGTGCGCAGGGCATCTCGGGAGCGAGCTGCCTTGCCAGCAGCATGTCGCCCCTGGCCGGGAGCATCTCGTGCCAGCCGCAGGCGGACGGCTCCTACCGCGTGATCCTGCGCGGCGTGGGCACGGAGAACAACTTCCTGCCGCCGATCAACGTGCCCTTCCTCGTGGTGATCGTGTAGCCGACAGGCGAGAATGCGGCCGTGCGCGACACGGCCGAAGTCGTTGTGGTGGGCGGAGGTGCCATGGGGGCGAGCGTCGCCTGGCACCTCCGTCAACTGGGAATCGAAGACGTCGTGCTGGTCGAGCGCGACGTGCTCGCGTCCGGCTCGACGAGCAAGTCGGCCGGCGGCTTCCGCGCGCAGTTCGCCGACGAGCTGAACGTCCGCATCGCCCTCCGTTCGCTGGACGAGCTGGAGCAGATGGACGGCGTCGAGCTCAACCAGGACGGCTATCTGTTCCTGCTCGACAACGACGCGGACGTCGAGCGCTTCCGTGCGGCTTTGGCGCTGCAGCACGCGCTCGGGGTGCCGTCGCGAGAGCTTTCGGTCGACGAGGCGCTCGGGATCGTGCCGCAGATCGATCCCGAAGGGCTCCTGGCGGCGACCTTCTGCGAGCTGGACGGCTACGTCTCCCCCGAGGACGTCGTCCAGTGGTACGCGCGCGGCCTGGACGTCCGGCAGAGCTGCGAGGTCACTGGCATCGACGTCCAGCAGGGCCGCATTGTCGGTGTAGAGACGACCCAGGGCCGAATCGCTACGGAGGCCGTGGTCTGCTGCGCGGGCGCGTGGTCGCAGGAGGTCGGCGCCATGGCCGGGGTCGAGATTCCCGTCCGCGGTGAGCGGCGGTGGATGCACTTCACGCCGTCGGACGGCGGGTTGCCCGCGCGGCTGCCGCTGACCGTCGACTTCTCGACGAGCTTCTACTTCCATCGCGAAGGGCCGGGGCTCGCCTTCGGCGGCCGCGAGCAGACGCTGGAAGAGGTGGCGCTGCCCGCCGCGCGGCGCCTGCCGGTGCTGGCGGAGCTGCCCGTCCAGTCGTCGTGGTGGGGCTACTACGAGGTCAGCCCTGATCACAACGCGATCGTCGGCGAGGCAGCCGAGCCGAGCCGCTTCCTCTACGCGACCGGCTTCTCGGGCCACGGCTTCCAGCAGGCGCCGGCCGCCGGCGAGCATGTCGCCGAGCTCGTGGCCGGCCACGAGCCAACGCTCGACCTGACGCCCTTCGCGCTCGAGCGCTTCGAGCGCAACGAGGCGCGGCCGGAGGCGTTCGTCATTTGACGCGCCGCACGCTCATCGTCAACCCGAACGCGAGCCGCATCACGGAGCAGCGCATCGCCGAGGTCGTGGATCGAGTACGGCCGGTGGTAGTTCTGCGGACGGAACGCCGGGGCCACGCCACCGAGCTCGCGCGCCGTGAGACCGAGGGCGAAGTCTGGGTGCTCGGCGGCGACGGTGTCGTCAACGAGGTCTTGAACGGGATTCGGGACGGCGTCGTCCTCGGGGTCGTCCCCGCCGGCGGCGCGAACGTTCTCGCGCGCTCGCTCGGAGCGCGGGAGCGGCGGATCTCCGTCGGCCGCGTCAACGGCCGCCGGTTCGCGTTCTCGGCGGGCATCGGCGTCGACTCCGAGGTCGTGCGGGAGCTGGAGACCGGGCGTCGTGCGGAAGACGGCCGGCGTTCCAGCGACCTGCAGTACGCGAGCGCCGTGGTCAGGCGCTTGCTTCGGGGCTACGAGCCGCGGCTCGAAGTCCTCGGGCAGGGCAGGGCTGCGAATGTCTTCGTCTCGAACGACGCGGTGTTCACGTACGCCGGGCCGCTGCCGCTCCGCTTCCTTCCCGACGCCCGGTTTGAGTTGGGTCTCGACTTCGCCGCGCCGGTTCGGGTGACGCCGCTCTCGTCGGCCGGCCTGTTCACCCGCGTGTTGGCGGGTCGCGGCATGGCCGGAGCGCCGGGCGTGCTCACGGGCCACGATCTCGACAGCATCGAGGTTCGTTGCGACCTCCCGCTGCCGCTGCAGACGGATGGGGAGGACCTCGGCGACGTGACGGAGGCGGTCTTCGAGGTCGAGCGCGACGCCATCACAGTTCTCATCTGAACTCAGGCAAGCTTTCGGCCGCGATGAGCGAGCTGCCGAGCGGAACCGTCACCTTCCTCTTCACGGACATCGAGGGCTCCACGCAACTGGAGCGACAGCTCCGCGAGCGCTATGGCGACGTCCTCGGCGAGCACCAGGCGATCGTGCGAGCGGTGTTCGCGGCCCATGGAGGCCACGAGATCGATACGCAGGGCGACTCGTTCTTCTACGTCTTCCCGCGGGCCAAGGCCGCCGTCGACGCCGCCGTCGACACACAGCGGAAGCTGGTGGCACACGCGTGGCCGGACGACGGAGAGGTCCGCGTTCGCATGGGCATCAGCACCGGCGAGGCCTCGCTCGAGAACGGCCGCTATGTCGGATTCGCCGTCCACCGCGCAGCACGCATATCGGCTGCCGGCCACGGTGGGCAGATCCTGCTCTCCTCCTCGACGCGCGACGTCGTCGAGCACGACCTTGGATCAGGCCTGACGGTTCGGGACCTCGGGGAGCGCCGTCTCAAGGACCTGCCTCGTCCGGAGCGTGTGTACCAGCTCGTGGCCGAGGGTCTGCCCAGCGAGTTCGGGCAGCTGAAGACGCTCGACGTCGAGCTGAAGCGGAAGCGCCGGCGACTGTACGCCGGCGTTGCGCTGATCTGCGTGCTCGCGGCGGCTGCGATCGCCATCCCCGTCTTCGCGCTCGGTCGGAGCGAGGGCGGCGCGAGCGTCGAACCCAACTCCGTCGCGGTGATCGATCCCGCCACGAACAGTGTGGTCGATGCCGCCCCGGTAGGTGTCGATCCCGAGGCGATCACGGTCGGGGCGGGTTCGGTGTGGGCTGCCAACGCCGCCGACGAAACCGTCTCGCGGATTGATCCGCTAACACATCGCACCGTAGCCACCATCCCCGTCGGTGAGTACCCGAGCGATGTCGCCGTCATCGCCGACTCGGCCTGGGTCGCTCTCGGCGGAGTGCACGAGGTGCGGCGGATTGCCATTGAGCGGAATGAAGCGGACGAGACGGTCGCTGCCATCCCCGGGCAGAGTTTCGGTAACGCATGCGGCCGTCCCTCTTCATGGCTCGCCGCCGGAGGAGGGGCGCTCTGGTTCGCCTGCAACAACGACCAGGATTCGTCGGATGCCTCCCGGATCGATCTGCGGACGGCCATGCCAACGCGGATCGACGAGGCGCTCGTCAGCTCATCACCAGCAGCGGTGCTGTTCAGCGACATTGCATTTGGTCTCGGGTCCGCGTGGATCACGGACCGTGGGATGAATGCCGTCACCCAGATCGCAGCCCCGTCTCTGCACAAGGTGCGGCAGGAGACGGTCGGGGGCGCTCCGCAGGCAGTCGCCGTTGGCCTCGGCGCCGTGTGGGTAGCCAACGGCGACGACGACACGGTGTCGCGGCTAGTAGTGGGCGACGCCGTGGAGCCTGTGAACAGCACAACGATCCCCGTTGGCGATCATCCGGTCGACGTCGCTGTCGGTGAAGGCGCGGTGTGGGTCGTCAACCGCGGCGACCGCACGATTTCGCGAATCGATCCGAAGGCGGGAACGGTCGTGGCTACGATCAAGCTCGAGAACGAGCCCGTCCGAGTGGCCACAGGCGCGGGCTCTGTCTGGGTGACCGTCCAGGAGGCCGCGTCGTGAGTGAGCTCCCGACCGGCACCGTCACGTTCCTCTTCACGGACATCGAAGGGTCGACGCAGCTCCTGAAGCGGCTCGGCCCCGCGTACTCGGGCGCGTTGGCGAAGCACCAGGAGATCGTGCGCGCCGCCGCCGCCGCCCACCACGGGCGCGAGGTGGATACGCAGGGCGATTCCTTCTTCATCGCCTTCCGGCGGGGGAAGGACGCCGTCGCAGCCGCAGTCGCTATCCAGCGGGATCTCGCTGCCCACGCCTGGCCGGAAGGCGGCGTGATCAAGGTGCGCATCGGCCTGCACACCGGCGAGCCGCAGGTGGGCGAGGACCGCTATGTCGGCATGGGCGTCAACAAGGCCGCGCGCATCGGTGCCGCAGGCCACGGCGGCCAGGTGCTGATCTCGCGCACGACGCGCGATCTCGTCGAGGACGAGCTCCCACCCGGAGTGACCGTCCGCGATCTCGGCGATCGCCGGCTCAAGGACATCGAACGCCCCGAGCACCTGTTCCAGCTCGTGATCGAGGGCCTGCAGAGCGACTTCGGGCAGCTGAAGACCCTCGACGTCGAGCTCTCAGCGGAAACGGCGCCGGCTGTACGCGGGCGCGGCGCTGATCGGCGTGCTCGCCGCAGCAATCGCCATCCCCGTCTTCGCGCTCGGCGGCGGCGGGGGCGGCGGCGGCTCGGCGAACGTCAAGCCGAACTCCCTCGCGATCATCGATCCGCAGTCGGACAAGGTCACCGACTCCGTCGCCACGGGCATTCGCCCCGGCAGCCTCGCCGCGGGTTTTGGGTCGATCTGGGTGGCCAATGGCGACGACCGGACCCTGTCGCGTATCGCCCCCGTGACGGAGTCGCTCGAGCGCACGTATCCGTTGACCGCGACGCCGACCGGGCTCGTCGAGCGGGTCCGGCGCGATCTGGATCGCGAACGGGCTGCTCGGCACGGTGTCGCGACTCGATCCGAACTTCGGGGTGACCAAGACGGTGGATGTGACACAGCGGTCGAGTGCCGGAAGCGTTGCCTTCGGCGAGGGCTTTGTGTGGGCCGTGTTCGGCAATTCCGTGCTCGGTGAGATCAATCCCCGGTCGAACGCACTCACGGCGACCGGGATCGCGGGTAGCTCGCCCTCCGCGATCGCGGTCGGCGAGGGTGCGGTGTGGGTCGCGAACTCGGGTGACAACACCGTCTCGCGGATGCTTCCGGAGACGGCGACTGCGGTGTCTACGATCAACGTCGGGCGCCAGCCGAGCGGTGTCGCGGTCGCGGACGGCATCGTCTGGATCACGGACCGCGGAGACAACGTCGTCACGCGCTACGACGCGCGGTCGGGATCGTCGACGAACATCGCGGTCGGCGCTGCCCCGCTTGGGGTCGCGGTCGGAGAAGGAGCGGTGTGGGTGGCGAACTCCGATGACGGGACGGTCTCGAAGATCGATCCGGTCTCGAGGGAGGTCTTCAAGACGATCGCGGTCGGCGGCCGTCCGGTCGGCGTGCTCGTCTCGGACGGGCGCGTCTGGGTCAGCGTCCAGGCGCCGGCGTAGTTACTTCAGACAGGCCGCCGCGAGGTCGAGGTACGGGTTGAGGACGATGCAGCCGACCCGCTTCGAGACGAGCGTGAGCGCATTGTCGTACGCGTAGGCGATCGCCGGCGCCGCGTCGCGCGCGAGGTCGACGTCGAGGCGGCCGTACGCGCGATAGCGCGCTGGGCCTACGAGCCGCGATGCGCGGTCGAGCTGCGCGTTGTACGACGGCGAGTCGAAGTGCGACCAGTTCGGGTCGGGACTGCGCTCGCCTGCGAAGAGGTCGTTGAGGAGCGAGGGATCCGGGACATCTGCGAGCCATCCGGCCCAGGCGATGTCGAACCGTTCTCCCGGTGTCGCGACCTTCTGGAAGTAGGCCGAGACCGGGATCTTCTTGATCTCGACGTCGAGCCCGATCTTCGCGAGGTTCGCCTTGACGATCTGCGCTTGCGTGCTGCCGACGATGTTCGAGGGCGCGTAGAGAATGGCCTTCCCGCTCCGCGTGACGCCGTTGGCGAGCCGGCGCGCTTGTGCGACAGTCGGTCCTCGGAGCGGGTAGATGTGCGCATCGCGGAATCCCGGGCTCCGGGGCGGAAGGTACTGATCGGTGAGGTAGCCGGCGAGTGAGCCGCCTCGGGCCTGCAGGAGCGCTGGGCGGTCGATCGCGAAGTTCACCGCCTGCCGGAGTCGCGTGTTGTCCCTGAAGAGCGGGCCTGCTCGTGTTGAGCGCGAAGTAGCGGAGAAAGCTCGCTGGAGTCGCGAAGAAGCGGTTCTTGTTGAGACCGTACGTCCGTTGGAGATCCGCCGCACGATCGGCGTAGTCGCTGTTCGGCACCCACGCGTAGTCGAGCCGCCCGCTTGCGACGCGATCGAGCGCGGTCGCGGCGTCGAGGGTGAGGTCGATCTCGACCTGATCCACGCGATGCGGCCGCGGCCCGCGGTAGAAGCGGTTTCTCTCGAGCACGACCCGTTCACCGGCGACGTACTCGGCGATGAAGTACGGGGCCGCAGTGGGTACGGGTGCCTTGACCCCTTCGGGATCGGATCCGATGTACCGCGGTACGACACACACGGCGCGCGCCACGCGCGCGTCGAAGTCTCCGACCGGCCTCGTCAACCTGATCGTCAGCGTGTTGCCGTGTGCCACGACGCCGGACGCCGCCTTTGCCTTTCCGGCGAGCACCATCTGAGCCCCGACGATTCCGGTGAGAAACGACGCGACGTACGCCTTGAGCCTCGGGCTGAGGGCGCGGTTGATCGTGTGCGCGACGTCTGCGGCTGTCACTGGGGCTCCTGTCGAGAACCGGGCGTCCTTCCGGAGAGCGAAGGTGTAGGTCCTGCCGCCGTTCGTGATCCGCGGATAGCCCGTGGCCAGCTCGGGAACGACTCGCCGTCCTTCGGGAAGCGGCTTGTCGGGCAGATACATGAGGCTTGCGCACGTCGCCTGTACGACGGGCGTCGTCCCGGCAATGCCGGTGATTGCGGCATCGATGGAGTCGATGTCCTCCGCCGGAATCGCCATCCGGAGCGTGCCGCCCGCGTGTGCCTGCGGCCCTGCCGCGGGAGCGAGGCCGATAGCAGCCAAGAGCGCGGCCGCGAGCGCCCGTGTCACTTCAGGCAGACCGACGTGGGTCGAGGAACGGGTTCATCACGGCACAGCCGGTCCGCCTGGAGACGAGTGTGATGGCGCTCTGGTAGGCGATGGGAATTGCCGGCGCGAAGTCGCGGGACACGAGCGTGTCGAGCTCCGCGAGCGCCGCGTAGCGCGCCGTGCCGCTGAGGTGAGAGGCATGTGTCAAGAGGTCGTTGACCTTCAGGGAGTTGAAGTAGGAGAAGTTCACGTTGTCGTCCGCGCCAAGCAGCCGTCCGTCGAAGATGCCGAGGAGGTTCGAGTCGTCGTTACTCCACGCGATCCGGCCGATGTCGAACTCCTGCTGGCCATGCGCGAGCTTGTCGAAGATGAGGTTCGTCGGAAACTGGACGACCTGGACGTCGATGCCGATCGCCTTCAGGTCCCGTTGGAGGATCTGCGCCTGTGCGATGTCGACCGGGTCCTGCCTCGTGTAGAAGATCGCCTTCCCGCTCCGCGTGTGTCCCTTTGCGAGAGCGCGCGCCCGCTTGAGGTCGGGACCTTTGAGCGGATAGATCGCGTCGTTGCGCAGCTTCAGGTACTGATCCGTCACTGCTTCTCCGTACGGTCCGAGGGTCTGCACGAGCGCTTTGCGGTCGACGGCAAAGTTGACCGCTTGCCGGAGCTTCGGGTTGTTCCTGAAGAGCGGCCGGCTCGTGTTGAGGACGAACATCCGCAGGAAATTCCCGGGCATGACGAAGAACTGGGCCTTGTTCACCCCGTATCGCTGTGCGAGCTCGGCCGCGCGTGCCGACCACGTGCTAACCGTTACCCAGCCCCAGTCGATCTTGCCGCTCATGACTTCGTCGACGATCGAGCCCTCGTCTGCCGCGAGGTCGATCGTGAACCGGTCGACATGGTGCGGTCGCGAGCCTTTGTAGTACTGGTTACGAGTGAGCACGATCCGCTGCCCTGGTGCGAACTCGGAGACGTAGTACGGCCCAGGGCTCGCGAGCGGCGCCTTCGCGCCCTCCGGATCGGTGGGGAGCGCCGGCGGCACCGCGCAGAGTTGGGACGCAGCCCCGAGGAAGTCCGGACCACTTCGCGTCAGTCGCACGGTCAAGGTCCGTCCTCGCGCTGTCAGGCCGGACGGGATCTTTGTCTTGCCCGCGAGAACGTCCTCTCCGCCGACGATGAGAGAGGCGAGGAAGTCGTCGCCGGTCTCCATCACCGGATCGAGCCGCCGCTCGATCGCGCGCACGATCGCCTGGGCCGTGACCGGCGCCCCGGTCGAGAACCGCGCGTCTTTCCGGATCGTGAACGTGTACGTCTTGCCGTCCTTCGAGACGACGGGATCCGCTTCGGCGAGCTCAGGCTCGAGCTTCAGACCTTCGGGGGGTGGCTTGCTCGGATAGTCGACGAGGCTCTCGCATACTGGTTGCAGCACCTCCTGCTCTGCCGCAAGACTTATGAGCGCCGGATCGAAGGTGTTGAAGAAGCCGGCGGGGACGGCGATCTTGAATGTCCCGCCCTCCTTCACCGCGCGCGTCTCACCGGCAGACGCGAGGAGGAGCGCCGACGCGATCGCCAGGACGGTCGCGACGGCTGCCCGTTTCACTTCAGGCAGACCGCAGTCAGGTCGAGCGAGGGGTTCATCACGACGCAGCCCGTCCTGGCGGAGACGAACGCCCATGCATTCGCGTTGAAGACGGCGATGCCTGGCGCTTCGTCCCTCGAGAGCTGGACGTCGAGCACGCCGAAGGCTCGGTACCGGGCAGGCCCGGAGAGGCGGCCGGCGGCTGCCAGCAGCCGGTCGTACTTTGACGAGCTGTAGTGCGAGATCTCCTGGATCTGCGGGAAGTACAGCGCGGGGTCGTTGTAGGGCGTGATCTCGCCCAGCCATGTCAGGTCGTACGGCTCGCCCGGCGTGGCGAGCTTCTGAATCAGAACGGGGAGCGGAAACTGCTTGATGCGAGACATCGAGTCCGATCGCCTTCAGGTTCCGCTGCAGGACCTGCGGCACGCCGACGCAGTCCGGCCGCTGCTGCTCGGCGCATGTGTAGAGGACGGCCTTGCCCGAGCGCAGCCGACCCTTCGCGAGCGCGCGTGCGCGGCGAAGATCAGGGGCTGTGAGCGGATAGATGCGTTCGTTTCGGAAGCCGGGCGTGACCGGCGACGTGTACTGGTCGGTCGGCGTCGTGGCGTAGCGTCCATACTCACGCCCCAGCGGCCGCTCTATCGACTGCGAAGTTGAGCGCCTGCCGCAGCTTCACGTTGTTCCTGAACAGCGGCCGCGCAGTGTTGAGGAAGAACATGCGCCTGAGCGTGGACGGCTGCAGGAACAGGCGCGACCGGTTGATTCCGTACCGCGGAACCAGCTCTGCGAGGAACGGCGTGAGATCTGGGGTCGGCCCGACCGTGTCGAGCTCGCCCTTCGCGACGCGGTCGACCGCTGTCGCATCGGCGTTCAGCTCGACCGTGATCCGGTCGACATGATGCGGCCGTGAGCCGCGATAGAAGCGGTTCCGCTCCATGACGACGCGCTCGCCGGGAACGTACTTGGAGACGTAGTAGGGGGCCGGGCTCGGGAGCGGAGCCTTGGCGCCCTCCGGGTCGGCCGGGAGCGTCGGCGGCACGGCGCAGAGCAGGCTCAGGCGGGCGGGCAGGTCCGGCACCGGCTTCGTCAGCCGCAGGCGCAGCATCCTTCCCGTCGCGACGGCGCCCGCAAGCGTGGTCGTCTTGCCGGCGAGCATCTTGCGTGCTCCGACGATGTCTCCGAAGAAGCTCTCCGCGCCGGTTTGCATTGCCGGGGTGAACATGCGCTCGAGCGCATGCTTGAATGCCTGTGCCGTCGCGGGAGCCCCGTTCGAGAAGCGGGCATCTTTCCGGACGGTGAAGGTGTACGTCCCACGATCCTTGGAGATCGCCGGCCAGTCTTCCGCCAGGTCGGGTGCCAGCTCGATGCCGGCTGGCAGCGGCTCATCCGGGTATGCCATCAACGCGGCACACGCAGGCTCTAAGACGAGCATCTCGTTTCCGGCGAGTGCCGGGTCGATCGTGCCGACCTGGGCGACAGAGGTCAGCGCCATCCGGAACGTACCGCCCTCCTTGAGCGCGCGTGGGCTTCCGGACGCTGCGAGCATCAGCGCCGCCGCCGGGGCCACCATGAGCAGGAGTCCCCTGCGCACCATGGCGACGATCGTACGCCTCGTCACCGTCTCGGTAAAGTCGGCGGCGTGGAGCGCTGGGCGACCTTCGACTGCTACGGGACGCTCGTCGACTGGAACGGCGGCATCCGCGCCGAGCTAGCCCGGATCTTCGGTGAGGGGAGCGCCGGACGCGAAGCTCGCCGAGTACCACGCGCTCGAGCCCGTCGTCGAGCACGAGGATCCCGGCTCTCGCGTACCGCGAGGTGATGGCTCGAGTGCTCGAGCGGCTCGGTGCGCCCGCTGAGGAGCGCGACGTGCTCGGTCAGTCGTTGCCGGGCTGGCGCGTGTTCCCCGAGGTGCCCAGCGGCGCTCGAGGCAGGCGCGTGGCGCGCGGCTGGCGACTCTGCATCCTGTCGAACACGGATCGCGACTTCATCGACGCGTCGATGGCGGCGATCGGCGTGCCGTTCGACGGCTCGATCGTCGCGTCGGAGATCGGCTCTTATAAGCCGGCTCACGGCCACTGGCAGGCGTTCGAGAAGGATGTGGGACGACTGCCGGACGCCCACGTGGCCGCGAGTCTCTTCCACGACGTCGCCCCGACATCCGAGCTCGGCATCCCCTGCCTCTGGATCAACCGGCTCGGCGAGGACAGAGACGGCTACGCTCCGACGCGCGAGTCCCCGACGCTCGCATCCCTCGCGGAGGTCCTGGATGAGCTCGCTGCCTGACGGTTGGCGGCCGATCCGGCCGGAGGAGGCGAGCGCGGTTGCTGCGCTCGTCGACGAGGACGAGGTGGCGGCCGGGTTCCGCTCGCGGCTGGGACAGGAGGACGTCATCGACATGTGGGCCCATACCGACCTCGAGCACGATTCATGGCTCAGAGAAGAGGAGGGCCGGATCGTGGCCGCCGGCGGAGGCCAGCTCCATGCGGGTACGTACTTCGCGCGCGGTTGTGTCCGGCCGGGAGCCAAGGGCCGCGGCCTCGGCTCGATGCTGCTCGAGCTTTCGGAGGAGCGGGCAAAGGCGCACGGTGTGCCATCCGTGCACCAGGTGGCGCTCGGTCCTGACGAGTCCGCGCGCAACCTGCTCGAGTCGCGCGACTACCGGACGGTGCGCCGCCACTACGCGATGACGATCGAGCTGGACGAGCCAATACCCGAGCCTGAGCTTCCAGAAGGACTCTCGATCAGCACGTTCAGTCCTGAAGATGCCGAGGCGTGGTACGCGGCGATGAACCGCATCTTCGAAGAGGAGTGGGGCTTTGAGCTGGAGCCGTTCGACGAGTGGTGGCAGCGGCATGGAGGCGACGATCACACGCTCTGGTTCGTCATTCGGGACAAGGACGAGATCGTGGCGCTGCTTCACGGCACGGAGGGGCGCCGCGGAGGCGGCCTCGTCAACTGGGTCGGAGTCCGCAAGGCCTGGCGGCGCCAAGGCCTGGCTCGCGCGCTGCTGCGCCACAGCTTTCGCGAGTTCCAGCGTAGAGGCGCGGCTCGTGTCGGCCTGGGAGTCGACGCGGAGAATCCAACCGGTGCGACCCGGCTCTACGAGAGCGTAGGCATGCGCGTCGAAGCCGACCACGTCACCTTCGTCAAGGAGCTCGCGTGAGCCTTCCTGACGGGATCACCAGCCGGCCCCTCCGCCAGGAGGACGCCGCTCTCGTCGCAGAGCTGCTAGCCGAGGACGAGCTGCACTTCGAACTACCGCCGTCGATCACGGAGCAAGACATCCGCTCGTGGTGGTTGCGGACCGATCTCGATCAGGACTCCTGGCTCCTCGAAGAGAACGGAACGGCGATCGCGGGAGGCTGGTTCGACCGTCTCGACGATCACGCCTTCGGCGGCGGATGCGTCCGGCCGGGTGAGAAAGGCCGGGGGCTCGGATCGTGGCTCGCCGCAACGATGGAGTTACACGCGCGGGGTCTCAGTCTCGACCTCATCCGCAATGTGACGACGGCCAAGGACACGAAGGCGCGTGCTCTGTTCGAGGCGCGCGACTATCACGAGGCGCGCCGCCACTGGGTGATGGCGATCGACCTAGATGAGGAGCCACCGGCGCCCGAGCTCCCCGACGGCCTGGCTCTCGGGACGTTCCGAGAGGAGGACGCGCGCGCGTTCCACGACGCCACGAAGGAGGCCTTCGCCGACGAGTGGGGCTTCCACGCAATGGCGTTCGAGCAGTGGTGGGAGATGCGAAAGGACGACGACACGAGCCTGTGGTTCGTGATCCGAGACGGCAGCGAGATTGCCGCCAATGCTCGCTGCGACGAGATGCGCGGAGGCGGCTTCGTAGGGTCGCTCGCCGTTCGTAAGCCTTGGCGGCGGCGAGGGCTCGGCCGGGCCCTCCTGCTCCACGCGTTCCGCGAGTTCCGGAACCGCGGCTTCGAGCGCGCAAGCCTCGGTGTGGACTCCGAGAACCCGACCGGGGCGACGAGGCTCTACGAGAGCGTCGGCATGCATGTCGAGAGCGAGCACGTGACGTTCGAGAAGGCGCTCGCGTGAGCCTGCTCCGCGCCAAGTGCCCGTACTGCAAGACCTACACCGCGGTCGCGTTGGGGCCTGGCTACGAGTGCCACGCCTGTGGGCGCGAGTTCGCGGCCGGCCTCGTGCGCGTGCCGCGTGCCTGGGGGGACGGTGGAGACGTGATGGTGGCGGCGGCCTCGCTCGATCTCCCGTATCCCGAGGTGGCCGTCATCGAGGAGCCGAGCCTCGGCGAGCAGGAGCTGGCGATGGCCGCGGCGCTTCCCGAGCGACCGCTCGTGCTCGGCGGGTGCTGCTGCTCACACGTCGGTGCGATCGAGGCCCTGTCGGCGCGCTTCGAGCGACTGGCCCTCGTCTGGCTCGACGCGCACGGCGATCTCAACACGCCCGAGACCTCGCCGAGCGGTAACCAGTGGGGCATGCCGCTGCGGATGGTGCTCGACGCCGGCTCCGTCCGCATCGAGGACGCGGTGCTTCTCGGAGCCCGGAATCTCGACCCGCCGGAGGAGGTCTTCATCCGTGAGTCCGGCCTGGCGACCAGCGTCGACGCCATCGACGGCGCGCTGGACGGTGCCGACGCCGTGTACGTCGCTTTCGACGCCGATGTGATGGACCCGGACGAGCTGCCGTCGTTCATGCCCGAGCCGGGTGGCTGGAGCGTCGACGAGGCCGAGCAGGTACTGCGCTCTGTTGCGGAGCGATCCACCGTCGCGGGCGCCGGCCTGACGGGCGTCACGCCGGATCCCGGCGGCATCAAGCCGTTGGTGAGGCTCGTCGCGGCGCTCGGTCTTTGAGCAAGCTCTTCGCTCTGCTTCTCGTCACGCTCGCGATCCCGGCTTCGTCGCCGGCGCGTGGCGTCGAGCTCGCGCTTCCCCAGCAGGTCGGCCAGCTGATCGTTTTGAGCTTCCAGGGCACCGCGGTGCCGCAGTACGTGCTGACTGCGCTTCGCGAGCGGCGGGCATCAGGCGTGATCCTCTTCGGCGGCAACGTCGAGTCGCCCCGGCAGCTGCGCACGCTGACGGCGGCGCTGCGCAGTGGCGGAGGATCGCCTCTCGTCGCGGTCGACCAGGAGGGCGGTGACGTGCGGATCGTGCCTTGGGCGCCGCCCGAATCCTCCGCGCCGGCGCAGGCGGCCGAGGGCACGGTGGGCAGCGACGCCAGACGAGGCGGGCTCGCGTTGCGCAGGGCCGGGATCAATGTCAGCCTCGCCCCGGTGGCCGACGTTCCGAGCGTCGCTGGCAGCGCCATGGCGAGCAGGTCCTTCTCCAGTGACCCGAAGAGAGCAAGCACAGCGGTGGCCGCGGCTGTGGCCGGGTGGCGCGCCGGCGGCGCCGCCGCCACCGCAAAGCACTTTCCGGGCCTCGGAGCCGCCACCGTGAACACGGACGATGGCCCTGTCACCATCAGGCGCAGTCGGGCGAAGCTCCTGGCCGTCGATCTGCCGCCGTTCGCAGCTGCGATTCGCGCGGGCGTGCCTCTGGTGATGGTCTCGCACGCCCGCTACACCGCCCTCGACCGCGACCACGTCGCATCGCAGTCTCGCGCGATCATCGAAGGTCTCCTCAGAGACCAGCTCGGGTTCCGTGGCGTGGTGATCACGGATTCGATGGAGGCTGCGGCGTCGCTGGCGACGGGGAGCGTCACCGCTGCGTCGGCGCGTGCCGTGCGAGCAGGCGCCGATCTGGTGTTGTTGACGGGCCGTGGCTCGTATCGGCCCGTCTACCGACACCTGCTCGCGGAGGCGCGGCGTTCGGCGGCGTTTCGCGAGCGTGTGCGCCAGGCCGCGGCGCGGGTGCTGGCCCTGAAGGCGGGTCTATAGTGGGCGATCTGATGGTCGAAAGCGGCATCGACGTCTCCATCGAGCGGAAGGATGAGCCGGCGCCGGCGGACGGCACGCGGCATCCCAACACCTGCCCGTCCTGCGGCTCCCACTACCGCGACGAGGAGCTCCGGGAAGCGCTTCGTGTCTGCAGTCAGTGCGGTCACCACTTCCCGATGCCGGCGCGCGAGCGGATCGCCCACCTCGCCGACGCGGGGAGCTTCGAGGAGGAGGCGGCGGACGTGCGCTCGGCGGATCCGCTCGAGTTCTTCGACCTTCGCCCCTATCGCGAGCGGCTGGCTGAGGCCGAGTTGCAGACGGGCCTCGGCGAGGCGATCGTCATCGGCCGGGCGACGCTCGACCAGCACGACTGCAGCTGTCCGTCATGGACTTCTCGTTCCTCGGCGGCTCGATGGGCAGCGCAGTCGGAGAGAAGCTCGTTCGCGCCTGCGAGAGCGCAGCGGAGCGCCAGGTACCCCTCATCTCCGTCACCGCGTCGGGCGGCGCCCGCATGCAGGAGGGGATCCTCTCGCTGATGCAGCTGCCGAAGACGGTCTGCGCCGTCGAGGACCTCCACGAGGCGGGAGGCGCGCTGTTCAGCGTGATGGCGCATCCGACGACCGCCGGCGTGCTGGCCAGCTTCGCGTCGCTGGGCGACGTGATCGTTGCCGAGCCGAAGGCACTGCTGTCGTTCACCGGCCCTCGCGTCGTGCAGCAGACGACGCGGGAGAAGCTCCCCGACGACTTTGGCCTCGCAGAGTCGAACTACCGCTACGGGCACGTGGACGCGATCCTGCCGCGGAACGAGCTGCGGCCGTACCTGGCGCGCCTGCTGCGGCTGTTCTCACGTGAGCACGAGTGACGGCTGACGAGCAACTTCGCCTGCGCGAACGGGTCGCCAAGCTCAGGCGGCTGAGCTTGCTCGGCGGCACGCGCGTGTCCGGCGATCTCGAGCGGCTGGAGGAGCAGCTCGAGCGCATGCAGGCCGATGTCACCGACGAGGAGATCTGGCGCTCCGTCGAGCTCGCGCGCCACCCCGACCGGCCGTACACGCTCGACTACATCGAACGGCTGCTGGACGACTTCGTCGAGCTGCACGGCGACCGCGGGCGCGCGGACGACCAGGCGCTCGTCACCGGCATCGGCCGCTTCGGCAGCCGTACGGTCGCGCTCATCGGTCACCAGAAGGGCCGCGACCTCAAGGAGCGCACGCAGCGGAACTTCGGCATGGCCTATCCGGAGGGGTACCGGAAGGCGATGCGGGTCATGGAGCTCGCTGACCGTCACGGCTTTCCGCTCCTGACGTTCGTCGACACGCCCGGCGCCTATCCGGGTGTCTCTGCCGAGCAGCACGGGCAGGGCGGCGCCATCGCCCGCTCCCAGGCGGTGATGGCGAGGCTCGGCGTGCCGATCGTCTCCTGCATCATCGGCGAGGGAGGATCCGGCGGCGCCATCGCCATCGCGGTGGCCGACCGCGTGCTCATGCAGGAGCACGCGATCTACTCGGTGATCAGCCCCGAGGGCTGCGCGGCGATTCTGTGGCGCGACGCGGGTGAGGCGCGCAAGGCGGCGGCGGCCTTCAAGCCGGACGCCATGCACTCGCTCGAGCTGGGCGTGATCGACGGCATCGTGCCCGAGCCGCCCGAGGGGGCGCAGGAGGACCACGACGAGGCCGCGCGGCTGCTCGGCGAGGCCCTCGAGCACGCACTCGACGAGGTCGAAGGGACGCCGTCGGACGTCCTCCGGCGCGAGCGGCGCGCGAAATTCCGCCGCATGGGTATCCATGCCTGAGCCGATCGGCGCGACTTTGTGCGTTTTCAGCACAAAGAACGGGAATCCACACTCTCCACAGGCTTATCCCCGATCCATACAGAGCCGCAAAACCGCATGAACTAGCCGTTTTCGGCCCGGCAGGCGACCGCGATGCCCTCAACTGACCAACTTCGTGACTATCGGCGCAAGCGGCGATCGGGCAAGACGCCGGAGCCCGACGGGAAGGCCGCGAAGGGCGGCCGGAAGAGCCGGAAAGGGCCGATCTTCGTCATCCAGCGCCACCAGGCGAGATCGCTGCACTACGACCTGCGCCTCGAGCGCGACGGCGCCCTCGCGAGCTGGGCGGTGCCGAAAGGCATGCCGCTCGAGCCCGGCCAGCAACATCTCGCGGTCCACGTGGAAGACCATCCGCTCGAGTACGGAGCGTTCGAGGGGGAGATCCCGAAGGGGGAATACGGCGCGGGGACGGTGGAGATCTGGGACCGCGGCACGTACGAGCTGCTGGAGGAGAAGAAGGACGGCGGCCTGACCTTCCGGCTCGACGGGGAGCGCCTGCAGGGAACGTGGGCCCTCATACCGGCGCATCTCTCCGGCCAGGAGAAGAACTGGCTGGTGCTGCGAAAGCGCGACGAGACCGCCGAGCCTTCGCCGTCCGGCAACGGCCGCCGTTACCGGCCCATGCTGTCGACGCCCGTCAAGGAGCTGCCCCGCGGCGAAGGCTGGCTGTTCGAGCCGAAGTGGGACGGCTATCGCGCGCTCGCGTACCTGCGCGGCGGCGAGGTGGAGCTGCAGAGCCGTACGGGCCGTAGCGACCTCACGAAGCGCTTCGACCCGATCGCCAGGGTCCTGCCGCGCGCCGTTCGGACGCCAGACTGCGTGCTCGACGGCGAGGTCTGCGCGATCGACGACACCGGCCGGGCGAGCTTCTCGGCGATGCAACAAGGAGCAGGCACGCTCGTCTACTACGTCTTCGACCTGCTCGAGCAGGACGGCGAGCCGCTCATCGATCTGCCGTTGATCGAGCGCCGGCGTCGCCTGAAGAAAGTTCTCGGACGTTCGAAGTCCGTTGTCATCACAGACACCTTCGACGACGGGGACGCGCTCTTCGAGGCGGCCGCTCAGCAGGGCCTGGAGGGAGTCATGGCCAAGCGGGCGGACTCGCGCTACGACCAGGGCCGGTCGCGCCAATGGCTGAAGGTCAAGGTGCGCCCCCGGCAGGAGCTCGTAGTCGCCGGCTACACGAAGGGACAGCGCCGGCGTGAGC
The DNA here is from genome assembly GCA_963711315.1 of uncultured Actinomycetes bacterium. Taxonomy (GTDB): domain Bacteria; phylum Actinomycetota; class Thermoleophilia; order Gaiellales; family Gaiellaceae; genus PALSA-612. The sequence continues at coordinate 332,521 of CAVQDQ010000004.1, forward strand.
GCATGGGCGCGCTCGTGCTCGCGGTCCACGAGCAGGGCGGCTTGCGCTGGGCCGGCAACGTCGGCACGGGCTTCACGGAGGACACGATCGACGAGCTGCTCGCCCGCATGAAGCCGCTCGCACGGCCCGACTCACCGCTCGTGGACGTTCCGAAGATGCCGCGCGTGCGGAAGAGCGACGTGCGGTGGGTCGAGCCGGAGCTCGTCGTCGAGGTCGAGTTCGCCGAGTGGACCCACGACGGCCACCTGCGTTCACCTTCGTTCCTCGGGGTACGAGAGGACAAGCTGCCCGAAGAAGTCCGCCGCGAAGAGCCGTTCCCGAGCGAGCTCAGGAAGGGCAAGCGGGCTCTGAAGTTCTCCAATCTCGACAAAGTCTTCTGGCCTGACGAGGGGATCACGAAGGGCGACCTCCTCGGCTACTACCGCGAGATCGCGCCGACGATCCTCCCCCATCTTCGCGACCGGCCGTTCACGATGAAGCGCTATCCCGACGGCATCGATGGCAAGTCCTTCTTCCAGAAGGACGCGCCGTCGCACATGCCCGAGTGGATCCCCACGCGTCGGTTCGAGGTCTCGACGCGCGAGAGCCCACGCCAGCGCCGGCTGATCGACGCGCCGCTCACCAACGACGAGCTCGCGCTGCTTTGGATGGTGAACATGGCCTGCATCGACATGAACACGTGGTACTCCCGCGTGGACAAGCCGGATCGCCCGGACTGGGTGCTCTTCGACCTCGATCCCTCACCCGACGTGGGCTTCGCGGAGGTCGTCGAGGTCGCGAAGCTCGTGAAGTCGGTGCTCGACGAGCTCGGCCTCGCCGGCTACCCGAAGACGAGCGGCGCCGACGGGATGCATGTGCTCGTGCCCATCGCCCGCCGCTCGACGTATGCGCAGGCGCGAGAGTTCGGGGAGATCGTCGCGCGCACGCTCGCGTCGACCCATCGCGGGCTCGTCACAACGGAGTGGGTGAAGAAGAAGCGCAAAGGCGTGCTGATCGACGCGAACCAGAACGGCGAGGGAAAGACGATCGCTTCGGCCTATTCGGTGCGACCCCGGCCGGGAGCTCCCGTCTCGACGCCGCTGCGCTGGGACGAGGTGAAGGCGGGACTCGAGCCCACCGACTTCACGATGGACGCCGTCCTGAGGCGGGTCGCCAAAGACGGAGACCTGTTCTCGGGCGTGCTCGATGGAGGGCAGTCCCTGGCGCAGGCACTCTCGTCCATCCGCTAGCTGCGTTCCCGCGACTCGCCGAGCCGCCTCGGGTGGCCGAGAGCTCCGAGCTCGGCGATGTCGCGGCGGAAGAAGAGTGCGAGGGTCCAGTCAGCCACGACACGGAGCTTGCGCGAGAAGAGCGGCAGCTGGCTGAGGTGGTACGTGCGCGTCACGAACCACCCGGGGAAGCCGCGCAGGCGCAGTCCGAGTACGTCGGCGACACCCCTGTAGCGGCCCAGCGTCGCCACCTGACCGAGCATGCGATAGCGATACGGACGCGGCGATCCAGTGAGGGTGCGGGCGAGCGTACGAGCCTGCCGCAGCGCATGCTGGGACGTCGGCGGATCGAACGTGTCCGGCGTCGCCTCGTTCGGCACTCGCGCGCAGTCGCCGAGCGCCCACGCGCCATCGCTTCCCTCGACGCCGAGAAAGCCGTCGACGCGCACGCGCCCGTGATCGTCCAAGGGAAGGCCGAGCTCCGCAAGCAGCGGGCTCGCCCGGACGCCGGCCGTCCAGACGAGCGTGTTCGTCTCGATGCGCACGCCGTCGGACAGCAATGCGCTGTCGCCATCGAGAGCTTCGAGTGTCGTGCCGACGCGGATCTCCACTCCACGGCCCGTCAGCTCGCGCGTGGCGTACTCGCCGAGCTTCGTCGGGATCTCCGGCAGGATGGAACGAGCCGCGTCGACGAGCATCCACCTCGGCGGGATCTCGCGCAGGCGGGGGTAGTAGCGCATGGCGTCGCGTACGAGATCTGAGAGCTCCGCGAGAGCTTCCACGCCCGCGTAGCCGGCACCCACGAAGACGAAAGTGAGATGGCGACGTGCAGCGTCGGCGTCCTGCCCGGCGTCCGCCAGCTCCAGCTGGCGCAGCACGTGGTTACGGAGAGCGATCGCGTCGGCGAGATCCTTGAAGCCGTGCCCGTGCTCGGTGAGCCCGGGGATGGGCAGCGCGCGGCTGGTCGCGCCGAGGGCGATCACGAGCCGGTCATACGTGACCTCGAGCGATCCGTCCTGCGTCTCGACCGTCACGACCCGGCGCCCCTGGTCGAGCGCGGTTGCGCGGCCCAGCAACAGCTCGGAGCGCGGGCACATCATCCTCAGCGGCACGACGACGTGGCGTGGCTCGAGCGTGCCGGAGGCGGCTTCGGGCAAGAGCGGTGTGAAGAGCATGAAGTTCTCCGAGGAGAGCGATCGTCGTCTCGGCTCCACGCTTGCCGAGCAGCCGCGCTACCCAGCTACCGGCGAAGCCACCGCCGAGGATCAGCGTCCCGCCACGCGCCCGCCGCTCGTTCGCAGTCATCGCCTCCGTATCATCGGCCGTCGTGGCAGTCGACGGGGCGGGCACTCAGAAAGCGCGGCCGCGACGGCTGTGGGTCGCATTCGTGGATCCGCTGCCGAACCGCGTCTTCTTCGACTGCGGCATCGTCGCCGGCCTGCGTCACGCGTTCGCCGATCGCATCACGGCGCTGTTCCCGCTGCACCCGAAGCACATCGATCCCTGGCGCGACCAGCTCGCTGGGCTGCAAGTCGTTGAGGCGGCCGAGCTGATGCCGGTGGAGGTCCCGCTCGGGCCTCGCATCGTCCGGCGCGCCGACATCTTCCTCGACGATCACGTGGGCTTTCACACGCTCGCCGTGCGTACGAGCCTCCGGCACGGCTTCAACCGCGAGCGGTGGGCGCACGGCCACCCCATCGCGTTCCTCGACATCGACCGCGCGGGGCATCTGCCGCGCTGGGACGTCGTCGACCGCGGGATGGCGGCCTGGCTCTTCTCCGGCCGGCGGTACGTGCCCGCGCCGCTCCTCGACGCCATGGGTGCCGACTGCGAAGGGCTCGTCGTGACGAACCTCCAGGCTCACGTGTCGATGCCGTACCTCGTGGCGGCGCGCAGGCTGGGCGTGCCGGTCGTCGGCTACGTCGCGTCCTGGGACCACACGGTGGGCAAGGGCGTCGTCTCCCCGCACCTCGACCTCTATGTCGTGCAGAACGAGATCATGCGGTCGGATCTCGTTCGCTATCACGGCATCGATCCGGCGAGGATCACGATCACCGGCTGGCCGCAAACGGACGTCTACTATCGCCGCCGGCCCCGGGAGGCTTACGCGGAGCTTCTGCGGAGCTACGACCTCGACCCGGACAAGCCGCTGGTCCTGTTCGCCGGCAACACGCCCGACAACGCTCCCTACGAAGGAAGGCTGGTCGAGCGTCTGCTCGCGTGGTGGCAGGAGACTGGTGCGAACCAGCGCTTCTCGCTCCTCTTCCGGCCGCATCCGCGGGACAACCGGGTGGTGGAGCGCTTCGGAGCTGCCGCCGGGGTCTCCGGTGCCGCCGTGCAAGCGCCGAGCTACACGGACCTCGAGGATCTCGCGACGCTCCTCCAGCATGCCGACGTCGTCGTGGCAAACGCCGGCACCATCCTGCTCGACGCGCTCGTCAACGACCGCCCGGCGGTGTGCGTTCTCTGGGACGAGGGTGCGCCCGAGGGTGAGCGCTGGGCCGATCGCAACCTCGTCGGCGACCACTACAAGCAGCTCGCGGAGTCGAGCGCGTTCCTCCGTGCCCACGACTTCGACGAGCTCGTCGTGGGAATCGACCGCGCTCTCTCGCAGCCCGGCGAGCTGGCCGCCGAGCGCGAGCAGATCGCACGCGAGGTGGTCGGCGAGGTGGACGGCAAGGCGGGCGAGCGGGTCGTCGAGGCGATCGTCTCCCGGCTCGGATGACACGTCCCGAGGCGACCCTCGTCCTCTACAGCCGCCTGGCGTTCTACCCGGTGCACTGGCTGGCTCTGGAGGAGGTCGTGCGGCGCTTCGAGGCCAACGCGATCGTGCTGGCCGCACCGCCGCCTGCCGACCTGCCGACCGTGCACCAGGCGCACGGGACGGCGGATCCCGCCGCGGGCTTGCCCATTCAGGTGCGACACGTGCCACGCGGCTCGCGGCGCGAGCGGCTGGCCTGGATCGCCCGGCAGCTGCGTGCGATCCGGCCCGACGTGATCTGGGTCCAGGAGGAGCCGATCGACCCGTTCCTGCTGGAGATGCTCGCGCTCTACCGCTTCCACAAGAAGCCACGCATCGTCACGGCCGTCTGCGAGAACATCTTTCCGCGGCCAGGCTACTGGCGGAGCGAACGGCGCGGCGCCTCCTCTGGCCCCGGCTCGACCACCTGCTGACGGTCGCGCCGCCCGTCGCTCGAGGGCATCCGCGCCGCAGGCATGCCGCTCGTCGGTGCCCGCGTCGACGCTCGTCGCAGGCGGCCTGGAGCCGGACGGGAAGGTGAAGGCCATGGCACTCGATGCCGGCTTCACGGTCGGCTTCGCAGGGCGGCTCGTCGAGGAGAAGGGCTGGAAGGTGCTCGCCCGCGCACTGCCCGAGGGCACGCGGCTCGTGCTCGCCGGCGACGGCCCGCAGCGCGCGGAGCTGGAGGCGCTGGCCGCCAACGACAGCCGGATCCACTACCTCGGTTTGCTGCCCAAGGACGAGCTGTGGAGCTTCTACGCGGCGCTCGACTGCCTTGCCGTGCCGTCGTTGACGACCCCGCGCTGGAAGGAGCAGTCGGCGTCGACGCTCGTCGACGGCCTCGCGATGGGACTGCCGATCGTGGCCTCGGACAGCGGCGGCATCCCGGACATCATGGGACCGGCCGGCTTGCTGGTGCCTGAAGGCGACCCAAACGCCCTTACCGCCGCGCTCGCACGCCTGCGCGACAACCCGGCGCTGCGCGAGCAGCTCGGCGCCGCCGGCCGTGAGCGTTTCCGCGCCGAATTCGCCATTCCGGCCTACGCCCGGAAGATCGCGAACGCACTGAAACTTCACGAACGCTCGGTAGCCTTGGAGACGTGAGCGTCCTCGAGAAGACGGCGCCCGAGGCTGCGCCCGTCGAGGCGCCGCCGCGCGACGATCGCGTGACGATAATCGCGCCTGCGAGCCGCCTGCCGAGGCTCGACCTGCGCGAGCTCTGGCGCTACCGCGAGCTGTCTCTGACGTTCGTCTGGCGCGATCTCAAGGTGCGCTACAAGCAGACGCTGATCGGCATCGCGTGGGTGGTGCTCCAGCCGCTGCTGGCGACGGGCATCTTCACGCTCATCTTCGGCCGCTTCGCGGAGTTCCCGTCAGACGACGTTCCGTATCCGATCTTCGTCTTCGCAGGCGTGATCATGTGGACGACGTACTTCCAGCCGGCGTTCAACAGCGCCAGCGGCAGCATCGCCGGCAGCAAGGCACTGATCACCAAGGTGTATTTCCCGCGTGTTCTGCTCCCGCTCGGGGCCGCGGTGACTCCGCTCGTCGACTTCGTCATCGTCTTCCCGATCCTGGTGGCGATGACGTTCTGGTTCGACGTCCCCCTCGGCGCGCAGGCGCTCCTCTTCCCGCTCTTCGTGTTGCTGGCGCTGGTCACCGCGTTCGCGGTCGGGCTGCTCTTCACCGTGGCCGGCGTCCGCTACCGCGACGTGCCGTACGCGATCCCCTTCGTGATCCAGATCTGGATGTTCGCCTCGCCCGTCTTCTACTCCATCAACTCCCTCGAGAAGAGTTACCAGCTGCTCGCCGCTCTCAACCCCATGACCGGCGCCATCACCGGCCTTCGCTGGTCGTTGCTCGGCACGCCGATGCCCTGGTACGTAATCGCCGTGAGCACTGCGATGGCAATCGTCCTACTCGTCGTCGGGCTCGCCGTCTTCCGTAGCGCTGAGCCTCGGTTCGCGGACTCCATCTGATGGCTGCGTCGGCAACGATCGAGGTCGAAGGGCTCGGCAAGCGCTATCGGATCGGCCAGCTTCAGAGCGGGTACGGGACGTTGCGGGACTCACTCGCGCACGCCGGCCGCCGCCTCCTGGGCCGGGAGCACAGGCACGCCTACGAGGAGATCTGGGCGCTCAAGGACGTCTCCTTCTCGGTAAAGCAAGGCGAGGTGCTCGGCATCATCGGCCCCAACGGCGCCGGCAAGTCGACGCTGCTCAAGCTCCTGACGCAGATCACGACGCCTACCACGGGCCAGGCGGTGATCCGCGGCCGCGTCGGCAGCCTGCTCGAGGTCGGCACCGGCTTCCATCCCGAGCTGACCGGCCGTGAGAACATCTACCTGAACGGCGCGATCCTCGGCATGGGCCGTCGCGAGATCACGAAGAAGCTGCCCGAGATCGTGGACTTCGCCGGTGTGGCGACGTTCCTCGACACGCCCGTGAAGCGTTACTCGAGCGGGATGTACGTGCGACTCGCGTTCTCGGTGGCCGCGCACCTCGAGCCGGAGATCCTGCTCGTGGACGAGGTGCTCTCCGTCGGCGACGCCGAGTTCCAGCGGCGCTCCCTCGGTCGCATGGAGGAGTTCAGCAGCTCCGGGCGCACCGTGATCTTCGTCTCCCACCAGATGCCTGCGGTAGCGCGACTCTGCGACCGCGCGATCCTTCTCGACGGCGGCCAGATCGGGCACGACGGTCCCAGCGATGAGGTCGTTGCGCATTACCTCCAATCGGTGACGGGTACGCCGTCGCGGCGCGAGTGGCCCGATCTCGAGACAGCGCCCGGTGGCAAGTACGCGAGGCTGCGCGAGGTGCGCGTCGTCGACGAGCGGGGCGGGCTGCTCGACAGCGTGGACATCCGCCGGCCCGTGGGCATCGAGATGACGTTCACGGTGCTGCGCGACGACGTCCCGATGTTCCCGAAGATCAAGCTCTACGACCGTGAGGGTGATACGGCGTTCAACGCGTTCGACACGAGCGCCGAGTGGGAGGAGCTGTCCGGCACGGGCGACTACACGGCGACCGCGTGGATCCCGGCGAACTTCCTGAACGAAGGCCTGTACACCGTCGACACTGCCGTGTGCAGCCTGGGCCGGGCGGGGGCGCACAAGCTCGTCCATCAGACCGCCGTGCGCGAGGCCGTCTCCTTCAACGTCTTCGACCCGGGGGAGGGGGACACATCCAAGGGCCAGTTCCCGGGTCACCTGCGGGGACCCGTGCGGCCACTGTTGGACTGGACAACCGAGCGCCGGTAATCGTGCAGATCGTGGGCGTCATGCTCGTCCACAACGAGGACGAGTTCGTGGAGCAGGCGCTGCGCAACGCGGCCGCGTTCTGCGACCGCTTCCACGTCGCCGACAACATGTCCACGGACGGCACATGGGACGCCATCCGAAGCGTGGCTGCCGAGCTCGACCACGTCGAACCGGTGCGCGTACGGCGGACGGGTGATTCGCATGCGCTCGTGGAGGCCTACGCGGGGACCGACACCTGGGTGTTCGGCGTCGACGGCGATGAGCTCTACGACCCCGCCGGGCTGGCCAGCTTCCGCGAGCAGCTCCTCGGCGGGGCGCACCACGAGTGGTTCAGCCTCAAGTCGAACGTCCTGAACGTCACCCGGCTGGATGACGCGCGCAGCAAGGCGAGCGGGTACCTCTCGCCGCCGTCGCGCTCGATCACGAAGCTCTTCAACTTCGCCGCCATCGACTCGTGGACGCACTGTTACCGGCAGTACATGCACGACGGCGAGATCGTGTTTCGGCGGGGCTTCGACCGCGAGTCGATAGGCGTCCTGAGCGACCGCTGCCCGTGGGAGGAAAGCCCGTTGCGCTGCCTCCACGTGTGCTTTCTGCGCCGTTCGAGCCTCGATCCGCCTGATGCGGCCGGCCACGGCAGGCTGAGCCCGATCGAGCTCGGCGGCAAGCGTCGGTCACGGCTGAGCACGCTCGTCGGCCGGCTACGCGCCGAGCCCCCTCCGTCGCCGTGGAAGGACGAGAAGTACCGCCAGGGCGAGCTCGTCACGAAGGACGCGACGCCCTTCTTCGCGTGACGAGTGTGAGCGTGATCGTGGCCACGTACGAGTGGCCGGAGGCGCTCGACGCCGTCCTCTTCGCGCTCTCGGAGCAGAGCGATCGGGACTTCGAGGTCGTAGTAGCGGACGACGGGTCGGGGCCGGAGACTGCGGCGACGGTCGAGCGCTGGAGCGACAGGTTCGGCGGGCGCCTGCGCCACGTGCGGCAGGACGATGCCGGCTACCGCCTCGCACGCGTCAAGAACCTCGGCGCGCGGGCTTCCAGTGGGGACTTCCTGGCGATGATCGACGGCGACTCCGTGCCCCGGCGAGGCTTCGTGGAAGCGATGCGGACGAGCGCGCTGCCAGGCTGGTTCCTCGGCGGCAAGCGGCTGGAGCTGTCGCGTGAGCTGAGCGGACGCGTGCTGTCGGAGCGGCTGCCGGTCCACCGCTGGTCGTTAGGACGCTGGCTACGAGAGCGCGCCCATGTGTGCCCGCTCGCCGCGCTCACGCCGCGCGATCGTCGCCGCCCCGGACGCAACGGCCTGCCGGAGTTCGTGCCGCACACGGAGCGCTACGGCTTCCTCTTCGGTGTGCACCGCCAAGACTTCGACCGCGTCAATGGATTCGACATGCGCTACGAGGGCTGGGGCGAGGAGGACATCGATCTCGCCGTCCGCCTGCGCCGGCTCGGGCTGCGCTGCGGCTGGCCTGGTCCGCAGGGCACGCTGCTACACCTCTGGCACGAGAGCCGCAAGGGACCGCGCCCGAACATCGGCCTCCTCGAGGAGACACGCTCGAGCGACCGCCTGGAAGCGGTCAGCGGCCTTCGCGAATTGGACGCCTGACTACTTCAAGCAAACCGCGACCAGCGTGACGCTCACGTTCTCGAACTCGAAGCTCGCGAGGCGAAGCCTCCACGAGGCCCCGTCGGAGCTCGGCCGCGAGTCGAGCGGCGTAATGACGGTGTCGGCCGGGCCCTGGAAGCCTCCTCCGACCGCCTTCTGACCTTGATCGCAAGCCGTGGTCGTGTCCACGATGGCGCCGGGCTCGAGCGTCTGCGTGGCCGTCTTGTACGCCACGAGGCTCGCGACCGAACTGGCCGGGCCGGGCGTGGCGGCAATCGCATCGGCCGTCTTCCCGTCGAGAGTGGTTGCGGGGCCTGGTATTTGGGTGACCTGCGCCAGCGTCTTGCCGTTCAGCTTCTTCGCGTTGTCGGCCACTTTCGCACGAGCGGCCAGCGGAACGACGTTGGCTGCGATGGCCGTTCCGGTGAGAGCGACGATCAGCGCGGCGGATGCGACGACGAGAGCGGGGCTCGGCATACGAATGCGCATAAAAAACCTCCTGTGGGCTGATTTCAGCTTAGGGATCGCGCAGGAAGGCTACGTCACGGCAAAGCGCTGCGGCTCGCCGAGCGAACGCACGTAACCCGACGGCAGCCGGTAGTTCCGCTCGGTCAGCGACTTGAGCGACCGGGCGAGCGTCGCGCCTGGCCAGCTACGCGAGGGCGAATGGCTCGCCCGCCGCACTGCTGCCACCGTGCTTCACGCACAGGTCCACGCGGCGCCGTGTAGTCGCTCGAGATCGCGGGACGCGCCCCTGCGTCTCATCGAGGACGGGCGGCGCGTGCTCGAAGTGCCTTCTCGCCCGCCGGTTGGCAAGCACCGGTCGTGGACGGTGTACGTGGCGACAATGCCCTTGAGCTCGAGCGCCCTCGCACGGTGAACGAGCCGCTCCCGCGTCCCAGCCGCTGGGTGATGCGCGTCGTGCGTGCGACGAGCTTCGTGCGCTGACGGTGCACCGCGGGCGGCAACCTACAGCAAGGACGGACGCCCATCGCGTGGTCTACTTCTCGGCGTGAATCTCCGCACGGCACCTCGAGCCGCGTACATCCACGCCCGCAAAGCGGGGGGTGCGCTGAAACGTGTCGCTGCCACCGAAGCCGCCCGCCTCGCGTCCCGTCGTGGCCGCACCGATCTCGCCGTCTTCCACGACTTCTCGCCACCGCCCTCCGGCGGCGGCAACCAGTTCCTCGCCGGGCTGGTCGGCGAGCTGCGGCGGCGGGGACTCGAGATCGAGGTTAACCGGATCTCCGGCGAGACGCCCGTCTGTCTCTTCAACTCGTTCAACTTCGACGATCGCCGGCTGCGCCGCTTCGCGCACGCGGGCTGCCGCATGGTGCATCGCGTGGACGGCCCGATCGGCGTCTACCGAGGCTTCGACGACGGCACCGACCGGCACATCTTCGAGCTCAACAGCGATCTGGCGGACGCGACGGTCTTCCAGTCCCGCTACAGCCTCGAGAAGCATCGCGAGCTGGGGCTCGAGCTGCGCGACCCGGTCGTGATCCCGAATGCGCCTGATCCGGCGGTCTTCAACGCCGACGGCCGCGTGGAGCTACGCGCGGGCGAGCCCGTACGCCTGATCACGACGAGCTGGTCCGACAACCCGCGCAAGGGCGCCGACGTGATTGCCGAGCTCGAGCGCGGGCTCGACCCCGAGCGGTTCCAGCTCACGTTCGTCGGCCGCTCGCCCGTCGGCTTCGAGCGCGCGCGCATCGTCCCTCCGGTGCCTTCGGCTGAAGTTGCTCGGCTGCTCCGCGAGCATCACGTCTTCGTCTTCGCGAGCCTCAACGAGGCGTGCTCGAATTCTCTGCTCGAGGCGCTTGCATGCGGCCTCCCGGCCCTGTACGTGGACAGCGGCTCGAACGCCGAGGTCGTCGGCGGCGGCGGGTTGCCCTTCCGCGACGCCGCCGAAGCCGCGACGCACCTCGACCAGCTCGTCGAGCGCTGGGCAGAGCTGCAGGCAGCCATCCGCGTTCCGTCGCTCGCCGAGACGGCAGATCGCTACCTGGAGGTGCTGCGCCCATGAAGTCCCCACGCGACGTCGTGAGACCCGTTGCCAGTCCGCTGCGGCGGTGGGCGATCGAGGCCCGGACGAAGACGTGGCGCGACCACTCGCGTCTGTTCGTGGCGGGTGACGGGAACGACTGGGCGATCGCCGACGATGCCCGCCAGATCGCGCGCGTTGCGGCGCGGCTCGGCGCCCAGGTCGGCAGCGAGAGCTGGGTGTCGGGCGTTCGCGACCAGTCCGTCTTCCACGCGAGCCAGTTCGCGCTGCTCGGCCAGCCCTTCGAGCGCAACGGAAACCGGCTCGGCGTCGCGTACCTCCACGGCCTGCCGGGGACGAAGGGGATGCCCGAGTTCGACACGTGCTACGAGGCCGTGCGGACGCGCCACGAGGAGCTCGACCGGATCCAGGTGCCGTCGCGGGCGATGGAGGAGCTCGTCCTCGAGGCCGGTGTGTCGCCGGAGAAGGTGTTCCGGATCCCCATCGGCATCGACCTCGAACGCTTCACGCTACGCACGCCGGCCGAGCGGGCCGAGGCGCGGGCCAAGCTCGGCCTGCCGGAGGACGCGTTCGTCGCAGGCTCGTTCCAGAAGGACGGCGTCGGCTGGGAGGACGGGCTGGAACCGAAGCTGATCAAGGGCCCCGACGTGCTGCTCGACGCGGTGGAACGGCTCCGCAAGCGTGTCCCCGAGCTGTGGCTACTGCTCACGGCGCCGGCGCGCGGCTACGTGAAGCAGGGCCTCGAGCAGATCGGCGTCCCGTACAAGCACGTGCTCGTCCACGGACAGGAAGGGGTGGCCAAGGCGTACCGCGCGCTCGACGTCTGCCTCGTCACCTCGCGTGACGAAGGTGGGCCGAAGGCGGTTCTGGAGGCGATGGCTACCGGCATCCCGCTCGTGACGACGCGGGTCGGCCAGGCGGCCGATCTCGTCAGCCACTCGCGCAACGGCTACATCGTCGACGTGGAGGACGCGAACGGCATCGCGGACTGGGCGGGCTACGTGGCGGAGGCGCCCGATGAGACTCTGGCGCGGCTGGCGGCGACCGGGCGGGCTACGGCAGAGGAGTGTTCGCTACGACTCGCTCGCGTCGCGCTGGCGCGAGCTCTTGACCGGGTTCGTCGCTCTGAGCGAGTCATGAAAAGCGCCGGAGGGTGGCTTCGCGCGAAGGCTCGCGCGGCGCTGATCACGCTGTCGCGACCGGCCCGCGGGGAGGTGGCCGTCTCCTACGGCCATCGCCGCATCCCAGCACCAGGCGAAGCAGTCGAGGGCGGCATGGTCAAGTTCCAGCGCCTGCAAGCGGCTTTCCCGCACCGGCCACGCGACTTCAACCTCCTCTACCTCGGCTCGAGCTCGTTGCCGACCGACGAGCAGACGGTGATCTCGCTCGCCCGGCGCCGCGGCGCGCCGGTGGTCGTGAACCAGAACGGGATCGCATATCCGGCGTGGGCGGGATCCGACACGGAGCGGCTGAACACGCGGCTGCGCGGCGTGCTCGAGTCGGCGACGCACGTCGTCTACCAGGGCGAGTTCTGCAGGCAGGCGGCGGACGAATTTCTGGGGCCGCCCGCGGGATCGTGGGAGATCCTGCGAAACGCCGTCGACACCAACGAGTTCACGCCGGCCGAGCGGGCTCCGGACGGAGCACCGTTGCTGCTGCTCGCCGGCGACCAGTCGCAGACCTATCGCCTGGAGACCGCGCTTCGCACGCTCGCGCTGCTGCCCGACGCCCGCCTGCTCGTTACCGGCGCCGTGGTCGGCGGCGAGCAGCTGATCGGCGAGCTAGGGCTGGCCGACCGCGTCGATTTCACGGGCCGCTATGCACAGCGGGACGCGCCCGCGCTCTATCGCCGCGCACACGTTCTCCTCCATCCGAAGGTGCGAGACCCGTGCCCAAACGTGGTGCTCGAGGCGCTCGCCTGCGGCGTGCCGGTCGTCCACTCGAGGAGCGGCGGCGTGCCCGAGCTGGTGGGGGATGCCGGGATCGGCGTGCCCTCGGAAACGACCTGGGAGCGCGACGTCCCGCCCGCGCCTGCCGAGCTGGCCGAGGCGGTGCGAGCCGTGCTGGCCTCGCTCGACTCCTATCGCGAGCGTGCGCGTGCGCGCGCCGTCGAGCACTTCGATCTCGCACCGTGGGTGGAGCGGCACAGGACGCTGTTCGCGGAGCTCGTCGGATGACGCCCGGGTCAGCGTTGTCATGCCCGTGCGGGACGGAGAGCGGTTTCTCCGCGAGGCGCTCGACTCGACGCTCGCGCAGACGCTCGACGACCTCGAGCTGATCGTCGTCGACGACGGCTCGACCGACTCGACGCCGGCGATTCTCGGCCGACGCGGCGCGACGCGATCCACGACGTGCGCGTGCAGCGGCAGGAGCCAGGTGGCCTGACCGTGGCCCTCAACGCCGGCTGCGCGCTGGCAGAGGCGGCACTGATCGCCCGCATGGACGCCGACGACGTCATGCTGCCCGACCGGCTCGAATCCCAGATCGGCGTACCTCGACGCGCACCCGGAGGTGGCGTTGCTGGGCGGCGGCATCGTCCTCGTCGACGAAGCGGGACGCGAGATCGATCGCGAGCCCGGCCGGCCGACAGCTCGACTTCCTCGTCCGCAACGAGCTCACGCACGCGACGGTGATGATGCGCGCCGACGCGTTCCGGGCGCTCGGCGGCTACCGGCTCGACCAGTCCGAGGACTACGACCTCTGGCTGCGCTTCGACGAGCGCTACGGGGTGTCAGCGCTCGCGAAGCCGGTCATCCGCTATCGGCTCCACCCCGGGCAGTTCTCCGTCACCGCGCTCGAGCGGCAGGCGCTCGGGTTCCTCTGCGTGCGGGAGGCGGCGATCAGGCGGCGGCGCGGAGAGCCGGATCCGCTGGACGGCGTGCGAGCGGCTGGACGAGACCGTGCTCGCAGCGCGTCGGCGTCCCTCGCGAGCGGCTCGACGAGACGATCGTCTCCGACGCGGTGAACTGGGCGGCGACGCTGACGCGCGTGGGCAGGGACGGCGAAGCGGCTGCGCTGCTGGACGCCGCCGCGGCTGTCGACGGTGCGCCTGCTCGTCAGGAGCTCGTGCGTCGCGCACGCGGGCTGATCCTCAAGCGCGCCCTACGGCACGGACGGTTCGGCGAGGCCGCGCGCGAGCTGGCGGCCTACGCTCGCGGGCGATGACCTCCGTCCTCCAGGTCAACTCCTCTGACGTCGGCGGCGGCGCCGAGGTCGTCTCGCTCTCACTGCACCGGGCGTATCGGACGCGCGGGCACGATGCATGCCTCGCCGTGGGGCTCGCACGGAGCGGGGAAGACGGCGTCGTACAGATCGGCGACAGGTCGTTCGCGCCGCTCGCGCGCGCTTCGCGACCCGGGCGTCCTGCTCGACGTCGCTCGTGGGCGAGAGGACTTTCGCTTTCCGGCCTCACACCGCGTGCTCGAGCTGGCGCCGCGCTCGCCCGACGTACTTCATCTCCACAACCTCCACGGCGGCTACTTCGACCTGCGTGTGCTGCCCGAGCTCTCGGCGCGACAGCCGACCGTGGTGACCATGCACGACGAATGGCTGTACACGGGCCACTGTGCGTACACGCTCGATTCCGAGCGCTGGCTCGAGGGGTGCGGATCGTGCCCGCATCTCGACTCGTATCCCGCGCTGCGCGTCGACGGGACGGCTGAGAACTGGCGCCGTAAGGCAGCCCTCTACGAACGATCGCAGCTGCACGTCGTCTGCCCGTCGGCGTGGCTCCTGGAGCGCGCCCAGCGCTCGATGTTGGCGCCTGCGATGGCGTCCGCGCGCGTGATCCCCAACGGGATCGATGTCGAGACCTTCGTTTCGGAGCGGCGTGACGAGCGAGACGAGCCGGTCATCCTGTTCGCGGCCCAGGGTGCCCGCACGAACCCGTACAAGGACTTCGAGACCCTGCGCAGTGCGCTCGAGCTGCTTCGCGACCGCCGGCTGCTCGCGGTCGCACTCGGGGAAGCGGGTCCCGAGCGAGCGGATCGGAGGCGTGACGCTGCGCTCGGAGCCCTTTCAGACCCGGGACGAGGTCGCGAAGCGGCTTCGCGGAGTCGACCTCTACGTCCACGCGACGAAGGCAGACAACCATCCACTCGCCGTGCTGGAGGCGCTCGCGTCAGGCGTCCCGGTGGTCGCGAGCCGCGTGGGCGGGATTCCCGAGCAGTTGACCGAGGAGACGGGGGTGCTCGTCGAGCCCGGTGATCCACAGAGCCTCGCGGCTGCGATCTCGGGGCTGCTCGACGACCCGGATCGTCGCGCCCGCATGGGCTCTGCAGCCGCCGCAGACGCCCGCGCGCGCTTCTCCCTCGACCGGCAGGTCGACGCCTACCTCGACCTCTACGCAGAGCTGTGCTGACGCTCTTCTCCGTGCCGAAGCCGTTCGAAGGCGACATTGGCGAGCTGCAGCGCCGCTCGGTGGAGAGCTGGCGCGCGCTCGGCGTGCAGGTGCTGTTGCTCGGCGACGTCGCGGAAGCCGCCCGCGAGCTGAACGTCGAGCACGTAGCCGGCCTGGAGGTGACGGCGCACGGCACGCCGCGGCTCGACTCCGCGTTCGCGCTCGCCGACAGCGCGGCCCGCTTCCCGCTGCGCTGCTTCGTCAACGCGGACGTCATCTTCGGCCAGGACCTGCTCGAGGCCGCACGGGTCGTATCCGGCCAGGAACAGCCATTCCTCCTCGTCGGCCAGACCGAGGAGGAGGGCAAGCGGCGCGGCGCGGCGGCCATGGACTGGTTCGTCTTCCCGGCCGGGCTCTTCGGCGCGGTGCCGCCGTTCGCCATCGGCCGTGCGGGCTTCGACAACTGGCTGGTCTGGAAGGCGCGCCAGGTCGGCATCGTCGTCGACGCGACCCACGACGTGCGCGCCGTCCACCAGCCGCACGGGTACGACCACGTCGAGGGCGGGATGGACGAGGCGTACTACGGCGAGGAGGCGGCGCGGAACCTCGAGCTCGCCGGCGGCAAGGGGCACGTCTACACGCTCCACGACGCGAGCCATGTTCTCCGCGACGGGAAGCTGCGGCGCAACCTCGGCGCGCCGCTGCGCTGGCGCGAGAACGTCCGCAAGCTCGCCTGGAAGGCCGGCTTCAGGTGAAAGTCGCATTCGTCTCCCCTGAGCCGACGCCGTACCGGGCGCCGCTGCTCGACCGGATCGCAGCCCTTCCCGACATCGAGCTGACGGCGATCTATGCTGCTCACACCGTTGCCTCCCGGCAATGGGACACCGTTGACCTGAGCCACAAAGCGGTCTTCCTTCGCGGGTCGTCTGCCCGGAGCGCGCGGCTGTGGTTGCGCCACGACTATCCGATCACGCCCGCGATCTTCGGCGCGCTGACGGACTCGCAGCCGAGGTCGTCGTCGTTTCGGGCTGGAGCACGTTCGCCTCGCAGGCCGCGCTCGTCTGGTGCCGCCTGCGCCGCGTTCCCTACGTGCTGCTCGTCGAGAGCCACGATGCGGGGCCGAAGGCCGGCTGGCGGCGGACTGTGAAGACGACGGTCGTGCCGCCCGTCCTTCGCTGGGCGGCGTCCGTGCTCGTCGTCGGGTCGCTCGCCCGCGAATCGGTCGATCGCTCTGGGCGCCGACCCTGCCCGCGTACGCGTCTTCGCGAACACGATCGACGTCGCGGGCATGGGCAGAGCGAGCCGACGAGCTTGCCGCCAGGCGCTCCGAGCTGCGCGCCGCTCTCGCGCTGGGCGATACGAGGTCGCCGTGGTCAGCGTCGCGCGGCTCGCGCCGGAGAAGGGGCTGGACGTGCTGTTGCGCGCCGCGACTGCTGCCGGGGTTCGGCGCCCTGATCGTCGGCTCGGGGCCCGAGCGCGTGCGCCTCGAGACGATCGCCGGGACGCGGTCTTCACCGGGGAGCTGCCGGGCGACCGGGTCGCCGAGGCTACGTGGCGGCAGACGTGTTCGCGCTGCTCTCCTCGCACGAGCCGTGGGGCGTGGTCGTGAACGAAGCGGCGGCTTCGGGGCTGCCGCTCGTCCTCTCCGACCGCGTGGGCGCCGCTCGCCGATCTGCTCGTGCGACGGCGAGAACGGCGTGCTCGTGCCCTTCGGCGACGCTACCGGGACGGCCGACGCCCTACGCCTGCTCGCCGTCGATCCGGCTCTGCGCGAGCGCTACGGAGCCCGCTCGCGCGAGCTGGTCTCGGCGTGGGGCTACGAGCCCTCGGTCGAGGCGTTCGTCGAGGCCTGCCGCGAGGCGATGGCCTCGCGGTAGATCTCTTCCTGGTGGGCGGCCACACGCTCCCAGGACGTCCGCCGCGCCGCCGCTACTCCACCCGCCGCGAGCGAACGGCGCAGCTCCTCGTCGCCGAGCACCTCGGCGCAAGGCGGTCGTCAGCGCCGCTGCGGAGTAGGGAATCACGATCGCCTCTCCCTCCTGGAAGAAGCTCGCGATGCCGCACCGGTCGGTCACGACGACGGGCGTCCCGGCCGAAGCTGCTTCCGCGGCAGCCATGCCGAAACTCTCGCCGGCCGACGGCAGGCAGAGGACGTCCGCCTCGGCGTACACGTGGAGCGGCGGCTCCGGGGTGGCACCGAGCGTGTGCACGCGGCCGGTCGACTGAGCCGCGCGAACCTGGTCGATCGCGCCGTGACGGTCGTCGGGCCCCACGAGCACGAGATGCAGGTCCGTCAGCTCCCGCGTTGCCGCGAGCAGATGATCGATCCCCTTGCCGGATGCGATGCGCCCCACGTAGAGCGCGATCGGCGCCCCCGCCGGGATGCCGAGCTCCCCCCGCAGGACACCGCGACTCGCAGGCATCGAGTCGGGATCAGGGAACCCGTTGCCGCGCACGCGCACGCGGTCGACGTGCACGCCCCCGTTGCGGACGTGTCCCGCCTCGCGCTCGGAGCTGGCGACGACCGCCGCCGCGCCGCCCGCGACGCCGCGGTACAGCGTCGCGTCGAGCGCTCGCTTCAGCGCCACCTTGCGCAGCCGCGGCTCGAACATCCCCAGCGGCTCGAAGACGTACGGGATGCGCCGCAGCCGTGCCCACGCCGCGACGCCGGTGGATACGGGGTCGCGAAAGCCGAGCACGTGCACGACATCCGGTCGCTCCAGCCGCTCCAGCGCCACCGGCAGGGACGGCGTGATGCCCATCCAGCGGTAGCTGATCGGCGTCGAGAGGTACGTCACGCGCACGCCGCCGTGCGTCTCCGTACGCGTCTTCGCCGAGGGTCGCGAGTGGAGGTCGACGAGCGTCGTCGTCAGGACCGAGACGTCGTGGCCGTGCGCCGCCAGGCGCTTGGTCAGCTCTCGCGTGACCGGTATCGGCCCGCCGAAGGCGAGGGCCGGCCACCAGGCGGGCGCGGCGAAGAGGATCCGTAGCGGAGCACCCTGCATGCGGGTGGACGGTAGCGTTCTGCGCCGTGAAGCCACGCCTGCTGGTCGTCAACCAGTACTACTGGCCGGGCGTCGAGGCGACGGCGCACCTGCTGACCGAGCTCTGCGAGTCGCTCATCGACGAGTACGACATCCGCGTGCTGACTGGAGTGCTGCGCGGCCACGAACGGCTCCCGCGCCGCGAGGTGCGGAACGGCGTGGAAATCGTGCGCGTGTCGTCGACCGCCTTCGAGCGGGCAAACCTCGGCCTGCGCGCGCTCAACTACGCCTCGTACATCGGCAGCTCGTTGCTCCAGGGGCTGACCGGGCCGAAGCCCGACCTCGTCCTCTGCATGACGGATCCGCCCATGGTGGGCGACGTGGGCCTCGCCATCGCCAGGCGGTTCGGCGTGCCGCTGCTCGTCATCTCGGAAGACGTCTTTCCGGAGATTGCAACTCAGCTGGGGCGTCTCAACAACCGCGTGCTGGTCGCGACCCTTCGTCAGCTGATCGGCCTCTATCTGAAGCGCGCCGACCGCGTCGTGGCCATTGGCGACACGATGCGGAGCCGGCTGGAGGAGAAGGGCGCTCCGGCCGATCGCATCCGCGTGATCCCGAACTGGGTGGACACGGAGGCGATTTCGCCGCAGCCGCTCGACAACGCCTGGTCGCGGCTCAACCGACTGTCCGGGAAGTTCGTCGTCATGCACTCGGGCAACATCGGCCATGCCCAGAACCTCGAAACGCTCGTGCGCGCCACGACGTTCCTCCGTGACCTCGACACGCTGTCCGTCGTGCTGATCGGCGGCGGCGCGCGCTACATGGATCTCGTTCGCCTCGCCGAGCGGTTGCACGCCGACAAGTTGCGCTCGCTGCCGTATCAGAGCCGCGACGTGCTGTCACTCTCGCTCTCGTCGGCGCACCTGCACTTCGTAGGGCTCGCCGAGGGCCTCGCCGGCTTCGTCGTTCCCAGCCGGCTGTACGGGATCATGGCCGCCGGCCGGCCGGTCGTCGTCGCTGCCGACCCTGAGAGCGAGACCGCACAGGTGGTCGAGCGCGTCGGCTGCGGCGTCGTCATCCCGCCCAGCCGCCCCGAGCTGCTCGCCGAGGTGATTCGCGACGCGTACGAAGGCCGCTACGACCTCGACGCGATGGGCACGCGCGGGCGGGAGTACGTCACGGCCGACGCGGACACGCGCGTGGCTCTCGGCCGCTATCGCGAAGTGCTCAGGGAGTTGGTGACCTGATGAGGAAGGTCTTCTGGGGCAGCCTGGCGGCGCTCGCGTGGACGCACGTCGGCTATCCGGCAGCGGCCGCCGCGGCCGCACGGATCGCGCCGAAGCCGGTGCGGCGAGAGGACGTCTTGCCGACGGTGACGATCATCGTCGCCGCCCACAACGAGGAGGACGTGATCGAACGGCGCATCGAGAACCTCCTCGAGCTCGACTACCCGACCGGGGACGTCGAGATCGTGGTCGCCTCCGACGCGTCCACGGATCGCACCCACGAGATCGTCCGCGAGATCGCTGCGCGCGAGCCGCGCGTGTCGCTGCTCGAGTGCCCGCGCGGCGGCAAGGTGGCCGCGCAGAATCTCGCCGTTGCACGCTCGAAGTGCGACGTCGTCGCGTTCTCGGACGCGAATGCCACGTGGGCGCCCGACGCGCTGCGGCTGCTCGTCCGCGCGTTCGCCGACGCGGAGGTCGCCTACATCTGCGGCCGACTCGTGCTGGAGGACGCGGACGGCACGAACGTCGAGGGCGCCTACTGGCGCCTGGAGACACTGCTGCGTGACCAGGAGTCGGAGACGGGGTCGATCACGGGCGGCAACGGCTCCATCTACGCCCTGCGCCGCTCCGACTACGTCGACGTCGACACGCGCTTCGGCCACGACCTGTCGTTCCCGTACCTCATGGTGCAGCGGGGCCGGCGCGCGGTGTACGACCCGGCTGCGCTTGCGTTCGAGAAGCCGACGCCCGACGTCGAGGACGAGTACCGCCGCAAGGTGCGGATGTTCGAGCACGGCTGGCTCATGTTGCACAAGGGCCGGATGCTGGAGAACCTCCCGCCCGGGTATCTCCTGAAGCTCGTCTCGCACCGTCACCTGCGCTACGGAAGCGGCGTGCTGCACCTCGGCCTGCTCGGCTCGAGCTTCTTGCTCGCGCGGCGCGGAGGGATCTATCGGCTCGCGTGGCTCGGGCAGCTCGCGTTTCTCGCCGAGGCGGCCCGTCGGCCGGGCCTCGCGCGCTACTACACGCTGGTCACGTGGGGCACCGTCGAGTCGCTGAAGAACTACGTCGAGCGCGGCGTCCCGGCCGTCTGGGACAAGGCGCCCGGCACGCGCTGACCTCGCGCGGAATCTTGACGAAAAAGCGACGGAGCGGCTATCCTGAGAGGCATGGCGACGGCGTTCGCAGAGGAAGCGATCCGGATCCGCGACCTCGGTCATCTCTCTGACATCCAGGTTGCGCAGGCGACGGGAGCGGCGCCTAGCACCGTGCGTGACTGGTTCAGAGGCCGCAGCTCTCCGACCGGGAAGCGGGCCGAACGGGTGGCGGAGCTGGCCGAGATCGTCGACCGGCTGTCGCGAATCGTCGAGCCCGAGTACATCCCCGTGTGGATGTCGAAGCCGATCGAGGCGCTCGATGACCGGAAGCCGCTCCATCTCATCGCCCGCGGCCGCGCCCGCCAGGTTGCGAGAGTGATTTCCGAGCTCGAGTCGCCCGGCGCCGTCTGAGGTAGCCTCGCTGCCGCTCGACGTCGATCGGGTTGACGTCGCCGGAGTCTGGCTGCGTCACGGTTCCCACGGTCGTGACCCGCGTATCCGGCCGAGTCCTCCCGGTAACAACCGCTGGCAGCGTGGCACCGTCGTCGACGCTCTGTATCTCGCGGACGCGGACGCGACGATGTGGGCCGAGTGGTACCGGAGCCTCGCCGAGCTGGGAGTTCCGCCGATGCATCAGCTCCCTCGCGATGTATGGCGATATCGCCTCAGGGCTTTCGCGGTGGCCGACCTGAGCAGCGGCGATCGGCTTGGTCGCGTCGGCCTGACTACGCCGGTGCCTGGGCGGAAGACGTGGCGGCCGTATCAGTCGGTCGGCGAGCAGCTCTGGCGGGAAAGCTGGCCCGGGCTGCTCGCGCCGAGCGCGGCGCGGCCCGAGGGGCGCGTCCTGTGCCTCTTCGTCGACGCCCCCGGCGCGTTGCCCGTCCGGCCCTTTGGCCGCCCGCGCGTCGTCAAGGAACCGCCGGCTCCGCCCACCGGGATGCGTACCTAAGCACGGTAGGCGGGGAAGAAGCCGTCGTAGTCGATCTTGGCGTCTCCGGACAGGCGGCGGTACGCGTCCTCGTCGTGCATCAGCTTGCCGACCCAGAACTCGCGACGCCCTTCAGGGCTGAAACGCTGCTTGAAGGCCAGCAGCGAGTCCTTTTGGCCCCCGGCGCCGCCGCCGAGGTGAAACTCCTCGAGACCTTGCCCCTGGCCCCAAAGCGCCGCGGCGTAGAGCAGGAGATTGCTCGCGCCGAGGTCTCGCGCCGGGTCGTCGGTGGCTCCCAGGTGGTAATGGAGCCAGCGGTCGCCGCGCAGGCACAGCGCTGAGGCGACGATGTCTCCCTCAGCGATGGCGTCGAAGCGCACGAGGCCGTCGCCGAGCCCTCCGAGCCGCTCCCAGTACTCGCCCGGAAACCGGTAGTAGTCGGCTGCCTGCTGGCGCTCCATCGTCCGCTCATACAGGACGGCGAACGCCGAGAGGTCGGCCGGAGCCACTGCGGCTTCGACGGCGACGCCTGACTTCTGCGCCTTGCGAACGACGTTGCGGTGCTTGCCGTGCATGCCGGCGAGCAGGTCTCCCTCGAGTGGCCAGCCCACTGTGGGGCTCGCGTAGACCGCATGCGCCGCGTCGCGGTAGTTCTCGAACAACGGGTGGTAGCGGATGAACGTGGAGACGATGCTTCGACCCGCGCACCAGCGCTCATACGCCTGCCGGAAGTCGCCCTCGCCGACCGGCCCGCCGTACCCGTAGGGCGTCGTCACATCGCTGAGATCCGAGCCGGGAATCGCTCGCACGATGCAGGCCATGACCGCGCCTTCGTCCTCGAGGAGTACCGGCTCGCCGGGGTCGAGCACGCAGCTCGCCTCGACATAGGCCCGCACAAGGTAGGCGTCGGCGTAGCCGAGCCGTACTAGCAGCTCGTCCCACTCGCCGGCGGGAACCTCCCTCAACGCTCGGTCTCGGCGGCCCGCGCGCGCTCGATGTTGAGCTCGTCCTCGACGGGCTCGGGCTCGCCGCGGAGCAGCTCGCCGAACGTCGAGAAGATGATCTTCACGTCGAGCCAGAGCGACCAGTTGTCGATGTACCAGAGATCCATCCGGAAGCGCTCGGCCCAGCCGATGCTGTCCCGTCCGTGCACTTGCGCCCAGCCGGTGATGCCCGGCAGCACGGTCAGCCGCCGCTCCTCCTCCGGCGTGTACCGCGCCGCCTGCTCGACGAGGTCTGCGCGGGGCCCGACGAGGCTCATCTGACCCAGCACGACGTTCGCGAGCTGAGGCAGCTCGTCGAGGCTCGTGCGGCGTAGCCAGCGGCCGGCGCGGGTGATGCGAGGATCATCCTTCACGACGCCGAACGGATCGCGGCTGACGCCCGTCGAGCGACCGAGCTCGATGGCGTCCTGCACCATCGTCCGAAACTTGAACATCCGGAAGGGCTTGCCGTCCTTACCCGCGCGCGGATAGACGAAGAAGATCGGCCGGCCCGACTCGACGAGGATCCACACAGAGATGGCAAGGAAGACAGGGCTGAGCACGACGAGCGCGATCCCGGCCGACACCGGATCCGCGATCCGTTTGACGAGGTGGCTCATCGCGCCAGCTTTCGCCTGAGCACGTGTCGAACCTCCCGGCCGCGCTCCTGGACGAGCCGCAGGCGGACGAAGTTCACTCCGCGCATGGCGGCGTCATGGGCCGCATACGCCGGGACGAGAGCCTGCGACGCCTCACCGCCGCTCGTCTCGTAGCCGAGCGCGCGGAGCTCGTCTCCGGCCACGGACTCGAACACCTCCACCTGGCGCGGCGACAGCTCCGTCCGCCACTTGCCGACGGCGGCGGTGGTGATTCCTGCCCAGACGTTCGTGAACCATCCAGCCTGGTCCTCGACCACTTTGGAGCGGTTGGTTTGCTCGATCGCGAGCATGTCCGGCGCATATTCGAGCTCGAGGAACTCGCACAGGGCCGCGATCGTCTCCGCCGGCTCGGAGACGAGGTCTTCATAACGAACCTCTAGCACTCGGCCCGGGTAGCGCGCCACCGCGGCTCGTCCTTGGCGGATGGCGCCCGCCCACGAGCGCGCCGCCGCCCACACGTTGTTCGGCCCGAAAGGGACGCCCATCACCGACAGGGCAACGTCGCGTCCATCTCGCACGAGCACGACGAAGCGTGCATCCGGCCAGATCGAGGCCAGCCGGTCGACGTGGGCGATGTAGGCGGGTGTCTTGTCACCCCATCGCGTTGTTCCTTCCGACTCGGCATAGGCGACGAACGGGGCACTGACGGCGAAGCGGAACGCGTCTGCGCCGTTCATCCCATCCGGCAGAGCAGGCGGCTCGCCGGTCAGGCCCCACAGGCGCACCCGGGGGTGGTTCCACGCAGCGCGCAGCACGTCGTCAGCCGGCTGCCCAGAGTCGACGTCGAGCAGGAACATCGACTCCGGCGGGATGGCCACGTCGCCGCGGTCGAGGATGAGGCGCAGCATGGTCGTTCCGGAGCGGTCGTGGCCGAGGAGGAAGAAGGGAAAGTCGTTGGCCATCGTGATTGCGCAGACTACGTGCCGTGCGGATCAGTCTTGCCGATCCCGTGAGCTACACGCTTCCCTACGATCGCAGCCTCGCCGGGGCACTGGCGCGGCGCGGTCACGACGTCGACCTGTTCGCGGCCAGCTTCGCGTTCGCTGAGCTGCCGCCGCCGGACGGCTACCGCCAGCACGACGTGTTCTTCACGCGCAGCGCCCGGCTGCTGCGCGGCAACCCGCGCTCGCGGCTGCGGTTCCTCTCCAAGGGCCTCGAGTACGTGCCGAGCGCGCGGCGCATGACGAGGGAGATCGCGCGGCTCGACCCCGACGTGCTGCACGTGCAGTGGCTGGGCCTGCCACGTTATGACCTGCGCTGGCTGGAGGCAATTGGGCGGCAACGGCCCGTCGTCTTCACCGCCCACGACGTCCTGCCGCGACGAACTGCGGACAAGGTCGACCTCTGGCGGCGCGTGTTCGACACGGTCGATCGGGTGGTCGTGCACGGCGCAGGCGCCGTCGACCAGCTGGCCGAGCTCGGCGTCGACCGCGCGCGCATCGTGCGCATCCCGCATCCGGTGTTCGAGCCCTCGCGGGCGATCGCGCCACCCGTTGGGCCGACGCTCGTCTTCTTCGGGCTCATCCGCCGGTCGAAGGGGCTCGACCTGCTCATCCGCGCCTTGCCGGCGATTGCCGAGGACGTACCCGACGTCCGGCTGATCGTTGCCGGCGATCCCATCGAGCCGGCCGAGCCGTTCCAGGACCTCGCTCGGCAGCTCGGAGTCGCCGAGCGGATCGAGTGGCGACTGCGGTTCCTCGCCGACGACCAGATCGCCGGCGTCATGGAGGAGGCTGCGGTGGTGGTGCTTCCTTACCGCCACATCGAGTCGTCCGGCGCGCTTGCAATGGCGCTCGGCTACGGCAGGCCGGTGGTCGTGACGGACGTGGGCTCGCTCGGCGACACGGTCCGGGAGCTAGACGCCGGCGCCGTCGTCCCGCCCGAGGATCCAGAGGCGCTCGCCGAAGCGTGCTCCCGCCTGCTGCAGCACCCGGTCGCCACTGGCACGGCCGCGCGCGAGCAGCTGAGCTGGGAGCGCGCGGCCGAGGCTCACGAGGCCGTCTACACAGAGCTCGTGGCCGAGCGCGCATGACGCGTCACCCGATGTGGGCGCTCGCCGGCGGCGCGGCGTTGATCGTGCTGCTGGAGGCCGGACGGGTCGAAGCCGGGCGGGACTACGCCTGGCTGGTGGCCGAGGCAGCGGCCGCGGCGGCCGCGCTGTTCATCGCCTGGCGGGGCCAGGAGCGGCTCCGGCTCTTGCCTCTGCTGGGCATTGCCTTCGCCTTCCAGCTGGCAATCGTCGGCGTCCACATAGCCCAGGACGTCCCGGTCGACTTCGACATCTCGATCTATACGAGGCAGGGCCAATCGCTAACGAATGGCGACTACCCGCGCTCGGAGTACCCGACCGGCGCCGTCTCGCTCTTCGCGCTGGAGAGCTGGCTGGGTGACGACGCACGCACGCCGAACGCGCTGCTGATGATCGTCTTCCAGCTCGCGGCCGTCGCGGCAATCTGGTCGCTGCGGACGCGGTGGAGCGGCTGGCTGGCGACGCTCGTCGCCCTCTGGCCGCTGAACGCGTACTTCTGGGAGTTCAAGTTCGACCTCGTGCCGGCTGCGCTGCTGGCAGTCGGCCTCGCACTCGCGTACCGGGAGCGGTTCGGCTTCGCAGGCCTCGTGCTCGGCGTCGGCGCCGCCGTCAAGTGGACTCCGGCGCTCGCTGCGCTCAGCCTGCTCGTGTGGCTGCTCGCTTCGCGCCGAGCGCGTGAAGGATTGCGGCACGCGGCGGGGTTTGTAGTCGCGTTCGCAGCGCTGACGCTTCCCTACCTCGTTTGGGACGCGGACGACGTCTGGGCGGCGTACTCGATCCAGAGCGGCCGCACGATCACCGGTGAGTCGCTGCCGTACCTCCCGCTGCACTGGCTCGGGCAGGCCGACCTGGGCGAGGACTTCTCACACTCGGCGGTCGTGCCCGACTGGGCCGATCCGGCGGTTACCGTCGTTCAGCTGCTGATCCTCGCCGGCGTGCTCGCCCTCGCCTGGCTCGCACGCGGTCGGCTGGCCGCGGGAGTCGCCCTCGCCGCCCTGGCGCCCGTGGCGTTGCTGCTCACGAACCGCATCTTCAGCGCGCAATTCCTCGTGGTGCTGCTCGTCGCGTGGGCAATCGCGATCGCGCTCCTCGCACGCAGCCGCGCGCGAGCAGCTTCTGCTGGGAGCGGCCGCAGCCGTGGCGAGCCTCTTCAATGCGTTCGTCTATCCGTTCGTGCTGCCGGGCCCGTCCGGGATCTGGGAGCCGGTGTCGGCTCTGATGTTCGCCGTCGCGCTCGCGCTCACAGGCTGGTTGTTGGTCACCGCCGAGCGCAGGCGCGACTACGCTAGCCCGTCGTGAGGTACGTGGTCACAGGCGCCGCGGGCTTCATAGGCTCGCTGCTCGCCGAAGCACTCGGCGCGCGCGGCGACGACGTGGTCGGCATCGACAACTTCACCGACTATTACGATCCGCGGCTCAAGGAACAGAACGCAGAACGGCTGGATGTGAGGCGTTTCGACCTCGCCGTGGACGAACTCGACTTCGCCGGCTTCGACGGCGTCTTTCATCTTGCCGGCCAGCCTGGCGTGCGCAGCTTCGGCGGCGCGTTTCCGCTCTACGTCGAACGAAACGTCCTCGCCTCACAGCGCGTGTTCGAGGCGGCAGCGCGCGACGGCGTCCGTGTGGTCTTCGCCTCGTCTTCGTCGGTCTACGGCGAGGCCGGGCGGTACCCGACGCCGGAGGACACGCCCCCCTCGCCGGTCTCCCCCTACGGGATCACGAAGCTCACGAGCGAGCACCTGGCCCGGGCGTATGCCCGCAGCTTCGACCTCGACGCCGTCGTTCTCCGCTACTTCAACGCCTTCGGGCCCAGGCAGCGGCCGGACATGGCCTTTTCGAAGATCCTGCACTGCCTGGCCTCCGGTGGGCCGTTCGACCTCTACGGCGACGGCGAGCAGTCGCGCTGCTGGACGTACGTCGACGACGTCGTCGAAGCAACGATCCTCGCCATGAGCGGCGGCTCGCGGCACGTACAACGTCGGCGGCGGCGTCGAGGCGTCGCTGCGCAACGCGATCGGCATCCTCGAGGCACTCGCCGGCCGTCCGCTGGAGATCCGAGAGCATCCCCCAGTTCCCGGTGACCAGCGGCGCACGAACGCGGACACGACGCGAATTCGCACGGAGCTCGACTGGGCGCCGAAGGTCTCGCTGGAGGACGGCTTGCGGGCACAGTGGGAGTGGGCCTCGGCTACAGTCGGCGCCCAATGAGCCCCGATTCAGAGCCGCGGGCTGTCGAGCTGGAGGCCGAGCAAGAGGTCGACTTCGGGCGCTACACCCGGACGATTGCCGCGCGCTGGTGGCTGCTCGTCGTCGGCGCAGTGCTCGGAGCCCTGATCGGCTTTCTCTTCGCGCTCTCGGACGGAAAGATCTACAAGGCGACGGCGCAGGTGTATCTCGGCCAGCCGCTGGCTCCCGACTCGGCGGCCGCCGTCACCACGGCTCCGACGACGCTCGGGCTCGTCCAGGCGTTCGTCACGAGCGAAGAGGCGGTTGACAAGGCCGCCGCCGCCGCTGGCTTGCGGCCCTCGAAGCTGCGCGACCACATCACCGCGCGAGCGCTACCCGGCACATCGACCACTCGGCAAGCCTTTCCCGCGCCGCTGCTCTCGATCCAGGTCACGGGCGCCTCGCGCGCGAAGACCGCCGCGGCCGCCAACCACCTGGCGAGGCAAGCAGTTGCCAAGGTCGGCACCTACACGAATACGAAGATCGACACCCTCGCTCAGCAGCTCAAATACATCGACACGCAGCTCGGGATCGTGAATGCGCGACTCAACGCCGCGCGGGCCCAGCAGAAGGAGATCGTCGCCGACAGCAGCCTCAGTCCCGTCGAGAAGCTGGTCGCGCTCACGAACCTCAACTCGGAGATAACCTTCGCCGAGCAGCGGCAGGCGGCGCTGGAGATCAACCGCTTCAACACGACGACGGCGATCTCGCTGGCCAAGGACATCGAGCAAAGCCGCGTCACGGCGCAGGCCGTAGCGGTGCGGACGGAGCCGACGAGCCGGCGGACGAGCGTACTCGTGGGCGCCTTCATCGGCCTCCTGCTCGGCATCGTGGCGGCGCTGCTCTGGGATCCCGTGGCGGGTCGCATGGCAACACGCAACGCCTAGTCCATGCTCGACGGCAAGACCGTAGCCGTCGTCGTCCCCGCGTACGACGAGGAGAAGCTGCTCCCGGAGACCCTCGCCGGCATTCCCGCGTTCGTCGATCGCATCTACGTCGTGGACGACGCATCTCGGGATGCGACGGCCGAAAGGGCTGCGACCGATCCCCGAGTGCAGCTGATCAGGCACGAAACGAACAAAGGCGTCGGCGCCGCCATCCTCACCGGCTACCGACAGGCGATCGCCGACCGCGTCGACGTCAGCTGCGTGATGGCGGCCGACAACCAGATGGACCCCGACGATCTCGAGGCGATCGCCCGCCCGGTCGTCGACGGTGAGGCCGACTACGCGAAGGCGAACCGCCTCGTCACCGGCGAGGCGTGGCAGCTGATCCCGCACGCGCGCTACCTCGGCAATGCGATGCTGAGCCTGCTGACGAAGATCGCATCAGGCTACTGGCACGTCGCCGACTCGCAGTCGGGCTTCACGGCGGTCTCTCTGGCGACTCTGGAGAAGCTCGACCTCGACCGCGTCTATCCGCGCTACGGCTTCCCCAACGACATGCTCGTGCACCTCAACGTCGTCGAGGCTCGGGTGCGCGACGTGCCCTCGCGGCCGGTCTACAACGTCGGCGAACAGTCGGGCATCCGCTATTCGCGGGTGGTCCCCGCCATCTCGTGGCTGCTGGTGAAGGCGTTCTGGTGGCGGCTCTGGCAGAAGTACGTGATCCGCGACTTCCACCCACTCGTGTTCTTCTACGTGTTCGGGATCGCGATGTTCCTCGCCGGGCTGGGGCTCGGAATCGCGGAGGTCGTCCTGCGGATGCTCGGCAATCCCATCCCGCCGGCGACTGTCGTGCTCGTCGCGCTCCTGCTTCTCTTCGGCTCGCAGTTCACGCTCTTCGCCATGTGGTTCGACCTCGAGCGCAACAAGGACTTGCGCTAACAAACCGCGAACTCCGGCGGGCTAGAGTTGGATCGATGAGCACCTGCGTCGTCACCGGCGGAGCCGGGTTCCTCGGCTCGCATCTCTGCGACTACCTGCTCGCGGAGGGCCACCGCGTGGTCTGCGTCGACAACCTCGAGACGTCGACCCTCGAGAACCTCGAGCACATCCGCGGCGACGACTTCCTCTTCATGAATCACGACGTCACGGAGCAGATCGAGATCGAGGGGCCGGTGGACTTCGTCTTCCACCTGGCCGCGCTCGCCAGCCCGATCGACTACATGCGGCAGCCGCTGCACTCCCTCAAGGTCGGCTCGCACGGAACGCATCACGCACTCGGCCTCGCGAAATTCAAGCGCGCCCGGTTCCTCCTTGCGTCGACGAGCGAGGTTTACGGCGACCCGCTCGTGCACCCCCAGCCCGAGAGCTACTGGGGGAATGTGAACCCGATCGGCCCGCGCGGCGTCTACGACGAGGCAAAGCGCTACGGCGAGGCGCTGACGATGGCGTACCACGGCCAGCAGGGCGTGGACACAGCGATCGTCCGTATCTTCAACACGTACGGCCCGCGAATGCGCGCGCACGACGGCCGCGCGATCCCGACCTTCGTCCGCCAGGCGCTCGCCGGCGAGCCGCTGACGGTCTTCGGCGACGGGTCGCAGACGCGAAGCTTCTGCTACGTGGACGATCTAATCCGCGGCCTGTATCTCCTCGCGACAAGTGGGGAGCATCTCCCGGTCAACATCGGCAACCCGGACGAGTTCACGCTGCTCGAGCTGGCAAATACCGTGCTCAAGGTGACGGGCTCGCAGAGCCCGGTCGTCTTCGAGGCGCTGCCCGTCGACGATCCGCAGGTGCGCCAGCCGGACATCACACGCGCGCGCCAGGTGCTCGGCTGGGAGCCGGAGGTGTCGCTCGAGGAAGGGCTGCGGCGCCTGCTCGCCTCGGTCACGCGCACTCCCGTCGGCTAGCTACGCGAGACCCTTCTCGGCCAGCAGCCGGCGATAGAGGTCATCGACGTCGCCGACGAGGCGCTTGACGGAATAGCGCTCGAGCACGCGCGCCCGTCCTGCCTCTCCCATCCGCCGGGCGAGCTCGGGGTCCGCGGCTAGCCGGCCGAGGCGATCCGCGAGCGCGTCGACGTCGCCGGGCTCGACGAGAAAGCCGTCGACGCCGTCGCGGACGACGTCGGGCACACCGCCGACCCGCGTCGCGACGACCGGCCGACTGCCGGCCAGCGCTTCGATTGCGCTGACCGGCGTCCCCTCGTTCGCCGACGGCAACACGAGTGCGTCGAACGCGGCGTAGAAGGGCGCCACGTCGTCCTGGTAGCCAAGGAAGAGACAGCGGTCGACGATGCCGAGGTCGTGCGCGAGCTGCTCGGTCGACTCCCGGTCCGGGCCGTCGCCCACCAGGCAGAGGCACGCGTCGACGCCGCGATCGAGCAATCGCTTCATCGCGAGCACGATGTCGTCCGTTCGCTTGACGCCGGTCATGCGTCCGATCCACCCGACCGTAAAGCGCTCGGCCGGGATGCCCATCATCCGCCGCGCGCGGTCGCGTGTCTCCGGCGAGAGGTCGACGCGCTCCTCAACCTCGACACCGAGGCGGATCACCGAGAACTTCTCTCGCGGTGCGACGCCGAGCGCGACGAGGTCGTCGCGTACCTCCGGGCTGACGGCGACGAGCGCGGTCGTGGTCGCCGCGAGGCTGCGCTCGAGCATCCGGAAGAAGCCGGAGCTGACAGGGCCGAAGTAGCCTCGGAGCACGTGTCCGTGAAACGTGTGGACGACGATCGGCGGCCGCGCGTCCCCCGCCAGCAGCGCGGCGGTGCGGCCGACGGCGCCGGCCTTCGCCGTGTGCGTGTGGAGGATGTGCGGGCGCACGCGCTTGATCAGCGCCGCTAGGCGGTGCGCGGCACGCAGGTCGTGCAGCGGCGCGATCTCGCGGTGGAGGTCGGGTAGGCCGACGACCTCGACTCCTTGCTGCTCGGCGACGTACGCCATCGAGCCCTCACCGCGTGCCAACGAGCCGGCGACGAGCGTCGTCTCGTAGCCGCGCTTTTCCAGCCCGGCAGAGAGATACGCGACATGCAGCGCGGGCCCACCCTTGTTGAGCCGCGCAATGACTCTCAGAACTCGGACAGGCTCAGGCGGCGCCAAGGCTCTCGGCGGTCCGGCGCAGTCCTTCCTCGAGTCCGACGTGAGGCTTCCAGCCGAGCACCTCGCGCGCGTCGCGAGGGTCGGCCCACGAGTTGCGGAGATCGCCCGAGCGCGGCGGCAGGTACGTCTTCTCGAGCGGCTTGTCCAGCAGTTGGGCGATCGTCTCCGCGAGCTGGTTGACCGTCGTCGGCGTTCCGGCGGACACGTTGAAGATGCGGCCGTTCGCACCCGCCGCCTCGGCGGCGCGGAGGTTGGCTGCGACGACGTTGTCGACGTACGTGAAGTCGCGCGACTGCTCGCCGTCGTCGAAGATCGTGACCGACTCGCCCAGGCCGATCGCTGTGAGAAAGAGGGGCACCACGGCGGCGTATTGCGACCCGGGGTCCTGGCGAGGCCCAAAGACGTTGAAGTACCGCAGCACCACCGTCTCGAAGTCGTACACGCGGCTGAAGCTCACGCAGTACCGCTCGGCGGCGAGCTTCGCGACGCCATAGGGCGAGATCGGGTCGGGCGACATCGACTCCTGCAGTGGCAGCTCGTCGGCGTTGCCGTACACCGACGAGGAGGACGCGAAGACGACGCGGCGCACGCCCTCGTCGCGGGCCGCGAGGAGGACGTTCAGCGTGCCCTCGACGTTGACGGCGCTCGTCGTCAGCGGGTCCTGGACCGAGCGCGGCACCGAGCCGAGGGCGCCGAGGTGGAAGACGAGCTCGCAGCCGCGGACGGCCGCGTGCACACGTTCGTAGCTCCGCAGCTCGCCCTCCACGAGCTCGATGTCTTCCTCGAGCCCCGACAGGTTCGTCCGTCGCCCCGTGGAGAAGTTGTCGAGCACGCGGACGCTGTCGCCTCGCTCGAGCAGCGCCCGCACGAGGTTGGAGCCGATGAAGCCCGCGCCGCCGGTAACCAGGCTCGTCATTTCGGCTTGTCCGCCACCACGTGGAAGTTGAGGAAGAGCGAGCCTGGGATCGGCGCGCGCAACGAGGGTACCGCGCTGTCGACGAGGCCGCCGAGGGAGTTGAGCGTCCATACCGTTGCCCGCGAAAGCGGCGCCAGGTGCACCTTGCGGAAGAGCAGGTCTGCATACACGGCCGACATGGCGGCGAGGCAGGTGGCCGCGCCTCCAACCGGGGTCACGGAGACGGATGCCCAGTCTGCGCTCTGGGTGAACAGCCGCTCGAGCCCCGCGTGCGTCCAGCGCCAGTAGTCGGTGGGAGACGGGTGGTAGACCTGGACGCCGTGCGTGGAGGCGAGCACGCGCCCTCCCGGCGACGTGACGCGCTGCAGCTCGCGCACGGCCTGCGTGGGATCCTCGACGTGCTCCAGCACCTGCGTGCAGAGCACGAGATCGAATGAGCCGTCCTCGACCGGCAGCGCCTCGACCGAGCCTTCGAGGTCGGCCTCGGGGTTGCCGATGTCGACGCCCACGTACTCGTCCGCATACGGCTGGAAGTAGGGGAGGTACGGCTTGATTCCGGAACCGACGTCCAACACCCGGTAACGGCCGAGGTCGGTATGGGCGCGGGCGGCTTCGGACTTGCAGCCAGGTCGAGAGCGCGGCGCGCACGTGATACGTGATGCGGCTCTTCGCGGGCTGCCGGTGCTCGGTGCCCGGCGGTGTGTCAGGCGCGGCCAAGCTTCGCTCCTGCGGCGGCGGCCGCGGCCAGTCCGAGGGCGATCCACGTGAGCGCGTCGAGCGGCACTCCCGCTACGAGCCCGACAGCGGTCCATGTGCCCATCGCGAGCAGCAGCCAGGCTCCGGCGAGCACGCCGGGCAGGCGAGCCTCAGGCGGCCCTCGCAGCGCTGCCCGCGTGGCCAGCCACAGGCCGGCAACGAACGTCGCCATGAGCAATAGGAAGCCGATCAGGCCAAGGTCGGCGAGCGCCTGGACGAACGCGTTCTGGATTCCGTACGGGTGCTCCGGCGAGGGGAACGCCTCCTCCGGCGTGTCCGGGAACTCGCGCCGGGCGTCGTCGAGGTAGTCGCCGTAGACCTGCTCCTCCTTCCCAGAGGCCTGCCAGCCTGCGCCTGCCACCGGATGGTCGAGGAAGATCTGCCAGCCGATGTACGCAAGCATCGTGCGCTGGACATACGTCTGAACGCTTTCCTGAGCGGACGGATCGTGCTCGCGGATGCCGAGGAAGCGGACGAACTGGTCGACGTCGCCGCCGCGCATGACGAGAATGCCGATGGCGACGGAGCCGACCACTGCGAGTGAGGCCAGGGCTCGCCTGACGGTCAAACGCCGTAGGTAGGCGGCGACGAGTAGCACGGCGGCCGTGGCGGCGGCGAGGCCGAGTCCTGCGGCCGCCGAGCCGGAGACGGTCACTCCCACGGCACCCGCTACACCGGCGACGACGACCAGCCAGTCGGGAAGCGCGATCGTCGGTCGCAGCGCGAGCACGATCAGGGCGAGCAGCAGCGACGCCCCGCACAGTGCCGCCAGGTCGTAGTGGCCGAGGAACGAAGGCTGGCGCCGCCCCGGGGACCAGGCATCGAAGATATCGACGCCGAAGATCTGAAGCACGCCGACGGCCGCCGCGGCGGCCGCCCAGACGACGAGGGCAGCGAGCACGAGCTCGAGATCGCGCGCCTTGCGCAGCAGCAACGGCACGGCAGGTGCAAGCAGCGCGTACTCGCCGAACTTCGCCGCAGTCACTGCGTGCGTGGAGACGTCGTACGCGTCGTCCCAGATCCTCGGATAGAGGCTCGCGGCGCCGACGAGGAGGACGAGCAGCCCGCCGGCAAGCCAGACCGGCCACCCGGCGCGGAGTGGCGCGAACCCGTGTCTGACACCGGCAATGGCCGCGACGAGGGCGACCGCAAGCACTGCGAAGTCGGACAGCACCGCGTGGGCGGACAGCGACCCGACGTCCACCGTGAAGCCCGGCTGGAAGTCGATGTGGAAGAAGAGGAAGGGGATCGCGGCCGCGAGCACCACCGAGGCCGGAATGGCATCGAGCCGCGTCAGCGAGGCCGTCTCGGCGCCCGAGCCGCCGTTCGAAGGCGTGGGTACCGCCACGGGCGGCCACTATACTGGCCCCCGTTTGACGGCCTCGCCGCTCAGACGGCTGTCCGCTATCGGCCTCCGGCGTTCCGCAACTGCGGCGGGTATATACCTCTCCGTCGGGTTCGGCTTCCTCGGGACCCTGTTCGCGGCGCGTCAGCTGGGCCCGGACGACTTCGGCCTCCTGGCCGTGGTCGTGGTCGCGACGGGCTTCTTCCAGAGCCTCCTCGACCTCACCGCCGAGGAAGCCCTCGTGAAGTATGGGTTCGATTACGCTGCGGGAGAGTCGTGGGGACGCCTGCGACGGCTGTTCCGGCAGGCGCTCCTGGTCAAGGCGGCGGGCGGGGTCGCCGCCGGCGTCGTGCTCATCGCCATCGCGCCGGCCGCCGACTCGATCTTCGGTGGCACCGACCTCACGGTCCCGTTCCTCGTAGCCTCCGTACTGCCCCTGCTACAAAGCCCCGAGGGTGTCGCCAGCGCGGCGCTCATCCTTCGCGAGCGCTACGACATCCGCGCCTGGCTGCTCGCCTCCTCGATGGGGCTACGAATGACCGGGCTCGCCATCGGCGCCCACTTCGGAGTCACGCAGGCTGTTGTGGGCATCGTCATCGCGCAAGCGCTGGCGACCGTCCTGCTCGCCGCAGTCGCGCTCGCCGCGTTCCGTCGCTTTCCCGCTGCCGAGCCGGTGCGGCTGGAAGAGGACCGCCGCGGCATCCTCCGCTTCGTCTTTCACTCCAGTCTCGCGACGGGCGTAGTCTCGCTGCGTGGTGCGCTGGCACCGCTTCTGCTGGGCGTCGTCTCCAAGCCGGTGCAGGTCGGTTTCTTCCGCATCGCCCAGGCGCCGCAGCAGGGGCTCGCCTCGCTCAGTGCGCCGGCACGGCTGATCATGCTCACCGAGCAGACGCGGGACTGGGCGCGCGGCGCTACGGCCGCTGTGTTCGCAGGCGTTCGCAGTTACGCGTCGTGGGCGGCGCTGCTGATGGCACTGATCGTGCCGCCGGTCTACATCCTCATGCCCTGGCTCGTGCGCGTCCTCTACGGGGATGACTACGAGGGCGCGAGCGACGCGGCCCGGCTGGTGCTGCTGGCGGCGGCGCTGCAGTTCGTCTTCGGCTGGTCGAAGTCGCTGCCGGTCTCGATCGGGCGGCCGGGGCTCCGCGTCATCGCTCACGGCATCGAGTCGGTCGTGATGATCCCGCTGGTCGTCGTTCTCGGTCGCGAGTGGGGGGCGACGGGAGCCGCAGGGGCGGTGCTCGCCTCGACAGCCGTCTTCTGCGTGATCTGGATCGTGCTACTGGCCCAGATTCGAGGCGCGACCCCGTGAACGTGTTGATCGTTTCGGGTATCTGGCCGCCCGACGTCGGCGGGCCTGCCAGCCATGCTCCGGAGCTGGCGGCGTATCTGCTGGAGCGCGGCCACTCGGTGGAGGTGGTGACGACCGCGGACGGTCCTCCTGGGCCCGAGGCGTATCGAGTGCACTGGATATCCAGAGACAACCCGGTCGGTGTCAGACACGTCCGCGTCGCCGAGAAGGTTCGGTCCCGTGCGCGCGGCGCAGACGTTGTCTACGCGACGAGCATGATCGGCCGCGCCGCGCTGGGGGCGAAGACGGCGCGGCGGCCTCTCGTCATCAAGCTGACGACGGACGAGGCGTACGAGCGCGCGCAGCGGCGGGGCCTCTACGACGGCGACATGGACGCCTTCCAGCACGCCGGCGGCGATCTCCGTATCGATGCTCTGCGCCGGTCGCGGGACGCAGCGCTGCGGCAGGCGGCGCGCGTCATCTGCCCGAGCGCGTACCTCCGCGACATGGCCGTGTCCTGGGGCGCGCCGGCCGAGCGGGCGCTCGTGATCCCGAACCCGGCGCCTGACCTCCCGCGGCTGCCTACTCGCGCCGAGGCACGGACCGCGGTCGGCGTCGACGGCCCCACGCTCGCCTTCGCCGGGCGGATCGGCCGCCAGAAGTCGCTGGAGGTGGGGCTGGAAGCCGTTGCGCAGGTGGCAGGCGTCTCGCTGCTCGTGGCGGGTGACGGGCCAGAGCGCGAGGAGATGGAGCGTCGTGCGGGCGAGCTCCGGCTCGGCGGACGCGTCCGCTTCCTCGGGCCTTTGCCGCGCGACGACGTGCTCTGGCTCTTCCGCGCCGCCGACGCGAGCCTTCTCTCCTCGACGTGGGAGAACTTCCCGCACACCGTTGTCGAGTCGCTCGCCGTGGGCACGCCTGTAATCGCGACGAGGGTAGGCGGCGTGAGCGAGGTCGTACGGGACGGCGAGAACGGGCTGCTCGTGCCCGCCGGAGATGCGGGCGCGCTGGCCGCGGCCATCCATCGCTTCTACGGCGAGCGGGGTCTCCGGGAACGGCTCGCTGCCGCGGCCGCGCCGTCGGTGGCCGGCTACGGCCGCGTGGAGATGCTCTCGCGCATCGAGGCCGTGCTCGAGGAGGCGGTGAAGTGAGGAAGCTGCTGATGGTCGGTCGCACGAGATATCGGCTGCCGCTATCCGACAGCCTGGCGCGGAAGTTTGCGGCCCTGCGCGGCGCGCTCGATGTCCGCGTCGTCGCTTCCTCCGCCGACGGCTCGCGCGGCGACGACACGTTCAGCCTCTGGCGACGGCTGCCGGTGCTCGACGGCGCGGCGTTCTACGGCGCACTGCCGTTTCGTGTCGCACGCGAGTTGCGCCGCTTCCGGCCGGACGCGGTGACGACGCAGAGCCCCTACGAGGCGGTGGCAGTGCTCGCCGGCCGGGGCCTTGTGCGCTCGCGAGCCGCGCTCATTGTCGAGCTTCACGGCGACTGGCGCACGTTCCCCCGCCTCTACGGCTCGCCGCTTCGTCGTGCGCTGTCGCCCGTCACGGACCGCGTGGCCCCGTGGGCGCTGCGCCACGCGGACGCGGTGCGCACGCTGTCCCCTTACACGACCGGCCTGGCGCGCGAGGCCGGCGTCGAACCGGCGGCCGCCTTCATCGCCTTCACCGACCTGGAGGCGTTCACCGAGCGTGCTCCCGTCGAGCTGCCCACCGAGCCACGGGCGCTGTTCGTGGGCGTGCTCGAGCCGTACAAGAACGTCGAGAACCTGGCAGCGGCGTGGCGGCTCGTCGCCGAGCGAGTGCCCGGCGCGTCGCTGCGGTTGATCGGGAACGGACACCGGCGTGACATTCCGGAGACGCTCGTCGCGGAATTCCCGGGCCGCGTCACGTGGACGCCGAGAGAGCCGGCAGAGCAGGTTGTCCGCGCCCTCGACGACGCCTGGCTCCTGCTTCTGCCCTCTCGTGCCGAGGGAACGCCGCGCATCGTGCTGGAGGCCTTCTGCCGCGGCCGCGCCGTCGTCGGCGGGCGCGTCGGCGGCGTGCCCGACGTCGTGGAGGACGGCGTCAGCGGCGTGCTCGTCGACCCCGACGACGTGGAGGGGATCGCGGACGCGGTGGCCGGGCTGCTCACCGACCGGGACGAGTCAGAGCGGATGGGCCGCGCCGCCTGCGAGCGCGCGAACGAATTCGTCTTTACGCCGGAGGAGTTCGCGGAGCGGACTTCGGCGCTCGTCGAGCGCGCGGTGCAGCGCCGATGAAGGCTCGCGTGCTCTTCGTCGGCCGCACGCGCTACCGGCTGCCTCTGCCGTCGTGGCTGGAGCGCAAGTGGGACGCCGTCGGCGACGCGCTCGACTACCGCGTGCTCGCGAGTGCTGCGGACGGGGCGCGCTCCAGCGGGCGGTTCGAGCTGATCGCTGCGGCGCCGGCTGCGGACGGTTTCGCCTTCTACGCACGGCTGCCCTTCCGTGTCCGTCGCGCGATCCGGAAGTTTCGGCCCGAGGCGATTGTGGCCGAGGACCCGCGCACAGCGACGCTCGTCATGCTGGGCCGTCGCCTCGCGGGCGGCCCACGGGCGAAGGTGATCTGCGAGGTGCATGGCGACTGGCGCCACTCGACGCGGCTCTACGGCGCGGGTGGGCGGCGACTGCTCTCACCGCTCGTGGATGCTCTCGACCGCTACGGCGTCCGCCACGCCGACGCCGTGCGCGCCCTTTCGCTCTACACGGCGACGCTCGTGAAGGCCGAGCGCGGCGAGCTACCCGATGCCGTCTTTCCGACGTACACGGACCTCTCGGTCTTCACCGAGCGTCCGCTGCGGCGGCTGCCCGAGACGCCGACCGCACTGTTCGTGGGCGTGCTCGAGCGCTACAAGAACATCGACGGCCTCGTCGCTGCCTGGCGACGCGTTGCAGACCGCGTGCCCGCGGCGCGGCTGGTCGTCGTCGGCAAGGGGCCGCTGCGCGGTGAGGTCGAGACGCTCGCGGCGGATCTGCCCGGGCGAGTCGAGTTGATCGAGGTGCTACCGCCGGAGGGCGTCTCCGCCGCGCTCGACGATGCGACGCTGCTCGTCTTGCCCTCACGCCACGAGGGGCTCGGACGGGTCGTCATCGAGGCGTTCGCGCGCGGCCGCGGCGTCGTCGCCAGCCGGGCGGGCGGCGTGCTCGATCTCGTCGACGACGGCGTCCAGGGCCTGCTCGTCGATCCGGAGGACACCGTCGGGCTGGCCGGCGCGCTCTCCACCGTGCTTTCCCAACGCGACGTCGCGGAGCGGCTCGGCACTGCAGCCTCGGCCCGCTTTGCCGACTGGAACCAGACCGCAGACGAGTTCGCCGAGCGCACGAAGGCATTGGTCGACGCGGCTCTACACTGACGCCGTGAGGGCCGACGAGCTCAAGCAGCTGCTGAAGAACGGCGTCTACCGCACGCTCGGCGAGGCGGCGACGGGCGCCGGCGTCGTCGACAACGGCGACGGGCGAGCGCTGCGCGTGCTCATGTACCACAAGATCAACAACGAGCCAGAGAACTCTGTCACCGTCCCCGTCTCGCTCTTCGACGAGCAGCTGGCGCAGCTCGGAGAGCTCGGCTACACGCCAGTCTCGCTCGACGCCGTGCTCGCGTACTACGTGGACGGTGAGGCGCTGCCGCCCGGCGCCGTGTTGATCACGTTCGACGACGCCTACCGCGACAACCTCGAGAACGCTGTACCGGTGCTCCAGCGCTACGGCTACCCGGCGGTGCTGTTTGCGCCCATCGGCTATCTCGACGGCTCGCGTCCGCTGCCGCACGACGAGCACCTCGCCAGCCGCGGCATCCTCAACCGGACGCTTCAGTGGTCCGACCTCGCCGATCTGGACGCTGCCGGCGTCCGCGTCGAGTCGCACGGCATCGGACACAGGCCGCTGGCCGACCTCGAGGTTGACGAGGCCGCGCGCGAGATCACACTTTCGAAGCTGCGGCTCGAGGAAGCGCTCGGGCGGCCTGTGCGGGCGTTCGCCTACGTGAAGGGCTCGGAGGCGCACTACCGGCTCGTCCACCTGAGCCTGCTCAAGCAGGCCGGCTACGAGATCGCCTTCACGTCCATCTCCGGCGCGAACGGCCCGCAGACCGACCCGTTGCAACTCCACCGCTACAACGTCGAGCCGTACCCGCCGCGGACATTCGAGCTCGTGCTCGCCGGCGCCTGCGACCTGATCGGGGTCAAGGACACGGTGGCCGGCACGCACGCGCGGCGGTGGTTCAACGCCGCGCTCGGCACCAGCTCGAAGTGAGCGACTTCGAGCTCGTCTCGTACGAGCCGCAGCACAGGAAGGACTACCTGCGGCTCTTGCGTGGCGCATGGGGCGAGGGCGCGATGTCGCCCGACGAGTTCGACTGGTGGTTCGACGGCAACCCCGCCGGCAGCCTGCGCTCGGTGGCCGTTCTGGACGATCGCGTCGTCGCCGTCGCCGGGCACTCGTTGTCTGCCGCGGTGCTCGACGGCGAGCTGCGAACCGCGAGCTTCTCCGTCCACGCGGTGACGCACCCTTCGGCGCGAGGTCGCGGCATCTTCGTGGAGCTCGAGCGAAAGCACGAGCGGGAGGCCCAAGAAATGGGCGTCGCCTGCGTGCTCGCGTTCGCCAGCGCGCCCACAGCACCGCTCTTCCTCGGCCCGCTCCGGTGGACGGCGATCGGGAAGCTCCGAGTCTGGGCGCGTCCGGCGTGGGGAAGTGTCGCCTCGGACCGGACGGCGTACACGGCCGGCAACGCCGAAGATGCGGCTGCCGACTGGCCGAATCACGTCGTTCGCGACGGCGAATACCTCAGGTGGCGCTACCTCGACTCGCCGCGCGGCTACGAGCTCTTTGCGACCCACGACGGCTACGCCGTTGTCTGGCCGGCCAAGCGACACAAGGGACGGACGATCTCGGTGGTCGCCGATCACGTCGGCCCGGCCGATCTGCTGCCCGAGGCACGACAGCGGGCGCAGGCGCGGTTCCAGTTTGCGCTGCCGGCGCCCGGGCAGCGGCGGGCGTACCTGGCCGCGGGCTTTCTGCCAACTCCGCAGACGCTGAACTTCATGGGCAAGGCGCTGGCGGGGCGGCTGAACACCGATCCCGGCGCCTGGCGCGTGACGCTCGGGGACACGGATTTCTTTTGACGGGGCGGCTGATCTTCATCACGCAGCAGGTCGATCCTGGGCACCCGGCGCTCGCGGCCACGGTGCCGAAGATCCGCGCGCTCGCCGAGCGGGTCGACGAGGTGGTCGTGCTCGCCGATCGCGTGCTTCCCGGCACGCTGCCGGACAACTGCCGCAGCCTCAGCTTCGCCTCGCGCACGAAGGCCGGGCGTGGCCTGCGCTTCGAGGCGGCGCTCGCGAAAGAGCTGGCGCAGCGGCCGCGTCCCGTTGCGATCGTCGCGCACATGTGCCCGATCTATGCAGTGCTGGCGGCGCCGCTTGCGCGGCCGCTCGGCGTGCCGCTGCTGCTCTGGTTCACGCACTGGAAGCGCACGCGGACGCTGGAGGCCGCGGAGACGGCGTCCACGGCCGTCGTCAGCGTCGACCGGCGCTCGTTCCCGATCGACTCGCCGAAAGTCGTCGCCATCGGGCACGGCATCGACCTCGACGAGTTCCCGTGTCGCTCCGAGGGTCAGCGCGCGAATGACTTCCGCGTCGCGTCGCTCGGCCGCTACTCGCGTGCGAAGGGTCTGGAGACCATCGTCCGCGGCGTTGCACTGGCCGCGGAGCACGGCCTCGACGTGCGCCTCGAAGTGCACGGCCCCGCGCTGTCCGCGGCCGAGCGCGAGCACCGCGGCGAGCTCGAGCGGCTGGTCGGAGAGCTCGGCCTCGACTCGCGAGTGCGCCTGGACGCGGCCGTGCTGCGCTCGGAGGTGCCCGAGATCCTCGGCCGCGCCGACTGCCTCGTCAACAACATGGAGGCGGGGGCGCCGGACAAGATCGTCTACGAGGCCGGGGCGAGCTGCCTGCCCGTGATCGCGTCGAATCCCGTCTTCGACGGGCTGCTGAACGGCCTGCTCGTGCCGCTCCAGTTCGACCGCGCACGACCCCGAGCAGCTCGCGGCTCGCATCGAGCGCCTGGCGATCATGACCCCGGCGCAGCGCGCCTCGATCGGCCGCGTGCTGCGCGAGCGCGTGGCGGCCGACCACTCTGTCCAGCACTGGGCCGAACGTATCCTCGAGGTGGCCCACTGATGAGCACGAACGGCGCAAAAGTCCTGCATTTCCAGAAGGTCGCCGGCATTTCCGGCTCGGAGGCGCACCTGCTCTCGCTGCTGCCCCGGCTCGCCGAGCGCGGCTGGGACGTGCGCATGCTCATGCTCCACGAGCACGAGCCTGGCGCCTGGGACTTCGCGCGCGAGCTCGAGTCGCGCGGCGTGCCGCTCGACGCGATCCCCATTCAGCGCGACTTCGACCCGGCCGCCTTCATGCGGCTCGTCTCGTACGTCGGCCGCGAGCGCCCGACCATCCTCCACACGCACCTCGTCCACGCCGACGCATACGGTCAGATCGCCGGCGCGCTGGCGGGCGTGCCGGTGCGCGTGTCGACGAAGCACGGCTTCAACGAGTTCCGCGAGGGCCGCGCCTTCGCGCTAGCCGACCGCGGAGTCGCGAGCCTCGCGCACGTTCACATCGCCATCTCGCGCGGCCTTGCGCAGTACCTGGAGCAGGCGGAGGGCTTCGACGCGGAGGACTTCGAGATCGTCCACTACGGCATCGCGCCGCGCGGCGAACCGTTGCCTTATGCGGAGTCGACGCCGCGCTTGCTCTGCGTCGGCCGGCTGATTCCCATCAAGGGGCACATCGTGCTGCTGCGCGCCTTCGCGGAGGCGCGGAAGGAAGTGTCCGGTCTGACGCTCGACATCGCCGGCCGTGGGCCACTCGAACCGGCGCTGAAAGCATTGGCCCGCGAGCTCGAGGTGGACGACGCCGTGCGCTTCCTCGGCTATGTGTCGCCGATCCAGGACGCGATCGAGCGTTCGGCGGTGATCGTCGTCCCGTCGATGGGCGAGGGCTTCGGCATGGTGGCGCTGGAGGCGATGGAGCGCGCGCGGCCCGTGATCGCCGCGGCCATCGGCGGCCTGGGTGAGCTCGTGGCCGACGGCGAGACCGGCGTGCTGGTGGCGCCGGGAGACGCTCAGCCGCTCGCGCGAGCGATCGTCGAGGTGGCGGGAGACCTCGACCGGGCTGCGCGGATGGGAGCAGCAGGGCGGGGGCGAGCCCTGACGGAGTTCCTCGAGGACCGCTGCATCGAGCGGACCGAGCAGCTCTACGAGAGAGCGCTCTCGTAGAGCGCCAGCGTTCGATGAGTCATCCGCGCGACCGAGAACAGCGATCGCGCGCGGCCGAGCCCGAGCGTGCCGTACATCCAGTCGGCCAGCACCGTTGCGACGTCGCGCGCTAGCGCCTCGGAATCGTCGGGCGGAAAGAGCAGTCCGGTCCTGCCTTCGGCCACGAGCTCCGGAGCCGAGCCTGCATCGGCGGCCACCACGGGCCTCCCGGCCAGCATCGCTTCCAGCATCGCGAGGCCGAAGCCTTCCCACCGCGCGGGATGGACGACGACGTTGCAGCGCCGGTAGAGGGCCGCGACGTCTCCTACACGCCCCGGCATGAGGACGCGGTCGTAGACGCCCAGCTCGCGCGCGAGCGATTCGAGTCGCGGCCGCTCGGATCCCTCGCCGAGCACCAGCAGCGTCGCGTCGGGAATGGACGGCAGCGCGCGGATTGCCGTGTCGACGCCCTTCTGCGGCGCGAGCCTTGCGACGCAGAGCAGCAGCGGCGAGCCCTCGGGAATCGGCAGGTCGGGGTTCTCGGCCCACGCCTCCGGCAGCGCGTCGAGCCCGTAGTGGATGACCTCGATCTTGTCCTCCGGCAGCCCCACGTCCTCCACGTTGAAACGGCGAACGGCATCACTGAT
Source organism: uncultured Actinomycetes bacterium (assembly GCA_963711315.1). Lineage (GTDB taxonomy): Bacteria > Actinomycetota > Thermoleophilia > Gaiellales > Gaiellaceae > PALSA-612. Next base: position 376,012 of record CAVQDQ010000004.1, read on the forward strand.
GGCGACGATCCTCCTGGCTCGCCGCGCCAGTACACGCTCCGCGAAGCGCCATGGCCCGGCGCGAAACGGGTCGGGGTTGTGCTTGGTGGACACGATCGGCGTGCGCGTCGCAATGGCGCCGTAGACGTCGGCGTGCACTAGATGCGTGTGGACGAGATCCGGCTTCGCGCGCTTCAAGGCCCCCCGCAGCTGCCACGGCCGTGAGAGTCGCTCGAACGGCACGCTGAGCTCCTCGTAGAACGGGTCGGCGCCGGGCATGTCGAGCCCGACGAACGACACATCGACCCCTCTCGCGGCAAGCGCCGGCAGCAGCGTCAGGAGGTGCCGCTCAGACCCGCCGATCCCCCCGATGCGATGGACGTGCACCACGTTCATCGCGCAGGTCTCCGGCGATCGACCAGCGAGACGACGGCTGCCCCGGCAGCGAGCGCCAGCACGAAGTCCCACGGCACGCGGTAGCGCGTCGCCCCGGCGAACACGAGCGCGGCAAGCGTGTTATAGGCGAGCAGTGCGACGAAGAGCACGGCGATCCGCCTCGGCATGACGAAGAGGCCGATCGCGCGCGAGCACGTAGAGCGGGATCGTGTACAGCGGCTGCACCCACGTCCGGGCGTCGTCGACCAGGCCGCCCGCCTCCGCCCGCCCCTCGGTGCGGATCGACCGCGGATCCCACAGCATGCGGGCCGCCTGCCCCATCAGCCGAGCCTTCTCACCGGGATGGTCTTGCCAGAAATCGATCACCTCGCGGCGGTAGAGCCGCATCTGCGCGCACTCGTCGACGCTCGTCGGCTTGCCGGCCTTCGTGAGATCGGCCGCCAGCTCGGGCCATGGAGGCGCGCCGGGGAGGTTGGGGACGTCGTCGATCCAGGCTCCGCTTGCCAGTGTTCGGTAGGTGTTGACGTTGTTCGCCTTCCACAGCGCGCGCGAGTCGGTTGTGAGCGTGAAGCAGCCGACATTCGCCTGGTTGCGGATGAGCCAGGGGACGAGCGTGACGACGCATGCGGCCAGCGTCACGCCTGCGGTCAGCCAGCCCTTCCTGCGCCAGAGGAGGTAGCCGGCGATCACGAGCGGGAGCAGCACGAGGCGCGAGTTGCCGAGGATCGCGAGCCCGAGGGCGAGCCCGAGTAGTGCCGGGGCGACGAGCCCGCCGCGTCGCTCTCCGACGACGAGCGTCAGCAGCACGACGACCGCAGCCAGCAGCTGGTCGAGCAGCTCGCGGTTGACGTGGACGTCGTGCCAGACGAGGTACGGGCTGAGCGTGGCCACGACCGCGGCGACGAGGCCTGCCCGATGCGAGAGGAACCGCCGCCCCGTCTCGTACACGACGAGCGCGGTGAGTGCGGCGACGGCGATCTGCGCGAGCCCTACCGACCACCAGTCGCGCCCGGCGATCCAGTAGATCGGGATCAGGAAGAACGAGTAGAGCGGCTGCGTCCAGGCCGACGGCTCGCCCGGGAGAAAGCCGAATGTCCCGTGGTCGACGAACGTGCGGGCGAACTCGTCGCTCTTCTCTGTGAACGACTCGAGGATGTCGTTGCGTTCGAGGAGGAGGACGGCGAGCCGCGGCACGACCGCCGCCGCCGCGACGACGACGTATGCCTGGCGGCGGGTCATCGATCGAGATGCGTCCGCTGCCAGAGCTCGAGCATCAGCAGGCACCACAGGCCGTGTGCGTGGTCGGCGCGGCCGTCCACGTGGTCCCTCAGCAACCGCTCCACAGCACGCGGTCGCAGCTGGCCACGGCCGCGCGCGCGAGCGTCGAGCAGCACGTCTCCGGCGAGCTCGCGGAGCTCGTTACGGAACCAGTCGGCGAGTGGCACGCCGAAGCCTGACTTGCTCCGCTCTGCAATCTCGCCGGGAAGGTCGGCCGCGAACGCGCGCCGCAGCGCCTCCTTGCCGCGCCTGCCCTTCGTCTTCAGCTCGGGCGGCAGCGAGACGCCGAGCTGGAGCACCTCCCAGTCGAGGAACGGCGAGCGGAGCTCGAGCGAATGCGCCATCGAGGCGATGTCGGCTTTGACCAGGAGGTCGCCGGGCAGATACGTCTGGACGTCCAGCAGCTGCAGGCCGGTGATACCGCCGGCCGGAGGAGGGCCGAGCAGCTGCCAGGCCGGGGACGGCCGTGGCACGAAGTCGGCGTCGAGTAGCTCGATGCGGGACTCTGCGGGGAAGACTTCCATCAGCTTCCCGTAGCGCTCGCCAGGCTCCGCAGCGGCGACCTCCAGCAGACGCGCTGCCCGCACGGCCGTCGACCGCCGCTCCCTGCCCATGGAGCGCAGGGCACGGGCCGCCGTTGCCGCTCCGGGCACGTGGAGGCGGCCGGCGAGCTCGTGCGCGATGTACCGCTCATAGCCGGCGAACGACTCGTCGCCTCCGTCCCCGGTCAGCGCCACGGTGACGTGCCGGCGTGCCGCCTCGCACACGAGGTACAAGGGCAGGGCAGCGTCGTCCCCGAGCGGCTCGTCGAAGGACTCAGCGAGTCGCGGCAGCGTGCCGGCCACGTCCTCCTCGAGCACGATTTCCTCGTGCTCGGTCGCGTAGCGCTCCGCCACGGCGCGGGCGTCGCGGCGCTCGTCATAGCGCTCGTCGTCAAAACAGACCGTGAACGTCCGCACGGGATGCGTGGACGCCTGCGCCATGAGGCCGACGACGATGCTCGAGTCGATGCCGCCCGAGAGCAGCGCCCCCAGGGGCACGTCGGAGATCAAGCGGCGCCGGACCGCGGCCTCCACGCGCTCGCGGACGAGTGCCAGCCAGTCGCCTTCGCTCTCGGGCCCCAGCTGCTCGAGCTTCGCGTAGCGCTCGACGCGAACGCTGCCGCCCTCGGCCACCATCACGTGTCCCGGCGGGAGCTTCTCGACGCCCGTCAGGCCGGTGCCCCCGGGGACGTACTGGAGAGCGAGGAACGCGTCGATGGCCTGCGGGTCGACCTCGCGCGAGACTTCGGGCAGCGTCAGAAGCGCCTTCAGCTCGGACGCGAAGGCGAGGGAGCCATCCGGCAGCCGTGTCCAGAGCAGCGGCTTCTTGCCGACGCGGTCGCGCGCGAGCACGAGGCGCTCGCGCCTCTGGTCCCACAGCGCGACCGTGAACATGCCCGACATGTGCTCTGCGAACCCAATCCCGTATTCCTCGTACAGATGCGGGATGACCGGCGTGTCGCCGGTGCCTCGGACTTCGTGGCCGCGCTTCGTGAGGTCCTCGCGCAGCTCGAGGAAGTTGTAGATCTCACCGTTGAAGACGCAGACGACGTCGCCGGCCTCGTTCTCGACCGGCTGGCTGCCGGTGACGAGGTCGATGATCCGCAGCCTCCGGTTGCCGAGCACGCACCGTCCGAAGCTGTCGACGGAGCCCTCGTCCGGCCCGCGGTGGATGAGCGCAGCGTTCATCCGCCCCACGAGGGAGGCGTCCGCCGGGCCGGAGGCTGCTAGGAATCCGCAGATGCCGCACACGACGAACAAACCGTACGCAGTTGTTTCGTGCCACGTCGAACGACCGCTCGACGACGAGTGCTGGCGGCAGTTCTCCCGGCTTCGGGAGGGAACGCCGGGAGGTTTTGCGATCGCGGCGCTGCTGCGGCCGCCGGACGCCGAAGCCGGTGAGGACTCAGAGCGATGGCTCGAGCGGGCACGCGCCGCCGCGCAGCAGGGGCCGTTCGGCCACCACACGCACTTCGTCGGGCCCACGCATGCCCGGCCGCTAGCCGGCAGCGGCGGGCACGCCGACCGTGTCCGGCGCGAGGCGCTCTGGATGCGCGGGCAAGGCCTCGAGCCACGGCTCTTCTGCGGTGGCGGCTGGTACATCGACGAGGACGTGGCCGCCGTCCTGGCGGAGCTCGGCTACGCCGACTGCACTGGCACCGCTTTCACTCCGTCGTATCTCGGACACGGCGAGCCGCGACTGGCGGCGGATAGCCCCGCCTGGCTCACGCTGCCGGACGGCCAACGCCTGCTCGAGCTTCCGGCCACGCACTCTCTCGGCATGGCCGCCCGTGGCGCAAGCGGCACGCTGCCGCCGTACGTCCACGTGTACTTCCACGACACGGATTTGCTGTCCCGGAAACGCCGAATCGGGCTGCGAATCGCGCTCGAGGTGCTGTCGCGGCGCTGCGAGGTCTCGGATCTGGACGCACTCCGAAAAGCCTCTGTGGATGCCCCTCAGCAGGCGTTCGCCCTACACTGATACTTCCGTGGCAAGCGAGCCTGCGCCCTCGGAGCAGCCCGCCGGCGCGCCGGAGGAACGCCGCGACCTCGGAGACATCCGGCGCGCGAAGCCGTTCGTCGTGGCTCGCTCGCAACTGCGGACCGTCGTCTTCCGCGTCGGCGGCGTCGCCCTCCTCATCTTCCTGGACATCTGCGGCCTCGCGCTGGCGCTCTATGCCGCGCTCGCGCTGAGGGAGACCTACTACGGGAACACGCCAATTCTCTGGGGCGTGCTCTGGGAGGCGGAGCGCGAGTGGCTGCCGTTCGTCTCGCTCGTCATGGTGCTCGTGTTCTCGCAGGCGCGCCTGTACGCGAGCCGCGAGCGCCGCGCCGGCTTCGGCAGGGTCGTCTCGTCGCTCTTCCTCGTCGCGCTGCTCACGTTCGCCTTCGGGCTAGGCACCGGGCACGAGTTCTCGACCTTCGGCCTCATTCCGACCACTGCGGTGATCGGCGCTCTGCTCATCGGCCTCTTCCGTGCGAGCTACGACGTCGTCACGCAGGAGATCTTCCACATGCTCGGCATCCGCCGCCGCGCCGTGCTCGTCGGCGAAGGCGAGCACCTGCTCCATCTCTACCGAACGCTCGGTGCGGGCCGCAGCGGCATCGAGTACGAGCTGCTGGGCATCGTGACGAGTGACGAGGAGACGGACTTGCCACTCCCGAGGCTCGGCAGCGCCGAATCGCTGCGGGCGATCCTCACGGAGCAACCCGTCGACGAGCTGATCGTCACGGACTCCGACTTCGGCGAGCGCGACCTGCTCGAGCTCGTCGACCAGGCTCACCGTTCCGGCGTTCGCATCCGCATCGCGCCGAGGACGACCGAGCTGCTGACGAAGCACGCGGACTACATCCCGGGCCAGGGGATACCGCTCTTCGAGATCAGACAGCCGGTGCTCGTGGGTCTCGACTGGGCGGTGAAGCGGGCCTTCGACGTCATCGTGTCCCTCGTCGTGCTCGTCGTAGGTCTGCCCCTCTGGCTCGCGATCGCGGCTGCCGTGAAGCTCACATCGCGTGGCCCGGTGCTCTATACCGACCGCCGCGTCGGCCTGGGAGAGCAGGAATTCGAAATGTTGAAGTTCCGGACGATGTACGCGGACGCCGCCGATCAGCAATCGGAGCTCGAGGACGCGAACGAGGCCCCAGGCGCGCTCTTCAAGATCCGCGACGACCCGCGTGTTACGCGCGTCGGCCGCTTCCTGCGCCGCTTCTCGCTGGACGAGGTCCCGAATCTCGTCAACGTCCTCCGTGGCGAGATGAGCCTGGTCGGCCCGCGTCCGCTGCCGACCCGTGACTTCAGCCTGCTCGAGGAGTGGCACCTGAAGCGGTACCTCGTGCTGCCGGGGATGACCGGGCTCTGGCAGATCTCCGGGCGCTCGAACCTCTCCTTCGACGACCTCGTCCGGCTCGACTTCTACTACCTCGACAACTGGTCGATCTGGCTCGACATCACCATCCTCGCGCGCACGATCCCAGCGGTGATCTCGCAGCGGGGGGCGTACTGACCGCCATACTCCCGCCGTGAAGTCACCGAAGATTCTTGCCCTCGCGTCGGCGATCGACCTCGACTTCAAGTACGGATGCACGCCGGCCTGGTGGCAGATGTGGAAGGGCCTACACGAGGCCGGCGTCGATCTCATCGTCACGCCCTATCGCGGGCGTGCCATCGAGGCGCCGTGGTGGCGCACCGAGCCGAACCCCTGCTACCGCGAGGGCGAGATCTTCGTGAGCAGCCGTGACGCCGTCGCGCGGGCGATGGGAGACACGCACTTCCGCCGCGGGGAGGAGCACCCTCCCGACGGGACGCTGGACAAGCTCGTTCGGCAAGCGATCTGGCGCTGGGTGACGCCACGTTGGCAGCGCCATGTCGAGCGAATCCTCGTGCGGGAGCGCGACGTCGACGCCGTCGTCGTGTTTGGCGTGCCGATGAGCCACTTCCGGGGTCTCCCCGAGTGGCTGCGGAACCGCTTCTCCATCCCGGTCGTCTTCTACGACGGCGACGTACCGATGAGCTTGCCCGAGTACGGCGGCATGGACACGGGTTTCAACAACTACCACGGCGCCGAACCGGGCGAGTACGACCTCGTCGTCTGCAACTCGGAGGGGGGCCTGGGCCGACTGCGCGAGCTCGGGGCCCGTCGCGCCGAGGCGATCTTCTGGGGGGCCGACCCGGAGCTCTTCCGCCCGCTGCCGGTCGAGAAGACGAACGACGTGTACTTCTACGGCTACGGGGAGAAGTTCCGCGCGGACTGGATCGAGAGCATGGTCGTGACGCCGAGCGGCCGCCTTGCAGACGCCGACTTTGCGCTCGGCGGCAACGACTTTCGCAGCGACATCGGCAGCGCGCGGTATGCGGGTGACGTGCCGTTCAACGTCTTTCCGAACGCGATCTCGGCTGCGCGCATCAACCTCAACATCACCCGTCGTCCGCACGCAACCGTGCCCATGTCGTCCACCTCGCGCCCATTCGAGCTCGCGATGGCGGGCGCGACCATCGTCTCGAATCCGCACGCGGGCATCGAGCGCTGGTTCGAGCCCGGCCGCGAGCTCGTCGTCGTCGCGAGCACCGACGAGGCTGTCTCGACGTACGAGGAGCTGCTCGGCGATCCCGCTCAGGCTGAGCAGCTCGGCCGCGCTGCTCGCGAGCGCGCCCTCGACGAGCACACGTACGTCCACCGTGCACGGCGCCTGCTCGAGCTGCTCGAGATCTCTGTCCCGGGAGCCATGAAAGAGCCTCTCGAGAGCCGGCATGGGACCTGAGCCCACATCCGAGAGCGGCAAGTACTGGCAGGAGCATGTGCTGAGCTGGGAAGCCGGCGCGTACTACAAGGACCGGCGTACGAGCCCTTCCCTCTGGGACAGGACGTCGTCGGTCTTCCGGGGACGGGCCATGTACGTCCGCATGGACGCGGCCTTGCAGCTCGTCTCCCCGCACGTCGCCGGGCGACAGGTCCTCGACATCGGTTGCGGTTCGGGACGCTTTGCCTTCCAGCTGCTGGCAGCCGGCGCGGAGCGTGTCGTCGGCGTTGACGTCTCTTCAGCCGCGATAGAGGCGGCAGACGCGCAGCGCCGGCAGAGCCCGTCCGCCGACCGGCTCGACTTCAGGCTCATGGATGTGACCAATCCCGAGACGGAGCTGCCGCAGGTCGATCTGATCACCGCGCTCGGCGTGATCGAGTACTTCGATGCGCAGGAGCTTTCCGTCGTGCTCGGGAACTTCAAGACGACGCACTTCCTGATCGACTTTCCCGACGTCGAGGGACGAAAGCGGAACCGGCTGACCTGGTACCTCCGTCAGGTGTACCTGAGCGTGAACCGATGCCCTGGCGTCTACCTCTACTCGCAGGACGAGTTCCGGCGCATGGCCGTAGAGCACGGCTTCGAGGGAGTGTGGTTCGCGCGCCGTTCCGCGTTCGACTTCGCCACGAACCTGCCGCGGTCATGAGCAGACGGATCGCCTGCCTCACGTTGGACGTGGAGGCGGACTTCGACGACCCCGAGGGGCGTATCGGCCTCTTCGAGGACAAGGCGCTGCTGAGCCAGTACGCCAGGATCATCGAACGGACCGGTGCCAAGGTCACGGCCTTTCTCGTCACGTCGCTACTCGACAGGTACGGCGACAGCTGTCAGCGGCTGCGGGAGCTGATGCCGGTGGAGTTCGCGATCCACTCGCATGCCCATGACCTGCGGAATCCGTGCACGCGTGCCGACATCGAGGCGGCCGTGAGCGCGTTTCGCGCTTTCACCGGCAGGGATCCGATCGGCTATCGCGCGCCGGTCGGAAAGCTCACGCGCGAGGGTCTCGACACGTTGCTCGATCTCGGCTTCCGATACGACTCGAGCATCTATCCGTCTGTGCGGCCGGGGAAGTGGGGGCATAACAACCTGCATCTGTCAGTCGCGCCTTTCAGGATCACGCGCGGCGCCAAGTCGATCATCGAGGTACCGTTCGCGACCCTCTCGGGTGTGCGGCTGGACTTCTCTCTGAGCTACGTCAAGTTGCTGGGCTGGAGGGCGTACGAGCTGCTGATGAAGGCATTCCCACTGCCGGACCACATCGCCGTGTTGACGCATCCATACGACCACTACGTCCATCGTTTGCCGTACGACATCGGCGGCTATGAAGGCCGGCTGCTGAGGCGCAACGCCGGTGCCGCCTTCGAGCTGCTCGAGAGGATGCTGCGTTTCTTGCGCACGAGAGGGTACGAGTTCGCGCTCTTGAGCGAGCTGTGCGACTACCTTGCGCCGACTCCACTGCGAGAGCTGTCCATCGAGAACGTGATTCGCGAGCGTTCGTCCGCCGCAAAGGCTTAGCTCGTGGAGACTCGAGGTATCTCACTTCGACCCGCGCCTCGCGCGGCTACGGCGCATCGCCGTCGTTCCCGCTTACAACGAGGAGGGGTCGGTCGCCAGGGTGATCGACGAGATCCGCGCCTTCGACCCCGGCTTCGAGGTCGTTGTCGTGGACGACGGCTCCGATGATCGCACGACCGAGGTGGCCGAGGAGAAGGGCGCGCGCGTGCTCACGCTGCCGTACAACCTCGGCATCGGCGGCTCGGTGCAGACTGCCTTCCGCTACGCGCTGGAGAACGACTTCGAGCTCGCGGTGCGCCTCGACGGGGACGGCCAGCACGACGCCGCGCATCTCCCGGCGCTGATCGCCCCTGTGCTCGACGGCGAGGCGGACGTGGCCGTCGGCTCGCGCTATCTGGGAGACGGCGGCTACAGGCAGGCCGCACATCGGAATCTCGGCAACCGCATCCTGGCCGGCGCGGCGTCGCTCGTCGCGCGGCAGCACGTCACGGATCCGTCCTCCGGCTTCCAGGCGCTCAACCGCGACGCGATCGAGCTCTTTGCGAACAACTACCCGCACGAGTTCCCGGAGGTGGAGGCCACCGTGCTGGTCGCCAAGCATCGACTGCGCCGGGTCGAGGTTCCGGCCCCGATGCGCGAGCGGCTGGCCGGCACGTCGTCCCATGGCGTCCTCAAGTCCACGTACTTTCTGGCCAAGGTGTTGCTCGCGCTCTTCGTGGCGATCTTCCGGGGTCGCGCCGTGCCGGGGGAGACGCGGTGACCCCGCTCACCTTCTCCATCGCGGCGGCGATCGCCTCGGTGCTGCTCGTGCTCTTCGTGCTGGAGCTGATCCGCAAGCGACGGCTGAAGGAGCGGTACGCACTGCTCTGGCTGGCGACAGGGATCGTGCTGCTCGTTCTCTCGCTGTGGCGATCTGGGACGAACACGATCGCCGACTGGTTCGGCGTGGAGACCTATCCGCCGGCGGTGCTGTTCGCGGTGGCCGTGTTCTTCATCTTGCTCGTGCTGCTCGACTACTCGACGGCGATCTCGAAGCTCGTCGACCAGAACGTCACCCTCGCGCAGCGCCTCGCGATCCTCGAGGAGAAGCTCAGGGAGCGAGAAAGACCGTGACGCCGTCGTTGCCGAGCCTTCTCGGATAGCGCTCGCGCAGCGCCGCCATCAGCGGGGGCCGTTCGGCGTACAGCCTCCCGACGACCACCGCGCGAACGTCGTTTCGCTTCAGCTCCCGGAGGATCTCGTCGTCGGTGAGGGAGCCGGTGCCAAGCCGGACGAACGACGAGTCGATCAGCTGGCCCGGCACGCGCCGGTCGGCGAGGTAGCCGACGATGGGAAGGTCCGTTCCGACGAGCCCGTCAGGCTGAGTCCGCAGACGTAGCTGTTCGGCGGCCCAGGTCACAGCGGCCGGGTCGCCGTCCTGGCGCCAGAGCCTGCGCTCCTCCTGGGCGAAGCCCACGGCGATCGCCACCGCAGCGGCGCCCGCGACTGCGTAACGCGCCGGTACCGGCGTGCGCGCGGCGGCCGCACCGAGCCCCGCGCCGGCGGGTACCGCCAGGGTGGCTGCAAGCAGCACGAAGTGATGGTCGAGCAGTGGCTGCTGCGCGGCGAGGAACACCGCCGATACGACGATCCAGGCGCCGAGCGCCAGCAGCTCGACTCGCCGGAGCAGCATGACGGCGGCGATCAGACCGATCGGCACCAGCACGCCGGCCGGCGTTCGCCAGTCGAGCGGGTGGAGCAGCACTCGCTCGATGTTGTCCGCCACCGAAGGGCCGAGGCCGCGCGCATCGCGGTGGTCGGCGACCACGGACTCCCACAGCTCGTCCAAAGCGCCCGCGTAGGCGACGAGGAGCACCGCCCAGACGGCGAGTGCAGCCGCGAGCGCTGCGCAGGCCGCTCTCCAGGAGCGCCGGGCAACGAGTAGCACGGCCAGCGGCGCCACAACCGGAAAGGCGAGCAGCTTGACCGAGACGGCGGCTCCGGCAAGCATCCCCGCGGCCGCCCAGCGCCACGAGCAACGTCCCGCGTAGAAGGCGACCGCCACCGCGCAGAGCGCGAGGGCGACCGACGCCGTGTCCGCCTGGACGCGCGCCGCCTGCACGGGCCAGGGCGCGGTGATCGCGAGCAGCCCGACAGCCCCGAATGCACCCCACACGCGGGCGAGCTTCCTGCCGATCGCGTAGGCGGCGACCAGCCCGAGCAGCGCGACGAGAAAGAACGCGACGCGGATCCCCTCGACACCGTCGCCCGGCAACAGCGACAAGCCCTGCAGCAGGACGTAGAAGCCGGGCGGCTGCGACGCGTAGATGTCGGTCCCCAGCTCCTGCCCGTGGCGCAGGGCGTCGAGCGATGCGAGGTAGACGCCCTCGTCGTAGTTCGCGGCCGCCTCCACGCCCCGGATGTAGACGAACCCCGCGACCGCAAGCAGCCCGGCCAGCCCGAGCGCCTCGCCGAGCCACCGCCGCGAGGTCACGGAACCGTGACGGTGACGGGATTCGAGAGCAGGAAGACGTCGCCCAGCTCCGGATCGTCGATCCAGTTCGCCGCCGCGCCCACTCTGTATGTCCAGTTGCCCGGGCCCGGGCGGTCGACGGCGCTCGTCTTCCGCAGCGTCCTCAGCTCGACCGAGACGAGCGTGCAGCGGTCCGCGCCGGAGCCCGTGAAGCAGAGGTAGTCCGTCTCGGCCGGGCTGCGGAAGAGCTTGTAGAAGACGCGCGTCGAGCCCGTGTCCGGCTTGTTCCAGCTCAGCCGGACGACCGCGTTCGCTGCGTGGCCTCGAGCTCGATTTCGCGAACCGGCACGGCGATCTCGATGTGCTGGAGCACCTCGTCAGGGCCCCGCAGCGGCGAGGACGCGGCCGCCGCGACGACGGGACACAGCCCCAGCACCACGACGGCCGCGACGAGCGCGCGGCGCCCGAGCGCGCGAGGCTTGGGTAACGCCGTCCGCCGCGCGAGCTCGACGCCGTACTTGGGGATCAGCAGCGGCAACGACGCGCCGAGCAGCAGGAACGCCGGTAGGGCGGGCAGCAGGAAACGGAAGAACGCGCCGCTGTCCACGGAGGCATCGTCCGACGAGCCCTTGAGCACGAAGAAGGCCCAGAACCAGACCGACAGCATCAGCGCTACCGGAATCGAGCGGCGCGCCACTGCAATCGCGCCCGCGAACGGCAGCCACTGGAGCACGCGCATGCTCCAGAAGACCTCGCGCAGGCTGGCGAGGTTGTCGCCGATGTTGTCCCAGTTGATGTCGACGTACTTCTCGTAGGGCGCCGTCAGCGTGTCCGGGCCGAGCGCAACGACGGTCTCCTGCGAAGCGAAAGCGGGCAGGTAGCCGTAGCCGCGGTACTTCCAGACGGCGAGCGCGAGCACCGCCGGAGCAAGCGCCGCGGTGCCGACGAGGAGCTCGCGCCAGCGGCGGGCGGCTAGTAGGGCAACGGCGGGCGCGGCGAGGAAGATGAGGTTCGACGGCTTGACGACGACGGCGAAGCCGGCGGCGAGCCCCGCGACGGCAACGGTTCGCCGGGTCTCGGTTCTCGATCGCGCGGAGCGTGAACACCGCCGACAGAAGTAGGAAGACCGTGCCCGTGTAGTCCGCCATCGCCGTCAGTCCGAGCGGCAGGGGCAGGAACTGGTCGACGTACTTCTCGTGGTACCGCTCGACGAAGAGCGGGACCGCGAGGTATGGGCCGAGCGTCCAGATGGCGGCCGCCCAGTAGCCGATCACACGGCCGCCGATGCGCGCCCCGAGCTCGTACACGCACCAGAGGGCGATCGGCGCGACGACGAGCGCCTGCAGCAGCAGCGGCCCCGGCAGGCCTCCGAGGAAGCCGGGGCCACCGATCCACGTGAACGGCACGAGCAGCATCGGCCACCCCTGCGAGACGTTCGGCACGGTGATCGACCCGTGGCCCATGAGCCAGCCCGTGGTCCAGAACCAGATCTGGTCGCCGCCCTGGTAGAAGAGCCAGCCGTTGTGGTTCACCCGTGCGGCGAAGACGAGCAGCGCGAGCCAGTGGACGACGAGCAGCGGCACGAGCAGGCGCCAAGGCTCACGGAGGGGGATGCCGTTCCAGATGCGGGCAGCGGCGCGCCAGACGCGCTGCGCCCTCATACGGGTGCGGATGCGTGCTCTCGGTACCAGGCGATGGTGCGCTCGAGGCCGTGGCGGAGACTCGTGTGTGCGCGAAAGCCGAAGAGCTCGGTCGCCTTGGTCGTGTCGAGGAGCCGCCTCGGCTGGCCGTTCGGCTTCGACGTGTCCCACGTGATCCGGCCTTCGAAGCCGGTCAGGTCGGCGATGAGCGCAGCCAGGTCACGGATCGAGACCTCCTCACCCGAGCCGAGGTTCACGGGCTCCGGGCCGTCGTACTGCCCGGCGGCCAGCGCGATGCCGTCCGCGCAGTCCTCGACGTAGAGGAACTCTCGCGTCGGCGTTCCGTCTCCCCACAGCACGACCTCGTCGCGGCTCTCCAGCATCTTGCGGATCAGCGCCGGGACGACGTGCGACGTCTCGAGGTCGAAGTTGTCGCGCGGCCCGTAGAGGTTCACAGGCAGCAGCGTGATGGCGTTCAGCCCGTACTGCTCGCGGTAGGCCTGCGCGCCGACGAGCAGCGCCTTCTTCGCGACGCCGTAGGGCGCATTCGTCTCCTCCGGGTAGCCGTTCCAGAGCTCCTCCTCGCGAAAAGGCACCGGGGTGAACTTGGGATACGAGCAGATCGTTCCCAGCAGTACGAGCTTGCGCACGCCCGCGATGCGGCTCTGCTCGATGACGTGCGTGCCCATCAGGAGGTTCGCGTGCCAGAATCGGCCGGGCTCGGCACGGTTGGCGCCGATGCCGCCGGCGACGGCCGCCAGGTGGAAGACAACTTCCGGCTCGGTCTCGCGGAGCAGCCGCGCCGCATCGTCCTCGTGCGTGAGGTCGTAGTCGGCGCTGCGCGGGACGATCACGTCGTGGCCGTCGCGCTCCAGCCGCTCGACGAGATGGGAGCCGAGAAAGCCCGAGCCGCCGGTGACGAGCGCCCTCATTCGACCGGAGCGGGCGACGGCGCTATCCAGTCGACGCGGCCGGCCCACTTGTCGCGGTTGTCCGCGTACCACGCGATCGTGCGGCGCACTCCGTCTTCCCAGGAGACGAGAGGCTGCCAGCCGGTCTCGCGTGCGAGCTTCTCGTAGCCGACCTTCAGCGCGAGCACCTCGCTGGCGCCCGGTCGATGGCGCTCGGGCACGCTCACGAGCTCGCGGTCGCCGGGCCAGTGGCCTTCCTCCTCGCCAACGCGGAGGATGAGCTCGCCCCAGTCGCGCATCGAGATGTTCTCGCCCTGGCCGTAGACGTAGACGTCGCCGGGGATGCCGTGCGCGGCGACCATCAGGTGGCCGCGGACGCCGTCCGTGCAGTAGCAGAGATCGCGGAGCGGCTCGAGCTGACCGAGCTCGACGCGCGGCCGCTCCAGTGCCTGGGTGATGATCGTGCCGGTGACGAAGCGCGGGTTCTGCCGCGGCCCGTAGTTGTTGAACATCCGCGTGACGACGCCTGGGATGCCGAATGCGTCGTAGTAGTTCATCGTCAAGAAGTCCGCCGCGACCTTCGACGTCGCGTACACGGACTTCGGATTGATCGGCGAGCGCTCGTGGAAGACGACGCCTCCGTCGGAGTCGAAGTCGTGGTGGTGCTGAACGGCATCGCGTGGGTTGCCGTATTCCTCCGACGTGCCGGCAGTGTCGAAGCGCTCCACCTCGAGGTCGTGGTCGAGGATCGACTGCAGGAGATTGAGCGTGCCGACGACGTTCGTCATCACCGTCTCGTACGGCCGGTGCCAGGACTCGCCGACGTGGGCCTGGGCCCCGAGGTGGAAGACGTAGGGTCGGTCCGGCGCCTGCTTCAGCTCGCGGACGAGGTAGTCGACCGACGTGCGATCGGTGAGGTCGGCGAACTTGATGCGCATTCGCGAGCGGAGGTGGCCGATGTTGTTCAGCGCGCCGCTCGACGTGGCGCGGACGAAGGCGACGACGTTCGCGCCGAGCTCCACGAGCGCCTCCGTGAGGTGCGAGCCCATGAAGCCGTCGGCGCCGGTGACGAGCGCCGTGCGCCCTTCGTAGACGTCACCGAGCTCGCGCCGCAGATCGGCGATCGCAGCTTCGGTCCAGATGCTCTCGGCACCCGCCCCGCTCATGGCCGCAAGAGTAATCCTGGCTGTAAAGGTTTGTTGGTGCGTGGATGGGCGAGCCTCTGGGCCGAGAGCGTGAGGCTCGGCCTGGGCCATCTGGTTCGACATGGGTATCGCCGCGAGGCCGTCGTCCGCGTAGTCGTCCCGCTCGATCCCAGTCGCTACCTCGAGCTGCCGTGGGCGACCGAGCTGCTGGGCGCGCAGCCGGGTGAGCGTGTCCTCGACCTCGCCAGTCCCAAGCTGCTCGCGGTCGTGCTCGCGCGGCACGGCGTCCTCGTCACGTCCGTCGACCAGCTGGAGCGGGAGATCGAGACGTGGCGCGCGCTGGCCGGGGATGTTCCGGGCCTCGAGCTACAGGTGGCCGACGGCCGTGCGCTGCCGTTCGAGGACAGCTCGTTCGATCACGCGTACTCGGTCTCGGTGCTCGAGCACATCGAGGCGCCTGGCGATGCCGAGGCCCTCGGCGAGCTGGCGCGCGTCGTGCGGCCGGGAGGTCGCGTGCTGGTGACCCTTCCACATGCGCTCGCGTACCGGGAGGACTGGCGGGACGCTCCCGTCTACGCGAACGAGCCCGGCGACGCGGGGCGCTCGTTCTTCCAACGCTGGTACGACCCGCCTCGCGTCGACGCGCTCGTCGCCGCCGCGCCGGCGCTCGAGCTCGTGTCGCGCGAGGTCGTGCGCATGCAGCCCAACTGGAACGAGGCCTACGTGCGCTCCTTCCCGTGGCTCGTGCCGCTGGGACCGGTCTACGGGTTACTCGGCCGAGAGGTCGCCGCACCCGGCGGCGACGTCGTCCGCCTTGGCTTCGTCAAGCGCTGACGTCGCGGTACACGAAGTCGTGAGCGTGAGCGCACGCGCCCCACGTGAAGCGAGCCGCCTGCGCCAACCCTCGTCCTACGAGCCGCCCGTCGAGCGCGCGGAGGATCGCGGCAGCCATGTCCTCGGGAGACAGCGGGTCGAAGTACTCGGCCGCATCGCCGCAGACCTCGGGCAGCGACGTGGCACTCGAGACCGCCACGGGGCAGCCACACGCCATCGCCTCGAGAGGCGGTAGCCCAAAACCCTCGTACAGGCTGGGGAAGACGAGGCAGGCGGCGCTGCGGTACAGCTCGACGAGCTCATCCGGGGACACGTGCCCGCGCGACTCGACGCCGTCCGGCAGCTGCGCCCGCTCGTGGCCCTGTCCCGTCAGCACGAGTCGCAACTCCGGGCGGTCTCGCCGCACGCGCGCGAACGCTGCAAACAGGCGCTCGTGGTTCTTGTGCGGCCAGCGGTTCGCGGGGTAAAGGAGAAAGGGCCCACGCTGCCTCTCGTCCGGGGTGAACCGTCCGTGGTCGATGCCGAGGTGGATCGTGCGGACGCGCGCCGGGGAGAGGCCGTAGCGCTCGAGCAGCGTTCCCCTCGCGTGCTCCGAGATGGCGATCAAGTAGCGGCTGCGTTGCACCGTCCAGCCGTATGCCGCGCGGCGATAGGCATGCTCTGCCCGCGAGAAGAACTGCGGATAGACCTCGTGCTGGAGATCGTGGATCGTCGTCACCGCGGGGGGCCGCACGACGCGGGGGACCATCACGCTGAGCGGAAAGTGCAGGGCATCCAGCGCCGCACGATCGAAGTGGCGACGGATTGGCCCAGGCATGGTGGTGGCCAGCGACATCGCGGCGATACGTCCGGGCATCGTCGTTCTCGCCCGGTACTCCGGCACCAGGGTGGTCGGCAGCCCGTCGCCTGCGCCCGGAGCGACGGTGGGCACGAACGCCGCGTAGTCGAGCTCGCCGACGCGTGCGAGGGCGCGGCAGAGCTCGCGAGCGTACGTCTCCGAGCCCCCCACGAGCCCGGGCACGAGGGTCAGCAGGCTGATGCCGATGCGCACGGCGTCGAGCCTAGCCGCGCCGCCCGCTAACGATGCCGTAACAGACCGGGGCTACGATCTGGGCATGCCGGACAGCGGCGTGCACGATGGTGCGTCTGCACAGGCTTCGCTGTCGGCGGAGGTTGACGCTGTCGCGCTGTTCGAGGAACTTCGCGAAGAGATTCGGCGTGGCGGCGTCGGTGCCGAGGGCGCTCGCGCGACCTGGCGCGCTCAGGCCGAGCGCATGTGGCCGGTCTCGGCCGAGCGGCCGCTCGAGCGACGCCCGGGCATCAAAGGCGCGATCGCATATCCCGTCAAGCGTCTGTTACGGCCGCTGCTGCGGTGGTATGTCGAGCCGTTGGCGGCAGAGCAGCGAGCCTTCAACGACGCGGTGCTCAAGCTCGTCGACGACCTGTACGAGACGGTCGATCGGGCAGCCGCTGGTGACGAGTCGAGCCGCCGTACGCTCGTCGAGCTCGAAGAGCGTCTGCGGCGCGTCGAACGGCGCGGACCGGGATCGGCACTCGCTGCTGTGACCACCGTCGCGACGCAGCCGGCTGCGACTGCTGTCCCGGATTACTTCGGGTTCGAGGCGAGGATGCGCGGCTCGACGGCCGGCGTACGCGAGCGTCAGCGTCCCTACGTCGACGACTTCCGGGACGCGGCCCCGGTGCTCGACATCGGCTGCGGTCGGGGCGAGTTCCTCACGTTGCTGCGCGAGGCCGGCGTCGAAGCGCGCGGGGTGGACGCCGACGCTGACATGGTCGCGTACGCCCAGGGGGAGGGGCTCGCCGTGGAGCAGGCGGATGCCCTCGCGTACCTGGAGGCTCTCGAAGACGACTCGCTCGGCGGCATCTTTGCCGCGCAGGTCGTCGAGCACCTTCCTCCGGGGACGCTGGTCCGGCTGCTCGAGCTCGCCGCGTCCAAGCTTCGTCCGGGCGGTCTGCTCGTCGCCGAGACGATCAACCCGCTCTCGCCGCTCGCGCTCCGCAGCTACTTCGCCGACCTCACACATGCGCAGCCGCTCGTGCCGGAGACGCTCGTGCTGCTCGCCGAGCAGGCGGGCTTCCGCGAGGTGGCGACGCGCTTCCTCAACGAGCCCGAAGAGAAGCTCGCGGTGCCCGACGACCCGGTGATCGCGGCGAACGTGCGCCGGTTGAACGAGCTGCTGTTCGGGCCGCTCGACTACGCAATTCTCGCGCGGTCGTGAGGATCGCCGTCTGCCGTCCGCAGGTGCCGTTCGAGCGCGGCGGCGCCGAGATCTTCGCCGACGAGCTCACGAGCGAGCTGCGCCGGCGCGGGCACGAGGCGGACGTCGTCACGCTTCCTTTCAAGTGGTACCCGGGCGTGCGCGTGTTGAGTCAGGCCCTCCTCTGGCGGCTCGCCGACCTGACAGAGGCCGACGGCCGCGCGATCGACATGGTGATCGCGACGAAGTTCCCCTCGTACTGCGTCCGCCATCCGAACAAGGTCGTGTGGCTGCTCCACCAGTTCCGCCAGGCGTACGAGCTCGACCGCACCGAGCTGGGCCAGTTCTCCGAGTCGCCGTCCGACCGCGCCCTCCGCCGGCACGTGCAACGCCTCGACCGCGTCTGCCTCGGCGAGGCCCGCCGCGTTTTCGCGACCTCGCAAAACGTCGCCGACCGCCTCATGCGCTCGACGGACATCGCCGCCGAGGTGATGCCACATCCCCCGCAGCAACTCGACTACCGCTGCGACGAGTACGGCGACTTCGTGCTCTCGGTCGGCCGGCTCGATCGCGCGAAACGGGTCGACCTCATGCTCGAGGCGCTGGTCGCCGACTCGACGTTGCGCGGCGTGGTCGTCGGGGACGGGCCCGACCGCGCACGGCTCGAGCAGCTGGCGGCGAGGCATGGCCTCGACGGGCGCGTGACGTTCTCCGGCCGCGTCGACGAATCCCAGCTCGTCGACCTCTACGCCCGCTGCCTCGCCGTCTACTACGCCCCCGTGGACGAGGACTTCGGCATGGTTCCCTTCGAGGCGTTTCTGGCGGAGAAGCCCGTCATCACGACCGCCGACGCCGGCGGCCCGCTTGGAGGTCGTCTCCGACCGGCGTACCGGGCTCGTGTGCGAGCCACGAGCTGCTGCAGTTGCCGAAGCGTGCGCATGGCTCCGCGACCACGTAGAGGACGCGCGCACGTGGGGGCAGGCGGGCCGGGCGGTCGCGGAGCAGTTGACGTGGGACCGCGCGATCGACCGCCTTCTCGCATGAACGTCGCCTACTACTCCCCTCTGCCGCCCTCGCGCTCGGGCGTCGCCGACTACAGCGCGCTGCTGCTCCCCGCACTGGAGCAGCGGATCGACGTCGAGATCGCACGGCCGGGCCGCTTCCGCCGCGCCCCGAAGGCCGACGTCGCCCTCTACCACGTAGGCAACGATCCGGAAGCTCACGGCTGGATCGTCGAAGCGCTGCGCCGCCGGCCCGGCGTAGTCGTCCTCCACGAGCTCGTCCTGCACCACCTCGTGGCGGGTATCACGCTGGCCCGTGGTGACGCGGCCGCCTACCTGGCGGCGATGGAGCGCGGAGTACGGCCTCGCCGGCCGCCTGCTCGCCTACGGCGTCCTCGACAATCGCATTCCGCCGTTGTGGGAGACGCGGCCGCAGGACTTCCCGCTCGCGGGCGAGATCCTGAGGCTCGCGCGGAGCCTTATCGTCCACTCGCGCTACGTGGAGGAGGGCTCGCGCGCCGCGGGCTACGAGGGTCCGATCGCACGAATCCCGCATCCGGCTTGGACACGGGCAGCCGAGATGGCCACCGAGGGCAAGCTCATCGGCTGCTTCGGCCACCTGAACGAGAGCAAGCGGATCCCGCAGCTCTACGCGGCCTTCGCGCGGCTGCGCGAGCGGCTCCCCGGCGCGCGGTTGCTCCTCGTAGGTAGTGCCTCGCGCCGGCTCGCCGATCTCGGCGTGCCTGAGGGAGTGACGCGCGAGGACTACGTCGACGAGGAACGGCTCTGGTCGCTCATGGCTTCGTGTGACGTCGTCGTCTCGCTGCGCTCGCCGACGATGGGCGAGACATCGGGGACCGTTATCCGGGCGCTCTCGATCGGCCGTCCGCTCGTCGTCTCCGATGTCGGCTGGTTCTCGGAGCTGCCCGACACGGTGGCCGTCAAGGTGGCCCCGGACGAGCGGGAGGTGGAGACGCTGGCCACCGAGCTGGAGCGACTCCTGAGCGACGACGACGCGCGCGGCAGCGATGAGTGCCGCCGCGCTCGAGCTGGTAACGACGGAGCATGCGCTCGACCGGGTCGCGGACCTCTACGTCGCCACGCTCGAGGAAGCCGCGGGCGGCGAGGCCGTTCGCGAGGCCGTGACGCGTGAGGTGGCGGAGGCCGCCGCCGAGGTGGGCATCGGCTCCGACGATCCCGAGGCGAAGGAGCTGGCGGCCCGCCTGCGCGAGGCTGAGCTTGGGTAGATATCTCGCCCGCGTCCCGGCGTGGGCCTGGCTCGCGAGCATCGTCACCGTCTCGACGCTCGTCCGCTATGTGCTCGGACGCGGCACGGTCGCGCCGTGGATCATGGTCGACGAGCTCATCTACTCGGAGCTCGCGAAGAGCCTCGCGGACTCCGGCCGCTTCCTCATCCGAGGTGAGGCGACTGCGGCATACGGCATCGTCTACCCGGCGCTGATCGCACCCGCGTGGGCGATCTTCGAGTCGGTGCCGCAGGCGTACGCGGCGGCGAAGGCGATCAACGCGCTCGTCATGTCGCTCGCGGCCGTGCCGGCGTACTTCCTCGCCCGCCGCGTGCTCTCGGAACCACTCGCCCTCGTGGCTGCGGCGCTGACCGTTGCCGTGCCGTCGATGGTCTACACGGCGACCTTGATGACGGAGAACGCGTTCTACCCGCTGTTTCTCTGTGCTGCCCTGGCAATGGTCTTGTGGCTCGAGCGGCCGACTCCACTCCGAACGGCGATCGTGCTAGGCGTCTGCCTCGTTGCCTACCTCACCCGCCAGCAGGCGGTGGCGCTGCTACCGGCGCTGCTGACGGCGCCGCTGCTCGTGGCAGGGAGGGCCGCGTTCCGTCGCTATGCGCTTGTGTACGAACTGGCTGCCGCGGGCTTCTCGGGATCCTTGTCGTCCAGTTGGCCAGAGGACGCTCGCCGCTCGGGGTCTTCGGCGCTTACGAGGTGGCGGGCCGCGCCGACTACTCGGTGCGGGAGGTGGCGAAGTGGTTCGCGTACCACGTCGGGGAGCTCAGCCTCGCGCTCGGCGTGATCCCTTTTGCGGCACTGATCCTCCTGGCGCTCATGCCGCGCCGGCTGACCGAGCGGCGACCGCATCTTCGTCGCCGCGGCCGTCAGCCTCTCGTTCTGGCTCGTACTCGAGGTCGCCGTCTTCGCCTCCGAGCAGACATTCCGCATCGAGGAGCGAAACATGTTCTACGTCGGGGCGCTGTTCCTGATCGCGCTGCTCGTGTGGCTCGAGCGCGGCCTGCCGAGGCCTCAGCCGGCGACAGCGATTGCGGCTCTACTCGCCGTCGGGTTACCGCTCGCGATCCCGTACGACGACTTCATCGGCCTCAACGCCGTGTCAGACACCGCGGCGCTGCTGCCGCTGGGCTGGCTCGTCGAGAAGGGCCTCGCCCTTTCGGACGCGAGCCTCGTCGTCCTCGCCGGCGCGGTCGTCGCCGGCCTCGCCTTCCTCTTCGTTCCCCGGCGCTATGCGCTCGTGCTGCCGGGGCTCGTGCTCGTCTACTTCGCCGTCTCACAGCACCCGATCGTGGCGGAGCATCGCTTCCGCTCGGCACAGCACCTCTTCGGCGGGATTTCGTCGCAGCAGCGCGACTGGATCGACCGGGCGGTGGGGTCGGACGCTGACGTATCGCTCGTCTGGACCGGAACCTCGGACAAGTTCACGGTCTGGGAGAACGAGCTCTTCAATCGCAGCGTCGGCAGGATCTACACGACAGGGCCCGCGGTGCCCGGCGGCCTCGCCCAGACGCCCGTCCGCGTCGACAGGCGCACCGGGTTACGTCCGTGGGCCGAACGGCCGTCGTCGTCGCCGAGGACTTGCTGACCGACGCCTCGGTCGAGCTCGACGGCAAGGTACTGGCCGAGGACGAGCGGACTCGCATGCTCCTCTATCGCGTCGACGGGCCGCTGCGACAGCTGGCTTTCGTCGACGGCCTCTACCCGCGAGATACGTGGTCGAGGCGGAACGTCACGTACACGCGACACGATTGCCGCGGCGGCACGCTCGAGGTCGAGTTGCAGAGCGACCCCAGCGCTGTTCGACGAGCCGAACGCTGTGGTGGCGCGTGTCGGCGGACGGTCGTCGCTCGGTCAGTCGTATTTCCAGCCTTGACCAAGACCTTGCGCGTCCCGCTGGAGCCCGGATGGCGACAAGTGCGTCGTCCACTTCACGGTCGAGAGCACGGCGATGCCCACGGTCGTTACCGGCGGCGAGAATCCTGACGGCCGCGAGCTTGGGATGCACTTCAATCGGTTCGAATACAAGCCGTGAGGATCGCCTTCGACGTCGCACCGCTCTCGCATCCTCGATCGGGGATCGGCACGTACCTCCGCGGGTCGTTGGCGGGACTGGCGGAGGCGGCCGCGGGTGAGCACGAGATCGTCGCCTTCGCGCCCACCAGCCCGCAGGGGAAGAAGGCGATCCCCGACGGCGCTTGCCGGCATCCCGGTCGAGCTCTCGCTCCAGTTCCTCCCCTTCGCCCACTTCTGGCGCCAGGGTTGGAGCCGCCTGGGGTGGCCTCCCGTCGAGCGCTTCCTCGGCCCGGTGGACGTGCTCCACTTCTCGGACTGGATGTATCCGCCACAGCGCGGAGGGATCCGCTCGACGACGGTTCACGATTTCGTGCCGTTGCGGCACCCGGAGTGGGTGCAAGGCCGCACTCGCCGCATGCACACGGCGAAGTACCGGAACGCGGCGCGCACATGCGATCTCGTCTTCGCCAACTCGGCGTTCACCGCACGCGAAGTCGTCGAGCTGCTCAGCGTGCCCGAGGATCGGGTGCGGGTGGCGCTGCCGGGAGTGGACGCCGTCTTCACGGCCGACGGCGCGAGTGCCGAGCTCGGCGGCGACTACGTCCTCACCGTCGGCGACGCTCGAGCCGCGCAAGAACCTCGCTGCGCTCGTGGAGGCGCATGCGCTGCTCGGCCGCGGCGACGACCTGTTGCTGGCGGTCGTTGGCGCGGAGGGGTGGGGCGAGCAGCCGGCGCTCGACCGGCCGGGCATCGTCAGGCTCGGCTATGTGGACGACGACGAGCTGGCCGGCCTGTACCGCGGCGCAGCCGTGTTCGCGTACCCGTCGCGCTTCGAGGGCTTCGGCCTGCCTGTGATCGAGGCGATGGCCTGCGGCGCGCCTGTCGTCTGCTCGTCGCACGAGTCGATGGACGAGGCGTGCGGCGACGCCGCCGTGCGTGCCGATCCCGAGAATCCAGCCGCAATTGCCGCGGCAATCGAGATCGCGCTCGATCGGCGAGACGAGCTCGTTTCGCGCGGCCTTCTCAATGCCGCGCGCTTCTCGTGGAGCCACACGGGCCGGGTCTTCCTCGGTGCGTACGTGGAAGCGGCCTGATGCGCGTGGGCCTCGACATCTCGCCGCTCGACCAGACCCGCGCCGGCACCGCGCGCTACATCGAGGCAGTCGAAGCGGATCGAGGGCATCGAGCTCGTGCGCCTCGGCCGCCGCGGCTCCGGGCGCACGGTGACTGTCTACCGCGACGCGTGGTGGTACCCGGTCAGCCTTCCACGCCTGGCGAGGCGCGAGCGGCTCGACGTCCTCCATTGCCCGACGTTCCGCGGGCCGATTTCACCCCCGCCGATGCCGTTGGTCGTTACCGTTCACGATCTCGCCGTCCTGCGCCACCCAGAGACGTTCAACCAGTGGACGCGGCGCTACAGCCGCTCGTGCGTACCTCGGGTGGCGCGGGCGGCGAGCCGCATCGTCGCCGTCTCCGAGTTCACGAAGCGCGAGCTCGTCGAGCTGCTCGGCACGCCGCCGGGAAAGGTGACGGTCATTCCGAACGGCGTGGCAGAGGTCTTTTCGCCCGACGGCCGCGCGGCCGAGGGCGACTACGTGCTGGCCGTGGGCACGCTGGAGCCGCGGAAGAACCTCGAGCGGGTCCAGGAGGCAGCCCGTCTGGCCGACGCCGAACTGCGCGTCGTCGGCGCCCGCGGCTGGGGCGGCGTTCAGGCTGCGGGCTGGCTAGGGCGGGTCTCCGACGACGAGCTGGCGCGTCTCTATCGGGGCGCGAGGTGCGTCGTCTACGCATCGCTGTACGAGGGCTTCGGCCTGCCCATAGCGGAGGCGATGGCCTGCGGGACGCCGGTGGTCACGAGCCGGGGCGGTGCGACAGAGGAGACGGCCGGCGGCGCCGCGGTGCTCGTCGACCCGTACGACCCGGCTGCAATCGCCTCAGGCATCGCGGAAGCGGTGGAACGACGCGATGAATTGCGCCGGCTCGGCCTCGAACGTGCCCGCGCCTTCTCGTGGGAGGCGGTGGCGCGCGCGACCGCCGACGTCTACCGGGAAGTCGCCGCATGAGTCTCGTGGTCATCGACGCCGACGTGCTCGGGCGCCGGCGCACCGGCGACGAGACGTATGTCGTCAACCTCCTGCGCCATCTGCCCGCCGCCGCAGCCGGCCGGCTGCGCTTCGCGGCACTCACTCGGCGGCCCGATCTCGTCCCCGACGGCATCGAGGCCGTGCAGGTCCCGGCCCGCTCACAGGAGCTGCGGATGGCATGGTCGGTGCCACGCGTGCTGCGAGACCTGCGCCCGGCGCTCGCGCACTTCCAACATGCGCTGCCGCTCCGCTGCCCGTGCGCCGGCGTCGTCACGATCCACGACCTCTCGTTCGAGCGCAATCCTTCCGTGATGCCGCCACACGAGCGCCTGGTTTTCAAGACCGTCGTGCCTCGCTCGGCCAGGCGCGCCGCGCGCGTCCTCGCGGTGTCGGAGCGAACGAAGGCCGACGTCGTCGAGCTGTACGGAGTTCCCCCGGAGAAGATCACGGTCACGCCGCACGGTGTCGACTCCGCCTTCTCGCCCGGTGACGGCGAACCCGGCGAGTACCTGTTGCTGGTGGGATCCGTCGAGAAACGCAAGAACCCGCTCGCTGCCGCCGAGGCGGCCACTGCGGTGGGCGTGCCACTCGTCGTGGCCGGACCGGTGCGCGACGCGGAGCTCGCACGAGAGCTCGAGCGGCGCGGCGCCCGGCTCCGCGGCTACGTCACACAGGTGGAGCTGGTGGAGCTCTACCGCGGCGCCGCCTGCGTCGTCATGCCGTCCCGCTACGAAGGCTTCTGGCTTGCCGGTGCTGGAGGCGATGGCCTCCGGGACGCCCGTCGTCGCCACGCCGGACCCCGCCATGAAGGAGGTGGCCGGGAAGGCGGCCGTCTTCGTCGAGCCCGAGCGGCTGGCTGAGGGCATCCGGCAGGCCCTGGCCGAGCGCGAGCGACTGGTCGCGGCGGGCCTGGAGCGTGCGCGGCACTTCACCTGGGAGGAGACGGCGCGCCGCACGGTCGCTGTGTACCTGGAGGTGCTCGCGGCGTGAGGGTCTCCGCCATCGTCATCTCACACGGCCACCGTGAGGAGCTCTCGGAGTCGCTGCCCGCGCTCGTGGCTCAGGTCGACGAAGTGGTCGTGATCGCGAACACGCCAGGCTCGGAGCCCGCAGATGCGCTTGGCGCTCGCGTGATCGAGAACGCACGCCCTGCGAGCTTCGCGGCCAACATCAACGCCGGCACGCGCGCGACCGCCGGTGAGCTCGTGCTCGTCTCCAACCCGGACGCCGTGCCCGAGCCGGGAGCGATTGCAGTGCTCCGTGAGTTCATCGAGGCGCATCCCCGCTGCGGGGTGGTCGGGCCGCAGCTGGTCGATCCGGACGGCTCCTGGCAACCCTCACGGCGCCGCTTTCCAACCGTGGGCGGCACGCTCGTCCGGCGTACGCCGCTCCGCAGGCTGCGCCCACCACTCGAGCACCAGCGCGACCACTACCTGCTCGACGAGCACCCCACCGAGCCCGTCGAGACCGACTGGATGCTCGGCGGCTGCCTGCTTCTCCGCCGCCTGATGCTCCACGAGCTGGGCGGCGTCGACGAGGGCTTTCGCATGTACGGCGAGGAGATCGACCTCTGCTACCGGGCGGCGAAGGCGGGCTGGCAGCGGTGGTATGTGCCCGGCGCCGTCGTCCGCCATCGCTGGGACGCTGCGACCGACAGGAGCTTCTTCACGAAGCGCACGCTCTGGCACTGGCGCGGCATCGTCCGCTTCGTCCGCAAGCACCCCGAGCGGCTCAAGGCGCTTTGAGCACCGAGAAGTACGACCCGCAGGCCGAAGGCTGGACCGAGGACGCGTACGCCGATCCGTCTGGCTACCTCGCGCACCGGGCGGAGTTGGTCACCTCGCTGCGGCCGCCGCTCCAGCCGGGCGACACCGTGCTCGACCTCGCCTGCGGCGACGCCGGGCTGGCGGAGCCGCTGCTGGCCAGAGGATGCCGCTACGTCGGCGTCGACCTCTCCGCGCCGATGGTGGAGGCCGCCCACCATCGTGTCGGCGACCGTGCCGAGATCGTGCTCGCCGACCTCAACGACTACCGGCCGCCCGCTCCCGTGGCTTGCACCACGTGCTTTCGCGCCGTCTACTACGCGCACGACCGCCGGGCGCTCTTCCGCCACATCGCCGGCTATACGGACCGGAAGCTGGTCTTCGACCTCAATCCGCGCCAGTACCGCGTCAACGACGTGGTCGCCGACCTGCAGGCAGCAGGGCTGGGCCGAGTCGAGCTACACCCGTTC
Organism: uncultured Actinomycetes bacterium; assembly: GCA_963711315.1. Taxonomy (GTDB): domain Bacteria; phylum Actinomycetota; class Thermoleophilia; order Gaiellales; family Gaiellaceae; genus PALSA-612. Next base: position 402,316 of record CAVQDQ010000004.1, read on the forward strand.
TTCTTCCCGCAACGGCACGGCCTGCCTCGCCCGTTGGCGGCCGCCCTCCGCGCCGCCGAGCGCTCGGGCCCGCTCGCCCGCGCATTGCTCCGCGTGCGCTTCAGCTACCTCGTCAGCGCGAGCCGCGAGGGATGAACAGGTACCCGACCTGCGCGCCGAGCTCGCGCCGGTCGGATTCGCCCGCGTAGTCGGAGGGTGAAAACGTCGGCCGCACGGTCACCTCGACACGGAACGGCGGTGGCGGAGCCGGGATCACGAACGTCGCCCGTGAAAGGCTGTGGATCGTCCAGCGCCGGGTGGCCGTCACCTCACCGATGTGCGGCTGCTTGTCGGCGCCCTTGACGAGCGTGCCGACTCTGATCAGCACACGCCCGGGCTTGTCCGGGCCGCCCCACGCCCAGCGGCCGAGGCGGACCACCATGTTTCCGCCCTTGCCGCTCGGCGACGCGTACTGGTTGTAGGCGCTCTCGGCGCCCATCCAGCCGTCGGTGAAGACACCGGTCTCGGCGTGGGCGAGGCGGAGCGGCCCGTCGAGCTTGTAGACAAACCAGCGTCCCGACTTCGGGGGCCGGGCGACGAGCTTGGCGGCCACGTCTACGCCCCGTTCCGCGAGCACATAGCGCACACCGGGGTCGGGCGAGAGCCGACCGTCAGTGGCAGCGAGGTCGGGCGTCAGGACCGGCCCGGGTCCCGGCGCCGTGCCGTCCAGGCTCCACACGTGCTTGAGCGAGCGGTTCCAGAACTCGGTCAGCCAGAGGCCGAGCGCGGCGCCCGCATTGATGTTCTGGCCGAGGTAGAGCACCGGCTCGCCGCCGGTGATGTCGTCCAGCCAGGTCAACGGCTTGGGGTAGTTGCGCGTGATGAGGTCGCCGGAGTCGTTCGAGTACTTGGCGGCCGAGATCTGGCCGGTCAGCGTCCACGCGAGGACGAGCGCCGCAGTCAGGCCGACCACGGCCCGAACCGCTGTCCTGCGCGCGCCGAGCAGTCTGGGCAGCACGAGCAACAGCACCGAGATCGCCAGCGTCACGATCAGCGCCCACTGCACCGCGTTGTCCGTGAACGAGAGGTTTCGGTTCGACATTTGCGCGATGGCGAGACCGAGCGCGTCCGAATACGGGACGTTCTCGAGCGCGTAGTTGGCCGACACGAGCAAGTAGGCGACGAAGCCGGTCGCCGCCGCCAGGGGGATCCACGAAAGGCGCGGCCGCTCGAGCCAGAGCGCTGTGCCGACGAAGACGAGCGGGATGAGATAGATGAGGTTGCGCTCGACGATCACGGTGCCGAAGGACGTCGAGAGATACGAGGCCTTGACGGCGGTGTAGAAGCCGAAGCACAGGAGCGCAGCGAGCAGGAGCGCGGTGAACGCGCGCAGCGCCGGCGTCCGCTCCTCGTCCCTCGGGCGAACGAGCCCCGCGAGGGCAGCTACGACCGGTAGCACGCCGAGGCCGATGACGAACGCACCGCCGGCCCAGACGCCATACTCGATCATCCGACCGCGGTAGTGGCCGGTGGCGATCAGCCAGCTCTGCGAGAAGTTGCCTACGACAGCCGAGAAGAACACGATCGCGCCGGTAGTCAGGACGACGGCACCGATCCAGTCCCAGGCCGTCCAACCGGACCGCCAGCGTCTTCCGGTCTCGCTCGTGAGGAAGTAGAAGAACGCAGCCAGGACGAACGTCACCGCGATCACGGCCAGCTCGGCCCGGACGAGGGGCGCGACGAGCGACGCGACTGCGGCGCCGGCGATCCACCAGCGCGTCCGGACGGCGATTGCCTTCGCGATCAGGAAGCAGCAGAGCGCCGCGTACGGATAGGCGAGCGCTTCCTCGGAGATGACCTGCGAGTAGGCGAGGGCGGGGACGGCGCCGGCGCCCGCTGCGGCGAACAGTGCCGCGGGCTTGCCGACGATCGTCCGCGCGAGGAAGTACGTCGGGAAGACGACCGCGGTCATCGTGAAGACACCGATGTAGCGAACGAGGTCGTACGCCTGCGCCGTCGAGTTGATCCACCAGGCGGGTGCCGTGAGGTACGTGTAGAGCGTCTCGAAGAAGTGAGGCTGACCGCGCCGCGCCGCCTCGCCCGTAGCGGCGATGCTTCGCGAAAGCTGCGTCAGCTCCAGCTCGTCCGTGAAGAGCCACGGCGAGGAGTGCCGCCAGGACTGATACGCGTACAGCGCGGCCAGCCAGATGAATATGGACGCGAGCGGCAGGGCGGCGTACACCCGGTCGAGCCAGGTCCGCTCTCCCGCAGCCGCCGCCGGGGCGGCGGAGGTCGTCATTCGACTGCGGCGCCCAACGCGACGACCGGATCGACGTCGAGATCCCTGCGCACGAATCTGCAGGGTACTTGCGCCTGCTCGCAGGCTTGCACCACCGTGTCGAGGAGGTCTCGCGGGGCCGCAGGGATGGTCACGAGCACGACGTCGGGCCGCGACCTGGAGAGGACGCGCTCGATCTCTGGGAGGGTGCCGAGCACGGGCACGCCCTGCATGCGGCGGCCGCGAAGCCGGCGGTCGTCGTCGACGAAGCCGACGACCTGCTCACCCGGCGTCTCCCGCAGCTCCCGCAGCAGGCTCCGGCCGCTGCGGCCGGCGCCGACAAGCAGCGTGCGGCGGCGCTCGTGCCGGTCGCGGAACGTCGCGTGGGCACGAAACAGCACACGCTCGGCGAAGCGGGAGCCGCCGATCAGCACCATCGCGATCAGCGCGTCCAGCACGTAGATCCGCTGCGGGAAGTCGCCGAAGGGACGGCTCGTGAACCAGACGACTCCGTAGGCCAGGCCCTCCGAGACGATGACGGCGACGATGATGGCGGCGGCTTCACGCGCCCCGGCGAAGCGCCAGACGCCGCTGTAGAGCCCGGCCGGGATGAAGCAGAGGTAGCGCGCGGCGAGGATCGCCGGCAGCGAGACGAGGAAGATGTGCTTCTGGTAGTCCGTGCCGGACCCGTCCACGAACAGCAGGTAGGCGATCGTGAACGAGGCGGCGATCAGCGCGAAGTCGACGGCGACCTCCACGAGTCGCCGCGGGCTGAGGAGGATCTTGCTCAGCCGCACCGGCCTGCCGTCGACCACCCTCTCGCCCTCGTCGATGTCCGTCAGAAAGCCCGCCAGCTGCACGAGCAACGCGAACGTCACGAGCACGCCGACAAGCGTCACCCAGCCGTTGTCCAGGCCCGAGTAGGCGAGGCTGGTCAAGCCCAGCCCTGCGGCGATCGCCGTCAGCAGGACGACCGTGCCCTTCTCGGAGATGCCGCTGCGCACGAGCCGGTGGGACGTGTGGTCGCGGCCTCCCTGGTGGATCGGCCGGCCCTCGACGAGCCGGACGGCGGTTACGAGCGCCGTGTCGAGGATGGGTATCGCGAGCACGAGCAGCGGGATGATCAGGGTGGCTATCGTCGACTCCGCGACCTTCCAGCTCGTCGCCAGACCGAGCGCTGCCAGCGTCAAGCCGATCACCTGGCTGCCGGAGTCGCCCATGAAGACGGCGGCAGGCTTGCGCGGCCGGAAGTTGTAGGGGAGGAAGCCGGCCACGGCCAGCGCGAGCGCCAGCGAGACGACAAGCAGCAGGTCGTCCGAATGGATCCACACGGCGTCGACTGCGAAGAAGAGCGCGCCGACGACGGCGAGGCTGCCCGCGAGCCCGTCCATGTTGTCGAGCAGGTTGAACGCATTCGTGATCGCGACCAGCCACAAGAGGCCGAGGGCGGTTCCGACAAGGCCGTTGTCGACGATCTCGACGCGTATGCCCGATGCGATGACGACTCCAGCGGCGGCGAATTGCCCCGCGAGCTTCGCGGGCGGCGGCAGCGAGCGTAGGTCGTCGATCAGGCCGAAGGCGAACACGATCGTCGCGCCGCCGGCGATGCCCGCCAGCTCCCACGAGGGATCGATCGCGCCCGTCAGCAGGCAGGCGCCGATCCCTGCCAGCAGACCGAGAAAGATGCCCACGCCGCCGAACGAAGGAGTGTCCTGTTCGTGCCAGCGGTCGTCCGACGGAGTGGCGACGAAGCGCCCTCCGAGGCCGTCGCGAAGCAGCGCCCAGATGGTCAGGGCGGCGACCGGGAACGCGACAATTGCCGCGACGGCACTCATGGCCGGAACGGTAATGCGGGCGTGTTAAGCACCTGTTTGGCCGTCCTTTCGGGTACAGAGTACGTCGTGTCCGTGACGCCCACGCTGCTCGAACTGCTGCGCTGCCCCGTCTGCCGCGGCTCGCTCGACGACGAAGGTGCCAGACTCCGCTGCCGCCGCTGCGGCGGCGTGTTCCCGATCGAGGACGACATGCCGAGGATGCTCGACGACCGGCTGCCCGGCATCGATGCGAAGCGGCGCGAGATCGAGGGCTGGCCGGCGATGGCGAAGGCGCACGGCTGGTACGAGCGTGACGACGAGGTCGACGCACACCTGCCGTATCTCAACCGGGACCTCGGCTGGGACGACAAGAACTGGCGTGCCACCGAGCACTCGTTCTCGCTCCTCCTCGACCGTTACGTCCAGCCGGGCATGCGCGTGCTCGAGGTGGGCGCCGCCAAGGCATGGGCGTCCCAGCACCTCGTGCCGCTCGGGTGCGAGTACGTGGCGACGGACATCCTCGCCGACCCGGTGATCGGGCTAGGCCGCGGGGCGTTCTACGAGGCGCGGATCGGCCCTTTCGGTCGCGTCCAGGCCGATGGCGAGCACCTGCCCTTCGCCTCGCAAGCCTTCGACGTCACGTACTGCGTCGCCGCACTGCACCACGCGCTCGACATGACGGCGATGGTGCGCGAGATGGCGCGCGTGACGCGCAAGGGTGGCTGGGTCTGTGCGTTGAACGAGGGCACGCGCGCGCTTGGCGCCGCCGTCGACGTTCCCGACCAGCAGGAGGAGAAGGGCCACGGCATCAACGAGCACGTGCACACGCTGTACGCGTATCTCTGGGCGTTCTCCCGCGCAGGGCTCGTCGTGCGGCGCGTCGAGCAGGCGGAGGGCTACGAGCGAGCTCGCCGGCCGGCGGATCGCCGGGCGGCTGCTGCGTGTGCCCGGCGTGGGGCGCAGCGCCGCGACGTTCTTCTCCCAGAGCTGCCACGGTTACTCCGGCGTCTCCATCTACGCCCGCAAGGGCCGTCCCTAGACTTCCGCCGTGAGCGTCTACGCAGATCTGCTGCGTTACCGCGAGCTCTTCGGCAGCCTCTTCCGCCGCGATCTCCGCGCCCGCTACAAGGGCACGATCTTCGGCGTCGCGTGGTCGCTGGTGAACCCGCTCATGCTGGCGGCGATCTACGTGCTCGTCTTTTCGCTGCTGTGGGAGGTGACGTCGATCGACCACTACCCGCTCTTCCTGCTCTGCGGGCTCAGCATGTGGCTCTTCGTCTCTTCCTCGCTCACCGGCGCCGCGCGGTCGATGCTCGACTACGCGGAGCTGATCAAGAAGGTGCGCTTCCCGCGGCAGCTCGTCGCCTTCTCGGTCGTGGCGACGCAGCTCGTGCCGTTTGCCGTGCTGCTCGGCGGGCTGATCGTCGTCGACGCGATCGTCATCCCGGAGACGCGGGACACGGTGCTGCTGTCGATACCGATCGCGGCCGGGATCGTCGTGCTCACTTGCGGGATGGCCCTGGCCGTGGCGTCTGCGAACGTGGTGTTCCGCGACGTGGAGCACCTGCTGGCGGCACTGCTGCTGCCATGGTTCTTTCTGACGCCGATCCTCTATTCACTCGAGGAGTTGCCCGGCGGCCTGGAGGACTACGACGTCGTGGTCGACCTCCTGCGCTGGGCCAATCCGCTGACGCCCCCGCTCTACGCGCTCCGCGATCCGCTCTTCTACGGCGAGGTGCCCGCAGCCGGCGACGTGCTCTACCTCGCGGTGGCCGCCGTCGCATCGCTCGCCCTCGGTGCGCTCGTCTTCACGCGGGTGGACGACCGCATCGCCGTCGAGCTCTAGAGGCGAAGTACGAGCGAGGCGTCGTAGACCCACGGCTCGTCCGCAGGCGGGCGGAAAGCGGGAAGCCGTTCGACGTCGGGGAGGCGTTCGAGCTCGATGCCGTGCAGGACGGAAGGGCAGAGCAGCGGCTGGGCGAAGCCGGGGACGCGGCCGGGGCCGGGCGCCCAGGGCGCAAGCGGCTTGCGCAGGCGCCGCGGGGCTTCGAGCGCGCCTGCCACGACCGCAAACCCCTCGACGTGGAGCGCCAGCACGCGGCTCTCCCACTCCGGCGTGGCCGACGGGGCGTGCACGGTTGCCGCATCGCCGAGCGTTGTGGCGTCGACCCGCGGCAGCACGTCGACGGCCGCGCTCGGGTTGTCTTCGCTCCCCAGTTCCGCGAACCAGGCGCGATGCTCGGCCACGAGGTCGAGGGCGAAGCCGTAACTGCCAGGCGGCATGGGCGCACGCACGGTGATCTCCAGCTCGGCCTGCTCGCCGGGCGCAATCGGGCCGGAGAGTGCGGTGCGAAGCCCGTCCCAGACGATGGCGTTCCCCCGCTCGTCGAGCCAGTGGTACGAGGCCGCGATGTCCGGTCCCCACGTCGCCGCGCCGACGTTCGTGACTTGCGCCGTCGCAGTGGACAGCGAGCCGGCTCGCGGTTGTGCCAGCGACCAGGATCCCCACCGTGCGACGAGAGGCCCAGGCACGGCGCCAGTCTATTCCGGCCATGTCCAGGTGCCAGACCCAGGGTCAGACACTGGGTCTGACCCTGATGCCCAAGAGAGACAGTCGGTTGCGAACTAGGCTTGGCGGCGTGCCAGAACCGCTCCTCGTACGCGCGTGCCGCCGCGAGCCGGTCGAGCGCACGCCGGTGTGGTTCATGCGCCAGGCGGGGCGTTCGCTCCCCGAGTACCGGGCGCTACGCGAGCGTCACGGCTTCTTCGAGCTGACCGGAATCCCGGAGCTGTGCGCGGAGGTGACGCTCCAGCCAGTGCGGCGCCACGGCGTCGATGCGGCAGTGCTCTTCGCGGACATCATGACGCCGGTGCTCGCCATGGGGATCGATGTCCAGCTCGTCGAAGGAGTTGGGCCGATGGTGGAGCGGCCGATCCGTACGGCCGACGACGTCAAGCGCCTACGACCGGGCATGCCTCCGAAGGAGACGCTGGAGGCAATTCGCCTCGTCCGCGCGGAGCTGTCTCCCGAGAAGGCGCTCGTCGGCTTCTGCGGAGCGCCGTTCACCGTCGCCTGCTACCTCGTGGAGGGCCGCGGTAGCCGTGACTTCCTGGCGGCGAAGGAGCTGATGTATCGCGAGCCCGCAGTCTGGCACGCGCTGCTCGAGCGGCTCGCCGAGAGCTTCGCCACGTACGTCAAGGCGCAGGTCGACGCGGGCGCCGACGTGATCCAGGTCTTCGACTCGTGGGCAGGAATCCTCAGCCCGAGGGACTATGCCGAGTTCGCCGCGCCCTACTCGCGACGCGTGCTAGGGGCCGCCCCCGCGCCGACCATCCACTTCGGCACGGGTACCACCGGCCTGCTGGCGAACATGCGCGACGCAGGCGGCGACGTGATCGGGCTCGACTGGCGGGTGGAGCTCGATCGCGGCTGGGCAGCGGTCGGCCTCGACCTCGGAGTCCAGGGGAACCTCGACCCTGCCGTCCTGCTCGCTCCGTGGCCAAAGGTCGAGGAAGCCGCAACCGACATCCTGCGCCGCGCGGGCGGCCGCCGGGGCCACGTCTTCAACCTCGGCCACGGGGTGCTGCCCCAGACGGACCCCGATGTCCTCACGCGCTTGACCGCCTTTGTGCAGGAGCAGGCCGCATGAACGAGGTCGCGGTTGTGCTGATGGCGTACGGCAGCCCCGACCGGCTGGAAGACGTCCCGGCCTATTACGCCGACATCCGCGGCGGCCGGCCCATCCGCCCGGAGCTGCTCGAGAATCTCGTCGAGCGCTACCGCCGGCTGGGCATCGAGGACGCGAACCCGCTCAATGCGATCACGGAGGAGACGCGGGCCGCGCTGGAACGGGAGCTCGGCTCGCCCGTCTTCACCGGCATGAAGCACTGGCACCCGCGGATAGCAGCCGCGGCCGAGTCGGCGCTTGCCGCCGGCGCGAGGACGATCGTCGGCCTCGTCCTGGCTCCGCATTACTCGGGCGGTTCGATCGTCGGCTACCGGAAGCAGCTCGACGACGCTGTCGCCGGCCGGGCCACGATCGTCTTCGTACGGAGCTGGCACGACGATCCGGGGCTCGTCGCCCTGCTCGCCGAACGCGTGCAACGCACGGAGGCGCACGTCGTCTTCACAGCCCACTCGCTCCCTGCGCGCGTGCTGGAGGGCGGCGATCCGTACGAGGAACAGCTGCTCGAAACCTCTCGGCTCGTAGCGGAGGCAGCGGGTGTCCAGGACTGGTCCTTCTCGTACCAGTCCGAATCGGCCACCGGGGAGCCGTGGCTCCAACCCGACATCCTCGACCACCTGACAGCGCTGCGTGACAAGGACGTCGAGGCGGTGCTCATCTGCCCGGTCGGTTTCGTCTCCGACCACCTCGAGATCCGCTGGGACCTCGACGTGGAAGCGAGAGAGCGCGCGAACGAGCTCGGAATGCGCTACGAGCGGATCGAGATGCCGAACGCCGATCCCGTCTTGATCCGCGTTCTCGCCGGCATCGTCCGGCGCGCGGCGCCGCTACCTTCAAGCGCATGACGCAGCCCGGATCGATCGAGATCGACCGCGCCAGCCGCCGCTTCCGCGTCTACCCGCAGCCCGTCCGGACCCTCAAGGAACTGCTCGTCGCGCGGCGCCGCACGAGGGGAGCGGACGTCTGGGCCCTGCGCAACGTCTCCGCGAGCATCGCGCCGGGCGAGGCGGTCGGGCTGATCGGCCGCAACGGCTCGGGGAAGACGACGCTGCTCCGTCTCGTCGCGGGGATCATCAAGCCGACGTCCGGCACCGTTGCGGTGGAGGGCCGCGTCGGATCGTTGCTCGAGCTCGGCGCCGGCTTCCACCCGGAGTTCACGGGTCGCGAGAACGTCTATCTGAACGGCGCCATCCTCGGACTCAAGCGCGAGGACATCCGGCGGCACATGGACGAGATCGTGGCCTTCGCGGAGCTCGAGCGCTTCATCGACGTTCCCGTCCGAACGTACTCGTCGGGGATGTACATGCGGCTCGGCTTCGCGGTCGCGGCGCATCTCGAAGTCGACGTGCTGCTGCTCGACGAGGTGTTCGCCGTCGGCGACGAGGAGTTCCAGCGCAAGTGCTTCGGGAAGATCTTCGAGTTCAAGCAGCGCGGTGGCACGATCGTCTTCGTCTCCCACGACGCTGCTGCAGTCGACCGGCTCTGCGCTCGGGCCGTGCTCCTGCGGGACGGGGAGGTGGCCTTCGACGGCCCGACGCGCGAGGCGATCACGCAGTACCACCGCCTACTGGCCGAGGAGCGCGACCCCGACGAACGAGGCGCAGGCCTCAGCGAATATGGGAGCGGCGAGGCTCGAATCGCCGAGTGCCGGCTGATGGGGCCGGGCGGGGAGGAGCGAAAGCAGTTCTCGCCGGGAGAGCAGCTCACAGCTCATGTGCGTATCGCTGCGGCAGAGGACGTACCGCCCCCCAGCCTCTCGTGGGAGTTGCGCGACGAGGCCGGTCTCGTGCTGGCTGCGGGGAGCACACGCACCGAGGACATCGGTTGGCGCGCCGGCTCCTCCGAGCAACGCTTCCGCTTCGACGTCGAGAGCCTGCCACTCGGCGACGGCCGCTTCCGCCTGCGGCTCGAGCTGACGGACGAGGCAGGTGGCCGGCTCTACCACTGGCTGGACGACGCCGCGCGCTTCGTCGTCTACCCGTCGGACGGCGAGACGGGCCTCGTCCGGATTGACGGTCGTTGGTCCGGGGACGCCGAGGCCGCTGGTAGAACAGACGCATGAGCTACCGCACTTGCCCCGACTGGCCCGACTTGATGGAGATCGCCCCCGATCTTCAGTTCAAGCACTACACGGTCAGCGAGGCGCAGTTGCCGGGTGACGCGCTCGTCAACCTCGACCCGGCCACGCTCGAGGAGATCGACATCTGCTGCGACCTCGAGCGGCATGTCTTCTACACGGCTCACACGCATCCCGCCGTGGTCGAGGCGCTGCGGGAGTCGCACTGGTACGACCTCGCCGAGTGGACGACCTCAGGTCCCGGCGCGGGCCTCTGAGTGCCAAGAACCGTCGTGCTCTCCGGCGGCGTCGGCGGAGCGCGCTTCCTGCGCGGTCTCGTCGAGGTAGTTGAGCCGTCGTCGGTCACGGTGATCGGCAACGTCGGCGACGACGTGGAAGTGCTCGGGCTGCACGTCTCGCCAGACCTCGACAGCATCCTCTACGCGCTCGCGAACGTCGCGGACGAGGAGCGTGGCTGGGGCCGCGCGGACGAGACGTGGCAGGCGATGGAGGTCGTCGCCGAGCTCGGCGGCGCGACCTGGTTCCAGCTCGGTGACCGTGACCTGGCGGTGCACCTCGTGCGTACGCAGGCGCTGCGCAGCGGTGAGTCGCTGTCGGCGGTCACCAGCAAGCTCGCGAACGCTCTCGGCGTCGAGGTGACCTTGCTGCCTGCGACGGACGATGCACTGCGAACGTGGGTCGATACGCCGGCCGGGTCCTTTCCCTTCCAGGAGTGGTTCGTTGCGCGTAAGCACAGCGACGAGGTCGACCGAGTGCGCTTCGAGGGTGAGGCGAGAGCGACGCCTGCCCCCGGCGTGCTGGATGCGATCGAGGATGCGGAGCTGATCGTGATCGCCCCCAGCAATCCGTTCATCTCCATCTGGCCGATCCTCGCCGTGGCCGAGATCAGATCCGTCCTCGAGCGGCGGCGCGTGCCCTGCGTCGCGGTGAGCCCCATCGTCGGCGGCCGGGCGCTGAAAGGACCCGCCGACCGCATGCTCGAGCGTCTGGCAGGCGGCACCTCACCTCGCCGCGTCGCCACCTGCTACCAGGGGCTCGTCGACTTGCTCGTCATCGACCGTGCCGACGGGGATGGCGCAGCAGAAGTCGAGGCCGACGGCGTCCGCTGCGTCGTCACCGACACGGTCATGCGTGACGCCGAGAGCCGGTGCGCTCTCGCAGAGGCGGTGCTGGCCGCTGCCTGAGCTCCGTGTCATCCCCGTGGAAGGCCTCCCGGAGATCGCGGAGGGCGATGATCTCGGGTCGCTCATCGCGGAACGGCTGGAGCTCGAGGACAGCGACGTCGTCGTCGTGTCGCAAAAGGTCGTGTCGAAGTCCGAGGGGCGGATCGTGCGCCTCGACGACGTCGAGCCGTCAGCCGCAGCCGTGGAGCTTGCGGCGGGGCACGATCCGCGCCACCTGGAGGTGATCCTCCGCGAGGCCGCGCGCGTGGTGCGCACGCGCCCACCGCTCGTGATCGCGGAGACACGGCACGGGTTCGTGTGCGCTTCGGCCGGCGTCGATGCGTCCAACGCGCCCGAGCCGGACACGCTCGTGCTGCTGCCCCTCGATCCCGATGCTTCAGCCGCGGCGATTCGCGAGCGGATCGGCGAGCGGACCGGGCGCGACGTGGGCGTTATCGTCAGCGACTCGTTCGGCCGGCCGTTTCGCACCGGCATCGTCGACGTGGCCATCGGAGTCGCGGGCATCACGCCACTCGTCGACTGGCGTGGGCAAGTCGACTCGGTGGGGCACGAGCTTCGCACCACGGTGATCGCCGTCGCCGACGAGATTGCGTCGGCGGCCGAGCTCGTCATGGGCAAGCTCGAGGGTGTGCCGGCGGCCGTCGTCCGAGGTTTGGAGGTTCGCGGCGTTGGCTCGGCGCGTGAGCTCGTGATGCCGCCCGAGCGAAACCTCTTTCCCTAGCGCCCCTAGAGGCCGGCCACCGAGTCCACGCGGGCGGGCTCGCTGAGGCGAGCGCGTCAGCGTCTCGATGAGCTGGACGCTTCGGCTACCGCGCAGGCCGACAGACCGGCTGGAGTCGACCTCGATCGTGCGGCTGACTTCGTTCTTCCCGTTGCTCGCCTGGAGCGGGACGGACTGGGCGCTGGATCCGCCCGCGCCGCAGCTCGAGACATGGACGTCCCCGACCGCCGACTTCGATGTCACGGTCAGGACGCCGGACGGGATGCGGGTGTTCGCCAGTGGCGCGGGCGTCGGCAGGGGACGCTGGCACGCCACCGCGGTGCGTGACTTCGCTCTCGCGGCAGCGCGCTTCAAGGTTGCTCGGCGCACCGTCCGCGTTCCTGCGCCCGTCGTCGTGACCGCTGCCGTCGACTCGAAGTCGCCCATTTCGCCTCAGGTGTACCTCGATACCGCCGCTCGCGCACTCAAGGCCTTCTCCGCCCGCTACGCGGCCTATCCGTGGAGAAACTACACCGTGGTCGTCGAGTCGGCCAGGCTGTCGCTGGGCCAGGAGTATCCGACGATCGTGTTTCTGAGTTCCGATCTTCCGCTCGCGATCACGGTGCACGAGACGGCGCACCAGTGGTTCTACTCACTCGTCGGCGACAACCCGGCGCGCGATCCGTGGCTGGACGAGTCGCTCGCGCAGTGGGCGAAGGCGCGGTTGACCAACGAGGTCTCGGCCGAGGCTGCGACGTTCATCCCCGTCGAGGTGCGAAACCATCTCGGTGATCCGATGACCTTCTGGGGCCCACTGCCATTCATGCCGCTCGTCTGGGACGGTCTCTACCTGCAGGGCGTGAAGGCCCTCGCGTCGTTCGGGGACGATGCCGGCATCGACTGTGCGCTGCGGAGGTACGTCCTCGCCAACGCGTATCGGACCGCCGTGCCGCGCGACCTGCTGGCGGCTTTGACACCGACCTTCCCGAACGCAGAGGCGGTGTTGACAGGTTTCGGCGCGCGCTTCTGAGCGTGCGAACGCTCACCGACGGGGAGCGCCTGGCCAAGACACCCTGGGTTCCCCCGTTCTTTCTCAAGCGGGCTCCCAGCGCTGCCGATAGCGAGATTGTGGCGCTACATGACGTCTCGCAGGACCCTGCCTGGCCGCACGAGAACGGCGGCGTACGGCGGGCCGATGCGCTCGTCGACTCGTACCGGCGGCTGTTCGAGGTCTTCCACCACGTGCTCTCCGAGCAGAGCCTCGACACGCTGCTCGATCGCATTGCCGACACGCTCAACGATCTGGTTCCGTATGACGCGCTTCAGATCTACGAGGCCGACAACACTCGCAACGAGCTGATCCCGGTGCTCGCGCGCTCGGAGTGGCAGAACGAGATCATGCGCACGCGCCCGGCCTTCGGGCAGGGCATCACGGGCTGGGCGGTGGTCAATCGCGAGCCGGTGCTCGCGAACCAGGCGCACGAGGATTCCCGCGTCGCGTTCATCCCAGGCACGCCGGCCGAGCCCGAGGCACTCGTCACCATCCCGCTGATTGCGCGTGGCGCGCTCAAAGGCGCGCTCAACATGTACCGGCTCGGCGAGTCCGCCTCGTTCGAGGAGGACGAGTTCGAGCTCGCCAAGTGGTTCGGCGACGCGGCGGCGTTGGCGCTCGACAACGCGCAGGTGCGCGCGCGGCTGGAGCACCAGGCCCAGACGGACTCACTCACCGGCCTCTACAACCACCGCGTGTTCCACGAGAGGCTGCGGGCCGAGCTCATGCGTGCCAGCCGCGCCCGCGACTCGGTGGCCCTGCTGATGTTCGACATCGACGAGTTCAAGCGCGTCAACGACATCTGCGGCCACGCCGTCGGCGATCAGATCCTCGTCGGCCTGGCCGAGCTCACAAACTCGCTCGTCCGCACGAGCGACGTCGTCTGCCGCGTCGGCGGCGAAGAGTTCGCGCTAATCATGCCGTCCTGCAACGCAGGCGATGCCCTCGGCCTCGCGCGACGCCTGACCGAGCGCCTGGAGGCACGTCCCGTCGATGCCGCAGGAGAGATCACGATCTCCGTCGGCATCGCCCATGGCCCTGACAACGCCGGAAACCCGCGCGATCTAGTCGACTGCGCGGAGTCGGCGATGATGGCGGCGAAGGCGCGGGGGAAGAACCGCATCGTCGTGTATGCCGGCGACGTCGGTGAGCGGCCGGACGTGCCTGAGTCGGGCCGCGACGTGCGCTCGGTCGCACACCTGAAGATGCTGCAGAGCGTCGTGGCGCGCCTCAACCGCCTCAACAGCGTGCAGGACATCTGCGAGGCGATCGTCGCCGAGCTGCGCGGTCTGATCGACTACCACAGCTGCCGCGTCTACCTCGTGGAGGGCAACTATGTCGCGCCCGTCGCTGTCAAGGGCGATGGGGTCACGGAGGAGCAGCAAGTGCAGGCGCTGCGCATCGAGCTGGGGACAGGTATCACCGGCCACGTCGCGGAGACAGGCCGGTCAGTGCTTCTCGCCAGCGCGTTCGACTGCGAGTACGCGCTCCAGATTCCTGGCACCGAGGACGTGGACGAGTCGGTGATCGCCGTCCCGCTCCGCTATGGCACCCGCGTCACGGGAGTCGTCTTCCTCTCGAAGCTCGGCATCGGGCAGTTCGACGAGAACGACCTGCGCCTCTTGGAGGTGCTCGCAGGGTACGCGGCCGTGTCGCTCGAGAATGCACGGCTCTACGAAAGCCTTCGGCTGGAGGCGGCTCACGCAAAAGCCTGGCTCGAGTTCGCAGATGCCATCTCCGACGCGAGCTCGCCCGAGCAGATCGCCCAGGAGGCCGTCAAGACGACCGCGTCCCTGCTCTTTCACGAGGTCGTCTCGCTCTGGCTGGAGGATCCGCAGGCACAAGACTTCGTCTGCGTTGCTTCCACGGAGGCGGTGCTGCTCGACAAGCGGGTGCCGCGCCTGGCCGCCGAGGCGCTGCTCGAGGCATCGGCGTTGCCGCGGATCGTGTGCGGCAACGAGGTCGGCCAGCTCGTTCGCGATCCGGTGATCGCAGCGCTCGATGCGGCCGTTGTCGCTCCGCTTCCGTCAGGGCACGGGGTACGCGGGTGGCTGATGCTCGGACCCTGCGACTCCGGGGAGCCCGGGCTCACGGACGAGAGGCTCCGCCTGCTGGAAGGTCTTTCCTATCGAGCGGCGATGGCGCTGCAGAAGGCGCGGCTCGCCCGTCATCGCGAGCAGAGCCTCCACGTCGCGGACGCCTTGCTCGTGTTTGCGCGCTCGCTCGCCCGCAGCGACGCCGACGACCTCGAGGAACGCATCGTGGGGCTCGCGGCGGAGATGCTCGAAGCACGCGAGGTGTCGCTCTGGCTGCAGGCTGCTCCCGGCTCCGAGATGACAGCGGTTGCGGCCTGGGACGACGACGAGGAGCACCGAGCGCGCGTGCTCGCGGCTACGTTCCAGGACGCCGTCGCGCGGCCGTTCTCGGAGCGGCCCGAGCCGTTCGTGCTGCACCCCGAGCAGTACCTCGGGATTCCGGGCGCCTCTGAGCTCAGCCGCGGAGGATGCGTCGCTGTGGCTCCGTTCGCCCTTGACCAGGGGCGGATGGGCTTCCTGGTCGCGGCTCCGCCCGCGGAGGAGACGTACGGCGAGCTGCAGTTGAAGATGCTCGCCGGCCTGGCCGACCAGGCCAAGCTCGCGGTATCCGGCTCTCGCTAGCGCAACAAGGGGACGACGTCGGCGCAGAACTGGTCGAGGAAGCGGCGTTGGTCCTCTCCCGGCGCGTGAAAGACGAGGTGCGTGAAGCCGAGCTCCGTGTACGCCTCGATCTCGGCTGCGACCTGCGCGGCGTCGTCGGAGACGATGAAGCGGGTGTGGGCGCGGTCGCCCGCGGCATCGGCGAGACGTTCCATCTCCACCGGGTCCTCTACACCCATCTTCTCGTCGGGCGTTAGCGAGAGGGCCGCCCACCAGCGGCAGGCGTCGCGTGCGTAGTCGGCGTCGTGGTCGTACGACACCTTGATCTCGATCATGCGCACGATCGCGTGCGCGTCGCGGCCGGCCGCCTTCGCGCCTTCTGCGACTGCGTCGAGGAGCTCGCGGTAGAGCTCCGGCTTCTTGCCGCTCGTGCAGATGAAGCCGTCGCCGACGCGGCCGGCAAGCTTGGCGGCCAGCGGCCCGGAGGCGGCGACGAAGACGGGGACCGGCTGAGGCGGCCGGTCGTAGACCGTTGCCCGTGCGGTGCGGTAGTAGTCGCCGGCGAACGTCACGCGCTCTTCCGTCCAGAGGCGGCGCATGAGCTCGATCGATTCGCGCAGCCGTAAGCGTCGCTCCTTTGCGCCCGGCCACTCGCTGCCCGTGGGCGGCGTCTCGTTCATCGCCTCTCCTGTGCCAACACCGAGAAAGATGCGCTCCGGCGCGAGGCAGGCGAGAGTGGCGAACGCCTGGGCGACGACCGAAGGGTGGTAGCGCATCGTCGGCGTCAGCACCGACGTTCCCAGCGACGCGCGGCTCGTCCGCTGCGTGAGCGAACCCAGCCAGGGGAGGACGGCCGGACTGTGCCCTCCCGTGTGGCGCCAGGGCTGGAAGTGGTCGGAGACAGCGACGAGGTCGAGCCCGAGCTCTTCGGCGTGGACGGAGAGGTTGAGCAGCTCTTGAGGGCCGAACTGTTCGGCGGAAGCCTTGTAGCCGAGCGTCAGCTCCGCCATCGGGCGAGGTGCTCGGGCGTGTCGACGTCGAAGGCGAGGCCCGGCCGTTCGAGGACGTGAGCGTCGGCGCCTGCCGTCCAGGCTGCCCGCTCGTGCGCTGCTGCCGATCCCGGCTCACCGAAGTGCGTCGTCACCCTGCCCGGCGGCCGCATGGAGACAGCGTTTGTACCGCCGTCCTCCGCGCGGGCGATGGCGAGCCCGCACTCAGGCGTTGCCATGATGAGCGCCCGTACGTCGTCGCCCGTCAGCAGCGGCAAGTCGGCGGCCACTATCGCCACCACCGGCTCGATAACCGCCTCTTCCATTGCTGCCGCGAGCGCTTCGTTCCAGGGCAGGCCGCGGTCGTCGAAGCGCGGGATGCCGTCCAGCTCGAGCGGTTCGGCCGAGACGATCGTGACCGGTCCCACCTCTGCCTCCTTGACGACTGTGAGCACGAGGGACAGCAGTTCGTGGACCAGGTCTGCGCGTTCGCCGGCATCGAGAGACTCGGCCAGCCGCGACTTGGCCGCGTCCAGCCGCTTCACCGGCACGAGCACGTGCGTATCCACGCTGCGTATTCTCACACCGTGCTGACGAGAGGGGATGCCCTACGACTCGTCGGGTTGCCGGCGGAGGAGTTGCTCGCGCCGGCTCGGCGCCTCCGGGAGGAGGGAAAGGGGCGGCTCGCCACGTACTCGCCGAAGGTCTTCATCCCGCTGACGAAGCTCTGCCGGGACGTCTGCCACTACTGCACGTTCGCCGCCCCGCCTCGTCGCGGGCAGCGCGCGTTCATGTCCGCCGACGAGGTGCTGGATGTCGCGCGCGCCGGCGCCGCGGCCGGCTGCCGCGAGGCGCTGTTCACGCTCGGCGACAAGCCGGAACGCCGTTACCGCGCCGCACGCGAGGAGCTCGCCGAGCTCGGCTGCTCGACGACGATCGAGTACCTCGTGCGCATGTGCCGCCTCGTGCTCGAGGAGACCGGCCTGCTCCCGCACGCCAATCCCGGCGTGATGACACGCGATGAGCTCGCCGCCCTGCGGGAGGTGACGGCCTCGCAGGGGATCATGCTCGAGACGGCGTCCGACCGTCTGTCCGAACGCGGCGGGCCGCACTTTGGCTCGCCGGACAAGCGTCCGGCCGTGCGGCTGGAGACGATCCGGCTCGCCGGCGAGCTGCGCATCCCCTTCACGACGGGGATCCTCATCGGCATCGGCGAGACGCGAGAGGAGCGGATCGAGGCGTTGCTCGCGATCCGCGACCTTCACGAGCGCCACGGGCACATCCAGGAGGTGATCGTCCAGAACTTCCGCGCCAAGCCGGGCACGAAGATGGCCGGCGCAGCCGAGCCGTCATTCGAAGAAGAGCTCTGGACTGCGGCAGCGGCACGGCTCGTGCTCGGCGCCGAGATGAACGTTCAGGCGCCGCCGAACCTCTCCTACGAGGACTTTCCCCGACTGCTCGACGCAGGCATCAACGACTGGGGTGGCGTCTCGGCCGTGACGATCGACCACGTCAACCCCGAGGCTCCGTGGCCCGAGATCGAGCGCCTCGATGCGGCGACGCAAGCCGCCGGGCTGGAGCTCGCCGCTCGTCTGCCGGTCTATCCCGAGTATGTCGACGGCGCCTGGATCGACCCGGCGGTCATGCCGCACGTGCTCGCCAGCTCGGACTCGGTTGGCCTCGCGCGCGAGGGGGAGTGGACGCCCGGAGCCGACGTGGCGATCCCCTTCGTCCCCCGTGACGCCCTGCCCGTCGACTCGCGCGAGGAGCTCGGCGAGGAGGAGATCGTGCGGCTCTTCAACACACGAGGGACGGAGCGAGACCGCGTGTTCGCGGCCGCCGACCGCCTCCGCCGAGAGGTGAACGGCGACACAGTGACGTACGTCGTGACGCGGAACATCCAGTACACCAATGTCTGCTACTTCAAGTGCGGCTTCTGCGCGTTCTCGAAGGGCAAGCTGGCCGAGAACCTGCGCGGGCCGGCCTATCTCCTGCCGCTCGACGAGATCGTGCGGCGCGTCGAGGAGGCCTGGGAGCGCGGCGCCGTCGAGGTCTGCCTCCAGGGCGGCATCCACCCCGCCTTCGACGGTAACTACTACCTCTCCATCGTGCGCGCCATCAAGGACGCTGTGCCGGGCATCCACGTCCACGCGTTCTCGGCGCTCGAGCTCTGGCAGGGCGCTGCGACGCTCGGCCTGCCGCTCGTCGAGTACCTGGCGCGATTGCGCGACGAGGGCCTCTCCTCGCTGCCGGGCACGGCGGCGGAGGTGCTGGACGACGAGGTGCGACGCGTCATCTGCCCCGACAAGGTGACTACCGACCAGTGGCTCGAAGTACACGACACGGCGCACCGGCTGGGCCTCGGCTCGAACAATACGATCATGTTCGGGCACGTCGACGGCCCCATGAACTGGGCTCGCCACCTGCTGCGCGTGCGGGAGCAGCAGCGCTCCAGCGGCGGCTTCACGGAGTTCATCCCGCTGCCGTTCGTGCACATGGAGGCGCCGATGTACCTGAAGGGACGTGCCCGCCGCGGCCCAACCTTCGGCGAGTTCCTGCTCATGCACGCAGTGGGCCGGCTGGCGCTGCATCCGTGGATCACGAACGTCCAGGTCTCCTGGGTGAAGGCGGGGCCGGACGGCGTGGCGGCGGCGCTCCGCGCAGGTGTCAACGACCTCGGCGGGACGCTCATGAACGAGTCGATCTCGCGGGCGGCCGGCGCCGAGTTCGGCCAGGAGATGCCGCCCGAGCGGATGGAGGAGATGATCCGCGCCGCCGGCCGCTTGCCAAGGCAGAGGACGACGCTCTATGAGGAGCCGGATCCGGAGCGCGTGGCCACGTCCTTCGGCGCCGCTCCACTGGCCGAGCCACTCAATCCGCCCGTAGACACGAGCGGCCTGCGGCGCCCGAAGATGCTCGTTCGCCCCGGCCTTGCGGTCGCCTGATTCGGAGCCGGTAGCGCGGCTGGCGACGATCCGGTCGGACGGCTCGCCCCGTGTCGTCCCGATCTGCTTCGCGCTCGACGGGGACACCCTTTACACGGCCGTCGACGAGAAGCCGAAGCGCACGCGCCGGCTGGCCCGCCTCGACGACATCGAGCGTGACCCGCGCGCCGAGGTCGTAATCGACCACTACGACGACGACTGGTCGCAGCTCTGGTGGGTGCGCCTGCGCGGCCGTGCCCGTGTTGTCGAGCGCAACGAGCGCGCGCTCGAGCTACTTCGGGCGAAGTACGCGCAGTACCAAGAGCGTCCGCCGGAGGGGCCCTTCATCGTTGTCACGATCGACGAGCGCGTTACGTGGTCGGCTGACAGCTGAGCTGTCGCACCGGAGGGAGTGGGAGACTAGGGCTATGCGGGGTGCATCGGTGCCCGAGGTCCGCTATGCGCGCAGCGGCGATGTCGCGATCGCATACCAGCTCACCGGAGACGGGCCTCCCGATCTCGTCTTCGTTCCGACGTTCAGCAATCTCGTCTATCCCTGGTGGAACGAGGGCTACCGGACGTTCTACGAGCGACTCGGGGCGTTTACGCGGCTCATCCTGCTCGACAGGCGCGGCACCGGGCTCTCGGACCGCCCGCGCAACCTCGGCACGCTCGAAACGCGGGTCGATGACATTCGCGCCGTCCTCGACGCGGCCGGGTCGGAGCGGGCTGCGTTGCTGGGGTCGGGCGAAGGCGGACAGATCTGTGCGTTCTTCGCCGCGACATATCCGGAGCGGACGCAGGCGCTCATCCTCTACGGGACTCCTGCCCGGGCGGTTCGGGCGGCCGACTACCCGTTCGGGCCGACAATCGAAGAGTGGCACGCGCTCTTGCGCGAGGTGCGCGAGCGCTGGGGTGAGCGTGACTACTTCGAGCAGCAGGCGAGAGATGCGTTCGGGTTGGACGCCGACGACGAGGTCGTGGACTGGTTCGTCGAGTGCCAGCGCTTCTGCGCGAGCCCCGGCGCGGCGGTCGCGTCCTACCGAAGCTATGGCGAGACGGACATTCGCGACGTGCTGCCTGCCATTCGCGTGCCGACCCTCGTCCTCTACCGGGACTGGAACCGTGACCAGTCGCTCGATCTTGCCGGGCGCATCCCGGGAGCTCAGACCGTGGAGCTGCCGGGGCACGTCCGGAGCTTCGTGATCGGCGACGCGCCCACTGAGATAGAGCGGTTCATCGTCGGAGCGCCGCGAAACCAGCCACCCGACCGAGTGCTGACGACCGTGCTGTTCACCGACATCGCCGGCTCCACCGAGCAGGCGTTGTCGCTCGGAGACAGCGCCTGGACCGAGCTCCTCGCACGGCACCGAGCCGCCGTCCGCGGCGAACTCGCCCGCTTCCACGGCACCGAGGTCGATACCGCCGGCGATGGCTTCTTCGCCACGTTCGACGGTCCGGCTCGGGCGATCCTCTGCGCGCGAGAGATCGTCTCGGGCTCGGGAGAGCTCGGCCTGAGCGTTCGCGCGGGCGTTCACACGGGAGAGTGCGAAGTACGCGGCGAGAAGGTGGCTGGCGTCGCCGTGCACATCGGGGCCCGGGTCGCAGGAGCGGCGGAACCGGGTGAGGTCCTCGTGTCCCGAACGGTGAGGGATCTGGTCGCCGGATCAGGGCTGGAGTTCGAGGACCGGGGCACCCGCTCCCTCAAGGGGGTCCCGGAGGAGTGGCAGCTCTACGCCGTCCGCTGACTGCGTTCCGCGCGCGCGGCGTCGTCTAGCAGCCGCTCGACGATGACGACGTCTCGCCACTCGCCGTCGAGCTGCGCATGACAGTGATAGATCCCGACCTCCCGGAAACCGAGCGAGCGGCAGAGCGCGAGGCTGGCTTCGTTCTGGGGAAACACGCGACTGATGAGCTTCCACAGGCCGCGCCGCTCGCACTCGTCGATCAGGCCCTGAACCGCGGCTCGGCCGAATCCTCGCCCCCGCTCGACTCGGGCGACGTAGACCGAGAACTCGCCGACACCGGCGTAGGCCGCACGCTCGCGGTAACGGTGGGCGACGGCCCAGGCGACGACCTCGCCTTCCGACTCCACGACGACGAGCGGCAGGTTCTCCTCGAGCCACGACACGATGTCCTCCGCCGTCCTGGGCTCGGTCTCGAACGTGGCGAGGCGATCCTCGATGCCTTCGTTGTAGATCTGCGCGATGGCGGCGGCATCGGTCGCGGCGGCCGCGCGAACCGTCACGTTTGGAGCACCTCGCGGAGGGACTTCACGCAGAGCATGCCCATCGCCTCCCGCGCCTCGTGCGTCGCCGACGCCATGTGCGGCGTGAGGACGACGTTGTCGAGCCCCAGAAGCGCCGTCTCGATTTCGGGCTCGCGCTCGAAGACGTCGAGCGCCGCGCCGGCGATGCCGCCGCCGGCGAGCGTGCGCGCCAGCGCTGCCTCGTCCACGACCGGCCCACGGCTCGTGTTGACGAGATAGGCGGTGGGCTTCATCAGCGCCAGCTCACTCTCGCCTATGAGGTGATGCGTCTCGCTGGTCAGTGGTATGTGGAGCGAGACGACGTCCGCCGTCGCCAGGAGCTCGTCCAGAACGAGCTCTCCCGCGTGGACGACGGTCATCCCGTGCGCCCGCGCCAGCTGCGCGACAGCCTGCCCGATACGGCCGTAACCGACGATGCCGAGCATGAGGCCGGCCAGCCCCTGGCCGAGCATGAACGTCGGCGCCCATTGCCACGTCTCTCGGCGGCGCAGGAAGCGGTCGCCCTCAGCGACGCGGCGCGTGAGCGCCAGCATCAGCGCGATCGTCATCTCCGCCGTTGCGTCGGTGAGCACGTCGGGCGTGTTCGAGACCGTGATCCCGCGGCGCGTGCACTCCTCGAGATCGACATTGTCGAGGCCAACCGCGTAGTTCGCGACGATGCGGAGCTGCGGCCCGGCGGCATCCAACAGCTCGGCGTCGACGCTGTCGGTGAGCATCGTCAGGAGGCCGTCGCAGCCGGCGGCTCGAGCGAGCAGCTCCTCGCGTCGGAGCGGCAGCTCGTCGTCGTGGACATCGAGCTCGAACGACTGCTTGAGCTCCTCCCGCACGGGCTCCGGCACACGGCGGGTGACGAAGACGCTAGGCGGCGTAATACTCGTCAGCGATCGCGAGGGCCTCGTCGAGGATGGCGAGGCCCTCGTCGAGCTCCTCGCGGGTGATCGTCAGCGGCGGCGCGACCATGACCACGTTCCAGTGAACGAAGAGATAGAGGCCGGCCTCGAGC
Organism: uncultured Actinomycetes bacterium; assembly: GCA_963711315.1. GTDB lineage: Bacteria > Actinomycetota > Thermoleophilia > Gaiellales > Gaiellaceae > PALSA-612. The sequence continues at coordinate 424,906 of CAVQDQ010000004.1, forward strand.
GCTGTCTTCGCCAGCTTCGTCACCGGCTCGGCGGCTTCCCCGCCGGCGTTGAAGGGCACGAGCGGCTCGCGCGTCTCCCGGTTCCGGACGAGCTCGAGCCCCCAGAAGAGGCCGCGCCCGCGGACGTCTCCGATCGACGGATGGCGCTCCGCGAGCTTCGGCAGCTCGTCGGCGAGCACGTCGCCCATCGCGGCCGCGTTCTCGACGATGCCCTCGTCCTTGAACGTCTCGATCGACGCTACCGCGGCCGCACACGCCAGCGGATGACCGGAGTACGTGAGCCCGCCGGCGAAGAACTTGTCCTTGATCGCCTGATACACGTGCTCGCGGACGGTCATCGCGCCGAGCGGCACATAGCCGGAGTTGATGCCCTTGGCCGTGGTGATGATGTCGGGCACGACATCCCAGTGCTCGCAAGCGAACCAGCGGCCCGTGCGGCCCCAGCCTGCCATCACCTCGTCGAAGATGAGCAGGATCCCGTGGCGCTCCGTGACCTCGCGAATGGACTGGAGGTAGCCGTCGGGCGGGACGATGATGCCGTTCGTGCCGACGATCGTCTCGAGGATCACGGCGGCGACCGTGTTCGCGCCCTCGTACTGGAGGATCTCCTCGAGATGCGGCCCACCTGAGCAGACAGGGCACGGATCGGGGTGGCCGGAAGGGCAGCGGTAGGTGTACGGATCGAGCATGCGGACGACGCCGGGCAGCCCGGGCTCGGCCTGCCAGCGCCGCGGGTCGCCGGTCAGCGTGATCGCGCCCCCGGTCGCACCGTGGTAGGAGCGGTAGCGAGCGATGACCTTGTGACGGCCTGTCACCCAGCGCGCGAGCTTGACCGCGTTCTCGTTCGCCTCCGCGCCGCCGTTCGTGAAGAACGTGTGGTCGAGGTCGCCGGGCATCACCTCGGCAATGAGGCGCGCAGCTTCCGAGCGCTTGTCGTTCGCCATCGGCGGGCCGATCGTGCAGAGCTTGTCGGCCTGGTCCTTGATCGCCTGGATCACGCGCGGGTGCTGGTGGCCGATGGAGACGTTGACGAGCTGGGACGCGAAGTCGAGATAGCGCTTGCCGTCGTAGTCCCAGAAGTACCGTCCCTCCGCGCCCGCCACTGCCAGCGGCTTCAGCGCGGACTGCACGGACCACGAGTGGATGAGGTAGTCGCGGTCGTCCGCGAGGATGCGCTCCGCCTCTGCGGTCCGGTCTTCGATCGTGGCCATGACCCGATGGTAACGCGCTACGCTCCAGCGAGATGACCGAGGTCGTTGCAGCGCCCCCCGGGCGCGAGAAGAGCGAGCTGAAGCAGGTCGGGCACTGGATCGGCGGCCGGCACGTGGCCGGCACGTCGGGACGGAGCGGTCCCGTCTACAACCCGGCCCTGGGCGAGCAGACGAAGGAGGTCGCGTTCGCGTCCGTCGAGGAGGTCGACGCAGCTGTCGCCGCGGCGGCGGAGGCGTTCCCGGCCTGGCGCGCCACGTCGCTCTCGAAGCGCGCCGACTTGTTCTTCCGCATCCGCGAGCTCGTCCACGACCGCCGCGAGGAGATCGCCAAGATCCTGACCCAGGAGCACGGCAAAGTGCTCTCCGACGCGATGGGTGAGGTGCAGCGTGGCCTCGAGGTAATCGAGTTCGCGTGCGGCATCCCGACGCTGATGAAGGGCAGCTTCTCCGAGCAGGCGGCGACGGGCATCGACGTCTATTCCATCCGCCAGCCGCTCGGCGTCGTCGCCGGCATCACCCCGTTCAACTTCCCTGCGATGGTGCCCATGTGGATGTGGGCGCCCGCGCTCGCGTGCGGGAACGCATTCGTGCTCAAGCCGTCGGAGAAGGATCCGTCGGCGTCGCTCTACACCGCCGAGCTGCTCGAGGAAGCCGGACTACCGGACGGCGTCTTCAACGTCGTCCAGGGCGACAAGGTGGCCGTGGACGCGATCCTCGAGCACCCCGGCATCGCCGCGGTCAGCTTCGTCGGCTCGACGCCGATCGCGCGCTACATCTACGAGACCGGAACGAAGCACGGCAAGCGCGTCCAGGCGCTGGGCGGCGCGAAGAACCACATGATCGTGCTCCCGGACGCCGACATCGACATGGCCGCAGACGCGGCCGTGTCGGCCGCGTATGGATCGGCCGGCGAGCGCTGCATGGCGGTCTCCGTCGTGCTCGCGGTCGGCGAAGTCGCCGAGCCGCTCGTGGCCGCGATCAAGGAGCGACTGCCGAAGATCACCGTCGGGCCAGGGCTGGAGGAGAGCTCCGAGATGGGGCCGCTGATCACGCGCGAGCACCGTGACAAGGTCGCCTCGTACATCGAGTCCGGGGCCGAGCAGGGCGCGACGCTCATCGTCGACGGCCGCGAGACGGCGCCCGGCGGCGACGGCTTCTTCCTCGGCGTGTCACTGCTCGACGACGTCACGCCCGAGATGGACTGCTACCAGAACGAGATCTTCGGCCCCGTGCTCGAGGTCGTTCGCGCGGAGACGTACGACGAGGCTGTCGGGCTCGTCAACGACAACCCGTACGGCAACGGCGTGGCCATGTTCACGCGCGACGGCGGCGCCGCACGGCAGTTCCAGTTCGACGTGAACGTCGGCATGGTCGGCATCAACGTGCCGATCCCCGTGCCGGTGGCCTGGTACTCCTTCGGCGGGTGGAAGTCGTCGCTCTTCGGCGATCTCCACGCGTACGGGCCGGAGAGCATCCAGTTCTACACCGGCGGCAAGGTCGTGACGGCGCGTTGGCCCGACCCGGCCACGAGCTCCGTCAACCTCGGCTTCCCGCAGACCCGCTAGTCACAGTTGGGCTGGCTCGGCTCGAGCGCGGCGCTCGCCATCCTCTCGTTCGACGTCGACGCCGAATCGGCGATTCTCGCGGAGGGCCGCCGGTACGCAGAGCACCCGAGCGCGATGAGCCATCAGCGCTACGGGCCTCTCGTCGGCGTGCCGCGGATCCTCGGTCTGCTCGACGACCTCGACGTGCCGGCAACGTTCTTTGTCCCCGGCTGGACGGCCGAGCGCTATCCCGAGACAGTCGAGCGAATCCTCGCCGCCGGGCACGAGGTCGGCCACCACGGTCACGGCCACCTGAGTCCCCTGCGCATGGACGAAGCTGAGGAGCGGCGCGATCTGGAAGCCGGGCTCGCGGCGCTCGAGCGCTTCGGCATCCGGCCGCAGGGCTATCGCACGCCGAGCTGGGAGCCGAGCCCGCGCACGTTCGACCTGCTCGGCGAGCACGGCTTCGAATACGACTCCTCGCTCATGGACGACGACAAGCCGTACGTGCTCGAGACGGCGAAGGGGCCGCTCGTCGAGCTCCCCGCCCACTGGAGCCTCGACGACTGGAACCAGTACATGTACCTCCCGGATCCGCGCTCGGGACCGGGCACGGTGCACCCGCCCTCGCGGGCGATCCAGGTCTGGCAGGAGGAGCTCGACGGCATGCGCCGGCACGGCTGCCTCTTCTGCCTGACGATGCACCCGTTCCTCTCGGGACGCCCTGGTCGCGTGGAGGCGCTGCGGAGCCTCGTCGAGCACGCGCTGGGCTGTGGCGACGTCGAGTTCGTCTCCTGCGGCGAGGCTGCTCGCCGGGCGCGCGGTGACGAGAGCCTGCCGCGCCGGCCGCTGCCCCTGGTCGAGCTCGGCTCGATCTATCCCGAGTAGGCTCCCGCTGCGTGACGGGACCGCCGTACAGACCTGTGGATGCGCGCGTCTATCCCCGCTTCGCGGGCGTGCGGACCTTCATGCGGCTGCCGCATGTCACCGACCTGACGGGCGTCGATGCTGCCGTCTACGGCATCCCCTTCGACACCGCAGTCACGTACCGGCCGGGCGCACGCTTCGGGCCGGAGGCGATTCGCTCCGTGTCGGCGCTGCTCCGGTCCTATCACTCGGGTTTTGACGTCGACCTCTGTGACACGCTCTCGATGGTGGACTACGGTGACCTGCCCGTCGCCCCAGGCGACACCGAGGGCACGTACCGGCGGGTCGAGGAGGCACTGGCGCCCGTCGTCGACGCAGGCGTCTTCCCGCTTGCGCTCGGAGGCGACCACTCGGTCACGCTCGCCGAGCTGCGCGTCATCGCGCAGAAGCACGGGCCACTCGCGCTCGTACACCTCGACGCACACGGCGACACATGGGACGTGTACTTCGACCAGCGCTACTTCCACGGTACGACGTTTCTGCGGGCGGTCGAAGAGGGGCTGATCGACGCCGCCGCCTCCGTCCAGGCAGGGATGCGCGGCCCGCTGTGGCAGCGCGCAGACCTCGAGGACGCACAGGCACTCGGCTTTCACGTGATCCCGAGCGAGGAGCTCCGCGCGCTCGGGCCGGACAGCTACGGCGACCTTGTCCGGGAGCGCGTCTCGGAACGGCCGGTGTTCCTGTCGTTCGACGTCGACTTCCTGGACCCAGCCCACGCCCCCGGCACTGGGACGCCGGAGGTGGCGGGATTCTCGACGGCGGAGGCAGTCGCGCTTCTGCGCTCGCTGCGCGGCATCCGGCTGGCGGGCGCCGACGTCGTCGAGGTGTCGCCGCCGTACGACGGGCCGGGCCAGATCACGGCGCTGGCTGCCGCCAACGTCGCCTGGGAACTCCTTGCGCTGCGGGCGGTCGTATGATCGCGCGACCCTTATCAGGAGGACGGCATGAGAACGATCTTGCTTGTTGACCATCGAGTCGCTGACTTCGATGCTTGGTTGAAGGTGTATGACGAGGTCAGGCAGTGGCAGCACGACAGCGGCGTCCGGTTCGAGCAGGTGCTGCGGTCGGCTGACGATCCCAACCGCGTTCTCGTCACGCACGCGTTCGCGTCCCGGTCTGCCGCCGAGGGCTTCGCCAACAATCCCGAGCTGCAGGAAGCGATGGGCCGTGCGGGCGTTGACGGCTCGTCGGTGAAGATCGAGTACTTCGACGAGGTCGAGATGGAGGACGTGTAAGGCTGTACGGTCGCTGCGCGCGGTTCAGGCTATGGGAGCCGCGAGCGCCTCGACGTAGCGCTGGAGTGCCTGTTGACGGCGGCGTGATTCGTTGATTTCGCTCTCGAGCCGCGCCACTTCACCGAGCCGCTCCTCGCGTTCGTCCTCCGGCCACTCACCGTCCATGCGGAACTCCTCGAGCCAGTCCTCGCCCTCCTCGCCGGCGAATGTGACCTCGAACGGCTGGCCTGACTCGTGCAGGGTCTCTCGCACGATCGCGACATCCTCGGGATCCATCCCCGCAAACGTCTCCTCGTCGACGCTGGGCCCTTCGAGCTCCGTGGCCGTCTCCTCGAGCTGCCCGCGAAGTGCCGCCTCGCGATTGCGCTCGAACTCGAGAGCCTCGAGCGCCTGCCGCGTGCGCTGAGAGCGCGCGATCTCGCGGAGGTCCACGAGCTAACGATAATCCAGCGGTGCCGGAGGGTCTGTAGCCGTCTACTAGATCGTCGTGCTTCAGGCGTGCTGGCGTTCAACTGTTCTCCTGAGTTCTTCGCCAGATTGCATTTTGTATGCTCGCGCCGTGCCGAGGATCCTTCAGGACGGCGCGCCGCTCGTACGAAACGCTGGTGTCGTCGCCACGGAGGTGATTCGCGATGCCATCATCGACGGCAGGCTCGCGCCGGGTGAGCGCTTGAAGGAGGAGGAGCTCGCGCGCGAGCTCGGGATCAGCCGCACACCCATCCGCGAGGCCCTCGCGGTCCTCCAGGCGGAGGGGTTGGTGGACACGGCTCCGAACCGTGGAGCCACCGTGCGTGCCCATGACGCGGAGGACCTCGACGACCTCTACAGGCTCCGCGCCCTGCTCGAGGGGTACGCGGCTGGCCGCGCGGCGACGAAGATGGAGCGGGAAAAGGTGGCCGAGCTGTTCGCGAGCTGCGAGCGCTTCGAGGCGCTGGCCGACGGTGACGTCGCACCGCTCGTCAAGGAGAACATGTTCTTTCACAGCACGATCGTGGATGCCGCGGCGAGCGGGCGGGTCGCCGAGCTCGTGCGCAAGGTCATCGAGCTGCCGCTGGTCTACCGGTCCTACATCTGGTACTCACCCGAGCAGCGCCGCATCTCCGCTCACTTCCATCGCCAGATCGCCGTGGCGATCGACGCGCAGGACGGAGACCGCGCCGAGTCGCTGATGAAAGAACACGTCTTCGAGGCTCGCGACCTGCTCGTGCGGCACGTCCGCGATCTGGAGCGCGCCGGATGACCGAGACGATGGCGCAGACGGAGGTCGCACGCGACACAAGCGGTCCTGGCCCGCTGGCCGGTGTTCGAGTCATCGAGCTCGGGATGCTGCTCGCCGGGCCGTTCACGGGACGGCTGCTGGGCGACCTCGGCGCGGAGATCATCAAGGTCGAGCCGCCGGGCCAACCGGATCCCCTTCGTGAATGGGGAAAGGCCCGCTATCACGACCGCTCCCTCTGGTGGCCCGTACAGGGCCGCAACAAGAAGTGCGTCACGCTGAACCTGCGTGAGGAGGATGGCCAGCGGCTGCTGCTCGAGCTCGCGAAGCGCAGCGACGTGCTCGTCGAGAACTTCCGGCCCGGCACGCTCGAGCGGTGGAACGTCGGCCCGGCGCAGCTGTGGGAGGCGAATCCAAAGCTCGTCGTGTGTCGGGTCTCCGGCTACGGCCAGACAGGCCCGTACGCGCCTCGTGCGGGCTTCGCCTCCGTGGCCGAGGCGATGGGGGGTATTCGGCACATCAACGGCTTCGAGGGGGAACCGCCGCCGCGCATTCACATCTCGCTCGGCGACTCGCTCGCCGGCATGTTCGCCGCCATCGGCGTGCTCTCGGCGCTCTACAAGCGCGATTCGCTCGGCTTCGGCCGGGGGCAGGTGGTCGACGTGTCGCTGCTCGAGGCCTGCTTCGCGCTGCTGGAGAGCACCGTGCCCGAGTACGACCGGCTCGAGATCGTGCGCGGCCCTGGGGGCACAGGTCTGAAGGGCGTGGCCCCGTCGAACATCTTCAAGTCGTCGGACGGGAAGTGGATGGTGATTGCGGCGAACGCCGACAACGTCTATCGCCGACTCTGCGATGCGATGGGACAGCCTGAGCTGGCGGACGATGCTCGTTTCAAGACCCACCTCGACCGAGGCGACCACCAGGAGGAGATCGAGGCCATCGTGGCCGAGTGGGCCGGGCGGCACACCGCCGCCGAGATCGACACGGTTCTGAACGACGCCGGCGTCATCTGCGGCCCGATCTACACGATCGCCGACATCTTCGACGACGAGCACTGCTGGGCCCGGGAGATGCTCGTACGGCACGTCGATCCCGAGTTCGGCGAGTACATAGGGCCGGGCATCGTGCCGAAGCTCTCGGAGACCCCGGGTGAGGTCCGCTGGTCGGCCACGTGGGACGAGGGCAGCCACAACGAGGAGGTCTACGGCGGGTTGCTCGGGCTTTCCGCTGAGGAGATCGACAGGCTGAAGAGCGAGGCCGTCTTGTGACCGAGCGCAGCGTCGTCATCTGCGACGTTGCCCCGCGCGACGGGCTCCAGAACGATCCGAAGATCCTGGAGCCGCAGGTGCGGGCGGAGCTCGTCGACCGCCTCGCCGACGCTGGATTGCCGCGCATCGAGGCGGTCAGCTTCGTCAATCCCGCCCGTGTGCCGCAGATGGCTGGCGCAGAAGAGGTCGTCGCGGCGATCGACCGCCGGCCGGGTGTCGTCTACGCTGGCCTCGTCCTCAACGAGCGCGGCTACGACCGGCTTGTCGAGACGGGTCTGGAGGAGGCGCACATGGCCTTCGCCGCTTCAGAGACGTTCAACCAGCGAAATCAGAACACGACCGTCGAGGACTCGGCGCGGGCCGCAGAGCGCATCGTGGCGCGTGCCCATAAGGACGGGATCCGGGCGACCGTGACTATCGGGACCGCTTTCGGCTGTCCCTTCGAGGGTGCCGTCGACCCGGGACGGGTGCTCGAGCTGGCGCGCCGCTTTGCAGCGGCCGAGGCCGACGAAGTGGTGTTCGCGGACACGGTCGGGGTGGGCGTGCCGCGACAGGTGCGCGAACTCGTGGGCACGGCCGTCTCCGAGCTGTCGTGTCCCATTGGCGTCCACCTGCATAACACCCGTAACACGGGGTTCGCGAACGCATACGCCGCGGTCGAGGCGGGTGCCGCGGTGCTGGACGCGTCCGTTGGTGGCATCGGCGGGTGTCCGTTCGCGCCGCGGGCGACGGGCAACATCGCCACGGAGGATCTCGTGTACCTGCTCCGCGGTGAAGGCATCGAGACGGGCATCGATCTCGACCGGCTCGTCGCGGTCGCGGAGTGGCTGGAGGGAGTGCTCGAGCGAGAGCTCGAGGGTCAGGTCTATCGCGCCGGGACCTTTGCCCCGGTCGCCGGCTGAGAGGAGAGGAAACGGATGTCGCATTTCAGGCTCGGAGTGGACGTCGGGAGGCACGTTCACTGACCTCCTCCTCGTCGACGACGAGAGCGGGCGATGCTCCGCGTGAAGACGCCCTCGACACCCGCGGACCCATCCGAGGGCGTGCTCATCGGCGTCCGAAGCGCATCTCGGACGAGGCCGGCACGGCCGTGGCCGACATCCGCAACATCCTTCACGGCACGACCGTGGCGACGAACGCCGTGCTCGAGTCGAAGGGCGCCCGCGTCGGCCTGTTGACGACGGTCGGCTTCAAGCAGATCCTCCACCTTGCTCGCTCGCAGACGCCCGGGGCCGCTCGCGGGCTGGATCATCATGATCAAGCCCGACCCGCCGGCCTCGCTCGCCGACACGCGCGAGATCGTCGAGCGGATGGACGCGCGAGGTAACTCCGTGACGCCCGTGGAAGTCAAGCAGGCCGAGGAGGCGATCCGCGACCTCGTCGAGTCCGGCGTCGAGACGCTGACGATCGGCTTCATCAACTCCTACATCTCGAGCCGCCACGAGGAGGAGGTGGGCGAGATCGTCGAGCGGCTGTACCCGGGCTTCCCGGTGACGCTCTCCTCGCATGTCCTCCCCGAGTTCCGCGAGTACGAGCGGACGCTCACTGCGTGCATGAACTCGTACGTCCGGCCGAAAGTGGCGAGCTACGTCGAGCATCTCCAGTCGGAGCTGAAGTCGGTCGGCGCGACGGCGGACGTCAACATCCTGCGCTCCGACGCGGGGCTGATGACGACGCGCGAGGCGGCACGCAATCCGATCTACGGCGTCCTCTCGGGCCCGTCGGGCGGTGTAGCGGGCGCGCTGTACGTCGCCCGCAAGGCGGGATACGACAACATCCTCACCTTCGACATGGGTGGAACGTCGACCGACGTGTCGCTCTGCCTCGGCGGCGCACCGACGATCGGGCGCGAGACGGCGATCAGCCACTTCCGCCTGCGTATTCCCTCCGTGGACGTCCACACCGTGGGCGCCGGCGGCGGCTCGATCGCACACGTGCCGGAGCTGACGAAGGCGCTCCGCGTCGGGCCGCAATCGGCGGGAGCGGAACCCGGGCCGGCCGCGTACGGCAAGGGCGGCACCGACCCGACCGTCACCGACGCGAACGTCGTCATCGGCCACCTGCCTCCGCAGCTGCTCGGCGGGGAGATGCAGCTCGACGCAGAGGCGGCACGGACGTCCGTGCAGACGATCGCCGACGCCATGGGCCTGCCGTCCGCCGAGGACGCGGCCGAGGGCATCCTCGCCATCGTCAACGAGAACATGGCCGGCGCGCTCCGTGTCGTCTCCGTCCAGCGCGGTCACGACCCGCGCGACTTCGCGCTCGTGGCCTACGGCGGCGCCGGCCCGATGCACGCCAACGCCGTGGCGCGGATCATGGGCTCGTTCCCGGTCATCGTGCCGCCGGCCCCGGGCCTGCTCTGCGCGCTCGGCGACATCGTCGCCGACTTCCGCGACGAGTTCGCCCGAACGTACATCCGCGTGCTCGACGACGCGGAGCCCGAGGACGTCTCCGCCATTCTCGAGGAGCTGGGCAGCCGCGCGCAGGAGTGGCTCGAGGGCGAGGGCATCGCCGAGGACCTGCGCAGCGTCAGTTACGTGGCGGACATGCGCTACCACGGGCAGGGGTACGAGATCCCCGTGACGGTCACGCCCGGCGAGGTGCGCACAGAAGGCCTCGAGCAGCTCGACGAGCGCTTCAACGCGCTGCACGAGCAGCTCTACGGCTTCCGCATGTACGAGACGCGGAGCGAGATCGTCAACCTACGTGCAGTCGGCTTCGGCGCCGCGCCCAAGCCCGAGCTGCCCGAGGGCACGGAGGCAGGGGCCGACGCGTCGGCCGCCGTCGTCGACGAGCACGAGATCGTCTTCGAGGGCGCGCGGCACTCGACGAAGATCTACGAGCGCTCGAAGCTCGAGCCCGGCAAATCGTTCGCGGGCCCGGCAATCGTGACCGAGTTCGACTCGACGACCGTCGTGCTTCCGGGCTACGTAGCCCGGGTGGACACGTACTTCAACATCCTGATCACGCCGAGCGAGTAGGAGAGGAGATGGCAACCACCACACAAGACCGCCCCCGGATCGCGGACATCCCGACCGACATCGAGGTCGACCCGGTCACGCTCGACATCATCGAGGGAGCCCTCAAGAGCACCCGGTTCGAGATGGACGCGGTGCTCTTTCGCTCGGCGATGAGCCCGGTCATCCGAGAGCAGCACGACGAGTTCCCGATGATCACCGACCCACGCGGCCGTATGGTCGTGGGGCAGTTCGGCGCTTACATCAACGAGATGATGGCCACGTGGGACCGGGGCGTGTACCCGGGTGACGTCATCCTCACATCCGACCCGTTCAAGTGCTCGGCCTCGATCTCGCACACGAACGACTGGCTCGTGCTCGTGCCGATCTTCTACGAGGAGGAGCTCGTCGGCTGGTCGAGCCAGTTCGGACACCAGATGGACTCCGGCGGCCCGCTCCCCGGCTCGCTCCCGACTGGCGCGAAGACGATCTTCGAGGAGGGGATCATCATCCCGCCGATCAAGATCATCGAGCGCGGCGTTCCGCAGGAGGACGTGCTCAGGCTGATCTTCAACAACGTCCGGCTTCCTGAGATGAACAGGGCCGACCTGTTCGCCATCGTCGCCGGCTGCCGCGCGGGCGAGAAGCGGGTAGTGGAGCTCTGCGAGCGCTTCGGCAAGGAGACGTACCTCGCGGCACTGCAGGCGCTGCTCGATCGCACGTACGAGGCGATGCGCACGCTGATCCAGATCGCGATCCCCGAGGAGCCTCAGTCATTCGAGGACTGGATCGACGACGACGGGCTCGGCAACGGGCCGTACAAGATGAAGCTGACGATCTGGCGGGAGGGTGACCATGCCTTCTTCGACTGGACGGGCACCGACCCGCAGGCCCTCGGCCCGATCAACTTCTACCTCTCCGAGGGCATGTTCAAGATGTTCATCGGGATCTACCTGATCATGGTCAACGATCCCCAGATCCTCTTCAACGACGGCTTCTATCCCTTGCTGCACGTCGTCATGCCGGAGGGCTCACTGCTCCGCCCGCGCTTCCCAGCCGCGCTCGGTTGCCGCACGCACGCGCTCGCGCGGCAGTTCGACGTGCTCGGCGGCGCGCTCTGCAAACAGGCCCCGGAGCTGAACACCGCCGCCGGCTACGGCACGAGCCCATACATGCTCTATTCGGGCTGGGACGGCAAGGGCGACTTCTTCTACTCGATGGAGATCCTTTACGGTGGCATCCCCGGGCGCCCGATCGGCGATGGCATGGACGGGCATTCGTGGTGGCCGCTGTTCGAGAACATCCCCACCGAGTACCTCGAGGCGTACTACCCGATGCGGATCGATGGCTACACGACCGTCACCGACTCCGGCGGGCCGGGTCTCCACCGCGGCGGCAACGGCGTGGAGAAGCGCTATGTCTACCTTGAGCCAGGAGAGGTATCGATCCACGACGACCGCTGGCTGACGAGGCCGTGGGGCGTCCTCGGCGGCTGGCCGGGCGCACGCTCCTCGAAGCTGCTCAAGCGGGCAGGCGGGACGGAGGAACCGCTGCCGTCAAAATGCGACCGGGTCGAGGTGAACCCGGGCGACATGCTCGTCTACCGGACTGCCGGCGGCGGCGGCTGGAAAGACCGACTCGACCGGCCGGTCGAGGCCGTCGTGCGCGACGTCTCCTACGGCCTCGTCAGCCCTGAGCTCGCAAGGAAGGGCTACGGGGTCGTCATCGGCGACGACGGGCAGGCCGACGAGGCCGAGACGGTGGCCGAGCGTGCACGTCAGCGCGAGGAGCGAGGTGAGGCACTCGCCTTCGACTACGGCCCGCCGCTCGGTGAGTTGCTCCTGCGCTGCAAGGAGGAAACGGGACTCGATCCTCCAACGCTCGCGCAGCCGCTCCGTTGGTCTCCGCTCGAGCCGGGTGAGGAGGCGCTCGCTCGAGTCCGAGCCGGGGATGGGATTCCCGCCCCCGGCTAGGGACGGACGCATGAAGCACGAAGGGTTCCACGGCAGGGCCGGCTTCGGGCAGAGGCCGGCCCTGATCGTGATCGACGTCAACCGCGGCTTCACCGACCCCGAGTCGCCGCTCGTCTGCGACCTCGAGAGCGTGGTCGAGGCCATCCGGCGGCTGCTCGCCGAGGCCCGCCGGGCTGGAATCCCCGTCGCGTACACAACCGTCTCGTACACGGAGGGCGACAAGCGCACCGCGGTTGCCTTCATCGACAAGATCCCCGCGCTGCTGACGCTGGAGGCCGGGAGTCGCTGGGTCGAGATCGACCCGCGCATCGCCCCGCACGCGGGCGAGCCGGTGCTGAACAAGCTGTTCGCGTCGGCGTTCTTCGACACGGCGCTCTCGAGCTTCCTCACGGCGAACGGGTGCGACAGCCTCATCGTCACCGGAGCCTCGACGTCAGGCTGTGTGAGGGCGACCGTCGTCGACGCGATCCAGCACGGGTACCGCCCGGTCGTCCCGCGCGAGGCGGTCGGCGATCGCAACGCCGAAGCTCACGTAGCCAACCTCTACGACATCGACACGAAGTACGGGGACGTCGTCTCAGTCGAGGATGTGCTCGTTCACCTAGAGGAGATCGGTGCCGCACACGCTCGCTGAAAAGATCCTGCTGGAGCACGCCGACGCCGACGATGTGCAGCCGGGCGATGTCGTCATGGTGCGCTGCGACGTGGTCATGGCGAACGATGTCAGCGGACCCGTGGCGTTCCGTGTGATGGAGCAGATGGGCGCGTCGCAGGTCTTCGACCCGGCGAAGGTGGTGATGGTGGCGGATCACTTCATGCCCGCGAAGGACGCACGTTCGGCGGAGCTCCAGCGACGGCTGAAGGAATGGTCGGAAGCGCAAGGGGTGACGTTCTTCGGCCAGGGCCGTGGCGGGATCGAGCACACGCTCCTCTGCGAGGAGGGGTGGGTCGTCCCTGGCTCGGTGATCGCGGGAGGCGACTCCCACACGTGCACCTACGGTGCGCTCGGCGCCTTCGGCAGCGGCTTCGGCTCGACCGACATCGCCGCCTGCCTCGCGTTCGGCGAGTTCTGGCAAGCGGTTCCGGCGACCATCCAGGTCGAGCTCACGGGGGCGCTCGGCCCGTTCGTGGCGGGCAAGGATGTCATCCTCGCGGTCATCGGGCAGATCGGCGTGGGCGGCGCGACGAACTGTGCGCTCGAGTTCGTCGGCGAGGGCGCAGAAGCGCTCTCGTTCGACGAGCGCCTGGCTGTCGCGAACATGGCCGTGGAAGCTGGTGCGGACACGGGCCTCTTTCCTGCCGACGAAACGACCGCCGCTTACCTCGAAGGGCGCACGAAACGGCCATGGCGAGCCGAGCGCACCGATCCCGACGCCGAGCTCGCCCGGCGGCTCAGTCTCGATCTATCGTCCCTCGAGGCGATGGTCGCCAAGCCCCACCTGCCGGGGAACGTCGTGCCGGTCTCGGAGGTGGCGGGCACCCGCGTCGACCAGGCGTACATCGGAAACTGCGCCAACGGCACGATGACCGACCTCCGGCAGGCAGCCGACGTGCTGCGAGGGAACCGCGTCCACCCCAACTGCCGGCTGATCGTCGTGCCCGCGACGCAGCGCATCTACCGGGAGGCGCTCGCCGAGGGCTTGCTCGATGTGTTCGTGGAAGCCGGGGCGATGGTGTCCACACCCACATGCGGCGCCTGCTTCGGCGGCGGCATGGGCGTGCTCGCGGCCGGGGAGCGGGCCGTGACCACCACCAACCGCAACTTTCGCGGCCGCATGGGCTCGCCCGAAGCCGAGGTCTACCTCGCGAATGCGTGGGTCGCCGCCGCCGCCGCGGTCGCAGGCGAGCTCGTCGACCCCGCAGCAATCATCGCCGGAGCGACGCGATGATCATCGAGGGCAGAGCCGTGGTCATCCCCGGCGACGACGTGGATACCGACGTCATGTATCCCGGCCAGTTCTTGAACATCGAGGATCCCGAGCTCATGAAGGCGCACCTCTTCGAGGGCTACGATCCCTCGCTCCGCGACCAGCTCGGGCCGGACACGATCATCGTCACGGGGGTCAACTTCGGCCTTGGCTCTTCGCGCGAGCACGTCGTTCAGGCGATGAAAGCGTGGGGCGTCCGCGGCCTCGTCGGCGTGAGCTTCGCCCGAATCTTGCGACGGAATGCCGTCAACCTCGGGCTACCGGTGCTCGAGTGCGCTGGCGCGGCCGGCGCTGCGCGGCCGGGCTCGCAGCTGAGGATTGACACCGACACGGGCGAGGTGGACGTCGACGGCCAGGTGTTCCGCGCGCGTCCGGTGCCGGCGTTCGTCGTCGACCTCGCGTGCTCCGGAGGCCTCGTGCCGTGGGCCAGGGAGCAGCTCGGGGCAGGGTCGACGTGATCGTCAGGGACACGGGCGACAGCTGGCAGGTCGTGCTCCAGACCGATCACGCGGAGCTCGCCGGACAGTTTGCGACGAGCTGGGCAGAACGCGGTACCGGGCACGCATCAGTGACGGTCGCCGCCAAGCGGCACGACGACGGCTGGGCGGTCTGGGAGCGCTCGCCGCGCGTGGACGAGACGGGCGCACCGGTGAACTTCCTCGACGTCGACGTCCGCTCGCACCTCGCCTTCTACCGTGCCGGTATCGCCGCGATCACGGAGCAGGACGAGCATGCGGGCCTGCTCGTCTCGATGCACGGCGCAGGCATCTACCGGCAGCGCTACGGGCTTGATCCTGGGTTGGGCCTCACGCGCGCGCCCGAGGCGGAGGCGGAGGTTGAAACGTTCGTCGCGGAGCAGGAAGCGAAGTTCGGCGGCGACCCGGGCGAGCACCGCGGCGAATACGAGTTGCTCCAGCTGTTCGACCGGCTCTCGCTCTACTTTTGCATGCGCGACGTCGAGGCCGGCGAGGCTGCGGAGATCCAGGGCTACCGCCTCGAGCCCGTGGCGCCGTGGCACGTGCGCTGCCACCCGTTCCCCTTCGGCGTGTCTCCGGCCGAGTTCTCCGTCGTCCGGCGCATGTTGCCCAAGTCGAGGGCGTCGGAGATCTTGTCCGTGACGCCCGAGCGCGTCGCGATCACCGTCGAGGCCTGAGCGCTACCCCTTGCCCTGGTCCCAGGCGAGCCAGCGGACAGGTTCGATCTCGACGACCGTTCGGCCCTCGAACCAGAGCATCTCCTCGAGCTCGGGCCCGCTGGCGCCCTCGAGATACCGGAGCTCCATCTTGCGCGTAGCCTCGCGAACGGTCTGCTCTTCCTCAACGAGAGTGGCGAGGCCGAAGCACACGACCGACCGAGGCGACCGCGTCAGGTCTGTGATCCTCGGGTCGTCGTCCACGCACATCGTCACGTGTGGATCTGCGGCGATGTTGCGGAGGTGGCGGCGGCTCTTGCCGAGCGAAAGGACGAAGCGGCCTTCCTCCCACACGTACCAGATCGGCGTCACGTGCGCCCAGCCGTCCTCCCGGTTCGTGGCGAGCCGGCCGACCCGCTTCTCGGTGAGAAACTCGTCTCGCTCCTCGTCCGTGAGCGCATTCTCTCTCGTCGCCGTCGTGCGATTCAGCAGCGTGCTGGTCATCTCACACCTCCAGGATCGCGACGTCCTGCACGGGAGTCGAGTTTGACCGAGTCTGAGCGGGAGGCCGACGAAGAGGAAGCGTGTGCCCAGACTTCCTTGAGGTTGTTGAGATTCTCGTAGTGAGTGAGCCCACGTTCGGCGCAGGCGCGGTGCGTCGGGTAGTCGTCGGTCAGGTAGACGAGGTCGGGGCTGATCGTCTCGACGCCGAAGATCTTGACTCCGCGGTCAGCCATCCAATGCACGGCCTCGGCCGAGATCCCGCAGAAGCCGTCAAGGAAGGCGGGCGTCCCCGCCGTGCTGTTGTAGTGGTCGGAGCAGAACAGCAGGATGTCGCCCTCGGCGAGATCCTGCCGCTCGGCCAGGGCCTGCTCGACCTCGGCAGCACTGACGTCGTGGCCGCGTCCGTACTGGCGGATGTCGACGCAAACCGCCTCGCCGCAGAACGTGTCGAGCGGCATGTCGGCGATGGCGGTGCCTCCGGGCTCATAGTGACCGAAGGCATCGACGTGCGTGGCTGCATGGTTTGAGGTGATGATGATCTCGGCCGAGAACAGTGGCCGCCTAGGTTCGGCGTCGGTGTGTTGGATGTGGCGGAGGATCTGAGTCGGCGGGAAGAACGGATGCAGCTGGACTCGCGGGAGAGCGGTTGCGAGAGGTCGATGACGCGGTTCATGGGAGTTCCTTTCTCGCCATCTCTCGCAGACTTGGACGATTCGCGGGATGAGTGCGGTGACGATTCGTTGCCGGTCTCGGCATTCGCGAGCGTGGCGTTGCTGATGATGCCCTACCTTGTGATGTCCCGCAGCATGTCCATGGGGACGACCACCTCGGCCTGAGTGTCGCATGCCGTACTGGCCGAGGAGGTCCACTGGAATCCGGCTTCCTTCACCGCAGCGCCGCGATCCCAGGCGTCCCGGGTGGCCAGCTTCATCTCTGACGCGCTGACCGAGCGCCAGGGCGAGCGAGGTCTCGGCTTCCTCGGCGTGAATCATGGGCCCCTCGACGTCGGCGAGGACGTCGGCGGCGAGGTCCCACCATTGGACGAGGAACACCCGCTTGCCCGTCGTCTCGAAGTAGTGGTTCACGGCCGACGGTGAGGGCGGCGATGTTGCCACCGTGCCCGTTGACGGCGACGAGGTTCTCGAAGCCGTGTTCCGATAGCGAGTCGCAGACCTCACGGAATACCTGGAAGAAGGTCGTCGTGGACAGCCGTATCGATCCGGGAAATTGCATGTGGTACCACGAGAGCGTCACGTTCAGCGTCGGCGCGACGAGAATCGAGACACCCTCTTTCTCCCCGAGCGCCGCAGTGCGCGCGGCCAGCGAGCGGGCTATGAAGCAGTCGGTGTCGAGAGGCATATGTGGGCCGTGCTGCTCGGTCGTCCCGATCGGGATGAGCACGGCGTCGACGCCGGCGGAGATTCGCTCGCCGACCTCGGGCCAGGTCATATGCTCGATGAAGTGCTCGCTCAGGTGGCACGAGTTTGATCCGGTCCTACCCCGGACCAAGACTCGGCTTCACACCAGCAGGAGGCGTGATGGAAGGGACGGCAGAGGTCAACGGCGTCAACCTCTGGTACCGGATCACCGGTGAGGGCGAGCCGGTCGTCCAGATCCACGGCGCCGGCTTCGGTCACTTCAACTTCGACCCGGCGACGCCCGAGCTCTCGAAGCACTTCCGGGTCATCGACTACGACATGCGCGGCTACGGGCAGTCGGACCGCCCCTTCAGGACTACGACATGGAGGTGTGGGCGGACGACCTCGCCGGCCTATGGATGCGCTGGAGATCGACCAGGCGCACATCCACGGAACCTCGATGGGAGGGATGATCGCGACCGTCTTCGCCGGCAAGTACCCGGAACGCACGACCTCGGTCGTGATCAACTGCGCCGCCGCGAAGCTCGGCGTCACCGGCCGCCTCATTTTCAAGAACTGGATCGACATCGCGCGCTGGATCCGGACGGGCCCGGCAGCCGAATTCTCGCCGAGCTGATCACGTGGCAGGCGTTGTCGAAGGCCTTCCTGGAGGAACAGGGCGCCGAGGGCCTGATGACGACGATCCAGCCGATCCTGCGAGACTCGAATCGCATCGAGGTGTTCTGCGCGGCATGCCAGGCGATGTGCGACATGGACATCACGGAGTGGCTTCCGCGCATCACCTCTCCTGCGCTCGTGCTCGGCGGCGACGAGGATCTGATGACACCGTGGGATCAGGGCCCGGGCGGTGTCGGCCAGGAGGGGATCTACACGGGTATCGCCGGCGCCGAGAAGCACGTCATCCTGGGCTCGGGCCACTCGACGATCTTCGACAACGACCGAGGAGCACAACCGCGTCGTGATCGACTTCTTCCGCCGCACACGGTCGACACGTCTAGCGTCAGATGCCCACCGTCGAGGAGTTCGGCGTCGAGCCGATTCCGGCGAGAGCTCCACACAACGGGCTGGCGCGACCTCTTCGCGATCAACTTCACGTTCTTCCTCAATCCGGTCATGTATGTGCTCGGAGCCTTCGCGGTCGTCGCCGGTGGGCTGCCGCTGTGGTGGGCGGTGGCTCGCGATGGTCATGGGTCAGGCGCTCGCATTCGCAATGTTGCTCGTGGTCGCGCAGCCGGGCGTCGACTACGGGCTGCCGGGGCCAGGTCGCGCTGCGTTCGCACCTCGGCTTCTGGGGAGCGCGCCTGTTTCGTCTCCGTACCGGGTCATCGCCGCGACCTACTGGTTCGCCGCGCAAGCGTTGACCGGCGGGCTCGCGATCCAGGCGATCTACGAGGCGATGACCGGTGACCGGCTGCCGCTCGTGCCGCTCGCGCTCTGCCTTGGCGTTGTCCACGCGGCGCTCGCGGTTCTCGGGTTCGACGTGATGCGGTGGCTCCTGCGGGGCGTGCTGCCGATCTCGGTCGCGTTCACGGTCGTTCTCGTCGCTCTCTTCCTCTCGACGGACAATCCGCGATACGCGGTCAGCCGCGTCTTCGACTCGCCCGATCAGCACCTCACCTGGACAGGGTTCGCTACGTACGTGACGGTGATGTGCGGCGCGTCGCTCACATTCGTCGCAACATCGCCGACTTCTGCCGGTACACGCCGACCCGGCGCGACATGCGCATCGGGCTGGTCGGCTCGGCGCTGGCTGCCGCTGCAGTCACGACCTTCGTCGGCGGTTACGCGGCCGTCGCCACCGGCGAGACGAACCCGTTCGTCGCCGCGGCCGACCTCGACTCGAGCAACGTTCTGCTCGTCGTGCTGCTGGCCGCGATCGTCGTCCAGGGGCTGGCGGCGAACATCACCAACGTCTATACCGCGGGGCTCTCGCTCGTGAACTCCGTCCCACGTCTCGGCAGGGTCCGGGCGACTGTCGCCACCGCCGTTGCCGCCGTAACCCTGTCGGCCTTTCCCGACTTCGTGAACCACGCGGAGCGGTGGGTCACGCATCTCGGCAACCTCGCCGCGCCGCTGACCGGGGTCATCTGGCGGACTACCTGGTCGTCAAGCGGCAGCGAATCGACGTCGAGGGGCTCTTCGACCCGCGAGGACCCTACCGATACGTGAACGGCATCAACGCCGCCGCCCTCGTGGCAATCGCCGTAGGGGCCGGGGTGTATTACGTCGTGCCCTCGAGCTGGGTGAAGGTCGTCTGGGGAGTTGCTGTCGCCGCGGCCGTGTACCTCGCCATCGTCGCCGTGGAGCGCGCTGCGACTGCGCGGCCGACGCAGGAGGCGTCGTTGTGAGCCCCGTCCAGGGGATTGGACGCAGCTCCTCGGCCCCACGTTGGACGCGCTGATGCGAGTACCGACACGCCGAGCCACCCTGATCGGATGCGTCGTGGCGGTGGCGGCGGTGACGATCGCAGGCGCAATCGCCCTCGTTGCCAGCCCGGACTCGAAAGCCGAACCAACGCGGGCACAGTATTTCGCGCAGGTGGCGGCGATCTGTCGTGTCTACGGACCAGAAGCTCGATCGGATCGTGCCCCCCGACGCGTCCGGTACGGGAGATGTCGTCGCCGCGATCCGGCTCGCGTTTCCCCTGGTCAAGGCACAGGCGCACGAGGTGCGGTCGCTCGAGGCGCCACGCGTGCTGAGGACCCAGCTCGCGCGGTGGTTCGATCTCCAGGACAGGCGCATCGAGATGCTCGAGCGGGCGCTTCGGGCAGCGGACGGGCTGGACTTCCTCGCGGTCGGAGTCGCCTATACCGAATTCACGCTCTCGGGACCCGAGAGCGGTCGGCTCGGGGACGCAATCGGGATTCCACACCCGCCGTGCTAGCGCGGTCGGAAGACCGGCCCACCCACGGCACGGCCCTTGACTGCGACCTGGTCACCCCGGTATACAGGGACGCATTCCAGGGTCGTTGCACACGTGTCACGGTCGGTCCGCGGTGGTGCTGGCCGTGTCTGGCGTGAGCGGGCCGAGACCATCGAGTTCCTCGAGAGGCGACGAGGGAAGGGAGCCGAGGACATGAGTGGCGATTGGGAAAACGATCCGAACGAGTACCTCAAGGAGCTCGGCCGCCGGCGAAGATCTTGGCCGCAGCGATCTCTCCGAGCCTCAGCGCAGGGATGAGGAGCGCGGGGCCTGAGCCGTCGCGAGTTGCTGCTCCGCGGAGGCGCCGCGGCCGCCGCCGTCGGCGGCATGGGTGCATTGCCGGTGCGGCTGGCGCCGAACCAGGTCCCGCGAAGTGAACGCGGACGGCAAGTTCACGGGGACGCTGCGGGTGCTCACCCTCGGCGTCGAGTTCCCGATCCCGGACATCGCGAAGCAGGCGTCCAAGGACCTCGGGTTCACCGTGAAGCCGATTCTGGCCGACTCGGGGAAGCAGCCGCAGATTGCGATCACGTCCCCGGACACGTTCGACATCTTCGGTGGCTACAACTACCAGTCGCTTCTCGTCTGGCCGTCGGGCAGCCTGCAGCCCGTGGACACGACGAGGCTCCCGAGCTGGAAGTCCCAGTACAAGCTCTTCTCGCGGGGCAAGCTCAACCCGGCATCGACGCGGTGCACCTACGGCGACGGGAACGCGCCGTTCCGGTCGACGCTACGTCGACCCGGACGGCTCGACCGGTCTTCCCCCGTTCTCCGGTGGGCCGAAGAACAACAAGCAGATCGTTCGGTGGATCGGCGAGGACGGCAAGGCGATCGGCGGCAAGCCGGAGCCCCGCTACATCGTCGGCCCGGCGGCGCATTTCAACGCCGACTCGATGGGCTACAACGCGGACGTGATCAAGAAGGCGCCGAACAAGGTCTCGTGGGCCGAGCTGTTGAACAAGAGCTGGAAGGGCCGCGTGTCCCTTCTTCGCGATCCGGGCATCATGGCTCAGGACGGCGCGTTCGCCGTCGAGGCGCTCGGACTGATGAAGTTCAAGGACTACGGCAACCCGACCAAGGCCGAGATCGACCGCCTGTTCAAGATCCTGACCACGTACAAGAAGGCCGGTCAGTTCCGCGCGTTCTGGTCGGCGTTCACCGACTCGGTCAACTTCATGGTCTCGAAGGAGGTCGTGATCCAGTCGATGTGGTCGCCCGCCGTGGCGCTCGTCAAGTCGGCCGGCATCAACATCCTCTACGCAGCGCCGCCCGAGGGCTTCCGGGGCTGGTGTAGCGCCGAGGGCATCTCGTCGAAGGTCACGGATCCGGCGAAGCTGCAGGCCTGTTACGACTACATCAACTGGAACTACAACGGGTACCTCGGCGCGGTGATCATGCGTCAGGGCTACTACATCGCCAACGGGCAGAAGCTGCTCCCCTGGATCAACTCCGCCGCCGGGAAGAAGGCCGGTTTCTCGGCAGCCGAGTACGACTATTGGTGGAACGGCAAGCCAGCCGCCCGAGATCTGCCCGGCATCACCGGCAAGGTCGGCGACATCAAGAAGGGCGAGCGCAGGGAAGGCGGCTCGTTCCAGAATCGCATCTGCAAGTACGCCTCGTGGAACTCGTATCCGCGGGAAAGCGTGTATCTCACCAAGAGGGCGAACGACTTCCTGTCCGCCTAACCGCATGTCGGATTCGGCAACATCGCAGTCCGAGGGGGCGGCATCTGCCGCCCCCTCACCATCACGCGGGTCGGGGCTCGACCTCGTCGGGCTGACCAAGGTGTTCCCCGGTGGGATGGTCGCGGTGGACGACGTCAACCTGCACGTCGATCACGGCGAGTACGTCGTTCTGCTGGGGCCGTCCGGCTGCGGCAAGACGACCACGCTTCGGATGATCGGCGGCCACGAATTTCCGACCTCGGGCGACATCGTCCTCGACGGCGAGTCCCTCGTCGACCTGCCGCCGCACAGACGGCCGACGACGACCGTCTTCCAGCACTTCGCCCTCTTCCCGCACCGGTCGGTGCTATCGAACGTCGAGTTCGGCCTCAAGATGCAGGGGGTCGGGAAGGAGGAGCGGCGGAAGCGGGCCTTCGAGGCGCTCGAGGTCGTCGGCTTGACGCCGCTCGCCGACCGGAAGCCGCGGGCGCTCTCGGGGGGACAGCAGCAACGCGTGGCCCTGGCGCGGGTCCTCGTCACGAAGCCGAAGGCGCTTCTGCTCGACGAGCCGCTCGGCGACCTCGACCGCCTGCTGCAGCTGAGGATGCGCGTCGAGCTCCGCGACCTCCAGCGTCAGCTCGGCCTCATGTTCATCCATGTCACGCACAACCAGGAAGAAGCGCTGTCGATGGCCGATCGCATCGTCGTCATGAACGAGGCTCGGATTCAGCAGGTCGCCAGCCCCTTGACGATCGCCACGAAGACCGGCAACCGATGTCGTCGCGCGGTTCATGGGCGACAACAACATCATCCGGGGCTCGGTCGTCGAACGAGACGGCGACCGGCTCGTCGTCGAGGACAGCGAGCACGTGCGTGCCAGCGTGCTTGCGCCCGGGGCCGTGCATGCCATCGGCGATCCGGCCGTCGTCTCCATCCGGGCCGCCGCGGTGACGGTCGACGTGAACCGCTCCGCTCGCCGCCGGCTCAGAACTCGGCCGAGTGCGAGATCGTTTTCGTCGAGTTCCTCGGCGACCTCGTCAAGATCCATCTGCTCACAGGCGGCGAGCGAATGCTCGCCAAGGTCGGCGCCCAGGAGTACCCCGATTTGCGTGGCCGTGAAGGTGAGCGGATCCGGATCTCCTGGAAGGAGGAGGATGTCCAGCTCCTCGGCTCCTGAGCTTCGAGACGCCCAAGGCGGAAGGGGCGCTCGGCGGAAGGCAGTCGGCGCGGTGAGTGGCGGTGGCGGCTGGATCACTGCCGCCTTGGCCGCACCCGGGTTCATCTGGATCGGGTTCTACCTCGTCGCGCCGCTCGTGATCATCGTCCTCGTCAGCTTCTGGACATGGACGGACGCGGGGTTCGACAAGTCCTTCACGACGGCGAACTACAGCGAACTCTTCCACGACTCGACGTACTGGGACAACATGCTCTCGACGTTCATCACGTCGGTGATCGCCGTTGTGGCGTGCCTGATCCTCGGGTTCCCGGTTGCGTACTTCCTCGCGCTCAAGGTCACGAGCCTCCGAAACCAGGTCACGCTCTTCGTCATCGCGCTCGCGCCCTTCTGGACGAGCTTCTTGACCCGCGCGATCGCGTGGACGTTCCCGCTGATGGGCCGCGAAGGGGCGCTGAACCAACTGCTCATCAAGCTCCATGTCGTCTCCGAGCCGGTCGCGCAACTCGGCTTCTCGACGCTCTCGGTCAGGCTGGCGATGATTCAGCTCTACATCCTGTTCATGATCACGCCGCTCTTCTTTTCCCTTGCGCAGGTCGATCAATCCGCGGTCGAGGCGGCACGCGATCTCGGCGCCAACTCGTGGCAGACGTTCCGGGAGGTGATTCTGCCTCAGTCGATGCCCGGCATCGTGATCGGCTCGATCTTCATCTTCGTTCTCACGATGGGCGACTATGGGACGGTCGCGACCGTGGGCGGCGGCAACATCACGTCGGTCGGCACGCTCATCAACTCGAAGATCGGCGCGGTTCAGTACCCACAGGGGGCTGCCTCGGCGGTTCTGCTCGTCGCCGCCTTGTTGGTCGGCGTCTGGATCATCACGCGCTTCTCGAACTTGCGGGAGGAGCTGTGATCGAGACGATGGCAGCGGCCGCAGAGGATCGACCCCGCGCCCACAGGATGCGGTCGTGCGACGCGAGTTCAAGCACCGCCGTGACTGGTGCGAAGGTCGGGCTCGGCGTCTACTTCGCGTCTTCCTGTTCTTCCTCTACATCCCGATGATCCTGATGGCGATCCTCTCCTTCCAGGGACAGAACGGGCAGCTGACGTTCCCGTTCCGCGGCCCGATCAGCCTGGACTGGTGGAGGACGCTCTTCGACGCGCAATGTCTTCAACTCGATCTCCGACGACGTCAGCGCGTCCGGGCCGCCAGTCCCTCTGGCTCAGCATCGTCGCGGGCATCCTCGTCGCGGGTTTCGGGTTCTCGTTGTCGATGGCGTTCCGCCGCCGCTGGCGGTTGAAGGGCGACGTCGATCGCCTTCTACATCCTCATGCTTGCGCTGATGACGCCGGCATTCCTCGTCGGGCTCGGCAACCAGCTCCTCTGGAGGTACATGGGCGAGACACCGAGCCTGTGGTACACGGCGCTCGGCGCCAACGTGATCTGGGGGATCCCGTTCTCGTTCCTCGTCATGCTCGCCGTTTGGAACCGCTATGACCGTCACGATCGAGGAGGCCGCGAGGGACCTCGGTGCGAACAGCGCGACGACGTTCCGCGAGGTGACTCTGCCGCTCGTCTGGACGGGTATCTTCGGCAGCTTCCTGTTCGGCTTCACCCTGGCCTGGAACGACTTCGACCGGACGATCTGCTGCAGAACGGCTACCAGGCGCAGCCGCTGCCGATCCTGATCGGCACCTGGCCGTCGAGCCGGCCGATCCTCCCCAATCTCTACGCGCTCGGCGCCGGCACGACCGCGGTCACGCTGTTCCTGATCTTCATCGTCTGCTTGTCATCGTCAACGCTCGGCCTGCGGTTCCGCGGCGCGCCGGTGCACGACGTCGAGGAGGAGTTCGGGGAGGAAGTCGGTGGCAACCTCGACGTCGCGCAGGCTGCCAGCTTCCGAGAAGTAGCCGCAGCGGCTGCGTCGAGGTCGTCGTCGTTACCCGACGGAGGCTGCGCAACGGCGTGACGGGCCGGCGCTGGCCCCCGTTGACGTTCCAAACCGGGGCTCACTTGTAGATTGCGCGCACGATGGCACGCCGCCGAACCAGCCCGCCGAACGGATCGCCTCCAACCGTCGTCGCGGCCGCAACAGCCATGGCGAGCGGCAGCGCGACCGCGGAGTCGATCGTGAAGGCGTGCCTGGAGCGGATCGAAGCCGACGAACGCCGGGGGCGGGCCTGGGCGCATCTCGACCCCGAGTCGGCGCTCGCTCGTGCCACGCGAGCTCACGGCGTCCCTGTGGCTGCCCGGTCCGCGTTGCACGGGATCCCGCTGGGCGTCAGAGGACATCTTCGATACCCATGACATGCCGACGACACACGGGCGCCGATCTACACCGCACCGCCCGCGTGCCGACGCCGCCAGCGTCGCGATAGCCCGACGCTCGGGGCGCTGGTGGTGGGAAAGCTCGGGACGACCGAGTTCGCAGCGTGGCCCCGGGCCGACGATGCCCTCACGACTCGACCCGCACCGGCCGAGGGGACGTCCTCCGGGCCGGCCGCGGCGGTCGCGGCGGGCATGGTGCCGGTCGCATTTGCCACCCAGACGACCGGCTCGATTGTGCGACCGGCGGCGTTCTGCGGTGTCGTCGGTCAAGCCCACGCACGGGATGCTCCCGTGCGTGGGGGTGAAGGCGATCTCGGAGACGGTTCGGCACGGTCGGTGTGATGACGCGCACCGTCGAGGATGCTGCCTTCGTCGTCGGCTCGCTCTCCGGTCGTGCTCTCGCCCTTCCGCCGGAGCTGTCGCCGCACGAGTCGGCATCTGCCTCGCCCACGAGTGGGATGCTGCCGCCGTCGGAACGGTCGCGCTCTTCGAGGCGCTGCCCGAGGTGCGGCGAGCGCCGGGTCCCGATCCCGTCGCTCTCGCGCTCCCGCCGTCATTCGCGGGGCTCGTACGAGGCCCGGAACCGAGGTCTGGACGTTCGAGATCGCCCGCTGTCTGGCGGACGAGTATCGTCGCTTCGCGGACATGATCCGGGAGCCGCTGCGCAGCATGATCAGCGGCGATGCCGTGCAGGCCTACGAGGAGTCGCTCGACCTCGCGGAACGCCAGCTGGACGCTCCCCGACCTTTTCGGCAGGGGTGGATTGCTCGTACCCCTTCGGCGCCGGGTGACGCCCGGGTCTGGTACGACGGGTGACCCGATCTTCAACCGCGCCTGGTCGGCGTCGGCACCCGTGTCGGCGTCGCGGCACCGGGCCGTCCGGGCTCCGCTCGGAGTCCAGATCGTGGGTATGCCTCGGCAGGACGCACGCACGCTGGCCTGCGCAGCCTGGGTCGAGGCCGCAGTGGCCGAACGTCGCGGTCCGCCCCTGTAACGATCGGCGCCGGCAGGGCGACGGAGCACGGCGCTCGACCCAGGGCGATCAGATCCGGGCACCAGTCGGTGACACGCTCGGCGTGGCTACGCGGCTGAGCCTGCCGGGAGCGCCGCCGGCCGGCGCTCAGCCCTCTACTTCTGCCGAGGCGACCTCGCGGCGAAGTCGTCCGCGATCTCGTCGAAGGTCGCCCACCGCACGCCGTCGTGCGTATTGATGTAGCTCGATGATCCGCTCGTGCATGAGCAGCACCTGCGGCCGCCCGCTCACGTCGGGGTGGATGGTCATCGTGAAGACGGCGTAGTCGTGCTCGCGGTAGACCCAGTCGAACTGGTCGATCCACATCTGCTCGAGGTGGCGCGGGCTGACGAAGCCGTGGCTGTTGGGGGCCGCCTTGATGAACATCATCGGCGGCAGGTCGTCCAGGTACCAGCTGGCGGGGATCTCGATGAGGTCCGTCTCCTCGCCCCGCACGAGCGGCTTCATCCACTCCTCGGCGCTCTTCGAGTAGTCGATGTTCGTCCACGAGTCGCCGACGCGCACGTAGTAGGGGTGGAAGTCGTTGTGCATGAGCGAGTGGTCGTACTTGATGCCGTGCTCGAGCAGGAGCTCGTTCGTGACCGGCGAGAACTCCCACCAGGGCGCGACGTAGCCGGTCGGCCGCTTGCCTGACACGTTCGTGATGAGGTCGATGCAGCGCAGGAGTACCGCCGTCTCCTGCTCGCGCGTCATCGCGATCGGATTCTCGTGGGTGTAGCCGTGGACGCCGATCTCATGCCCCGCGTCCACCACCATTTGCGTCTGCTCGGGAAAGGTCTCGATCGAGTGGCCGGGAATGAACCACGTTGTCTTCAGGCCGGCCCGCTCGAACAGGTCGAGCAGGCGGGGTACCGCGACCTCTCCCGCGAACATCCCGCGCGAGATGTCGTCGGGCGACTCGGCGCCGCCGTACGAGCCGATCCATCCTGCCACTGCGTCGACGTCGACTCCATACGCGCAGATGATCTCCTTAGCCACGTCAGCACCTCCTGTTCGCTGGTACAACCAGGACCATAAATGTGCAGCCTCTGCGGCGTCCTCCTCAATGAGAGCTGGGCCGAGCAGGCGGGTGACCGGCGGGCGCGTGTCATCCGGCTGCGGCTCCTGAACCGCGTGCTCTCCCACTTCGGCCTCCGGCTCGACGAATGGGCCGGTCGCGTGTACGTCCTGCGCGACCGGACGGGCCGGACCGCCGTGGTCGAGGACCTGGGCGCAATCTGGCGCGAGGCCGAGCAGCTCGTGGGGCGGCCGCTCGACCCCCTCGATCCCGACCTCCTCGCTGCGCCTTGCCTAAGACGCCCGTGACGCTCGTGACGGGCTTCCTCGGGAGCGGCAAGACGACGCTCATCTCGCGGTTGCTCGGCCACCCGGATATGGGCGAGACTGCGGTCATCGTCAACGAGCTGGGCGAGGTCGGCATCGACCATCACCTGCTGCGGCGCGTCGACGAGCGCACAGTGCTGCTCGCGTTCGGGATGCGTCTGCTGCACGCTGCGCGGCGACCTCGCCGACGAGTTGCGTGACCTGCTGAGCCGGCGCGAACGCGGCGAGATTCCGCCGTTTCGCCGCGTCGTGGTCGAGACGACCGGTCTGGCCGACCCGGCGCCCGTCGTGTACACGCTCCTCTCCGAGCCGGTCGTCCGGCACCATTACGCGCTCGAGACGCGTCGTGGCCACCGTCGACGCCGTCCACGGGCTGCGCCACGAGGAGTCGCTGAAGCAGGCGGCGATCGCGGACACGCTCGTCGTCACGAAGGGCGACGTCGCCGACGACGGCGCCGGTGCTGGGCCGGCTCGAGCGAGCTGAACCCGACTGCCGAGGTCGATCGTGTCGTCCTTCGGCGACGTCGAGCCCGCACGGCTGTTCGAGCGGCCGGCCCGTGACCCTCGCGACATCGCACCGTCAGGCTACACGGACACGAGGACCGACATACATGCGGTCGTGCCTGTTCCTCGACGAGGAGCTCGACTGGACTGCTTTCGGCGTCTGGCTGACGATGCTCCTTCAGGCGCGAGGCGAGGACGTGCTCCGGGTGAAGGGATTGCTCAACGTCGGTGCCGAGGGCCCTCTGCTCGTGAACGGCGTGCAGCACGCCGTTCACCCGCCTGAGCATCTCGACGCGTGGCCGGACGAGGACCGCCGGTCGCGGATCGTCTTCATCGGCCGCGGCTTCGACGGCGGGGAAGCTCGAGCGCTCGCTCGCCGTCTTCAACCGTCTGTCGAAGGCCATGGAGCTCGCCGCCGCTCCGCCCCGGACGGCACAAGTCGGGCCGCAGTAGTGTGAGCTGAGAGGGCTTGACCAATGGAAAGGAGAACGACGTGAAACCGACCATCGAGCTCAGCGACGACGTCCGGAAGGCGCTCGAAGGTAAGAACTTCTGGCACCTCGCCACCGTCAACCCAA
This sequence comes from uncultured Actinomycetes bacterium, assembly GCA_963711315.1. GTDB lineage: Bacteria > Actinomycetota > Thermoleophilia > Gaiellales > Gaiellaceae > PALSA-612. The sequence continues at coordinate 453,708 of CAVQDQ010000004.1, forward strand.
GCGGCTCTCCGCAGGTGACGACTGTCTGGGTGCACACGCGCGAGGGCAAGATCCTCGTCAATTCGGCCCTCGGTCGCGTCAAGCCGCGCAACATCGAGCACGACCCGCGAGTCGCCCTCTCCTGGCACGAGCACCACGAGGGCGGGTACCACAGCATGCAGATCCAGGGTTACGTGGTGGAGACGATCGTCGGTGAGCAGGCGGAGGCGGACATCGACTCGCTCGCGGAGAAGTACATCGGACAGACCCCATATCCCTGGCGAGGCGACGGCGAGCGGCGAGTGACGTTTCTGATCGAACCGACTCACGCCATGGTGATGGGAGGCTAAGACGGTTGGAGCGCCCGCCCCGCTGACCGGACGCTATGCCGTCCAGGGGGCGCTGATGCGCACCGGACTCGAGCTGTGGGCCCGGCGCGCGGGCGTCCGAGTAGATGTCGTGGACGACGGGTCGAAGCCGGAGCGCGCGGCGCGCATACACGAGGAGCTCGTAGCCCGCGGCTACCGCTTCGTGCTCGGCCCCTACGGGAGTGACTGCACGCGGAAGGTAGCCGAGGCGAGAGCGGGATCCGTCGTCTGGAACCACGGAGCGGCGGCAGACGACGTCCAGCGCCTGCCGGGAGTCGTCTCGGTGGCGACCCCCGCGAGCCGCTACCTCGTCGCGCTCGGCAGGGCGGTGGCTGACCTGCGGCCGGGAGCTGCCGCGGCAGTCATCACGGCGCCGGGACGATTCGCCCGCTTCGCCCGAGAGGGGCTCGAGCGGGAGGCCGGCTCGCTGGGGATCGAGCTCGTCTCCGACCTCGCCGAGGCAGACGCCGTGCTGCTCTGCGGACCGCTGCGGATGGGAGTGCGAGCGCCTGCGATCGCTGATCGCTTCCGGAAGACTTCTGGGTGGCCTTGCTCCCGGCCTTGCCGCCTTCCATGGGCTTCTCGGAGCCGACCCGGAGGGCATGCTCGCTCCTGTGCAGTGGCACCCGGACCTCGAACGAATACCGGAGCTCGGGCCTGAGTCGCTTGCGGTCGGGGACTACGTCGCAGCACAGACCTATGCCGCTGCGCTGATCGCCGACAGATGCCTCGAACTCAACTGCTCCGACCCGCTCGCGGCTGCGCACGCCCTTCGAACGACGACCTGCCTCGGCGCCTTCGAGCTCGACGCGAGCGGCCTCCAGATCGGCCATCGCCTGTCAGTCGTGTGCTGGCGATCTGGACGACGAGAGCTGTTGCTCTCGGAGGCCGCTTAGTCAGTACGACCGCGGCATGTCGAGCACGTGCTGGCCGAGATAGGCCAGGATGAGGTTGTTGGAGACCGGCGCGACCGAGTAGAGCCGCGTCTCCCTGAACTTCCGCTCCACGTCGTACTCCTCGGCGAACCCGAAGCCCCCGTGCGTGTCGAGGCATGCGTTCGCGGCCTGCCAGGAAGCCTCGGATGCGAGCAGCTTCGACATGTTGGCCTCGGCACCGCAGGGCAAGCCGTGCTCGAACAGCCAGCCAGCCTTGTAGCGGACGAGATCGGCGGCCTCGATCGCCGCATGAGCGCGGGCGATCGGAAACTGCACGCCCTGGTTGGTGCCGATCGGCCGTCCGAACACGATTCGCTCGGAGGCGTAGGCGGCAGCCTTCTCGACGAACCAGCGGCCGTCACCTATGCATTCGGCGGCAATGAGGATGCGTTCGGCGTTCATCCCGTCGAGGATGTAGCGGAAGCCCTTTCCCTCGTCGCCGACAAGCGCGTCCTCGGGGATCTCGACGCCGTCGAAGAAGATCTCCGTCGTCGCGTGGTTCATGAGCGTCCGGATGGGGCGGATGGTCATCGTCCCGGCCTCGAGCGCCTGCTGCATGTCGACGATGAAGGTGGACAGCCCTTCCGTCCTCTTCTCCACGTCCTCGAGCGGCGTCGTACGAGCCAGCAGGAGCATCAGGTCGGAGTGCTGGGCGCGCGAAGTCCAGATCTTCTGCCCACTCACGCGGTAGCCGCCGTCGGCGCGTTCGGCCATCGTCTGGATGTGCGTCGTATCCGAGCCAACCGTCGGCTCCGTCACGCCGAAGGCTTGGAGGCGCAGGTCACCGGAGGCGATTGCCGGCAGGTAGCGCTGCTTCTGCGCCTCGGAGCCGTGCCGGAGGATCGTTCCCATCGTGTACATCTGCGCGTGGCAGGCGGCTGCATTGCCGCCGGATGCGTTGATCTCCTCGAGAATCACGCTCGCGGCGGTCAGGCTGAGCCCGGCGCCGCCGTACTCCTCCGGGATGAGCGCGGCGAGCCAACCGTTCTCGGTCAACGCGGCGACGAACTCCTCCGGATACCGGTCGGGCTCCAGACCGCGCCAGTACTCGCCCGGGAAGCCCGCGCAGAGCTCGCGTACGGCGGTGCGGATCTCGTTCAGCTCGTCGGGTACGCGCGAAGTCCATCAGCCGCGCGCGTGGAGCTCGAGGAGCCTGCGCGCGATGACGAGCTGCTGGATCTCGTTCGAGCCCTCCCCGAGGATGAGCACGGGCGCGTCGCGGTAGAGCCGCTCGACGACGAACTCCTGTGAGTAGCCGTAGCCGCCGTGGATGCGCATCGCCTCGAGCGAGACCTCGGCGGCGGTCTCGGTCGCGAAGAGCTTCGCCATCCCGGCTTCGAGGTCGGCGCGGTCGCCGACGTCCTTGCGTTCGGCAGCCTGCATGGTGAGCAGGCGCGCGGCCTCGATCTTCGTCGCCATCTGCGCAAGCTTGAGCTGAATGGCCTGGTGCTCGGCGATCGGCTTGCCGAACGCCTCGCGGTCCTGCGCGTAGCCGATCGCCTCTTCGAACGCCCGCGTCGCGATCCCAACTCCGCGAGCGGCGATGTTGACGCGTCCGAGCTCGATCGCGCCCATGAAGTACTTGAAGCCCTTCACCGACGCCCGCCTCGCCGCCCAGGACGCTGGACGCCGGCGTCCGGAACCCGTCGAACACCAGCTCCGTCGACTCCACGCCTTTGTACCCGAGCTTCTTCAGCGGCGGCGGGATCGTGAGGCCCGGCTGCTCCGCGACGCCCGGCTCCTTCTCGAGCAGGAACGCCGTCATGCCCCGGTGCGGGGGATCGGCGTCGGGATCGGTCTTCGCGAGCAGCATGACGAGGTCCGCCCGCAGTCCGTTCGTCGCCCACATCTTCTGGCCGGTGATCACGTAGTCGTCGCCGTCGCGCACGGCCGCGGTTCGGATGGCTTGCACGTCCGAACCGGCATGCGGCTCCGTCATCGAGTAGGCCGAGCGGATCTCGCCCGTCGCCATGCGCGGCAGGTAGCGCTGCCGCTGGTCGTCGGTGCCGAAGCGCTGGATCATCCAGGCGGAGAGGAAATGGGTGTTGAGCACGCCCGACAGCGACATCCACCCACGCGAGAGCTCGATCTGGATCAGCACGTACGTCGTCAGATCGAGCCCGAGGCCGCCGTACTCCTCCGGGATGATGACCCCGAAGAGACCGAGCTCCTTCATCTGCTCGACGAGCGTCTCGGGGAAGGCGTCGGCGTGCTCGAGCGCGGAGGCGGACGGGATCACCTCCGCGTCCACCCACTCGTGGATGGCGGAGACGATCTCCGTCCGCTCGGCAACTGTCATGCCGCCACTCGCTCTCCCGCGAGCAGCGGAAACACGCTACGCACGCTCTCCTGCTCGTCGAGACTGAGCACGGCAGCCTCTAGCGCGTCGACGGCGTCGCCCGGCAGGGCGAGCAGGGCGTTCTCGCGGAACTTCGCGCGGACCTCGTCTGCGCTCATCGGGTTCTCGGGCCCGCCCTGCTGGTACGGGAAGTCGGCCTCGAGCGTCCTGCCGTCCCGCGTGCGGATGCGCACGCCGCCGGGGAACGCTGCCGGGTAGGTGGGGTAGTCCTTCGTCTCGTAGCGGACCCGCTTCGCCAGCTCGAGCGTGGCGGGGTCGGCGAGAGCCTCCTCGGTGTACGTCTGCACGCCGACGCGGCCGTGGACGAGCATGGCGGCGGTCGAGTACTGGAGGCTGAACTTCCCCTCGTACTCCGTGCGCGGCGCCGTCTTCGCGTTCGCCGGCTCCAGCACGAGCGAGACGCCGGCCTCGGGAATCGTCACGACGACGTCCTCGATCTCGTCGGGCGACAGGTCGCCGAGCAGGCTCGCCGTCGAGCCGAGCGAGCCGTGCATGAAGTGGCACGCCGGGTATGGCTTGTACGCGATGCGCGGCGTCTCCCAGCGCTCGCCGAGATCCGCCAGCTGGCCGTCGATGTCGATCTCTCCGCGCTCCGCGCCGAGGAACGCGTGGTAGAGGCCGAAGCGGCCCTCGAGGACGCTCGGCGGGCCCTCGGCGCCCAGCGACGCGAGCCGCGCCGCGAGCAGCGCGCCGTGCGCCGCCCAGGCGGGGTGCATGGGCTTCGTGGCGGTTCCGTCCTCGAGATAGGCGAAGAGCCCGCCGGCGAACGAGCCCGCGATGCCGAGCGCGCTCGCGAGCGTTTCCGCGTCGCGGCTGCCCAGGCGGACGACGGCCGCCGTGCCGCCGAAGATCCCGCAGACGGCGGTCGGGTGGAACCCGCGCTTGTGGAAGGCGCCCGAAGCTGCCATGCCGACACGCGTGACGATCTCGTTGCCGGCGACGATCGCGGCCAGCAGCTCCCGGCCATGCGCATCGTGCGCCTCGCCCAGCGCCGCTGCGGCGGGAACGACGACTGCGCTGACGTGGGCGACCGAGTCCGAGTGCGTGTCGTCGTAGTCGAGGCCGTGGCAGAGCATGGCGTTGGCGAACGCCGCAGCGGGCGCAGGCAGCGTCGCGTCGAGGCCGATCACCGAGGCCTGAGGCTCCCCGCCGAGCTCGGCCATCGCCGTCCGCCCCTCGGTGGCGATGCCGAGCGCGCTCGCGGCCAGGCCGCAGCCGAGCGTGTCGAGGACGTGGAGCTTGGCGGCTTCGACGACATGCTGCGGGATGTCGTCGTACTCGAGCGCCGTAGCGAAAGCGGCGATGCGCTCCGCAGCAGTGGTCATGGTGTCTCGCCTCCTACTGTCCATTCAGTGTCGGTGCCGGGGAACGTGTCGCGGACTTCGTCTGCCTCGCGCCGGTAGACCATGAACGTCCGGTCGAACTCGATGACGACCTCGCGGCGTTGGTTGATGCCCCGGCAGCGCATCGAGACGATGCCCACGCTCGGGTTCGATCGCGACTCGCGCAGGGCCATGATCTCGCTCTCCGCCCAGAGCGTGTCGCCGACGAACACCGGTTTCGGCAGCTTGATGTCGCTCCAGCCGAGATTGGCGGCGGCGTTCTCGCTCGTGTCGGCGACGGTGAGGCCGACGATGAGCGCGAGCGTGAACGTGCTGTTCACGAGCGGCTGGCCGAACTGCGTCCGCTCCGTGTACGGGACGTTGAAGTGGATCTGGTTCGTGTTCAGCGTCAGGCACGTGAACCAGATGTTGTCGGTGTCCGTGATCGTGCGTCCGAGACGGCTGCGGAACACGTCGCCGACCTCGAAGTCCTCGTAGAACCGGCCTCGCCACGCCTTCGGCGCGGGGATTACGTCAGCTGGCATCGACAGTGCTCCTTTCCGCGAGCGTGAGCACCTGTCGCGCCCGCTCGACCACCGGCAGATCGATCATCTCGCCTTCGAGGGCCGTCACGCCTTCTCCCTCTCCCACGGCCTGCTCGTACGCCTCTATCACGCGGCGCGCCCTCGTGAGCTCCTCGTCGCTCGGCGTGAAGACGCGGTTCACGATCTCGACCTGGTCCGGGTGAACGCAGGCCTTGCCGCGGAAGCCGAGCGACCGTGCGAAACGTGAGTCAGCTTCGAGCCCGTCGCCGTCCCGCACGTCGGTCCACACCCGGTCGATGGGAGCACGAATCCGAGCCGCCGCCGAGTCGAGCACCGCCTTCGACCGCGCGAACAGGATCTCGAGCCCGTCCGGTCGCTGCTCGAGACGAAGGTCGACGCCGAGGTCGATGGCTCCGACGATGATGGCCTGCACGCGTAGCTGCGACGCGACCTCGTAGGCCTGACGCAGGCCGTCGGCCGTCTCGACGATCGCCACTACCGGCGGCCCGTCCGCGCCGAGCGCGTCGACGGCCTCCGGAGTCGCCTTCGGCAGCACGAGCACGTCGGGCCGAAGCTCCTCGACGAGCTCGACGTCTGCGGCGAAGAACGCGGTGTGCGCTCCGTTCACGCGGATCGCGACGAGAGCCTCGGAGGGCTCATCGGCGAGCACACGGCGCACGACATCGCGCGCTGTGTCCTTCTGATCGAAGGACACAGCGTCCTCGAGGTCGACGACGACGACGTCCGCAGCTGTCCCCAGCGCCCTACGCGACTTGTGCTCGTCGCTGGCCGGGACGAAGAGGAACGAGCGGGCGGACGCGAGCGCTGGCATCGAGGTTGACAGAATCACCAATGTCAGACATAAACACAAGCTCGGATCGGGCGAGGGAGGAGGAGGCGGTGAAGGCGGTTGTCTTTCACGAGTTCGGAGGCCTGGACGTCCTCCGGTTGGAGGATGTGGACGATCCGAAGGCGGGTCCGGGCGAGGTCGTGCTCGACGTGGCGGCGAGCGCCCTCAACCACCTCGACGTCGACATCCGCGAGGGGATCTCTCGCTTCCCCATCGAGCCACCGCACATCCCCGGCGTCGAGGTCGTCGGGCGCATCGCCGAGGTCGGGCCAGACGTCAAGGGCTGGCAGCCGGGAGATCGCGCCATGGTGTTCCTGATGGATGTCTGCAAGGACTGCCGCTATTGCCGCACCGGCCGTGAGTCTCTCTGCATCGAGCCGGGTTTTGTGGGGTTTTCGACCTCCGGCGGGTATGCCGAGAAGATCGCCGTTGCGGCGAGCCACCTCGTGCGACTCCCGGACGGCGTGCCCGACGAGGAGGCAGCTGCGCTGCAGATCGCGTTCGGGACGGCGTGGCACATGCTCTTCACGCGCGGCCGCCTTCAGGCGGGCGAGACGGTGCTCATCAACTCCGTGGGCAGCGGCATCGGCTCGGCCGCTGTTCAGCTCGCCAGCATGGCCGGGGCGACGATCATCGGAACCGCGAGCACGGACGAGAAGCTCGAGCGGGCGGCCGAGCTGGGCATGCACCACGGCATCAACCACCGCGAGCAGGACGTGGTGCAAGAGGTCATGCGGCTGACGGACGAGCAGGGCGTCGATCTCGCGTACGAACACGTCGGTGGCGATCTCTTCCAGAAGGCGCTCGACTCGCTCTGCAAGGACGGCCGGCTCGTGACGTGTGGTGCCCACGCCGGGGAGGTCGTGCCCTTCGACATCATCCCCTTCTTCCGCGGCCAAAAGAGCATCATCGGCTCCTTCGTCTATAACCGCGACGAGCTCGAGCGGTGCATCGCTCTTACAGAGAGCGGCGCCATCAAGCCGCTCGTCCACAGGGTGTTCCCGCTGGAGGAGGCGCGCGAGGCGATGGCCATGATGGAGCGGCGCGAGCACTTCGGGAAGATCGTCCTCAAGCCATAGGAGGAGTCACAGATGAAGCGGCTCGGAGTTGACGTCGGCGGCACCTTCACCGACCTCATCTACGTCGACGACGAGGAGGGCCGGATCCTCGTCCACAAGCTGCCGACCACGCCGGCGGATCCCTCCCAGGGAACGGTGCAAGGCCTGCGCGAGGTCGCCGATCAGGCCGGGACGTCACCTTCGGAGCTCGATCAGGTCTTCCACGGGACGACGATCGCCACCAACATCGTGATCGAGCACACCGGTGCCCGGGTGGGGATGCTCACCACCGAGGGCTACCGCGACATCCTCCACATCGCGCGGCACAAGAAGCCGCTCAACTTCTCGAACTACCAGGATCTGCCGTGGCAGCGCTACCCGATCGTGCGGCGGCGCGACCGGCTGACGGTGCCCGAGCGAATCGTCAAGGACGGTTCCGTGCTCGTGCCCCTGGACGAGGAGCAGGCTCGCGCGCAGGTCCGCGCGCTCAAGGACGCGGGCGTCGAGGCGGTCGCAGTCTGCTTCCTGTTCTCGTTCGTCAACCCCGCTCACGAGGCGCGAGTGGCCGAGATCGTCCGTGAGCGAGTTTCCCGACGCATTCCTCTCGGTCTCGTCTGAGGTGCTGCCGCAGTACCGCGAGTACGAGCGCTTCTCGACCGTGTGCCTGAACGCGTACGTCGGCCCGAAAGTGGCCGGCTACGTGTCGAGGCTCCGCGAAGAGCTGGAGCGTCTCGACGTGCGGACGCACTTCCACCTGATGACGTCGGCGAGCGGCGTAGCGACTCCGGACGCTGCCGTCGCACGGCCAGTCAACCTCCTCATGTCCGGCCCGGTAGCGGGTGTCGTCGGGGGCATCTGGGCGGGGAGGCAGGCGGGCTACGACAACGTCATCACCCTCGACGTGGGCGGGACGTCGGCCGACATCGGCCTGGCGCAGGAAGGTCGCCTGCGCATGAAGCACCTGCTCGATACGAAGGTCGGTCCGTACCAGGCCATGATCCCGATGGTCGACGTGGACACGATCGGCGCCGGCGGCGGGTCGATCGCCTACGTCGACGCCGGCGGCATCTTCCGCGTTGGGCCGCGTTCGGCCGGCGCCGACCCAGGCCCCGCCGCGTACGGGCGCGGTGGCACCGAGGCTACGGCCACCGACGCGATGGTCAACCTCGGCTGGCTCTCGCCCGAGAACTTCCTCGGCGGCGGCATGACGCTGAGGGCCGATCTCGCTCGCGCCGCCTTCGAGCAGGGCCCGGCGACGCAGCTCGGCATGTCGGTCGAAGAGGCGTCCTACGGCGCCGTGCAAATCCTCACCCACTCGATGGTGCAGTCGATCGAGGAGAACTCCGTTCGCAAGGGCTACGACCCACGCGACTTCGCGCTAGTAGCCGAAGGCGGCGCAGGCCCGCTCTTCGCCGCGCAGATCGCCCTCGAGGTGGGCACGCCCTGGGTGATCGTGCCCGGCTACCCCGGCGTGACGGCAGCCATGGGCCTGCTCGCAACCGACATGGTCTACGAGTACGTCTCGACCGTCTATCAGCGACTCTCCAAGCTCGACGCGCCGTCGGTGCAGCGCGCGTTCGAGCAGCTCGAGGAGCAGGCGCGGACACAGCTCGAGGCGGACGGTCTTGCGCCCGACCGGATCCTCCTCCAACGGGTGTGCGACTGCCGCTATCTCGGCCAGGGCTACGAGCTGCGGGTCGACGTCCCCTCAGGTGCGATCGACCACGACTGGATCGAGAAGGTGCGCGCCGACTTCCACGACATCCACGAGCGCGAGTACTCGCGCCGCTTCGAGGAGTCGGACATCGAGCTGCCGAACGTCCGCGTCCGGGGCATCGGGCTCATGCCCGAGCTCCAGGTCCCGGAAGTCGAGCACGGCGAGGAGTCGCCCGAGCAGGCGCTCACGCACGAGGGCGAGGCCTGGTTCCGCGTCGACGGAGCGCTGAAGCCGGTCGCCACGCGCTACTACGACCGCGAGCAGCTACTGGCCGGCAATCGCCTGCAGGGGCCGGCAATTGTCAACCAGTACGACTCGACGACCGTGATCCCGCCGGGAATCGAGGCCCACGTCGACCGCTTCGGAAACATCGTCATCGAGGTGGGGGCGTCCGCTGAGGCCCGACAGCTTGCGGCTGACCTGGAGGTGACGGCATGAGCGTGATGGAGTACGAGGTCGGCCGTCAGCCCGGGCCGCCGACCAGGAAGCGCGTCGAGGTCGACCCGATCACGTTGCGTGTGCTCGGCGGTGCGTTCCACGCCATCGCAAAGGAGATGGCGGGTGTCCTCTTCCGGATGAGCTACTCGTCCATCATCCGCGAGTCGGAGGACCTCGGCGCAGGGATCTTCGACGCGCAGGGCCGCGAACTCTGCGAGTCCGACTCGACGCCGATGCACATCGGCTCCCTGCCCTGGTACATCCGCGGCTTCATGCACACGCTGGAGGGAGAGATCGAGGAGGGCGACGTCATCGTCCACAACCATCCGTACCTCGGCGCCTCGCACACACCGGACGTGGCCGTCGCCGTTCCCATCTTCTGGGAGGACGAGCACCTGGCTTCGCCGCCACTACGGCGCACGTGCTGGACGTGGGCGGCTCGTTCCCCGGCATCAACGCCGACGCCTTCGACGTCTACGCGGAGTCGAAGCTCTACAACGGCCTCCGCTGGTACCAGCGGGGCACGCTCAACGAGGACCTCGACCGGATGATCTTCGAGAACGTCCGCACGGAGACGATGAACCGCGGCGACATGAACGCGATGCTGGCCGCTTGCCAGCTCGGCTGCGAGCGCTTCCTGCGGCTCGTCCAGCGCTACGGCGTCGAGACCGTGATGAGCGCCGGCTACGACTGGATGGACTACTCCGAGCGCATGCTCCGCGCGCAGATCGAGAAGATCCCCGACGGCGAGTACAAGGCGCCGACCGGCTGGCTCGACGACGACGCGCGCAACCGCGGAATCCGCCTGCGGGTGGAGACGACGGTCCGTGTGGAGGGCGACGAGATCACGATCGACCTCACGGGCTCGCATCCGGAGGTGCCGACCGGCTACAACGTCCCTCACGAAGGCTCGCTGCTCGTGGGCGCGTACTACGCCGTGCGCACCGTCTTGCTCGACGAGGACGTATTCCCCGAGCACGTGCCGCAGAACGACGGGATCTTCCGGCCGGTGAAGGTGATCGCCCCCAAGGGGACGATCTACAACCCGACTTTCCCCGCGCCCTGCTTCTCACGGTTCTGCCAGGTCCAGCGCGTGGTCGACAACACGATCCTCGCGCTTGCCGACGCCCTGCCCGAGCAGGTGACCGGCGGCAACTCCGCCGGCGTGCATTTCTGCTCCTACTCGGGCTTCCTCGAGGAGTCCGGCGAGTACTGGATCTACCTGGAGGTGAACGAGGGCTCGTACGGCGGCCGCTTCGGCAAGGACGCGATGGACTCCGTCGACAACCTCATGGCGAATACCCGTAACAACCCCATCGAAGAGCTCGACCAGCGCTTCCCGGTTCGCTGTGACCAGTACGAGCTGCGGCCGGAGCCGGCGGCGCCGGGCAAGTGGCGAGGTGGCATCTCCATCGTGCGACGCAACCGCTTTCTCGTCGACGGCACGTACTCGTGCGAGGGCGACCGCCAGCACGACCCGCCACGCGGTGTCTTCGGCGGCTGGGACGGCCTCGTGGCGAGTTGTCGCAAGAACCCCGACACGGAGCGCGAGGAGTACCTCGAGGCGAAGGTGACGGGCATCTCGTTCGGCCCCGGCGACGTGATCGAGTTCCGGTCACCGAACGGTGGTGGTTACGGGGATCCGCTCGAGCGGACACCGGAGCAGGTGCGCGAGGACCTGCTCGACGACTTCACGACCGTCGAGCTCGCACGCGACGCCTACGGAGTCGTCTTCCGCGACGAGAGCACCCTCGAGATCGACGAGGAGGCGACGGCCGGCCTGCGGGCCGAGCTGGCGGCCGACCGGAACGGAATGCGCTCGCTCACCGAGTACTACGCGGAGCGCGGCCTGATCCCGAGGAATCCGCCCGTGTCGGTCGCCGGTAACCGCGAATTCGGCATCTAGTAGTGCCGAAAGCGTACGAGCAGGTCGCCGACCGACTCCGGCAGCTCATCGTCACGGAAGAGCTCGCACGCGGCGAGCGTCTCCCCAACGAGCTTCAGCTCGCCGACGACTTCGGCGTCAGCCGCGCCACCGTGCGGGAGGCTCTCCGCCTACTCACTGCGCAGAGCCTGATCCGGACGGCGAAAGGGGTAGGCGGTGGCTCGTATGTGACCGCCCCAAGCGCCGCGAACGTCTCGGAGTCGCTCCGCTCGGGCCTCGGACTGATGACGTCGTCGGCGGACGTGACGCTGGAGGAGTTGCTCGAAGTGCGTGCGCTGCTCGAGGTCCCGGCAGCGCGGCTTGCCGCGGTGCGTCGCAGCGACGAGCACCTCGAGCGTCTTCGTGCGGCGATACCCGGCCAGCCGCTCCGCCTCGGCACCCAGGAGCAGTTCGTGCACAACGCGGACTTCCACTCCACCGTGATCGACGCGAGTCGCAACACACTGCTGTCGATCGCCGCCGAGCCCGTCTTCGCGGTGCTCCAGACACGCCTCTCGCGCTCGCGGCTCGGGCAGAGGTTCCAACGCTCCGTCAACGAGCACCATCGGGAGATCGCAGCCGCCATCGAGTCTGCCGAAGAGCAGGCTGCCGGGGAGCTGATGCACGAGCACCTCGGCTTCCTGCTGCCGTACTACGAGCAGGCGTGGAGGGGCGTCGGCGGGCGCACGTGAGTGTTGCCTTCGGCATCCAGGGCAGCGGGCAGCACGTCGACGGCGCACCCGACCCGGGCGTCTTCCGCGAACTTGCGCAGTCGGCCGAGGCACTCGGCTACGACTCGATCTGGGCCGGCGACCACATCTCGTACCGCAATCCGATCCTCGACGTCGTCGTCGCACTGTCGACGTTCGCCGCCGTCACGGAGCGGATTACGGTCGGCGCCGGCGTTGTCTTGCTGCCCCTGCGGCATCCGAGCGTGGTGGCGAAGGAGTTCTCGTCCCTCGACTACGTGTCGGGCGGCCGGGTGATCCTCGGCGTGGGCGTCGGGGGCGAGGGGGAGAAGGACTTCGAGGCGGTCGGCGTGCAGGTGAGCGAGCGCGGCGCGCGGACGAACGACGCGATGCTCGCGCTTCGGGCGCTGTTTTCGGGCAACGGCAACTACTCGGGTCGGTTCTTCTCGTTTCAGGACATCGAGATCGAGCCCGGCCCCGCACAGCCTGGAGGCCCGCCGCTCTGGGTCGGAGGTCGCTCGGAGGCGGCCATCAAGCGTGCGGCGACACTCGGCGACGGTTGGATCCCGCTCTGGGTCTCCCCGGAGCGGCTTGCCGCAGGCTATGAGCAGCTCCCCGACCACGTGATGCGGGGGGTAGCGCTTCCGGCTCACGTCGGCGACAAACGCCATCTGTACGAGCACCTCCGGCAGCGCTACTCCGGCGACTTCTCCGAGCACATCGTCGATCGCTACTGCATCGCGGGCTCGCCGGAGGAATGCGTGGTGCGGCTGAAGGAGTACATCGACGCCGGCGCCCGGCACGTCGTCTTCAACGTTTGCGAGCCGGAAGACGTCGAGCGGCTCAGAGAGGTTGCCCATGCTGCCACTGGCTGACGTCCGCATCCTCGCCGTAGAGCAGTTCGGCGCCGGTCCGTGGGGCACGCTTCAGCTCGCCGACCTCGGCGCAGAGGTGATCAAGATCGAGGACCCGGCTGCGGGCGGCGACGTCGGCCGCTATGTCCCGCCCTTCCAGGAGGGCGAACACTCGCTCTTCTTCGAGACCTTCAACCGCAACAAGAAGAGCCTCTCGCTGGACCTGCGCCACCGCGACGCTCGGGCGGTGCTCGAAGACCTCGTGCGTGCGTCCGACGTCGTCTACTCGAACCTCCGAGGTGACCAACCAAAGCGGTTGCGACTGACGTACGACGACCTGAAGTCGGTGAACCCGCGAATCGTCTGTTGCTCCCTCAGCGGCTTCGGGATGACGGGCCCTCGCGCTTCCGAGGGCGGCTACGACTACATGATGCAAGGGCTTGCCGGGTGGATGAGCCTCACCGGTGATCCCGACGGCCCGCCCACGAAGAGCGGACTCTCGCTCGTCGACCTCTCGGGCGGCTACGCGTCGGCGGTTGCCGTGCTTGCGGGGTTGTGGCGGGCCCGTCGCGACGGCGTTGGCTGCGACTGCGACGTCTCGCTGTTCGACACGGCGCTTCACGAGCTGATGTACGTCGGCACCTGGACGGCGTCACGCGGCTACACACCGCCGAGGCGCCGCAACTCGGCTCATCCATCGATCGTCCCGTTTCAGGCCTTCCCGACCGCCGACGGGTGGATCGTCGTCGCGTGCCCTAAACAGAAGTTCTGGGACGCGCTCTGCCCGGCCATCGGCAGGCCAGAGCTGGCCGGCGACCCTCGCTTTGCCGACTTCGGAGCGCGTGATCGAAACCGGGATGAGCTCGAGCCGATCCTCGAATCGGTGTTCCGCGAGCGCTCCTCGGACGAGTGGCTGGCCGTGCTACGTGAGGCGGGTGTGCCGTCGTCGCCGGTAAACGACGTGCCCGCGGCGCTCGCGGAGGCTCGGCTCGTGGAGTACGAGCACTCCGAGCTCGGCGCGGTGCGTCAGGTGGCCTCGCCGCTTCGACTGTCCGACGCGGAGCACCCCGTGCGGCCCGCGCCGGCGCGGGGCGAGCACACGGAGGCTGTGCTCCTCGAGCTGTGTGGCTACTCGCCCGAGCGCGTCAACGAGCTCAGGAAGGGTGGAACATTCGGTCAATGACGAAAGGAGAGACACGTGCCGAGACAGGCGTTTCAACCTGACGGACTGGCGGCGCCGAGGCCGCCGTACTCGCCCGTGGTCGTCAGCGGCGATCTCGTCTACACGGCGGGACAGGTCGGCCACGACGCCGAGGGATCGCTCGTCGCGGGCGGAATCGAGGAGCAGACGAGACAGACGCTCGAAAACATTCGCGCCTGTCTAGAGGCTGCGGGGTGCACGCTCGACGACGTGCTGAAGGTGAACGCGTTCCTCGCCGACCTCGGCGACTTCGAGGGCTACAACCGCGTCTACCGCGAGTTCTTCGCCGAGCCGTATCCCGCCCGCACGAGCGTCCAGGCCGGCTTGCCCGACGGGATTCTCGTCGAGATCGAGGCGGTCGCCCGCAGGGGCGCATGACACGGGACCTCGTCGGCTACGGGGAACATCCGCCCGACCCGCTGTGGCCCGGCGGCGCGCGGCTGGCTCTCAGCTTCGTGCTCAACTACGAGGAGGGCGGCGAGCGGACACCGCTCGAAGGGGACCCCGAGTCGGAGTCGTATCTGCACGAGGTGGTGGGCGCAGCGCCGACGCGCGGCCGCCGCAACCTCAACGCCGAGTCGATGTTCGAGTTCGGCAGCCGCGCGGGCTTCTGGCGCGTCCACCGCATCTTCCGTGAGCACGACATGCCGCTGACCGTGTACGCGGTGGCGCAGGCGCTCGAGCGCAACCCGGAGGCAGGTCGCGCCATGGTGGAGGCGGGTTGGGAAGTGGCGAGCCACGGCTGGCGCTGGATCGACTACCTCGATGTGCCCGAGGAGGACGAGCGCGCCGATATGCGACATGCGATCGAGACCATCGAGCGGGCCTGCGGGCAGCGGCCGGTGGGCTGGTACACGGGCCGGGTCTCGGAGGCCACGCGGCGGCTCGTCGTCGAGGATGGCGGCTTTCTCTACGACTCCGACTCGTACGCCGACGAGCTTCCGTACTGGGTCGAGGTCGCCGGTCGCCAACACCTCGTCATCCCGTACACACTCGACGCGAACGACTTCAAGTTCCTGATCCCGAACGGGTTCGTTCGGGCAGCCGACTTCCACGACTACCTCGTCGACTCGTTCGAGCGGCTCTACGAGGAAGGCGGCCGGATGATGTCGGTCGGGCTGCACTGCCGCATCGTCGGACGCCCCGGTCGCGCGCCCGCCCTCGACCGCTTCCTCGCGCACGTGAAGGCGAAGGGAGACGTCTGGGTGACCACGAGGGCCGAGATCGCCCGCCACTGGCACGAGCACCACCGGCCCGCCTAAGGCCGTGCGGATTGCAATCGTCGGCGCAGGGGCGATGGGGTCTGTCTACGCCGGCTTACTAGGCGATGCCGGAAACGAGGTGTGGGCGATCGATCCGTGGGAGGAGCACGTCGCTGCGATCCGCGAGCACGGGTTGCGAGTCGAAGGAGCGAGCGGCGACCGCGTGGTGACAGTGCGGGCGACCTCGGATACCCGCGAGGTGGGGGAGGTCGACCTAGTCGTGATCGCGACAAAGGCCATGCACGTCCGTGCCGCAGCCGAGAGCGCGCGCGCCTTGCTGGGACCGGAGACCGTCGTCCTTCCCATCCAGAATGGCCTCGGCTCCCGGGAGATCGTCGGGGAGGTGCTCCGCGACGAGCGGGTCGTCGTCGGCATCGCCGGTGGCTTCGGGGCGTCGATCGTCTCGCCGGGACACGTGCACCACCACGGCATGGAGGTTGTGCGCCTTGGGGAGCCCGATAGGCCTGTCAGCCGACGGGTTGAGCGGATCGCAGCGGTTTGGCGGGAAGCGGGCTTCACTGTGCAGGCGGAGGCCGACGTCGAGCGGCTCGTGTGGGAGAAGCTCATCTGCAATGTCTGCTTCAGCGGCACGTGCACCGTGCTGGAGCGCACGATCGGCGGGGTGCTCGACGATCCGCAGGCGTGGTCGGTCGCGTCGGCGTGTGCGCGCGAGGCGTATGACGTCGCCGTCGCGAGCGTCATCTCCCTCGGCTTCGAGGATCCAGTCACGTACACCGCCGCCTTCGGCGAGCGGCTACGCGACGCGCGGCCGTCGATGCTCCTCGACCGGCTCGCGGGACGCCCGAGCGAGATCGACTTCATCAACGGCGCCATCCCTCCCCGGGCGACGGCGCTCGGGCTCGCAGCGCCGGTGAACGCGACGATCACCGCGCTCGTGAAGGCCGGCGAGCCGGGCTAGAGGTTTTCGGACAGACTTCAGGACGTGAGCGACCAGTTTGTCCTCGACACGCCCACGGTACGTGGCTTCGTCGAGCATGTCCGCCGGGCGATCGACTCGTCGGACTCACCGGAGGAAGCGATCGACGCCATCCGGCCGCGCTTCGTCGACCTGCTCACGGACGGCGGCTGGCTTCCTGCGCAGTACGCGGAGCCGGCAGAGGGCAGCGGGATGGGTGGCGGGATCGGCCAGTGGCTTCTCTACCGCACCGACGACGGCTCGCTCTCGCTCTTCTCGCTCGTCGTGCCGCCCGCGTCGGAGACGCCGATCCACGACCACCTGGCGTGGGGTCTCGTCGGCCTGTACCGCGGCACGCAGGACGAGGAGATCTACGCGCAGCGGAACGGCGCGCTCGAGCTCACCGAGCGGCGTGCGCTCGCCCCGGGAGACTTCTACGCGCTCATTCCGCCGCGCGACGACATCCACCGCGTGCGCACGACGTCGGCGGAGACGTCGGTCTCCATTCACCTGCTGACGAACGACACCGGCTGCGTGTGGCGACACGCGTTCGACCCGGAGTCGGGCGAGGCACATCCGTTCCGATCCGGCTACGTCAACGTCTCATGCGAGAAGGAGGAGTGACGATGCGCGTCGCAGTTGCCCAGATCGAGCCGGAGATCGGCGAGAAGGAGCGAAACCTCGAGGCCTGCCTGGCTCGCCTGGAGGAGGCAGCGGCTGCTGGGGCGACACTGCTCGTGCTGCCCGAGTGCGCGATCCCCGGCTACATGTTCGGGAGCATCGACGAGGCGATGCCGTACGCGGAGGAAATCCCCGGCCCGTCGAGCGGGGCGCTCGAGGACGCCTGCCGGCGGCTCGGCATGCACGCTGCCTGCGGGCTGCTCGAGCGTGACGGCGACGTCCTGCACAACGCCGCCGTCCTCGTCGGGCCCGAAGGCCTCGTGGGCACGTACCGGAAGTCGCACCTGCCGTTCCTCGGCGTCGACCGGTTCGTGACGCCCGGCGACGAGCTCGCCGTGTGGGACACTCCTCTCGGACGTATCGGCGTGGAGATCTGCTACGACCTCCGCTTCCCGGAGGTGACGAGGTCGCTTGCGCTGCAGGGAGCAGACATCGTCGTGCACCCGACGAACTTCCCAATGGCGGCGAGGATCCAGACGGAGCTGATCACCGTCGCCCGCGCGGCCGAGAACCGGATCTTCCTGCTCACGGCCAATCGCGTCGGGAAGGAGCGCTGGGCAGAGTTCTGCGGCTGGAGTCAGATCGTCGACCCGTACGGCGTCCGTCTCGCAGAGGCCGGTCAGGAAGAGGAGGCGCTGCTCGTCGCGGACATCGACGTCGAGAAGGCGCGCGACAAGGATTACGTCGTCCCGGGCGAGTACGAGCTCTACCTCTTCGGTCACCGTCGGCCGGAGCTCTACGGCGACCTGGTCGCCGAGACCAAACTGGCGGCGATGCAGACGACGTCCGGCTAGGCCGCGAGCGGCGGCAGGAGCTGCACCTGTTCGCCAGGCGCGAGGCAGGGCACCTCGCTCATGACGTGGGGATGGCGCACCGCCATCTCGGACCCATCCGGTAGCCGCAGTCGGTTGAGACAGTGCGACATGCCCGTAGTGTCTGGCTGACACTGCTCGTCGGAGAGCACCGTTGCCGACGTGACGCCGGTCGGCATCGTTCCGCTGACGAGCCTTGCATGGAGACCGTCGAAGCTCGACGGTGCAGGCATGGTGAAAGAGAGCTCCACGCGACGGGTTGTCGGAAGGGCCGTGCCATGGGAATCAGTTGCGCCCCCATGCGACAAAAGGAGCTGCTGACCGATGAGCCCCGCAGCTGCCAGCACGACAAGCCCGGAGAGGGCAGCAGCTAGGGTCACGCGTCTAGGCACGGGTGATGTATGCCAGCCCCGGCCGCGTAAGGTCATCCGGGAAAACCCTGATGGTTCCTGCGGACGCCCCGCGCCGCGCTGACGGCTAGCCGTCCCCGAGCGCCTGCGTGAAGAACTCACTCACGATGCGGACCGCGACGGCGGGGCACTCGATCAGGTCGGCGTGACCGATGTCGGGGAACTCGTGCGTCGTGATGTGGTCGTTCATGTCCGCCATTTGCCGCGCTCCGAGGCCCGACGGCGCCAGCTCTGGCGGGCAGAGGATGTCGTAGGTGCCGTTCGTCATCAGCAGCGGCACGGAGATCTGCGGCACGAGCGGCGTCAGGTCCATCTCCTCCATGGCGATGCAGGCCTGGCGCACCGTGTAGGGATCGTTCCATCCGATCACTGTGCGGACCAGCTCGAAGGTGTCCTTGCCCTCCTCGCTCTCGAGGAACTTCGGGCCGACGGCCTGCGTCGTCACGTGGTCGGAGAAGTCGTCCCAGGGCATGGACTCGGCCATGCGCCGCCAGACGCGGAACAGGGTCTTGCGGTAGACGTCCGGTTTCGCGAAGGCGACGTCGGCGCAGGCGGCGATCGTACGCTCGCCGTGCTTCGCGGCGAAGGCGACGGCGATCATGCCGCCCATGGACGTGCCGTGAACGAGCACGCGGTCGAGCGCGAGCGCGTCGAGCAACGCTGCACCGTCGTCGGCCCAGCCCTCGATCGTGAACTGCTCGTGCGGGTGGTCGGAGGCGCCGTAGCCCCGCGCGTCGAAGGCCAGGAGCCGGAACCCCTCCGCCTGGAAGCCCTCGTTGACCGCGCCGAAGTTATGACGGCCGAAGAGCCCGCCGCCGAACTGGAGGATCGTGGGATCGTCCTCCGCCCCGAGGAACTCGTAGTAGAGGCGGGTCTCGTCGGCGATTCGGGCGTACGGCACGGAGCCAGAAAGTCTGACACCATCAGGCTTCCTGCGCGATGATCTCCAAGGGAGGAACAGCAATGGCTACGTCAGCCGCCACCCGCACGCGTGAGGCCTTGGCCGCGGCGCCTCAGACGTACTTCGACGCCGTCGACGCAATGGACGTCGACGCCGTGCTAGCGCACTTCGCAGACGACGCGACGCTCACGGTGCAGACCGACCACGCGACGTTCGCCGGCGCGGACGAGATCCGCCGGATGTTCGCGGACTTCTTTGCGGCGTCGAACACGATCCGGCACGAGATCCTCAACATCGTGGTCGAGGAGGCCGCGGGCAAGGTCGCGACCGAGCAGAGCTACGTCGGCGAGCTGAAGGACGGCACGGTGAACGACATGCACAACTGCAACTTCTTCGACTTCGACGCGGACGGGCGCTTCAAGAGAGTGTTCATCTGGATGGCCGGCACGAGCCCGCTGAAGTAGCGCGGACGATGGAGGATCGGTTGCCTAGTCCCACTTCTTGCCGACGCTGCCCCAGTCGACGTCGCTGGGCTGCCACTCGGTGTTGATCAACGACATCAGCCGCTCCAGCCTCCTCGAGCCGCAGCTTGGGCACGGCGGCGCGGGCTTGTCGGAGGTCGAGAGGTACTCCTCGAACCGCTCCTCGCACTTCTCACACCGGTACTCGTAGATCGGCATGGGCGCAGAGTCTAGCCCGGTCCCCGACGTCGAGCAGCTGCGGGCGCTGGCCGCTGCCCAGGGCGTCTTCCCGGAGGATGACGACCTCGAGGGGGTCATGGGCTTCCTCTCGCGAATCCTGCCTGCGCTCCGCGAGCTGGAGGAGCGACTGCCTGAGGAAGCGACGCCGTGACGCTCGACCCGTTCAATGCATTCCTCCACCTCGATCCTCAGCCGGGCGACGATGGCCCGGTAATCGCCGTGAAGGACGTGATCGACGTGGCGGGCATGCCGACGACGGCCGCCTCGAGGGTGCTCCATCGAATGCCTGACGAGGACGCCGAGTGTGTCGCGCGCCTGCGGGCGGCCGGCGCGACGATTGCCGGCAAGCTGAACACCCACGAGTTCGCCTTCGGTGCGACCACCACGAGTCCGCACTTCGGCCCGGCGCTCAACCCCTGGAATCCCGAGCACATCTGTGGGGGATCGAGCGGAGGCAGCGGCGCCGCCGTCGCCGCCGGCCTCGTCGATGCCTCCCTCGGCACCGACACCGCAGGCTCCGTGCGGATTCCCGCCGCCTTCTGCGGGGTGACGGGTATGCGGCCGAGCTGGGGCCTCGTCCCGACGCGTGGCGTCGTGCCGACGGCCTGGTCGCTCGACACGGTCGGCCCGCTGGCCTGGAGCGCGGCGGAGTGCGAGCGGCTGCTCGAAACGATGGCGGGGCAGTCGCTCGGGAATCGAGACGCGGGTGACGACTTCCGCGTGGGCGTGCTCACGAGGCTGTTCGAGGACGCCGACCCAGCGGTGGCCACGGTTTGCGAGTCCGCGCTCGCCGAGTTGCCGGGTGAGAGGGAGTCGGTCGCGCTGCCGCTCCACGAGGAGCTGTCGACCATCACGCAGCTGGTCATGCTCCCGGAGGCCGCGAGCGCCCACCTCCACTGGCTCCGCACCAAGCTGGCCGACTACGGCGCCGACGTCCGTGCACGGCTGCTGGCCGGCCTGCTGCTGCCGTCGACCGCCTACATCACGGGCTTGCGTGCGCGTCGCTGGGCGCGTGCCGAGTACGAGCGTGCGCTGGGCGACTATGACCTCCTCGTGGCACCGGCCATGCCGATCACGGCGCCGCGACTGGATGCGATACCCGAGGACTATCGCCTGATGCTCATGCCCTACAACTCGCCGGCCGCGCTGTTCGGGCTGCCGGCGCTCAGCGTTCCCTGTGGCTTCGTAGACGGCCTGCCGGTCGCGCTGTCTCTGATCGGCCGCCGGGGAGAGGACTGCAGACCGCTAGCCGCCGCGAAGGCGTTCCAGCAGGCGACTGATTGGCACGCACAGCGTCCGGAGCGGGCGCTTGCACGTGTTGCCGGTTGACCGGGCCGGGAGACGGTTGTATACAACCAGCGGACTCTTCGGAAAGGGGTGGGAGCACCATGTCCGTTCTCATCAAGGGCGGCCGCATCATCACGGCGGCCGACGACTACAGCGGGGACATCTTCGTCGACAACGGCTCGGTCACGCTGATCGGCGAGTCGCTCGACGTCGTTGCCGACAAGGTGATCGACGCCAGCGGGAAGTACGTGATCCCCGGTGCGATCGACCCGCATACGCACATCGAGATGTTCTTCGGCGGCACGACGACGTGCGACGACTTCACGTCCGGCACTACGTCGGCGGCGTTCGGCGGCACAACGACGATCGTCGACTTCTGTATGCAGACACCGGGCGACACGTTCGCCCAGGCCCTCGAGAAGTACCACGAGAAGATCGAGCGCTGTAAGCCGGTGATCGACGTCGGCTTCCACATAGGCGTCACCGACCTGCATACCGGCGGCACGCTCGAGGACCTTGCCAAGCTGCCGGACGAGGGCGTCACGTCCTACAAGCTCTTCATGGCCTACAAGGGCGCCGTCATGGTCGACGACGACACGCTCTTCCGGACGATGCTGAATGCGGCCGACTCCGGTGCGCTCGTCATGGTGCACGCCGAGAACGGCGACGCCATCGACCTCATCGTCAAGAAGGCTGTCGCCGAGGGGAAGACTGAGCCCATCTGGCATGCGCGGACCCGGCCGATGGAGACGGAGGCGGAGGCGACGAACCGTGCAGCCCAGCTCGCGCACGTCGCGGGCTGCCCGCTCTACGTCGTCCACGTGTCGTGCCAGCCGGCGGTGGAGCCCATCCAGCTCGCGCGCGAGAAGGGCTGGGACGTATGGGGCGAGACGTGCACGCAGTACCTGTTCGTCGACGAGAGCGCGCTCGACCAGCCCGGCTTCGAGGGCGGGAAGTACATCTACACGCCCCCGCCGCGCCCGAAGGAGCACCAAGAGCATCTCTGGAAGGCGCTCCAGTCGGACGCTCTCTCGGCGGTCTCGACCGACCACTGCCCGTTCAACTGGCCCGACCAGAAGGGGATCAACGGCCAGGAGTTCCAGGTCGTGCCGAACGGCGGCCCCGGGATCGAGAACAGGCTCCACATGCTCCACCACTTCGGCGTGCGTGAGGGGCGGATCACGCTCAACCGCTTCGTCGAGCTGACGTCGACCAACATCGCGAAGCTCTTCGGCCTCTACCCGCGCAAGGGGACGATCGCCCCGGGCTCCGACGCCGACATCGTCGTCTGGGATCCCGAGAAGGAGCTCACGATCTCGGCAGAGACGAACCACTCGAACGTCAACTACAACCTCTTCGAGGGGACGCAGGTGCGCGGGGCGCCTGAGGTCGTGCTCGTGCGCGGCCAGGTGATCGTCGAGGGCGACGAGCTCGTCGCGCAGCCGGGCGCCGGCCAGTTCGTCAAGCGGGCACGCTTCGGCGAGGAGTTGCTGCCGCAGGCGAAGGCGGTCGCGTAGCCGTGTCCGACGAGCAAGCGCGAGAGGTCTACGCGAAGGCGAGGCTGGGCGAGAGCATCACCATGGGCTCTCGCCCAGCCGTGCTCGTCGTCGACTTCTCCTGCGGCTTCACGGATCCCGAGTGCGATCTGGGCTCCGACCTCACGGCGGAGGTGGAGGCGACGAAACGGCTACTCGACGCCGCCCGTGACAAGGGTCTGCCGGTGATCTTCACGACCATCGGCTTCGAGGAGAGCCTCAAGGACGGCGGGCTGTGGCTCCAGAAAGTGCCGTCGCTGGGGGACCTCCAGCTCGGCGGCCGCTGGGTCGAGATCGACCCCCGGCTCGAGCGGCGTCCCGACGAGACGGTGATCATGAAGAAAGTGGCGTCCGCGTTCTTCGGGACGAACCTCGCCTCGGTGCTGATCTCGCAGGGCATCGACTCGGTGATCCTCTGCGGGGCGACGACGAGCGGCTGCATCCGTGCGACGGCCATCGACCTCCTCCAGTACGGGTTTCCGACGCTCGTGCCGCGCGAGTGCGTTGGCGACCGGGTGCAGGCCCCGCACGAGGCGAACCTCTTCGACATCCAGGCGAAGTACGCGGACGTCGTCCCGCTGGAGGAGGCGCTCACCTACGTCGAGAGCGTGGCTGCGGTCGGCGCTCCCGCGTGACGCACACGATCGCGGTCCTTCCGGGCGACGGGGTCGGCCCGGAGGTGATCGCCGAGGCGAGGAAGGCGGTGGACGCGCTGGGGCTGCCCCTGGCGTGGACGGAGCTCCCGTGGGGCTCGGCCTGGTATCGGGAGCACGAGCGGATGATGCCCGAGGACGCGCTGGACACCTTGCGCGGGCACGATGCCGTGTTGCTGGGCGCCATGGGGGATCCGTCGGTGCCCGATCACGTCGCGCTGTGGGACACGATTCTCGAGATCCGGCAGGGGCTCGACCTGTGGGCGAACCTCCGTCCGTGCCGCCTGCTGGCAGGGATTCCGACTCCGCTCGCACGTAGGAGCCCCGACGACGTGGACTTCCTCGTCGTGCGCGAGAACACCGAAGGCGAGTACGCGGGCGTCGGCGGCCGCTCGCACCGCGGCCTCGACTCGGAGGTGGCCCTGGAGACGAGCGTCTTCACGCGTAGCGGCGTTAAACGTGTCGTCCGCTACGCCTTCGAGGTCGCGGCTTCCCGCCGCGGAACGCTGACGAGCGCGACGAAGTCGAACGCGTCGCGCTACGGCTACGTGCTCTGGGACGAGGTGGTGGAGGAGACGGCGTCGGAATTCGGCGGCGTACGCGTCGAGCGGGTGCTCGTGGACGCGCTCGCCGCCCGCATGGTGCGCGACCCGGCCAGTCTCGATGTCGTCGTCGCTTCGAACCTGTTCGGCGACATCCTCACGGACCTCGCGGCCGCGATGCAGGGCGGCATGGGTATGGCCGCGAGCGCAAACCTCGCGCCGGGGGTCGCCGCGCCGGGCGTGTTCGAGCCCGTGCACGGCTCGGCGCCGGACATCGCCGGCCAGGGGGTTGCGAACCCCGCCGGTGCGATCTGGAGCGCGTCGCTCATGCTCGAGCACCTTGGGGAGGACGACGCAGCGGCGCGCATCATGGGTGCGCTGGAGAAAGTTTGCGCGGAAGGCCCGAGAACGCGCGACGTCGGAGGAGCGGCCACGACGGCCGAGGTCGGCGATGCGGTCGTTGACGCCGTCAACGCGTTGCGCCGATGATGACGGCGCCCGCGACGACGAGGACACTCGCCAAAACCGTCCGGCGGCCGATCATCTCCCCGCGGCCGATGAGCAGTGCCGCGAAGACCACGCCCCAGAGTGACTGCGTCGCGTTGAGCGGCGCGACCACCGTGACCGGTCCCCGGTCGAGCGCGGCGACGATCGACGCGTAGGCCAGGCCGAGCGCGACCCCCGCCGGGGCGAACGCAGGAGTCGAGTGTCGTAGCTCGGCTCCCAGGCCCGCGCGGCGCCGGGCGACTACCCAGCCGAGCGTGAAGAGTGTCGCGCCCAGGAGCGTCGCCGTCGTCGCGGCGAGGATGGGCGGATCGGAGTCTTCGGCGGCCCAGCGCACGACGTTGTCGCGGACGCCAAAGAGCGCGGCGCACGCGATCGCGAGCACTGCGCCGAGCACGTGCCAGTCCTCGGGTCGCGCCCGTTCGCGGGCAAGAGCCATTCCTCCCGCTACCACGAGCAGCGTGCCGGCGACAAGGCCCGCACGAACGGGCTCGCCGAGCAAGCTGACTGCCAGGAGCGCAGAGAAGAGCGGCGCGGTGCCTATGAGGATCGCGGTACGCGACGCCCCCGTCCGTCGCACGGCCTCGGTGAACGAAAACCTGTGTGAGGCCAGGCACCAGCAGTCCGATCAGGAAGAAGGGCCACAGGGCCTGGTCCGAAAGACTCGAGAGCTGGCCGCCGCCGCGGTGATGGGGAGCACGACGGCGAACGCGGTCGCGGTGATGGCAAGGGCGCCCACCTCCGGGTCTCGCCCCCGGCGCAAACCGAAGCGCACGGTAACCGCGAGCAGCCCAAAGAGAGCCCCCGCAAGCGCCCCGAAGAAGATTGCGGCCAGGTACTACGCTCCGCTCGTGGGATCCGCTCGCACGCTTACCGAGAAGATCATCGATGAACACCTCGTCGGGAGCAGCGAGGAGGAGATCGAGCTGCGCATCGACCAGATCCTCCTCGAGGACGCGACCGGCACCATGGCCTGCCTGCAGTTCGAGCGGCTGGGCGTCGACCGTGTCGCGGTGCCGACGGTCTCCTATGTCGACCACAACATCCTCCAGTTCGACAACAAGAACCCCGAGGACCACGCCTACCTCCGCAGCTGGGCTGCACGCTACGGGGCGCTCTACTCGCGGCCGGGAAACGGCATCGCGCATTACCTCCACCTCGAGCGCTTTGCGCGGCCGGGCCACGTGCTCGTCGGCGCGGACAGCCATACGACGATGGCAGGCGCACTGGGGATGCTCGCGATCGGGGCCGGCGCGACGGAGGTGGCAGTCGCGATGGCCGGCATGCCCTACGTCCTCGAGCGTCCACGCGTCGCCGGGGTCGAGCTGCGCGGCCGGCTTCGGCCCTGGGTCCAGTCGAAGGACGTCGTGCTCGAGTTGCTCAGGCGGCGAGACGTACGCGGCGGCCGCGGCCTGATCTTCGAGTTCTTCGGGGACGGAGTCGCCGGGCTGACCGCGACCGACCGGGGAACGATCTGCAACATGGTCATGGAGACCGGAGCGACGACGGGCATCTTCCCGAGCGACGAGCAGACGCTTCGCTGGTTGACGCTCCAGGGTCGCGAAGAGGAGTTCGTCAAGCTGGCTGCAGACGCGGGAGCGTCGTACGACGAGCTCGAGATGATCGATCTCGACGAGCTGGAGCCGCTGATCGCGATCCCTTCGTCCCCTGGCAACGTCGTTCCCGTGTCCGAGGTGGCCGGTGTCGAGACACGTCAGGTCTGCGTCGGGAGCTCCGTCAACTCGTCCTTCGAGGACGTAGCGATCGTCGCGGCGGTCTTGCGCGAGCGGACGTTGCCGGAGCGGGTCGATATGACTCTCACACCGGGCTCGCGGCAGATCCTCGACCTACTCGTACGCAGCGGTGTCTACTCCGACGCTCTCGCCTCGGGCGCTCGGATTCTCGAGCCGGCGTGCGGGCCGTGCATCGGCATGGGCCAGGCGCCGGCGGCGGGCGCCGTCTCCGTACGGACCTTCAACCGCAATTTTCCCGGCCGTAGTGGCACGGCCGACGACCGTGTCTACCTCTGTTCACCGGCAACGGCGGCCGCGACGGCGCTGCGCGGTGAGATCACCGACCCCCGCGACCTTGGGGAGCCGCCGGAGCTGCCGTCCGCACCCGACCCCGACCGGTCCGTGACGGGCGGGCAATTCATTGCACCGCCTGACGACGGGAGGGGCGTCGAGCTCGAGAAGGGTTCGAACATCGTGCCGCCGCCGGAGGTGCCGCCTCTTCCGGACACGATCGAGGGCCGCGTCGTGATCGTCGTGCCCGACGACGTCTCGACCGGCGACATGGCGCCCGACGGCGCGCTCGGGGTCGCCATCTGGTCGAACATTCCCGCCTGCGCCCGGTACATGTTCCGGCGCTTCGACCCCGACTGCGCGACGCGCGCGCGAGGAGTGGGGCGGCGGCATCTTCGTCGGGGGCCACAACTACGGCCAGGGCTCGAGCCGGGAGCAAGCCGTCTTCGCAGCGCTCTACCTCGGCATCCGCGCCGTGGTCGCGAAGAGCTTCGCGCGTATCCATCGCACGAACCTCATCGCCCAGGGAATCCTCCCGCTTACCTTCGCCGACGAGGCTGACTACGAGCGGGTCGAGCAGGGGCAAGAGTGGCGGATCCCCGTCCATCTCGAAGGGGAGTTGGACGCCGAGACGCCGGTCGGGAACATTCGCCTCGAGCTCCGGCTGACGCCGCGCGAGCGCGCGATCCTGCGCGCCGGCGGCCTGATCGCCTACAGCAGGGCCTGAATAGCGTTGAGGATGATCTGCGCGGCGAGCGCCGCGTCGGCCGGATCGGCGTCCTCAGCCGGGTGGTGGCTGACGCCGTCCTTACAAGGAACGAAGACCATCGCGCTCGGGACGCGCTCGGCGACGCACATCGTGTCGTGGGCCGCTCCCGAGTGCATCGTCATGTAGGGCTCTCGGGTCGCCTTCGCCGCTTCCTCGAGCGCGGCGACGATCCGCACGTCGAGCGGCGTCGCCGGCAATGCCTGGCGCTGCGAGAACTCGGCCTCCATGCCGCGCCGCCGCGCCGCCTCCTCGGCGAAGGCAGCGATCTCGCGCGCCACCCCTTGGTACGCCTCGTCGTCCGGTCCCCGGACGTCGAGCGAGAAGCGGATGCGGCTCGCGATCGCGTTGATGATTCCCGGGCTCGACCTCGATCTCGCCGACCGTTCCCACCGTTCCCTTCCCCGCCTCCCGTGCCAGCCGCTCGAGCTCGACGATCGTCTCGGCCAGCGGCAGTGTCGGGTCGAGGCGGAAGTCCATCGGCGTCGCGCCGGCGTGGTCGCCACGGCCGTGGATCGACGACGTCACGCGTGCACGTAGCCGGCGATTGCGGTGACGATGCCGATGCGATTGCCCGTGTCCTGGAGCACGCGGGCCTGCTCGATGTGCATCTCGATCCAGCCCACGAGGCCGTCGAGGACGTCGATCGCACTCCCGCCACCGCTCCGGCTCGTAGCCGGCCTCTACTGCGTGCTCCCAGAAGCTGCGGCCGTCGTCGATCGCCCGAAACGACTCGCGCAGCTCCTCCTCGCTCACCCGCTGGAGCATGATGCGGCTGCCGAGCAGCATCTGGCCGAAGCCGGAGCCCTCCTCCTCGAGGAAGGAGATGAGCTGCAGCGGCAGGTCGAGCCCGAGCTCGGCATTCAGCCGGCAGACCTCGAGTGCGGTGACGACGCCCATTGTCCCGTCGTACTTGCCGCCGTTGCGGTTCGAGTCGCAATGGGAGCCGATGGCGAAGACCTGCTCGCCGCGCGGCCGGTTGCGCGCGACGAGCGTCCCCACCGGGTCCTCGTAGACCTCGAAGCCGATCTCGCGGAGCTCGCGGGTGAAGTAGTCGAGCGTGTTCCGGTAGTCCTGCGTGTACGCGTAGCGGCGGATCGCCTCGTCCGTGAGCGTGTAGTCCGCGCCTGCGAGCGTCTCGATGTCGCGCTCGATCCGCTCCGCGCTGCGCGCGAGGTCGATGGCCACGCTCTGAGTAGCCACGCGCCGAGTCTAATATCGGCGCCCGTGGAAGACGAGCACGAGGACGAATGGCCGCCGCCGGCTGCGCGCTACCGGTCTGCGCTCTGGCGTGCCGAAGGGCACCTCGAACGTGGCGAGTGGGACCAGGCGGCGGCGACGCTCGACGACGTCCTCGGCGTCGGCGACGACGAGCTCGTGCGCGGCATGCGTCACCTGGCGGCGGCGGGCTACCGCGCTCGCGACGGCGATCGCGAGCGGGCCGTGAAGCAGCTGGCGCATGCGCGACGCCGCCTTCAGCCGTACTTACCCGAGCAGGAAGAGGTCGATCTCGCAGCCCTGATCGAGGTTGTGCGCCTCGCAGTCGAGTCGTAGAGTCGGGCGCATGGCGGAGAGCTGGCGGAACCGCAAGACGCTCATCCTGAGCCGCACGGACATGATGGGCCTGCTGACGCCGGCGGAGTACGTCGACCGCGTGGAGCACGCGTTCCGCATGCATGGCCTCGGTCGCGTGTACATGGAGCCGAAGGGCCATATCGTGCTCGACCGCTACCAGGGCGAATGGGAAGTGATGCCGTCCTACATCGAGGAGCCGGAAGCGGCCGCCTGCAAGTGGGTGTCGATCCGTGAGGACAACGCGAAGTACGAGCTTCCTGCCGTGTTCTCGATCCTCGTCTACACCCACCCGGAGACCGGCTTTCCGCTGGCGATCTGCGACGGGTCGTTCCATACGCTCATGCGCACGGGGGCGTCGGCGGCGGTCTCGGCGAAGTGGCTCGCACGAAAGGACTCGTCCGTGCTCGCAATCCTCGGAACGGGCTCGGTAGGTGAGGGCACGCTCGCGACGTGCGACACGGTCTTCGAGTGGAAGGACGTCCGGATCTGGAGCCGGACGCAGGCGTCCGTCGACCGCTTCCTCGCGGAGCAAGCGCCCCGCTACCCACACCTGAAGCTGCAAGGGACGACAGACGTGCGGACGGCCGTCGAGGGCGCCGACGTCATCGTGACCGGCACGCACGCGCGTGGCTGGATCGTCGACGACGCGTGGGTGAAGCCCGGCGCGCACCTCGCCGCCCTGGGGGCCGACCTGAAAGGCGAGCAGGAGCTCGATCCGCGGATCCTCCAGCGCGGCCGCGTGTTCGTCGACGACATCCGTCAATGCCGCGAGGACGGCGAGATCAGCGGCGCGCTCTCGGAGGGCCTGATCACGGAGGACGACGTCGCCGGGGAGATCGGCAAGGTGATCGCGGGCGAGCTGGAGGGTCGTCAGTCCGACGACCAGGTGACGGTCTTCGACTCGACCGGCATCGCGCTGCAGGACTCGGCGACGGTGCCGCTCGAGTACGAGCGCGCCGTGGCTGCCGGGGTCGGCGTCGAGAAGAAGATGATCTCGACGTGACGCGCGTAGCCGCCATCTTCGAGGCGCAGATGAGCCGCGAGCAGGCCGAGCAGCTTGCGGCGCTGATGGACGAGGCGCGTCCTACGCGGCCGGCCGGCGTGGAGACGGCGGCGCTGCTCGTCGACGGCGAGTCGGTGCAGCTCGTTGCCGTCTGGCGGGACCGTGAGACGCTGGATGCGTACCTGGCCACGGCGGACGTTCCCCGCGGCACGGAGCTGATGCGCAAGGTCGGCGTGGAGCCGGACATGCGCGTGGTCGACGTGCTCGACCTCGGCTGACGAGAAGCGAAGGACGGGCCCGGAGACCCGCCCAGCACGTCCTCGCGATGCGGCTCGGGTCAAACATGTGCCAGCGTGCGCCGCCTGCGCAGCGCGAGCAGACCGGCTGCGACAAGCAGCGCGAGCCCGACAGCGAAGCCGGCGCCAACGGCTGCGTCGGCCCAGTCGAATCCGTTTCGAGTCAGCGGCGTGACGGATACCGCGCCGACGACGCCCGCACTGCCTGGCCCTGCGTAGTCGTGGCCGCCGATGTAGTCGCTAGGGAACACCGGTCCGCCTCCGCCCGGCCCCCCGCGAAAGGTCTCCCAGCGACCGAGATCGTTGTTGCCACCGGGCGCCTGGATGTAGGAGAGTGCCGGCGGCACCGTCACTGTGTCGGGTGACTGCGCCATGGCGGTGGGCGCCGTGAGCGCGGCGGCCAACGCGAGCCCTACGAGCAGCTGCTTGTGGATTCGAGCCGTCATCGTTCGTCCTTTCCTCGCTCCGGTCGCCCTGTGCAACCGGTGTTGATGAGAAGATGCGCCCGGCCGCTAAGAGCCCACTGAGAGGACGCTGAGATGGAATTCCGGATCCTCGGGCCGCTCGAAGTCGTGGATGAAGGCTCGCCGATATCCCTCGGCGGGGCGCGTCAGCGGGCGGTGCTGGCTCTGCTGCTCACCCGGCCCAACCAGGTCGTGTCGACCGATCGGCTCATCGACGATCTATGGGGAGCCGAGCAGCCCCGGACCGCCGCGAACACGCTCCAGTACTACGTCTCGCAGCTACGGAAGCTGCTGGGCGCGGATCGAATCGAAACGCGGCCGCCCGGGTACGCGATCCGCGTCGAGCAGGGCGAGCTCGATCTCGAGCGGTTCGAGACGCTCGTCCAGCGCGGCGATCCCGAGGCTCTACGGGAGGCGCTCGCCCTGTGGCGCGGCCCTCCTCTGGCCGACTTTGCGTACGAGTCGTTCGCGCGGGACGAGACCGCTCGTCTCGAAGAGCTTCGGCTCATTGCCCTCGAGAGGCGCATCGACGCGGACCTCGAGGCCGGTCGTCATGTCGAGCTCGTACCGGAGCTCGAGCAGGTGACCTCGGCGCATCCCCTCCGCGAGCGCCTGCGAGGTCAGCTGATGCTCGCCCTCTACCGCTCGGGCCGTCAGGCCGAGGCGCTGTCGGCATACCAGGCGGCGCGAGAGTCGCTCGTCGAAGAGCTCGGAATCGAGCCGGGCTCCGCTCTCCAACAGCTTCAGCACGCGATTCTCCAGCACGACCCGTCACTCGACGCGACGGTGGAGGCCGAGGCCCCCGACCGCTCGATCGTGGTCGTCCCGGCAGATCCTGGTGCCGCCGATGCGCTGCTGGCGCTCGCCGAGCCTCTGGCCCGGAGCGCGCCGCCCCGGGAGCTGATCCTCGTTGCGCTCGTGAACGCGGAGGGGCTGGCGCAAGCTGCGGAACTCCTCCAGGAGCATGTCTCCAGGCTCGGCGTCTCGGCCCGTGCGGCTGCGTTCACGTCGACGGAGCCCGCGTCCGATGTCGTACGACTCGCCGCCGAGCAGGACGCTGACCTCGTCCTCTACGAGGGTCCTCGCGACTTCCTCGCCGATGGATCGCTCGGCGGGGAGCTCGGCATCGTTTTCGCGACGGCACCCTGCGACGTCGCTGTCCTCGTCGCTCATGACGCAGTGCCCAGCATCGGGCCCGAGCATGCCGTGCTCGTTCCCTTCGGCGGCGCGGACCACGACTGGGCGGCAGTCGAGCTCGCGGCCTGGATCGTGCGAGCATCTGGCTCGACCCTCCGGCTCGTCGGCCGCGAGCACACACCGGGAGGGCGGGACGCAAGCCGTCTGCTCGCGCAGGCGTCGCTGATGATCCAACGCGTCGTGCGTGTTCCCGCTGAGCCCCTGCTCGTCTCGCCCGGGCAGGAGGGTCTTCTGCGGGCAGCCGAAGGCGCGGCACTCATCGTCTTCGGGCTCTCCGACCGCTGGCCTGAGGAGGGGCTCGGCGAGACGCGTCTCGCCCTCGTACGGGAGGCGCCCGTGCCGACGCTGCTCGTCCGCAAGGGGCTCCGGCCGGGCGGCATCGCGCCACAGCACACGATGACGCGCTTCACGTGGTCGCTCGCCTCCGGCTGACTTCGAGCAGTGTCGAAGCTCGTCAGGGGTGAACGGTTACCCACACGCCGCCCTCGCCCGTCGCGAGATCGGTTGGAGTCGGGCCGATCTCGATCGTCGCCACCACCTTCAGGGTGCGTGGGTCGATCCGCGAGATCGTCCTGGCCTCGACGTTGGCCGTCCAGACGGAGCCCTCCCCGAGCCCGATCGCGTTGGGGCTGTCTCCGACGAGCACGCGGCCCTCGACGCGGTTCGTGGCCGTGCTGATCTTGACCACGGCGTCGCGTGCGCGATCGGCCACCCAGACGCCTTCGCGCCCCGCGGCGATGTCCGCCGGCACGAAGGGCAGCGCGACCCTTGCGACCTCCTTCAGCGTCTTCGGGTCGAGCCGGACCACCTCGTTGCAGGTCGCCACCCAGACGGCTCCGCGGCCTGCAGCGACACCGCGCGCGCAGAGCCCGAAGCCGCCGGCCTTCACGACCACTTCGTCCGGGCTCACCCTGGTCACGCCGTCGATGTCCAGGACCCAGAGCGCCCCCTCGCCGACAGCTGCCTGCCCCTCAGAGTAGTCCCAGTCCTCGCCGGCGGAGTAGCTCGGAACGGCCTTCAGCGTTGCCGGATCGAACCCCGTCGGTGGATCCAGGCCGGTGGACGTGACCCAGACCGAGCCCTCGCCGGCGAGGACGGAGTCCGGATCCGGCCCGACGCCGCGAGTGCCCGAGACCCGGTTCGTACGGGGATCGACGCGGAGGATCGTCAGCTTGTCCCTGCTCAGGGCCCAGACGGCTCCCTCGCCGACGGCGACCGAGACGAGGTTCCTCGGCCCCGGCTGGATCGTCGCCGAGAGCTCGTTGGTCTTCGGGTCGATCCGCTGCAAGGCGTCGAGCTTCGGCGTCAGCGTCGGCTCCGTGCTCGGCCGCGGAGGTCCGCCGTCGGTGCGGCTAAGGAAGAAGGCGGAGAGGCCAGCGGCGAGTGCGAGCAGCACGCCGGCAGCCCCAAGCAGGCGCGGGACACGGTTCCGGACGGCTACCCCCTCGCGCAGGCCGAGCGCCTCGCGCGCCGCTTCGACCAACTCCCGGCAAGTGCCGTAGCGGTCATCTGGCTTCTTCGCCAGCGCCCTCGCTATCACCGGGGCGAGGGCCGGGTGGGCAGCCGCGACCGGCGGGTCGTCATGCAGGTGGGCCCACAGCGAGGCGAGCTCCGACTCGCGCGGATACGGCGCTTCCCCGGTCAGGCACTCGTAGAGCAGGCAGCCGAGCGAGTAGACATCCGCGCGGCCGTCCGCTTCCTCGCCCTGGATCTGCTCGGGAGCGACGTAGGCAGGCGTTCCGAGGGACAGTGTCGGCTCGAGCCCGGGCGCCTGCTCGGAGAGGCGCCGCGAGAGGCCGAAGTCGGCCAGGTACGCGTGCTCCCCCTCGTCGAGCAGGACGTTCGAGGGCTTGACATCGCGGTGCACGAGCCCGCGAGCATGCGCCGCGTCCAGTGCCGCCGCCACCTGGGCGCAGATGGCGATCGCCCGCTCGGGCGCCAGCGCCCCGTGCTCCTTGAGCAGCATTTTCAGGTCCGAGCCCTCGACGTAGCGCATGGCCAGGTAGAGCTGGCCCTCGAGCTCGCCGGCGTCGTGGATGGGGACGACGTTGGGATGCTCGAGCGAGGCGGCAATCTCGGTCTCCGTCAGGAAGCGCTCCCGGAAGTGCTCGTCTTGCGAGAGCTCCGGCGCGATCAGCTTCAGAGCGACATTGCGCTTCAGGCGCAGGTCGTAGGCCCGGTAGACGACACCCATGCCGCCGCGGCCGATGAGCGCGTCGATGCGGTAGCCGAGGAACTCGGTACCCAGATGCACGTCTCCAGTGATGGTCATGGAGCGACACGTACGGTGACCCACACACTGTCGCCGGCGGCGGCCACCGCGTAGGGGCTGAAGTCCGCCCAGGAGTCCGGTTGCGGCGTGATTCGGATCGACGAGACGACCTTGTAGGTCCGAGGATCGACCCGGAGCAACCTCCCGAGGTCCCCGTTGCTCCACCAAATGCTGCCGCTGCCGACTGCGAGCGTCTCGACCCCGCTGCCAAAGCCAGGAGATCGAGAGGAACGAGTCCCTTTCACACGTAACGTGCTGGGCTCGAGTGCAACGAGCTTCGCGTTGCTCGGCTCAGGCAGGACAGTCCACACCGCTCCCTCGCCCGCAACGATCGAAAGCCCGCTCGAAGTGCTGTGCGTCGCGAAGCTCCTGGCTCTCGTAATGCGTGCGGTGGCTGGGTCGATCCGCAGGACGGCGCTACCCTCCGTACCGCCTGTGAGGACCCAGACGGCGCCTTCGCCCACGGCGAGTGCTCGCACCTCCGGGATGCTGGCATTGGGTAAGTTCGACGTCGGGACCTCGGCCGGGAGACGCACGGCCGCGGAGACCGCGCCAGTCTGCGGATCGACGCGCAAGACGGTGTTGCGTCCCACGTCCTTCGTCGCGACCCAGACTGAACCCTCGCCAGAGGCCACCGCCACGGGGTCGCCGTCAAAAGGAAACTCCTTCGAGCGCAGGCCGGGTTGGAGATGCGTGAGCAACCCCCCCCTCGGCGCTGCTGATCACCCAGGCCCCCGTCGCGTCGGCCGCCAGTGAATTGCTCGGCACGAACGGAGGAGAGCCGCTGACACTCACCGTTCGCTCGATCGCGCCGGTCGCGGCGTCGATCTGTGAAACGGTGCGGTCGTCCCAGTTGTACGTCCAGACCGCGGCGTCGCCCCCGGCAGCCGACTGGGGGCCCTGGCCGACCGGCGTGACGCCACTGATCTCGGTGTCCTCCGCGTCGACGCGGACGAGCGAGTTGTTTCTCACTGTCAGGTCGGGCTTGGGAGCCCCACTGTTATCGAGAGTGAGCACCAGGCCGGCTGCGAGCGCTCCGGCTGCAACGAGCACGCCCAGGGCCGCCACGACAAGCGGCCGCCGATCGCGACGAGCACCCAGGCCCAGCCCCTCCCGCGCCGCCTCGGCCAGTTCACTGCAGGTGGCGTACCGATCCCCCGGCTCCTTTGCCAGCGCCTTCGCCATCACCTCTTCCAGGCCGGCGGGTGCCGGCGGCGGATCGTGGAGATGAGCCCACAGCACGGCAAGCTCGGAGTCACGCGGATAGGGCGCCTCGCCTGTCAGGCATTCGTAGAGGAGACAGCCCAGCGAGTAGACGTCCGCGCGTCCGTCGACATCCTCGCCTTCGATCTGCTCGGGGGCGACGTAGGCGGGCGTCCCGACGGAGAATGTCGGTTCGAGTCCGGGCGCTCGCTCTGAGAGCCGCCGGGAGAGCCCGAAGTCGGCCAGGTAGGCGTGCTCCTGGGAGTCGAGCAGGACGTTGGAGGGCTTCACGTCGCGGTGCACAAGCCCGCGTTCGTGGGCTGCGTCCAGAGCGGCAGCCACCTGGCTACAGATCGCGATGGCCCGCTCCGGGCCGAGCGCTCTCTCGTCGCCCAGGAGGGCCTTCAAGTCCGAGCCCTCGACGTAACGCATGGTCAGGTAGAGCTGACCCTCGTACTCTCCCGCGTCGTGGATCGGGACGACGTTGGGGTGTTCGAGCGAGGCGGCGAGCTCGGTCTCGGTCAGGAAGCGCTCGCGAAAACTCTCGTCTTGGGAGAGCTCCGGGGCGATGAGCTTCAACGCGACGTTGCGCTTCAGGCGCAGGTCGTAGACCCGGTAGACGACCCCCATGCCTCCCCGGCCGACGAGCGCCTCGATGCGGTAGCCGAGGAACTCCGTGCCGATCAGCTGGTCGCCGGCTATGGACATCCGGTCTCCTTCTGGGGGCTTCTGAGGATACGCCGTGAATCTCTCAAGTGCTCTCGAGCTCGAGCACCTTGAACACTCCGCGCTCGCGGATGAGGATCACTCGGCCGGCCGCTCCGTCTGCGGTCGCAGTGACGACCGCTCTGTCGCGATCGGCCTCGATCCCGATGATCCGGAAATCGATCTCCTGCGACCACATAAAGAGATGCGGAGACCGGCGACGCAGTGTCGCCTGCTGGGGATGCGGTACTTCTTGTAGTAGGCCTTGGACAGGAGCCGGCAGGTCTGCTCGTAGCGGCGCTCGTTGATCGAGCGGAAGAACGCGACCGTAACGTTTCTCGCCTCCTCCTCTTCCGACAGGCGCGGAGCGGCGAATGCTGCGGTCGCGACTGAGAAGGTCAACGCGACGACGACCGAGACGGTGTGCAGACGGGTCATGCCGCGAGCGTCGGTCGCGGCACTGAGAGGTCGCTGAGTGCGCGCTTAGAGCCTGAGGACGTAGCGGACGACGGCGCTCCGCCAGCAACGACACGATCGCGACTACCACGTCGGAGCAGAACCGGATCATCCGTTGACTCCACGGTCGAGGCGAGGATGCCGCTCATCTCGAACTCCAGAAGAAGTCGGCGCGTCGAACGTTGCCGAAGGGTCTCGCCGCGCCAGGCGCCATCGTCGTAGCGGCCGCATGACTGCGAGCAGACGCGAATCCCTCCCCATTTCTGGAGACATCGGTCTCAGAGCGCGTTCGATCTCCCGATGGCTGTAGCCGGCGCGCAGCATCGACTCTGCTGTCGCCATCCAAGAACGATCCTCAGTCATCGCAACCTCTCACTTGGTCGGCGTCTTCGTTCCAGCCCGAAGCTAGGCCTGGACGCCCGCGAGAGAAATCGCGTGAGGACCCACTCTTTGGCGGGATGCGGTACTTCTTGTAGTACGCCTTCGACGGCAGTCGGCGCGTTTGCTCGTAGCGGCGATCGTTGTTGATCGACCGGAAGAATGGGATGGTGACGCTTCTGGCCTCGGCCTCCGCCGACAGGCGTGGAGCGGCGAGCACCGCAGCTGGAACCGCGACGGCGACCGCGAGCACGACGAAGGTGCATAGTGGACGGTTCATGCCGCGAGCGTCGGCCGCGGCGCTGAGAGATCACTGAGTAGCGGCTTAGACTCGAGGCACTAGCGGCTCGCCGGCGAGGTAGCGTTGCAGGCCGCCCATGCCCCAGTGGCTCTCGCCGTCTTCGGTGACGAGCGTCGGGACGCCGCGCACGCCGGCCGCCTCGGCCTCGCCTCGAATCTCCCGAATTAGCTCGAAGCGCTCGTGCGAATAGGCGGCCGCGACGGCGTCGTCCGGGTCCAAGCCGGCCCGGCCGGCTGCGCGTGCGATCTCGTGATCAGTGGCGATGTCGTGCCCCTCGCAAAAGAACGCCTCGTAGAGCGCGTGCTTGAACTCGCGCATCCGTCCCTGTTCCTGAGCCCATAGGCACGCGGCGAGTGTCAGAGTCGACCGTGGCTGGTAGCGCGGGAGGTGGATCTCGACGCCGCGCTCCAGTGCGAGTCGGTAGACGTTCTGCGTCCAGTCCGTGCGCAGGTGGTCGCCCCGTACCTCGAGCAGCGGTCGCGGGGCGGGCCGCAGCTCGAAGGGAAGCCACTCGACCTCGACGCTTCCTTCGTCCTCGGCACTCTCGATCGCGTACGTCTCCATGTACGAGTACGGGCACACGACGTCGTAGTAGAACCGCACCTTCCGCATCGCGGAGCACCCTATTAGACTCGGGCGACCCTTTCGAAGGAGGAGAGCCCATGGCCACGGTGGAGGAAGGCCTCACGTACGAGGCAGTTCTCGAGCAGGACGGTCTGAAGGTCTCGAAGAGCCCGTGGGGCGCGGACGACGAGATCGGTCGCCTCAACTGGATCACGTCGGAGACGAATCGCGCCATCCTCGAGCACCTCGACGGCAGCCACGTATTCGACCTCAACGTCGAGTTCTTCGTCGGCATGCCGTCGTGGGTCGCGGCGGGCGACCCGCCCTACGGCATCTGGATGACGCATACGCCGCAGGGCTCGGTGAACGACAACCTGTCCGGCGTGGGCAGCGAGGTGCACGAGACGCTACTCGTACTGCGGCGACTCGATCCACATGTACACGCACTGCGGCACGCACATCGACACGCTCAACCACCTCGGCTTCTACGGGAAGTTCTGGAACGGCTGGACGGCCGACGCAGACCTCGGCAGCCGGATCTGGACCAAGGGCGGCCTCGACAAGTACCCGCCCGTCATCGCCCGGGGCGTCCTGCTCGACGTGGCCGGCCTGCACGGCGTCGATTGCCTCGACGACGGCTACGCGATCACGCCGGACGACCTGAAGAAGGCAGCTTCGGAGCAAGGCGTCGAGATTCCGCCCAAGAGCGTCGTCCTGGTCCGCACGGGGCGGATGACGAAGTGGCCGGACTTCGACGGCTACCTTGCGAACCCGCCCGGGATCGGATTGCCCGCGGCGAAGTACCTCTGCGAGGAAGCTGGCGCGATGTGCATCGCCGGCGACTCGATCGCGCTCGAGGTGCTGCCGTCCGAGGAGCCGGACGTGTTCCTGCCGGTCCACGCGTACATGTTTGCGACCGCGGGCGCGCAGATCATCGAGGTCGTGGACATGGAGGAGATCGCGGCCGAGAAGCAGTACGAGTTCGCCTTCCTCGGCTTCCCGCTGAAGCTCCGCGGCGCGACGGGCGCCCCGATGCCCTCCTACGCCGTGCCGCTCAAGGGTTGAGCTACTCGAAGACGTCGAGCGGAAGGAGAGCGGAGACGAGCGGGTAGGGGATGTCGACGACCTCCGAGATCCGGAGGTCGACGGCGGCGGAGCACAACGCATATGCCGCTGGCCGTGGCACGCCGAGTCTCGCCTCGAGGTGGTCGATCATCTCGAGCAGCGCGGCACGAGCGGCCGCGTCGATGTCCATCGGTGTATCGAGCGCGATGCCGGTCGTCGCGAACGAGCGCCGCGCGGGGCGGTCCGGCGTCTCGAAGGTCGGCAGGCGAGCTCGACCCTGTCCTTTCCGGACCCCGAAGCGGAGCGTCACGGCGCCGGCCACCTCGATGGCGGTTCCGCAGACCTCCCCGTCGCCTTGCGCGAAATGCAGGTCGCCGACGGAGAAGAGCGCTCCATTGACGTGGACGGGCAAGCTGATACGCGATCCGGCGACTAGTTGCTTGATGTCAAGGTTGCCGCCGATCTCGCGTGGCGGGATCGTGCGCAGGCCGGCTTTCGCCGCGGCAGGGATCGCCGTCTCCGGCATGGAGTCGGCGACGGGAGCGCCGGCATCGGCGAGCGCCTGCTCGCGGCTGGCGATCTCGTCCATCAGCTCGGGCGACGGTGCGACGCCGACGACACCGGCAAAAGGATCGCCCGCGACGACCACGCCCGGTAGTTGCGGGGAGCGCGCGCGGCCGTCCGCGATCTCCCAGACCACGAGGAAGGGCTCCGTGAAGAGGTCGGCGAGGAAGCCGAAGCCGGGGATGACCCCCGTGACGCCGAAGTCGGCCGTCTCGTAGGCGACGAACTCGACGTCGAGGACGTCGCCCGGCTCGGCCTGTTCGACGTACACGGGACCCGTGAGCGGATGGCCGAGGCCGAGGTCGAGCGTGACGACGTCCGCGTGCGAGCTGTCGCGCGTGAGCTGTCCGTCGAGGCCGTCGCGCGTCTCCAGCGTGATCTCGTCGCCGGGCCGCACCGAGGCCACGGGCTCGAGGCCCGGGTGCCAGCGGTTGTGCGGGTCCGCGGCCGGAATCCTCACAGGAGCCCCGCCACCTGGTCAGCGGCTTTCGAGGCGGCAGCGATCTCCTCTGTCGTCCAGGTTCGCGGCTGCCCGAGCTGGTGCAAGGAAACCACCGCTCTCAGGCGGTCGCCGTCGAATACCGGCGTGACGATCTGGGCGGCCAGGCCACCGTAGGTGTCGAGCATCTGCTGGAAGGCCGGGTCGTCGTAGGCCGTCCGGCAGTCTTCCTGGACGACCTGCCGCTCCTTCTGGAGCTCGAGGACGACTGGCTGCGTCGGAAGGTCGACGGTGCGCTCGTCTCGAAGCGACATCACGCCTTCGGCAAGAGCCTCGTGCGTTACCGGGAAGGCGTAGTTGCCGGGCAGGTCCTGGCGGAGCGTGACCCGACTGGCATCGGTTTCGGTCAACAACCGCTCGAGCACCGCCTCGATCGTGTCCACCTAGCGTCGATACTACGGCTCGTCGCTCAGCTGAACGAGGTCGCGCACTTCAGCGCAGCGGGAACAGCGGGCGGAACCGGTCAGGTCTGAACGGCCCGACGTCGTGACTCGGCGTCTGGCCGACGAGGAGCTCGGCGACGAGTCGCCCTGTCACGGGCGCGAGTGAGACGCCCTTCATCGCATGACCCGTCGCGAGTACGAGCCCGGGCAAGCCCTCTGGTCTGCCGATGACAGGCAGTCCGTCCGGCGTGCACGGACGCAGTCCCGCCCAGACGTCGATCACACGGCGGCCCTCGACGCCACGCAGCCCTCGCTCCCCGCCGCGCCGCACGGCCTCCGCCCGGCGAGTGTCGATCGAGAGGTCGAGTCCGGCGAGCTCGAGCGTGCCCGCCAGGCGCAACCTGCCCGGAAGCGGCGTCGCGATCGCCCAGGACTCCTGGAGCCACGTCGGGATCCGCGGGTCGCCTTCGGCGCCTTCGAGGTCGACGTGGTAGCCCTTGCCGCCCTCGAGCGGCAGATAGACGTCGACCGTTCTCGCGAGCGCTCCGCTCCACGCGCCGGCTGCGAGCACGACTGTCTGGGGGCGCAGGACGCCGTCGGTAGTCTCGATCGCTGTGCGACCGCCTTCGCGGCGGAGTCGTATCACTCCTACACGTGTGCGGATATCGGCGCCTTCCAAAGCGGCTGCCCGACCCACCGCCCGTACGCACCTCAGTGGGTCGACGTGCGCCTCGTGCGGGTAGTACACCGCCCCAACAGTGCGCGTGCCGAGCGCGGGCTCGAGCGCGAGCGCCTCGTCGCGGTCGAGCGCCTCGAATGGAAGGCCCGACGCCTGCGCCTCGGCGCGACCGGCGGCGAAGGAGGCTTCGGCCACGTACGCGTTCAACACGCCGCGGCGCTCGAAGCCGGTGTCGAGATTGCGGGCGAGCTCGGCGTGAAGCTCGAGACTCGCCATCGACAGCGCACGGATTGCACGCGCCCCGGCGGGAGCCTTTCGCGCCGAGAGGAGAAAGCGTGCCAACCACGGCACTGCGGCCGGGCGCGGCTTGAGGTAGAAGGGGCTGGCGGGGTCGAACATCCAGCGCAGCCCGTTGCGGACGGCGGCCGGGTTGGAGATCGGCGTCGAGTGACTGGGGCAGATGAGGCCGGCGTTTCCGGCCGAGCACCCCGAGCCGAGCTCGGGGCCTCGCTCGAGAAGCGTCACTGCTGCGCCGCGCCGCGCGAGCTCCAGCGCGCACGCTGCCCCTACCGCGCCTCCACCGATGATCGCTACGTCGGGGCGCACGTCGCACAGAATCTCAGGACCACGTCGAAGGAGGAGCTATGCGCGTCGAGCAGATCCGCGTCGACCCCGATCCCTACGAGCCCTTTCGTCTTTCGCAGGGCTTTCGCGTCGGCGACCTTCTCTTCATCTCTGGTCAGGCGGCGATCGACGAGCAAGGGGAGACTCGTCGGCGCCGGCGACTTCGATGCCCAGGCCGAGCAGGCGTTCACGAACCTACGGCGTGTGCTCCATGCCGGCGGCTCGTCGCTCGAACAGGTCGTCAAGGTCACGATCTTCCTCACCGACATGGCCAACTTCCCGAAGATCGTGGACCTGAGGGGCAAGTGGTTCTCGCCGCCGTACCCAGCCGACACGATCGTCGAAGTGACCTCGCTCGCTCTGCGAGAGCTGGAGATCGAGATCGAAGCGATCGCCGTGGCGGCCTAGCACCTCGTTTAGGCTTCGCGCGTGTCGCTCCAGCCGTCCCGCACCGTCGAGGAGCTGCGCGAGCTCCAGGAGCTGACTGGAGACGAGAACGGCGCGCAGCGCGTGGCCTGGACGGAGACCTGGGAGCGGGCGCGTGAGTGGCTACGCGGGAAGCTCGCTGCAGTGCCCGTCGAGGAGGAGATCGACGAGGCCGGCAACCAGTGGTTCACGCTGCGCGGGGCGTCCGAGCGCGCGCTTCTGATCGGCGGCCACCTCGACTCCGTTCCCAACGGCGGCTGGCTCGACGGCTGCCTCAATGTCATGGGCGGTGTCGAGGTTCTACGCCGGCTCGCGGAGGACGGCGAACCGGCGGTCACCGTGCGGCTCGTCAACTGGGCCGACGAGGAGGGCGCGCGCTTCGGTCGCTCGCTGTTTGGCTCGAGCGCCGCGGCCGGCTCGATGGCCGACCAGGACGAGCTGCGGGAGCGCAGCGACGCCGACGGCGTCGCGCTGCCCGACGCGCTGGCCGAGCACGGCGTCGATCTCGACCGCGCGCTCGAGGCACGGAGCCAGCTCGAGAACGCTGCCGCTTACCTCGAGTTGCATATCGAGCAGGGCCCTGTGCTCGAGTCCCTTGACCTCCCGCTCGGCGTCGTCCTCGGGACCTTCGGCGTCGAGCGCCACCTCGTAACCTGGAAAGGCCAGGCCGCGCACGCCGGCTCGACGCCGATGGACGCGCGGCGTGACGCGCTCGCCGGCGCCGCCAAGCTCGCGCTCGAGTTGCGCCATATCGCTGAGCGCGCGGGCGGCGGGGCTGTGTGCACGTCGGGCGGAGTCGTCTGCAAGCCCGGCATCGTCACTTCGGTCGTGGAGACCGCCGAGCAGCTGCTCGATCAGCGCCACCTCGACGCGGGCTCGCTGGCGGCGATGCTCGCGGACGCGAAGGAGTGCTCGGAGCGTTTCGCCGCCGAGGAGTCGATCGAGGTCGCGTTCGACAAGATCTGGTCGATCGAGCCCATCCTCTTCGACCCGGAGCTGATCGAGCTCTGCGACGAGGCGATCCTCGAGGTGACGCCGACCTCGCACAGGCTGCCGTCTGGCCCGCTGCACGACGCCGCGGAAGTCTCTCGCGCGGGCGTGCCCACGGTGATGCTGTTCTGCCAGAGCCTCCGGGGCCTCTCGCACACGAAGCTGGAGGACACGACGGAGGAGCACCTCGAGCTCGCAGTCCAGGCCCTCGACGGGCTCACGACGAAGACGATCGCCTGGCTGGCCTGAGCACGAGTTGACTTTAGTTAGCCTTTCTGCTAATTAGTAAGAAGGCTAAATGAAGAAGGACGCACTCAGCACGACGTTCGCCGCCCTTGCCGATCCGACGCGGCGGGCGATCCTCAGCCGGCTGGTCGAGGGCGAGGCCACGGTGAACGAGCTGGCTGCGCCACACGCGATGAGCCTCCCGTCGGTCTCGCGGCACCTCAAAGTGCTCGAGCAGGCGGGGCTCGTCGTCAAAGGGCGGTCTGCGCAGTGGCGTCCGTGCCGCCTCGACGCCGCACCACTGGTCGACGCCGACGCGTGGATGGCGCCGTACCGCGATTTCTTCGAGCAGCGCTTCGCGCGTCTCGAACAGCAGCTGGCAAACGAACGCAAGGAGGAGGAGTCATGACGAACACCGCAGTAACGCACTCGTTCACGCTCGACTGGGTGCTCGACGCCCCGCCCGCGGAGGTCTTCCAGGCCTGGACGGATCCGGAGCACCTGGGCTGGTTCTACAACCCCGACAACCCGGTCCCGACCGAGCCGATCGAGCTCGACCTGCGGGTAGGCGGTGTCTGGCGCCAGTTGATGGTCATCAACCGCAGCACGATCTACCACACCGGCGGTGTCTATCGCGAGATCGTGCCCGACGAGAAGCTCGTGTTCGCATGGGGCGCGACAGACGGCTGGCCCGCGCTCGACCCCGAGCGGCTAGACGACAGCCCGCAGGTCACGGTGACGCTGGCCG
This sequence comes from uncultured Actinomycetes bacterium, assembly GCA_963711315.1. GTDB lineage: Bacteria > Actinomycetota > Thermoleophilia > Gaiellales > Gaiellaceae > PALSA-612. The sequence continues at coordinate 497,558 of CAVQDQ010000004.1, forward strand.
AGGTCGACGGGCGCACCGAGATGAGCATCCACGTCGAGCTACCGGCCAGCATGCCGGACGACGGCGTGCCGGAGTGGTGGTCGATGGTCCAGGACGGCTGGCGCGACACGGTCGACCGCCTGGCGGCTGATTTGGCCAACACTTCGACCGGCGGGTGACTCGAAGGCGTCGCCTGCCGTAACACGAAACCCGTCTTGCGAGCGGGTTCCGTGGCGCGTAGCGCCCGTCCGCGCAGCGACAGGTGGAGGGGTGTGGGGGAACCGGGAGGTTCCCCCACGGTCGGTGGGGCGCCAGGCTCCAGCCGCATTAGACTCGCGTTCTTCACATGCTGAGCTTCGGCGTCACTGTTCTCCCCGATCCGCCTGCGAGCCGCGTGGTCGAGCTGTTCTCGCTCGCCGAACAGCACGGCTTCGAGTACGGCTGGACGTACGACTCGCACATCCTCTGGCAGGACCCGTACCCGCTCCTGACGATGGCGGCGCTCGAGACGTCGACGCTGAAGCTCGGCCTCAACGTCACGAATCCCGGGACGCGCGAGCCGACCGTCACGGCGAGCGCCTTCGCGACGCTCCAGGCCATCTCCGGCGGCCGGATGGTGATCGGCATCGGCCGCGGCGACTCGGCCCGCCGCACGATTGGCCTGAAGCCGGTCAAGGTGGACGAGTTCGAGCGCGCGACGGCGATGATCAAGGAGCTGGCGAACGGCAAGCCCGTGCGCTGGAACGACTTCGACGTCCATCTCGAGTGGGCTCAGGATCAGCCGCAGATCCCGGTCTACATCGCCGGCTACGGGCCGCGCGTGCTCGCGGTCGCGGGACGCATCGCCGACGGCGTCATCATCCAGCTGGCCGATCCCGAGATCGTCGAGTGGATTGTTGGCCAGGTGAGGGCCGCCGCGGAGGAGGCCGGTCGCGACCCGGCGGCGATCGAGGTAGTGGCATGCGCGCCGGCGCACGTGTCCGATGACATGGCCGACGCATGCGAGCAGGTGCGCTGGTTCCCGGCCATGGTGTCGAACCACGTCTTCGACCTGCTCGCGAAGCATGACAAGGCGACGCTGCCGCATGCCCTCACCGACTACGTCGAGCGAATGCAGCGGGAGCAGTACGACTACCACGAGCACAGCCGCGTCGGCGCCGAGCACGGCCAGCAGGTGACGGACGAGACGTGCGAGCGGTTCTGCGTCCTCGGCACGCCCGATCAGCACGTCGAGAAGCTTCAGCGCCTCGAGGCGGCGGGCGTCGACCAGTGGAACATCTACCTCATGACCTCGGGCCAGGAAGACACCCTGGCCGCCTACGGCAAGGAAATCATTCCCCGTCTACGGTGACGGGGATGCGCTGGACGGCGTTGTTCGCGTAGCCGCCTAGGTTCCAGGACGGCTCGAGCGGCTGCTCGTTCCCGGCCGCGTCGCGGGCACGGCAGCAGAGCTCGTGCTCGCCGGCGGTCGCGCTCCACGGGAACGTCCAATGCCGCCATGCCCACGGCGAGCCGAGGTCGTCCTCGAGCTCGGCGGCGGCCCAAGTGTCGCCGCCGTCGGTCGACACCGAGACCGCCTCCACCTCGCCCAGCCCCGACCAGGCACGGCCCTCGAGCAGGCACGGCCCGGCGGGCACGATGCGACTGCGCGTCGTGAACTCCGGGAAGCCGGGCGGCGCCATCAGCGCCCGCGGCCGCATCCGCGACAGCGGCTCCCCCTCCTCCTCCTCGGCCTGGCGCAGCCGGTACGAATGCGACTTGCTGGTAGCCCTCGAAGGGACGGTCGACGGCGGTGATGCGGCCGAGCCACTTGACGCTCGTCATGCCATACCAGCCCGGGACGAGCAGGCGAAGCGGGAAGCCGTGCTGTGGCGAGAGCGGCGCACCGTTCATCTCGTAGGCGAGCAGGACCTCGGGACGATGGGCGTCCATCAGCGACAGGCTGCGCTGGTACGCCTGCTCGATGCCGCCCTCCAGCCCGTGGTCGAGGCCCGTGAACACGAGCTCCACGGCATCGTCGGTCACGCCCGCCTCGGCCAGCAGCGCCCGCAGCGGCGTCCCGCGCCAGCGCGCGGTGCCCACTGCCTCCTGCAGCCACGGCTGGCTGACGACGTGCGGCTCGATCAAGACGCGCCCGTTGCCGGCGCATTCCATGGTCACCGGCAGCTCCACCGCCGGGCGCGCGCGCAGCTCATCCAGCGAGAGCGACAGCGGGGTGGCGACGAGCCCGTCCACTTCCAGCCGGTACGTCGCCTCGTCGACCGCCGGAATGTCGTAGTGGATGAGCAGGTAGTGCAGGCCGGGCGGGGTGATCGGGTAGCGCAGCGCCTCCAGCGGCAGCGCGTGATTCCTCGCCGCGAGACGAAGCTCGTCGAGGCTGATCGGCGTCTGCGTCTCGCTCATCTCGCGGCCTTCATCTCCGCCCAGATCCGCGCCCTCGCCGCGAGGCCCTTGGGCGAAAGCTTGCTCGGCTCCAGGCGCCTGTACGTGGCCGCAGGCGGGAAGACGTCGGGGTTGCGCAGGACTGTCGGTGCGAGGATCGGCGCCAGCAGCGAGCGGCGAACCGGCGAGCCGAAATACGTGTAAAGCGTCTCCATCGCGCTGATCCTGGGCTTGTACACGAAGTCGATCCACGCGTGCGCAGCAGCCGGGTTCGGCGCGCCCTTGGGAATGACGTGCGCGTCGACCCACAGCTCGCCTCCTTCCGCCGCGACGACGTAATCGGCAGCGTGGTTCGGCGCGTGCGCGATGACGTAGGCGCCGTCCCCGTTCCAGCCGAGGCCGCCGTAGGCCTTGCCCCGCGCGATGGCTGTCGCGTAGCCGCGCGAATCGAACGAGCGGACGAACGGCCGCAGGCGGAGCAGGAACGTCCGCACCCGGTCGAGCTCCTTCTCCACGTCGGTGTTGTACGAGTAGCCCAGCATCACGGCGACCGAGCCGATCACCTCGGCGGAGCCGTCGAGCAACGTCAGCTTGCGCGGGTACTTCTCGAACAGCGAGAAGAACTGGGCCCACGACGTCGGCCGCTCCTTGATCTTGTCCGTCCGGTACATGAAGCCGGTCGTCCCCCAGTCCTTCGTCACCGACCAGCGGTCGTCGGGGTCGTGTGGGAGGCCGAGGAACTTCGGGTCGATCGTCTGGCGCACGTTGGGCAGCTTCTTCCAGTCGATCCGGCGCAGCAGCCCCTCTTCCGCGAGCGTTGCGACCGTGTAGCCGGTGGGAGCGGCGAGGTCGTAGTCGCGGGCGCCGCTCCTGAGTCTCGTCAGCAGCGCCTCGTTGGATGCGAAGTACGACCTACGGACGGCGATGCCGGTCGCCTTCGTGAAGGCGACATAGGTGTCCGGGTTCACGTAGTCGATCCAGTTGTAGTAGTGCAGCGTCCCGGAGGCAGCCGGGCGGGCGAGCGCGCTGCTCGCGCGCGAGGCGGAGAGCGCGAGCGCAGCACCCGCCGCCAGCACGCCTCTGCGGTCGTATCGCCGCGGTGACGGATTCACGCTGCCAGATAGTGCCGCTTTACACTCCCGCCTGCATGGCAGACGAACGAACGGTCGGGATTGCTCTGGAAGGCGTCACCAAGCGCTACGGCAAGGCCGAGGCCGTGAGGGACGTGTCGCTCGCCATCGGGGAAGGCGAGTTCTTCTCGCTGCTCGGGCCGAGTGGCTGCGGGAAGACGACGACGCTCCGCATGATCGCAGGCTTCGAGGTGCCGGACGAGGGCCGCGTGCTGCTCCAGGGCCAGGACGTGACCCGGGTGACGCCGAACCGCCGGCCGGTGAACATGGTCTTCCAGCAGTACGCGCTCTTCCCCCACATGTCGATCTACGACAACGTCGCCTTCGGGCTGAAGGTGAAGAAGGTGCCGCGTTCCGAGCACCGCGAGCGGATCCTTGCGATCCTCCGCGTCGTGGAGCTCGAGGGGCTGGAGCGCCGGCGCCCTCGCCAGCTGTCGGGGGGGCAGCAGCAGAGGGTCGCCCTGGCTCGCGCGCTCGTCAATCGTCCGGCGGCACTGCTGCTCGACGAGCCTCTCGGTGCGTTGGACGTGAAACTGCGCAAGCAGATGCAGCTGGAGTTGAAGCGCATCCAGCACGAGCTCGGCACGACGTTCGTCTACGTCACGCACGACCAGGAGGAGGCGCTGGCGATGTCCGACCGCATCGCCGTCATGAACGGGGGGAGCGTCGAGCAGATCGGAGGCCCGCGCGAGATGTACGAGCGCCCGCAGACCGCCTTCGTAGCCGACTTCATCGGCTCGTTGAACGCGCTCGATGTGGCGGTGGACGAGGTCGTCGGCGGGTTCGCGGTGGCGCGTTTTGGCGAACGCCAGCGAGTCGTCGTGCCCGTGGACGCGGGAGTGCGAGCCGGTGACGCCATCCGTGTTGCCGTCCGGCCCGAGCGTGTCCACGTCGGGCCAGCGGAGGCCGCCGCTCCCGAGGACGGGTCTCGCCTCGAGGGAACAGTGGCGGAGATCGTCTATCTCGGCATGTACACGCAGTTCCACGTCGACACGCGAGCGGGGAAGGTTGTCTCGAACCGGCTCGCCGACGAGCAGCTCGCGCCGCTCGGACGTCGGCGCTCCGGTCACGCTGTCGTGGGCGCCCGAGCACACGTCGGTGCTCGACGACGCGGTGGCCGCGCCCGCCTAGCCCTCCGCTTCGAGGCGCCGCTCGGCAATCCGACGTCCGACTTCGGCGCCGACGACGACGACCAGGGACACGGCGATCACCACGACGGCTACGGCAATCACCTGCGGCAGCTGGCTCGGGAAGCGGAGCGCAGCGTAGAGGTAGACGGGGAACGTCACCGTTTCGCCCTTGACGAACGAGGCGATCGCGTACTCGTCGAAGGACGTTGTGAACGCGATGAGGTAGGCGCAGACGACTGCCGGCAGGATCAGCGGGAACGTGATCGAGCGAAATGTGCGCAGCCTGCTCGCGCCGAGGTCGTACGCCGCTTCCTCGAGTGAGGCGTCGATCTGCTGAAGACGAGGGATGAGCACGAGCATCGTGTAGGGCAGCGTGATCACGATGTGACCGATGACGACTGTCCGGATGCCGAGGTGGAGGCCGACGGCGTGGAAGAGCAGGAGCAGTGAGATGCCGAAGACGACGAAGGGGATCACAAGTGGGCTGAGGAGCAAGGCTGAGAGCGGTCCGCTGCCCCGGAAGCGAAAGCGGACGAGCGCCATCGAGGCGAGGATGCCGAGCACGACCGCCCCGAGACTCGAGAGGGCGGCGATCTCGGCGCTCGTCTTGAGCGCGTCCTGGAGATCGGGGTTCGTGAGGAACTCGTGGTACCAGTGGAGCGTGAAGCCACTGAGGGGAAACGTCGGGAGGTCCGAGTCGTTGAACGAGAAGATGAGGAGGACGACGATCGGGGCGTAGAGAAAGACGACGACGACTGCGAAGAACGCCCTGAGCAGCCACGCGCCCGATCTCGACAGCGCGACGTCCATCAGTCCGTCGCTACTTGCCGCGGCTGGAGGAGGCGGGAGAAGATCACCATCAGCAGTCCGACGACTGCGAGCAGGAAGAGCGCGAGCACTGAGCCGGTGCGCCAGTCGGGAAAGCCCGTGCCGAAGAGGTCGACGATCTGGTTTCCGTACATGTAGCCGTCCGTGCCTCCGACGAGCGATGGCGTGATGAACTCCCCGAGCGTCGGAATGAAGACGAACAGGAACCCGGCGGCGATGCCGGGGGCGGACAGGGGGAGCGTGATCCTGAAGAACGCTTGCCACCGGCTCGCGCCCAGGTCGCTCGCCGCTTCGAGCAGCCGGCGGTCGAGACTCTCGAGGGAGACGAAGATCGGCAGCGCCACGAACGGGAGCCAGACGTACCCCAGCACGAGCAGGACGGCGAACTGCGTGTAGATGAGTGAGAGCGGCTCGAGACCCGCCCACGACAGGGCGCTGTTGATCGGGCCCTCGTCACCGATGAGCACCTTCCAGGCGAGCACGCGTAGGAGGTAGCTCGTCAGGAACGGGGCGATGAGGAGGAGGAGGAGGACGTACTTCCGCTTCGTTCCCGACAGGGCGAGGTAGTACGCGAGCGGATACGCGAGCGCGACGATGATCGCCGAGACGATCAGCGACATCTTCACGGACTTCCAGAACAGGCTCAGGTAGATGTGCCCGAGGAACGGGTCGCCTGCAAAGAAGTCCCGCCACGCCTGGAGGGTGACCGGGTGCGTCCCCGGAAGGATCGAGAGCGCGTCGAGGCTGTACGCCGCAACGATCCCGATCGGGACGAGGAAGAAGACGACGAGCCAGGCAACCGGCAGGCCCAGCAGGCCAGGGCCGGTCAGGTCGAGCCGCGCGCCTGTGACCGGCCCCTCTCGGAGTGGCCCCGCTTGCCATTCGCGCGCCAGGCCTAGGCGGACTTCACCCCTTGCCAGAGCTTCGCGTAGAGGTCGCGCCGCGGGATGTCGCGGTCGATGTACGCGTTGGGCGGGCCTACAGCGTTCGGATCGCCGAGCTTCAGGGCCCTCAGCAGGTCGCTCGACGACGGCCGAGCCTTGAGGTTCGAATGGCCGTAGCCGTAGTTGTCCTCGAGCCACTTGCCGCTCTTCGCTGAGCTCCAGGTATCGACGTACGCGTGTGCGAGCTGGGGCCGCGGTGATCCCTTGAGGAGCATCAGCATGCCGATCCACGAGATGGGCTTCTCCTTGGGATGCATGTAGACGACCGGCAGTCCCTTCTTCTTCATCTGCACCCAGTCGTTGGGCCAGGCATAAGCAACCCAGACGTCCCCGTTGCCGAAGGCCTCCCAGAGGTCGGTCTCGTAGGCCCAGAACATGCGGGCGAGGTGCTTCTTCGAGATGAGGAACTTCTGCGTCTCCTTGAGCTCCGAGTCGGTCTGGTTCCACGGGTTCTTGTGACCGAGGTAGATGCCGGTCATGACGAACATCGCGCTGCCCTCGTCGAACCACGCGATCTTGCCCTTGTAGCGCTCGTCGAACAGGAGGCTCCACGAGCGTGCCTTGGGCTTAACCTTGTCCGTCCGGTAGAGCACCGCGTCGAAGCCCCAGTCCTCGGGAATGCCGTACTGCTTCCCCTTGTACTGGCCCGCCTTGACCATCTTCGGGTTCAGGTGCTTGAGGTTCGGGATCAGCTTCGGGTCCCACGGCTGGACGAGCCCGCTCTCCGCGAAGTACTTCGTCCAGCCGACGTAGGGGCGGAAGATGTCCCAGCTGACCCCCTGCTGCAGCTTCGCGAGCGCGTCTGCCTCGTTCGCCATCACCGTGAACTTCGGCTTCGACTTCGGGTACTTCTTCACGAAAGCCGCGAACATCGCCTGGCCGCCGTCATAGCCGTACCCGGCCCAGTCGAGCACGCGGAGGTTTCCGCTCTCGGCGCCAAGCCGCGAGAGTGCAGCCCCCGCCTGGCCGACGCGCGTGCCCAGCACTGCAGCGCCGCCCGCGGCGGCCGCGAGCTTCAGTAGGTCGTTTCGGCTGAGCGCTCGCTCGTCTGGTTCCCGTGTCTCCGTCACCCGATCTCCTCCTCCACGCGGCGTAATGGAATCCAATCGGAGGATTAGACTCCTCCGTCGGAGGCGAGTCAACTACTTGAGGTCGGGGAGGATCTCGTCGAAGACGACCCGCTCGGCCGACTCCACCGCGCCGTTGAGGTAGCCCTGGAAGTCGATCGACGTGTGCTCGCCGGCGAAGTGGCAGTTTCCTTGCCGCTGGCGCTCCATGCCCGCGAACGTCGTGTACTGCCCGGTTTTCCAGAACGAGTACGAGCCCTTCGTCCACGGATAGCCCTGCCAGTAGTCGAGCGTGACTTTGCCGTTCCAGTAGTTCGAGATGCCGGGCAGCACGGGCTCGAGTTGCTGGAGGAACTGCATTGCCTTCTTCGTCAGGGGGGTGCCCGAGCCGAAGCTCGCGCCGATCGTCCCGCCCGTGTAGTCGACGAGGATGCCCGAGGTCCCGCGCTGGGCACGCGTCACCTCCCACGTGTTCTGGTAGCCCGTGTCCGAGAACGTGTCGCCGTTGTTCCCCTTGTCGTACCACGCGCGCTTCGAGAACTGGAGGTGGAGCTTCGAGTTCGTGCCCATGCCGAGCTTCTCGATCGCCGTCACCTTGAGCGGCTCGAAGCCGGCGTTCGAGTAGTCCACCGATGAACGGAGGATGGAGAAGGGAAGGGCGAGCACGACGCGATCCGCGACGACCGGAATGGTGCCGCCGCCCTGTTTGAAGGTCAGCGTGTACGACGAGCCGCCGGGGTTCAACTTGATCGCGACGAGCTCGTAGCCCGTGTTGATCTGGCCGCCGAGCTGTGCCGCCATGAGTGTCGCGAGCTGGTCGTTGCCCCCGACCACGTGGTACTTCTCGTTCGACTTGCCGAAGATCCGCAAGTTCCCCTGGCCTTGGTAGCCGAGTAGGTAGATCAGGTTGAGCGAGCTCTGCGCGCTCGAGTCGCCTCCGTATTCGATCGTGTAGGCGACATCGAGCAGCTGCCCGAGCCTCGACGAGATCCCACCGGGAACGTTCTCCTCGATCCACTCGGCCACCGACATGTGGTCGAGCTCGTAGCCCCGCTGCGTGTAGCTCGCCCAGAGCGTCGGATAGCTCGCTGCCGACAGGTCCTTGTGGAGCTTCTGGTAGATGCCGTTGAGGTCGACGACCGCCTGTGCGTACGTGTACGGCGCGTTGTCGAAGTAGTAGAAGGGCTCGGTGCCGTTGGGCTCCGCCTGCAGGAGGTTGTCCAGCTTCAGCCCGAGCTCCTGTGCGAGTTGCCGGGTCTGCGTGTGGCCCTGGTCGATCAGCTCGCCGCCGTGTTCGGCGATTTGGCCCTCGAGAAAGTCGCCGCGCCGCGTCCAGCACCGGCCGCCGACCCGCGACGAGGCCTCGTAGACGACGGCAGAAAGGCCCGCCTGCTTCAGCCGGTAGGCGCAGGTGAGGCCGGCCAGCCCTGCTCCGACGATCACGATTCGCACGGGGGCAGCGGCCTTCGCGACGCCGGCGAGCCGCCCGAACGAGCCGGCGCCGAGCACGACCGCCCCGGTGGCTCCCGCGCGCTCGAGGAACTCCCGTCGCGTCGCTCCCCGTTCCGCACGTTCGGCGATGACCTCGTCGACCGACAACATGCGCTTCCGCGCCTCGGCGGCCGTCGCGGCTGCTTCCTGAAGCCTGGCGAAGAGCGGGGTTCGGGCCAACGCGCGTCCTCCTCTCGGTCTCCTGGGTGCCAGGCACCTTACAATCTCGCCGTGGGTCGTCCAGCTACCCGTGATGGCCGTCGACAGTAGGACCGAGTCCGCGCGCATTCGCGAGGCGCGAGACCGATACATCCCTCGCGGGATCTCGACGAGCCCGCTCGTCGTCTCCCGCGCCGAGGGCGCTCGGATATGGGACGTCGACGGCACGAGCTATATCGATTTCGCCGGCGGCATCGCGTGTCAGAACACCGGGCACGGCTTCGGGCCCGCCGTGGCCGCGATCCATGAGCAGGCTGACCGCTACCTCCACCAGTGCTTCATGGTCGGCCTCTACGAGCCGTACATCGAGGTCTGCCGGCGGCTAGCCGAGCTCTCGCCGTGCTCCGGTGCCGACCAGAAGAGCCTGCTGGTCAGCTCCGGAGCCGAAGCGGTCGAGAACGCCGTCAAGATCGCGCGTGCCGCGACCGGACGCCAAGCCGTCGTCGTCTTCGAGAACTCGTTCCACGGCCGGACGTTCCTGACCATGGCCATGACCGGGAACGTGAAGTACAAGCGCGGGTTCGGCCCGTTCCCCTCCGAGGTGTACCGAGCTCCCGGCCCGTATCCCTATCGGGGCGTGTCATCCGACGCGGCCATCGAGGCGCTCGAGGATCTCTTCCGCTCGGACGTAGACCCGGAGTCCGTGGCCTGCGCGGTGCTCGAGCCTGTGCAGGGCGAGGGCGGCTTCATCCCCATGCCCGACGACTTCCCCGGACGGCTGAAGGAGCTGCTCTCCAAGCACGGCATCCTCTACGTCGACGACGAGGTGCAATCGGGCGTCGGCCGCACCGGCCCGGTCTGGGCGATCGAGCACTACGGCGTCGAGCCCGACATCGTCTTGTCGGGAAGTCGCTGGGCGGCGGACTGCCGCTGGCCGGCGTCACCGGCAGGGCCGAGGTGATGGACGCTCCGCATCCAGGCGGGCTGGGGGGTACGTTCGGCGGCAATCCGCTCTCGTGCGCGGCGGCGCTCGCCGTGTTGGACGAGGTGGCGACGCCCGAGTTTCGTGCGCGTGCGGACGCGCTCGGCGAGCGTCTGCGCTCGGCGCTCGACGAGCTCGCTGCGAAGGTGCCGGCCGTCGGCGAGGTGCGCGGCCTGGGCCCGATGCTTGCCGTTGAGCTCGTCGTCGACCGCGAGACGAGACAGCCGGACGGGGATCTCGCCAAGCGGACGACAGAGCTCGCAAGGGAGCGCGGCCTCATCCTTCTCTCCTGCGGCATGTACGGGAACGTCCTGCGGCTGCTGCCGCCGCTGATCGACGCCGCGGAGGAGATCGAGGAAGGGCTCGCCATCCTGGAGGGTGCGCTTGTCGACGCAAGCGCAGGAACTCCCTAGCGAGGCCGAGACCCAGGCCGGCGAGACCGACGTCTCGCTGATCGCGGTCCGCAAGACCTTCGGCGACGTCGTCGCCGTCGACTCGATCGACCTCGAGATCTTGCGCGGGGAGTTCTTCACGATGCTCGGGGCCCTCGGGCTCCGGCAAGACGACGACGTTGCGCCTCATCGCCGGCTTCGATAGCCCCGGACTCCGGCCAGATCCTCCTCGGCGGCGTCGACGTGGCCCAGAAGCCGCCGTACGACCGCGATGTGAACACCGTGTTCCAGGACTACGCGCTCTTTCCGCACATGACGGTGGCCGAGAACGTCGGGTACGGGCTCCGCGTGAAGCGCGTCCCCAAGGAGGAACGCCGAACGCGCGTCGCGGAAGCGCTGGAGACGGTTCGCCTGCCCGAGTTCGGCGCACGGAAGCCCGCGCAGCTCTCGGGCGGCCAGCGCCAGCGTGTCGCGCTCGCCCGGGCCCTCGTCAACCACCCGCGGGTGCTCCTGCTCGACGAGCCGCTGGGCGCGCTCGACCTCAAGCTTCGCGAGGAGATGCAGATCGAGCTGAAGCGAATCCACCAGGACGTCGGCATCACGTTCGTCTACGTCACCCACGACCAGGACGAGGCGTTGACGATGAGCGATCGCATCGCCGTCTTCAGCCACGGCCGCATCGACCAGGTGGGGACGCCGGTGGAGGTGTACGAGCGACCGGCGACGGAGTTCGTGGCCGGTTTCGTCGGCGTCTCCAACATGCTCGAACGGGACGGGCGACGCTTCACCGTGCGACCTGAGAAGATCCGGCTGCTCGACTCGGGCGAGGCTGCCGGGCCGGGTGAGGAAACGGAAAGCGGCGTTCTGCGGGAGGTGATCTACCTGGGCTCGGTTACGCGGTACATCGTCGATCTCGACGCCGGTGGCGCGCTGACCGTCGTCCGGCAGAACGTCGACGACGTAACCGAGGAGAGGGGTCAGCGGGTGACGCCTCGCCTGGCGGCCCGAGCACACGTACGTCATCGAAGAGCCAGGGAAAGGGAGGGCAACGAATGATGAGGAAGATGCGCAGGAAGCATCTGGGTCTTGCGGCGCTGGCCGCCGCTCGTTGGCGGCGCTCGCGTTCGTGGCCGCCGGCTGCGGCGGTGGCGAGCGCAGCTCGAGCTCGCCTGCCAGCTGGCAGATCAGCGGTCTCGGGTCGACCGTCGACGAGATCCAGCAGAAGGCGAAGGACGAGGGGCAGACGAACCTCGTCATCTGGGCCGGCTATGCGGACAAGTCCTGGGCGAACGACTTCACGAAGCAGACGGGCTGCAAGGTCGTGACGAAGGACGGCGCGAACTCGGACGACATGGTCGACCTCATGGACACTGGCGCGTACGACGGCGTCTCGGCCTCGGGCGACGCGACGCTGCGGCTGATCGCGAAGGACGACGTCGCGCCGGTCAACTTCGACCTCTTGCCGAACTACGCGGACGTGTTCGAGGGCCTGAAGAACCAGTCGTACAACACGGTCGACGGCGTCGGCTACGGCGTCCCGCACGGCCGGGGGGCGAACTACCTCGTGTTCCGGAACGACATCCTGCCGAAGAGCACCGACAGCTGGGCGCCGGTCTGGGACGGTTCGCAAAAGGGCAAGCTGTCGATCTACGACGGGCTCGTGTACATCGCCGACGCGGCCGTCTACCTGAAGGCGACACAGCCGGATCTCAACATCACGAACCCGTACGAGCTCGACGATGAGCAGTTCAACGCCGTCGTCGACCTGCTGAAGAAGCAGCGAGCCGGACATCGGGAAGTACTGGGACGGCGTGACGTACGCCGATCAGGTGACGACGTTCAAGTCCGGCGAGACGACGGTCGGCACGACGTGGCCGTATCAGGTGAACCTGATGGCCGCCGAGAAGCCGCCGCTGACGGTGACGGCGCTGAAGCCGAAGGAGGGCACCACGGGCTGGTCGGACACGTGGATGATCTCCACGAAGGCCGCGCACCCGAACTGCACGTACCTCTGGATGAACTACATCATCTCGCCGCAGGCGAACGCGAAGGTCGCGGAGTGGTTCGGCGAGGCGCCGTCGAACGCGAAGGCGTGCGACTACACGACGGACAAGAACTTCTGCAAGGACTACCACGCCACGGACGAAGCGTGGTGGAAGGACGTCTACTACTGGAACACCGCGCAGGCGAACTGCGGTGACGGCCGCGCCGCCATCTGCAAGACGTACGCGGATTGGCAGGCGGCCTGGACGGACATCAAGGGGTAGCGCCTAACCTCGACATGACCTCGGTGACGCACGGAGAGCCGCCGCCCCGGCAAGTCGCTGAGGCGGCGGCTCTCGTCGTTCTTCCACGCGTCACGAGCACGGGCCGTCTCGGCAGCGCTGCTGGCCGCGCCGCTCGGGTGGCTCGTGCTCGTCTACATCGGCTCGCTTGTCGCTGCTGCTGATGGCGGCGTTCTGGAGCACAGAGGAGTTCACGAACGACATCGTCCGCAACTGGAACCTCGACAACTTCCGCACGATCTTCGACCAGGACGTCTACCGCGACGTCGCGTGGCGGACGATCAAGATGGCCGCTCTCGTGACCGTCGCCGACGCCGTGCTCGCGTTTCCGATCGCGTACTACATGGCGCGCATCGCCTCGCCGCGGATGCGGGACCTCCTCGTCGTGGCCGTGCTCACGCCGCTCTGGGCGAGCTACCTCGTGAAGGCGTTCGCGTGGCAATGCGATGCTCGGCGACGAGGGGCTTCGTCGACTGGGTGCTCGGCCCGTTCGGATCTCGACCCGCCGGGCGACTGGACGGGCCTCTGGCTGACCTTCACGTACTTCTGGCTGCCGTTCATGATCCTGCCGATCTACGCGGGGCTCGAGCGCATCCCGCTCGTCGCTGCTCGAGGCGTCATCCGATCTCGGCGCACGTTCCGTGCGCACGTTCTTGAGGGTGACGCTTCCGCTCGCGTTTCCGGCCGTCGTCGCCGGCTCGATCTTCACGTTCTCGCTCACGCTCGGCGACTACATCCTCCCGGCGCTCATCGCCGACCAGCAGTTCATCGGCACGGTCATCTACGACGACCGCAGCTCGCAACCTGCCGGTCGCGGCCGCGTTCGCGATGGTGCCGATCGCCGTCATGACCGTCTATCTGCTCGTCGCCCGCCGGCTGGGGGCGTTCAAGCTCGCACTGATGGTCGAGTCTCCGCTCACCCGCGCGCTGCTCCGCGTCGCGACGGGGCTGACGCTCGCGTTCATCTACGTGCCGCTGTTCGTGATCGGCGATCTACGCCTTCAACGAGAACATCTCCCAGACGTGGCCGATCGAGGAGCTACACGACGAAGTGGTTCTCGGAGGCGTGGGAGGACGAGCAGGTACGCGAGGCGCTCTGGCTGTCGGTGAAGGCGGGGCTCGGCGCGACCGCGATCGCCGCTCGCGCTGGGCACGCTCGCGTCGCTCGCCGTCGCGCGTTACAGCTTCTTCGGCAAGGAGACGATCTCATTCGTCGTCATCCTCCCGATCGCGCTGCCGGGGATCATCACGGGGCTCGCGCTTCAGGCGACGATCCTCAACTTCCTTCAGCCGATCGGCATCAGCTTCTCGATCTGGACGATCATCATCGGCCACGCCACTTTTTGCATCGTCGTCGTCTACAACAATGCGGTGGCGAGATTCCGACGCGTATCGGGGTCGCTCGAGGAGGCATCGCCGATCTCGGCGCCGACTCCTGGCAGACGTTCCGCTTCGTGACGTTCCCCCAGATGCGCTCTGCGCTGCTCGCCGGCGGCCTGCTCGCGTTCGCGCTCTCGTTCGACGAGGTGATCGTGACGATCTTCACCGCGGGCGCGCAGCAGACGCTGCCGATCTGGATGTTCACGAACTTCGGCCGGCCGCGTGAGTTGCCGATCGTCAATGTGGTGGCCCTCTTCGTGATCGTCGCGTCCGTCATCCCCGTCTGGATCGCCCAGCGGATCAGCGCCGAGCGGCCGGCGACCATGCAGCGGGTCGCCGAGTAGCCGTGCGCTGGTTCCTCGCATCGATCGGCCTCGCGTGCGTGGCGACGCTCGCCGTCCCGGTGTCAGGGGTCGGCTCCGGCGCCGGCCAAGCTGCCGCAGAAGCTCGGCAAGGGCGAGGGCTCGCTCGTGCTGCTCCAGTGGCCCGGCTACTCGCACCCGAGCTTCGCGGCGGACTACGAGCGCGAGACGGGCTGCAAGATCACGAAGCGAGAGGTCAGGTCCTCCGCCGACATCGTCGAGCTCATGCGGCGGGGTCCGTACGACCTCGTGTCGGCGTCCGGAGATGTGAGTGGGGAGCTCATCCGGCGTCGCTACGTCCAGCCCGTGAATGTGAAGCTGATCCCGAGCTGGAGGCAGCTTGCGCCGTCGTTCAGGTCACCCGCCTACAACACCGTCGGGGGAGTGCACTACGGCGTCACCGTCATGTGGACGCCGAACGAGCTCCTCTACCGTTCCGACTCGGCAAAACCGAGCCCGGTGTCCTGGCGCGCCGTCTACGACGACCGCTTCCGCAACAAGGTGTCCGTTCCGGACAACCCGATGCAGATAGCCGACGCTGCGGTCTATCTGAAGGCGCGCGAGCCCAAGCTCAACATCCGCGACGTCTACGAGCTCACTCCTCGCCAGTTCGACTCCGCCGTGGCGCTGCTGCGCCGCCAGAGGCAGCTCGTCACGCGCTACTGGCAGTTCCCGAGCGAGCAGATCCTCGACTTCCGTACCGCGTCGGCCGTGGTCGGCGCGAGTTGGCCCTACCAGCATCAGGTGCTGACCGCGCAGAAAGTGCCTGTCGGCCGGCGCATTCCCCGCGAGGGAGCGACCGCCTGGGCCGACAGCTGGCTGCTCGCGAAGCAGGCGAAGCATCCCAACTGCGCGTACCTGTGGATGCGCTACGTGCTGACGGCCGACGTCCAGTCCTCGCAGTCTCTGCTGCTTCGCGAGTCGCCGGTGAACCCGCTCGCCTGCCCCCTCATGGAGGCGACGGAGGAGGGTTCCTGCGCGGCGTACTACGGCGCAGCCCCGGCCGCGCTGCTCGAGCGGCTCGCGTTCTGGAAGACGCCGGCCGCGCGCTGCGGCTTCGCGGGCCGCGTCGACTGCGTGCCCTACAAGCGGTGGCAGCAGGCCTGGGCGAATGTCGTCGGGTGAGGAGTAGGGTTTCGAGCAAAAGGCGAGGAGGTCGTGAGATGGCGGTGACGGTGGCGAAGCACAAGAACCTCATCGGCGGTAAGTGGGTCGACGCGGTCGACGGCCAGACGATGGAGGTGCTGAACCCGTCGACCGGTGAGGTCATCGCCGAGGTGCCGCGCTGCTCGGCGGAGGACGTCGAGCGAGCGATCGACGCTGCCGGCGACGCCTGGGACGAGTGGCAGTCGAAGACGCCGAAAGACCGGATGGAGCTCCTGCTCGCGCTCGCCGACGTGATGGAGGAGAACGCCGAGGAGCTGTGGCAGCTCGAGTCTCTGAACGTCGGCAAGCCTGCCGCCATCGCGCGCGACGAGATCCCGTTCTCCGTCGACAACCTGCGCTTCTTCGCCGGCGCGGCCCGCAACCTCGAGGGCAAGTCCGCCGCCGAGTACGTCGAGGGATACACGTCGATCGTCCGACGCGAGCCGCTCGGCATCGTCGCCGGCATCACGCCCTGGAACTACCCGCTGATGATGGTCGTCTGGAAGCTCGGCCCTGCGCTCGCGGCGGGCAACGTCCAGATTCTCAAGCCCGCCGAGCAGACCCCGCTGACGACGCTGCGCTTCTTCGAGCTCGCGCAGGACGTGGTGCCGCCCGGGGTCGTACAGGTGGTCACCGGCGACGGCGTGCCTGTCGGCGACATGCTCGTCCGGCATCCCGAGGTCCGGCTCGTGTCGCTGACCGGCGACGTCGAGACAGGGAAGACGATCGCCCGCAACGCCGCGGACAACCTGAAGCGCGTGCATCTCGAGCTGGGCGGCAAGGCACCGATGGTCGTGCTCGACGACGCCGATCCGGCCACCGTCGCAGAGGCGATCAAGATCGGCGGCTACTGGAACACCGGCCAGGACTGCACCGCCTCCTCGCGGATCATCGTTCACGAGGGCGTGTACGACGACGTGCTCGCCGAGTCGGTGCAGGCCGTCGAGGCGATGAAGGTGGCCGACCCGGCCGAGGGCGAGGACGTGGACATGGGCCCGCTCATCTCTGCCGAGCAGCGCGACCGCGTGCTCGGCTTCCTCGAGCGCGCCGTCGACGCGAAGGCGACCGTCGTCACCGGCGGCGGTACCGTGGGCGACCGCGGCTTCTTCGTGCAGCCGACCGTCGTCACGGACGTCGACCAGGACTCGGAGATCGTGCAGAAGGAGGTCTTCGGCCCGGTCGTGACGATGCAGCGCTCCTCGTCGGACGAGGAAGCGATCGCGATGGCCAACGGCGTCCGCTACGGCCTCGCCGCCTCCGTCTTCTCCGAGAACGTGGGCCGGGCGCTGAAAGTGGCCGCCAAGCTCGACTTCGGCACGGTCTGGGTCAACGAGCACCTGTTCCCGCTGACGTCGGAGATGCCGCACGGCGGCTTCAAGGAGTCGGGCTACGGCAAGGACATGTCCATCTACTCGATGGAGGAGTACACCCGCATAAAGCACGTCGCTGTCAAGCTGGCGTAGCAGGTGTACGAATGGGGCATGCGGATCCCGTGACGGAGCGAGTGGCCGACGTCCGCCTGGAAGGCGTCTCGAAGCGTTTCGACGGCGTCGTGGCCGTGGACGATCTGTCGCTCGAAGTGGAGCACGGTCGGTTCTTCGCGCTGCTCGGACCCTCCGGCTGTGGCAAGACCACCACGCTGCGCATGATCGGTGGCTTCGAGGAGCCCGACGCGGGAAGCATCTTCCTCGGCGAGCGGGACGTCGTCGGGCAGCCGCCTTACAAGCGCGATGTCAACACCGTGTTCCAGTCGTATGCGCTCTTTCCTCATCTCTCGATCACCGACAACATTGCCTTCGGTCTCGAGCGGCAGCGTGTCCCCAAGAACCAGATCAAGGGGCGCGTGGACGACATGCTGCGGCTCGTCGAGCTGTCGGGAGTCGGACACCGCAAGGCGCGCCAGCTCTCCGGCGGCCAGCAGCAGCGCGTCGCGCTGGCCCGCGCCCTCGTGTGCCGACCGCGCGTGCTCCTCCTCGACGAGCCGCTCGGTGCGCTCGACCTGAAGCTGCGGAAGCAGATGCAGCTCTTCCTGAAGCGCATCCAGCACGAGCTCGGCATCACGTTCATCCACGTGACGCACGACCAGGAGGAGGCCATGACGATGGCCGACTCGATCGCGGTCATGAACGGCGGCCGGATAGAGCAGCTGGGAGCTCCGCAGGACCTCTACGAACGCCCACAGACCGCGTTCGTGGCCGGGTTCCTCGGCGTCTCGAACCTCTTGCCGGCCACTGTCGCGGGACCGGATGCCGTGCGCCTCGACGACGGCACGGTCGTCCGGGCGAGGGCCAACGGCGCAGCCGGCCGCGTTGCCGCAGGGGTGCGGCCCGAGAAGATCACGCTCGGAGAGGGCGGCGGTTCGAACCGCCTGTCCGGCACGATCGCCGAGAGCGCCTACATCGGCGTGGCGACGCAACTCGTAGTGAAGACGCCTGCGGGCACCGTCCAGGTCTTCGCCCAGAACATCGACTCCGGTTCACGTGTGCCGGCAGCGGGATCGCCTGTCACGCTCAGCTGGAGCCCGGAGTCCACATTCGTCGTCGACTACCAGGAGGGAGAGGAGGAGGAGCAATGACGATCGAGATTACGAGGAAGCAGCTCCTTCAGCGAGGAGCCGCCGGAGTGACCGTCTTGTCGCTCCCTGGCCTGCTGGCCGCGTGCGGCGGAGGGGGTGGCGGAGGCGACGAGGGTGAGCTGAAGGACGTCCTCAACTTCTCCAACTGGCCGTTTTACGTGGACACGCCGAAGAGTCGCAAGGCTGCGGGACTCAAGGGCCCGACGACGCTCCAGCAGTTCACGGCGAAGACCGGGATCAAGGTCAACTACTACGAGGACGTCAACGACAACCCCGGCTACTTCGCGAAAGTGCAGGGCAGGCTCTCGCAGGGTCAGGGAATCGACCGCGACATCATCGTCTCCACCGACAACGACCGCTTCCTCGGCGATTACATCACCAACGGCTGGGCGCTGAAGCTCGACAAGAGCCTCATTCCGAACATCTCGAACCTCATCCCCGCGCAGGCGAGCCCGCCGTTCGACCCGAGTCGTGAGTACTCGCTGCCCTGGTTCTCCGGGATGGACGGCATCGCGTGGAACGAGGACCTCACAGGACCCGTGACGACCGTCACCCAGCTTCTCGAGGACCCGAAGCTGAAGGGCAAGGTAGGCGTCTGGAACTCGATGGGCGACACCCTGGGCTTGATCATGCTCGAGAACGGCGACGATCCGGCGAAGGTCACCGACGCGACGTTCGACAAGGCGCTCGCCGTCGTCCAGAAGGCACAGGACGCGGGGCAGATCCGACGCTTCTACGGCAACGACTACGCGCAGCCGCTGGCCACAGGCGACCTCGCCGCGAGCATGGCGTGGTCCGGCGACATCTTCCTACTCGCGGTTCCGAAAGTGAAGTGGGGCATCCCCGAGAAGGGCGGGATCATCTGGACCGACAACATGCTCATTCCGCTCGGCGGGAGCGTGCCGACGGCGTCGACGTACATGAACTTCGTCTACGACCCGAAGATCGCTGCCGAGCTCGCGCTCGGGGCGGGCTACATCTCGTCCGCCAAGGGCGTCCGCGACGAGGCCGGGAAGCTCGATCCGGATGCCGTCGACAATACGCTCGTCTTCCCGACCGACGAGATGTTCTCACAGATGCACCAGAACGATCCGACGATGTTCTCGAACCCCGACTACGAGAAGAGGTGGCTCGCGGTCCAGGGCAAGTAGATCGCCGAGATGGGGTCGTTCTTCCACCGACACAAGGGCTTCACGCCGTACCTCCTCCTCGCGCCGGGGATCCTCTGGCTCGGGATCTTCTTCGTCATCCCGATGGCGTTCCTCGCTTACCAGTCGCTCCAGTCCGGGCTCTTCCCCCACTTCGAGTTCACGTGGGAGTTCTCCAACTTCTCGAACGCCGTCAGCGACTACCACGAGCAACTGATCCGCTCGTTCCTCTATGCCGGCATCGCGACGGTCGCCTGCCTCGTGCTCGCATATCCGCTCGCGTACTGGATCGCGTTTCGGGCCGGCCCGTGGCGGAACCTCTTCCTCCTCTTCATCATCGCGCCCTTCTTCGTCACGTATCTCGTCCGGACGATTGCGTGGCTGAACATCCTGGCCGACCAGGGGCCGGTCGTCGGCCTCCTCCGCGACCTCCATATCCTCGGCCCGGACGGGCGTCTGCTCGCGACGACGTTCGCCGTCATCTCGGGCATCACGTACAACTTCTTCCCCTTCATGGCGCTGCCGCTGTACGTCTCTCTCGAGCAGATCGATCCGCGCCTGCTCGAGGCGGCGAAGGATCTCTACGCGTCGTCGACCAAGGCCTTTCTCAAGGTCACGCTGCCGCTCTCCGCGCCCGGCATCGTCGCCGGCACGCTGCTGACGTTCATCCCCGCAGCAGGTGACTTCATCAACGCGGCGCTGCTCGGCACGCCGAACCAGGCGATGATCGGCAACGTCATCCAGGCGAAGTTCCTCGAATCACTGGACTATCCGACGGCCGCCTCGCTCTCGTTCATCCTCATGGGAATGATCCTCGTCGGCCTGCTCGTCTACGCCCGCGTCGTCGGCCCGGAGAAGCTGACCGGATGAGCACCGCATGGCGGCTGACGAAGCGGCACGCGCTGACCGCGTACGCGTTCTTCGCGGTCGCGTACCTCATGTTGCCGATCGCCGTCGTCATCCTCTTCTCGTTCAACGCGCCGAAGGGCCGCTTCAACTACATCTGGGAGGGCTTCACCCTCGACAACTGGATCCACTGGGACGCGATCCTCGGGCTTCGCTCGGCCGTGATCAAGTCCATCGAGATCGGCATCCTCTCGACGCTCGTGGCGACGGCGCTCGGGACGCTGATCGCACTCGCGATCGTCCGCCATCGCTTCGTCGGCCGCTCGACGACGAATGTCCTCGTCTTCCTCCCGATGGCGGCGCCCGAGATCGTGCTCGGCGCGTCCCTCCTGACGCTGTTCCTCAACACGAGCGGCGTCTTCCAGCTCGGCTTCTGGACGATCTTCATCGCGCACGTGATGTTCATCGTCAGCTTCGTCGTCGTCACGGTGAAGGCGCGCCTGATCGGGTTCGACCGGCACCTCGAAGAGGCGGCCATGGACCTCGGTGCGAACGAGGTGACGACGTTTCGCAAGATCACGCTGCCGCTGATCGCTCCGGCCATGATCGCCGCCGCGCTGCTGGGCTTCGCTCTCTCCATCGACGACTTCGTCATCACGTACCTCAATGCCGGGCCGACGCAGACGTTCCCGATCTTCGTCTGGGGCATCGCGCGGGTCGCCGTGCCTCCGCAGGTGAACGTCGTCGCGAGTGCGATCTTCCTCGTGGCCATCGCGATCGGGTTCGGCAACGTCTTCTGGCAGTACCGTCAGGCCAAGCGAACGAGAGGAGCGGAGTGAGCGTCGATCTTCAGCAGTCTGCGCGAGACCACCTGTGGCTGCACTTCACGCGCATGAGCGGCTATGCCGACGCGGATGTCCCGATCATCGTCCGCGGCGACGGCTGCTACCTCGAGGACGTGCACGGCAACCGGTACCTCGACGCGCTCGCCGGCCTGTTCTCCGTGAACCTCGGCTACTCGTTCGGAGAGGAGATCGGTCAGGCGGCGCTCGCGCAGATGAAGGAGCTGCCCTTCTACACGAACTGGTCGTACTCGCATCCGCGCGCGATCGAGCTCGCCGAGGAGCTGGCGTCGCTCGCTCCGGGCGACCTCAACCGCGTCTTCTTCGTGTCCGGCGGCTCCGAAGCGGTGGAGTCGGCGTGGAAGCTCGCCCGTCAGTACTACATCGCGAAAGGCGCGAGCGGCGTACGAGCCGCTCTGACCGAGCCCGAGACTCGTCACGACGAGCTCGTCGCAGCTGCACCGGCGCAGCGGCGCTACAAGGCGATCGCGCGGCACATCGCGTATCACGGCACGACGTTCGGTGCACTCTCGATCAACGGAATTCCGGCCATCCGGGCGCCGTTCGAGCCGCTCGTGCCCGAGGTGCGTCACGTGTCGAACACGAACCGGTACCACCGCCCGCCCGAGGAGACCGAGGAGGAGTTCACGTCGTTCCTGCTCGACGAGCTCGAGCGGACGATCCTCGCCATGGGGCCGGAGACGGTGTGCCTCGTGCACATGGAGCCCGTGCAGAACGCGGGTGGGGCGTTCGTCGCGCCCGCAGGCTACTGGCAGGGCGTGCGTGACCTCTGCACGCAGTACGACATCCTGCTCTCCGCCGATGAGGTGATCACCGGCTTTGGTCGCGTCGGCCACTGGTTCGCATCCGAGCGTTACGACATCCGGCCGGACATCGTCTGCTCCGCCAAAGGCCTTTCGTCCTCCTACGCGTCGATCGGCGCCGTCGTCGCGACCGACGGCGTGATGGAGCCGTTCCTCTCCGACACCGCGATGTTCTCGCACGGCATCACCTTCGGCGGCCACCCGGTGATGTGCGCGATCGCGCTCAAGAACATCGAGATCATGAAGCGGGAGCGGATCCTGGAGGGTGTGCTCGAGCACGAGGGCGCGTTCCGTTCGACGCTCGGCCAACTGCTCGACCTGCCGATCGTCGGCGACGTGCGCGGCACCGGCTTCTTCTACGCGATCGAGCTCGTCAAGGACTCGGACACGCGTGAGACGTTCTCCGACGAGGAGTGCGAGTGGCTGCTGCGCGGCTTCCTGTCGAGCCGCATGTTCGAGCGGGGGCTGATCTGTCGCGCCGACGACCGCGGGGATCCCGTGATCCAGATCTCGCCACCGCTCGTCGCGCGCCAGGCCGAGTTCGACCGCATCGTGGAGGTGCTCGGCGAGACGCTGGCCGAGGCGTGGGACGAGCTGAACAAGCGCTGACGGTGGAGCCCGGTCTCGCCGCGCCCTGGTGGTTGCAGGAGGCGCCGCCGGATCCCGAGCAACCACCGCTCGACGGCGACACGCGGGCCGATGTGGCAGTGGTCGGCGCCGGCTTCACGGGCCTCTGGACCGCACTCGAGCTGAAGCGGCGGGAGGCCGCGCTCGACGTGATCGTGCTCGAGGCGGCCCGGTGCGGGCTCGGCCCTAGCGGGCGCAACGGCGGGTTCTTGCACGGCTACTGGTCGAGCCTCGCGCGCTTCCGCGACATGCTCGGAGCAGAGGGTGCAGTCGCGGTCGCTCGCGCGGCTGACGGGGCGATCCCGGCTGTGCGAGCCTTGGACGACGACGTGTGGCTCCGCGAGAGTGGGCTGCTGCGCGTCTCGACGTCGCCCGCGCAGGACAGGATCCTCGATCGATCGCTGGCTGCCGCTCGTGAGCTCAGCGTCGAGGAGGAGGCGGTCCCGCTGTCTCGCGAGGAGCTGGCGCGCCATTGCTCTTCACCGGCGTTCCGGCGCGGCGTCTTCTTCCGCGACGGCGCCACCGTGCACCCGGCTCGGCTCGTGCGCGCGCTGCGGCGGCAGGCGCTCGCCGCAGGCGTGCGGCTCCACGAGCGGACGAGGGTCACGCGCATCGAGAACGGGCTGCTCGAGACGACGCGCGGGCTCGTGCGGGCGCCGGAGATCGTCGTCGCCACGAACGCGTGGGGGACGGAGTGGAAGCCGTTGTCGCGACTGCTGACTCCATTCGGTAGCTACGTCGTTTTCACGGAGCCCGTGCCCGAGCTGCTCGCCGAGATCCGCTGGACCGGCGGCGAGGCGATCACCGACTGCCGGATGTTCCTCCACTACTTCCGCACGACGGCCGACGGCCGGGTGCTCATGGGCTCCGGCTCCGGGCCGATCGGCTTCCGCGGCAGGATCGACAAGCGTTTCTCGGCAGACTGCGCCACGGCAGCGCGCGCCGAAGCCGGCCTGCGCAAGCTGCTGCCGGGCCTGGCGGCGGCAAAGGTCGAGCACGCGTGGGGAGGCCCGATCGACGTCTCCGCCGATCACCTGCCGGTCTTCGGAACGGTGGCCGGCACGCGGCTGCACTACGGCGCCGGCTACACCGGCAACGGGGTCGGGCCTAGCTGGCTCGGCGGCCAGATCCTCGCGTCGCTCGCGCTGGGCCTGGACGACGAGTGGTCGCGCCTGCCGCTCGTCGATCGCCGCATCAGAAAGCTGCCCCCGGAGCCGGTGAACTTCCTTGGCGGCAGCGTCGTGCGGAAGGCGATGATCGCCGTCGAGGAGGCTCAGGAAGCGGGCAGGGAGCCGTCTGCGCCGGCGCGGCTCGTCGCGTCACTTCCACAACGCCTCGGTCTTCGTGTTGGAACTCGCTAGCCGGCGACCGTGACGCGGGAGCGCTTGAGGCCCACGTAGTGAGACTCGGCGTCGAAGCTGCTCTGGTCGGGCGTGAACTCGTGCCCGGGGATGTCGAGATCGTCGACGGTCACATCGGGCGCGTCGGACTGTCGTCCGCAAACGGCAAGGGCGTCGCCTCACCAGGTTTCGTCGATCTCCAGGTGAACGGCTTCGGCGGCATCGACTTCCTCGACGCGGACGCCGCCGGCTACAGCGTTGCCGGCGAGGCCCTGCTGGAGACGGGCGTCACGGCGTACCTGCCGACGTTCATCACGGCTCCTGAGGAGCAGCTCGTCGCCGCGCTGGCACAGGTCCCGCACGACTCGGAGCGCCCGCACGTCCTGGGCGCGCACCTCGAAGGACCGTTCCTGGCCCCGGAGCGACTCGGCACCCACCCGGCGGCTTCGCGCCGCGATCCCGACACCGAGCTGCTCGAGCGCCTGCTCGCGGCCGGCCCGGTGCGGCTCGTCACCCTCGCCCCCGAGCTCCCAGGCGCCGGTGCGCTGATCGACCTGCTGCATCGGCGCGGCGTCACGGTCTCCTGCGGCCACACCGATGCAGACGCATCCGAGGCGAACGTGGCCTTCGACCTCGGCGTACACACCGTCACCCACCTCTTCAACGCCATGCGGCCGTTCAGTCACCGCGATCCAGGGATCGCGGGCGTCGCGCTGTCCCGTGATGACGTCATCGTGCAAGTGATCCTCGACGGCATTCACCTCGCGCCCGATACGGCCAAGCTGATCTGGAGTGTCGGCGGTGGCCGCGTAGCCCTCGTCACCGACTCGATGGCCGGCGCGGGCAACGGCGACGGCTCGTACAGCCTCGGCGGGCTCGAGGTGGAGATCAGAAACGGCGTCGCCAGAGGGCCGGACGGCGTGCTCGCCGGCAGCTCGTTGACGATGATCGAGGCGGTTCGCAACCTCCACGGCCTCGGCGTCCCGCTCGCGGAGGCGCTCGACGCGGCCACGGCAGTGCCCTCGCGGATCATCGGGCGGCCGGCGGAGGGCCTCGTCGCCGGTGCCGCGGCGGACGTCGTCGTCTCGACGACAACCTCGAGGTCGACCGCGTATTCGTCGGAGGCGAGCTCAGTGGCGTTGCCTGAGCCGAGCCCGGCGGACCCCGTGCGCGGGTGCGAGCGGCTGGTGCGGCGATCGTGGCCAGTGGAAATGCAGCAGCCGACATCGACGGCCCGGCGTACACGCTGGCCGTGCCCGAGCCGCCGTTGCCGGTGCTCGCGCCGCTCTTGTCCGTGCTGCCCGGCCAGCTCTTCGCCGGCGCTCTCGCCCGCGCCAAGGGGCTCGATCCCGACAAGCCGGTCGGGCTGAGCAAGGTCACCCTCGCGCGTTAGGGCGTCGCGAGCGCGAGTTGGCGGAAGGGCTCGATGTTGGAGAGCCCGAGGCCAACGAGGCGCAACGGGCCGGCTCGGTCGCGCAGCGCCCGGTCGAGCAGCCGGCACGCGACGTTGCCGATCGTCTCCGCGTCGTCGACCCCCGCCGCCAGCGTCGTCGAGCGGCTGCGAATGGCGAAGTCCGGGTAACGCACCTTCGTCGTGATCGTGCGCGCCGCCTCCCCTCGGGAGGAGAGGTGCTCGGCGAGCCGCTCGGCCATCCGCCGCAGCTCTGCGTGCAGCACCTCACTGTCGGCAACGTCGCGTTCGAACGTCTCCTCGTGGCTCACCGAGATCCGTTCGACGGCAAGCTCGAGACCGCGAGGATCGATGCCACGTGCACGGTCGCGCAGCAGCCGGCCGACCTTGCCCGGTAGCAGCCGCCGCAGCTCCGCATCGTCGAGCGCCGCGAGTTGGCCGATGGTCTCGAGACCTGAGGCGCGGAGTCGCTGCTCGGATCGAGGCCCGACGCCCGGCAGCTTGCGGACGTCGAACGGAGCCAGGAAGGCCGCCTCCCGCCCGGCCGGTACGACGAGCAGGCCGCCAGGCTTTCGCAGGTCACTAGCCACCTTGGCCACGACCTTGCACGGCGCGACCCCCAGCGAGCAAGTAAGGCTCGTGGCCCCGCGCACGGCCGCCTGCACGGCCTCGGCCACTCGACGGGCTTGCAGGAAGTCCGCGGCGATGTCGCTCAGGTCGAGGTAGCCCTCGTCGATGCCCGTTCGCTCGACTGTCGGCACCACGTGTCGCACCGAGTCCCAGACGGCACGCGAGTAGTCACGGTAGAGCGAGTGCCTGGGCGTGACGAAGACGGCGTGCGGGCAGCGGCGCTTGGCTTCCGCGCAGCTCATCGCCGAGTGGATGCCGAATCGCCGAGC
This sequence comes from uncultured Actinomycetes bacterium, assembly GCA_963711315.1. GTDB lineage: Bacteria > Actinomycetota > Thermoleophilia > Gaiellales > Gaiellaceae > PALSA-612. The sequence goes on from CAVQDQ010000004.1 coordinate 523,727, forward strand.
CTCGTAGTTCGCGGTGGCCACGACGCCGCGGCCCTGCGGGTTGCCCCCGACGACGAGCGGCTGGCGGCGCAGCGACGGGTCTTCCAGCTCCTCCACCGCCGCGAAGAACGCATCGAGATCGAGATGCGCGACGATCACCGGAACACCCCGATCAGGACGCCTCCGCAGACGATGAGGCCGGCCGCGACGATGACGTGCCGTCCGATCAGCTCGCTCCGCCCCACAATGAAAGCCGCCAGCAGCACGCCGAAGAGTGCCTCCGTGGCTACGAGCGGGCTGACGATGCTCACGCGCCCACGGTAGAAGGCCTCGAAGAGGGCGGCGTAGGACAAGCCCCACAGCGCACCCGGCAGGGCGAACGGCGGCAGGGCTCGCCATACGTCCGCCGGCATCCGCCTCCCTCTGAGGAATAGGAGATACGCAGCCATGACGGCGGATCCGGCGACGATCGTCGCCGTCGCGGCGAGCTGAGGATCGACGGTTGTGTCGTCGGCGAGCCATCTGACGACGTTGTCACGGGTGGCGAAGAACACCGTCGAGCAGAACGCAAGCACCAGGCCTATGAGCCGCAGATGCTCCGGGCGATCTCGCTCGCCGGCGAGCGCTACCACTCCGACCACGATGAGGACCGCGCCGACGACGAGCGGGACCTCGAACGGCTCGCTGAGGATCGTTAGCGCAATCGTCACCGCGACGAGCGGCGCCGCGCCGGCGATGACGGCCGACCGAGACGCGCCGACCTGCTTGACGGCATGGAGGTAGAAGAGGTGCGAGCCGCCCGGGGCGATGAGCCCGGCGAGCAGGAAGGGCCAGAGATCCGTGCCATCGACATCGGCGTTCAGCGACAGCAGTGCTGTCACGCAGAGGGCGACGAGAGCCGTCACGAGCGCGCCCGCGTCCGCGTCTGCGCTTCGCTGAAAGGCGATGCCGAGTGTGGCCGCCATCGCCCCGAAGAGGACGGCAGAGACCAGCGCGAGGGCGACCGCAGACATCGCGCGAGGCTATCGCCTCGCCCCGCCGGTTCAGCGATTGTCCTGTGACGGCCTCAGGTATCCTCAGCTGCCTCGAGCCGCGCGATCGTGCTCGGGGCCCAGGGCGAATCCGAGTGGGGGAACCTCAGTGACCACCTTGCTACGTCGCGTGACAGTCGTTGCCTGCCTGGCCGCACTCGACGGTCACGCTGGTCGTCGCGAGCGCGTCCGGCGCCGCCAGTGCTCCGTCAGCTGCAGCGGCGAAGTGCGACCCAGGGCCGACGAAGATCAGCGGTAAGTGGTGGCTTCAGTACTGCGGTCCTGCGACCTCGACCGTGCGGTTCTCCGGCAAGACGACGAAGTTCACCAGCGGCACCTGCTCGTTCCGCAGTAAGACAGGCGTGCTGCTTCTTTACATCGGGAAACGTGACTTCTTGGCGGAGTCGCCGAAGACGAAGTACTGGGAGCTCCTCGCGGCGTTGAAAGGTGACGGCGTGTATCGCAAGGACGTCTTCGTCGAGTGGTGGCTCGGCAAGACGCACTACGTCCTCGGCAACATCAAGATGACGTTCAAGAACAAGCAGAAGCAGGGGGCGTACACGGGTCGGCTGCTCTCCGGGGGCAAGGGCACCGCCACCGGCACGTTCAAGTGTTGAGCGCCTAGCCCGCCGCCTTCTCCGTCTTCGCCTCCGCCACCTGAGCCTCGAGCGCGTCGAGCACGCTCGTCACCTGCTGGTTGACGATCGGCTGGAACACCCGTTGGCCCATCGAGCCGACCGGCCCTGCCACGCGCACATCGGCATCCCAGCGCATCACCGTCCCGGCGCCATCGGGTGCGAGGTGGAACTCGGTCTGCATGTTCACGATCGCGCCGACACCCTGGCCCTTGGCGCTGAGCTTCGCGTAGTCGGTCGGCCGCTTCTCCAGTTGCTCGAAGGCGAACTTCAGCTTCAGGGCGCCCATGCCGAGCGGCACCTTGACGGCAGCGGTCCAGTGGTCGGCGTCGTGCACTTCGAAGCTCTCGACCCCGGGTAGCAGCTTGGCCATCCGCTCCGGGTCCATGAGCACCTCCCACACGAGCTCCGGCGCCGCGTCGAACGTCTTTGTGCCCTCGACCTTCACGGGAGCACTCTACGCATCTACGTACGGGATGTCCCCGCCAGCGATGCACGCGAGCACCGGCATGTCGATGTTGCCGCCCGACACGATGCACACCACGCGGCCCGAGCCTGCTCGTCCTGCCAATGCGGCGGCCGTGGCCAGGGCGCCGGCCCCTTCCGCGACCACTCTCGCGTGCTAGTAGGAGCTGGCGCACGGCCTGCGCCGTCTCCTCGAGCGACACCGTCACGGCCTGATCGACGACCTCCTGCAGCAACGGCCACATCCCGGGCAGGATGCTGCGGCCGCCTGCGCCGTCGACGAAGGACGGCTCATATGCAATCTCGGTCGGCGCGCCGGCGGCGAACGACGCCGCCAGGGGCGCTGCCGTCTCGGGCTCGACGGCGACGATGCGCGTCCGGGGGCTCGCCACCTTCACGGCGCTCGCGATCCCGCAGAGCAGGCCTCCGCCGCCGACGGGCACGACGACGGCATCGGCTCCTGCGAGCTCATCGGTGATTTCCAGCCCGATCGTGCCGTTGCCTGCCATGACGAGTGCGTCCCGCACGGGATGCACAAAGAGCTCGTCGTGGCCCTCGAACCGGCCTTCCATCATCACCTGCCACCAGCGCACGAAGGGCACCTTGACGATCCGTGCACCGAGCCGGTCGATGGCCGCCAGCTTCACGCGCGGAGCGTGGTCGGGGGCGATGATCGTGGCGCCGACGCCTGCCTCACGTGCCGCCCATGCGACCGCCTGGCCCATGTTGCCGGCACTCGGCGTGACAACGCCCGCCGCGAGCGCTTCCGCTGGGGCCTGCCTGATGGCATTCACCGCTCCGCGAATCTTGAAAGCGCCGACCGGCTGCAAGCACTCGAGCTTGAGCCAGATCTCGCACGGCGCGTCCGGCAGTTGGGCACGGACGAGCGGGGTGCGTAGGGCCGCGTCGGCGATCACGTCTGCCGCGCGGCGGATCTCGTCGATCGGAATCAAAAGTCGGCGGTGATCCCCCGGCCCGTCTCCCGCGCACGGCGGACGACGTACTCGGCTGCGAAGAGATCCTCGACTGCGACGCCCAGCGACTCGAAGACCGTGATCTCGTCCGCCGAAGTGCGGCCCGGATGCGCGCCGGTAAGCACGTCACCTAGCTCTGCCGCGATGTGGCCTTCAGCGATTGCGCCATCCGCCAGGGCCAGGCGATAGTCGCCCGACTCGTTCTCCGCTGACTCGCGGCGGTCGGCGATGAACGTCGAGGCTGCGACCGTGTTCGAGTCCAGCTCGCGCGTGTTGGGAAAGCATGCCCCGACCGCGTTGATGTGAGCCCCGTCGGCAACCCACTCGCGATCGAGAACAGGCTCGGCGGAGCTCGTCACGGTCGTGATCACATCGGCGTCGCGGACGGCGTCCTCTACGGACACCGCCCGTGCTGACGGATGGTGCTCGGCCAGCTCCTCTGCTTTCGCCCGTGTTCGCGAGGCGATGCGGATGTCGTCGAACGGGCGCACTCCGACAAGGGCTTCGAGGTGCGCTTTGGCCTGAAAGCCGGCGCCTACGATGGCGAGCGTCCGCGCATCCTCCCGCGCCAGATTGCGGGTTGCGAGCGCGCTCGCGGCGGCCGTACGGATAGCAGTGATCGGAGTCGCATTGAGGACCGCGATCGTCTGCCCCGTTTCGCCGTCGAACAGCGTCACCGTGCCCTGATGGGGGTCGAGGCCGCGCGCCGAGTTTCCGGGGACGACGACGACCGTCTTCAGTCCATAGAGCCGCTCCTCACCGGCGCGATGGGCCGGCATCAGCCCGATCAGGCTCTCTTCGCCGGGCGGCCGCACCATCAGCCGCAGCGGCAGATGGATCTTGCCGGTCGCGAGGGCGACGAGCGCGCGCTCCACGGCGTCGAGGCAGCCGGCGGGATCGAGGAGCCCCTCGACTTCCGTTTCGCCAAGGACGAGAATCCCGCGCAAGCGTGTGATTCTAGAATCGACAGTACAGCGACAAAGGAGACCCCGATGCCCTTCGAGCTTCCCTCACTCCCCTATGACCATGCAGCGCTCGAGCCGCACATCGACGCGCAGACGATGGAGATCCACCACGGCAAGCATCACCAGGCGTACGTCGACAACGCGAACAAGGCGCTCGAGGGCACGCAGTGGGCGAACCAGTCGGTCGAGCAGGTGCTCGCGAACCTCGACGCGCTCCCCGAGGAGATTCGCACCACCGTCCGCAACAACGCCGGCGGTCACGCCAACCATTCGCTCTTCTGGACGCTCATGAGCCCAGACGGCGGCGGCGAGCCGACTGAATCGCTCGGAGACGCGATCAATGACGTCTTCGGCGGCGTCCAAGCCCTCAAGGACGCAGTGAACGACGCGGGCGTGAAGCGCTTCGGGTCCGGGTGGACATGGCTCGTATGGGACGGCACGGGACTCGCCGTCTACTCGCTGCCGAACCAGGACAGCCCCTTGTTGACCGACGACGTGCCGTTGCTCGGCATCGACGTCTGGGAGCACGCGTACTACCTCAAGTACCAGAACCGGCGGCCCGACTACCTCGCCGCGTGGTGGAACGTCGTGAGCTGGGATGAGGTCGCCCGGCGTTACGACGAAGCCTCGGCCTGAGCATGAACGCGGAAGCCGCGGCTCGAGCCGCGGCTTCCGGTGCCCGGGGGGTGGATCGGGCGGCCTAGTGGCTCATCGTCCCCGGCGGATTACCGACCTTCAGCAACCCGACAAGTCCCATGTCGACGCTCGCGAACGAGTGCGACACGAAGGGGTAGAGGCCAGGCTCGTCGATCTTCACGTCGAAGACGCCTCCCCCGCCCGCAGGAACGGAGACGGTTTGCACACCCTGCTGGTACTGCGTCATGTCCTGGTTCACCCAGGCGCGGTTGAGGATCGTGCCTACCACGTGGAACGCGGTGTCGAACGAAGGTCCGGCCGTGACGACCCAGAAGCGGACGGTGTCGCCCGGGTCGGCTGTGAGCGGGTGCTTGACGTACTGGCCGGCGTACCCGTTCCAGGTCACCCAGTCCGGCGTCCTCTGGTGTGCCTTGACCATGTCGAGCGAGGCGGGCGCGTCGAGCCCCGGCGAGGAGAGATACCACTCGCTCGCAACGAGCACGTACTCGTGGTCGGCGTGCGGCAGCGCCGCCTTCGGCTCGACGACGATCGCGCCGTACATCCCGTTTGCGATGTGCGCGAGGACGGGCTTCGTCCCGCAGTGGTACATGAAGACGCCCGGATCGTTGGCGACGAAGCTGAACTTGAACGACTCGCCGGGCGCGATGTCGCGGAAGGCGACGTTGGGTGCAATCCGCGCGGCGTGGAAGTCGATCGAGTGGGGGATGGGCGCGTTGTTCGTCATCGTGACGTTCACCCGCTGGCCTTGGCGAACGTGGATGGCTGGCCCGAGCACACCGTTGGTGAATGCCCAGGCGTCGTACTTGACACCGGGGGCGATCGAGACGGTGCGATGCACGATGCCGAGCTCGACGTTTGCCACGGGCCCGGGCTGAAGGGCAGGCATCTCAGCGGGGTACGGCATGTGCGCCGCTGCGATCGCGTCGGCGTTCGCGGGCGCCAACCCCGCGAAGCTCGGCGTCGCCGTCGTCGCCACCGCCGCGGCGTGCTGATGCTCGGTGGAGGCGGGAGTTGCACTCGTCCCCGAGTCGTCGGACGTCGCGAGCCAGATGACGAGGAGCGCCAGTACTGCGACCGCGATCCCGAGGAACGTCGCGACGACCATGGCGAGCACTCCCGACTCGGGCTTGGGATATAGGGGTCCTGATGCTTGGTAGGCCACGAGGGTTCCTTTCGATTCGCCGTTTCGTTTTCATGACGACGGTAGGACAAACCGGAGGCGCTGCCGTCCGCGTCCAACCGCAACGTTCATCAGGGATTTCCCTGATTGCCGCGACACACACAGGCGGGACACTCCAATCGCTATGGGAGAAACGGCACTCGAGCAGCCGACGTCGTGGTACCGAGCGCTTGCGGACGAGCGCCGGTCGCGAATCGTCGAAGAGCTACGGGCGCAAGCGAGTGGCGTCGATGCCCAAGAGTTGAGCCGGCGGCTCGGTCTACACCCCAACACCGTTCGCTGGCACCTCGGCATCCTCGCCGAAGCCGGCATCGTTGCCGCTCGCCGCGCCCATAGCCGCACGCCGGGCCGGCCGCGTGCGCTCTACGCACTCAGCCCGGAAGCCGCCGCGTCGGGCAAGGACGAGTTCCGGCTCCTCGCCTCGGTGCTGACCTCCGCCCTCGCCAACCAGCCGGATGCGGCAGCGAAGTCGGAGACCGCCGGGCGGCAGTGGGGCCGCTATGTCGCTCCGAGGCGCTCGCCGCTCGCGCGCGCGACACACGAGGAGGCAATCGCAGACGTCGTGCGACTGCTCGACGATCAAGGATTCGCTCCAGAGGCTGAGGGTGACGAGATCCGCCTGCACCGCTGTCCGTTCCTCGACCTTGCCGAGCAGCATCCCGAGGTCGTCTGCTCGGTGCACAGAGGACTGCTGGCCGGAGCGCTCGAGGACTCCGCGCCGCAGGTGGGCGTCGAGCTCGAGCCGTTCGTCGAGCCGCGCGTCTGCCTCGTACGGCTGCGCTCCACCTCGTAGTATCGGCCGGTGCTGCTCGACCTGACGCCCGACGAGGTGCTGACGACCACGCGGGCGGTGCGGCGCCGGCTGGACCTGGAGCGCCCCGTCGAGCGCGAGGTACTGGAGGAGTGCCTCCGCCTGGCGCAGCAGGCGCCGGCGGCGAGTTACCGCGAGGACTGGCACTTCGTCGTCGTCACAGATCCCGAGAAGCGTGCCGCTCTGGGTGAGCTCTGGCGCGGTTTCGGCGCACGCTATCTCGGCGGCGAGCGTCCCGGGCCCGACGTGGAGCTACCGCAGGGGACGCGACGTCTGCTCGACTCCGTCTGGCATCTCATGGACCACATCGGCGACGTGCCCGTGCATGTCATCCCGTGCATCGAGGGTCGCACTGACGGCAAAGGGGTTCCCCAGCAGGCATCCCGTTTCGGCACGATCGTGCCCGCCGTCTGGAGCTTCATGCTCGCCGCCCGTACGCGCGGCCTCGGCACCTGCTGGACGACGTTCCATCTCGCTCACGAGGAGGAGGCCGCCGAGCTACTGGGGATTCCGTACGCGGACGTCATGCAAGTCGCGCTCATCCCCGTCGCCTACACGATCGGCACGGAGTTTCGTCCCGCGCGGCGCAAGCCGCTCGAGACGATGGTGCACTGGGACGGCTGGTAACGGGCCTCTAGGGCAGGCGGCCGGTGACCGAGGCGGCGAAGTACTGCCTGCTCGGCAGGCGGCTGCCCAGGGCCGTGAAGACGAGAGCGGCCAGCGAGCGTCCGCGCTGAACGACGATCAAGTCTACGAAGACCCGCATCGAGGCACCGTTACCTTTGAGCTCGGCGGAGACGGCGTAGGCAGCTGAGAGCTCGCCCACGTCAGGCGCGGTAACCATCTTGGACGAGAGCAGCCTGCCGCGGACGCTCCGGGGATAGTTGCGGAACACACGCCGAACCTGGTCGGCGAGACATGTTGCCAGCGCCGGCTTTGCGCCCCGGCGGAAGTCGCCGGCCGCCTGACTCCTCGTCGGGAAGACGGCGACCGTCGAGTCGATCTGGGCGGTGCCCAGCGGCGAGGCGCTGCGGAAGCTCGCCGACGCCTGGCCCGTGATGGTGAAAGAGGAGAAGTCCGGCCGGAAGCTACCGCAGGCGAACTGGGCGTCGTTCTGCTTGGGTGCGGCGACTCGAGTCCACTCGGGCCCGACATCGGCCGGTCGCAGGACTGCTCGCTTGGCCAGAGCGACGTCGGCAGGTCGCAGGCGCACCTTCTCTGTACGCGGGCCCGCGGCCGCTGCCGCAAAGGTGGGGAGAACGGCCGCAAGCGTGAGCGCGACAGCGAGAGTACGCATGGGTTCTCAAATCGGCTTTAGCCGACGCTTGCTTGAGCTTCCCAGAGCACCGGGAAGAGCTCGTGCTCCATCGGCGACCCCGGGGGCAGGGCGGCGAGCTCGGGAAAGTCGGGCGACGTCTTCCAGCGGCGCGGAGCGTGCGTGGCGTCGTCACCGAGGAAGCGGACCGAGAGTGCGCGCCGACGCCGCGTGGCTCCGCCGGCGGCGTGCAGGGTCAGCATGTGGAAGTAGACGCAGTCCCCCGGCTCGAGCTCCCACGCGAGGATCTCGAAGGCGTCGCGATTCGCCTCGATGTCGGGCAGGTCTTCGAGGCTTCCCTCCGGGAACCACTTTGCCTGCGAGTCCATGAAGGTCCGCGGCATGAGCCAGGGACCGAGATGCGAGCCGGCCACGAACTCGACCGTCGACTCGCGGTCGACCGGGTCGACAGGCATCCACAGCGAGCAGACCTGGCGCCCGTCGACGTTGTAGTACGGCTGGTCCTGATGCCATGGGGTGGGCTGGCGCGTCGCCGGTTCCTTCACGAGCACGTGGTCGTGGAAGAGGCGTACCTGGCGCGAGCCCATCAACTCGCCGGCGATCTGCGCCGCCGGCGACTCGCGGATGAACTCCTCGTACTCGGGGATGCGCTGCCAACTGCGGAAGTCCTCGAAGAAACGGCCGGGGTCGTCCGGGCGGCTCGCGACGAGTGCCAGCTCACTCGGTTCGGCGAGATTGCGCTCGATGCCGCGCGCGACGACCGTCACATCGTGCTCGGTGAAGGCGCCGCGGACGCAGACTGCGCCGTCGCGGCGGAAGGCGTCGACGAGCTGCGCATCGACCATGAGGTGATCGTAGAGCGCTAGAGTCGCGATCGTGCCGCTGGACGATCTCGTCGACCTCGACCGCTACCCCATTCACGAGCTCGAGGGATCGGCTGCGCAGGCGCTCGTCACGGAGTGCCGAGACGCCCTTCGCGGCGAAGGTGCGTGCCGCCTGGACGGGTTCGTCCGGCCGGACGCCGTGGAGCGAATGGCCGACGAGGCCGGCGACCTCGCGGGCGAGGGCTACCCGAACGACGCCACGCACAACTGCTACTTCGACGACGAGATCGACGAATCGCTCCCTGTGGATCATCCACGGCGCATACAGGTCCGCTCCGCGCAGAAGGCTGTGGCAATGGATCTCTTGCCGGAGGACTTCGGTTCGCGCCGCATCTACGCGTCGGACGAGGTGCTCGCGTTCGTCGCCGCCGCATTGGACAAGGACGTACTGCACCGCAGCGCCGACCCACTCGACGGCGTGAACATGACGGTCTACGAGCAGGGAGACGAGCTCGGCTGGCACTTCGATCAGAGCGAGTTCTCCGTGACGCTGATGATCCAGCGCTCGCAGGCCGGCGGCGAATTCGAGTACGCGCCGATGGTGCGCACGCCCGACGACGAGCGCTACGACGCCGTCCGCTCCGTGCTGACCGGCGAGACGCCGGCCAAGAAGCTCGCCTCCGACCCCGGGACGCTTGCCTTCTTCCGCGGCCGCTACTCCCTCCACCGGGTGCCGCCGGTCGTCGGGTCGACGCCGCGGATGAACTCCGTGCTGACGTACTCGGTCGAGCCCGGGCACATGCTGAGCGAGATGGCGCAGCGCATGTACTACGGTCGAACCGCCTAGGAGGGCTTGGCGACACGCCTTACGCGGCACTTACGTCCCTCTCAGGGGGCATTTACGGGTGGCCCATACCGTTCTGGCTTACCGAGGGCCGTTTTTAGCGTCCATATAGGGGGTAGGACGTTCGCATCGAAGGGAGTGTTCGGGTGACGTCTATACGCAAGGTTTCCGCGTACCTGCATGCCGCTTGCGGTGCGTCCGTGCTGCTGGCAGCTGTTGCACTGGCCCCTGCGACGGCGTCCGCAAAGGAGGCGTGCTGGCAGAAGCTCGTCACCGACTGGAGCGACGGCGCGATCAGCAACCTCTACCCGATCAGCTGCTACCGGGAGGCCCTCGAGAACATGCCCGAAGACGTCCGGCTGTACTCGAGCGCCAGCGACGACATCAATCGAGCGCTCTCCGGACGCGTCGCGTCGCGTAGTCTGGCCGGCTCGAGCGCCAACGGCGCTTCCGCGCCTGCTGTCGCCGCAACGGCCGACGGCAGTTCCGGCACGGCCTTCGTGCTCGCCGGGTCGCTTGCCGCCCTGCTCGTCCTGGGTGGCGCGGCAGGCTTCTACACGCAGAGGAAATGGAGAGGCGCCGCACGCCTCCGCGCGCCGGGCGACTGATGACATTGCTCAGGTGGGCAACCCTGGCCGCCGTCGTGGTGGCGGTCGCTGGTTTCGTTACCCCGACCGCAGGCGCGGCCTCGGGGGCGAAGTTCGGAATCCACGACGACGCGTGGCTGTTGAGCGGCCCCGGATCGCTCTCGGAGCGTACTGCCGAGCTCGACCGCATCGGTGTGGACATCGTCCGCTTCACGCTGCACTGGGATCAGATCGCGGTCCGGGAGCCGTTCGATGCCACGGACAACCGAGACCGTGCGTATCGCTGGCGCAACCCTGACCGTGTGCTGACCGCGCTGAACCGGCGCGGCATCGAGATCCTCGTCACGCTCGTCGGCACTCCAAGGTGGGCCAACGGCGGCTTCGACGCCAGCTGGGCTCCGGACTCGCCCACGGCGTTCGCCGACTTCGCACATGCGGCAGCGAGCCGCTACCCGTTCGTCCGCTACTGGACGATCTGGAACGAGCCCAACCAGGCACGGTGGCTGAAACCCACAACGCCGAAGATCTACGTCGACCGGTTGCTGAACCCCGCGTACGCGGCGATCAAGCAGGTTCTTCCTGGGGCGCGCGTCGGCGGGGGCGTCACGGCGCCACGCGGGAATGCGGGCGGCCTCTCTCCGCTCGCCTGGATCGCCGGCATGGGCAAGGCGAACGCGAAGCTGGATGCCTACGCACACCACCCCTACCCGGTTCAGCCGCAGACCGAGACGCCTTGGAGCGGCGGGTGCAAGCACTGTCAGACGATCTCGATGGCCTCGCTCGAGCGGCTGACCGCCGCCGTGCGCAAGTGGCTGGGCCCGAAGCGCATCTGGCTGACTGAGTACGGCTACCAGACGAATCCGCCTGACACCTGGCTCGGCATCGAACCGGCGCTGCAAGCCATATACACGGCCGAAGCGGCGCTCCGGGTGTGGAAGGCGCCCTACGTCGACATGCTGATCAACTTCCTCTATCAGGACGACGTCGCCGATACGAACGGCCAGTCATCGGGCTGGCAGAGCGGCTTCGTCACCGCCCGCGGCACGCCCAAGCCGTCGCTGCGCGCGTTCATGCTCCCGCTTGTGCGGACCGCGCGTCACGGCGAGCAGACGACGCTGTGGGGCCAGGTGCGACCGCGCAATGGAGTGCAGCCGTACCGGCTGCAGGAGATGCGGTTCGGGGCCTGGCAGTGGCTCGGCGGCGCCAGGGTGACGCAGCCCAACGGGTCCTTCCGCGTGACGGTGAAGGCAGGCCGTGACACGCGCCTCCGCATCTGGTCGCCGCGAGACGACATGTTCGGCGTTACGCTCAGGGTCCGCTGAGCTAGACGACCGTCTTAGACGGGTGCGGGCGTCGGCCGGCTGACCGGCGCGTCCACGCTCCACGGGAAGTCGATCCAGCGATCGGTGCGCCTCCAGACGTATTCACAGTTGACGACCGATCCCGGCTTCTCGTAAAGCACGGCGACGCGCGCCTCGCCGACCTTGCCTGAGAGGAACTCCTCGACGAGCACGAGCGTCTGTCCCGTGTCGGCGACATCGTCCGCGATGAGCACGCGTGCCTCGCCGAGATCGACGAGGTCGGGAACCGGAGGCAGGATCATCGGCATCTCGAGCCGCTCGTCGATGCCGGTATAGAACTCGACGTTCATGGTGAACGTGTTCTTCACATCGAGCGCGTAGGCGATCGCACCGCCGACGAGGAGCCCGCCGCGTGCGATGCCGAGAATGATGTCCGGCCGCCACCCGTCCGCTGCGACCTGGCCGGCGAGCGCGCGGGACCCCTCGCCGAGCTCCTCCCACGTCATGCACACCCGCTCTGCCATCCGCCCGACTCTACGACAGCCCTGCATGGCTCTCAAGAAGGTCCCCCTGAAAACGCCAAGTCCCCGGCGATCCGAAGATCTCCGAGGACTTGACGGGGAGAATCTTTCACGTTCTCGCACGCTTGTCAAGCGGTATCGTCGCGGGTGCGATGTGCTTCGAGCACGACTCCTCTCCGCCGGTCCCGATCATCTCCGGCGCAGCCGTCTCGCACGAGGAGCTCGTGCTGGACGCGGCGGATGGAAACCGGTTCGCCGCCTTCGCCGCGTTGCCCGACGAGCCGAACGACACGGGCATCGTCATCCTCCCCGACGTTCGCGGCCTCTACCGCTTCTACGAGGAGCTCGCACTTCGCTTCGCGGAGCGCGGCTACCCGGCGATCGCCTTCGACTACTTCGGCCGCACAGCGGGCGTCGCCAAGCGCGACGACGAATTCGAGTACATGCCGCACGTGCAGGCGGTGAAGCCCTCGGAGATTCAGGCCGACGTGGCTGCGTCGGTCGTCTGGCTGCGCGAGCAGGGAGCGAAGAGGATCTTCACCGTCGGCTTCTGCATGGGCGGTCGCCACTCGTGGTTGTCCGCCGCCGGCGGCCACGGTCTGGCCGGGGCGGTCGGCTTCTACGGACGCACCGGCGAGGGGCCCGACGGCTCACCCGGCCCGATCCAGCGCGCCCCGGAGATGGAGGGCCCGATCCTCGCCCTGCAAGCCGGTGACGACCAGAACATCACGGCCGAGGACAATGCCGCGTTCGAGGAGGCGCTGCGCGCTGCCGGCGTCCCGCACGAGCTCGTGACGTATCCGGGGGCGCCGCACAGCTTCTTCGATCGCAAGCAGGAGGAATTCCAGGACGCGTCGGACGACGCGTGGGCACGCGTGATGTCGTTCGTCGCGCCTACCGTGCCCTGAGTGCCGCGGCGAGCACCGGGTCCCGGCCGGCCAGGAAGTCGGCGATCGTGACGTCGACCTTCGTGTCGGGGTTGATGGCGAGGCGCCTGTCGCCGGAGCCCTTGCCGAAGTCCCAGTAGCGCGCAGCCACCCGCGCTTCGATTCCGGACCTGGGGAGTTGGAACGGAACGGCGTCGCCGTAGATCTTCACGCCGCCCCCGGTGGGCTCGCCGACGAAGATGGCCTTCGTCGAGCGGTCGACGTCAGCTGCGAAGTTCGCGGCCGCGGAGAACGTCGCCCGGCCGATGAGGACGAACAGCCGGCCGCGCTTGTTGATGCTTGGAGCCTGGAGCGCGGCAAGCAACGTGCCGTACGTCGTGTTGTTGCCGCCGCCGTTGAGGCGGAGGTCGACGATCACCCGCCTCACCTTGGGCTTGCGGGCGGCCGCCTGCACGCGGCGCACGAAAGCGTCACCGATGGGCTGCACGGCGTTGTAGCCGACGAAGACCGCACGACCGTTGTCGATCGTGTCGAACCAGATGTCAGCGCCGAGCCTCCTGAGGTACATCGGCACCGGCGCGCGTCGCGGCAGGATGGAGGGGTAGTGGCCGTAGTGCGGATCGGTGAAGGCCGACACGTACGCCGGCACCGGGATCGGCGAGAGCGTCACGGTCCGCGACTGCCCGCCGTCCGTGAACGTGAACTCGAGCGGGGAAACGCCGTCGGCGATGTCGAGCCCGTCGAGCACCTCGGCCGACAGGACGTAGTGCGGCAAGAGCCCCTTCCACGAGCTCTCGTTGTCGTGGGGGACGAGCGGCCGCACGCGCTTCGCGACCTCCGCGTACGGAAGACCGCCAACGGCTGTAAGACGTGCACCCACGAGCCCGTCGTTGCCTTGCTCGTCGACCACATACGTCCCGTCAGGGAACGTGTAGAGCCGCAACGGATAGAGGTGCATCTGGCGGCGGTGGCCGGGATCGCCGGGGAAGATCCCGGTGTGGCCGTTGCCGTTGCCCGGCAGCGCGGCGATGCGCATGAGCTCGACGAGCAGCTCGTTCTCGGCGAGCGCGTCGGCTCGGGCGGCGAGGTTGCTCGCTGCAGTCCTGAAGCGGGCCCGGTTGACGCTCGCGAAGAGGTCGGGGTGGAGCGTCTCCATCTGCTCGGCGAGCAGGCGGACGTCCGAGGCCGCTCCGGGGACGGCGGCAGATGCCCCGCCGATCCCGGCTGCCGCCAGGCAGAGGGCGATTGTCAGCAGCAGCCGGGTCAGCGCGGTCATGCGGCGTCGAGCTCGTCGAGGACCCAGTCCGACCAGCGGAGGAGATGCTCGTGGCGTTCGATGCCGAGGCGGAGGAGGAAGTAGTGGAAGAAGTCGTCGCCCGTGCGGGTATTCGTCGGCTCGATCGACCGATACTCCGCGAGCTGCGCTTCGGTGCGCTCTCGAAACCACTTGACGTGCTCGACGAGCACGTCCGACGGGACGAGGCCGCCGACGAACAGCCGGAGGAAGAACGTCTCCACCGACTCCGGCTCTGCGGCGAGCCACTCGTCGAGCTCGGCTCTCCCGGCGTCGGTGATGTGGAAGAGCCTCTTCTCCGGTCGCGCGCCTTCGCGAACCGTGCGGCTCGTCGCCAGGCCTCGGTCTTCGAGACGGGGGAGGAGCGTGTAGAGCTGGGTCTTCGCCGGCGCCCAGATGTACCCGATGGCGCCCGACACGCTCTTCATGAGGTCGTAGCGCGACCGCTCACCCTCGAGGGCGAGCAGGGCGAGCACCGCTGCCTCGGTGGTCGTGAGGCTCGTGATCGGGTCGGCTGTTATTCCTGAGCGAACTATTTCGCTCGGGAATATAGCACTAGACTCGGCGACGTGAACTTCCGCGTCGAGCCGGCGACGGATGCGCTGTTTCGGGAAAGGGCTGAGTGGCGGTATCCGCCACCGTACGACTTCTACAACGACGACGGGCTCCCACCGCTGAATCCGGAGCGCTTCTACAGCGTGCACAGCGACGACGGTGCGATCGCCGGCTATTACTACTTCGAGCAGCGTGGCGACGCGATCTTCTACGGCCTCGGGCTGAGGCCCGACCTCACTGGCCGCGGGCTAGGGCTGGCCTTCGTGACCGGCGGGCTCGACTTCGCGAGAGAGCGATTCGGGGAGAGCCGGTTCGTGCTCGACGTCGCCGAGTTCAACGAGCGGGCGATCCATGTCTACGAGAACGCAGGCTTTCGGCGGACGGGCACCAAGACGCGTTTCTTCAAGGGCTGGGGCAACGTGCCGTTCGTCGACATGGAACGACCCGTGACTAGCCCAGCTGCCGGTCGAGGTTCGTCGCTGCGCTGATCAGCGCCAGGTGCGTGAACGCCTGCGGGAAGTTGCCGAGCTGCTCGCCGTGCGGGCCGATCTCCTCGGAGAACAGGCCCAGGTGGTTGGCGTAGGTGAGCATCTTCTCGAAGGCGATTCGCGCCTGGTCGAGGCGTCCCGCGCGCGCCAGGGCCTCCACGTACCAGAAGGAGCAGATCGAGAAGGTGCCCTCCTCGCCTTCCAGGCCGTCCGGCGAGGCCCTCGTGTTGTAGCGGTAGACGAGCGTGTCGGAGACGAGCTCCTCAGTCATCAGGTCGAGCGTGGATAGCCAGCGAGGATCTTTCGGCGACACGAACTTCACGAGCGGCATCAGCAGGTTGGAGGCATCGAGGACGTCCGAGCCGTAGTGCTGCACGAACGCCCCGCGTTCTTCGTTCCAGCCCTTCTCCATGATCTGCCGGTAGATGTCGTCGCGCGTCCGCGCCCAGGCGACGAGATCGGCCGGCAGGCCGCGCTGGCGCGCCATGCGGATGGAACGTTCGACCGCCACCCAGCACATCAGCCGCGAGTACGTGAAGTGCTGGCGGCCGCCGCGTGTCTCCCAGATCCCTTCGTCAGGCTGGTCCCAGTTCTCCGAGACCCAGTCGACGACGTGCGTCAGATCCATCCACGCGTCGTGAGAGATCGGCGTCCCGTACTTGTTGGAGAGGTAGACGGAGTCGACCAGCTCGCCGTAGATGTCGAGTTGCAGCTGGTCGGCTGCGCCGTTGCCGATCCGCACCGGAGCGGATCCGCAGTAGCCCTCCAGGTGGTCGAGGAGCTGCTCCTCGAGATCGGAGCTGCCGTCGATCGCGTACATGACCTGGAGCGGCCCGGACTCGCCCCGGCGCCCCTCGCGGAAGCGGTCGGTCAGCCAGCCCCCGAACGCTGCGGCCTCCTCGGTGAACCCGAGCCGCAACAGCCCGTAGAGTGAAAAGGCGGCGTCGCGAATCCACGTGAAGCGGTAGTCCCAGTTGCGCTCGCCGCCGAGCTGTTCGGGCAGGCTCGTGGTCGAGGCGGCGACGATCGCGCCGGTCGGCCTGTAGGTCAGGAGCTTCAGCGTCAGCGCGGAGCGCCTGACGATCTCGCGCCAGCGACCCTGGTAGCGCGCCGCGGCGATCCAGCGCAGCCAGTAGTCGACCGTCTCGTTGTACAGCTCGCGCGTGTCGTCCTCCGAGTACGGCCGTGGCTGCTCGCCATGCTCGAGGACGAAGGTCGCACTCTGGCCCTGATCGAGAACGAAGCCCGCGCGGACACCTGCCTCCGTGCGCTCGAGCGGAAACGGGTGCCGACAGCGACAGCGTCAGATCCGGTGAGGCGAAGACGGCGCCGCCATCGGTGACGGCGATGTCCGCTGTCGCTCGCCCGTAGTCGAATCGCGGCTCCACCTCGACGTTGAAGTGCATCGAGCCTTTCACGCAGAGGACGCGGCGTACGAGCCGTTGCCTGTGCGTTCCTTGCCGACGGTCCTCGACGGGCATGAAGTCGATCAGCTCGCCCACGCCGTCTTCCGACAGGAACCGGGTGATGAGCACGTTCGTGTCGGGCACGTACAGCTGCTTCGACGTCCACCGGCAGCGGTCCGGCGCAATCCGGAAGAAGCCGCCGCGCTCCGCGTCGAGGATCGATCCGAACACGCTGGGGGCGTCGAAGCGGCCCGGGCAGTACCAGTCGATCGTGCCCTCGGTGCCGACGAGCGCCGCCGAGTGCAGGTCGCCGATGATGCCGTGCTCGGCGATCGGCAGGTAGTCGTGACGCGGGGCATCTGCCACGCGGCGATTCTACGGCTCGCGTTTCAGCTCGAGCGGGGTGGCCTAGATCGACCGCAGGATCTGGCAGGGGACGCCGGCGGCCATCGAGCGTGCAGGTACGTCGCGTAGGACGACGCTGCCCGCGCCGATGACGGCATCGTCGCCGATTGTGACGCCTGGGCCGACGATTGCGCCTGCGCCGATCCAAACGTTGCGCCCGATTGAGATCGGCTTCGCGTACTCGATGCCCTCAGCACGCTCTTCAGGGTTTACGGGATGCGTGGCTGCGCAGAGCTGCACCGCAGGGCCGATCTGCGTAAGCGCACCGATAGTGACGGGGGCGCAGTCGAGGATCACGCAGTTGAAGTTCAGAAAGACACGCTCTCCGAGCGTGATGTTCCAGCCGTAATCGCACTGGAACGGCGGCTCGATCCACGCTCCGTCGCCTACCTCTTCGAACAGCTCCGCCAAGAGTGCGCGCCGCTCGTCGCCGTCTTCCTGTGACGTCGTGTTGTAGCGCGCCGTGAGTCGGCGGGCGCGTGCCCGCGCCTCCACGAGCGCCGGATCCGAGGCATCGTACGACTCGCCGGCGACCATGCGCGATCGTTCCACGCCTGTCCACTGTAACGATGGCCGGCTTTGGGCCACTACTTCGGCGGCAGCGTCGTCGTGAACGCCAGGGCGCGGTCGACCCAGGCTTCGACGTCCTGTTGGGTGACGACACCGGCGGTGGATACCTGGATGAAGCCGGTCATCGGCCTGCCAGTGAAGTCCATCGTGCGGGCGTGTGGCTGGGCGAGTGCGTCGTCCTCCCCTTCGGTGCCGACGCGCGCCATCAGCTCGTTCTTGACGACGCCGACGGTCATATGCCCGTCGACCATGAAGGCGATTCCGCCGAACATCTTCTGCTCGCGAACGCGGTCACCGCGGTCTGCGAGCACGTCCCTGATGCGGTCGGCCAGCGCCTCCTCGTACGCCATGCGGCTGGAGCCTAGTGCCCCAGTTCGAGCGTCGCCAGCCCGCCGAGGTCGAGCCACGTCCGGCCGCGGCCCTCCACGATGCGCAGCACAACCGCGCCGCAAGCGGGACAACGGCCTACGAAGCCGGCCGTGACATACACGTGCAGCTCGGCGATCATTGACGCCTTTCCGCAAGAGCGGCAAACGCCTGTGGCGAGCGTCATCTCTCTCCCGAAGAGCTCCAACGCGACACCTGCAATGGCGTTGCCGTCCAGGCGGGTGCTCATCCCGTGGCTCCGAAGCGCTCGGTCCTGATGCGGGCGGGGTCGTGTCCAAGCCGCACGAGGCCTCCCGCCACGGCCTCGACGAACCCGGTCGGCCCGCAGACGAAGGTGAGCGCACGTTCGCCGGGAGGCCAGGCCACGGCGGCTAGCAGGGCATCGTCGACCCGCCCTGTTCGGCCCTGCCAGCCGGCTGCCTGCTCCCGTGTGAGTGTGTGCACGATCTCCAGGCCTTCGTCGCCTGCGTCGAGCGCGTCAAGTTCGTCACGGTAGATCACGTCGTCGAGGGTGCGCGACGAGTAGAGGAGCCGAGCGGCCACCGAGCTGCCGGCGGCCGACCGATGGCGGAGCATCGACATCAGCGGGACGACTCCCGAGCCGCCGCCGACGAGCAAGAGCGGTCCGCCGTCGGTGTCCTCCCAGACGAAATAGCCCCCGACGGGCCCGCGCAGCTCGAAGCCGTCGCTCACCTCGGCGACGTCGACGAGATAAGGAGACACCTCGCCGTCGGGGAGCCGCTCGACGGTGATTGCGGGCGCCTCGCCCGGCGCCGAGGCA
Organism: uncultured Actinomycetes bacterium; assembly: GCA_963711315.1. Lineage (GTDB taxonomy): Bacteria > Actinomycetota > Thermoleophilia > Gaiellales > Gaiellaceae > PALSA-612. The sequence continues at coordinate 542,550 of CAVQDQ010000004.1, forward strand.
AGCGAATAGCTACGCGCCGCCTGGTAACCGTCCTCGGCCGTCAGCCGCACGTCTACGTGTTGCCCCGCGCGGTGTCCTGGCCAATCGGGCACATCGAGGACGAGCGTCCTCGTCCTGGGTGTCTCGTCGACGACGCCGGCCACGGTCGCCTCGAGCCAGCTCAGTCGCCCCAGTACCGCTGCTCCAGCCACGGGTCTCCGCGTAGGTGATAGCCGTTCGACTCCCAAAAGCCGGGCTCGTCGTCCTCGCGGAGCGCGAGCCCGCGCACCCACTTCGCGCTCTTCCAGAAGTACAGGTGCGGCACGAGCAGGCGCGCCGGACCGCCGTGCTCGGGATCGAGCGGCTCGCCGTCGTAGCCGAAGGCGACCCAGGCTTTTCCGCCCGTGACGTCCTCGAGCGGGAGATTCGTCGTGTAGCCGCCGTCGGAGAAGGCGAGGACGTACTCGGCGGCCGTGTCGACACCCCCAACCAACGTGTCCACGGACACGCCCTCCCAGGCCGTGTCGAGCTTCGACCAGCGAGTGACGCAGTGGATATCGCAGCTGATCTCCTCGCTCGGGAGCGCGCGGAACTCTTCCCACGTCCAGACGACAGGCTCGTCACCGCCGAGGATCGAGAACGTCCACTCTTCGAGCGGCGTATGTGGCGTCGGCCCCGCCGAGAGCACCGGGAAGTCATCCGTTGCGTACTGGCCAGGCGGGACACGGTCGCTCTGTTCGCCCTCTCGCCGCCTGCCCGCGAAGCCTCGGGTTATCGGTGACATTGCGCAGACACTCCTGGATCGTGGCATATCGATGATCCGGGTGAGATTCGACATGCTGTCGGCGTGGGCGTCGTGGTCCGAGCAGAGGAGCTGACGAAGAGCTACGGCGCACGCTCCGCGGTCGTCGGCCTCGAGTTCTCGGTCGAGCAGGGCGAGGTCTTCGGCTACCTCGGACCGAACGGCGCCGGCAAGACCACGACGATTCGGTTGATGCTCGACCTCATCCGGCCGACGAAAGGGCGTGTCGAGATCTTCGGCCAGGACGCGCGCCGCGAGAGTGTCGGCGTGCGGCGGCGGCTGGGGTATCTCCCGGGCGACGCTCGTTACTACGAGCGCCTGACGGGTGGCGAGCTGATCGAGTATTTCGCGTCGCTTCGTGGCCTCGACGACCTCTCCGAGGCGAAGCGGCTCGCCGAGCGGTTCGCCCTGGATCTCGACTTGCCGATACGGACGCTCTCGCGCGGAAACCGGCAGAAGGTGGGCATCGTCCAGGCGTTCATGCACCGGCCCGACCTCGTCGTGCTCGACGAGCCGACATCGGGTCTCGACCCGCTCATGCAGCAGGAGTTCGCCGCCCTGCTGGGCGAGACGACGGCGGAGGGAAGGACCATACTTCTCTCCTCCCACGCCCTGCCCGAGGTGCAGCAGGTTGCGGCTCGGGTGGCCGTCATCCGCGAGGGCCGGCTGGTGATCGTAGACACGGTCGAGAATCTCCGCGTCCGTGCGCCCGGCCGAATGGAGGTGTCGTTTTTCGCGCCGCCTCCTCCGGGCGCCTTCCACGGCCTGCCCGGCGTGCGAGAGGTGGAGCGGCACGGGGCGACCGTCGCATTCGCGCTCGAAGGGCCGGCCGACCCGCTCGTCAAGGCGCTCGCCCGCCACGAGGTGCTGGGCATCGACAGCCACGAGGCAGACCTCGAAGATGTCTTCCTCAGCCTGTACGGGAAGGACGGCTAGATGCTCCACGGCGTCCTTCTGAAGAGCCTGCGCGACGTGCGGAGGAGCTTCATGTGGTGGAGCCTCGGCCTCGCGGGCTACGCCGTGCTCATCGTGGGGCTGTGGCCGACGGTGCGCGACAATCCCGCGCTCGCGAAGCTCGAGGAGTCGTACCCCGAGGAGCTGAAGGCGTTCTTCAGCTTCGGCGGCTTCGATATCTCGACCGCATCGGGCTTCCTCGGAACGGAGCTCTACTCGCTCATGGTCCCGCTCCTCTTCATCGTCGCGGCGATCGGCGCGGGTGCACGAACGATCGCAGGCGAGGAGGAGCAGGGCACGCTCGACCTGCTGCTGGCGAACCCGATCTCGCGGAGGCGGCTCGCGCTCGAGAAGGCTGCCGCGCTCGCGCTCGAGCTGCTCGGCCTTGCTGTCGTCCTCTTCGCCACGCTCGCGCTCGCGACGACTGCGGCCGGCATGGACGTCTCCGTCGGGAACCTCGCCGCCGCGACGACGAGCGCGTTCCTGCTCGCGGTCGCGCTCGGCTGCGTCGCATTCGCGCTGGGCGCCGCGACGGGCCGGCGCTCGCTCGCGATCGGCCTCAGCGCGGCCGCAGCCGTGGCGGCGTATCTCATCAACGGGCTCGCGCCGCTCGTCGATGCCTTCCACAGCCTGCGTTGGGTCTCGCCCTGGTACCACTACGCGGCCGGCGACCCGCTGCGCGAGGGTCTTTCGCCCGGTAATGCGTTCGTCCTCGTTGCGATCGCCGGCGCCGCTGCGGTCGTGGCCGTCGTTGCCTTCGACCGCCGAGACGTGGGCGTGTCGACCTAGCCGGCTGCCTGCCTCTCGCGGAGCAGCGCGACGCCCATCACGAGCATGAAGAGGAAGAAGGCGACGAAGCCGATGAACGAAATCCCCTCGATGACGCTGGACGCGGGGCTGAGCACATAGAGCCACCCGGCGAAGACTGCGACGACGAACCCCAGCCAGCCAATCCAACGCGCCACCGCCTTCGTCTCGAGGATCGCGTAGGCAAACATCGGGATGACGATGCCCCAGAGGAGGATGTCGCCGACGTAGTTGAGGACGAGGGCCGTAGCGGCGAGCGTGTCCGCCGTGGTCTGGAGCGTCGCCCTCGACGCCGCATCGGCGTCGACGAACTCCGGGACGAGCTCGTACGCCATCGCGATCGGGATCAGGTGCGAGATCGTGACGAGCGTGAGTCCCACGACGGCGAGGATCGGCGCGAGGATCATGACCTCGCCGGCGTCTCGCAGCGCGTAGTAGAAGCCGACGATCGCGACGAGGCCGAGGATGCCACCGACGATGACGAGCCACGCGCCGGCGAAGAACGCACCGCTTGCGTCGTCGACGTCGACGATCCAATCGATCGCGTCCTGTCCGGTTCCGGGGATCAGCACCTGCACGCCACTCGCCACCATGAGGACGATGCCGACGACGAACACGACGGTCGTCAGCACGGCGCACACGGCGCCCACGGTGATGACGTCGAGGCGCTTCACCCGGCCGATCATCCGCCCGGGGGGAGGCGGGAGTCAAGGGGTGGGGGCGGCGCGGGCGCCGCCCCCACCATTCAACTACTCGTAGTGGAGTGCGGCGAGGACGTTCAACCGCCCGGCTCGCCGGGCCGGCGCGATCGCGGCCACTACCCCGGCGACCACAGCGACGGCGGTGAACACCGCGAGATACCCGACGGACACGCTGAAGACCAGCCCTTGATCGGAGAGGGCGCGGGTCACGAGCGCGGCCAGGGCGACCCCGATAGGCAGTCCGAGCGCTGCGCCGATCAGCGCGGTGATCACGCTCTCGTGCCGCACCATCCGCCGTACCTGGCGGCGAGTCATCCCCACGGCCCGCAGCATTCCGAGCTCTCGCGTCCGCTCGAACGTCGACAGGACGAGGGTGTTGATCATCCCGAACAGGCTGACGACGACCGAGAGCGCCAGGAGGACGTAGAGCAGGTTGAGGAGCTTGTCGAGCCCCGCAGCCCGCGTGGTCACGTACTCCGCTTCGTCTCGCATGACTCGTGCCCGGGTACTCGGCCAGGACGTCTCGGACGCCCGCCAGCGTGGCCGGTGTTGCATCCGGCCCGAGCTCTACGAGCGCGAGGATGTTCTGGGGCCTGGGGAACGCGGAGTCGAACGCGTCCCTCGACATGACGACGTCTCCGAAGAGCGGGTCCATGCGGTCGAACGCGGCCGGCTGGAAGAGACCGCGGACGGTGAACGAGTGGCGCTCGCCTGCTGGAGTGAGGAGCGACACGTTGCTGCCGACCGCCAGGTGGTGCTTCTCGGCGAACCGCTGCTTGAGGATCACGCCATCCGCACCGAGATCGGCCAGCAACTCGTCGCTGCCTTCCGTCCACTGGAACCTCGCCGTCTGGCCGACTGTGTCGTCTACCCCGTGCACCGTGGTCGTCGCGCCGGCAACCTTCGCCTTCTCCTGCCTGACGTTCGTCACCACGCCGACGCCGGGTACCGACGCGATCAGCTCCCCGGCCTGAGCCTGGAAGACGTCGAAGCCGTTCTTCGACGTGACCACGAAGTCGGTGTCGAGCTGCGATGCGATGGCGGCCTTGTCCGAATTGCGCATGCTCGTCCCCAGCGTGGCCACGACTGTGACGAGCGCGAGGCCGATCATCAGTGCAGCCGCTGTGGAAGCAGTGCGGGACGGGTTCCGGACAGAGTTCTCGCTGGCGAGCCTGCCCGCTTCGCCGCCACCGTGTCGTGCCGGCTGCCCGACGACCTTTACGAGCGGCCGAACGAGACGAGACGAGATCAGCCCGACGCCGAGGAACACGGAGATGCATCCGAATGCGATCAGCAGCAGCACCGAACGCGTCTGGAGCGCCTCGACGCCGAGCGCCGTCGCGAACGCCAGCAGCACCAGCTGCGATCAGCCCAAGCGCCACGAACGGCGCGATGGGGGCGAAGCGAGATCGCGGAAGCGTCGAGCCCTCGCGGACAGCTGCGATCGGCGGCACGCGGGTTGCCCGTAGTGCCGGCCCGACAGTCGCGATCAGCGGTGATCCCGACGCCGACGAGCAGCGAGACGACGACCGTGCGGGTCTCGAAGACGGTCCCCGTCTGCGGCAGGTCGAGGTCGAGGCGCCCGAGCAGCCAGGTCAGCCCTTTCGCCAGACCGACGCCGAGCAGCAGCCCCGCAATCGACGCGATGAACCCGATCACGAGCCCCTCGAGGAGCACGGAGCGGAGAACCTGGCGCCGTGAGGCTCCCAGCGCCCGCAACGTCGCGAACTCCCGCGTCCGCTGAGCGACCGTGATCGAGAGCGTATTGAAGATGACGAACGCGCCCACGAACAGCGCGATGCCGCCGAACGCGAGCAGGAAGAGCTGGATGAACTTCATGAAGGTCTTCGTCTCCTTCGCGCTCGCCTGTGCTTGCTCTGCTCCGGTTCGCACCTGAGCCGAGGCGGGCACGACCGTCCGGATCTTTGTCGCGAGCGCAGCCGGCGAGACGCCGGTCCTGGCCGCGACGGAAGATGCTGTCGAACTGCCCTTCCTTGCCCAGCAGCCGCTGGGCGGTCGGGATGTCGAACACCGCGAGGGTCGCCCCGCCGAGCGAGTCGACCGTGCCGAACTTCGCGATCCCGGAGATCGCGAACTGCTCCACCCTCGACCGGGTCGACACACCGATGTCGGTCGCCGACGGCCAGACCGTTGGCGCCGGCACGTCCCCTTGTCGATCGACGACCTGCTGACCCCTCGCCCACTCACCCTCCACGAGGTTCAGCGGGTTGAACTGGCGGTACGGACGTGTCGATCCCGAACCCGAGGGTCGGTGCTCCGCCCCCGCCGATCGTCTTTCCGTCCGCCTTGACGAGCTTCGTGTAGTTGGAGCTCGAGCCGAGGTCGTAGATCGCGCCGGTCGCCGCGGCGACGCCATCGATCGCCCGAACCTGCCCGAGGAGCGAAGCGGGGATCGTCGCGTTACCGCTCGACGAGCCCTTGACGATCTCCTTGCCGGAGATGACGGCCGAGGTGTTGTCGTAGGTGCCGTTGAAGATCTGGTCGAATGCCTTGGAGATCGTGTCCGTGAGGACGAACGTGCCGCTGACCATCGCCACGCCGAGCACGACGGCGAAGCCGGTCAGGAAGGCGCGGACCTTCCGCCCCAGGAGCCCTTTGAGTGCGACGGCGATCACTTCGAGCTCACCTCCTCCATGGCCGCCAGCACTGTGCGGCCGTCCGTGTGGCCGAGGGTCTTGACGACCTGACCGTCGGCGAGGAACACGATGCGGTCGGCAATCGCCGCCGCGGTCGGATCGTGGGTGACCATGACGGTCGTTTGCTCGTAGCGCTCCACCGACTGCCGCAGCAGCTCCAGGATCTCGGCTCCCGTCTGCGAGTCGAGGTTGCCCGTCGGCTCGTCGGCGAACATCACCGTCGGCCGGGAGACCATCGCGCGGGCGATGGCCACGCGCTGCTGCTGGCCGCCCGAGAGCTCCGACGGACGGTGGGAGAGCCTGTCCGCGAGCCCGACCGTCGACACGACCTCGTCGACCCACGCACGTTCGGGCTTCTTGCCGGCGATCCTCAGCGGCAGGAGGATGTTCTCCTCGGCCGTGAGCATCGGCAGCAGGTTGAAGAACTGGAAGATGAAGCCGACATGCCGCCGGCGGAGCTTCGTCAGCGCGTCGTCGCCGAGCTGGGCGATCTCCGTATCGGCGATCCAGACTTCGCCCTCGTCCGGGCGGTCGAGCCCGGCGAGGATGTGCATCAGCGTCGACTTGCCGGAGCCCGAGGGCCCCATGACCGCGATCAGCTCGCCCTTGGCGACGGAAAGCGTCACTCCGCGCAGGGCGTGCACCGCGGCGTCGCCCGTGCCGTAGCAGCGGGCGAGACTGTGGCCCTCGACGATGACGGGCGGTCGGTCCGCCAGCCCGTCGATCGCCGTCCGGGGCGCTTCGATAGTGGTCGACATGCGGTTCCCTCCTTCGATTGACGTGCTCTTGACCACGTCTGGAGGCTCGCACCGGGCATCGCCGGTCGCATCAGCGAGATCGCCAGTCTTGTTACCGGCTACGCCGGTGCAGGCTCGCGGCTGAGGTCGAGCTTGCTCAGCTGCGCGCGGGAGGAGATTCGGAGCTTCTGGAACACCTTGCGCAGGTGGTAGTCGATCGTCCGCGGGCTGAGGAAGAGCTGGGCTGCCACCTCTTTGTTCGTCTGCCCTTCGCTCACGAGACGGGCGATCTGCAGCTCCTGCGGCGTCAGCAGGTCGATCGTGCTCGGGTCGCGCTTTCGTGCACTCTCCCCCGTCGCGCGCAGCTCCGCCCGCGCACGCTCCTCCCACGGCGCCGCTCCGAGCTGCGCGAACAGCTCGACCGCTGCGCGGAGGTGATCACGCGCTTCGCTCCGCTGGCGCTCGCGCCGGAGGTGCTCCCCGTACACGAGTTGTGTGCGCGCCCGGTCGTATGGCGCCGTATGGAGGCTGACCGCCTCGGCGAAGTGCCGGCTGGCGGTCTCGCCCGCTGCCAGGAGGCCCCGGCAGCGGCTGACGGCGGCGGCACCCCACGCGGACTCGGTCGCCTGAGCCCAGCGCTCGAAGCGCGCGAATCCCGTGAGGGCGGCCTCGCGCCGGTCGGTTCGCACCGCTGCCTCGACGAGGTCCGGCGTGACCAGCAACCCTCCGAACGGGTGGCTCGTCGAGGCGCGCTCGAGGCGGCCGAGAGCCTCCTCGTATCTGCCGAATCCGAGCTCGAGCCGTCCGAGCGCCCACTCGGCGAAGGTGCCCTGGTTCACCAGGCCGCGGGCCTGCGCCTGCGCAAGTGCCTCACCCGCAAGCTGCCGGCAGTCTTCTTCCCGCCCTTGTGTTGCTGCGACGAACGCGAGGGTGCCGAGCAACCTGCACTCGGCGTTTCCCTCACCGGTCTCGCGCGCGAGCGTCAGCCCTTCGCTTCCGTACTCGGCGGCCGAGGTCGGCCGGCCGGACCACACCTCGCCGGACGCAAGGGCGTCGAGCGCAATCACGAGGCTGCCGACGGCGCCAGCTGCTCGTGCACGATCAGCGGCCTCAGCGTAGGACCGTCTGGCCCTCGCGTCGTCGCCCAGGTAGCTCGCTGCCCCGCCGACGTGGACGAGCGAGCGCGGATCTTCGCTCCGTGCCTCGGCGCGCTCGAGTGCGCGGCGCAGCAGGGGCACAGCGGTCTGCGGCTCGTCCAGGTAGACGTACGCGCAGCCGCCGAAGAGATCCGCGGCGAAGGCCGCCTCGGCCGACTCGGGCAGTGATGCGGCGGCCTCGGCCACGGCCAGCGTGTGCCCCGCGTCGCCGGTGAATGACGCCGCATGTCCGGCGTCGGCAAGCATGCGTCCCGCGCGGTCGGGATCTGCCTCCCGTATCGCCTCGGCGCCCGCGACGAGGATCTGGCGCGCCCGCTCAGGGACTCCGCAGTGGTTCTCGATCACGCCCCTGGCGTGGAGGATCTCGGCCCTCACACCCTCGTCCTCCACCATGCCCTCGGCTCGATCGAGGAGCGCCCGTGCCCGCTCCGGCCGGCCACCGAGCCAGGCCTCCCGGGCAGCGGAGACGTACCGGCGCGCACGCTCTCTGTCGTCGACGGAGAGCTCCGCGGCCCGCTCGAGGGCCGCGCCCGCGGCCGCGAAGCCGCTTCGCGCTCGTGCGCGGTCGGCCGTGCGCTCGAGCTCGTCGGCGACGCCCGCGTCGGGCTCGAGGGTGGCGGCCGCGCGATGCCAGGCTCGGCGATCGCTGTGCTCATCGCCGTCGAGCGCGGCCGCGAGGGCGAGGTGAGCGTCCTGGCGTTCGGCGAACGAGGCGCCCTGGTAGACCGCGGAACGGACGAGGGGGTGGCGGAAGTGAAGGTGGCCGTCGTCCGCGCGCACGAGGCCGGCTGACTCCGCGGCGGCCAGCGCATCGGACGAGACGCCTAGCGCGGTGCCGGCACGGAATATCGCCGAGAGGCTGCCGGTGTCGTCGGCTGCCGCGAGCACGAGCAGGGCGCGGGTGTCATCCGGTAGTTCGCGGACCCGCTGGAGGAATGCGCGCTCGACGCCGCTGCCCAGGACGAGCCGCTCCGGCAGAGCCTCCCGACCCGTCAACTGCGCTTCGGTCAGCCCGGCGGCCAACTCGACAAGTGCGAGTGGGTTGCCGGCGGTCGCTTCGAATAGCCGCTGCCGGACCTCGGGCGACAGCGCTCCTCGCTCTGCGAGGAGCGTTCCGGCCGCTTCCCTGTCTAGGCTGCCCACGTGGAGGTCGGGCAGTCCCGGCCCGGCGAAGGTCGCATCCGTTCCCTCGCGCGCGGCAAAGAGCATCACGACTCGCTCGGCCTGGAGGCGGCGGCTGGCGAACACGAGCGCCTCCGCCGAGGGGTCGTCGAGCCACTGGGCGTCGTCCACGAGACAGAGCAGCGGGCCGTCCTCGGCGACCTCGGCCAGGAGGCTCAGCACCCCGAAGTAGGCGAGGAAGCGATCGCCGACGCCCTCGCTCGTCAACCCGAACGCGGCTCTCAACGCCGCGGCCTGCGGGCCGTGGAGCATGTCGACTCGGTCGAGCACGGGCCAGAGGAGCTGGTGGAGCCCGGCGAACGGCAGTTGGGATTCGGACTCGATGCCAGTCGCGCGGAGCACGCGAAATCCCTCTGCTTGGTCGCTGCCGTACGCGAGCAGTACCGATTTGCCCACGCCTGGCTCGCCGCGCAGGACGAGGACGCCGCTCTGCGACTCGCGCGCGCCGTCGAGCAACGCGTCGACAGCCGAGCACTCGGCCTCGCGGCCGTACAGCATGGTCCGATCGTACTTGCCTTAGCCCGTGACTCAACCCTCGCTCGTGGGTGCTCCGTGCGCTCGGTGGGCTCGGGCCGCTCCTCCGCGCTAGGCTCGGTTCATGGAAGTGCAAGAGTGGCGGGAGGCGCCGATCGAGTGGATGAGCGACACGATCGGCCGCCAGCTGATTCACACGGAGACGATGACGCTCGCGCGCGTGACGCTTCGCCAGGGGGCTGTCGTGCCGATGCACGAGCACGAGAACGAGCAGATCGCCACCGTGCTCGAGGGGCGCGTCCGGTTCGTCGTCGGTGACGAGGAGCTCGTCGTCGAGGCAGGGTCGAGCGTGCCGCTGGCGGCGAACGTGCCACACGAGGTGGAGGCGCTCGAGGACTCGGTCATGCTCGACGTCTTCTCGCCTGTGCGCGAGGACTGGCTCCGCGGCGACGACGCCTACCTGCGCCGCTGACCGCGGCGAAGGGCGTCGAGCCGTCTGCGGTCCCGCTTCGTCGGTCGTGCGCCAACGTCCGCACCGAGCGGCCGGCTAGCCCTCGCTTCCAGGCGGCGCTGCTCGCGGGCGGCTGCGGAATCCGGCGTCTCCTCGTAGAGCTCGCGCGCGACGGCCGCAGGGCCGCGTCGGTCCGCGAGCGCCCGTACGTCGACCGTCCAGTGCTCGGTGCTCGTCCGTACTTCGACGCGATCGCCGACGGTGACTTCGCGCGACGGCTTCGCGCGATCGCCGTTCACCCTCACATGGCCGCCCGCGACCGCCTCCGTCGACGCCGAGCGCGTCTTGAAGAAGCGCGCCGCCCACAGCCACTTGTCGATGCGCACTCGCTCCACGGCTAGCTTGCCGGACGCCGACGGGAGTTCCACCACTCGCGGAAGTCCGTGCAGCGGCCGTCCGGGCCGAGTGTGACGAGGAAGATCCCTTCGTTCTCCTCGATCGTGTTCTCGCCGCGCAGCTTGATCGAGACCCACCAGCGCGCGATGCCGCGGCCGTCAGGCGTGATCGCGAGCGGCTCATGGCCGAAGTGGATTTCCTCCTGCTCGGCGACCGCCTGCTCGGTTCGCGCGCGGATCTCGACGTGGCTGCGCAACCGCTCGCCCCACGGGCCCCAGTGATACGCGGCGTCCTGGGCGAAGCAGGCGACGAACCCGTCGATGTCCTGCCGCTCCCACGCGCGACCGTAGACGTCGAGCCAGCGGTCGAGCTCCTCGAGCGTCACGGCTGGGGCCGGCCTAGTCCTCGTCTTCCCAGTATTCGAGCTCAGGCCCCGGGCGAGCGAAGATGATCTGCTCTCCCGCGACGCTGCGCGCGCCGACTTTGCCGGTGTCGAGGTACTCGACGATTTCCGGCTCGATCTTGGTCGACAGCATGAGGACACGGATCGGCGCGTCCGTGTCGTTGCGGATCTGGTGCGCGCCCTCTTTGCCGCGGGGGAAGGCCACCACGTCACCCTCGCGTAGCACCTGCTCGCCCTCGTGCGTGCGAAGCGTGGGCTGGCCGCGGAGGACGATCACCCACTCCTCGTTCGCGTGGTGCGTGTGGAACGGCCAGAGTCGGTTGCCCGGCTCGAGCTCGTACATGCTGCCGCCGATCAGCTCGGATCCGATGCGCCTGCCTACCCCGGCGCCCTTGCAGCGCCAGCCCTCACGCGCCTGGGTGTGATCCTCCGGGTCGCTGTTGAGATTGAAGACCTTCACACCGGAAGCCTACGAGGTCGGCGGCGACGGAGGTATGAGCAGGTATGAGTGAGTGTCGGAGATCAGCTTGTCCTGGGTTGAAGGTCGAACGTTTACGCCCGAGACATACAGAGAGGAGAGCGCGATGAGCAACGAGCAGGCGGCACCTGAGACGAAGGGTGTTACGGCGGAGTTACTTGCAACGGTTGACCTTGGCCCTGAGATCGAGGGCATGGTAGGGCGCCAACTTCGAATGCGTATGGTGACCATCGAGCCAGGAGGCGTCTTCGGCCCGATTCACGACCATAGAGACAGACCAGGCATCGTCTACATACTGCAAGGAACGATCACTGACCATCGAAATGGAGTCGCCACGGACTATGGGCCGGGAGTGGGCTGGCCCGAGGATAGGAACACCACACACTGGCTCGAGAACAGAGGAACGACTCCGGCAGTGGAGATCTCGGTCGACATAGTCAGGCAAGAGTAGGCTCAGGCGGCGGCATCTACCTACGACATCCTCGAGCGTCACGAGTGGAGTCGGTCTAGTCCTCGTCTTCCCAGTACTCGACCGCGGGTCCGGGCCTCGCGAACAGGATGTCTTCGTCGTCTACGCCCTTGGCGAGGACCTTTCCGGTGTCGAGGTACTCGATGATCTCGCCGCTGACCATCGAGGAGAGCATGAGTACGCGAATAGGCGAGTCGGTTCGGTTGATGATCTGATGCGCACCGTCCTTGCCCCTTGGAAAGCAGACGACGTCACCCTCCTTCAACACATGCTCACCGTCGGGCGTGCGCAGCGTGGGCTCGCCGCGGAGCACGATCACCCATTCCTCGTTCAGGTGGTGCGTGTGGTAGGGCCAGAGCCTGTTGCCAGGCTCGACCTCGGACATGGTCGCGCCGATTAGCTCACCGCCGATGGCTTGGCCGACGAGCGCGGCGCTGATGCGCCAGCCCTCGCGGTCCCTCGTCCCGTCCCACTCGTCGCTGTTGAGGTTGAAGATCTTCATGCGAGAAGCCTAATCGTCGCTCAGCAGGCGTGTTCGAGGCGTCCGGGGGCGAGCGTACACTCGACCTCACCGTGAAGGCGATCTCCCTCTTCTCGGGAGCTGGTGGATCTGATCTCGGCCGCGAAGCGGCCAGCTGTCCGCGTCGTTGGTGAAGTGTGGTTCTCCCGAGATAACGAGAGGAGCGCCGGGCCCATCGCCGTAACCGACCCGCTTCAAGCGCTGTCCTTCGCGCGGACTGCTCTAAGTGATCCAAGTGCGTTACTGGCCAGCAGCGATTTCGATCCGGATCTCAGCGTGGCTGGGGAATCTGCAGATCCGACGCAAGTCGCGTACGCAGTCGCGCAGATCGACCGCGCGATCGGGGGTTTGTACTTCGAGCCGTTCCATGATCGAAGCCGTGAGGCGAGGGAAAAGCTCGCCAACCTCGAGCATCTCCTTTCATCGATGGCCGAGGGTGTGGATGAGTGTGTGGGCTTCGAGGGCGCAGCGGCGAAGATTCGCGAGGCAGGAGAGCGTCTTTCCGACGCGAGAATGCTCCTCGCGTCGAAGGGAAGCTGATACTCCGGTTGCTTAGGCTGCGCCGCGGAACCGGTCGAGCTCTCCGGGATGACGCGCTTAGTTTCAGGTCGCCAGAGCTTCTTCGCAGGCGGTTCGTGTCTGTGGTCCGACTTGCGGCCACCGGAGAGGTCTGATGAGCTCTGTGGACGATGGCTGGAAAGGCGGATGCCTATCCAACGTGGAGATTCTTTCCCGCCGCACTCGAGCCGCCGGGCTGGGTTGAACCTATTGTTGACGTCTTCGCCGCGGCTCGCGCGCAGATCGACTCGAACCTCAGCGTCGGCGTCTCTAGCGACGCTGCACTCGCGGCGCTTCGACCCGGCCTAGTCTGTCTCGGCTTCGACATCGAAGCTGGTAAGACCAAGGCGGGGAGAATTCGACGGCCCGTGCTCTTCGGCGAGTCCGGTAAGCCTCTTGTGGCGTATGAGGTCGATGGCTTCCATCCCGATGAGGGAATTGTGCTCGAGGTGGAAGCCGGGCGAGGCGCCGCAAACAACGCTGACTATCGCGACCTGATTCGGGCGAGCCTGATGGTCGACGCGCGCTTTCTTGTCCTGGCGATGATGAGTTACTACCGGACTGGCGCGTCAGTGGTTAAGAGCTATGACTCGGCTCGAGACCGAATCGATGCGATCTACGCAAGTGAGCGGTTGAAGTTGCCGCTAGACGGGATTCTTCTAGTCGGCTACTAAGGAACATCGCATGGGATTGCTGCCCTTTCGACAACCTCTGAGCGTTGTGAGCGCCGCATAGTGCGGCGCTCACCGAGAGATCAGCTGCAGCCGGTGTTGGTGCCGCAGTCCCTGCACGTGTAGCAGGAGCCCGTCCGCACCATGCGGCCGCCGCAGCGGGCGCACTCGACGGCGTCTTCGTGGGTGTTGAAGAGCGCTGTCTGGCCGGGCGGGGGTGCCTCGAGCGGCACTGCTGCCGTCTCCGCGCTCGCCGGCTTGCCCTCGCCGTCGCCGTAGCGCTCGGCTAGCCGGGCGCGTACCTCGGGCGAGAGGATGCCGATCTCCTCCTGCTGGTCGATCGTGAGGAACTTCTTGCCCATCCAGCGGAAGATGTAGTCGACGATCGACTTCGCGACGCGGATGTCCGGGTCGTTCGTCGGGCCTGCAGGCTCGAAGCGCATGTGCGAGAACTTCGAGACGTAGACCTCGAGCGGCACGCCGTACTGGAGGCCGAGCGAGACGGAGATCATGAACGAGTTCATGAGGCCGGCGAGCGTCGTGCCCTCCTTCGCGATGTCCACGAAGATGTCGCCGGGCGTTCCGTCGTCGAACAGGCCGACGTGGATGTAGCCCTCGTACTCGCCGACGCGGAACTTCCGGCCGACCTCGGTGCGGTCCTCCGGCAGCCTCCGCCGCTGCGGCGCGAGGGTCACGCCCGGGACGAGGCGCCGCGGCTGCGGACTTGTCCTTCGAGGACAGCGGCTGCGCGACCTTGCAGTTGTCGCGGTAGATGGCGATCGCTTTCACGCCGAGCTTCCAGGCGTCGACGAAGAGGTCGCGTACCTCCTCCACGGTGACCGTCTCCGGCATGTTCACGGTCTTCGAGATGGCGCCGGAGATGAACGGCTGGACGGCGCCCATCATCTTCACGTGGCCCGAGTAGTGGATGGCGCGGTCGCCGATGGCGCAGTCGAAGATCGGGTAGTGCTCGGCCTTGACGAACGGCGCGCCGACGACGGTGTTGCGCTCGTCGATGAAGGCGACGATCTCCTCGACCTCCTCGGGCGCGTAGCCGAGCCGCTCGAGCGCCATCGGCACGGTCTTGTTGACGATCGTGATCTCGCCGCCGCCGACGAGCTTCTTCGACTTCACGAGCGAGAAGTCGGGCTCGACGCCCGTCGTGTCGCAATCCATCATGAAGCTGATCGTCCCGGTCGGCGCCAGCACGGTCGCCTGTGAGTTGCGGAAGCCGTTGACCTCACCGGCGTCGAGCGCGTCGTCCCACGCCTTGCGGGCAGCGGTCAGCAGATCGTCCGGAACCGAGTCGGTGTGCTCGATGTTGCCCACCGCCGCCCGGTGCTTTGCGATCACGCCGAGCATCGCTGCGGCGTTCGGCTGGTAGCCCGCGAACGGTCCCATGCGCGAGGCGATCTCCGCCGACTTGCGGTAGGCACGGCCGGTCATGAGCGCCGTCACGGCCGCCGCGAACGCTCGCCCTTCGTCTGAGTCGTACGGGAGGCTGCGTGCCATCAGCAGCGCGCCGAGGTTGGCGAAGCCGAGACCGAGCTCGCGGTAGGCGCGCGCGTTGCGCTCGATCTGCTCCGTCGGGTACGACGAGTAGCCGACGACGATCTCCTGGGCGAGGAACACGACGTCGACCGCGTGCTCGAACGCCTCGACGTCGAGCTCGCCGTCGTCACGGCGGAACTTCATGAGGTTGAGCGAGGCGAGGTTGCATGCCGAGTCGTCGAGGTGCATGTACTCCGAGCACGGGTTGGACGCGTTGATGCGGCCCGAGTTGGGGCACGTGTGCCATGCGTTGATGGTCGTGTCGTACTGGACGCCCGGGTCGGCGCACTGCCATGCCGCGTCGGCCATCTCCCGCAGCAGGCCACGCGCGTCGACCGTGTCGACCGCGGTGCCGTCGGTGCGCGCCTTGAGGCTCCACTCGGCGCCTTCCTCGGCCGCCTGCATGAACGCGTCGGTCACGCGAACGGAGTTGTTGGCGTTCTGGTACTGGATCGAGGCCCAGTCGGGTGAGTCGAGCGACATGTCGTAGCCGGCGGCCTCGAGCACGCGCGCCTTGCGCTCCTCCTTCGCCTTGCACCAGATGAACTCTTCGATGTCCGGGTGGTCGACGTCGAGCACGACCATCTTCGCCGCGCGCCGCGTCTTGCCGCCCGACTTGATCGTGCCGGCGGACGCGTCGGCGCCGCGCATGAACGACACCGGCCCTGAGGCGTAGCCGCCCTTCGACAGCTGCTCCTTCGACGAGCGCAGCCGCGAGAGGTTGACGCCCGAGCCCGAGCCGCCGCGGAAGATGACGCCCTCGCGGCGGATCCAGTCGAGGATCGACTCCATCGAGTCGTCGATGGAGAGGATGAAGCAGGCAGAGCACTGCGGCTTCTCCTCGAAGCCGACGTTGAACCAGACCGGGGAGTTGAACGACGCGAGCTGGTTGACGAGGATCGTCTTCAGCTCGGCCTCGAACGTTTCTGCCTCTTCCTCGTCCGCGAAGTACTCCCCGGCGCGGCCCCAGCCGCCGATCGTGGAGACGACGCGGCCGATCATCTGGCGCACGCTCCACTCGCGCTCGGGGGAGCCAAGGCGGCCGCGGAAGTACTTCTGGGCGACGATGTTCGTGGCCGTCTGCGACCAGAACTTCGGGAACTCGACGCCCTTCTGCTCGAAGGCCGGCTTGTCCTTGCCGGGGATGAACGCGTCGCGCATCTCCCATTCGATCTCCTCGAACGGGTCGCGGCCGGGGATCGTGAAGTAGCGGCGAACGCCGGTGTGTCGCTCGGCGTCGAGCACCGAATTCTCGAGCTGGGTGTCGGTGATCTCGTCTGTCTTCACGGTCGCCATATTGTGCCTCCCGGGCATCGAGTGAGTCCTTATGTCTTCCCACGCGGCCGCGGAGGTCGCGAGCCGAGGGGACCGGCTAGCGTAGAGCCGGGGTCGGACGGAAAAGCGGTGGCCTAGGCGTCAGTCCGAGGACCGGCCGTCGCGCGGCGCGTCTGCACCCGCCGGGCCACGAAGCCGGCGGCTCCCAGCGTCAGCAGCAGGATGGAGAGCCCGGCCAGCACGAGTAGCGGCACAGGCACCGAATCCGCGTTCCCCGGGCCGATGGAATCGAGCGCTTGGCCGACTGCCCCGCCGCCCGGGTCACGGCCGTCAGATGCGAGCGCTGCACCCTCTCGCTCCGCCGTCGGGCCGCCGTGGAACGTGCTGTCGCATCGGATGGCGGGACTCGTCTCGCCCTTCACACCGCCCGATGTGGGAGGGCTCGTGGAGCTACCGCCCGAGCTTCCTCCGTTCGACCCCTGGGCCGCGATCGCCGCCTGGAGCGCCCGGTTGATGTCGTCGCCGAGCGTCGAGTACTGGGCCACGTCCTCGGGCATGTGCTCGAGAGCCGCCCGGTAGCACTGCACGGGATAGACGTTGTCGATCCGGCCGTCGTACCAGTCGTCGATGAGGGTCTTCCAGCACGGCTCTTTGGCGGCGGCAGTGCCCGTTAGGAGCAAGGCTCCCGCGGCGGCCACGAGCACGAGGAGCACTGTCTGGAGGGCTCTTTTCACGAGGCTTGGCGTCGGAGTGGGATCGGGTTTCGTCCGTACGTCGGGGCTGAGTCTACGCAAATGCCTGCCGATGGCTCGGCAGGTACTGCTGCCAGTCTCGACCATGGCCGTGACGGCGTGGTTTCCGCGCGGTTAGGTGTGTGTAAAGAGTAAGTCCGGGAAGGGCCTGTGCTAGCTTCGATCGATGCGAGCGGCCGCAGGGCTTTCGGTCCTCGGCGTCGCGGGCGCACTGCTGGCGGTGGCCCTCTTCTTCGGTCACGGCTCGAGTGACGGGCGCCTGTTCTGGATCGGGATCGTTGCCTCGCTGACGGCACTGGTTCTGGTATTCGCGACGCTGCTCGGGTTTCTTCCCCGTCCGGCGCCGACGAAACATGGCTGGTGGGCGCTCGGGTTGTTCGCGGCGTTCGTCCTCTGGAACGGATTGACAATCGTCTGGTCGATTGCTCCTGACCGGTCCTGGGCGTACCTGAACCGCGGGCTGGCATATCTCGCGCTCGCCGTGCTCGGGCTGTATGCGGGCACGCTCGTGCGACGGAGACCCGTGGTGACGACCGCCGGACTGGTTGCGGTGCTGTTGCTCGGCGTGCTGGGCTGGGCGTTGCTCGGCAAGGTCTTCCCGGGCCTCTTCCCCGACGGGGCGCGGGTGGCTCGGCTGCGGAACCCGATCGGCTACTGGAACGCGCTAGCGCTCATCGCCGCTCTGGCGATGCCGCTCGGCCTGTGGCTGGCCGCCGGCCGTCGGCACGAGCGCCTCGTGCGTGCAGGCGGCGTCGTTCTCCTCTACGTAGCGACCATCGCCCTCGTGCTCACGTACTCGCGCGCGGGCATCGTCGTCGCGGCCGCCGGCGTCCTGCTCTGGCTCTGGCTCTGCCGCGACCGCTTCGAGGGGCTGCTGATGCTCCTGGCGGGTGTCGGGCCTGGGCTGGTCGTTTTCGCGTGGGCCTCGACAGAGCCGGGCATCGTCGATCACCTCCAGACATCGGCAACGCGCGAGCGGGCCGGCGCGTGGTTCGCGCTCGCCCTCGTCGCCGGCGTGGCCGCCGCACTCGGGCTCTCGCACTACGGCGCACGGCTGGGCGAGCGCTTGCCCGACGAGGAGCGCCACCGCTGGGCGACGAGGCTCGGAGCCGGATTGGCCGGGCTGGCCGCCATAGCCGTCATCGCAGCCACCGTCGCCGTTGGCGGCCCTGACGAGTGGTTCGACGAGTTTCGTGGGGGAGATGTCGCCCAGAGCTCGGGACGGCTCGCCGAGCTGAGCTCGAACAACCGCTGGACCTGGTGGCAGGAGTCGTGGGAGCTGTTCCGCGACGAGCCGGCGGGGGGCCACGGCGCGCACACGTTCGAGATCGCGCGGCGACCGCTGCGCGTCGGCTCGGTCGTCACTGAGGAGCCGCACAACATCGGTGTCCAGTCGCTGGCCGAGCTGGGAATCGTCGGCCTGCTGCTCGGGCTCGCTGCCGCAGGCTTGGGATTGCTCGCCTGCCGGCAAGCATTGAGGCGATTGGAGGGCGACGAGAAGGCGGCGGCTACGGCGCTCACGGTGCTGCTCCCCGTCTACCTGCTGCACGCGCTGGCGGACATCGACTGGGACTTCGTGGCTGCATCGGCCCCCGTGTTCGTGGCCGTCGGCGTCCTGTTGTCCGCCGGTCGCCCGCCGGCCGAGCCGCGGAGCCGTCCCGCGCTGGCGCTGGTCACCGGTGTCGTCGCACTGGGCGTCCTCTACTCGATCACGGCGCCGTGGCTTGCGCAGCGGAGAGTGGAGGATGCGTATTCGGCCATCGCCAGGGCCGACGCCGGCGACGCCTTGTCTGCCGCGCGCCAGGCTCGGGACCTGAACCCGTTGTCGGTCGAGCCACTATGGGCGTGGGCGCTCGCGGAGGCGACGGCGAGGAACCCGGGCGGGACGATCCAGCGGTATCTCGACGCTACGGAGCTGCAGCCCGAGAACTCCGATACGTGGTTCGCCCTCGGCGCGTTCGAGTTCGAGCTTCGCCGTTTCCGCGACGCGTACGTCCATCTCGACCGCGCCTACGCCCTGGACCCGTACGGGCCGGCAGGGCTGCCGGGCGGCCTGCTCGACCAGGCCCGCGCAAAGGTGGAAGGGCGCTAGCTATCCCGCGCCGAGCACTACTGCAACGTGCGCGCCCATGAGGTCCTTCAGGCGTAGCCCGTCGAGCGGTGTCACGACGTTCACGTTCAGGTCGCGGGCGAAGCGGGCCGCCTCGGGCGCGTAGCCCGGCCGGTACATGACGACGCTTCGCCGATAGTCGCTCCGCGGCGCATTGCCGACCTCAGCGACCACGTAGCCCTTGCGGCGCACCAGCTGGCCCGCGGACGCGGCGGCGCCTGCGATCCCGTTCCCGTTGAGCACGAGCACGGAGGTCTCCGAGCGCGCGAGCTTCGGAGCAGCCGGCTCGACCGGCTGCCTGGATTGCTGCTCGGCGGCCGCGGGCTTCTGCTCCTTCGCCGCCGGTGCCGTGCCCCGCTCGGCTGCGCGCCCTGCGCCCAGTCGAGCAGCGGCTGGCCGAAGAGCGCGACGCCAAAGCCGATGAGGATGAGGAGCTCCACGGCCGCGACGAGCGAGGCGACGATGGTCGCCGTGCGCCAGGGTCGGACCAGCGCGTCACTTGTCGAGACAGAAGACTCCACGGCGCTCACGCACTTCGCCGTGGCCTCGCACGTCTCCTGCTACGCGCGGACCGACTCCCAGGTCGACCGAAGACCGTCCTCCAGCGGCGTCTCCGCTCGCCAGCCGAGCTCCCGCTCGGCGGCCGACGGATCGAGCACGCTGCGGACGACCTCACCGGGGCGCGGCTCGGCGAACGTCGGCTCGCCCTCGGTGCCGGTCGCGCGGCGGCACAGTGCGTGGAGGTCGACGATCCTCGTGTCGACGCCGGTGCCGATGTTGTAGACGCCGGGCTTCGCGCCGGCGGCGGCGAGCAGAGCACGCGCGACGTCGCCGACATGTACGAAGTCACGCGACTGGAGGCCGTCGCCGTACACGAGCGTCTCCTCACCTGCTCCCATCCGGTTCAGGAAGATGGCGATGACGCCGCCCTCCAGCGTCGGCAGCTGGCGCGGCCCGTAGACGTTGGCGAGCCTCAGCGCGACGTGCCCTGAGCCGTGCAGGCGGTTCCATGTCGCCAGGTACTCCTCGCCGGCGAGCTTCGACGTGCCGTAGGGCGAGAGTGGCTGCCGCGGGTCATCCTCGCGGGCGGGACGCTCGCACTCGCCGTAGATCGCGCCGCCCGTCGACGTGAAGACGACCTGGGCACCTGCTTCGCCTGCCGCTTCGAGCACGCGCAGCAGTCCGATGACGTTCACCTCGGCGTCGAAGGTCGGTCGCTCCACGGAGGTGACGACATCGGCCTGTGCCGCGAGATGGAAGACCGTCGAAGCCTCCACCTCGAACGGCTCGCGAATGTCGTGCTCGACGAGGTGGGCCGCCGGGTTGACGTTCTCCCGCCGACCGGTCGACAGGTTGTCGATGACCGTCACCTCGTCCCCGCGCGCCACGAGCGCGTCGACGACATGCGAGCCGACGAAGCCCGCTCCTCCGGTGACGACCGCCCGCACGCGTCGTATCGTAGGCACTGCTCATGTTCGTGACCTTCGAGGGTGTAGACGGCTCGGGGAAGTCGACTCAGGCGCGGCTGCTCGTTGAGCACCTGGCAGGTCTCGGCCGCGAGGTCGAGGCGACGCGGGAGCCGGGGGGAACGCCGCTCGGCGAGAAGATTCGCGGGCTGCTGCTCGACGGCGAGGAACCTGCCCCGTGGACGGAGGCGGCGCTGTTCGCGGCCGCGCGAGCGGAGCTCGCGGAGCGCGTGATCCGCCCGGCGCTGGCGGCCGGCGCGGACGTCGTCTGCGACCGCTTTCTCGACTCCTCGCTCGCCTACCAGGGCGTCGCGCGAGGGCTCGGCATCGACCGCGTGCTGGAGCTGAACGTGGGGGTGGCCGACCTCACGCCGGACCGCACATTCGTCCTGCTGCTCGACTCGGAGCTGGCCGCGGCGCGCGCCGGGTCGTCCCCGGACCGGATCGAGCGGGAGGACGGCACCTTCCGCGCGGCCGTCGCCGACGGCTACCGCCAGCTGGCCGAGCGCTTTCCCGAGCGCATCGTCGTGCTGGACGGCTCGGCGCCCATCGACGAGCTCGCCGCGCGCATCCGCGAGGCACTCGGTGTTTGAGGAGATCATCGAGCAGCAGGCTGCGAAGAGCCTGCTCCAGGCAGCCGTCGAGGAAGGCCCGGTGCACGCCTATCTCTTCCACGGCCCGCCCGGCGTTGGCAAGCAGAAGACGGCGCTCGCGTTCGCAGCCCACCTGCTCGGCGACCGCGGGCGGGTCGAGCGCCGGGCGCACCCCGACCTCTACGTGCTCGAGCCGCTCGGCGACCAGATCCGCATCGACGAGGTGCGCCGGCTGCGCCGCGACCTCCACATGCGGCCGTTCGAAGCCGATCGCCGCGTCTACCTCCTCGTCTCCGCGCATCTCTTGAACGAGGAAGCGGCGGACGCGCTGCTCAAGGATCTCGAGGAGCCGCCGCCGTACGCGGTGATGATCTTGCTCGCCGACGAGCTCGGGCCGCTGCCGGAGACGATTCGCTCGCGCTGCCAGGTCGTGCCCTTCAGCCGCCTGTCGGAGAAGGCGGTGCACACGGTGCTGGCGGCGCAGGCGCCCGGGCTGCCCTCGGATCGCATCACCGCGCTCGCCCGGGTGGCCGGCGGCCGCCTCGACCGCGCCGAGCGGCTGCTCGACGAGGATGCCGCCGCACGAAGGGAGGAGCTGCTCGCGCTGGCGCGGGGCGTCTACGCCGACCCGTCGTTCGAGCCGTCGTCGGCGGCCGCGTCCGTCGTGCGCATGGCGGGGACGGTCGCGGGAGAGGCACGTGCCGAGGCCGAGCAAGAGGTGGAGTGGCTCGACCTGCCCGACCGCGAGCGCGACCAGTGGCTGCGGCGGGCCGAGTTCGGCGCCAACCGAGAGAGCGTGTTGGAGGCGCTGGAGGAGCTGACGGCGTGGTACCGCGATCTCGTTGCGGTGGCCGTCGGCGCCGAGGCGGTTGTCACGCACTACGACCACCTCGACGCGCTGCGCGCCGACGGAACCGCCGAACGCCTCCCAGGGCGCCACGCGTGCGGCGGAGATCGTGCGGGAGTCGTGGCGCTGGTTCGAGGAGCTCAACCTCCAGCCGCAGCTGGCGCTCGAGGCGCTCTTCCTGCGCCTGCGCCGCGAGCTGGCGCCCGCACTTGTTTGAATCACCGTCCTAACGGGAACAGGGATCGAGCCGTTCGACGTCGAAACCAATCCCGGTCTTTACATCAGCCGCGACTGTTGCCATCATGGCAGGCGGTCGATGCGCACGTTGGCGTCGTTGCGGCACCACGTTCGGAGTTTGTGTCAGTCGATCAAGGAGGTTCAGATGAGGGAAGGTCGATCTAGAAGAGTGCGTGTGTACGCCTTGTTGGCGGCGGGCGCGCTCGCCGTGTTTGCACTAACTGCATCATCTGCAACTGCCGTCACGCCGCCGAAGGCGCCGTCGGTGCTCGTCTCGGTGAGTCCAGGGCCCGGTACCGGGCCGCCACCGGGCATTCTGGGCGGTTTCTTCATGACTCCCTTCCCGCTCGATGCCCAGGGGAGCCCGGTTACCAGCGTCCCCAGCCCGCTCGGGTGCGACGTCCTGTTCGGGACGCTCGCAAGCCCGCAGTCGCTCGGTCACGTCACGGTCGGCGCCGGCTGGGCAACCTGGAGCCACGGCTACACCGGCGACGTCTACACGAACTTCACGGCTGGCGGACCAGGTTCCGTCAACGACGTCGACTACACGACGTACCTGACGATGCCTGCTGGCACGAAGGCGTTCTACCTCTACGCCGAGCCGAACTCCTTCGGCCTTCACCGGATCAACGCAACAGCGGTCGGTAGCGACGGATCGTTTGCGTCGTCCGGCTACGTGCAGGTCGAGGGGTTCGGGGGAGCAAGGTTCTACGGCTTCTACGCCAACGCATTCACCACGATCACGCGCATCGTCGTCACGGCGAAGTCGGACGCGGGCGGGTTCGGCATCGGCGAGTTCGGCATATCGGGCGGCTGCGACTAGGCAACGATTCAAGGGAGCGCTTCGAGCTCCCGACAGCGACGGGCGGTGGCCGGAGATATCTCCGGCCACCGCCCGTCTTTTTGCGAGCGGGCCACCTAGCGCAAGCGCCTACAATGGCTGGGCGCCGACGTAGCTCAGCTGGTAGAGCACTTCACTCGTAATGAAGGGGTCCGCGGTTCGAATCCGCGCGTCGGCTTCAGGAAAGCCCTGCACATTAAGCGCTTTTCTGCTCACCGGCTCTAGTCGTGGTGAAGCTCAGAGTGGCGCACGAGAGGGCGGATTGGCGCAGGATTAGGCGATGCACGCGGCCACGCAGCAGGCCCTCCCTCGCGGCGTGAGTGAGCTCGACGGGTCCCTCCACGAAGGCAGGTCTTGCGTGACGCAGGCCTGGTCGCATTGGTCGTTGTGGCCCTGCGACGACTCTTGTTCAATGCGTTGTTGTGGTGGTGTCGCGACGAACGAGGCAGGCATTGCTCGCTGTGGCGCCGTGGCCGATCGCTCGGGCGCTCAGCTCCGCGACGTTTCGGCGCCTTCACGGCCGTCGTGCAACGGTCCGGTACGGGGGGTATCTCCTGGCCTACTCGATCGCGATCGCGGTGGCCGTCGCTCGGCACCCGAGATTCGCCCGCGCCTTCGCGGTGGCCGCGGGCCTGGGGACGGCCGGCGAACTGTGGGTTGAACGATCCTCGTCAGGCCGCCGGGCGAGGCTCCCCCCTGGAGGACTCCCACTTATCCCCTTTGCGTCGGTCACGGATCGCGACTACCTCTTGAAGCACCTGGAGCGGAACGGTCCGGTTGCGAAGGCTGGCTCGAAATGGGACTGGACCATGATCTGCGTCCGCGGTCTCCGCCCAGGAGCGTCGGTGCTTCGTGAACACGCCGAGGATCTCGGGACGGCCGGGATCGCCTTTGACCCGCTGATTCCGGCCGGGTTCATCCGCTCGATGAAGCCCGACGATCACAGCCGCTACAAGCCTCTCTTCCGTCAGGCGTTTGCGGCGGAAACCGTCGACGCCTGCGCAGGGTATTTCCGTCAGCAGGCCTGGAAGGCAGTCGATGACGTTCGCGTCGAGGTCACTTGCGACCCAGGGAGGTCCGTGGACCCTCGCGTCATGGCCGGACTCGTCACCGTGCGCTCGTACGCACGTCTCTTCCTCGGAGTGCTGTCAGAGACGGAGCACTGTGCGTTCGTCGAACGAATGCTGATCGAGCCCGGCCCGCTCTACTTGCAGAGACCACGCCACGTCTATGGCAGCCGCGAGTTGCGCGACGCGGCGATGGCTTTGACCGAGATCGTCAGATCGAAGTCGCGCGACGTGACCGATCCGGAAGTGGCCAACAGCATCCTCGGCAACCTTCTTCGGGCAGAGCCGCAGGCGCTCGATGACCCCAACGTCCTACTCAACCTCGTTTTCCTGCTTGCAACGACGTCGCGAGATGTGACCGGCCTCCTGCACTGGATCGTGAAGATGCTCGGCGACAACCCCGTCTGGATCGCGCGAGTCCGGCTCGACAAGGGCGATCTCGACAGGAGAATCGTCATGGAGACGCTGCGACTTGCCCAGAGCGAATACATCGCCCGGAGAGTACTCAGGCCGTTCGAGATCGACGGCTACCGGGTTCCTCGAGGCGCGTTGCTCCGCATCTGTGTGAACGAGAGCCACCGAGACCCGGCAGTGTTCGAGGCGCCAGAAACCTTCGACCCGGACCGGTTCAGCAGGCGTCGGTACACGAGCGCCGAATACGCGCCGTTCGGAATGCTCGAGCATTCCTGTCTCGGTGTGCATACGACGCATGTACTCGCTGCAGCCTTCCTTCGCGAATACTGCGAATACGACTGGATCGTCTGCAACGACGCCGCGCCGGAGTACGACGGGATTCACTGGACGCCAAATCGTCGACTACGCATCACCTTGTAGCGATCCGTAGCCGGAAGATCGTCGAGCAGAATTGCCGCCTCCTCCTCGTTGCCCGGCATCAAGTGCCCGTAACGGTCGAGCGTGCCCCCACGAATACGCACTGTCCTGCGCACACCCGCGCACGCGCCCGCTAGGCGTAACGTCAGCGCCCGGAAATGAAGCCGGATTGACGACGCTCCGCGAGTCTGATCTCGACTTGCGTAACCTCCCTTGAGCTTCGATGGAAAGGCCACAGGCGATCCTCTTCGACGTAGACGGCCTCCTGATCACGACTGGCGGTGCCGGTACGAGGAGTTGGCGTTGGGCGTTCGAGGAGCTGTACGGGATCCCAGCCGACATCGGTGAGTTCACCGAGTCCGGGATGACCGACCCGGTGGTCGGCAGGCTCACTTTCGCGGCCGTTATCGGGCACGAGCCCTCGGCCGAAGAGCTGGCCCGCGTCATAACGCATTACCTGATGCGGCTGCCGGAGGAGGTGGCAGAGTCTTCCGGCTACCGAGTGCTAGACGGCGTCGAGGCGCTGCTTCCCCGTCTTTGCCGGGACGGCTTTCTGCTCGGGATCACGACAGGAGCGGTCGAGGCTGCCGCCCACATCAAGCTTGCGCGCGCGAACCTGAACCGCTTCTTCACTTTCGGCGGCTACGGCTCCGACTCGGCCGACCGCGGTGAGCTGACCCGCAAGGCGATCGCTCGAGCGGGTGAGATCCTGGGCTCGCCACTCGACCCGCAGCGCGTTCTCGTGGTCGGCGACACGCCGAACGACATCGCCGCGGCCCACGCCGCGCGTGCGATCGGTGTCGGCGTCGCGAGCGGTCACTACGGCGAGGAGGAACTACGCGACGCCGGCGCCGACCATGTGCTCGGCTCGCTCGTGGAGGATCTGCCTGGGACAGAGCCCATGGGCAACTGATCGCCCGATTGCCCTACGGCACTCGTTCGAACCTAGACGTCCGGTGCGTGCTGGCGCATGTGCTTCGAGCATCCCGTGCGCCGGAACGAATCGCTTCGGTCGACTCGCACCTGCTCGGCCAGAGCCGCTGGAGTGCGTGCCTTCGGGCTTCCGGACGGCGGCGTCGCGCTCGCGTCGCGCCCCGTTAACGCCATCGCCGACACGGCGAACGCTGTGACGGCCACGAGGAACGCGACCGCGAGCGCTACGCGCATCCGTCTCTTCATCTCACCACCGATCCATCCATTCTCCTCGATCTCAGGTGATCGTCAAGTCGACCGCACGGATCTGCCCGCGGATCTCACCTGCCAGGTTCTTCTTCGTGTGGATGTTCACGTACGCGCGCCCGTTCTCGAGCGCCGCCAGTCCTGCCGCAGTCAGGTCGGCTGTTCCGCGTGCGCCGTTGCGGCACGGCCCACAGAGCGGCACTGCGACGGGGCCGGCTTTCCCTCTCTGGCCGATGTGGATATGCGCTGCCACAGCAGCTCCCGTCAAACGCGAGAACCGGAGGCGCCATGCGATCTTGCCGGTCGTCCCCGACTTCGTCACTGTCGCAGTGAAGGTCCCAGTCGCGCGACGGACGTTGCCCTTCGGCTTCGGCCGTTCCTGCCGAGCATTGAGGCTTGTCGTGATGCTCGCGGTGATGGCGAGCTGTCCGCGGATCTCGCCCGCCCCATTCGTCGGGGTGTGGACGTTCACGTAGGCGTTGCCCGCTTCGAGCGCGTCGAGCGCCGCCTGCGTGAGGTTGCCGGTCCCGGACAGCGGGCTCTGACACGGTCCGCACAGCGCCAGCACTACGGTGCCCGGCGTTCCCGTCGCGCCCTGGTGGATGTGCGCTGCGACGGCATTACCCGTAAGGCCGCTGAACGACAGCTGCCACGCGACGGACGCGCCGGTATCACTCTTCGTCACCGTTGCCGTGAACGCGCCTCGCGCACCGCTCACGTCGCCTGTCGGCGCCGGCACCTCCTGGGCCGCGTTCATCACCGTCCCGATCTGAATCGACGTCGCCTGCGGCCTTGCGGACGCGCCGACGGTTAGCGTGAGCGCGATCCCAAGTAGCGCGCTGGCCAAGAGCAGTGGTCGTCGCACAACAGCACCTCCTTGTCGGCCTTCTCGCGGGTACTACGCAGAAGCGACAGAGGCGGTTTTCAACTTCGTGTACCTTGTGCTTCTATGCATAGAGCTTCGAGCCGTGCGAGGACGGGTATGCGCATCGACAAGGACTTAGTCGCAGCGTCGGCGACTCCGCTCGTGCTCGCAATCCTGGCGGAGGATGAAAGCTACGGCTACGCCATCCTGAAGCGGGTACGTGCGCTCTCCGGGGGTGAGCTCGAGTGGACCGACGGGATGCTCTACCCGCTGCTCCATCGCCTCCATCGGCTCGGGTACGTGACGACCGACTGGAGAACGCCACCGGAAGGGCGTCGGCGCAAGTACTACGTGATCACCGACGACGGGCGAGCAGCGCTCGCGGACCAGCGTCTGCAGTGGGTGACCATCACCCGTGCGCTGAATGACGTCTGGCCGGGCTCGGGCGCGCTGCTGACCGCCCTCGGCGAGGCTTGAGCAATGGAGAACGTGGAGTCACAGATCGCAGAGTGGCGGGCCTACGTCGCCAACGCTCCGGGCGTCAACGGACACGACGTCGACGAGCTGGAGGATCATCTTCGCCACCAGATCGCCGAGCTGAACGCGGTCGGCCTCACAGCCGACGAGGCGTTCCTGGTGGCCGTGAAACGGATGGGCGACCTGGACGACCTGTCCCGGGAGTTCGCACGCGAGCACAGCGGCCGGCTATGGAAACAGCTCGTCCTGAGAGGTGACGACGAGCCGGCGCGCGCGTCCAGCGGCTGGTTGGAGGCGCTCGTCTTCGCTGTCGCTGCGGCCGTCGCGGTCCAGGTTGCGCGCCTCGCTGCTGACGCGCCCGTCGAGGAGTCGAGCTGGCTGGTGCGGAATCTCAGCCTGCTCGTGTTGCCGTTCCTCGCCGCGTACTTCGCTCACCGACGGCAGCTCGACACCCGGCACTGGGTGCTGACGGCGGTGCCGTTCGTGCTCGCTGCGCTCGTGGTCAATCTCTACCCGTTCGGTGCGGACTCGGCCACCGAGGTCCTCGTCGCGCTCCATCTCCCCGTCGTCCTGTGGTTCGCGGTCGCCTACCCGTACATGGGCGGCACGCTCCGATCGCACGAGCGGCGCATGGACTTCGTCCGCTTCACGGGCGAGTGGTTCATCTACTACGTGCTGATCGCGCTCGGGGGCGGGGTGTTCATGGCGATGACCGCGGGGATCCTCGAACCCACGGGGGTCGACGTCGACCGGATCGCCGAGTGGGTGCTGCCCTCGGGAGCGGCTGGTGCCGTGATCGTGGCCGCGTGGCTCGTCGAGTCGAAGCAACGGGTCGTGGAGAACATGGCGCCTGTGCTGACGATGCTCTTCACGCCGCTGTTCGCGGTGATGTTGGCCGGCGCCGCCGTCGTCTATGCCGTGACCGGGCTCGGCGACGCATTCGATCGCGATCTCGTCACCGTCTTCGACGCCCTGCTGCTGGTCGTCCTCGCGCTCGTCCTGTACGGGATGTCCGCGCGGGACCCGTCGACGTCGCCGGACTGGATGGACGGCATCCAGTTGGTGGCCATCGTCAGCGCCCTCGTGCTCGACGTGATGGTCCTCGGCTCGATGATCGCTCGGATCGGCGATCTCGGGTTCACTCCGAACCGAACGGCTGCGCTCGGCCTCAACCTGGTCCTCCTCGTGAACCTGGCCGGGGCCGCGTGGTTATCGGCCCGATTCCTCACACGACGGAGCACGCTCCACAGGCTCGAGCGCTGGCAGACCACCTACCTGCCCGTCTTCGCCCTGTGGGCCGCCACGGTCGTAGTCATCCTCCCACCGCTGTTCGCCTTCGACTGACCGCATCGACTTCGGGATTGGCGCGTGTGAATCGTGGGTAACGTCACCCCGTGGGTAACGGTGGCATCGGGCTCGGCGGCATCCTCGTGATCGTGGGGATTGTCCTGGCCATCGTCTGGAGCTTCTGGTGGGGGCTGATCATCGGCCTCATCGGCCTCGTCGCATTCGGTGGCTTCGCCAAGGGCAAGTGGTACTGATGCAGGTCGCGCCCGGTTAGCGGCGCTCAGACGCGAACCCCGACGGCCAATCCGAATCGCGGCTGCGGCCGTATATAGGGCGGGTGGTCGAAGGGCGGCATCCAATCCGCACGGACGTTTCGTGCCTATTACAACATGCAAACACCATCCGCCCGTAACAGTCGTCATGGGGAGGAACGCGTGGATCAGGCGCACGCCATCAGCTTGGCAACGCCCGCGGCTGCGAGACTCGCAGTCGTGCCACGCGGCCATGCGCCTGGTGAGGACGAGCGCCTGCTCGAGCGGATCGCCGACGGGGATCACGACGCCTTCGAGATCCTCTACCGGCGGTACGCTCGACCGGTGTTGGCGCTCGCGCAGCAGCGGCTCGGCGATGCCGGCAGGGCCGAGGAAGCGCTTCAGGAAGCGTTCGTGTCGGTGTGGCGGTCGGCT
This sequence comes from uncultured Actinomycetes bacterium, assembly GCA_963711315.1. Lineage (GTDB taxonomy): Bacteria > Actinomycetota > Thermoleophilia > Gaiellales > Gaiellaceae > PALSA-612. Next base: position 572,010 of record CAVQDQ010000004.1, read on the forward strand.
TCTACATACCGTCCGGAGCGGGGTGCAGCCACGGCCTGGCTCTACACGGTCGCCCGCAACGCGATCGCCGATCGCGGCAGGCGACGTCAGGAGCAGCCCGCGGAGCCTGCGGACCAGCCGTCTTCGGACGCCGGCCCCGATGAGCGGGCGGAGCACGAGTGGCTGCGTTGGCGCGTGCACTCGGCGCTCGAGACGCTCAAAGCGAGCGAGCGGGAATTGATCGTGCTCGCGTACTGGGGAGGCCTTTCGCAGAGCGAGATCGCCGACCGCATCGGCATTCCGCTTGGAACGGTGAAGACCCGAACGAGAACAGCCCTGTCTCAACTCGCGACAGTCCTCGACGAGGAGCTTCGGTGACGCGGCCGCCCGACCTCAGTGACTTGATCGGCGACGAAGGCGGTCCGGACGAGCGGCTCGCGCGAGTCCACGACCTGCTCGTCGCTGCCGGCCCGCCGCCGGAAGGGGCCGTGCCCCAGCCGCCACATGTTGGAAGTCCGCCCGTTCGGGCACGCCCGCGCCGACGGCGATGGGCCGAGCTCGCTCTGGCTGCGGCGTTGGCAGCCGTCGCGCTTGCCGTCGGCTTCGTCGCCGGCAATCGTGGAGAGGGGTTCGACTCCGTGGCCACAATCTCTATGCACGGCGTTCCACCGGTGGCCGATGTGACCGCTGAGCTCGCAGTGGGCGAGCCTGACGAGGACGGGAACATCGGTCTCGAGATGGATGTCAAGCGCCTTCCGCGCCTACCGCAGGGAGGCTGGTACGAGCTCTACCTCTCCAAGAACGGGGTAATCGGCGACTCATGTGGCACGTTCGTAACCGGCGGAGACGAGGCGACGGTGCGTCTCAGCGTCGGGCTACGACCTCGGCGCCTGGCGCGACGCGGGCCGCTTCGACGGCTGGGTCGTCACGGCGCACGTGCCTGGCCAGCCGCGCTCGAGCAAGCGAATCCTCGTGACCACCTAGCTGCCGTCAGGCCGTTTGCTGTTCGACGTCGGCCAGCAGCGACTCGGCCTCGGCGATGAACCTGGTCGCACGGACGCCGCGGTAGAAGTCGAGTGCGCGCTCGATCTGTGCCACGCCCTCGTCGGTGCGTCCTTCGCTGAGCAGCGTCTCGCCGAGTCGCAGACGAAGATACGCCTCGTCTGCCGCCTTCCCGAGCTCTGCAAGCGCCTCCGTTGCGCCAAGCAGATCGCCGTCGAGCAGCGCAGCGGTAGCACGTTTATCGCGGCGTGTATCGAGATTGTCGACAGGGGGTATGGTGAGCGCGGCGGGGTCGAGCTCCAGAAGCGCTGCTGCGCGGCCGCGTCGTAATGGATGAATTCCACGCCTACCGCGGAGGCGCGTGCGGTTTCGAGCGCGGAGTCCAGCAGTCGCCGTGCCTCCGCGATGTTTCCGGCCGTGAACTGGAGGTACGAGGCGTGGGCGGCGAGCGGCGTCCCGTGCCTGGGGATCTGTCGCCTCGGAGGCATGCTCGATGGCTCGCGCGATGTCGTCCGCGAATGCGTGACCGCGGGCGATGTTGACGGCGGCGCGAACGAGCCGACAGCCCGACTCGAAGTACTGTGGGGTGCCGGCTTCCACGTAGGCAATCACCGCGTCGGCGTGCTCAAGAGCCTCATCCCACTTGCCGGTTTCGAACGAAGCGTCGGCGAGCTGGCCGCGTGCCCACCAGGTCTGGCGCACATGGCCGTAGCGGTCGCATCGTCTCGTAGTTCCGCATCATGAGCTCGTAGGTTCTCCGTAGATCGACCCTCGTGTACTTCCAGGCGAGGTTGTTGAACGCGCGAGACAGCGGCAAGACGCGCATTTGCCCTTTCGGCCAGCTCGATGGCCGTCTCCAGGTCGGCATCGCCGCGTGGATCCCCCAAATCACCCCGTGCCGTACCGATGGTCACAAGCGCATCTGCTCGGACAGCGTCGAGCCCGAGCTCCGCGGCCATCCGCTCGGCTTCCCGACCAGTCTCGATCGCGTCGTTCCAGCTCCCCGCCGAGCATCTGGAATCGAGCGGCTTGCGAGAGCGTCTGGGCGTGCGCGGCGGAGGAGTCGCGCCCACGAACGAGATCGACTGCACGGCCGACGTGCCGTCTTACGCCCGGGGCATCGCCCGTGTCGAACGCCATCTGCGCGAGGACGCATTCAGCCTCCGCGGCTGTCTCGGGGTCCTCGGCGAGTTGCAGCACCTCGGATGCATCGGCGAGATGGGCGGCCGCGTCCGGGTCTCCGAGAGTGGCGAGCGCACTGCCCAGCCCGAACAGCCAACGGCCGCGGTCCTCATTGCCCGCGTACTCGACCGCCCGGCGGTAGAAGCCGGCAGCCGCTGTGTACGCGTTGAGGGCCAGTGCGCGATCCCCGGCCTCTCCTAGGGCAAGGGCGGCGCGTGCCGCGAGCTCCGGATCGGGCTCGGAGTAGTCGAGCATCGCGAGGTAGTGGTGCGCGAGGAGCTCGGAGAGGTCTTCAGACCGGCCGAGCGTCTCCAGCCATGCAGCGACGCGTCGGTGCTTCTCGCCGCGCTGGGCGCGGGGGATCTGCTCGTACGCGACCTCGCGGACGAAGCGCGTGGCGGAAGGCGTATTCCGTCTCCCCGGCGACCGTGCTCCTGCGCTCGCGTTGGACGAACTCCCGCCGCTCCAGGTGGTGTAGCGCGGCCTCCGTCGCGCTCCGGTCGCCGCCCGAGCGCACCCGACCCAGAACACCCGGCCGAGCACGGCCGCGTCCTGAAGCAGCTCCTTCTCCTCCCGTTCGAGGACATCGAGCCGGGCGGCGATGATGCCCTGGACGGTCTCCGGGAAGCGCTGCGCCGTTCGCGCGCTCGTCGAGGAGTCGCACGAACTCCTCGGCGTAGAGGGGATTGCCGCCCGCCCGCTCGAGGAGCGTCGCCTGGACGTCGGCGGGGATGGCGGCCCGCTCTATGAGGGCGTGCACGAGCTCCGCGGTCTCCGCTTCCGACAGCGGCGCGAGCGAGAGCGTCAGTGCGTTCGTCTTGCCGCCGCCCCAGGCCCGCTCGCCGTGTGAGCAGCTCTGGGCGCGCCGTGCCGACGACGAGCAGCGGCACGCGCGTCGCCCAGTCGGCGAGGTGGTCGACGAAGTCGAGCAGGCCTTCGTCCGCCCAGTGGAGGTCCTCGAACACGAGGACGAGCGGTGCTCTGGTCGGCGATCCCCTCGAGGAAGCCGCGCCAGGCGGTGAACGCCTCGTCCAGGCTGTCGCTCCGGCCGCCGGCGTCGTCGATTCCCGCAAGTCGGCGCAGGTGGGTCAGGGTCCATTCGATGTCGTCGTACGGCGGAGCGTGGCCGTCACGATCGCCTTCAGCTTCTCCTCGGCCTCCTGCTTCGCTGTCGGTCTCGAGGATGCCCGGCATGCGCCTTTACCATCTCGCCGAGCGCCCAGAAGCTGATCCCCTCGCCGTAGGGCAGCGACCGGCCCTGGCGCCAGTAGACGAGCTCGGGATCGCGCTCGACGGCCTGGAACAGCTCGTAGACGAGCCGGCTCTTGCCGATGCCCGGCTCGCCGACGAGCGTCACGAGCTGGCGCAGAGCGCGTGCTGCGCACGCGCTCGAAGGCGTCGAGCAGCGTGTCCAGCTCGCGGCGCCTGCCGACGAGCGCCGTCCGCACGCGGCCCGAGATGTCGACGCCGACGCGCGCTAGTGCCTCCACTGCCTCCCAGGCCTCGACAGGCTCCGCCTTGCCCTTCGCCTGCACCGGTTCCGCCTTCCGGTAGTTGATCGCGTCGCGTGTCGCGCGCCAGGTCGTCTCGCCGACGAGGATCCCGTTGACCGGGGCGTTCGACTGGAGCCGGGCGGCGGTGTTGACGACGTCGCCGGCGACCATGCCCTCGCCCTCCTCCGGCCGCGCGCCGAGAGAGACGAGTGCCTGCCCGGTGTTGGCGCCGATGCGGAGCTGGAGCTCTGCCTGCTCATCGAGGATCCAATCGCGGATGGCGAGCGCGGCGCGGACGGCGCGCTCGGCGTCGTCCTCGTGAGCGACGGGAGCGCCGAAGACCGCCATCACCGCATCGCCGATGAACTTCTCGACGGTGCCGCCGAACCGCTCGAGCTCGTCGCGGAGGCGGGCGTGGTACGGGCGGAGCAGCGAGCGCACCTCCTCGGGATCCATTTGCTCAGCGCGCGAGGTGAAGCCGACGAGATCGGCGAAGAGGACGGTGACGACCTTGCGTTCCTCGAGCCGTGTCTCCTCCTCGGCTGCAAGTGGGGCGGCGCACGCGTTGCAAAACCGCGCGTCGTCGGGGTTCTCCTGGCCGCAGCGTGAGCACGTGAGCATCACCTCGAAGCCTACGGTGAAGCGACTTCGGGGGCGCTTCGAGTCCGCGCGTCAGCTTCCAGGCTAGGGTCCGCGGCGTGGCCGCCGACGCTGATCGCGTTCCCGCGCCAGACCCGGAGCACCAGGTCACGCCGCTCGAGCTGTTCTTCGACCTGACCTTCGTCTTCGCCCTGACCCAGGTCACGATCCTGCTCGCAAACGACCCGACCTGGCACGGGATTTTCCGTGGGATGCTCGCGCTCTCGGCGCTCTGGTGGGCGTGGACCGCCTATGCGTGGCTGACGAGCGCGATGGACGTCGACGAGGGTGGTGTCCGGCTGGCCATGCTTGCCTCGATGGCCGCGATGTTCGGCGCCGCTCTCGCAGTGCCGGGCGCCTTTGGAGACGACGCCGTGCTGTTCGGCGTCGCGTACCTTGTCGTCCGCCTGCTTCACATCGTTCTCTCCACGATCGTCGTTCGCGACGACCCGGAGCGCCGCAGCGCGCTGCTCAGATTCGCGCCGACCGCGATCCTCGGCCCCGCCTTGCTCGTCGTCGCCGGCTTCCTCGACGGGAACGAACGCATCGCCGTCTGGCTCCTTGCTCTGGCGATCGACTACCTCGGCCCGGCCGTGATCGGTGTGGGAAGCGGCTGGCGGGTCGCGCCCGAGCACTTCGCGGAGCGACACGGGCTGATCATCCTGATCGCGCTCGGTGAGTCGATCATCGCCATCGGCCTCGGCGCCGGCTTCGACCTGGACACGGGAGTGCTCGTCGCGGCAGCGCTCGGGATCGCGGTCGTCTCGGCGCTCTGGTGGCTGTACTTCGACGTAGCCGCAATCATCGCGCGTGACGCGGCTCATGCAAGCGACGGGCCTCGAGCTCCACAGGCTCGCCCTAAATGCCTACAGCTATCTCCACTTGCCGATCGCCGCCGGCATCGTGCTCTTCGCGTTCGGCCTCAAGACGACGGTCGGCGAGGTCGGCGAGTCGCTCGACACCGTGCCTGCAGTCGCGCTCTGCGGCGGGGCCGCGCTGTACCTCCTCGGGCACGTGGCGTTCCTGTTCCGAATGACTCACCGCATCTTCCGGCGCAGGACGATCGGGGCGGCCGCGTTGCTTGCGCTCATCCCTCTTGCGGTGGCGATTCCGGCGCTCGCAGCCCTGGCCCTCGTCAGCGTGGTGTGCACGTTCGTCGTGGCATACGAGGCGATCCGGCATCGCGAGCACCGGGTGCAGGTCAGGCACCCCGAAGATCGCCCGTTGACGGCGGTGATCCTGATCACCGGGATGTCCGGAACGGGCAAGTCGGCTGCTCTCGCCGAGCTGGCGCGGCGCGGGCACCGCGTGGTCGACACCGACTACGGAGACTGGATCGAGGACGTGCCACAGCCGGACGGGTCGACTGAGCCACTGTGGAACGAGGAGCGGATCGGCGCGCTCCTCAACGAGCACTCCGACGGCGCACTGTTCGTTGTGGGGACCGTGGCCAACCAGGGAAGGTTCTATTCGCGGTTCGACGCCGTCGTGTTGCTGAGTGCCCCGCTCGAAGTGATCCTCGAGCGCGTGGCCACGCGAGAGTCGAACCCGTACGGCAAGACGGAGGTCGAGCGTACGAAGATCGCAGAGGATCTCGCCATGTTCGAGCCGTTGCTGCGGGCCGGGGCGACGGTGGAGATCGACACGCGCAGGCCGCTCGACCAGGTCGTGGACGAGCTCGAGGCTGTCGCCCGTCAGACAGCGACGTAGCGCGCGCCGAGCGTGGTCGCCAGCGTCCGGTGCGCAGGGCTGGATCCGATCAGTATCGAGCGCGCTGGGTCGATGCCGTGTGCCCTCGCGAACGCGAGTGGCAGCCCCGGCAGCGGCGGCCGGCACCAGCAGGATCGGCGGGCCGCCGGGATGCGGGCAGATCGCACCCTCCACGGGCCCGGAGACCCTGCCCGAGAGCTCTCTCACGGCGTCGGCGAGCCCATCCGGCGGGCTGCCAGGCCTCCAGTCGAAGACCAGGTGCGGAGCGACTGCGTTGCTCTTCTCGGGCGCGTGCTCGACCGCGGCCGCCGCGACGAATACGCCGCCGCGCGCTCCCCGTCTGGCCGCCGATCGTTCGAACGGAAGCTGATCGACGCTGGCGAAGCCCTCGTCCTCGTCCGGCGGCTCCAGCTCGCGGAGCGCTCGCATCTGCGAGGTCGGCGCGAGCAGGCCCGGCTCGAGTCGTGCCCGCGCTCGCAGCGCCTCGGGCGTCGGGAGGGAGCCGAAGCGCTCGAGCAGCCGCTCGACGAGATTGACCTGCGCCTGCGCGAGCGGCGTGTCGAGCCAGACGCAACGCGCGGCAACCCCGTGCTTGCCCGCGGCCTCGACTACATAGCTCCGCGCCGCCCTTGTGAGGTACGTGTTGTCGAGGACGACCTGCCGCGCGCCTGATGCGAGCTGCTTGTCGAGTGCGGCGGCGATGTCCCTCAACGATCCTCCGCGCTCGTCACGGTTCAACCTGACGTAGCCGCGGGCGACGTACTCCTCGGCGATGCGGCTCTTGCCCGCTCCAGGGATGCCCATCACGAGGACGACGTCGCCGTCCGTGGCGCGGCGCCGGGCGCGGGCGGGGCGCGGTTCGCCGAGGGTTGCACGCTCGCGGTCGGTCAGCTGAAGCGTCGCCGCGCGGGCGGCGGAGCGTGCGGTCTCTGGGCGCCGGGCACCGGGGATCGCGACGACGGCAGGGGAGAGGCCGAGCAACCACGCCAGGGCGACCTCGGCTGGGGTCGCGCCGTGTGCGTCCGCGACGCCGGCCAGCCCCTCGCGCCGGCCGAGGCGGCCGGCGCGGCGCGGCCCGCCGAGCGGGGAGTGGGCGATCACAGTCACTCCTGCCTCGTCACAGCGCTCGATGACTCCTCCTCGGAGAGCGCGCGTGTCGTAGGGGCTGAGCGCTACCTGGACAGCCGCGATCGGTGCCAGCTCGAGCGCCTCGTCCAGCTGCCGCCGGTTGACGTTGGCTACGCCGGCGCACTTCACCAGGCCGTCGTCGACGAGCCGTGCCAGGGCGCGTAATGAGGTCTTCCAGGGCGTCCCCGGATCGGGCGCATGTATGAGGTAGAGATCGATCTCCAGGCCGTCCAGCGCGGCGAGGCTCGCGTCGCAGTCCGCGCGGATCGTCTTGGCGCGGCCGTCCGGGATCCACCTGCCGTCTGCTCGCCTCATTCCTCCCTTGGTCACGATCCGCGCTGTATCGAGTGCCTTGGCGTGTCGGAGGCCGCGCGCCACGAGGTTCTCGTTGTCTCCGTAGGCGCGCGCCGTGTCGAAGAACGTGATGCCGGCTTCCGCGGCGGCCGCGATCGTGTCGAGCGCGAGCTGTTCGTCGCGGTCATCGTCCGTCAGGCGCATGCAGCCGAGACCGACCCGAAGCTCCGAGGCGCCGAGCCAGCTGGGCGGGCTCAAGACGCCTGGCAGCTCGGGCAGCGGCCGGTGACCTCGACCGTGTGTGCTTCCAGTGCGAAGCCGTGCTGGGTCGCGAGGTCGGCCAGCCACGGGTCGAGCTCGCAGTCTCCGAGCTCTACGACCCGGTGGCAGCCCGAGCAGACGAGATGGTGGTGATGGCCGTCGCCGCAGAGGCGGTAGCAGCTCTCGCCTCGGTGGTGCGAGAGCGTGTCCACCACGCCGCTCTCGGACAGGCTCTTGAGCGTGCGGTAGACGGTGGCGAGCCCGACGCGTTCGCCGGCGTCGACCAGCAGCGCGTGGATCTGTTGCGCCGTGGCGTCGTCGCGAGACGCGAGCGCGCCGAGCACCGACACGCGCTGCCGTGTGGGGCGCAGGCCGTGCTCCGCCAGCAGGCTTTCGTAGTCGGCTTGCCGTGCGACGGCCACGGCCATACGATACCGAGTGATGAGAATGAGAACCATTCTCTTATCTGCCGTGGTGGCTTGCGCGGCTTGCGGCGGAGGTAGCGGGGGCTCGGACGATGGGCGGACGCGCGTCGTCGCGTCCTTCTATCCGCCCGCGTTTGCCGCAGAGGAGGTCGGCGGATCCTCGGTCAGCGTTCGTAACCTCACGCCGCCCGGTGCCGAGCCGCACGACCTCGAGGCGACGCCGGGCGACGTCCAGGAGCTGCAGGACGCCGACCTGGTGCTGCTCCTCGGCGGCGGATTTCAGCCCCAGCTCGACGATGCTGCCGGAGAGGGCGACCACGTCCTCCACCTTCTCGAGACGCCCGGTCTCGACCGCCTGGAGGACGGCGACGTCCACGTCTGGCTCGACCCGCTGCGCTACGGCGTGCTCGTGAAGCGGATCGGCAACGCACTCGGCCGTCCCGACGAGGCCGAGCGACTGGAGCGACGCCTGCGCGCCCTCGACCGCGCCTACCGGGAGGGGCTCGCCGACTGCGCCCGCCGCGAGATCGTCACGAGTCACGCGGCCTTTGGGTACCTCGCGGATCGATACGGCCTCCAGCAGATCCCTATCACCGGTAGCAGCCCCGAAGGCGAGCTGGCGCCGCGCGATCTCGAACGTGCGGTCGACGGCCGTGCGTGAGACCGGCGCCACGACCGTGTTCGTCGAGCCACTCGTCTCGGCGCGCATGGTCGAGGCGGTGGCCCGCGAGGCCGGCGCGCGGACGGCCGTGCTGAACCCGATCGAGGGTCTCACCGAGAGCGAGCAAGACCGCGGCGCCGACTACTTCTCGCTCATGCGCGCGAACCTCGCCACGCTGCAGAAGGCGCTCGCATGCCGCTAGTCGCCGAGCTGAAGGGCGTGACCTTCGCGTATCCGGGCGGGCCGCCGGTGCTCCGCGACGTCAGCCTCGCCGTCGAGCAGGGCGAGTTCGTGGCCGTGGCCGGTCCGAACGGCGGTGGCAAGACGACGCTGCTCCGCATCCTGCTCGGGCTCGAGCAGCCGCAGGCGGGAACGGCAGCGCTCTTCGGCGAGCCCGCCGGCCGCCTTCGCCAGCGGTACCGCATCGGCTATCTCGCCCAGCGCTCGCAGGTGGGGATCGAGTCGCCGGTGACGGTGGAGGAGGTCGTCGCGGCGGGACGTGTCCCGCGGCGCGGTCCCATCGGAGGCCTGCGCGCGCACGACCGTGCCCTCGTCGCGTCCTCGATCGATCGCGTGGGGCTGGCCGAGCGGGCGTCGGAGCCCGTCGGCACGCTCTCCGGCGGCCAGCAGCAGCGGGCGTTCATCGCCAAGGCGCTGGCGGGTGAGCCCGACCTGCTCGTGCTCGACGAGCCGACGGCCGGCGTCGACGTCGACGCGCAGGAGTCGCTGGCCGCGTTGCTGGCCGAGCTGCATGACGAGCTCGACACCTCGATCCTGTTCGTGTCGCACGAGTTCGGCGCCGTCGAGCAGTTCGTAGAGCGGCTGGTGCTCGTCCGAGGAGGAATCGTCTTCGACGGTCCACCGTCGGCTCTACCCGGCGAGTGGCACGACCCTTCCCATGTCCATCCTTGATGCCGACTTCATGCGGCTGGCCTTCGCCGCCGGCGCGATCGTCGGCGTGCTCGCCCCCGCGGTCGGCTTCTTCCTGGTTCAGCGCCGGATGAGCCTGATCGGCGACGGCATCGGCCACGTCGCCTTCGCGGGTGTCGCGCTCGGCTACCTGCTCGGTATCTCGCCCGTGGGCACCGCGCTCGTCGCCTCGGTGCTCGGCGCGGTCGCGATCGAGTGGCTGCGCACCCGCCGCCAGGCGGCGGGCGACCAGGCGCTCGCGCTGCTCTTCTACACGGGGATCGCGGCGGGCGTCGTGCTGATCTCGGCCGCCGGCGCGCTGAACGCGAGCCTGTTCTCGTTCCTCTTCGGCTCCATCCTCACGGTGACGCACGAGGACCTGCTGCTCGTTGGCGTGCTCGGTGCCGTGGGCCTCGTGGTCATCGCGGGCCTCTACCGCGGGCTCGTCGCCGTGGCACTCGACGAGGAAGCCGCGCGCGTGAGCGGCGTTCCGGTCGGCCCGCTCAACGTGGCTCTCGCCGTGCTCGCGGCCGTGACGGTGGCCGTCTCCATGCGCATCGTGGGGGTCCTGCTCATCGCTGCGCTGATGGTGTTGCCCGTGATCGCGGCAGGTCGTGTCGCCTGGAGCGTCCGCTCCACGATCCTGATCGCGATGGGCATCGGCCTGGCCTCGGCCGTGATCGGCCTGATCGATCGCGTACTACGCGAATCTCGCGCCGGGTGGGACGATCGTCCTCACGGCAGCAGGCGCGGCAGTGCTCGCCAGCTTCCATCGCCGGTGAGCGATTGGGCGGCAGGGCCCGTCCCTCGCGGGCCCTGCGCAGCCCGTCCAGCTATGGGGAGCTATGCGGCCAGGCGCGTTGCTGCGGTCTCGGCCGTCACGGCACCGATGACGACCGCCGGGCCCGACTCGATGAACTCCAGGGCGTTCTCCTCAACCCACTCCGAGGCGCGTGAGGTGGACTCGTCTACGCCCGTCTTGTCCTCGCAGATCGTGATCGAGCTCGCCACGCCGTCGCCGGCGTCGACGACGTAGTACGCGACGAAGCCGGGGACGCTCTCGACGATGGGCAGAAATCCATCCTTGACGAGCTCGGAAAGCTCGTCGATGTCCGTTACTCCGTACGTGCGAATCGCTGCGAACATCAGCTTTCTCCTCTCTCGAGCAGCCGCTCGAGCAGCGACTCCTCGACGTCGTCCAGCCAGAAGTTGTCCTTGACGACGTAGAGCACCCTCACGAGCGCGTCTCGCTCCGCCTCGCCGAGCACGAGTGCGACGAGCCTCTCCGTCTCGAGGGTCTCAATGGTCGCCATCGCACGAAACGGTGCCTGCTGGCGGCCGGTGGATGGGTAGCGGACCGGTTGCCAACCGGCGAAGATCTAGGGGCTACGAAATCGGCCGATACGCAGGCGAAACGCCTGCCGGTAGCGCTCGCCGCGGCGGTATTCGGCCGCGGGCCGGATCGCCCACTGGAGCTGCTCGTCGGCCCGAACCACATCCCAGATGCCTTCCCGGACGAGCTCGTGGACGGCGCGGAAGACACCGTGGTGCGGGTCGCTCGGCTCCGGCCGCCAGTCGTCGCCGAGGACGATCCCTCCTGGTCGCAGCTTGTCCCGCAGCAGGCGAAGCTCTTCGAGCGTCTCGCGGTGGTAATGCGTCGAGTCGACGTACGCCCAGTCGAGCGACGCGTCGGGGAGGCTTCGGAGCCAGTCGGCCGAGGTGGACACGTGGATATGCACTTCGCAGTCGCCGCGCGCGGCTTCTGCTCTCGTCACGGCTGCTTCGTGGGCGACGCGGGTCGGCAGGGTGCCGCCCGCCGTGTACCCGCCCCAGTCGGGGTACAGGTCGCCGTATGCAAGCCACCAGGGGTCGACGAGGTGGAAGACGGCCGGGCGGGCGTGCCCGATGATCGCCTCGGCGTACAGGCCCGTGAAGACCCCGAGCTCGGCGCCGACCGTGCCCGGCTTCAGCAGGTCGAGGATGCCGAGCCGTCCGCCAACACGATGCTCGGAGTCGTGCTCTGCGGCGTAGAGCTGAGGATGAGTGGCATAGAGCTCGTCGATCGTCATGGACGTAGCACCGCAGCTCCACGGATCCGGCCGGCGCGGAGGCGGTCAAGGGCCTCGTTGGCCTGCTCCAGGGGATATTCCTCCACGACGGTGCGCACCGGCACCTGCGGCGCGAGCGCCATGAACTCTTCCGCGTCAGCCCGCGTGAGGTTGGCGACCGAGCGCACGACGCGCTCCTCCCACAGGAGCTCGTACGGGAACGTCGGGATGTCGGTCATGTGGATGCCGGCGGAGACGACCGTCGCTCCCTTCGCCGTCGCCCGCAGCGCCGCGGGAACGAGCTCGCCGACAGGGGCGAAGATGATGGCGGCATCGAGCTCTTCCGGCGCCGCGCCCAGCGAGTCACCAGCCCATTCGGCGCCGAGCTCGACGGCGAGTTCCTGGGCCTCGGTGTCCTCGGCGCGGGTGAAGGCGAAGACGCGCCTGCCCTGATGGCGAGCCACCTGGCACACGATGTGTGCCGACGAGCCGAAGCCGTAGAGACCGATGCGCTCCCCGTCGCCTGCGAGCTTCAGCGCGCGATAGCCGATCAGCCCGGCGCAGAGCAGCGGCGCCGCCTCGACGTCGGAGTAGCCGGCGGGCAGCGGCGTGCAATAGCGCTCGTCGGCAACGACGAGCTCCGCGTAGCCGCCGTCGAGGTCGTAGCCCGTGAAGCGGGCGCGGTCGCAGAGGTTCTCACGGCCGCTCCTGCAATAAGGGCACTCGCCGTCCGTCCATCCGAGCCAGGGGATGCCGACGGGATCCCCTGCTGCGAATCGCTCCCCGCCGGTGACCGCGCGGCCCACGATCTGGTGACCTGGAACGAGCGGCAGCTTGGGCTCGGCCAGCTCGCCGTCGACGATGTGCAGGTCGGTCCGGCAGACGCCGCAGGCCTTCACGGCGACGACGATCTCGCCCGGGGCAGGTTCCGGGTCCGGCAGGTCGGCCTCGCGCAGCGGCGAGCCCGGCGAGTCGAGAACCATCGCGCGCATGGTTAGCATCGTTCCATGGCGATGGACGTTGCGGCGGTCGCAGCCCGCGCGCAGACGGAGAACTTCCCGGTCGCGTCGTTGCTCTTCCCCCGCGAGCACCGACCGCACCTGCGCGCCATCTACGGCTTCGCACGGCTCGTCGACATCCTCGGCGACGAGTGGGAGGGTGACCGGCTGGCTGCGCTGGACGAGCTGGAGGCGCAGCTGGATGCCTGCTACGGAGCGGGCGAGCCCGACTGGCCGGTGATGCGTGAGCTGAAGCCGACGATCAGGGACCGCGCGCTGCCGAGGGAGCCGTTCGCGCGGCTGATCGAGGCGAACCGCATGGACCAGCGGATCTCCGAGTACGAGAGCTGGGACGACCTGCGTGAGTACTGCCGCCACTCGGCCGACCCTGTGGGGCGGCTTGTGCTGGGTGTGATCGGGCGAGCGGGCGACGGGCAGCTCGTCGCCTGGTCGGACGACGTCTGCACCGGCCTCCAGCTGGTGAACTTCCTCCAGGACGTGCCGCGCGACCTGGCCCTGGGACGCGTGTACCTGCCCGCCGAGGATCGCCGGCGCTTCGGAGTCACCGTGCTCAACGAGGCGAATGAGCCGTTGACGAGGCTCCTCGAGCTCGAAGCGGACCGGGCGCGCGGCCTGCTCGCCGCGGGGGAACGGCTGCGCGAAGCGATCGGCGGGCGCACCGGCAAGGCGGTCGGGCTTTTCGCGCGCGGCGGCCTGGCCGCGCTCGACGCCCTCCGCGACGCCCACTGGGACGTCTTCAACAGGCGGCCACGCCCCTCCCGTGCGCGTCTCGCACGCACCGCCGTCTTCTCTCTTCTGCGATGACGATCGAGGAGGCATATGCCGACGTCGAGCGGCTGACGCGGTCACGGGCGCGAAACTTCGCGTACGGGATCATGCTGCTGCCGAAGCCGAAGCGGCGGGCGATCGCCGCCATCTACGCCTTCGCGCGCGAGGTCGACGACGTCGCGGACGATCCCGGGCTCGACGATTCCACGAAGCGGGAGCGGCTGGAGGCACTGCGGGCCAGCCTCGACGGCGACGCGGTCGAGTCGATGTTCGTCGCGCTAGCCGACGCGCGACGCCGTTACCCGATTCCGTCTGCGGCGCTCAATGACCTCGTGGACGGCGGCCTGCAGGACACGCAGCAGACGCGGTATGCGACGTTCGACGAGCTCGCCGCGTACTGCCGTCGCGTGGCCGGCGCCGTCGGTGTCGCGTGCGTCGCTGTCTACGGCGCCATGAGCCGAAGCGGGCCGAGACGCTGGGCGTCGCCCTCCAGCTGATCAACATCATTCGTGACGTGGCCGAGGACTGGGGCCTGGGACGCGTCTACCTGCCGCAGGACGAGCTCGCCCGATTCGGCGTGTCCGAGGAGGACATCGGCGCGGGTCGCTGCACGACGGAGTGGCGCGCGCTGATGGCGCACCAGGCGCAGCGGGCACGGGAGCACCTGGCCGAGGGACGAACGCTGCTACCGCGGCTCGACCGGCGCAGTGCCGCGTGCGTCGCGGCGTTTGCGAACCTCTACTCGGTGACGCTCGAACGGATCGAGGAGGGCGGCTTCGACGTGTTCGGCGGGCCGCCGCACCTGTCGCCGTTGACAAAGCTTCGCATCGTGGGAGCTGGAGTGATCCGGCCGTGAACGTTGCCGTCGTCGGAGGCGGGCTGGCCGGCCTCGCTGCCGCCTTGGAGCTCGCCGACCAGGGTCATGCCGTCACGCTCTACGAGGCGCGGCCGACGCTCGGCGGCGCTGTCCAGACGCTCCCCGAGCGCGATGGCGACCCCGAGCCGCCGCCCGACAACGGCCAGCACATCGCGCTGGGCTGCTTCACCGAGTACCTCCGCTTCCTCGAGCGCATCGGCGAGGGTCAGTCGTACCGCCGCCTCTCCCTCGACCTACCTGTGATCGCCGAAGACGGCCGCACGGCGTCCATCGGCCGCTCGGCCACGTCGTTCCTCCGTTACCGCCATCTCTCGCTGGCCGACCGGCTGCGAGTGGCGAATGCCGTGCGCCGCTTGCCGCAGAGCGGATCCAACGAGCAGGCCTTCGGGGCGCTGCTCCGCGAGCTCGGCTGTCCGGACGAGTCGATCGATCGCTTCTGGGACGTCTTCATCCGGCCCGCGCTGAACCTTCGCACCGACGAGGTGAGCGCGGAGTGGGGCGTGTTCACCGTGCGCACCGCGCTGCTCGCCGATCGCACTTCGAGCGACCTCATCCTCCCCGCACGCCCGCTGGGATGGATGCACGGCGATGCCGCCGGTCGGGTGCTCGAGGCTGCCGGCGCAACGATCCGCGCCGGCGAGCGCGTCGCGTCGCTCGACGACCTCGACTCCGACGCCGTCATCGTCGCGACACCTCCCACCGAGACCGCCCGTCTGCTCGGCGAGCCCGATGCCGAGCTCGAGCACTCGCCGATCGTGAGCGTGCATTTGCTCTTCGACCGGCCGCTGCTCGGCCACCCGCTCGCCGCGCTGCTGGGCTCGGATGCGCACTGGGTCTTCGATCGCGGTGCGCTTACCGGGCAGGAACCGGGCGGGGGACGTCAGTATCTGACTGTGGTGTCGAGTGGGGTGCCTGAGCTGATGGAGATCCGGGGCCGTGAGCTCGTGGACCGGATCGCGGGACAGCTCGTGGAGCGGCTCGGTCCCGCCGAGCTTCTCTGGTCGAGGGTGAGCCGCGAACCGGAGGCAACGCTAGCGCTGCGACCCGGCGTCACCCGCCCGGCCACACAGACCGACCTCGCCCACGTCGTGCGAGCCGGCGCGTGGACGGAGACGGGCTGGCCCGCGACGATGGAGGGAGCCGTGCGCAGCGGCCTGGCCGCGGCGCGCGCGCTGACGCGGTCGCGCGCGGAGGTGCCCGCATGAGCATCGCAGCAGAGCTGACGACGCTCGATCGAGCTATCGAAGCCGGCACACGGCGGCTGCTCGAGCTTCAGGACGCAGAAGGCTGGTGGGTCGGCGAGCTGGAGTCGAACGCGACGATGATCGCGGAACACCTCTTCTGGCTCCATGTGCTGGGCCTCCGCGACCCAACGACCGACCGCAAGCTCGCGAACGAGCTGCTCGCCCGGCGCCGCGACGACGGCACGTGGTCGAACTGGTGGGAAGGCCCGCCAAATCTCTCGACCACGGTCGAGGCCTACGTCGCGCTGAAGATGGCAGGCGTCGACCCGGGCGATGAGACCCGCGCCTACATCCGGCGCGAGGGCGGGATTCCCGCCTCCAGGGTCTTCACCAAGTGCTTCCTCGCGCTGCTCGACGCGTGGCCCTGGCAGGACATTCCCACGGTCCCGGTCGAGCTGATCCTCCTGCCGCCCTCCGCACCGCTGTCGGTCTACAACTTCGGTTGCTGGGCCAGGCAGACCGTCGTCCCGCTGTCCGTCGTCCAGGCGCTCCGCCCGCTGCGACCCTCCGGCATCGACCTCCAAGAGATCGGCGGGCGCCATGGAGCTTCCGCCCACCCGCGCGCGCAGTCGTCGCTTCGGCGACGGGCCGTTGCGACAGCCGAGCAATGGGTACGCGAGCGCCAGGAGGCGGACGGCAGCTGGGGTGGGATCCAGCCTCCCTGGGTGTGGTCGATCATCATGCTGGCTGCCCTCGGCAAGGACTTCGACGATCCCTGCCTGCGCCGAGCCGTCGAGGGTTGGAGCGGCTTCCTCGTCGAAGAGGAGGACCGGCTGCGGCCCGAGGCGTGCCAGTCGCCGATCTGGGACACGGCGCTCGCCGTGCTCGCGCTGCGTGCCTGCGAGGTGCCCGCCGACGACCCTCGACTCGCCAAGGCGGGCGAATGGCTGCTCGGCGAGGAGGTGACGGTGGCAGGTGACTGGGCCGCGCGGCGCCCGGAGCTCGCTCCCGGCGGCTGGGCGTTCGAGTTCGAGAACGACCTCTATCCGGATGTCGACGACGCCGCCGTCGTCTGCCTGGCTCTGCGCGAGCTGGAGATGGGCGAGGACGCGGTTCAGCGCGGCCTCGCGTGGATGGCCGGCATGCAGTCGGAGAACGGCGGCTGGGGTGCCTTCGACGCCGACAACACGAGCACGTGGCTCTACAAGCTCCCGTTCTGCGACTTCGGCGCCGTCATCGACCCGCCGAGTGAGGACGTGAGCGCGCACGCGCTCGAGGCACTGGCCCACGACGACGCCTACGCAGACATCGTGCGCCGAGGCCTCCACTACCTGCTCGGCAGCCAGCAGCGCGACGGCTCCTGGTGGGGACGGTGGGGCGTCAATCACCTCTACGGAACGGCCGCGGCAGCCCCGGCGCTGGAGGCTTGCGGCATCGGCCCGGGACATCCGGCGCAGGAGCGCGCCGCCGCCTGGCTCGACTCGGTGCAGCATCCCGACGGCGGCTTTGGCGAGGACATCCGCTCGTACCACGAGCCGGCGTGGCGGGGACGCGGTGTGCCGACGGCTTCACAAACCGCCTGGGCGCTAGTAGCCTACGTCGCCGCAGGCAAGGCGACAGGGACGCCCGCCAGGAGGGCGGCGGACTATCTTTGCGCGACGCAGCTCTCGAACGGCGACTGGGACGAGCAGCGCTACACGGGGACGGGGTTTCCAACCGACTTCATGATCCGCTATCACCTGTACCGGCTCCACTTCCCGTTGCTGGCGCTGGGCCGCTTCAGGCAGGCTGTTTCCTGATGGGAGGGCACTGATGCCGAAGTTCCCGCTTCGCTCGACGATCCAGATCGGCAAGTACGTCGCCCAGCAGCGCCGCAAGGGCGAGCTGTACCCGCTCGTGTTGATGCTCGAGCCTACGCTCGCGTGCAACATCGCGTGCATCGGCTGCGGGAAGATTCGCGAGTACGAGTCGAACAAGGCGAAGCTGTCCGTCGACGAGTGCATCGATTCCGGCGTTCAGTGCCCGGCGCCCGTGGTCTCGATCTGCGGCGGAGAGCCGCTCGTCTTCAAGGGCATCGAGGACGTCGTCGCCGGCTTCCTCGAGCTCGGCAAGACGATCGACCTCTGCACGAACGCGCTGCGCATGGAGGAGTTCCTCGACGTCTTCGAGCCGGACCACCGCCTGACATTCGTCGTCCACCTCGACGGCATGCAGGAGATCCACGACTACATCTGCGACTACCCGGGCCTGTGGGACGTCGCCGTCGAGGCCATCAAGCGCGGCCGCGAGGCCGGGTTCCGCGTGACGACGAACACGACGATCTTCAAGGAGACATCGGTGGACGACGTCATCGAGATGATGGCCTTCCTCACGAATGACATCGGCATCGACGGCATGCTGATCGCTCCCGGCTACCAGTACTCGCAGATCGACCCGGCGCTGACGATGACGCGCGACGAGCACGAGGAGAAGTTCCGCGCCGTGCGTGCGGCTGTGCGGGAGCACGGGTACCGCTGGCTGGCGAGCCCCATCTACCAGGACTTCCTCACGGGCGAGCGGGAGCTGCCCTGCGCACCGTGGGGCTCGATCACGCGCAACCCGTACGGCTGGAAGGGCCCGTGCTACCTGCTGACGGACGGCATCTTCCCGAGCTACGAGGCGCTGCTCGAAGGCATCGAGTGGGAGCACTACGGCCCGGGCAACGACCCGCGCTGCGAGCACTGCGGCATCCATTCCGGTTTCGAGCCCTCGGCGGCGTTCGTGGCGACGAGCAGCGTCAAGGAGACTGTGCGGAGCATGGTGTGGACGCTGACAGGTTGACGATGGCGTGCGCAACGACCGCCGAGCAGCGCGCCGCGCGGCGCGCGGGGCTACGCGCCGAGCTGGTCGGCCTCGGCGCGAAGAACGGCATTCCGGAGGACAGCGTCGTCTCGTTCGGGCTTGCCGGCGGCCTTGGCGACCTTCCGTCGGGCACGGTGATCGACGCAACGCGGGTGGTCGACGAGCAGGGGCAGGTGCTCTGGGAGGGCGATCCCCTCGGCGTGCCCGGCGCCCGTACGGGGACCTTGCTGGGATCCGACCGGGTGATCGACGATCCGGCGGAGCGCCAAGAGGCCCATCGACGCACCGGCGCCGACGCGGTCGACCTCGAGTCGGGCGTGCTGGCCTCATCGGGACAGCTCGCCGGCTGCCTGCGCGCGATCTCGCGACACGCCGCAGCGGACGCTGCACGGCGTCTGCAACGCCGTTCACGAAGACGGCCGCTATGCGTGGGGCGGTCTCGTGAAAGCGTTCGCTCGCGCGCCGATCGGCGTCAGCCGCGCGGGACGCAGACGGTAAGCGCGCCCTCGATGCACTCACCCGCGCGGGAGCGAGGTGGACGTCGTGAAGGTGCTGCTGGCGGCACCGCGGTCGTTCTGTGCCGGCGTCGATCGTGCGATCGAGATCGTGGAGCGGCTGCTGAAGTCTCACGGCGCGCCCGTGTACGTCCGTCACGAGATCGTCCACAACGCCAACGTCGTGCGGAGGCTCGAGGGTCTGGGCGCGGTCTTCGTCGACTCCGAGGACGACATTCCACCCGGCGAGATCTGCGTGCTGTCCGCGCACGGCGTGGCGCCGTCGGTACGCGAGAACTGCGTGGCGCGCGGCCTGCAGGTCGTCGACGCCGTCTGTCCCCTCGTCTCCAAGGTGCATGCCGAGGCGCGGAGATACGCCGACTCGGGCCATCTCGTAGCGCTGATCGGCCACGCCGACCACGTCGAAGTGATCGGGACGAAGGGCGAGCGTCCGGACCAGATCGTCGTCGTCGAGTCGCCGGAGGACGCCGCCGAGCTGGACACGGACGGGAAGCCCGTGGCCGTCATCTCCCAGACCACCCTCTCGCTCGACGACGTGGCGGCCACCGTCACCGCCCTCGAGGGGCGCTTCGGAGACTTGAGGCGCCCGGGCGCGGACGACATCTGTTACGCGACGCAGAACCGGCAGGACGCCGTCAAGGAGATCGCGAGCCTCGGTGGCACGTTGATTCTCGTCATCGGCTCTCCGACGAGCTCGAACGCGAACCGGCTCGTCGAGGTGGCGCGAGTGGCCGGCGCTGAAGCAGCACTGATCGACGGCGAGAGCGTGCTCGAGGACGGGCTGCTGGCAGGGCATGCGGTCGTCGGGCTGACCGCCGGCGCGTCGACGCCCGAGGAGCTCGTGCAGAACGTGCTCGCTGATCTCGCCAGCCGCGGCTACAGCGACGTCGAGGACGTCACCGTCGCCCGCGAGGACGTCCACTTCAGGCTGCCCAAAGAGGTGGTGGCCAGATGACGAGCGTCGAGATCCCGAGCTCGGTTGCGGCAGCGCTGCCGACCCTCTCCGTCTTCGACATCACGAACGAGGTCTCGCGCGCCATCGAGGGCTCGGAGCACGCGTCGGGGCTGGCTTACGTCGCCGCCGGCTCGCCGCTCGCCGTCGTGCGCGTCACCGAGCGGGAGGCCGGATTCTTCCACGACTTCGAGGCCATGCTCTCGCGGCTCGTCCCGCACGAGACCACCGAGCGTGAGCGCCTCATCGTCGCCCTGCTCGGCTCGCGCACCGAGCAGATCCCGTTCGCCGACAGCCGGCTGTGCCTCGGCCAGTGGCAGCGGGTGCTGCTGTTCGGCTTCAACGGCGACGCTTGCGCCGACTACACCCTGACGCTGCTCGGCTGACGCCGACGGAGTTTTCGCTCGAGACGACCCGGGAAGTATCATCCGCAGCATGACGTGGGCGAGAGGCCACGCACGTCTGCTCTCCGTACTCGCCTTCTGCCTGCTGGCCTTCATCGCAGAGCTCGCCGGCCGAGCGTTGACCGCGTCGGTCGACATCGGCCGCCACGTTCGCTCTCCCGGCGATGCGACGGCCGACTACTACCCGTTCTTGCTCGTGGGCGTGAAGGTCTGCATAGCCCTCCTGCTGGCACGACTTGCCTGGCGGGTGGCGAAGGCCCGTGCCACGGCTGATGCCGCCAGGCGGGCGCTGGGCGACGCTGTCCGGCTCGCCCGAGCGCCTCGGCCGCGGCTTCGCCTTTCCCCTCGGCTGTGGCTTGCCTTCGTCACCGTGACGTCCCTCATGTATCTCGTGCAGACGGACGCCGAGTCGGCGGCCGCGGGACGGTGGCCTCTCCTGGCACCGTGGCTTCACACGTCGGCGCTGCCCGTGTTCGCCGTGCTCGCCGTCCTGCTCGCCGTCCTCTGGCAGGCCGTGCAGCAGTGGTTGGCTGACTACGAGCAGTTCGCAGAAGCGGCGGCCCAGCAGGCGCGCCGCCGAGCTGCCGCGCCGAGCCCAGTGCGAGCGCGCACCGCGGCGCCCGTGCTCACGCCGAGGCGACTTCACGGGCTCGCCTTCGAGAGCAGGCCCCCTCCCCTTCCGGCCTAGGTCGCGCGAGCGCCGCAGCGCGCGGCTCGTGGTCAACCAACGGAAGGGAGAAGCGTGAACACGCAGGTTGCGACGAAGGCCGATCCCACACCGCGAGCGCGGCGCTCGGCGCGCGCCCTCGCCGTGCTCACCCTTGGGCCGGTGGTCGTACTCGCAGGGCTTGTCTGGACACTGCTGCAGCCGTATCGCATCACACTGCTCGACCCCGCCGGCCAGGGCTTCTGGTGGCTTCTCTCCGAGCCGCCGCTCTACGTGATCGGCGCCGGGGTCATCTTCCACCTGGCCATCGCTCAGAGTGTTGCTGCCGATCTCGATGACGGGGAGGAGAGGCGGTGACACTCGCGCTGATGCCTCCGGCCGAGCACGTCCACTGGTGGTTCGCGACGGGGGCCTTGCTGCTCGGGATGTGCATGCTGGCTCGCGCTCTTGTCGGGGCGGAGGTCTGGGACCGACGCCCGTGGCGACGCTACCTCTGGCCCGCACTGCTCTTCGCGCTCGGCGTGGCCCTGTGGCCGGTGACCGTGTTCTTCGCCAACTCGACGGTGCACACCATCGCCCACGCGGCGTGGGCGCAGGTGATGATGCTCGCAGGCGCGGCCGGGCTCGGCATGGCGGCCGGCAAGCTGCGCAATCCGCTCTGGGGCCTGACGACACCGCTCGCGTCTGCGGTCACCGGCGCCGCGTTCCTCGTGCATGAGCAGAACGGATGGCTGTTCTCCCGCTCGGCGTTCGTGCACCACGCCTGCGGCTGGGTGCTGCTGGGCGGGGCGTTGATCGCACTCGCGCTGACGTTCCGCCCCCGCCCGGCGGCGCTGGGGGCGGCGTTCGCGCTGATGTTCGTCGTAGTGGCGGTCGTCCTCTACACCGACCGCGACGCAGCGCCCGTTTTCGGTCACCTGTCGCCCAACGCAGGGGTCGCGCACAGGTGACAGGGCGAGGGCTGGCACTGCTCGCCGGCGCGTGCGCTCTCGCGCTGCCCGGGACGGCGCTTGCGCACGCCGGCCTCGAATCGAGCAGCCCTGCAAACGAGCAGCGACTCGCCACCTCGCCGACCATCGTGCAGATCGCGTTCGACGAGACGGTTGCGCTCGTCCCCGACGCGCTCAGGGTGCTCGATGCGGGCGGAGGCTCGTTGGCGGGGGAGCCGAGCCTCGGTGAGGGCGGGAAGACGATCGTCGCGCGCGTGCCGCGCCTACCGCGTGGCGGCTACACCGTCCGCTGGCAAGCGCTCGGACGAGACGGCCATGTCGTCGCGGGCGTCTTTACCTTCGGCATCCAGCAGCGGGCGCCCGAAGTGACCGCGGCGTTCGGCGCGTCCGGGCCCGGCGGCGCCGAGAACGCAGCCCGGTGGCTCGCTTTTGCCTCGCTCGCACTCGTCATCGGCGGGCTCGGCTTCCGGTTGCTCGTGCTGCGCGGGACGGCCCTGCCGAGGCGATTCGAGCGCCGCTTCTACCTCGTCACGCTCGCTGGAGCGATCGGCGTTGTCGAAGTCGCGCTCGTCGCCTTCCTGCTGCGCGCCGAGTCGGTGCTGCAGCTCCCGCTGGGAACCTTCCTGTACGGAGACCTGCGGCCGATCGTGGGCACCCCGTTCGGCACGGCCTGGGTGGCGATGACGCTCGCGTTCGTCCTCGTGATCGCGCTCATCTTTCTCGCCTGGCTCACCGAGCAGCGCTCGCTGCTGTGGCCGGCGTTCGCGATCGCCGTGGCGTTCGCTTCCGGCTACTCGCTCTCCGGGCATTCGGCGGCGGAGCCGAACGCCTCGCGCTGGTCACAGCTGGCGGACTGGATCCACCTCACGGCGGCATCGCTCTGGGCGGGAGGCCTCGTGATGCTGCTCGTCGTCTGCCTCACGACGCGCGAGCTCGGCCGGCACGCGTTCGCCGGCTTCGCCCGCCTGGCGCCGGTGCTGATTGCGCTGCTGGTCGCCGCCGGTGCGTATCTCTCCTTCCTGCGCCTGCCCGAGCCCGCCGCCCTCTGGACGACGAGCTACGGGCAGGTGCTGATGGTGAAGCTCGGGCTCGTGGCGCTCGCGCTCACCTGGGGAGCCGTGCATCACTTCGTCGTAGAGCCGCGGCTCGATCGCCCTGGAGTCTTCGCGCGGCTACCGCGTAGCCTTGCCGGTGAGGCTGCGGTGGGAATGGCCATCCTGATCTTCGCGGCCATCCTCACCAACACTGCCCCGCCTCGGCCTCAGGAGTCCGCCAACAGTTTGAACGACGTCCCGGTGGGATCTGCGGCCTGTGCCAGGCGACCCCACGGCGTGTCCTTGGCCTCCTGCGTCACCTTGCCGCCGAGCTCGACGATCCGCTCGAGGGCGGCATCCGTGTCTTCGACGCCGAAATAGACCGTCCAGAAAGCGGGCGCCGCCTCGGGCATGAACTGCGTTGCGTCCATGATCCCGGCCAGATCGTCCGCGCCGGCGCGCAGTGTTGTGTAGCGGAAGTCCGGCTGGTCGCTGTGCGTGTTGGTGGTCCACCGGAACACGTCGCGGTAGAAGTCGACGCTGTCGTCGTAGTTCCGCGTGTGCAGCTCGAACCACCTCGGCGCACCGGGCTCGTTCCAGATCTCGAAGCCCGTGACCTGGTCCGGCTGCCACGCGCCGATGCCCGCGCCGCCCGGGTCGCCGATGATCGCGAAGGATCCGTTCTCCGCCACCTGCATCGGCTCCATGTGAACCTGGCCGCCCTTTGCCTTCGCGTCGGCGGCGGTTCGCTCGACGTCGTCGGTCGTCAAGTACGTGGTCCACATGTCCGGCATGCCCTGCTGGCCGTCGTTCGCCATGCAGCCGCCGACGTGCTTGCCTTCTTTCAGGAACGTGAAGTAGCCGCCGAACTCCTCTCGCTGCATCTCCGTCGTCCAGCCGAAGAGGCCGCCGTAGAAGTCGGTGGCCTTCTCGGTGTCCGACGAGTAGAGGTCGATCCAGCAGGGCGCTCCGATGACGAGTGTTGGTGAGGGCATTTGATCCTCCTTGGGAGATTGGTCGTCACACGGTACGACTTGTCCCTACCCCAAAATTCATCGGTCAACCCTAAGCTCTCGCCATGGAGCGAGACGACTGGGACACGCTCTTCGACGAGCTCTACCTGCGGACGTACATGCGGCTAGAACGCGGAGCAGATGACGAGCAGGAGGCGCTCGGCGCAATGGCGCTGGCCGGCGTCCAGCCCGGCGCCGACGTGCTCGACGCGCCGTGTGGCTACGGGCGGCACTCGGTCGTCCTGGCCGGTGAGGGATATCGCGTCGTCGGCGTCGATCGGTCACCTGTCCTGCTCGACGAGGCGCGACGACGCGCCGGCGACGGCGAGTGGCCGCAGTGGGTGCGGGCGGACCACCGGGAGCTGCCTTTCGAGGACGGGAGCTTCGACGCGGCGCTCAACCTCTTCTCGGCTCTCGGCTACCGCGGCGAGGAGGGGGATCGCCGGACGCTCGGCGAGCTCCGGCGCGTCCTGCGTCCCAGCGGCGGCCTCGTCGTGGAGACGATGCACCGCGACCGCCTGATGCGCATCTACCAGCGGCGTGGCTGGGACCCGCTGCCCGACGGAGATGTGCTGCTCGAGGAGCGCACCTTCGACTACGCCGCGGGCGAGATCGAGACCACACATTCACTGGTCGAGGCGAACGGCAATCGCGAATCGATCACATATCGGCTCCGCGTCTACACGGCGACCGAGCTGGTGCGACTCGTCGAGGAGGCGGGCTTCGCCGCCGTCGAGTGCTTCGGCGGCTGGGAGCGCGAGCCGCTCTCGCGAGAGACACGCCTCGTGCTCGTCGCGCGGGTGCCGGCGATCTCCTAGTAGTGTCCGCCGTCGATGCGACCCGAAGATCTCTACGACCTCACGTGGGCGACGGACCCGCGGCTGTCCCCGGACGGCAAGACCGTGGCGTACGTCGTCAACTCGATCGACCGTGAGGAGAACACCTATCGCGGCGCGATCTGGCTGGCCGCCGTCGACGGCTCGTCGCCCCCAGGCAGCTGACCGCGGGGAAGAAGTCCGACGGCGCGCCTCGCTGGTCGCCGGACGGCACGCGCCTCTCCTTCACCTCCAACCGCGATGGCGACAAGAAGCAGCTCTACGTGTTGCCGCTCGAGGGCGGCGAGCCGACCTGTCTCACCGAGCTGAAAGAGGACGCCGCACAGCCGGCGTGGTCGCCCGACGGGACGCGCCTCGCCTTCGCCGCCCGCGTGCCCGACGAGGCGTACGAAGAAAAGGACGAGAAGAAACGCCTGCCGCGCCGCTTCACCCGCCACCGGTACAAGCTCGACTCCGTCGGGTGGACCGGTGACCGGCGGACGCACCTCTTCGTCGTTGCCGCCGACGGATCGTCGCCCGCGCAGCAGCTGACGGACGGCGACTACGAAAACGACGCACCGACGTGGTCGCCGGACTCGGCGAGGATCGCGTTCTGCTCGGCACGTGACGACGACTGGGACGTACAGCTGCGACAGGCGATCTGGGTCGTCGCCGCCGCCGGCGGCGAGGCTCAGCGCCTGACGCAGGACGACGACTACTACGACCTGCCCTCGTGGTCGCCCGACGGCTCCTCGATCGCCTGCAACTGGAGCCCCGGCGGCTTCGACCGGCCGCGCCACGACCGCATCGCCGTCGTCGACGCGACGACGGGCGAGCGGCGCGTGCTAACCGAGGAGCTCGACCGACAGTGCGGTCCCTTCCCGTCCGTGCGCGAGCCGATCTGGGCGGACGACGCCATTCTCTTCGCGGTCGAGGATCACGGCAATGTCCACATCCGGCGCGTGGCCGCCGTGGGTGGCGACATCGAGCCGATCGTCGACGGCGAGGTCTCGGTAGCCGGCTTCGACGCGACCGGCGGCGCGGTTGTCCATGCTGCGTCGACGCCCACGATGCCGAGCGAGATCTTCGTGGCCGACCGCCGGCTGACCGAGGTGAGCAAGGCGTTTTGCGAGCAGGCTCCGTGCCAGCCGTCCGAGCGGTTCGTGGCCACCTCGCCCGACGGGGAAGAGGTGGAGGCGTGGCTCGTGCGGCCGCACGACTTCGAGGCCGGCAAGCGCTACCCGCTGCTGCTCAACATCCACGGTGGACCGTTCTCGCAGTACGGGAACAAGTACTTCGACGAGTTCCAGGCCTACGCCAAGGCCGGCTACGTCGTCGTCTACTCGAACCCGCGAGGCTCGTCCGGCTACGCCGAGGAGTGGGGCCGCGCCATCCGCGGGCCCGTCGGCGGCGGTGACGGCTGGGGCTCGCTCGACTACGACGACCTGATGGCCGTCGTGGATACGGCGCTCCAGCAGTTCGACTTCATCGATCCCGACCGGCTGGGCGTGATGGGCGGCTCGTACGGCGGTTATATGACGTCCTGGATCGTCAGCCATACGGATCGCTTCCAGGCCGCGTGCTCGGAGCGCTCCGTCAACAACATGTTCTCCGAGTTCGGCTCGGCGGACTTCGGCTGGTTCCACCGTGCCTACACGGGCGTCTGGCCCTTCGAGGACGTCGGGCCTTACCTCGCGCAGTCGCCAACGACCTACGCGGACAAGATCACGACCCCACTGCTCATCCTCCACTCCGAGAACGACCTTCGCTGCCCGATCGAGCAAGCAGAGCACCTCTTCACGATCCTTCGCCTGCTCGGCCGCGAGGTGGAGTTCGTGCGCTTCCCGGCCGAGAGCCACGAGCTCTCCCGCTCAGGGTCTCCGTTCCACCGCGTGACGCGCCTCGAGATCCTGCTGGACTGGTTCGCGCGGTACCTGCGCTAGGCTCGCCCGAACCGACCAGAGGAGGATCTGATGGCCAAGTGGGTGCTGCTGACCGCACGGAAGCTCAAGCCGGGCGCGTACGACGACTGGCGGAAGGCGTGGGACCCGGAAGGCAGCGACGTGGAGATGCCGGCGGGCGCCAGGGCGTACATCTGTCGCAACGTCAACGACGAGAACGACATCGTGGCGTTCGGCATGCTCGAGGCCACTCCCGAGGAGTTGGAGGCGTTGCGTCCTTCCTCCGAGGGCGAGGAGGCTCGCAGGGCGGGGATGGCTCCGTTCATCGAGTCGGTCTCGACCGACGGCCTGTACGAGGTGATCGACGAGGTCTCGGGCTAGCGCGAGCTCGACAGGTCCGCTCGCTACAGTGGCCTCCATGGCCACTGCCGAGCAGCGCGTGCTCCCCGACGGCGCGATCGCTGTCCTCGACCACGGCTTCGTCCGGCTCGACGACGCCATGGCCAGCGATCTCTCCGTCGTCAACTCGGCGCGGGTGAGCTTCGGCCGCCGCAAGGAGGAAATGGACGAGTCCGACGAGGGCCTCGTCCGTTTTCTCATGCGCGACCGGCACGGGACGCCCTTCGAGCACAACGCGTTTCGCTTTCACATCCGGGCGCCGATCTTCGTCGTGCGAGAGTGGATGCGGCATCGCGTGGGCTCGTTCAACGAGTTCTCGATGCGCTACGCGAAGGCGACGAACGACTTCTACGTGCCGGAGGCCGACGACGTGCGGTCGCAGGTCGGCAAGCCGGGCGCCTACTCGTTCGAGCCCGTCGACCCAGAGCTCGCCGAGCGGACGCGCGAAGAGCTGGAGGCCGTGTACGAGCAGGCATTCGAGACGTACGAGCGGCTCGTCGAGGCGGGTGTCGCGCGCGAGCTGGCGCGCTCCGTGATGCCGGTCGGCGCCTATACCGAGTTCTACTGGACGGTCAACGCGCGGGCACTCATGAACTTCGTCTCGCTGCGCTCCGCAGAGACCGCGCAGCGGGAGATCCGCCGCTACGCCGAGGCCGTCGAGACCTTCCTGGCCGAGAAGATGCCGGTCACCCACGCTGCCTTCGTCGCCGCGGGCAGAGTCGCGCCGTAGCGTTATTCTCCGCGCAACCCTTACGACTGACGGAGAGGATGCGCATGGCGACGCTGGCTTACAACGCTCAGGAGATCGGGGCCCGTGAGCTCGACCCTCGCTTGCTGGAGCTGGACGGGATCTCCCGCCAGACGATCGAGGCCCACTACAAGCTCTATCAGGGCTACGTGGCGAAGCGAAACGAGATCCTCGGCAAGCTCGGCGAGATCGACCTGTCTGCCGCGAACCAGGTCTACTCGGACATCCGCGCGCTCAAGGTCGACCTCACGTTCGCCGTCGGCGGTGTGAAGAACCACGAGGTCTACTTCGCCCACCTGGGCGGCGACGGCGGCGACCCCGAGGGTCCGATCGGCACGCTCGTCCGCCGCGACTTCGGCTCCATCGACGCCTGGCGCACGGATCTCAAGGCGACGGGCATGGCCGGCCGCGGCTGGGCCTGGACGGCGTACGACTGGGACGAGAGCCGCCTGTTCAACTACGTCGGCGATGCCCAGAACACGTTCCCAATCTGGAACGCGTCGCCCCTCGTCGCTCTCGACGTCTACGAGCACGCGTACTTCCTCGACTACCAGACCGACCGCGGGGCCTACATCGACGCGTTCTTCGACAACCTCGACTGGACGGTCGTCAACGGCTGGATCGAGGCGTACGGCATCAGGCCGTAGGCCTCTGACGCAATGACGACGGCGCTCTTCGTCGCCGGGGGCTACCTCGTCGGTTCGGTGCCGTTCGGGTACTGGCTCGTGCGCGCCGTGAAGCACGTCGACATCCGCACGGTCGGCAGCGGCAACATCGGTGCGTCGAACGTCTGGCGGACGTTCGGCTGGCGCTACGGCGTGCCGGTGATGCTCTTCGATATCGCCAAGGGGCTCGTGCCGGCTCTCGTGGCGACCGAGGTGGCCGGGTCGCTGGCCGGAGTCCTTGCGGGCGGCGCGGCGATGGTCGGCCACGCGCGTCCGCTCTTCCTCGGCTTCGCGAAAGGGGGCAAGGCGGTGGCGACCGCGGGCGGCACGATTCTCGGCGTCGCGCCGATCGTGGGCCTGATCAGCGCCGGCGTCTGGATCGTCGTCTTCGCGGTCACGCGCTACGCGTCCGTGGCCTCGATGATCTCCGCAGCCTCGTTGCCGCTCCTTGCGTGGGCGCTGGGCGAACCGTGGCCGGTGATCGCCTTCGGAGGAGCGGCCGCTGTCGCGGTGATCGTCCTGCACCGCCAGAACGTCCGCCGGCTCTTCGCAGGCACCGAGAGCCGCGCCAGGCCGTGGCGGGCGCAGCTGCGAGCGGTTACTGCTCGAGCGGCGCCATCGTCAGGCCGGAGTCCTTGAGCCCCGTCCAGTAGAGCTCGGCCTGCTCGCGGTGGCCGGACCAGACGATGGCCTGGCCCGTGTTGTGAATCCTGTCGGCCAGCTGGAGGCCCTGCTCGTACGTGACGCCCGGCAAGACGCGCGCGAGCGCAGCGGCGACGCCTTCGAAGGTGTTGTGGTTGTCGTTCAGGACGATGACGTGCCAGGGCGAGCCGAGACCCGTGCCGCCTCCGATCGACTCGCGCTCGAGCGTTTCCGGCGGGGTCAGGACCGCAGCCACTCGGCGAGCTCCGTCTGCGAACCGCCCGCGGCGCCCGACTCGAGCTCGGCGCGCAACTCACCGACGGTGCCTGCGCGCTCGGCGAGCACGTCGTGGTCGTGAATCGTCTCGAGATTGACCTGTCGCGAGAAGACGAAGTCATCGTCGTCGAGCTTCGGGTACGCCGAGAGCGTCTCCTGCAGTGCGATGCGCACCGAGTCCTCGACGAAGCGCGGCCGAAGGTGGGCATGCTCGACGACGAACAACTCATCCGGCCGCTTCAGGAGCTCGTAGACCGGCGCGCTCATCGAGCGCTCCACGATGTCGACGAGATCGACGGCGTCGACGGGGCCCTCGGTGCCGACGAGCAGCGTTCCCCGCCCGCGCTGATTGTGGGTCGCAAGCGGCACGAGCGCGAGGATGCGCTCGACGTCGTCCTCGCCGAAGCCTGCCTCGAGCAGGCGCTCAGTGGCGCTGCCGCGCACGAGCCCCTGTGCACACGGACAGGCGTTGATGCCGGTCGCCTCCACGCCGACGACCCGCCGCGTCCGCTCCGGCGACGCAGCCGCCACGCCGATCAGCGTCACCATCTCCTGCGTCGCCAGCCGTGTGACCGGCGTCTCGCGGCGGATCGGCCACAGCGCGCGGATCGTCACCTCGGCACGCAACGCCTTCTGCCGCTGGACGATGCGGCCGGCGATGTGCTCGGCGATCACTTCGACGAGCAGCGCCTCCTCGAAGACCACCGAGTCGATCGCCTCGTCGAAGAGCTCGGGGAAGCGCGACATGTGGACGCCCTTCTGGTCGGCGGCCAGGTCGACGGTGCAATCGATCGTCGCGGCCATCACCGTCTGCGACTCCTTGCCGGCGATGCGCACGGCCTTGGAAACGCCGGTGACCCCGGCGCGTGAGAGCCCCAGCCGGACGTCCGGCACGGACGCTTGCAGGTCTTCGGCAGGCTCGAGCTTCGTTGTATCGCTCACGTGGACACGCTAGCGAAGGGGACGCGCTCGGCAGTCGATAACGTTGACGGGACGTTCGCTCCGAGTACGAGCGACGGCTCGCGAATGGCTTAGCGGAGGAGGGCGACAGACGGCGGTCCTGGGACGCGCCGCCGGTCTGGCGGCCAAGAGCGTAACGCGCTGACGGCGGGCGGGCGGGCGCGACCCTCCGGGGCCGCTCAGGGGCGCCGATGAAACCAACGTGACGGACTGGCGCCGAGCATGGGTAGTGTGGGTCATGGCGATGGTGGTAGCCGCTCCTGCGTCGGCAGTGTCTGGTCGTGGCGTCGGCCGCTCTGCGGTGAGGAGATCTACGAGACGCACCCGGGTCGGTAGGTGACGCGCGGCAGCGCTCGTCGAGCGATTCTGCCGAGGACGCTGTCGCGTCATGGCCGCTGGTCGACGCGCTCGTCGGAGGTTTCGTCGGCATCCGTCGGGGCAGCCAGGGCCTGTTTGGGCTGGCGCTGTCAGCGCCCTTTTTGGCCGCCGTGGCGTCGGACGATGTGGCGTTCTCGTCCTCGGCGCCTTCCGACGGCTAGCCATGCGACTCTCCCCCCCCTCCTCCCCATTGTCCCGCGGGTCAGCCTTCGGCCCTCGGGGATTGCAGCATGGTCGTACGAGGTCGAGGCGCCAGACTCGTGATCTCGCCGGGTTCGAGAATCGCCACGCTGCCGAGCACATGCTGGTCTCGCTCAGACGGCGATTCCGCGAGAAACATCACAAGCGACACGCGAC
Organism: uncultured Actinomycetes bacterium; assembly: GCA_963711315.1. Classification (GTDB taxonomy): domain Bacteria; phylum Actinomycetota; class Thermoleophilia; order Gaiellales; family Gaiellaceae; genus PALSA-612. The sequence goes on from CAVQDQ010000004.1 coordinate 603,106, forward strand.
GGCTCTCGTGATCAGCGGCAACAAGGACGGTTCGCTGAGGCTCAGCCAATCTCGGGTGCTGACGGCGAATGGCTTGCGTACACACTGATCCGTATCTCCCTTTCGTGGACGGTTGGGTTCATAGGCATCACTCGATGCTGCGCGGCGGTAAGAGCGCAGTCCGCACGGGCCGCGTGCGCCAGTCGCACGTCGGATCGGATGAGCAGGCGGTTCACCCGCTCCTCGCGCGGGTTGGCCCGGATGTGCCTCGTGCTGGTCTGTTGCGAGGCCAGGATGCGGCCGCCGGTCGTTGGCGAGCGGCTGAGTGCAAGCCAAAGCTGGCGCGCTGCGCGCGGCGACGAGGTCGAGATCGTCTTCATCCCCGGCAGCCGAGCACGACTGACGGTGCGCGCCGCACGGGAGTCTCGCTGATTGCACCCGTAAGGAAAGCGACGCGCTCACCGTCGAAGGGCTTAGCGCAGCGAGGCGCGACCTTATCAGACTGTCGGTCCTTGGAATAGCCCCGACTGGATTTGGCGCTCCGCCGGTCTGGCAGTTGGGGCAGTAGTAGACCGTGTGCTCCTCGTAGTCGACCCGGGCGATCGGCGTTCCGCACTCCGGGCACGGCTCGCCGAGGCGGTTGTGGACGCGGTACACGGCCTTGTCGTCCTTCCCTTGCTCGCGCAACTCGAGCGCGCGCGAGAGGTCGACGCGGATGGCGTCGGCGAGCCGCTCCACCTCCTCCACGCTCAGGTCGGTCGAGGCTTTGAACGGCGAGAGCCGGGCCCGCAGCAGGATTTCGTTCGCGTGCGCGCGGCCGATGCCGGCGACGGCGCGCTGGTCGCGCAGCAGCGGATGGAGCTGCCGGCGCTCGCGTCCCAGGATCTCGGCCAGCGACGACGCATCGAGCTCCAGCGCATCGGGGCCGAGGTGGGCGAGGTCTGCCTCCAGCGTCTCAGGGGTGACGAGCCACACGCCGGCCCGCTTCTTCTTGCCTCCCTCGTTGAGCACGAGCTCGGCGCCACCCTCGAAGCGGAGGCGGAACATCGGCGCCTTCGGCTTCTTCGCGCTCGCCGCGAGAAACCGCAGCCGGCCGGCGCTCATCAGGTGGATGCGCAGGACGAAGTCGTGGCCGTCGACGGGGAACAGCAGGTTCTTGCCGCGCCGCTCCGCGCCATCCAGCCGCCTTCCGTTCAGGGTGGACAGCGGCGGGTCGAACGTCTTCAGCGTGGCGATGTGCGCAGGCCCGGCCTGCTCGATCGCGTGCGCCGAGACGAGTGGATCGAGCGCGCGGACCCAGGCCTCGATCTCCGGTAGCTCAGGCATCGGCGGCGGCGCTCGCAGTCCCGGGAGGCCCGAGTGGCACGGACGGATCCTGCTCGGACTCGGTCGGCATGTCGTGGATGTGACGGAGCGGCGACAGCGCAACGGGCACGAAGCAGACGGATGCTCCGATCGCCCCCACCCAGAGCGTCGGGTGCAGGCCGATGACCGAGGCGAGGACACCACCGACGAGCGACCCGAGCGGGATCGTGCCCCACACGATGAAGCGGCGTGAAGCGTTGAGCCGGCCCAGCAACCGTTCCGGCGTGAGCGTCTGCATGAGGCTGATGGCGCTGATGTTGTAGAGCACTGCTCCGGCTCCAGCCAGGATGAAGGATGCAACAAGCAGCGGAACAGGGAAGGACTGCGGTGCCAGCGGCACCAGCATCAGGGCGGGGCCGAACAGGACGGCCGACGCGACGATCGTCGGCCCGACGCCGAATCGTGTCGACACGGGCCTGCCGATGAACGCGCCCGACGAGCCCGCCGACGCTGCCCAGGGAGAAGGTCAACCCGATTACGGCCGGGGAGAGCTCGAGCTCCCGCACCGCGTAGACGATGATGATCGAGCTGCTCAGCGTCCAGAAGAAGTTGGAGCTGGCCGTCGTGATCGAGATCGGGCGCCAGTAGCGGTGCCGGACGAGGTACTCGAGACCTTCGCGCAGCTCGCGCCACATGCTCGGCTTCACCGTCACCGGCGGAGGCTCTTCCTCTGTGCGAATCGCGCCCAGCAAGGCTGCCGACCCGAGAAAGCTGACAGCGTCGACGAGGATGGCGTACGGGGCCGTAATGGCGCCGACGAGGAGTCCTGCGAGTCCCGGTCCTCCGATCTGCGCCGCGTTGCGCGACACCTCGAGCAACGAGTTTCCCTCCACGAGCTGGTCCTTGCGAACAAGCGAGGGCAGATACGACTGGTACGAGACGTCGAAGAAGACGGTGCAGATGCCGACGAGAAAGCCGACGACGTACAGCTGCCAGATGGTCAGCGCGTCGAAGAGATACGCGACCGGGATGGATGCGAGGAAGAGCCCGCGACAGACGTCCGCGACGATGAGGATGGGACGACGCCGCAGCCGGTCGACCCAGACGCCGGCGGGTAGCGCGAAGAGGAGGAAGGGCAGGAACTCGACGGCTCCCAGGAGCGCAACCTCGAACGCGCTGGCATCGAGCACGAGCACCGCGGCGAGGGGCAGCGCGAGGGCCGACACCTGCGAGCCGATCTGGCTGATCGTCTGCCCGGACCAGAGCCTGAGGAAGTCCGGGTGCCGCCACAGACCGCCGCGCGGCCAAAGGATTAGCCTTCTCCCCATCGACGCGATCAGCGTATCCGTCCGCCGTGGAGGCACTGTCGAGGCGCGCCATCGCGTTCACGCGGTCGCCGTGCGAGACGGCGAAGTGGTCGCGGCGGCAGGCGACCCGCAGCTCGTCTGCCTCTTCCGCTCCAGCGCCAAGCCGATTCAGGCGCTGCCGCTGGTCCGCTCACGTCCCGACCTCGGCGACCCGGAGATCGCGATCGCGTGCGCGTCGCACCGCGCCGAGCCGGCGCAGATCGCGGCCGTGCGCAGCCTGCTGGCAAAGGCTCCGGCCACCGAGGAAGACCTCGAGTGCGGGGAGCAGGAGGGGCGGCCGCCTGGGCCGATCTACCACAACTGCTCCGGGAAGCACGCCGGCTTTCTCGCAGCCTGCCATGCGCGCGGCTGGCCGACTCCCGGCTACCGACTGCCCGAGCACCAGCTGCAGCGCGAACTGCTCGAGGAGATCGCCGGAGCAGCCGGCCTCGCCGCCGCGGACGTCCCGACCGCCGTCGACGGCTGTGGCGTGGTGACGTTCGCGCTGTCGCTCGAGCGCATGGCGGCGTCGTTCGCAGGGCTCGCCGCGCGGGAGGGCGCCGACCGCATCCTCGCCGCGATGCGCGCGCATCCCGAGCTCGTGGGCGGCGAGGGCTCGCTCGACACCGACGTCATGCGCAGGCTGCCCGGCTGGGTGGCGAAGGGCGGCGCGGAGGGGCTGCTGTGCGCGGTGTCGCCCGAAGGTACAGGCTATGCCGTCAAGTCCGAGGACGGCAACCCACGCCCTTTGCGACCTGCGCTCGCGCGCTTCCTCGGCGAGGATCTCGATACCGTGCCGGTCGAGAATTCACGAGGAGAGATCGTCGGGGAGGTGGTCGTGGAATGAGGGAAGGCGCAAGCGATCCCAACGATGTCGAGGCGTACGACGAGAGCCTTGCCAAGTCGTACGTGGGCCCGCCGCCCGAGCTGAAGACGAGGATCGACATCGTCGAGTACGACCCGGAATGGCCGGTGTGGTTCGAGCGCGAGGCGGTGCGCGTCCGCGACGTGCTCGGCGCCAGGGTCGTGCGACTGGAGCACGCAGGCTCGACGTCGGTGCCTACGTTGCCCGCCAAGCCGATCGTCGACATGGTGCTCGAGGTCCCCGACTCGGCGGACGAGCCGTCGTACCTGCCCGACCTCGAGGGGGCGGGCTACGTCCTCGTGATCCGCGAGCCGGAGTGGTTCGAGCACCGGGTCTTCAAGGGTCCGGACACGAACATCAATCTCCACGTCTTTTCGACCGGCTGTGAAGAGACGGACCGGATGCTGCTGTTTCGCGACTGGCTGCGCGCGAACGAAGCCGACCGCGAGCGCTACGCGGCTGCGAAGCGGGAGCTCGCGAGCTCGCGACTGGAAGTACGTGCAGCAGTACGCAGACTCGAAGACGGAGATCGTCGGCGAGATCCTGTCCAGGGCAGAAGCGGCCAAGCAGGGGGCATCGGCATGAAGGTGCACATCATCAGCGACATGGAAGGCGTCGCAGGCATCGTCAAGTGGGAGCAGGCGACCGGCGGCGAGCCGATGTACGAGGAAGGGCGCCGGCTCTATACCGAGGAGATCAACGCGGCTGTACGCGGCGCGAAGGCGGCCGGCGCGACGGAGATCGTCGTCATGGACTGCCACGGGGCCGGCAAGGGCTGGACATTCAACTCGCTGATTCCGGACCTACTCGACCCGGCCTGCGAGTTCGTGGTGCAGCAGGAGTGGACGGAGTACACGGGCTTTCTCGAGGAGGGCTGCGACGCCGCGCTCTTCGTGGGCATGCACGCCCGGGCCGGGACGCGCGACGGGGTCATGAACCACACCGTCTCCGGCCAGGCATGGCAGAACCTCTCCTTCAACGGCACGCTCGTCGGCGAGACGGGGATCAACGCCGCGCTGTGCGGGAACTGGAGCTGCCCCGTGCTGCTCGTCACGGGGGACGAGGCGGTCTGCCGCGAGGCGCGTGAGTTGCTCGGCGACGGGCTGACGACGGTGCGCGTCAAGACCGGCCTCGGGCAGTTCAGCGCCCGCCAGTTCCCCGCTCAGCGCGCCCGCGAGCTGATCGAGGCAGGTGCGAAGGGTGCGCTCTCGGACCTGAGCGCCGTCGCGCCGTACAACCCCGGCCGCCCGTGCACGATCGAGGTGGAGTTCACGCGGACGGCCTCGCTCGACGAGTACACCCGTAAGCCAGGCGTCGTGCTCACGGCCGAGAGGACGATCGCGTCGACTGCAGACACGTGGTGGGCAGGCATGGCAGCAGTTCTTTCTTCGGTAGCGGCGCTCGTCATCGCGCTGGGCGGCGCCGCCTGGCAGTCGCACGAGCCGCTGCCCGTGCCGCGCACCGAGGTCGCCGCCGCGCCGTTCCGCGGAGACATCGCCGTCGTCGGCGGGTACCTCGCCGACGGAACGTCCACGGACGACGTCGATCTCTATGACCCGGCAACGGACGACTGGAGCCGGCTTCCAGACCTGCCCGTGGGCGTGAACCACGCGGCAGCCGCGTCGGCAGACGGAAAGCTCTACGTCGTCGGTGGCTACGGCGGGCCGGGAGTCAGGCTCGCGCTCGGCGTACGTCTTCGACGGCGCCCGCTGGCGCGGCCTGGCGCCGATGCCCGGCGAGCGCGGCGCGGCAGGTGCGGCGATCGTCGGCGGAAAGCTCTACGTCGTCGGTGGCGTCGGGCCGAACGGGCTGGCGCGGCGTGCATTCGCCCTCGACCTGAGGACGGGCCGCTGGGCATCGATTCCCGGTCCCACCCCGCGCGAGCACCTGGCCGCAACGGCCGCCGGCGGCAGGGTCTACGCGGTGGCCGGCCGGCTCGCCGGCGACGACACGAACCTCCGCGCTTTCGAGTCGTACTTCCCGGCCACAAAGCGCTGGTCGAAGCTGGCGCCGGTGCCGGACCCACGCGGTGGCACGGGAGCCGCCTACGCGAAGGGGCTCATCGTCTCCGTGGGCGGGGAGGAGCCGCAGGGCACGATCGGCTCCGTCTACGGCTACAACGTCACGACGAAGCGCTGGCGCCGTCTCGCCGATCTGCCCACTCCGCGCCACGGGGTCGGCGTCGCGGCGGTCGCCGGCCGTGTCTACGTCATCGGCGGCGGTACCGAACCGGGCCTGTCGGTCAGCGGCGCGAACGAGTCGCTCTCGCTGCCCTAGCCGACGGGCGCGGCGCTCTCCGCCTGCTCCTTCGCCTCCTTGGCGCGCGCTGCGGCGAGGTCGGGTGCGTCGTCAGGCTTGCGTATGTCGAGCGCCCAGAGCTTCAGCTTCGCGATGCGCCCGCGGATCTCGAGCTCGTCGTAGTAGGCGAGATCGCTCGGCCGCTCGCTCATCATCTCGATCGTCGACTCGGCGATCAGCACCGAGTACGGCGTGCCCTTCGTCATGCCCTCGATGCGGGAGGCGGTGTTCACGACGTCGCCGACAGCGGTGTAGTCCATTCGCCGCTCGTGGCCCACGTTGCCGGTCATGACCGGGCCGGAGTTGAGCCCGATGCCCATAAAGTACCCCTCGCCGTAGCCCTGCTCGCGCATCCACGCGTTGAACTTCGGCAGCCGCTCCAGCAGCATCTCGCGCGCGGCGGCGAGCGCGCGGTCGGCGTGATCCTCCTGCTCGAGCGGCGCGCCCCAGATTGCGTAGATGCCGTCGCCCATGTAACAGACGAGCGTGCCGCCGTGGGCGAGAATGGCCTCGCTCATCTCCTGGAGGTAGTAGTTGAGAACCGTGATGACGTTCTCGGCCGGCATGTCCTCGGCGCTCGACGTGAAGCCTCGGAGGTCGGAGAACATGACCGTCGTCACCAGTTCCTTGCCCTGGAGACGGAGATCGGCATCGGCCTGGGCCAGCACCTGGTCGACAACCTGTTCCGGCACGAAGCGCGAGAAGACATCGCGCACGCGCTCGCGCTCGAAGGCCGCGAGCGTGTAGTGCGCGCCGATCGAGCCCACGGTCGCCATCAGGAGGGCGGCGGTCGGATAGACGTAGGACGAAATGCGTCCCCCTTGCTCGAAGGCGAGCTGCGTGCCGAGGGAGAACAGCGCGAAGCCGACGATGCCGACGGCGACCGCGACGAGCGGGCCGGCGCGGAGGCTGACGAGCGGGACGAGCAGCCCGAGCGCGACGATGAGCACGATGTTCCAGCCCACCGAGAGGCTGCGCAGCGGAAAGCCGGCCAGCGCCGTCGCGATGGCGTTGGCCTGGATCTCAGGCCCAGACATCACAGCGCCGGTCGGCGTCGCGTGGATGTCCTGGAGCGACGGCGCCGTTGCCCCGATGACCACGACCTTGTCCTTGAACACGCTGGGCGGAACCTTCGCGTCGTGCACGCGGGACAGGGAGTACGACGTGACCGTGCCGGGCGAACCCGCGTAGTCGATCCATTGCGTGCCACCGCCCATGTCGTCCTTCGTTATCTCCTTACCCTGGCGCGACCTCGGCTGCGACGACGGCAACGCCCTTGAGCTTCTCCACCTCGTGCGGGAAGCGGCGGATGATGCCGTCCTTGTCCGTCGGCAGGTTCGCGTTACCCGCCCGCACTCCGAGCTGGTCGAGCGCGTCGGCGAAATAGAGGTTCGGCTTCCCGGAATCGGTCACCTCGGTCGTCCCTGTGACCGTCTTCCCCCGGTTGCGGATGAACGCATAACCGAGCGCGTTGTCGCCCGCGACGGGACCCAGCTCGCTGAACTGTACGTCGAAGGCGACCACCTTCGGATGACCCTTGCGGATCTGGTCGAGCGTCTCCGCGTACACGCTTCTGTCGAACGGCCAGCGCCACCCCTTGTGGTCGCTGAACGTGATGTCGTCGACCTTGACGATGACGACGTCCGACGGGGGCGGCTGGTCGCCGCGGATCGAGAAGCGCAGGTCGATCGTCTGGCGCTCGAGGTTGTCTAGGAAGCGGAAATGGAGCAGGTATGCGGCAGTGGCCGTGAAGATCGAGCCCAGGGCGACGAGCAGGAAGAACCGCGTCCGGAGGCTCATGTTCCGCGGATTCATGGCCTAGAAGGATAGGCTCGCTGTCACGCGAGCGCAGCGATCCGGGCGCCCACGGCCGGCGCGAACTTGAAGCCGTGGCCCGAGCAGGCCGAGCAGACGACGATCGTGCCGTGCCGCTCGGTGACGAAGCGGTCGTCCTCGATGTTCGTGTAGAGGCACGTCTCCGCACGCATCGGACGCGGATCGGCAGCCGGATAGCGCTCGCGCACCCAGTCGGCCGCGGCGTCCACGACGGCTGGATCGGGATCACCTCGCTCGCCGGGATCGACTGACGCGCCCGAGTGGTGAAGTCCCACCTTGAGGACGTTCTCGCCCGCGGCCAGCGAGTACGCGTGCCTGCCGGTGTCCTCGTTCCAATCGATGACGGACGGCAGGGTGTGCGAGCCCGGGAGGTCGAAGTACGTCACGGTCTCCTGCGACACGTTCGTGTCGAGCTCGATGCCGGCGTCCGCGAGCAGCGGCGTCGCCCAGGCGCCGGCTGCGACTACAGCGAGAGCGGCCTGGATGGTGCCGGTAGAGGTCTCGATCGACACGCCGTCCTCGCCGGCCCTCAGAGCGAGCACGCGCACACCCGACTCCACCGGTATTCGCCGCGAGCAGGCGGCGAGTGCGCGGTCGGCGTGCACGATGCCGCCGTGCAGCTCGAGCACGACCTCGCCCTCCAGCTCGATGCCGAAGCGCTCGGCGACCTCGGGCGGGATGAGCACGTCGTACTCCGCGGAGCAGGCGTCGAGCGCGGCGCGCAACGGCGCGCTGTCGCTTCGCGCGTCGAGCAGCCCTGTGAGCGAGAGGAGCTCCACTCCCGACTCGTCCTCCAATTCACGCCACAACGGCAGCGCCTCCTGCGCGAGAGCGACCCACTCCGGCTCGTCGTAGGCGAAGCGGAAGATGCGGGACGCACCGTGGCTCGATCCGTACGGGTGGCCGACCTCGAACTGCTCGAGCACGGTGACGTCGCGTCCGGCGCGTGCCAGCGCCCAGGCGGACGCGAGGCCCATCACGCCCGCACCTACGACGACGACGTCAGTGGTGCGCGTGGGCAACGGCGTGGCCCCGGCCACGGGCGATCAGCCAGCGGTTGACGGGAAAGGCGGCAACGAAGGCCAGGGCCAGCGCGAGCGCCAGGGAGCCCCAGAAGAGGGCCGTGTCGAGGCCGGCGTTCATGGCCCCGGGGATGACGAGGACGACGGCGTTGTCGACGATCTCCATCACGGTGATGGAGATGGTGTCCGCCGTCAGCGCGACAGCTGCTGCGGCGCGTAGCGGCATCCCCCGGCGGACGAGCGGGACGAACGTGAACGAGTAACCGAAGAGGAAGGCGAGCGCGATCGCGAGCACGATGGTGGGCGCGTTGCTCCAGCCCAGGGCCGTGCCGATCGCAAGACCAAGGATCTCGCCGATGGCGCACCCGGTGAGGCAGTGCAGTGTTGCGCTCAGCGCCACCCGGTTCGCGCTCGTGCCATGCTCCATGACCGGAGACACTAGGCTCTCCGAAGTGCTCACGTCCATCGCCATCTCGCGGGAGGAGCACACGGCGCGTGTCGAGCGGTTGTGCGAGCACCTCGCCGGCTCGTCGCTCTCCGGCGCAGTGCTCTTCGACCCGTACTACGTCCTCTACTACAGCGGCTTCGCCTTCATTCCCACCGAGCGGCCGATCGCGTTCGCTGTCTCGACCGAGGGCGAGCGGGCGATGCTCGTGCCTCGCCTCGAGGTGGAGCACGCCGGCGGCGCTACGGGGATCGAGCGGATCGCCCACTACGACGAGTACCCGGGCGACCCGCGAGCAGAGACAGCGCTCGCCGACCTGCTCGCGGCCATGGGCATCGCCGGCCAGATCGGCGCCGACCAGGACGGCTACCCCTGGATCCTCGGCTATCAGGGACCGTCGCTGTCCGAGCTGACGAGCGGCGAGGTCGTTCGCATCGTTGCCTTCATCGAGGCGCAGCTGGCAGTGAAGTCGGAGGCCGAGCTCGCCCTCATCCGGGAGAGCTCGAAGTGGGGCAACCTCGCGCACCGGCTCTTGCAGCAGTACACGCGGGTCGGCCTCACGGAGACGGAGGTGGCGCAACGCGCGTCGGACGAGGCCACGACGGCGATGCTCCAGACGCTCGGATCGCTCTACCGGGGCCAGAACCCGGTATTCCGCCGGGCGCACGCGGGCTACCGCGGCCAGATCGGGCGCGGCTCCGCCATCCCGCACGCCCTCGCGAACAACGTCGTCTTCCAGGATGGCGACGTGCTCGTCACCGGCGCGAGCGCCGACGTGTGGGGCTACCTCTCGGAGCTGGAGCGGACGATGGTGATCGGCGAGCCGTCGGACGAGCAGCGCCGGCTGTTCGATCACATGGTGGCGTTGCAGGACATCGCCTTCGACGCCATCAAGCCCGGGGCGCGCTGCTCGGACGTCGACCGCGCGGTCCGGGCGTACTTCGACGAGCACGACCTCATGCCGTACTGGCGCCACCACACGGGCCACGCCATCGGGCTGCGCTACCACGAGGGTCCGTTCCTCGACACGGGAGACGACACGGAGATCGTCCCCGGCATGGTGTTCACGGTCGAGCCGGGCCTCTACTCGCCCGAGCTCGGCGGATTTCGCCACTCGGACACCGCCGTCGTCACCGAGGATGGAATCGAGCTCGTCACGTACTACCCGCGCGACCTCGAGAGCTTGACGCTGCCGCCGTAACGTTTAGAGCTAGAGCCCGGGCGGGAACGGGAAGAACGAGGGAATCGGCTTCGGGACCGAGGCGAACGTCCCGTACGCGACTGCGATCTCCTGGTGCTCCCTGAGCGCTATCTGGCGCGGGTCGCCGAGCCAGCGATTGCCGTTGACGAACACCCAGACGCTCTCCTTGCCCTTGGCGCAGTAGGCCCCCAGACATGTGGCCGAGAAGCGAAGGCCCCACACGTCGAAGAACTGGCCCAGTGTGAACTTGCGAACCGTCGGCGACTCGACGTGCATGATCCCCGAGAAGTCGTGCGTGTGCAGCGGCGAGATGAAGCGCTCGTGGAAGTCGATGCCGATGCCTGCGGGGACAAGGAAGCCCTTGCCGCGAACGACCACGTCGAGATGCTGGTGTGTGTGCAGCCGCTGACCCTCGGCCTTCAGCGCCGGTAGCCCGATCTGCTCCAGGCGCGCGTGGAGCAGCACGCGGTTGTTCGCGGGCCACGGTGCCTTCGAGGTCATGAGCCCAGGCAGCTTGGCTTCACGGGCGGTTGCGGAGCCCGCCAGCGCGGCCGCAGCCAGGAGACAGAGAGCGAGTGACGCGACCCGGATCACCTTCGAATGTTAGGGCTCGGACGCCGGGCGCAGCAGCTCCAACCGGTCGACACGCCGCAGGTCCGGGAAGAACCGCCACCAGAGCCCGGCGATGACGATGGTCGCGACGCCGCCCAGCACGACGGCCGGCACGGCGCCGATCAGGGCGGCCGCGATCCCCGACTCGAATGCCCCCAGCTCGTTGGAGCCGCTGATGAACACCATCTCGACGGCATTGACGCGGCCACGAAGCGCGTCAGGGGTGGCGAGGGCCACCGTCATCGAGCGGATGTTCATGCTGAACATGTCCGCGAAGCCTGCGAGAGCCAGGGCCGCGCAGGAGAGCGGGAACGACTTGGAGAGGCCGAACACGATCATCGCCGCTCCGAAGATCGCCACCACGAGGAGCAGCGTCCGGCCCGCGTTGCCGCGGATAGGCCGATGAGCGAGGAGGACGCCCGCGGCGAGTGCGCCGACGGCGGGCGAGCTGCGGAGAATCCCAAGACCGACGGGGCCGGTGTCGAGGATGCTCTTCGCGAACAACGGCAGCAGGGCCATCGCGCCCCCGAAGAGCACGGCGAACAGGTCGAGGCTTATGGCGCCGAACAGAACCGGCGTGCGGCGGACGAAGCGCGCTCCCGCGAACAGCGCCTCGCGGCTGGGCGCGGCCTCCAGCAGCCGCTCCTCCGCGCGCTCGTTGACGGAGAGGATGCAGCCGAGGGCGACGCCGAACAGCGTCGCCGCCACGACGTAGACGAGCTCGGCTCGCACGGCAAAGAGCAGGCCGCCGATAGCCGGCCCGACGATCGTCGCGCTCTGGAATGCGATTCCCCGCAAGGCCAATGCGCTCGCGAGCAGGTCCGCCGAGACGAGCGTGGGCGGCATGGAGCGGGATGCCGGCCAGCCGAGGGCGGCCGCGGAACCGGCGGCGAGTGCGAGCAGGAGGAACGGCCACAGCGAATTCGCTCCCGCGAGCGTCACCAGGAGCAGGCCGCCGGCGACGAGGCCCTCGAGGACGATGGCTGCTGCATACACGCGTCGGCGCGGCAACCGGTCGGCGATGTGACCGGCGGGCAAGGCCAGCAGCGGTAGCGGCAGGAACTCCGCCAGGCCGATCAGGCCGAGGTCGAGGGGATTCTCGCGGATGGCATAGACCTGCCAGCCGATCGCCACCGCCATCATCTGCGCCGCGAAGCCGGTCGCGAGGATGGCGACCCAGAACAGCGAGAAGTCCCGTTGCTGGAGTGGCGAGGGCAGCCGCTTTCTCACACACCCAGCCTAGGGCCTGGACCGTTCTGGACATGGCGTAAGACGGCTACGATGCTCCGCCGACGTGAAGGCGATGCGACCCACACTCCTGCTCCTGCTCGTGCTTGTGGCCGCTACGGCCGCGTCCGTTTCGGCCTCTGTCAGCCCGGCCGTGGTCGCTTCGATCACCGATGGCGACACGGTGAGACTGGCAGACGGGCGGCGTGTCCGGCTCGTCCAGATCGACACGCCCGAGCTGAACACGGGCGAGTGCTACTCGCGGGCGGCACGGAAGGCACTGCTGCGTCTCGTGCCGGAGAGGAGCGCCGTCGGACTGGAGACAGACCCGGGCCTCGACCAGGTCGACCGCTACGGGCGTCTGCTGCGGTACCTCCGGCGGGGCGGCGCGAACATAAACCTCGAGCTCGTCCGCCAGGGCGCGGCGGCGCCGTACTTCTACGGCGGTGACCTGGGACGCTACGCGGACCAGCTGCTGTCGGCGGCGAAGGCGGCTAAGGCAGCCAGGCGCGGCCTGTGGGGTGCGTGCCCCGGCACGATCCTCGACCCATCGCGGGCCGTGACGACTCATCAGAAGAGCTCCTCGCCGCCGCGCGGCATCGTGCCGCGCAGTGGCTGCGACCCGTCCTACCCGACGGTGTGCATTCCGCCGTATCCGCCCGATCTCGACTGCGCCGACGTGTCGGAGAAGGGCTTCAAGGTCGTCGGCAGGGATCCGCACGGCTTCGACGGCGATCGCGACGGCGTCGGCTGCGAGACCTAGGAAGAGGGGTCGGGCAAACTCACGTAGCTGCCGACTACAGACGCAACGTGAGCCTACGCCTGCTCGCACTCTGCGCCCTTGCCGCCTCGCTCTTCGTGCCCAGCGCGATCTCAGGAACGCGTGCCGACCCGTACGACCCGGATGCCTCCTTCGTAGTCAGCGATGAGCCACGCAGGGTCGGACAGCCGATCGAGTTCGTTGCGCTGGCGGATGGCTACTCGCGCTACAACTGGGACTTCGGCGACGGCTCGTTCGGCCGCGGCCTGGAGGCCTCACATAGCTATCGCGAGCCCGGGCGCTACGTAATCACGCTCGAGGTCGTCACGGCCGGCGGTGCGTACGCGGCAAAGACCAAGAGCGTCACCGTGCACGGCGCTCCCTCTCCCGACGCCTTGCCGACCCTGCGTGGTCGTGTCCGCCGGAGCCACAAGGATCCCGAGCTCAGCAAGGCCGCGGCCGCGTTCGGCAAGCAGCTCACCAACAGGTGGAGCCCGCGGGCTGTCCTCTGCTGGAGCGAGCTCGACTGGTCGACGCTCACGGGGCCGAAATACGAGATCGTGGCGGGTTTCGTCGAATATCGCAGCCCTCGCCAGGTGCACCTCTCCCCCGGCATCTGCAAGCGGCTGGAGCTGGTGCGCTACAAGCGGCCGAGGCCCGCGGCCACGCTCTTCACGGCGTTCAGCGTGCTCGTCTTCACGCACGAGGTAGTGCACACGCTCGGCATCGGCAACGAGGCGGCGGCGACGTGCTTCGGGCTCCAGCTGTCGGGGTTCATGAGCCGCGCCATGGGCACGAACGAGGCCTTCGCGAGGCGGCTCGAGGTCCTACTCACCGGGTGGTACAGGCAAAGCAACCTCGCGCCCGGTTACTGGAGCCCCGAGTGTCGCGACGGGGGCAAGCTCGACCTGCTCCCCGAGGAGAGAGGCTGGCCGCTGCCTCAGCGCGTGAGGTGACGCTCGAGCCAGTCGGCGGCAAGGCTCAGCGCCTTCACCTCGTTCTGGCGTTTCGTAAAGCCGTGACCCTCGTCCTCGAACACGACGTATTCGACCTCGCGTCCGAGCTCCCGTAGCTTGTCCACCAGCTGGTCCGACTCTCCCTTCACGACGCGAGGATCCTTGGCACCCTGGATCACGAGGAGCGGGGTCTTCACGTTCTCGATGTACGTCAGCGGCGACCGCTCGCGAAGTAGATCGGCGTCCTCGTCGGGATCGCCCACGAACCGTTTCATCATCCGCTGCCACGACGGAGGAACGGCCCTCGCGAACGTGATGAGATTGGATGGGCCGACGATGTCGACCGCGGCTGCCCAGTAGTCGGGCAGCCGAGTCACGCATGTGAGCGTCGCGAAGCCGCCGTAGGAGCCGCCGTAGACGCCGATTCGCTCCGCGTCGACCCAGTCCTGCTCATGCAGCCACTTGACGGCGTGTTCCCAGTCCTTCATGTCGCCGCCGCCCCAGTCGCGCTGAACCAGCCGCTGGTAGGACTTGCCGTAGCCCGTCGAGCCTCGGATGTTGGTTGCCAGCACGGCGATGCCGCGGCTGAGCAGGTACTGGTAGAGCGGGTGGTAGAGGGGTTGCTCCTGCGCCTCCGGGCCGCCGTGGATCGACAGCACCACCGGCAGCTGTCCCTCCAGATCGGGTGGCCTGTAAAGCCAGGCGGGAATCTCACGGCCGTCGAAGCTCGGGTATCCGATCAGCTCGACGTCGGAGAGCTCGTCCTCACGTGGCACGCCGATTCGGCTCTCCGTAACCGCATGCGAGCCCGAGACGTCCCTTCTCGCGACCCACACCTCCGGGGGGCGGCGAGGCCCCGTGAGGATGGCAGCGACCTGTGAGCCGTCGTCCGAGAGCGCGATCGGCGGAGTGAATCCGGTCAGGTGTGGGCGGGCGCCGGCGGGAAGCTCGGGATCCGGCAAATCCTCTCCGGACTCGAGATCGCGCAGCTTGACGATCTCCCAGCCGTCGACGTTGACGAGCCAGGCGAGCACGCGGCCGTCGCCCGAGATCGTTACTCCCTCCACGTCCCCGTCCGGCGTCTCCACCCAGTCGAAGCGACCGGCGGCGAGGTCATAGAACCCCAGCCCGCGAAACTCGCGGCCCTCGTCGCTCAGCAGGTAGAAGCCCGACCCGTCGGCAGCCCAGGGCCCAGGCGCGTAGATGCCGTCCTCGTCGTGCGGAGTGAGCTCCGTCGTCTCGCCGGATTCCAGGTCGACCAAGTGGATCGACGTGTCGCTGTTGTTGCGGACGTCGACGGCCAGCAATCTCGTGCCGTCCGGCGACCAGTCGCCCACGGCTGCGTACATCCCCTCGCCGAAGACGTTGCGCGTGTCGCCCGTCGCCAGGTCCAGGATCCACACCTCGACGTCGGTCGGCGTTCTCGCGTTCGACGAATACGCGAGCTTCGTGCCGTCCGGCGAGAACGCTCCAGCCTCCACGAAGTGCTGCACCTCGGGCTCGTCGGTGATCTGCTCGGGCCAGCCTTCGGCCGGGTCGAGGACGAACAGCTGGTGGAACTCGTCGCCGTCGCGGTCGGCGCAAAGAACGATCGTGCCGTCCCGCGGCGAGACGGCCACCTGCCGCACAGTCTCTGCCGTGAACGAGGTCAGCTGGTCCGGCCAGCCACCGTCGACTGGCACGCGCCAGAGATTGAACTGGCCAGACATGTTGCTGACGAAGAGCACGTCTGCTCCGTCCCGCGTGAACGCGAGGGCAGCTCCGAAGCGGCGGTAGCCGATGAAGCGCTCGAAGGCGGGCAGCTTCGTCGACGTGCTCACGGTCGCCACGCCGCGGACAATACTCGCCCGGCCTCGAGTCGGAGGCGGTGGGTCAGTAGTTAGAGGAAGCCTCGTCAGCGAATTCGCCGATGCCGCCCGGTCGGGAACGAGAGAGCCTCGGAGTGTTGGGGCTTTCCCCAAGCCCCCGAAAGTGAGAGGTGGCTGATGTTCAACTACGTCGGATTGTTCCGTATGACCCCGGTTGCCCGCGAGAACCTCGAGAAGACCCCCGAATACTTCGAGAAGATCCACAAGATCGTGGAGCTCGAGGGCGGCAAGGTCGACCGGTTCCTCGCGATCATGGGCCCCTGGGAGTACCTGGGCATCTTCACGTACCCGGATCTCGAGGCCGCGTTCCGCGCCCTCGGCAAGATCGCGAAGCTGGAGATCTTCGAGACGGAGACGTTCCCCGCTGAGGACGTCGAAGTCTTCTTCAAGGTTCTCGTCTAAGCAGACGAGTCCGGCTCTCTCACGCCGAGAGCCCCGGTTCGGAAGCCGCTCCTCGGAGCGGCTTCCGCGTTCACGGGGATTACGCGTCGAGCCGCAGATCCTCGAGATCGAGATCGCGGATGACGCGCTGCGCGACTTGCTCGGCGATGACGCCATCGCGCCTGAGCTGGTCGACCAGGTCTCGCTCGGCCGCGAGCAGCTCGCGGCGCAGCCGCTGGTAGGCGATCGATTGCTCCTCGATCGCGCCGTCGTCCTCGCTGTCGAAACGGGCCGCGAATCGATTCTTGCGAAAGTCGTAGAGGCCGCGCATTCGTTCCGCCGTGTCGGGTCGCACCCAGTCTTCGTCCACCAGCTCCTCGAGCCGGGCGAGTGCCGCCTCGGCAGCCTTGATGCGAGCCTTCGTCTCCTCATTCTCCGAGAGCGTGTCGGTCTCTAGGCCGAGGAGCCGGATGACCAGAGGCATGGTCAGTCCCTGGCCGACGAGTGTCGCGACGATCACGCAAAACGCAAGGAACTGGATGAGGTCACGGCCGGGGAACGGCGCACCGGCATCAGTGGTCAAGGGAAGGGCGAGTGCAGCGGCAAGCGACACGGCACCTCGCATCCCGGCCCATGAGATGAATGCCGGGTACTGCCACGGCGGATACGGGTCGCGCTCACGGATGCGACGGCTTGCCCAGCGGGGGATGTACGCCGTCGCGAAGACGCCGGGGATGCGAACGAGGATGACGGTCGCCGACACGATCACGCCATACAGGAGCAGCGTGCCCGCGGGCTCCCCCGAGAGCTCGTCGACGATCAGCGGCAGCTGGAGCCCGATCAGAACGAAGAGGAGCGCGTTCAGCACGAATACGACGATCTCCCACACGGCGTCGCCCTGCACGCGCGTCTGGGCCGTCGTGAGCTCCGATGTATGCGAGCCCATGTAGATGCCGACTGTGACTGCAGCCAGTACGGCCGACGCGCCGGCCAGGCCTGCGGGAATGTACGCCAGGTAGCCGCTGAGCAGAGCGATGGTGATCTCGACCGGAGGGTTGTCCAGCCGGCGTCGCAGCTGCCGGATCAACCAGCCGACGCCGAGGCCGATGGCGACGCCGACGACCACGCTGTAGACGAACTTGAGCCCCGCCTCCCAGATGGAGAAGCTGCCTGTGAGCACAGCGACGACTGCAAAGCGGTACGCGACGAGCGCCGTGCCGTCGTTGATCAGGCTCTCGCCCTCGACGATCGTCACGAGCCGTCGCGGCACCCCGAACCGGCGAGCGATCGCCGTCGCGGCGATTGGATCCGTTGGCGAGACGATGGCGCCCAGCACGAACGCTGAGCTCCACGCGAGGTCGTCGATCGTGGCATGGGCGACGACGGCCACGACGAGGGTCGTCACGATCACGAGCCCGACTGAGAGCAGGCTGATCGGGCGCAGGTTGAGCTTCAGCTCGTGGAGCGACGTGAAGAACGTCCCCGCGTACAGCAGAGGGGGGAGGACGGCGACGAGCACGAGATCCGGCGGCAGCTCGAGCTCTGGCATCCCCGGCACGAAGCCGATCGCCAGTCCGCCGATCACGAGGATGATGGGGTAGGGGACTCGAAGCGTCGGGGCGATCACGAGCATGGCGGCGACGGCCACCAGCAGCACGAGGAAAACGAGCAACTGCTCGTTCGACAGCTCCACGAAGACACTTTACGGCGGCGCGTTTCGATGCAGGTCGCCGCCGCGACAGACATGGCGGGCGCGGCTCGCCCAAGCCTGCTCCGACGCACAGCCGAAAGCCGCACACCCGAGCGGAAAGCGAAGCGGGCGAGGGAAGAGTGGGCCGGGCAGGGATCGAACCTGCGACCTTGGGATTAAAAGTCCCCTGCTCTACCGACTGAGCTACCGGCCCCGCAGCGAGTATAGGAACGGGCGTCGCGGCGGCTCCGTGCGTTTCGCAACGAGAGCAACTAGGCTTGGGTACGCGATGGGGACGTGGCTGATACGGGTCACTGTCGTCGCCACAGCGCTAGTCGTGGCGCCAGGGATCGCTCTGGCTCGCCAGACAGGCGCGACCGCCTCGCCGACCGTCTCCGAGCGGAGCATGCCGTCGGCTCAAGTCCCTGACCCCGATCCTGCGCCTGTTCCTCCTCCGCCACCCGCGCCACGCCCGCCGCCACCTTCACCGACGCCGCCAGCACCGACGCCGCCAGCACCGACGCCGCCAGCACCGACGCCGCCAGCACCACCGGCTCCGCCTCCGCCGGCTCCGGCGAGGCAGGCCGTGAAGCCGAAGCCCCCACCGAAGGCCAAGCTGAACGCGGCGAAGAAGAAGGCAGCCAGCGCGGCGAAGAAGAAGGCAGCCAGCGCGGCGAAGAAGAAGGCAGCCAGCGCGGAGAAGCGGCCAGGCAGCAACCGTGTGAAAGTAGCCGTGCCGGCAGCAGCGATATCGGCGAACGAGCCGCTAGTCGGCGGCGCCGCGGAGGCGTCGGGAGTCGAGCGGATGTTCGCGATCCTGTTCTACATCCTGCTCTTCAGCCTTCCGGTCTTGCTCATGATTGCGGCGCTCCGCCAAATCGTGCCCTACAACGCCGCGCACGGCGGCGAAGACATACGAATCCCCGTTGCCTTTTGTGGTCTGTTCTTGCTCGTAATCGAAGGCTTCATGTACCTGATGGTGCGCTAGGGCGTCCCGCGAAGCGCTCAGACCTGAGGCTTGACGACAAACGTGCTCTGCCCGAGCACGGGGCCGTAGCGGTTCGCCGACTTCGCGCCGAGGCCGGGCCAGACGAACCAGTGATAGATGCCCGGTGTCAGGCGCTGGGTGCGACCATTGAACTTCCAGCTCTGGGCGAGGGCGACCTGCGGCCGGATCGGCCAGGCGCTCATGATCTTCGTCCCGAGTGCGGAGGGTCGACGCGCCGGAGCGCGATAGACCTGTGCGTTGTAATACGCGGCACCGGCGACCCGCGCCCAGCGGAGCAGCGGCGGCTTCGTGACGATGGTGCCGTCAGCAGGGGCATAGAGGAGCGGCCGGTCGGGGACCGCTCTGACGACGGCACCAGGAGAGAAGTTGCCCGCGATGTCGTAGGCAACAACGACGTACCGGTATTCCACCCCGTTGGTGAGATTCGTGTCCTTGAACTGCTTGGCCGAACCCTTGTAGACGACAGTGGATGCCGCTCCGCCCCGGCCGGGGGAGCGGGTGATCGTCAGGTGGTCGAAATCGGCTTTCGGAGAGATCCACGTCAGGAGGACGAACCGGTCGCCAGGCTTTGCTTTGAGCTGCGTAACGTCCTTGGGCGGCGTCGTGTCCTGGACTTTCGGGGTGACCGCCGCGGTGACGACGGTGAGCTCGGACTGGGCCGTCGCCGCGTTTCCTGCGCGGTCCCTCGCCGTAAAGGTGATGCGAGTTGTCCCGACCGGTAGCACGGCGGGCGCATCGTTCAGGACTGGCACGGGTCCATCGACGATGTCCGCTGCAGAGGCCGCTGCAAGAAACGCTGCGACCTGCGCGTCGTCGCGCGCCAGCGTCGGGGCTCCGCGAGACGAGACCGTCTGCGGCTGAGGCACGTTGAGCGCCGGCTTGGCCTTGTCGACCACGCTGACCGTGAAGGAGGCCGACGCACCGTTCTTCTGTGCGTCTTGCGCGGTGCAGGCCACCGTCGTGACGCCGAGCGGGAAGAGCGCCCCGGGTCCCGGTGAGCACGCAACGAGAACCGGGCCGGAGACCAGGTCGACTGCGGTCGGTGGCACGTACGTCACACGTGAGCCGCTCCGGCCGTCGGCTTCCGATACGACTCCCGCTGGCAGTGCGCTGAACACAGGAGGCGTCGTGTCGCGCACGGTGACGATGAACGTGCCCTTGGCGCTGTTTCCGCGCGAATCCGTCGCGGTGCACGACACGGTGGTAGCCCCGAGCGGGAACGTGCTACCCGACGACGGTGAGCAGGCCGGGTCGATGCTGCCGTTGACGGTGTCGGACGCGGTCGCGGAGAACGTGACCGGGACCCCGTTCGGCCCCGTGGCCTCATTGACCATGTCGCCGGGAACCGTCACGCTGGGCGGCGTCGTGTCGCGGACGGTGACCGTGAATGTCTTGGCCGCGCTCGTATTGCCGGAGTCGTCGGTCGCGGTGCAGCTGACCGTGGTGGTTGTGATCGCAAAGGTGCTCCCGGACGGCGGGCCGCACGTGACCGTCGGCGACTGGTCGACGTTGTCCGAGGCGGTCGCGATGAAGGTGACGACCGCGCCGCCTGGGCCGGTCGCCTCGGCGGTGATGTCGCCAGGCACGTTCACGGTCGGCGGTGTCGTGTCCTGCACCGTGACGGTGAACGAACCCGAGCCCTGGTTGCCG
The DNA here is from genome assembly GCA_963711315.1 of uncultured Actinomycetes bacterium. Classification (GTDB taxonomy): domain Bacteria; phylum Actinomycetota; class Thermoleophilia; order Gaiellales; family Gaiellaceae; genus PALSA-612. Next base: position 623,556 of record CAVQDQ010000004.1, read on the forward strand.
GAGTCGTCCGTTGCCGTGCAGTTGACGGTCGTCGTCCCGATGGGGAAGACGCTCCCGGACGGCGGTGAGCACGAGACGCTGACGTTCGTGTCCACGAGGTCGCTCGCGGAAGCTGAGAAGGTCACGACCGCGCCGGAGGGGCCGGTCGCGGGGGTCGTGATGTTGCCGGGGACGGTGATGCTCGGCGGCGTCGTGTCCTGGATCGTGACGGAGAAGGAGTTCGAGCCCGTGTTGCCATGAGCGTCCGTCGCGGTGCAGCTGACGCCCGTCGTTCCCAGGCCGAACATGCTCCCCGACGACGGTGAGCAGTTCGTGGAGACGGGGCCGTCGACGATGTCCGACGCGGAGGCGGAGAAGGAGACGGTGCGCCCACCGGGCCCGGTCGCCTCGGCGGTGATGTTGCCAGGCACGTTCACGGTCGGCGGTGTCGTGTCCTGCACGGTGACGCTGAAGGCGTCGGAGAGGACCGGCGTGTCAAGGAAGGGGTCTGTCGCGGTGCACGTGACCGTCGTCGTCGTGATGGAGAATGTCGTCCCCGAGGGGGGCGCGCAGTCGACGTTCAACGTGCCATCGACTGTTGTCGGATTGGTCCACGTGACGACCGCGCCCGAGGAGGACGTCGCCTCGACCACCTGATCCGGGGGGAAGTTGATCCATCCGGGATCTATGGCAACGGCCGGCGGTGTCACGAGCAGCGCAACGAGCACAAAGAGACCTATGAGTGCGGCCCGATGCGGGGCACGCATCCCCCGATGCTGCTCCCCCATGCCGATAGGTTGGCAGATCTCGCACTATCTGTCATGGTTTCAACCTGGTGCTGGACGGGTATCGAACTGGTGTGCGCATGCTGATGCGATGTGCTGAGCCTGGTTGCACCACGCTCGGCCTTGGGCGGATGTGCATCAAGCACGAGCCGAAGCTGACGCGGGTCTTCGTCCGCGGACGGCCGTGGCCGCCTCCGGTTACGGTCACGAAGCGTCCGCAGCTGCTGGCGCCGGCGACCCAGGCCGCGCCACACGGCTTCCGCTAGTCCTCGATACTCTCCTCGATGGCGAAGGGCTACGCGGAAGGGCCGGCGGCGGAGGAAGCCGAGGCACGTCGCGACGCGCTCGAGCGCGGCGAGCTCGATGACCAGCTGCCGCCGGAGCGGCCGGCTGTCTACGGCTCGACGGCCGACGCGCCCGAACGCCACTTCCTGGGCTGGCTGGAGGACGTCGATCCAGACAAGCTGTTCGCCACCGGGCAGGCGTGGGGCATAACCGTGGTGCGGCGCTCGGACACGGGCTGATGGACGCCGCCCGGGTGAGCCTGCTCCGCTGGCTCCGACGGCAGCTGCGTGAGCCGGCGGACATCCGCGAGCACCTGGAGGCGGCAGTCGAAAACGACGACCCCGCCGAGGCGCGGCGGCTGCTCGCAGGCCTGCCGTTCTCGGAATCGCAGCGCCGCTACGTCGAGGACGTGCTCGCGGCCTGGGAGCGCCGGAAGGCGGAAGGTGCCGAGAGCAGCGCAGACCGATCTCTCACCGGCTGAGTGGGCGTCACTCGCGCTGCTCGCCGAGCAGCCCGCTCACGGCTTTGCGGTCGCCCGCGCGCTCGCGCCCGGAGGTGAGGTGGGCCGCGTCTGGTCGTGCTCGCGGCCGCTCGTCTACCGCGCGCTCGGCGTCCTCGCCGAGACGGGGCTGATCGAAGAGCGAGGATCGCAGCCGAGCAACACCGGGCCGCGGCGCACGGTGCTGGGCGCGACTCGGTCGGGACGGCGCGAGGTCGAGCGCTGGCTACGCGAGCCCGCGGCGCACGTGCGGGACTTGCGCTCGGACCTGATGCTGAAGCTTCTCTTCCTGTCACGCCGCGGCGCCGATGCGTCCGACCTGCTGGTGAGACAGCAGGAGGCGTTGCAGCCGGTGGTGGAGGGCCTCGAGGACGCCGCCGCCCGCGCCGATGGCTTCGACCGGGTGCTCTATCTCTGGCGGCTCGAATCCGCACGCGCCGCGCTGCGCTTCGTCGAGGACGTCAGCCGAGAGGCACGAGCCGCGTCGCCGTCGCCTTGAACGTTGCGTGCACTTCTTCTCCGCGCTGAAGCCCGAGCTGCTCTGCTGAGAGCGCCGTCAGCTCCGCGCTGAGCGGTCCCACGCGCACGCGAACGCGGTTGCCCACCGGCACGATCGACGTTACCGGGCGCGCGACGTGGTTGAGCGCCGAGCCGCCGATGACAGCACGTGAGAGCGACACATCCCACGGGTAGACGATGACGCCCACGGCGCCGTAGACCTCGTCGGCGGATACGAGCTCTGTGCCGTCCTCGAGCCGTACGTGCGTCAGCCCTCGGGCGCCGGGCGTCGCATCGCCGCGCAGGAGGTTGCCGCCGGTAAAGCTCGCTACGAAGGGGTCGGCGGGAGCGGCGATGAGCTCGGCCGGCGTGCCGACCTGGAGCAGCCGGCCTTCGACGAGCACGCCGATCCGGCCGGCGAGCGCCGCCGCGTCCTCGTAGTCATGGGTCACGAGCAGCGTGGGTAGGTCGAAGCTCTCCAGCAGCTCGCGCAGCTCAGCACGCACGGCCATGCGTGTGTGTGCATCGAGCGCAGACAGAGGCTCGTCGAGCAGGAGCACACCCGGATCGCGGGCCAGCGCCCGCGCGAGGCCGACTCGCTGCCGCTCGCCTCCCGAAAGAGACTCGGGCTTCGCCCGGGCGAGCTTCGCGATCCCGAGCCGCTCGAGCAGATCGTCGACGCGCTCGCGGCCCGCATAGCGGACGTTCTGCTCCACGGTCATATGTGGGAAGAGCGCGTAGTCCTGGAAGACGAACCCGACGCGGCGGCGCTCGGGGGCGACGTCGATCCCCGCCGCAGAGTCGAAGAGGACCGTGCCGTCCAGCTCGATCCGCCCGCTCTCCGGCCGGGTGAGGCCCGAGATCGCGCGCAGCACCGTCGTCTTGCCGGCGCCAGACGGCCCCACCAGCGCGACCGTCTCGCGGCCGACGGCGAGGTCGAGCGCTACGCGGAAGGTACGACGGGGAACGTCGACTGTGAGTCGGAGCGCTTCCACAGAGGGAGGAGTTTGACGAGCAGGAGGACGCAGGCGCTGACGATGATGAGCAAGGCGCTTACAGCGAGCGCCGTGTCGAAGCTGACGTCCAGCTCCGCGTAGATGGCGAGCGGAAGCGTCTGCGTGACGCCTTGCAGGCTGCCGGCGAAGAACAGTGTCGCGCCGAACTCGCCCAGCCCGCGTGCAAACGACAGTGCGGCGGCTGCGCTGAGGCCCGGTGCCGCCAGCGGGATCGCCACTCGCGTGAACGTGCGTGCAGGCCCTGCACCCAGCGTGCGTGAGGCATCGAGCAGGTTCTGGTCGAGCGACTCGAAGGCGCCAACCGCCCCTCGCACGTAGAACGGCCCGGCCACGAGCAGGATCGCCATTACGACCGCCGCCTGCGTGAAGCCGACGGACACACCCAGCACGTCGAGTGAGCTGCCGAGCAGGCCGAGGCGGCCGAAGGCCGCGAGCAGGCCGATGCCCGCCACGGCGGGAGGCAGCACGAGCGGGAGCTCGATCAGTGTCAGCACGACAGCACGGCCGCGGAACCGGCGCCGGGCGACGAGGTAGGCCGCAGGCGTGCCGACGAGGAAGACGATCGCCTGCGCGATCAGGCTCGTCTTGGCGCTCACGACGAGGGCATCCACCACGACGTCTCTCCCCAGTTGGTCGAGGAGCGTCCCGGGCGAAACGCGCAGGAACACGGCCGCGATTGGCAGGAGGAAGAACGCGAGCGTAAGCCCGAGGGCGAGAACGAGCACGATCGTGAACGCCGAGCGGCGCATGGGATTACTTCTTCGCCGCGGGCACGCCGAACCCGGCCGCGGTCAGGCGTGTGCGGCCGGGCCTGCCGAGCACCCTGGTGATGAACGCTCGCGCGCCGGCCTTGTCGACGCTCGCGGAGACTACGCAGATGCCGTACCGCACCGGCGGCTGGGACCAGGCAGGCAGCTTGATGACGCTGACGTCGTTCGCCACCGTCGCGGCGTCGGTCTTGTAGACGAAACCGGCGTCGGCCTCGCCGAGCGCCACCTTCGCGAGCACGCTGCGCACGTCCGGCTCCTGGCTGACGACGTTCGACAGCACGGCGGCGCTGATGCCGAGGTTGCGCAGGATCTGCCGCGTGTAGTTGCCGACGGGGACCCCCTGTCTCGCGATCACGACCTTGACGCCCGGCCGGCGGAGGTCGAACACCGTCTTCACGTTGCCGGGATTCGACCTGGGGTAGACGACCACGAGCTTGTTGGTCGCGAAGACTCTCGGCTGACTGCAGAGACCGGCCGAGTAGAGAGCCTGTGGGTTGGCCGTGTCCGCGGAGGCGAACACGTCGGCCGGCGCTCCCTGCCGGATCTGCTGTGCGAGCGTGTTCGACGCTGCGAACGAGAACTTCTGGCGCGAGTCGATCTTCGGGAAGACGTCGGTCAGAGACGCGGCGGCGTAGACGGTGATCTGAGCGGTCGCCCTGCTGGAGGCTGACCCGGAGAAGGCGAGGCACGCGGCGATCCCCAGCATGAGCGCAAGCGGACGCATCTAGTCTCCGAAGAAGGGGCCGAGAGCCGCCGACGCCCGCTCGACGTCGAAGAGCTCGGGGAAGGAGGGCGTCGGCGCGCCTCCGCGCATGCGATTCAGCACCGCGACGTGCTGCGCCTCCGAGACTGCAACCTGCGCCAGCAGAGTCCGGAGCTCGGGCGTGCTTGCCGTCGCGGCGGCATTCGCGTACGTGCCCGCGAGGGCAGTCTCGATTGCCGTCCCCAGCCGGAGCATCCGGCCGCGTCGCGTGAAGGCGTCCGTGGGGAAGGTGAACTCGAAGTCGTCCGCGAGCGGCGCGGCGTCGCCAAGAGTCCGCTTGAGCGCGATGTAGTGATCCCGCTCGTGCTCGAGCGCTCGCCCCAGGTCAGCCGCGTCTGTTTTCGAAAGCCTCTTCGAGGCGAGGGCGCTCGCGTAGAAAGCCTGCGCGAGCAGCTCGCCGGACGCCAACAGCCTCACCGTTGCGAGGTCGCCTTCCGTCGGCTCCACGGCAGCCTGCGCACGTGCGGGTCGAGCTGTGCCGAGCCCCGCGCCCCCGGCGACGAGCGCCGCGCCGCCCCCCAACCCGAGCCGGATGAGCCGTGACCTCGTGACCGCTTGGGTAGTCAACATTTGACTAGGAGGATCATACTCGGCTACGAGGTATGTTGGCCGCCGATGGACCGGCGCACGTTCGTCCTCGGCTCGCTGAGCTTCGTGCTCGCCGGTGATGCCGTCGCCGGGGCGCGAATGCGGGCAGGCGACCCGCGCCTTCGCGAGCTGGCGCGGCTGGTAGACGGCCCCGTGATCGGTCGCAGCAGCGCTGCGTATGCGCGCGTATACGCCCCTTTCAACGAGCGCTTCGATGGCGTGAAGCCTTTGGCCGTACTGCGCGCCGCCGGCGCCGCAGACGTGCGGCAGGCGATCCTCTGGGCGCGAAGGCGCGACATCCGGATCCGTGCCCGCTCGGGAGGGCACAGCTACGCGGGCTACTCGACCGTGGAGGACGGGCTCGTGCTCGACCTGAGCGCCCTCGGCGGGATCGCCGTGCAACGGCCGGCACAGACGGCCTCGATCGGAGCCGGCGCTCGGCTGATCGACGTCTATGCGCGGCTGGCGAGTGCCGGCGGGACCATTCCGGCCGGCTCCTGCCCGACGGTCGGCGTGGGCGGGCTCGCCCTCGGCGGCGGCGTCGGATTTGCGTCGCGCAAGCTCGGAACGACGGCGGACAACATTCTCTCCGTCCAGATCGTGACCGCAGACGGACGGATACTGACGTGCGATCGAACGAAGCACGCTGATCTCTACTGGGCCTGCAGGGGCGGCGGAGGCGGCAACTTCGGGGTCGTCACGAGCTTCCGCTTCCGTGTCCATCCTGTCACTCAGGCGTCGTACTTCGTGCTCACGTGGCCTTGGGCGTCGATGAACGACGTGGTCGTCGGCGTGGCAGCGATTTGCTCCGCGAGCTCCGGACAGCCTCTTCTCGATTTGTCGCCTCGCGACCGGAGCCACCCAGCCGAGCGTGCAGGCGTTCGGCCAGTTCTTCGGTTCGGAAGCGAAGCTCAGGCAGCTGCTCGCGCCGTTGCGCGCCGTCCCGGGCGGGAGCTTGACAACGGGCACATCGCAGTACTTCGAGTTGATGGAGCGCTGGGCAGGCTGCAAGACGCTCGGGTTCGATGAGTGTCATCTCGCCCCAAGGGGCTCTCTGCCGCGAACGCGATTCGCAGCCAAGTCGGACTATTTCGCCAAGCGGCTGCCTGCGGCCGGCATATCGACCCTCCGCACGTGGATCGAGCAGCGGCAAGGCCACGGGGGCGGGGCGGCGATCCTCGACTCGTACGGCGGCGCGATCAACCGAGTCGCGCCGAACGCGACCGCGTTCGTCCACCGGCGAGAGCTCTTCTCGATCCAGTACTACGCCGCGATCGCCAACGCTTCCGGCGACGCAGCGGCACTAGCCTGGCTACGCGGCTTCAGGGGGCGATGCAGCCGTACGCCTCGGGGCACGCCTACCAGAACTACATCGACGTGGACCTCGTCGACTGGGAGCACGCGTATTACGGCTCGAACTATCCGCGCCTACGGCGGGTCAAGTCGAAGTACGACCCTGACAACGTCTTCCGCTTCCGGCAGAGCATTCGTCCCGAACGCTGAGGGCTATGCTGGCCGCGGCCTTATCCTGGCTCAGGGCCCCCATCGACTAGCGGCCCAGGTCACAGCCCTTTCAAGGCTGTAGCGCGGGTTCGAATCCCGCTGGGGGCATTTTGGGATTAGCGGCCATGCGAAAACTGCATGGTTGAGCCATTCGGTTTCTGCGATTTGTGCCGGTTTTGCGAGGGCGTGCCGGACCGGTGCCGGACCGGGAGGGGCTGGCTTCGGCAGCTAGGGCGCTTGGCTATGAGGGGCGTGGAATGAAGACGACGTCGTACGTGCCGATGGAGCTTCGGTCGACTCCCACGCTGAAGTTGGAGCCCGTCGGGTCGTTGTGCTCCTTGAAGGGCAGCGTGAAGCCGATACGAAAGCTCTGGCCGGGCTTGAGATTCTTCCGTATCCAGACGGCTCTCACCCCCGCGGGTTCACCGCGATATGGGAGCGATGTCCGGGTCAACGGGTCGTAGTGGCTGAGGACGACCCTCAACACGCGGTCGTTCGCGTCGCCAATGTTCGTGACGACGACCGTGTAGCTGTAGTTGACGCCACGGATCACCCGGTGTGGCCCGCAGATGTTTGCGTACAGCTTCGACCTCAGCTCTCCGCCCCTCGCCATTGCCCTCAACATCTCCACCGACGATCCTTCTGGGGGCGGAGCAGGGCGGCCAGGGTGTCCGGGTAGCCGATGCGCTAGTCCCCAACGAGACGGACGCGACGACCAGCGCGGTCAGAAGCAGCGGTTTGTTGTGGGCTCCTTTCATGTGTCCTTCAGAAGACTCGGCGTTCGCCGCAATCTCTTCCCTTCGCCTCGTCGGGGTGGCGGATGCCATCCGTCCTGCGCACGCTCTCACACTCGTGCCGTTGCGCCAACCGTGGCAGCTTGCCGTTCGAAAGGGTGCTGGCACCCTCCCAACACTGCTTCCTGAGCCCTCTACCTGTGCCACCACATGAGAGGCGGAGGCAGCATCAAGTCCTGCGAACCCGGGGATACACAGGACTTGACGAGGCGACCGCTGCCCGAATGGGGCGTGTGGTGATCAGGCGGGCCGCACTTCCAGGATCTCGTTGACGTCGGTCGCACCGAGGCGATCATGAGCCTGCCGATCCCAGACGATGTCGAGGACGATCAGCGCCAGGTTCGCACTCACGAGCGCTCCGAGGATGGCGGTGACGAGAGCCAACAGGTCGGTTGTCGCGTTGAAGCCCAGCCACGCACCGACGAGGGCGCCTCCCGTCGCGGTCGCGAATCCGATGGTCTTGGCCTTCGCCGACCAGTCGCGGTTCACCCATGCCCAGAAGATGCCCAGGCCGACCGGCACGCCGACGGACACCACGCCCAGGATCTCGTGATCGAGGGGAACCGAAGGGAAGGCGACGAGCACGATGAGGACGCCGAGGAACCAGCCGCCCAGGCCGAGCACGATCGGATAGACCGAGCGGAGGACGGCGCTAGCCTTGCGGCCGTACCCGCCTCGTTTGTGCACCCGACGGGCCATCCACGCGAGCGAGAGGACGGTCAGCGCGGCGAGCCCCAGCATGGCACCGACGACGATTTTCGCGATCGTGGTGTGGCTGACCGCCGGGGTGAAGTCGACGGTGGCGGGCTTGTAGAGCGAGTCGTCGACCTTGCCGCTGTCGAGGAACGTCGTGACCAGCCGCTTGCCGGCCGCTCGCTGGTTTGCCCAGAAGTCTCCACTGTGGCCGAAATCATGGAGGACGACCTGGTGGCCGTTCGGCAGGTGCGGCAGGAGGTCGCGCGTCGCCCACTGCGGCGGTGTGGCGAAGTCCAGGTTGCCGCCGATCAGGAGCGTCTCGACCTTCGAGTCGCGCACCTGCGCGTAGTCGTTCTCGTCCGGCGTCCCCGGCCATGCGTCGACTAGCTCGCCGCCGACCCAGATCAGGTCGGCGCCGGGCGTGCCGATGATCGACTCGCCGTCGGAGCGGTTCGCGTAGAGGCGGCGGGCGTACGGGGCATCGATCCTGGCCACTGCGGCGACGTCACCCCAGAGCTGCTCGCTCGGGAACACGACCTGAGCCATCAGCGACAGGAGCCACGCACCGCCTCCGTCACCGTCGCCGGCGGAGAGGAGCGTGTCGATCGTCCATGGCGCGGCAAGTGGCCCCCCGCCGTCGGTGGTGGACTCCATCAGCCCGAAGAAGGCGGCCGCTTTGACGTTGCCTTCCCTGACCGGCAGGAACCACCAGCGCTCCGGAACGTTCTCGAACGCGGAGTGGAGCGAGGCGGCGAGGTCCGGCGTGCGGCGCCGGCAGGACGCGTCCGCCGCGCAGAGCGCGGCGTAGCGCCGGATCTGCTCGTCGGTGGTCTTCGCATCCCACACGAAGTGGCCCGGGGGGTTCACGGCGACCATCACCGAGCGGTGGATGCTCTTCGGGTAGCGCCAGGCATAGATCATCGCCGTGCGCGTGCCTGCGCTTTCACTGACGAGGTCGACGCGGTCGTAGCCGAGCGCCTTGCGTGCGGCCTCGAGGTCGTCGACCCGCTGCGGCAGGCTGTAGCCCCGGAGATCGAAGCCGTCCGCCGTCAGTCGGTCGGCGCACGCCCGGAACGCCTCGCCGCGTGCGCGGTTGGACGTCTCCCCGAGCAGGTCGGTCGAGCGCTTCATCTCCGACTCCACCTCGGGGCAGTCGAGCACTGCGGAGCCGTCCATGCCTCGGTAGCCGACGAGCACCACGTCGTGGCTGTCGGTAAACCGGCTGGCCTCGGGGAACGTCATGTTGGTGATGCCCGGCCCGCCCTGCAGCCGGAAGATCGGCTCGGCCGACTCGTCCGCTCGGGCGCGGATGCGCTTCACCGGCAGGGCGATGAGCCGCGACTGCGGGTCGGCCCGGTTCTCGGGTACCACGAGCGTCCCGCAGTCGGCTTGATAGCTGCCGTCTTCAGTGCCGTAATGCAGGGCTTCATCGATCAGATCGCCCGCCTTCGCGCCCGCCGGCACGGAGACTGCATCCCGCGCTCGAGCAGACCCGAGGTACCGAGGCCGAGCGCAACGAGGCCGATCAGCAGGAGGCCGATGAAGCGGCAGGGCGTGAGCGCGCTTCCTCTTGGCGGGCGTGCGGGCTCGCTTCGGCGCGGCCTCGAGGCAGGCTCCAGCCTCGAGATCGGGCTCGCCGGAGTCGAGCTGCGGGAGCCACTCGAGCCACTTCGGCAGGTACCAGTTCCATTCGCCCAGCAACTTCATCGACGCCGGCAGCAGCATCGCGCGGACGATCGTCGCGTCGATGAGGACGGCCGCCGCGAGCCCGACACCGAACTGCTTGAAGAACAGCATCGAGAGCGTGCCGAAGATCGCGAAGACGCAGACCATGACGATCGCTGCGCTGGTCACGACGCCGGCGGTGGACCGGATGCCGTGGGCGATCGAGCTCTCCGTGCTCTCCCCGTTGTCTGACGGCCTCGCGGATCCGGCTGATGCATGAACACGTGGTAGTCCATCGAGAGGCCGAAGAGGATCACGAACAGGAGCAGCGGGACGAAGGTGTCGACGCCGCCGTGGAGCTGAAGCCGAGCAACCCGTTGCCGACGCCGTACTGGAAGACGAGCACGATCACGCCGTAGGCAGCAGCGACCGACAGCAATTGAGCACGATCGCCTTGCACGCAATCACAAGCGAGCGGAATGCGACCAGCATCAGCACGAACGCGAACAGGAGGACGAACGCCACGACCGGCGCCAGGTTCGACCTCGTCGTTGGTCGCTGACGTCCTTCCACGAGGCCGTCAGCCCGGTGACACCGGCCTCCGTGTTCGGAGCGCGCCGACCGTCTGCGGCAACGATGTCGTCGCGCAAGACGCGGAGACTGCGGCGTTCGACGCGGCGTCGGCTCCGTTCCCGCGATCGGGACGGTGATGTTCGCGACCGTCGCGCCCTGTTGACGTCGACAGTGATCTGCTCGTGCATCAGACCGCTCGCAAGCGCCCGCGTCCGGAGCTGCGCGACCGCCGCGCGACGATAGGCGCGTGCACGTCGGCGCCTTGACGACGACGTCGCGGGGATGCGCTGCCCGGGAACGCCTGTTGCATCCGGCTGTATGTCTGCATGACGGCAGCGACTGCGGGAACGATTCCGGCCCTGAGCCGCGAGCCGCAGTTGTAGAGCAGGTGCGGCGAGCCCGACCAGCAGGCCGCCGGCAAGGACCACGAAGAGGCGGGCCGGCGAGGACGCGGTCGACGATCGTGCCCCAGATCCGGCTTTCGCCATCGCTGCGGCGGAGCCTGCCGGACAAACGGGACACGCAGCCGGTCGACATTGTCGCCGAGCCGCGAGAGCAGGGCCGGCAGGAGGGTGAGCGAGCCGAGCACCGCGATCGCGACCACGACGATCGTCGCCAGGGCGAACGACGAGAAGGTCGGGTCGCCGTCAAGGAACATCCCGGCCATCGCGGCCATCACCGTCAGCCCGGAGATCAGCACCGAGCGGCCGGATGTCGCGGCCGCGGCTTCGAGCGCTGCCCGCTCACTGCGACCGGCGGCACGTTCCTGCCGTTCCCGCTTCAAGTAGAACATGGCGTAGTCGACGCCGACGGCCAGGCCGATGAGCAGGATGAGCGCGGGCGCCTCGTCGGCGATCGGGAGCAGGTGACTGGGGAGTGCGAGCAAGCCGAACGTCGCGAAGACGGCGGTGAGCCCCAGCAGGAGCGGCACGCCCGCGGCGACGAGCGCCCCGAACGTGATCAGGAGGATCAACAGCGTGATCGGCAGCGACAACATGCCGGCCTTCGCCAGGTCGTTGTTGAACGCCGTGGCGGTCCCATCGGCCGCACTGGCTTCGCCGAACTCGCCGATGAAGAGCTGTGGGTGGGCGCTGCTGAACCTCGGCAACGCGGTCGAGGACGGGCGCGATCTTGTCGATCGCCTTCGTGTCGTCGCCGCGGATCTCGAAGTCGACGAGCGCCGCGTGACCGTCCTTGGCGATCTCGCCGCGACGGATGTGCTGCACGGCCCCCACCGTCGAGACGCGGGCAACGACGTCCTGAATTGCGGCGGCGAACGCGGGATCGTTCACCCGCAGTGAGCGGCTCTGGATCAGGACACTCTCTCCGGCGGGCTGCTTGAACCCGGCGTCGAGGATCTTGTCCATGCGGCCGGACTGGCCGGGGCCGGTCGCGTCCGGGTCGGGGCCTTTGATCCCGACCATGCTGCTCAGTGCGAAAGCGACGACGACGAAGCCGAGCCAGCCGAACGTCGCGGTCTTCCAGTGGGCGGCGCTCCAGCGGCCCATGCGGGCTGCGATGTTGCGATTGCGGTTGTTGTTGTCCGTGCGCGACATGATGGTTCTCCTTTCAGGCGGCGTAGGCGAAGGGGTGGTAGAAGGCGTCGAGCGCCCGGTCGCGTGCGACTGCGAGCTCGAAGCTGTCGCCGGCGAGCGCGTCGTCGACGGCGACCGTGACGGTGTCCTCGCGCGGGTGCCAGAGGAGGACGACCCTGATGCCGTCGCCCTCGCGGGCAGCGAGCTCGCGAGTCCGTGTTTGTGTGGGCGTGGTCATGGGATCTCCACCTCCTGTACGGGGGTTGCGGTTGTGCGCTCGGCGACGTAGAACGGCAACAGCCGAAGCGCGCCCTCGTCCGTCTCGGCCTCGACGGTCCACCAGATTTCGTGACCCCCGGAGCGACACGAGCCGACCGTCGGACGGTGACGAAGGGGACTCTCGTGGCCTCGGAACGAGGCGAATACGACGCCGCATTCGTGCGGCTCATGACGGTGGTGAAGCACGTAACGAGGCATGCGGCGAGCTTGCCGCCGGGCTGTTCTCCCGACATCAGGGCGGCACCCTGATCTCGCACCCTGATTTTTCGATCGGAATGCCCTGATCTATGCTCGTGTGCGGAGGGAAGATGGCTCTTGCGGACGCGCACCTCGTCGGGCGTGCTGACGAGCTCGGCACGCTCGACCATGTCCTCAACGAGCTCGATCGAGGCTTCTCGGGCGGCGCGATCGAGCTGGTGGGAGAGCCTGGGATTGGCAAGACGAGGCTGCTCCAAGAGCTCGCCCGGCTAGCGGAGACGCGCGGGTACCTCGTCCTCGCGGGCTCGGCGTCGGAGCTAGAGCGAGACCTGCCGTTCTCGGTCTACGTGGATGCTCTGGACGAGTACGTCCAGGGTCTCGAGCCAACGGCTCTTGCCGCCCTTGACGACGATGTTCGAACCGAGCTCGCGCACGTCTTCCCCTCACTGTCCACTCTTACGAGCGGGGGCGAGGCGGCACTGCAGCACGAGCGGTACCGCAGCCACCGGGCCGTGCAGGCGCTGCTCGAGCAGCTCGCTGCTACGAAGCCGCTCGTGCTGGTCCTCGATGACTTCCATTGGGCCGATTCGGCGTCGGTGGAGCTACTGGGCGCGTTGCTGCGCAGGCCGCCGGGCGCAGCGGTGCTCATCGCCGTGGCCGTTCGACCCCGGCAGACGCCCGAACGCCTGTCAACCGCGCTCGAGCGAGCGCACCGCGCGGGCACGTTGACACGCCTCGAGCTCGGCGCCCTGACGTCCGACGAATCTCGCGAGCTGCTCGGCGGCGCCGTCGATGCCGCCGCTGCCACCCTGCTCTTCGAGGAGAGCGGTGGCAACCCGTTCTACCTCGAGCAGCTCGCCCGCTCGCTCGAGCCGGCCGACATCGACGCTGCCGGTGTTCCGGAGATGTCCTCGGCGGTCGGCGTTCCGTCGACCGTAGCCGCGTCGCTGACCGAGGAACTGACCCTTTTGTCGGACACGTCACGCGTCGTGCTCGAAGGGGCGGCGGTGGCAGGCGATCCATTCGAGCCGGAGCTGGCGGCGGCGGCGGCCGGCACATCCGAGGAGTCGGCGATGGACGCGGTCGACGAGCTCCTGCGCCTCGATCTCATTCGCCAGACCAACGTGCCGCGGCGTTTCCGCTTTCGGCATCCGCTCGTCCGGCGTGCGGTCTACGAAGCGACGCTGGGGGGCTGGCGGCTGGGTGCCCACGAACGCTGCGCCGAGGCACTAGCAGCACGCGGCGCTACGGCGGCGGCCCGTGCGCACCACGTCGAGCGATCGGCGCGCGAAGGTGACGTCGCCGCTATATCGGTCCTTCGCGAGGCAGCGGAGGAGTCGACGCGTCTTGCGCCGGCGAGCGCGGCGCGGTGGCTCGGCGACGCACTGCACCTCCTCCCGCAGACGGCGCCGGCGGAGGAGCGCATCGAGCTCCTCGTCGCTCACGCGGCAGCCCTCACAGCCACCGGCCGGTACGCAGACAGCCATAGCGATCTGCTCGAGGCGCTCGAGATCGTGCCCGCGGACGCGTACGCCCTCCAGGCACGGCTCGCGCGGTCGTGCGCCACCGTGGAGAGCCTGCTCGGACGGCAGGAGGAGGCAGGCATCCGCCTGGCGAGAGCCCTGGAAGAGCTACCCGATCACGACTCGCCCGAGGCGGTCGCGCTCATGACCGAGCTCGCCATAAACGAGTTTTGGCGAGCCAGGTTCGCCGAAATGCACGAGACGGCCCAGCGGGCCGTGAGCGCAGCGAGACGCCTCGGCGACCCGGGTCTGACCGCCGCTGCACTGGGGAGGCTCGCTCTTGCAGAGTCGATGATGAGGGCGCCCGACCGAGCCGAAGCCCACCTTGCGGAGGCAGTGGCCATCTTCGAGTCGCTGTCGGACGAGGAACTCGCTCGCAACCTCGACGCCGGTGCCATGCTCGCCGGTGTCGAGCTCTACCTCGATCGTTACGCCGACGGCGACGCCCATGCCACCCGGACACTGGCGGTGGCGCGTGCCACAGGTCAGGGAGAGCGTTTTCTCGTCCTCGTTCAGGTGCTCGGTGGCGTGTGGCGCCAGCGCGGCAAGCTCGCGGAAGCCGGCGACCTGCTCGACGGCGGCATCGAAGCGGCGCGCCTGCTGGGCAACACCCATGCCCTCGTGTGGAGCCTCTCCGGCCGTGGCTCTGCCGCGGTCCGGATGGGGGACCTGGAACTCGCACTTGCCGTAGCTCAGGAGAGCGTCGATCTCAGCAAGGACGCCGGCGAGAACTTCCATTCGGCCGAGGCAGCCGCCGGCCTGGCCGCCGTCCTGCTCGAGACGGGCGAACCCGAGCGCGCGGTCGAGCTGCTACTCGGCTCTGCCGGCGGCGAGGAGCTCGTGCTCATCGCGGGGAGCCCGAGAGCTCGGTACCTCGAGGTGGCCGCGCGCTGCTGGCTCGAGCTCGACCGGGACACCGAGGCGCGACGCGCAGCCGAGGCGGCTCAGGCCTGGGCCGCGGCCGTCCAGCTGCCGATGGCGTCCGTCTGGGCCGATCGAGCCGCGGCGGCCGTCGAGCTCCACGCCGGCAACGCCGCCACTGCGGCCGACCTCGCGAGCGCGTCGGCTGCCAGAGCGGACGAAGTTGGAGCCCCAGTCGAGGCAGCTTTCTCCCGCCTGCTCGCAGGTCGCGCCTTCGCCGAGGCGGGCGACGGCGATCGAGCCGTCGCGGATCTGGAGCTCGCTGCTGCCGGGTTCGAGCGCTGCGGGGCGCTCCGTTATCGCGATGCCGCAGAGCACGAGCTGGGGAAGCTTGGACATCGCAAGCACAGGCGCACGCGACCGGGGAAGAGCGACGGGAGAGGCCTCGACTCGCTGACCGGCCGCGAGCTCCAGGTGGCACGGCTCGTGGTGGACCGGAAGACCAACCCTCAGATCGCAGCAGAGTTGTTCCTCAGCCAGAAGACCGTCGAGACGCACCTGCGCAACATCTTCCGCAAGATGGACGTCTCGTCACGCGTCGAGCTGGCGCGCGCCGTCGAGCGGGTCGACCGCGCCGGGCATACTTGAGTGGAGGGCGGTTAGCTCAGCTGGGAGAGCGCCTGCCTTACAAGCAGGAGGTCGGCGGTTCGACCCCGTCACCGCCCATGGGAAAGTCCCTGCTACTCGCACGCTTTTTGCCCGAAGGGCACTGCCAGCGAAGCTGCTGAAGGACATGGCGCGGGCCGCATGCGCGTCTCGACACTCGCCCACGGACCTCTGAGCCGTGGAGAACCGTGTCCTCGCCCGCTACTCGCGCCAACGCGTCAGGCGAAGCGTGGCCGTCAGCGATTCCCCTATCGCCGGTTATGACTTGCTATTTGGCTGGCGGGTCACAAGTTGAGTGACGCTGCTGACGCGGCGCTCAGAGGCGAGGATCGGCAACGAAAAGGCGGGCGGTTCGGTGACGAGCCGCCCGCTGCGCGTCGACCCCACCTAGCCGCCGCCGAACGCCACCGCAGCTACCGCCGGTGGTAGCTCTTCGAGCCGGCCCGACGGGTGCTTGATCGCGCGCGAACCCGACTTACAGCCGCTTCTCCATGTGCACGTCCTCGGGCTCGAGTTCGTAGAGCTCCGGCAGCGGCTCTGCCATCGGCTCAAAGCCTCGCCGACGGTAGAAGCGAACTGTGTTGAGGGAGGGCGTGGCCGAAACGACCATCGCAGTGTCACCGCGGTCGCGGGCCAGGCGTTCGAGCTCCTCGCTAAGGTGCCCGCCGACGCCGCGAGCGCGGTAGGTGTTGCTCACGTGGAGGAACGCGAGCTGCGCAATACCGGGCCTGATGTGCGGGATCACAACGCCGATGCCGACGAGCTGCCCGTCGGCGAAGGCTCCCAGTGCGATCCCACCTGCGGCGAGGTGCCGCTCGCACTCGGCGCGCTGGTGGGCGACCGAGTGCTCGCCTTCTCCCTCGCTGAACCACGCTGGGGCGCTCCAGTCGCCAGCCTTCTCCTCGAGCCGGGAGCCGCGTTGCACATACAGGGTTTCGATCCGCTCGCTGCGGTCGATCTCGGCTATCCGCGCGAGATCGGCCGCGACGAGCCGCCGGTAAGCGATCTCGGGCCTCACCTCAGCGGGCATCGTGCCACGACGCTCGTGCTGGGTTAGGTGTGCTGGCAGGACTGGCTCAGTCCGGAGGATGTCCGGGAGATCCTCGACCGCTACCCCGGGCTCTCATACAGGGAGATCGGGGTACGGGCCGTAGAAGTTCGCACAGTACCGTGCGAAAACCACGCTCTCAGCGCATGGGCACAATTGGCACGGAAGGCGCTTCAGATCGGCGGCCAGCTACGCAGTTCATCGATCGTGTGGCGACGGAGCCACCATCGCTTCGCCGTGGCGATCGCCTCCTGCACTCCGCCCGATCTCCGTCGACTGGGCCTTCATGTGCTGGCCTCTCCCGTAGGCGTGGCTGAAGCGCTGCACGGGTAGCCCTTTCGGAGCCTTCCGGGCTGGTTCACCGTTGTCCTCTTTGTCGTCGAGTGGGCGTAGCACCAGAGGGTTCTGCCCTTTCGGGAGCTGCCCAAACGGTTTAGAAGCTCGCGGCTTAGCGCACGCGGTCGCCGGTGAAGGTGCTCCGTCAGGCGCGTGGGCGACAGGGACCTCGCGTCCACACAGCAAGTGGTGGCGATCAGCGGGTTGGTTCAGCCATCGTCACCCGTGGTTACAGCGTGCGAAACACGTGGGTGGTTTAGGGCGCGCCCTCGTTCGGGTACTGCTGGCAGACCCCAGAGAAAAGGAGAGCACGATGGCAATCGATGTATGGACGTATCAAGCACTCGGCGTTGACCTCGACAACGCGAACTTCGTCGGCTACAGCGTTGAGGCGCTCGACGGCTCGATCGGCAAAGTGGATGAGGCGACGTTCGACGCCGGCTCAGCCTTCATCGTCGTGGACACCGGCCCGTGGATCTTTGGCAAGAAGGTCATGCTCCCGGCCGGCGTTGTCAAGAGCGTCGACCACGACGACGAGACGGTCTTCGTCAACCTGATGAAGGACGAGATCAAGAGTGCACCCGAGTTCGATGACTCGTTGATGGACGACGACGACTATCGCGGACAGCTTGGCACCTACTATGGCCCTGGCGGTACTGGCTACCGCGATCGGAACTGACCTGGTGAGGGGCATCCGCCGCAGCGGCTAGGCACCGCCTCGGTAGGTTGCCTTGCATCAGGTCTCGGCGACCCGCTTCGGCGGGCTCTCGTCTTTCTGGAGCCGCGACTCCGTCCGCCGGGTATCGGCGGATAGTCAGCCTTTCAGTCAGCCTTGGGCGTCGGCTGAGGTCGTCTGGGGTCGTCTCGACGGGGCGGCATTCACGCAGCCATGCGGGTTTGTCGCCTACTGTCACTTTGCGCCGTGTGCCTTACACGTCGCAGCGCGACATCGCTAGGATCGAAAGTGGGCGATGGGGCTCGCCTTCAACCGCCAGCACGGCTGATAGCTCCTACGAATCTAAAGGAGCAGTCATGCTGGCAACTGTCGCTGTCGCTGTCGGAGGTGCCTTCGGCGCACTCGCACGCTACGGAGTCGACCGCTTCATCGAGCACCGGTCGCAGAGCACGTTTCCCTGGAGCACCTTTCTGATCAACGTGTCGGGATGCTTCCTCGCGGGGCTTGCAGTCGCGGCCATCGTGAACCGGCATCACGCGCCGTCGTGGGTCGGCTTGGGCATCGTGACTGGCTTCCTCGGCGCGTACACGACTTACTCGATGTTTGCGCAGGAGACGTATGACCTCGGCAGCTTCCACATGGCCTTCGCGTTCGTGAACGTCATTGCGACCGTGTCTGTCGGTCTGACGGCGATCTGGGCGGGAGGAGCTGTCGGGCGTCACTTCTAGTGTCGGCCGGGGCCGTGCCACAACCGTCGTCGGTGCCGGCCGGCCCCGACAGCAAGGCGCACGTTGGCCAGCCGGGACAGAACCGCTTTCGGTCCGGCAAACACCCGAGCCGGAGGCGCGCTGTGGTGCAGAGATCAGACGGCCGGTGTTCCGCCTTGGTGCGGACGACCGTGATGCTCAGGTCGCCGCCGCTACGCGCGTCTCGCCTTGCAGAAGCGGTGACGATTGCCTGAACCCCCAGAACGTCAGGTAGATGCAGAGGAACGACTCCCACACGATCTCCGGGGCGGTGAAGACAAATGAGCCTGCGCTCGGGTTGTCGAACACCCCGAAGAGGATGAGGACGCCACCAAGGAAGGCCAGCGGCCCGCCGATCAGCCCCACCAGGGCCATTCGCGGCGGCACGAGCTGGGACTTGTACATCAGGTAGCCGAGCAGGAGCCCGTTTCCGAAGCCGGCACAGAACTGCGGCCCGAGGGTGAACGTCCAGTCGTGGACGGCGACGAGCGACTGGCCTGCGAGCGTGAGCGTGTCGGCATCGACGCCAGTACCTGCGAGGTCGTCGCGCAGGGTGACAACGGACATGAGGCTGATGACGCCGGTCAGGATCATCGCCGACTCGATCGTGCGAAGCGCGACGTAGCCGAGCGAGACGGCTTCGCTTACTCGTTTGAGGATCGGGAACAGGACGACGGCGGTGGCGATGTTCGAGATCGCCAATCCGACTTCGAGCAGCGCTCCGACCGAAACGGTCGTGTCGAACCCCGACCCGAGGATGAAGTCGTCGTCGTTCAGAACAGAGTCGTAGAACAACAAGGCTGGGATCGAGAAGACGAACGTGCCGATGAACCACAGCCCTGCGATCCGCGCAGTCCTCTGAGCTGACTCCATGGTTACCTCCCGTCGACGCCTGTAGCCGCCCTTCCCCAGATGCTCACCTCAGAAACCGGCTCTCTGCACCCGTGTGGGGGGGAACTGCCATGAAGCGATCGAAGATCGCTTTCTATCGACGGCTCACGACGTGCTGCCACGCAACCAGGGGAGCCGCGACCCATGTGGGGCGGGGAGCCTCGTACAGCTCCGACGCGTCCGTGTACGTCATGTCGAGGATCTGCCCGCTCAGCTCGCCACGCAGATAGCGGAAAACCTGGCCGGCATCGCGGGCGTCACTCTTCGCCTGGACGCAATGCGCGTCGTACGCGGCGTAGTCGCCGCGGGCGAGGAGCTCTATTCCAGCCTCGATCGTTTTCTGGGCCACCTCGAGGCCCCCGCTGTCGGGAGCCAGTGACCGCTCGGGTGGATCGCCGTAGCCGATCCCGTGATGGAACGGATCCGCCGTGGACACGACCACGGCGCCTTCGGTGAGCTTCGCGAGCCCGTCGATTCCCGGGAGCTGGTCCGGCCGGCCGCCGGCGAGGTACGGATAGCGCTCGACGACCTCGGGGGCGACGATTCCCCGCCGCTTCGTCTCGGCCTCCCAGAAGTGCCGGAAGCTGATGAGCGAGTGGTCGTCGCGCCACTCGTCACGCCCGTCGATGCCCGGCCCCTGGATTCCCCAGAAGGGCCAGGCCGATGGATCCGCACCCGCTGAGACTCGTTTCCGGGCGTCTTCCATCTCGTCGGTGAAGGCATGGAGGACGCTGATGACGACTACGCGCTCCGCCCCGCTGTCGAGGCACCCGTGGACGACCGCGGCGACCTGGTGTCCGCAGTCGAAGACACCCGCGTGCGGGAAGACAGCCACCCCGCCCGCAGCCAGAGTCGGGGCGAGATTCCACTCCCGCCCGCGCTCGAGGCGCTCGAGCGTTCCCCGCTCGCCCATCGCCTCGTGCTCGGAGCGGTACAGCTCGTGGATCTGCTCCTTGAGTCGACGGCGATCGAGCTCCATCGCGGGTGAAGTCTCCCCGATCCGTGTGGCCGGCGCACCGGTCCCCCGCCGAGCACCATCGGACAGGTACAACCCGCTGCGTGGCGTCGCGGTCGGTCCGCCTCACGAGCCCGGAACGTGTCCTGTTCCCCGACGAAGGGATCACGAAGCAGGACCTGTTCGAGTACTACCGCGCGATCGCGCCGGTGCTCGTCCCGCATCTGCGCAACCGGCCGTTCACGATGAAGCGCAGGCCCTACGGCATGGCCGGGGACGCGTACTTCCAGAAGCAGGCGCCGAAGGGAATGCCCTCCTGGATACCGACGCGCACCTTCCGCACCCGCCCGCGCGAGGGCGGGTCGCGGCTCGTCGACTTCCCGCTCGTCAACTCGCCGGAGGCAGTGCTCTGGATGGTGCAGATGAACTGCATCGACATGAACGCCTGGTACTCGCGCGTCGACAAGCCACACCGCCCGGACTTCGTGCTCTTCGACCTCGACCCACCCGAGGGCGGCTTCGCGCTCGCGATCCGTGTCGCTCACCTGATCCGCGAGGAGCTCGAGCGGCTCGAGCTCGAGTCCTACGTCAAGACGAGCGGCGCCGACGGGATTCACGTGCTCGTACCGATTGTGCGCCGAGCGACGTTCGAGCGGACCTACGCCTTCGCGGAGCGCGTGGCGCGCGGCCTCGAGGAGCGGCACCCAGGGCTCGTCACGACCGAATGGCTGAAGCGCAAGCGCAAGGGCGTGCTCGTCGACCACCGCCAGAACGCACGGGGGAAGACGATTGCCTCCGTCTACTCGGTGCGGCCGAAGCCGGGCGCGCCGGTTTCGACGCCGCTCCGCTGGGACGAGCTCACAGAGGACGTGACGCCGCGCCGCTTCGGGATGCGCGAGGCGCTCGAGCGGGTCGAACAGCACGGTGACCTGTTCGAGCCCGTGCTCGCGGGCGGCCAGGCACTCGGACGTGCCCTGAAGAAGTTGCGTTAATGAGCGAAAGCGCAAACGTGCCGCTCGAGCCGGCCGAGCGGGTGAGCGCAGGGTCGAGTGACTCGAGCGGCACACCGTGGCGCGCCTGCGCACCACTTCTTCATTGAGACGACGAGCGCGCGCGAGAGTTGAGCGGTGAGGCAGAATGCCGCCTCGTGGAGGTTCTGCTGATCGTGCTGCTCGCCGTCGGGTGGGCGCTCGCCGCCGTGCTCGGCGTGCTGTACCTCCGCTTGCTCGAGCAGCACGGACGCGCACACCACGAACGTCACCAGCTGGCCGCGCTCGTGCAGGAGCTGACTGCTGAGCCGCCGGACACGCCGATGCTGCCGGTGGGAAGCGAGGTGCCCGACGTCGCGCTCACCGATCTCGAAGGAGCGGAGCGCCGCCTCGGCAAGTACCGCGGCCAAGACTTCGCGCTTGTCTTCTTCAACCCCGGCTGCGGCTACTGTCAGCAGCTCGCCCCACAGCTTGGCGAGCTGCCAGATGACTCACGGCATGTGGTCCTCGTGTCGTCGGGTGAAGCAGAGGAGCTCAGGTCGGTGGCTGCCGAGCATGACTGGAGTTTCGACATCCTGCTCGACCGCGACTACAAGACGATCGAGGCAATGGAAGCGGCGGGGACGCCCACCGGCTACCTGATCGACGCCGAGGGGAAGGTCGCGTCGATCCAGGCCATGGGCGTCGAGCTCGTGCTGGACATGATCACGAGCTGGCCCGTCTCGCCCGACGGGAACGGCCGCGCCGGTTCTGCGGGCATGGCTTTGCGGGACACGTCTGGTAGCCGACTCGTCCGCGACGGTCTCGAGCCGGGCACGATCGCGCCGACGTTCGTCCTTCCGGACCTCGACGGCACGATGCGCTCGCTCACCGAGTTCCGCGGCAGCAACGTCTTGCTCGTCTTCTCGGACGTCGACTGCGGGCCGTGCGACGCACTTGCCCCCGACCTCGTTCGCATCGTCAACTCCGGGCTCAGCGACGGGCTGGAGCTCGTGATGATCAGCCGCGGGGAGCAAGAGGAAAACCGCCGGAAAGCGCAAGAGCACGACTATCCCTTCCCTGTGCTCCTTCAGCGCAGCTGGGAGATATCGAAGCAGTACGGGATGTTCGCGACGCCGATCGCGTTCCTCATCGACGAGGAAGGCGTGATCACAGAACGTGTCGCGATGGGCGGCCCCGCTATTTGCGAGCTTGCCGCAGGAAGCCCTCGCGAATCAACCGTCTGACGAGCGTCAGCCCGCTCTCGCCGTCGGGAAGCCCCGGAAGGTCGGCCGCCGTGAACGTCCCTTCTCGCGTCGTGACCTCCGCGACGGCCTCGCGCGCATGTTCCGGAAAGGTGATCGTCTTCCCCTCGAACACGAGGATCGTCTCGTAGAGGTCGGCGACGACCGTCGGCAATCGCTCGACCAGAGTGGCGGGTGTCACGTCTTCCAGGGTGCGGATGTCCGCCAGTTGTCCCTCGAGCACAGGACGGCGCGTCTGGACGAACTGCTCGCGCCGCCGCCGGGCTACCTCGCCGGGTGCCAAGCGCTGTTCGAGCATGGCCACGAGGTCGTCGTCCATCTCGCCGCTCTCCGGCACCGAGCGCCGGAAGTCGACCTCCTCGATGCACTCGGCTACGACGGCGCGTAGGGCATCGATCCACGCGTACGTCAGGACGCCGATGGTGACCGCGAGCGAGAGCGTCTCGGAGGTGAACACCTCGTGCACCCAGCCGCGGGGGAGGTAGAGCGTGTCACCCGGCCGGAGGACGACGTCGAGCACAGGCTCGCCCTGTGTCACGGCCTCAGGCCTGCGGGTCAGGCCGGGTGACGCCAGCTCGAGCGAAGGCTCGAAGACGAGCCATCGCTTCTCGCCGACGACCTGGAGCGAGAAGACGTCGTGCGTGTCGTAGTGTCGGGAGAAGCCCTGCGCATCTGGCGGCGTGAAGTACGCATTCGCCTGCACGGGGTGCGTGAGCTCCGCCTCGAGCGATCGGCAGAACCGCGCCAGTGGGGGGTGGGTGTACTGCAGGCCCTGGAGGGCGATGGTCGCCCCGGCGTCGAACGCCGTCAGCACCTTGCCCGTGTCGGCGACATCGGGGAGCGCTGTGGGCGCTCCCGGGAGCTCGACGGTGTACTCGGCGGGATCGATGCGAATGCCTTCTATGGCGAGGCGAAATCCCGGGTAGCGCATTCCCCCGGACGTCGCTATCTGCTCTGCGTCGGCGAGCGAGAGGAGGTCGTCGAATCGTCCTGCCTCGTCGCGCGGGACGTGCAGCGGCCGACGCTCGAGTATCTCCGAGAAGAACTCGTCCGTCTCGACCGGCTCGATGCACCGCCGGAGCGCCCCGATAGCCGGCCTCGACCGGGCTGAAGGCGGTCTCGTCAGCTCGGCCGGGCGGTGCCTGGCCGCGGGCAGGCCGTGGAGCGTGTGGATGTCCTCATCCGCGAGCGTGCCATACGTCTCTCCGGTCACCGACGCCATGCGCGCGGGAGTCTAATCGCAGCATCGACCACCCACGGCGTTCAAAGAACGGCGAAGGGCTCCCGCGGGAGCCCTTCGGATTCTCGTGACGCTTTCGTACGGGCGCTAGGACTAGTCTTCGCCCTCGCCGAGCGGCGGGCCCTGGCTGCAGGGCCACGCGCAGATGCTCGTGACCACCTCGAACTGCTGCGCCTGGTTGGGGCCTGCTCGGCGTGAGCCTGCGATCTGCGAAAGGTCGACGCAGCGCTTGACGCAGAGCTGCCCGGCCTGCCAGTCGCAGTCGTACTTCGTCGAGCACTTGATCATCCCGAGATCCGGGCGATCCTCGACGCAGTGCACTCCCGGCGACCGGGAGTCCGAGGCACAAACACAAAGAGCGCCGAAGCTGTCCTCGCCCTTGCTGGTTCCGCACTGGCGAATCTGACGCCCGCAGACGTCACCGGAACCGCGGGCGCAAATGCCGGGCGGAGCGAGCTTCCGCCCGCCGCTCGCAGTCCCTGGCAGAAGCCAGGCTGCGGCTCCTCCGGCGGCGCCCAGGGCGCCGAGCTTGATCGCCTTGCGGCGGGAGATCCTCGTGGTCTCGACGCCGCCTTCAGACTCGGTCATGTGACTCCTCTCCTTGTCGCCGACGCTCCGGTGCAGAACTCGGTACCGGTTGATAACAGATCGTTCCAGCCGTGTCTACCGCCTCCCGCCGGGATTTCCTGCTACGAGAGATAAGACTACGGCCGGTGCATGACGCCATCCGCGCTCTGACCTCGGCCTACTCCCGACGACGTGCTCGCCGCGCGATGCGCGACGGCATGATCTATCGGCATCCGATGGATACGCCCGCCGGGAAGATCCGAACCTGGGCGACGGTGAGCGTCGAGGGCTCGACGGTCACCCTGAACGATGTCAGCATCTATCCCGAGCGACCGGGGGATCCGGCTATCGACATCGGGCTACGGGAGCTCGTCCGCCTGCGGGACGAGGTGGCGGCCAACGCCGCGCTCGCTGGTTACGAAACGCTGCGCATCAAGGCCCTGCGGACAGATCGATTCCAGGCCGCCGACCGCCACCCGCTCGTCGACGTCGACGTCGACCTCGCCCCCTACCGGTCGCGCTAGCCGCTCGGGACGGCGATGACCGGGATCTTGTTGGCCTGGCCCGGCTTGATCGGGTTGGGCTGCCGGTTGTTCGGCGGAGCGCCCGATGTCACCGGCGAGCGCCGCGTGATCGGCCCGCGCAGCTCGCCCGCGGGGTTCGCGGCCGTCGCGACGTTGACGTAGAGGTTAGCCGTGCGCAGCGCGGTCACCTGCGCCTGCGTGAGGCTCGGAAGCGTGCCGCCGACGAGAGTCGTGCCCGCAATCCCCGCGCCGGCCGCACTCGTGACGTTGCACGGACTGCAGAGCGTGAGGAACACGGAACTGGCGGTCGCGCTTACCTCACCCGACCGGATCTCGACACCGGTGATGGGGCCGGTCGTGTTCTGCACGCCGATCGCCCAGAAGAAGCGCCAAGAGAAGTTCGGACGTTCTCCTCTGCTACCGGAACCGCTACGCAGGAGCGCGCCCAGGAAGCGTCCTGTCGCGGTCGATGCCACCTGGATCCCAGGCACCTGACTTGCGCTGAGGATGGCGCGGAGCGGAATCGCAACGGCCGGCACGCTGCCGCCCGGAGGCGTCGCCGGCCGGGGTGTAGCCGCAACAGCGGAGCCTGCGGCCAGTACTCCTGCGATTGCAGCGGCACCGACCCAGAGTTGAATGGTCTTCTTCGCCATTCCCGAATTGTTATAGCGCCATCGTGGCCGCCGGCGACGTAAATTTGGCGTAAAGCGGCTCTTCGTGGGGACGGGATAGCCTGGCGCCATGCACGCTCATGGCCACGAGCACGAGCGATTGCGCGCCGACCGGCGCGCGCTCTCCGTGGCCCTGCTGCTCATCTCCTCGTTCCTGGTCGTGGAGGTCGTGGTCGGCCTGCTCGCCGACTCGCTCGCGGTGCTCGCCGACGCCGGGCACATGCTCTCCGACGCTGCATCCCTCGCGCTCGCGCTGTTCGCGGCCTGGCTCGCCGGCCGGCCGCCGACGCCCCAGCGGAGCTTCGGCTACCGGCGGGCCGAGATCCTCGCCGCGCTCGCAAACGGCGTAACCTGCTCGTCGTCGTCGCGATCTGGATCTTCGTGGCGGCGGCGCGACGGCTCTCTGATCCTCCGGAGGTCGAGGGCGGCTGGGTGCTCGTCGTGGGCATCGGTCGGGCTCACCGTCAATCTCGCCGCCGCTGCCGTGCTCCAGCGCAGCGGGCAGTCACAGCCTTAACGTTCGCGGTGCGCTGCTCCACGTGCTCGCCGACCTGCTGGGGGTCGGTCGGCGTGATCGTCGCGGGGCTCGTCGGTGCTGACCACCGGCTGGGAGCTCGCCGACCCGCTCGTCGCGCTGCTGATCGGCGTGCTCATTCTCGCCAGCGCCTGGCGGCTGCTCAGCGAGTCGGTCGGCATCCTCCTCGAGGCAACCCCCTCGGGCATGGTCGCGGAAGACGTTGGTCGGACGATCGCGGGAGTGCCGCAGGTCGTGGAGGTTCACGATCTCCATGTCTGGACGATCACGTCCGGCTTCGCGGCGCTCTCGGCGCATGTCCTCGTGGATCCGGGTGCCGACTGCCACGCCATCCGCCGGCGGATCGAGGCTCTGCTACGCGAGCGGTTCGCCCTCGAGCACACGACGCTCCAGGTCGATCACGCCGGCCTCACGACCACGGCGAGCGTCGGAGCTCAAGCGGTGAGCGACGTAGAGCACGTCGGCCCGCGTCGGGCTGACGGTGCCGCCGCCCGCCTAGATCCGTCGCCTGAAACGCGTTCGAAGAGCTCTTCACGGACATCGTCCTGGAGCGCGCGGTACGTGGACATCGTGGCGAGTAGCGCAACGTACCGGTCGGCGTCGTAGGTGAGATCCGAGCGGTAGGTCTTTCGGATGACACTGCTGAAGTACCCGCCAGCCGTGAAGTCGCCCGAGCGATCGCGCAAATCGTCGACGTGACGTCGTGGGTCGGCCGCGCCGGTCACGGCCTCGTGGTCCTCGCTCGAGCGCGAGCCACGTCGCGTCTGCATCGTCGTACACGACGAATGCGGAGCCGAACACGCCGAGCGATCCGCCGGCGCGCAGCATTGACGAAGACTTCGCGAACCGAACGTCGGGGTCGAGCCAGTGGAACGCGTTGAAGGAGACGACCGCATCGAAGAGCTCGCCGCCTGCGTCCCAGTCCTCGAACGACGACGTGACGATCTCGACCTCCGGGTACGCCGCCAGCTTGTGGCGTGCGAGCTCCGCGAGGTTCGACCCCAGGTCGACGGCCAGGACCGAGAAGCCGCGCTCGGCAAGCGGCAGTCGTCGCCTGTCCGGTGCCGCAACCGATCTCGAGCAGGCGTGCGCCGGGGCTCACAGCGGGCCAGCTCGACTAGGTCGTCAAACACCTGCGCCGGAGCCACGGGCCGCGCGTCTTCATAGCCCTCGGCCACCGTGTCGAACGTCGCTCGCAGCCGGTGTCGCTGGGAGTCCTCCGCCAGTTGAAGCGTTCCTATCACGCCGCTCACCCGACCGGTAGCCTGCCGCCGTGACGCTCACGATCCTCGAGGGGACGACCTTCTGCATCTGCGACGAGCGGGGCGACCTCGGGGACGAGACCGGCGGCTTCTTTGCCGACGACACGCGCTTCCTCTCCGTCTTCCGCCTGACCATCGAGGGACGTCTGCCGCTGCTGCTGACCTCGGACAAGGTCGAGTACTACTCCGCCGCCTTCTTCCTTCGCAACCCGCTCGATCGAGACGCTGCCGCAGGACACGCTCTCGATCGCCCGCTCACGCTTTGTCGGCGATTCCATGCAGGACCACATCACGATCCAGAACCAGGGCGGCGAACGGGTCTCGTTCCAGGTCGCGCTCGAGATCGGCTCGGACTTCGCTGACATCTTCACGGTGAAGTCGTATGACTTCTCGTTCGGCGACCCGCTGAAGGCGCCGCCGCTGCCGCCGCTTGCCGAGCCGCACTTCGACGCCGAGGCCGGCCAGTTCCTTCTGGCGGACCCAGCCGGCAGCGCCGCGACGCAGGTGATCCTCTCGCAGCCGCCGAGCCGCGTGGAGGGGGCGTGGGCGACGTACACGATCGAGCTCGAGCCGCGCGAGCGCTGGGAGCTCGTCGTCGACGTCGTGCCCTCGCCGTCGGGTGAGGTCGTGCATCCCAAGACGGCCGAGCGGCGCTTCGGCGAGGAGCTTCAGCACGTGCGCGACTCGCTCACCACCTGGCAGCTCCGGGTGCCGCAGCTGCGGGCGGAATGGGACGACCTCGAGCGCGCCTTCTCGCAGTCGATCTCGGACCTCGCCGCGCTACGCATCCGCGCGAAGGACAACGGGCGCGTTGCCGTCGGGCGGCTGCCCGCGGCCGGCATGCCGTGGTTCATGACGGTGTTCGGCCGCGACTCGATCGTCACGGGCATCCAGACGATGCTGCTCGGCCCGGAGCTGGCACGCAGCGTCATCGAGGAGCTGGCCGAGCTGCAGGCGACCGAGGACGATCCGGACGTGGACGCCGAGCCTGGGAAGATCGTGCACGAGGTTCGGCACGGCAAGGCCTCGGCGGCGTGGTTCTCGCGCTACTACGGCACGGTCGACGCGACGCCGCTCTATCTCATACTGCTCTCGGAGGTCTGGCGGTGGACCGACGACACAGGGCTCGTGACGAAGCTGCGCGAGCCCGCCATGCGTGCGCTCGAGTGGATCGACCGCTACGGCGATCGCGACGGCGACGGCTTCGTCGAGTATCGGAAACGCTCGCCGCGCGGGCTCGACAACCAGTCTTGGAAGGACTCGCACGACTCGCAGCGCTTCACGGACGGCCGGGTCGCCGAGCCGCCGATCGCGCCCTGCGAGGTACAGGGCTACGTGTTCGATGCGAAGCAGCGCATGGCAGAGATCGCGCGCGAGGCCTGGCGGGACCGCGAGCTCGGCGATCGGCTCGACCGTGAGGCCAAGGAGCTGCGGCGGGCGTTCAACGAGGCGTACTGGGTCGAGGAACGCGGCGGCTACTACGCCCTCGCGCTCGACGGCGACAAGCGTCCCGTCGACTCCATGTGCTCGAACATGGGCCATCTGCTCTGGAGTGGGATCGTTTCCGCCGAGCGCGCGGATGCGGTGGTCGACCGGCTGATGGGCGAGGAGCTGTGGTCGGGATGGGGGGTGCGCACGATGTCCTCCGGGGACGCGGCCTACAACCCGCTCGCGTACCACAACGGAACTGTCTGGCCCCACGACAATTCGTTGATCGCGCTCGGCCTCGCCCGCTACCGGCGCTGGCCCGAGGCTCAGAAGATCGTGCAGCGCATGTTGCAGGCGGCCGCGTACCTCGATCACCAGCTGCCGGAGGTGTTCGCCGGCATGCCGCGGGCGGAGACGCCGTTCCCCATCGCCTATCCCACCGCCGCGCGGCCCCAGGCATGGGCGGCCGCGGCGCCGATCCTCCTGCTGCGCGTGCTGTTGGGTCTCGAGCCGTCGCGCCGCCGGCATACGCTCGAGACGGCGGCGCCGGTGGAGCTGCCGTCCTGGGTGGGAGCGCTGCGGCTGGCGGGTGTGCCGTGCTTCGACCGGCGCTGGTCGGTGCGCGTCGACCACGGGTACGTCAGAGTCGAGCCCGAGTGAAAGTCGCTCTGATCAGTCCGGTCTGGTTTCCGGTGCCGCCGACGGGCTACGGGGGCATCGAGTGGATCGTGTGGCTGCTCGCCGACGGGCTGGTCGACGCCGGCGCCGACGTCACGCTCTTCGCGTCGGGCGACTCGCACACGAAGGCGAAGCTCGAGTCGGTGTACGAGACGGCGCCGAGCGAGCTGATCGGCACGTCGATCGTGGAGCTCCACCACTGCCTCCACTGCTACGAGCGGGCCGACGAGTTCGATGTCATCAACGACCACTCCGGGCTGCCGGCCGCGGCGCTGGGCGGGGCGCTCGAGACACCGACTCTGCACACCGTCCACGGCCCGCTCGACGCGATCGGCGGCGTTGTCTACGAGCAGATCGCGCGCGTCTCGCCGCAGGTGGGGCTGATCTCGATCTCCATCAATCAGCGCGCGCCCAAGCCGGATCTGCCCTGGGCGGCCAACTGCCCGAACGCGCTCGACCTCTCGCTCTATCCCATGAAGCCACACCACGGCGACTACCTCCTCTTCATCGGGCGCATGAGCCCGGACAAGGGTTGCCACCGGGCGATCGACATCGCCGTCACGGCGGGACTGCCGCTGAAGATCGCCGGCAAGCGGCGGGAGCCGGCGGAGATCGCGTACTTCGAGGAGTTCGTGCGGCCGCACCTCACGCCGGAGATCGAGTACCTCGGCGAGGTGACGCACGGCGAGAAGGTGGAGCTGCTCCAGCACGCGCGGGCGACGCTCTTCCCCATCGAGTGGGAGGAGCCGTTCGGCCTGGTGATGATCGAGTCGATGGCGTGCGGCACGCCGGTCATTGCAACGCGCATCGGCGCGGTGCCCGAGGTGATCGAGCACGGCCGCAGCGGCATCATCGTCGACGACTACCACGAGATGGCGGCGGCGCTCGAGGAGGCGGACAAGCTCGAGCCCGAGGACCTGCGGCGCTTCGCCGAGGAGCACTACTCGCCGGAGCGCATGGTGGCCGACTACCTGCAGGCGTACGACGACCACATCGAGCGGCGCCGAGGCTGACGATGCTGGAGCCGCTCTTGCGGGCCGCCTTTCCCGACGCGAGCGTCGTCGATGTCGTCGACCGCACCGGCGGCGGCGACCACTTCCACGTCACCGTCGTCAGCAGGCAGTTCGAGGGCCTGTCGCTCGTCGAGCAGCACAAGCTCGTCTACGCGGCGCTCGCGGAGCCGCTTGCGGATGGCACCATTCACGAGTTGCGGATAACAACGAGAGTGGAGGGCACATGAGCGATCTCACGACGGAGGTACGGCAGGTGATCGAGGGCGAGCCGGTCGCCCTGTTCATGAAAGGCACGCCGCAGATGATCATGTGCGGCAACTCGCAGCGTGCGCTCGAGGCGCTGCGGCGGGCGGGGGCGCCGGTGACGACGGTGGACATCCTTCCCGACCCGGCGATTCGCCAGGAGCTCTCGGCCCAGTCCGGCTGGCCGACGATCCCGCAGGTCTTCGTCAAGGGCGAGCTGATCGGCGGCGCGGACATCACCGAGGAACTGGAGGCTTCCGGCGAGCTGGAGCGCAAGCTCGAGGACGCGCTCGGCGCGAACTACCGCGAGTCGCGCGAGGAAAAGGTCGTCTCGCTGGTCTAGCCGGCGAACACGCGCTCGCGCCGGGCCCGCACCCAGACCGTCTGGCCTCGCCAGAGCCCGAGCTCGTCGAAACGCCTGCGTGCGATCACGGCGACTATCTCGGCGCCGTCGACGTCGTGGAGCTCGACTTTCACGTCTCGGCCGAGCACGGTGACTCGAACGATCATCGCCTCTACCGAGTCGGTCGCGGGCTCATCGAGCAGTTCGAGGTCGTCGGACCAGACCAGCGCTCCGCCCACGACGTTGGCATCACCGACGAAGCGCATGACGAACTCGGTGGCGGGCGCGTCATACAGCTCCTGCGGGGCGCCGACCTGCTCGAGTGCGCCGTGGTTGATCACCGCGATCGTGTCCGAGATCTCCATGGCCTCCTCCTGGTCGTGGGTCACGAAGACCGTCGTCACATGCACGACATCGTGAAGCTGCCGCAGCCACTGGCGTAGCTCGGCACGGACGCGGGCATCGAGGGCGCCGAACGGCTCGTCGAGCAGCAGCACCTGCGGCTCGGGTGCGAGAGCGCGCGCCAGGCCCATGCGCTGCCGCTGTCCGCCCGAGAGCTGGGCGGGATAGCGATCGCCGAGGCCCTGGAGCTGGACGAGGTGGAGCAGCTCGTCCACGCGCTCGCGGATCTCTGCCCGGGGCCGCCTCCGCACCTTCAGACCGAAGGCGATGTTCTCGCGCACGGTCATGTGCTTGAAGGCGGCATAGTGCTGGAAGACGAACCCGACGTTTCGCTTCTGCGGGGGGAGCGCCGTCGCGGCCTTGCCGGACAGGAGGATCTCACCGGCGTCGGGCGTTTCGAGCCCCGCGATGATGCGCAGCAGCGTCGACTTCCCCGAGCCGCTCGGCCCGAGCAACGCCGTCAGCGCGCCACTCTCCACCTCGAGGGAGACATCGTCGACCGCGACGAAGTCGCCGAAGCGCTTCGTGATGTTGCGGACGGAGATGGACATCAGGCGGTGTGCTCCCGGGGTCGGATCACCGTCAAGGCCACGAGCACGGCGATCGCCATCAGGGCGAGCACGATGGAAATGGCGTACGCGCCGGCGAGGTCGAAGCTCTCGTAGCGCTCCTGGACGCGGAGCGTGGCCGTCTCCGTCTCGCCCTGAATGCGCCCGGAGACGACTGCGACAGCGCCATACTCGCCGAGGCACCGGGCCGTGGTGAGGATCACGCCGTAGACGACGGCCCAGCGGATCGACGGCAGCGTGATGCGCAAGAACGTCTGCCAGCCGCCGGCGCCGAGCGTCCGCGCAGCCTGCTCCTGCTCGTCTCCGACCTCGCGGAGCGTCGGCACGACCTCGCGAGCGACGAACGGGAGCGAGACGAAGATCGTCGCAATCACCATCGCCGGCAGGGCGAAGAGCACGTCGATGCCGTGGTCGGACAACCAGCTGCCGAACCAGCCGTCGCGGCCGTAGAGCAGGAAGAGCGAGAGGCCCACGACAACGGGCGAGAGCGCGAGCGGCAGGTCGATGAAGGCGTTGAGGAGCCACTTGCCCGGGAACTTGCGCCGCACGATGGCGATCGCGCAGACGATGCCGAACACCGTGTTCACGGGCACCGCGATCGCCGTGATGATCAACGTCAGCTTGAAGGCGTGGATCGTCTCCGGCGTTGTCAGCGCGTCCCACGCCGGTGCGAACCCGTCCTCGAACGTCCGCCAGAACACCATCGCCAGCGGCCCGACGAGGATCACCGTCAGGTAGCCGAGCGCGACGAGGCGAAGGCCGATCCTGCTCATCGGTCGTGCCTCGTCGCGAAGTGGCGGATGGCCCCGATCGACAACAGCGTGACGAACGAGATGGCGAGCAGCACCACGGACACGGCTGCGGCGCCGGCCGAGTCGCCGCTCTCGATGCGCCCGAAGATGTAGACGGACGAGACCTGCGTGTCGAACGGGATGTTGCCGGTGATGATGACGAGCGATCCGAACTCACCCACCGCCTTCGCGAACGCCAGCGCGACGCCGGAGAGGATCCCGGGCAGGATGCCGGGAAGGATGACCCGGCGGAACGTCGTCAGCTGCGACGCGCCGAGCGAATGGGCTGCCTGCTCCACCTCGGGATCGAGCTCGTCGAGCACGGGTTGCACCGTGCGGACGACGAACGGCAGGGTCACGAACATCAGGCAGAGCACGACTGCCGTCTGCGTGAAGGCGACGTTGATGTCGATCGGCGAGGTCGGGCCGTAGAGCGCGAGCAGCGTCAGCCCGGCGACGATCGTCGGCAGCGCGAAGGGAAGGTCGATGATCGCGTTCACGAGCGACCTGCCGCGGAAGTCGTCGCGGACGAGTACCCAGGCGGTAATCGTTCCCAGCACGGCGTTGAGCACGGAGACGCCGAGCGACGCGAGCAGTGTCAGCTCGAGTGCGGCCACCGCCTCCCGACTGGAGACGGCGTCCCAGAAGGACTGCGAGCCCTCGCTCGTCGCCTCCCACATGAGGGCGGCGATGGGCAGCAGGACGAGGACCGAGAGGAACAGCGTGATGAAGCCGACGGACAGGGCCGTTGCAGCCCTGTCCGGGTGAGGCTTCGCTCGGCGCGGTACGGCGACCGCGGCGTCGGGCGCGCTAGCCGGTGTCGCCACCGACGGCGTTCTCGATCTTCACCATGATCCCGGTCTTGGGATCGAAGAAGCGCTTCTGCGCCTTCGCCCAGCCGCCGATCGACTTCGCATCGATCGTGAATTCGCCTGGCCGGGTTGGGAACTTCCTCCGGTTCTTCTCGAGCACGCTTTTGACGACCGGCCGGTAGCCGTTGTTCGCGAATACCTGCTGCGCCGCCGGCGTCGTCAGGAACCTCAGGAACGCGTTTGCCTCCTTCGCGTGCTTCGTCGTGCGTGTGACGGCGATCGGATTCTCGATCAGGATCGTCGAGCGCGGGATGACGTACTGGACGTCGAGCCCCTTGAGCTTCGAGAACAGGGCCTCGTTCTCGTAGGCCAGCAGGACGTCGCCCTTGCCGCTCATGAACGTGTTCAGCGAGTCGCGGGCGCTCTTGTCCTGGACGACGACGTTCCTGAAGAGCTTCAGAAGATTCGCCTGGGCCTGCCCGTCGGTCTTGCCCTCCCGGCGCCACGCGCCGTAGGCAGCCATGACGTTCCAGCGCGCGCCGCCGGACGTGAACGGGTTCGGCGTCACGACCTCGACTCCCGGCTTCAGGAGGTCGCTCCACGACCTGATCTTCTTCGGGTTCCCGTCGCGGAGGGCGAAGACGACCATGGAGTTGGTGACCATCCCTTTGTAGGGCTTCTTCGTCCAGCCCTTGAAGACGAGCCCGGCCTTGACGAGCTCGTCGACGTCCGGGGCGAGCGAGAGGGCGACGAGGTCCGCGTCGAGCCCGGCCTTCACAGCGCGGGCCTGCTCGCCCGACGCGCCGTAGGACTGCGAGAACGACACGTCCTTACCGGCAGCGGTCTTCTGGAACATCGGGATCAGCTGCGCGTAGGCCTCACGCGGGGTGGAGTACGCGACGAGCCTCAGCTCGGTTTCGTTCGCGCGGGCCGGTGCCGAGGGCGCCTTGACCGCGGCTCCGGCGACGGCCGATGCAAGCGCGGCGACCGCGGCGAGTACGGCTAGCGGGCGATACATGTGAAGTCTTCTCCCTTCACTAAGTATTGTTTACAAAGAATGTAGACTTACAAATCTTGGCAGCAAGATATTGAAAGTTGTGCTGACATGTCAAGCGAGAACGACGAGGAGGGTGCACGCATGTGGGTATCGCGCAGGACCGACTACGCAACGCGGGCCGTGCTCGCGCTCGCGATCGACGGTGGCGGGCCGCTCAAGCTCGAGGAGCTCGCGCGTCGCACGGCCGTGCCCCAGTCAGTGCTCGAGCAGGTGATGCCGACGATGCGCACCGCCGGCATCGTGCGCTCGGAGCGGGGGCCGACCGGCGGCTACCGGCTGAACAAGAAGCCCGAGGAGATCACGCTCGAGCGCATCGTCCGGCTGTTCCAAGGCCAGCTCGCGCCTATCAGCTGCGCTACGAGGCACAGCCCCGAGCCGTGCCCGATGACCGTGGGCTGCACGCTGCGCGAGGTATGGGAGGAGATCCGCGACGCCACGATCTCGCTGCTCGGCGGCGTGACGTTCGCGGATCTCGCGAAGCGCGCCGGCGGGCCCTGGAAGGACCCGGAGCTCCTCGCTCTCAGCGTTGCGTGAGCGCTTCGCGCTTCTTCAACCAGTAGCGCTCGAGCCCGCGATAGGACTGCCACAGCGGCGCTGCTCGCTGCCAGAGGTCGGGGTCTCCCGGCACCCGCGCAGCCAACTCCTTGCGACCGGCGTCCACGAATTCCTCTTCCGTTGCGCCGGCCCCGACGCGCTGCACCCAGCGGTCGAGCTCCGCGCGCATGAGCTCCAGGTGGTCGGCGACATCCTCCACGACGCCAAAGTGGATGAGCGCGAGCCGCTTCGGCTGCCGCCGCTCGATCTCGTCGAGCGTATGTAGCCACTGCTCGTACTGGAAATCCGGCGGCGGCGACACGGGCAACACATGCCGGGCCGGGACGATGCGGACGCCCGCGGCATCGCCGGCGTAGAGCGTTCCGTCCGCGGCGAGGTACGAGACGTGGTGCGACGCATGGCCCGGCGTCGGGAAAGCATTCGAGGCCGACGACGTCGTCGCCGGCGACATGGACGTTCTCCTCGGGCACCGGCGCGAGCTCGCCCCAGAGCGCGTCGAACGCGTCGCCGTAGAGACGTCGCGCGCTCGCGTCGAGACGGCTGGGGTCGACCAGGTGGGGCGCGCCGATCGGCGAGACGTGCACCTGGAGCCCGGGGTGCTCGCGCACGAGCGTCCCCGCGGCGCCCGCGTGGTCGAGGTGGATGTGCGAGAGGAGGAGGTGACGAAGGTCGGTCAGGGCGAGGCCATGCGCCTCCAGCCCGTCCTTCAGCCTGCCCATGCAGGCCGTCGGGCCGCAGTCGAAGAGCGCCGGCCCGTCGTTCGTCTCCAGGACGTAGACGCCGACGACCTGCTCGGTCGCCTGGTGGATGGAGATCGATCGGCTCGAGCCGCAAGGCCGGCTTCAGGCGGTTGTCGCGGGCGAGCGGACGAGTGCCTGCTGGAGGTCCTCGACGAGGTCGTCGGCCGACTCGATGCCGACCGAGAGGCGGATCAGGTTGCGCGGCGCCGCGGTCGGCCCTTCCGCTGTCGACGCGTGCGTCATGCGGGCCGGGTGCTCGATGAGGCTCTCCACGCCGCCAAGGCTCTCGGCGAGCGTCCAGACCTTCGTCCGCGAGCAGAGCGCGACGGCCTCCTCCTCGGTCTCGGTGAGAAACGAGACCATCCCGCCGAAGTCGCGCATCTGGCGTGCGGCGATCTCGTGGCCGGGGTGGCTGGCGAGGCCGGGGTAGAGCACCTGCTGCACGTGCTCGTTCGCCTCGAGGAACGAGACGACGGCCCGGGCGTTGGCACAGTGCTTGTCCATGCGAACGGCGAGCGTCTTCAGCCCGCGCAGGACGAGCCAGCAGTCGAAGGGTCCCGGGACGGCGCCGAGCGACTTCTGGAGGAAGACGAGGCGGTCGGCGACGGTCGGGTCGTTCGTCGCCGCGAAGCCGCCTATGAGGTCGGAGTGGCCACCGAGGTACTTCGTCAGCGAGTGGACGACGATGTCAGCACCGAGCTCGAGCGGCTGCTGGAGATACGGAGTGGCGAAGGTGTTGTCGACCACCACGAGTGCGCCGGCTTCGTGTGCCGCCGCCGCTGCGGCGCGGATGTCGACGATGTTGAGCGTGGGGTTCGTAGGCGTCTCGATCCAGACGAGCCGCGTGCGCTCGTCGAGATGCGCCGCGAGATTGGTGGACATCTCCTGCGACGTCACGTACTCGAATGCGTAGCCCTTTGGCTCGTAGACCTGCGAGAACATGCGGTAGACGCCGCCGTAGACGTCGTTCACCGACACCACACGCTCCCCGGGCGAGACGAGATGCATGATCGTCGTCGTCGCGCCGAGCCCTGAGGAGAACGCGATCCCGTGGTCGGCGCCCTCCAACGACGCGAGACACGTCTGGAGCGCCGTGCGCGTGGGATTCGCGACACGCGAATAGTCATAACCCTTGTGGACGCCGACCTCGTCCTGCGCGTACGTCGAGGTCTGGTAGATGGGCACCGTCACCGAGCCGGTGGCCGGGTCCGGCTCCTGCCCCTCGTGGATGGCCCGTGTCTCGAAGTCCATCAGCGGATGGTATCCGCGCCCAGCCACGCCCCGAGCTCGCGCATTGCTTCGTCCAGCCTCGACGTGTCGCCCCAGGCGCCGAGCAGCTCGAGCGTGTTCGTCTTCCGGTCGAAGCGCGGCTCCGCTCTGCCGACGAGCTCGTCGCCGACGAGCAGAGGTAGGACGTAGTAGCCGTACTCCCGCTTCGCCTTCGGCACGTACATCTCGAGCCGATAGTGAAAGCCCCAGAGCGCTTCCGCCCGGCTGCGGTCGTAGGCGAGGCGGTCGAACGGCGAGAGAAGCGTGGCGCGATCGGGCACCGGTCCGTCCTCCGCGTCGGGATGCGCCTCCCACCCCTTCCGCGTCTGCCGCACGCCCTGGGCGCTGAACCGGCGCTCGGCGAGCACACGCTCCGCCTCGCGGAGCGGCACGGTCTCCGTCTCCGGATACCAGCGCTCGGCGAGATTCCAGACCCGCTGGCCGTTCCGGCGACCGGTGACGGCGACCTTGCCGCGGGTTTCGAGGATCATGAGCATCAGTGCGACCTGGCGCTGGCCCCACCAGGGATGCGGGTTGCGCGGTGTCTTCGCGTGATGCGCGAGATCGCGGGAGAGCATCGGGCCCTCGCGCTCGAGCTCACGCAGCACGAACCGCTTGAAGGCGGCGTTCTCGCGGAGGAAGGCGTCCGATCGTGCTTCCCATGCGTACGTGCGGCGCCGGCGCCGCATGCGCGCTCTGATGAGCGGCAGGTCCTCGATCGGGCGGATGTACGCGGAATGCTCGAACAGCACTCTGTCCTCCCACACAAGCCTGTCGAGCTCCGCCGGGTCGTAGCGGGCGCCGAGCCTGCTCCAGAGCACGAGATGCTGAGGTGGCGCGACGGTCGAGATGGGGTCGATCTGGAGGAACCCGAGCGTGCGCACCGTTTCCAGGACGGAGGTCGCTGAGCCGTCGAGCAGCTGCGCACGAACCGCGATTCGCCGGGCCTCCTCTGGCGAGACGAGCGTCAGCGTTCTACCCGCTCCAACCCGAGGCTCCGAGCGAGCCGCGCGAGCGCGCGATCGAACGCTTCGTCGAGCCGTTTTGACGCGCGAACGCCGGGCTCGGCATGAAATGCCTTGACCCTGAGCACGCCTTCGCGCCGCTCGGCCTTGAGATCGGCGCGGCCCGCGAAGCGGTTGCCGAGGAGAAACGGCAGCACGTAGTACCCGTAGATCCGCTCGTGCTCTCGCTTGTAGACCTCGATCAGCGGCTGGAACCCGAAGACGCGCTCAACGAACGGCTTGTCCCAGAGCAGGCTGTCGAACGGGGAGAGGAGCACGCCCCCTCGGGACAAGTTGGCGTCGAGCTCCACATTCGCGGCGACGACGACCGGCGCCCCTCCGTCCTCGACGGTCACGCGTCGCACGAGGCCTTCGTCGACCAGCCGGTCCACATAGGGCGCCATGCCTTTCGCGCCACCCTGGAACCGGCAGTGCTCGGCGATCCCGCGCTCGGTGAGCGCACCGCGACCCTGAACGGCGCGGAGCGCGTACGTGCGCTTGAACTCTTCTTCCGACGGGGTCGGCGCGTCGAGAAGCTCGCGCGGGATGACCCGCTCCGGCAGGTCGTAGACGCGCTGGAAGCCGTTGCGTCCCGCGATGGCCAGCTCGCCGGCGGCGAAGAGATGCTCGAGCGCGCCCTTGGCCGGCTTCCAGCTCCACATCGAGCTGGCATCGCCCTTCCCCTCGAACGCTCGCGAGGGCAGCGCGCCCCGCTCGCGAATCGTCTCGAGCACCTGCTTCTCGGTCGCGCGGTCCTTGCGCTTGCGGCCCCACCAGTGCGCATCCTCGAGATGCACCATGCGGCGCTTGAAGAGCGGGTAGTCCGCCACGGGTAGGAGGCACGCCTCGTGCGCCCAGTACTCGAAGATCCTCCCCTGGCCGAGCAGACGCGAGACCGTGCCCGGTCTGTACCAGCCGAGGCGTGACGTGAGCGTCAGCCTGTGGGCGCGGTCGACCGTCGAGATGGAGTCCAGCTGAACGGCCGACAGGCGCTCGATCTCTCGCGCGACGTCCGCCGGACGCGACGTCCGGGCGCGCGTCGCATAGCCCTGGTGCGCCACGAGGAAGCGCCGGAGCTGGGTGAGGCTGACGGTTTCCACCGCGACTAGTCGTCGATCGTGATGTGGCCGGGCTGGGCGGAGACCCGCTCGAGCCAGGCGCTGATTGCCGGGTAAGGCGAGAGGTCGAAGCCCCCCTCGTCAGCCACGTGCGTGTACGCGTAGAGCGAGATGTCCGCGATCGAGTACTGCTCACCCACGAAGAACTCGAGCCCGGCGAGATGCTCTTCCATGGCGGTGAGCGCGGCGTAGCCACGCTCGCGCCGGGCCTCCGAGTCGGGATAGTCGTCCAGATGGCCGAGCATCGTCCGGTGCCGGACGACGGCGACATTGGGCTCGTGCTCGTACTGCTCGAAGAACATCCACTGAAGAGTCTTCGCCCGCTCGAAGCGATCGGCGGAGAGGTACGTCGTGCCCTCGGCGAGGTACCAGAGGATGGCGTTCGACTCCGCGAGGTGCCGCCCGTCGTCGAGCTCGAGCACCGGTACGCGGAGCGCCGGATTCTTGTCACCCAGCAGCTCGCCGCGCCCATCGCGCTGACTCGTGTCCACTGCCCGCCGCTCGAACGGGATGCCGAGCTGGGTGAGGAGAAGCCGCGCCTTGTAGCAGTTACCGGACGGCGCCGAGTCGTACAGTCGCACGGCTAGCGGCTCCTCGCGGGCTGCAAACGCTTGCGTAGCCTGACGCGGTGCTCGTCACGGCCGACCTCTTCATAGCCGGTGGCCCCGTAGAGCTTGCGGGCCGCCTCGTTCGCGACGAAGACGTTCAGCCGCAGCTCCTCGACTCCGTCCGCAGCCAGCAGCTCCTCCAGGACTCTCAGCATCGCGCGGCCGTATCCACGGCGGCGGCAGCGTGAGGCGACGGTGATCTGCTCCAGGAAGACGCTTGGTACGCCGGTGCCGTCAATCGGTTTGATCCAGAGCCACCCCACGGACTGGCCATCGGTGGACTTCGCCGACCACAGCTGGGCGTCTGACGCCATTGCCTCAACGAGCTCACGGTCGAAGACCGGCGTGATCTCGGCCCGCGCTCGGTGCAGCGCCTCAGCAGGTGGCCAGCCGGCGTCCCGGACCTGCTGGTCGGCGTAGTCCGTGACCTCTTCGTGAAGAAACGTCTGACGCTCGTCTTCGGTCAGCGGGATGAGGGCGACCTCGGGCACGCGGAACTATTCCGCGCGCCCGTGCGCGAGGTACTCGAGCAGATCGGAACGCGTGAGCACCGTCATGGGCGCTCCGGCACGCGCGACGAGCACGGCCGCTCCCGTGCCGGCGAGATCGCCGTAGACGTTGCGCACGGAGTCTGCGGCGTCGACAGCGTGCAGCGGCGGGTCCATCGCGCCCGTCACGTCCTCGCCGAGCGAGTCCGGGTTGCGGAACACGCGATCGAGCAGCCCGCGCTCGTTCAGCGAGCCGATGACGTCCGTGAGCGAGCCCGGCGGATCGCGCCGAACGACGGGCAGCTGGGAGATGCCGTAGCGCTGCATCAGCTCGATGGCGGCGCCGATCTTATGGTGCGCCTCGCAGACGACGAGGTCGGGGATCGCACCGTCGGCGCCGTGCTTGAAGGCGAGCACCTCCTCGATTGTGGGCAGGGGGCCGCGCCGATCCAGCAGCCCGTGCTCGAGCATCCAGTTGTCGTCGTACAGCTTCGAGAGGTAGCCGCGCCCTCCGTCGGGAATCGTGGTGAGGAGCGTGTGACCCGGCCCGTGACGACGCGCCGTCTCGAGCATCGCGAAGACCGACGTCCCCGCCGAGCCGCCGCCGAGAATGCCCTCCTCACGCGCGAGTGCCCGCACCGTGAGGAACGAGTCGCGGTCGGACACGCGCACGTACTCGTCCACGACAGACGGGTCGAACGTTTCCGGGAACGAGTCCTTGCCGATGCCTTCCACGAGGTACGGGTGGACGCCGCTCTCGTCGCAGGCGGTGAACACGGAGCCTTCGGGATCGGCGCCGACGACGATGAGCTCCGGCTTCTGCTCCTTGAGGTACCGGCCGATGCCGGTGATCGACCCGCCCGTGCCCACGGAGATGACCACCGCGTCGAGCTCGTCGCCCACTTGCTCCCAGATCTCCGGTCCCGTCGAGTGGTAGTGAGCGTCCGGGTTCGCGGCGTTCGAGTACTGGTCTGGCTTGTGCGCGCCGGGGATCTCTTCCGCCAGCCGGTCCGACACGGAGTAGTAGCTCTCGGGTGAGTCCGGGTCCACGGCCGTCGGGCAGATGACAACCTCGGCGCCGAAGGCGCGCAGCAGCGCGATCTTCTCCGTCGCCACCTTGTCGGGGACGACGCAGATCAGCCTGTAGCCCTTGACCGCGGCCGCGAGCGCCAGCCCGACGCCGGTGTTGCCGGAGGTCGGCTCGACGATCGTGCCGCCCGGCTTGAGCTTTCCCTCGCGCTCGGCGGCCTCGACCATGCGCAGCCCGATGCGGTCCTTGTTCGAGCCGCCCGGCGTCATGAACTCGAGCTTCGCCAGCAGCGTGCAGCCCAGGTCTGCTCCCAGTTTTTGGAGGCGGACGACCGGCGTTCCGCCGATGAGATCGAGGATCGTCGGATACTCGCGGGCCACGGCCGATCAAGCGTAACGCTCAAGCGCACGGCGACAGGTGCCGATTAGCTCGATCGTGGAAGCGGCATCCGTACCCGCCAAGCTGCTCGGAGAGCTCTTCGTCGAAAGGGGCCTGATCACGCACGAGGAGCTGGAAGAGGCGCTTGCGGAGCAGAAGGTGAACGGCAAGCGGCTCGGCGAGGTCCTCGTGAAGTTGGGCTATGTCTCAGGACCGGCTCTCGCGACGATGCTGGCCGAGCAGCTGGGCGTCGAGATGGAGAAGCAGACGGGCTACGGCTCCGGCCTCTGGTCCGAGATCAAGCGCCGCCACCCGCGAGGCGGCCGCAACAGAGACAACGGGACTTCGGAGGCAGCGCCGCATGTCGAGCGCGAGCCACGTCTGGCGCTCATCGACGGCCTGGCCGCTGAGGTCGGGGTGCTCCAGCCTGCCGACGGTGAGGAGCCCGAGCCCGAAGCGACGAGCGCCGATCCCGAGCTCGAAGAGCTCCGCCAGCAGCTCACGCTTGCCGACACCAGACTTGACGAGGAGCGCGCCGCCCACGAAGGAGCGCAGCGCCTGCTCGAGGAGGCGCGAGCCGAAGCGCAACGACTCTCGCGGCAGGCCGACGAGTGGAGAGAGCGCGCCGCCCAGGCCGACGACGCGGATGCGAAGGCAGAGGCTGCCGCAGCAGAGCGGGCGCGCCTGGAGGAGATCGCAGCCGAACTTCGCACTGACCTTGAAGGGCGAGACGCCGAGCTGGCGGAGAGCGCAAACGCCAGGCAGTCGCTGGAGGCGCAGCTCGAGGAGCTCCGGGCCGGCTTTTCGGCACGTGAGGCCGAGTTGGCCGGTAGCGCCGCCTCGACAGCGGAGATGAAAGCCGAGCTCGAAGAGCTCCGCCAGCAGCTCACGCTTGCCGACACCAGACTTGACGAGGAGCGCGCCGCCCACGAAGGAGCGCAGCGCCTGCTCGAGGAGGCGCGAGCCGAAGCGCAACGACTCT
The DNA here is from genome assembly GCA_963711315.1 of uncultured Actinomycetes bacterium. Taxonomy (GTDB): domain Bacteria; phylum Actinomycetota; class Thermoleophilia; order Gaiellales; family Gaiellaceae; genus PALSA-612. The sequence goes on from CAVQDQ010000004.1 coordinate 666,224, forward strand.
CGCGGCAGGCCGACGAGTGGAGAGAGCGCGCCGCCCAGGCCGACGACGCGGATGCGAAGGCAGAGGCTGCCGCAGCAGAGCGGGCGCGCCTGGAGGAGATCGCAGCCGAACTTCGCACTGACCTTGAAGGGCGAGACGCCGAGCTGGCGGAGAGCGCAAACGCCAGGCAGTCGCTGGAGGCGCAGCTCGAGGAGCTCCGGGCCGGCTTTTCGGCACGTGAGGCCGAGTTGGCCGGTAGCGCCGCCTCGCAGGCCGCGCTGAAAGCGGCGCTGGCCGCCGCGACGAACGAGCTGGACGCCGTCCGCGCCGAGCTGGCAGCCGGTGAAGAGTCCCGTGCCAACGACGTGGAGAACACCGCTGCGGTCGAGGCCGAGCTCGAAGAGCTCCGTCAGCAGCTCACGCTTGCCGACACCAGACTTGACGAAGAGCGCGCGGCCCGCGACGGGACGCAGCGCATGCTCGAGGAGGCGCGCGCCGAAGCGCAAGGGCTCTCGCGGGAGGCCGACGAGTGGAGAGAGCGCGCCGCGCAGGCCGCCGACGCGGATGCGAAGGCAGAGGCCGCCGCAGCAGAGCGGGCGCGCCTGGAGGAGATCGCAGCCGACCTCCGCACTGACCTGGAGGCGAAAGATTCCAACATGAACGTGCTTCGAGGTGCGCTCGCGGCCAGCGAAGAGGCTCGAGCCCACGAAGCCGAGACGCGCAAGGCAGCGGAGGCCGAGCTGCGCCAGATGCAGGCCGACGCCCGTGTTCTTTCCGAGCGCCAGGCGGACGAGCGCGCGGAGGCCGAGGAGCTGCAGCGACTCGCACCGCACGCCGTAGAGCTCGAGCGAGAGCGCGACGAGCTCCGCGTCGCAGCCGAATCCCGGGCTGCCGAGCTCGCGGCCAGCGAAGAGGCCCGCTCGCGCGAGGCCGACGCCCGCGTTGCCGCCGAGGCTGAGCTCTCGAAGCTGCAGGCCGAAGCCATCGCGCTCTCCCAGCGTCTCGAGGAAGCGCAAGGCGCGCAGGTCGTGGCCCGGCGCGACGTGGGCGGGTTGGAGTCGCGCTGCGCCGAGCTCGAGTCGGAGCTCGACGGGCTACGCGCCCTCGTCGAGGAGACTCGCACCCGAGCCGGTGCTGCTGACGATCTGGCAGAGCAACTCACCGCGGCCAGGGAAGAGTCTGCCGGGCTGGCACGGGCGCTAGGTGAACGCGATGAGGCCCTTGCCCGCGAGTCGGAGCAGCGCGCTGCCATCGAGTCACAGCTCGCCGATCTGGCTGCTAGCGCGGAGGCCCTCAACAACCGTTACGAAGAAGAGCGCGCCGCACTTGTCGCGACGCGCCAGGAAGTCGCGCGCGTGGAGGGTGAGCTCGCAGAGCTGCAGCCGCTCACGGACAAGCTCGCGGCGACCGAGAGCGAGCTGGCGTCGTGCGCCAGGCTGCTCACCGACGTCTCCGAAGGCCTCGCGGCTACCAAGGCGCGGCTCGGCGAGCGTGACTTCTCCGACGCAGACACGAGCCGACACCTCGTGTTCATGCCGATCGAGGGCGTCTATGCGCTGGCCGAGCGGCCAGGACCTGCGCCCGAGGCGGGCGCCGACGAGGAGATCGACGGGACGCGCTTCCGTGTCGCCCGGATCGGGGGCTCGCCGCTCCCGGCCGACAAGCGCCGCTGCGCATTCCTCGAGGTCGTACCGTCGGACTCAGTGCTTGAAATGGCGGCGGCCCGTGAAGACCATCGCCGCGCCGGCTGACTTCACCGCCTCGATCACGTCGGCGTCGCGCTTCGAGCCGCCGGGCTGGATGATCGCCCGCACGCATGCCTCGAGCGCAAGCTGAGGGCCGTCGGCGAACGGGAAGAACGCGTCGGACGCCAGCACTGCTCCTGAGAGCTCGTGGCCCAGCTCCCGCGCCTTGTCGACGGCGATGCGAACCGCGTCGACGCGGCTCATCTGTCCGGCGCCGACGCCGATCGTCTGCAGCCCACGCGCGAGCACGATCGCGTTCGACGTCACGTGCTTGCACACGCGCCAGGCGAAGAGCAGCTCACCCCAGTCGTCCTCTGACGGCTCGCCGCAGACGACCTCCATCGTTTCGCGCGGATCGATGTCGGCGTCCCGGTCCTGGATCAGCAACCCACCCATGACACGTCGGTAGTCGCGCTCCCCGGGTGAGTGGTGGCGCCGCTCGGTGTCGAGCAGCACGCGCGCCGCCGGCTTGGCGGCCAACGCGGCGCGAGCGGCTTCGTCATAGCCTGGCGCGAACAGCACCTCGATGAACTGCTCGGCGAGCTGTGCGCCGAGCTCTCCCTCCACGGGCCGGTTACAGACGACCACGCCTCCGTAGGCGGAGACGGGATCCGCCGCCTGGGCACGGGCGTACGCCTCGCCGATCGTCGTCCCCAGGGCGACGCCGCACGGGTTCGTGTGCTTCACGATCACGCAGGCCGGGACCGTGAACTCCTCGCTGATCGCTCGCGCAGCAGACAGATCGGCGAGGTTGTTGAAAGACAGCGGGCCTCCTTGTAGCTGCTCGATGCGCGAGAGCACATGGCGGCGGGCACCCGCTTCCGCATACAGCGCCGCGCGCTGGTGCGGGTTCTCTCCGTACGGCAGGTCGGCAACCTTGTCGAAGGTCGCAGTCAGCGTGAGGGGGGTGGGCTCGCCGTCGGAGAACCAGGCGGCGATCGCCGCCTCGTACGCCGCCGTGGTCGCGAACGCCGCCGCGGCGAGCTGACGGCGCGTCTCCAGCGAAAGCTCGCCGTTCGCCCTCAGCTCGGCCAGCACCTCGTCGTACTGGTCAGGCCTGCAGACGGGCGTTACGTGCTCGTAGTTCTTCGCGGCCGCCCGCAGCATCGCGGGACCGCCGACATCGATCATCTCGACTGCCTCCTGCTCGCTCACACCGCGGCGCCAGGCGATCTGTGCGAAGGGATAAAGATTCACGCACACGAGCTGGAACGGACGGATGCCGAGCTCGTCGAGCGCGTGTGTGTCCTCGGCGCTCGAGGCGCGCGCGAGGATCGCCGCGTGTACGTGCGGATGGAGGGTCTTCACGCGCCCGCCGAGCAGCTCGCCGACACCGGTGAGCTCCTCCACGAGCGTCACGCCGAGCTCGTGCTCCTCGATGAACGCCGCTGTGCCGCCGCTCGCGACCAGCTCCACGCCGAGCTCGGCGAGGCCGCGCGCGAACGCGTCGAGCCCGGTCTTGTCGTAGACCGAGAGGAGCGCACGCTCGATCATTCTGCGAGCTCGCTGAGTACCTGCGGATAGAGCCGGTGCTCGACGGCATGCAGGCGCACGCGCAACAGGGTCGGCGTGTCGCCCTTCTCGATCGCCACACGCTCCTGCGCGATGACCGGGCCCGTGTCGACGCCCTCGTCCACCCAGTGGACGGTAACGCCGGTCTCGGTCGCCTTCGCGGCCAGCGCGTCCTCGATCGGCGTCGTGCCGGGGAACGCGGGCAACAGGGAGGGGTGGATGTTGACGATGCGCTCGAAGCGGGCGAGGAAGGGCGGCGTGAGCAGGTGCATGTAGCCGGCACACGCCACGAGCTTCACGCCGTGCTCCTCGAGCCAGTCGGCCATGGCTGTATCGCGCTCCTCACGCGACTCGAAGTCGGGGAGCTCGAACGAGGCAGCCGGGATCAAAGCAGCCTCGGCACGTTCGAGGGCTCGTGCGTCTCGACGGCTGGACGCGACGGCGCGCACTTCGAGGCCTGCTTCGATGATGGCGAGGAGGTTCGTGCCCTCGCCCGAGACGAGCACGCCGATCATGCGATACGGCCGACCACGAGCTCGTCGCCGGGCTCCGGGAGCACGGCCAGGAAGCCGATGCCGAGATTGAACACGCGCCGCAGCTCGTCCTCGGCCACGTGGCGCGCGAGCCAGTGGAAGACCGGTGGGCGCTCCCAGGCGGCCCAGTCGATCTCGGCGCGGAGCCCCTCCGGCAGAACGCGTTCGAGGTTGCCGAGGATGCCGCCGCCCGTCACGTGTGCGAAGGCGTGTGTGGTGTCTCGGAGCCGCCGAACGTCGTCGAGGTAGAGCCGCGTCGCCGCCAGCAGGTCTTCGCCGTCGTAGTCTTCGTCCTCGAGCACGCGCCGGACCAGGGTGAACCCGTTCGCATGGACGCCTGCAGACGGCAGGCCTACGACGAAGTCTCCGGCCTCGACCTGTGAGCCGTCGATGACGCGGTCGCGCTCGACGACGCCTACGCATGTACCGGCAAGGTCGAGCTCGCCTTCCTTGTAGATGCCCGGCAGCTCGGCGGTCTCGCCGCCGATCAAGGCGACGCCGGCCGCGCGGCAGACCTCCGCGACGCCCTCCACGAGCTCGACGACCTGCGCGGGGTCGATCGTGTTGGCGGCGACGTAGTCGAGCAGGACGAGCGGCTCGGCGCCGCAGGTGATGACGTCGTTGATGCAGTGGGCGGCGAGGTCGGCGCCGCAGTTCCGCAACGCGCCGCGCTGCCGCGCCACGATGAGCTTCGTGCCGACGGAATCGGTCGTCGCCGCCAGCAGCCGCCCGTCGTCGAGATGGTGTAGGCCCGCAAAGGCGCCGAACCCTTTGGCGCCCGTCGACTCCGCGGCCGCGCGCAGCCGCGAGACGACGTCGGCGCCCTTCTCGATGGAGACGCCGGCGTCGTCGTACGTCCGCCCGCCCACGGCGCGAGTCTATGCTCAAGCGCTGTGATCCTCGGACACGGGGGCGCCCACGACGATCTGTCGGTCCTCACGAGCTGGACGTTCGATCCGCTCGCCGCCGTCGCGATCGCGCTCGCCGCGTTCGTCTACTACCGCCGCGCGCACACGCTTGCCGGCCGCGGGAGCCCAGTCGCCGGCTGGCGGCGCTGGTCGTTCGGGGTCGGACTAGGCCTCGTCGCGTTCGCGCTCTTCTCGCCGCTCGATGCGTGGGGCGAACAGCAGTTCTTCTTCGTGCACATGGCACAGCACGTCCTACTGGGGGAGCTGGCGCCGCTGGCGATCGTCGCCGGGCTGACGGGGCCGTTGCTCCGGCCGTTGCTGGCTTACAAGTGGATTCACCGGCTGCGGGTGCTCGCCCACCCGATGGTCGCGTGGCCGCTGTGGGCCGTGAACCTCTACCTCTGGCACCTGCCTTATCTCTACGAGGCGGCGCTGGGCAACGACGCCATCCATGCGCTCGAGCACTTCTCGTTCTTCACCGCCGGCGCCCTCTTCTGGGCCCCGGTGCTCGAGCCCCTTCCCGCGCCCCGGTGGTTCGGCACGGGCGCAAAGCTCCTCTATATCGTCGCGGCGCGCTTCACGAGCATGGTGCTCGGCAACGTCCTGGCCTGGTCGGACGACCCGATCTACGACAAGTACGTCCACCCGGTCGCACGCTTCGGCATTTCGGCTCGCGCCGACCAGGGCATCGCCGGCTCGCTGATGATGATCGTCGACTCCGTCGTGACGATCGCCGCCATCGCCTGGCTCTTCCTCAAGCTCGCAAGCGAGAGCGAGCGCCGCCAGCAGCTGATCGAGCAAGGCGTGGAGCCGGAAGCCGCAGCACGCGTCGTCCGCTACGGCCGAGGCTGACGACTAGGCCGAAGCCGGCTCGAAGCGAAGCTTCGCGAGGCGCCGGTCTTCGGGGATTCGCGTCGGATAGTCGAGCGTCAGGCAAGCGCGGCAGAGCGACGACGCCGGCCGGCGTGTCGCCTCGGTGAGACCCTCCAGCGACAGGTGCGCGAGGCTCGTCGCGCCGATGAACTCCCGCACCTTCTCCACCGAGCGCGCGGCCGCGACGAGCTCGTCCTCGTCTGGCAGGTCGATCCCGTAGAAGCAGGGGCCGACGACCGGGGGAGACGAGATGCGGATGTGTACCTCGGCAGCGCCTGCGTCGAAGAGCATCGCTACGAGCTGCCGCGTGGTGTTGCCGCGCACGATCGAGTCGTCGACCGCGACCACGCGCTTGCCGGCCACCTCGTCGAGCGGGTTGAACTTCAGCCGGATGCCCCGCTGGCGGAGCTCCTGGTCGGGCTGGATGAACGTGCGGCCGACGTAACGGTTCTTGATCAGCCCCTCGCTGAACGGGATGCCCGACGCTCGCGAGAAGCCGACTGCCGCGGGGGTGCCCGAGTCGGGGATAGGGAGGACGAAGTCTGCGTCGACAGGCGACTCCTCAGCGAGCCGCTCGCCCATCCGTACACGCGCCGCGTGCGCCTCGACGCCGGCGAGGTGCGAGTCCGGCCTGGAGAAGTAGAAGTACTCGAAGATGCAGAGCGCGCCGTTGCCGGCCGCGGGCACGGCCTGGATAGAGCGCAGCCCGGTGGCGTCCACCATCACCAGCTCTCCCAGCGCGACTTCCCGTACCAGCTCCGCGCCGAGCAGGTCGAAGGTGCACGTCTCGGAGGCGACGACCCAGTCTTCCCCCAGCCGGCCGAGGACGAGCGGCCGGAAGCCGTGGGGATCGCGGAAGGCGAGCAGCTTGCCGTCGGCGATCGCGACCACCGAGTACGCGCCCTCCAGCCTCGCCATCGCCGCAGGCACGGCCTCCTCGAGCGGGCGAGGGTCGCCTGCGATCGCGACGGCGATCAGCTCCGAGTCGGAGGTCGAGCCGAGCTTCGCGCCCTCGGATTCGAGCTCGCTCCGCAACTCGTTGGCATTGACGAGATTCCCGTTGTGCGCCAGCGCGACGGTGCGATTGCCCCGGGGGAGCAGCGGCTGTGCGTTCGCCCACGTGCTCGAGCCGGTCGTCGAGTAGCGGGTGTGGCCGATGGCGGCCTCTCCTCGCAGGCCGCGCAGCTTCTGTTCCGAGAAGTTCGTGATCAGGCCGAGCTCCTGCAACACCGTCAGCCGCCCGTTCTCCGAGACGGCGATGCCGGCCGCCTCCTGTCCACGGTGCTGGAGCGCGTGCAGTGCGAAGTGCGTAAGTCGAGCGACGTCGCGATCCGGCGCGAAGATGCCGAAGACGCCGCACATCAGCCGACCGTCCCTATCTGGACCAGCTCCATGTCGGGCAGCTTGTCAACATTGCCGGGCGCGCACGCCAGGATCGCCGACGCGTTGTCGGGTACCTCGACCTCGGCGCCGTTGCCGCTCCAGCGTGCCGCGTGCTCGACGGCGAGATATGGGCCCAGGTCCGAGACGTCGTGGACGAGGGAGCAGTGCGGCGCCGCGCGCCAGAGGAACGACACGAGCTCGGCCTCGGCCTGCAGGTCGAACTCATCGCGAGTGGTCGCGAGCACGACGTCGCCCTCGCGCCAGCCGCGTGGCACCTGCCGAACGTCGGCAACGAGCCCGACGCAACCCACGATCGGCGTGGGCAGGATCGGGCGTCCGTCCGTTTCGTTGTAGAGCGACACGTTGCCGGAGACGACGGGGATGCCGAGCGCCTCGGCGGCCTGGGCGACGCCCTCGATCGCCTCGGCCAGCTCCCACCCGATCTCGGGCTTCTCCGGGTTGCCGAAGTTCAGGCAGTCGGTGAGCCCAAGCGGCTCGGCACCGGCGCAGGCGACGTTGCGAGCCGCCTCAAGCGTGGCCAGCGCGCCCGCGCGAAACGGATCGCGCTCGCCGCGCGGCGGGCCGTCGAGCGAGACGCCGAGGCCGCGGTACGACGGTGTCAGGCGCAGGACGGCAGCGTCCAGACCGGGCCGCCGGACGGTCCGCGAGCCGACGAGCTGGTCGTAGTGCCCGTACACCTGCTGAGGATCGACGACGTGCGCGAGGCCGCCGGAATCGCTCTCGCGAGGCCGCCGCTCGACCTCGTAGCGCGGGCACTCGTCGGTGAGGAACGAGGCGCGGATCTCGCCCTCCAGCGAGCCGTCGTGGAACGCACGCAGCAATCCCGTGTCGGTGACGACGCCGATCTGCGCCCGGTGCAGCTCCCACCGGTCGATGACTTCCGCCACAGCCTCCAGCGCCTCCGGCCGAACGGCCGCCACCATCCGCTCCTGGCTCTCGGAGATCATGATCTCCCAGGGCGCCAGCCCCTCCTCACGCAGCGGCACGCGGTCGAGGTGGACGTCGACGCCCGCGCCGTCGCGTGCCATCTCGGCGAGCGAGGAGGCAAGCCCTGCGGCGCCGCAATCCTGCAGCGACTCGACCAGGCCGCGCTCGACGAGCTCGAGCGAGACCTCGATCAGCCGTTTGCCCGTGAAGGGGTCGCCGATCTGCACCGACGGGCGCTTCTCCGGTGAGTCGTCGCCCAGCTCCTGGCTCGCGAGCACGCTCGCGCCGCCGATGCCGTCGCGACCGGTCGTGGCGCCGAAGAGCACGAGAGCCAGCCCCGGAGTCGTCGCACGCGCACGCGTCAGCCGCTCAGAGGGCAGGAGCCCGACGCACATGGCGTTGACGAGGCAGTTGTTCTCGTACGCCGGGTCGAAGACCGTTTCGCCGCCGACCGTCGGCACGCCCACACAGTTTCCGTAGTGGCCGATCCCCGCCACCGCCCGCCAGAAGTGGGTGTCCGGCTGGCCGAAACCGCAGCCCGTCCAGCAGGGCGATCGGCCGCGCACCCATGGCGACGACGTCGCGGAGGATGCCGCCGACCCCTGTGGCCGCGCCCTGGAACGGCTCGACCGCGGAGGGGTGGTTGTGGCTCTCGACCTTGAACGCGACGGCCTCGCCCTCGCCGAGGTCGATCACCCCGGCGTTCTCGCCGGGCCCCTGCAGCACGCGGTCGCCGGCCGAAGGCAGCCGGCGCAGCAGCGGCGCAGAGTGCTTGTACCCGCAGTGCTCGGACCAGAGCAGCGAGAAGACGGCGAGCTCGAAGCGGTTCGGGTCGCGCTCGAGCAGTTCCCGGATACGTTTCAGCTCCCCGTCGGTGAGCCCGAGGGCGCGGTGCAGCGGCTGTTCCGCGACTGCCGTCAGAGCTACTTCAGTTTAGAGCCGGAACCGGATCCGGCTGCGCCTCGTTCTCACAGATCGTGCGTCCCGTACGTTTCCTATCACGATGAGTCGCCGCCATCTCGTCATGCTCCTCGGCCTTGCGGCGATCTGGGGCTCGTCGTTCATGTTCATCAAGGTCGCGGTCCGCGACATCGCGCCCTCGACGGCGCTCCTCGGCCGCCTGGGACTGGCAACGCTGGCACTGCTCGTGTTCGCCCTCGTCCGCACGTCGCTCCGCGAGACAGCGAGCGCCTTCCGGACCTACACCGTGCCGCTCGTCGTCGTCGGCGTCACCAACACTGCGTTGCCCGTCTACCTCCTCTTCTGGGCGGAGACGCGAATCGACTCCGGGACGGCAGCTGTGCTCCAGGCGACGGCGCCGCTCGGCTCGGCGCTCTTCGCCTTTCTCTTCGTCCACGCGGAGCGGGTGCACGGCCAGCGTCTCGCCGGGCTCGTTCTCGGCTTCGCCGGCGTCGGGCTCCTCGTGGGCACGTTGCCGGGCGGATCGATCATCGCCGGCCTCGCCGTGGTCGTCAGCGCGCTCTGCTATGCGGGAGCCGGGCTCTACACGGGCCTGAGGCTCGCGACCGTGCCGACGCTCACGGTGGCCCTCGGCACGCTCGCAGTGGCGACGCTCGTCGTCCTCCCGGCCGGGATTGTCCAGCGTCCGAGCGAGACACCAGGGTGGAAGCCGATTGCGTCCATCGTCGTCCTCGGGCTCGTTGGCACGGCGTTCGCGTACCTCCTTTACTACGAGCTCGTGTCCGGCGCAGGAGCGACCCGGGCGATCCTCATCACGTACCTCGTCCCGCCCGCCGCGCTGATCTACGGAGTTGTCTTCCTCGGCGAGGACTTGACGGTGAACGCGCTCTGCGCGCTCGCGCTCATCCTCGGTGGCGTCGCGCTCGGTACGGGCGCACTCGCTCTCCGCCGCCGCCGCGTCGATCCGCTCGGAGACCCGGTCAAGTGACGCGGGGCTACCTCCCCTGGCTCCTCCTGCTCGCGAGCCTCTGGGGCAGCTCGTACTTCTTCATCAAAGTCGCGGTCGACGACCTCGAGCCGACCGTGATGATGGCGGGAAGATGCCTCACGGCCGGGCTGCTCCTGCTCGTCTACCTCGTGGTGACGCGAGGCGCCGCCGACGCCGCGTCGCAGCTGCGCGCCGCGGGGCGCCCGACGTTCGTGTTCGGCGTGTTCAACGCCGCGCTCCCGTTTTGGCTCATCGCCTGGGGCGAGAAGCACATCGACTCGTCGGTCGCGGGGATCGCGCAGGCGACCGTGCCGATCTTCGCGTTCGTGGTCGCGATCCGCTTCTTGCCCCACGAGCGGGTATCGCGGATCCGGTGGGTCGGCGTCGCGCTCGGGCTCGTCGGCGTTGGGGTGCTGACGGGCGTCGACCTGCCCGGCGGCTGGTGGGCGGTGGCGGGGACGCTCGCCGTGGTGCTGTCGTCGTTGTCGTACGCCTGTGCCGGTACGTACGCACAGCTTCGACTGCGTGACACACCAGGCCCGGTGCTCGCGACCGGCGGCATGCTGATCGGCGGCCTGCTGCTCCTGCCGTTGGCGCTCTTCCAGCTGCCCAGTGAGCTGCCGGGCTGGCAGGCCGTTGCCTCGGTGGCGGCATTGGCCATCATCGGCACGACGATCGCGCAGCTCGTCTATTTCCACATGCTGCCGCGCTACGGCAACCCGCGCATCTCGCTGGTCGCCTATGTGATGCCGGCCTTCGCGATCGCGTACGGCGCCATCTTCCTCGACGAGCCGATCACCGCCGGCATGGTTATCGGGTTGGGGCTGATCCTCCTCGGCGTCGCGCTTGGATCGGGGCTCGTCGTCGCGTGGCGGCGGCCGAAGACGGCCGAAGAGGTCTTGTGAGCGTCGTCGTCCGTCGTGCGCGGCCGGACGATCTCGCCTTCCTCGTCACCCTGGCCCAACACGAGGACGTGCAGCCGTTTCTCGCGGCCTCGCGGCCGACCGATCGCGAAAGCATCCTCGCCGACATCGAGCGCTCCGAGCAGGAGCCGGACGTATTCGGCGTGTTCGTCATCGAGTCAGACGGCAAGCGGGCCGGCGTCATGCGCTTCTCGAGCCGTGGCGGCCCGAACAGAATCGCCGAGCTCGGCGGCCTCGCGGTCCATCCCGACCACCGTGGCCGGAAGCTCGCGGACGACGCGGCGCGGCTGTTCCAGCGCCAGCTCTTCGAGGAGCTCGGCTTTCATCGGCTCCAGCTCGAGGTTTACGGCTTCAACGAGCGGGCGATGCGGCACGCGGAGCGCTCCGGGTTCGTGCTCGAGGGCCGTAAGCGGCGCGCGTATCTCCGCGACGGCGAGTGGGTGGACGGCGTCATCTATGGGCTCACGGTCGAAGACCTGCCCACGCCTCCTCGAGCGACTCCGGCGGGTCGCTGAGTAGCGCGATGCCAGCCGCGCGCGCCTCGTCGCGCTCGGCGTCGGTGAGGTACTCGGCCGGAGACTTGCCGTCCACGCGCGCGAGCATGAGGCAGCCGACCAGGCCGAGCACGTAGCGCAGGTCCAGCTCCTTCCCGTACCCGTCGAGGAAGGCGCGCCCGCAAGCCTCGTAGTCCGCTCGTGCCTGGGGTCGGTGGATCGTCTTCAGCAACAGGTGATTCAGCAGAAAGGCGACGTCGAAGGCCGGATCGCCGCGGTGAGCGATCTCCCAATCGATGACCCACAGGCCGTCGTCGCCGACGAGAATGTTCTTCGGCGAGTAGTCGCCGTGGACGACACACCGGATCGTGCCGAGCAGCCGCTCGATGTATGCGCCGATCCGTGCGTCGAGGTCGGGATGCCGCCGCTGGATCATGCGTAGGTACGGATCGACGCGTTGCGCCTCGAACGACTCGGCGCTGCCGATGTCGCCGTCCGCCGAGTGAAGCACGGCGAGGAGCGCGCCGACCCACGCCGCCACGGCGGCGTCGGCAGTTCCCGCGAGCAGCAGCGACTTCCACGGGCGCCAATCCGCCGGCGCCTCCTCCATGACCAGAGCGAATAGCTCTGGATCGGAGTCGATCAGCGCCGGCACCGAGCCCGGGGCGAGCTGCGTCATCAGCTCGAGCGCCTGCGCCTCCGTCAGTGCCCGCTCCGGCGGCACGAGCCACTCGTCGGCGACGCGGAAGCGCTCGAGTGCCTGCTTGACGACCATCCGCCGGCCGTCGGCCCGGACGGCGAGCACGACGCCGGATACCCCTCCCGGCAGCGCATGTACGTCGAGTGACGCACCGTCCGAGAGCAGCCCGCGCTCGGCGAGGTAGGCGCCGACGTTGCCGGGCGAGAGCACGACCCTCACGCCTGCCACCTTACGGCTTGGTTCGTCAGTAGCTGACCACAGTCCCAGGTCCGTGTCGCCACCGATGGCACGCGGCCCTTGCCCGGTCAGACTCGTGGACAGAACGGAGGTGCTTCGATGGAACGTGCTGTTGGCCACACCGGGGCCGCACCGCAGGCGCGGCATCGGCTTCGTCGCCCGAAAATGCCGTGGGGCGGGCTCGCCGCATTCGAGTTCTTCGCCCTGGCGCTTCTCTCGGGCATGCTCGTGCTCGTGATCCTTCCCGGCATGCTCGACGTCGAGTGGGGCTGCATCGGCCCGACGGGGGGAGAGCGAACGGCAGCGGACACGTATGTCGGCGTGTTCGCGGTCGGCGGTGCTCTCGGCTGGCTCGTTACAGGCGGCTTGACCGCTGTGGCGTACAGCACAGGCCGCCGGCGGCTGGCGCTCCTCATCCCACTCGCCTGGTTCGGCGTGCTCGTGCTGACGTCGCTTATCGTCGCGGTCTCGATCGGACCGCTCCCCTGCTGACGAGCCGATCCTGAGCCTGCTCGACGCCAAGCGCGACTGACCGGAGTCTCTAGAGCGACGCCGGGTCGACGAAGGTGTAGCCGAGCGCCTCGATGCCCTCGACCGTCTGCTTGAGCAGGTCGAGGTCGAGGAATGGGTGGAAGTAGAACGCCGCGAAACCGTCGCGCACGACGAGGTTCGCCTTCGCGGCCCGGACGAGGTCCTCCGGGCCTCGCGCCTCGTACGAGTGCCACGTGTGGGGAGAGATCGACCCGAGGTTCTCGGGTAGGACCTTGGTCCCGTACACGTCGCGCACCACGTAAGGAAAGAACTGCCCGTCGGCGTGCTCGTACCGCACCGGGCCGCCGCTCAGCAACCCCGGGAAGTACATTCCCCGGTCCCAGCGAGCAGGGAAGCGGCGCGCGGCGGCGCGGTAGGCGCGGTCCGAGGCGTAGTAGTGCGGAAACTCGAAGATCCGAGGCTCGGCAAGCCCTGCGGCCCGGAACTCCTCGTTGGCGGCGACGATTCGGCGCTCCGACCAGGCGACGGTGCGGTCCCCCGGCAGGGGACCGTGCAGCTTCACATCACCCTCGGGTGCCTCGGTCACGCGGTAGAACTCCACGTCGTCGCCGGTGACGCCGTTGTAGGGGTTGCGCCCGCCGTCCCACTGGTGCGTGTAGCCGTGGCCGACGAGGACGCCGCCGCGCTGCATCATGTAGTGCAGCGCCGACACGACCTCGGGCGCGTCGCGGAGTAGCAGCTCGTACGGCTTGTCGTCGTGTCCCTGCGGGTCGCGGTAGTACGGGCTCACGCCGAAGCCGAACGGGATGCCCTTGGAATGGAGGTAATCGGCGGCCGCTCGCAGCTCCTCGGGGTCGCTGCGTGGATTGATGTCTTCGAGCCGGACGAGCGCGCGGTGCCGCTCGCGCGTCTGTGGCGCTAGCAGGTCGAAGAGGAGGTCGGCGAAGACGAGCACGCGGTCCGTCTCGCTCGTGTACGTGAACGGCTGCTCGCCGACGTATGTGAGATTCCGCGAGCGGACAGCCCAGGGGAATGCCGAGCCGCCGGCCCGGATCGCACGGGCGAGCACTCTCGCGCGGTTGGGGTCGGTGACGCGACAGAGCATGATCCCCTCGTCCTGACGCGACCAGCGCGTGAGCGACCTCCCCTTGTAGCGCACCTCTGCGACGCGAGAGCGATCGAACTGCACCGGCTCCCAGCCGTACCTCGCGGCAAAGTCGCCTGCCCGCCGGGCGAGCTGGAGGATGTTGTCCTGCACCCAGAGGACCGGCGTGCGCGCATGCAGGACGTCGTCCAGCAGCGTCTGCGGCAGCGGCTCGTCGTACGTCGACCCCAGGTAGACGAGCGCGCTGAACCGCCCGATGTCTCCACTGCGGTACTGCCGTGCCGGCCGGGCCTCCCAGCGCCCGAAGTGGCTCACGAGATTCGCAGTCTCCATCGCGTACATCTCTCCCAGCCAGCCCCAGGGGCCCCCGGTGTCGTAGAGGACGAGCGTCCGAACGCGCGGTGACGCCTCGGCCGGCCAGGTCGCCGCAGCGGGAATCGGCGGCGCCTTTGGCAGCGTCGTGAGCGCGAGCGGCCGGAGCTCGGGATCAGGGCCTGGGAAGAGCTGTCCGCGGACCGGTAGCAGCACGAAAGCGGCGATTGTGGTCACAACGGCGACCGGGACCATCCAGCCGTACCCGATCCGCCAGCTGTTTCTACGACGGGTCGTCGGCGCGGAGCTCATGCTGCCCGGAGAAACGGCGCGCGCTTCTCGAGGGCCTCGACGACACGCTCGCTGGCGCGTCCGTCACCGAACGGGCTCTCGGGGCGGGCCATGGCGGCATACGCGTCGGCATCGTCGAGGAGCTCGTTGGCCGCCTCGACGATAGCGTCTTCCTCGGTTCCTACGAGGCGCGCAGTCCCTGCCTCGACAGCCTCAGGGCGTTCCGTGGAGTGCCGCAGGACCAGGACGGGTTTCCCCAACGCCGGGGCCTCCTCCTGGAGCCCTCCTGAGTCGCTGAGCACGAGCTGGCAGGAATCGAGCACGTGCACCGTCGAGAGGTAGTCGAGCGGTTCGATGAGATGCACTCCCTCCACTCCGGCGAGCTCGGGGACTACGACGCGTCGCACGGCGGGGCTGCGGTGCACCGGAAACACCAGCTCGACGTCGCCTCTGCCTGCGAGCCGGCGAACCGCGTGGCAGACGCGGCGCATGGCCTCGCCGTGGCTCTCTCTGCGGTGCAGCGTGAGCAGGATCCGCCGCGGTCGGGTGGAGGGCACCGGCGGTCGCAGGAGACGTGCGCGCTCGACCGCCCACAGCAGGGCGTCGATCACCGTGTTCCCGGTCACCAGCACGCGGTCCTCCGGTACGCCCTCGGAGCGCAGGTTGTCCGCGTTCCGGCGGGTCGGGCAGAAGTGAACGTTCGCCAGCCGAGCGACGAGCCTGCGGTTCGCCTCTTCGGGGAACGGTGTCCGCTCGTCGCTCGTACGAAGGCCGGCCTCTACGTGCGCCACCGGAACGCTCTCGTAGAAGGCCGCGAGGGCCCCGCAAAACGCGGTTGATGTATCGCCCTGCACGAGAATCCAATCCGGCCGGAGGGAGGCAATCGCTCCTCCGAGCCCGCGCACGAGCTCGGCCGTCAGGTCGGCGAGGCGCTGCTCCGGAGACATGACATCGAGGTCGATGTCGGCCTGGAGCTCGAACTGCGCGAGCATCTGGTCGAGCAGCTCCCGGTGCTGGCCGGTCGCCACGACGATGCACTCGGCGCCACGGTTCCTGCGGAGCTCGGCCACGACCGGTGCGAGCTTGATCACCTCGGGTCGCGTACCGAGCACGGCGACGACTCTCACGGCGGGGCGCCCTCCCGCGCGACGCGTCGCGTCTTCGCCCACGCCGTGCGCCCTCGGACCAGGCGCGCCCATGCGAGTAGCGACGCGGCCGCCCACATGTAGACGTAGAGGGCGAACGCGGCCCCGTACGCGGGTAGCTCCCACCAGCGCAGCGGATGAGGGCTGTGCTGCTGGTAGCGCGTGAGCAGCATCACTACGGGGCTCAGCCCGATCACCATCATCGCGACGTTTCGGGGCGGGCCGGCCGGCACGAACGCGAGGAAGTCGTTCACGACGACTACCACGCCGAATGCGCCGAGGATGGCGATCGCGAGGTTGGCCGCGACGACCATCACGAAGGCCACGAAGAAGAGATAGAGCACGAGGTCGAGCCTCGTCATGAGCGGGACGTTCGCGGCCGTCAGCAGCCGTGGGACGTGGTCCCAGCACTGGTAGTGGCCCTGAGCCCAGCGCGTGCGCTGGCGGACCCAGGCGCGCACCGTGCGCACCCCTTGCTGCGTCACCGACGTCGTCCGGCAGAAGCGGATCTTCCAGCCACGCCGGGCGAGATGCAGCCCAAGGTCCAGATCCTCGGTGAGGCAGTCGGTCCAGGGCGCTTTCCCGAACTGGCGGAGCGCGCGCAGGCGCGTGAATTGCCCGTTACCACCGAGCCCGACCGAGCCGATGCGGTCCCGGGCGGCCTGGGCCAGGTGACTGAACCCGACGAACTCGAGGTCCTGGCAGCGTGCGATCAGGCTGTCGCTCGCGTTGCCGATGATCACGCCCATCTGGACTCCGCCGACGCGCGGGTCCCCCATGAGCCACGCGACCTCGTCGAGGGCGCCCGGCTCGAGCGTCCCGTCGGCGTCGACGATGCCCACTACGACCTCGTCGGGGTCGAAGCCGGCCACCAGCGGGTCGTCCCGCTCCAGGAGCTCACTGAGAACGCGGTAACCCGTGTTCAGGACGTCGCCCTTGCCGCGCCCGGCGACGTCGGGTGCGCGGTCGACGACAAGGACGCGACCGCTGTCCTCGAAGGCTCGCGCGCGCTCGGCCGTCCGGTCCGTGGAGCCGTCGTTGACGACGATCACGCAATACCGGGGGTACTCGAGCGCAAGCAAAGTCTCGAGCGTGTGGCCGATGACCACCTCTTCGTCCCGGGCCGGCACGATGATGACCATCGGCGGGCGCGGCGCGACGACGGAGTCCCGTCGCGCGAAGATCCGGAGCGAGAGCGTGAAGAGTGCGACGTAGTACACGCCGACGAGGGCCATGAAATAGCCGAGCCAGGTGACGTCGATCTGCATCAGCGGGGCCCCGGAACCCAGAGGTAGTGCCCGTACGTGACAACGCGTGCGTCCACCGGCAGCGAATCGCCGGGACACAGCCGCGCTCTGGACGCCGTCTCGACATCATCGCCGCTCGCCTCGGCGCGAACGAAGACCGTGTACGTGGAGCAACCGCCGTCGAGAACGACCCTGAACGCGCCGTCGGCTCCGCTGCTCGCGATCTCCCGCTCGCCCCCGCCCTTGCGCAGAACAGCCACCTCCGCCCCCTCGAGGCCGCCCCCGTTCGCCTCGAGAACGCGACCTTCGACCACCGCCTGTTTTCCGGGTCGCGGCACTACGGGGCCGACATTGGCCATGAGCTTCGAGCTGGGAGATGCGACAGCGACGAATACGAGCAGGGCGAGAACAGCTACCGAGGTGCTCGCCACCAGCGCGTCACGGACGAGCCTGCGGGGCGAGCGCGCGGCTGAAGACCGCCTTCGCGTCGTTGGGCGCCCGTAGTTGGGGCGCGCGTATTGGAGCTTCAAGTCCTGGCTCATCGGCTACGTCGAGGTCGACGCCTACATCGAGTCCTCGGCGGTGCTACCCCCGGTCGGCAAGGCCTAACCAGGCTTTACCGAAGGCTTGCAAAACCGTGACGCGTGGAGAGAACGCTCAGCTCTGCATGACGAGCTTCCGCGTCTCGCCCGCGTCCCACTCCAGGCCCATCGCCTCGAAACGGGCCGTGGCCTCGCTCAGCAGCTGGTTGTCAGCACGGGCGAACCCGAGGGCCCTGAGGGCGAACGGCGCCATGTAGGTCCTTTGCCGCACCCATTGCGGTGCGTAGGACTCGATGCGCTCTCGATCGCCAAGCGCGACGAGCGCGTCGAGAAGCGCCGCAGCCCCTTCGAAGACGCCTGCACGCTGCGTCCCCAGAGTCGAGGAATCGACGAGTCGCCGGAGCTCGGCGAGGTCGCGGCGGGCGAGCGCCAGCCGGACCCTCGCCGGTTCGATGAGCCACTCCCAGGGCTCGAGGCCGAGGGCGTCAGACCGCGCTTCGAGCCTGCTCGCGCCGGCGTCGTCGCCGTCGCGCGCGCTCGCGGCCGCGAGGGTGAGGAACAACGCGGCGGTTCCAACACAGGGCGTTGCCTCGTTCGCCTCCACTGCCTGCTCGGCCGGCGATGTCAGTGCCCGTACCTCGCTCCAGCGGCCCGCGAGGGTTGCCACGCGGATCCGGAAGTCCACGCCGTGCAGGCGGTGATGCGGCGTCAGGCCCTCGACCAACTCCATGAGCAGCGCGCTGCACCTTGCCGCTGCCGACAGCCGGCCCGTAGCGAGATCGACCTCGAGGGCGCTCGCGTAGGCGAAGTGGCAGTCATCGGGGTCCGTGAGCTCGGGGACGAGCGTGAGCCGCTCCTCCAGCCAGAGGTGGGCCTGCTCGAGATCACCTGCAGTCCACGCGACGTCGGCGAGCGCCGCGAGCGCGCTCGAACGGAGCGCGACGTCCCCCGACCGGATGGCGATCGCGTGCAACGCGCGTGCGGCGGCTTCGTCCTTCCTCCAGAGCGCGACTGCGGCGAGTGCCTTCGCGTACGTCGGGGAGCCTTCTTCGACGAGCTCGAGTGCGCGCTCGAGCCACCCGTCCACCAGCTCGCGGTCGGGTGCCTGCTGCCACATCCCGGTTCGTCGCGCCGTTTGCAGCGCGAGCTCCGTGTAGAGCTCGGCGGAGGGGCCGACCAGCTCGATCGCGTTCTCCATCGCCGCCCGGAAGTCCTCGCCGGCGAACCTGAGCACGTTGGCGTGACCGATCTGCTCCCAGAGCTCCGCCCGCTTTGACGGATCCGGTTCGAGCACGACTGCACGGTGGAGGAGGGTGACGCCTTCGTCGATCTCGTACCGACCGACGGCCAGCTCCGCCGCCCGCCGCAGCCACCGGATTGCGCTCTCTCGGAGCTTCGCCAGCTCGGCCTCCTCGCCTGACCACGCAAGGTCGACGTCCTCGGGGCGGACAGCCTCGGCGTAATGGTGGGCGAGAAGTGGCGCATATTCGTCCCCGCTCTCCCCGGCGAATCGCTCGAGCCAGGCGGCGAAGCCGGCGTGCAGGCGGGCGCGTCTCGCTCGTGGCAGGCTCGCGTAGGCGACCTCGCGCGTGAGCGCGTGCTTGATCGCGTACTCGCGCTGCCCCGGGATCGACGATCCCGAGCGCAGGCGGATGAAGTCCCGCTCCTCGAGCGCCCCGAAGTCGGGCTCGTCGGCGAGCAGCTCGTACACCGGACCCGTCCAGAAGACGCGCCCGATGACGGCAGCCGTCTGAAGCGCCTCCTTGTCGGCGGGGTCGAGGAGATCGATCCGGGCTGCCAGGAGCGCCTGCACCGAGTCGGGGACATCGATCTCCGCGGCGGACTCGCTCACCGTCCACCGTCCGTTCTCCTGCGCGAGCACGCCGCGATCGATCAGCATGCCGACGAGCTCCTCGACGAAGAACGGGTTCCCCTCGGAACGGTCGACGAGTAGCTCGCGCAGGCCTGTCGGTAGGTCGGTCGCAAGCAGCTCGCCGACCAGAAGCCCGGAGTCTTGGGGCGAAAGCGGCTCGAGCTCGAGGACACTCGCGTTGGCGCCCTTTCCCCAACCGGGTCGCCGCTTGCCCAGCTCCGGCCTGGCGGTCGCGATCAGGAGCAGTGATCCCTCGACTCGCTCGAGCAGCCACTCGAGCAGGTCGAGCAGGGGCTGCTCGGCCCAGTGGAGATCCTCGACGAGCAGGACCGTCGGCCTCTCCGCCGCGAGCTCGGTCAGGAACTCGGTCCAGGCGTCCTGGAAGCGATCACGGGCGACCAAGGGGTGGAGCTCGCCCGCGACGTCGAGCCCAAGGGCGAGGGCGAGCAGCTGCCGTCCACCCAGGCGCGGGAGAACCCTCTCCGGCGGATCGGTGTCGAGCAACCCGAAGTGTTCCTTCAGCACCTCGGCAAGCGGCAGGTACGCGAACCCCTGCCCGTAGGAGAGGCAACGGCCTGTGCGCTGGAGGGGCTGGGGCTCTTGCTCGGCGAGCCAGGCCCAGAGCTCGCGCAGGAGGCGTGTCTTGCCAACCCCGGCGTCGCCGATGATCGTCAGCAGGCGCGGTTCGCCGCGATCGATCGCGTCGCGGTAACTCGCCCGAAGGAGCTCCAGCTCCGTCTCCCGGCCTACGAAAACGCGCCGCAACCCGCCGACACCGCGTGGACGCATGAGAGTGAGGGCGCGGACGAGACGCCGGCAGACGACACCGTCCGGCTTTCCCTTCGCCCCGACAGTGCGCAGCTCGTCGAGCTCGAAAGCGCCGCGCACCGCCGCCACCGTGCGCTCACCGACGAGAATCTCGCCGGGGGCCGCAGCCTGCTCGAGCCGAGCGCCGACGTTTACGGCATCGCCGCTCACGAACGAGCTGCCCTCGCGCGGGTGGCCGACGACGACCTCGCCGGTATTGACGCCGATTCGGAGCGAAAGCTCGTCCCCGAACAACTCCTCCAGGCTGTGCTGCATCGCGAGCGCTGCGTGTAGGGCCCGCTCCGCGTGATCCTCCTGCGCCGCGGGAGCGCCGAAGGCAGCCATCACCGCATCGCCGATGAACTTCTCCACTGTGCCGCCGGCCCGCTCGATCTCCGCTGCCATTGCCTCGTAGAAGCGGTCGAGCATCGCGCGCGTACGCTCCGGATCCTGGGCGCCCGCGAGCTCCGTCGAACCGACCAGGTCGGCGAAGAGCACGGTCACGAGCTTCCGCTCCTCGACGGCTGGTGCCGGAGGCTGTTCGGCGAGTGCGGCCCCGCACTCGACGCAGAACTTCGCTCGCCCGGGGCTCTCGGAGCCGCAGTTCGAGCAGTGTGGCACGAAGCGAGTCTAGGTCAACGCTTGACGCGTTTGACCGGTGACGCGCCGGATCGAAATTAGGATGTCTTCGTCGTCATGTCGGCGCCGCAACGCAGGAAGGAGTTGTGATGAACGAAACCATCCACGGGGCGTGTCTATGCGGGAGGATCGCGTTCGACGTGCACGAGCCTCAGGTGATGGGGGTCTGTCACTGCACTCGCTGCAGGCGGTGGAGCGGTGGCCCAGGCGCCACGTTAGTAGCTGTGGCGGCGGACAACTTCGAGGTCATCAAGGGCAAAGATCTGATGAAGCAGTACCGTGAGGAAGGGTTCGCGGACCGGTACTTCTGCAGCCATTGCGGTTCGAGCGTGTACGGCGACGGTGGCGACGTGTATTACGTGGGCGCTGGCGTCCTTCAGGACGTGAAGCTCAAGCCCGCGTGGCACATTCAGGTCGCGCAGAAGGAGCATTGGGACGAGATCGGCGACAACGCGCCGCAGTTCCCGGCGTACCCGCCCCACTAGCTCGGCTAGGCCGATGCCGGGCCGGGCATCCGCTCTCACCCTCGCCCGGCCAGATCTCCGTCACTCCACAAGGGCGAGAAAGCGCCGCGTTCGTTCCTCCTTCGGCGCCGAGAAGAACTCATCGGGCCGAGGCTTCCTCGACGATCCTCCCCTCGTCCATCATGAGCACCGTGCTCGCTACGTGGTGGGCGAAGCGGAGCTCGTGGGTGACCACCACCATCGTCATGCCTTCCTGCGCGAGCGACTCCATGACATCGAGCACTTCGCGCACGAGCTCGACGTCGAGTGCCGAGGTCGGCTCGTCGAACAGCATCGCCTTCGGTCGCATGACGAGGGCCCGCGCGATCGCCACGCGCTGCTGCTGCCCTCCGGAGAGCTCGTCCGGGTACTGCATCGCCTTGTCCGCGAGGCCGACCCGCGCGAGGAACTCGATCGCGCGGTCTCGCGCCTCGCGTTTCGGAAGGCGACGAACCTCACGGAGGCCGCACATCACGTTGTCGAGCGCGGTCATGTTCTGGAAGAGGTTGAAGCCCTGGAACACCATCCCGACCTCGGAGCGGTGCTGCGTGAGCTCCTTCTCGCGTAGACCGGTCAGACGTTGCGACTCGATGTACACGTTGCCCGCGTCTGGCGGCTCCAGGAGCGCGAGGCAACGGAGGAGCGTCGACTTGCCCGACCCGGAGGGCCCGATGATCACCTTCACCTGGCCGCGGTCGACCTCGAAGGTGACGCCGCGCAGCACCTCGAGCTCGCCGTAGCGCTTGTGGAGGTCCTCCGAGCGAAGGACGACGTCCGCCATCAGCGCGCGTCGTGCGAGACGGCGGGGACCGCTGGCGCCGGCGTCTGCCGCGGCCGGTGCGAGGTCCACGTGAACCGCCGCTCGAGCCGTGCCTGGATCAGCATCAGGATGCTGACGATCACGAGGTAGTAGACAAGGGCGGCGGCGAGCGGCTCCGTGTACTGGAAGGTCGCGGAAGAGAGCTCCTGCGCGGCGGTCAGGAGCTCGTGCAGGGAGATCACGAAGGCGAGCGACGTGAGCTTGAGCAGGGTGATGAACTCGTTGCCCGTCGGCGGGATCACGATCCGCACCGCCTGCGGGACGATCACCTTGCGGAGGATCTGGCGGCGATTCATCCCCAGCGCCTTCCCCGCGAGCTCCTGGCCTGGGTCGACCGACAGCAGGCCGGCGCGAATGATCTCCGACATGTACGCCGCCTCGTTCAGCGAGAGCGCGAGCCACGCCGCGATGAACGGAGTGAACCAGTGTCCTGCGAACACGTCCGAGATCTGCGGCAGCGCATACCACACGAAGTAGAGCTGCAGGAGCGTCGGCGTCGCGCGGAAGATCCAGTTGTAAAACCAGGCGAACGAACGGAAGCGGCGCCGGGGGCTGAGCGCGGCGAGCGCGACGAAGAAACCGAGTGCGATGGAGCTCGCCATCGCGACGATCGTCAGCTCGAGGGCGGTCAGCGCTCCCCTCCAGTAGGGACCGGAGGAGAGCGCTGTCCAGAAGAGATCCGTGTCGAAGCTCGCGAGCACGAGCCTCAGCCTTCCCCGCTAGCGGACGTCGCTGACCGGGATCTTGTACTTCCGCGCGAGCCGCACCAGCGTGCCGTTCCTCTTCAGCTTGGCGACGCCGGCCCTGAGCTTCGCGCCGAGCGGGTCGCCCTTGCGGAAGTAGATGCCGAACGTGTCCCTCTGCGGGAAGGTGTATGCCACCGCGATCTTGCCGGGATGCGCCTTGGCCTGGAACGCGAAGGACGTGTCCTGGGTGAGATCGACGTCGGCGCGGCCGAGGATGACCTGTGCCACGGCGTCGTTGTCGCCGGGGTAGGTCTGCAGGTTGAAGCTCACCTTCTTCTGGAGTGCCTTGAGGTACTCCTCGTACTTCGTCCCCGCCTGCGTGACGACGTTCAGACCCTCGAGGCTGCTCGGGCCGGTCACGTGCTTCGGGTTGCCGGCTTGCACGACGAACACCCTGTGCGTCTCCATGTAGCGGACGGCTCCGGCCTGCTTGAGGCGGTCGGGCGTTACGAAGATGCCGCTGATCACCGCGTCGCACTTCTTCGCGTTCAACGCCGGGATCACGCTCGGAAAGGCCGTCTTCAACGGCTTCGAGGTCGCACCGTACGTCTTCGCAAGCGCGCTGGCCATGTCGACGTCGAACCCGACGATCCCGCCGCTGGGGCGCACGTACTCCATCGGTGGGAAGGACGGGTCGGTGCAGAACGTGAACGTGGTCGCGCTCCCTCGGGCACCTGCCGACCCTGCGGCGAGTGCCGTCGCGACGAGCGACAGGAGCAGGATTGTCTTGCGCATGGCTTCTCCTTCCTTCGGCTGTTGGCCGAGCCTATTCAGAAAGAGCGCGGAGCGCGAGCCGACGGATGCGCCTGGCCACGCCGAGATCGAGACGTAGGCTGCGAGTGTGAGGGAGCTATCGGCGCAGTTCCGGCCCTACGCCTGGGCAATCTCGACCGTAGAGGCGGCGCGCACGGCGGGAATCAGGTCCGGAGGAAGTGCTGCGCTTCGACGCGAACACGGCTCCCGCGCCGCCCCGCGCCGCGACGTCCGAGGCCGTCGCGGACGCGCTGGCCAACATCCACGGCTATCCCCACGGGGGCTACCCGGAGCTGGTTGCCGCCGTCGCGAGCTACGCGGATGTCGATCCGCAGAACGTCGTCCTGGGTGCGGGCGCCGACGACCTCATCCTCCTCGCCGCGCGAGCGTTAGCCGGTCCCGGCGACAGGGTCGCCATTGTCGACGAGCCGACGTATCCGCTCTTCAGGGTGGCCGCGTGGCTGGCGGGCGCAGAGATCGGCGACGACCATCCCGCCTTCACTTTCTGCTGCCGGCCGCACAATCCGACCGGGGCGCTGGGTGAGATCCCGCCTGCCCGGCCGCTGGTGGTGGACGAGGCGTACTACGAGTACTGCGGCGAGACCGCGGCGGCCTTGCTCGACGAGGGCGTCGTTGTGATACGCACTCTCTCGAAAGCGTTCGCGCTCGCCGGAGCTCGGGTCGGCTACGCGCTGGCCGAGCCCGCGACGGCCCGGGAGCTCAACGCCCGCCAGGCGCCTGCGTCGATCTCCACGTTGTCCGCGGCACTTGCTTTGGCTGCTTTGGCCGAGCCGCCCGACATGCGACCGCTCGTGGAGGAGCGGGAGCGACTCGCGGAACGGCTGCGTGAGCTGGGGTTGGAGGTGCTGCCGTCGGCTGCGAACTTCCTCTACGTGCCGCTCGGGCGCGCGCCGCGGGTATCCAGGCTGCTCCTGGAAGAAGGCATGGTCGTCCGGGACTACCCGGATGCGATTCGCGTCACGGTGCTCGACCGAGGATCGAACGACCGGCTGATAGATGCTCTGGCGCGTGCGCTGGAGCGAACTGGCTGAGGGCGTCGGGGACGACCATCCGGATCACAGACCCCGAGAAGAGCCAGGCCTTCTACGAGGCCTTTGGGCTTTTTCGCCCGTGACATGGACATCGTCCGCAACGGCGAGCTGGCGGGGGTGAGCACGAGGGTCGAACCTCTTGCGCGCTCGGACGCTTCCCCGCACTTCGCGGTGATCACTCTTTCCGCTTCTTCTCCTGTTCGGCGTGCTGGATGGTCGCGTCGGTGGAGGGATAGAAGACAGTCTCGTGCCCATCCTCCCAGCGGACGCGGTAGTGCTCGTGGCTGGGCTCGCCGAGCACCTCGAGGATCTCACCGAGGCGCCGGCCCTGACCGACGCGATGCCCTTCGATGACGACGAGGTCACCGATGTGCCCTCGGAAGATCTCCGTCTGCGCCATGGCAACCCTCCTTCTCGACTTCGCCCACAGCGTACTTCAGCTCGCGTCGGCCTTTATCGGGTCAGCGCCCTTGGGATTCTTGCCGGAACGCCCTAGGGGCTGCCTCACCCGCCGTAGACCCCTGGGGCCTTGCGGGGGACGCCGACCTACGGGTACCGCTGCCGAACGGCCAGAGTGAGCAAGGGATTCGATAGTCCCAAGTTCGCTAGTTCGATTCCAGCCCGGCCACGAGTCAGGCCGAGGGCCCGCCCCGGTACCCTCTCCTCATGAAGCGTCTCCGCACCTTCCTCGAACGCTTGCCCGGTGGGCACCGACCGCCGACCGGCCCGTTGACCACGTCGGAGGCGGCCGATGCCGAAGAGCTGCGGCAGGAGACCCTGGCGAAGAACGACGAGCAGATCGAGCGCGAGCAGGAAGAAGCTGGCCGGGAATCAAACTCCAGCTCCTAGTCGTCAGGGTCTAGAGCAGGCCGCTGCCCTCGTCAGAGCACGCTCAAGGAACATTCCTGAATCGTCGCGCAGGCGTCAAAGTTCTCTCCTTCCCGCCTCGTCCGGGTCGACGTCGTCGAGCCAGCCGAGGAAGTGCCGATCCGCGTTGTCGGCCGTCGATCCGTAGTCGGGTTAACTTCGGATCCGCTGCTGGCGAGCGCCTAGACAGAAAGCTAACGATCGCGAACTGATCTTGCCGAGTGATGTGCGCGCGGCGGCGCCGTTCGCGGCAGGCAGAGCGTCAGTCTGTGGCGGGTATCGTGGCTCCCAGGAGTGGCGTAGCAGCGGTTCCCTAAACCGCGTGCGCTAGCTCTCGACGCCTAGCGTCTGCGCTCGTCGTCGAAGGCCAATGTTGGGTATCAGGAGTGGCCGAAGCGGACGTTGGGGAGGATGCGGTCGAGCCAGCGTGGCTTCGCCCAGGCGTAGTGGCCGAAGACGCGGAGCAGGGTTGGGATCAGGACGAGGCGGACGAGCATGGCGTCGAGCAGGACGGCGATGCCGAGGATGACGCCCATCTCCTTCGGCGGTAGCGGGCCGGAGAGCGCGAAAGTGAAGAAGACGGCCACCATGACGGCGGCGGCGGCGAAGATCACCCGGCCCGAGTGGGCGAGTCCGCCGATCATGGCCTCGCGCGGGTCGCCGGTGCGGTCGTAGTGCTCTTTCGCGGACGAGAGCAGGAACACGGTGTAGTCCATCGAGATCGCGAAGATCATCGCGAAGAAGAACACGGGGCCCCAGGCGTCCAGGAATCCCTGCGACTCGAAGCCGAGCAGGCCGGAGCCGTGGCCGTTCTGGAAGATCAGCCTGGCGATGCCGAACGCGGCGCCGGTGGCGAGCAGGTTTGTGAGCACGCCGAGCGCGGCGATCAGCGGCGCCTGCAGGGCGACGAGCAGGAGCAGGAAGCCGAGGGCCAGCACGACCCCGATCACGAGCGGCGTCTTGGCGGCAAGCGCCTGCTCGAGGTCGTGGTTCTCGGCCACCGCTCCGCCTACGAGCGCTCCGGCCGGCAGCGTCGAGCGCAGCCGGTCGATCGTGTGCCCGACGGCCGTGCTCGACGGGTCCGCGTTCGGGACGGCCTGGACGAGCGCTAGGCCGCTGCCGCCTGGCCGGACAGGCGAGACGGAGGCGATGCTGGGATCGCGGCGGACGACTCTCGCCACCGCGGAAGCGTTCGCGCTCGAGGTCACGATCTGGAGTGCCCCCGGCGCGCCGACGCCGAACGCCTGTTGCACCTCCGTGTAGCCGACCCGCGAGGAGTCGTTCATGGGGACGACTTTGATCGAGGGCATGCCGGTCTTCAGTCCGAAGATCGGTAGGGCGAGCAGGAGGAGCACGATCGTGGCGGCAGACCCGTAGATGTGTGGGTGGCGCCAGAGCCGCTCGCCCCAGCGGGCGAAGCGTGGCGAGCGATGCTCGCCGGAGTGTACCCAGCGCAGCGCCAGCGAGTCGACCTTGGAGCCGAGCTTCGCGAGCACAACTGGCAACAGCGTGAGTGTCGCCAGGAGCACGAAGATGACGCTGATCATGATCCCGAGCGCCATCGAGCGGAACGCGGGGCTCGGCACGAGCATCACGGCCGAGAGCGAGATCAGCACGGTGGCGCCCGAGAACATCACGGCCTTGCCGGCCGTGTCCATCGTCACCGCGACGGCATCGCGCGCGTCGAGTTTGGAGCCAAAGAAAGCGCCGCGGAAGCGGTGGACGATGAAGAGCGCGTAGTCGATCCCGAGCGCGAGCGCGAACATGAGCGCGAAGTTCATCGCCCAGATCGAGATCTCGAAGCCGTGCGTCAACAGTGCCAGCAGACCGGCTGAGGCGATGAGGCCGAGAATCGTCAGCATCAGCGGCAGCCCGGCGGCGACGAGCGACCCGAAGGCCAGCACGAGGATGACCATCGTCACCGGCCACGAGAACAGCTCCGACTTCATCATCGCCGTGCGGTTCGCGGTGTTGAAGTCGCTCCACATCCCCGACGCGCCGGTCAACGAGACGGTGGTGCCATTCGTGCCGAGGGCACGCAGCTTGCCCTTCAGTGAGTCGGCGGCCGCCACCATCGCAGTCGGATCGCCTTTCGCACCGGCAGTGACGATCACCGTATGCCGATCGCGGGAGATCGTCGCCCCCGGCCGCGGCGCTGACACAGAGGCGACCCGTCGATCCGTCCGCAGTGTTCGCTCAACTGCAACGACCGTCGAGCGAAAGCCCGCCTCGCCCACCGTCTGCGTCGGCGAGTGGACGACAACCAGCAACGCCGAGCTGGACAGGCCGGCGATGTTGCTCTGAATCAGCTGCCGCGCCTGCACCGACTCGGAGCCGTTGGCTTGCCAGCCGGCTCCCGAGAGCGCCGACTCGACCTTCGGCGCGAAGAAGCCGAACCCGATCGCAATCACGACCCACGCGATCGCGACGAAACGACCATGGTCGACCGTCCAGCGACCGAGCCGGCCGATTGGCCCGACAGCTTCCGGATGCTCGCGGGCAGCCGCGGCTGCCGGAGACGCTGGCGCGGCGATCGCGCTCATCGGCGGCACCCCGGCTTGATCCCCGTCACCCGCGCCAGCAGCAGCGAGGCTGCGCGGGCACCGACGCCGACGAATAGCCACTGGTTGGGCCGCTCGAAGGCGGCAAGCTCGAGCGGCCAGGCAGCAGGCATCAGCGGCCGACTCCGAGCACGAGCTCGTTGAGGGCGCGCAGCTGCTGCTGCACCGAGCCGCAGACCTGCTCGCACATCGCGAAGATGCCCTCGTCGACAATTCGGTAGTGGACGCGGTTTCCTTCCTTGCGCCGGCCGAGCACGCCTGCGTCGCTCAGCACAGCAAGGTGCTTGGACACGTTCTGCTGCGACGCGGCCAGCGCTTCGGAGAGCTCGCCGACCGTTGCCTCACCGTCACGCAAGTGGTCGAGCAGCCGGATCCGCATCGGCTCACCGAGCACACGGAAGCGACGCGCGATCAACTCGACAAGATCCTCGGGCAGTGGGTGGGGAAGCTTCATATACGTCTACTCCTTCACAAAACGGATTAGTTGTATAGATGTATAGCACATCTCCCACGAGACGACGACGCCGAGGGGCCAGCCGCTGAAGACGGTCGCGCAGCAGCCTCGGTCTCATGGAGACAACGGTTCGCAACCACATCCGGCTGCTCTTCCCCGAGCTCGGTGTGCACTCGCAGCTCGAGACGGTCGCGCGGGGCCGCGCCTACGAGCTCATCTAAATCGGGGCTCGTGGGCGCACCGCTCGTCGGTGATACGTCGTGGCCATACTTGGGCGGTGCTTGCCGCGGCCGAGGAGTGGGCGCTGTTCTTCCACCTGCTCGGCGCCTTCCTCTTCGTCGGTGGCGTCATCATCGCCGGCGTCGCCTTCGAAGCAGCGCGCCGACGCCGACGGCCGAGCGAGATGGCACTCCTGCTGGGGCTGACGCGGATCGGCGTCCTGCTGGTCGCCCTCGGAGCAGTAGTCGTGCTGGCGTTCGGGCTCTGGCTCGTCCACCTCCAGCGCGTCGGGTACGGGGCAGCCTGGGTCGACGCGGCGCTCGCCCTCTTCGTCACAGTGAGCGTCTTGGGCGCGATCGGCGGGCAGCGACCCAAGCGGGCGCGGAAGCTGGCCGCGCAGCTGGCCCGGGAAAACGATGACGAGATCCCGGAGCTTCGCGCTCTTCTCGACGATCGGGTGGCGCTCGCCCTGAACTACCTCTCCGCAGCGCTCGTCGTTGCCATCATCGTGCTGATGGTCTTCAAGCCCGGCGCGAGCTGAGCTAGATGTGGGACCCGAGCAGGTTGGTCGACGCCTGTCGCGTTTTCCGACTCCGACCACATGCTGCCTTCACAGGCATGGTGCGACGCGGCGCGTTTCCCTCGGCAGGCAGATCGGTAGCAGGGCGTCAGCCAGTAACCGGTGAAGGAGGTCACTGGCTCGCGCCAAATCGCGGCGTACTCTCCGGCGTGAGCGAGGGCTACGTGCGAGGCTGGGACGATCCGCGCATGCCCACCGTCTCGGCCCTGCGTCGGCGCGGCTTTCCCCCCGAGGGTCTGCGCAATTTCCTCGACGTAGTCGGCTTGGGAAGCAAGGGCAAGACTGTCGTCGAGATCGAGATGCTCGAGCATGAGGTCAGGGACGTGCTGAACCGGACGGCGCCGCGACGTTTCGCCATCCTGCGCCCGCTCAGGCTCGTGATCGAGAACTACCCGGAGGGCCAGGTCGAGGAGATGGAGGCGGTCAACAATCCGGAGGATGCCTCGGCCGGTACGCGCAAGGTGCCCTTCGCGCGCGAGCTCTGGATCGAGCGCGACGACTTCATGGAGGACCCGCCCAGCAAGTTCTTCCGCCTCGCCCCTGGCCGCGAGGTGCGTCTGCGCTACGCCTACTTCGTGACCTGCACCGACGTGGTGAAGGACGCAAGCGGCGAGATCGTCGAGCTCCGCTGCACCTACGATCCGGAGACGCGCGGCGGCGACGCCGCGGACGGGCGCCGGCCCAAGGCGACGCTGCACTGGCTCTCGGCCGAACACGCCGCGCCCGCCGAAGTTCGTCTCTATGACCGTCTCTTCACCCGCCCCGACCCCGACCTCGACGCTGACGGTGACCTGTTCGCCGACCTCAACCCCGACTCGGAGACGGTGCTCGAGGACTGCCTCGTCGAGCCTGCGCTCGCCGAGCTGCCGGTCGGCGAGACCGTGCAGCTCGAGCGCCTCGGCTACTTCTGCCCGGATCCCGACTCGACGCCGGGTCGGCTCGTCTTCAACCGCACCCTTGGCCTCAGGGACACCTGGGCCAAGGTCCAAGCGCAGGGCCAGCGGCCATAACGACCGTAGCGCGGGCTCTTCCGCCGAGGAGCGACGGAACATAGCGGGAGCCGGACAACGGAGGTACAGCCGCGCCTGCGTGGTTTCCCACGCAGGAGAGGGGGAGTCGATGAACGGCTTCTCGGCTCGTCTGATGCGCTCGGCCTTGTGCAAGAAGCGCGGCGCCCTCATCGAGACGTGGCTTCGGGACATTGAAGGTCGGGGAAGAGCGCAGCGCTTCGTATGTGCGGTGGCCCGAGCGAGGGGCTCTGCGCACGACTCGATTCCACGGCCTAGACGTACTCCTCTGCCGGGAAGGGTTCGTGGAGACGCTCCTCGTGCCGCTCCTGTTGGGCGCTCGGGAGGAACCACCGTTCCGCGATGGCAGTCGGTACGACGGCTGAGAGCACAATGACCGTGACGAGCAGCGAGAACTGCGTCCGGTCGATGATGCCCGCGTTGAG
The DNA here is from genome assembly GCA_963711315.1 of uncultured Actinomycetes bacterium. Lineage (GTDB taxonomy): Bacteria > Actinomycetota > Thermoleophilia > Gaiellales > Gaiellaceae > PALSA-612. The sequence continues at coordinate 696,829 of CAVQDQ010000004.1, forward strand.
TCCGTACAGGGAGGAGATGGTTCCGAAGGTCAGCCCCGTACTCATCAGCAGCGTCGTGAAGGACGCGTGCCTCCGCGAAGCGCGACGAGCGAGCGGGTAGACGACGCCGATCTTGGGAAGCATCTTGGCGGTCAACAGCACCGCGAGCAGTCCCAAGTTCCCGAACACCGCGTGGAGGGAAACGTTCATGCCGCCCTTGAGGAAGAAGAACGGCGTCAGGAAGGCGAAGGCGACGACGCGCAACCGCTTCTGCTCTTCCCGGTGCTCCTCATAGTGGCGACTCATCACCAGCCCGAGCACGAAGGCGGGCAGCACAGCATGGCCATTGGACGCGTTGGCCAGCACCATCAGGAGCAAAAGACAGACGAACACGAGCTTGATCTCGGGCTCGATGACACGGTCGCCATAGCGTCCGAAGAACCAGGGTGCGATCCTCGGCAGCGCGAGGATCAGTGCCAGCGAGGCGGCGAGGAAGACGGGGAACCAGAGGTTCGGCTTGATGAAGATTGCCGTCAGCGCGAGGGCGGTACACAGATCGGTGATAAAGGTGGCGCTCATCAACAACTTGCCGATGCGCGTGTCGGTCAGATCGCGCTCGACCAGGACGGCGTAGACGACCGCCAGCGATGTGGTCGATAGCGCCGTTCCTGCGATCAGTGACGCTCGCGCAGACCAGTCAAGCAGCGTGAAAGCGACGAGCGTGGAGACCGCGAACGGAGCGGCGAAAGAGGCTACGCCGATACCTACCGTTGCCTTTGCCCGATCCCGCATGTAGTCCGGATCGACCTCCATCCCTGCCAGGAATGTCAGGACAACGGAGGCGAAGGCAGCGATGAAGTCGAGCCACTGTTGGGAGTGAAGATCGAAGGCGTTCCCAACCAGAACGCCGAGCGTCAACTCGATCAGAGCAACGGTGATCCCAAGCTCGACGGAGACGATGCTCGCCACGAGGACGACAGCGGCGAGTGCTGCGGCGAGTTGAACAGGTTCCACGCGGACACCTCCACCAACCTCGACAACAGGGGGTAGAGGCCATCAGCCCTTACGGGCGGTTGAGCGCGAGCCTCATCGCGCGGAACGGCGAAATCGTACCGATCCGAGAGTGCGACGAGTTCTCGACTTCGCGGACGCGCCGCTGCGTGTCGTGTTCCCACCAGAAGACGACGCGTGGGCCGCCTCCGGTTACGCACCGCGGTGCGCAGTCCGTGGGGCGGTTTTGCGCTCTGTCAGCTAGTACCCACGCCCTTGATGTCGTTCAACGTCAAGACGAGGGCATCGCGATCGCCGCGAAGGTCCGCGACGGCGGCGGCCACACGTCTGTCTCCTTCCGAGGTGAGATGGAGGTAACGGACGCGACGATCGTTCGCCGACGGCTCGCGGCGCAGCAATCCAAGCGTCTCGGCGCGTCGAGCGAGCTGCGTGACGCTGGTCTGCCCCATGTGCAGCGATCGTGAAACGCTCGCCACCGTCGCCCTGCCCCCGGACGCCTTTATCACGAGCAGGAGCTGATAGCGCTGTGGTGTCAGCCGGTGAGCGCGGAGGACGTCCTCGGTGCGGCGCAGGAAGCGACGGAGCGCCTGACGCAGCTCCGCGGCATCCTGATACTCACTGGTCGTCGGTTGCCGCTTGCCCACTCACCCTCGCATCCGCGTAAGGATACTGTAAGAAACATAACTATGTGATGTTTATTCCGTCGCAGCGGGGTAGGCCGAGCCAAGGTCTACGAAGGGAGAACCATGCGACGAATCTATCCCAGACCACGCAGCACCTGGCCACTCGGCGTCCTCGCGGGCGCCGTCGCTCTGGCCGCTGCCCTACTTCCGGCCGCCGGCTCCGCCATCGCGCTGACAGCGCCCAACAACACAGCGGAGCCTCGCATCCTCGGTACCCCCGCCGAAGGTCGTGTGCTGACGGCCACGCAAGGCACCTGGTCCGGTAGCACGCCAATGACGTTCGCGTACCGCTGGCTCCGCTGTCCCACGGACGGCGGTCTTCCGGACGGCTCGAACTGTGCGCCGATCGCCGGCGCGACGTCGAACGATTACCGCGTTCAGGACGCAGCCGTGGGACTCAGGCTGCGGGTGCGAGTGACGGCGACGAACGCCGACGGATCGGACATCGCCGTCTCGAACCCGACGCCAATCATCGCCGGATCGGCCCGGCCGCAAAACCAGTCTCCACCTCTGGTATCGGGCAATCCGGTGGTGGACTCCAAACTGACGGCTGACCCGGGGACGTGGTCCGGCACACAGCCGATCAGCTTCACGTACCAGTGGCGGCGCTGCGACCGTAACGGCGGCAACTGCTCCAACATCGCCGGCGCAACCGGGCGGGAGTACGTGACCACGGCAACCGACGTGGGTCACAGCCTGCGTGTGCGAGTGACAGCTCGCAACACCAACGGCACCGAATCGGACTCGTCTGCTCCGACCGCCGTCATCGCATCCGGGGCTCCCAGCGGCTGCCCCGCGGGCAGCGGACCGATCAACGTGCAACAGCTCACGCCGCCCGCACGGCTGCTCGTCGACGGGATGCAGGTTTCGCCGAACCCGGTGGCGCGATCCTCGCAGAGCCTGGCCGTCCGCTTCCACGTCAGCGCGTGCGGCGGACGCAGCGTTAGTGGCGCACTGGTTTACGTCACCGCAGTGCCGTACAACCAGTTCGGCATCCCGCCTGAAACCTCAACTGCCGTAGACGGCTGGGGAACCATGCAAATGCCGCGCCTGTCGGGCTTTCCCGCTGCACAGCACCAGAGCCTGCTCGTAATGTTCGTGCGGGCGCGGAAGTCGGGGGAGCCGCTTTTGGGAGGCACCTCCACGCGACGACTCGTCTCGTTCCGCCTCTCCTCCCCCTTCGCCGGCTAACGGCCGAGCGACTCAGAGCCGTCGGAGCCTCGTGCTCCGACGGCTCTCACCCGTCTATAGAGACGGGCAACCCTTTCTATTGCCACGGCCCTCGCTCCCCATGGCCGGCCAGCAACCTCGTTAGGAGCGCTCGAGGGAACGCGACCGGCTCGACCGGCATCGTGACGTACCGCGGACGATCCATCGGGTAGTCCCACGAACAGCGGCGCGAGGTCTGCGTCGACTGTGTACGTCTCGGTGCACACGACCACGCGCAGACACGACCGCGCGGGCGCTTCGGTGGAATGGTAACGACCGTCAACTGAGTCTTTGAGATGGGCGCCTGGATCAGGCGCTCGAGGTTCGCGTCCGAGCTACCCCCGCGTTCCGTGGGGACGCGCGCCGGTTCTCCACACCAGTTGACTCGGAACACCCGAGAGACCTTGCGTGCAGGCCTTTCGTGTACACGTGCCGTCGCCATTTGTGAAACTCGCAGAAACTCGGTCATCTCCGAACGAGGAAAGGGGGCCAGATGTCCGTCGAAGCAGCGAGCGAGCTTCGCTTCGATCCTCCCGGGCCGGGGTTCTGGGAGCAAGACGCCGTTCACTTCCCGCGCCCGGTCACGCGCTACTGGGCCGAGATGCACCCGGAGCCGTTCACGCGGGGCTTCCGCGAACTGACGAGCTACTACGGGATGCTGATCGATACGCTCGATTACCGGTACCTGGACGGCTTCGCCTACAAGACGGTGGTACCGGTTCCGGAGAGCGAGGTCCCCGCGCGCTTCCAGCGGGCGGAGGAAGCTCTTCAGGGGAAGCTCTGGCGAGAGCAGCTGCGCGAGTGGGACGAGACGTTCAAGCCCACATCGATCGCCGTGCACCGCGAGTTACAGTCGGTCGACCCCGACGCGCTCTCCGTCGAGGAGCTGGTCGCGTATCTGACGCGATGCCGCGACCACCACATCTCCATGATCTACCAGCACATGCGCCACACGGGTGCGGCGATGTTGCCGACCGGAGACTTCCTCGCGCACGTGGGTGACTGGACGGGCCTGCCACCGTCGGAGCTGCTCGGCCTGATGCGCGGCGCCTCCCCCGTCTCCTCGGGCGCGTCCTCGGAGCTCGAGCGGCTGATGGCGGCGATCACCGCGGATCCTGCTGCACGCGAGATCCTCGAGTCGGATGGCGACGCGGGCGAGGCGCTGGAGCAGCTGCGCTCGCTCGAGGGCGAAGCGGGGGCGGCCACGTCCGCGTATCTCGATCTGGTCGGCTACCGGCTCCTCGACGGCTTCGACATCTCGGGCCGTTACGTGCTTGAGATGCCGGACACGCTCCTCCGCGCGATCCGCATCGCGGTGGAGGAGGAAGGGCCGGAGGAATCGGATGTCGATGCACGGATTGCCGACGTCCGCAACCAGGTGTCCGAGGAGCATCGCGCTGAGTTCGACAACCTGCTAGAGGAAGCCCGGCTCACCTACCGCCTGCGAGACGAGCGCGGCGTCTTCAGCGATATCTGGGCATCTGGGATCATGCGGCGAGCCGTTATCGCCGGCGGCCGCCGCCTTGTCGCAAACGGGCGCATCCAGGAGCCGGAGCACTTCGTCGACGCCGATTTCGCGGAGATGAAGGCGCTTCTCTCGGGCACCGGCGGACCATCGGCGGAGGAGCTCGCAGAGCGGCAAGCGTTCCGCACCTCTCAGACCGCCAAGGATGCCCCGGCAACGCTCGGCCCCACGCCGCCGCCTCCGCCCGACCCGAGCGGGCTCCCGCCTGGGGTCGCACGGATCATGCGGGCCATGATGACCGGGGTCGGCGAGATCTTCGGCAGCTCCCAGGCCGAGCACGAAGAGCGTCTTGTACGCGGGCTGGCTGCGAGCCCCGGCGTCTACGAGGGCCCCGCGCGCCTCGTCTCCGGGCCGACCGAGTTCGACCGCATCGTGAAGGGGGACGTGCTCGTGACCGAGTCGACGACCGAGGCGTTCAACATCCTGCTCCCGCTGCTCGGCGCGATCGTGACGGACGCCGGCGGGCTGCTCTCGCATGCGGCGATCGTCTCGCGCGAGTATGGGATGCCGGGCGTGGTCGGGACGCGAGAGGGGACGGGGCTGATCCCCGACGGGGCGAACGTTCGTGTCGACGGGGACGCCGGCGAGGTGGCGGTGCTCTGATGGAGGGCGTCGTTCCGCTCGAGCAGGCGCACGACGCGTCTCTGTTCGGCTCGAAGGCGGTCGGGCTGGGGGAGGCGGCGCGGTCGGGTCTGCCGCTCCCGCCCGGCGTCGCGCTCTCGGGCGCGGTTGTCGAGGCCGTCGCCGGTGGCGAGAAGCAGGCGATCGAGGACGTGGCAGAGCTGGTACGGCCACTCGGCAGCTCGCTCGCCGTGCGCTCGTCCGCGGTCGACGAGGACGGGGCGGAGGCGAGCTTCGCCGGGCAGCACATGACGCTGCTCAACGTGCCCGGGGTGGACGCGGTGGCGGATGCGCTGAGGGAGATCTGGTGGTCGGCCAACTCCGACTCCGCGATTACCTACCGGCAGCGTGTCGGGCTCTTCAGGCGGCCCAGCGTCGGCGTCGTCGTCCAGTCGCTTCTCGATCCCGACTGCGCCGGCGTCATGTTCACCCGGAACCCCATCAACGGCGCCGACGAGCGCGTGATCGAGGCGAGCTGGGGGCTCGGCGAGGCCGTCGTCGCAGGGATGGTGATTCCGGACAACTTCCGCATCGACCGGTCCGGACAGATGCTGGAGTGCACTCCGGGCCTGAAGAAGATCGCGATCCGGACGCTTCCAGAGGGCGGCACGTTCGAGGAGAAGCTCTCACCCGAGCTCGTCGAGCAGCTTTGCCTGGACGACTCCCAGCTCGAGGACCTCCATGAGCTGGCCACCCGGTGTGAGGAGGCCTACGGCCCCGACCGGGACATCGAGTGGGCGATCGCCGACGGGAAGCTCTACCTGCTCCAGTGCAGGGCGATCACGCGAGCAGGCTCCGGCCCCGAGGAAACCGCGTCTGAGGGGGCTCCGATCGAGGTCGTACACGGCGTCCGTCTCTTCGCCGACCTGGAGCGCGACGAGGTCGCGCAGATCGCCCGCCTGTTCAAGGTGCGTCGCTTCCCGAAGGGCGAGACCGTGATCAAAGAAGGCTCGGGCGGTGCTGCGTTCTATGTGATCGAGTCGGGCGAGGCCACGGTCACGATCGGAGGCGAGCTGCGTGCGACGCTGGGGCCGGGCAACTACTTCGGCGAGGTCGCGCTGATCGACGAGGGGGAGCGCATCGCGACGGTTACCGCGGCCGAGGAGCTCGTCTGCTACGGGCTCACGCTCTGGGAGCTTCGCCCCCTCGTCGAGGAGAACGGCGTGATCGGCTGGAAGCTCCTGCAGACGCTGGCCAAGAATCTACGCGAAGCTGAGCAGGTGATTGTGGATCTCCGCGGGCGGGCCTCGGCGGCCGGCGACTGAGTACGCTCTGGATGCTACTCCCGGACGGGTGGCCTTCGCATACGCTGCTCGGACAACGCTCGACGTTCCAATAGGAGGAGGCGAGATGAGCACAGTGGCAACTGAGAACGAGACGATTGCCGGCACGGTGCAGCTCTACATTGACGGGGTTGCGAAGGGCGACACCGCGAAGCTCGAGCAGGCGTTCCACCGGGATGCGCGAATGTTCGGCGCTGTCGACGGTCAGCGCTACGACGTCCCGATCAGCGAGATGTTCGCGATGGTTGAGTCACAACCGGCAGACACCGACGGCAGCTTCCGTGCGTCGATTCAGGTCGTCGCCGAGGAGGGTGACGCGGCGCTCGCGACCGTTGAGGAGCACGGCTTCTGGGGAACACTGTCCTTCGTCGACTACTTCTCGTTGACGCGCATCGACGGCATCTGGAAGATCGCCAACAAGACGTTCATGCAGACCGCCGGAACGCTCTCATCAAACTGAGATAGGTGGGGCGCCACGCGGCGCCCCACACTTCTTCTCGGCTAGACCTGGACACGAGCCCACGTCGGACGTACGGGAACCCGTCGGGTGTGCTTCTCGTAATCCCAAGGTCGCAGGTTTCGATACCTGCCCGGCCAACCTCGCGAGAGAACATGTGGGACGTCGACGGCGCTCGTGCACGTGGCCGACGAGGGGGCGAACCCCACACGACGCTGCACCGCGGGTGCGTGCGCGGACCACGATCGACCAGCGCTTGACCGACGAGCTCGACAACATGACCGGCGAGCAGATAGAAAGGTGGTGATCGTCAACTGATTTCGTGGGCATGAATGGCCTGTCCCGGAGAGCCTGTCGTCGTTCCCGCAAAGTCGACACGGAGCGACCCCGCGCTACCTGAAGCCGGACGAGCCAACTGGCGCACAGGGTAGTAACGCCGAAGTACGGCACGCCGGCGAGTTGAGATCGACCTCAGCGGCTCCGCGCCTGCACGGTCGAGGCGCGTTGCCGAGCGCACGGAGCACCGGTAATCCGGCGAGGGCGGGTACGAGCGGCAGCCAGAGGTTGAGAAGCCGGTAGCCGACCACGGCGAGGAGCGCAGGCGCTAGCTCGATCGCGAGCCAGCCAAGAGCAAAAGGCAGCAGCGCCTCGACCACGCCCGCTCCCCCGAGCGGCAACGTGCGCCGGGTCAGGGCATAACCCGTCGCATACCCGACGATCAGCTGGGCGACGGGCGGGCTGTGGGCGTAGAAGACATGAAGCGCCGCCCAGAGACAGAAGACGTCGCCGAGCCAGTAGAGCATCATCCCGGCAGGCCCGAGGCCGTGCGCAAGCGGCCGGCGGACGAGGCGGACCGTCAGGTCGAGCGCGTCGAGGCAGTTGTCGACCTGGCGTCGCCAGCCACTGCGCGCACGACGAAAGCGGCCCCGGAGCCGGAATACGACAAATGCCAAGGCGAACCCGGCCGGGACACCGATCAGCCACGGAAGCGTCAGGCTCGCGCTGACCCCGCTCTGACCGAAGTAGACGATGCCCGCCGCGATCGCAGTCGCCGGGGCGAGCACGGCGTACTCCAGCGCCCCAATGCCGAGTACCCGTGCGCGCGCCTGGCTCGGCGACAGGCCTGCGCGCTCCAGCGCCGCGCGGTCGAGCGCGAACCCTCCTGCATGGACAAACACGCCGAATCCCGTGGCGACCATCGCGGCCGCCTTCGGTGCCTCGAGCTGCGTGCCACCCTCGGCGCGTACGACCTCGCGATAGGCGAGCGTGTAGCCGACATACGCGACCACCTGGCCCGCCAAAGCAAGAACCAGCCATTGCCAGTCCGGGTGGAGCAAGGTTTGTCGCACTTCGGTGAAGCCCGCCGCCCAGGCCACTCCGACGGACGCTCCGAACGCAAGCGTGCCGGCGGCGGCGACAGACAGCACGACACGATTCCTAGTTCCCACCTGTTTCTCTAGCCACGATTCATGGCGCCCAGATCGGCTCACAGCTGTTCGCATACCGCCGGCTGCCGGCCCGCAAACGCGTGCTTGGGAACCGAGCCGGCCGAACGAAGAGTCCCGTGCCCAGATTGAGGACGTCGAACTGCGCGACGCCTAGCATCCGGCGGCGCGGCCGGGGCCGCGGGTTCGAATACATCGACGTCCTCGGAACGCTCCTCTTTCGCATCTGGATCGACTACGTCGCCGACTACAAGAGCCCGACGAGCGCGCTCACGACCCTGCTCGTGCTGACCGGCTACTTCCTAATGCTCTCGTCGGTCTTCCTCGTCTGCGCCCAGCTCGACGAGCTCCTGCGCGTGAAGACGCGGGGGCGGGCGCGAAGCGGCGCCGAAATCGTCCGCGCCGTCAGGCGGTGGCGGTATGCAAGATAGCGGTGTTCGACCGGCGGTTCTACGCCTCTCGCAGCTCCTAGCCGAGCCTGAGGATCGTGCCCCCTCCGCGTCCTAGATCCACTGGCGGAGCCGTGCCGCCACGAACACGGCGGCCATCATCGAGAAGATCGCTGCGAGCACGATCCAGAAGAGCACGTCGTACTCGAAGAAGCCCAGCCTGAAGTTCATCCCCAGGATGCCCGCGACGAGCGCACCGGGCAGAAACAGCATTGAGCCGAGCGTGAGCACCTTCATGATTTCGTTGGTGCGCTGCTCGGTTCTCGCGTGCAGCACGTCGAAGGAGCCGACGACCGAGTCGCGACAGTCGCGTGCGCTCTGAATGGTGTCGTCCAAGCGAGACCGCAGTGAGGCAAAGCGCTCGGCATGGCTCGAGTCGGCGATCGCCGCGAGCTCGGGGCGCGTGAGGGCGAGGATCAGCTCGCGGTGGGACACGAGCGCGGCGCGAAGATCCCGGATCTCTCGGCGAAGCCTCACGAGTTGAAGGAGACACTCGTCCGGATCCGCGGGGGAGTTCTCCAGCAGGTCCGCCTCGATCTCCGCAAGATCGTCCTCGATGCGATCGAAGGCCTCCATGTACTCGTTCAGCACCCATTCGAGCATCGTGGCGAGGAATTCGAGCCCGTCGAGCATGCCCGTTTCGCCAGACCCGTCCGCTGCGCGCTCGCGGAAGTTCTCGATCACCTCGACGTCTGGGGTATGGGCCGTCACCAGCCAGTGCTCGGAGACGAGACAGTCGATCGCGCAGAGGTCGGAGCTTCCTTTCGCCGAGGGTGCGTACGCCCTGACGTGCAGGTATTCGCCGAAGTCTCCGAAGTACGGCCCGTCATCGTCTGCGGAGAGTCGTTCCCGGCTCTCTTCGGCGAGGTCGAAGGACCTCGCCAGATCGTCGACCTCGTGTTCGTCAGGCCGTGAGAGGTCGATCCAGAGGAGAGACTTCCTGCCGAGCCGGCCGACGAGTGACTCCCAGTCGTCGACCTTCTGGGCCCGATCGCGGTCGAAGAGCACGGCCTGGTCCATTTGCAGGTTTTTCCCGCATCCGCCCCTCCGGAAACGACGTCAGGCGTTGCGCCGTCGAATGCCCGCGAGCGTCCTGCGCGCGAGCCGGAGGTCGTCGAGCAGCTCCGCGCGCCGCACGCCGCGCTCTTCGCCGGCTCGGAGAACAGCGGAGGGATGAAGCGTGACGAGCGCGGGAATCCCCTGCTCGAGCCGAACGGCCTTCCCTCTCAATGCACCCACTCGCGCCGAGCGGCCGAGCAGCGCCTGCGCCGCGGTCGCGCCGAGACAGACGACCAGCTCGGGCTCTACGGCAGCGAGCTCGAGCGCGAGCCAGTGGCCGCACGCCTTCACCTCGGTCCAGTTCGGCTTGTCGTGGATGCGCTTCTTTCCGCCGGCCGACGGGCGCCAGTTGAAGTGCTTGACGGCGTTCGTGAGATACGTCTCCTTATCAGCGATCTTTGCCTCGGTGAGGAGCTTGCGGAGGAGCTTCCCGGCCGGGCCGACGAACGGATGGCCCTCTACTCCCCTCGACGTCGCCGGGTTGCTCGCCGACGAGCATCAGCTGCCGGGGCTGGCCCCTCTCCGAAGACGGTCTGCGTGCCGAGCTTCCACAGGTCGCAGCGCTTGCAGTCCGCTGCCTCGCGACGGAGCTTCGCGATCCGCCGGTCTTGCGTCACTTTGACGCGGAGTCGGCCGTCCGTGACGCGCAAGGCAGCGAAGCGCCCCGCGAATTCGGGCCCAAGAAGGGGAGGTATCGAGTGGTCGGCGTCGAGACACGAGGGCGAAGGTGCGCGGCGGACGCTGCTCCCGGATCGTGTGCTCGGACGCGGCTCCCTCTCTCTGCGCAGGAAGTCTTCACGCCGACATCGGACGCGTGGGATCGTTAACCCGGCCGCTGTCCCGTTCGCCGCCGAGGCCTCGTCGAAGGCCGCATCTGCGTGCCGTCAACGTCGCTTCAAGCTTTCTCGTTCGGGTCCTCTCGGGCCGCCAGCTTGAGGGAAGCTTCCGTCACACGGGCGTAGTGATGTTCCTGGATGGGCAGAGCCCACGACACCAGTTCGCCTATCTCCGCCGAACCTGCTTTCTCGTTCAGCCTCTTGAGCACCGACCAATGGCCGACTTCGCCAGCCTCGGCCATAGTCAGGAATTCGAAGCCGTCGAGCACGTCGGAGTCCTCGTCGAGATAGGTCGACATCATCTCAGCGCCCTTGCCCTTGGTTGCCCGTGCCTCTTCGAGGATCGCCGTCTTCTTCCCGTCAAGTGTTCCCGCTAGCTCCGTGCAGCGTCTCTCGGTTTCGGCCGCTTCCTCGTGCATCTGCTGGAGCCTCGAGGCCAGCTCAGGATCCTCGTCTTTGGCGAGAGTGACCACCTTCTCGGTCGCCGCCTGGGCCGCCATCGCCAAGCCAGTCACTTCCGCCAGCTTGGTCTCGAGTTTCGTCAATTCCGCCACCTCAACCCCCTATCTCGTGGACTCCGCCCGGCTATCGCTGCTCCGAGCCGTTCTTTGCCGGTCAGTACCAGCGGCCACGCGCGAATCCGCCAAAGGCGACTAGCCCGACGACCCCGACGATGATTCCGATGATGAGGCTCCAGAAGATCGCGATGACAATGCCTGCGATCACAAGCGCCCCTCCGAGCGTAATCCCGAAGCCCTTGGTACCGGTGGTCGTTCCGTTCGCCATCTTCTCCTCCCTGGGTAGCAGCTTGTCGTGGCAGACCATGGTTCCCTCAGAGCTGTCCGTTGAAACTCGCGCAGCGGGAAGCCACGCGGCCGAAGACTGAGGGCATGAGGCGTGCCTGACCTCGCGCCGCGTAATGCAGCCGGCTTTGAACGTGCTCTGTCGCCCGCGTGTCCCCGAAGCCGTCGTCGCTCACCTGAAGAAGCTCGACGAGAAAGTCGATCTAGGACAGATCGCGGCGGCGGCGCATCCCACTCTTGGCGTGTTTCGGCCTTTGGTTGTTTGGCTTTCCCTTGGAAATCGAGGGTATGGAGCCAACCGGACTCGAACCCCGAACTTCGGACCCGCCGCTGGCGAGCGCCTGGACAGATATAGAACGATCGCGAACTGATCTTGCCGAGTGAAGTTCGCGCGGCGGCGCCCGAGCGCATTAGATCGACGTGGGCTGGGCATGTGTTTGCCGGCTCGGTCAGAGCACGAGCACGTTCGCGAAGACCTGCCAGGCGAGGAGGCTCTTTGCGACCAGGCTCAGCCAGAGATACCAGCGCTCGCCGTAGCGATAGTCGCGCCAGCGCCCGACGCGCTTGTACTGCAGGGCCTGGTTCACGGCGAAGCTGTTGAACAGAACGAAGAGTGAGACGAAGATCGCGTAGACGAAGGTCGGCGGCGCGTCCCCGCGTCCCGCCGAGACGCCGATCTGTACCGCGATCGCGATCCATGCCACGGCGCCGACGATGCAGCCGAGCACGAAGGGCAGCCAGCGCGTGCGTGCACGATCCGGCGGGTTGAGCAGCTCCATCAGCCAGCCGAGGAAGATCATCGCCGCGTTCGTCGCGAAGAGAGCGAGCAACGCGACGTAGTCGGCGACGCCGGTCAGCATCGCGATCAGGACGACCATCAGCGACGCCGACAGCGAGTACTCGAGCCAGCGGAAGGGGTTGACACCCGCAGCGAGGCACCGCTCGTAGCGGGCGCGGAGCGGCGGAAGCGCGACGAGAGCGTGGTCGAGCGCAGCGAGCAACAGGAACGCGCCGACGAGCGGCCCGATGCGGAGGTCGAAGAGCAAGTCCTGCGTCGGCAGCCCACTCCCCGGCTGGCCCTCCATGAAGGCGCCCGTCACCGGAAGCGAGAAGTCGGTCGAGAGCGCGAGGATCAGCGCCGCCTGCGCCGCGTGAAGCACAGCCAGCAACGCGTTGCCGCGCCGAATCGCCCTGTTGTCCATGCCTTGAGCCTCCTGCCGTGTCTGGACGCGCACTTGGGGAGAGCGGCATCGGGTCTCGCGCCACACCCCGGTTTGAGTGTGCACGCGAGACCCGACGCCGTCTTGGACGGGGAGTGTGTCCCCCGGCCGGCGAGCTAGGCCGACAGGCTGGGCGGGACGATCACGGTGTCGATCACGTGGACCACACCGTTCGTCGCCAGGATGTCGGCGGTGACGACGGTGGCGCTGCCGTTGAGGGTCAGCTTTCCGTCCTTCAGCGAGAGCGAGATCGGCTCGCCCTCGAGGGCCTTGACGGTGCCGTTCTGCTGTGCGGCTGCGATTGCCTGAGCGCTCTTGATGTCGCCGGCGACGACGTGGTAGGTGAGCACCTTCGCGAGCAGCGCGGGGTCGGCGAGGACGGCCTCGTAGGTTGCCGGCGCCGCCTTCGCGAGCTTCGCGAACGCCTCGTTGGTCGGCGCGAAGACGGTGAACGGGCCGGGGGCTGAAATCGCCTCGACGAGGCCGGCCTTCTGGACGAGTGACACGAGCGTCGAGAAGTCCGGGTTGCCGGACGCGATCTGGACGATCGACTGCGTCGGCGCCGGCGGCTGGGCCAGCGACGGCGGCACGAGGACCGCGTCGATGGCGTGGATGACTCCGTTCGCGGCCTTCACGTCGGGGATCACCACACGTGCTGTGCCGTTGAGGACGATCTTGCCGCCCTTGAAGGAGAGCGCGGTTGACTCACCCTGGACGGTCTTGACCTTCAGTCCCTTCTTGGCCGCAGCGATCGCGGCGGCGGCGGGGATGCGCTTGCCGACGACGTGATAGGTGAGCACGGACTGGAGGAGCTTCTTGTTCGTTGCGACCTTGTTGTAGAGGGCGGGGTTGCTCTTCTTCAGCTTCGCGAAGGCCTGGTCGGTCGGTGCGAAGACGGTCAGCTTGCCCGGGGCGGAGAGCGTGTTTGCGAGGCCCGCCTTCTTCACGAGCGCGACGAGCGTCTTGAACTTGCCCGCGGCGACCGCGGTCTGGACGATGTTCTTCTGGCCCATGGCCGTCGTCTTCGCGGGCGAGGCCGCCGAGATCGAGGTGGCGGCTGCGAGTGCCGCAGCACCGATCACGATTGCTGTTCCTATCCTCTTCATGTCAGGTTCCTTTCGGTCTTGGCCGCCTACGTGGCGGGGATCAGGACTCGGTCGATGACGTGGATGACGCCGTTTTCGGCTTCGACGTCCGCCTGGATCACGGTGGCGTCGTTGACGGTCACGCTGCCGTTCACGGCGATCTTGAGCACGCCGCCCTCGACCGTCTTCTGCTCGCTGTCGTGCGTGATCTGGCCCGACGCGATCCGGCCCGGGACGACGTGATAGGTCAGGACCCGGACGAGGGCAGTCGGGTCTGCGAGAAGACCTTGCACGGTCTCCTGCGGGAGCGCTGCGAACGCGTCGTCGGTCGGGGCAAAGACGGTGAACGGTCCTCCGTCGGCGAGGGTCTCGCCGAGGCCCGCGGCATCGACGGCGGTGAGCAGGGTCTGGAACGTCCCTGCCTCTCGGGCGGTTTCAACGATGTTGTGCGGCATGTCTTCTTTCCTTTCTGGTCGACGTTCAGGCTGCCGACCGATCACTTCTTGTATAGGGTCTGTCATGACTCTGTACAAAGATAACCGCATTGAGTCGCCGCGTCAAGTGTTTGTTGAATGTTTGTATGATGATGTCCATGGCGACTGACTCCGGGCAGCTTCGGATCGGCGAGTTCGCGCGCCGGGTGGGCGTCACGCCGGAGCTACTGCGCGCGTGGGAGTCGCGGTACGGGCTCACGCGGCCGGTTCGCTCGCCGGGCGGCTTTCGGCTTTACACGGCGGCCGACGCCGCTCGCGTGGAGCGCATGCGGCTCGGGCTCGACCGAGGTCTCTCAGCCGCGGAGGCTGCGCGCGCCGCACTCGAAGACGAGCGGCCGTCCGAGGGAATGCTCGAGGACCTCGCCGCTCGCCTCCTGACGGCGATCGGCCGCTACGACGAGGCCGCCGCTCACTCGGCGCTCGACGAGAGCCTTGCTGCGTTCGGCCTGGAGGAGACGCTGCGCCACGTGGTGCTGCCCGCCTTGAAGGAGGTAGGCGACGGCTGGAAGCGGGGCGAGATCGAGATCAGCCAGGAGCACTTCGCGAGCAACCTGATCCGCGGCAGGCTGCTTGCGCTTGCCCGGTTCTGGGGACGAGGAACGGGCCCTCTTGCTCTTCTCGCCTGTGCGCCCGGTGAGATGCACGACATCACCCTGCTCGCGTTCGCGCTTGTCTTGCGTTCTCACTCGTGGCGGATCCTCTTTCTCGGCGCGGACACGCCGATCGCAACGCTCGCCCGCGCGGCCGAGACGACGCGGCCGGCGCTCGTAGTCGTCTCGAGCTTCGACCTCGCCCTGCTCGAGGCGCAGGCCGCCGGCCTCCGCCGGCTTGCCCGGGCGGTGCCGCTCGCGCTCGCAGGCCCGGGCGCAACGGACGAGCTGGGTGCCCGCCTCGGCGCCCGCCGCCTGGACGGAGATCTCGTAGCGGCTGCCGACGAAGTCGCGCGGGCGTGACCTCCGCGCCGATCCTCCTCACGGGCGCCACCGGCTACGTCGGCGGCCGGCTCCTCCGAGTGCTGGAGGAGCGCGGGCAGCGCGTTCGCTGTCTCACCCGGCGGCCGGAGGCCGTCGCCCCGCACCGCGACACGACGACGATCGTCGCGGGCGATGTCCTCGAGCTCGAATCGCTACGCGCGGCGATGCGCGGGGTCGAGACCGCCTACTACCTCGTCCATTCCATGACCTCGGCGACGAGCTTCGAGGAGCAGGATCGTCGTGGCGCCGCCAACTTCGCGGTTGCGGCGCGAGAGGCGGGCGTGCGTCGGATCGTCTACCTGGGTGGGCTCGGCGCCGGCAGCGATCTCTCGAGCCATCTCTCGAGTCGCCAGGAAGTCGGCCGCATTCTCGCCGACTCGGGTGTGCAGACGATCGAGTTCCGGGCCTCGATCGTGATCGGCTCGGGAAGCCTCTCCTTCGAGATGCTTCGCAAGCTCGTGGAGCGCCTGCCGGTGATGATCACGCCGCGCTGGGTGCGCACCAAGGCGCAGCCGATCGCCATCGAGGACGTGCTCGACTACCTCGTAGCAGCCCTCGGCGTCGAGATCGAAGGCAGCGCGGTGTTCGAGATCGGTGGCGCCGACCAGGTCTCCTACGAGGAGCTGATGCGCGAGTACGCGCGGCAGCTCGGCATCCGCCGGTGGATCATCCCGGTGCCGTTCCTCACGGCCCGGCTCTCGAGCCTCTGGCTCGGGCTCGTGACGCCCGTGTACGCCCGTGTCGGTCGCAAGCTGATCGACAGCCTTCCCCACGAGACCGTCGTCCGAAGCGCGAGCGCCGGTCGCGCCTTCACGATCAAGCCTCGCGGCCACCGGGAAGCGATCGCCCGCGCCCTCGCGAACGAGGACCGTGAGTTCTCGGAGACCCGCTGGTCTGACTCTGTCGCCTCCGCGGGCCTGCAGCCGGAGCGCTACGGCGGCGTGCACCACGGCAAGCGTCTGGTCGACTCCCGCTCGATCCAGGTGCGGGTCTCCCCGGCGCAGGCGTTTCGTCCGATCCGACGGATCGGCGGCGAGACGGGCTGGTACTTCGGCGACCGCCTCTGGCGGCTGCGCGGCTTCGTCGACTTGCTCGTGGGCGGCGTCGGCGTGCGCCGCGGCCGGCGCGATCCCGAAACGCCGACCATGGGCTCGGCACTCGACTTCTGGCGCGTCGAGGCCTACGAGCCGGGCCGTCTGCTCCGGCTCCAGGCCGAGATGAGGCTCCCGGGGCGGGCGTGGCTCCAGTTCGAGGTCGACGGAAACGACTCTGGCAGCACGATCCACCAGACGGCGATCTTCCACCCGGCTGGCCTGCTCGGGACGGTCTACTGGTACGGCCTCTTCCCCGTCCACTCGTGGATCTTCAAGGGCATGCTGACCAAGATCGCGGGCGCTGCGCAGGCGCCTGAAGGAAGCCGGCGACCTCTTCCGGGCGTTAGCACCGGTCTCGACCATGTCTGAGCCGCCGCGCAGCATCGAAC
>CAVQDQ010000005.1:0-403210 GCA_963711315.1 uncultured Actinomycetes bacterium
AGGTGGTCGCGCACCATGTCTTCACGGAGCTGATCGCGCCGGCCGACGTGCTCATCGACCTGCACGGCGGCGACATGGTCGAGGCCCTCGAGCCCTTCACGCTGTACGACGAATCGCCGGTGGCCGAGGAGGCGAAGAGATTGGCCGTCTCTTTCGGCTTCCCCTACATCGTTCGCTCGCGTGCCGAAGATGCGCCGATAGCGGGCACGACCAGCGCCGCGGCGGCTGCGGCCGGCATCCCGGCGGTGATTGCCGAGGCCGGCGGTTGCGGCCTGTTGGAGGAGAGCGCCGTGCGGCTCCACCGCGACGGGCTGCAGCGAGCCCTCGGATACCTCGGCATGCTGCCTGACGGGCCTGCATCGGTTCCTCGAGCGCACAGCTGGTCGATCGCTTCCTCTGGCTGCGGTCGGCAAGCGAAGGGTGGTGGGAGCCGTCGTGCGCGCCGGCGACGTCGTGTCAAAGGGCACAACATTGGGCATCGTGAAGAACCTCTTCGGCGACGTCCTCGAGGAGGTCATAGCCCCGGAGGAGAGCGTCGTCCTCTTCCAGCACTCGAGCCCCGCGGTGGACGCGGAAGGGCTGCTGCTCGGGCTAGGCGCCGGTCTGGAGGCGATCCATGTGTCGTGACCGTTGCGGCCAATGTGTCGCGATTGCCACGTTGCGCGTTGCAACGAACGCCTCAAGACGTGTGAGCCTCCTGACGTTCAGGAAATCTGCGGCGGCGCTCTCAAGGGCGCCATTGGAGGCGGACAAGAAGATACCTCGGAAAGACCTCATGCAGCGTGACGGTCTCAGCAGGTCGGTTCGGCGCTGCTGGGTGCCGTCGCGGCTGCTCGGAATCCTATTGATCCGGCCGGCTCGGCAGGGCCAGGACGGACAAGACGTTTACGGCCACGTTCAGGCCCGGCTCCGGGCACCAGCACCTTTACGTTGACCCTCACGAACACCGCGAGCTCGCAGAGCCTCGGCTCGGCGAACGTCGTGCCGCGGGTCGGGCTGACGATCAAAAGGTCCTGTCGGGGCTATACCACTTCACCCTGCGTGCCGTTGCCGCCGGATAGCTCGACGAGCTCATTCAGACCGGCGCGGGCGCACTCAGGCTACGAAACCTCTCGACCTCGCAGCCGGCGCGCCAATAGACCTTCGCGATCGACGCGACCATCCCGTGTTCGAGCACGGGCTCGTTGGTATGGACGATCTACGCGAAGCAGTCCGACGGCTTCGACGGGCCGCCAGGGAACAACTACTCGCCGTACCCGCTCTCCGCCAGCCAAGCCTCGAGCGACGTGCAGCTCTCCATGGGACGTCCAGCCCGCGAACCGTTCGTGAATGAGCTCATCACGGGCACTCCCGAACACGGCGAGCGCGACCAGAGGCCACCGTCAAGGCAGTCGGCGGAACGATGACAACGCTGTGATTCCCGTGCGCGGCCCGACGGTGACCCTCGGAACCGACGGCCGGGACTTTCACCTCGACTGCGGACCGGCTTTACACCTTCCCCACTGACCGCCAACCTCAGCGGCGGCTAAGCGACGTTCACGAACTCTCGAGCGGCCGCACGGGGTTCGGCTTCAAGTTGAACGCGACTGCCACGGGCTTCAACCCGTCGCCGGACAGCGGCGCGTTCTCCATCGACCAGGGCACGAGCTGCATCGAGGGCCGAGGATTGCAGACCACGGGACGTTCAACCTGGGGCAACACGACAGGCCAGGCCCGCGGCACGGGCGGGAGCCTTCGACTTCATCGCCATCAGCCGAGCTCAAGTTCGGCGGAGTTCGACCTGTCCCGGCGGGCTGCGCAACTTCCATCGATACCGGCTCTGACGGATTCTCGATCAGCATCCAGTCGGATCCGTCGCAGCCGACGGCTCGGGCGGGACAACACGATCACGACGAGCCTCGACAAGCAATCGCTCAACGCCATATGCCCAACAACGGATCGTGAGTCGATCCCCACGTGCCTCTCCATCAATAGGATCACTTGTGACGGCGGCACTACCCAGCAACCATGCTCGTTCAGACGATCATGACCGGGTTCCAGGGCAACCGACGGGTCAACGACCCGCACCGGTCGACCTCTCGCTATTCGCGGCGACCCAAGCGACGCGGTCTGCAGACCAAAACACTCGGCGGGCTGCTACCGAACGTCCCCGGCTGGTGACCGACACACGTCCACGGACCCGTTCAAAAGATCCCGGGTGCCTCGATCCCTCAGGAGCGGACCAGGCCCCGAGGGAATCCTCACTATCAAGGTCTCTCAGGGGCCTCGCCCGACTCCATCGGGCCAGCAGAGCTGCCCGTGGGACGGCTGGGGTGGCCACTAGGATCAGACGCTGAACAGCAGAGCGCGTAGAGGGCGGTACCCTTCGGGACCGCCCTCTCCTTTACCGAAGGGTTGAAGTCGTCTCGGTGGGGAGGCGAAACGGCGGCTTGGGGATCTCGATCACGCCGAGACGCCGCAGGATCGCCTCGCACTCGTGCTCGATCTCGTCGACCGACTCACCTGTAAGACGTCCTAGCTCGACGACGCGGCCAGCGTCAACGCTACTTCGTAATCCAAGCTCCTGATTCCGAAGTTCGCCTCCCGCTTTCTCGCGATTTCCTGACTGTTCGAGCGCCGTGCGCGTGTCCTCCAGCCGACCGAGCTGCATGAGAGCCCATCCTGAACTCGGTGTAGCTGAGCGGCAATGACGGCTGCTCCCTCCGTCATCTCGGCCCGGATGAGCGCACCTTGCGTCAGCTCCAGGGCATAAGCACTCTCCCCCTGTAGTACGAGGCACTCGGCGAGCCGGGCCTCGTCCGTCAGCACCTCGACGTCGTCTCCCTCATCCTGGTGGAAGAGTCGTGCCTGCTCCAGTAGCGTCTCGCTTCGCTGAACTGCCCTTGCCGCGCGGCGATTCGGCCGAGGGCGCTCGTGGCCAGGCCAACTCCATGGATGCTGCCGCCTGCCTTGCACACACGGAGGACGTCCTCGTACAGCGGCTTCGCCTCGTCGATCAGTCCCCGCTCGGTCAGGATGTCCGCGATGTTGTACGTCGCACGGCACGCGTACACACGGTCGCCGATCTTCTCGAGTGCCTGATGTGAGCGCTCTTCGAGATCGATGGCTTCGTCCCAGCGACCGAGCAAGTAGGCCTGTAGGCCCGAGTTGAGCAGAACCACCCCAATTTCTGAAGCTCACCGCGCTCCTCGTAGATCTCGATCGCACGGTTCGAGTAAACGGCCTCCTCCGGAAGGCCAAGCTTCAGGTAGGCCCATCGAGGATCAAATACGCCTGGGCCAGAGCCTCGAGCGCACCCGTGCGCTCAGCTTCGGCGATCGCCCTCCGGCACCAGTCGATCGCCTCTGGCGCGCGGTGCTGGTACTGCCGGACAGCGCCGTACAACGCATACAGCCGGGCCCGCTCAGCCGCAGCGGCGTCATCGGCCGAGTCATGGAGAACACGCAGCCCTCGACTCAGCCGCCGCAGCGCTTGCTGGAAATTACCGAGGCGCAGAGGCACCTCCGCCTCCTTCTGCCACAGCCGCGCTTC
The DNA here is from genome assembly GCA_963711315.1 of uncultured Actinomycetes bacterium. Lineage (GTDB taxonomy): Bacteria > Actinomycetota > Thermoleophilia > Gaiellales > Gaiellaceae > PALSA-612. The sequence continues at coordinate 3,532 of CAVQDQ010000005.1, forward strand.
CTCGAGTGGACTGCCGCGCGCAATACGGCGCGCGGCACGATAGACCGAATTGGCCTTCTCGAACTCGCCGAGCCGAATACGGACGTCGCCGAGTGTCTCCTGCACTCTGCGCGATCGTCTGCTGCCACGTCACGTCGACGACGCGCCGCCGCGAGCGCACGCTCCAAGAAGGCGGCGGCCTCCATGTTCGCGTAGATGACTGCCGCTCGCTCGCCCGCGATGCGTGAGTAGCGCCAGGCCTTGCTGTAGTCGTTTGCATTGAAGAAGTGCAGGGAGAGCAGCTCGGCCTCGTCCTCGGCGTGCTCGCCTGCTCGCTCCTCGATCGTCCCGCCAACGCGACCGTGTACCTCGCGGCGCCGGCGGTAGGGGAGGCCTTCGTAGGCAGCGTCACGGACCAGGGCGTGGCGGAAGCGCAGGTGCCCGTCCTCCTCGACGAGGAAGTCGCCGAGGCGCTCCCACACGTCCGGCGCGGGAGACTCGGGCGCGAGCGCAGCATCGACGAGATCCTTCGTGAAGCTGGCTCCAACTACCGCGGCACAGCGGAGAACGCGGCGGTCGGTCGGGGAGAGCCGGTCGATCCTCGACGTCATCAGGCTCTCGACCGAGTCCGGCAGCTCGGTCATGCCGCCCGCCTGGCGCGCGACCGCCATCAGCTCGGTCAGAAAGAGCGGGTTGCCGCCCGCCCGCTCGGTCAGCGCCTCGATCTCGTGAGGCAGAAGAGGTGTTTCCTCCGTCGCAGCGTGGGCAAGTGCGGCGGCCTGAGCTGCGCCGAGCGGCTGGAGCTTGATCACGGCGGCCGCTGCGTCCTCGGGCGCGGCGAAGCCTGTCGGCTGGTCGCGGCGTGCGACGACCACAAGCCACGGCCGCTGCTCCAGTCCCTTGATCAGCTCCCGAAGGAGGTCCGCCGAGGCGTCGTCCATCCAGTGCGTGTCCTCGAAGACCAGCAAGGTCGCCTCGAGCAGGAGCATCCCCAGCAGCTCTCGCGTCACCTCCTCGAGCCGCGCCTTGCGGTACTCGTCAGCCAGCGGCGCTGTCTCCGGCGTGTCGGGAAGCTCGAGGCCGAATGGCACTCCGATGAGCGGCAGCCACGTCGTGAGCTGGGGTGCGCTGACCTCGACTCGCTCTCGTAAGCGCCGCTCGATGGTTTCTGGATCATCCTCGGCGGTGCAACCGATGAACTCACGGAGCAGGTGGCGGAAGGAGAAGTATGGAGTCGCCGACTCGTACTCCTCGCACTGCACCGAGCGCACGGCCACCCCCTCGGCGGTGGCGCGAAGCTCCTCGATCAGTCTCGATTTGCCCATCCCGGGCTCGGCGACGAGCTCGACGATCTTTCCCTCGTAGTGCCGCGCCGAGTCGAGCGCCTCGACCAGAACCGACAGTTCGTGCTCACGGCCGACGAGCGGAGCAGAGGCGGTCCGCTCCTTCAGCCCGAGTGGCGAGCCGACGAGATACGCCTGAACGGGCTCGGACTTCCCCTTCGCCTGGAAAGGCTCGAGCGCGACCGTGTCGAACCTCGTGCGCGACCGGTCCAGCACGTCGTCCGTCGTGAGCAGCTGACCCGGCTCCGCCTTCGCCATCAGGCGCGCCGCCAGGTTAACGGCGTCGCCCTTGACGGAGTACGTGCGACGGTAGGGCGGACCGAAGTCGCCGACGAAGATGCGTCCCCAGTTGACGCCGATCCGTAGCGGGAGTGGGCTGTTCACGTCGAGGACGGCTCGCATTGCGCGCAGCATCCGCTCCTCGTCTTTGCCCGTCGACCGAGGCGCGCCCCCCATGAGCATCACTTTGCCTCCGCTCGGGGCGATGTCGGTCTCGAAGAACGCAACCTGGTTCTCGTGCGCGGCCCGCTGGATGGTTCGCATCACGATGTCGAGGGCGTCTGCGAGCGCGTCGGGCCCTTCGTTCGCGAGGAGCTCGTCTGCGCCCATGAAATGGATGAAGGCAGGCGTGATCAGCCGGTGCTCGGCCTCGCCGCCTCCGGCGGCCAGCAGGTGCTCTCTGACCTCGATCGGAAGCAGCTGCGCGATGTCGAGATCGCCGATGTCTCCGACCGCCCCCGAGGGGTGCGCTGTGACGCTGGGCTCGCGGCGGAGCAGAATCGCCGGTCCCTTCTCCTCCCCCAGACATCGGCGGTCCAGCGCCGCCGCGGTGGCCGGGCTGACGGCAACCTCGCCGGCTTCGGCCACGGTCTCCATCTCCACGGTCATGCTTGCAGCGGGGCCGGTGATGACGAGTTCCCTGTGCAAATCGCCGACGAGGAAGAAATCGAAGGCGCCACTGTGGATACCAACCGACATCCGCAGTGTGACGAGACCCGACGAGGTGCGGAGCTTGCCCGCGGACTTGATCTGCCGCTGCATGTTGAGCGCCGCACGGCATGCGCGGCTCTCGTGTCCGGCACCGTCGAACAGGAGCAGGACGGCGTCGCCACCCCACTTGATCACGCCGGCTCCCTGGGCGTAGGCGACCGCCAGCAGCTCGGCGAAGCACGCGTCGAGCAAGTCGTTCATCTCCTCGGCGCCGACCTTGCCCTTCTTCGAGAGTCGCTCGGTGAGCGCGGTGAAGCCCGAGATGTCGACGAAGACGAGCGAGCCCTCGATCTGCTTGTGCCGCGCGTTCGGCGTCTCGCGAAGCCAATCGATCGCGATTCGCGGTACGTACGGCGTCAGGAGGTCGGAAGTCGGGACGCCGGCTTGCGCGGTTGTGGGCTCCGCAGTGGCCACAGGAATCGTCTGGAAGTCTACGATCGACGGCGGCGTTACGATCCTGGGTGTGAAGGGCGTCATCCTCGCTGGCGGCTCGGGCACACGCCTTCATCCGCTCACTCGGATCACGAACAAGCACTTGCTGCCGATCTACGACCGGCCGATGGTGACGTACGCCATCGAGGCGCTCGTGAAGGCGGGCATCGACGAGCTGATGCTCGTCACCGGCGGCACGCACGCCGGAGAGTTCTTCCGGCTCCTGGGGAACGGCCACGAGTACGGAATCGACAAGCTCTTCTACGGCTACCAGGAGCGGCCGGGCGGCATTGCGGAGGCACTAGGGCTTGCCGAGCGCTTCGTCGACGGCGACCCCTGCGCCGTCGTGCTCGCCGACAACGTGTTCGAGAAAACCATCGGTCCCATCGTCGAGACCTTTCGTAGCCAGCACTTCGGTGCACGCGTCGTGCTCGTCCGCGAGAGCGACACGGAGCACCTTCGCCATCTGGGCGTGCCGGAGCTGGACGGCGAAGGCCGGATCCTCCGCATTCTCGAGAAGCCGGCCGAGCCGCCGTCGGAGTACGCCGTGACCGGCGTCTACCTCTACGACGGCGCTGTCTGGGAGGTGTTGCCGACACTCGAGCCCTCCGGGCGCGGAGAGCTCGAGATCACCGACGTCAACAACTGGTACGTCGAGCAGCAGGCGATGGAGTACGACGTGCTCGAGGGCTTCTGGGGCGACGCCGGCGAGTCGATCGACGCGTACTACGCGGTAAACGACTTCGTGCGCGCCAACGGTGCGAATCAGTGAACGTGAAACGAATACCGTTGCGTCGCCACGACGACGAGCGAGGCTGGTTCATGGAGCTGATGCGGGCGTCCTCGCTGCCGAAGCAGGTGCGCCAATCGAACCTCGTCTTCTCCCGCAAGGGCGTGATCCGCGGCCTGCACTACCACGAGCGTGGCCAGGACGACCTCTTCGCGTGCGTCAGCGGGATGGTGAGAGTCGTCGTCCTCGACCGCGAGACCGGCGAGACGTTCACCGAGGACATCGGCGACGAGAATCCCGTGGCGCTCTACATCCCAGGCACGCATGCGCACGGCTACGAGGCGCTGACAGACTGCCTCTTCCTGTACCACGTCACGGAGGAATACGACTCGGCTGACCCGGACGAGCACGGCGTTCCCTGGGACGATCCGCGCACGAAGGAGCTTTGGAGCACGTCATCGCCGATCCTCTCGGCAAGAGACTCCTGATCACGGGGGCGGGAGGCCAGCTCGGTCGCGCGCTGACCGAGGTGTGGGGCCCGACCGTCGAGAGCGAGCCCGATCTCGTGCTGCACACGTCGGCGTTCACCGACGTCGACGGGGCAGAAGCAGACGAGAGACGGGGCGCGCCTCGTGAACGTCGACCGGACCCGCGACGTCGTCGCGCTCGGCGCCCCGGTCGTGTACTTCTCCACCGACTACGTGTTCGACGGGCGGAAGGGCGAGCCGTACGTCGAGTCGGACGAGCCGAATCCGCGCTCGGTCTACGGGCGGACGAAGCTCGAGGGCGAGCACGAGATACGAGACGGCTGGATCGTCCGCTCGTCGTGGCTCTTCGCGCCGTGGGGCAAGAACTTCGTGCTGACGATGCTCGCGCTCGGCCGCGAGCGGGACGAGGTCTCCGTCGTGGACGACCAGCGGGGCTGCCCAACATACGTCGGGCACCTGGCCGAGGCGACCTCCGAGCTCGTGACGCTGCCGTACGGCACCTACCACGTGGCCGCCGACGGCGACTGCACCTGGGCCGAGTTCGCCGAGGCGATCTTCGAGGAGGCGGGGATCGAGTGCCGCGTCACCCGCATCTCGACCGCCGAGCTGAGTCGTCCTGCTCCGCGTCCCGCCTACTCGGTACTGCGCTCTGAGAAGCCGGAGGCGCCGCGTCTACCGCACTGGCGCGAAGGGCTGCGTGACTGTCTCAGTAGGCTTCCGTCATGAGAGTCCTCGTCACCGGTGGCGCGGGGTTCATCGGCTCGCACTTCGTGAAGCTCCTCGCCGAACGTGGGGACAACGTCGTCGTCCTCGACAAGCTCACGTACTCGGGCAACCGCACGAACCTCGAAGGTGTCGCCCACGAGTTCCACGAGGGCGACATCGCCGACGCGGTCGTCGTCGCCCACGCCGGAGAAGGCTGCGATGCGGTCGTGAACTTCGCCGCCGAGACGCATGTCGATCGCTCGATTCTCAGCGGGGCCGAGTTCATCGAGACCGACGTGCTCGGCACGTACGTCCTCCTGCGCTGGGCGCGCGAGCACGGTGCACGGCTCGTCCAGGTGTCGACCGACGAGGTGTACGGCGACGTCGAGGCGCCTCACCGCTGCGCCGAGGACGCACAGCTGCGGCCCAGCAGTCCCTACTCGGCGTCGAAGGCAGGCGGTGACATGCAGGTGCTGGCCGCCGTACGCACCTACGGCGTGGATGCCTGCATCACGCGTGGCGCGAACACGTACGGCTCGCACCAGTATCCCGAGAAAGTCGTGCCGCTCTTCGTCACCAACGCCCTGGACGGCCTCGAGTTGCCTGTCTACGGCGACGGAAGGCAGGTTCGCGAGTGGCTCCACGCCTCCGACCACGCGGCCGCCGTCGACCTCGTGCTCCGCGAAGGCACGACCGGCGAGGTCTACAACGTCGGCGGCGAAGAGCGCGAGAACCTCGACGTCACCCGGCGCATCGTCGAGCTGACCGGCTGCGATCCGGCGCTCGTGCGGCACGTCGAGGACCGTCCCGGCCACGACCGCCGCTACGCCCTCGCCGACGAGAAGCTCCGTTCGCTGGGCTGGTCGCCTTCGCGCTCCTTCGAGGAGGGGCTCGCGGAGACGGTCGGCTGGTACCGCGCGAACCGCGCCTGGTGGGAGCCGATCAAGTCGGGCGAATACCGCGCGTACTACGAGGAGCAGTACGCATCCCGGCTAACCGGGGCATGAGTCCGGCGTCCGAAGGAGAACCGTTCCGCTAGCCTGTTGCGTCTCCGTCGAGGCGCCCGCCCAGATGCTTCGAGCCCTGAGATCCGTGTTGCTTTGCCTGCCGTTGCTCGCGGCGGGCGCAGCCGTGGCCGGCTCGACTCAGCCCGCCGACGACACGGTCACCGCGACGACGTTCGTCGTCCGCGGTCGCGGCTGGGGGCACGGCGTAGGCATGGGCCAGTGGGGCGCGTACGGCCAGGCGAAGCGCGGGGTTCCGTACAAGAAGATCCTCGCCCACTACTACCCGCGCACGAAGCTCGTCGAGACGGGCACGTCCTCGGTGCGCATCCTGCTGGCGGAAGGCCGAGGGCAGATCACCGTCGGCTCGGAGGTCCCGTTCCGACTGATGGACGGCAAGGGCGAGATCTACGAGCTGCCGCCCGGGAGCTACGCGACGAACGCCGCGCTCGCAGATCGCGCTCGACCCCGCCCTCCCGGCACATGCGCTTCCCGGCCCGCTGATCTTCCTGCGCGGCTCCAAGCCGCTCGAGCTCGGCGGCAGGCCGTATCGCGGCAACCTCCAGGTTCAGCGCGTCAACGGCCGCCTGCAGGCGGTGAACGTCGTCGGAGTCGACTCCTACATCCGTGGGGTCGTGAGCGACGAGGTGCCCGACGACTGGCCGCTCGAGGCCGTGAAGGCCCAGGCCGTCGCCGCGCGCTCGTATGCGCTGGCGCAGGCGGGCGAGCGCTCCGCGATCCTCTACGCCGATACTCGCAGCCAGGTGTACGGCGGCGTCGAGGCCGAGTCCGACGTCGGCGACAAGGCCGTCGCCGAGACGCAGCGGCAGGTCTTGATGTTCGACGGCAAGGTGGCGACGACGTTCTTCTTCTCGTCCTCGGGCGGCCGGACCGCAGACGTCGAGGATGTGTTCATCGGAGGGACGCCTATTCCGTACCTCGTCTCCGTGCCGGACCCGGACGACAAGTTCTCGCCCTACCACCGCTGGGGCCCGGTCGTATTGCCGGCGACGAGGCTGTCGAAGGTGCTCGGCGCGCCCGGCACGAAGGACGTCCGCACGGTTCCCGCCTCCGGCAGGGCCAGGGAGATCGTGCTGACGACGAGCTCGGGCGAGCGGCGACTGCCTTCGAGCACAGTCCGGCGCGCGCTCGACCTGCGCTCGACGTGGGTCACGATCGGCGTTCTCTCGCTGTCGCGCCCGGCCGGCATGGCCGCTGCGGGAGCGCCGCTGACGCTGACGGGAACCGCACGCCAGGTAAAGGGGCCGATCGAGCTCCAGTCGAAGGTGGGCGGCGGCTCCTGGACGGACGGCGGCGCCGTCGACCTGGCCGCCGACCGCTCGTTCGCCATCGACGTGACCCCCGAGGCGACGACTCAGTATCGGCTCACCGCGGCCGATGACGTCGTCTCCGTGCCGCTCCGCGTGCCGGTGGCACCGGCGAGCCGCGCGTTGGCCGTCGTCAACGCGCCGCGAAGCGCCGCCGTCCCCGCCGCGCCGTCGTTCTTCGTCAACGATCCGCTCGCAGACCGCCAGTGGCATCTGGCCTTCGTTCGCGCCTTCGACTTCTGGGTCGAGCTGCCGTCCCTCGATCCCGTCACGGTCGCGGTCATCGACACCGGAATCGACCTCGGCCACCCGGATCTCGCGAACAACGTGCTCGCCGCGAAGAGCTTCGTGGGCGGCACGGCCGACGATCAGATCGGTCACGGGACGTTCGTGTCGGGCCTCATCGCCGCCGAGATCGACAACGCCGAGGGCATTGCCGGCATGGCGTTCCCCGCCCGGCTGCTCGTGGCAAGGGTGGCCACCGCGGAGGGCGACATCGATGCCGCGGACGAGGCGAAGGCGATCCGCTGGGCCGTCAAGCGCGGCGCCCGGGTCATCAACCTCTCGATCGGCGGCATACGCGACCCGCTGCACCGCGCCCGCGACACGTACTCACAGGAGGAGGCGGATGCCGTCGCCTACGCGCACAGCCAGGGAGTGGTCGTCGTCGCGTCGGTCGGGAACGGCGATGCCGCGCCGAGGTACCCCTGGGGATTCGCGAGCTATCCGGCGGCGCTGCCACACGTGATCGGAGTCAGTGCGGTCACTCAAAGCGGCAGCATTCCCGGCTTCTCCAACCGTGACGCCGTCTTCAACGATCTGGCGGCCCCCGGCCAGGGGCTCGTGTCGACGACGCCGCGCAAGCTGACCGCCGAGAAGCCGTCCTGCCTCGACCAGGGGTACTCGGTCTGCGGGCCGGCAGACTTCAAGGACGGAGCGGGGACGTCATTCTCCGCAGCGCAGGTGACGGCAGCCGCGGCCGTGCTGATCGCCGTCAACCCGAAGCTGACGCCGGACCAGGTGGGAGCGATCGTCGAGCGTTCGGCGGTCGACTCGAGAGCCAGCACGGGCTGTACGCCCTGCGCGTTCGGCCGCGACTCGCGCTCCGGCTGGGGGACGCTGGACGTGACGGCGGCTCTGGAGGCGTTGGCCGAGCCTTTGCCCCCCGCCGACAGCTACGAGTCGAACGACGACGCGGGGACACACGCGGCGACGGCATACGGCCGCGACCGCACGTTGAAGGCGACACTCGACTTCTGGGACGACCAGGTCGATGTCTACCGCGTCCACGTTGCTAAGGGTGAGCGGCTCCACGTCTCCCTGCGCGGGCCCGTGGACGCGCAGACGAATCTCATTCTCTGGCGGCCGGGCACGCAGCGCGTCGAGGGGCTCACGGCCGACGTGCAGCGAATGCGCTTGACCCAGTCCACCCGCGCGGGCCCCAACGAGGCGCTGTCGTATCGAGCTGCCCAGGGAGGCTGGTACTACGTCGAGGCGAAGATGGCCAGCCCGGGGGCGGGCCGCTACGCGTTGCGTTTCGTCAAGACTCGGTGAAGATCGGCGTACAGCTGCCCGAGGTCGAGCGCGACGTGCGCTGGCGCGAGTACCTCGCAATGGCGCAGGCGGCCGAGGAGGTCGGGTTCGACTCGATCTGGCTCGGCGACCACCTCCTGTACCGCGGCGACGGCCGTGAGGAGCGCGGCCCCTGGGAGGCGTGGACGCTGCTGGCGGCGCTGGCTGCCGTCACGGAGCGTGTCAGGCTCGGGCCGCTCGTCGCGTGCGCGAGCTTCCATCCTCCCGGCTTGATCGCCAAGATGGCGGCTACGGTCGACGAGATCTCGGGCGGGCGGTTCGTGCTCGGGCTCGGCGCGGGCTCGGTGGAGGTCGAGCACACGATCTTCGGCTTGCCGGTAGAGCGTCGCGTGTCGCGGTTCGCGGAGTCGTTCGAGATCGTCCGCCGTTTGCTGGCGGGCGAGCGCGTCACCTTCGCCGGCCGCTACTGGAGCGCGGACGACGCAGTGTTGCTGCCGAAGCCCGCACGGCGAGTGCCGCTCATGGCCGGCTCGGTCGGCCCGCGGATGCTCGGCCTGACGCTCCCGCACGTCGAGTGGTGGAACACGTGGTACACGTGGTACGGCAATACGGCTGACGGCTTCGCGGAGCTGAACACGAAGATCAACGACGCGTGCGAGCAGGCGGAGCGCGACCCGCGCGAGATCTCACGCAGTGCTTGTGTCCTCGTGGAGCTCGATGTGGACGCGGTCAAGCGGCCGCACGACGCCGATACCACGCCGGTCGCCGCCGGCGACCTACCCGACGTGCTTCGCGACCTCGAGACGGCAGGCGCCGACGAGGCGATCCTCGTCGTACGCCCGATCACTGAGGCGTCGATCCGCCAGCTCAGCGACGTCGTCTCGCCGACCGCATCCTGAGCGGCACGGCAGGTTCGTCGAGCGGCAGCCGACTATCCTCGCCCCCGAGCGGCTATGGCATCTCGCGTCTTCTCCTTCCTCTTCACCGACATCGTCGGCTCGACCGCGATGCTCGCATCGCTCGGCGACACGGAGGGAGGAGTGGTCTTGCGCGCCCACTTGCGCCTGCTCCGCGATGCGATCGCTGCGAACGACGGCCGGGAGATCAAGGCGCTCGGCGACGGGGTCATGGCGACCTTCGACAGTCCGACAGATGCGGTCGCCTGTGCCGTGGCGATGCAGCGGGCCGTCGATCTCCACAACCGGCGCAACGGCGTGCCGATCGCGATGCGCATCGGCATCCAGGTCGGTGAGGCGATCGAGGGCGAGGAGCTCGAGCCGGACTATTTCGGCAGCCCCGTAGTCCAGGCGAAGCGGTTGTGCGACGCGGCGACCGGGGGCCAGATCCTCATCTCGGAGATCGTCGGAGCCCTGGCGCGCAATCGCAGCCCGCACGAGTTCCGTCCCGTCGGTCAGCTTCAGCTCAAGGGATGGCCCGAGCCGATCAGCGCCGTCGACGTGCGCTGGGAGCCCGTTCGGCGCGAGCAGCTGCCACTGCCTCCGACGCTCGCCGACCGTCTCGACCGATCGCCGTTCATCGGGCGCACGCCACAGTACGACGCGTTGCGGCTTCACTGGAGCGAGGCGGAAGGGCAACGCCGCATGACCTTGCTCGCAGGTGAGCCGGGCATCGGTAAGACGCGCCTCGCTGCAAGGCTCGCGGTCGAGCTACACGGCGAGGGTGCGACCGTCCTCTGGGGGCGCTCGGCGGAGGAGGCGCTCGTTCCTTACCAGCCGTTCGTCCAGGCGCTCGGGCACTACGTTGCTGGCGCAGACGTCGACCAGCTACGCGACGACGTCGGCTCGGCGGCCTCGGATCTTGCCCGCTTCCTGCCGCGGCTCAGGGAGCGGTTGCCCGGAACGACGATCCGTGCCGCCGACGACCCGGAGAGCGAGCGCATTCGCTTCTTCGATGCCGTGTCCTCGTTACTCTCGCGCGTCACAGCTACGGCTCCCGCGCTGCTCGTGCTCGACGACCTGCACTGGGCGGATCAGGGGACGCTTCTCCTCCTCCGTCACCTTGTTCGTACAACAGACCCGCTCTCGCTCCTGATCCTCGCGACGTACCGCGACACCGAGGTGTCGCGCACGCATCCGCTGGCGGTGACCCTCGCTGAGCTCCGGCGCGAGACACTGTTCGATCGGATCGAGCTCGCGGGGCTGTCGGAGGAGGACGTCCGAGCGCTGCTCGCGTCGCTTATCGGCAGGGAGCCGAGGGCGGAGCTCACGCGGACGCTCCTCGCCGAGACGCAGGGGAACCCCTTCTTCCTCGAGGAGGTGGTACGCCATCTCGACGAGGCCGGCCTCCTCGGAGAGGAGGAGGGCATCTCGCCAGAGCGCGTCGTCGGCCGAGGAGCTGGGCGTGCCCGAAGGCGTGCGCGAGGTGCTGCTCCGCCGGTTGCAGCGGCTCGGCGGGCAGGCGCAGACCGCCATCTCGACCGCTGCGGTGATCGGGTCGGAGTTCGACGTGGACGTCCTGGCGCGGATGCTCGAGCAGGACACGGCGGCGCTCGTCCCGCTGCTCGACGAGGGAGTCGCGGCGCGGCTGATCGTCGAGCTCCCCGATCGGGTCGGCCGCTACGGCTTCCCGCACGCTCTCGTCCACCAGACCCTGTACGAGGAGCACAGCGCGAACAGCCGTGCTCTGTTACACGCTGCCGCGGGGGCTGCGCTCGAGGGGCTCTACGCAGAGGAACTCGATCCTCACCTCGCTGACCTCGCACGCCACTACTCCCTCGCCGCCGCACGGTGGGCGGCGAACGTCGTTCGCTACGGCACGGCGGCCGGCGAGCGTGCGCTCTCGCTGCTCGCATACGAAGACGCGGTGCGGGAGTTCACGCTTGCGCTCGATGCCCTTGATAAGGCGGAGTCCGGCGAGAGCGAGCAGCGCGCGCATCTGCTCGTGCTGCTCGGGACGGCTTGGGCGCGTGCGGGCGATCTTACGCATGCACGCGAGTCGTTCGCGGCTGCCGCGAGGACCGCTTCCACGATCGGTGCCGGCGAGGCGCTTGCGACGGCTGCGCTCGGGTACGGGGGAGGCGTCGGCTTCGGCGGGGTTTGGGTGACGTTCGCGGCCGTCGACGAGCCGCTTGTCTCGATGCTCGAGGAGGCACTCGCGTCGCCGGATGTCGGAGGCCCGCTTCGCGTGCGGCTGCTCGGGCGGCTCGCCCAGGCCCTCTACTGGGCGCCCGACCGCGCGCGGACGCTGGAGTTGAGCGCCGAGGCGCTGAGCGCGGCACGTCGTCTCGGCGATCGCGCTGCAATCGCTTACGCACTCGACAGCCGCAACGTCGCGCTCTGGGGCCCGGACAGTCTCGACGAGCGCGTACAGGTCGCCGAGGAGATGCTGCGTCTCGGCCGTGAGCTCGGCGACCGCGATATTCAGGTCGAGGCGTATGCCTGGCTGATCACGTACGCGCTCGAGACGGGACCCATCGAGCTCGTCGACCGCTACATCGAGGCGCACGCACGGGTCGCCGACGAGCTTCGGCAGCCGTACCACTTCTGGTACACGCAGGTCGTCCGCGCCATGCGGGCGTTCATGCACGGCCGCTACGAGGAGACGCAGCGGCTCGCGGCGGAAGCGTGGAGCCACGGCGAGAGCGCCCATCCCGAGAACGCGTTCCAGGTGAACCAGGTGCTGACGCTCTTTCTCCTTCGGGAGGCCGGGCAACTCGATCTGCTCGTCGAGGGGCTCGAGGAGTACGTTGCGCAGTCACCGCTCTCCGCGTGGCGCAGCGCGCTCGCGCTCGTGTACGCCGAGCTGGGGAGGCCTGACGATGCCCTCGCGCAGGTGGCGACCTTTTCGGAGGAGCGCTTCACGGCGATTCCGAGGGACGCCGTCTGGTTCGCGACAGTCGGGATGCTCACTCAAGCACTCGCCAAGATCGACGCGCCCGACTACTGCCGCGACCTCTACGAGCTCCTGCTCCCGTTCGAGGAGCGGAATGCTGTCATCGGCGGCGCGGTGCTTTGCCTCGGTCCGGTCGCGCGCCTGCTCGGCGTCCTCGCCGCCGGGGCGGGGGAGTATGACGTCGCGCTAGCGCATCTCGACGATGCGATCGAGATGAGCCAGGCTCTCGACTCGCAGCCACTCACGGCACGGGCCGAGTTCCAGACGGCCTCCGTGCTGCTCGCGCGTCGCGCTCCAGGAGACGACGAGCGTGCCCGGTCGCTGCTCGCGAGCGCGGGTCGGACCGCGCAGGAAGTGGGCATGCCACACCTCCTCGACGAGCTCGCCGCCGTGGGCTAGGGAAGGAGCTCGTCGGACGGGACGTCGCGGACACGCGAGGCAGGAACACCGATCACGACCGTCCGCGGCGGCACGTCTTTCGTGACGACGGCGACGACGGCGACGACGGCGTACTCGAGGACCGCACGCCTTCTCCCAGCACCGTCCCCTCCTGGACGATCGCGGTTGCGTGGACCTCTGTCTGCATGAGAAGATTCTCGCCGTTTTTCCCCAACCGAGAGGCGCGGTTGACCGAGTCCAGCGTTCTGACATTCCTAATCGCGGACGTACGGGGCTACACGCGCTTCACGCGCGAGCACGGTGATGCTGCGGCTGCACGGCTCGCCCAGCGGTTCGCCGATCTCGCGCGCGATGCGGTGGAGGCGCGGAACGGTCGGCTCGTGGAGCTTCGTGGCGACGAGGCGATGGCCGTCTTTTCCTCACCCAGGCAGGCGATCCTTGCCGCCGCCGAGCTGATCGCCGCCTGCTCGGAGGAGGCGGCGGCCGATCCGACGCTGCCGTTGTTCGTGGGCGCGGGGATTGCCGAAGGCGAGGCGATCCCCGTGGAGGGCGGCTTCCGAGGCATGGCCCTCAATACTGCGGCCCGACTCTGCTCGCAGGCCGCCGGCGGCGAAGTGCTCGTCCCCGCCGCGCTAGCGGAGGAGGTTGGAGACGTAGAAGGGATTCACTTCGTGCCGCATGGCGTTGCGGAGCTGAAGGGGTTCGACGCCCCAGTGGAGCTCGTGCGGGCGATCGGAGAGGTCGGCACGGCGACAACGATGGACGCCCAGCCGGCCGCTGCATCCCTTCCGGCCGAGCTCATGCTCGACTTCCCCATCGTCGGCCGGCAGAGCCGAGCTCGCATGGCTGCGGGGCACGTGGCGTCAGATACGGCGAGGGAGAGGCCGGCTTATCTTCCTCACAGGGCCGGCCGGGTCGGGGAAGACGCTCACAGCCGGCGCGGCAGGGGAGTTCGTGCTGTCTACAGGCGGTCAGGTCGTCTATGCAGGGGCTGGCGGCGCCGCCGTCGCCACCGCAACGTTGGCCCTCGACAACGCGCTCTCGAGCAGCGTTTCTACGCTCGTGGTGCTCGACGACCTCGACGTGGTCTCTGACGGAGTGGTCACGCCACTGGAGGAGTTGCTCGGCGCGATCAAGTCGGCCCCCACGCTGGTGCTCGCGCTCGTGCGCGACCCCGACTCGCTCGCGGGGCTCGCCAGGCTCCTCGGCTCGGTGAACGCTAACGGGGACGGCCATCGCCGGCTGGTTGCGCTCGAGCTCGACGATGTGCGGGAGATCGCGGCGCAGTACGCGGGCCCAGACGTCGATGACGTGCCGGTGGAATCGATCGCGCGGAGCTCTCACGGCATCCCGGGCCGCATCCATGAGCTGCTTGCCGAATGGGCGGAGCAGGAGGCGGCGAGACGGATGGCGGCCGCGGCTGAGTGGCTCGCCGCCGAGCGCGACGAGTACCGCGCCGGCTTGGAATTCGCCAACAACGTCATCGGACTGAAGCTCGCGCGGCTCTACGACGGGCGAACACCCGTCGCCGATGCCGCGACGGCAGCCTGCCCCTACAAGGGTCTCGCTTCCTTCGAGGAGGAGGACGCCGGGCTCTTCTTCGGACGCGAACGGCTCGTGGGCGAGCTCGCTGCGCGGACGGTGGGGGCCGGGCTGATGGGCGTCGTAGGCTCCTCTGGCAGCGGCAAGTCCTCGGTCATCGCCGCCGGGCTCGTCCCGTCATTGCGGGCCGGGCTCCTGCCGGGGAGCGAGCGCTGGCAGTCGGTGACCATGCGTCCGGGCGAGCGCCCGCTCGAAGAGCTCGATGCAGCCACCGCCGGCGTGAACGGCGAGGGTCGTCTGGTGCTCGTCGTCGACCAGCTCGAAGAGATCTTCACGCTGTGCAAGGACGAGGAGCAGCGCGAGTCGTTCGCCGCGCGTCTGGTCTCCCTGGCCGCCGACCCGGAGCACCACGCCGTCGTCCTCGGACTGCGCGGCGACTTCTACGGTCACTGCGCCGCCTATCCGGAGCTCGCCGAGCTCCTGGCGGAAAACCACGTGCTGGTCGGCCCGCTGACTCCGGACGAGCTCCGGCGTGCGGTCGAGCTGCCCGCTCGCCGGGTGGGCGTCCGCGCCGAGTCGGCGCTCGTGACGAAGCTCGTCGAGGAGGTCTCCGACGAACCGGGTGCGCTTCCCCTGCTCTCGACGGCGCTCGTCGAGCTCTGGGGCTCGCGGTCGGACGGCTGGCTACGGGTCACCGATCACGAGCGCCTCGGCGGGGTTCACGGTGCCGTGGCGAGACTTGCCGAGAGCTCGTTTGCGCACTTCGCGCCTGAACAGCAGGCTGCCGCCCGCCTGCTCTTCCTCCGCCTCGCGGTGACCGGGGACGACGGCACTGTCACACGTCGTCGCGTGCATCTGAACGAGCTCGATCTGACCCAGCACGAGGTCATGGCGTCCACGGTCCGCCGGCTGGTCGAGGACCGGCTGTTGATCGCCGACGAGGAGACCGTCGAGGTGGCACACGAGGCGCTGCTGCGGGAGTGGCCGAGGCTCGAGGGTTGGCTTCGCGAGGACGCCCAGGGCCGCGAGCTCCGCGAGCATCTCGTCCAGAGCGCTCGCCGCTGGCAGGCCGCGAATCGCGACGGGGCCGAGCTCTATCGCGGCGCGCGGCTCTCCGCCACGCTCGACTGGTCGGCAGGCCGAGAACGCGAGCTGAACGAGCTCGAGAGCGCCTTCCTCGCCGAGAGCCGGATCGAGAGCGAGCGAGAGCTGGCACGCCAGCGTCGGGTCAACCGCCGCTTGAAGGGTTTGCTCGCGGGTGTCGGCGTCCTCCTCCTGGCGGCTATCGCGGCCGGCGCGTTCGCACTCGTCCAGCGCTCAGGCGCCCAGCATAAGGCACGCGTTGCGCTCGCCCGCCAACTCGGGTCGGAGGCCGTCAGTGAGCCACGAATCGACCGAGCGATGCTACTCGCGCGCGAGTCGGTCGACCTGGACCGCTCAATGGCGACCGAGGGCACGCTCCTCGCGACGCTGCTCCGAAGTCCGGCCGCGATCGCGACGTTCACGACGCCGATCGACTCCCGTCCGCTGAAGGTCGCGCTTGACCCCGACGGCCGCACGCTGGCGGTGACCCCCATCGAGAACTCCGTGATCACGTCAGACGGTCGAACCGTCGCCTTCGGAACAATGGCCGGGTCGGTCTCATTCGTCGATGTGGCGAGTGGAAGGGTGACTCCCGGGCTCGGCGGTCATACGGCCGGTGTAACGACCATGGGCTTCTCGCCTGACGGACGCGTGCTGGTCTCCACTGCGAGCGACGGGGTCGTCATCCTCTGGGACCCAGCCACTGCTCAACCCGTGCAACGCCTCGTCGGACACGGCGGTCGAGTGATCGGTCACACCATCAGTGCGGACGGCAAAACGCTCTATACGAACAGCCTCGACGGAGCGATCTTCCAGTGGGATCTCGGGAAGCGAAGGCGCTTCGGACGCCCCTTCAACACCATCGTGCCTCCGAGCCCGCCCCACCTGGGGCAGGACGCGCAGATAACTCCGCCGCTGACGATCTCGCCGGATGGCTCCGAGTTCGCCGTGCGCGTCGGGCGCTCGAATGTCGCCATCTATTCGACCGACACGGTTCGGAGAGTGACCGAGTTCTCGGTGCAGACGGGCGGCGAGGTGATCGGCATGGCGTGGTCGCGCACGGGCTTGCTCGCCGTCAGCGGGGACGGCGGCCACATACAGCTTTGGGACGTCAAGGGCAGGCCACGGCTCGTTCGCTCGTTGAAGGGTCTGGGCTCGATCAACAGGCAGCCCGAGGCCGTGACGACGGTGGAGTTCTCTCCGGACGGCCGCCTCGTTTCCGCCGGAGACATCAACCACACGCCGGGGGTCACCCCCTACCGCTTCGGCAGCGTCGCCGTGTGGAACGCAGACTCGGGGAAGCTTCTCTGGAAGGTGAGGACGAAGCAGGGCTGGGTTACAGCGGTGCCATTCTCTCCGGACGGAAAGACGGTAGCCGCCGCGCGCGAAGACGGCACCGTCCTCCTTTATGACGCACGGACCGGCCGCGCGAAGCGGACGCTGCATCTGCAAGGTGGTCGAGTGGAAGCCGGAGCAGGGATGGCGTTCGCTGCGAATGGAACGCTCGCGACGGGAAACGGGGCCGGGATAGTGCAGCTCTGGAATCCTGCGACCGGGGGGCAGATCGGGCACGCAACGCTGGTCGCAGCCGCTCCCGTGGCGAGCATCGACTTCGCTCCTGCGGGTGAGACGTTCGTGACCACAGGTGGCTCCGACGGTGTGATGAAGCTCTGGACGACAAACACGCAGCAGCAATTCGGTGCGACGTTCCCGGGTAGCCCTGGCAACTGGGGAAACGCTCGCTATACGCCCGACGGCTCGCGGATCGTCGTCGTCTACCAGGACGGCACCGGCTTCGTCTGGCCAGCAACGGTCGAGGCGTGGGACGATCACGCGTGCCTGGTCGCCGGCCGGAACTTCACGCGGGAGGAGTGGGCGCGCTTCGTCTCCGGGCGGGGCTACGCGACCGTCTGCGAACAGTTCCCGTCTGGCTGAGCGCTAGTCGAGCAGCTCCTCGTCCGGCACGTCACGCAGCACCTTGGCCGGACTGCCGACTACGACCATCCGCGGCGGGACGTCCTTTGTGACGACGGCGCCGGCCGCGACGAACGCCTCTTCGCCAATTTCTACTCCTGGACAGAGCACCGCGCCGCCGCCGACGCGCGCTCCGCGCCGGATCGTCGGCCCCTTGACGAGCTCGTGACGTCCTTCGGTACGGCCCATGAAGTTGTCGTTCGTCGTCACGACACACGGTGCGATGAAGACGTCCTCCTCGATCGTCGAGTACGCCGTCACATAAGCCTGGGCCTGGATCTTGGTACGGGCGCCGACGGTCGTGTCGTTCTCGACGAGCGAGCCGCGCCCGACGACGACGTCTTCGGCGATGACGCAACGCTCTCGTACGCAGGCCTGGTCGCCGACGATCGACCGGGCGCCGATCGTCGTTCCTGCGAAGACTACGGCGCCTGTCGAGACCACTGCGCCGTCACCGATCTCGGCCGGCGGCAGGGCATCGCGCTTGGCCGTCGAGCGCGCCGACAGCACCGGTTGCTTGCCGATGACTGCGTACTCGAGCACGCGCACGCCTTCGCCCAGCACCGTGCCCTCGTGGACGATCGCCGTCGGATGGACGTCAGCTGCCACGCAGCGACTCCGTCAGCCGCTCGAGCACGCGCACGACGAGCGCGCCGTCTCGCGCCACCTTGCTCCGGTCACCTTCACCGCCGATGAGCGCGAGGAACCGCTGCGCACTCGAGGCGTAGCGGCTCGTCCGTGGCGATCTTCGGGATATGGATGTCTCCGGTTCGCGTCTGCCACTCGCCGTACGTCTCGGCGCGCAGCCACGGCGACTTCTCGTACACCGTCACCTTGCGCTCGAGCTCCATGTCGTCGAACACGACCATCTTCTCCTTGCCGACGACCGTCAGCTTCCGCATCTTGTGCGGATCGAGCCAGGAGAGATGCATGTGCGCGATCTTCCCGGACGGAAAGCGCAGGTAGCAGAAGACCACGTCCTCCACGCCCGGCTGGAGGAAGTCCCGGCCGACGGCGATCGCCTCCGACGGCTCCTCTTCCAGCAGGTAGAGGATGACCGAGAGATCGTGGACGCCGAGCGACCAGAGCGCGTTCTCGTCGGGCCGGATGATGCCGAGGTTCTGGCGGTTGCCGTACACGCAGAGCACGTCGCCGAGCTCACCCGAGTCGACGAGCTCCTTGAGCTTCTGGACCCCCGGGTGGTAGAGCAGGAGATGACCCGGCATCAGCACGAGATTGCGCTCTTCGGCGAAGGCGACGAGGCCGTCGATCTCCTCGGCCGTCATCGCCGGCGGCTTCTCGACGAGCACGTGCTTTCCCGCCTCGAGCGCTCGCAACGCGAGATCGGCGTGCGTCGGAACCGGTGTCGCCACGACGACCGCGTCCAGCGCCTCGTCTGCGAGCAGCTCGTCGAAGTCGGTGGTCGTCCGTGCCTGGGGAAAGCGGCCGCGCATACGCTCGACGGCGGCGCCGTCCGAGTCGCAGACCCACGCTAGATCGGCGAGCGTGTCGAAGTTTCGCGCGAGGTTGGGGCCCCAGTAACCGAGGCCCGCAACCGCGACCTTCGTGCTCAAAGCTTCCAGACCTTGTCGGAGCGGCGGCCCGCTTCGCCCGTCGCATTGCGAAAGTCGACCACGAGGTGGGCGTCCGCGACGACTCGGTCGTAGTCGACGCCCGAGTGATCGGTGACGACGGTCACGCAGTCGTAGGCGGCCGGGTCGAGCTCGACCGACTCCAGCCCGAGCCCGGGCAGGCTGGGGACGTGCGGGTCGTGGTATGCGACCTCGGACCCGGCGTTTCGCAGCAGCTCGATCACCTTCAGCGCAGGGGACTCCCGCGTGTCGGAGATGTCGGGTTTATATGCGACGCCGAGCACGAGCACCTTCGATCCCTTCAGCGACCGCTGCCGCCCGTGGTTCAGCGCCTGAGAGATGAGCGAACGGCAGTAGTACGGCATGTTCTCGTTGACCTTCCCCGCCAGCTCGATGAACTCCGTGTAGAAGCCGTACTCGCGCGCCTTCCAGGTGAGGTAGAAGGGGTCGATCGGGATGCAGTGCCCGCCCAGGCCGGGGCCGGGTTCGAAGCGCATGAAGCCGAACGGCTTCGTCGACGCGGCGTCGACCACCTCCCAGACGTCGATGCCCATCCGGTCGCAGAGCTGCGCGAGCTCGTTGACGAGGGCGATGTTGACCGAGCGGAAGATGTTCTCCAGCAGCTTCGTCAGCTCGGCGGCCTCCGGCGAGGAGACCCTGTGCACCTGGTCGATTGCGCCCTGGTAGAGCTCGGCCGCGCGCTCCGTACAGGCGTCGGTCACCCCACCGACGATCTTCGGCACGCTCTCCGGGCGCCAGCGCGTGTTGCCGGGATCCACGCGCTCGGGCGAGAACGCGAGGTGGAAATCGCGGCCGACCTCGAGACCGCCGGCGGCGAGCGCCGGCAGGACGACCTCGCGGGTCGTGCCGGGGTACGTCGTCGACTCGAGCACCACGAGATGGCCCTGGCGCAGACGCGCGGCGATTCCACGGACCGCGTCGAGCAGGATGGAAATATCCGGCTCGCGCTGCTTCGAGAGCGGCGTGGGGAGGGCGACGACGATCGCGTCGGCGTCGCGGAGGGCATCGTAGTCGGATGTCGCCGCGATGCGGCCCTCGGAAACGAGCGGCCCGAGCTCTTCGGACGGGACGTCCTCGATGTGGCTTTCCCCACGGTTGATCCCGGCGACGACGTGCTCGGCCACGTCGACGAGCAGCACGGTCTTTCCGGCCTGCGCGAGCAGGCGCGCGAGCGGCACGCCGACGTAGCCGGCGCCGACGACAGCCACGTCCCAGTGACGGGTCGCGGACTCGGCTAGTTGCGCTTCCAGACGGGGCTCGGTCATTGGGCGAAAAGGGTACAGAGAGCTTCTGCGATCTTCGGCGCTGCCCTGCCGTCGCCGTACAACTTCGGACGGGCAGCGGGCAGCGGCCGCGCGGCGGCGACGGCGGCGATTAGCCGCTCGGGATCGTCGTCCACGAGGACGTTCGCTCCCTGCTCGAGGGTGTCGATCCACTCGGTGGACGGCCGCGCGGTGACGCAGGGGACGCCGTACCAGTAGGCCTCTTTCTGCAGCCCGCCCGAGTCCGTGACGATGACGCGGGCCTGTGACGCGAGCGCCGCGAAGTCGAGGTACGAGAGCGGCTCGACGACGCGGACGTGGTCGGCCACGCCGGTCAGCACGTCCCTGGTGCGCGGGTGCGCGGGAAAGACGACCGGCGCGTCGAGCCCGTTGAGCCCCTCGACGATCCGACCGAGCCGCGGCTGGAGGACGTTCGCGTCGCGGTGGATCGTCGCCACGACAAACGTCCCCGCCTCAAGCCCGAGCCGCTCGAGCACGTCCGACCGTTCCCGCGCGATCGGCGCGAACGTGAAGCATGCGTCGGCCATGACGTCTCCCACGACATCGATCCGGCCCGGCACGCCCTCTGCCTCGAGGATGCCGCGCGATCGCTCGTCGGGGCAGAGCAGCAGGTCGGCGATCGAGTCCACCTCGATACGTGTGTGCTCTTCGGGCATCGTCATATCGCCGGAGCGCATCCCCGCCTCCACGTGGGCGAAGGGCACGCCGGCGTGCCGTGCAGCGCGCGCGCCCGCGAGCGTCGAGTTCGTGTCGCCGAAGACGACGGCCGCGGCCGGGCGCTCATGCCCGAGCGCTGCCAGGATCCCGGGCTCCATCGCGTCAACATCTCGCGTGTGCGCCTCCAGCCGGTAGGTGGGCTCCGACAGTCCGAGCTCCTCGAAGAACACTCCTGAGAGCTCGCGGGCGTAGTGCTGTCCCGTGTGGAGGACGATCTCCTCGATGCCGGCTTCGCGGAGAGCGACCGACAGCGGCCCCGACTTGATGAATTGCGGACGGTTGCCGACGACGGAGAGCACCTTCATGGCGTTAGCGTAGGTCGGCGTGGAGAGCGAGACTGCCGAAGGCGCCGAGTACCGATACTCGAGCCACTGGATTCACGAGCTTGAGGGCGAGACACACTGGCGCCTCTACTGGCGTCAGCAGAAGCTCATGCAGGACCTCGTCCGGCAGGGCGACCAGGTGCTCGAGATCGGTGTCGGCACGGGCTTCACCGCGAACTACCTTCGCTCGAGGGGGATCACCGTCACTACGCTCGACATCGACGCCGACAAGCGGCCCGACATCGTCGCCAACGTCGCGCAGTACGCGTTCCCCGAGACGTACGACGCGATTCTCGCCTTCGAGGTCTTCGAGCACCTCCCCTGTCGCGACCTCGCGTCCGTGCTGGCGAGGCTCGCCACCGCTGCGAGGCGACATGTCTTCCTGAGCCTGCCGCGCAACCGGAGGCTCGTGGCTTCCTTCGCCGTGAAGCTGCCGAAGGTGAAGGCGAGGTCGTTCCGGTGGAAGGTGAACCGGGGCAAGATCGACGAGCCCTACCACGTGTGGGAGATCGACCACGGCGGGATCACGGTCGGCTCGCTGGAGCAGGAGCTTGCCCGTGCGGGGTTTGCGATTGCGCGCCGCGACGAGGCGTTCGACCGGCTGTTCTACGCGCTCGCGCCTGCCAGCCCGTCCTAGACGAGGCCTCGTGCGGCCCACGCGCAGGCGCGCACCTCGAACGGCGCCTCCGGCAGCCTCTCCAGGCAGAGCTCGCGCAGCCGCGCCCGCCCATCCTCGTCGAGACCCGCGACGAAGTCGCCCGCGGGGCCTACGCCGAGCATGTACGGCTCCCACCAGTCTTCGAAGGTGGCGTGCTCGACGGAGACCCAGAGGTCTATCTCGACGATGTCCTGCAGGCCCGCCTTCTGGAACAGTCTGGAGAGATCTCCTTGGCGTACGCCTGCCAACTGCGACTCGTCGTCCACATCGGGATCGAGCTCACGCACGGCCTCCCAGTACGTGTTCAGTGGTCCCCGGCCGCCGCCGTGATCCCACACGGTCGCTGCGACGACGCCTCGAGAGCGTGTGACGCGCGCCATCTCGCTCAGGCCCGCCACGGGATCGGCCATGAAGTGGACGACGAGCTGCGCGAGCGCGGCGTCGAACTCATCGTCGGCGAACGGCAGCTGCTCGGCCGGCGCGCGCTCGATCGCGACTCCCGGGTGGCGTTCGCTGACGGCGTCGACGAACGACTGGGACGGATCGACGGCTGAGACGGCGTTCTCGCCGCGTCGTCGTACCAGCTCCGCCGTCAGCGCGCCCGGTCCGCAGCCGACGTCCAGCACACGGCCTTCCGCGCCTGCGAAGTCGGCGAACAGCGGCGCCAGCGGCATCGAGTACCGACCCATGAAGCGGTCGTACGCGTCGGCGGGGACGGCGAACGTCACGAACCGAATCTACGCGATCTGCCCGCGACGCTCTCCACGAACGAGAGCCCCCGGGCGACGGCGTGAGATGCTTCCGCTTCCAGCCATGCAGCAAGGAGGTGCTCATGGAACGGTTCTGCTTCGCCTCCGACGTGGCGTTCGTGCCGCGAGGGGATCAACTCGATCGTGTGACTGTCGCGCCGCTTACCTCCCCCATCTCCGAGGGGTCACCGACGCAGGTGGCGGTCTTCCGATTTGAGCCCGGCGGCCGGCTCCGTGGGCATCCCGGTACCCACCCGCAGATCTTCGCCATCCTCGATGGGTCAGGCGAAGTAAGCGGTGCCGACGGTATCGATGCGCCAATTGAGGCAGGCGAAGCAGTGTTCTTGCACCCGGGCGAGGAACACGAGATGAGGTCGGCCGTCGGCTTGACGGCGCTCATCATCGAGGGCGAACGTCTGGATCGTTTCCGAGGACGCCCGACGACTGCGCCTTCGCATTGAACTGTCGCCGCGCCGTGAGGGGGAGTCGGCTCTCGAGGCCCTTGACGATTGCGTCGCGGCTGCGCTCGGCCGTCGCTGCCGTGCGCTTGCCGTAGTACTCGTGGTCGACGGCGATCTCCATCATGTGGGCGCCGGCGTTCTCGAGGTTGACTGAGAGGAACGCCCTCTCTCTTCGGAAGTTGAGCACCAACCCGCCGAGGTTCTCCACCAGCCGCCACTGCGGTCCGAGGCGCCGTCGGTAGAACGAGCCCACATCGCCGGCGGTGGCTTGCGACGGGAGCGTGAGATCGAAACGCGTGCTGTAGCCGGCGACCGGACCGCTCTCGTCGGCGTGGTAGGCCGCGATCGTTTCGTTCTCGACGCGCGAGCCGGGAAAGCGCGGGAGCTGCTCGAAGAGGGTCTCGTTCGCGTTCACGTAAGCCTTGCGGTCGCCACTGCCGCAGCCGGCGAGCCCGAGCACCAGCAACGTAGTCACGCCGACCGCTCGGAGCCACGTCACGCCTTGCACTTCAGCAGGCCCCCTTTGCGCCTCCCTCCACGGCGGAAGCGTGCCGGTTGCGTCGGCTCGCGTCGAGGTGTCCCGCAGGGACGCGTTAGACGCGGCGTCCTCTTGGCGACCGTTCCGAACTAGTGTCCGGCGGTCGTCGAAAGTGCGGCGACTCCCGGTGCCGACGCGGCGACGAGTCCGCGGTAGACCGCGAAGCCCGCCTTCGGCGTGTAGTCGTCCCGCATCAGTCCGTACTGACTTTCAATGCTGCTGCTCGACGAATCCGCGTCGCGCAGGTCGAACCAGCGGTAGTCCGTGACGTGATGCCTCGAGCGGTTCGCGTTCACGACTGCGATGGAAGCTCGCATGACATTGACCTGCATCGCCTCCGTGCGAGGACCCCCGGTCGGATAGCCGGTCTCCGAGACGTGGATGGGCACGCTCGAGGAGAGACCGGCGAGCGGCATGAATCGATGGCGGAGAGCCTCGAGTGATGCGAGCATCGTCTTGGCCGTCGTCGCTTTGAGATCGCTGCCCGCTATTCGCGGTCCCCACGTCCCGGGATAGACGTCGAGTCCGACCCAGTCGACCGACCTGCGGAAGAGAGCGCCACCAGAACGCCCGAGTCGGCGCCAGAAGGCCGTCTCGGCCGGGCCCGAAGCGTAGGCCCAGTTGAAGCCGATCGCGACCTGCAAGAAGCCCCTGCGCCGCGCCTCCGACTTTGCTGCGATCACGCCCTGGATCAGCGCGTCCGCCGCTCCAGGGTACGCGCCGTCCGCGGCATTGGGCGCGTCGAGTACGTTCGCCTCGTTCGCCACCTGGAGTCCGACGAAGCGGGAGTTAGGCCCGAACGTCCGCACCGCATCCCGAGCAAACACCATGAAGCCCAGCACGTCCCTCGCCGGATCCCGGTCGGCCGGACGGTACGTCAGCACAAGCTCGACCTGGAACCCGGCAGCCGTGTACTCCGCGATGTCCCGCCCGACCTGGTCGGCGGGCGACAACGAGGCGGCGCCGGAGAAGCTCGCGTACATGTGGAGGACGAAGGGACGCCCTGGCGCACGCAGCTCCCGGAGCGCCGCCAGTCGTTTCGACGGGACCTCCGGTGCCGTTCTTCCCGCCGGCCCGACGGTGCCGGCCCCTCCACCCGGGTAGGCGCCGAAGATCAGCGGCGCGGCTGGGCCTTGGGGAACGCTCTGACCCGCCGCCGGATAGAGCAGGAAGGTCGCGGCAAGAGCGCCATACAAGACCACGCGAGCACGCCGGCGGGCGGCATGCTTTGCGCGCGTGCTCGGGGGAGAAGCCGTATGAACCTCCGCGTCGGGGAGACGTGTGGCACGGGACAGCTTATGAGATGTGAAAGACGACGGCAGACGGCGACCGCTGCGCCCACGCAGAAGACGAGAGACGGGCCCCACGACGAAGAGGTCGGGTCATGACTGCCCGAACTTGAGCCGCCGCTACTCGGACGAGGGCCCCTCGTTTTTGTCGCAGTTCAGCGGTAGCGGGGGTCTGCGACGCCCGCTGCGAATGCCGCAGTCGCCCGCGGCCCGCTCTCGAATCGCCAATCGGATTCCTTCGCGAGGTCGTACCAGATCACCGACACAATCGACGGGTTGCGGCGCAAGGTCTCGAACATCCCACCAATCCATGCGGCTTTGCTCCCGTCCGTACCGGCGACACCGATCTCGCTGACCTCGATCGGCTTTGTCGGCGCGATGGTGTGCAAGCGGGCGAGTGAGCGGCCAAGAACCTCTGCAAACGGCTTCCAGCGGCTGTAGCGAAGCTGACTGTCTCCGTTGAAGCAGGAGAGCGAAACGAGATCGACGTAGGCATCGCCCGGGTACTGCGACGCGTTGATGGTGATCGCCGCCGGACTCCACACCCATTCGACGTTCGTCGCCCCGGCCTCGCGGAAGATGTCGTGGATGTGACGCCACGCACGGACGAACTCGTGAGGCCGGTTTCCGTTCGATCGCTCCGACCATGGATACCAGCCGCCGTTCATCTCCTGAGCGAAGCGAAGGCGGACCGGCCGCTCATACGCGGCGAGGGTGTTCGCCCAGGCTCGGATGTACGAGTCAAAGTGACCGGCAACGATGTTCCGCAGCCTGTACCTCGGCTGGTAGCGCACGGGGTTGAGGGCGTCCCACGGCTCCCAGGTGATCTCGGGAGTGCTCCCACGCGCCGCAAGCGCCTCGAGCTGCTCGACGTCTGGCTGGTTGTTAGCCCAGTCGGCGTACCACATGACGACGCTGATGTGCTTCCGGATCGCGTGCTCTAGCGCATTGATCCCGTTCAGGTCGGACTGCTGCCACGGCCGGAACGCGTTGCGGCCGAGGGGCAGCGTCGTCACGCCGA
Organism: uncultured Actinomycetes bacterium; assembly: GCA_963711315.1. Classification (GTDB taxonomy): domain Bacteria; phylum Actinomycetota; class Thermoleophilia; order Gaiellales; family Gaiellaceae; genus PALSA-612. Next base: position 29,566 of record CAVQDQ010000005.1, read on the forward strand.
TGTCGACGGTCGCGGAGGCCGCGGGCGGCACCGGCCAGGGCGCGTACACCGTCTCCTCGCGGTCAAAAACCCCTAGCTGTAGCCCAATGAGCACGAGAACAGCGGCGATGAGCGTCGCCATCGTGGCGCCCGCACCGAGCCGCTGTCGCAGCGTCGGGCGCCGGCCCGGGGTCAGGCGCGGTCCAGCCGTCGCGCTCACACGAACGCCTGCACGAACGGCTGCCATGCGACGGTCGCGCTGATCGCCACGACGCAGACGACCGAGAACACCGCGGTGAGAATCGTGGCCCGCGAGCCGAATGCGCCGACGTGCCGGAGCTCTATAAGCAGCGTCGTCACGAGCAGCAGTCCTCCGAGCACGCCGTTGAGCAGGGCCAGGCCGTAGTAACCGCACAGCGGCCCTGAGTAGCCGGCGAGGACGCAACCCCACACGGCCGCGAGAGGCAAGATCGTGAGGACGACGTACGGTCCGTAGATGCTCAGCAGCCGCGGGCCTTCTGGCCGCCCGACGCCCTTCGGGGTGATCATGTAGCTCCGGCTGATGCCGAGGAGGACGTTGATTAGCGCCCAGAGCACGACCGGCCAACGGGCGATCTCGAGCAGCATGCCGCGCCAGGAGAGTCTCAGTCCGGAAGGCTGGAACCACCGTCGTGACCAGCGCCACATAATGAGCGCCATCAGAGGCACCGGGAGGAAGAAGACGAGGAACCGCCCGACGGAGACGCCGGCAATCGGCGTGTGCGTGAGCAGCGCCACAGTCGGCAGTACCCAGAGGACCGCGAGCGAGACCGACCACAGCGTGTACCAGCTCTGGCACATCAGGAACTGGAGTGCCTGGCCCAGCGTGTATCGGCGCAGGAGTCGCGGCGTGTGACGCAGGAAGATCTGGATCATCGAGTGGGCCCAGGCGAATTGCTGCCGCAGGTAGGTCGCGAAGTCGTGTGGCCCGTCGCCCACGGCAATCAGCTCCGGAACGAAGACGCCGCGATAGTCATGCGCGGCAAGCACCACGGTGTCGAGGTGGTCCTCGGCGCGCGTGGGCTGGAAGCCTCCGATCTCGCGGATGGCCGAAGTGCGATATGACGTGTGCGAGCCGACGATGAACGGCGTGCTCGTCGCACCGTAGAAGCCCATCTGGAGCGGGCCCTGGAAGAGCATGTCCTGCTCGGCCAAGCCACGGGCGGCCCAGTTGTCGAGGTTTCCGCAGACGCTCGGCGCCTGCACCCAGCCGACCTTGGGGTCGCCGAAATAGCCGAGAACACGGTGGAGATAGTCGCGACGAGGCCTGTGGTCGATGTCGAACTGGACGAACACTTCGTAGTCCAGACCCAGGTCGCGGACATGGTCGAGCCACGCGTTGACGTTTCCGGCCTTCGTCTTCGCCTGGAACGGCGGCCGCGGCTCGTTCCAGCGGGCCACGCCCTTACGGGTGAAGTACAGGACCCCGAGCTCCCTGGCCAGGGCTTCCACCTCCGGCGATGCGCCCTCGTCGAGGACCCAGCTGTCGTGCTCGTAGGCGACCCCGCGAAGCGACACGAGTTGCTTTCGAATCACCTCCAGCGACTCGTGACCGGGAACGCAGAGCGTGATCAGCGCAACCCGCATTCCCGCCGGCGGCGCCTGCTCGACCGGCCGCCGCATCTTGGAGATGTAGTAGAAGAAGAACGTCGGGAGCGCAGTCGTCAGGTAGAACTGCGCGATCGTCTGCGGCCAGTAGAGCCACGGTGTTCCGCTCCCCGCCTGGTGAAGCCACCAGATCCAGAAACTGGCGGTGACGCCCGTCCAGCCCAGCGTGATCAGCCACCAGGATGCTCGGTCTCGCCCTACTACCACCTGCTCCGTGGCTTCCGCTCGCGCGTCGGCCGAGTCAACCGCCTTCGGCCGGTGAACGGCTTCTCGTCGGCCGAGGACCGTCGAGTCAGCCGCCGCCGCTTCTGAGACGACAGCCGACATCAGGCCGAGCAGCCTCGAAGCTGTCCCGCCGCGTGCGGATCACCCATGACGCCGTGGCTGCCCACGGCGGCGTGCTGTAGTCGTTCCAAAGTGCCTCTCTCCCCTTGAGCCCGATGACCTACCTCGTCGGGCTGCCCCTTGTCAGCGTTAGCGACGACGAATGAGTCCGCCATACCCCGTTCGAGGGAACTTTCGATTTCTCCGGCTCAGTCCCCGTCGCAGAGCCGGTATCCGCAGCGCCGGTTCTTGCCACCGAGGCGTGCTCGGCCGCAAACGGCGTATCAGCCGTCGGCTCGACGGTCGCGCCACTCGGAGCAGCCACGAGGGCTGCAAGTCGGACTTTCATTCCCCCCGCCTCGCTTTGCGACGCGACGACCGCCTCGGTCGCCGCGCGGTTTCGCCGTCAGGCTTTCGACGGCCTCGATCGCATCGTGACGATTTGTTACTAGCTCGCTGTAAGCGCGCCGTTGAGCGCAACTTGCGCGTCGTTAAGCCCAGGTGGAGTTTGCAGACGTTGGAAGAGCACGGGTGAACCCGTGGTTCCCCCGTGTGCCCCCTCCTTTAGGGAAGCCTCCGCCGCCGCTCCCGACATGCGCGGGAGCGGCTCGCTGCGTCCGCTTTGAGGGCGCCCCTCAGGGCGCACGCCCGAGCGGAAAGCGAAGCGGGCGAGGGGAAAGTGGGCCGTGAAGGACTCGAACCTTCGACCGTTGGAAGAGCACGGGTGAACCCGTGGTTCCCCCGTGTGCCCCCTCCTTTAGGGAAGCCTCCGCCGCCGCTCCCGACATGCGCGGGAGCGGCTCGCTGCGCCTGCTTTGAGGGCGCCCCTCAGGGCGCACGCCCGAGCGGAAAGCGAAGCGGGCGAGGGGAAAGTGGGCCGTGAAGGACTCGAACCTTCGACCTTGGGATTAAGAGTCCCCTGCTCTACCAGCTGAGCTAACGGCCCGTCCACGAAAGTGTAGACGCGTGTTGAGGTTTCGCCGTCCCAGGAGCGGGTATCGAACGGCCATGAGCAGACGCACCGTGCTCGTGGTTTTCCCGCTGCTCGCCGCCGCGCTCTTGGCGGCCGGCTGTGGCGGGGGCGACAACGGTTCGGCGACCACGACGGAGGTCACCACTGCTACCGGCGAGACGACGACAGTTCAGCTGGCCGCGGACCCGAGCGGGGCGCTCGCGTTCGACAAGACGACGCTGGAGGCGCCGGCGGGCTCGGTCACCATCGAGCTGACGAACGACTCGTCCGTCGGCCACAACGTCGAGGTCGAAGGCAACGGCGTTGAGGAGAAGAGCGACACGGTGTCCAACGGTACGACGTCCGTCACCGTGGATGTCGAGCCGGGTACCTACGAGTTCTACTGCGCCGTGCCCGGCCACCGCGAGGCCGGCATGGAAGGCACACTGACCGTCGGCTGATCACCTCGGCAGTGAGGCTTGCCGCGACGCACTCTGCGATCGCGCTGTCGTGAGATTCGTGTTACGGTGCCAGTCCCGATGAGGGGCACGTCGCTCACGGCGCGCAGAGTACTGCGAGACTTCCGGCGTGGCACTTCACCCGCAGGCACAGGCCGTTCTCGACGCGATGGCGGCGCTCGGCTACCCGCCGATCACGGAAGTCTCGCCGCCCGAGGCGCGCGAGATCCGCCGGGCTCACCTGCGGCCATCGGCGATCGAGCTCTACGAGATCCGTGACCTGGACGCCGGTGGTGTTCCTGCGCGGCTCTATCGATCCAACGACGCGAAGGGCTGGGACTGCTCGTGTACTTCCACGGCGGCGGCTGGGTGGTAGGCGATCTCCACACACACGACTCGACAGCCCGCGGCCTGGCCGCCGAGAGCGGCCAGGCAGTGCTGTCCGTCGACTACCGGCTGGCACCGGAGCACCCGTTCCCGGCTGCGTTCGACGACGCCCTGACTACTACGCGCTGGGCATGGGAGCACGCGGAAGAGCTCGGCGCCGATTCCGAGCGGCTCGCGATCGGAGGCGACTCGGCCGGCGGCAACCTCGCGGCCGCGGTAGCGCAGCTCGGAGCTGTTCCGCTGCGCTTCCAGCTGCTCGTCTATCCCGTGACCGATGCGCGTTGCAACACGACCTCGTACGAGGACTTCCGGGACGGCCCGTACCTGACACGCGCGTCAATGGAGTGGTACATCGCCCATTACCTCTCCGGCGGCGAAGGGGCGCCGGACGACCCGCGCGTGTCCCCGCTACTCGGCGGCGACGACGCGCTCGCGAAGTCGCCGCCCACTCACGTCGTGACGGTGGAGACGGACGTGCTCAGGGACGAGGGGGAGGCGTACGCGGCTCGTCTGGAGTCGATCGGCGTGCCGACGACCCTGCGCCGCTACGAGGGCATGTTCCACGGGTTCTTCGCGCTGCCGGAGCAGATCGACGCCGGACTAGAGGCGATCGCCGAGGCGGCCGCAGCCTTCCGCAACGCTGTCGACTAGCCGGCTTCGCGCGCTTCGTCCTGCGGCCGCTCGTACGACCATGCAACCCGGCGCTGCCCGCCTTTCACCTCGACGATCTCGAGTGCGTCCGGGTCCTCGTCGTACAGCAGCTCGAAGGCGAAGTCGCTGGCGTCGAGGAACGAGGGCGACATGTGCAGCGCATCCTCACTCTCGTCCAGGCCCGGAACGCGCACCTCGTAGACCACGTCGTCGAGCGGCTGTTCCTGCGAAGGGTGGAGCGCTTCCGGGGGGACGTGGACGCCGTGCTGCTCCGCCAGCGCCGAGGCCAGCTGCTCCGGGGTGACGTAGCCGCGCTCGAGCAACAGCTGACCCAGCAAGCCGCCCCTGCGGCGCTGCGCCAGCAGAACCCGCTGGAGCCCGCTCTCGGTGAGCAGCTCCTTGTCCACGAGGATGCGGCCGATCGGACGCCACTTGCCGCCGCCGTTTGTGTCCGCGACGGCTTTCGACGGAGCCGGCGTTGGGCGCAGGTCTGGGTCGAGGTGGAGACCGTGCTGCTCTGCGATGACAATGGCGATGTCGACCGGGGAGACGATGTGCTTGGCGACGAGCATCTCTCCGAACAGCTGCCCAGTCAGGCGCTGCTCCAGGAGGAGAGGCTCGAGCTGATACTCGTCGATGAGCCCACGCTTGACGAGCAGCTCACCGAGGGGCCGCCATGGATACTCAGCCATGGGACCCGTATCGGCAGGGATCTCGTGGTTCAGTAGAGCAGCTTTTCCTCGCGCTTGGCCCGCCGCCGCGCCATGCGGATGAGCGCTGTGGCGACGATCGCGAGCAGCGGGAGCGCTGCCAGCACCAGCACCTCTTCCCACGCGAGCGCGAACCAGAGCGCGGCCGCGGCGGCGACCAGCGTCACATGGAGGATCCGCTGTTCCTCTGGCGCGAGCCGGTTGTACCGTCCCATCATGGTCACGACCTCCGTCAGCAGGGCGTGGGTCGCGGTCGCCGTGCACTCGTTTGTGTTGCGCTAGCTATCGGCCCCATAACCGCGCCGGAGGCATCCCTCGCGCGGAGGTTTCGATGGGTTAGGCTCCAAATACCCGTGCGGTGGAGTCAGATCGTCCAGCTGGCCGTGATGGCGGCCATCGTCGCCGCCGCCACGACCGTGGTCGCCGTCGTCATCCCGTGGCTCCCTCCCTCGGCCTCCGAGCAGCGCGATCGCATCGATTTCACCTTCTGGCTGGCGACGGGAATCTGCATCTTCATCTTCGCAGTGGTCGTCGCCGTGATCCTGTTCTCGGTCGTGAAGTTCCGCGCGCGACCTGACGACGACACCGACGGGCCGTCGATTCACGGGCACACAGGTCTCGAGATCGCGTGGACGGCGGTGCCGGCGCTGCTCGTGACCGTCATCGCCATCGCGGCGGCGATCGTGCTGACGCAGAACTCGAATGCGGGCTCGAATCCGCTGCGCGTGAACGTCACCGCGCAGCAGTTCGCCTGGCGGTTCGAGTACGCAAACGGGCCTGCTGCCGGCGTACAGGTCACGACGCTGCGCTTGCCGCTCGACCGAACCGTGGAGCTGAGCATGCGTTCGAAGGACGTGATCCATTCGTTCTGGGTGCCCGAGTTCGGCCAGAAGATGGACGTGCTCCCGTGGGTCGACGAGTTCCCGCATCCCACAACGCTGCCGATCACCCCCACGAAAGTCGGCACCTTCCCGATCATCTGCACCGAGCTCTGCGGGCTCGGCCACTCGCTCATGCGCACGAACGTCACCGTGATGCCGGCCGCCGCCTTTAACCGGTGGGCGAGGAGCCAGCAATGAGCTGGTTCAAACGACCAGGCCTCGGCCGCTGCCTGTGGATGATCCCGCTCTTCTTCGGGATCGGCGTCGGGATCATGGCGCTCGTCCGCTGGCTCGAGGGCTGGGACCCGATCTGGCTCAACGACGTCGTCGTGACGATCTCGCTCGTCACGATCCCGCTGGGTTTCCTCGCCGGCATCGGCTCCTTCGACTACTGGATGCGGTACGCGATCGGGCAGCCGACGAAGCCCGAGGACCACTCGGGCCACGGCGCGAGGACCTGGAGGGACTACCTCCGGGTCAACACCGATCACAAGGTGATCGGGATCCAGTACATCGTCACGACGTTCATCTTCTTCCTCGCCGGCGGCCTGCTGGCGATGATCTTCCGCGCGGAGCTCGCGCAATCGGGGTCCGAGGTCGTCGACGGCCAGACGTTCAACGGCCTCGTGTCCGTGCACGCAGCGCTCCTGATCTTCCTGTTCGTCGTGCCGGTGTTCGCGGGCATCGGCAACTACGTGATCCCGCTGATGATCGGCGCGCCGGACATGGCGTTCCCGCGCCTGAACGCCCTCTCGTTCTGGCTGCTCCCGATCGCCGGCGTGATGATGCTCTCGAGCTTCCTCGTGCCCGGCGGGGCGTTCGCGAGCGGGTGGACGTGCTACGCCCCGCTCTGCACCGACCAGCCTCTCGGCAGCGTCTTCTTCAACATGGGCGTCCAGTGGGCGGGGACGTCGTCGATCATGACGGCGCTCAACTTCCTGGTCACGATCATCACCATGCGCGCGCCGGGCATGACGTTCTGGCGCATGCCGCTGCTCGTGTGGGCGAACTTCACGACGTCACTGCTGGTGGTGCTGGCCACCCCGTTCATCGCCGGCTCGCAGTTCTTCGCGATGTTCGACCGGGTCTTGCACACGAACTTCTTCGTGGCGGACGAGGGCGGTTACCCGCTCGGGTACCAGCACATCTTCTGGTTCTACTCGCACCCGGCGGTCTACATCATGATCTTACCCGGGTTCGGAATCGTCTCCGAAGTCATCTCGACGTTCTCCCGCAAGCCGATCTTCGGCTACCGGCTGATGGCGCTCTCGCTCATGGCCATCCTCTTCCTCGGTTTCTCCGTGTGGGCGCATCACATGTTCGTCGCCGGAATGGCGCCGTGGCTGCGCATCCCGATGATGGTGACGACGCTGCTGATCGCGGTGCCGACGGGGATCAAGGTGTTCTCGTGGTTAGCCACGATGTGGGAAGGCCGCATCCGTTTCTCGACGCCCATGCTGTGGGCGGTCGGCTTCATTGCCTGCTTCCTCATCGGCGGGCTCTCCGGCATCTACCTGGGCACGGTGCCGATCGACGTCCACGCTTCGGACACGTACTACATCGTCGCGCACATCCACTACGTGCTCTACGGGGGCTCGGTGTTCACGATCTTCGCGGGCATCTACTACTGGTTCCCGAAGATGACCGGCCGCATGTTCTCGGAGCGGCTCGGGAAGTGGCACTTCTGGCTGACGTTCGTCGCCTTCAACGCGACGTTCTTCCCGATGCACTGGACCGGGCTGCAGGGTCAGCCGCGCCGCACCGCTGACTATGCGCCGAAGTTCGAGAGCTGGAACCTCTTCATCTCGATCTCGTCCTTCGTGCTCGGGGCCGCGATGCTGATCTTCCTCTACAACATGATCCACAGCTGGTTGCGCGGGCCTCGTGCGCCGGCGAATCCGTGGCGGGCGCACTCGATCGAGTGGCAGGTGTCGTCCCCGCCGCCGCTGTTCAACTTCGACGAGATCCCGCAGGTGGTCGGCGGCCCGTACGAGTACGGCGTTCCCGGCGCGCGCCACGCCGTGTGGAGTGAGGACGGCGCCGCCGCGGCTCTTCCTGAGGTCGCCGCCGAGGAGAAAGCAGGAGGAGGAGGTGCGCCGGTGACGCACGTCCTCGTGGTGGCCAACGAGACCGTTGCCGGCAAGAGCCTGATCGACGCGCTCGAGCAACGCGCGAAGGAAGGCCCCGTGCGCATTACCGTGATCTGCCCGGTATCGTCGCCGCGCTCCGGCTACGTCGTCTACGAGGACACGCGCCGCGCGTCGGCACGCAGGCGCCTCGACCGGACGCTCGACCTCTTGCGCAAGCACGGGATCGCTGCCGACGGGTTCGTCGTCGACGCGGACCCCGTCGATGTCGTTCGTGACGCGTTTGGTCAGCTCGTGCCCCCGCCTGACGCCGTAGTCGTCTCCACGCACCCGAAGGCGAGCTCCGGCTGGCTGCGCCGCGACGTCGTCGAGCGCATCCGCGCAGCAGTGGACATTCCCGTGGAGCACGTCGTCGTCGATCTCGCCGCAGAGGATGGTCCAGACAACGTGCTCGTGATCGCGAACGAGACGGTCCTCGGCGCGCCGCTGCTCGACGCCATTCGCGAGCGAGCGCGTCGCTCACCCGCCAGCTTCCTGATCATCTCTCCGCAGAGCGAGCTCGGCGAATCGGGCGATCCCGAGGCCGAGCGGAGGCTGCGTCATGCGGTTGGCCTGCTCCGGGCGGAGGGGATCGACGTCCACGGCCAGATGGGCCACCCCGATCCGTACACCGCGGCCATGCAGGCGATCTACGACGAGCGTACGGACGAGCTCATCGTTTCGACGTTCCCGGGCACGAAGTCAGGCTGGCTGCGCGGCGACCTCGTCGGCCGCCTTCGGAAGGACGCGAAGCTGCCGGTGATGCACGTCGAGTCCGAGCCCGCGAAGGCTGAGGCCACGGCGTAGTGGAAGCCCACGCGGTTACCCACGCGCACGAGCACGGCGAGCACCCGCCCACCGCGAACGTCTCCTCTCGCGTCGACGCGCGCGTGCTCGGGATGCTGCTGTTCATCGGCTCGGAGATCATGCTCTTCGGGTCGTTCTTCACGGCGTACTTCTTCATCCGCGTCGTCAACGGCTATCCGTGGCCCCCTCCGGAAGATCACATTCCCGTGTTCGTCGCGGGCGTGAACACCGTGATCCTCATCACGTCCAGCTTCACGATGCACTGGGCGCTGCAGTCGATCAAGCGGGGCAACCGCGCCGGTCTGAAGGCCGGGCTCGTGCTGACCTTCCTCATGGGCCTGACGTTCCTCCTCACGCAGATCGCGGAGTACGCGAGGGTGGGCTTCGCACCCGGCGACAACGCGTTCGCGACGATCTTCTACTGCCTGACGGGGCTGCACGGAGCGCACGTCTTCGTCGGCCTGTCGCTGCTGCTCTTCGCGACCATCCGCGCTTTCCGCGGCCACTACAGCCCGGAGCACCACCACGGCGTCGAGCTGCCGGGAATCTACTGGCACTTCGTCGACGTAATGTGGATCGTGGTCTACACGACGGTGTACATCATCTGAGCCATGGCTCGCCGGAACCCGTTTCGCTCCGAGGCCGAGGCATTCAAGCTCCTGCTGCTCACGATCGTCGCCTTCGCAGCGGTCGCTCTGGCCAGCCTGCTCGGTGGCTGGAAGGTCGGGCTTCCCGTCTGGATCGTCGTCACCGTGGCGGCCATCTGGTGGTTCCTCCGGCCGCTGGACGAGCCGTCCGAGCAACAAGCGCCGACGTACGTGAGCGCCTCCGGTGAACGGCGGATTCTCGTCATCGCCAACGAGACTGTGGGCGGAACCGAGCTCCGAGAGGCGATTGAGCGGACGGCCGCCGGCCACCGTGCGCACGTGCTCGTTGTGACGCCCGCACTCAATTCGAAGCTCCGCCACTGGGTGTCGGACGAGGACAGGGCTCGAGCAGAGGCTGAGCGGCGGCTGGCGGACAGCCTCGCGCAGCTCGCCGCGTCTGGCATCGACGCGCGCGGCGAGGTGGGCGATGCGGATCCCGTGCAGTCGATCGCCGACGGGCTCCGGACGTTCGGCGCCGACGAGGTGATCATCTCCACGCACCCGGAGGGCCGGTCCAACTGGCTCGAGCGGGGAGTAGTGGACACGGCGCGCGACCGGTTCGCCGTGCCGATCACGCACGTCGTGGTAGATCTCGAGCGCGAGCTCGCGCCCTAGCTGTCCGCCGGCTACTTCCCGGCGACGGAGGAGACGTAGTCCGCGACGGCCTGGATCTGGGCGTCGCTCAGCGTCCCCTTGAACGGCGGCATGACGGCCTTGCCGTTCGTCACGCGGTCGACGACCAGCTCCTTGGGAGGCTTCGCCTGGTCGAGGTTGGGGCCAACCGTTCCTGTCGTACCTGCGTCGGCCAGCGTGTGACAGCCCGCGCAGTTCGTCGTGAAGATGCTCTTGCCGTCTGCTGCCGGACCCCCTCCGGGAGGTGGCGCCGGCTTGGCACCGGGAACGCCGGCGACCGAGGCGACGTAGGCCGCGACGTCGTCCACATCGTCGCCCGTGACGAGGTCGGCAGGCATGGCCGGGTCGCCGGTAGAGGTTACGTACTGGCCTTTGTCGTTGACCCGCCCTTCGACCGGATACTGGATCTGGCCGGCGACCAGCTGCTGGATCGAGCTCTCCTCGAAGCCCTGCTCCCGGTCGGGGGCGAAGGCGTCGTCGAGATTGGGCCCGATGACGCCTGCCGTGCCCGCCGCTGCCAGTGTGTGGCAGCTGCCGCACCGTTGCTTGAAGAGCTCCTCGCCGCGGGCGGTGTCGCCTCCGGCCGAAATGCCACCGGTGCCCGCGCCGCCGCATCCCGCTGCGGCGCCGACGAGCACGACGAGGGCCGCCGCGACGAGCGTACTTCGCACGTCGCCGAGTCTAACCCTGGCTACCGGTGGCCTGCTGCGCGATCTGCTGGGCCTCGAGCGTCTTGATTCTCTTGCGCACCTCGACGACGAGCGGGTCGGTCGGGAACTCGCTTTACGAAGGTCCTGTAGACCTTCACCGCGGTCGCGGCCTCCCCGGCGGCTTCGGCTGCCTGGGCCCAGCCGAGCAGCTTCGTAGAGTCCGCGGGCGCGAGTGCCGAGAGTTGCTTGTAGACGTCGAGCGCGTCCTTGTTGGCGGTCTGGTACTTCGCGGCCGCCGCCTGATACTGCTGTTCGGCCCCCGTCGACGCGGCCTGTGTCAGCGGATTGGTGAACGACCCGAGCGCCTGTCCGAGCGCTCCGGCGCCCGGGCGAAACTGAGCCTCCGGTGCCGCGAGGCTTGCGGCGCGTGCTGCGATTTGGAGCTCGTTGTACGCGGCTGCCGCCTGGGACTGGTAGACGAGCGCGAGGGCCGAAAGGACCTCCTCGTCCTTCGGCCGCGCCGTCAGATACGCCTGGTAGGCGGCAATTGCCTCGTCGGTGCGGCCGTCGCGCTCGAGGGCCTGCGCGAGATCCGTGAGCGCTGCCTTGTCCCTCGGCCGCTCGGCGACCTTCTCCTGCAGCTTCTCGATCGAAGGTGCCGAGCCGCCGCCGAAGACGTTGCTGAAGACATCGCTGAGCCCGGCGTTTCCCGAGCCGACTCCGAGGAACACGAAGCTGCCGGCGAAGACGACGGCGAGCAGCGCGAACGCCCACTTGGCGTGGCCGCGCAGTCGGGTGAAGAAGAGCTCGTCTTCGAGCGTCTTCTCGGCCTTGCGGCGGGACTTCTTCTGGTCGGCCTCTACCGGCCGAGCAGCTTTGCCCGCGCTTCGATTCCTCTTTGCCGCAGCTCTTGCCATAGATAGGTCTCCGCGTCGTAGCGTACCTCCCCGCCCACGAGGGTCAGCAGTACCCTCGCCGCGGACCCGCCCATGACGACTGCGGCTGCCGGATCCTCCCACGGCAGGTACGGGGAGCCCTCGAGACTGACGACGGCGAGATCGGCCTGCTTTCCGGGCTCGAGCGAGCCGACCTCGTCGTCCAGCCCGAGGGCCGCGGCGGAGCCGAGCGTGGCAAGCTCGAGCGTCTCGCTCGCGGCGACATCGCGTCCGGGCGCTGCTCGCGCGCCCGGCGCTGAGCGACCGCGGCGCGCAGCTCGTCGAACATGTCGAAGGACGGGCGCCGACGCGGGGCTGTCGGTGCCGATCCCGACGCGTGATCCCGCGGTCGAGCAGATCCGCGACCGGTGCGATGCCGAGCCCGAGCAGCGCGTTCGAGCGTGGGCAGTGCGCGACCGCGATGCCGGTGCTCGGCGAGCAGCTCGATCTCCTCCGGCTCGGCCATGACGCAGTGGGCAGCGACGAGATCCGGCGCCGAGCGCCCCGATGTCGGCGAGCGCCGTGTCCCCGTCGTTCCCGGCGGCTGGCACGAGCAGGTCGCGAAACGACTCCCAGGCACCGCCCTCCCGGCGCAGGAGCGCGTTCTCGGAGACGCTCTCCGAGAGATGGGTGGCCACAGGCACGCCGAGCGACGCGCAAGCGCGTAGACGCTCCGGCGTGACGCGTGTACGGGGCATGCGGCGAGACTCCAGGCGGACGCGGTCCGACCAGCGCCCGTCGCCGATCTGCCGCGCTCGGCTCGAACCGCTCGTCGCTGGCTCGCCGGCGTCGTCGCCGAACACCTCCAGGTAGACGATCGCCCGGAGACCCAGCTCGGCGCAGGCAGTCGTCGTCGGCGCCGCTGAAGCGCAGTCGCCGACAGTCGGTGATCCCCGAGGCGAGGCACTCGGCGGCGCCCAGCCGCGCGATGTCCTCCATGTCGTCGAAGTGGAGTCGCTGCTTGCGCTCGACGTGGAGTGCCGATCCAGTCGCTGAAGTCGGCGAGCCCGTCGCCGAAGCCGGCATAGACCGCGTACTCCAGATGGGAGTGCGCGTTGACGAACCCCGGGATGACGGCCGCGTCGGCGAAGCGGCTGCCCTCGCCGAGCTCGCTCGCAGGCCCGACGGCAAGGATCCGGCCGTCCTCGATCGCCACGGCTCCGTCGGGGATGGGCGGCCCGGAGACGGGCAGCACCCAGTCCGCCGAGACGATCACGGGGGAAACCATGTTTCCCCCGTGGACCCCCTTCTTCGCGTGAGCGGTTCGGCCGGGGGTCCCTGGGCTCTCGCCGGGCGAAGCCCGGCTTCGCCCGCGTCGGGGGTACGGTGTCTCGAGCGGGCCAGTCAGCCAAGCTCTCGATGAGTTGGCTCAGCCGGTGCACTTCGTGCTGGAGCCCGAGGACGTTAGCTGTCGGACTGCTTGGTGCCTGCGCCGACGGGCTGCTCGTCCTCTTCCTCGACGGCGCTAGCCGTCAGCTCGGGCGGCTTCTGCTCGTCCTCGAGCTCGGGCTTCTCGTCCTTGCCGCTGACCGAGTTCTTGAACTCCCGCATTCCTTTGCCGACCGAGCGGCCGATCTCCGGGAGCCTGCGGGAGCCGAAGACCAGGAGTAGCACGACGACTAGGATGATGATCTCCGTCGGGCCGACGTTCGGCATGCGGCTAGCGTAGCACCGGCGTTGGGGCGCCCAGGGGGGCGGGGCACCACTCCGGTAGAATCAGTTACAAGCGAGGCGAAGTTTCGCACGTTTACTAGGAGAAAGGACTCACGAGCTTGGCTCTGCTGGAACTCAAGAACCTCCACGTGTCGCTGGAGGACGGAACGGAGATCGTCAAGGGCGTCGACCTCGCGGTCAACGCGAACGAGGTTCACGCCGTCATGGGCCCGAACGGCTCGGGCAAGTCGACGCTGGCGTACGCCCTGATGGGCCACCCAGCGTACGAGATCACCGACGGCCAGATCCTCTTCGACGGCGAGGACCTCACGGAGGCCGGCGCCGACGAACGCGCGCAGCGCGGCCTGTTCCTCGCCTTTCAGTACCCGCACGCCGTTCCCGGCGTGACCGTGACGAACTTCCTGCGCAGCGCGATCAACGCGATCCGCAAGGCGCGCGCGGGCGGCGAGGACGACCCCATTCCGATCCCCGAGTTCCGCGACGAGCTGCTCGCAGCGATGGACCGGCTCAAGGTTTCGCGAGAGCTCGCGTCGCGGTACATCAACGACGGCTTCTCCGGCGGCGAGAAGAAGCGCGTGGAGATCCTGCAGATGGCGATGCTCAAGCCTCGGATCGCGGTGCTCGACGAGACCGACTCCGGCCTCGACATCGACGCGTTGCGCGTTGTGGCGGAAGGCGTCCAGTCGCTCGTCTCCCCGGACATGGGCGCACTGCTGATCACGCACTACCAGCGGATCCTCAACTACATCCAGCCCGACTTCGTCCATGTCTTCTTCGACGGCCGCATCGTCGAGGAAGGCGGGCCGGAGCTCGCGCACAAGCTCGAAGCGGAGGGCTACGAGGCGTTTGCCCCGGCGCCCGTCGGGGGAGGTGACGAGTAATGGCGCAGACCGAGACCGAAGTCGTCAAGGGGATCGGCTCCGACTACGAGGTCAAGTACGGCTTCCACGTACCCGAGGACTATTTCTTCAAGTCGGGCCGCGGCCTGTCGCACGAGCTGGTCGACGCAATCTCGAGCCACAAGGACGAGCCCGACTGGATGCGGAAGTTCCGGCACAAGTCGCTCGAGTACTTCAACGCTCGCCCGCTGCCCAGGTGGGGCGGCGACGTCACGACGATCGACTTCGACAACATCTACTACTACATCAAGCCCACCGAGAAGCAGGCGAAGAACTGGGAGGACCTGCCTGCCGACATCCTCGACACGTGGGACAAGCTCGGCATCCCCGAGGCGGAGAAGAAGTACCTCGCCGGGGTGGGTGCGCAGTACGAGTCGGAGGTCGTCTACCACAAGCTCAAGGAGGACCTCGAGCAGCAGGGCGTGCTCTTCCTCGACATGGACTCGGGGCTTCGTGAGCACGAGGACCTCGTCAAGGAGTACTTCGGGAAGATCATCCCGCAGAACGACAACAAGTTCGCGGCGCTCAACTCGGCCGTGTGGTCGGGCGGCTCATTCATCTACGTGCCTCCGGGCGTGAAGATCGAGATGCCGCTCCAGGCCTACTTCCGCATCAACGCGGAGAACATGGGCCAGTTCGAGCGAACGCTGATCATCGTCGACGAAGGCGCCTACGTGCACTACGTCGAGGGCTGTACGGCTCCGATCTACTCAACCGACTCGCTCCACTCGGCCGTCGTCGAGATCATCGTCAAGAAGGGCGGCCGCTGCCGGTACACGACGATTCAAAACTGGTCGACGAACGTCTACAACCTCGTCACGAAGCGCGCGGTCGCATACGAGGACGCGACGATGGAGTGGGTCGACGGCAACCTCGGCTCGAAGCTGACGATGAAGTACCCGGCGATCTGGCTGCTCGGTGAGCGCGCGCACGGCGAGGTGCTGTCGATCGCGTTCGCCGGCAAGGGACAACACCAGGATGCCGGCGGCAAGTGCGTCCACGTCGCGCCGCACACGACCTCGGTGATCACGTCGAAGTCGATCTCGAAAGACGGCGGGCGCGGGGGCTACCGCGGCCTGCTCGAAGTGGGCAAGGGCGCGGTCGGCTCGAAGTCGAAGGTCGTCTGTGACGCGCTGATCCTCGATGAGGACTCACGCTCCGACACGTATCCGTACATCCGCATCGACGAATCCAACGTCGACATCGGGCACGAGGCGACGGTCTCGAAGATCGGTGAGGAGCAGCTCTTCTACCTGATGAGCCGCGGCCTCTCGGAGGCCGAGGCCAGCGCGATGATCGTCTCCGGCTTCGTCGAGCCGATCACGAAGGAGCTCCCGCTCGAGTACGCCGTCGAGATGAACCGCCTCATCCAGCTGCAGATGGAAGGGTCAGTTGGCTAAGGGAATCGGCGCGTCGCGCGTCGACTTCATCGCTGTCCCGACCAAGGATCTCGAGAAGGCCGACAAGTTCTACAGGGAGACGCTCGGGCTCGATCGGAATCCGAACTCCACGGACTCATGGGTCGAGTACGAGACGGGCAACGTCACGCTTGCGCTCGTCCAGCCCGAGCAGATGGGCATCCCGTTCAACCCGCTGCCGATCGCGTCGATCGTGCTCCGGGTGCCCGACGTCGAAGCGGCGCGCGCGGCGCTCGAGGAGGCCGGCGATCGAATTCACGATGGAGACGTACGACTCCGGGGTCTGCAACGGCGCGACGTTCAACGACCCCGACGGCAACGGCCTCATGCTGCACAAGCGGTACGCGCCGTACGCTGACGGCACGCAGCCCTGATGGACGTCGAGCGCGTCGACTACATCCGCGTGCCGGTGACGGACATGGAGGAGGCCAACCGCTTCTACGGCGAGTTGCTCGGACTCGAGCGGAATCCGAACTCGCCCGGGCGACGACTGGGTCGAGTACGAGGCCGGCAACGTAACGCTCGCGGTCATGACGCCGCACACGCACGAATACGAGTTCACGCCGTTGCCGCCTGCGACGATCGCGCTGCGCGTTTCCGATGTCGCGGCGGCGAAGAGCGAGCTCGAGGCGGCAGGGCTCGAGGTCGACGAGATGTGGGACTCGGGCGCTCTGCAACGGCGCGGCGTGAGCGATCCCGCCGGCAATCGCATCCTCCTCCACCGTCGCTACGCACCGTATCCCGACGGCTCGACGCCGTAATGGACGTTCAGCGGGTCGACTTCGTGGCGCTGCCGGTCACCGACCTGGGCCGTGCCGACGAGTTCTACGGGGAGACTCTCGGCCTCCCGCGGAACCCGAACAACTCGGGGGATCTCTGGGTCGAGTACGAGACGGGCAACCTGACACTTGCGCTGTCGACGTTCGGCGGCAGCATCGCGTTCGGTGTCGACGATGTCGCGGATGCGCGGGCCGAGCTCGGGGGCGCGAGCGTGAGTTTCAGTGGCGAGACGTTCGACTCCGGCGTTTGCCACGGCGCCCCTTTCACGGACGTCGTCGGCAACCCGCTGCAACTTCACCACCGCTATGCGCCGCTCGAGCCCTGGGAGCCTCCGGCCTGCGAGTTCGAGCGCACCGACTTCATCGGCATCCCTGTCACCGACCGGTCGCAAGGTGTGGAGTTCTACGGCGGGACACTAGGGCTGAAGCGGAACGAGCGCTCGAGCGATGAGTGGCCGGAGTTCGAGCCGGGGAATGCGACGATCCTCCTCAACACGCCCGAGCAAACAGGCGACACGTTCAGGGCCGGCAACTACTCGATCGCACTACGCGTTGCAGACGTGGCCGCGACGATGGATCGGCTACAGGGCGCCGGCGTCGAGTTCGAGTACCCACAGGTCTACGACTCCAGCGTCTGCCACATGGCCTTCTTCAAGGACCCCGACGGGAACGCGCTGATCCTCCACCACCGCTACGCGCCGTACTCCGACGGGACGACTCCCTGATGCAGGTCGAGCACGTCGACTTTGTCTCCTTCCTGACGCAGGACATCGCGCGGGCAAAGCGCTTCTACGCTGAGACGCTCGGCCTGCAGATCGAGACCGAGGGGAAAAGCGACATGGAGTTCGCGTGCGGCCAGGTGACGCTCGACATCTTCGATCCATCGAGCATCGGCCAGCCGTTTGCACCGAACCCGGCCGGTTTGGCGCTGCGTGTTCCCGACGTTGCGGCCGCCCGCGCGGAGCTGGAGGCCAAGGGCGTCGAGTTCGACGGCGAGACCGTCGACACCGGCGTCTGCCACATGGCGTTCTTCAAGGATCCGGACGGGAACTCGCTGTTGCTGCACCGACGCTACGCACCGAGGGACTCGTGAATCGCGCCGAAGCCCTCGAGCGTTACCGCTCGCTGCCGTTGCCGGACACGTCCATGGAGGCGTGGCGCTTCACCGACCTACGCGGCTTCGATCCCGACGCCTTCGCCGAAAACGGCCATGTCCAGGTGCCAGACCCAGGGTCAGCCACTGAGGCTGACCCTCGGTCCCGACAGGACATGCTCGAGATCGACGTGGCCGGCCTCGCCACGGCGGGGGGAGGCAAGGTCGAGATCGACAAGCTGCCCGAGGGCATCGAGTTCACCACCCTGCCGGAAGACCACGAGCGCCTGGGGTCCCTCATCGGCGCCGACGACAAGTTCACGGCGCACAACGCTGCTTCCTGGCAGAGCGGGCTGCTCGTCCGCGTGCCCAAGGGCGTGGAGCTCGACGATCCGCTCTACGTCCGCGTCGTGGGCGACGACGCCGGCGCGACGTTCTGGCGCCTGCTCGTCGTGGCAGAGGAAGGCAGCCGCTTCTCGCTGATCGAGGAATACACGTCACCGTCGGCCGGGGCTGCCGGCTACACGAACAGCGCCGTCGAGCTGTTCGTCGAGCAGGGCGCGAAGCTCGAGTACGTGTCGCTGCAGAACCTCTCCCGGGACACATGGAACTTCGCCACCCATCGCGCCACGGTAGGGAGGGACGCCGAGCTCGACTGGGTGGCAGGGGGCTTCGGCTCCCGGCGCGGCAAGGTCCGGATTCACAACGACCTTGCGGGCCAGGGAGCGACGTCGCGCGTCACCGGGGCGTACTTCGCAGACGGGACGCAGCACCTCGACTACGACACGTTCCAGCAGCACCACGCGCCCTCGACGACCTCCGACTTCGCCTTCAAGGGCGTCCTTCGCGAGGAGGCGAGCGTGGTGTGGCGGGGGATGATCCGCGTCGAGGAGGATGCGCAGAAGACGAACGCCTACCAGGAGAACCGCAACCTCATACTCTCGCCGGACGCGCACGCGGACTCGATCCCCGGCCTCGAGATCCTCGCCAACGACGTCCGCTGCACGCACGGCGCCACGATCAGCCAGGTCGACCGGGAGCAGTTGTTCTACGCGATGTCCCGCGGCCTCACGCGCGGCGATGCGGAGCGGCTGATCGTGCGCGGCTTCTTCCAGGACGTGCTCGACCGGATCGAGCTGGCGCCGGTGCGCGAGGCGCTCGCAGACGCGCTCGAAGCCCGCATCCCGCGAAGCTAACCCGTCGCTAACAGGCAGCGAGCTACCGTCGGGCCATGGGAGTGCGCGGAGTCGTCTGCGCAATCGGCCTGGTGGGGATCTTCGTCCTCGCGCCCAGCGAAGCGGTCCGCGCCGGCTGCAACCCGAACCTCGCGTGGCAGGACCGCTATCCAAGCTGGGGGCCGGCACCGATCGCCTTCGAGCGGGAGAGCGTGGGGTGTGGCGGAGCTCCCGAGCTCGTCGTGGTCACGACGCCTGACGGGAAGCGCGCGAATTCACGCGGGCAGGGCGTGAGCCCGGCGGTGTCTCGTCAAGGCCGCGTGGCGTGGACGAACGAGTTCAGCCGCATCGAGGTCGACGGCGTCGACGTCACGGGCGGCGCGTACCCGGCGTGGTCTCCGAGCGGGCAGAGTCTCGCTTTCCTTCGAGGCGAAGGGCTCTGGGTGAGGGACATGCGAACGGGGCAAGAGCGACGCCTGGCAGACATCGCCATCTTCTCTCCCTTCACGCAGGCGCCCGTGACTACACCATCCTGGTCGCCGGACGGCCGGGAGATCGCGTTCGTCGGCCCCGGGCTCAAACTGTCCGTCGCCCGAGCGGATGGCACTGGAGTGAGGAAGCTAACGTCGGGGCTCGACCGGCAGGTCAGCCCGGCGTGGAGCCCAGATGGCGTCCGCATCGCATTCATTTCGGACCGCGGAGACAGCTTCGACATCTGGTCGATCAGACCCGACGGCACCGGGACGCAGCGACTGACTGACGATCCTGAGGACGAGACGCTGCCCAGGTGGTCGCCAGACGGTCAGCGCATCGCGTTCATTCGGGAGACCGGTGAGAGTTATGGAGAGGCGGCCTTGTGGCTGATGGGCGGCGAGGGCGGCTTCGAGCGCCTGATCGGCGCCGACGCGCACGCCTTCAGCCAACCCGCCTGGTCCCCGGATGGGAAGCGCATCGTCTTCGCGTCAGGGCGTGAGTGCCTGCGTTGGGGCCTCTACGTCGTCAGGCTCGGGGGCGCGAGCCAGCCCCGCATCACGAACCCCTGCCGCTTCGTCGGCACCGCTCGCGGCGACAACCTTAAGGGGACGCCGTTCCTCGACTTCCTCGTCGGCCTCGGCGGCAACGACGTGCTGCACGGGCTCGCGGGGCGCGATCAGCTCACAGGCGGCTTGGGGCGAGATACGCTCGAGGGCGGCGAGGGCGCGGACACGATCATCGCCAGGGACGGCAGGCGGGACGTCGTCTCCGGCGGCCCGGGGAAGGACTCGGCGCGCATCGATCGTGGACTCGACCGCGTGACCGGAGTCGAGCGGCTGCTTCCCTAGCTCGCGCCCGCGCCGGCGAAGCACTCGTCCCAGTACGCCTTGGGCGCTGCGCTCCGGCAGGCGGCGCGCCGAGCGCGCGCCTCGCGCGAGAAGCCGCCGAGAATCGTGCCGATGCCGTTGAAGCAACCGGCCTGCAGCGGGTCGGGTACGGCCGAGCAGAACCTCGCTGACCGTCGAGCGCCAGCGTCCATGCTCGTGATGTCTCGCGCGGCGCCGTAGACGCACTCCCCCGCCATCTTCTTGGCCAGCGAGCAGATGCGGATGATCTCGGCTGGGTCCTGGAGCGACCGGCCTGAGGCGTCCCGCCCGAGCGACTGGAAGCACGTGGCGACCCAGCCCTGCTCGGCCTTGTTGCACCAATCGACCGTTTTCTGCCAGTCCCCGCCATCGACGGCGAGGATGCGCGACGTCACCATCAGGTAGCAGTAGAGCTTGTGCCGCTCGGCCACGGCCGTGCACGGGTAGAGCGGGTCGTCGTCGCGTAGCCATGGGGACTTCGTGCCATAGGACGTCTGGAGGTTCTCCATGAAGATGCCGCCGGTGCACGAGCTCTGATCCCAGGGCGTCGCGAGCTGGTCGCACGTCTCCAGGGATTTCTGGAGGTCGTAGTTCGTGTAGATCATCAGCCCGTGACCGAGGCCGTGCACGCACTGGTAGGCGATGAAATCGCTCCGCCGTACCTCCGCGCTCGCGCAGAGGCGCCGGGCGACGGCGGGAAGCTCATCCTCGGACACGCCGGCGAACGCGCGCTCGAGGATGCCGTGGTAGTAGCCCGACCAGCACACGGCCGATCCGTCGGCGAACGCCGGGCCGACGTCTCCCTTGTAGTGCGCCAGAGCGCCGGCGCCCAGCGCGTGCGCGATGCGATGGCAGACGCGCACGGTCGGATCGGTCTCGATCATCCGGGTGAAGACCGCAAGCGCCCGCTTCGGCCCTCGGTAGTAGGCGAGGTTGCCGAACGCCTGCTCGAAGCACGCGCTGTCGGCCTTGCAGTCGGCGAGCTTCGTCGCGTCGGGCTCGAACGCTGCCGCGACGGAGACCTTGCTCTTTGCGGCCGACTCGGCGACGTAGGCGGAGACTGCACCGATCTCCTTGTTCGTCAGCCGGCCGCCGAAGGCGGGCATGCCACGGCCGCCCCTTACTACCTGGCGTTGCACGCGCTCGGCGTCGGGCTTCAGCGCGTCGAGGCTGGGCCCCACCGTCCCGCTCGAGCCCGCGGCGCTCAGTGCGTGGCAGGCGCCGCAACCCGCGTCGGCGAAGACGGCGGCGCCCTCGTCCGAGGCGGCCGTGGGCTCCCTGCCGCCCGAGCAACCCGCGAGACCGAGCGCGGCGGCGGTGAGGGCGAGCAGCAGGGCGATGCGCGGCACGCCAGCAGGGTACGCGGCGCGCCTACAGTTGCGCCATGAAGTGCTGCCAGTCGCCCTCCGGGTACGAAGCGCTGTTCTCGGAGAAACAGGCCGGGCGGGATGCCCGTAGCTACCGGCGCAAAGGCCTCGGCGCGCCTGCGCAGTGGATCGTGGACGTGGTACGCGGCCAAGGGCTCGAGGGTGCGGCTGTGCTCGAGCCCGGCGGTGGCATCGGCGCCATCCAGATCGAGTTGCTCAAGGCGGGCGCCGCTCGCTCGACGGTCGTAGAGCTTTCGCCGGCTTACGAAGAGGTCGCTGCCGAGCTGGCGCGGGAGGCCGGCGTCGCGGAGCGCGTCGAGCGACATGTCGGCGACTTCGCCGCCGACGGCACCGAGCCGGCGGACGTCGTCGTCCTGCACCGCGTGGTCTGCTGTTACCCGGACTACGAGCGGCTGCTCACCGCAGCGGCCGCGAAGGCGCGGCGTACGCTCGTCTACACCTATCCGCCGCGCAACATTGTCACCCGCGCCGCGATGACCTTGCTCAACCTCTGGCCGTGGCTGAAGGGCTCCGAGTTTCGCGCGTTCGTCCACCCGCCCTCGGCGATGGAGGAGATCGCCCGGCGCGCACGGCTTCGAGCCCTACGCCCGCCGGCGAGGTGGCATCTGGCGCGGAATCGCCCTGGAGCGCAATGACCGGGGGCTACCATAGGTACGTGGCCGTAACCACCGGCGCCAAGCTCGACGCGCACACGCTGCGCAAGGACTTCCCCATCTTCGAACAGGAGTTCCACGGGAAGCCGCTCGCCTATCTCGACTCCGCCGCGAGCTCTCAGAAGCCGCGGCAGATGCTCGACGCGATGGAGGCGTTCTACGAGACGTCGTACGCGAACGTCCACCGCGGCGTCTACGAGCTCGCCGAGCGCGCTACGGAAGGGCTCGAGACGGCGCGCGAGAAGGTTCGCGTCCTCCTCAACGCGCCCGCGGCGCGCGAAGTGATCTTCGTGCGCAACGCGACCGAGGGCATCAACCTCGTCGCCTACGCCTGGGGCCTCTCCAACCTCGGCCCCGGGGACGTCGTCCTCGTCACCGAGCTGGAGCACCACTCGAACTTCGTCCCCTGGCAGTACGTCGCGAAGCGCACCGGCGCCGAGTTCCGGATGATCCCACTCACCGACGAGGGTGACCTCGTGCTCGACGGGCTCGACGGGCTCGTCGGGGACGGGAGCCTCAAGGTGGTGGCGCTCAACCTCGTGTCGAACGCGCTCGGCACCGTCAACGGCGTCGAGCGAATCAACGAATGGGCACACGGGCGCGGGGCAATCGTCGTCGTCGACGCGGCTCAGGCCGCGCCCCACCGGGCCGTCGACGTGCAGGCCGTGGGCTGCGACTTCCTCGCCATCTCGGGGCACAAGATGTGCGCGCCGAGCGGTATCGGCGCCGTGTGGGGCCGGGCCGACTTGCTGGAGCGGATGGAGCCGTTCATGCTCGGCGGGCACATGATTCGGAAGGTGCAGGCCGACGAGACGACCTGGGGCGACCTCCCGCACAAGTTCGAAGCGGGCACGGCGCCGATGGCCGAGGCGGTTGGCCTCGGTGCCGCGATCGACTACCTCAACGCGGTCGGCTTCGAGGCGATCGAGCAGCACGAGCATGACCTCACCGCGTACGCGCTGGGTGCGCTCGCGGACGTACCCGGCCTCCGGCTCTTCGGGCCTCCACCCGAGCGGCGCGCCGGCATCGTCTCGTTCGCGGTCGACGGCGTTCACCCGCACGACGTTGCGCAGGTGCTGGACTGGGAAGGCGTCGCCGTTCGCGCGGGCCACCACTGCTGCCAGCCGCTGATGGCGAGGCTCGGCGTGGCCGCCACCACGCGCGCGAGCTTCTACCTGTACACGATCCCCGAGGAGATCGACCGCCTCGTCCAGGGGCTCCATCGCGTCCGGAAGGTGTTCGGTTGATGGACCAGCTCTATCGCGAGGTCATCCTCGACCACTACAAGAACCCGCGCGGCCACGGCGTCATGGCGGACGCCGACGCGGAAGCGGAGGGCATGAACCCGCTGTGCGGCGACGAGGTCTCGATCTACGTCGCGTTCGGCGAGGACGGGGAGACGATTGACGAGGTGAAGTTCTCCGGCCGCGGCTGCGCGATCAGCCAGGCGGCGACGTCGATGCTCACGGAGATGGTGGCCGGACGGAAGGCCGCCGACGTGGCCGCGATGCCGAAGGAACAGCTGCTGGAAGAGCTCGGCATCCCGCTGACGCCTGTCCGCCTCAAGTGCGCCATTCTCGGCCTCTCGACGCTGAAGCTCGCGCTCCACAAAGGCAAGGGAACGCCCGTTGCCCGAGGAGTGGATGCGCGACGACGAGCTCGAGCTGAAGTAGCAGTGCCATCGATCTCGGTTTGCCCGGTGGAGGAGCTGTCACCGGGCGAGATGAGGCTCGTTCGCGCCGGCACCCTCGAGGTCTGCGTCTACAACATCGACGGCGGCCTGTACGCCATCGAGGACCGCTGCTCCCATGACGACGGCCCGCTCTGCGAGGGAGACTGGGACCCGGAGGAGGGTGTCGTGATCTGCCCCCGTCACGGCTCGAACTTCGACATTCGCACCGGCGTGCCGCTGTCGCTGCCGGCCTTCGAGCCCGTCGAGACGTATCCCGTCCGCGTCGAGAATGGCGTGATCGAGGTCGAGGTGCCCTAGTGCTCGACGACCGTGTTCGTGCCGTGTTCGCACGTCTCGAGAAGGAAGACGCCGCCGAGCGTGCGGCAGGTGTCGCGCGTGAGCTGCGTTCACGCCAGGTGACCCCGGCGACCGGCCGGTTCCTGTTCACGATCGTTGCGCCGCAGGCGTCGGTCTCGGTACTGGAGATCGGCGGCTCGCGCGGTTACTCGACGATCTGGCAGGGAGCGGCGGCGCGCATCCTCGGCGGCAGCGTCGTCTCGCTCGAGTCCGATCCGGTGAAGTGCGCGGCGTGGCGCACGAATGTCGAAGAGGCTGGACTGGGCGAGTGGGTCGAGCTCGTGGAAGGTGATGCTTTCGAGACGCTGCCGGCGATGGAGGATGTCTTCGACGTCGTGTTTCTCGATGCGGAGAAGGAGGACTACGAGGCGCTGTTCGGGCTCGCTCGCGAGAAGATCGAGCCCGGAGCACTCGTGATCGCGGACAACGTCCTCTCCCACGAGGAGCTCCATCCGTACTCCGTGGCGCGCCAGGCGGACCCGTCGCTTGTCAGCGTCACAGTCCCGCTCGACCGCGGGCTGGAGCTCACGACAGTGCTCAGCTCCGTCTGACCTCGCTCATGAGGCCCATGAGGTTGCCGTCCGGGTCGCGGAAGAACGCCATCCACAGCTCGTGGTCGGGAAGCTCTGCGATCAGGTGCGGCTCGTCGACGAACGTCGCGCCCCGCTCTGACAGCTCCTCGTAGGCGGCCTGGAGGTCGGGAACCCGGAAGTACATGGTCGAGCTCTCGTGGTCGACCGCGTCGTTCTCCGGCACCGCCAACATCAGCCGCACGTCACCGCACATGAAGAACGCGAGCGTGCCGGCTTCGAAGAGGTAGTCGAGCCCGAGCACGTCGCGATAGAACGCCACGGCCGCGGGCAGGTCGCGGGCCCGGATCGCGATCTGGCCAATGTTCTGGATTGGGGTAGCCATGCCATCCTCCTGTTCGCATATACTTAGTTAGGCTAACTAACTATCATGAGCGGGGATTCGTTGTCAAGCATCCAGCAGGCCGAGGTCGCCGATCGCTTGCACTCCGCCGCCATTCACCTGCTGCGGCGGATACGGAAGGTCGACGAGGCGAGCGGCCTCTCCGCCGCGCGACTCTCGGCGCTGTCGGTGCTCGTCTTCGGCGGACCGACCACAGTCGGTGCGCTGGCCAGAGCCGAGCAGGTGTCGGCGCCCACCATGAGCCGGCTCGTGAGCGGGCTGGAGCGCGACGGCTTCGTCGTGCGCGAGGTGGACGAGGACGACGCCCGAGCCGTTCGGGTGCGTGCGACGCCGAAGGGTCGCCACGTGCTCGTGCGGGGCCGCGAGCGCCGCGTCGCGGAGCTCGTGCAGCTCCTGGAGGGCGTCTCGGCCGACGAGCTGCGGATGCTCGGCTCTGCCGCGGAGATCCTCGAACGTGTCCTCTGAGGGTCTTGCTTCCGTCCGCGGGCAACGCGTATCCTGAACGTACCGCGGAAAGGAGGTGGTCCGTTTGGGTGATGACTGTACGGGCAGTGGAGGTAACCGCCGGTAGAGGCGTGTCCCCGTGACCTGAGAGGGGAATCGCCTAGCCAGCGTAGGGGGCTCGCTTAGAGCGCTGCCGTCTCCGGACGGCCGGAAGCGCCTCTGCCAATACAGGCGGTTTACCAAGGATTGAGGGCCGGGCGACCGGCCCTCAGTCTTGCTGGCGTCAGCTCCCTGCCGCCGTCGTTCCTGCCGCGCCGCCTTCGACCTGGAGCTCGGGCAACCACTCCAGCCAGCCCGGCAAGTACCAGTTCCAGCGCCCGAGGAGCGTCATCGTCGCCGGCACGAGCACGGAGCGGATGATGGTCGCGTCGATCAGCAGCGCGGCGGCCACGCCGAAGCCCATCTGCTGGAACATCACGAGGTCGCCCATGGCGAATCCGAGGAACACCGCGACGATGATGAGCGCCGCTCCCGTGATCAGTCGTGCGGTCGAGGAGACACCCCACGACACGGCCTCGCGCGTGTCGCCGCCTGCGCTGTAGCGCTCGCGGATGCGACTGAGCAGGAACACCTGGTAGTCCATCGAGAGCCCGAAGAGCACGGAAAAGAGGAAGAGGGGCACCCAGGCCTCGATGACGTCGACCTGCTGGAAGCCCAGAAGGTCGGCGCCCACGCCCTCCTGGAACACGAGGACGAGCAGCCCGTACGCTGCCGCGACGGAGAGAAGATTGAGTGCGACGCTCGTGGCGGCAATGACGATCGACCGGAAGGCGATCGTGAGCAGGACGAAGGTGAGGCCGAGCACGAAGAGGAAAACGTACGGCGCCGGATCGCTCGTCGCGTCGAAGTAGTCGACGCTCTCGGAGCTCGTACCGCCGACGAGCGCCGTCACGTCCGTGCTCACGAACGCAGCCGGGACAACGCTGTCGCGCAGATCGCGCACGGCCGCGACGGCCCGCTCACCCGCTGGATCGCCCTGCACCGGCGCCTCGAGCAGGGCTGCGTCCCCGTCGGCGGAGACGCGGATCGACCCGGGGCCGAAGCGGGGATCGGCAGCGAGCTTCCGTTGGAGATCGCGAAGGGCCTCTGACACCGGGGGCCGCCTCCCGCCCTCCGGAACGATGATGCGCACGGGATCGGTGGTGGCCGCGGGGAAGTCGCGCTGGAGCGCGACGAACGCACTCTTCGACGAGAAGCGGTCGGGCAGCGTGGAGATCGAGTTGGCGCCGATGTTGAGACCGAGGACTGGTGCGGCTGCGGCGACGAGGACGGCCGTCGCCGCCACGAGGCTCACCCAGGGAGAACGCTGAACCCGCGCGACTATCGAGCCCCAGAAGCGGCCTTCGACGTTCGTCTCCTCGATCGAGCGGCTGCCTATGATCGGAATACGCAGCGCGTTCACCCGGTCGCCGATCAGTCCGAGCAGCGCGGGCAGGAGCGTAAGCGCGGCGAGCACCGAGACGATGCCGACGAGGATCGCCCCGACCGCCAGGCTCCGCATCACGGACGACGGCACGATGAGCATCCCGAACATCGCGATGACGAAGGTGCTGCCGCTGAAGAGCACCGCGCGGCTGGCGGTGGCGCCCGCGGTCGCGATCGCTGCATGCTGCTCGCGCCCGTGTCCCCGCTCCTCGCGGTAGCGCGAGACGACAAACAGCGAGTAATCGATCCCCAGCGCGAGCCCCATCGCGATAAGCATGTTCACGATGAACACCGAGAGCTCCACCGGTTGCGCCACGAGCGCCGTCAGCCCCAGCGCGACGATGATCGACACGATCGCCATCAGCAGGGGGACCAGCCCTGCGACGACAGCGCCGAAGACGAGCAGCAGGACGATCAGCGCTGCGGGCAGCCCGAACTGGAGCTCCCCCGTCTTCAGGTCGTGCTGCGACAGCTCGTTGAAGTCGTGGTCGAGCGTCTCGTCGCCGGTGACGGCGACGAAGAACGCCGGATCGCGGTCCGCCCGCTCGACGACCGGAAGGAGGTCGGCCGCGCCGCCGTCCACGACGAGCATGGGGACGATCATGGCGTGCCGGTCCTTCGACACGAGTCGCGGGTCGTTCGTGTCGTACCAGCTGCGCGCGCCCGCCACGGCGTTCGTTGCGGCAGCCTGCGCGAAGAGCGTCTGTACGAAGACCCGGTAGCGCGGACTGTCAACGGTGTAGCGGTCGGAGCGCACGATGGCGATGTCCGAGACGGTCGTGCGCGGATCTGCCGGGAACGCCGCCTCGTAGGCATGGAGAGCGCGCCACGACTCCGGGTTGTTCGTCGGCTTGCCCTCGGTTGTGAGGTGTCCGGGAAGGAGCACTGCGACGGCTGCCAGCGAAAGCACAATGAAGGCGATCCACGTGCCGATCACGCGCCAAGGGTGCCGTGCGCAGGCTCGGGCGATACCCCGTGTGAACGGCCTCGTCACGCCGCGCGGCGAAGCTGCTCATCGAGGCCGATCGGCGATACGCCCAGGGTCTGGATGGCGGGTGTGGCGTCGCAGACCTGGTCGCCGCCTTCGACGAGCATCTTCAGCTGGTCGCGGGTAATCGGCGCAAACGGCAGCCAGTCGGTGAGCGTCGCGCCGGCGCGCATGAGCCCAACCGGGAGATGCATTGTCGGCCGGCGCTTGCCCAGCACCTTCCGGATGCGATCGAAGAGCTCGTTCCATGTGACCGCGTCGGGCCCGCCCAGCTCGAACGTCTGCCCTGCCGCTGCGGCGGCGCTGACGCTCTCGGCGAAGAACACCGCGACGTCGTCGACCCAGATCGGCTGCAGGCGACCGGTGCCCGGGCCGACAACCGGCGTCACGGGTGACCAGCGCACCTGGCGCATGAACATCGGCAGCACGCCGCCGTCGGAGCCGAAGACGAAGCTCGGGCGGAAGATCACATGCTCGAGCGAGGAGGCGATGACGGCCTGCTCCATGTCCCACTTCGCGCGGTAGTAAGGAACGAGCTCGCGATTCTCCTCGCTCGTGCCGAGCGCGCTCATGAGCACGAAGCGGTGCGCGCCCGCGGCCTCGGCGGCGGCGACGAGATCGCGCGTGCCCTGTGCCATGACACGCTCGAACTCCTCCGCACTGCCCTTGATGATCGCGACGACATGAACTACGCACTCGACGCCTTCGGCAGCGGAGCGAAGGCTCTCGGGGTCGGCGACATTGCCCTCGACGAGCTCACAGCCCCAGGACTCGAGCGTCTTCGCCCGGCCGCGGTCGCGGACGAGCGCTCGGACGGCGTGGTCGCGTGCCCGCAGCGCGTGGACGATCTTCGGGCCGACGAACCCGTAGCCGCCGGTGACGAGGATCTTCATTTCTCCTCGCCCTCGAAATTGCGCCAGTAGGCGCTCGGCGTCGGCCCCTTCTGGCCCTGGTACTTCGAGCCGAGGCCTGCCGAGCCATAGGGCGCCGACGCCGGCTCGGTCAGCTGTACGAACGACAGCTGGCCGATCTTCATCTCGTAGTAGATCGTGATCGGGAGGTTGGCCACGTTCGACAGCTCCAGTGTGACGTGGCCGTTCCAGCCAGGGTCGATGAAGCCCGCCGTCGAGTGGATGAGCAGCCCCAGCCGGCCGAGGCTGGACTTTCCCTCCAGCCGGGCGACGAGGTCGTCGGGAAGCTTGATGCGCTCCAGCGTGGAGCCGAGCACGAACTCGCCGGGGTGAAGGATGAACGGGCTGTCGCCGGCGATCTCCACCAGCTCGGTGAGCTCCTCCTGCGGCTGCTTCACGTCGATGAACGGGTAGCGCGCGTTGTGGAACACCCGGAAGTAGCGGTCGACGCGCACGTCGACGCTCGACGGCTGCAGCAGCTCCGGGTCGTACGGGTCGATCTCGATCCGCCCCTCGTCGAGGAGCCGTTGAATCGTCCTGTCCGAGAGAACCACGACTCGATTCTACGAGGCTGCCACACAAGGGTCTGCCTCAGTGTCTGTCACTGGGTCTGTCACTGGGTCTGGCACCTGGACGTGGCCAGAAGGGACCGGCGGGGGGCCGCCGATCCCTCGGATATGCTCGCGCCGTGGCGACAACGAAGACCATCGAGCTGGTGACGGCGGTGCCCGGGCCGCGGTCTGCTGAGATCCTGTCGCGCAAGGAGCGAGTAGTCGCCGAGCCCCTCTCCATCTGCGTGCCCGTCGTCGCGGCCGAGGGTCGAGGCGCGAGTCTCACGGATGTCGACGGCAACACGTTCATCGACTTCATAGGCGGTGTCGGCTGCCTCGCGGTCGGCCACGCGCACCCCCGAGTCGTGACGGCTATCCAGGAACAGGCGCAGCTTTTTGCGCACACCGACTTCACGGTGGTGCCCTACGAGGTCTACGTCGAGCTTGCCGAGCGGCTCTGCGCCCTGACGCCGATCGCCGCGCCGACGAAGGCGGCGTTCTTCAACTCCGGTGCCGAGGCGATCGAGAATGCCGTGAAGATCGCGCGCGCGCGCACGCAGCGGCCGGCGGTCATCGCCTTCGAGGGCGGCTTCCACGGACGCACGCTGCTGGCCTTGACGCTCACTTCGAAGACACATCCGTACAAGGCCGGCTTCGGCCCGTTCGCCCCCGAGGTCTACCGTGTCCCGTTCCCGAACGACTACCGCGGTCCTGACACGGGCGCCGCACTCGCAGCGCTCGAGCGCGCGTTCGTGACCCAGGTGGCCGCAGAGAACGTGGCGGCGATCGTCATCGAGCCCGTGCAGGGAGAGGGCGGTTTCGTCGTGGCGCCTCCGGAGTTCATGGCCGGCGTCCGCGGCCTCTGCGACGAGCACGGCATCCTGCTCATCGTCGACGAGGTGCAGACGGGCTTCGGCCGCACCGGCCGGATGTTCGCGATCGAGCACTACGGCGTCGAACCGGACCTCATGGTCGTCGCGAAGTCGATAGCCAGTGGGCTGCCGCTGTCGGGCGTCGTTGGCCGCGCGGAGATCATGGATGCGCCAGGTGACTCGGCCATCGGAGGCACGTACGTCGGCAACCCCGTAGCCCAGGCAGCTGCACTGGCCGTCCTCGACGTGATCGACGACGAGGGCCTGGTCTCGCGCGCGTCGGCGATCGGCGATGCGATCCGCGAGCGCATGCTCAGCTGGCAGGAGCGCTTCCCGCAGGTGGGAGACGTCCGCGGCCTCGGCGCGATGCTCGCCATCGAGCTCGTCCGCGATCCGGTGACGAGACAGGCCGCTCCCGAGCTCGCGACCGCCGTCACGGAGCAGGCGATGTCGCAGGGGTTGCTGCTGCTCAAGTCGGGGCTTCAGGGCAACTGCATCCGGGTGCTCGTCCCACTTGTCATCCTGGACGCGGAGCTCGACGAGGCGCTCGACGTGTGGGAAGGGGCGCTCGAGACCTGCTGCGGCTGATGCGGCAGGGAGACCAAAACCTCGACCTGCTGCGCAAAGTGCCGCTGTTCTCGGCCTGCACGACCGGGCAGCTCCGCCAGATCGCGGCCATCGCCGACGAGCTCAGCTTTCGCGAAGGCAAGATTCTGACGCGACAGGGTGGCCCTGGGCGCGAGATGTTCATCCTGCTCGAAGGGAACGTGAAGGTCGAGCGAAACGGCGTGCAGGTCAACGTCCTCGGCCCAGGCGACTTCCTGGGCGAGGGTGCGCTTGTGCTGAGCAAGCCGCGCAACGCGACGATCACCGCCATGACGCCGCTGCGCGTGCTCGTCATCTCCGAAGGGAACTTCAACCAGCTCCTGCTCGGAGACGAACGGATCTCCACGAAAGTGCATGAAACGCTCGTCGCCAGGACGCCACCCGAAGAGTCCGATTAGACTCGCGGCGTGCAGCTGCACAAGGACAAGAAGGTCGAGCTGCTGGCACGTGTCCCCCTGTTCTCCGGCTGCTCGAAGAAGGAGCTGCGTCAGATCGCCAGCATCGCGGACGAGATCGACTTCCGCTCCGGCAAGATGCTGATCCGTCAGGGCGCTCCGGGGCGCGAGTTCTTCGTGCTGCTCGAGGGCACTGTGGATGTCCTCCGCGACGGCAAGAAGATCAGCGAGCTCGGCCCCGGCGAGTTCTTCGGCGAGCTGGCTCTGGTCTCGAACATTCCACGCACCGCGACCGTCACGGCCACGGCGCCGATCCGAGCGCTCGTCGTCGTCGATCGCGACTTCCGACGTCTGCTCAAGGACGACGTTACGGTCGCCGTGAAGGTGCTGGGGGCCATGGCCGAGCGGATGCCGCCGGCCGACAGCCACTAGTAGAGGAGCTGCGAGCGCCGCTCGTGGCGCTCGAGCGCCAGATCGATCAGCCGGTCGAGGAGCTCGGCGTACGCCACCCCGGACGCCTCGAAGAGCTTTGCGTACACGCTCGTCGCCGTGAAGCCGGGAATCGTGTTCAGCTCGTTCACGAGTACGGAGCCGTCGTCGGCGACGAAGCAGTCCACGCGTGCCATGCCCTCGCACTCCGTGGCGACGAACGCTGCGACGGAGACGTCCTGCACTTCCTTGACCTGCGCCTCGCCGATCCGCGGCGGGACGATCAGGTCCATGCCGCCCTCTTCGTACTTGGCCGAGTAGTCGTACCAGTCCTCGCCCGAGAAGCCGTGCGACACGATCTCTCCCGGCAGCGATGCGAGCGGTGTCCTGTTGCCGAGCACGCCGCACTCGACCTCGATGCCCGACACGGCCTCTTCGACCAGGATCTTCAGGTCGTGGCGCCGCGCCAGCTCGACGGCGGGGGCTAGCTCCGCCTCGGACCGCACCTTGGAGATGCCGACGGACGAGCCGAGGCTGGCCGGCTTGACGAACACCGGGTAGTCGAACGGATGCTCGGGCGGATCGCCGTCGCGTAGCGTCACGCTGCGCGTCACCGGGATGCCGTTCGCGCGTAGCACCGCCTTCATCAGGTCCTTGTCCATGCAGACGGCGGAGGCGGCGACGCCCGCACCGACGTAGGGAACGCCCGCGAGCTCCAGCATGCCCTGCACCGTCCCGTCCTCACCGAAGGGGCCGTGCAGGATCGGGAGCACGACCTCCACGCCGGCGAGGGCCTTCGTCACGAGGCCATCGGTGGCGGGAACGGGCAGTGTCTCAGCCGCCGTTCCCAGCTCCTTCGCCGTACCCTCACCGAGTCCCCAGCGGCCGTCGTGTCCGATCGCGATCGTGACGACGTCGTAACGCGCGGGGTCGAGGGCGGCGATCACCGACCGGGCGGAGGCCAGCGAGATGTCGTGCTCGCTCGAGCGGCCGCCCATGAGGATAGCGACGCGCCTCACGGAGGTGGAAGCAAGTCCGTGGGCGTCGTCTCGGTTGTCCCGGTGTCTGTCGGCAACGTCTCCGAAGGCGGCGGCTCGACGAAGCGTCCCACCGTGAGCGTGACGGTGGACTTCGGGTCGGCGTCGATGCCACCGGCCGGGCTCTGGGCCAGCACGATGCCGTCCTCCTCGAACAGATCGGTGTCCGCGAACACGACGTCAACCTTGAAGCCGGCGCCGCGCAGCGTTGCCCGGGCGGTGCCGAGATCGAAGCCCTCGACGTCCGGCACCTGCACCTGAGCAGGTCCCTTCGAGACGGTGAGCGCAATCGTCGTGCCCGGCCGCTGCAGCGATCCGCCCGCCGGATCCTGGGCGATGACGGTGTTTTTCGGCTTGTCCGAGTTCTCGAAGACCGGGGAGCCTGCCGTGAAGCCGGCATTCTCGATGGCGGAGATGGCAGCGTCGAGCGTCTCGCCGACCACTCCCGGCACCGACACCTGCTTGATGCCGCGCGAGACGTTGATGAACACGGTCTCGCCCTCCGCCAGCCTCGTGCCCGCGCCGGGCTTTTGCGCCGTGACGGTCCCGACCTCCTGCTCCGAGTAGACCTCGGAGACGCTCACCTCGAGGTTGGCGGCTGTCAGCATCGCCACCGCGTCGTCGCGTGACTCGCCGACGACGTCGGGCACGGTCGTCTTCGCCACACCACTCGAGACGAAGATGGCGACGGTGGAGTCCTTGTCCACCCGTGTTCCCGCTGCCGGATCCTGGTCGAAGACGCGACCGACCTCCACGTTCTCGTTCGGCCGCTTGCGGACCTGTGGGACGAGCCCGGCCTGCTTGATCTCCTGCACCGCCAGCGTCTGCAGCTTGCCCTCCACGAAGGGCACCGAGACGGGCTTTGCGCCCGAGATCTGGTCGGCGATCCGGTCGTACACGTAATACGACGCGAAGGCGGCCGCCACAAGGAGCAGGCCGGCCAGAAGCCACGGCCAGATGGGCCGGCGTCGAACGGAGCGGTCGTAGTCGTAGTAGCGGTCGGTCGACCGCCGGTACGTCGTCGGGGCCTCGGAGCTGCCGATGACGCCTGTTGCCGCTACGGCTGCTCCGGCGCCGGCGAGAACCGACGTTGCGGCTTCCTCGGTGGCCGGCGAGACGGACAGTCCGGCCGCGAACCGCGCAAGGTCGGCGTCCATGTCCCTCGCGCTCTTGTACCTCTGCTCGGGATCCTTCGCCAGCGCCCGTAGGACGATCGCGTCGAGCTCGTGCGGGATCTCCGGGCGTTTCGCGGAGGGCGCCTCGGGGATCGCGGAGAGGTGCTGCATCGCCACCTCCAGCGGCGTGTCGCCCGCGAACGGGACGCCGCCGGTCAACATCTCGTAGAGCACGATCCCGGTCGAGTAGATGTCGGCTGCGGGGCCGGCAGGTGCGCCGCGCGCCTGCTCGGGGGACAGGTACTGGGCGGTGCCGATGATCGAGCCGGCCTCCGTCACCTGGCTCGAGCCGGAGCGAGCGATCCCGAAGTCCATGACCTTGACGCGACCGTCGGGGGCGACGATGACGTTGTGCGGCTTGATGTCGCGGTGGACGATGGCGTTGCGGTGCGCGAACTCGAGGGCGGCGAGGATCTGCCGCGCGTAGTCGACGGCGATACGGATCGGCGTCGCACCTCGAGAGACGAGCAGTTCCTTGAGCGTTTTGCCCTCGAGGTACTCCATCGCGATGTAGTACGTCCCGTCGCTCTGGCCGCGGTCGTAGACCGCCACGATGTTGGGGTGTGAGAGCACCGCGGCGCTCTTCGCCTCTCGGCGGAAGCGCTCGACGAACTGCTCGTCCTGCGCGTGGCGCTCGTCGAGCGTCTTGATCGCGACGCGACGACCGAGCTCCTGGTCCTCTGCGAGGTAGACCGTCGCCATGCCCCCCGTGCCGAGCTTCCGCACCACGAGATAGCGATCGTCGAAGACGTGGTCGGGTTGGAGGATGTCGGACGCGCCCACGGCTACAGGTTAGGGAGAGCCTTCTCGGCTCAGAGCGGTTGTCATGATCTCGCGCGCTATCGGCGCCGCGGTCGAGCCGCCGGTGCCCGTCTGGTTCTCAAGGGCAACTGCGACCGCGATCCGTGCCTCTTCAGCCGGCGCGAATGCAACGAACCACGTCGTGTTGCGCCCCGCCACGCCGGTCTCGGCTGTACCCGTCTTCCCAGCCACCTCGACGCCCGAGATCTGCGCCGCAGTGCCGGTGCCTGCGGAGACCACGGAGACCATCATGTCGGTCAGTGCCTGGGAGGTCGACGTCTTCATCACGCGTCCGATCTCTTTCGGCTCGTGCCGCACGACCACCTTCCCGCCCGGCGAGCGGATGAGCTGCACGAGATAAGGCTGCATCAGCACGCCGTCGTTCGCGATCGCCGACGCGACCATCGCCATCTGCAACGGCGTGATGCCCAGTCGCTCCTGGCCGAACGCGAGCCTGCCCGGGTCGACCTGGAAGTCCTGCTTGGGGAAGAAGAGCTTTCCGCGCTGGTAGAGGCCGCTCGGCTGCTGCTCGTCGCCGGGAAGCTCGAGTCCGGGGTCGGCGTACATGCCGAACCGGCGGCCGTAGTCGAGGATGGCAAGTGCCCCGAGCTGTTTGCCGACTTCACAGAAGACGGAGTTGATCGAGTACTGCAGCGCCTGATGGAAGCTCACCCGGCCGAAGGGGCTCTCGGTGTCGTAGTTGTAGACCGGCTTGCCGTACTCGGTGCAGTAGCCCGGGTCCGTGAAGCCCGTGTCCGGAGTCACCTTCCCCATGTCGAGCGCCGCGGTGGCCGTCACGAGCTTGAACGTGGAGCCCGGTGCGTAGAGGCCGGCGGTGGCGCGGTTGAGGAGCCGAGCTGCGGGCAAGCACGCGGCCGGGTGGCGGAGGATCTGCCGGTAGTTCCGCTCCACCTGGTTGGCGTCGTAGCCGGGTGACGTGGCCATGGCCAGTACGGCGCCCGTGGACGGCTCCAAGGCGACCGCCGCGCCGCAGTTCCCTGCCAGCGCGCGCTGCGCTGCACGCTGTAGCTTGGGATCGATCGTCAGCGTGACGGAGTTGCCGACGATCGTCTTCCCCGCGAGCGCGTCGAGCTTCGTGCCGAGCACCGTGCGCAGGCTGCCGTTGGAGCCCGTGAGGTAATCGTTCAGCGAACGCTCGAGCCCAGCCCGCGACCGTGCCTGCGTCGAATAGCCGACGACGTTCGAAGCGAGGTCTCCCTGCGGGTAGCGGCGGAAGTAGAACGTCTGGCCGTCCACCTTCTTCACGCGGTTCGCGGCCAGCACAGTGCCGTCGGCGGCGCGGACGAGTCC
Source organism: uncultured Actinomycetes bacterium (assembly GCA_963711315.1). Taxonomy (GTDB): domain Bacteria; phylum Actinomycetota; class Thermoleophilia; order Gaiellales; family Gaiellaceae; genus PALSA-612. The sequence goes on from CAVQDQ010000005.1 coordinate 65,739, forward strand.
CCGTTTGATCTTGAACTGGGCGACGCTCTTGATGGCGTTGTCCTGCCGGGCTGAGAGGTCGCCCGCGGCCCAGGCCTGCCAGTACGTCGTGCCCACGACGAGCGCACCGATCAGCACGAGCCCGACGAAGGCGACCCTGCGGATCTCGGAGTTCATCGAGCGCGAGCCTCCGCGCGGTTCGAGACCAGCAGCAGGCCTGCGAGCATGACGAAGTTCGCGACGACGCTCGAGCCGCCGTAGCTGACGAACGGCAACGTGATCCCGGTCAGCGGAATCACGCGCAGCACGCCGCCGACGATGATGAACGCCTGCAGCGCGAGGCCGAACGTGAAGCCGACGGCGAGCAGTTTCGAGAATCCGTCCTCGGCGAGAATCGCCGCCCGGAAGCCCCGCAGGCAGAGCACCATGAAGACGAGCAGGAACGCGGCGATTCCCACGAGCCCGAGCTCCTGCGCGAGCGCGGCAAAGATGAAGTCGGTGTCGAGGTACGGGATGTAGGAATTGCCTTCAGGGCTCGTAAACGTCCCCTGGCCCAGTCCGGTGCCGCCGAAGCCGCCGTTCCCGATCGAGTAGAGCGCCTGCACGGGCTGGTAGCCGAGGCCGTGCGGATCGGCCCACGGGTCGAGCCAGGTGTCGATGCGCTGCCCCACGCGCCCGATCGACGTGTACGCGAGCGCAGCGCCGCCCGCGAACAGGGCGAGGCCGACGGCCACGAACAGCGCGCGACCCGTGGCGACGTAGAGCATGGCCAGGAAGATCCCGAAGTAGAGGAACGCGCTGCCGAGGTCGTTCGTCTCGACGATGATCAGCATGGCCGCGCCGAAGAACAGGAGCAGAGGCCCGAGATCCTTGAGCCGTCCCTGCGCGAGCACCTCACGCTTCTCGCGGAGGTACGCGGCGAGGAAGACGATGAGGAACACCTTCGCGAGCTCTCCGGGCTGGAAGCCGAGCGGCCCGATGTCGATCCATAGGCGGGCGCCGTTCACGGTGCGCCCGATGACGGGCAGTGCGGGCAGCGCGAGCAGGATCACCGCCGCGACCGCGCAGACGTACTTGTAGCTCTCGACCCTTCGGTAATCGCGTCGGAAGGCGAGCAGTACCGCGGTCATGGCGATCACGCCGACGACGATCCACGCCGTCTGGCGCAGTGCATCGGTGGGGTTGAGGCGGTAGATCTCGATCACGCCGATGGCCGTCAGCAGCGCGACGAGCGGCAGGAGGTAAGGATCCGCGTAGGGCACGGTGAAGCGCAGCACGAGATGTGCGGCGAGGTAGAGGCAGAGGAAGAAGATCCCGTACGTGAGCGAGGCCCCGTCGATCACGTCCTGGCGGGCGATGTAGACGCTCGCGAAGCCGAGGCATGTGATGACGGCGACGATGGCCAGGCTGAGGAGCTCACGATTGCGGTACGTCATGGCACGACGTCCCTGGCGTAGGCGTCCACCTCGCCGATCGCGCTGTCGCGGCTCTGGAGATGGTGGTCGAAGAGCTCTCGGCGCTCGGCCTGGGAGAGGTTCGCGGCGATCAGCGGGCTCTCGTAGACGACGCGGTAGAGCTTGACTCCGAAGCCGAGATCCCACGGAAGGCCCTGGTAGACGGCGACGTTGCCGCTCTCCTCGACTCCCACGAAGTGGGCGCGGGAGAGCCCGAACACCGCGATCGCACCGACCACGAGCACAGCGAGCCCGGTAGCGATGAGTGCCGGCCCGACCCTCGTACGCCGGAGCGCCGGTGGAGCCTCTTCGCGGGCGAAGGGGCTGGGAACGCCGTGCAGCGTCTCCTCGTCGTCTCTGAGCGGGAGCTCTCCGGTCTCCTCGATCGCTTTGGCGCTGCCGGCGACCTCGAACAGCACGACCGTGATGTTGTCCTCGCCCCCTGCGCCGTTTGCCCTATCGATGAGCATGCGGGCTGCCGCGTCGAGATCGTCTCGGTGCTGCCCGAGCAGCTCGAGGATGGTGTCGTCGTCGACCATCGTCGTCAGGCCGTCCGAGCAGAGCACGAACACGTCACCGGGCTGTGTGGGCACGGGCATCACGTCGACCGCCACGTCTGGATCCGTGCCGAGCGCGCGCGTGATCACGGAGCGGTGGGGGTGATCACCTGCCTCGTCGGGAGACAGGCGGCCCGAGCGGACGAGCTCGGCCACGAGCGAGTGGTCTTCCGTCACCTGCTCGAGGGCACCGTCCCGCAGGAGATATGCGCGAGAGTCGCCGACGTGGCCGACCCAGACCTGGTCCTCCTCGACGAGTGCGACCGTCATCGTCGTGCCCATGCCGGAGACGGACTCGTCGGCCGCCGCGCGCTCGTAGACCGAGCGGTTGGCGGCGTCGATCAGTGCCACGACGCGATCACCGCCCGTCAGGTCACTTGCCTCGCTGCGGCCGACCGCCGCCGCCGCCAGCCGCGACGCGAGCTCTCCGGCCTGCGCGCCGCCCATGCCGTCCGCGATCGCGAAGAGCGGCGGCTCGCAGACGAAGGCATCTTCGTTGTGGCGCCGGCGCCGGCCGGGGTCGGTCAGGCCTGCGGAGTGGAGGACGCTCATCGCTCGAACCTGAGGTCGGTCTCGCCGATGCGGATCACGTCGCCGGGCGTGAGCCTGCGGGGCTTCTCGATGAGCACGCCGTTGACGGCAGTGCCGTTCGTCGAGCCCACGTCTTCGAGCCAGACGCCGTCTCCGCGAGACTCGACACGGGCGTGCTGCGTCGATGCGAAGTCGTCGTCGAGCGGAATGTCATTTGCGTGGCCGCGGCCGACAGTGACGGCAGCCGAGTCGATCTCGTACGGATCCTTCGGGACGTCGTCGTCCGAGACGAACACGAGCCGCCCGACGATCCGTCGCTCCGGCGCCTTGCCCTTCCGAACCTGCTGCGGCGCGAGCACGAAGCTCTCCTGCGGCGTCCGCAGGTCGCGGCTGGCGGTCCGGACGATTCTCCAGAGGAAGAGGTACAGGAGGACCAGGAAGCCGACCTTCAGCAGGAGGAGCGCCTCCTCGACCGCAATGGAGGCGACGCTCACGGCAGCTCGCGCATGAAGACGAGCTCGGACTCCCCCAGAGTCACCGTGTCGCCGTCGTCGAGCTTCGCCCGCTCGACCCGCGCTCCGTTCACGTCCACGCCGTTCGTCGACCCGAGATCGACGATCCAATACGACGTTCCCTGCTGCCGCAGCTCCGCGTGGCGACGCGATACGTTGGGATCGCCGAGCCGCACGTCGCAGCTCGCCGAGCGTCCGAGCACGGTCACCTGCTTCGTGATCTCGTGCTTCGTCTGGCCCTCGAGCAGCGCCACGGTCTCCCTCGCCACCTCGCCCTCGGCAGCCGAGTCCTGCCCCTCCGTCGGCCGGTAGACCATCGTCTGCGCCGGCTTCGAGTCGGGAACCGGTTCCGCGTCCCGCCTGGTCGAACGTTGCTGAATCATGCGCGTGGCGATGCCGAACTCGCCGACGGTCAGGTCATCGTCGGTCGTCATGAGCACGACGGGCGGCGTGAGCATGACGTAGCTCTCGCGGCGCGCATGTTCTGCGAGGTACTCCTGCAGCTCGAGCTTCAGCGACGCCTCGTATGCCTCGAACTGCTCGCGGTCGGGCGTCGAGAGGTAGACCGTGTATTCGTTGGGCACGTAGACGCGCGAGACCGAGATCGTGCGGTGGTCGTCCATCTCCTTCGTGAGCTTGCGCGCCAGCTCGACCGGCTGGACGCTCGACTTGAAGGCACGGCCGAACACGCCCTCGACGAGCGCTTCGATCTTTTGCTCGATAGTGCGGAGGATCACTGGTGGTCTCCGTCGTCCGTAGCGGAAGAATACGGACGCGGGAGAGGTCTATCCGCCGGTGACCGACCGCAGTGCGCGCACGGTCGCCACCGTCTCCATGGTGCGGTGCTCTGGCTCGCGGCGCAGCCGTGCACGTACATACGGCTCTGCCACGAGCGCCAGGCAGATCAGCCATGCCGTACCGACGACCGGGACCGCGGCAAGGGAAGGGGCTGCGAGCAACTGGGCGGCGACGAAGAACGCCGCCAGCCCGGCTGCTGCCCACGGCCCGCGCGCTCGGGCGAACGGGAGCGCCACTGCCACGAGACCGAGCACGACGGCCTGGACGATCGTCACTCGTTCCAGCGCCCGCACGACGGCTGCTGCGGCCTCTCCCGGACGGTCCGAGGCTGCAATGCCGAGGCGGTCGAGCGCGCTCGCGCCCGCAACTGCGGCAGTGACGAGGACCGCCATGGCCACCTGGATGCCGCGTCGCACCGGGTTCCCGATGACGAGGCCGACGGCCGGGAGCGCGGCCACGAGGCCGACAGAGGCCAGAAGTGGTCCAGACGTCATGAACAGGCCGGCCTCTGCGTCTCGCCAGGAGAAGATCAGCCATGTGAGAGCGGCCGCGCCGTAGACGAGAGCGAGCCCCAGCGAGTAGTTCCCGAGCGGGAGCACCGGCACCGCGAGCGTGAAAGCCAGTCCCAGACGGTTGTTGAGAAGCGCGAGCACTCCGGCCACGGCGGCGATCGCCAGCGGCCAGCCGGCGGGGAAGAACGGCAGTGCCGCTGCGCTCCAGGCGGCGAAGAGCACCGCGGCGCCGGCCGGTACCAGCTTGCGAGCCGCGGCCGCGGGCGGCATGGCGGGCCTCTGCGGTCGCCGGCGGGGACGCCGCAGGCCCGGAGCGACCTTGCGGAGCCGGGCGGCGAGCACGCGCGCGGACGGTCGCCGCTTCGGGTCGACGGCTAGGGCACGGTCGACGCACTCGACGACGGCCGGGTCGAGGTCCGGCCGCATGGCGGCGAGCGACGGCGCACCCTCCTCGATCCGGCGAGCAGTGTCGAGTAGCGAGCCGCCCCAGAACGGGTGCCGGCCGGCGAGCGCTTCCCAGAGCAGCACGCCCACGGCCCAGACGTCGGCGGCGGGCCTGGCGGGATCCCCGCGCAGACGTTCGGGCGAGATGTACGCGAGAGTGCCGGGGATGTCGCCGGCGGCGGTCAGCGCCTCGTCTTCGTGCATCACGGCCAGGCCGAAGTCGAAGAGCTTCACGCTCACGCCCTCGCCGTCCGCGAGCAGGACGTTGGCGGGCTTGACGTCGCGGTGCACGATGCCGTGGGCGTGCGCATTCGCCAGGCCGTCGAGGATCTGGGCGCCTGTCTCGATCGCTGCCTGGTCGTCCAGGCGGCTCTCGCGGATGGCCTCGCGCAACGTCTGGCCGGGGACGTACTCGTAGACGATGTAGACGTGGCCGGGATCGCGGGCGAGCGCATGCGCTCGCAGACAGCGCTCATGCCGGAGCTTGGCGGCCGCGCTCGCCTCGCGCTCGGCGCGGGCTCCGGCGTTGCCTTCGCGCGGGACGATCTTGAGCGCCACCTCGGTGCCGCTTTCCGCTTCCACGGCGAGCCACACGGAGCCCGAGCTGCCGGAGCCGAGGGGTCGGATCGGCCTGTATCGCCCGAGCACGAGCGATCCAGGGGCGACTGCTGCGGCCGTCCGCGCCATCGATACCGTCCGCTTTGGCCGTGAGCGGTTGAACTCCTCTTATGCGGTTGGCGCCGGTCAATGGGTTACAGTGGGCCGAATCTCGGCCCCGATTGCCCATGAGTGAGCGGTTCCACGACGACGACATCGAGTTCGACTTCTTCGAGGACGTCGACACGAGCGAGCAGTCGCCGCCCGACTGGTTGCACGAGGAGGAGAAGCGGCCGCAGGAGCAACCGCGGGCTCCTAGACGTCAGACGGGCGGCGGCGGTGGCACCGGGCTGAGCCCTCGCGGCCGGCTGATCGCGCTCATCGGGGGCGCGGTCGTGCTGGCCATCCTGCTCGTCTTCGGCATCCTCAGCTGCACTGGTGGGGGCAAGAAGAGCAGGTACCAGAACTACATGACCGACATGACCGCCGTCGCCACCCGCTCCGACAAGATCGGTCGTGATCTCGACGCGGCGCTGACGACACCGGGCGTCAAGCCCAACCAGCTGGCAACGACTCTGGACGGCCTGGCGGATCTCCAGCAGCAGCAGCTGAGCGAAGCCGAGGCCGTCAAGGAGCCCGGCGCCCTGAACAACGAGAACGCGGCAGCGCTCCAGGCGTTGGGCTTCCGCGATCACGGGCATGCGGCGGCTCGCGGACGTGTTCCGCGCCACGGCCGGGTCCGACGACGCGTCCGGTGCGTCGCTGCAGCTGGCTGCGCAGGCGAACCGGCTCGTGGCGAGCGATGTCATCTGGGCCGACCAGTTCCGCGCGGCTTCACTGGCCCAGATGCGCTCGGACGGCGTCTCCGGTGTCCCGGTTCCCGAGTCCGATTTCGTCCAGAACCCCGAGTTCGGAAGCCCCGGGTACTGGGCGCCCGTGTTCGAGCGCGTCAACGGCGCGGCCACCGACGGCGGCACCACCACCGGAGGCCTACACGGCACGGGCATCGTGGAGACGAAGGCCCTGCCGAGCGAGGTGGTGCTCACGACTGACGCCGACAACATCGTCACCGCCGGCACCGACCTCGCGTTCGCCGTGACGATCGAGGACACCGGTGACCATCAGGAAGTGCAGATCAAGGTCACGCTGACCATCGATCAGCAGCCGTCGCCGATAGTGGCCACGAAGACGGTCGACTCGATCAACCCCGGTGAGTCGAAGACGGTGACGTTCACCGACCTCGGTCAGGTCGCGTTCGCGACGAGGACGACGGTCAAGGTGGACGTGCAGCCCGTCGAGGGCGAGGCGAACGCCGACAATAACTCGGCCGAGTACCCGGTCATCTTCTCGCTCGGCTAGCCAAGCGGTCAGTGGGCTTCTCAACGGACGTTGCCGGATGGATCGCGGTCGGCGCCCTCGTCGTCGCGATCGTCACGCTGCTGCTGCTCCTGGGGGCGGTTCGCGACCTCCGCAAGCTGCGTGCTGCGCAGAGCGTCCTGTTGGGCGGAGCCAAGCGTGACCTCGCCGACTTCGCCGTTTCGCTGCAGACGCGCGTCGACGACCTCCACCGCGCGGTAGACGAGGTAGCGGCGGCGATCGCACGCGTCGACCGGCGCGCCGACGTGACGCTCTCCCGAACCGCTGTCGTGCGCTACGACGCGTACGAGGGCGCCGGTGGACGGCAGTCGGCCTCGGTGGCGTTCCTCGACTCGAGCCGCTCAGGCGTCATAGTGAGCGCGATCCAGGGCCGTGACTACGCCCGCGTGTACGTGAAGGAGCTCGACCAGGGCAAGGCTGTCATCGCCCTTTCACCGGAAGAGCAGGAAGCCGTCGAACGAGCGATGGCCTCCTAGCGTCCCTGGGCGGTCATCCTTCCGGCCGGCGGAGCCGGCCTCCGGATGACCTGACGCCGCTGGCGGCAGGATCCGGCGCTCGCGACGCTTGGCCGTATTCCAATACTGTCCTGCGCGTCGCTCGCTTGGCTCCTTTGCCAGCGACGCCCCAGGAACGCTAGGAGTCTGATGTCTCTGGATACAGTTCCGGCGTGGTGCAGCAGGTACTCGTCCTCAATGCCAGCTACGAGCCCCTGAACGTCTGTTCCGTCAGGCGGGCTCACGTGCTCGTGCACAAGCAAAAGGCCGAGCTCGTGGAGGTCCTGGACCGTCCGCTGCGGTCGGCGGAAGCAACATTCGCCTGGCCGCACGTCGTTCGGCTGCGGACGTACGTGCGGGTGCCCCGAGCGGCGCAGCGCCGCATCTCGCGCCGCGCGCTCTTCGCCCGTGATGGCTGGGAGTGCGTCTATTGCGGCACGACCGGCGTCCGCATGACGCTCGACCACGTGGTGCCGCGGAGCCGGGGCGGCGACTCCGTCTGGGAGAACGTGGTCACATCCTGCGCGCCGTGCAATCTCCGCAAGGGCGACCGGCTACCCGAGGAAGTGGCGATGGTGCTGCCCAAGCCTCCCCGTCCGCCCACTCCCGCGCTCTTCATCAGGCTCCACACGCCGCGCATTCCCACCGGCTGGCGGCCGTACCTCGAGCCGCGCGCTGCGGCGGCCGTCGCGTGACACGCGCGCGTCCCGGTGACGTAGGACACGCACATCCGTGATCACGAGGAGGCAGAACATGAGATTCAGCCGAATGGGAGCGTTGGCGCTCGGGTTAGCGGCGGCGCTGACGGTCGTCGTCGTAGGCGGCGCGGCCGGCGCCGCCGACGAGACGTCGGCCGCCAGGGCCGTGTCACCACGGTCGATCACCGTCACCGGCTCGGGAGCAGCGCTCTCCGTGCCGAACCGCGCCGCCTTCTCCTTCGGCGTGACGACGCAGGCCAAGTCCGCCTCGGCCGCGCTCAACGGCAACAACTCCGAGATGCGGAAGGTGATCGATGCGATCAAGCGCGCCGGTGTCGCGGCCAGAGACGTCCAGACGTCGAGCGTGTCGCTGTCGCCGCGCTACTCCCAGAACGGCGAGGACATCGTCGGCTACTCGGCGTCCAACACCGTCGATGCCACGATCAGGAGCATCTCGCGCTCGGGGGCCGTCATCGACGCAGCCGTGGGCGCGGGCGCCAACCAGGTCTACGGGCCGTCGTTCACGCGTTCCGACGAGACGGTGCTCTACCGGCGGGCGCTGGCAGCGGCCGTCGCGAACGCGCGCGGCAAGGCGCAGACGCTTGCCGGTGCGAGCAAGGTGCGGCTCGGCGCCGTGCGTTCGATCGTCGAGTCCTCCGCCGGCCCGATTCCGATCGCCGAAAAGGCGGCGGCGGCCCCGGATGTCGGCACGCCCATCGAGCCGGGTACGCAGCGGATCGAGGCGTCGGTGACCGTCGAGTTTGCTCTTCGCTAGACGGCGTCCAGCGCCTCGCGGAGCGACTTCACGTACTCGAGGAGGGCCTCCGGGCCCTCCTCTGCCATCTCGACGGCGCGCGAGCCGACGACGACTCCGTCGGCAATCCGGGCGGCTGCTCCAGCGTGTTCGGGAGTGGAGATGCCGAAGCCGAGATAGAGCGGGACTTGCGCGCTGCTGCGCGCCCGCCGGACGAGGTCATCGGCCTCGAGGGACAGCGAGTCACGTGCGCCCGTAGTCCCGGTCACGCTGACGAGGTACAGCCAGCCGTCCGTCAGTTCCGCCGCCAATTCGAGCCGTTCGTCCGTGGACGTCGGCGCCACCAGCTGGATCCGGCGCAGCTCAGGGTGTGACTCCACCGGCAGGTCGGCGACGATCAGGCTGGAGGCGCCCGCAGCCTGCGCGTCCTCCGCAAAGCGCTCGTAGCCGTACGCCTCGAGCAGCGACGCGTAGGTCATCGGCACGACCGGCGTCTCGATGCGCTCGCGAACGGCAGCCAGGCAGTCGAGGCATGCCGTCGTCCTCATCCCGTCCGCGAGGGCCCGCTCCGCCGCCCGCCGGATGACGGGACCGTCGGCGAGCGGATCCGAGAAGGGAAAGCCGATCTCGACCACGTCGGCGCCTCCCTGCACGGCAGCCTCGGCGAGAGCCGGAGTCTCCCGTCCGGCCATGAGGTAGACGACGAGCGTCTTCACCCGCGGGCGAGGACCTGGTCGAGGTCCTTGTCGCCGCGGCCGGAAAGGCCGACCAGAATCGCATCCGCGCCGAGGTCGGCGACACGTGCGAGCGCATGAGCCGGCTCCAGTGCGGGGATGATCCCCTCCGTTTTCGCGAGGCGGCGGAAAGCGTCGAGCGCCTCCTCGTCCGTCGCAGTCACGTACTGCGCGCGACCGGAATCGCGGAGGAGCGCGTGCTCCGGGCCGACGCCGGGGTAGTCGAGCCCCGCAGAGATCGAATGCGCGTCCTCGATCTGGCCGTCGGCGTCGGCGAGCAGGGCCGAGCGGGCTCCGTGCAGGACTCCCGCGCGGCCGGCGACGAGGCTTGCCGCTCCCGCCGCCTCCACGCCCACGAGCCGCACGTCGGGGTCGTCGACGAAGCCGGCAAAGAGGCCGATCGCGTTCGAGCCGCCGCCCACACAGGCGACGACCGCGTCCGGCAGCTGCCCCTCGGCGGCGAGAAACTGCTCGCGCGCCTCGCGCCCGATGACTGCCTGCAGCTCCCGGACAATGGTCGGATACGGGTGCGGGCCGACGCACGAGCCGATCAGGTAGTGGGTCGTTCGCACGTTCGTGATCCAGTCGCGGATCGCCTCGCTCGTCGCCTCCTTCAACGTGCGTGTGCCGAAGTCGACAGGACGCACCGTCGCGCCCAGCAGGCCCATTCGCTCGACATTGGGACGCTGGCGCCGCATGTCCTCCTCGCCCATGTAGACGACGCATTCGAGGCCGAACCGAGCGCACACAGTCGCGGCCGCCACGCCGTGCTGGCCGGCTCCGGTCTCGGCCACGATGCGCGGCTTGCCGAGACGGCGCGCGAGCACGGCCTGCCCCAGCGCGTTGTTGAGCTTGTGCGCCCCGGTGTGCAGGAGGTCTTCGCGCTTCAGATACAGGCGCGTGCCCGGCAGGAAGCGCTCGGCGAGTGTCAGCGGCGTCGGCCGCCCCGCGTACTCCCGTCCGAGCGCAGCGAGCTCGGCCGCGAAGGAAGGGTCGGTCGATGCGTCGTGCCAGCCGGCCTCCAGCTCGTCGAGCGCCGGGACGAGCGTCTCCGGGACGAACCTCCCGCCGTACTCGCCGAACCAGCCGTTGCTTGTCGTCTCCTGGGTCATGTTCGCGCTGCATGCACGAACGCACGCACGCGCTCGTGGTCCTTGATCCCCGGCGCCGACTCGAGGCTGGAGCTCGCGTCCACCGCCCACGGCCGGATGGCAGCAATCGTCTCGGCGACGTTCTCCGGGCTCAATCCCCCTGCCAGCATCAGCCTCCCCTCTACAGCCCGCGCTCGATCGAGGTGAGTGGGATCATTGTCGGCCCACGGCAGGTCGATCACCGTCGCGACGGGAACACCGGCCCGCAGCAACACCGCGTCGCGACCTCGGACTCTGCCCTCCTCGCGCTCGTACAGCTGGACGAGGTCGGCGCCGTTGTCTTCCGCCTCTCCGACCAGCACAGCGACAGAGAGCGCGCTGTCGCCGACGTCGAGCACCCCCTCGGCCACCCGCGGGCTCTCCCGCGTGAGGATGAACCCACACAGGTCAGCGCCTGCCGCGACAGCCGCGTCGACGTCATCCTGACGCGTGAGCCCGCAGACCTTCACCAGTGGTCGCGAAAGGAGCAACGCGAGTTCCGCGCCGGGATCGGAGGCGCGCATGAGCGCGGCGCCCACGAGGATCGCGTCGGCGCCGGCGAGCTCGGCCTGCACGGCATGGATGCGCATCTCTACGCCGCTCTCGGCGACGATCGTCCGGTCGCGCGGGGCAGCGGCTACGAGCTCTAGCTGCGCGCGCCTGTCGATGCTGAACGTCGCCAGGTCGCGGGCGTTGATGCCTATCGGGTCCGCGTCGAGCGCGACCGCGCGGGCAAGCTCTTCGCTGTCGTGCGCCTCCACGAGCACGTCCATCCCCAGGTCGTGCGCACGCGCCTGCAGCCGGGTTGCGGTCTCGTCGTCGAGGTCGCGCAGCAGCAGCAGGACTGCATCGGCGCCCGCCGCGCGGAGAGCAACCAGATCGTCCTCTGTCGAGAAGAACCCCTTGGCGAGCAGAGGCAGACCGGCAGCCGCACGTGCGACTCGCAGGTCGGAGATCCTGCCGCCGAAGCGCTCGTCGACGAGCACTGACACGGCGGCTGCGCCGGTGCGCTCGAACGACACGGCCAGCTTCCCGGGGTCGGCGTCGAGCCGAAGGTCGCCCGCGGAGGGCGATCGCCGCTTGATCTCTGCGATCGCGGCGAGCCCGTTCTGCGCCAGTGCGTCCAGCAGCCGTCCCATCAGCGGGCCACCTCGGCGCGCGAGAATGCGACCAGGTCATCGAGTCGCCCCGCGGCGGCCCCCGAGTCGACTGCAGCCGTGGCCAGCGCCAGCCCCTCGCCGAGGTCGCCGGCATGACCGGCGGCGGCGACCGCTCCCGCCGCGTTCAGCAGCACCGCGTCGCGGTGCGGGCCGGCTTCGCCCCGTAGCACGTCTCTGATCGCCGTCGCATTGTCCTCCGGCGTCCCGCCGCGGAGGTCGCCCGGTGCGCAGCGGGCGATGCCCAGGTCGAGCGGGTCGATCGTCCGCGAGCGGACGGTACCGTCTTCCACTTCGCAGACGAGGTTCGGCCCGGCCGGCGACAGCTCGTCGATGCCGCCCGCGCCGTGTACGACGAAGGCACGAGCCGTTCCCAGCCGGCTGAGCACCTCCGCGATCACCGGCGCCAGCTCGGCAGAGTAGACGCCGACGATCTGTGCGCGGGCGGCGGCCGGATTCGTGAGCGGGCCGAGCACGTTGAAGACCGTCCGCACGCCGAGCTCACGTCGTACTGGGGCGGCATGGCGGAAGCCGGGATGGTGAGCGGGTGCGAAAATGAAGCCGAAGCCGAGCTCGTCGATCGACCGCGCGATGCGCTCCGGCTCCAGCTCGAGGTCGAAGCCGAGAGCCTCCAGCACGTCCGCCGAGCCGGAGGCTGACGAGACTGCACGGTTGCCGTGCTTCGCGACAGCTGCTCCTGCGGCGGCTGCGACGAGCGCCGCCGCAGTGGAGATGTTGAGCGTCCGTGCGCCGTCGCCGCCGGTTCCGGCCGTATCCACGAGGTCGGGGCGTGCCGGCGTGACGGGGATCACGTGCGCGCGCATGGCCTCTGCGCAGCCGGCGATCTCGTCTGCGGTCTCGCCCTTGGCGCTCAGGGCGACGAGGAAGCCCGCCGTCTGGGCCTGCGTCGCCTCGCCGGACATGATCTCGTCCATCGCGGACTTCGCGGCCGACGAGTCGAGATCGCGCCCGGCCAGCAGCTGCGCGATTGCGTCCCTGATCACCGCGAGCCCTCGAGAAAGTTTCGCAGCAGGTCGCGGCCGAGCGGCAGCGTGAGCACGGATTCGGGGTGGAACTGCACGCCGTCGACTGGCAGCGCGCGATGGCGGACGCCCATCACCTCGCCGTCATCCGCACGCGCCGACACCTCGAGCTCGTCGGGGATGCGCGCCGCTGCCAGCGAGTGGTAGCGGCCGGCGCTGAAGCTCTGCGGCAGGCCGGTGAAGATCCCTCGGCCGTCGTGCTCGATCTCCGACGCCTTCCCGTGCAGCAGCCGCTTTGCTTGTGAGATCTCACCGCCGAAGGCCTCGACGATCGCCTGGTGGCCGAGGCAGACGCCGAGCGTCGGCGTCGTGGGGGCAAGGCGCCGAACGATGTCGAGCGTGGCGCCCGATTCCTCGGGCCTGCCCGGCCCTGGTGAGACCACGAAGTGCGTGGGAGCGAGTTCCGCCGCCCCGTCGGCATCGATTTCGTCGTTGCGTCGCACGACGACCTCGCCGCCGAGCTCCTCCAGCAGGTGCGCGAGGTTATAGGTAAATGAGTCGTAGTTGTCGACGAGCAGGATCTTCATCGCGCCGCCTCCGCCAGGTTGAGGGCCGTCTCGAGCGCGGCAAGCTTGCGCAGGCACTCGTCGTGCTCGGCCTGGGGGCTGGAGTCGGCCACGATCCCAGCCCCAGCCTGGAGGTACGCCACGCCGTCACGGAGCACGATCGTGCGGATCGCGATGCACGTGTCGAGCGAACCATCCGGCAGGCGATAGCCGACCGCGCCGGCGTACGGACCCCGTCGGTACCCCTCGAGCTCGGAGATGATCTGCATCGCCCGCACCTTGGGAGCACCGGACACCGTTCCCGCCGGGAAGCACGCGCGGAGCAGGTCGAACGGCGCCACGCCGTTCTGGAGCGTTCCGGCGACCTCGGAGACCAGGTGTGTGACATGGGAGAAGCGCTCCGCCTCGAGGAAGCGCTCCACCTTCACCGACCCCGCCTCGCACACGCGGGAAAGGTCGTTGCGGCCGAGGTCGACGAGCATCACGTGCTCGGCACGGTCCTTCTCCGAAGCGAGCAGCTTCTCGACGTCGCCGGGGCCTCGGCGCACGGTGCCCGCGATCGGGTTGACGCTGGCGCGCCGGCCGTCGAGCTTCACGAGCGTCTCGGGGGACGAGCCGACGAGTGAGATGTCGCCGAGGTCGAGCAGGAAGTTGTACGGGGACGGGTTGATCCTGCGCAGCGTTCGGTAGACGGCGATTGCTCCGGCCGCCGTCGGCCGCTCCGCGCGCTGCGATAGGACGATCTGGAACGCATCTCCGGCGCGAATGTGGTCGATCGCGCGGCGCACGCCTCGCTCGTAGTCGAGGCGGGAGGGGAAGCGGCGCATGTGGCCCTTGCCCCCGTCGATACCGGGCAGCCCGGGACGCGGCCCCTCCAGCAAGGCGGTGGTGGCGTCCGGGTCTCCCCAGAGCACCTCGGCGAAGCCGTGCGCGTGGTCGAAGCGGACGAGCGTGTCGGCGACGACGAACCGGCTCTCCGGCGCGGCTGGGCCGGCTGCCGGCAGCGGCACGGTCGGCTCGAGCGTGGTCGCGTGGTCGTAGGCGAGATAGCCGACGACCGGCTCCGGTCGCGACTCCGCCTCGTCGAACGAGACGAGCTCGGTGCCGCAGCCGACGAACGAGTGGCGGCCCAGCCGGCCGTGCTCGACCGACTCGAGCAGGAACGCTGCTCCGCCCTGCTCGCGCAGCCGCAGGTACGCCCCGAGTGGGGTGACGAGATCGGTGGGAATGACGGTGGTCGAGTTCATGAGCTCCTCGAGAACGAAAAAGACCTCCCGGCTGGAAGGTCTCGCGAGCGAAGCGGCTGTGGACGTCGGGTCAGTCGACGCTCCCGCCTCGCTCGCAGCGCCACGCCCACGCCCACGTCGAGGTCGGGAAGTTCATGCGGGCAGGGTAGGGGGTGAGCCGCGCAAGCGTCAAGGTTCCGCCGGCAGGCCCTTGCGAGACCACTCACTCCAGGAGCCCGCGTAGAGACGCGCATCGTTGCGACCGGCCTGGTGCAGCGCGAGCACGAGCGCGGAGGCGGCGACGCCCGAGCCGCAGTAGCAGGCGATTTCCTCGGCCTCGAGCAGCTCGGCTGGCACCTGTGTACCGTGTAAGCGGCAGGCTGACGGCGCCGGGGATGTGGCCGGCGACGGGATCGAGGCCCAGGGCTTCGCCGCGGAAGCGGTCCTCCGGCCTCGCGTCGACGAGCACCAGACGCGGGTCTCCGAGCCGCTCGAGGATCTCGTCGGTCGTGATCACGTCGTCCGTCCGCTCTCGTGTCACGAACAGCGCGGACTCGATCTCCTCCTCGCCCCGGGCCAGCGGGCCGAGCCAGATCCCGAGCCCTCCGTCGAGCACAGCCGCGTGCTCGTGGCCGAAATGGCGCAGTAGCCACCAGAGCCTGGCCGCGCCGCCCGTCATGTCGTCGTCGTAGGCGACCACGAGCGTCCCGTCTCCGATGCCGGCACGACCGGCGGCGGCGGCGAACTGCTCCGCCGAGGGCAGTGGATGCCGGCCGCCGACCTCCGGCGGCACGGAGAGGTCCGAGAGCTCCGTGTCGAGATCCATGAACGCCGCGCCCGGGATGTGGCCCTCGAAATAGCGCGCGCGGGCGGCCGGAGGATCGGCGAGGTCGTAGCGGCAATCCGCGAAGCGAATCTCCACGTTGGCAGTATGTCCCCGTGAACGTGTGGGGCGACGAGTGGGACTCCGGGCCCGAGGACGACTGGTCCGGCGGCCGTGCCAGCTCCAAGCGGCTCGTGCCGTCCGGGGGGATGCTTGGCGCAAGCGTCTACGAGCTTCCACCCGACGGGTATTCCGCTTACCACTTCCACCACGGCTCCGAGGAGCTGCTGATCGTGCTTCGCGGACAGCCAACGCTCCGCACGCCCGCTGGTGAGCGACAGTTGGAAGAGGGCGACACCGTCCACTTCTCCGCGGGCCGGAAGGCGCTCACGGCCTCACGAACCGCACGCCGGAGCCGGTGCGCTACCTGATGGCCGGCACCCGCCCGTCTCCGGAGGTCGTCGAGTATCCCGACATCGGGCAGGTGACTGCTCAGTCGCGCCATGAGTCGCAGGCAGGCGAGCCGCTGTTCGTGATCCACCAGCTCGTCGATCAGCCTGCCGAGTAAACGGGGATTGCCGCCGCCCGACTCGGCTGCTAATGTGGCCGTCGCGATGTTGCTCCTCGGCTGACACCTGAGTTCTCGTGCGCCGCCCGCGTTTTGTCCGGGCAGTGCAAGCGTGTCCGCCGTTCCATCTGACCAGGAGCACCGCATGTTCGCCGTTGAAGTCCACAACCTGCGCAAGGAGTTCCGCCGCCGCAGCGGCCGCAAGCGCGTGCGCTTCGCGGCGCTGAAGGACGTCTCGTTCACGATCGAGCGCGGTGAAACGGTTGCCATCCTGGGCCAGAACGGGTCGGGCAAGTCGACGCTGGTCCGCCTGCTCGCGACGCTGCTGCTGCATGACGGAGGCTCCGCACACATCTTCGGACACGACGTCTTCACGGAGCCGCGGCCGGTGCGGAAGCTCATAACGCGCGTCTCGGTGGAGGCCTCGTTCTTCAAGAAGATGTCGGCGGCCGAGAACCTCAGCTACGCGGCGCGTTTCTACGGCATGACCGCGGGCCAGACGCGCTCGAAGATTCCCGAGATCCTCACGCGGGTCGGCTTCCCGGCGGAGCGGCGCGGAGAGTCGATGGAGAACCTCTCGCGCGGCATGCAGCAGAAGGTCGCCCTCGCGCGGGCGCTGCTCACGTCGCCCGTCCTGCTGCTGTTGGACGAGCCGACGACGGGGCTCGACCCGCGCTCGAAGCAGGAGGTGCAGAAGTTCATCCGGGAGATCCGCGAGACCCACGAGGCGACGATCCTCCTCTGCACGCACGACCTTGCGGAGGCAGAGGCCCTGGCCGACCGGGTTGGGATTCTCGACCGCGGCCAGCTGCTGGTGCTCGAGCCCGCGGACGAGCTCAAGGAGCGCTACGGAGTGGAGACGCTGGAAGAGGCGTTCTTCGCCGCCACCGGTCGCGGGTTCGAGGAGGAGATGGACGAGGAGGACGTGGAACGGGAGGTGTTCGCATGAGAGCCCTGGTCGGGACGATGCGCGCCGAGCTGATCGGGGCGGCGGGTGTCGTCGAGCGCAACCTCTATCTCACGAAGCGCTACTTCCTGTGGGACGTCGCGTTCTTCGTCTGGACCGTCGCCAACACGCTGACGATCGTCTTCATCGCCGAGGGCATCGAGGCCACCGGCGGCAAGCTCGACGTCGAGCAGGCGACGGCGTCGCTGCTGATCGGCGCCGTCGTCTGGGCGTACCTGGGGATCATCTTCGAGTTCCTCACGGAGACCGTCGCGTGGGAGCGCTGGGAGGGAACGATCGAGTACACGTTCATGGCGCCGCTGTCGCGGTCGATGCACCTGGCCGGGCAGGGCTTCTTCGCGATTCTCTACGGGCTGGTCCGAGCGGTGCTGCTGTTCATCGTGGTCGCGTTCTTCTTCGATTTGTCGTTTCCCGACGCGAACTTCGCGGCGGCGTTCGTCGTGCTCGTGATCGCGTCGGTCTCGTTCATCGGCATCGGGATGATGACCTCGGTCATGCCGCTCATTTCCCCGGAGAAGGGGATGCAGCTCGGCTTCATCGCCCAGGGGATGCTGCTCGTCGTCTCCGGCGTCTACTACCCCGTCTCGGTGCTGCCCGAGTGGATGCAGGCGCTGTCGAAGATCTCGCCCGCCACGTATGCGCTCGAGGGCATCCGTGCCGCGATTCTCGACGGCGACGGTCTGGACACGATGTGGGGCGTGATCTGGCCGCTGCTCATCATCGGGGCAGTGTCGGTGCCGCTCGGCCTGTGGGTGTTCCACCGTGGCGAGGTGTACGCGAAGAAGCACGGGAAGCTGAAGCGTTCAGGATGGCGACGCGGTCGTTCACGTCGCGGAGCTCCGGAAGACGTTCTCCGTGCCCGAGCGCGAGGCCGGCCTCAAGTCACGCGACGAAGGGCCTCGTTCCGGCGGACGATGCGTGAGGTGCGGGCGGTCGACGGCATCTCGTTCGACGATCGCGCCCGGCGAGGTGGTCGGATTCCTCGGGCCGAACGGCGCGGGCAAGACGACGACGCTGAAGATGCTGTCGGGCCTGCTCTACCCGACGTCGGGGGAGGCGCGCGTGCTCGGCTACGTGCCGTCGAAGCGAGAGCGTGAGCTTCCTGCGGCAGATCACGCTCGTCATGGGCAACCGCAATCAGCTGCAGTGGGACCTGCCGGCGCTCGACTCGTTCGAGCTCAATCGCGCCATCTACCGGCTGCCCACGCGACCAGTTCACGGAGACGCGGGACGAGCTGATCGAGCTGCTCGACGTCGGCGACCTCGTACGCAAGCCGGTGCGCAACCTGTCGCTCGGCGAGCGGATGAAGGTCGAGATGGTCGGCTCGCTGCTGCACCTTCCGCAGGTGCTCTTCCTCGACGAGCCGACGATCGGCCTCGACGTGACGATGCAGAAGCGGCATCCGCGCGTTCGTCGCCGAATACAACCGGCGGCACGGGGCGACCGTCCTGCTGACGAGCCACTACATGGCCGACGTGGAGGCGCTTTGCAAGCGCGTGATCGTCATCCACCACGGCGTGATCCTGGTACGACGGCGCGCTGACCGGGTTGGCCGACACGTTCGCGGCGTACAAGACGATCGGCGTTGTGCTCGAGAACGGCGCAGGCCGACCTCAGCCTCTACGGCGAGGTGATCCACAGGGACGGCGACTGGGTGACGATCCGCGTGCCAAAGGCGGAGACGTCGCGACGTCGCCGGCCGGCTGCTCGCCGAGCAGCAGGTGCTCGACCTGACGATCGAGGACCCGCCGATCGAGGACGTGATCGAGCTCGTCTTCGCCCCAGGCGCAGTGAGCGCCGTCGCTGCACCGGCTCGTCACCGACGCGCGCGGGCGTCTGCGCTCCCTCGTGGACTTCTACGCCACAACCGTGCGCACCGCGGTCTCGACGCAGTTCCAGTACCGCGCCGCGAACTACTTCTACATGCTCGGAATGGTCGCCGAGCCGATCATCTACCTCGTCGTCTGGACGACGATCGCCGAGCAGAGCGGTGGGTCGGTCGGCGGGATCACGGCCGGTGAGTTCGCCGCCTACTACATCGTCTGGACGCTCGTCCGGAACATGAACATCGTCTTCGGCGCCGTATCTGGGAATGGCGCATCCGCGAAGGCCAGCTGTCCGGGGAGCTGCTGAAGCCGATCCACCCCCTCCATCGGGACATCGCGTACTTCGCGGGCTGGAAGGTCGTCGTGATCGCGCCTGGACTGCCGATCGGGCTCGCGCTGACGTTCCTCTTCGATCCGGCGTTCGAGCTGACGGCGGAGAAGGCGGTCGTCTTCTTTATCGCCATCTGGGGCGCGTACCTCATCCGCACGATGTTCCAGTCGCTGATGGGGATGCTCTGCTTCTGGACGACGCGCGGCGCGGCCTTCTTCGATCTCTGGATGATGATCGAGCTCCTGCTCTCCGGCCGTCTCGTCCCGCTGCCGCTGATGCCCGACTGGGTGCAGGAGGTCGCGAAGTTCCTCCCGTTCCAGTGGACGTTCTACTTCCCGATCAAGGCGCTCGTCGGCGACGACTCGACCAGCAGCTGTTGCTCGGGCTGCGCGTGCAGGCGTTCTGGATCGGCGGCCGGGCTCGGGTTGTTCCTGATCGCGTGGCGGTTCGCCGTCCGGCGCTTCTCGGCGGTCGGCGGTTGATGACGCACACTCCGTGTGGCGGGTGTTTCTCGAGGTTGGCGTGCTTAACGACCTCCAGTACCGCGTGAATTTCGCGTCAGCCTCCTCCAGTCGCTGCTCCAGGTCGTGACGGGGCTCGTGGTGTTCGCGCTCGTCTACTCGCACACGACGGAGCTGAACGGGTGGACGCAGCCGGAGCTGCTGTGCTTGCTCGGGATTCAGATCCTGCTCGGCGGGGTGATCCGGACATTCATCCAGCCGAACATGATCCGCTGACGGAGGACGTCCAGCAGGGAACGCTCGACTACGCGCTGACGAAGCCCGAGGACGCCCAGGTACTCGTGAGCGTGCGCCAGTTCGCATCTGGCAGATCGTCGACGTCGTTTCCGGGCTGATCCTGATCGGGGTCGGCATCTCTCGCCTCGAGTGGCGTCGGCGTTGTCGACGCGCTCGCGTTCCTCGTCGCGCTCGCGCTCGGCACCGCGATGATCTACTGCTTCTGGCTCGTGCTGACGACGGGTCGCCTTCTGGCTCGTGCGAATGGGGCAGCCGGCGGAGCTCTTCGACGGCGTGTTCCTGACCGGCCGCTGGCCGGTCGGCGTCTACCCGCCGTGGCTCCGCTACAGCGTCACGTTCCTCATCCCGATCGCGTTCGCGGTCACCGTGCCCGCGCAGGCGATCACGTCGCGGCTCGCGTGGTCGACGCTACTGCTCGCGTTCGGCTTCGCGGTAGCGCTGTTCGCGTTCACGCGCTGGTTCTGGCGCTTCGGGCTCAAGAACTACACGGGCGCCTCGGCGTGATCGAGCGCGTCTGCTCGTGGGCAAGCGCTCGCGACGACGTACACGCCGTACTTCTCGTGGGCTCCGCGGTCTGCGCGCCCGACGCCTGGGGCGACGTAGACCTCCTGCTCCTCACGGATGATGTCGAGGGGGTGCTGGAGGATTCCAGGGCCGCATTCGCCGATGCGGTGATCATGTTCGTGGAACGGCCGCCTGGAGCGTTTCCGCAACGCCGTCTTGCGTTTGCGGACGGAACCGACGTCGACCTCGTCGCCGTACCGGCAGAGAACCTCTTGCGCGAGCCGAGCGACGCCGTACGCGAGCTCGTGTATCGCGGGGCACGCGTCCTTTACGACCGCGATGGTGCTCTCGGTCGCGTCGTGGAAAGTGCGGCGGGTTGGATGCCTCCGACCGCGCCGCCAACGGCCCACGAGGTGGGCGAGGCGGCGAGCGAGTTCTGGTTCAAGGCGATCTGGGCGGCGAAGAAGCTGCGTCGCGGGGAGCTCTGGCGGGCATTGGAATGCTGCAACGGGGACCTGAAACGGCTCGTCCTTCTCGCGCTCGAGTGGGAAGCACGGACTCGCCGCGTCGACCACTGGTACGGCGGCCGCTTCGTCGAGCGCTGGGGGGACCTCCAGGCCGTGAGCGCACTGGGTGCGACGATCGCGCAGTACGACGAAGACGACGTTCGGCGCGCTCTGCGCGCGACAATGGACCTCTACGCGCGGCTCTGCTCGGATGTCGAGGGCTATCCGCGCGAGGCGGAGCGCTTCGCGCGCGCTGAAGTCGACCGCGTGCTCGCCGTATGACCACGCGCGCGCAGACCTGGCACTACGGCCTCGTCTCGCGCTGGTGGGCGGAGTTCAATCTCGACGGGCCGGAGATCGAGTACTTCCGGAAATTCGTCGTGGCGGGCCAGCCGGCGCTCGATGCGGCCTGCGGCACCGGCCGCTTGCTCGTGCCGTACCTCCAGGCGGGGCTCGACGTCGACGGCTCGGACATCTCGTCCGACATGCTCGACCGGGTTCGCGAGCGCTGCGAGAGCAAGGGGCTAGCCGAGCCGAACCTCTACGCCCAGGCGATGCACGAGCTCGACCTGCCGCGACGCTACCTGACCATCGTCGTCTGCGGTGGCTTTGGCCTCGGCGGTCACCGCGAGCACGACATCGAGGGACTTCGGCGCCTCTACGAGCATCTCGAGCCCGGCGGCTTGCTTGTAGTCGACAACGAGGCCCCGTACGCGGACACCTTCCTCTGGCCGTACTGGGCGAAGGAGAAGAGGCAGGAGCTGCCGCGGCCCTGGCGCGACCGTGGCGATCGGCGGCCGCTTCCCGACGGCACCGAGTTGGAGCTTCGTTCCCGCCTCGTGGAGTCGGATCCGCTCGCTCAGCGCGTCGCGATCGAGATGCGCGCCTTCCACTGGCGAGACGACGAACTGCTCGCCGAGGAGCTGCACAAGATCGCGATGACGCAGTACTTCACGTACGAGCTCGAGCTCCTGCTCGAGCGAACCGGCTTCGTCGACGTCGAGCTGCGCGCCGGCTACGAAGATCGTCCGCCGACGGCGGACGACGACTTCGTCGTCTTCATCGCGAGGAAGTAGATGCGCAGGCCGTCCGCGTACGCCACGTGGATCGGCTACCAGGCGGCGGAGTCCTTTGCGATGCGTCTTGCGTGGACGGTCGCGCCGATCTACTTCGTCCTCGAGGTCGGCATGTCGCCGCTCCAGCTCGTGCTCACGGGGACGGCCTTCGAGATGGCGTATTTCTTCTTCGAGGTACCCACCGGCGTCGTGGCGGACACGTACGGACGGCGGGCCTCGGTGATCGTCGCCCAGGTCATCGTGGGCGCCGGCCTGATCGTCACGGGCCTCGTCGAGGGCGTGCTGGTGATTCTCCTCGCCCAGGCCGTGATCGGTTTCGGCTGGACGTTCAAGAGCGGCGCGATCGATGCCTGGCTCGCCGACGAAGTCGGTCTGGAGCGTCTCGGTGTCGCGTATCAGCGCGGGGCTCAGGCTGCTCGCGTTGCCGGCCTGCTCGCCATCGGCGCTGCGGTAGGCCTGGGCGTCATCGATCTCCGCCTGCCGATCGTGCTCGGCGGAGTCGTTCTGCTCGCTCTCGGCGGCTTCCTCGCCGTAGCGATGCCCGAGACTGGCTTCCGCCCGGCTCGGCAGCAGGACGTCAGCGCTGCTCGCTCCATGGTCGGAACGGCGAGACACGGCGCCGGCCTGTTCCGGGGCAATTCGGTGCTCCTGATCCTGGCTGTCATCACGTTCCTGCGCGGCGTGTCGGACGAAGGATTCGACCGCCTCTGGGAAGCGCACCTGCTCATCGACATCGGCGTGCCGGACTTCGCCGGGCTGAGCCCCCTGTTGTGGTTCGGGGTGCTCAACGCCGCCGCAATGCTGCTTGCGATCGTCGTCGCCCAGCCGCTCCTCGGGCGCTTCGAGCGCCTGGGCGTGGCCAGCATGGCGCGGCTCCTCATCGTGCTCGAGCTCGCCCTCGTCGGCGCCATGCTTGCCTTCGCGCTCGCGGGAGGCTTCGCGGTGGCCGTTGGCGGCTTCTGGGCCGTGCGGGTTGCCTACTCGCTCGAGGCACCGGTGTTCATGACGTGGGTGAACGGCAACATCGCGGAATCGAGGGCGCGCGCGACGGTGATCTCCATGACGAACGTGAGCCACTCCGTCGGTGAGTCGGGCGGCGGTCCGATGGTCGGGCTCGTGGGAAACCTCTTCGGGATCCGTACCGCATTGGCTACGGGAGCGCTCGTGCTGACGCCTGCCGTCCCACTCTACGCCCGGGCGATTCGCCACCACGGCCGCACGCCTGACATCCATGCGACGGCGGCACTCAAGCAAGAACCAACCTAGCGTTGTATTACAAGACCAAAGATTGTGGCAGGGACCGCCGCGACCGGCGCGTTCATGTCCGCCTGGAT
Source organism: uncultured Actinomycetes bacterium (assembly GCA_963711315.1). Classification (GTDB taxonomy): domain Bacteria; phylum Actinomycetota; class Thermoleophilia; order Gaiellales; family Gaiellaceae; genus PALSA-612. Next base: position 88,936 of record CAVQDQ010000005.1, read on the forward strand.
CTCGGCCAGCGTCAGTGCCCTGCTGTAGATGCGGACGTCGTCGATGCGACCGTTGAGATTGAAGTTGTTGGAACCCGGGCGCCGGCCGATCTGGACGTTGGCAGACGAGTTCTGCTGAGCCGAGGTGACCGTGCCCAGCAGTGTGCCGTCGTCCAGCTGGCCGTTCAGATACACGTGCAGCTGGGACGTGGCAGCGTTGTAGACCCCCGTCACGTGGTACCAGGTGTTGGCCTGCAGCGTGGTCGCCCCGTAGCGGAACATGTCGCCGCCGGAGCTGTTCGTGAGCTTGAAGCCGATCGTGCGCGGCCCGCGGTCGACCGTCGTGTCCAGCTGATAGCCGATCTTGGAGCTCGTGCGCTTGGAGACGATCGCCGCGTCGTCGCGGGGGAACGTCGCCGAATTGACCCACGCACTGACGGTCATGCTCCCCGTCAACCGCAGCAGCAGCGGATTCCCCAGCTCCACGAAGTCGTTGACGCCATCCAGCAGCACCGCACCCGCGTTTCGGCCCGTGCCCCAGGTGGCCCCGTTCGTCAACGTGCCCGTCAGCCCATTCCCCGACGCATCGGCAGCCGTCGTCCCCGATCCCTCGTTGAATGCGTAGGCGGCGACGAAGCCTGATGTCGAGGCCGGCGTCGTCGCCGTTGCAGTCCCCGAGTAGGGGCCGAGGTTGCCCGCTGCGTCGACGGCGCGCACGCGATAGGAGTAGCTCGTCGAGGCGCTTCTCCCCGCATCCGAGAACGTCGTCCCCGTGGGCTGGGCGATCTCCGCGAAGCCCGAGCAGCCCGAACCCTGGCAGCGCTCCAGGCGGTAGCCGGTGACGGCCACGTTGTCGGTCGCGGCCGTCCAGCTGAGGTTGATCTGGCTGGAGCCGCCAGCAGTTGCCGTCAGGTTGGTGGGAGCGGTGGGCGGCGTCGTGTCGGGCGCGGTGGTGGCGCTGGCCACATTGGAGTAGCCGCTGAAGTTGATCGCGGCATCGACCGCTCGCACCCGGTAGCTGTAGCTCGTGTTGACCACCAGGCCGATGTCCGAGAAGGTCGTGCCAGGAGGCGTTGCGACCTGCAGGAAGTTCGTGCAGCCTGCACCCTGGCAGCGCTCCAGGCGGTAGCCGGTGACGGCCACGTTGTCGGTGGAGCCCGTCCAGCTGAGGTTGATCTGGCTGGAGCCGGCAGCAGTTGCCGTCAGGTTGGTGGGAGCGGTGGGCGGCGTCGTGTCGAGCGGAGGGCCGCCGCCTCCGATCGCCGTGTTCATGTCCGACTGGATCTGGGCCTGTGTCAGTGGGACGGTGTAAACACGGACCTCGTCGATGCGACCCTGGAAGTACTGCCCGTAGAAGCCATCGCCGCCGATCGTCAGCTCGCCCGTCGTCGTCTGGATCGGCCCCGACTGGGCGCGGCTTGCCACCTGCGTGCCGTTGACGTACAGGCGTAGCGTCGTCCCGTCGTATGTTCCGGCGAGATGCGACCACGTATTCAGCGGCAGCGCAGAAGGACCTAGCAACGAGGACGGACTGAACTTGCCGCCGAGCGCCGGCACCCCGGTCGAGGAGGAATGCATGAGGTAGTACGTGTCGTCCACGCCCTTGTAGACGACGTCGCGCCAGCCACCGCCGTCGGTGGGGAAGACCCAGGCCTCGAGCGTCATGCCGGTCGTGAGATCCAAGGAGGCGGAGTCGGCGACCGTCACCTTGGACGAGGTGCCGTTGAAGGAGAGCGCGTTCGCGTACTTGCCCGAGGCAGTCCAGCTGGCAGAGCCGATGGCGCCGTTGTTGCCCGTGCCCGAGGCGTCGGTGACCGTGGTGCCTGCTCCTTCGTCGAAGGCGTAGGCAGCGACGGGCGTAGGCCCTGCGGTCACCTGGAAGGTCGCCGTGTAGCTCTGGTTCGCGTCCGGGACAACGATCCCGTGGCTCTGGGCTCCTCCGTCAGACCACGTGCTGAACGTGTACGAGTTGCCACTGCTCGTCTGGTTCGGCGCGTTGATCGTATGCTGGAACCCCTTGACGTCATCGGACGTGAACGGGGTCACCTTGCTGATTCCGTCGATCTGTAACGTCAGGCCGCTCGGCACCGAGTCGAACGACACGTTGACCTTGTCGGGAAAGACGCTCACCGATGTCGAGGCTGTGAGACCGGTCGAGTCGGTGACGGTGAGGACGATCTCGTAGCTCGTCGCGCCCTGGAAGTCGTGGCCGCTCGTCGGAATCTGCAGCGTCCCTGTCTTGGAGTCCGCGACGCTTCCGCCTGGGTGCACATGGCTCTCGTGGTGGAAGAGGATCGTCCAGTCGAACGCGCTCGCCGGCAGCGTTTCGTCCGGGTCGGTCGCGTCACCGCTGAACGCGATCGTGTCGCCGGCACGGAACAACGCGCCGTTGGTCGGCGACGAGATCGTAGGCACGGGTGGGCTGCCTACAAAGATCGTGATGCCGTTCGACACCGTCGAGTTGACTCCGTCGGAGACTGTCAAGCGAGCCGTGTACTGGCCGGACGATTGATACGTGTGAGCGGGATTGGGCTGTGTCGAAGTCCCTCCGTCTCCGAACACCCACGAGTAGGTGAGCGCGGCTCCCTCTGGGTCTGAAGAGCCTGCGCTGGAGAACTGAACCGTCAACGGCGCCTGCCCGGACGTCGGATTTCCGCTCGCGACGGCCGAGGGCGGCTGATCGCCCACTATGTACCGAATTCGCCTGATTGCAGCCGGGTTCGGGACGTGCTGATCGGTGAAGCCGATGTCGACGTAGTAGAGCGATCCGTCGGGGCCGACGAGGAACTTGACCGGATCGCCGACCGACGGACCATCGGGAGTGCCGTCTGCCGGCCAGAAGTTGGCCACGCTCGCAACGTTGCCGCTGCTGTCGAACACGAGGCGCTTGATCGTGTTCTGCACGTAGTCGCCGAAGAAGTAGCTTCCCTGGTATTCGCTCGGGAACTGAGTGCCCCGGTACACCACTCCGCCCACGATCGCCCCGTCGCGTCCGTTGTGCGCGTAGCCGTGGATGGGGCTCGTCACACCCGATATACCGCAGGGCCCTTCGCAGAGCGGCCAACCGTAGTTCGCCCCGCGCGCGCCGAGGTTCACCTCCTCCCAGGCGGTGCTGGCGTCGTTGCCTCCGACGTCGCCGATGTACATCTTGTCCGTAACCGGATCGATGGACATCCGGAACGGGTTCCGCAGCCCGAGGGCCCAGATCGCGTCCTTGTTCGGGCCTGTCCCGTCGTAGAAGGGATTATCTGTCGGAACCGTTCCGTCCTTGTTGATGCGCAGGACCTTGCCTCTGAAGCTCGTCAGGTCTTGTGCGGGCGTGCCCTGGAACTGATCCCCGTAGGTGAAGTAGAGCTTTCCGTCTGCGCCCCAGGCAAGGCTGCCTCCGTGGTGCTCGCCGGCCGCGCCAACCGGGTCCTCCCAGAGCACTTGCTCACTGCCGGGGATCGTCCCGTTTCCGCTCGCGGTGAAGCGCGAGACCCTGTTGTGCCCCGGCGCTCCCGGAGTTCCCTTCGTGTAGAAGATGTAGTAGTAGCCGTTCTGAGCGAAGTTCTGATCGAGCAGAATGTCCATCAGCCCTTGCTCGCAGCAGTTGTTACTTTCCAGCTGCAGGAAGGGCGTGGGGTCAGGCTGGCTCGCGCCGGGCTGGACGACAAGGATCTTTTCGGACAGCTCGCCGACAAGCATTCTGCCGTCCGGCAGGAAGGCGATCGTCGTCGCATCGACGATGTCGGGAACGACGACCTCGTTTACGAAGCCGGGGTTGACGACGCCGGAGTTGGCGACAGTCACTGCGACGGGTGCTGAAGTTGTCTGGAGCCCGCTGGTGTCGCTGGCCACGGCCGTCAGGGTGTGGGGTCCGTTCGTCACGGTGGTGGTGTTCCACTGCACGACGTAGGGGGCGGTGAAGGTCGTGCCGACGCTGGTGCCGTCCACGAAGAAGCCCACACTCGATACTCCGAAGTTGTCGGAAGCTGTGGCGGAGATCGTTTGCACCTGCGACACGCTCGAGCCCGCAGCGGGCGACGTGATCGACACCGTCGGCGGAGTCGAGTCGGGGGGGCCTCCGCCGGAGCCACCGATCGCCGTGTTCATGTCCGACTGGATCTGGGCCTGTGTCAGTGGGACGTTGTAAACACGGACCTCGTCGATGCGACCCTGGAAGTACTGCCCGTAGAAGCCATCGCCGCCGATCGTCAGCTCGCCCGTCGTCGTCTGGATCGGCCCCGACTGGGCGCGGCTTGCCACCTGCGTGCCGTTGACGTACAGGCGTAGCGTCGTCCCGTCGTATGTTCCGGCGAGATGCGACCACGTATTCAGCGGCAGCGCAGAAGGACCTAGCAACGAGGACGGACTGAACTTGCCGCCGAGCGCCGGCACCCCGGTCGAGGAGGAATGCATGAGGTAGTACGTGTCGTCCACGCCCTTGTAGACGACGTCGCGCCAGCCACCGCCGTCGGTGGGGAAGACCCAGGCCTCGAGCGTCATGCCGGTCGTGAGATCCAAGGAGGCGGAGTCGGCGACCGTCACCTTGGACGAGGTGCCGTTGAAGGAGAGCGCGTTCGCGTACTTGCCCGAGGCAGTCCAGCTGGCAGAGCCGATGGCGCCGTTGTTGCCCGTGCCCGAGGCGTCGGTGACCGTGGTGCCTGCTCCTTCGTCGAAGGCGTAAGCCGCTACGAGCCCGGCGGTCGCGCCCTGCGCAACAGTCGCCGCACGGAGGAAGAGCACCGACATCGAGGCGAGCAGCACGACCAGTGCCCAGCGCAATAGTCGGTTTCGCCGCGGATCGGCTGTCAACGCTCGCCCGGGCAGCAGCCGACCCCGAGGCTGGCGTACCTCCCTTGCGAGCGTCCATTTCTGGACATCTCGCTCTCCCACTACGGGATCGTAGAACGAAGTTGGTCCGTTTGTCCACGACAACCGAAAACACTTGGCGACGTCCTCCGGCTGCCTGTAGACTGACGCGGTCGTTTGAGGCGACGTGGCCTCGGGCATGTGCCCGGGGCTTTTTGCATTCTTAGAGGAGGAGAGATGACGCAGATGGCAGAGACGAAAGACAGGGCAACGAGCGACCCGGCCGAGCGAGGGCGAGTGCTCGAGCGGATCAAAGAGGAGGGCGTCGACTTCATCCTCCTGTGGTTCACCGACCTCGAGGGCCACCTGAAGAGCTTCGCCATCACCCCGGCAGAGATCGAGGACGCGCTCGACGACGGCATGGGCTTCGACGGCTCGTCGATCACCGGCTTCAACGCCATCGAGGAGTCGGACATGGTGGCCATCCCCGACCCGAAGACGTTCCAGCTCATGCCCTACTCGGAGGGCGACCGCTCGAAGGTGGGGCGGATGATCTGCGACGTCGTCACGCCCGACGGAGCGCCCTACGAGGGCGACCCGCGCTACGTCTTGCGGCGCGCCGTCGAGCGTATGCGCGAGATGGGCTTCGACACCTTCAACATCGGGCCGGAGCTCGAGTACTTCCTCTTCAAGGGCGCGGACGACCCGACGACCCTCGACGAAGGCGGCTACTTCGCGCAGACGACGCTCGACGCAGCGACGGAGCTGCGCCAGGAGACGATCCACGCGCTCGAGTCGATGGGGATCCCCGTCGAGTACGCGCACCACGAGGTGGGGCCGTCGCAGCACGAGATCGATGTCCGGTACGCGGACGCGCTCGACATGGCCGACCACGTGCTCACGTACCGGCTGATCGTGAAGGAGATCGCGGCGAAGAACGGCGTGTACGCGACGTTCATGCCGAAGCCGATCTTCGGCGAGAACGGTTCGGGCATGCATACGCACCAGTCGCTGTTCACCGACGGCCGCAACGCGTTCTTCGACGCGGACGACAAGTGGCACCTGTCCGACGTCGGCAAGGCCTTCATCGCAGGCCAGCTACGGCACGCTCGCGAGATAGCCGGCGTCTTCGCGCAGTGGGTGAACTCGTACAAGCGGCTCGTCCCCGGTTACGAGGCGCCCGTCTACGTGGCTTGGTCGCAGAGGAACCGCTCGGCGCTCATCCGTATTCCGCTCTACAAGCCGGGCTCGGAGCAGGCAACACGCGCCGAGATTCGCTGCCCGGATCCCGCCTGCAATCCGTACCTCACGTTCGCGTGCCTCTTGCACGCGGGGCTCGAGGGCATCGAGAAGGGCTACGAGCTGCCCGACCCGATGGAGACGAATCTCTACCACCTGACCGCGGAGCAGCGGCGTGAGCGCGGGATCGTCTCGCTACCGGAGACGCTCGGCGAGGCGATCGACGAGCTCTCGCAGTCCGAGCTGGCCCGCAAGGCGCTCGGCAAGCACATCTTCGACCGCTACGTCGAGATCAAGCGGAAGGAGTGGGACGACTACCGGGTCCAGCTCACCAAGTGGGAGATGGAGCGCTACCTGGCGGCTCTCTGAGCTGGACTCGAAATCACGCCCGGCGGCGGTGACGGGCTTCGCTCGCCACCGCCCACGGTCGTTGGAGAACGAGAGACGCAAGACCGCTCAGTACGGAAATCGCCGGAGCGCCCCGTGACGTGGGCGAAGTGCTCTAACATCGGGAGTACGCCCCGCCACTTTGCGGCGGCGGGGCTGACTGACGGCCGACTGCGAGCTGCTCTATTGGCAGCTCGTGGTCGTCTTTAGGGGCCGTCGGTAGGGTCCGCGGACCACCCCGAGGGCCGGGCCCCTCCCCGGTCCTTACGGAGTCCTCTGCGTCGACCTAGAGGAAAGTTCGAATGGAATCGCGCTCGACCCGGAGCTCGATCACGCCGCTGGCGCCGTCGATCTCCTCGATCGCCGCGGCGGGGACGATGCGCCTGCGAGAGAAAATCCCCGACCGAACGGCGAGCGCGTCGGGCTCGTCCGGTGCAGTTCCGTACATCGGGCTCTCGACTCGGCCGACCAGTCTCCCGCGGCGGTCGGCGACGAGGAACCCGTGTGTGGACGTGAGGTCGATTGCGAACGAGCTCATCCGTGCGGAAGGTATTCCCGTTGTTTGAGAATTAACCTCTCGATCCGGTAAGGCTTTTGTAAAAGGCCGCGGGTGCCCGCGCCTACAATCGTCGGATCGACCAGCCGGCCCGTCATCTGCGGCTGCTGACGGAGACGATCGCCGCCGTCAACTCGACGCTCGACCTCGAAGAGGTGCTGGCGCTCGTGGCGCGCAAGGTGGCGGACGCGCTGGGAGCTGACGCCTGCTTCGTCTACCTCTTCGACGAATCGGCAGGCGATCTCGTGCTGCGCGCCACGCACGGCACGCGGGTCGAGGAGATGACGCGCAGGCCACGGCTCGCGCCCGGCGAGGGGATCACGGGCGCTGCGGCGAGCGAGCGCTCGCCGGTGATGATCCCCTCACAGGCCCATCTCGATCCTCGCTTCAAGACGTTCGCCAGTCTGCCGGAGGACGAGTACGAGTCGATCCTCGCGGTGCCGATCCTCGCCCGCGAACGGCTCGAAGGCGCGCTCAACGTGCGCACGCGCGAGCCACGCGAGTTCACGTCTTCCGAGATCGACCTGCTCGTCGCCATTGCGGCCCAGGTGGCGTTCTCGATCGAGCACGCGAGGCTGTACGACGAGGCTCAGCGGCGCGTGGAGGAGCTGGAGGCTCTCGCGCGGATCTCGGAGGCGGTCTCCGAGTCGCTGTACCTCGAGGAGTCGCTGGAGGCGATCGTGGAGACGACGATGGCCGCCGTGGACGCGACCGGCGCGGCCCTCGTCCTCGAGGACGGGAAGATCGCTTGGCCCGAGGGTCGACCCGGTGCATATGCCGTGCGTCTCCCACTGCGCTGGAAACGGCGTCAGATCGGCGAGCTCGTCTGCGACCGGGACACACCGTTCACGGACGAGGAGCGGCAGCTGCTGACGTCGATCGCGCACCACGCTGCGGTGGCGCTCGAGCACGGCCGGGCGGTGCTGCGCGGCGTTCTTGCTCAGGAGATTCACCACCGCGTGAAGAACAACCTCCAGACGGTGGCGTCGTTACTTCGCCTTCAGGCGCGGGCGGAGGGCGTCGACCCGCGCAAGGCGCTCGAGGACTCGGTCAACCGCGTGCTCGCCATTGCCGCGGTTCACGAGGTGCTGACGGAGCAGCGCGAGGACGACGTCGACGTCGGCGAGCTGCTCGAGCGGCTGCGCGGAATGCTGGTGCAAGGGCTGGCGCCGGGGAAGCGCGTCGAGGCGTCACTGGAGCCGCTCGCCGTGGGCGGAGACCGCGCGACGGCGCTGGCGCTTGTCTTCACGGAGCTCTTCCAGAACGCGCTCGAGCACGGCGGCCAGAGCGTTCACGTCGAGCTCGTTGGGAAGAACGGGGAGGTCGTGCTCACGGTGGCCGACGACGGAGGTGGGTTCCACGGCGAGCCAACGCACGGCACAGGGCTGTCGATCGTGCGGGCGCTCGTCCGCGATGAGCTGGGCGGCACGCTGTCGCTCGAGTCGGCCGGGGGGCTGCGCGCCGAAGTGGCGTTTCCCGCATGACGTTCCACCGTCCCCCTCCGGGGCCACCCCATGCCTCCTCCGGGTTTCAGCGTACTGGGGAAGCTCAGACCGGTGTGTGCCAAGTCTGTGACGAAAGGGCGGCGGCGTGAGAATTCTCGTCGCCGAGGACGAGACGATCATCCGCCTCGATCTCCGCGCGCTGCTCGAGCAGGCCGGCTACGAGGTCTGCGGCGAGGCGCGGGACGGCGTCGAGGCCGTCGAGCTCGCCCGCGAGCTAGAGCCCGACCTCGCCGTCATGGACGTCAAGATGCCGCGCCTCGACGGCATCGACGCCGCACGTCGCATTCTCGAGGAGCGGCCGATTCCGATCGTCATGGTGACCGCCTACGGCCAGGACGAAATCGTCTCGCGCGCTGTCGAGGCGGGCGTCTACGGCTACCTCGTGAAGCCCTTCCGCGAACAAGACCTCCTGCCGGCGATCAGTACCGCTCGCGCGCGCCATGACGAGCTGCAGGCGTTGCGGGCGGAGGCCGAGTCGCTCTCGGAGGCGCTCGTAGCCCGCAAGGCCATCGAGCGTGCCAAGGGCGTGCTCATGGCCAAGGAAGGCCTGACGGAGCAGGAGGCATTCGAGCGGCTGCGCCGGGCGAGCCAGATCTCCGGCAGGCCGCTCAAGGTTGTTGCCGAGGCGTTGATCGCGACGTTCGAATCCAGTTAGCCGGCGACGATCGGCACCGCGAGGCCGGCCGCGCCCAGCTCGGACGTCCCGGCCTCGTAGCCGGAGCGCGCGAGCAGCTCCATGCCCAGCCGCGCCCGGCGCACTCGCTCGCGAGACAGCGCCACCGTAGTCGAGTCGAGATGCGTGCCCGAGGGATAGACATCAGGCGCATTGCGCAGGCCGAACTTCACGTAGACGGGCGACGCGATGCGGATCAGCTCGGGAATCTCATGGAAGCGCACGAAGCCGCCGACCGTGTCCGGTGCCTCGACGTACACGTCGAGCGGGCAGTCGACTGCAGCCCTGATGGCAGCGATCTGGGCCAACGAGAGATCCGTCGGGAGGTTGATGGTGCTCGCTCCGAGCTGCTCGAGGACGCGCGCCGCCGCCGCGTTCGCCGCCGGCAGCATCACCGAGATCTTCGCCTGCATTTCGCCGGGCAGCCCGCCGCGCTCGCGCAGCGCCGTGAACGCCGACAAGACGCCTAGGTCTGCGATGAGGACGCTGCGAAAGCCGTGCTCGGCCGCTCGCCTTGCGTCGTCGAGGCACGCCACGACCTGCTCCTGCCCGTGCGCGGACGCGGCGACGACTCCGCCGGCGGGAGCGCGCGCCATGGCAGAGACTCCCCAGCCGGCGTTCGGCCGCGTGAACAGGCTGACTTCCACCGGCGCCTCTGCCCCCAGCCGTGCCATCTCGTCGAGCTCGGCATCCGTGAGCAGGAACACACCGGACCCCTGAGAAACGCGGTGCACGCGGACGTCGAGCCGCTCGGCCTCCTCGAGCACCGCCTCCAAGCAGCGTGGCCCTTCCGTGCTCGGGATCTCCACGCGGTACTGCGAGCCGTCGGGGAACCGCTTGTCGGAGGACGGGCGCTCGTGCAGGTCGGCCGGGGGGAGCCCGGCTGCTTCGAGGAGCTCCCTCGTCGTCGGCACGGGATCACTCTAAAGGGGGAGCAAGCATCCGCCGATCACAGGGCTATGGCTGTTGCCGTTGCCGTGGGCCTGATGCTGCTCGCCGGAGCGGTGCTGGTCATGTTCCGCGGCCGGCACACAGATCGCCGCTCACAGGATCACGAGCTCCTCACCCGAGGTTTCCCGGGAGCGATGCTCATCTTCGATCGGCGCCTGCGCCATTCCGCGGCGCTCGGACGCGGTGTCGCTGCCATGGGCGTCGACCCCGTGGGCAAGACGCTGCACGAGGCATTCCCGGACGACGTGTGCAAGGTGTTCTCGCCCGCGTACCGCGCCGCCTTCGACGGTGTCGAGTCCCAGCTGGAGCTGCCGGTCGGCGGCCGCGACTGGCTGATCACGGTGTCGCCGTTGGGGAGCGAGGCCGGCCTGCTCGTCGCCACCGACGTCACCGAACGCAAGCGGCGCGAGCGACGGCTGAACGATCTTGCGGCGCGGGATGGTCTGACCGGGGTTTGGAATGCGCGCAGGCTCAACGAGGAGCTCGACTGGCTGAACCGCAGCGGCGGCGCGGCGGCGCTGCTGGTGCTCGACCTCGACGGCTTCAAGCGCGTGAACGACACGCTCGGACACGTGGCCGGCGACGAGCTCCTGCGCCGCGTGGCGACGGCGGTGCAGGGCTGTGTGCGCCGCGCCGATCTCGTGGCGCGGACGGGCGGCGATGAGTTCGCGGTGCTACTGGCAGGGGCAACGCCCGGAGAGGCCGGAGAGGTGGCGGAGAAGATCCGAGGTGCGGTCGCGGCCGTGTGGCCGCTGGGGGCCCGGGGCGGCGTGTCGATCGGCCTCTCGGCGGCCGGTCGCGGCGCCGGCGACGCGCTCGGCCGCGCGGACCGCGCGATGTACGCGGACAAGCAACGAGCGCCCGAGCGCCTCGCTTCCTAGGAGGGTCTGGCGGAACGGTGCTCGTCGCCGGGGCGCGCCTCCAGCGTGATTCCGGCGGCACAGTCACTGTTTCGCCAGACCCTCTTACAGCCCCGGGTCTTCGAGCAGCCGCGCAAGCACGCGTGCGCGCAAGTGGAGCGTGTCGAGCCGCACGTGCTCGTCGTACCCATGTGCCCCTCCGCCCTCGGCGCCGAGCCCGTCGAGCACCGGCACGCCGTGGGCGGCGATGAGATTCGCGTCAGAGCCCCCGCCCGTCGCCTCCTCGCCGAGCTCGAGCCCGAGTGCGGCAGCGTGCTCCTGGGCTTTCGCGAAGAGCTTCCTGGAAGCGGGCGTCGGCTCGAGCGGCGGCCTCGTCCAGTGGCCGGAGACGCTGATCGTCGTCCCCGGGACGACCGGTTCGAGCCCGTGGAGCGTCTGCTCGACAGCCTCCACGTCCGCTGCCCGCGCGACACGAACGTCGAGGTTTGCCTCCGCATTTGCGGCCACGACGTTCTCGGCCGTCCCGCCGGTGATCGTGCCGACGTTCACGGAAACGCCGCGCTCGTGGTCGGTCAGCGCGTGCAGGCGGATGATCTGGTGCGCGAGTTCCTCGACTGCGCTGGCTCCGTCCGCGAGGTTCGTGCCGGCGTGGGCAGGACGGCCGTGGACTGCGATGCGGAAACGCCCAAGCCCTTTACGAGATGTCTTCAGGTTTCCCGACGCGCTCGGTGGCTCGACGACGAATGCGGCGGCGACTCCGTCGACGACTTCCCGCAACGGATCGCGTGCCGTGCGGCTGCCCTGCTCCTCGTCGGCGGTGAGGAAGATACGCAGCGGTCGACGGTTGGAGCCTGCTTCGTCGATCGCGACCAACATCAGCACGAGACAGCCCTTCATGTCGTACACGCCCGGACCGCGGGCGATGATCGCCGTCGGCGACGAACGGCATCGTCGCCAGCGTGCCCTCCGGCCAGACCGTGTCGCAGTGGCCGACGAGGGCGAGCGGCGCCCCGGCGCCGGGCAGTTCCGCGCATAAGTGACCGCCGTCGAGCAACCTTGCCTCGGCGCCCCGCCGGCTCAGCTCGTCTGCCAGCACCTCGGCCACCTCTGCGACGCCCGGAGAGCCGGTTGGCGACTCGATCTCGACGAGACGCCGCAGCAAGGAGAGCGCTGCTTCGGCCTCCACGCTATTGAGGAGGTGCTTCGAGCATGCGTCGGGCTTCTTCGACGGCCTCGCGGGCATGGGCTATTCGTGCCGGCTCTTCGGGCCTCTTCTCCCGCTCGGTGAGCGCCCGCTCGAACCAGCCGAGCGCAGTCTCGTACTCGCCCGCGTCGAAGTGGTCCCAGCCGACGTTGTTGAAGAGCGAGCCGAGCCAGGTCGTGACCTCCGGATCGTCAGAGGACTGCGCCATCTCGATGCCTCGATCCGCCCAGGCGAGCCGGTCCTGAAGGGTCGGCGCAGCGATCGCCACCATGTGCGCGGCGTCGACGGCGATGAACTCGTGCGGGATGGCGAGCGCGGTCTCGAACGACGCCTCGAACAGCGGGAGCGCTGCCTCGGAGTCGCCGCCCGAGCGTCGCAGCCGGCCTCGCTCGAGATCGACACGGGCGCGGACGAGCGGGTCCGACCCGGCCAGCGCGCTCGCCTCGTCGAGCAGCTGGTCGCCGTCCGCAAAACGGTCTTGCAGCCCCTCCACGCGGGCGAGCTGCGTGAGCACCTCGGCGCGGCCGACGTCGGTCGTCTCCTCGTCGAGCAGCGAGCGGAAACGGGTGCGCGAAGCTTCGAGATCGTCGAAATCCCATACGGGTCGCAGCCGGTCGCCCATGCGGGCCCGACCTTACTACGCCGACGTCTGCTCGAAGAGCTGCTCCCAGCGGGCGATCAGGCCCTCGAGCTCTTCGCGGGCGCGGCGGTAGGCCGCGGCGGCGTCGACGTTCGCCCAGTCGCCGGCGAGCGCGCGCTCCAGCTCCGCGACCTCGCGCTCCTTCGCCTCGATCTCGGCCTCCAGCTTCACAATCGCTCGCGGTCGCTTGGCCACGGCCGGCGGTGCCTTCGTGCCCTTCTTGGACGTGTCGGGGGTCTGACTCAGTGTCTGACCCTGGGTCTGACCCCTAGACATGGCTCTTTCGGACACTAGGCGGGCGTAGTCGGCCCACCCGCCGTCGTATGAGCGCACGGTGCCGTCTTCGATTGCGAGCGTGCGCCGGGCCACAGCGTCGAGGACGGCGCGGTCGTGGGAGACGAGCAGCACCGTACCGGGGAAGGCCTCGAGCGCTTCCTCCAGTGCCTCCCTGCTCTCGAGGTCGAGGTGGTTCGTCGGCTCGTCGAGCACGAGGAAGTTCGCCCCCGAGGCGACGAGCAACGCCAGCGAGAGGCGCCGCCGCTCCCCGCCGGAGAGCGCTGTCACGGGCTTCTCGTGCACCTCCCAGCCGGAGAAGAGGAAGCGGCCCAGCAGGGACTGCGCCTGCGGTCGCTGGAGGCCCGTCGCCCGCTGCGCGCAGTCGAGCACGCTGCCGCGCTCGTCGAGCTCCGTTCCCTGCTGCGAGAAGTACGCCGGCAGCACGCCGTAGCCGAGCGGTCTAGCCAGCAGCGCCTCGATCAGGGTCGTCTTCCCCGAACCGTTTGGGCCGACCAGGCCGACATGCTCGCCACGGTCGATGGCGAACGTCACGTCGTGCAGCAGCGGCCGTTCGCCCGCGGCGACGTCCAACCCTTCCACGGACACGACTGTTCGACCCGAACGCGGAGGCTTGAGAAAGTCGAAGCCCAGCGACTTGCCACGCGTCGTCAGCGAGTCCAGCTCGGCTGCCGCCCGAGACCGCTCCTTCTCGACGCGGGCGATCTGGGTCAGCTTGGCTTGAGCCTTCCTTGCCATCTTCGGTGTCGACGCGCGGAAGCGGGCGACGAAGCGCTCCAGGCGGGCGATGTCTGCCTGGTGGCGCGCGACCGCCTTACCGGCGGCGATCGTCCGCGCTGCCTTCTCACGGCGCCACTCGTGCCACGGCCCTCGGAAGAAGAGCGATCTGCCGGCCTCCAGCTCGAGCACGGCCGTCGCGACGGCCTCCAGGAACCAGCGGTCGTGGGCGACGAGGATCACGGCAGAGTCGAGCGACGTGAGCGTTCGCTCGAGCCACTCGAGGCTCTGCACGTCGAGATGGTTCGTCGGCTCGTCGAGCAGCAGGAGGTCGGGATCGCCGGCGAGGGCGCGGCCCAGCGACGCGCGGGTCAGCTCTCCGCCCGAGAACGTGTCCAGTTGGCGGTCGAAGTCCTCGTCGCGGAAGCCGAGGCCGCGGAGGCCGGAGGCCGCCCGCTCGCGCCAGTCCCAACCGCCGCCATGCTCGAGGCGAGCCTGCGCGTCGGCGTAGCGCCTCAGCGTGGCCGGATCGTGGCTGCCGGCCGCCATCGCCGCCTCGAGCGCGCGTAGCTCGTCCTCCAGTGAAACCAGGTCGGCCGCTCCCGAGAGCGCGTACTCGCGCAGCGTCAGTCCCCGCTGCAACGGCGGGCGCTGGTCGTGCAGCGCCATACGTGTGCCCTTCGCGAAGGCGACCTCGCCCCCGGAGATGCTCGTCTCACCCGTGATCATGCGCAGCAGCGTCGTCTTGCCGGCGCCGTTGGGGCCGGAAAGCGCGACGACGTCGCCGCGCTCGACGCTGAACGAGACGCCGTCGAACAGCGGCGTGCCCGAGAGCTCTTTGCGTAGGCTTGATGCGATGACGACTGCCATTGCGGAACACAGGGTAGAGCGGTAGGAGTGAGCGCAGGCATCGTCATCGTCGGCGGCGGGCTGGCGGGGGCCAAGGTCGTCTCGAGCTACCGCGAGGCCGGCGGCGAGGAGCCGCTGCGGATGCTGACCGCCGACTCGTCGGTCCCGTATCACCGACCGCCGCTCTCGAAGCGCTATCTCCGCGGCGAGATCGGCGTCGAAGGCACGCTCGTCGAGCCTCCCGGCTTCTACGACGAGCACGATTGCCGCTGCGACCTGCAGACGTCCGTTGTCGCCATCCACGACGGCGAGGTGGAGCTGGCCTCGGGGGAGCGGGTGCCGTACGAGCGGCTCGTGATCGCGAGCGGCGCTTCACCGCGCCCCCTCGAAGTCCCTGGTGCCGACCGGGCAGGCGTGTTCACGCTGCGGACGCTCGCCAACTCGACGGCTATTCGTGAGCGCGCCGCCGAGTCCCGCCGCGCCTTCGTCGTCGGCTCGAACTTCATCGGCCTCGAGACGGCGGCATCGCTCACGCAGCTCGGCCTCCAGGTGACGCTCTGCGACCGCGGCCACCAACTCTTCCGCGCGCTCGAGACACCTGCCTACTCGCAGTACCTCAAGGAGCTGTACGACGAGAAGGGCGTTGAAGCTGCTCTTCGACGACGAGGTCGCGGAGATACTCGGCGATGGGCAAATCAACTCCGTGGTCACCAAGGGCGGCGAGGAGCGCGACGCCGACCTCCTCATCGCCGGCATCGGGGTCGCCGCGAATACGAGCCTCGCTGAGGGTGCAGGCCTCGACGTGGACGACGGCGTGCTCGTCAACGTGCGCTTCGAGACGTCGCGCCCGGGCGTGTACGCGGTCGGCGACGTCGCGCGCTTCCACGACCCGATCTTCAAGCGCCGGCGGCGCATCGAGCACTGGTCGAATGCGAACTATCAAGGCACCGAGTTGGGGAAAGTCCTCGCGGGAGTCGGCGACGGCTACGACACGGTGTCGAGCTTCTTCTCGGAGATCTTCGGCGCAAGCATCCGCTTCTTCGGCGACTCGACCGGGCACGACGACGTCGTCCAGCACGGCGACTTTCGTGACGGAAGCGCGGTCTGCCTGCACACCGCCGAAGGGAGCATCGTCGCAGCGTTGACGATGGGGCAGGAGGACGATGTCAATGACCGGATCAAGGAATTGATCCGTGACCACGCCTCCGTGGAGGACTTCTAGGAGGGTCTGGTGGAACGGTGCTCGTCGCCGGGGCGCGCTGGAGGTTGTGATGCAAGGACGCAGGGAGCCCGCGTACTAACGGTACGTGGGCGACTGAGGACGCCGCAGCGCGGCCTCCAGCGTGATTCCGGCGGCACAGTCACTGTTTCGCCAGACCCTCCTAAAGCAGTTCTCTGACGGCCGCCGCAATCGCCTCGGCGTCGATGCCCGCGGCTCTCATGAGGTCGGCCGGTTTGCCCGACCGAGGCATGCCCGACACGGCAAGCTTCTTCACGCGTGGGCTCGCGCCGGCTTCGGCCAGGGCGCCGAGCACGGCGTCGCCGAGCCCTCCCTCCGGCCAGTGATCCTCGACGGTCACGAGCCGCTCGCCCGCCTCGAGTAGCGGCTTCGTATCGATCGGCTTGATCGAGTAGGCGTCGATCACGCGGACCGAGATTCCGTCGCCGGCGAGCGTGTCGGCCGCTTTCAGAGCCTCGTGGACGGTGATTCCGGCGGCAACGACCGCCACGCCGTCCGAATCAGACGAACGCAGGACGCGGCTGCCGCCGATCTCGAACTGGTCGTCCGGCCTGTAGATCACGGGCGTCGCCGGCCGCAGCGTGCGGAGGTACGAAATGCCCTCCAGGTCGGCCATCGCCGCGACGAGCTTCGCGGTCTGGTTCGCGTCACAGGGGTGTAGCACGGTCGACCCGTGGACGGCGCGCAGCATCGCGATGTCCTCCAGCGCCATCTGCGAAGGGCCGTCTTCGCCGATCGAGACGCCCGCGTGCGAGCCCGAGAGACACATGGTCGCGCGGCTGATCGCCGCCATGCGTACGAAGTCGTAGGCGCGACTGAGGAAGGCGGCGAAGGTCGAAGCGAAGGGCCGCCAGCCCCGTGCCTGGAGTCCGACCGCTGCGGCGACCATCTGCTGCTCGGCGATGTACATCTCGAAGTAGCGCTCGGGATGCGCCTTGGCGAAGATCTCGGCGAAGGTCGAGTTCGAGACCTCACCGTCGACGGCGACGACATCGCCCCGCGCCGCGCCGACGGCCGCCAGCGCTTCACCGTACGCCTTGCGCGTCGCCACCTCCTCGCCGAGCTCGTAGCGAGGCAGCTCGAGCGGCCCCGTATCGAACTGGTGCGGCTCCCCGGGGTCGGGCAGCCTCGGCTCGAGACGCAGATTGCGGACGCCGCCCAGCTCGGCGATCGCCGCCTCGGGGTCGT
Source organism: uncultured Actinomycetes bacterium (assembly GCA_963711315.1). GTDB lineage: Bacteria > Actinomycetota > Thermoleophilia > Gaiellales > Gaiellaceae > PALSA-612. The sequence continues at coordinate 106,012 of CAVQDQ010000005.1, forward strand.
CGAGCGGCTTGCCGTGCCAGCCGTTCTTGTCCTCGACGGCCGCCACGCCCTTGCCCTTGAGCGTGCTCGCGAAGATCGCCGTCGGCCGACCGGTCAGCGCCTCCGCATCCTTGTATGCCTTGTCGATCTCGTCGACGTCGTGACCGTCGATCTCGATCGCGTGCCAACCGAACGCTCGCGCGCGCTCGGCTAGCACACCGGTGTCACGCCCGACCATCGTCTCTCCGCGCTGGCCGAGGCGGTTGACGTCTACGACGGCCGTCAGGTTGTCGAGGGCGTAGTGCGAGGCGTGCTCGAACGCCTCCCACATCGATCCCTCGGCGAGCTCGGAGTCTCCACAGAGCACCCAGACGCGATAGGGAAGCCGGTCGAGGTACCTGCCCGCGATGGCCATGCCGACGCCGATCGGCAGGCCCTGGCCGAGTGAGCCGGTGGCGACATCGACCCACGGCAGCACGGGGGTGGGGTGGCCCTCCAGCGGCGAGCCGAACTGCCGGTAGCCGGCGAAGTCGTCCTCGGAGATGACACCCGCAGCACGGAAGATCGCGTAGAGCAGCGTCGACGCGTGGCCCTTGGAGAAGACGAGGCGGTCGTTGGTCGCGGCCTTCGGGCTCGCCCAGTCGTAACGGAGGTGACTGTCCACGAGCACCGCCATGAGATCTGCCGCGGACATGCCTGAAGTCGGATGGCCCGAGCCGGCAATGGCGCTCGGCCGGATCGAGTCGACGCGTAGCTGCTGCCCCAGCTCCCGCCAGCGCTCACTCGGAGTCATGGGTGTAACGTAACGCCAGATGCCCGAATCGCGCCTGCATCAGCTGTCGGCGCTCGGACAGAGCGTGTGGATCGACTTCCTCTCCCGCGATCTCCTGGAAACGGGAGCGCTGGAGCGGATGATGCGAGACGACGCCGTCTCGGGCGTCACTTCCAACCCGACCATCTTCCAGAAGGCGATGGCGGAGGGCACACGCTACGACGAGCAGCTGCGGGAGTTGAACCATGCGGATCCGCGAGACGCGTTCTTCGAGCTGGCCGCGCGGGACGTTGGCAACGCATGCGACCTGATGCGCAGCGTCTGGGACGGCGGAGCCGGCCTGCGCGGCTACGTCTCCATCGAGGTCGACCCGACGCTGGCCTACGACACGGATGGGTCGCGGGAGCAGGCGCAGCAGCTGCATCAGCAGATCGAACGGCCGAACCTCTACGTGAAGATCCCGGGCACTGAGCCTGGCCTGCCGGCGATCGAGGACATGATCGCCGCGGGACGCTCGATCAACGTGACGCTCATCTTCTCGCTCGCGCGGCACCGCGAAGTCATGGACGCATACATCCGCGGCATCGAGCGTCTCGTTGCCGACGGGGGCGATCCCACCCACGTCAGCTCCGTCGCGAGCTACTTCGTCTCGCGGGTCGACACCGAGGCCGATCAGCGCCTCGACGCGCTCGGCCGCGAGGACCTGAAGGGCAAGCTCGCCGTCGCCAACGCGAAGCTCGCCTACCGCAACTGGAAGGAGACCTTCGCGGGTGACCGGTGGGCGCCGCTCGAGGCCGCCGGGGCGTCGAAGCAGTGGTGTCTATGGGCGTCCACCTCCACGAAGAACCCGGACTACCGCGACGTGCTCTACGTGGAATCGCTGATCGGTCCGCAGACGATCAACACGATGCCGGAGGAGACGATCGTCGCCTTCCAGGAGCACGGCGAGGTGGCGCTGGCGCTCGAGCAAGGTGTCGAGGAGGCAGCGGAGCTCTTCGACCAGCTGGCCGAAGCCGGCATCGACTACGACGACGTCACTGACACGCTGGAGCGCGAAGGCGTGGAGAAGTTCTCCGACTCGTTTGCCGAGGCGCTCCAGGGGATTCGGCAGAAGCAGGGAGCACTCAGCACTGCCTGAGCTCGACCCCGGCGAGCTTCTCGAAAGGATCTGGGAGCGCGACCCGACAGTCTGGACGGGACGCGACGAGGCACATTGGCTCGGCTGGCTCGACGAGCCGCTGCGCATGCTCCAGCGCTCTGGAGAGCTCGCGCGCCTCGTGGAGGCCGAGCGCAGCGAGCGCGTCATCGTTTGCGGCATGGGTGGCTCGAGCCTGGCGCCACTGGTCCTCGGACGGGCTTACGGCGCACCGCTGGAGGTGCTTGACACGACGCACCCGGCTGCGCTCCGCAGGCTCGAGGTCGACGGGTCGCTCTTTGTCATCTCGTCGAAGTCGGGCTCGACGGTGGAGACGCGCTGCCACTTCGACCACCTCTGGGACCGTACTGGCAAGCGCTCCGGCGGCTTCCTCGTCATCACCGACCCGGGCTCGTCGCTCGAGCAGCTGGCGAAGAAGCGCGGCGTCCAGGCCGTCGCCGGGGAGCCGACGATCGGCGGGCGCTACTCGGCGCTGTCGGTCTTCGGGCTCGTCCCCGCGGTGCTGGCGGGTGTAGACGTCGGCGGGCTGCTCGCGCGTGCGGAGGAGATGCACGACGCCTGTCGCCTTGCCGATGGGAATCCCGGCCTCGAGCTCGGCCTGGCGCTGGGCGCGGGCTGGGAGCAGGGGCGCGACAAGGTCGTCTTCGAGAATCCGGGCGGCTTCGGGTTGTGGCTCGAGCAGCTGATCGCCGAATCGACGGGCAAGGAGGGTCGGGGGCTGGTGCCCGTAGCGGGGGAATCCGCGGACGGCACCGATCGGCAGCACGTCGAGATCGACATCTCAGGGCCGGCCGACCTTGGCGCCGAGTTCTTCCGCTTCGAGCTGGCGACGGCGGTCGTCGGCGCCATCCTCGGAGTCAACCCATTCGACCAGCCCGACGTCGAGGAGGCGAAGCAGCGGACGCGCTCGATCCTCGATTCCGGCCACGTGCCGGAGCTCGCCATGGACGACGGTATCGACCGGCTGCTGGCCGGCGTCCGGCACGGGGACTACGTTGCGATTCAGGCGTTCATCGATCCCGAGCGCGAGCGCGAGCTCGAGCCTCTCGTCGAACAGGCCCGCGCCACCGGCTGCGTCGTCACGGTGGGCCTCGGCCCACGCTACCTCCACTCCACGGGACAGCTCCACAAGGGCGGGCCGCCGACCGGGCATTTCATCCAGGTCGTGGACGACCTGGGCAAGGACGTGTCCATCCCGAAGCGGAAGTTCGGCTTCCGACGCCTCATCGAGGCGCAGGCTGCGGGAGACTACGAGGCCCTGAAGGCGCGCGGGCGTCCCGTCGTTCGCGTCAAACTGGAGGACTTATGAACCTGGGAATGGTCGGGCTGGGAAAGATGGGCGGCAACATGACCGAGCGCCTGCGGCGAGCGGGCCACACGGTGGAGACCTATGCGCGCACGGATCCAGCGCGCACGGTGGGCTCGCTCGTCGAGCTCGTCGGCAAGCTCGACCATCCACGCGTCGTCTGGCTCATGATCCCTGCCGGCGATCCGACGGAGAACGCATTCCAGACGCTCGTCCCGCTGCTCGAGGACGGCGACATCATCGTCGACGGCGGCAACTCGAACTTCCGCGACTCGCAGCGGCGCGCCGAGGTGGCGGGCACGAAGAGCATCCACTTCCTCGACGCGGGCGTCTCCGGCGGCGTCTGGGGACTCGAGGAGGGCTACTGCATCATGGTCGGCGGCCCCGCCGACGGCTTCGCGCTCATCGAGCCGTTCGTGCGCGATCTCGCGCAGGAGGATGGTTACGCACATGTCGGCGCATCGGGCGCGGGGCACTTCGTGAAGATGGTCCACAACGGCATCGAGTACGGGATGATGCAGTCGCTTGCCGAGGGCTTCGAGATCATGAGCGCTTCGGAGCTCGAGCTCGATCTGCGCCAGCTCGCGGCGCTCTGGCAGCAGGGTTCGGTCGTCCGCGGCTGGCTGCTCGAGCTGCTCGAGCGCGCGTTCGCCGAGGACCCCAACCTGAGCCGCATCCGCGGCTACGTCGAAGACTCGGGCGAGGGCCGCTGGACCGTTGAGACGGCGATCGAGGAGCGCGTGCCCGCACCCGCCATCGCCCTCGCGCTCTTCTCGCGCTTCGCCTCCCGCCAGGACGAGTCCTTCGCTGCCAAGGTGAACGCGGCGCTGCGCCAGCAGTTCGGCGGTCACGCGGTGAAGTCCGCGGGCGACGAACCCTCGCAGTGACATCGCAGCCGGCCGGCGCCGTATAGGAGGCGTGCGGTTGGCGGAGACGAGCTTCGCTCAGGTCGCCGAGGAGCACCTCGACGCGGTCTACGCCTTCCTGCTCTACCTGACGGGAGACCGAGCCGTGGCCGAGGATCTGACCGGAGAGACATTCGAGCGAGCACTGACCCGCTGGCGCCGCTTCGATCCCCGCCGTGGGACGGCGAAGACGTGGTTGTGCCAGCTCGCGCGGTCGGCGGCGCTCGACCACTTCCGCTCCGAGTCGCGCCGCAAGCGGCGGGAGGAGACCTACGCGCTGCAAGACCTGGCTCCGAGCCACGACGTGTTCGGCGAAAGTCTCTCCCCGGAGCTGGAGGCGGCGCTGCACAGCCTGTCGCCCGGCGAGCGCGAGGTGATCGCCCTGCGCGTCATCTGCGAGCTCGACGGGGATACCGCCGCCCGCGTGCTCGGCATCAGCCGGACCGCTTGCTCGACGCGGCTCAGCCGCGCCTTGCGCAAGCTCGAGGAGAAAGTGAGGGACGATGTCCTCGCCTGAGAACCCACCGATCGACGAGCAGTTCGAAGGGCTCGTGAACCAGCTTCGCGCCGCCCGGCCGGAGGCGCCCGAGTCGCTGCGCCGGCGGGTGGCAGCGATCTCCGCGCGACCTGCCGCGCCGCCCAGACGAAGGCTGCGCGTCACGTGGGTGCTCGCTCCGGCCGCGGCCGCTCTGGCCGCGGGCGCGATCGCCGTCGGCGTGTTGTCGAACGGTGACGACTCGGGGCCAATCGTCACGACGTTCGAGGCGGAGCGGGCGAGCACGGAGTCGCTGGACTCGGCCGGGATCGCCGCCGCCAAGCAGGCGCCGATCGCGCCGGCCCCGCGCGCTCAGCTCTATTCGGCCGAGATCACGCTTCGCGTCAAGGATCTCTCCGACACGACCCAGGATGCCCTTCGCCAGACGCGGGCGCTTGGCGGCTACGTACGCAGCGTCGATTACGGAGAGGGCGACGGGGAAGGCACAGCGCGGCTCGTCTTGCGTGTACCGATCGATCGCGTGCAGACCGCGATCGTCCGCTACTCCGAGCTGGGCACGATCCTCGACCAACACGTGTCGGTGCGAGACGTACAGCAGCGGCTCGACCTCCGCTTCAAGCGCATCGCCGAGTTGCGGCGCGTGATTCCGACTCTGTCCGGCGACGAGCTGGCAGCTGCGCAAGCCGAGCTGGAGGCGCTCCAAACGGCGCAGCGGCGCGAACGGCGGCAGGCGAGCTTTGCGACGGCGTCGCTCAACCTGACGACGAAGGACGCCGTGGCCGTGCCGATCGAGCCCGGGAGGATCCAGCGGGCGCTCGAGCGCGCCGCCGACGTGCTCGCGGCCGAGACGGTGGCGGTCGTCTACACGGCCGTCGTCGCCGCTCCCTTCATCCTGCTCGGCGTGGTGCTCGCGGTCGCCGTCCGGGGGGCCCGCCGCCGCGCGGACCGCCGCCTCCTCGGCTACTAGCCGTAGACGACGAGGATCGCGATCACTGCCGTCAGCACGAGCAGCGCGAGCGAGAATCCAAACAGCCACAGGCCCAGGACGACGTTCTTGCGCTCGAGCTCGGGCTCCACTCAGATCACCACCGGGTCGATAGCTGCGGCGACGAAGATCAGGGCGAGGTAGAGCAGCGAGTAGTGGAAGAGCGCCGACGCACGGGCGGGCTGGATCGACCGCCGTAGCCGTACTGCCAGCCAGAGGAAGACGGCGCCGAGCCCGAGCGCTGCTCCGAGATACAGGGTGCCGAACCAGCCGAGGGCGAACGGCACGACGGTGAAGCCCACGAGCGCCACCGAGTAGAGCACGATCTGCCTGGCCGTCTCGGCGTCGCCCCGCACGACGGGCAGCATGGGAATCCCGGCCGCCGCGTAGTCGCGCTTGATGAGCAGCGCCAGCGCCCAGAAGTGCGGGGGCGTCCAGAGGAAGACGATCAGGAAGAGCGCGAGCGCCGGCAATGCGAGCGAGCCGGTAGCTGCAGCCCAGCCGACGAGCGGTGGCACCGCGCCCGCTGCGCCGCCGATGACGATGTTCTGCGGCGTCGAGCGCTTGAGCCAGCCGGTGTAGACGAGCACGTAGAAGAGGTTGCCGACGAGGGCGAGCATGGCCGTCAAGACATTTACGGTCCCCGCGAGCAGGGTGAAGGAGAGCGCCGACAACGCGAGGCCAAACTCCAGCGCGTGCTCGGCCGAGAGGCGCTCCGCCGCGACGGGACGCCGGCGCGTCCGCTTGCCCATCAGCCTGTCGATGTCCCGGTCGAGCACGTGGTTCAGCGCGCTCGCCCCGCCGCACGCGAGGGCGAGCCCGACCATGGCAGCGACGGTGACATCCCAGGGCGGCAGCCCGCCGGCGCCTGCGACGAGGCCGCAGAAGCCCGTGACCAGCAGCAGTGACATGATGCGCGGCTTCGTGAGCGCCACGTAGTCGCGCACTGCGCCGAACGGCGCCCGGCGCTCCCGGTGCACGAGCGCCGCCAGTACGACCGCAGCCGCCAGCGCAGCCGCGGCCAGGGCGAGGTGGATAGCCGGAGCCGTCACGAGAGCCGCAACGCCGAACAGCCCGAGCGCACCTACCGCATACGGCAGCAACGGGCGGTGGCGCAGCCAGGCGCCGATCACGAGCGCCGTCAGTGGAGGCAACGCCAGCGCTGCGAGAACGTCGTGGGTCGTGCCGAGCGCGGCGGCGCCGGAGACGACAGCCAGCAGTACCGCCGCCGCAGCCCACAGCGACAGCAATCTCAACCAGGGGCTAGCCACGCCGTGTCTCCTCCAGGCGAATTCGCAGGTCACGGAGCGGGCGCGGGCTAGACACGTACGGCACCGGCTCCGTCCAGTTCTCGGGCGGCGGGGGTGATGTCGCGAACCATTCGAGCGTGTTGCCCTCCCACGGGTCGTTGCCCACACGCGCGTATCGTCGTGACCGCAGTACGTTCACTGCGAAGACCACGATAGCCGCGGCCATGAGGAAGGCGCCGATCGTGGACAGGCGGTTGTAGATCTCCCACGCTCCGCCCTCGGAGTACGTGTAGATCCGCCGCGGCATCCCAAGTAGCCCGAGGAAGTGCTGCGGCATGAAGGCGAGGTTGAAGCCGGCGAACATCAGCCAGAAATGCCACTTGCCGAGCCGTTCGTCGAGGCGGCGGCCGAACATCTTCGGCCACCAGTAGTACAGGCCCGCGAAGATCCCGAACATCGCGCCGCCGAAGAGCGTGTAGTGGAAGTGCGCGACGACGAAGTACGTGTCGTGCAGCTGCCAGTCGACAGGATATGCCGCCACGAAGATGCCGGTCAGCCCGCCGATCACGAACAGCGCGATCAGGCCGAGCGCGAACAGCATCGGCGTGTCGAACGAGATGTTCCCCCGCCACAGCGTCGCCAGCCAGTTGAGGATCTTGATCCCTGTCGGCACGGCGACGAGGAATGACGCGATCATGAAGAAGCTGTTGAGGCCGGTGCCGTAGCCGACCGTGAACAGGTGGTGCGCCCAGACGAGCATCCCCGCGAACGCGATGCCGAGCGTGGAGAACGCGATCGCGGCGTAGCCGAAGATCGGCTTGCGCGCGAAGACGGGAATCACCTCGGAGACGATTCCGAAGGCGGGGAGGATCATCACGTAGACCTCGGGGTGCCCGAAGAACCAGAAGACGTTCTGCCAGAGCAGCGCGTTGCCGCCCTCGTCGGGCACGAAGAAATGCGTGCCGAGCTGGCGGTCGAACAGCAGCAGCGTCAGCCCGCCCGACAGTACGGGCAGGATGAGGATCAGCATCAGCGCGTACGTGAAGATCGCCCAGATGAACAGCGGCATGCGCATGAACGTCATCCCGCGCGTCCGCATGTTGAGGATCGTCACGGCGAAATTGATCGCGCCGGCGAGCGTCGACAGCGACAGGAGGTGCAGTGAGAGGATCCAGAGGTCGACACCGTTACCGGGGCTGTATTCGCGTTCCGACAGCGGCGGATACGCCGTCCAGCCCGCGCTCGACGCGCCACCCTTCGCGAAGAAGCTGCCGTAGAGCACGAGGCCGCCGAGCAGGAACAGCCAGTACGAAAGCGCGTTGAGCTTCGGGAACGCCATGTCGCGCGCGCCGATCATCAGCGGCACGAGGTAGTTGCCGAAGCCGGCGAGGATCGGCACCACGACGAGGAAGACCATGGCCGTGCCGTGCACGGTGAAGAGCTCGTTGTACTTGTCGCCGGTGATGAAGTCCTGGTTGGGGCTCGCCAGCTGGAGTCGCATCAGCAATGCCAGCAGCCCGGCTATCCCGAAGAACACGAGGCTCGTGAGGATGTAGAGGATCCCGATCCGCTTGTGGTCGGTCGTCGTCAGCCAGCTCGTGACGCGTCCCTGCTTCCAGTCGAGCGTCGGTGCGGTCTGGTCGGCGGCGGCCATCTAGGGCGCTCCGATCGACCTGTTGAGGTACCGGATGGTGGCCGCGATGTGCGCGTCCGACCAGTCCTCGCCCACCGCTGGCATGCGGGTGCCGCCGTTCTTGATCAGCGCCACCGTCGTCGCGTCGAACTCCCGCCCGACGATGGCGGGAGCCTGATCGGTGCCCTGCCCGCCCAGGCCGTGGCACTTGGCGCAGACGCCTTCGAAGGTCTCCTTGCCGACGGCCTGGCTGGTCGGCGCGTGCGCTGCGAGGAACCGGGTGAACGCCGCGTCGTCGACCGCTCGCACCGAGGTCGTCATGGCGGCGTGCTGGGCGCCGCAGAGCTCGGCGCAGCGACCCGTGAATGTCCCTGTCCGCTCGGCCTTGAACCATGTGTGGTTCGTGCGACCCGGGATGGCGTCGATCTTGCCGCCGAGGGCCGGGATCCACCAGCTGTGGATGACGTCCGGAGCGACGACCTCGAGGTTCACGACCTTGTTCACGGGCACCACGAGGTCGTCGATCGTGATCTCACCGCCGGGGTAGCGGTAGAGCCAGTAGTACTGATGGCCTTCGACGGTGATGTCGAGGCTGCCGGCAGGCCCCGCCGCCGGCGCGTCCTCGATCTCGGGCAGCTTCACGAAGACGAAGGCGACGATGATCGCGAGCAGCAGCACCGGCACGATCGTCCAGGCGACCTCCATCCGTGTGTGGCCTCTCACCTGCGGGCCTTCGGCCGCGCGCGCCCGGTTGCCTCTCCGGTAACGGACGATGAAGACGAGCAGCGTGGCCTCGACGATGACGAACACGAAGCCCGTCACGAACAGGATGAGGATGTACGCGTCGTGGATCGCCTGCGCGTTCTCCGACGCGGGCTTGACCGGTGCCAGCCCCCCGTTGTCGCCCAGCGCGGGGGCAGCGAAGACGAGCGCTGCAAGCGCGACGACTAGGGCGGTCAAGCGCACGAGCTGATTCTATGATCGACCCGATGTCGGAGCGGTCCCGTGTCGTGCTGCCGCCGGCTGCCGGCGCGTCGTTCGAGGTCTACGTCAACGGCGTGCGCCAGCAGGAGGGCACCGACTTCACGCCAAGAGGGCGGCGTGCTCGTCTTCCCTCGGGAGCTGAAGCAGGAGGGCCGCCTCGGGCCGTGGCGCTGGTTGTCGCTGATGCTCGGCGTAGCCGGCACGTATCGGCAGAACGACTCCGTGGACGTCATCTTCACGGCCGGTGGTCGCCGGCACGTCGCCAGTCGGTTGCCGATCATCGCCGACGACTAGTCGGGAAAGCGGCGCTCGTAACAGACGCAGTCGTGGACGCGCTCGAAGCGTCTCCGGATCTCGTCGCGGTCTCTCTGATAGTGCGCGAAGCTGAGGACAGGCGTGAGACCGGGTAGCTCGCAGGGCAAGACGCCGTCGACCTCTGCTCGTCCATGCACGTACACGTGGAGGTACGACGAGATCTGCACGAAGCCTTGCGACTCGTACCACTCCGTACCCACGGGTCGTCCCTCGTCCACGCCTCGAACCGCTCGATGCCGCGTGGCCGAACGGCGTCTTCAGCGGCCGCGAGCAGGCGTGACGCAATAGAGCCAGCCTCGCTCGTCATCGTCGGCGTACGGCCGGATGACCACGTCGCTCGTCATCACACCGCCGCATACGTCGTGCGTCCGTCGTCTGTGGCGCGCGCCGCCTGGCCGGCAAACACGAGGTGCTCGAGGTGCGCGAGCGTCTCCGCCACTGCGAAGCGCCTGAGCGAAGGCGCGAGCGCGTCGGGGAAGAGCGCCCGTGAGATGTCGTATCCGGACCGCCCGTCGCTCCCAAGCGTGGCGAGAGTTCGCCGCAGCCGGTCGTCGTGGTGCTCGGAGATCTCATGTGCGCGGCCGGCAGGATCGAGAATCCGCTCACCGTGTCCGGGCAGGGCGAGGCGTGGGTCGAGCTCTGCGATCCGCTCGAGCGACCTCAGGTAGTCGGTGAGCGGATCGGGAGCTGACCCTGGCCAGAGGCCGACGTTGGGCGTGATGCCACCGAGCAACGCGTCGCCGGCCACGAGAACGCCCTCGCGCAGTAGGGCGAGGTGCCCGTCGGCGTGTCCCGGCAGGTGGAGCACCTCCCAGCCGCCGATCGTCTGCCCCGGCACGAGCGGCTCAGGATCCCGCGCGAAGTGGACGAACGCGGTCAGCTGCTCCTGCTGCGCACGGACAGCCGCTGCCTCGTCCCCCGGCGTTCCGTGCTCCAGCAGTTGGTGCTCTGAACGCTCTGCCGCCTCGGGCGTCCACGCGCGGAAGCAGTACTCGTAGTCGAGCACGCCCTGGTACACCGGCGCCTTCGCCAGCCGGGCCACGATCGCCGCCGCACCCACATGGTCGGGATGGAAGTGGGTGACGACGATGCGCTCGGGCCGACCCACCTGCTCGAGAATCCGCTGCCAGCGCTCGTCGGCGCCCGGGAGCCCGAGCCCCGTATCGACGAGGATCGTGCCGCCGTCGTCGGCGGGAAGCACGTACGCATGGACGTGGTCGATGCCCAGCGGCAGCGGGAAGGTGATGCGAACGATGTTGTCGTCGAGCGGCACCACGACCGGCGAGGTCTCGCCGCCCCGTCGTAAGATGCCCGCCTGGTGGCGCTGCTCACCGTCGAGCACCTCACTCGCCGCTTCGGAGGCGTCATCGCCCTCGACGACGTCTCGTTCGACGTCCCGCAAGGTCAGATCCTCGGCCTGATCGGCCCCAACGGAGCGGGCAAGACGACGGCCTTCAACGTCATCACCCGACTCTACAAGCCGGATTCCGGCGCGGTTCTCTATGACGGTGAGGACCTGCTGAAACTGGCGCCGTACGAGGTCGTCCGTCGCGGGATCGCGCGGACGTTCCAGAACATCGCGCTCTTCTCGCGCATGACTGTGCTCGAGAACGTCCTTGTCGGCGCGCACTCGCGCACGAGCTGGTTCGGCGAGACGGACGGCCGCCGGCGTGCCGGGGAGGCGCTCGAGGTCGTAGGGCTCGCCGGTCTCGCTGGTCATGTCGCTTCGGGTCTCCCCTATCCGACCCTGAAGCGGATCGAGCTGGCGCGCGCGCTCGTGTCCGAGCCGCGTCTGCTGCTGCTCGACGAGCCGGCCGGCGGGTTGAGCCACGAGGAGGTGGCGGCCTTCGGCGACTTCATCCTCGATCTCCGCGAGCGGCTCGACCTCACGGTGCTGCTCGTCGAACACCACATGGGGCTCGTCATGCGTGTCTCGGAGACCGTGCACGTGCTCGACTTCGGGAAGACGATCGCGCGCGGGACACCGGACGAGGTGCGGGCGGACCCGGCCGTCATCGAGGCCTATCTCGGAACCGCGGAGGAGGACGAGTAGTGACGGCGCTGCTCGAGCTGGAAGGCGTTGACGCCCGCTACGGCGGCGTCCAGGCGCTGCACGGCGTCTCCCTGAAAGTGGAAGACGGCGAGTCCGTCGCCATCCTCGGGGCCAACGGTGCCGGCAAAACGTCGACGTTGCGCGCGATCTCAGGGACCGTCCGGCGGTCGGGGCGCATCATCTTCGACGGCAAGGAGATCGGCAAGAAGTCCCCCGAGGCGGTCGCGCGGCTCGGCATCGCCCACGTCCCCGAGGGCCGCGAGATCTATGCGGAGCTGACGGTCTGGGAGAACCTGCTCATCGGTGCGAACCATCGCAGCAACTGGCGCGAGGCGAAGCGCGACTGCGAAAACATCGCCGGCTACTTCCCGCGACTCGAGGGCAGGCGGAACCAGCAGGCGGGCACCCTGTCAGGCGGTGAGCAGCAGATGCTCGCCCTCGGACGGGCCCTCGTCGCACGGCCGAAGCTGCTGCTGCTCGACGAGCCGTCGCTCGGGCTCGCGCCGACGATCGTCCGCGACTTCTACGAGCTCGTCTCGTCGCTCACGCGCGAAATGGGGCTAACGGTGCTCGTGGTCGAGCAGAACGCGGGCATTGCGCTCGCCTCCACGAAGAGGGCGTACGTGCTCGAGGTCGGGCGTGTGGTGATGGAGGGCGAGAGCGAGGATCTCCGCGAGGACGAGCGTGTGAGGAAGTCGTACCTCGGCTGATGGACTGGGTGAAGCTCGTCCAGACGATCGTCACGGGCCTCGCCGATGGGGGCATCTATGCCGTGCTCGCACTTGCGCTCGTGCTCATCCACCGCGCAACTGGCGTCATCAACTTCGCCCAGGGCGAGATGGCGATGTTCTCGACGTACATCGCCTGGTGGCTCATCTCCGACCCCGAGGGCTGGGAGCTCTCGTTCTGGATCGGCTTCGCGATCACGCTCGCCATCTCGTTCGTCGGCGGGACGCTCATTTACGGGGCTGTCATCCGGCCACTGGCGAAGGCCGGCCAGATCGCGATCGTCATCGGCACCATTGCGCTGCTCATCATCTTGAACGGAGCCGCCGCCTGGATCTGGACGGCGGAGCCGCAATACATCCTCAGCCCGTTCCCATTTGATCCCGTGACGATCGGCGATGTCGCCATTCCCAAGCAGACGATCTACGTCTTCGGCGTGTCGGCAATCTGCGTGCTCGTCGTTTACTTCATCTTCCGCTTCACGCGGACGGGACTCATGATGCGCGCTGCCGCGGTCCGCGCGGACACAAGCCGGCTGCTCGGGATCCGCGTCGCCATCATGCTCGCCCTCGGCTGGGGGCTGGCAGCCGCACTCGGAGCGGTCGCCGGGCTGATGGCGGTCGTCTCGGCGCCCCCTCTCGATCCGAACTACATGCTCACGATCATCGTCTACGCGTTCGCCGCGGCGGTGCTCGGGGGACTGGACAGCCCACTCGGCGCGGTGCTGGGCGCGTACATCCTCGGTGTCGGGATCGCGCTGATGCAGACGTACGTCGACTTCGTCAGTGAGTCGCAGGAGTTCAAGCTGCCGATCGCGCTCGGAGTGCTCCTGCTGGTGCTGCTCGTCAAGCCTGACGGGCTCTTCGGCCGCACCGTGACGAGGCGCGTGTGAGGGCCATTCTCCGCGCCCACGTGGCGAGCGGGCTATGCCTCGCGATCGGCATCGGGGTGATTGCCGTCCTGCCGTCGTTCCTGGGAGCGTTCGAGAGGCGAAACATGTCGCAGGTGGGCCTCTACTTCATCGCGCTCCTGGGGCTGAACATCGTCACGGGCTATTCAGGGCAGATCTCGCTCGGCCAGGGCGCGTTCATGGGCATCGGTGGGTATACAACGGCGTACCTAGCCGCCGAGCAGGGTCTCGGCGTCTGGTGGACGATTCCCGTGGCGGCCGCGGTGGCGGGTGTAGGCGGGCTCTTGTTCGGCATACCGGCCCTTCGGCTGCACGGCCCGTACCTCGCGCTCGGGACCTTCGCGCTCGCCGTCGCCTTCGTGGACCTCGTCCGTTCCGATCGCTTCGTGAACTACACGGGAGGAAGCCAGGGACTGTTCTTCGGCTTGCCGAGTGCACCGTACTACGAGACCTGGGGCATAGCGCTTGGGTTGCTACTGCTTGCGTGGTTTCTGCTCAGCGGGAAGCTCGGCCGCTCGCTGCGCGCAGTGCGTGACGCCGAGCTGGCAGCCGTCTCCTCCGGGCTCAATCCGGCTGTCTTCAAGACGCTGGCCTTCGCGCTGTCTGCGTCGTATGCGGGCGTGGCCGGCGCACTACTCGCCATCCAACTGGGCTCTGTCAATGCTCTCGTCTTTCTGCCGACGCTCTCGATCACGCTGCTCGTTGGCACAGCTATCAGCGGCTTCGGGCTTCTGTTCGGGACGCTCTTCGGCGCGCTGTTCATCCAGTATGCGCCGCTCAAGGCGGATGACCTGGGCCTGGCTAAGAAACTCGAGCTCGGGACGCCGCTGCCGCCGTCGGTCACATACGGCGTGTTTCTGTTGCTCGTTCTGTTCCTCATGCCCGGAGGACTGGCGCAGCTGGTGTTGCGCCTGCGAGGCCTGTTCACCACAACTAAACGGCGTTACACTCGTCCCACGGTAGGGGAGGGAACGACACAAAGGAGCGATACATGAGGAAGGCAGCATTCGTACTCACGGCTGCCGTCGGCTCGCTCGTCTTCGGGTTGACGGGCGCGTTCGGCGGGGCCCAGGCCGCGCCGGGTGTGACGGCGAAGGTCGTAAAGATCGGCGGGACGTTTCCGCTCTCGGGCCCCGCCGCGAGCTATGCGCCGATCCCGCGTGGCATGACCGCGTACTTCAGCTACGAGAACGCGACGAAGCGGGGTGCCGACAACGCCCGGGGCTGCGGCGGGCGCCAGGTGAATTTCGTCGTCTACGACGACATCTACAACCCGCCGCAAACGGTGACACAGACGATCAGGCTCGTCGAGCAGGACAAGGTGCTCGCGACCGTGGGAGGCCTCGGCACCGAGCCACAGCAGGCTGTACGCGCGTATCTCAACAAGAACAAGGTGCCTCAGTTGTACGTCTCGACCGGAGCGACGTCGTGGGGAACCGAGCAGAAGGAGTGGAAGTGGACCCTCGGCTGGCAGCCCGACTACCAGGGTGAGGGAGCGATCTACGGACGGCGCATCAGGACCAACGCGCCGAACGCGAAGATCGCGGTCCTCTTCCAGAACGACGACTACGGCAAGGACTACATCGCGGGTCTCGAGGCCGGCCTGGGCCCCAGGAAGAGCCAGATCGTGGCCACGCGCGGCTACAACCTCACCGACGCGTCCGTTGCGCCGCAACTGCTCGCGTTGCGAGCGTCGGGTGCGGACACGCTGATGATCTTCGCCACGCCGACGCACACGATCCGCACGTACGCGACGTTGCGGACGATCCAGTGGAAGCCGGCGCAGATCTACCTCAACTCCGTGTCGGCCACCGACACGTTCATGGGCATCGCCGTTGGGCTGGCGACCCCCTCGTACGTGAACGGGTCGATTTCGGTGCAGTACCTCAAGGACCCGGCGAGCTCTGATTGGGCCAACGACGCCGGCATGAATCTCTACAAGCAGATCATGGCGAAGTACCTGCCCAGCGCCAAGGTGACCGATGGTCTGTACTTCTACGGCTTCGCGAAAGCCAGGAGCTTCTGCAACCTCCTCGACTCCATTGCGAAGCCGAAGCTCAGCCGCGCCGTGCTGATGGCGCGGGCGCTGAGCTTCACCGAGACGAACAAGCAGAACCCCTTCTTCCTGCCGGGCGTCTCTTCCACGACGTCGAGGAACGACAAGTTCCCGATCTCGGCCGAGCGGCTGATCGAGTTCGACAACGGCGGCTGGAAGGCGATCGGCCAGCTGGTCGACCCGCGTCCGCCGGCAAAGAAGACGAAGTAGCGCAGTTACGTGGTCGGGCACCGGCTTGGCCGGTGCCCGGCTACCGCTAGCCTCTTCACATGCCTGAAGCAGTCATCGTCGCTGCCGCGCGCACGCCCATCGGGCGCGCGCGGAAGGGGTCGTTCGTGGACGTCCGCCCCGATGATCTCGCGGCCTTCGCGATTCGGTCGGCGCTCGACCAGGTGCCCCAGCTCGACGGCTCGGAGATCGTGGACGTCATGGTCGGCTGCGGCTACCCGGAGCAGCGACAGGGGATGAATGTCGGGCGCCGCGCCGCCCTGCTCGCCGACCTGCCGCCGTCGGCGGCCGGCACCACGGTCAATCGCTTCTGCGCGTCGAGCCTGCAGACGATCCGCATGGCGTTCCACGCCATCCGGGCCGGGGAGGGCGACGCCTACGTCGCCGCAGGCGTCGAGTCGATCTCCCAGGTCAACGGCTACCCGAAGAGCGCCGAGGAGCTGCATCCCCGGCTGACCGGCTCGGACGACGCGATCGGCAACGTCTACATCCCGATGGGCTTGACGGCGGAGAACGTCGCCGAGCGCTTCGGGATCGGACGGGAGGAGATGGACCGCTTCGCCCAGCGGTCACAGGAGCGCGCCGTGGCGGCGCAGGAGTCGGGGCACTTCGCCCGCGAGATCGCGCCCTACACGAAGGAGGACGGCACGGTCGTCTCCCAGGACGACGGGCCGCGGCCCAAGTCGACTCTCGAAGGACTGGCGCAGCTCGAGCCCGCATTCAAGGAGGACGGCAAGGTGACGGCCGGCAACGCATGCCCGCTGAACGACGGCGGCGCGGCAGTGGTCGTGATGAGCGACTCGCGAGCCAAGGAGCTCGGCATCACGCCGAAGGCGCGGATCGTCGCCTCGGCCGTCTCGGGCATCGACCCGGAGATCATGGGCGTGGGGCCGATCGAGGCCGTGCGGCGGGTTCTGAAGCAGGCCGGCATGACGATCGACGACATCGAAGTGATGGAGCTGAACGAGGCGTTCGCGGCGCAGGTCATCCCCGTATGTCGGGAAGTCGGCATCGACCCCTTTGACGACCGGTTCAACCCGCACGGCGGCGCGATCGCGCTCGGGCATCCGTACGGCATGACAGGTGCGCGGATCATGTGCACGCTGCTCAACGACCTCGACTCGGTCGACGGCACGGTGGGCCTCGAGACGATGTGCGTCGGCGGCGGTCAGGGCATGGCCATGGTCGTGGAGCGCGTCTGATCCACCTCGACGTCGAGGAGCACGGCGACGGCTTCCCGCTGCTCTTGATTCAAGGCCTCGGCTGGTCGAAGTGGGGGTCGCGCGCGCAGATTCCCGCCTACGCCGAGCGGCGCCGCGTGCTCTCCTTCGACAACCGAGGCACGGGCCTGTCGGCCAAGCCGCCGGGGCCGTACACGATCGAAGAGCTTGCCGACGACGCGGCGTCAGTGCTCGATATGCGCGGGCTCGAGCGCGCGGACGTCTACGGGCATTCCATGGGCGGCTTCATCGCGCTCACGCTGGCGCTGCGTCGGCCGGAGCTCGTACGCTCGCTAGTGCTCGTCGGCACCGGGCCCGGCGGGCCAGATCACGAGCCGCTGCCGCCCGAGACGCTCGAGATCTGGCTCTCCGTGGTCGGGCTGCCGCTCGAGGAGGCGATCCGCCGCACGTTCCCGACGTCACTCACACCGGGCTGGCCCGCCGAGCACCCACGCGAGTACGCGGAGTGGCTGTCCGCGCGCCTCGATCCCCCCACGCCGCCCGAGTGCTGGTGGGCGCAATTCAACGGGAGCCGTGCCTATGTCGATCAAGGCGTTCCCGTCGAGCGGATCGACGTGCCCGCGCTCGTCGTGCACGGCGAGCTCGACCGCGTCATTCCCCTCGCCAACGGCAGGTTGCTGGCCGAGCGCATGCCCGGCGCGGAGCTCGTCGTGCTGCCGGGACAGGCCCATGTGCCGATGCTCGAGCAGCCGGCGGCGTTCGCAGACGTCGTGTGCAGCTTCCTCGACCGCGTGAGCGAGCTCGACGCCTAGCCGGCCGCTTCGGCGAATTCGAGCGCTGTTCGTGCCAGCAGCGGCACGCCGAGCTCGAAGCGCGCGGCATTTGCGTCCTCCGCCGCCAGCTCGCCGCGGACGTACCGGCCGTAGATCGCCTCACAGAACACCGCCGCCTTCCAGAGTGCAAGCGCCTGGAACCAGCCGAGCGGCTCGACGTCACGGCCGCTTCGCTCGCGGTAGTGCTCGACGAGTTCGGCCTTCGTCGGAAATCCCTCCGAAGCCGTCGCCGGAGACGCACCCAACGGATTGACCTCGCCGCCCGGCTCGCTGTACGTGGCGAGCAGGTAGCCGACATCCGCGCGCGGATCGCCGACGGCGCCCATCTCCCAATCGAGGACGGCGAGGATCCGCGTCGGATCCTCCGGCGCGACCATCGCATTGCCCAGCCGGTAGTCCCCGTGCACCACCGTCAGCGGCAGCGGCTCCGGCATCGCGCCGGCAAGCCACTCACCGACCGCCTCGACGTCCGGAAGCTCGCGAGTCCGGTTGATCTCCCAGAGCTGCGTGAAGCGGCGCACCTGCCGCTCGAGGTAGCTGCCCGGACGGATGAACTCTGCGATGGCCGGCGCGCTGACGTCGGCCGCGTGAATCTCCACGAGCGCGTCGACGAAGTCGAGCCCGAGCCGTCGGCGCGCCTGTTCGGTCTCGAGGCCCGCAGGCAGCTCGTCCGTGACGACGTGGCCCTCGAGGTAGTCCATGACGTAGAACGGGACGCCGATCACGCTCTCGTCCTCGCACACGGCGCGGATCACCGGCAGCCGGATGCCGTGTGGCGCGAGTGCCAGCTGGAGTCGCGCCTCTCGCACCATGTCGTGCGCCGAAGGCGGTAGCGGCGGCCGTGGCGGCCTGCGCAGGACGAAGCGGCCGTCGTCGCGCTCGAGCAGAAACGAGAAGTTGGAGCCGCCACCCTGGCCGATGCGGCTCGCGCGAACTGGCCCCGAGCCAAGGGCGTGCTCGTCGAGGAAGGCTTCGACGTTCTCGAGGATCAGCAGCGGAGACCGGTCGGTCAAAGCGCGAGCTCGGCCATCGCCCGCAGCGTGTCGAGATCGCGGCTCTGGACGATGAGCGTAGTCACGCCGCACTCGCGCCAGGCGTCCAGCCGGTCGGCGATCTCCTCGCGCGACCCGACGAGGGCGACCTCGTCGACGAGCGCGTCGGGCACCGCGGCCGCCGCCTCGAGCTTCTTGCCGCCGAGATAGAGGTCCTGGATGTGGGCCGCCTCGGCCTCGTACCCATAGCGACACACGAGGTCGTTGTAGAAGTTCTTCCCGCGCGCTCCCATGCCCCCGACGTAGAGCGCGAGGTGGTGCTTGACGTATTCACGGCCGCCCTCGCGGTCCTTCGTCAGCACCACGTCGACGCCGGCGGCTACCTCGAATCCCTCCTTGGCGCCGTCGATCGGGAAGACGTCACGGAAGCGCTCGGGGGAGACGAAGATCGGCAGCCAGCCGTCCGCGATCTCTGCCGCCAGCGCGACGTTCTTCGGGCCGATCGCTGCGAGATAGATGGGAATCTCGGGCCGCAGCGGCCGCATCATCATCTTCAGCGGGATGCCGAGACCCGTCGTCCCGTCGCCCGTCAGAGGCACGTCATAGACGTCGCCGTGGAAGTCGACGACGTCGCGCCGCAGCATCTGGCGGACGAGCTCCACGTACTCGCGCGTCCGCGAGAGCGGCGGGCCCCAGGGCTGGCCGTGCCAGCCCTCCGCGACCTGCGGGCCCGAGAGGCCGAGGCCGAGCAGGAAGCGACCGCCCGACATGAGATCGAGCGTGGCCGCAGTCATCGCCGTCATGCCGGCACTGCGCGCCGGGATCTGCATGATTCCCGCGCCGAGCTTCATCGCCTGAGTCTTCGCGCCAAGCCAGGAGAGCACGGTGACGACGTCCGTGCCCCACGCTTCGGCCGCCCACGCGGAGTCGTAGCCGAGCTGCTCCGCCTCGACAGCGAGGTCGACGAGCTCTGTCGGGTTCGTGCCCGGAGAGGCGTAACCGATATTCACGCCGAGCTTCACGGGGCGATAATAGGGCCGTGGCGATCGCCGAGCTCTCCGGCCTCGAGCAATTCGAAGACCTGCGCACGACGTACCGCGCGTTCCTCGAGGAGCACGTGTATCCCGCCGAGCAGGCGCTGAACCGGGAGGACGCGAACGCCGACGAGCTGATGACGGCGCTTCGGGCGCGCGCCAAGGCAGAGGGGCTCTGGGCGCCGCACCTGCCGCCCGAGGCCGGCGGCACCGGCCAGGGCTTTCTCGCCTACGCGTACCTCAACGAGGAGATCGGGCGGAGCTTCTGGGGCCAGCTCGTCTTCAACTGCCAGGCCCCCGATGCCGGCAACGGCGAGATCCTCCACCTGTTCGGCACGGAGGAGCAGAAGGAGCGATTCCTGAAGCCGCTCGTGGAAGGCGACACGCGGTCCTTCTTCTCTATGACCGAGCCGGACGTCTCGGGGTCGGATCCCACGCTGCTACGCACGCGAGCTGTAGCCGACGGCGACGAGTGGGTCATCGACGGCCACAAGTGGTTCTCGTCCGGCGCCGAGGGAGCCGGCTTCGCGATCGTGATGGCGATCACCGACCCGGACGCCGAGCCGCACCGTCGCGCGAGCCAGATCCTCGTGCCGGCCGACACGCCTGGGATCACGATCGAGACCGTGCCGGTCATGGGGCACGCGGGCCGCGGCTGGACGACGCACTGCGAGGTGACCTACGAAGGCGTGCGCGTGCCGGCCGGGAACATCCTCGGTGAGCCAGGCGACGGATTCCGCATCGCGCAGAAGCGTCTCGGGCCGGGTCGCATCCACCACGTCATGCGGTGGCTGGGGCAGATGCAGCGCGCCTTCGACCTCATGTGCTCGTACTCGCTCGAGCGGGCGGCATTCGGCGGTCCGCTGGCCGAGAAGCAGACGGTGCAGAACTGGATCGCAGACTCCGCCGCAGAGATCCACGCGTGCCGGCTGATGACGCTCGACGCAGCGCACAAGATCGACCAGGGCGACGAGGCTCGCGTCGAGGTGTCGCTGATCAAGTTCTTCGCCGCGCGGGCGCTGAACGACGTGATCGACCGTGCCGTGCAGGTGCACGGCGCGCTCGGGCTCACCAACCGTTCCCCGCTCTCGATCATGCTCGGGCAGGCCCGCGGTGCCCGCATCTACGACGGCCCGGACGAGGTGCACCGCATGGTCGTCAGCCGCCGGATCCTCAAGCACTACGCCGACGGCGGCACCTGGCGCTTCTCGTAGCTACACGGTTCTCGTGACTCGCCTGGCGAGGCGGGCAGCGGCGTAGCCGGCGGCGGCCACCGCACCCGTCGCAAGCCCCAGGACGTTCGTCGTGACGCAGGTCCGGCACGCGTTGCAGCAGACGGCAGCCATCGGCGCCTGGTCGCCGTACCTCGTCACGACCTGTATCGCTCGGCCTTGCCAGATCTGCTTCACGGCCGCACTGTAGCGCCGGTTCACACCATCTCGGAACCACCATGAGCCCATCGTTGTATGTCTTGTCATGAGACGAAGCGCGTTGACCCCAGTCTTCGCTTCGGTCGCCCTCCTGGTCGTTCCGCCCTTGGCCTCCGCCAAGGGGTTCGAGCCGGGAGACCTGCGGATCTGCAACGCGAAGCGGTGCATTCCGATCATGAGCCGACCGGCGTTGACGGTGCTCGGCGGCTTCTACTACAGCGGAATCACGCCGCCCCGGCGTGCTCCGCGCGCGCCGCTCGGCGCCCCGTCGTTCGAGCTTCGCTTCGACAACGGCTACGTGACCGGGATCGTCGCCGCGGCAAAGCTCGATCGTTTTCTGAGCTACGGCGTCAACATCGGACGCTTCGACCGTGGACGCTGGTACCGAGTGCCTCGCAAGGCCGCGCTGGAGCTACAACGGCTCACGGCAAGTCTTCGGCCCATACCGCTGACCAGAGCTTCGCTGGCCAGATCTCGCTAGGCGGCTAGCGGAGAACGGCCTGCGTCTGCGTGACGCGGCCGACGTGGCGGCCGCCTGCGTCATGGACGTCGGTCTCGACGACGATCGTCGTCTTGCCCTTGTGCAGCGGACGAGATGTCGCCGTCACGTGGCCATCCCGGACGGCGCCGAAGAAGTTCGTCTTCGACTCGATCGTCGCCGTGCCCTTCGCGTCCTCGGGCAGGTTGAGAAACGCGCAGAGCCCGCCGCCGGAGTCCGCGACGCTCATCAACGCACCTCCGTGGAGCACGCCGCCCGACGTGCAGAGATCCTCGGCCCAGGCGAGCCGCAGCACGACCTCGTCTGGCGACGCGGAGACGAGCTCGATGCCGAGCCTGCTGCCGAACGGCATGGCCGAGTTGAGTGCTTCGGTATCCATCAGACTTGGCACAAAGTTGTCACAGACACGTAACTGGTGCCTGGCACCGATTCCGTGTCAAGCCTCCTCGAGGAAGCGAACGATGCGCGCGGCGACCTCTTCGCCGGCATCCTCCTGGACGAAGTGGCCGGCGTTCGCGACCGTTTCCGCAGGGAGCGCGCCGGGGATCAGCTCCGCGATGTGCTCGGCAACCTGCGGCGGAAAGATCGGGTCGGAGTCGCCGAAGAGGACGAGCGCCGGCTGCTCCCACACTTTCAGCGCATCGCGAATCGCAAGTAGCGGGGCGGTGTTGGGGTGCTCGGGCTCGGTCGGCACCTGTTCGGGGAACATCAGCGGCCCTGCCTTCGACTCGGGCGTGGGGAACGGCGCGTCGTATGCGGCCATCCCCTCGTCCGAGAGACCGCGGACGCACGCCGTGCGGATCAGGCGTCCCGCCTGAAAGTCGCCGCCGGCTGCCCGCACGACCTCGCGGAAGCGCAGCCAGACGTCGTTCGGCGCGCGGCCTCCCCCGACGCCGGTGTTGAGGACGACCAGCCGTGCCACGCGCTCGGGCTGCTCCACCGCCAGTCTCATGCCGATCGGCCCGCCCCAGTCCTGCACGACCACCGTCAACCGCTCGAGCGCGAGGCTCTCCACGAGCCCGAGGATGGAGCCGTAGTGCCGGTCGAACGAGTACCAGTCCCGCTCCGTCGGCTTGTCCGAGCGTCCGAAGCCGAAGTAGTCCGGCGCGACTACGCGCGCCACGCGGGACAGCCCAGGGATCATCTTCCGGTACAGGTACGACCACGTCGGCTCGCCGTGCAGGCAAAGCACGGGATCGCCGTCGCCCTCGTCGACGTAGTGCATCCGCAGCCCGTCCTGGTCGACGTACTTGGGCTCGAACGGAAAGTCCGCGATGCCGGCGAAGCGCTCGTCGGGCGTGCGATAGAGGTTCATCGCGGCCCAGGGACACCGCGGAACTCGTAACGCAGCGGCCCCCGACCGGGCTGAACGACCCAGGCCTGGCCCGTCTCCTCCGAGCGTGCCGCCTGCAACACGGCGTCCGCCACCTGCTCCGGCTGGATCAACGGGATTCCCTGGCTCTCGATCCACCCCCGCAGCTCGTCCGTCACGATCGGCGTGTCGACGAACCCGGGACAGACGGCGTTGATGCGGATCTTGTGCTCCGCCAGGTGCGGCGCGATCGCGCGTACGTAGCCGACCACGGCGTGCTTCGTGAGCGTGTAGATGGGGTCGTGAGGCATCGGTACGAGCCCCGCGAGCGACGAGGTGGCAACGATGGAGCCGCCGTTGATCATGGCCTGCTCGAGCCGCCGCACGCCGAATACGACGCCGTCGACGTTGACGCCGAGCATCTTGCGGTAGCCGGCGAGATCGTCACCCGAGCCTCCGATGCCGGCGTTGAGGAATGCGAAGTCGACACCGACGACCGTGTCCCAGGCATCCGGGTCGGAGACATCGAAGCCTGTCGTGATATCGAGCGACTGCACTTCCGTGCCCTCTTGCTCTAGAAGGCGAACGACAGCCGCGCCGATGCCGGATGCGCTGCCCGTGACGAGGGCGTTACGGAACAAGGACGACCTTGCCGACGTGCTTCCGCTCCTCGATCAGACGATGGGCGTCGGCCGCCTCGGCCAGGGGATACTCGGCGCCGACCACCGGCTTGATCGCGCCGGAGCCCCAGAGCTCGAGCAGCTCGCCCGCAGCAGCCGCAACGACGTCGGGACGCCGCGCCATCAGCCGGCCGAGGTAGAAGCCCTGCACTCCCACGTTCCTGCCCACGAGCAGGGCCGGATTGAGCTCCTCCCACCAGCCGCCGGCGTAGCCGATCCCGACCAGCGTTCCCAGCGGCGCGAGAATCCCGACACTCGTCGCGAACAGCTCGCCGCCGACGGGATCGAGCACGAGATCCGGCTTCACGGCCTCGGCGAACTCGTCGTAGCCGTACGCCTCCTCGGCGCCGAGCTCCATGCAGAAGCGGCGCTTCTCCTCCGTCGAGGCAGTGGCCACGACGCGCGCGCCGAAGTGCCGCGCCACCTGGATCGCCGCCGTGCCCACCCCGCCAGAGCCGGCGTGGACGAGCACCGTCCGGCCGGGCTCGAGGCGCACCTGGCGCGTGACGGGTATCCAGGCGGTGAGGAACGTGAGCAGGAACGAAGCGCCCTCCGCGAACGACGCGGCATCCGGCAGCGGAAACAGGCGCTCCTCTTCCACCGCCACCCGCTCCGCGTAGCCCCCGCCGGTGAGCAAAGCGATGACACGGCGACCGTCCTCCGTCTCGCCGGCGATCTCTACCCCCGGCGTCGTCGGCAGCGCCGGCGCCTGCGGATAGTTCCCCTGGCGGACGAGCAGGTCGAGGAAGTTGATGCCCGCCGCTCGCACGCGAACGAGGCCTCTTCCTTCGGGCTCGGGATCGGGCACGTCGCAAAGGGTGAGCTGCTCGGGCCCGCCCGTCTCCTCGATCACGATCGCCTTCACTGTGCGCCACGCACGATCTGGGTGCAACGCGCCGATGCGAGCAGCACGCCCTCCGCGTCGAAGAGCGATGCTTCGCAGAACATGGCCTGCCGCGATTGGTGTCTGACTTGCGCCTCGGCGCGCAATCGTCCCGGCGTTGCCGACCGGTAGAAGTCGACGTGGAGGTCCGCTGTCAGAAACATCTCGTCCGGGCCGAGGCGCGCTAGGCAGGCGTGGCCCATCGCCGTGTCGAGCAGCGTCGTGATCATGCCGCCGTGCACGATCGTCCGCCCGCCGTTCGGGAACGCGTACTCGGGCCCCGCGTCCCACTCCAGCGTGATCCGCTCCTCGGCTCCTTCCGCGAAGCGGTAGCCGAGGGTCTTCCAGATGTGGATGCCGTCAGGAGCGCCGGCGTCCCAGAGATGAGGCTGGCTCACACTCCGATCTTCGCACGGGCGACACGCGTCTGGACGCCGCGACGTGCGCGCGAGAGCGCCTCTGCGTCGTCGTGGAGTACGAAAAGCGCCGTCGCCATCTTCAGCATCGCGTCGATCTCGAAGGCGAGCTGTGCGGGATCCTCGTCGGCACGGAGCTCGCCCATCTCCTGGGCGCCTCGCACCTGCCGCTCGACGTAGTCGAACCAGCGGCGGCTCGCCTCGCGCAGCTTCTCGCGCACAGGGCCGGGGTGCGTGTCGAGCTCCGCCTGTGCGGCGGCGAAGAAGCAGCCGCCGGGAAAGACACGGCGCTCGAGGTAGGAGAGAAAGGCGTCGGCGAGGGCGTCGAGTCGAGCGGCACCCTCGGCCGCCCGAGCCGGCTCGATCACCTCGCGCACGAAGATCTCGCTCGCCGCGTCGATCGTCGCCAACTGCAGCTCCTGCTTCGACCCGAAGTGCGCGTAGAGGCCGCTCTTCGACATGCCGGTGTGCTCGGCGAGGCGGCCGATGGAGAGTCCGTCGAGGCCTTCCACGGTGGCGAGCTTCGTCGCGGCGTCGAGGATCGCCGCGCGGCTCTTCTCGCCGTCGGCGCGGCGGCGGCGCGAGGTGGTCTCGGAGGGAGTGGTGAGCAGCTCGCCCAAGATTCGCTTGACAAGATAGCACGACCGGTCGTACTATGCAGCCATGGAGAACGACCGATCGTGCTAAGTAACGAGGAAAGCCTTCCTCGCTCGACAGTCGAGCTGCAGTCGGAGTGGATCCGAGAGCAGAACGTCGGCGTCTTCGCAGCCTGGTGGTCGTCAGTCCGACGTCGCCGCCGGTTCGGCGACGAACATGCTCGCGGAGCGCCGTCTTGCGGAACTTTCCGACCGCCGTCTTCGGGATCTCGTCGACAAATTCGAAGGCGTCCGGTAGCCACCACTTCGCGAACTGCGGCGCCAGGAAATCGCGCAGCTCGTCCGCCGTCGCCGTTTCCCCCTCGCGCAGCACGACGACCGCCAGCGGCCGCTCGGCCCACTTCGCGTCCGGCACGGCGATCACCGCCGCCTCGGCCACGGCCGGATGGCCCATCAAGGCGTTCTCCAGCGCCACCGACGAGATCCACTCGCCGCCGGACTTGATCACGTCCTTCGTTCGATCCTGGATGCGGATGAAGCCGCTCGGATGGAGCGAGACGATGTCTCCCGTCATGAACCAGCCGTCGTCCGTCCAGCGCTCGGCCTGCTCCGGCGTGTCGTAGTAGCCGGACGCGACCCACGGGCCACGGATCTCCAGCTCGCCCATCGTCTCGTCGTCCCAAGGAATCTCGTTGCCGTTGGCGTCGCGCGCGCGGAGCTCGACAAACGGCAGAGGAATCCCCTGCATCTCGATGTAGTCGAGCTGCTCCGGCCAATCGGCGTCCTTCAGCGGCCCGGGCAAGTCGCTCGTGGAGGCGACGGGTGACGTCTCCGTCATGCCCCAACCATGGACGACCGAGAGGTTGTGACGTGTCTTGTACGCGTCGATCATCGCGCGCGGCGGCGCCGAGCCCCCGCAGAGCATCCCCTTGAGCCTGGAGAGGTCCCACTTGCCGGGATTCGCGTCGAGCTGCGCGAGGATGCCGAGCCAGATCGTCGGCACGCCCGCCGTCCAGGTCACCTGCTCCTGCTCGAACGCGTCGAGCAGGCTCTCACCGTCGAGGTGCGGACCCGGGTAGACGATGTTCGCGCCCATCATCGTCGCGAGGTACGGGTAGCCCCACGCGTTCGCGTGGAACATCGGCACTACCGGCAGGAACGTGTCGGCCTCGGACAGCGGATGTCCCAGCGGGGCGCCCGACGCGACGCCGAGCGTGTGGAGGATCGTCGAGCGATGCGAATAGACCACGCCCTTGCACGCGCCGGTGGTGCCGCTCGTGTAGCACATGGCGGCCGCCTCGTTCTCGTCCAGCTCGGGGTCCTGCCACTCGTCCGGATCGGCCGTCGCGAGCAGGTCCTCGTACGAGTCCTCGACGACGAAGACGTGCTCGATCGGCGTGTCGTCGGAGAACTGCTCGAGCAGCGGCAGCAGCTGCCGGTCGACGATCACCACCTTGTCGCCCGCGTGCGTCGCGATGTACGCGAGGTCGGACGGATGCAGCCGGAGGTTGAGCGTGTGGAGGACGAAGCCGCCGCACGGGATGCCGAGGTAGCACTCCATGTGCTGGTAGTGGTTCCAGGCGAGCGTGGCGACGCGGTCGCCGCGCTCGAGCCCCAGCTTCTGGAGTGCCACGGCGAGCTGCCGTGAGCGTCGGCAGCAGTCGCGGTACGTGTAGCGGTGGAAGCTCTTGTCGGGGAGCCGGGTGACGATCTGCTTGTCAGGGAAATACGTCTCCGCGCGCCGCAGGAGCGGCGGGAGCGTCAGCTGGAAGTCCATCATCAAGCCGTCCATGGGCGGAACCGTAACGTCCTCTCAGCCGTCCAGCAACGCCTTCGTGAGAATGCGGTCGCGAAGCCGCACGGGCAGCCGCTCGATGTTCGCTCGGATCTTCGCGTCGCGGGCCACGAGGTAGCGCGCTTTCGGGTTCTCGGCGGTGAGCGCGTGCTCGATCGCGCGCACGACCAGCTCTGGTGGAGCGGCCTTCGCCGACCGCCTCTCGGCGAACCTGCGGAACGCCGCCATGCGCGAGCCGTAGCGCTCGGTCGCCTCAGCGGGAAGCTGGTCGAGGAGGGGGCGCGGCTTCGTCCAGATCGGCGTCGCGATCGTCCCCGGCTCGACGATCGCCACGTGAATGCCGTCGGGCGCGACCTCGACGCGCAGCGAGTCCGCCATCGCTTCGAGTGCGTGCTTGGACATCGCGTAGGCGCCGAGGAAGGGCAGCGCGCTGCGGCCCGCGATCGAGCCGACGATGACGATGCGGCCCCTCGCCGCTCGCACCGCGGGCAGGAAGGCCTGCGTGACTGCCAGCTGGCCGACGACGTTCACCTCCAGCTGGTGGCGCAGCTCCTCGAGCGGCAGAAACTCGAGCGGGCAGGCGACCACGATGCCGGCGTTGTCGACGAGCCCGTCCAGGCGCTCGACTCTGTTTGCGGCGGCGGCGATCGCGTCCGCGTCGGTGACGTCCAGCAGCAGCTCCTCCGTTCCCGGCGGCGCATCGCCCGCGCTACGGACGCCCGCCAGCACCCGCACGCCGCGGGAAGCGAAGCGGCGCGCGCAAGCATCGCCGATCCCCGTCGACGCGCCCGTGACGAGGACTGTCCTCACGCGCTCAGTCGAGCAGCGTCGCGGCGATCTCGGCGCGCTGCTTGGCCGGATAGCCGCCGAAAGCCTCGATCCACTGCGCTCGCTTGTAGTAGCGGTGCAGCGGGTGCTCCCACGTGAAGCCGATGCCACCGTGCACCTGGATCGAGCGCTCGCACGCGGCGACGGCCGTCTCGGCGGCGTACGACTTCGCAGCCAGCGCCGCCATCGTGGCGTCGTCGTCTCCCTCTGCCACGCACCACGCCGCCCAGTAGGCGAGCGAGCGCGCCAGCTCCGTCTCGACGTAGGTGTTGACGATGGGGTGGGAGACAGCCTGGTAGATGCCGATCGGCTTGCCGAACTGCTCTCGGCTCTTGGCATGCTCGACAGCCAGATCGAGCGCCTTCTGCGCGATGCCTACGGCCTCCGCGGCCAGCGCTGCGAACGCGCGTGTGCGCGTGACCGGGCCGTCCAGCGAGACCTCGCCGTCCTCGTACTTGCGCTCTCCCCTCGCCACGAGCGCCTGCTCGTCGGGGGGAAGCTGCGGGAGGGCGAGCCCCACCGTGGCGAAGTACGGGCCGGGGTAGAGCACGCGGCCGAGCTCCTCGAACAGGATGGCCTCCTCGACGAAGCCGAGGCCGGCGCCGCCCGACTCCTCGGGTACCGGAGACGCCGAGCCAGCCCAGCTCCGCCAGCTCGTCCCACGTCGGCTCGCGCTCGTCGAGCAGCGCGCGGGCCTGCCGGCGCAGCTCGTCCTGCTCTTCCGTGAAGGCGAAGCGCATCAGCGGCTCCTCGGGAGGCCGAGCACGCGCTCGGCGATGATGTTGCGGAGGATTTCCGACGTGCCGGCCTCGATCGTGTTGCCGCGCGTCCGGAGCTGGCCGTGGCGCCACCACTCGTCGGCCTCGCCTTCCTGGATCTCGAGCGCGAGCTTCGTCCCTCGCTGCATCGCCTCCGACCACTGGAGCTTCGAGACGGAGCCCTCGGGCCCGGGGATGCCCGTCTCCACCAGCTTCGTCAGGGCGCGGTAGTTGGTGAGCTTCAGCGCCTGCAGCTCGACCCACTCGCGCGCGACCATGTCGCGGAGCCGCGAGTCCTGGACGTTGCGCTCCTTGGCCAGGCCGGCGATCTTGTTGACGAGCACCTCGAGACTGCCGGTCAGCGCGAAGCCGAGCGTGCCACGTTCGTGGAGCAGCGTCGTCATGGCCACCGCCCAGCCGTTGCCGACCTCGTCGAGGACGTTCTCGACCGGCACCTCGACGTTCTCGAAAAAGATCTCGTTGAAGTCGGCGTCGCCGGTGATGTGCCGCAGCGGCCGCACTTCGACGCCCGGCGAGTGCATGTCGACGACCATGTACGTAAGACCGGCATGCCGCTGCGACTCCGGATCGGAGCGCGTGACGAGGATGCACCAGTCGGCCATGTGCGCGTACGACGACCAGACCTTCTGGCCGTTGACGACGAAGTGGCCGTTCTGCAGCTCCGCGCTCGTCCGCACGGCGGAGAGATCGGAACCGGCGCCCGGCTCCGAGAAGCCCTGGCACCAGATCTCCTCGGCCGAGAGGATGTTCGCGAGGTAGCGCTGCTTCTGCTCCGTCGGTGCCGTGCGCGATGATCGTCGGCCCGGCCATGCCCAGCCCGATGACGCCGAGATGGCTGGGCGCCTCGGCGCGAGCCCACTCCTCGTACAGGATCGCCTGGTGCGAGTACGAGGCGCCCTGGCCTCCGTACTCCTCCGGCCAGGTCAGGCCGGCGTAGCCGGCGTCGTAGATCTTGCGGCTCCACGCCTTCTTCGACTCGTTGTCAGGGAGGCCGTCGAGCCCGGGGTTGTGCTCGTCCAGCCAGGCACGGACCTCGGCGCGGAAGGCGGCCTCGTCGGGCGTGTCGCGCAGCTGCATGCCGAGAGGCTAACGCGTACATTGGCTCCGTGGAGACCTTCTGGGGTCCCGATCTCGAGCGGTGGTTTGGGGACTCGGCGCGGCTCGTGCAGTTTGGCGCCGTCGCCGCGCGGGAGGTCGACCCGCTCGTCTACCAGCTGGAGCGCGAAGGGCCGACGACGGACGGCTCGGATGTGCGGTTCCACCCGGCGTACGCGGAAGCCGGCCGCGCCGTCTGGGCATCGGGAATCCTCGGCGCGGAGCCGCTCGAGCAGGCCGGCCTCTTCTTCCTGCTCACCCATGCCGGCGAGGGCGGCCACGCATGCCCCGTCACCTGCACAGCGGGGCTGATCCGCGCGCTCCGCCTGCACGGTTCCGACGAGCTGCGCGAGCGGTTCCTGCCGCCACTGTTGGAGACGGACTACGACCGCTGCCAGCGTGGGGCCCAGTTCCTCACCGAGGAGCACGGCGGCTCGGACGTGGGCGCCAACCTCACGCGCGCCGTGAGGGACGGCGGCAGCTGGCGGCTGCACGGCGAGAAGTGGTTCTGCTCGGTTGCCGATGCAGATCAGTTCGCTGTCACCGCGCGGCCGGAGGGCGCGCCCGAGGGAACGCGAGGCATCGGCTGCTTCCTCGTCCCGCGCACGGTCGACGGGCGCCCCAACGGCTTCACGATCCGCAAGCTCAAGGACAAGCTCGGCACGCGTGCGCTTGCGACCGGCGAGATCGTGTTCGACGGTGCGCTCGCGTATCCGATCGGCGCGCTCGAGGACGGCTTCAAGATCGCCGCCGGCGTTGTGCTCAACACCTCGCGCTGGCTGAATGCGGTCGGCTCGGCCGCGGTGATGCGCCGTGCCTACCTGGAGGCGGCGGCATTCGCGCGAGAGCGCGAGGCGTTCGGCAGGCCGATCGTCGAGTTCCCGCTCGTTCGCGAGAGCCTCGCGGTGATGCGGGCGGAGGCCGAGGCCGCCCTCGCCTCATCGCTCGAGGTGACGCGGCTCGTCGACTCGGCGGATCCGGACGACGTCGCGTACCACCGCATCCTCGTCAACGCGAACAAGTTCTCCACCTCGGCGGCCGGCGACGCGCGCCATCCGGCGCGGCATCGAGGTGCTGGGAGGGAACGGCACGATCGAGGACTTCTCGGTGCTGCCGCGGCTGTGGCGGGACGCGATCGTGTTCGAGAGCTGGGAGGGGACGCACAACGTCCTCTGCGCACAGGTTGCGCGCGACCTAGAGCGTTTCGGGACGCTCGAGCTCGTCCTCGACCGCTCCCGTGGCGTCGAGCCGCGCGTAGACGCCGTTCTGGACGGTCTCGCCGAGCGTATGGCCACGCCGGACCCGCTGCACTTCCGGCGTCAGCTCGACACGCTCGTGCGCGCCGTACAGGGAGCAGCACTCGTGCGGGCAGACGCACCGACGGCAGAGCTGCACATTCGCCGCCACCTCCTCCCTGGCTATGACCCCGAGCGCGATCCGGAGTACACCGAAGTCCTCGGAGCGCTCGTCGAAGAACCTGCGGTTCTCAGCTAGACGTCGACGCCCACCGCGGCGAGCCGCTCCCGGAGGCGGGCGGCCAGCATGACGTTGCCCTTCGCGTCCAGGATCTCCATGGCTGTGGTCGCGTGCTCCACGGCCTCCGGGGTCTTCCCGCCCAGCGCGAGCGTTTCGGCGAAGTACGAGTGCGCGACAGGCCGGGCGTAGGCGTAGTCCGTCGTGTCTGCGAGCTCCACGGCCCGTCGACCGGATGCCTCCCCCTCTTTGTGCCTTCCCTCGTGTGCGAGCACAACGCCCTCGAGAGCATCTGATGAGGACGAAGTTGACGACGTCGTCGGCGCCGGTCGTTGCGCGCGAACGGTCAAGCCACTCCGACACCTCGCCTAGGCGGTGCTGGTGGAGGAGTACCTCTGCGAGCATCACGGCAAGCGTCGGGTAGTAGGACCGATCGCCGATTCGCTCGAGCAGGTCGAGTCCGTCGAGCAGGCTCGACTCGGCTCGCTCCAGGTCTCCCAGTTCGAGCTCGAGCTCGGCCTCGGTGAGGGCCATGCCTCCGGCGGTGACGAGCAAGCCCGCCTCGGCGTACATCTGGCGGGCGCCGCCGATCAGCTCGCGGGCGCGCTCGGCCTCACCTTTCATCCCGAGGAGGCGCCCTTCGACCAGCCGCTGATGGGCAAGGGCCAGGGGATGGCGATCCTCGGTCGCGAGCGCTCGGAGACGTCGAAGCGCTTCGTCGACCGGCAGCGGCGCGTACATGCTGGTGGCGCGCAAGCGGTACCGGACCGAGCTGGCGAGGCGGCTCTGCAGCGCATTCGCCCGCTCGAGATGTGCTAGCGCCTGCTCGCATGCGCTCATGGAGTCTGCTCCCCTGCACGTGATCCATGCCTCCCAGGCGACCGCCCTCCAGTACTCGGCGAAGCCGACCTCATGGCGCTCGGCTTCGAACACCGCTCGGGCCTCCTCCCGCAGGCGGGCGCGCTCCTCTCTCGGAAGCTCGCCGTGGCCCGTGGTCCCGTAGGCGGCGCGTGCAGCTGACGCCCGCGCCCGCGCGATCGGGTCGGCTGCGGCGCGCGCAGCGTCGAGGACCTCGACGAATCGCCGGTCGCCTGTCTCGTAATAGGCGTCGGCGAGCTCGGGCGCAAGGGCGAGTCGCTGCTCGTCCCCGGGCGGATGCATGTTCGCCGCTCGTTCGAGGAGCGAGCTCGCGGCATGGAAGTCGCCGTGGTCGAGGGCACCACGACCGGCCGCCGCAAGACGGTCGAAGGCGCGACCGGCAAGAGAGGGTAGCGCTGCATCTCCTGCATCCAGCTCCGCCCGATACCGGTATGCCTGCTCGAGGTGGTAGCCGAGGATCTCGTCCCGCTCGACGAGATCGTGATGCTCGAGCCAGTTCGCGAACTGCTCGTGGAGCGCGGCGCGCGTTGCCTTGGGCAGCGACTCGTAAGCCGCGTCCCGGATCAGGATGTGGCGAAAGCGGAATGCCTCGTCGTCGGCGAAAGTCGCCCTGTCCGGGCGGATCAACTCCTTGCGCACGAGCGTCGTGAGGTGCGACTCGACCGCCGACCCGACCGGCGGCGGGGCGAGCTGAGCAACGGAGCCGCGGTGGAACACCTCGCCCTCGACGGAGCCGCGCTCGATGACGATGCGCTCGTCACCGCCCAGCGCGTCGAGACGGGCCTGGAGCAGGGCGTGGATCGTCGGGGGAACGACGATCTCGTCCCCCTCACTGCGCTCGCGCACCATTGCGAGCATCTCCTCGACGTAGAGCGGGTTGCCCTCTGACGTCGCGACGATGCGCTCGCGCGTCTCGTCGGCGAGTGTCACGTCTGCGAGAAGGTTCTGGATCAACTCGTCACACTCATCCGCTGCGAGCGGCTCCAGGAGCAGCGACGTCGCGTTGAGCTTGCCGCCTCCCCAGCCGGGCCGCGCGTCGAGCAGCTCCGTGCGCGCGATGCAGAGGAGGAAGATCGGCGCGTCGCGAGAGAGGTCGGCGACGTGCTCGACGAGGTCGAGGAATGTCGGCTCGGCCCACTGGAGATCGTCCAGCACGACCACCTGCGGGCGTTCCGCGGCCCGCTCTTCCAGCAGTCGGCGAAACGTGAGCTGTGTCTCGGCCGCCAACGTCCCGAGGATGGTCTCCGGGTCGACTCCGGCGGCGATCAGGATTTCCACCAGCGGCCAGTAGGTGATGCCCTCGCCGTAGTGGAGGCAGCGGCCGCGCAGGATGTCGCCGTCCTGGGAGACGTGCTCGAGGAAGTCTGCGACGAGACGCGACTTGCCGATCCCGGCCGGCCCGAGCAGCGTGAAGAGGCGGCAGGCGCGGTCGGCGACAGCGTCTTCGTAGTCTCGCCTCAAGCGTTGCCGCTCCCGCTCGCGGCCTACGAGCGGTCGCTCGAGGTGGCGGGCGACGGGCTCGGCGCCCACAAGCACCTCGACGACGCGGAACGCGTCGACGGGCTTCGACTTCCCTTTCAGGGTGAGCGGCTCTACGGCTCCACGACCACGGCGTCGCGAACGAGGAGCCTCGTCTCGGCGCCGATGAGCACCTCGCCGGGAGGCGCCGCCTGCTCGAGACGGGCGGCGACGTTGACGGCGTCGCCCGTGACGAGCGTCTCGCCCTGGCCTCCGACCACGACCTCGCCGGTGTTCACACCGATGCGGGCATCGAGCCCATGCGCGGAAACCGCTTCCTGCATCTCGGCGGCCGCGCGCACGGC
Source organism: uncultured Actinomycetes bacterium (assembly GCA_963711315.1). Lineage (GTDB taxonomy): Bacteria > Actinomycetota > Thermoleophilia > Gaiellales > Gaiellaceae > PALSA-612. Next base: position 140,294 of record CAVQDQ010000005.1, read on the forward strand.
GCGGAGGGCGTCGTCCTCGTGCGAGACCGGAATGCCGAAGACGGCCATAACTGCATCGCCGACGAACTTCTCGACCGTGCCTCCGTGCCGCTCGAGGATCGCGCGCAAGTCCTCGAAGTAGCGGCGCATGCGGGCACGGAGGGCCTCGGGGTCCGTCGATTCGCCGAGCGCCGTCGAGCCGACGAGGTCGCAAAAGAGAACAGTGACCACTTTGCGGGACTCCCGCTCGGGCTCGGCGACGGCGAGAGGCGTGCCACACGAGTTGCAGAAACGCGAGTCGGCGGGGTTCTCCGCGCCGCAATTGGCGCAGGTCAGCATGTGCGGAGTCTAGGTCGCTGCGATCAGGCGTCTGCGAGCACTGAGCTGTCGAGCTCGCGTACTGACGACAGTCCCGCGAGCGCCATCGTGATGTCGGTGTCGGCCCAGAGCTGCGGAGCACGGCCTCCACGCCCTCCTTGCCGCCCACGGCGAGCCCGTAGGCGTACGGCCGGCCGACGAGCACGGCGTCCGCGCCGAGGGCCATCGCCTTGACGACGTCCGCGCCGTGGCGAATGCCGCCGTCCATCAGCACCGTCGCCTCGTCGCCGACTCCGGCGCGCACGTCGACGAGCGCGTCGAGCGCCGCGACGGCGCCGTCCACCTGGCGTCCGCCGTGGTTCGAGACGATGATCCCCTCCACGCCGGCGGCAACGGCCCGCTGGGCGTCCTCTGAGGTCAGCACACCCTTGACCAGCATCGGCAGGTCGGTCAGCTCGCGGAGCCAGGCCAGATCGTCCCACGTCAGAGAGAGGTGCGGGAAGGTCGAGAGCATCGTCGCGGCGGCCGTGAGCATGTCTTCCTCCGGCGGCTTCGCGAGCTTCTCGCGGAAGACCGGGTCGCTGAAGAACTGCGCGCAGCCCTCGCCCTTGATGAACGGGAGATAGGCGCGGCGGAGGTCGCGAGGCCGCCAACCGAGGATGGGCGTGTCGAGCGTGACGACGACCGCGGAGAAGCCGTTCAGGCCGGCTCGCTGGAGCAGGCTGGCGACAATCTCGCGGTCGTTGATCCAGTAGAGCTGGAACCAGCGCGGCGCGTCCCCCATCGCCTCGGCGATGTCCTCGATCGACGACGAGGCGGCGCTGGACAGGCAGAAGGGGATGCCCAGCGCGGCCGCGGCGCGTGCCGCTGCCAGCTCGCCTTCCTCGTGGGCGATCGAGAGCACCCCGATCGGCGCCATCAGGAACGGCGCCGGTGACTGCGTGCCGAGCACGTCGACGGAGAGATCGCGCTGGGTGTTGCCCGTGAGCATGCGCGGTCTGATCCGGCGGCGCTCGAACGCTTCGCGGTTGGCGCGCATCGTTGCCTCACCGCCCGCTCCGCCTGCGATGTAGCCGAAAGCGCCGGGATCGAGCTTCTCCTCGGCCAGTGCCTCCCACTCGGCGGGCGCCACGGGCCACTCGGACTCGCCCGAGATGTAGATCGCGTTCTGGATTGCTGTGCCGTCGAACGTCATGCCGCTGCCTCGAGCTTCGCACGCTCGTCGTCCGAGATCGGCCTCGCGGTCCGTTTCTCCCCGTCCCAGCAGGCGAAGACGACCTCCGACTCCGCGGCGACACGCCCGTCGGAACCAGCTCGCAGCTCGAGCGCGAGCGTGAGACTCGATTTCCCCACCCGCACGAGCCGCACGGTGCCGGTCACCTGGCCGTCGGTGAGGCGAAGCTCGCTGCGGAAGTCGGTCGTCAGCCGGACGACGACGTAATCCCAGACCTCACCCGCCGGTAGGTCGAGCACGTCGCGGAACCACGCGTCGACGATCTCCTCCCCGTACGTCTGGTACACGGCCTGGTTTACGTGGCCGAAGGCGTCGAGGTCACGCCACCGGATGTCGATGCACTTCTCGGTCAAGGGCAATAGCCTATGGCGCGTGGGCATCGACCGCTCCAACATTGGCGACGCTTCCGAGCCGGTCACGTTCGACGTCGAGCGCGGCGCCATCGTGAGGCTCGCGGAGGCGATCGGCGACGACCAGCCTGCCTATGCGGAAGGTACCGTCGCACCGCCGACCTTCCCGACGACCTTCAACTTCCGACTACCAGTGCCTTCGTTGCGGGCCATCGATCCTGCGCGCTTCATCCACGGCGACCAGGAGTACGCGTACGAGCGGCCTTTGCGCGCCGGCGACCGCATCACCTGCGTGGCGAAGATCGCCGACGTGAACGAGAAGGAGACGCGACTGGGCAAGGCGACGTTCGCGGTCGTAGAAACCGAGGGGCGCGACCAGGCCGGGGAGCTCGTCTTCACCGGCCGCGCGACGCTGATCGTCAGATGAAGGCAGGCGACGAGCTCACACCGCTCGAGAAGGAGCCCGTGACGAGGCTCCAGCTCGTGAAGTACGCGGGCGCGTCAGGCGACTTCAACCCCATCCACTGGGACCCGGAGCGGGGCGAGGAGATGGGGCTCGGTGGCGTGATCGCGCACGGGATGCTCAGCATGGGCTTCCTCGGGCAGTACGTCGCGGGTGTCGCCGGGCCAGAGCGTGTGAGGCGGCTGCAGGTCCGGTTCGGGGCCATGGTGCGTCCGGGCGACGAGCTCACGTGCCGCGGTACGGTGCGTTCGGTGGAAGACGGCCGGGCAACACTCGACGTGTGGGCTGAGAACCAGGGCGGCGAGAAGGTGACAACCGGCGAGGCGGAGGTGGAGATCGGATGAGGTTCGACGGCAAGGTCGCTCTCGTGACAGGCGGAGCCCGCGGCATCGGCGCGGCCACGGCGGCGCGACTCGTGGAGGAGGGCGCGCGAGTGGCCGTCACCGACCTCGACTTCGACGGCGAGGGCCCGGCACTTCAGATCGCCTGTGACGTAACGAAGCGGGACGAGGTGGAGGCTGCGGTCGCGCAGACGGTCTCTGAGCTGGGCGGGCTCGACGTCCTCGTCACGTCCGCGGGCGTCATCCGCGACAACCTCCTCCACAAGATGACCGATGACGACTGGGGGACCGTGATCGACACGCACCTGCGCGGGACGTTCCTCGTCGGTCCAGGCGGCGCAGGCTCACATGGTCGAGCAGAAGTCGGGGAAGATGGTGCTCATCTCCTCCTCGTCCGCGCAGGGCAACCGCGGCCAGACGAACTACTCGGCGGCCAAAGCTGGCATCCAGGGCATGACGAAGACGCTCGCCATCGAGCTGGGCCCGTTCAACATCAACGTCAATTGCGTCGCTCCCGGCTTCGTCGTCACGCGGATGACCGCGCAGACGGCCGAGCGCGTGGGCGTCGAGTTCGAGGACTTCCAGAAGTTCGCGGCCGAGCAGATCCCCCTCAGGCGGGTCGGCCAGCCCGAGGACATTGCCTCGGTGATCGCCTTCTTGGCGTCAGACGACGCGAGCTTCGTCTCGGGCCAGGTGATCTACGTCCGCGGCGGCCCCTAGCGCGCGCTCGTCCAGTCCGGCAGCGCGAACGTGAGCGCCCGCACGCTCATCCTTGGTGGAGGCTTCGGCGGCATCGCCGCGGCGACCGGCCTGCGCGACCGGCTTGGAGGCGCGCACGAAGTGCTCCTCGTCGACCGGCGGCCTGCATTCTCGATGGGCCTCCGCAAGCTCTGGGAGCTCGTGGGGCTGGGGACGATCGATGAGGGGAGCCGCCCGCGTTCCGCCCTGGGCGGCGGTGGGATAGAGGTCGTCGAAGCCGACGTCACCGCCGTCGATCCAGCCCGGCGTTCCGTGGAGACGAGCGTCGGACACCTCGAGGGCGAGCGGTTGGTCGTGGCGCTCGGCGCCGAGCCCCGCGCCAATCTAGTCCCTGGCCTCGCGGAGCATGGCCACGACGTGTGGTCGTTCAGAACTGCGCCACTGCTTCGCCGAGCCCTCGAGGCCTTCGGCGGCGGTCGCGTGGCCATTGTCATCTTCGGGGCGCCGTACCCGTGCCCGCCCGCACCGTACGAATGCGCGATGTTGCTCGACGATCACCTGCGTCAGCGAGGGCTGCGTGAGAGGACGCACCTGTCGGTGGTGACACTCCAGCCGATGCTGCTGCCGAACGCCGGCGCCGAGGGCTCGGCATGGATCGGGGAGCGCCTTGACGAGCGCGGGATCAAATGGCAGGTGGGCAGGAAGGCCGACCGTGTCGAGCGCGGCCGGGTGGTGTTCGAGGACGGCGACCTCCCCTTCGATCTGCTGCTAGCCCTGCCGCCGCACCGCCCGCCCGCCGTGCTCGATGCTGCCGGCCTGCTCGGTGACAGCGGCTGGATCGAGCCAGACCGGGGCACGCTCGCGACGGCGTTCGACGGGGTCTGGGCAGTCGGCGACTGCACTCTGATACGGCTTGCCAACGGCCTGCCGTTCCCGAAGGCCGGCGTGATGGCAGAGGCGCAGGGCACGACGGTGGCGGCGGCGATCGCGGCCGAGATCCTCGGTCAGCCCGCTCCCGGACCGTTCGACGGTCACGGCTTCTGCTTCCTCGAGACCGGGCTCAGCGAGTCCGCGCTGATCGAGGGAGACTTCTATGCCGAGCCCGAGCCGTCTGTCCGGCTGGGCGAGATCTCCGAGGCGCACCACGTCGAGAAGGTCGAGTTCGAGCGCGAGCACCTGGCGCGCTGGTTCGGCCGCTAGAGCTTCGGTCGATGCTCGTGCCCGTGCTCGCGGCGCGCGCCGCCGCCGTCGTGATGGTGGCCGTCGCGGCATTTCAGGTGGCACTCGTCTTCGGCGCACCGTGGGGCGCGTATACGCAGGGAGGCGGAGCGGAAGGTGCCCTCGACACATCCGGGCGCGTGGTCGCCGCAATCTCCTGCGCGATCTTGCTCGTGATGGCCGCTGCCATCCTGGCGCGAGTCCGAGAGGGTCCGCTCAAGGGCGCTCCGGGCAAGCTTGTGACCGCACTCGCCTGGTTCACGACGATCTATGCCGCCGTCGCCGTCGTCTTCAACTTGGCCACGCGGAGCTCGTCCGAGCGCGCCGTGTTCGCGCCGACAGCGATCCTTCTGTTCGTCCTCGTCGTGACCGTGATGGTCGGCTCTCGCCGCGCTCAGTAATGTCTGTGGCGCGTGACGAGCGGCTTCGGGCGGCTTCGCCATCCGCGCCGACCACGGTGCGAGATGCGTAGTTCCACACCCTGACGATCCGGGATTCCCGCCATGCGTGCGATCGACGTTTCGAAAAGAATTGGGTCGATCCGGTGGCCGGCCGGCTGCGCACGAGGAGGTGGTCGCGATGGCAGCAACTTCGAGCCCGGCGCGTTCCGGCTCGAAGCCCGGAGTTCCGCTCGCTGCGATGGCCGGCTCGGCTCGTCCTGACGTGCTCGTGTTCACGGGCGCCATCGTGATCCTCCTCCTGCACGCAGTGGTCGACTCGTTCGTTGCGCCCGAACCGGGCACAGGGCCGTCCGACCACGTGTTGCGCGGGCTCGCCACCGTTTCGGCACTCGCCCTCGCAGCGGTCGTCTATCCGCGTTTGGCGACAGGCGGACGCGCAGCGTTGGCGGCGGTCCTCGGAGCACTGTCCGTCGAGGGAGCAGCGCTGGCGATCGCGGATGCCCACGCCGTCGGCGCGCGCGGTGAGGACTGGACCGGGTTCCTGCTCCTTCCGATCGGCGTTGCACTGCTCGGGCTCGCCGTTGCATTGCTCTGGCGCTCGCGCAAGCCTGGCCGGCTCCGCTACCTGCGGCGAGCCGGGATCGCGGTCGCAGCGGTCCTCGCGGCGTACTGGCTTGTCCTGCCGGTCGCAATGGCGATTCTCGCCACACATCGCCCACGTGCGGACGTCGCGTCCGCCGACCTGGGTGCTCCGTACCAGCAGGTGTCGATTCAGACGAGCGATGGTCTCGACCTCGCGGCCTGGTATGTGCCCTCGCGCAACGGCGCCGCCGTCATCTCCTACCCGACCCGCCAGGGGAAGGCTGAGCAGGCGCGGATGCTGGTACGACACGGGTACGGTGTGCTCCTGGTCGACGCGCGCGGCTACGACGGAAGCGAGGGCGACCCGAACGCGTTTGGTTGGGACGGCGCGAAGGACATCGGCGCCGCCGTCGCCTGGCTACAGCAACGGCCCGACGTGACCGACGGCGGCATCGGCGGCATCGGCTTCTCCGTTGGCGGCGAGACGATGATGCAGGCGGCCGCTTCCAACGCCGGCCTCCGCGCCGTCGTCTCGGAGGGCGCAGGCGTGCGCTCGGTGCGCGAGCATCTGCTGCGCGGGCCGCGCGGCTGGTTCTCGCTGCCCGAAGCGGCCGTGCAGACCGCCGCGATCGCCGTGATGAGCGGCACCGGCCCGCCGCCCTCGCTCAGCGATCTCGTCCCCCGAATCGCCCCGCGACCGCTCTTCCTCATTCATGCAGGGCAGGGCGGCGGCGGAGAGGAGTTGAACCGCGACTACTACCGAGCCGCCTCGAGCCCGAAGACGCTGTGGAAGATCGACGAAGCGGGCCACGTGGGCGGCTTCCAGGCCCGCCCGACCGAGTACGAGCAGCGCGTGACGCGCTTCTTCGACGCAGCGCTGCTCGGAGGGAGATGACCTCGCCTCAGACGACGCGAGCTTCGTGTCCGGCCAGGTGATGTACGTCCGCGGCGGGCCCTAGCTGCAACAGCGCGACGCTACGAGGGCGTTGTGGGCTCATCCTCGACTCGCTCGAGCCAGCAGTCGCGCCACCAAGGGTAGATGGCTCGAGGACAGAACCAGCGGCCGATGCTGTGTTGGCCCCGGCAGACCACGCCGTCGAGGATGACCGCGTCGCTCTTGAGCTCGACCATCTCGCCGGTTGCCTCGTCGATGAATCGTGTGACTTGGCGCTTGACGGTATGGGTCTGCCCGCAATACGGGAGCATCTCCCGGTCGTAGCCGAGACCCCGAGTCTTGAAGGCGGAATCGAGAGTCCGCTCGATCTCTGCCTTCGACTTGACGCGAACGAGATCGCCGGCTTTTAGGCTCAACTCCGGAGTCCTCGTGACGTCTCCCAGACGCGGGTGGACAGGTCCGGGCATGTGAAGACGGAGTTTCAGCCCGAGCGCGTAGAGAAAGGCCCGTATGGAAACCTTCAGCCACGGCCAGATACCGACGTTGCCGCCTGTCAGCTCGCGGACAAATGACCCGGCGTCGAACCAGGAGAGCGGTTCTGTCGCCTCGGGAAACTCGGTCGCTTGGCAACGGAAGATCTCCTTCTGCCCGCCGTTTGCCGTGGGCGCCGCCCGAGTGTTCCCCTGGACCCGATCCTCGAGCTGCTCGAGCGAGCCATTAGGCACGTCCGCCGGATGAGTGTCGACACCGGAGACGCGACGCAACCACGGCTCCTTCCAGTACAGAAGACAACCTGCCTCGCAACCCCCGTGCGCGGAGCCGTCGCACCGCAGGCCGTCGAGGAGCACTGTGTTCGGCATGCGGCGCGAGTTGATGGGGTTGACCGTGTCGCACGCACGCTCAACCCGTGCAACAACTGTGAATTGGCCACCGAAGAAGCGAAGCATCTCCGGCATGAACGGAACGCCGTCGAGGCAGCCGTCCTCATCCAACGTCTCGAGTATCTCTGCCGGGGACCTGAGCTCGACGACGTCGTCTCGACGTAGCTGGTCGCACTTGCGTCCACGAAACAGTCGAGCGGCCATTGTCACATTGTTCGACCTGCGATCCGCTGCGTCAATACGGCACCTGCGGCCGCGTGGGCCAAATGTGCAACGCGTACAGCTGCACGCTGACAGGAGCCCAATCGTGCGCTCGTGCTCGTTCAACTGGGCACAAGAACAGTTGACGCTGGACGACGGGACGGCCAAGCTTGGGTCAGTCGCCCAAGCCAAAAACCGTCCGGGAGCGAGCGAAATGCCCAGGTTCCACAATCGGGGTGCACCCCCGAATGCAAAGCATGACTGATGTGGTGCGTGCGTTGGATCAACGAATTCGTAAGCCATGACTAGAAAGATCCCACCGAACGGCATCGGTGCCCTCGTCGTTGGCGGTGACTACCAGGGACTGGGCATCGTGAGGAGCCTCGGGCGACGTGGAGTGCCGGTCTTCGTAATCGACAACGAGCCGTCGATCGCGCGCTACTCGCGTTACACGAGTCGAGCGATTCGCGTTCCGGACCTCCTACACGAGGAGCGCATCGTCCAGACTGTGCTCGACGTCGGCCGCCGATTCGGGCTCGTCGGCTGGGTTCTCTATCCGACGCGAGACGAGATCGTCGCGGCAATTTCGCGTCATCGCACCGAGTTGCAGACGATCTTCAGAGTGCCCACTCCCGAATGGGCCGGCGTCAAGAACGCCTGGGACAAGCGCCTCACGTACAAGCTCGCGAGCGAACTCGAGATCCCGACACCGACGACTTACACCGGCCGAGACGCGCTCAGCGTAAACGGCAGTGAGGTCTCGTTTCCCGTCATCATCAAACCGGCAATCAAGGAGCACTTCATCTATGTGACGAAGGTGAAGGCTCTGCGCGCCGACACGAGAGAGCAGCTCGAGTACCTCTTCCGCGAAACATGTTCTGTGATCCCTCCCGAGGAGGCGATGCTCCAGGAGCTGATCCCGGGTGGTGGGGAGCATCAGTTCAGCTATTGCTGTTTCTTCAAGAACGGACGGGCTGTGGCCAAGATGCTCGTTCGGCGCGCGCGACAGCATCCTCCGTTGTTCGGGCGGTCGAGCACATACGTGGAAACCGTCGACATGCCACAGCTCGAGGATCCGTCGGAGCGGTTTCTCGCCGCCATCAACTACTACGGATTGGCAGAGATCGAATACAAGTTCGACGAGCGGGACGGGCGCTACAAGATGCTCGACGTGAACCTGCGGACGTGGGGCTCGCACGCGATTGGCCGCCCTGCAGGCGTTGACTTCGCCTATCTCCTCTTTCGTGACCAGCTGGAGCAGACGGTCGAACCCGCGCGCGCGGCTCCTGGTATTAGGTGGATTCGCCTGGCGACGGATCTCCCGACATCCATCAGCGAGATCGCACGCGGTCGTCTGGATTGGCGGGTGTTCCTCAAGAGTCTGACGAACTTCGACATCGAGGCCGTGTTCGAACGAGATGACCCGCTGCCGGGACTGGCGGAGCTCACGCTGATACCGCATCTCATCCGCACGCGGAGCACGCGCGGCTGGAGAGCGCCCTCGCAGTGAGCACGACGTGCCGGGTCGTCGTCATCGGCGCGGGTCCGTACGCGCTCTCGACCGCAGCGTTTCTTCGCCAGGCGGGAATCGAACCTCGCCTGTTTGGCGAGGTGATGGGCTTCTGGCACGCCATGCCCGCGGGGATGCTCCTGCGGTCGTATCGCAAGTCGTCGAGCATCGCCGACCCCCACCGGATGCTCAATCTCGACGCTTTCGAAGCAAGTATTGGCCGGCCGCTCGGAGCCCCGGTGTCGCTAGCGGATTTCGTCGAATACGGCCACTGGTTCAAGGAACAGGCGGACATTTCCGTCGACCCACACACCGTGACGAGCCTCGAGCGCAATGGAAACGGCTTCAGGGTCACCCTGAGTGACAGCGAGACGTTGGATGCGACGAGTGTCGTCGTTGCCGTCGGCATCCGGTCGTTTGCGTGGAGGCCTCCGATCTTTGAACATCTCGATCCGAATCTGGTTTCGCACACGTCTGAGCACCGCGACTTCAGCAACTTCAGGGGACGGCGGGTACTCGTGGTCGGTGCCGGCCAGAGCGCGCTCGAGGCCGCCGTCTTCCTCGATGCGGCCGGTGCGTCGACAGAACTGGTGGCCAGGCGACCCGCCCTTCGCTTTCTGCATGGCGAGCGCCTCAACGAAACGCCGGGCATCCTGAGCGACCTGCTCTACCCCGAGTGGGGGGTGGGCCCGCCCGGCGTGAACTGGCTCATGGGGAGACCCGCGCTCTATCGGCGGTTGCCGTCCAAGCTCGCCGAGCCGCTGGCGTATCGGGCGATTCGCCCGGCTGGATCCCTCAAGCTGCAGGCCCGCCTCGAGGGTATGCCGATCACAATGGGGCGGGAGGTCAAGTCCGTAGAGGCCGTCGACTCTCAGGTCCGGCTCGAGCTCGACGACGAGAGCACTCGTCAGGTCGATCACGTGGTTCTTGGTACGGGCTACCGCATCGACCTCGGTCGCTATTCGTTCATGGCCCCTGACCTGCTGTCGGACATTCGGCTGAAGGGGCCGTCACCGCGGCTATCGCCGGCGTTCGAATCGTCGATCCCGAACCTCTACTTCGTAGGTGCCGTGGCTGCCGCGAGCGCCGGCCCCGGCTTTCGCTTCGTATCGCACACCGGATTCGCTGCGAAAGCCATCACGGGCAACGTGCGCGAACGAGGGTGAGCCCTACCGCGCAGCGAGTCGCGCTCGTCGGAGCGACGCTCGCGTTTGCAGTTCTTGCTGTACTCGTATCCGTCGGCTCGCTTACACGAGTCGACGACTACGCGCTGCGACCACCTCGCTCCGGGTGGGCTCCCGGTCGAGTCGGCGATCCCCCTCTTCGGCGAGTTGTTCCAGTATCACGGCCACCACTTCGATGCGTCGCAGGTCGTGAGGCTCCCAGGGACATTCGCGGCTTCAGTGCTTCTGCTCCTACTTGGTTGCGCGATCCTCTGGCGACGAGGTAACCGTCGGGCCGTGCTGTTGTGGGGCGGCGCGTTCATCGCCGCCAACATCGTCGTGATCGCCTGTCAGGAGGCAATCTCGAAGCCTGCGCTCTACGGCCTTTACAACACGGAGCCGGTGAAGCTGAGCGAGTTCGACATGTCGTTTCCGAGCGGACACGCCATGCGGATCGTGCTACTCGCGGCACTGTTTGCATATCTGTGGCCTGCGCTTCGCTGGGCGCTGCTTGTCTGGGTGGTCGTTGCGGTTGTCACCATTGAGATCGATCACCTCCACACGCTCTCGGACATCGTCGGCGGCCTCCTCCTGTCAGTCGTCGCCATCCTGTCCGTTGCACTTGCTCTCGAAGCATCCCGTACCGCCACGTCGAGCCAACTCGGCCGAAATGGACATCACAACGCACCACCGCACGACCCGATCGCTTCATGAGCGAATCGATGCGAAGCCCCGGCTAGCTCTTTCGCAGTACTCCAATGCCGCAAGCGCCTTGCCGCCAGTCCTTGACGAGCTCGACGGAGTTGACCTGCTTCACCTGTTGCCAGACCACTGGAACACCGCCGACGTTTTCCTCGGGACCCGGAACGATGTCATGGAAGGCGATAAGGCCTCCAGCTCGTACGGACGGCGCGAATGTCTCGAAGTCCTGGCTCACGCCCTCTTTCGAGTGATCACCATCGATGAATAGGAAGTCGATATCGCGACCGCCGATGAGCTCCTGCAGTTGATCCCGGATCTCCGGCGTATGGGAGTCGCCGAGCAGGAATTCGAGTGTTTGCCCAGGCTTACCGTAGGACCGGAGCTTCGAGATCGTGGCTTCGCCCTCGAATGCCCCACCGGGGCCGCCCGGTAGATCGATACTGACCAATGTGGCATCGTCGGGCGCGACCTGACAGAACGCCCAGAACGACCCTCCGAGATGCGTGCCGATTTCCACCACTGTCCGAGGGCGGAGCCGGAAGAGCATCGCGAGCAATGGTGCAAACTCCGGTATGTATTGGACAGCGCCTCTGGCACCGGCTCCCTTGGCGATACGGACGGCGCGGGTGATCTCGATCGGTCGCCATGTCGCCTTGACGAGCTGCCGCACTGCCTTTATCGAGGTGGCTAACCCTGCCATCACGCCTCAATGTCCCGGTCTGGCGGTTCGAACCACTGGAAACGAGCATTCAAGGCCCGCACGAACGGCACTCGCAAGAGCGCTCGCTTCACGCGCATCTTTCGCGCTACCCGTCTGTAGTAGTCCGCATAGAATTGCTCTTTCTCAGGGAAGATCTGTGAGTAGAACTCTCCTCCTGCATGTGTGACCTTCAGATCGTCGAGAATCGCTCCGCCGTAACCGATCTCGTGAAGTTTCCCGAGGTATTCACCGTCCCAGTGCCAGTAAACCGATTTGCGGTGGCCAATACCGCCGACCTTTGTATGGAGCTCCCGAGATGTCATAGCGCACCAGCCGCCAGCAGGGCCGATTTTTAGTCGCAATCCACTGCGCTCTTGGAACTCATAGAGGTCTGCATCCTCGTGGTACATGATCTTCGAAGTGACATCGTGAGGATTGTCGACGAGGTTCGTCGCCAGGAAGCCGATATCAGGCAATGCGACAAACGCCTCCAAGAGTGTCGCGTCCCAGCCGTGTGGAGCATCGATGACATCTTCGTCAAGACCGACGAGATACTCTGCAGAAGTCGTTCGAATAGCGGGGTCGTAAGCGTTGAGGCCTAGGTTGTCTTCGTTGTGAACAACGCGTAACTTCGGCAGAGCAACCGAGTCGAGATACGCGCGAGTCTCGTCCGTCGACCCGTTATTCCAGATGAGAAGCTCCGACGCTTTGTCAGAGGTCCGGGCAAGCACGTTCTCGACGCATTGGCGAAGGAGGTGAACGCGGTTATACGTCAGGACGATGACTGCAGTCTGCATGCGGTTCGGTCCGTGCCGACTTCGCCCGGACTCGTGCTTGGAACGAAAGCAGCCCCCTCAGGAGCTGTCAAGACTGGCGAGACGCTCCGATTGTCTTGAGGTAGGCAGCCGGTCTCACGGAGCACGATGGACGTCGGGCATTCGTCTGCGTCGTTCGCCCACCTCGTAGGCGCGACGGCGAACTCCGCGCTCTACGCGTAGGAGCTCGGCGAGCGCTCGCGCTGAAGGGCTGGCGTAGGTCGCGATTGGCCCGTGCGGTCGGAGCCACTCGGCAACCTCGGGATGCTCTGCGCCGAGTCGCTGTGCGAATGTTGGCCAGAAGTGAGGTTCCATTGAGTCGTGGTAGTGCACGATTCGAGCCGTTCGGAAGGTCTCCGCTCGGTAGTACTCAGGCATATAGCTCGCCATTGTGTGGTTGTGCGTGAAGGGGAGCCCAGTCCAACGGAGACCATGCCGGATGACCAGCGGAGTCAGCAAGACTTGCTCGACGACTCTGGACGCGCTTCCGGGAAGGCGGATCCTTCGCCGAAGGACCGTAGTCAACATATCGCGCAGCTCGCGCCCTAGCTCGGTTGTGCGTCGATAGGCGAATACACCCGAATTGAAGTAGAGGCGAATGCGCCTCCGATCGAGGTGTGTCGTTACCCACGGGAGCTCGCTGAGCGTCACGCCTGCAAGGTCACAGATCGCGCGCCACGCCGGCTCCGTGGGATCAGCCGCCCCGGTCGTCCCACCGAGGGCGACATCCGACACCGAAGCGGTGAAGTCGACATTGCCGGCGAGTGCTAGTTCCGTAGGTTCACCTAGAACAAGAACATCCGAGTCCAGAAATGCCATTAGCTCGGTGTTCGCGAGCTTCTCAGCGTGGGCAAGGGCGACCGGCTTGTTGAGGTAGTGGTACCACGAGAACCGGCTGTGTAGGGGCACGCGGAGATGCTCCACGTCAAGCTCTCGGAGAAGCTCGCGGGTCGAGCGACGAAGCGGTGGTCCGAAGCGAGGCGTCACCGCGACGACCGCGCTTGATCGCAAGCGCCCTCCAAAGCGTCGCAAGCTCTCCACGAGATAGAGGGTCATCGGCTCGAGCAATCCGGACTCGATGCAACAGACGAAGCAAATGTCCGGTGCGCGTTCATTGCGGGACGACGACGCCATCGCACTGGCCTGGCTCATTACCGGATCAAAGCACCACGCTCGGGATGACGGGTATCCTTCGCGTCCCGGACCGACGAGCGGGTTCGCGTCCGCGTTTCTAAACAATGGCGAGGTACCTTCCTAGAGCCGTCGCAGTGCTCACACTCTCTCTGGTCGCTACCGGAGCCACAGGAGCGTGCGTGGACGCGCGCCCCAACCTGACAATCGGTGGAAGTGGTGCGACGTTCTACGTCGCGGCCGGCGGGAGCGACGCGAACCCTTGTACGCGCGCGGCACCCTGCCGGTCGTTCAATCGTGGTTATGAGGTCGCCTCACCGGGCGACACGGTGATCGTCCAGGCTGGATCCTACGGCGATTTCACTCTCAATTCCCCCTCCAAGTCGAGCGGATCGTGCGATGGCTACACAAGAGGTGCCAGCCTCGACGGCTGCGTGAGCTTCGTCGGCACCGGCAATGTGACACTCGGATCCATCTATATGGAGAGCAACTACGTGCGCCTGAAGGACATGACCACGTTCGATATCTACGTACGGCCCGTCGGCTGCACGAACGTCCCGCCCAAGACGAACATGGTGTTCGAGAATCTCAGGATCCACTACCTGAATCTCAACAACGTGGATCACGTTGGGATTCTCGGCAGCGAGATCGGCCGGGGCGGAGTGCATGGCACCGTCGTCCAGCTTGCGGACTGTGGGCAAGGGCCAAGCCACGGGCCGAACCACCTGCGCTTCGACGGCGTGTGGATTCACGACGCAATCTCCGATATCTCGGCGGCACAGGGTGCTCACCTGGAGTGCTTCCAGGGGCAACTACCGATCCCGCAGTTGACGATCCGCAACTCCAAGTTCACGAACTGCGCCCAGTGGGACATGAATGTCTCGGGTGACAACCTTCTGATCGAGAACAACCAGTTCGGGAAGACGTGTTCTGAGCAACTACCTGTCTCACAGGGTGGCAAGTGCGACCCTGGCGCCTCCTGGCTCACGGGCTGCGGTGTTTCCTCGTCCAACGTGACGGTCCGCTTCAACTCCTTTGCGGAAGGCATTGTGCAGGCCTCCGGAGGCTGTCAGTACGGCGGCACCAACCGGTACTACGGCAATGTCTGGAACTGGTCGGCAACATGCTCCTGGCAGGGGCAGTTCAACCTCAAGTTCGACTACAACGTCTCCAACCAGGGATCGAAGTGCGGGCGGCATGACAGGATCGCGCCAACCGGCTTCAAGAGCCCCGACGCACCCGACTACGACTTCTCGCTGGTGCCTGGGTCGGCCGCCATCGGCCTCGTGCCGGCCAGCGAGGGGCATCCGGCCACAGACTACGAAGGTGACCCAAGACCGATTCGGTCCAATGCTGACGCAGGGGCCGACCAGCAAGACCCCGCTCACCTCTCACTCGGCCGTTCAATTGGCAAAATGAAAATCGGGCGGCCGGTCAGCGAGGTCACTGCCGTGTACGGGGCCGGGCGCCGAGGCAAGGTCAGCCTGGGCGGCCGGACGTTCGAAAAGCTCACGTTCCGCCTTCACGGGGGATTGGTGTGGGCAATCGTAGAGCGCGGAACCGTTGTCGGACTAGGGACGACGAGCCCGTACTACACGACGGAGAACGGCCTTGGCGTGCGTGCGGACGCAGCTCTCTTGCGACCGTGGACTAAGAAAGTGTGGGTTGGATGTCAGAAGGCCTTCCGTCGGGAGTTCGGCGGGGTCGCCGTATACGTGGGGCTCCCTGCCGGAAAGAGCGGGAAGAAGATCGGGAGCCTCTGGATGATCAAGAACTCCTACGACTCCGGTCGGTGTAAGTCTGCGTCGTGAATGTAGCGAGACCTCGGTAGGGAAAACGTGGATCGGGCGAGTGCTGATTACGAAGGAAGACGCATACCGGCAAAGGCGAGCTGGCTCGTTCGTGTTCGGAGTGGGGTTGCGTCAACGAGCGCCGCGCGGGCCTGAGTATCCAGTAGGCGAATCGTCGCGAACCGGTTCTTCGTTGCGCTTGTTGCCAGAAGCCCAACTCCGAAGCCCGAGCTCGCTGCGATCGTTGCTCGTCGACGGCAAGAGGTGCGCGCTCGTCCATCCGGGGCCTATCGCAGGTTCGCCGCTATCCGGCGGTCAAGCAGCGCGCCGGTCCGGTCAATGATCGGCGACGGACGTCGGATTCGAGTTCTCTACAGCTTCCCGCACAAGATCGGCGCCGGGCGGATCTGCGAGACGGCGTGGCAGCAGGTGAGTGGCGTGGCGGCGGCGGGCGCTGATGTGCTCGCCTATCCGGGCGCCGTCGCCAAATCATTGCCCGCAGCTGTTCTAGTGAGACCGACGCTGGCTCGCGGTCGCGTGCGCGTCCCCTTCCGCGTGCTCGGACAGTGGCGCGCCCTCCACGTTCACGACCGAATCGTCGCGCGCAGGCTCGAGCGGATCGCCGGCCAGGTCGACATCGTTCACACCTGGCCGAGCGGGGCGCTGGCCACACTAACGACGGCCGGGCGGCTCGGGATACCGACGGTCCTCGAGAGGCCGAACGCCCACACGCGCTACGCCTACGAGGTCGTCGCGCGTGAGTCGGAACGCTTAGATGTGGCTCTGCCTACGGACTACGAGCATGCATTCAATGCAGCGGTACTGGAGCGTGAGGAGGAGGAGTTTCGTCTCGCCGACAAGCTCCTCTGTCCGTCGGACTTCGTCCGAGACACCTTTGCCGCGGAAGGCTACGCGGCGGACAAACTCGTCCGGCACTCATACGGCTTTGATGAGAAGGTCTTTTACCCAGAGCCCGAAGCGTCACGTGAGGCACGGCCCTTCACGGCCCTCTTCGCCGGTCTGGCCGCGGTCAGGAAAGGACTCCACTACGCGCTCGAAGCCTGGCTTCAGTCGACGGCACAACGAGACGGTGTGTTCTTGATTGCCGGGTCGATCCTTCCCGCCTATGAGACAAAGCTGGCTCCGCTGCTCGCTCATCCGACCGTCAGGGTGCTCGGGCACCGGCATGACGTGGCGCAGCTCATGCGCCGAAGTGACGTCCTCCTCCTGCCGAGCATCGAGGAAGGATCGCCGCTCGCTGCGCTCGAGGCGCTGGGTAGCGGCTGCGTGCCGCTCGTCTCCGACGTCTGTGTCGGGGCCTGCGAGCACGGCACCAATGCGCTCGTTCACGAGGTCGGGAATGTCGCCGACCTCGCGGCTCACATCAGCTCGTTGCACGACAGTCCGACACTCCTCGCGACGCTGTGCGCACGTGCGATAGAGACTGCGCCGCGGTACACGTGGCGGGCGGCCGGCGTGACGCTCTTCGATGTCTACCGCGAGGTGATCGACGCTAGCCGGGCTGTGCGGTGACTGCTGGGGCCGCCGCGCCTCTGCGTCGCAGCACCAGCCCCTTCGCCTCTTCGAGAAGCGCCCGGTCGCGACGCAGGATGACCAGACCGTAGACAACGACGCCTAGCGAGACCACGAGCGCAAGGCGGAGGGCGGTGGAGATGCCTGTGTGGATGAGTCCTTCGCGAAGGAGCCAGCATGCGGCGGTCATGATCAAAGCCGCTTCCACGATCCGCGAGATGGCTCGAAGAAAGGACCAGCTGGAGATGCCGACCATCCTGTTGGCGATGACGACTTTCGTCATGTAGATCGGAAGAGTCACGACGGCGTAGGACGCAGCGACGCCCACCACTCCCCAGCGCAGTCCTATCGCGAAAGCGCCGACGGCGAGCAATGAGTTCGCGGCGGTCAAGCGAAAGACGAGGCCTGGTCGATCAAGCGCGTAGAGAATGCTGTTGGCGGGTGCCGCGAGGCTGCCGGTAATCGTGACCACTCCAAGTATTCGGATGATCGGTGTCGCGCCTTGCCATTGCGCGCCGAACACGACTTCCACGAAGTCGGGCGCGACGACGAGCAGGCCGAGAATCGCGGGGATGATGAGCGCGGATATCGCGCGTACGGCGCGGATCCAAAGGCCGGCGATGCGCTCCCGCTCGTTCTGGATGCGCGACACAGCGACAAACAGCGTGTTCCCCACCGGCTCAAAGAGTCGCCCGAGCGGGATCAGGATGACGTTATACGCGACGCTGTAGAGACCGAGCGCGAATGAGCTCAGGTAGCGCCCGATCAGTATGTTGTCGGCGTTGTACTGCAGGTAGCCGAGCACGCCCGTTCCTAGGACATTCGCCCCGAAGCCGCCGAGATCTTTGGTGCTCTTCCACGAGTACATTGCCCTCGGCCGCCACGCAGCCAGATACCACAGCGCGATTGTCACGAACGTGGTCATGGTCAGCTGCCAGGCGATGATCGCCCATGCACCGCCCCCCGCAGCAGCAACGATGACGGCAGTGATGCATGACGCGACGGTGGCGACGATGATGCAGATCGAGATGGCGCGGTACCTCATGGCTCGGTTCAGCAACGATCCCTGGATGAGGCCGAGCGACCCGATGAAGAGCGTGAGCGACAGGACGATGATCATGTTCTTCAGCTCAGGCTGATGAAAGAACGCGGACATCGGGCCGGCGAGAGCCACCATCGCTGCTGTAAGCACGAAGCCCATCGCAGCCGTGGTCCAGAACGCGGTCGACCGATCCGCCTCGGTGATCTTGGGCCTCTGGATCAGCGCAGCCCCCATACCGAGGTCCTGGAACAATCCGACGAAACCTGCAACGATGAGTGCCATGCCGGCAAGCCCGTAGTCGTGCGGCGTCAGCAGCCGGACGAGCACGAGGCTCGAGACGATCCGTGTCGCCTGAACGGAGATCGAGACGACTGTCTGCCAGGCGACTCCGCTGATGACTGACGCACGAAGGTTTGTAGGATCCTGCAGCTCCGGCGGGTAGTCGATGGCATCCTCCATCGCGAGAGCCTTTGCCTCGTCCGGCGTGACCTCGCGTCCGATCGAGCCGCTCGCGGGCAGAGAAGACGTCCTCGGCCGGTGGACCGACCTGGAGCAGGCTCGCGACCGCTCAGCGCATCGGGGTCGTCATCGACCATTGACCGCCGTGCGCAAGATAGCGCAGCGAGCTCGCGTACGAGAGCTCCCGGCTGCACCACCGTGACCGGTGGGCTGGTTCGCGTGGTTCTCGATTGCGCGCGCTAGGTCATCAGGCTCTTCGACCAGCGTGACGAGGCCGATCTCGCCGAGGCGGCGTGCGAGCTCGATCTGATGGTCGTCAACGTGCTCTCCAAGATGCGCACGGCGGGGCACAACGACAGGTCGCTTCCCGTTCATCAGCGTGACGAGGATCGAGCCGACTCCCGCATGCGTGACCACGACACGCGCGTCTCGCACGAGCTCGACGAAGCGATCAAACGACACGTAGTCCACGCAGGTCGCCCCAGTCGGCCGGAGCGTCGACGGGCCGTGCTGCACGACGATGGCTCTCCGTGCCCTCGAGCTGTTCCACGGCTTCGAGGAGGCGGTCGAAGGCCGGAGCATTGGTACCTGTCGTGACGAGGATCATGACGGCTCGAGGAGGCTCCCGACGTATCGAGCCCTCCGGCACAGCCGAGGCGAGCTCGGGCCATTGGACGTACACCCGGGTCGTGACGGGACGGACCAGGCGGTAGCTGAGCGATGGCGCAGTCGATTCTGGTCAGGCTCTCGACGTAGACGACCTTCACTTTCGCGCATCCGCGCCACCCACGCGAACGGAACGGCGATGCCGGCGCCGGTCGTCACCATCACCTTCGGCTGGAGGCGCCCGAAGCAGCCTCCACGCCAGCGGGATGTTCCGCACGAGGTTGACGAGTTCCTGTTCGTCGGTCCGTGCGCGTAGAAGACGCGCTCGTCCCGCGAGTAGCGCTGCTGCGTCGTCGCGGTCGAGAGTGACCCACGCGTGCGACATGTCCCGCCAGGCTTCCGACAACAGGCTCAGCTGCAAGAGGTGCCCTCCTGCTGAGCACACGAGCAGCACGTCGACGGGAGCCGAGCCGTCAAGGGCACCGTTCGTAGCCGCAGTGGGCGGGTCACTCTTGCAGCGTAGGGCGCAGACCCCCAGGCGTCCACGGGTCGATCTGGCAGAGCGGACTAGCCGATCGGCTAGTAGGCTTCCGCAATGCTGCTCCAACGTCCCGTAGCCCCTCGAGACGGGCCGGGCTAGTCTCGGAGCGTGTCACTGCAGGAGCCTTCAGAGCTACTCGATTTTGCGCCGGCGCTCGACGGGCTGTCCGAGCGCGAGCTCGAGGTACTTCGCCTTGCGTCGATCGGATCGACGAACCAGGAGATCGGCGCCCAGCTCGGGTTGTCTGTGCACGCCGTGAAGTTCCACCTCGGATCGGTCTATCGCAAGCTCGGCGTAGGCAATCGCACCGAGGCTGCAGTTGTCTATCGTGAGCGCAACTGCTGGCGATGCCGCCGCGCAGGCTGAGCGGTAGGTAGATGGATCTCCGGACGCACTTGGGTGTCATCTGGCGATGGCGAGTGCTTTTCGTCGTCGGCTTCGCGCTGGCGATCTGCCTCACGTTCTTCTCGTACTACAGGGTCAGCCTCAAAGACGGCTTGACTCATCGCCAGGAAGTGACCTGGCAGAGCTCCGAGATGCTTCAGCTGACACAGCGCGGGTGCGAGTACTGTCGAGCCGTTCCCGGGGCCGACGACCGACCTCGGCTGGCTGACAACGCTTACGACCGTATACGCACAGATCGCGAACGGCGACGCGCTCCGAAGCAGAGTGTTCCGCGGTCAGCGGACGGACGCAGACTACGTTGCGGCTCCCGTCCAGGACCCTGTCACACCAGGTCAGAGTCAGTTTCTGACATTCGCTGGTACAGCAACGTCCCCGGCTGAGGCCGTGCGCATTGCCCGGAGGGCGACGTCGATATTCCTGGCATATCTCTCTGAACAGTCGCGTGATGCAGGGGTCTCCCGTGCGCGACCGGGTCGTGCTGGATGTTGTGACAAAGGCGAGCCTTGGCAACGCCAATGTCATCAAGGGCAGGAAGAAGACGATTCCGATCATCGTCTTTTTGTCCGTTCTCGTGATGGCGTTCCTCGTAACGTACGCCCTGGAGAACCTGTATCCGCGGGCGGGCACTAATCTGTCGAGCGAGGAAGACGGCGACGCCGAGCGCGGGCGAGCCAAACCATCGGGGGCCGCCCCGGCGGCCCGAGCCGGCGCAGCCGACTGACTCCACGTAGAGATCAGACGTGATCGGCGCGGACGCAGAGCGTAGGCCACGCGAACGGCTCGCTTTCGCAGCGATTGTCGTTGCGTCTCTTGTAGTACTTATCGGGGCTGTGGGGACGGGGCAACACGTCCGGGCCACTGCGGGCGTACTCGCCCTCGTTGTGCTGGTCACCGTCTTCTACGAGCGCCTGGTCTCCCTGCCGGCGCTGCTGGTCCTCACCGTGCTCACGATCTTGTTCGTTCCGATCAGACGCTACTCGATCCCGGGGAGTCTTCCATTCCACCTGGAGCCCTATCGAATGCTCGTCGCTTTCGTGATCGCCGCGTGGATCCTGGCACTACTGATCGACCGCCGGGTGCGGCTGCGTGCCACCGGGCTCGAGGCGCCCATCTTTTGCTACCTCGGCGCAGTCGTGCTTTCGCTGGTCGCGAACCCCACGCGAGTCGAGGCGGTGGGGAGCTTCACATGGAAGAGCGTCTCGTTCCTGCTGAGCTACGTATTCGTCTTCTACGTCTTCGTAAGCGTTCTACGGAGCGCGAAGGACATCGACTTCTTTGTCCGGCTGCTTGTGGCAGGAGGAGGCGTGCTCGGTTTCTTCGCGCTGTTCGAGTCGGTGACACACGTCGACGTCTTCAATCACCTGAGCGAAGTTGTCCCGGTGCTCCACTACGACGGGACGCAGGCTCCCGAGACGGCGCGTGGAGGTGGACTTCGCGTGTATGGCTCCGCCCAGCACCCGCTCGCCTTGGGTGCCGCACTTGCCCTTCTCATTCCGCTTGCCGTCTACTGTGCTCAACGCACCCGGCAGTGGTGTTGGCACGTGGCTGGCGTTCTGATGCTGCTGGGCATCTTTGCCACGCGCTCTCGAACCGGAATCATCATGCTCCTGGTCATCGCGATCGTGTACCTCGTGCTCCGCGGGCGGGAGACGCGCCGTTTCTGGCCTGCTCTGGTCCCACTCGTGCTGGCAATCCACTTCGCGGTTCCCGGGGCGATCGGTACGACGTGGCAGTCGTTCTTCCCTGAAGGCGGCCTTCTTGCGCAGGAGAAGAAGAACCAAGTGGGCAGCGGCCGCGTCGCGACGTTTGGCCCCGTGTTCCACTCAGAGGTCACGCCGAACCCGATTCTCGGCGAAGGCTATCGCGACACGAGTCGTGGCGCCAGAGGCAGGCGTGAACATTCCGCTCGCGCCCATCACCGACGACATGTGGCTTGTCGATTCTCGCCGAGACCGGGATCGTGGGCACCTACATGCTCGGCTGGCTCTTCGTACGCTCGACACGGCGATTCGGAGGTGCGGCGAAACGCGACCGATCGCCGCGAGGCTGGTTGCTCGTGGGCACCGCTGCTGCGCGTAGTGGCCTACGCGATCGGAATGCTCACGTACGACTCGTTCGCGTTCATTCAAGTCACGTTCTTACTCTTCTTCGTCTTAGCAATCGGTGCTAGCTGCTCGACTCACCAAGCCAGAGGAGTGGGATGCATTGCCCACCTCACGCGGACAAGCGACGTCGCTGCCGAAGGGTCTCGCGAGCCCGTAGCGGGAGCTGCCTGAGGCTTTGCTGGCGGCGGAGGTACGCGCGGGCCGCGACGTCGGCGCAGCGCTGCTCGCGGGCGACCGCGGCGGCTCCATAGCCCCAGACGAGGCCGGCCGCTCCCGGGTCGCGAGGGATGTGGCGGACGGCTCGGAGTACGAGATACCACGAGCGATAGCCGAGGTAGTGCGCGGCGCGTCCCTGTGCCGCCCGAGCGCGGAAGCTGCCGCCGTCTCGGTGGCCCTCGGGGCGGTGATGCCGGAACGGTAGATCGACGAAGGTCTTCGTCGTCCAGCCACGGGCGTTCGCTTTGATCTCGTCGATCCCGTCCCACGCGAACCGCTCCTCGAGTGGAAGAACATGCTTGCAGGCAGGCCCAGCGGTATGTGCGCGAGGCACCCCAGACGGTGCTGCCGGTGACGTGCCGCTGGGTCCAGGCGCCGCCTTCGAGCTCGTAGCAGGTACCGCTGGCGATGCCGAGCGATGCATCGCCGGCGAATCGGTCGAGGAGCTGTTCGAAGTACCCCGAGTCGAACGAGATGTCAGCGTCGAGACTGGCGACATAGGGCGGCGGCGACTCTGCGGAGCTCAGCGAAGCCGGCATGGAGAGCGCGAACGATCGGCGCTCCCCGAATCGGGGCCTCCTCGCCCGGAATGGTCAGCACGCGGATCCAGTCGAACTTGTCGCTCAGCTGCTGCGACACAGCGAGCGTGTCGTCGGTCGAGCCGTTGTCGACCACGAGCCAGTTCGTCGGTGGCAGGGTCTGCTCGGCGAGGCATTGGGCGAGGCGCGGCAGGTTCTCTGCCTCGTTCCTCGCCGGCGTGATCGACCGCGTAGGAGAAGTCGCCCCGGGTCACGACTGCACGGTTTCGGTCACAGCGCCCGCCTCCATTGGGGCGAGCGCCCGAGGCAGGAACGTGGAGAGCCAGATCTCCAGCATCAGGATCGACAGCAGCAGCTGCGACTCGGCCTTCCCGGACCGGGGGCCGTGTGCTGCTACGAGCTTCCGAACCTCTGCCTGGTCGAGCATCTCCGCGTACAGCGGTTGCGGCTGCAGGAGGTAGTCCGGGATCGCGCGAACCGCCTGCGCCTGGAACCATCCGGCGACTGCGCCGGCGAAGAAGCCAACCTTCCGCTTGTCGATGGCGTGGTCCGGGATCACGCCCCGGGCTGCCTCTCTGAGCAGGTATTTCGTTGTAGCTCGGCGCACCTTCAGGTCGGGAGGGATTCGCGCAGCGAGCTCGACCAACTCGTGGTCGAGAAACGGGACTCGTACCTCGAGCGAGTGCGCCATCGACGCTCGGTCGAAGTAGTGGAGGAGCTTGTCGACGAGGGCCAGCTGCCCGTCGAGATAGAGCGTGACAGGCAGCGGATCGTCGGGCACTCCGTCGAGGCGTGCAATCACGGCGCGTCGTGCTGCCTGCCCGTCCAGGGCCGCGAGCGGGACCTCGCATCAGCCTCCGACGGAGGTCGGGATCGACGCGGCCACTCATCGACACGAGCCGCTCGACCGGATCCTGTGCAGTGAGGGTGTTCGCAGCGCGCCGGACGCGCATGGGCGCGTGTGGAGCGAGCAGCTCGCCCGCCCTCCGGACCGAGGCAGGAAGACGCTGCCAACGTGCGACGTACGAGGCGGCCTGGTGCTTTCGATAGCCGCCGAAGAGCTCGTCCGCTCCCTGACCCGAGAGCGCGACGGTCACGTGTTGCGACGCGAGCTTGCACAGAGCGAGGAAGCCGAGCGCAGACAGATCGGCGAGAGGCTCATCGAGGTGCCAGACCAGCTCGGGCAGGTCGACGGTGTCGTCGACGAAGGAAAGCTCGAGCTCGTGGTGATCCGTTCCGAAGTACCGCGCTATCGAGCGGGCGTCTGCCAACTCGTTCTCGGCCCCGGCCTCTGCGAAGCCGACCGAGAACGTCTTCACCGGCTGGCTCATCTGCTTCGCCATCAAGGCGACGATCAAGCTCGAGTCGAGGCCTCCACTCAGCATCGCCCCCAGCGGGACGTCGCTCATCAGGCGTAGCCGCACCGACTCCTCGAGCTTCTCGAGGAGTAGCGCCCGGTACTCCTCCTCCGTACGCCGAACTCCGATGCCGGGCTGCGGGTAGCGCCAGAACGGCTCCACTCGCATGTCGCCGTTCTCGACGATGAGGAGATGCCCGGGCATGAGCTTCGAGACGCCGGCAAGGGGAGTCCGAGGCCCGGGGATGAAGTCGAACGTCAGGTAGGCGTCGATCGCCTCGTAGTCCAGCTTTGGCTCGACCAGCCCGCTGGCGAGAAGGCTTTTGAGCTCGGAGGCAAAGACGAGGAGGTCGCCCCGACGGGCATAGTAGAGCGGCTTGATGCCGAGTCGATCGCGCGCGAGAACGGCTCGCCGCGTGCGGCCGTCCCAGACCGCAAGACCGAACATTCCGCGGAGCCGCGCCGGGAAGGACGGCCCGAAGCGCTCATACAGGTGCGGGTAGGACCTCCGTATCGCAGCGGCTGCGAAACGAGTGGCCCTCGCGCTCCAGCTGCTCATGCAGAGTGGCGTGGTTGTAGAGCTCGCCGTTCTGAATCGCCCAGACATCGCCCGTCTCGTTGGAGAGCGGCTGGTGCCCACCCTCCACATCGACGATGCTCAGCCGGCGAACGCCGAGCGCAACTCCATCAGCGAGATGTAGGCCACGATCGTTTGGCCCGCGATGCGTCATGGCGTCGGTCATGAAGCCCAGTCGTTGCTCGCTGATGACAGGCCGTTGCCTGCCATCGAGCTGGATGACGCCGCAGATCCCGCACATCGTCGTTCAGAGGCTAGTTGGTCCCTTGCGGATCGTCGACGGCCGCCGGCACAGTCGGTGAGCTGGTCGAACGGCTAGCGGCACGATCGTGAAGGCGGCACGCCGTTCGGAGCGCTTGCAGGTGTCCCGCGCGAACTGCCGCTCCCTTGGTCGAGAGCACCGCATGCGTCAGCTCCCCCAAAGCGACGCCGAGTTGCTCTGCAACGGCGTACGCGCGGTTGTGATGGAGCCTTGCATAGCGAATCCGGCTCTCGGCAAGCATGGGCAGCAGGCCGCTGCGCGGAACGGAGACACCGCCCACGTGCTGTACGTGGGCCGAGGGTTCGAAGCGAACCTCTTGACCGGCGGACCAGAGCCGCTTGCAGATGTCGATGTCCGAGCCGTAGTGGAAGAACTCCTCGTCCCAGCCAGAGAGCTGTTCGAGCAAGGTACGTCTTACGAGGACGCAGGCGCCTGACACCCACTCGACTGACCCCGCGTGCTCGTAGTCGTTTGGGTCGCGAAGCACCTCGTCCGTCCAACGCGCATGTGGAAAGACGCGATGCAGGAAGAGGGCCCGCGAATATGTCGAGCGGAGACGAGGGAACCGCCGCCGGGAGAACTCCAGCGAACCGTCGTCGCCTACCAGCCGTGGAGCAACCAGGCCGACGGCGGCATTGGTCTCGAGCACGCTAGCGAGCCGCCTGACGGACGGTGCGTCGACTCGGGCGTCCGGGTTGAGGAAGAGAACGTAGGGCGCTGTGCCGGCTCGCCAGCCGCGGTTGCAGCCGGCCGAGAAGCCGATGTTTGTCTTCAAGCGGAGCCTTGTCCCGGGCAGATCTGCAACCGCCTCGAGGCCGTCGTCGACTGAGGCGTTGTCGACGACGATCACGTGCATGTCGTCCTGGTCGGCTAGTGGCTCGACACAACTTCGAACCGTGTCCGCGCTGTTGTACGAAACAACGACGACGTCAACGAGCGCCACCTTCTGACGGTAGCCGCCGCGGGCCCGGAAGCCAAGCCCCTTCGTGACGAACGGCTCTTTTCTCGGGCAAACGACCTAGGGCAATCAACGCATGCCCTCCGGGTTAATTGCTAGGGTCGCCCGCTCGTGCCTTCGCTTGTGCCCCCCAAACGGCTAGGAGATAAACCGTGACCCAGCCCATTCGAGGGATGTCTTGACCGGTAGCGAACGGAGGAGCGACGATGCGTAGTCGCCTCCGCCGCGCTCGACCGTATCACTTCGTTCTGCTGGGGTTGGTGGCGGCGGCGGGGATGCTTGTGCGCCGCTCTCGGCGCAGTGCGTCGAGCCCTCCGGTCGTAGCTCGTAGCGGGCCGGTCGCGGTCAGACCAGCATCACGCCCAGACCCGGGCCCGCCCCTCGATGTACGCGCGGAGCGGGTCGCCGCAGGCGTCGCTGCGAGTAGTGGTCGCCGCCGCGCGCGACCGTATCCCGTCGCCCTGCTGGGGCTGGCGGCGGCAGCGGCGATGCTCGCGTCCATCGGTGCCGCGGCCGCCGAGCTACCACCCGGACCGAGCGCCAGCCAGCTACCGCCCCCGTCTGGTCTCGCCGTAACAGCCACCGAGACGAGTCTGAAGCTGACGTGGAACCCGGTGCAGCTGGTCGGCGCCACCACATACGCGTTGTATCTGGACGGCCCACTCGTTGGGACGACCCAATCGACCTCGTGGACGTTCCAGGGTCTTCAGTGCGGAACGACGCACCTCGTCCAGGTAAGCACACGCTATTACATACTCGAGTCGGCCAAAGCGGGGCTAACGGCGTCGACGAAACCCTGTTCCCAGCCGCCACCGCCACCGCCTCCGCCTCCGCCTCCGCCTCCGCCTCCGCCTCCGCCTCCACCTCCACCTCCACCAGAGCCGCCGCCAGGGCCACCGCCTCCGGAGCAGGCGGAGAAAGTCTTCGGTACGACGTCAGTGGGAGCGCTCGTCGACACCGCGTCGGCCGACCTGAAGGAAGTTTCGCTGTATGAAGCGCCGGAGCCTGCATTGGTGAGCAAGCTGACGGGGTATGTGTCGGGGTTGGGGGCGTCGAGCGGATCCCAACCTGTGCGGGCAGTGTTGTATGCGGACAACGCTGGGAATCCAGGCGCCTTGCTAGGTGTCTCGAATCAGGTGTCGATAGCGGCTGGCAAGCCGTGGGGCTGGGTCGACTTCCAGCTTCCGCAAGCGGTCAGCGTTGCGACAGGGAACGTGTGGATGGGCTATATCGCCGGTTCGAAGGGTGACTTGACGCAGCTTCGCTACGACGGATTGACGGGCGGGCTGCGTTACAACGTGAATTCGGGCGGCTATGGGGCGGGGCCGTCCAATCCGTTCGGGCCGGCAACCACATCGGCAAAGCATTACTCGTTGTATGCGACGTATACGCCTGCGGGGGCCCCGCCGCCACCACCGCCACCTCCGCCTCCGCCGCCACCTCCGCCACCTCCGCCACCTCCGCCACCTCCTCCGCCACCGCCACCTCCGCCGCCTCCTCCCGGTGGCGCAAATCTGTGGATCGACACCAACGGCGGGACGTGTGCTCGTCAGGCGACCGCGGGTGCCTACTCGGACGCGCAGGCATGTGCAAGCTTCGACGCTGCATATGCGGCGGCCAAGATCGGCGACCTCGTGCTCGTCAGAGCGGGCACATATGCCAAGCAGTCGGTTACTGCGACGCCGAAGACGGGCGGCTCCTGTGACGGCTACGCCATCGGCGCCGCCATGTCCGGTTGCGTGACGATCCGCGCGCAGACGCCGGGCTCTGTGACGCTCGGCGATCTCTATCCGGCGGCCAGCTATCTACGGGTGGCAGACATGACCGTCTACAACGTGTTCTTACAGCCCGCTGGCTGCACGAACGTCCCCTCGCGGACGAACATCGTGCTGGACAACGTCCAGGTCCACTACATGGCCCTCGGCAACGTCGACCACGTGGGCATCCTGGGCGGGGAGATCGGCCGCACCGGCGTGCACGGCACCGTCGTGCAGCTGGCGGACTGCGGTCTCGGCTCGAGCCATCGTGCGCACCACATCCGCTTCGACGGCGTCTGGATCCACGACGCCATCTCCGACACGTCGGTCGCCCAAGGCGCACACCTGGAGTGCCTGCAGGGGATGACGCCGGTCCCGCAGCTGACGATCCGCAACTCGAAGTTCACCAACTGCGCACAGTGGGACATCAACGTCGCCGGCGACAACCTGCTGATCGAGAACAACATCCTCGCCAAGACCTGCTCGGAGCAAGTGACCGTCGGGCAGGGCGGAAAATGCGACACGGGCGCCGCCATCCTCACCGGCTGCGGCTCCAGCAGTTCCAACGTCACCATCCGCTTCAACTCGATGATGGAAGGTGTGGTGCAAGCCACCGGCGGCTGCTCCTACGGCGGCACGAACCGCTACTACGGCAACAGCTGGTACTGGAATACGCCCTGCTCCTGGCTGCAGTCGTTCAATATCCAGTTCGACTACAACGTGTCCAACCAGGGCTCGACCTGCGGCTCACACGACAAGGTGATCCCTTCCATCTTCACCGCCCCCGTCGCCCCCGGCTACAACTTCCACCTCCTCTCCTGCGCGATCGCGGCTGCCAACCTCGTTCCCGCAGGCGTACCCGGCGGCCTCCCTGCCACTGACTACGCCGGCCAGTCGCGCCCACGAGGTGCAGCGGCCGAGGCGGGCGCCTACGAAGACTGTTCGTGACTTGACCACCTAAGCGGTATCGTTGGTAGAGCCTACGCTCGTCCCCCGTTTGGGGAGCCAACGTTGTCTCGTCGCCCTCTCCGGTCGATGGACTGGACGACGTGCCCCGGAACGGTCTTCGATCCAGTCTTGCTGCGCTCGTTGTCGCAGCCATCGTTCTGGTTCCGCTTGCCCTCGCAGCAGGCGGGGCTCCGCCTGTCAATACGACGAAGCCGGCTCTGTCGGGAACGGCCAAGGAGGGGCAGGTCTTGTCGACGACGGACGGAACGTGGACCGGCACCGCGCCGATCACGTTTGCCTACCAGTGGCTGCGCTGCGATCCCGTCACCTGGGTCTGCCCGGTCATCGCCGGCGCAACGAGCTCGAGCTACACGCTGACCACGGCCGACATCGGCTTCAAGCTCCAATCGTCGGTGACGGCGACGAACGCCGCCGGCCAGGCGACTGCGAAGAGCTATGCGAGCGCGACGATTACCGCCACGGCTCCCGCGAACACTTCCAAGCCGGCTCTGTCGGGAACGGCCAAGGAGGGGCAGGTCTTGTCGACGACGGACGGAACGTGGACCGGCACCGCGCCGATCACGTTTGCCTACCAGTGGCTGCGCTGCGATCCCGTCACCTGGGTCTGCCCGGTCATCGCCGGCGCAACGAGCTCGAGCTACACGCTGACCACGGCCGACATCGGCTTCAAGCTCCAATCGTCGGTGACGGCGACGAACGCCGCCGGCCAGGCGACTGCGAAGAGCTATGCGAGCGCGACGATTACCGCCACGGCTCCCGCGAACACTTCCAAGCCGGCTCTGTCGGGAACGGCCAAGGAGGGGCAGGTCTTGTCGACGACGGACGGAACGTGGACCGGCACCGCGCCGATCACGTTTGCCTACCAGTGGCTGCGCTGCGATCCCGTCACCTGGGTCTGCCCGGTCATCGCCGGCGCAACGAGCTCGAGCTACACGCTGACCACGGCCGACATCGGCTTCAAGCTCCAATCGTCGGTGACGGCGACGAACGCCGCCGGCCAGGCGACTGCGAAGAGCTATGCGAGCGCGACGATTACCGCCACGGCACCTCCGCCACCTCCGCCACCGCCTCCTCCCGGTGGCGCAAATCTGTGGATCGACACCAACGGCGGGACGTGTGCTCGTCAGGCGACCGCGGGTGCCTACTCGGACGCGCAGGCATGTGCAAGCTTCGACGCTGCATATGCGGCGGCCAAGATCGGCGACCTCGTGCTCGTCAGAGCGGGCACATATGCCAAGCAGTCGGTTACTGCGACGCCGAAGACGGGCGGCTCCTGTGACGGCTACGCCATCGGCGCCGCCATGTCCGGTTGCGTGACGATCCGCGCGCAGACGCCGGGCTCTGTGACGCTCGGCGATCTCTATCCGGCGGCCAGCTATCTACGGGTGGCAGACATGACCGTCTACAACGTGTTCTTACAGCCCGCTGGCTGCACGAACGTCCCCTCGCGGACGAACATCGTGCTGGACAACGTCCAGGTCCACTACATGGCCCTCGGCAACGTCGACCACGTGGGCATCCTGGGCGGGGAGATCGGCCGCACCGGCGTGCACGGCACCGTCGTGCAGCTGGCGGACTGCGGTCTCGGCTCGAGCCATCGTGCGCACCACATCCGCTTCGACGGCGTCTGGATCCACGACGCCATCTCCGACAAATCGGCGTCGCAGGGCGCACACCTGGAGTGCCTGCAGGGGATGACGCCGGTCCCGCAGCTGACGATCCGCAACTCGAAGTTCACCAACTGCGCACAGTGGGACATCAACGTCGCCGGCGACAACCTGCTGATCGAGAACAACATCCTCGCCAAGACCTGCTCGGAGCAAGTGACCGTCGGGCAGGGCGGAAACTGCGACACGGGCGCCGCCATCCTCACCGGCTGCGGCTCCAGCAGTTCCAACGTCACCATCCGCTTCAACTCGATGATGGAAGGTGTGGTGCAAGCCACCGGCGGCTGCTCCTACGGCGGCACGAACCGCTACTACGGCAACAGCTGGTACTGGAATACGCCCTGCTCCTGGCTGCAGTCGTTCAATATCCAGTTCGACTACAACGTGTCCAACCAGGGCTCGACCTGCGGCTCACACGACAAGGTGATCCCTTCCATCTTCACCGCCCCCGTCGCCCCCGGCTACAACTTCCACCTCCTCTCCTGCGCGATCGCGGCTGCCAACCTCGTTCCCGCAGGCGTACCCGGCGGCCTCCCTGCCACTGACTACGCCGGCCAGTCGCGCCCACGAGGTGCAGCGGCCGACGCAGGCGCCTACGAAGACTGCTCCTGACGGGAGCGGGTCTCCCTTTCAGTCACTGACCGCACGGGCCGACGACGTGCGTGTTGAGTAGCCTTACCGTTGGGTGCCGCAGCTCTCCGAAATGCACCGGGGTTGCTGTGAGCTGCCACCCGTGCGGCCATTGTTGAAAGCGCTAATCGTTGCCTTTTACTTTCCGCCCATCGGCGGAGTCGGCGTCCAGCGCGCCGTCCAGCTGGCGCGTCACCTGCCGCAGTTCGGTGTCGAGCCACTGGTGCTTACTGGTCCGGGCCATCAAGAGGGCCAGTGGACGCCTGACGACCCGGAGACGATGTTCAAGGTAGTGAACGTCCCGGTCATCCGTGCGCGTGGCCCAGTCCCCACTCCCGGCAGGATGCGGATAGCCGTGGCGAGAGCTCTGGGGCGGCAGGACGAATTCATCCGCTGGTGGATCGACTCCATCGTGCGGGCTGGGCAGGAACAGGCAAAAGGCGTGGATGTCATCCTCGGTGAGCTCGGGCCATACGAGACCGCCTTTGGCGTCGAGGAGCTTTCGCGAGCGCTGGGGGTTCCGTGGGTAGCCGATCTCCAGGATCCGTGGGCGCTCGACGAAATGTGGCTATATCCCTCCGCGCTGCACCGTCACGTAGATCTCGCGCGCATGAGGTCGACGCTGCTGGACGCAGCCGCGGTGGTCATGAATGCCCCTGAGGCGGCAGTGCGGTTGCGGAGTGCGTTCCCGGAGCTTGGCTCTCGCCGCGTTGTCACCATAACGAACGGGTTCGACGCCGACGACTTCGAAGGACCGGTTTCCGTGCGTGACGACGGGCGGTTTCGCATCGTCCACACTGGATCGCTGCATACAGACCTCGGGCTTCGCCATCGGAAGACGCGCCGTCGCCGCGAGCTCCTTGGCGGCATGCCGGTACCCGGGGTGGACTTCTTGGCACGGTCGCATGTCTATCTGCTCCAGGCGGTCGATTTCGTCCTCCGCGACGACCCCGCTCTTCGGAACATGATCGAGGTTCACCTTGTTGGCGTTGCGACATCCGCGGACCGCGAAGCTGCGGCGCCATACTCCTTTGTCCGCTTCCACGGCCACAAGTCGCACGCGGATGCAATCGCGTTGCTCAGAACTGCGGACCTGCTCTTCCTCCCGATGCAGGATCTTCCGTCAGGGCGTCGAGCCGGACTGGTCCCTGGCAAGACCTACGAGTACATGGCGTCTGGCACGCCGATCCTGGCTGCGATTCCCGACGGGGACGCTCGTGACTTCCTTCGCTGTGTGGGCACCGCGACGCTTTGCCGACCGGCTGACGTCGAGTGCCTCGCCGAAGCTCTGCGAACACGAATCCGATGCTGGCGCGAGGGGGCATCGACGCCACGCCCGGACCCGGCCGTTATCGACCGATTCGAGTCTCGTCGCATGACTGAGCGCATGGCGACTCTACTAGTCGACGTCGTGGAATGTGCGTAGGGACAGAGGGAGGCGAAGCTGATCACCAACGATCCGAATGCTCAACACAGAACGATAGGAGTCGCGTCCTTTCCACCGCCGATACCTGAGAACCCGTATCAGCGACTCCTGTACGACTCGCTGCGAACCTTCGGAGTCCAGCTTGTTGAGTGCCATCGGTTCAACGCTGGATGGCTTGGGCGTAACCATCGCCGAGTCGATGCCTTGCACTTCCACTGGCCAACGCCGTACTACCGACACGAGCTCGGACGCCCGGCGCTGCGACCGCTTCTGTCATGGATCCGCTTGTGCCTCTTCGCGTTCAGGCTCTCAGTGGCTCGACTGCTCGGCTACCGGATCGTGTGGACCGTGCATGAGGTCTACCCTCACGAAACGACAAGTAGGCGGCTCGATCGAGCAGCGGCACTGGTGCTCTCCCGTGCGAGCCACGTCCTGACGGCGCATGACCATGCGACCGCCGCCTTGGTCGAGGAGTCCCTTCGTCCTGGACGCGGCAAGGTGGTTCTGATCCCGCACCCCTCCTTTGCGGATGTCTATCCACCTGGCCGCGAACGGGATGCCGTCCGTTCTGCGCTTGGTATCCCCGGGTCGGCGTTCGTCTTCCTGTGCTTCGGTCACGTGCGCGACTACAAGGACCTGGACGTACTCGTCCGCGCCTTCCGTGCCGTGACAGATGACAGTGTTGTCCTCATAGTGTCGGGCCTTCCACTGAGCGAGCGGGCCGCCGAGAAGCTTCGCAAGGCAGGTGACGAAGACTCTCGAATCAAGGTCTCTCTTGACTACGTACCCCACGAGCGAGTCGCGGAACTCTTTCGGGCGAGCGATGTAGCAGTCGTGTCGCGTGGCGACGGCGGTACGTCCGGCGTGCTCGTTCTCGCGCTTTCGCTCGGCCTGCCTGTGATCGCGGCTGATCGGCCTGCCTACCAGGATTTGACCGCGAATGGTGAGGCAGGTTGGCACTTCGAACCGGGCAATGCCGTTTCGCTGACCGCCGCAATGGATACCGCGGCGCACACTCCCGCGGCCGTGAAAGAAAAAGCGAAGGCCGCGGCGACTCTGAGCGGAGCAACCGCTTGGGGGGAGGCCGCTGCCCGCATGGCCGTCGTCCTCCGCGGCACTTCGAATGAGTAAGGCGAGACGAGACGCCGGCGAGGCAGGCGAAAGAAATCGAGCTCAGCGTCTAGCCACTATCCGCTTACGACGGGCTTACCGCTTTTCAACCGAGATGCCAGACTCGCTGCCTGACGCTCTCCACGGCTTCACCCGCAAGGAAGCTCGCCAATCGAATCCATCGGCCGCGGCGTTCGCGGCCGCGCAGGAGGTTCACAACGTAGGGCACAGTCAGCCACATGAAGCCCAGCGTCTGACGGGAGGTCGTTCGGGGGAGCTTCAACCGATCCCGATAGCGAGCGTAATTGAGCGTGTTCGTCCGACCGTAGCGATACCACTGCCGCGCAAGGTGCTTCAAGCTGTCGCGATGCCTGTAATGCATGACCGCATCGGGGACGTACCGAAGCTTGTGGCCGGCCAGCTGCACACGGATGAAGAAGTCCATGTCCTCGCCACAGCCGAACTCCGCGAACTCCGTGTCGAAGCCGGCTAAGTCCCGGAAGACGTCGGACCGGACTCCGCAGTTCGCACCGACAGCAAATGCGATCTCGCCGAATGCAAGCGGAAGCTGTCCCGGGGTATTTGCGAACCGCCAACTTCGAACAGACTGGTCGTTGAGCAGTTCTTCGTCGAGGAAACCTCCAACGGCCGGCGCCTCTCGTGCCGCGTCTGCCATGGCCGAGATCCAGTTCGGTGCGGCGACATCGTCCGCGTCGCAAAACAGCAGAACGCTGCCGTGAGCCGCATGCCCTCCAACATTCCGTGCGGGCGCCAGCCCGACGGGTCGGTCAACTCCACCGGTCGTGACCGTACGGAGAGGCAGGCGATCGTGCCAGGACTCGGCGATGTCCACCGAGGCGTCCGTTGAACAGTCGTCGACGAAGACGAGCTCCCATGGTCCCGTGTAGTCCTGCTGAGCGAGCGCCGCCAGCTGATCCCCGACCGTGCCGGCACCGTTGTGGCAACAGAGGACGACGGAGATCAGGCGCCAGTGGTCGCTCGGTGCGTCATGGGTCAACGCCCGGTCCGCTGTTGGACGACCGCATCGAAGAGGCCTCGTCCCACGACGCTCGACGCAAGCAGCAGCGCGGAATACGGCGACCACCATAGGCTCGGCTCGATCCTCGCAGCCTCGCGGAGAGCTCGGGCCGTGCGGCTCGGACTTCTCGCAGGAAGCGTGTCATCGGCGATGATGTGCTTGAGCTTCGTCCGTGCACAACTTCTGGCAGTGCGTCGGAGCGCGCGGCGTTCGCGACGGGGGGCATTGTACTCATCGAGGAACCGAAGCTTGGCTGCACGCTCGGCTCGTACCAGCCCGGGAGTCGCCATCACGCGATCTTCTCCAATCTCGTAGAGGCCAAGCCTGCTGCTGTCGGCACTTGGGTGAACGCGAAACGTCGAGAGCGGTTCGTCGACGAAGGCAAAGTCCCAGGAGCTCGCAATTCTCAACCAGAGGCCGAAGTCTGAGCCGTCTCGTTCGTCGAGGCAGAGCTGTGCCACAGCCGTTCGTCTCATCACCGCGGATGACACGCACACTCTGGTGCCTGCTTCCATCGAGAGCTGGATGAACTCGTTCCCCGTCTCGAAGGCCGACCGTCCGGCCCAACGAACATTCTCGACGTAGAGCTTGCCCTCCTGATTGATGTAGTCGAGTGCCCCGTGGGCTACGCCGGCCGTGGGGTGCTGTTCGAGGAGCGAGACCTTCTTCTCGAGATTCGTGGGGTACATCGTGTCGTCGTCGAGGAGCAACGTGACGTATGGCGCCGAGCCCAGATGGAGGCATCGAGTGAGGTTGCCGTGCAGGCCGATGTTCTCCTGAAGAGGGGCGTAAGTGATTCGGGGATCACCGTACGACGCGACCAGTCTTCGGGTTGTCGGCGAGCTCGCATTGTCGGAAATGATGATCTCGAGGTCCGTCAGCGTCTGACGAAGGACGCTCTCGAGGGCTTCCTTCAGGTAGTGGTCTCGCTGGTACGTGGGAATGGCCACCGTAACCGCGGCCGTGCCAGTCAGGTCGGCCGCTCGCAAAGGCGCAGTCGGACGATCCACAACGGACACAAGGCTCCCTTCGTCTTCGCGCTTCCGGGCTCTCATGCTCATTAAATGCCAAGGTATCCAACGTGTAAAGCCGCCCCTTGAAACGTTGGAGGACAGGCGGCGGTGTGCCAGGATCCTTGACGTAAGACCAGCTATATGGGCGCTGGCCCCCCACAGGTGGCTGGTCTTTTCGATCATGTCTGGAGTCGAGAGCGGTTCCGCTCTATCGTTGTACGAGAAAGTCGACTGGGACGGACAGCAGCAAAAGCGGCAACCCAGTCAAGGGGAGATAGGGTGGCAATGAGCACGGGCTCTCGCGTACGCGAGGGGACGACGCATCGGGTTCAAGCCGTGGGTGAAGTGACGCCTACGGCCGACGGCGCTGTCGCCCTTGTGCTGCCGGAGATACTCAAACCTCGGTCGGAGCTGGGAAGTACGCGTGGGCGGCGGTGGTTGATTCATCGGGCGTTGCTTGTCTCTGACGTCTTCGGGCTCAGCCTCGCCTTTTTGGTGTCGCTGAAGTTCTTTGGGTCGGACGCCTCGTATCCGGACGTCGTCTCACCGGGTCTCGAGGTTCTGATATTCGCTGCGACGCTTCCGCTTTGGGTGATCATGGCTCACCTCAACGGGCTCTATGGAAGGGGCGGCCAGCGCGCAGATCACTCGACCGTCGATGACGTGGTCGGCGTGTTCGCCGTGATCACCATCGGAGTGTGGCTGCTGTCGGCGTTCGCCTGGCTGACGCATGCTGTCCGGCCGAACGCTCCGCGGATGGTCGTGTTCTGGGCGCTGGCGGTCGGATTCGTCCTGCTCGCGCGCGTTGTCGCACGCGGGGCTGTGCGACGGAGCCCCCTGTTCTGGGAGAACGCCGTGATCATGGGTGCAGGAGACGTCGGTCAGCTGATCGCTCGCAAGCTTCAGCAGCATCCGGAGTACGGAATCCGGGTTGTCGGTTTCGTCGACGACTCGCCCAGAGAGCCTCGCTCGGATCTTCGCGATCTCCACCTCGTTGGTTCACCCGACCAGCTCCCAGAGCTCGTCGAGCAGTTCAACGTCGATCGGGTGATCATCTCGTACTCCTCGGACTCACACGAGCGACTTCTCGGGCTGATCCACAGGTTGCGAGCTGCTGCGGTGCAGATCGATCTCGTGCCGCGCCTGTTCGAGGCTATCGGGCCTAGGGTCGAGATGCATGCCGTCGAGAACCTCCCGCTGATCGGGCTTCCGCCGGCGAGCCTCTCTCCCTCGGCTCGCGTGGTGAAGCGCACGATCGACATCGTCGGAGCATCCATCGGCCTCGTCATCACAGCGCCGCTCTTCGCCTACCTCGCCTTGCGCGTCAAGCTCGACTCGCCTGGCCCCGTCCTCTTCCGGCAAACGCGGCTGGGGATGAACATGACGGAGTTCACCGCACTGAAGTTCAGGACGATGCGTGCGGACACTGATGATGCCGCTCATCGCGAGTACGTGAAGAGATCGCTTAGTTGGCGAGAGCCAATTGGCTCTGGTGGTACATACAAGCCGGAGTTCGAGGAGCTCGTTACATCCTTCGGCCGGCCGCTTCGCAAGACGAGCCTCGACGAGTTGCCTCAGCTGATTAACGTGCTGAAGGGCGACATGTCACTCGTCGGTCCGCGTCCGTGCATTCCCTACGAGACCGAGCACTTCGCCCCGCATCACTTCGAGCGCTTCCTCGTACCAGCGGGCTTGACGGGTCTCTGGCAGGTTGCTGCGCGAGCAAACTCGAGCTTCGGCGAAGCACTCGAGATGGACGTCGCGTACGCCCGAAGCTGGTCGCTTGGTCTCGACTTGCGTCTGCTCTGCCGCACGCCGTTCGCCGTCATTCGGCAGCAGACTGCGACCTCCTGAGCTCCCGGTTCTGCCGCAACGGCTCGCTAACTACGACGCCGTCAGAACCAAGACCCAGTCGCCCGCTCCATCTGCATGTGTGCCGGAAGGCTTGAACTGGCGGCGACCGGTGTTGGGAAACGGTGAGCCGGCGACAGGGGTGTACTTCCCGCGCGACGGGTCGAACCAGCGAGCGCGAACCCGCCCCGAGAGCTTCGTCATGTCGACTGTGATCGCGCGAACGCTAGGAATGTAGGCAACGACCAGCTTGCCGTCTGGTGTTCGGGCGGCCGTGACGTAGTCGTTGTCGTTGGGCGATCCGCGGGTGGCAAATTTACCGTAACCGGCGGTCACGACAGCGTGGCGGTCGTCAGGAACCAGCTTGTACCACGGCCTTGCGGCGAAGAACCTGCTCGCATAGAGCATCTGTTGCGAGCCCGGCGTGTCCAGGTGGTTTTGCCATCCCTCGATGAACTGCCACGTGTACTTGTTGCCGTAGAACTGCCCCGAGGCGCCGCTCAGCATCGACCAGTACTCCTGCCGCCGCAAGGTTTCGAGATTCACCGGGTAGTGCCATGCCTCGAACTCGTAGTTGGCCTCGACCATTACGGTGGGTAGGTGGCGAGGCAGGCGGTACTCCTTGAGGAGCTCTGCGTACGTCGGTGCGTACGTGTAGACGGAGTCGACGCTGATGAACGGCCTCCAGGTCTCGTCGTCCAGGGAACTGCTGACCTTGTAGTTGAGCTCAACGGTTTGGAGTTGCCCGGGGTCGGCATCTCTGATGCCTCGTGCGATCGCCTGGACGCGCGCCGTGTCGCTCCGGGTCCGCCAGGTCTGAAAGTCGTTGCCGCTGAACCAGATGATGTTCGGAAACTCGCCGTATCGCTTGCCGAGGTACCGTCCATAGCCATACGCCGTCTCGACACTGTTGCTCCGCAGCACTTGTAGCCACCCGGAAACCTCGATTGGATTGAGGAAGAGGACCATCCGGTACTTCTGCGCGAGCCTGATCGTGCGATCTGCCCGGGCGAAGTAGGCCTCGTTGGGCGTCGACATGTCGCCGGGAGTGGTGAAAGGGCGGATGCCGTCGTACGTCGTGCCGTCCGCCCGCCCGCCCGCCAGCGTGGTACAGATGATGCACAGCAGGTTGACCCACAACGCGTTGTACCCCGCCGCCCGGCGGTTGGCGAGGAACCGTTCAGCGTCCGCCACCGAGAGGTTCATTGTCAGTGCCTGCGGGGAGTCGCCCACGAACATGAACGGCACGTTGCGCTGATCGACCAGGTACCGCCGGGCGGGTCCGACTTTCAGCGGATACACGGGATTTGAGCCTTTCGCCGGCGTCGCTAGAGAGACAGTGGAGGAGCGAACGACTTCTCCAGCACGATCGAGGCTCGCTACTCGGTAGACGTACCGCGTTGCAGCCCGACGCCGCGTGTCTGCATAACGTGTCCGCGACGTCGTTCCGACGAGCGAGCCGTCCCGGAAGATGCGAAAGCGAGCATCGCCGGCGCCCTTGCTCCACAAGAGCTGGATCTCCGAGGATGAGAGCGCAACGCCCGTCAACTCTGGGGGCGTGGCGGCCTCTGCCGCGAAACGAGACGAGAACAACGCCGCCGCTCCGGCAGCGGCGCACACGATCAGAATGCCCCCAAGAATCACACGGCGTGTGTTAGTGGCTCGTGCCACAGAAGCTCGAGGTCAGTCGGCGGCGACGGACTCCGCCAAAGCCGTTGTGCGTTCGCTACGGACGCCGTTGTTCGTCGGTAGCAGACCGTTCAACTGTGCCCAGCGACCGGCTTCGGTCCGATTCGCTACGTGGAGCTTTCGGTAGATGTTCGAGAGATGGAACTTCACCGTCTGCTGCGTGACCCAGAGCATCTTCGCCAGCTCGGCGTTCGAGAATCCTTCGGCGACGAGTCTGAGGATCTCGAGCTCGCGCCGGGTCAGCTCGGGGTGGTCGAGCACGGGCTCTGGGGATGAGTTGATGTCCGTGATGGCCGCAGAGGCGCGGAAGTACATAGAGGACTCGAACGTCTGGCGTACGGCGACTGCGAGGTCGTCCGGGTGCGCCTTCTTGACGACGTACGCCGCAGCTCCGGCCGCGAGTGCAGCGTTGACGTCCGCGGGGTCACCCGAGTTCGACAACACGATTGCCTTGAGGTCCGGATACTGCTGGAGCACGGCGCCGAGCCAGGAATGCCCGCGCGAGTCGTTCTCTCTCGTGGTTTCTATGAACGAGCAGCTCAGGTTCGAGCTCCTCGATCAGGCGGCTCGCCTCGTCGAACGATGTCGTCTTCCCTGCGACCTCGACAGACACGCGTCCAAGCACCTCTTCCACCGCTTCCAGCCACAGTGGATGTGGGTCGACAAGTACAGCTCTTCGTTGCCCCAAACCAGACATCTACTCCCCCCATGGTTAGTTCGATCTCCCCTTGCCGA
Source organism: uncultured Actinomycetes bacterium (assembly GCA_963711315.1). Classification (GTDB taxonomy): domain Bacteria; phylum Actinomycetota; class Thermoleophilia; order Gaiellales; family Gaiellaceae; genus PALSA-612. The sequence goes on from CAVQDQ010000005.1 coordinate 180,153, forward strand.
CATCATTTAAGGGCAAGGAGGGCTGCCTGTAAAGGACCCTGAACATGTCTTTAACATTCCATTGAGCAGGCTTTTTCCGGCACAGGGCATCACCTTGGGGAAAGTTCTGTGGAATGTTGTCCACAGGACGTTCGTCCAGTCCAGCTCGAAAGCACGGTCCACGCTGCGCCTCAGCAGCGCTCGCGGCCGCGGTCCGCTTCAGCTGCCGTTCAGGTCTCGGCTGGCTTGGATCTCGCTCAAGGAGGCGTGGCCGACCCGAGCGCTACGCATGTCCGCAGCAGCTCGAGCTGTCCGGATCCGTCCTCTGTCCCTCGGTGGTTACCGCGTCCGCGGCTCGGAGGAAGGAACACGATCGTGGCCGATGATGCAACCCGTCGAGCGGCCTCGATAAACGTGGAATCGGCGACGAGCACGTCGGGTTGGAGTGCGTCGAACATCTCCACCGCCTCGTCGGCGCTCTCCGCCCTGCCAAGGATCTCGACGTCCGGGTCACGGAGGAGTTCCGCGACATTCTCTGACTGTCCATCCCTTGCCGCTAGCAGTATGCGCACTCTAAGGCCTCTCGATTGAATAGCTCGCGTGCGTGTGTGGATCGATTCTCGTTCAGGCTCGGAGTCGCGGGCAACCTGCGAATGGGGAGGATGACCCCCCCGAAAGGAAAGGCGTAATTCCTACCCTAACCCACCGCGAGACTCGCCGCCCCACTCCTCGGGGGCGACGTCGGCGATCGACTGCGAGAACGTCCACGTGTGGCCGCCGAGGTCGACTGCCGTGTACTGCCGCTCGCCGTAGGGGTGATCTGTGGGTGGCCGAGACCCGGGCGTCCTGAGCGGATGCGTTGGCGTGATGCGCGTCCACGTCCTCGACGCGAACCATCACGTTCCCGCCTCCTGAGCCAGAGCCGCCATCGGTCACGGCCACCGCAGCATCGCCGATCGCGAGCTGCGCACGATGGCTGCCGGCGCGCCAGCGCTCGGTGAAGCCGAACGTCTCGCAGAGCCACTCCACTGCCTCCCCGACGTCCTCGTAGGCGAGGACGGGAATGACGGGCGACGTCGGCATGGAGCGGTTGCTGAGCATGCGGTTCCCCTCTGCGTCAGTAGCGGTCGAGCTCGACGAGCCGCTCGTCGCTGATCCCGAAGTGGTGCGCGACCTCGTGCAGCACGACGCGCCGGATCTCACGCGTGAGGCGATCCGGGTCGCCTCCGTACAGCCGCTCGAGTGGCGCGCGGAAGATCGTGATCTTGTCCGGCAGCGTGCCGCCGTAGAACGCCCCGCGACGCGTCAGCGGAATGCCCTGATAGAGACCGAGTAAAGGCATGCCTGCCGGCGGCTCGTCTTCGACGACCACCTCGACATTGGACATCGACTCGCGGAGATCGCGCGGCAGCGCGTCGAGCGCGTCGCGGACGGCATCGTCGAAGTCGAGCCCGGTCGTGTCCATCACGCCAGGCTAGCTACGCCAGACGTGCCTCGGGCGCCAGACCGCCTATGCCGGCGGGGCGGTGCCGTCGGGGAGCAGCGGCAGCGAGCGAAGCCGCGCGCCGGAGGCGGCAAAGATTGCGTTGGCCACAGCCGGAGCGACACAGACGATCGGTGTCTCGCCGGCTCCGGACGAGGGTACGTCGGGTCGGTCGAGCAGGACGACGTCGATCGCGGGCACGTCGCTGAAGCGCGGCACGCGGTACTCGGAGAGCGATCGGGTGACGAGGCGTCCCTGCGCGAATCTCACCTGCTCGAAGAGCGCCCCGCCGAGACCCATGATCGTCGCGCCCTCGATCTGGTTCACGAGGTTGTCCGAGTCGACGATCGCGCCACAGTCGAACGCCGTGACGAGTCTCGTCACGCGGATCGCCCCATCGTCGCCGGTGACCTCGGCGCACGTCGCGACGTAGGCACCCTTCTCGACGCCGCAGGCGATGCCGAGCCCAGGTCGTTCGCTCCAGCCCGCTCGTTCGGCCGCTGCGCGGAGGACGTCGGCCAAGCGTTCGTCCTCGAGGTGCCGCAGCCGCAGCTCGACCGGGTCGGCGCCGAGGCTGTGCGCAAGCTCGTCGACGTGCGACTCGCGGGCGAAGTGGTTGGCGGTAGCGCCGATCCCGCGGTACGAACCCTGGCGCAAGGGCGACTCAGCAGGCTGAAAGACAAGCCGCTGGTCGGCGATCGCGTAGGGGCAGCTGATTCCAGCCGCGCCGGACCCGATGTTCAGAAAGTCCCAGGCGCGGAGCGTGCCATCGGAGCTGGCGCCACTGCGTACGTCGATGATGGCCGCCGGGCGAACGTATGCCGCCTCGAACTCCTCGGCGCGGCTCCAACGTACCTTCACCGGCTGCCCGGCGTCGCGCGAGAGCCGGGCGGCCTCGATCGCCACCTCCCCGCGGTGCTTTCCGCCGAAGGCGGACCCGGCGGTCGGTGCCACGACGCGCACGCGATCCTCCGAGACGCCGAGCTCTTTCGCCAGCTCCGCTCTGACGCCGAACGGGCGCTGTGTCCCTGTCCACACCGTCAGTCGGTCGCCGTCCCACTCGGCGAGCGCCGCGCGTGTCTCGAGCGGAACGTGCGCGATATAGGCGGTCGTGTACGTCGCATCGAGCCGGACCGCGGCGTCGGCGAGCGCGCGCTCGACGTCGCCTAGCTCCTGAGTCGACCGTTCGCCGGCGGGATGCGAGCGCAGGTGAGCCTCGAGCTCGTCCTCGTCCGGCCCCACCATCGGGACCGGCTTTGGCGGCGCCGATTCGTTTCGAACGCCGGGTCGCGTGAGGTCGCTGGGGAAGCGGACGCGGCCGATGACGATCTCGAGCCCGCCGCGTCGCGTGACGCTCTCTGTCGGTCGCGGCGGACCCGTCTGGGCCGCAGCGATCTCCACTCGGCGCTCGCCCGGCTCGAGTGGTCGCGTGTCGAGCGCACGCCGCGCGGCAGCGGCCGCGGCTCGCAGCAGCGGTGCGGCGTCCGGCATGGAGCGGCTGCCGAACGTGCCCGCGTCGTAGGGGCAGAGGTCGGTGTCACCCATCACGAGGCGCACCGAGTCGACCGGCACCTCGAGCTCCGCGGCCACGAGCAGCGAGAGCGCCGTCCGGTTGCCCTGCCCTACATCGACCTTGCCTGTGAATGCGGTCACCGCTCTGTCGCCATCGACGTGGAGCCACGCGCCCGCGCTGGTCGACCACGTGCCTTCCGCGGGCTCCGGCTCGACGGCCACGATGAGCCCGTCGGGCAGCACTGCGAACCAGTCTCGCTCGGCTGCAGGGACGAGATCCCATGGCCGCGCCGGCCGATCGAGCACCGGCTCCGTCTGTGGCGTATACGACACGGGCTGCAGCTCTGCCGCCCGGCGAACGGCGCGAATGATCCGCGGATAGGCGCAGCACCGGCAGATGTTCCCTTCCAGCGCCGCGACGATCGCAGTCTCGTCGGGATTCGGATCGACTGCCAATAACGCCGCCGCCGACATGATCATCCCCGGCGTGCAGTACCCGCACTGGAACGCAGCCACGTCGAGGAACGCTCGTTGCAGCGGATGGAGCGTCCCTGCCGGTGCCAGCCCCTCCAGCGTCGTCACCGGTCGCTCAGCCACGTCGACTGCCGTCACCACGCAGGATCGCACCGGCTTGCCGTCGACGAGAACCGTGCAAGCCCCGCATACGCCTTCCCCGCACCCGGGCTTCGCGGCGGTCAGCCCCAGCTGCTCGCGGAGTACCGACAGCAGCGTCCTCTCAGCCCCAATGGGCGAGTCGTGCGCGACGCCGTTTACGACCAGCCGCACGCTTCGACTACGGCTGATGTCGCCGACGCTGGGGAGCATCGAGGGCCACTGTAGCCACGGCTGGCACCTTGATGGCTACGGCCCTGTCTTGCGACCGCAGCGTATTCCGGGCTGCTCGCGGTTCGTCACGAGCGACTCGCCTTCAAGCGTCACGCAGTAGATGACGATGTGCGGCTCGCCGAAGTTCACGTTGCAGCGGAAGATCGTGCGGTCCTCGAACGACCTCCTCGTGCGCAGGCAGTAGACCCACTCGTAGGAGAGATGCTTGGAGACGAGGCGCGCCTCGAGCGCGGCCTGGACCTCTGCCGGGCTCGTTTTGCCGCTGCCGCCACAGCCGGCGAGAAGGACAAGCGTCGCGGCGACCGCCGCCGCGCGCCTCACGGGGTCATGACGATCTTCGTAGCCTCACGGCTGTCGAAGAGGCGGTACGCCTCGGCAGCGTCAGCGAGATCCATGCGATGCGTGACGACCGCGGGTGGGTCGAGCCGGCCGGCGGAGATCATCTCGATCAGCCGCTCGCGGTGGCCGAGCGAGTCGCCGATCGACCAGCGCATCGTCAGCTCCTTGGCGAACATCCGGCCGTTGTCGAGCGGGAAGTCGGGCTCGAAGTGGGCGCCGACGACCGAGACCATGCCGCGTCCTCGCGCGAGGCCGAGCGCCGCGTCGAGCGCGCCGGGCGAGCCGGCCGCCTCGACGACGACGTCGGCGCCGAGGCCGTCCGTCTCCGCCGCGATTGCCTCCCACGCCTCGTCTGGTCCGAGCGTGCGGGCGCCGAGCCCGGCGGCGAGCGCGCGCCGCTCCTCGATCCCGTCGACTGCGAAGACCGTTGCGCCGATGTCGAGTGCGACCATCACCGCCATCAACCCGACCGCGCCCAGACCGACGACGCACACGACGTCAGTGGGCTTCGTCTCTCCGCGGACGACGGCGTCGTAGGCCGTCGGCAGGTTGTCGGCGAGGAAGACGGCCGCCTCGTTGGATACCGCGTCGGGAAGCGGTGAGAGCACCGTGTCAGCGTGGGGGACACGGACGAGGTCGGCCTGAGCGCCGTCGAGACGGGGGTAGACACCCGAGTAGCCGAAGAGCGCGCGGCCGGAGCACTGCGTGACTCGGCCGGCGCGGCAGGCGGCGCACGTTCCGTCTGCGACGAGGCTCATGTTCACCACGCGAGTGCCGGTCCGGATCTTCGACACCTCCGGCGCCGACTTCGACGACCTTGCCCGCAAACTCGTGCCCCATGATCGTCCCGTACTCGAAGCCTGGGACGTGCCCGTGTAGCGGGCCGAGGTCGGCGCCGCAGATGGCCGCCGTGTCCACCCGGACGATCGCGTCCGTTCGCGCGAGGAGCACTGGATCCGCCACGTCCTCGACACGGACGTCGTTCGGGCCGCGGAGGACCACGGCCTTCATGCCGGCTGCTCGACCTCCACGAGGTAGCCGTCGGGGTCGACGCAGAAGAAGCGGCAGCCGCCCCACGGCGGCTCGTAGGGCTCGGCCAGCAAGCGGGCGCCCCTGCCTGCGAGCTCTGCGTGCATCGCCCGTGCGTCTGTCACCTCGACGACGAGCACGACGTCTGCCTTGCTCGGGTCGTGGGGCGCCCTCATCGTCACGCCGGGGCGGTCCTCGGCTGGGTGTCCCTGCTCTGCGAGTGAGAGGCGCGTTCCTGCGAGCATGAGCGTCGCGTAGGGCGGGTCGTCGTACGTTGCCTCGACCTCGAAACCGATCAGGTCGCGATAGAAGGCGAGCGAGCGGTCGACGTCGGAGACGGCGAGGATCACTCCGGCCCGGGTCGCCATTAGTTGTGGGACATGCCGGCGTCCGAGACGAGCATTTGCCCCGTAATCCAGCCGGCCTCCTCGGACGCGAGGAACGCTACGGCGGGTGCGATGTCGGCGGCGACCCCACGGCGGGGGATGGCCTGCAGCATCTGGACGAACTCGAACGCGTCCTGGTGCGGGCTCGCCATGACACCTTCGGTCTCCGTCAGCCCGGGTGCGACCGCGTTGACGGTGATGCCGTACTTGCCCACCTCGCGCGCCATTGCCCGCGTGAAGCCGAAGATGCCGCCTTTCGACGCCACGTAGTGCGCGAGGTTCGGCGTGCCGGCGAGCACGACGTTCGAGGCGAGGTTGACGATCCGGCCGTACCCCGCCTCGCGCATCGGCTTGTGCCCGTGGTGGCACGCGAGGAACGTCCCGTCGAGATTGACGGCCATGATGCGGCGCCACTCGGTGAAGTCGATGTCGTCCCACTCGGTGAAGGGGACGATGGCGGCGTTGTTCACGAGCACGTCGAGCTTCCCGTAGGCGCCGACGGTCTCGTCGACCATGCGCTTGACGTCCGCCTCCTTGGAGATGTCGATCTCGAGACCCATCCCGCCCTCGGGCGCGGCGGCTTCCGCGCCCTTGATGTCAGCGACGACGACGGTCGCACCCTCGTCCGCGAGCTTGTCCGCGATCGCCTTGCCGATGCCCTGTCCACCGCCGGTAACGATCGCGACCCTGTCGTCCAGCTTGCCCATCGTCTCCTCCTCTTCCGCCTAGAGCTCGTAGTGGTCGGGAGCGTGCTTGTACGCCTGGAATGCCTCGGGATCGTGCGAGAAGAACACGTCCGCGCCGTGCTCGGCGGCGACGTCCTTGACGCGCTGGATCGAGCGCACGCCCGCCCGCGGGTCGATGTGGAACCCGGGCTGGATGCCCCGCTCCATCGCCGCGCCCGTGTAGACGACGTCGAAGGCGAACAGCATGGGGCTCGTCCCAGAGTCGCCGCTGACGAGCAAGGAGTAATGCCCGATCGTATGGCCGGGCGTCTCGAACAACCACAAGCCCTTCGCGAGCTCGACGTCCCCCGACACCGCCTGGAACTGCGCGCCGTCGTGATCCCACGTCTTGTCCGAGTAGCCGAAGAACTCGAACGGCTCGTGATCGCGCGCCTGCGCGAGCTCCTGCTCGTGCACGACATTCGGGATGCCCGAGAAGTGCTTGTTGCCGCCGACGTGGTCGAAGTGGAGGTGGGAGTTGACGAGCGTCGTCACGTCGGACGTCGAGAAGCCGGCGAGCTCGAGCTGCGCGGGGATCGTCTGCTCCGGGGTCTGCTCGGGGAGCTCGAAGGGGAGCACGGCGTTCGTGTGCTCGAGGTCGAAGCCGGTGTCGAAAAGGAAGAGCCCGTCCTCGGACTCGACGAGCACGCCATAGGAGGGGATTCGCACCTGCGGCCCCGGCACGTTCCACATGAACTGCGTGTGCTCGATGACGATCGAGCCGTTGTCGAGCAGCCAGACCTTCATCGAGCCGCCAGCTCCGCCTCGAGAGCCTTGCGCACGGCGACGAGCTTCGCGGCCCGCTCGGCCCGCAGGCGGTCGATGTCCTCGGGCGTGTAGTCGTAGAGGCCGCTGCCCGTCTTCATGCCGAGCTTGCCCTCGGCGATCTTGTCCCGGATCGTGGACGACACCTCGCCCGACGTCGAGAGATCCTGGTTGAGATACGAGCCGACGGCGTTGTAGATGTCGAGGCCGGCCATGTCGAGCAGCTCCATGGGGCCGATCACGGCGAGCTTGTAGCCGATGCCCCAGCGGACGTTGAGGTCGAGTCCCTCGGGGTCGATGATGCCCCGGTCGACGAGGTCGAGGCATTCGCGGAGGATCGCGTAGAGGATGCGGTTCTCGACGAAGCCGGGCACTTCTTTCTCGACCACGGGGTGGTACCCGATGCGACGAATGAGGTCGGACGTGGCGTCGACGACTTCCTGCGACGTCTGCTCGCCGGGGATCACCTCGATCATCGGGATCAGGTGCGGAGGGTTCGACCAGTGCATGCCGACGACGCGCTCGGGATTGGCGCAGACGGTGGCGATCTTCGTGATCGGGATGCCGGACGTGTTCGAGGCGAGCACGGCGTCATCCGCCACGTGCTTTTCGAACTCCGCAAACACCTCGTGCTTGAGCTCGATCTTCTCCGGCACGGCCTCCAGCACGAAGTCGGCGCCGTCGAGCGTGGCGGCCAGGTCGGTCTCGAAGCGGAGCGACCCACCGTCCTCCTGCGCGGCGTCGAGCCGTTCGAGCACGCCCTCGGCCATCGTCACGCCGCCCTTGGCGCGCTCGAGCGCTTCTTCTGAGACGTCGTAGAGCGCCGTCTCGATGCCCGCGCGGGCGAGCACCGCGCCCATGCCGGGGCCCATCGTCCCCGTCCCGATCACTGCTGCGCGTCGTACCTCGGCCATGATCCCTCCTTCTTGAGTTCCTCGATTCGCCGCCAGACGCGCTCCGGCGTCAGCGGCAGCTCTGTCACGGGAACGCCCGCGTCGGCGACCGCAGTCGCCACGGCGGCGGTGACGGCCGCCAGCGCTCCCTCGCCACAGCCCTTGGCCCCGTAGGGCCCCGGGCCGTCCTCGTTCTCGACGATGATGCAGTGCATCTCATCGGGCACGTCCTCGAAGCCCGGCACGCGATAGTCGAGCAAGGTCTCGTTCAGTAGCAGGCCATCCTCGTAGACGAGCTCCTCGTAGAGCGCGTTGCCGAGGCCCTGCAGCGTGCCGCCCTCGTCCTGACGCTCCACCAGCTGCGGGTTGATGGCCCGGCCGACGTCGGCCACGGTCGCCGTCTTGAGGACGCGCACGCGTCCGGTCTCCTCGTCGACGGCCACCTCGGCCGCTCCGACGCAGACCTCCCAGAAGACCGGACCTTCCGCGTAGGAGCCGGAGCCCTCCGGTGCCACCTCGCCACGGCCGATCAGCTCCCCGCCCGCCAGCCCGAAGTGGCGGACGAAGAGCTCCGGGTAGGAGTCGGACTCCACGTCGGCGTCGCCGGCGATCGTGACCAGCTGCGCCCGGACTTCCTCGGCGGCGCGCTTCACCGCGAGACCTGCGAGCGTCGTCGAGCGGCTGGCGCCGGTCGAGCGGTCGTACGGCGTATAGCGCGTGTCGGCTCCGCGCACCGTGACGCGCTCCGGAGGCAACCTCAGCTCCTCTGCGGCGATCTGGGCGAAGACGGTGCGCGCTCCCTGCCCAACCTCGGTCGTGCCCACGAGGACGGCTGCGTTCCCGTCGGCCTCCATGCGCACCACGGCGCTCGAGACCGGGTGTGCTCCGGCGGCAAGCAGGCCGACCGACACGCCCCGCCCGGTGCCCGGCTGCCGCTCGCCGTCCCAGCCGATCGCGTGCGCGACCTTCTCGACATCCCCGACGAGGTCGGCGTCGAGCGGCTTCCCGCCTGCCCGCAGCTCCTCGCCCGGTGTACAGAGGTTCTGGCGTCGCACCTCCAGCGGGTCGATGCCGGCGCGGCGCGCGAGCTCGTCCACCTGCAGCTCGCCGATCCACTGCAGGTGTGTCGCTCCGAAGGCGCGGTAGGAGCCTGCCGGCGCGGTATTCGTGTAGACGCACGAGGCGTCGACACGGTATGCCTCCCAGCGGTAGGGGCCGGGTGCGGCGTCACCTGCGGTGGCTGTGACGCGCGGTCCGTTGTCGGCATAGGCACCCGTGTCGAACCAGCACTCGACCTCGCGACCGAGCAGCCGGCCCTCCGCGCTCATCCCCGTCCTCATGCGGCAGCGCATCCCGTGACGGCGCGTCGTCACCATCGATTCGGCCACGCGGTTCTGGATCCGCACGGGACGCCCCGCCTTCCGCGCGAGCGCGACGGTGACCGGCTCCATCTTCGTGTACGACTTCGAGCCGAATCCGCCGCCGAGGTAGGGGACGATGATGCGGACACTGGCGATCGGCACCTGGAACAGGGCGGCGATCTCGGCGCGCACGAGGAAGGGGTGCTGGCACGAAGCCCAGAGCGTGATCTCGTCGCCCTCGACCTGGGCGACGACCGTGTGCGTCTCCATCGCGTACTGGTAGACGGCGGGGAACGTGTACTCGCCTTCGACCACGTGCTCGGCGTGGGCGAAGACAGCCTCGATCTCCCCACGATCGATGCGGTAGCGGTAGCAGACGTTGCCTTCTGCCGGCTTCAGCTCGCCGAGGCCGTGGAAGAGACCCGGCCGCAACGGGCCATCGTGGAGCTGCGGCGCGTCCTCCGCCAGCGCCTGCTCGACCGTGCCGAGCACAGGGAGGTCTTCGTAGTCGACGTGGATGCGCTCCAGGGCTGCCAGCGCCGTCCCCTCGTCCTCGGCTGCGACCGCCGCTACGGGCTCGCCCGCGAACCGGACTCGATCGACGGCCACGACGGGCCGGTCCTTGATCGCATGACCCCAGTACGGGTCGATGTCTCCGAGATCGGCCGCAGTGAGGACGCAGACGACGCCGGCCATGCGTTCCGCTTCGGACGCGTCGATGGAGACGATCCGCGCGTGCGCAACCGGCGAGCGTAGGACCTTCCCGTGCGCCATGCGCGGCACGACGATGTCGCCCGCGAACAGCGCCTGCCCGCGTAATTTCTCGGCGGCGTCCCGACGAGCGACGGAGCGGCCGACCGCGCGGCGGGTCGCAGTGGAGACGACCTCGCTCACGCCGCCACTCCAGCCAGGTCGCAGACGGCCTCATAGATGCCGCGATAGCCGGTGCAACGGCAGAGGTTGCCGTTGAGACTTCGTCTGACCTCATCCGCGCTCGTCAGCTCGCCGGTCTCCAGGAGCGCAGCCACCGTCAAGAGCATCCCGGGCGTGCAGAAGCCGCACTGGAGAGCGGCGTGGCGCGTGAACGCTTCCTCCAGCCGCGCGAACTCGGCCCGCTCGGCGAGACCCTCGACCGTGAGCACCTCGCGGCCTTCGGCATCGGCCGCGAGGAAGCAGCAGGAGGACACGGGACGCCGATCCACGAGCACCGTGCACGTGCCGCACACCTGCATCTCGCAAGAGCGCTTGGCACCGGTCAGCCCGAGACGCTCGCGCAGAAAGTCGAGCAGCAGCTCCTGCGGCTCGATCTCGCGAACGACGGGACGCTCGTTGACCTGGACCTCGAGCTTCATTCGGGAGGCATGCCGTGGTCGGCGCTTGCTCCCCTGACGCTCCGGATCCAGGCTGCCCAGTACTCGTCGACAAAGTGATCCTGGTACTTGTCGGCGCGCATTCGCTCTGCGTCGTCTCGCGAGATCGGGCGGAGCTCGCCTAGCCCCGTTGCGATCGCCTGCAGCCGCACCGCCCGCTCGAGCGTGATCGAGCTGAGCACGGCCCAGCGCACGTCCGCGTCGGCGACGACGACGCCGTGGTTACGAAGGATGACGGCGCGACGGTGGCCGAGCGCCTCGGCGACAGCCCGACCCTGCTCCTCTTCCGTGATCAGCTCGGACGTCTCCTCGAAGTACGCAACGCCGTCCGCAAACAGGACGGCATCGTGCGTGAGCAGCTGCAGCTCGGCAGTGGTGGCTCCGAAGGCAGTCACGTAGGGAGGGTGGGCGTGGACGATCGCGCCCACGTCGGGCCGCGACGCGTAGATCTCCGTGTGGATGACGGTCTCCAGGTGGAGGGCCGCAGAGGGGTCGTCAACCTCGACCACGTCGCCGGGGCCGACCTCGTCCAGCGCGAGCCCCTTGCGCTTGATGTAGATCGTCTCGCTTCCGGCCGGCCGTGCGCTGACGTGGCCGAGCGTGAGATCGGAGAAGCCCTCCAGGGCGAGGATGCGGCAGGCCCACGCGACCTGCTCGCGCACCGATTGGGCGGTCGCGGAGACGGTCACCGGCGCTCCGTCGGCGGGTAGTCGGGGTGAGGGAAGCCGAAAACCATGACCACGTCCTCGTCGCCCGTGTTGACGACCGCGTGCCAGACGCCGGCCGGAATGCGCATCGCGTCCCCCTCGCGGAACGGGACGGCGCCCTCGTCGAGCTTCAGCTCGCCGGAGCCGGAGACGACGTAGGCCACCTCCTCGGTCTCGTGGCAGACGGGCTGGAGCGCGGTTCCCGAGGTGAAGACCGAGTAGCCCAGGGAGCTTCGCTCCCCCTTCGCCAGCATCCGTGACCAGCTGCCGCGCGGCAGCTCGATCGGCTCCACATCGGCGAGGTTGACGATGTCTACGGCAGCACCCACTCGCCGTCCCTGAGGATGTATGTGTCGTCGTCCTCGATCCACATCGTCGCGTCGAGGAAGACGCCGTCGAGGTGGAGCGAGCAGACGTTCTGCCCGCCGGGGTACGCGTTGTGGTTGTCACCGAGGGCCAGGTGCACCGTGCCGATGCGACCCTTCTCGGAGGGCGTCCCGAACGGTGCCTTGTCACTCGTGCCGAAGGCGAACTCGCCGACGACCTCGACGTTCTCGACGCCCTCGATCGCCTTGCGCAGGCGCTCGGCCTCCTCCCCTCCCTCGATCGCCACGCACCGGCCGCCCTCGAGCGTCCAGCGGATCGGCTCGGAGACCTGCCCCTCGAGCCCGATGCCGAGCATGACGCCGTCGACGACGGCGGTCCCGTGCGTGAAGTCCTCGATCGCCGCGAACGCGACCTCGGTCCAGAGCGGGATCGGGCTCATCATCTGGCCGCGCGCCTTGTACGGCGTCAGGCAGAGCGGCTCGCGTCCCTCGATGGAGACCGTGAAGTCCGTGCCGAGCGACGTCGTCACGCGGACGCGCTTCTTCCCTTCCAGGGCGGCCACCGCGTCCTTCGTCCGCTGTGCGGAGCGCTCCAGATCCTCGCGGGTCAATCCCCATTCGCCCATGCCCGGCTCGATCGACGCGATCTTCCCGTTCGCCTCGCACGTCTCCCGGACCGCGCTGACGTGTGCGAAGCGGTTCGCCCACTCGAGGTTCGCGATGATGATGACCTCGTCCGAGCCGACCATCGCGCGGTGGAGGTTCGCCGGCGGCGCCATCGGGAAACGCACGTCCGCCCGCCCGCGCCGCACCTGCGTCTCGTTGTTCATGATCACCGGCCACGCGCCGCGCTCGACGCAGACAGCGGCTACGGCGGCTGCCTCGTCGGCGCGGTCGTCGTCGCAGATGATCGTGACGACGTCGCCCTCCTCGACGGAGAAGCACGCGTCGACAATCAGTGCCGCGTCGCTCAGGAGTGCGTCGCTATCGACCATCGTTGCCATCTACATCACCCTTTCCTGCTCGCGTGTGAACCGTGGCAGCACCTCGCTCGCGAAGCGGCCCACCTGGTCGAACTGGTCGATTGCGCCGAAGCGGCAGATGAAGTGGTCGACCCCTGCGTCGGCGAATGTGCGAATCCAGTCCGCGATCTGCTCCGGAGTCCCGACCGGCCCCCAGTTGGAGAGATCCATGGCCTGCGAGAGCTCCGGGTAGTACTTCGAGATGTAGTCGCCGAAGGCGGTGCGGGCCTCGTCCTCCGAATCACCGATGTTCATCGTCACCTGGTAGGAGACGACGAGGCGGTCGAAGTCGGCGTCGTACTGGTCCGCCGCCCTGCGCAGCCACTCGAGCTGGTCGACGAGCTCCTCGGGATGCTGGGCGCGGCAGCACGTCATCCAGCCGTCGCCGTAACGGAGGATCCGCCGCGTGGCCGCCTCGAGCCGCCGCTGCATCACGTCTGCGGGCGCGTCGCCCTTCAGCCTGGGATTGGACACGACCCAGATCGGGGGCGGGTGCTGCACCGGGAGCAGCGGGGCCATCTCGGTGCCCGAATAGAAGCCGACCTCCTCGTAGTCGAAGAATCGGCCCTTGAACGTCACTGCGCCCGTCGTCCAGAGCTCGCGCAGTACGGCGAGGCCTTCCTCGAAGAGGGTGCCGCGCCGCACATAGTCGAGGCCGAGCGCCTCGAACTCGCGCCGAACACCCTCCTCCGGGTTCCCCATCCCCGTGCCGAAGATGGTGCGGCCGCCCGAGATCTGGTCGAGCGTGGCCCACTCGAGCGCGAGATAGAGAGGGTTCCGCGTCGACGAAACCATGCACGCCGTACCGAGCTTCACCCGTGTCGTGCGCTGCGAGATCGCAGCCAGCAGCGCGATCGGCTCGTACCGGGGCTTCGAGAAGAGGCTGTCTCCCACCCACACGGAGTCGAAGCCTGACCCCTCGACCACCTCGGAGAGGTCGAGCAGCATCTGGAGGTCGTAGTCGGGAGCGATCAGCGGCTCCCGGTTGTTGAGATTGACTCCGAATCGAAGCGTGTGGCTCATCCGGCGGCCTCCGTCGCCGGCTCCAGGTGGTCTTCGACGAGCAGTCGGATCTGCGGCACGCGGATGTGCTCGGAAACGAGATGGACGGCCCGCTCAACGTCGCCGGCCTTCGCCGCGCGGAGGATCGCTTTGTGCTCGGCGATCGAGCGGCTCACGTCACCACGCAGCTCGAGCGAGCGGAGCCGGTGCCGGTCGATCTGCCCTCGGAGGTGCCGGTAGAGGTCCGCCAGCATCCCGTTGTCGGCCGCGTCGAAGAAGACGAGGTGGAAAGCGGTGTTCGCCTCGAAGAATCCCTGCACGTCTCCGGAAGCGCCGCAGGCGGACATCTCGTCGATCTCGCGCTCCAGCGCAGCGACGTTGTCGGCCGTGAGCTTCGGCACGGCGAGGCGTACCGCCATCGTTTCCAGCGCCTCGCGCACCTGGTACGCCTCGATGAACTCGTCGCTCGACAGAGCCCGCACGACGGCGCCTCGGCGCGGCCGCACGGTGACGAGCCCCTCGGCGGCCAGCCGCCCGATCGCCTCGCGAATCGGCCCACGGCTGACGCCCAGCGTTTTCGAGAGCGCCACCTCCTGCAGCTCGCTGCCGGCGGGCAGCTCCCCGGAGAGGATCTCCTCCCTCAGGTGCGTGTGCACGCGCTGCCAGAGGGTGAGGTTCTCGAGCGCCGGTTGCGCCTCGCTCGCGACCAGCTCCGTGTCGTGTCCCGTATCGATGGGCATTGCAAGTTCCGTCCAGGCCGGTTATAAACGTCCGGCGTTGACTGTCAACACTCGGCAGCCGACCCTAACACCGTCGTCGCGACTGCGGCAAGCCGAAGGCAGGCCGATCTGATCTTCGACGCTCACATGCACGTGGGCGACTTCGGGCCTCTGTTCGGGGTCTCACTCGACCGCGACGGGCTCGCGGCGATCGTCGAGGAGCACGGCTACGACGGCTGCCTCGTGTTCTATCCGGACAACGAGTACGTGCAGACGGTCGTCGAGTCGATACCCGAGGCGTACGCGCTCGTCTGGGGGAACCCGCGCGTACCGGGATATGTCGAGGAGGTGGAACGCTTCCTCGAGCACCCGAAGTTCCTGGGTCTCAAGCTCCATCCGTTGATCGACGGCTACCTACCGAACGACCCCTCGGTGCACCCACTCATGGAGCTGCTGCGGGCGCGAGGGAACCTGCCGGTGCTCGTCCATTCCGGTCACCCGATCTTCACGCTGCCGTGGTCGATCGAGGAGCTGGCGGTGTCGTTCCCCGACGTGCCGGTCGTCATGGCGCACATGGGCCACGGCAACGCCGTCTACATCAACGCAGCGATCGACATAGCGGAGCGGCGCCCCAACGTCTACCTCGAGACCTCGGGCATGCCCATGCACACGAAGATCGCGGAAGCGGTGGAGCGGGTGGGCACGGAGCGCGTCATGTACGGCTCGGACGCCCCCTTCCATCATCCCGCGGTCGAGATCCTGCGCGTTCAGGTGAGCGGTCTGAACGCCGCGGAGCTCGAGGACGTGCTACACCGGAGCGGACGAAGGCTGTTCTTCCGGGATGATGTGGAGCAGAAGGAGGAGGTGACGAGCCTGGGAGCGATGGGATGATCGCCGTGGCAACACAGTCACCATTCGAAAGGAACGACAAAGGGAGGAACGATGGGTAGAAGGTCAAAGGTGGCGAGCCTGACGGGAGTCGCGCTCGTCGCCGCAGTCTCGCTCGTCGTGGTTGCTGGCGGCGCAGCGAGCACGCAGAAGGTGACGAAGGTCGGGTTCGCCTCGCCCGAGAAGCCGACCGACTACGGCTGGAACCAGCAGGGCTACATCGGCGCCAAGAAGGCCGCGGCGGCCAACGGCGCCACCGTGCTCGACGCGACGGGATCGGGTTACGAGAACGTCGAGCCGAACCTCAAGCGGTTGGCCCAGCGCGGCGCAGGCCTGATCATCGCCCACGCATCCGGCTACAACGAGGCCGGTCCGACGATCGCACAGCAGTTCAACGTGCCGGTGGTCGTCTGGGATGCGAAGCCGGGCACGGTGAAGAAGGGGCTCGTGTCGAACGTCATCACGAAGGCACAGGACGGCGCGTACCTCGCAGGCGTCCTCGCCGCACTCACGACGAAGACCGGCACGCTCGGCATCGTCGTCTCGGCCTCCGACGAGAACTGGTTCAAGCAGTCGGGCGGCTACTGCCAGGGTGCACGTTCGGTCAACAAGGCTGTGAAGTTCAAGTACGCCCGCATCGGCCAGGCGTCCTACGCCGACCAGCCGGGCGGCAAGCGCATCACCTCGACCGTCATCGCTGCGGGGGCGGACGTCGTATTCGGCATGGGCGACGGCTCGTCGTTCGGGATGCTGCAGGCTGTCTCGACGGCCAAGGCACCGGCCGGAGCGACGAAGGTCTGGTTCATCGACGTCATCGGTGACAAGCGGAAGATCGACAAGAAGGGCGTTCTGCTCTCGTCCGAGCTCTGGGACTTCGCGCCGATCTACACGCGGGCCATCAAGGCCGTGAACGCGGGCACGTTCGGCACGACGTACACGCTCGACGCGAAGAACGGCCTTTCGCTGCTGAAGACGAACAAGGCCCCGGCCTCGGCGTGGGCGAAGGTCGCCGCCGCGCAGAGGAAGGTCGCCAACGGCTCGGTGAGGGTCGTCTCGACCGCCACGGAGCCCGCGGTCAAGAAGTACTGCAAGGCCTAGCGGAAGAAGCGAACGTGGGCGGGGCGAACAGTCGCCCCGCCCACATCACCGGCCGATGAGCAGCCTCAAGACATCCGACGCGAATGAGCCGTACGGCGGTCGAGCTCATCGAGATCACGAAGGAGTACCCGGGCGTCCTGGCGAACGACCGGATCTCGTTGACGGTGCGCCGCGGCGAGGTGCACTGCCTACTCGGCGAGAACGGCGCCGGCAAGTCGACGCTCATGAACATCCTCTCGGGGATGGTGCGCCCGGACGCCGGCCGGGTCCGGCTCGACGGGCGCGACGTCCACATCCACTCGCCAAAGCACGCGATCGAGCTTGGGATCGGGATGGTGTACCAACACACGTCGCTCGTGCCCCAGCTGACGGTGCTCGAGAACCTCATGCTCGGCGAGGCGGAAGGTGTCCGTCTGAACACGTCGGCTGCTCGCGAGCGGCTGCGCGACCTCGGCGGCTCGATCGGGCTCGACGTCGACCCCGGCGCGACGACCGGCCTCCTCGCACTCGGCCAGCAGCAGCAGCTCGAGATCATCAAGGCGCTCTGGAGAGGCTCGAAGGTGTTGATCCTCGATGAGCCGACGTCGATGCTGACACCCAAGGGTGTAGCCGAGCTCGAGCAGATCCTCGCTCGCCTCAAGGCACAGGGGCTGGCGGTCATCTTCATCACGCACAAGCTCCACGAGGCGATCTCGATGGGCGATCGTGTATCGGTACTCAGCCAGGGCAGGCTCGTGGGCGCGATCGGCCCCGACGAGCTTCGCTCCGCAACCCACGAGGAGCTCCAGGAACGGATCATCGCGCTCATGTTCGGCAGCCAGGCGAAGGAGACCGCCGGGGTTGCCGAGCTGACGGACGACGTGGAGTGGCATCGGCCGCAGCGTCCGATCGACGACGAGCCCGCGCTCGAGCTCGAGGGCGTCACCGTCGAGCCGGGGCCAGGCGAGATCGGCGCCTACGACGTCACGCTCGAGGTTCGCAGGAGCGAGATCATGGGCATCGCCGGCGTGGACGGCAATGGCCAGCGCGAGCTGGCTGAGGCGATTGCGGGACAGCGGCCCGTGGCCGCGGGGGACATCCGACTCTTCGGCCAGTCGCTCGCGAAGCGCAAGGTTGCACAGCGCGAGACGCTCGGGCTGCGCTACGTCACCGACGACCGGCTCCACGAGGGGACGGTCGGAGGGATGTCCGTGGCCATGAACATCGTGCTGAAGCAGATCGGCAAGCGGCCGTACTGGGAGCGCGGCCGCATTCGCAATCCCGTCATCCTCGCCAGGGCACAGGAGCTGATCTCCCGCTTCGACATCCGCACTCCCGGGCCCGACACGCGCGTCGCCGCTCTGTCCGGGGGGAACATCCAGAAGGTCGTGCTCGCCCGGGAGCTCTCGTTCGACCCGAAGGTCGTTATCTACAGCAAGCCGACGTACGGGCTCGATGTGAAGACCACGCGCAGCGTGCGCCAGACGATCCGCGAGCAGGCGGAGCGAGGGCGTCAGCTCGGTCGTCATCTCGACGGACCTCGACGAGCTGCTCGACCTGTGCGACCGGATCGCCGTCCTCTCGCGCGGCCGCGTTGCGGGTGTGGTCGACAACGGCCCGAATGCGCAGCGCGAGATCGGCGAGCTGATGGTGGGCGGGAAGGCGGCATGACGGACACCGCCGCCGTCGCGACGGTCCGCGAGCCCCCTCCGAGCGAGGCGACCGGGCGCCAGGCCGGCCTCGGGCCCGTAACGGACTTCCTCCTGCGCTCGATCCTCCCGCTCGTGCTCGCGCTCGGGACAGGGGCGATCGTCCTCGCGGCGATCGGCGTCGACCCGATCCAGTACTACAAGGACATCTACTCGGGAGGCGTCGAGTTCGCGGCCTGGCAGGACTCCGCGATGCGCGTCGCACCACTGCTCTTGATCGCCGTCGGGCTGATCGTCGTCTTCAAGGCGGGGATCTGGAACCTCGGCATGGACGGGCAGTTCCTCCTCGCCGCTGCTGTGATCGCGGGCATCGGGCCGCGGCTCGAGCACCACCTGCCGAACACCGTCAACCTCGTGCTCATGTTCCTCATCGCCGGCGCCGTCGGTGCCGCCTGGACGATCCCGCCCGCGCTGCTGAAGGCGCGCTACGAGCTGAACGAGATCATCACGACGCTGATGATGAGCTTTCTCGGCATCAGCCTCGCGGGCGTTCTCGTCAAGGGGACGTTCCAGGACCCGACGACGACGACGCCGCAGACGAGAGCATTCGACTTCGACGCCCTCCTACCTCCGATTCCCGGCTCGAGGTCGACATCACAACTCTGGCCTGGTATCCACATCGGCCTCCTCATCGCCCTCGCTGCCGCGGTCGTCGTCTGGTTCCTCATGAGCCGTACGTCGTTCGGCCTCCGCCTCGGGGTCCTCGGCGCCTCCGTGCGCTCGGCCCGGCACATGGGCCTCGACGTGCCACGCCTGATCGTCGTCTCCTTCCTCCTCTCCGGGATGTTCGTTGGCTTCGCAGCCGCGACGGAGATTCTCGGCGTCAAGGGCTACGTGCGCGCCGATTGGAACCCTGCCTTCGGGCTCTGGGTCGTGCCGCTCGTCTTTCTCGCGCGGCTGAACGCGATCGGAGTCATTCCATACGTCGCGCTCCTCTCGCTTGCCTCCATCGGCGGCGACTTCGCGGCGCAGAACGCCGGCCTGACGTCGAAGTTCACGCTCCTCCTCGTCGGGCTGACACTCCTCTTCATGGCCCTCACGGAATGGATCGCACGCCGCGCGCAGCTCGGCGGCAGCTACTTCCCCGGCGTCACCGCCCGTAGACGAAAGACGGCCGAATGAGCCTGCTGCTCGCGAGCGGGGCCTTCTCCAAGGCGGGATTGACCGCGCTCCTCGCGGGTGCTCTCCTCGTATGCGTGCCGCTGCTCTTCGCCGGGCTCGGCGAGCTCGTCTCCGAGCGTGCCGGCGTGCTCAACATCGGCCTCGAGGGATTCATGCTGATGGGCGCGTACGCAGGCTTCGTCGCCGCGTATCACGGCGACAACCAGTGGTACGGGTACGGGGCGGGATTGCTCGCCGGCGCGGGAGTGTCGCTG
This sequence comes from uncultured Actinomycetes bacterium, assembly GCA_963711315.1. GTDB lineage: Bacteria > Actinomycetota > Thermoleophilia > Gaiellales > Gaiellaceae > PALSA-612. The sequence continues at coordinate 199,667 of CAVQDQ010000005.1, forward strand.
TTCATGGTGCTCTTCTGCGTCCGCTGGGGCCTCGACCAGATCGTCGTCGGCATCGCCATCACGCTCACATGCGAGGGCGCGACGGCGCTCATCTTCGAGTCCGAGTTCGCCGAGAGCCGGCCGACGCTCGGCGCGACGGACAAGCTCGCGATCCCGGGTCTCGCCGACTTGCCGGTCGTCGGCGGCAAAGGGGAATCGAACGGAAGCCTCTTCACGCAGCCGCTCGTCGTCTACCTTGGGCTCGGCCTGACGGTCCTCGTCGCGTGGATGCTGCGCCGCTCGCACGGCGGGCTCAACATCCGCGCAGCGGGTGACGCGCCCGGTGCGCTCGACGCGGCCGGTGTCAGCGTCTTCTCGACGCGCTCGTGGGCGGTTCTGTTCGCAGGGGCGATGGCGGGCCTCGGCGGCGCCTACCTCTCGATCGCCGTCGCGGGCGTCTTCCAGGACACCATCGTCGGCGGCCGTGGCTTCATCGCCATCGTCTTCGCGATGCTCGCCCGCGGTCGGCCGCTGTGGATCCTCATCGGGACATTCCTCTTCGGGCTCTCGCTCTCGTTCGCCGACTGGGCACAGGCGTACGGGATCATCAACATCAACACCGACTATTTCCTCATGCTCCCGTTCATCTTCATCCTCCTCGTCCTCGTCATCTTCGGGCGCCGGGCGTACCTGCCGGCTGCGCTCGCGCTCCCCTACGAACGCGGCACACGCTGAAAGGAGCAGACATGCGCGATCCAGACATCACCCTGAGCGCCGGGCCGACAATGGCCTATCCGGAGGTGCTCGCCGCCCAGGGCAGGCAGATCACCTACCACTACGACCCGGCCTTCATCGAGCTCTTCCGCCGCACCGAGCAGAAGGTCGGCGAGCTGTTCCTCACGCAGAACGACGTCCTGCTCATGCAGGGCGAGGCGGTGCTCGGGCTCGAGGCCGCCGGCCGCGGTCTCGTCCAACCGGGGACGCCGGTGCTCAACCTCGTGTCCGGCGTGTTCGGCAAGGGCATGGGCTACTGGCTGAAGGATTTCGGAGCCGAGCTGCACGAGCTCGAAGTGCCTTACAACGATTCGGTCGACCCGGCCGACGTCAAGCGGTATCTGGACGAGCATCCGGAGATCGAGGTGCTGACAGTCGTCCACTCCGAGACGCCGTCCGGAACGCTCCACGACGTTTCGGTGATCGGCCCGATGGCGCACAGCCGCGGCGTGCTGACCATCGTCGACTGCGTCTCGTCCCTCGGCGGGATCGAGTTCCGCACCGACGAGTGGCAGATCGACATCGCCGTTGCGGCGGCCCAGAAGTGCCTCGGCGGTCCGCCGGGCATCACGCTGATGACGGTGAGCGACGCGGCCTGGGACCGGATTCGGGCCAACCCCAGCGCGCCGCGGGCGTCCTTTCTGTCCATGCTCGACTGGAAGGAGCAGTGGATCGACGGCGACAAGTTCCCGTTCACGCCGTCCGTCGTGGACATGCACGGCATCGAGGCCTGCTGCGACGTCGTGCTGGCGGAAGGGCTCGACGCCTCGATCGCGCGCCACGAGCTCTGCGGCCGGGCCGCGCGGGCCGGCGTCCGCGCCATGGGGCTCGAGCTCTGGCCGCGCAGCGATGAGGTCACGGCAGCCTGCGTCACGGCGATCGCGGTGCCCGACGGGCTGATCGACGTCCAGGTGCGGTCGCACTGCCGGGAGCGCTACGGGGTGATGATCTCCGGCGGCCAGGGAGCGGGCAACCTCGTCCGCATCGGCCACATGGGACCGACTGCGCGCTCGCTCTATCCCGTCGTCGGCCTGCTCGCAGTAGGCCGCAGCTTCGCCGACCTGGGCGTCCCTGTGAAGCTCGGGGAGGGTGCCGAGGCTGCGCTCGAGGTGCTCTCGGAGACAGCGTCCGTCATGGCATGACACTGCCGCCCTTCGAGTTGCACCGCCCGCACTCGCTCGAGGAGGCGACGGAGCTGGCGGCGCGGTACGGCGAAGACGCCGCGTTCTACTGCGGTGGTACCGAGCTGCTCCTGCTGCTCAAGCTCGGCTTCGCAGCGTTCGGGCACCTTGTCGATCTCAAGGGCATCGAGGAGTTACGTGGCGTGCATGCGGAGAACGGCACGCTCGTGGTCGGAGCGGCCGTCACGCACCGCGAGCTCGAGCGTTCGCCGATCGTCCACGAGCGGCTGCCGGCTCTGGCGCGGATGGAACGCGGCGTCGCCAACCTCCGTGTCCGCGAGGTGGGCACGCTCGGAGGGAACCTCTGCTTCTCCGACCCGCACTCGGATCCCGCGACGTTTCTGCTCGCGGTCGACGCCGAGGTCGAGTGCCGGCGCGGTGGAGGGCAGCCGCGGCGCCTGCCGATCGAGGACTTCGTCGTCGGTCCGTACCAGACGAGCCTCGAGCAGGGTGAGCTCCTGACCGCCGTGCATGTTCCGCCGCCTCCGGAGGGCGCGTCGGTCGCCCATGCGAAGTTCTCCTTCCACGAGCGGCCGACCGCCACGGTGGCCTGCCTGGCGCGGGTCGTGGACGGCCTCGTCGCCGAGGCTCGCGTAGCCGTCGGATCGGTGGGCGTGCGGCCCGTCCGGTCGCGCGCGGCCGCGGAGGCACTGACGGGAGCGCCCGTCGACGAGCTCGACGACGTGCTGTCAACTGCGGGTGAGCGCGCCGCCGAGGACGCAGCGCCAGTCGACGACGCCACCGGCTCGGCTGACTACAAGTCCCAGCTCGTGAAGGTTCTGGTGGAGCGGACGTTCAAGGAGGTGCTCGTATGACCGATCCGCAGGCGGTGCTGGACGCCGTCGCGGCGCAGACCGGCGCCATCTCGGAGGTGAGCCGGTTCGTCCACGACCATCCTGAGCTCGGCCACGAGGAGCACGAGTGCTCCCGCTACCTCTGCGAGACGCTCGCCGCCGCCGGCCTGGAGGTCGAGCGAGGCGTGGCCGGCATGGACACGGCGTTCCGCGCGACGCTGCGCGGGTCCCGCCCAGGCCGGACGACCGGTTTCGTGTGCCTCTACGACGCTGTGGCGGCCGTACGGCCGGATGGGCGGACCGAAGCGGTCCACTCCTGCGGACACGGGCCGATCGCCGGCGCCGTCACCGGTGCGGCTCTCGCGCTCTCTCAGCTTCGCGACGGACTGGCGGGCTCCGTCGTCGTCATGGGCTGCCCGGCCGACGAGATCCACGCCCCGGGCACCATCGAGCGCGGAGGGGGCAAGGCGATCAGCGCCGCGGCAGGGCTCTGGGACGGCGTCGACGCTGCGCTCTACGCGCACCCCGAGTTCATCGACACCGTTTCGCTCGAGTCGCGCTGGATGCGTCGTGCCACAGGGACGGTCGCCGGCACTCGGTCTCTCGGAACGGCCGATCAGCCGCCTTTGCATGCGGCCCTGGCAGCGCTCGAGGCGACGCGCTCGCTCGTCCCTGACGACGTCATGCTCGAGCGGCTCGAGTACGAAGGAGACGTCGAGGAAGAGACGGGACTCGTGCTCAAGGCCACTTTCTTGCTGTTCGGCGACGACAAGCAGGCGGTGGACCGGGGGCTGGCGAATGTGCAGGAGGCGCTGCCCGATGCGAGCTGGATCCTCGGCGGTCTCGTCGAAGCCGTGCGCCCTGACGAACGCGTTACGGCGGCGGTTGCGTCGGCGTTCCGGACGCTCGGTCGCGACTTCGTCGAGAGCCCACCGCGGCTTCCCTTCGCGACTGACTTCGGCAACATCTCGCAACGCTGCCCCGCCGCGCTGATCGGCGTCGGACGTCTGGGCGGCTGGGCGTTCCACACCGACGAGGGGGCGGCGCAGTTCGCGTCGCAGGACGGCGAGGAAGCGGCTGTGACGATCGCGCAGGTGCTCGCCCTCGCGGCTTTCGAGCTCTGCGAGCCGGCCGCCTAGCCGCGCCGGAAGAGCCGCCGCCAGAGCGAGCGGAGAAGCAGGCGCAGGCCGCCGATCGGCTTCGCCTGCGGTGCCTGCTCCGCCGGGTCTTCCTCGGCGAGCATCGCCGCCAGACAGGCCGCGAACTGCCTCGTCAGCTCCTCGGCGACGCTGCCGAGCACCGGTCGGCCGTACTGGGCGACGGCTCCGCGGAGATCGAGCTCAGTGACGAGATCCACCCGTGTGCCGCCCTCCGTGGGCCGCAAGCTGGAGCGGATCGTCGCCTCTGCGCCGCCCTTGCCCTTGACCTCCTTCGCCTTCACGGCGAGCACAGCGACCCCGTCGGCCTCGGAAAGCTGCTCCTGCTTCACCTCGGAGCGGAACTGGAGCGAGATCGGCCCCAGCTTGACGGTCTGCAGCACCTCCCACGTCTGGTCGTCGATCGTCCGCTCGAGGTTCGCGCCCGGCATGCACGGCACGATGCGCGGAACGTCGGTGAGGAGCGCCCACGCAGCCTGCTGCGAGGCCTGTACGTCGAATCCGTTCTCGATCCGCATTCCGCGAATCTATCCACCGCGGCGACGCGATCCGGCGAGATCGCCGGTTTCGCCTTCGAGACGTCGGGTTAGCCGATCGAGCCAGCCTTGACGATCGTCATGTTTGCCGTGAACGTCAAGCTCCCCGCGAAGCCGATGGTGCGAGTGGAGAATCCCAGCTGGCATGTCACCTGCGGCGTCGTCGGCTCCGTGGCGGTGTAGGCCCCGGTGAGAGCGAGCGACGATTCCCTGAAGAACGGCGCGGGCTGACCGGCGGTGACCACCGTTCCTCCATCCTCCAACGGCGTCGTTGCTCTGAACAGCGCCGGCTCGAAGTTGCCTGGGGGGGTCTTCCGAAGGAAGCACTCGAAGCGGGGCTCGCCGACGCCCCCGCCGGTCGTGTTGGGCGGAAGCGAGAATGCGCCATTCACTCGTCCGTTGACGGTGGCCGTGACCACGTATGAGCCGGCCGGGACCGACTCCTCCACGAGCGTGTGAAAAGTGCCCCAGACCTCATTTTCCACCGACGTCGTCGTCAACGCGGAGTCGGCGAACGCCTCGACGGTCGCGTTGGACCCCTCCGGCCCGGACGGGCCCGTCGCCCCCTGGTCGCCCGTCGGGCCCTGCTGATTCCAGCTCAGCCCGGTCTCGCTGTCCTTGCAGCTCTCTGTCGCGGTGTCGATCACGCGAAGGTCGCCGTTCTTGAGGCAGCTGTGGATCACGCCCTGGTCATCGGGAATGGTCGCGTAGGCGATCCCGGCAGCGAGCGGGAGGGCTACGAGCGCCAGCGTGACGATGGCCAGTCCACGGCAGCGGCCCCGGAGGCAGCGTCTCATCTTCACTCCTCTCGTCGAGGCGCTCTGGCCGGTCCGGCGCGAACGAGCGCCACTCTTGGCGCCTAGGTAACACGATCCCAGGCTCGCTCGCCAGCAGCGAGCTGTCCGGACGACTCATGGGCGCTTCTGGCGGCGGGTGTCGCGTTGTTCATTGATCCTCGAAGGCAACCGAGTGCCTCCAGCCTGACTTCCCCCTTGCGGCCCCGACGTATTACGACGATCTCGGCCATCTGAGCAACGTGCCGGTCATCTACCTCGCGCTCGCTGTCATCGGCTTGCCGCTGGCTGCCGCGGCGGCGGGATGGCTCCTTGCAGGCCGCGAGCCGCGCGGCATCGCCAGGCCGGTTTTCGAATAGTCGCGCGACGGCCGGCGGCGATGAATCTTTGGCCGCGATCGCGTCTACATTTCAGCTACGCCGCGGAGGCAGGGATGACGACGAGAAGGGACGACGCACTGGGGAACGTGGACGATCTGCGGCGTTCGCTCGCCGGCTCTGTTCTCACACCGGCAGACGCGCAGTACGACACTGCGCGCCGCTCCTTCAACGCTCTCATCGATCGTCGGCCCGCACTGATCGTGCGCTGCCTCGACGCCGGCGATGTCGCCACCGCCTTCGATTTCGCGCGTGCGCACGAGTTGGAGGTCGCTGTTCGGGGAGGCGGTCACAATCCGGCTGGACACTGCGTCCTGGACGACGGGCTTGTGATCGACCTTTCGGCGATGCGCAGGGTCGACGTGGAGAAAGACAGGCGGACTGCGCACGCGCAGGGCGGCGCGACCTGGCTCGACTTCGATGCGGCTACCCAGGCCTTCGGGCTCGTCACACCCGGCGGAGTCGTCGGCTCCACCGGCGTAGCGGGCCTTACGCTCGGGCGGTGGAATCGGCCACCTGACCGCACAGCATGGTCTCACCTGCGACAACATCGTCGGCGCGGAGCTGGTCACTCCCAGCGGGTCGGTTGTCCACGCGAGCGCGGAGGAGAACGAGGAACTCCTCTGGGGACTTCGCGGCGGAGGCGGCAACTTCGGCGTGACGACGCGACTCGACTTCCGACTCCATCCGCTCGACCGCGTTGTGGGTGGCACTCTCGAGTTTCGAGGCGAGGGGGCCGGCGATGTCCTCCGTCGCTTCCGAGACATTCTCTCCGGCCTCCCACGCCACCTCAGTTGTCAAGCGGTGATCTGGCTCGACGAATCCCGGACCCCGGCGGTTGTCGTCGTGCCTTGTTCGACGAACTCGGCCGGGGAACCTCCGGAGCTCCTCATGCTGCGCACTGGACCAGGACTCGTAAGCGACGGCGTACGAGCGCAGACGTTTCTAGAACAGCAGCTCTTGATCGACGCGCCGTACGGTGAGAACCGGCACTACTGGAAGGGTCACTTCGTGCGCGAGCTCCCTGACGAGCTGATCGACGAGCTGCTCCAGCGAATCGTCGCGTTCGGGCGGCCACCAAGTAGCGTCTTGATCGAGTCGCTCCACGGAGCACCAAAGGACGCCGACGCAGAGCTTGGCCCAATCACCTTCCGCCGAGCAGCGTTCAACGTGAGCGTGATGGCGGTCTGGACGGACCCCGCCGAGGACGCACAGCACATCGCATGGGCACGCGAGACTGCAGCCGCCATCGAGCCGTGGTCTCTCGGCGCTGGCTACGCCAACTACATGCAGGCCGACGAGCCGCTCGAGCGACTCCGGGCTGCGTTCGGAGACGAGGCGTTCGACCGTCTGCGGGCGCTGAAAACGCACTTCGATCCCACGAACGTGCTGCGGCGCAACCAGAACATTCCGCCGGGGTAGCACCGCCAGACTCTCGTCAGTCCCCGAGGACGATGGGAGGCTTGGCACGTTACGCTTGGCATGAGCATGGCCGTCGTGGTGCGGCAGCAGAAGAGCTTGATCCTGATCCTGGCCCGGGCCGTCGCATCGAACCTCTCGATGGCCACCTCGGTGCACGACCCGACGGGGAGGATCGTCTTCTACAACCAGTCAGCGGAGGCCATCTTCGGCGTGAAGTTCGCTGAGACCGGCGAGCTGTCAGCCGCCGACTGGACCGCGCGCTTCTCGCCCGAGGAGGCCGATGGGACGGCGATTCCGCTCGAGGAGCTCCCGGTGGGGGTTGCCCTCACGGAACGCAGGCCGGCCCACAGAACCGTGCACTTCACGCGTCCAGACAGGGCTCGCTACGCAGCTGCGGTGACCGCTTTCCCGTTGATGGGACGCGAGGAAGAGCTGTTCGGAGCGGTGAGAATCTTCTGGGACGAGGCGGTGGTCTTGCCTCGAGCGCCCGCATCCGGAAGGCGGCCCGAGGACGCCGCACTTGAAGAGCGCGCGACACGCCACCGGCAGCAGATAGCTCTCGTCCTGATCCTGGCGCGCGAGTTCGCGTCCAACCTCGCCGCACCCATCTACGTCGCTGATGCCGACGGCACGCTCGTCTACTTCAACGAGGCGGCCGAGAGGATTGGTGGCCGGTCGTTCGCGGAGGCGGGGAAGCTGTCGATACGCCAATGGTCGGGGCTGCTCAGGCCGCGGAGCGTCCACGGTACGCCCCTCCAGCATGTGGAGATGCCCGGTGGCATCGCTCTCAATGAGCGCCGTCCCACTCATGCGCGGATGCGGATCGCCGGCCTCGACGGCGTCGAGCGGGGGGTCGCCACGACGGCGTTCCCGCTGTTCGGGCCGGACGGGGCGTTCCACGGAATCATGGTCATCTTCTGGGAACAGGAGTAGTGATCGGCCGTGCGGCTGAAGATCTAGCGGCGAGTTCCTCGCGAAGCTGATTGTCCCTGTCAGTCAGGAATCAACCGTCTAGCTGGAAGTCTCACCCGACCGGGGTGTTCATGTCCGCCTGGATCTCGGCCAGCGTCAGTGCCCTGCTGTAGATGCGGACGTCGTCGATGCGACCGTTGAGATTGAAGTTGTTGGAACCCGGGCGCCGGCCGATCTGGACGTTGGCAGACGAGTTCTGCTGAGCCGAGGTGACCGTGCCCAGCAGTGTGCCGTCGTCCAGCTGGCCGTTCAGATACACGTGCAGCTGGGACGTGGCAGCGTTGTAGACCCCCGTCACGTGGTACCAGGTGTTGGCCTGCAGCGTGGTCGCCCCGTAGCGGAACATGTCGCCGCCGGAGCTGTTCGTGAGCTTGAAGCCGATCGTGCGCGGCCCGCGGTCGACCGTCGTGTCCAGCTGATAGCCGATCTTGGAGCTCGTGCGCTTGGAGACGATCGCCGCGTCGTCGCGGGGGAACGTCGCCGAATTGACCCACGCACTGACGGTCATGCTCCCCGTCAACCGCAGCAGCAGCGGATTCCCCAGCTCCACGAAGTCGTTGACGCCATCCAGCAGCACCGCACCCGCGTTTCGGCCCGTGCCCCAGGTGGCCCCGTTCGTCAACGTGCCCGTCAGCCCATTCCCCGACGCATCGGCAGCCGTCGTCCCCGATCCCTCGTTGAATGCGTAGGCGGCGACGAAGCCTGATGTCGAGGCCGGCGTCGTCGCCGTTGCAGTCCCCGAGTAGGGGCCGAGGTTGCCCGCTGCGTCGACGGCGCGCACGCGATAGGAGTAGCTCGTCGAGGCGCTTCTCCCCGCATCCGAGAACGTCGTCCCCGTGGGCTGGGCGATCTCCGCGAAGCCCGAGCAGCCCGAACCCTGGCAGCGCTCCAGGCGGTAGCCGGTGACGGCCACGTTGTCGGTCGCGGCCGACCAAGAGAGGTCGATCTGTGTCGAGCTCGCCGCGGTCGCAGTCAAGTTGCTCGGTGCCGTCGGCGGTGTCTGATCGCCGGTGCCTCCGGCGACCGGAGTGTTCATATCCGCCTGGATCTCGGCCAGCGTCAGTGCCCTGCTGTAGATGCGGACGTCGTCGATGCGACCGTTGGTGTTGTAGCTATTGCCCGTCGGACGCCGGCCGATGTTGACGTTGGCAGACGAGTTCTGTTGCGTCGAGGTGACCGTGCCCAGCAGCGTCCCGTCGTTCAGCTGGCCGTTCAGATACACGTGCAGCTCCGACGTCTGAGCGTTGTAGACCCCCGTCACGTGGTACCAGGTGTTGGCCTGCAACGTGGTCGCCCCGTAGCGGAACATGGCGCCGCCCGCGCTGTTCGTGAGCTTGAAGCCGATCGTGCGCGGCCCGCGATCGACCGTCGTGTCCAGCTGATAGCCGACCTCGCCGCTCGCACGCTTGGAGACGATCGCCGCATCATCAAACGGGAACGCCGCCGAGTTGACCCACGCGCTGACGGTCATGCTCCCCGTCAACTGCAGCAGTGCCGGATTGCCCAGCTCGACGAAGTCGTCGACGCCGTCCAACGACACCGCACCCGCGTTGCGGCCCGTGCCCCAGGTCGCCCCGTTCGTCAGCGTCCCCGTTAGCCCGTTCCCCGACGCATCCGCGGCCGTCGTCCCCGACCCTTCGTTGAACGCGTAGGCGGCAATCGCCGGTGGCGCCGCGCTCGCCTGGAAGGTGGCGACGTAGCTCCGATCGGACGCTGGTACGACGATCGTGTGCGTTTGCGCCCCGCCGTCCGACCATGACCCGAACGTGTACGACGTCCCGCCCGAGGCCTGGTTGCGGGCCTCGACCGTGTGGTTGAAGCCGATCAGCGTGTCGTAGACGAACGGTGTCGTCTTGGCGATGCCGTCCAGATACAGGGTAAGGCCCGCCGGTGCCGTGCTGAAGGAGAGATTTACCTTGCGTGGGTAGATCAGCACCGATCGAGTGTCGGTCAGACCGGTCGAGTCCGTGACGGTGAGCGAGATCCGGTAGCGGGTGTTGCCGCTGAAGTCGTGACCGCTGGTCGGGATCGTGAAAGTGCCGCTCTTGACGCCTGTCTGTGCCGCGCCGGGGTGGACGTGGCCTTCGTGCAGGAAGTCGACCGTCCAGGTGAATGCCGACGCGGGCAGCGTCCCGACGTCAGGATCGGTGCCGTCCCCCGAATAGGAGATCACGTCACCCGCAACGAAGAAACTGCCGTCCTGCGGCGACAGGATGGTCGCCGTCGGCGGGCTGCCGACGCTGATCGAGATCGGTGTCGAAAACGTCGTGTTCACACCGTCCGAGACCGAGAGCCGCGCCGAGTACTGACCCGGCTGCGAGTACGTGTGGCTCGGGTTTGCCGCGGTCGACGTGCCACCGTCCCCGAACGTCCAGGAGTAGGTGAGCGTCTGGCCCTCGGGATCCGAAGAACCCGCGCTCGAGAAGCTGACGGCAAGCGGCGCCGGCCCGGCGGTCGGATTCGCTGACGCGACCGCGATCGGCGCCAGGTTGCCGCTCAAGAAACGAATCCGGCGGATCTTGCTCAGGCCGAAGGTACCGCTGGTGTCGGAGTAGCCGAGATCGATGTAGTACAGCGCTCCGTCGGGCCCCTCCGTGAGGTACACGACGTCGCCGTAGGGGCCGTCGGGGGAGCCGTCCAGCGGTTCGAAGTTGAAGACGCCGTTGACGTTCCCGCTCGCATCGAACGTCAACCGCTTGATCCAGTTCTGCGCGTAGTCGGCAAAGAAATAGCTGCCCTGGTAGCTACTCGGGAACTGCGTCCCGTGGTAGACGAAGCCACCCGTGATCGACGCATCACGACCGTTGTGTGGGTACGAATAGAGCGGGCTCTTGCACGGGCTGGCGCACGGGCCTTCGTTGTTCGGCCAGCCGTAGTTGGCGCCCGCCGCGCCGAGGTTGACCTCCTCCCTCGCGGTAGCGGGGTCGTTGCCTCCGACGTCGCCGACATAGAACCTGCCAGTCGGCGCGTCGTAATAGGCGCGGAAGGGGTTGCGCAGGCCGAGCGCCCAGATCGAGTCGACGTTCGGCCCGCTGCCGTCGAAGAACGGGTTGTCGGTCGGAACCGTCCCGTCCAGATTGATGCGATGGATCTTCCCGCGCGGACTCGTCAGATCCTGCGACGGCGAACCCTGAAAGTGATCCCCCGTCGTGAAGTACAGCTTCCCGTCATTGCCGAACGCGATCGCGCCGCCGTGGTGCTCGGTGTCGGCGTTCTGCGGATCCTGATAAAGGACGACCTCCGTGTTGAGGTTCGTCGTGGTGAGGGTGGCGTCGGCGGTGAAGCGTGAGAGTCGGTCACGATTCGGCGTTCTCGTCGTGTAGAAGACGTAGTAGAAGCGATTGGTCGCGAAGTTGGGGTCGAGGGCGATCGAGAAGATGCCCTGCTGCAGCCCGGCGTAGCCGTCGTTGCCGACATTGGTCAGCTGCAAGAAGGGTGTGGGGCTCACGCTCGTGTACGGCGGGCTCAGCACTTTGATCGTGCCGGGAAGCTCGGCGACCAACATGCGGCCATCGGGAAGGAACAGCATGCTCGTCGGGAGGTTGAGGCCTGTCGCGAGGATCTCGTTCTGGAACGAGCTCGAGTTGGCCACGTTCACGGGCACGGCCGCAGAGAGCGTCGAGTTGCCCGCCGCATCGCGTGCACGCGCGGTCAACGTGTGCGCACCGTTCGAGACCGTGCGCGTATCCCACGCCAGCGCGTACGGAGGATTGGCATCTTCGACTCCGGTGTTGACACCGTCCACGAGAAACTGCACACCGGCGACACCGATGTTGTCACTCGCGTCTGCGGTGACATTCACGATGCCAGACACCTGGGCAGTGCTCGCGGGCGAGGTGATCGCAACCGTCGGCGGTGTCTGATCGCCGGTGCCTCCGGCGACCGGCGCGTTCATGTCCGCCTGGATCTCGGCCAGTGTCAGCGCCCTGCTGTAGATGCGGACGTCGTCGATGCGACCGTTGGTATTGAAGCCGCTGTAACCCGGGCGCTGGCCGATGTTGACGTTGGCAGACGAGTTCTGCTGCGTCGAGGTGACCGTGCCCAGCAGCGTGCCGTCGTCCAGCTGGCCGTTCAGATAGACGTGCAGCTCCGACGTCTGAGCGTTGTAGACCCCCGTCACGTGGTACCAGGTGTTGGCCTGCAACGTGGTCGCCCCGTAGCGGAACATGGCGCCGCCGGCGCTGTTCGTGAGCTTGAAGCCGATCGTGCGCGGCCCGCGATCGACCGTCGTGTCCAGCTGATAGCCGACCTCGCCGCTCGCACGCTTGGAGACGATCGCCGCATCATCAACCGGGAAGGCCGCCGAATTGACCCACGCGCTGACGGTCATGCTCCCCGTCAACTGCAGTAGCGGCGGATTCCCCAGCTCCACGAAGTCGTTCACGCCATCCAGCAGCACGGCACCCGCGTTTCGGCCCGTGCCCCAGCCCGCCCCGTTCGTCAGCGTCCCCGTCAGCCCATTCCCCGACGCATCGGCAGCCGTCGTCCCCGACCCCTCGTTGAACGCGTAGCCGGCGACGAGCCCCGCGGCGCTCTGTGCAGGGGTCGCGGAGGGTACGAGAATCACCAGGGCGAGCAAGAATGTGGAGCATGCGAGAGCGAGCCGGCCCGCCCAGCGTGTCCGGTAGGCGGCCTCCGCGGCCGGCTGGACCGATCCCTCTGTTGCTGATCTCAACGAAGCCCTCCCTCAGCGCGTGCCCAAAACTTCCAAAGAGCGTGCTTTGGAAGGTTTGTGCCGCAGCGCAACAGCCTCTATCCCGAGACGGGACTGTACTTGTGCTGCTCGCGGAATTCACAGGGCCCGGGGCCGATTTGGACCTTTGGCCAGGTCTGACCAGACCAAGGTTGCGTCCCGTAGCGTGGTGTAGAAGCGCGTCGGACCGAGCCGGGTAGCGGTCGGCACCTACTGCACCGTTCGCTGGTCGGGCAACGCCCGTTTCCCAGCTGATCTCGCACAGGCTCTCGGAAGCTTCCGCCCGCCCGCCAATCCCCGCAACGCCAGGGTCGCTTCCAACGTATTCCGCTCTACGAAAAACGAGATGCCCCCGGCATGAATCGAACATGCGCACGCGGTTTAGGAAACCGCTGCTCTATCCACTGAGCTACGGGGGCGAAGCCGGCAATTTGCAGGGATTTTGCCGCAAACGGCCGGTCACTTGTCTTCGGGCAGTGTAGAGGCGCGCTGGTGACTCCTCCGACGACTCGTCGAGCGATGACTGAGGCACGGCGATCCCAACGGCGACCGCGACAGAGCGAGCGCGCCCGCGGGAGGGCTGAGTTTCATTTCACGCCTCGCGGTCTAAGAACAAGCCCAGTCCACGAAAGGGGGATGAGATGCTCAGATGGTCCCTCGCGGCGACCGTCGTCATTGCCGCACTTGGTCTTGCGTCTTCCGCGCCCGGCATAACGAGCAACGGGACGTACGACGCGAACACTCACCCGAACGTGGGGGCAATGGTCTACTTCAGCCCGTCCAGACAGGAGTACAGGATCATCTGCTCGGGGTCGCTGATCGCGCCGCAGGTCTTCCTGACGGCGTCGCACTGCACGGCGGCCCTCGAGGCTGCGGGCATCTCCGACGTCTGGGTCACGTTCGACCCGACGTTCACGCAGGCGTCGCCGCACATTCACGGCACGATGCACACGAATCCCTTGTACAACCAGCGACAGGGCGATCCCGAAGACATCGCCGTGATCACGCTCGATAGCTCGGTCGGCGCCACGCCGGTCCAGCTCCCGACGCTAGGGCTGCTCGACTCGATGAAGAAGGACGGGACGCTGAACGGCACGCTCTTTACGTCCGTCGGCTACGGCTCGCAGGAGGCCGTGAATGGTCCGGGAGGCCAGACGTTCCCGTTCCTAGGACAGCGCTGGTACACGTCCGGTGAGTTCAACGCGCTCAACAACGTGTGGCTGCGGATCTCGCAGAACCAGGCGACGGGCGACGGCGGAACGTGCTACGGCGACTCCGGCGGAGCCGAGTTCCTCGGCGCCGGTACGTCTGAGACGCCGGTCCAGGTGAGCATCACGATCACCGGAGACACGCCGTGCATTGCAACCAACGTCGACTATCGGCTCGACACGCCCCAGGCCAGGGCGTTCCTCGGCGGCTACGTGTCACTGCCGTAGTCACGGGCCAGCACGGGCGGGGGCGTCTTCGCTCCCGCCCGCCAGCCGCGGCCAGGTTCCGAGAAGCGTGCGACCGACTCTTCTCTGCGCGGAGCTGCCCGCCCGCCCTCCGATTCGCGAGCACCTGACATACAATCGCCCGAGGGTAGTTCGTGGCAATAAGCACTCGAAGCGTGGTCGGGCGCGAGGAGCAGCTCGAAGCGCTCCTCGTTCTACTCGACGATGCCGAACATCTGCCTGCGTTAGCAGTGGTCGCTGGCGAGGCCGGGATCGGCAAGACCGCGTTCTGGCTCGCCGCAATGGATGCCGGGACGGCCGGCGGGTATTTGCCGTTGTCGTGCCGTCCGACGGAGGCGGAGACGGCCTATTCGTTCGCGGGTCTCGCGGACCTGGTCGGCGGCGTTGCCGATGACGTGCTCGCCCGTCTGCCGGCGCCGCAGCAGCGGGCGCTCGAGGCAGCGCTCGGAATCACAGAGGCGGCCGCTTCGAACGACGACCGGCTCGTCGCGTTCGCGTTCCTGAGCGCGCTCAAGAGCCTTGCAGAAGAACGTCGGCTCCTACTCGGCGTCGACGATCTCCAGTGGCTCGACGAACCGTCACTCGCGCTCCTCCGATTTGCGCTGCCGCGCCTGGGACAAGCCCAGGTCGCCACGCTGATGACCGTCCGTGGGGCCGTCCCTCCGTGGTTGAGGCGACAGGAGAGCGTGCACGAGCTGGAGCTCGGCCCACTGAGCGTCGGCGCGATCCACGAGCTGCTCCGGGGGCGACTCGACATGGAGCTTCCGCGACCGGTGCTGCTTCGGATCTGGGAGACGTCCGGCGGCAATCCGTTCTTCGCGCTCGAGCTGGCCCGCGCGCTCGAGCGCCGGGGAGGGCGGATCGAGGCAGGTGCCGAGCTGCCCGTCCCCGAGACGCTCGAGGATCTCGTTGCGGAGAGGCTCCAGGCGCTGAGCCCGGAAGCGGACGAGGCCTGCCGGGTTGTCGCTGCGTCGGCGGAAGCGACGATCCAGCTCGTCGAGCTCTCGGTCGATCATGCCGACGTCGGCGTCGAGGCCGCTCTACAGGCTCGCGTCCTCGAGCTCGACGGGGAGCGCCTCCGCTTCACGCACCCCTTGCTGGCGTCCGCCATCTCCGCGAGGACGGTGGGTGAGCGTAAGCGCTCGCTCCACGGACGGCTCGCGAGCGTCGCGTCGGATCCCGAGGAGCGGGCGCGTCACCTGGCCCTGGCGGCCTCGGGGCCGAGCGCACAGGTGGCCGAGACCCTCGACGCCGCGGCGCGGCATGCTCGCGCCCGTGGGTCGGCGACGGCGGCGGCCGAGCTCGCAGAGCAGGCCGTCGCGCTCACTCCGTCCTCGGACGAGGACGGGCGGCAGCGCCGGAGGCTCGACGCTGCCGACCTTTACTTCGAGGCCGGGGACCTCGAACGAGCGCAGACCCTTGTCCGGGCGGCGAGCGAGGAGGCGCCTCCAGGCCCGGCCCGCGCAGCGGTCCTGCTCCGGCTCGGCCGACTTCGAGCCGAGACAAGCGGAGTGGTCGAAGCCGTCGCGCTCTGGCGCGAGGCGCTCGCGGAAGCCCCCGGTGACGAGGAGCTCGGGGCGCGCATCCTGTTCGAGCTCGGCCAGTTCCTCCGCTTCGCTGAAGGGGCCGAGCCCGCGCTCACAGCCCTGGAGTCGGCGGTCGCGGCCGCCGAGCGCGTAGGCGACGACGAGCTCACCTGCAAGGCGACTGCGGCGTACGCCCTCGTTCACTTCAACAGCGGCCGCGGGATGGATCACAAGGCGAACGACCGCGCGCTTGCGCTTGAAGCGGCGCTGGTCGGCAGCCCGTCGACGCTTGCCACGCCCTTCATGGCCCATCAACTCGTCTGGGCGGGCGAGGCCGAGCGCGCCCGTGCGGTGCTGGCCCGCCTGGGGGCCTGGCTCGGCCCCCGGGAGGAGTCCAATGCCGCGGAGGCAGCCTGGTACCTCGCCCTGCTCGAGTGGCGCGCCGGCAACTGGGCGGCCGCCGCGGCCGCTGCGAACGAAGCCGTGCGAATCACGCAGCAGTTCGGCCGCGAGTCGTCGACCATCGCGTCGTGGCCCTGTGCCGTGGTCGCGGCGCACCTCGGCGAGATCGATCGAGCACGCGAGCTGGCCGCGCACGGACTCGGCGTGACCGGCCGGCCGGGAGTGGCGGAGGCGGGCTACGAGTGGGTGCTCGGGTTCGTCGCCCTCTCCCTGGAGGATGCCCCTGCGGCGCTCGACCACCTCTCCCGAGCCGACTGCATCCTTGGCGAGCTCGGCATCCGAGAGCCGGCGCTGCTCTGGCACGTGCCCGATCTGCTCGACGCGCTGCTCTCCGCGGGCGACGCGGATCGCGCGGAGCAGATCCTCGCACCCTGGGAAGATCGAGCTCGTGCGCTCGACAGAGCCTGGGCGCTCGCGATCGCCGCGCGAAGCCGGGCGCTCCTTGCCGCGACACGGGGCGACCTCGACGCGGCCTTGGCCGGCTTCGAGCAGGCATTCGTCGAGCACGGGCGGGTGGACGATCCGTTCCAGCGTGCCCGGACGCTGCTCGGGCTCGGCGCCACCCAGCGGCGGGCGAAGCAGCGCCGCGCTGCGCGGGAGACCCTCGAGCGCGCGATGGCACTCTTCGCCGAACTGCCGGCGCCGTTGTGGGCCGACAAGGCGCGGGCCGAGCTGGCGCGGATCGGCGGGCGCGCACCTTCGCGGGACGAGCTGACCGAGAGCGAGCGGCGGATCGCCGTGCTGGTGGCCGAAGGGCGTTCGAACCGCGAGGTCGCGGCCGCGCTCTTCCTCACCGAGCACAGCGTCGAAACGGCGCTCACGCGTATCTATCGCAAGCTCGGGGTTCACTCGCGCACGGCGCTGTCGCGCCTGCTCTCGTCAAAGAGCTGAGGTTTCCAGCTTTCCGCGCCAGCGCGTCGGGGCGACCCTTGCTCGGTCAAACGAGCGAGGAGGTTCGCATGAGACCGAGAGGGGGAATTCTGGCAGCGGCCGTGGCTCTGGTCCTGCTCGCCGCGCCCGCGGTCGCGCGCGCGGACGAGGTCTACCACTGGAACGCCATCGGGCAGGCGGAGACGGTGCCACTTCGGCCGACCGCGCATGGCCAGGCGCGGGGGATGGCAATGGTCGCAGGCGCCATGTACGACGCGGTGAACGCCATCGATCGCGGCCACCAGCCCTACCTCGTCGACTTCGACGACGTAGGGGCACCGAGCTGGGCGTCCATGGACGCCGGGGCGGCCGCAGCGGCGTACAACGTGCTTCTCGCGATCACCCCTGTCGCCAGGCACATGCCACTGAAGATGATGTACGACGACACCCTGGCGTTGCTCGGAGGGGGGCCCGACGTAGACGCAGGAGTGGCCGCCGGCGAGGCGGCCGCCGCCGCGATGGTTGCGTTCCGACAGGGAGACGGGTTCCTCATGCCGTTCACGCCGACCATCGGCACCGACGCGGGCGAGTGGCGGCCGCTGGGCTGGCCGACCTCGCCGGCCTACGACCCGGACGCCTGGGTATACAAGCTGAAGCCGTTCCTGATCGAGAGCCCGTCGCAGTTCCGCGCAGACGAGCCCCCCGCGCTCACGAGCGCCCAGTACACCGAGGACTTCAACGAGGTGAAGAAGCTCGGGGAGCTGAACAGCTCTTACCGCACGGAGGACGAAACGAAGGCGGCGGTGTTCTGGCAGTTCGCACCCGCCGCGATCTGGAACCCGCTTGCGCGTAACCTCGCGGGCCGCTTCGGGCTCGACCGAGCCGACGAGGCTCGGCTCTACGCGCAGGTCGACCTCGGCGGCGCCGACGGGGCGACCGCCTGCTGGGACAGCAAGTACCAGTACATGTTCTGGCGACCGAGGGCCGCGATTCAAGAGGCCGACACCGACGGGAACGGGGCGACGATCGCCGACCCGGACTGGGAGCCCTTGTTCTCTGCGGGAACGGTGACGACGCCCCCGCTGGTTACGCCGCCGTTCCCCGCCTATCCGTCGGGCCACGGCTGCCTGAGCGGCGCCGTTCTCAACACCATGGCCGACTTCTTCGGCAGCGACAAGGTCCCCGACGGCTTCGACATCGTTTCGGGACGGACGCTGGACGGCCAGCCGATCCCGCCGCGGCACTTCGACCGCTTCTCGACGGTGCTGAAGGAAATCGTCGACGCGCGCGTCTGGGGCGGGATCCACTACCGCACCGACGACGTCCGCGGCACGGTCATCGGCAAGAAGGTCGCACACTGGCTCCGTAAGCACTACTTCCAGCCTGTGGGCTGACATCCACTCCACTGGGAGGGGCCGGGTGGCTGGCCTGGCTCCTCCCGTCTTCCAGGAGGCGATCGTGCCGAGCTTTCTCGTCGAGACGTACGTCCCCGAGGCTCGCCCGGAGGATGCTCGCGCGGCTAGGCGCCGCGCCCGCGCGGAGGCGAACGCGGCTTCGCTCACCGGCGAGCGCGTCCGCTACGTGCGCATGACCTTCCTGCCTCGTGACGAGACGTGCTTCCACGTCTTCGTCGCCGACTCCGAGGAGGCCGTCGCCGACGTGTGCCGGCGGGCGGGCCTCGGCTTGCCACGGATCGTCCCGGCGCTCGAGTGACGCGCTACGCCCAACGAGATCGCCTTTCCGTATCAATGTAAAGCTGGGGCTGTCCTTCGGCTGTCCTGCAAGCAGCGCGCCCGATCGCGCACGAGTCAAGGAGGCGCAAATGACCAATGCCGAGCTCCTCAGGACTGCACGTGAACTGGAACGAAAGATCCGTGGGTACCGCGCGGCGCACTTCGCAGCGAGCGACCATCTCCGTATCGGCCACTACGCCCTGGGGCTCTTGCTCATCCTCGTCTCGGCCGTCGTGTCCGGTTCCGTCCTTCAGGCGACCGACGGGAACCCGAGTGAATCGCTGACGCTGGCGGCGGGAGCCCTGTCGGTAGCCGTCGTCGTCCTCACGTCCATCCAGACGACCTTCAAGCTCGGCGAGCGCGGAGAAGCACACCGCAGCGCGGCCGACGGCTTCGGTCGAATCGATCGCAGGCTCGAGCTCTTCATTCATCGCGATCATCCAGACCTCGAGCGGGCCTGGGAGGAGCTGGAGAAGATCGCCGAGGAAGTCGGCAATGTCGAAAGCGGAGCACCGGGCTTCACCCGAATCACGTACAACAGAGCCCGCGACAGGCTCGAGAAAGACGCTGGGACGTGAGCGGCGTCGGCGAAGACGGCGCCGAAGCTATGTCCTGGCTCGGGCCTCCGCAGGTCGCTCAGTAGCCACCGGACCTCGCGCCTTCCCGTCGTGGGGCGGCTCGATCGTGATGCCCGGCAGGATGCGGTCGAGCCAGCCCGGCATGTACCACGTCTTCTCCCCGAGTAGCGTGAAGAACGATGGCACGAGCGTCATGCGCACGACGAGCGCATCCGTGAGGATCGCGATGGCGAGCAGGATCCCGAACTCCTTCGAGACGCGCTCGGGCGTGAGAATGAAGGCTGAGAAGACCGTCCCCATGATCACCGCCGCGGCGACGATGACGCGCCCGATGGCCGCGATGCCCTGCTCTACGGCTTCCTTCGTCGGGAGGCCGTGGACGTGCTCCTCTCGGATGCGGCTCATCAGGAAGACCATGTAGTCCATCGAGAGCCCGAAGAGGATCGCGAACGCGATCGGCGGCACGAACGTCTCGATCGGCCCCGTTCGATCTAGCCCAGTGAGCGAGAGCAGGTGACCCTCCTGCACCACCAGCGTCAGCACGCCGAAGCCGACGAACGCGGAGAGGATCGTCGTGACGGCAGCCGTCAGCGAGACCACGATCGAGCGGAATGCCATCGCGAGCACGAGGAACGTGACTCCGATGACATAGAGCAGGAAGAACGGCAGGCGTTCCATGATGCGGTCGGCGATGTCCTTGAACGCCGCTGTCAGTCCGGACACGTAGACGGCCGCGTTCCCGCCTTCGGTCGCCGCCGGGATGACGTCGTTTCGCAGTGTGTCGACCAGCTGCTCCGTCTTCTCGTCCTGCGGCGCGAAGGCAGGCTTCACGAAGACGATCGCGACGGTCTTCGGGTCGTTGTAGACGGGCTCGTCGACGGAGGCGACGCCGGGGAGAGAGCGAACGCCGTCGAGGATTCTCTGTGGCGCCTGCTCGTCGCCGTTGACGTCCACGACGATCGGGATGGGAGCATTGAAGCCTGGGCCGAACCCCTCGGCGAGCAGGTCGTACGCCTTGCGCGCTGTCTGCTCCTTCGGCTGTGTTCCCTGGTCGGAGGCGCCGAGGTGGACGAGGGCTGACGTTCCCGCGAGCACCAGGCCCACTACGAGCAGCACGGGGAACACGATCTTCGCGTTGCTGGTGACGAACCGGCCCCAGCGGGCGATGGGGGTCTTCTGCCTCGCCTCCTCGGAGTCGTCGATCGGGCGCAGGAACGGAACCTTCAGCCGGTCGATCTTGTGGCCGAGCTTCGCGAGCACCGCGATGAGCAGCGAGTTCGCGATCAGGACGGTGGTGAGGACGCCGAGCGCCGAGCCGATGCCGAGCTTCGTCACAAAATCGAGGCCGAAGATGGCCAGGCCGCTCACGGAGATCGCGACTGTCAGACCGGCAAAGAGCACCGCCCTGCCTGCCGAGGAGCCGGCCTCGGCGGCGGCGTCGGCGGGTGACATGCCGTCGTGCAGGAACTGACGGAAGCGCGTCACGATGAAGAGCGAGTAGTCGATGCCGACACCGATCCCGATCATCGATACGAGCAGCGGCGTGATCGTGTTGATGTCGGTCAGCCCCGCCAGGAGGAACAGGAGGAGGAACGCGGTCGCGACGGCCGTGATGGCGAGCGCGAGCGGGATCGACGTCGCCACGAACGTGCGGAAGACGATGAGCAGCACGATCAACGCCGCGAGCAGGCCGAGCAGCTCCTGCGTTCCCTGCTCGATGGGCGGGAACTCCGCTTCGCCGTTGAACTCGACGGTTACACCGGCAGGCGCGACCGTCTTGCGGGCAGCATCCTCGACTGCAACCACCGACGAGCGATCCTTGTCGTAGATCACACGGTCGAACTGGGCTTCCGCATACGCGATGCGCCCGTCATCGGAGACCGTGTCCTTGGTGAACGGCGTATCGACGCTCTCGAGCCCCGCCTTGTCCTTGGTGGGCTTGAACTCGGCCCCGCGGAGCCGCGCGATGGCTTCGTTGATCGCCTGCTTCCGCTCGGGCGTGTCGAGCCGTTGCCCTGGGGGAGCCGCGAAGACGACGTTGAGCACGCCACCCTGCTCCTCGGCGAATTCAGCTTCGATCAGGTCGGTTGCCTTCTGCGTGTCCGATCCTGGAATCTCGAACTGGTCGCGGAGCGAGCCGGCAAACGAGATCGTGAGGACGACGAGCACGGCGAGGATGCCGAGCCACGCGCCGATGACACGCCACGGATGTGTCGCGCAGCGCCGCGCCCAGCGCGACAGCGCCCCGGTCGAAAGTCGTTCGTGCGCTACTCGCCGCTCCGTGCTCTCCGTCATCTCACGTCCTCTCGTCGTGCGCTTTCCGGAATAGACGATTTCTAGTCGCCCAACTCATCGCCATGTGGTTACTAGGGGGTTACAACGCGCCCGGGCAGCGTAGATTCCGCGTCACAACATCGACTCTCGGAGGGCACATGACCCTGCTCTGGTTCTTCGTCTGGCTGATCTGCAACCTCATCGGTGACGAGGAGGTGCTGACGTTCGATCCCGTCAACTGGTGGGCAGGCAGCCTCCTGTTCGTGATCGCGGTCGACCTCAGCGCGCTGCAGGCGCGGACCGCCCGGCGCTAGGCGGCTGACGAGCGCAGGGCCTCGAGCAGCTCGTCGAGGTCCTGCTCGACCTGCGTGCCACCCGCTCGCGGTATTCGCCGAGGCGCTTCGCTGCGGCCATGCGCCCCTTGCTCGCCTCGTCTCGTCGCGGAGACGCCTCGCCGGATGAAGCCGTCGTCGCCGTGCCCGTCCATGAACGCCGCGTGTGCTCGTCCCAGCCGGACTGCTCCTCGAGCAGCCGCCCAGGTTCCCAGTCAGGGCCCCAGCGGACGAGCACGACGTGGAACATCGCCACACGCCCGTTGTATCAGCCCTCTGTGTCCGCTCTGGATAGGTGGCGAGCTTTGACAGCTGGTCCGATTGGTCTTACAGTCGAGCGGTCGTCAACCGACCTCGGGGGCGTTCAACGTGCAGTGTGGCGATGACCGCTGCGGCCTTTCGCCGCCATTCGGCGGTGTGCTCCTGTGTGGTCGGTGCCGCGTAACTCCCCGCGCGCCTCAGGGCGATGCTCGCCCTCTCGGAGCGCGTTGTGGGGATCGAGGTATGGGAAGGAAGGCGCCATGGTGATGCCCACCGTCGACACCGAGCTGACGGAGCAGTTTCTCGCGAACACGCCCGAGCCCGTTCGCGAGCATCTGTCGGCATCCGTCGACCTCCACGAGTGCCTGCAAGGCTTTGCGGAAGGCGAGCTCGTGGCCGCACGGAAGGTGGACATCGGGTAGCGGACGTGACTCGCGCGCAGACCCCTCGGCTCGACCGTCTCCAGTCCGCGCTCGCGGCTGCGGATCTCGACGCCGTCCGTAGCATCATGCTCGAGCTCGACGGCGAGGAACGGCGGCTGCTCGAGCAGGCGATGGGGAGTGGCGCGTTCGAGCGCGCGCGCCGGGCGGCCGCTCGCGGTCGCCGCCGCGGGAAGCTGGGGAAGGTCCTCGTGCTGCCCGGGATCATGGGCTCCGAGCTCGACTCGGTGGACCGCTCGGGTGAGTCCGACCGTATCTGGCTGAACTTCGTCAACCTCATTCTCGGCCGCATCGCCGACTTCGAGCTGACCCCGGAGGGCGAACCGTCCAGGGCCGGAGTCCAGATCCGACCCGCGGGCGTGCACCTGCCGACCTACGTGCCGATCCTCTTGGAGCTGGACTCGCGCTGGCAGGTGCGTCCGTTCGCCTTCGACTGGCGCGAGGACATCGACCGCAGCGCGGCCCGTCTCGACGAAGAGGTCAAGGCGTTCGGTGCAGGCGAGCCGGTTCACCTCGTCACCCACTCGATGGGTGGGCTCGTTGCCCGTCGCTTCGTCAATCGCTTCCGCGAGACCTGGGAGGCGATCGACGATCCCGAGGGGCGAGGGCGCGGAGGCCGCCTGATCATGATGGGGACGCCCAACCGAGGATCGTTCGCGATCCCGCGCGTGCTCACGGGCACCGACAAGGTCGTCCGGGCGCTTGCGACGGGAGACCTCGAGCACTCGCTCGAGGAGGTGCTCGCAATCGTCGCCACCTTCCCGGGGATGTACCAGATGCTTCCTTCCCCCCTCGTCGACCTCGACGGCGACGACCATGCAAAGCTCTTCGAGCGGGCGTCCTGGGGCAATCTCGCGGTGCACGAGCCGCTCCTCGATCGGGCGCGTGCCTTCTACGCCGATCTCGAGGAGATCGTCGACCCCGACCGCCTCCTCTACATCGCCGGCTACGACCGGGAAACGCCGTTTCTCCTCGAGCTGAAGGCACCGGGGAAGTTCTCCTACGGAGAGACCCGCGAGGGCGACGGGCAAGTGCCGCATGCGCTCGGGCTGCTCGAGGCAGTACGGACGTACTGGGTGGACGAGGAGCACGGCGAGCTGCCGAAGAACGATGACGTCCTCGATGCCATGTCGGACCTCCTGCAACGCGGCGAGACATCGGTGCTCGCAACCGAGAGACCGGTCTCGCGCGGAACCACGCGGAGCGCCCGGGGTGGGCGCCGAGAGGTCGAACCCGTCCCGCCCGAGGCCGAGCTCATCCTCACCAAGGCGAAGCAACGGAAGCGTGGCGGCGGTGCGCCCGATCTCACCCCCGAGGAAAGCGTGCGGCTCGAGAATCTCGTCGCCAACCGGTACCTCGGGTCGGGGGACGAGGGCGAACCGGCGGTAGTCGCGACCGAGGAGGCAGCGGCCGATGGGGCGACGGGGGCGGAGCGGCCGTCGATCGCCGTCGAAGTCGCCTGGGGCGACGTGACGAAAATCGCTGCCGACGTCTATGCCGTCGGCCACTACCAGGGGGTGCTGCCCCAGCACGCAGAGCTTGCCCTCGACTGCGCGGTGTCCGGCATACCCGAGGGGTGCGACCCGATTCGCTCTCACCTCGTGATCACGCGGCACGCACGCCGGGGTGTCCTCAGGGGAGCGCTCGGCGACGTGGATTACTTCCCATGGTCGGATCCGAAGCACCGCGGTCGGCTCGTGGCCGTCGCCGGCATGGGGCGGCCCGGCACGTTCGACCATCACGCGCTCGTGCGCCTCGCCCGCGAGCTCTTCCTCTCGCTGGGCGCGCTGCCGAACGTCCGCACGGTCTGCACCGTCCTCATAGGCTCGGGCGCCGGGACGCTCTCCATCCGTGAGGCGGTGAGTGGGCTCCTGCGAGGGATCAGCGAGGCGGCAGTCGAAGTTGCGTCGGACCCCACCAACACCGGTGTCAGCCCGATCGAGCGCCTCGTCGTTGCCGAGTGGGGACGAAGCCGTGCCTTCGAGGTCCACGCAGCGCTCGAAAGCGAGCTCGCCAACGCTCGACCAGACGCGGAAGTCGAGTTCCGGCTCAAGGAGAGCGTGACGACCGGCCCGGGCGGAGCGGTGTCGGCCGAAGACGGCCTCGCCCTACTCGTCGAGTCGGCTCTCGTCGCCGCAGCGTCACCCGCGCGTTCCCGCCATGGCCGGGCGCTCGCGACGCTCTTGGAGGAGATCTCGGCGCCCGAGGCGGTGCGTGCACTCGCTCTCGAGAAGGTGAAGAGCCTGCCGACGGACGGGGATGGAGACGTGTCCTTCGATCTGCCGCACTTCCGCGTCGTACCTCGAGGCCCGGATCGGCGAGGCGTCGAGGACCCGGTGCGCATCTCCTTCTGGGACGACGGGCGTGTGCTTCGTGTCGCCGCCATCCACCAGGCGGCAACCGTCCCGGAGCGGCTCGTGCACCTCGATCGCAGCCTCATCACGGAGCTGGTCGAGAGAACGACCGACCCACCTCCGGAAGAGGTCGAAGAGCTGTGCGAGCTCATGCAGCTGCTCGTGCCGCCGGAATTTCGGGACGTGCTCCACTCCGGGCCCCTCGTGTTCGAAGTCGACCGGTGGACGGCTCCCGTGCACTGGGAGTTTCTCTCTGCGCCGTCCGACGAGGGCGGCGGCCGCGAGCCGCTCTCGGTGCAGCTGCCCCTCGCACGCCAGCTGCGAACGGTCTACAGCCCGGCGCCGCTGCCACGACCCGTTGCGCGTGGGAAGATCAGGGCGCTCGTCATTGGGGACCCCGGTGATCCCGCAACCGGGGACAGCCTGGAGGGTGCGCGCGTGGAGGCGCTGCGCGTGGTCGAGCTCTTGTCCGCACGAGACGACGTGGAGGTGGACGCGCGGATCGGCGCACCGAGCGTTCCGCGCGAGGGGCCGCTCAGCGGCATCAAGCCCGCGAACCGGCTCGACATCCTCTCGCTGCTGCTGCGGGGAGAGGTCGACCTCGTGCACTACGCCGGTCACGGGGACTTCGACGAGGCAGAGCCCGACCGCGTCGGCTGGGTCTTCGCCGGCGGCCTGCTCACGCCGCACGAGCTCGAGCAGTTGGAGCGCGTGCCCGCGATCATCATTGCGAATGCCTGCCTGACTGCGCGTACGTCGGAGGCGATCGCAGCCGCGAAGCAAGGTGCAACCGAGGAACCGCGCAGCGAGGCGGGCCTCTTGCCCAGCCTGGCCGACCAGTTCTTCCGACTCGGGGTTCGGAACTACGTGGGCACCGCGTGGGAGGTGAACGACATGGGCGCGACGCTGTTCGCCGAGGCGTTCTACGGCGCGATCTTCGACGGCTCGAACGGGTCGGTTGGCGGTAGCTCGTTCGGGGACGCGGTGCTCGCGGCGAGGCAGGCGCTGTGGAAGCAGCGGCACCTTTACGGTCCGCTGTGGGCTGCCTACCAGTACTACGGCGATCCATCGAGCGACGTCGGGCTCACCCCGGAAGTAGGTGCCGTTGCCTGAGCCCGAGCTGACCGATGCGGCGCTGTTGCAACGCTTCTTGCCGTACCTGCAGTACGACTCGCTGGAGAGCTTCCGTTCGGACTCGGCGGCGATTCTGCCCGAGTACTTCTTCGACGACGGATCGAATCAGAGCTACACGAACACCTTGAAGCGTGCGGGTGGGTCGATCGTCGCGGCTGCGCACCCTGAGCAGGGGCAGAAGCAGCTCGACCTTGCCTTCCTCGGTAAGAGCTATCCGGCAGGCGGGGCGGCTGCGGCCACGGACTACCTCGACGCGGCCGGCCGGCGTTACGTCGAGGACGCACGCCGGCTGCATGCCGATGCCCGCTACGCGGACCGTGCCTACGGCTATGTCGTGCACGAGGCGAACGGGCCGACGTGGCTCCAGTACTGGTTCTTCTACTACTACAACGACAAGAACTTCCTCGGCGCCGGGCTGCACGAGGGCGACTGGGAGATGATCCAGCTGCGCATGGGTCGCGAAGGCGTGCCGAACGCGGCCACGTTCGCGCAACACCGCGACGGAGAGGCCTTCAACTGGTCCGACCTCGAGCTGCGCGAGTCTCCCGACGGCCCGGCGCCGGTCGTCTACGTGGGCAGGGGTTCGCACGCCTCGTTCGGGAGCGCGGGTGAGCACTTTCCCATGTGGCCGCTCCCGTACCCCGACTACTCGGATGGGAAGGGACCGAGCGTCCGCCCGACTCTCGAGGTCCTCTCCGTCGGGGAGCCGGGCTGGTTGGTCTGGCCCGGCAAGTGGGGATCGAGCGACTCGAGCCCCACCGGCCCGGCGCAGAAGAGCCAGTGGCGGAATCCGACGGCGTTTCACGTCGAGGCGGGCGGCGCAACCCGCGGTCGTGTGAGAAAGCGAGCCAGGCCGGCGCCGACGCTGCCCGTTCCACCGGCGCCTGACGTCAGCGTCGAGCGCGTCGGAGACCAGGCCATGATCAAGTACGAGTTCCCGAAGCCGCTACCGCCGGGTGCCGCCCGCCCCGAGCGGCTGGTCGTGTCGATCGACACACCGGACGACGACCTCCCGCCCGCGAGTCACGCGTTCACGGTCCGATCAACAGGGACGGGGGTCGTCGCGCATCCCATGCGCCTCGAGGACAAGAGCTACGTGGTCAGGACCGTCGCGTACAGCGAGGACGGCGTCCAGAGCGAGGTGGTCGAGACACCGCTCGACCTCGGCGGCTGACGGAGCGGTGAGCGAAGAGCACTTCGACGCAGTCGTCGTCGGCTCGGGGTTCGGTGGCTCCGTGACCGCCTTCCGGCTCGCCGAGGCGGGCATGCGCGTGTGCCTGCTCGAGCGCGGCAAGGCGTATCCGCCCGGCTCGTTTCCCCGCAGTCCCGCGGCTACGGCCCGCAACCTGTGGGACCCGAGCGAGGGTCTCCACGGCATCTTCAACATCTGGGAGTTCCGTGGGCTCGGAGGGATCGTCTCGAGCGGGCTGGGCGGAGGCTCTCTTCTCTACTCGAACATCCTCATCCGCAAAGACCGGTCGACCTTCGTGCAGGAGGATCTCACGCAGGGCGGCTGGGAGTTCTGGCCGGTCACCTACGAGGACCTGGAGCCTCACTACGAGCGTCACGAGGCGATGCTCGAAGCCGCGCCGTACCCCTTCGAGGAGGCGCCCTACGACCGCACCCCGAAGACGACTGCCCTCCGCGACGCCGCGCACGAGCTCGGGCTCGAGTGGTACTTGCCCAAGCTTGCCGTTACCTTCGCACCCGACGGCGGGGACCCAATGCCCGGCGAACCTATCCTCGGGGAGCACGAGAACCTTCACGGACGCACCCGTCAGACGTGCCGTCTGTGCGGCGAGTGCAACTTCGGGTGCAATTTCGGCAGCAAGTACACGCTCGACTTCAACTACCTGTCCTTCGCCAAGCTTCGCCACGGCGTCGACATCAGGACGCGCTGTGAGGCGAAGACGCTCGCGCCCAGGCCAGGCGGTGGGTACGCGGTCGGCTACGTCGATCATTCGCAGGCCGTCGAAGGGGAGGAGCGCCAGGAGCCGCTGCCCGAGCTGACCGTGACTGCCGACCGACTCGTGCTGTCAGCCGGCGTGTTCGGGTCTACGTACCTCCTTCTGAAGAACCGCGCCAACTTCCCCGGCCTGAGCGACCGGCTCGGGACACGCTTCTGCGGGAACGGTGACCTCCTCACGTTCGCGATGCACGCGCACGAGACGGTTGACGGCCAGCGTCGAGGACGGCTCATCGAGCCCGGCTACGGGCCCGTCATCACGAGCACGATCCGCGTCAAGGATCAGCTCGAAGGTGGCCGCGGGCGCGCGTACTACGTCCAGGACGGCGGCTATCCGGAGACCATCAACTGGCTGATCGACCTCAGCGACCAGCCTGCCGGGATCGTGCGTATGTTCCGCATGGTCTGGCGCCTGATCAGGCTCTGGCTCCGGCTCGGGGGCTCGAGCGACATCGGCGCCGACGTCGCACGCTTCATCGGCCGTTGGCCTCTGTCGTCGACGACGTTGCCACTCTTTGCCATGGGCCGGGACGTCCCGGACGGCCACATGCGGCTCACGGGCGACGGCCGGCTCGACATCGACTGGAACAAGCGTCGCTCGAATCCGACGTTCGAGGACGTGCGGCGGACGGGTCAGGAGATCTCGCGCGTCCTCGATGCAAGGTTCAAGGACAACCCGCCCTGGCATCTGGGACGCGTGGTCACCGTCCATCCGCTCGGCGGCTGCCCGATGGGTCGGGACGAGCGGGAAGGCGTCGTGGACTCCTACGGCGAGGTCTTCGGCTACCCGGGGTTCGTGATCGCCGACGGATCCGTCATGCCTGGCCCCGTCGGCCCGAACCCCTCGAACACCATCGCCGCGCTGGCGCACCGCTTTTCTGAGCGCATGATCGCCGCGGCCTAGGCTCAGTTATCGGCGGCGGTGGCTTCGCCGAGAGCCGGCTCCAACGGAGGAGCCGGGCGACGCTCGTGAACTGGAGCGTTCGGCGCCTGCCTACACGCTCTGCGCTCCACTGGAGAGCGCCCCCCATCGTCGCTCGCTGCGGACGCTAGCGAGCCATCCAGGAGCTGTCAACGGGCTGACGCAGCCGGGGGCGGCTTGCGCAGAAGGCTCGATCACGCTGTAATCCACGGCACTGGCAGCGCTCCGAGCGGCAGGAGCATGAGCAGGAGGTTTCAGGGCGGTGCGCTACGCCGCAACGGATGCCGCGGGATATCGCTTCTGGCTCACGGAGAGCTACGCAGGCACTGGAGGTGCCGCGGTATGAGCGTGGAGGTCGGCAGCGCGGCCGTTACCCAGATCGCGGAAGCCGTCGCGAGAGGGCAATGTCTGCTCTTTCTCGGGGCGGGAGTCCACGGTTCCCCTCCCGAGGGCTCGTCGTACGTCTACACGGAAGCAGAGCGGCCACCGCTCGGAAGCACGCTCAGTGAGCTGCTCGCCGAAGAGTGCGACCTCGTGACGACGTATCCGAATGAGAATACGAAGAACCTCCAGCGCACCTCCCTCTTCTACGAGACGATGCGGAGCCGCCGGCAGCTCGTCCAGACGATCGGGTCGGTGGTGCAGGCCGGAAAGAAGCCCTCGCCGATCCTGCGCGGGCTAGCAGAGCTGGGCTTCACGCTCCTCATCACGACGAACTACGACCAGCTTCTGGAGCGAGCGCTCAGAGATGCCGGCAGCGACTCGCGCGTGACCGTCTACAGCCCCGACTCGACACGGCCGACCGAGCAGTATCTCGATGACCCGACGGCCGAGCGCCCGTTCGTCTTCAAGATCCACGGCGACATCGGGACACCTGAGTCGGTCGTCATCACTGACGAGGACTACATCCAGTTCGTCCTGCGGATGCGTGACCAGAAGCCGTACTACCCGGTACCGGAGATCTTCAGATTCCAGCTCGAGCGCTGGACGACGCTCTTCGTTGGCTACAGCCTCGTGGACTACAACCTACGGCTGCTCTTCAAGACGCTGCGCTGGGGCGTCGACAGGGCCAACATCCCGGACGCCTACTCGGTCGATTGCCACCCCGACCCGCTTGTCGTCGAGGTTTTCGAGAATCAGCAGAAGTACCTGAAGTTCATCGTCCAGGATGCGTGGACGTTCGTTCCGGAGCTCTATCGCGCGGTCATTGGCAAGGAGATGCCCGATTACCGCGATTGAGGTCAATGCATCCGTCCTGCCGCGGACGCCCTACCGAGGCATCGAATCGTTCAGGTACAGCGATCGCAAGATCTTCTTCGCCCGCAAGGTCGAGACGCGCGAGCTGTTGCAGCTCGTGGTCGTCTATCGCGGCGTGTTCCTCTACGGCGGGTCCGGCTCCGGCAAGTCGTCGCTCATCAACGCAGGCCTGATTCCGGCGGTGGAAGAGGAAGGCTTCCGTGCCGACCGCATTCGCGTGCAGCCGCGACTCGGCGACGAGTTCGTCGTCGAACGAATTCCCATGACAGAGGAAGACGGGTCGTTTCTCCCTTCGAGCTTTGCGTCGGATGCCGGAGACTCGGCGCAACTCGTGCTCAGTGCGGACGAGCTTCGGTCTCGCCTCGCCGCGCTTGGCCCAGAGGCTCGAGCACATCGCCCATTGCTGATTCTCGACCAGTTCGAGGAGCTCGTCACGCTCTTCGAGGAAGCGCCCAACAGTGAAAAGCTCGAAGAGGCGCTCGCGTGTCAACAACGCATCGTCGACGCACTGATCGACCTGCTCCAGGACACGACGCTGCCCGTCAAGCTCGTCTTCGGCTTTCGCGAGGACTACCTGGCGAAAGTGCGGAAGCTGCTCGACCGCAGCCCCGAGCTGGTGAGCCAGTCGTTGCTCCTCACTCCGCCCGTAGTGGACGCGCTTCCGCGACTCATCCGCGGGCCGTTCGAGGATCATCCGGGCTGGTTCGATCGTGAGTTGTCGCCTGAGCTCGCGACGCAGCTGGCCGAGGCCGTTCTCCGTCATACCGGGGCCGGCTCGATCAACCTCACGGAGCTGCAGATCGTCTGCCTCCGTCTCTGGCAGTCGAGCGATCCCGAGCGGCTTCTGAAGGAGAAGGGAATCCAGGGACTGCTCGAGGAGTACCTCGAGGAGTCATTGAACCGATTCCCGGCGGAGCTGCACTATCCGGCGGTCGCGTTGCTCAGCCAGATGGTGACGGCCTCTGGCGTCCGCAACGTCGTCTCCGCCGACGACCTGGTCGAGCGCGTGCGCACGGACGAGCCCGACATACCCGAAGAACGACTCGAGCGCACCCTCGACGCGCTGGAGAAGGAGACGAAGCTCGTGCGAAGGGAGCGGCGCCGAGACCTCGATCTCTTCGAGATCTCCAGCGAATTCCTCGTGCCGTGGATTGGACGGCAGCGGGCAGAGCGGCTAAAGGCCCGCGAGCAGGCCAGGCTCGCGCAGGAGCTCGAGGAGCAGCGGAGACGGCAGCGTGCACGTCTCATTCAACGGCTCGGGCTCGTCATCTCGGGGCTCTTTCTGGCGGCAGTCGTGCTCGGCGTACTCGCGGCCGTCCAGGCGCGCACGGCGAGCAGCGAGCGCGACGAATCGCGCTCGCGCGAGGCCGCGCAACGCGCGTTCGTGCTCCTCGACTCTCAGGACGATCCGAGGCTTCAGGTCGACCCTGACGACAGCGTGCAGACCGCCTTCCGCGCCTACTCGTTCAATGAGACGATCGAGGCCGAGGAAGCCCTTCGCGCCGCGCTGGTCAGGTCCCGTCGCCGTGCCGTGTTGCGTGGGCACAAGGACGCCGTCGTCAGCGCCAGGTTCAGTCCCGACGGGAAATTCGTCGTGACGGGAGGGGCGGACAAGACCGTTCGGTTCTGGCGTGCAGACTCGGGAAGCCCCGCCGGCCGGCGCATCTCGTTGCAGACGCCGGTCAGAGGCGCGTCGTTCAATCGCGACGGCACGCTCGTGGTAGTGGCGAGCGACGATGGGACGGCGCGGGTCTTTAGGCGCTCGAGCGGCGAGCGGATCGCACCCGTACTGCGCCCGCCGGGCGGACGCGTCCTGACGGCTGCCTTCAGTCCTAACGGAAACCTCGTCGTAACGGGCAGCGACGATGGGAATGCCCAGGTCTGGCGGTGGTCGACCGGAAAGCAGGTGGTGGTCCTGCCGGGGCACGGAGGTCCTGTGTCGGGGGCGGCGTTCAATCCGACCGGTGAGCTTGTCGTGACAGCAAGCGACGACGGCATCGCGCGAGTCTGGCGATGGTCTGCACGCAAGATGCTCAAGATCCTGCCTGCAGGCAACGGCCGCCTCTTCGGTGCCGCCTTCAGCCCGGACGGGGAGCTCGTCGTGACGGCGAGCGACGACAAGACGGCTCGCGTCTGGCAGTGGAAGACACGCAAGCAGCTCGCTCGCCTGCGGCTGCCGGGTGCTGTCCTGAGCGCGTCGTTCAGCCCCGACGGGAGATTTGTGGTCACTGCCGCCAACAGCGAAAGCGGACAGCTGCAGGTGTGGGAGATCTACAACAGCGAGCGGGCGATCACCGGCAGGCGCCTCGCGACGCTCCGCGGCGATAAAGGGCCGTGCTACGACGCTTCGTTCAGCCCCGACGGGACGCTGATCGCTTCTGCCTGTGCCGAAGGAAGTGCCCGGCTCTGGGACCCCGCCACCGGAAGGACCGAAGATGACAAAGTCGAGACCCGCAGCGGCGTGACAGCTGCGTTGAGCCAGGACGGCAGTCGGCTTGTGACGGGGGATGAGCAGGGAACGGTGCAAGTCTGGGAGCTGTCCGACCTCAGCCGCGGTCCCTCGTTCGAGGTCGGCGCGGCCGTGAATGCCGTGGCGTTCAGCCCCGACGGGGAGCTCATCGCGACCGCGAGCAGTGACGGCACCGCGGCGATTTGGCGCGCGACGGGGACGCGCATAGCCGTCCTACCAAGACAACGGGGCCCTGGCATGAGCGTGGCCTTCAGCCCAGACGGCGAGCTCGTCGTCACGTCGGGTCAGGACGGGACCAGCCTCTGGGATGTGCCGGCCGCGCGGGCAGTGGGGCTACCTTCGCGGGGACTACCCAGGGCTTCGGGTCTCAACAGTGCAACGTTCAGCCCGGACGGGAAACTCCTGCTGACCGCCAGCGAGTCCGGGATCGTTCAGGTCCAGGATACGCGAACGGGGGAGCTGTACTTACTTAGTACAAGCGTCACCGGGTCGGCAACGAGCGCCGCCTTCAGCCCGGACGGCTCCCTGGTGGCCGTCGCGAATGGCGATCGGACGGCGACGATCTTGAACGTCGAAGATCCCAAGAAGCCAAGGGTGCTCACGCTGCTTCGAGGCCACACGGGGCCCTTGACGAGCATCTCCTTCAGCGCCGACGGCAAGTTCGTCGTGACATCGGGCCGAGACGGCACCGCACGGGTTTGGGAAGCGCACAGCGGCCGGGCGCTCAACGTTCTCCGCGGCCACAATGGCTGGGTCAAGAGCGCCGTGTTCAGCCCGCGCGACGCGACCGCTGTGATAACTGCAGGCGACGACGGGACGCTGCGGCGCTACACCTGTGATGCCTGCTTCACGATCAAAGAGCTGGAAACGCTCGGCAACTGGACCGAGGAGGAGCTGAAGGGCGAGGTCCCCTGAACTGGGGACTACCTGACGACGCACGCCAGGGCTGACGTATGGTCTCCGCGCGGCTGGGGAGGAGGTGGTTGCGGAGGAGGCTTCCCGGGAGCTCTGGGCGTGACCGAGCTCCAATCCGGCGCCACGTCCCAGTTGGGGGAGTCAGTCAGCTTCCGTACCGAGCTGCCGTCGCTCTTCATGACATAGAGATCGCGATTGCCGGCCTGGCTGCGGTCGCTCACGAAGGCGACGGATTTCGCATCCGGCGACCAGGCAGGAAACGCGTCCAGGGCGGGATTGGTAGTGAGCCGCTGGAGCAGAAACCGATCGTTGGTCGCGTAGATCTCGAGGTTGCCGTCCCGATCGCTGACGAACGCGACGAGCTCTCCGTTTGGCGACCAGCTCGGGTCGAAATCGGACGCGCGGTTGTTCGTCAAGTTCAGGAGTGGGGAGCCGTTGAACTTCATGAGAAAAATCTCGCGGTTACCCGTGCGCATGGTCGTGAAGGCGATCCCGCGGCCGAACGGCGACCACGCGGGATCCCCGTCGAAGGCAGGGTCGTTCGTCAGCCGTTTTACCTTGCGAGTCTTCACGTCGACCCTGTAGAGCTCCGAGTTTCCGTCACGCTGGCTCTCGAAGACGACGTACTTTCCGTCCGGTGACCACGAGGGGTCGCCGTCGAAGCCCGGCTTTCTGGTCAGGTTCCTCAAACCGGTGCCGTTCGCGTTCATCATGTAGACCTCGCTGTTGCGCGCCGGCGATCCCGACGGGTCGGGGTTGTACTCGAAGGCGATTCGCTTGCCGTCGCGTGACCACGCCGGTACCGCATAGCAGGCGTGCTGCTTCCTGACCAGCTTCGGCTGGGCCGCCACATCGCTCATCACGTAGATCTGGGCGTAGCCGTCGCGAAAGCTCTGAAAGGCGATGAGCCCGTTCTTGCCCGGGAACGCAGCCTTCGACGACTGGGTGCCGGCGGCGACGACCGCGAGCACGCCCGCGCCCGCAAGCGCAGCTATCCGTGTGCGGCTCATCCCTCTCCTTTTCACTCGCGGGCGAGGTACTTCTTTATGCAGTGCACAGAGCCGAGATTCTGAGCAAAGATATGGAAATCGGCAAGCTGGTGGACGGTGAAGCCGAGCTCCTCCCAACACACTGCGGTTGGCGTCGTCCGTCGCCGTCAGCTCGCTCCACGCCCCGTGACCGTACGTCGGCAGCCAGACGTGGTTGCCCTCGGCGTCGTCGATCTGCACGACGCAAGGCGCCTATCTTCAACCCCCCGCTCGCATGAACGCCAGCCAGCATAGGACTTCCAGGGCGTCTGTGGAGCTTACGCCCACCAGAGTGGATCGCGGCGAAGCCCGCGCAGCCGGCGATCCACCCTGTTCAGCGTCGTGTCGGCCGGAACGAGCAGCCCACGGCCGGCGAACCCGACCATGCGATCGAGCGACCCTAGGAACTCCGCGGCCGGCTCCGGGGTGTCGCGGAGCACCCATAGCGTCTCGGCATTCGTCCACGCGGCGTCGCGGGCGCGCTCGACGTTCCACATTGCGATGACGTCGTCGAGGCGGCTGTACCGATGCACGATGCGACTGAGCCTGCGGAGCCAACCCGTCATATATCGCCCCTTGAGCTTGGCCTCGACGTCGGCGAGCAGCGCGTTGACGCGGA
Source organism: uncultured Actinomycetes bacterium (assembly GCA_963711315.1). Taxonomy (GTDB): domain Bacteria; phylum Actinomycetota; class Thermoleophilia; order Gaiellales; family Gaiellaceae; genus PALSA-612. The sequence goes on from CAVQDQ010000005.1 coordinate 234,941, forward strand.
GGTAGTCGGCATGCTGGGGCGAGCCCCGCCGCGGTTTGACCCCTAGCTCGGCCCAGGTTGTGGCGAGCGCGACGGGCAAGTCCCGATTGATGTGCGCGTTCATGCCCGCGAGCGCGAACTGGATCGGTGCGATACCGCGCGTGGAGCGCGCCGCGAAGAGGGGACGCCATGCCGGGGGCGCCGTCCTCGGGTCGCGTTCGTTCAGGTCGAACGCGGCAAAGAAGAGGTCTGCGAAGGCGACGTCGAGCCGCTCGAGAGCGCGGGGATCTGCGAATCCGCCTCGCTCGAGACTACCGGCGACGCCCTCCGTCACCTCGCGGTAGAGCTTCATGAAGCACGCGACGCCGTCGGATCGCGGCAGGGAGGCCTCGATCGCACGCATCCGTGCGACAACGTCGGCGACGCTCATGTCTTCATCGTCGCAGCAACACGCCCACATCTCGAGTATTCTCGTGCCGCACCGCACATAGGCAGGTGGGAGGATCGCGAATGACAGCCGTCAGCTCTCGCATCTTCATCAGCTACCGGCGCACCGACTCGTCGGCCTACGCCGGTCGGCTTTTCGACCAGCTGAGCGCTCGCTTCGGCGAGTCGCAGGTGTTCATGGACGTCGACACGCTGGAGCCAGGCATCGACTTCGTTCAGCGAATCGAGGAGTCGCTCGGCTCGGCGGACGTGCTGATCGCGGTCATTGGCCGAGGGTGGGCAAGCGCCGTCGACGAGAGCGGTCGTCGGCGGTTGGACGATCCACACGACTTCGTCCGTATCGAGGTGGGCGGAGCTCTTCGCCGCAACATCCGGGTCATTCCCGTCCTCGTCGGCGGTGCGGCGTTTCCCACCGCCGAGGAGCTGCCGGACGATCTCGACGGGCTCACGCGTCGCAACGGCCTCGAGATCTTCGACACCGACTGGAAATCGGGGACGGAACGGCTCTTCGTCGCCATCGAGCACGTGCTGGATCTGGCGCCGGCTCAGCCTCCGCCTCCATCCGTCGCCGAGCCAACCCGCTCTGACGAGGTGCCGGTAGCCGGAGAACCCCGCCGCCGATCGCGGAGGCTGCTGTGGATCGTCGCTGGTGTCGCAGCTCTGCTCGCGGTGGCTGGCCTCGGTGCCACTGCCATGCTCGCCTCGCGAGATGACGGAGGCGAGTCGGCGACGGGCACAGTCCCGGCAAGCAAGAAGAGCACGCCTACGGTGAGTCGCACGATCGGCCTTGTTCCCTACCTGGTCGGGCCGTTGCCGAACGATCCTCTGTCTCAGGGTCGGTGCTTCGTTCCCTTCAGCCCGGAAGCAGCCGTTCGGGTTCGGGGAGCCCGTCATGGATCGGATTGGATTCAGTGCGGCGACTTCCCTGGCGGCGAGCCGAAACGAGCAACAGGCACGTACCGGTTCGCCGGTCTGACGCTGCCGCCGGGATCGCGACTTGCGTGGTTTCGCGGCCTGGCGGTGATCGACGAGTTCTCGTCCAGCAGTCAGCGCGGTTCGCGTGTGACCTGGACCGTCTTCTACCGAGACAGGGTGCTGTGCGCCGACACGATCGCCTGGACAGCGCCGCTACCGACGCCGACGATGTTCTCCTGCGACGCGCGTGACATCCCTGGCGACGCCGACCTGCGCCAGTTGCGCATCGATCAGAAGGCGGACCTGGCGAGTGGTGAGGAATTCTGGGCAGGCTTCCTGCATCCGAGGATCTCGGTCACGATGCCGGGTTGACGCCGCCTCGTGCGCCGAGCGGGGCTAGGAGGGCTCTTGATACACGGGCTCGCCTGCGCTTTCCGCAGGAGCATACGCCCCGGCGCGTAGCAGCACCGCCCCGAGCCCCGCGGCCACCGCCGCGAAGATCGCGCCGACGAGGAAGGCGAGGTGGTAGCCGCCGGTGAGTGCGGAGACCTCCGACTCGCCCGCCGCGAGGAGTGTGTCGGTGCGCGAGGCTGCGAGGCTCGCGAGCACTGCGAGCCCGAGCGCGCCGCCCATCATGAACGAAGTGTTGACGACGCCGGACGCCAGTCCGGCCTCTTCCGGAGCGACATCGCTCATCGCGGCCAGCAGCACGGGGTTGAAGGCCATCCCGGCGCCGATGCCGAGGAGGATCATGCTGGGCAGGACATCGGTTAAGACGTTTCCGTCCACGGGTGCGCGCGCGAAGAGCGCGAGCCCGAGCGCCGCGAGCCCGAGCCCCGTCACGAGCGGGGGCTTTATGCCAAAGCGGAGGACGAGCTTCGCCGACAGCACGATAGAGAACGCGCCCATGATCAGGTTCGCGGGCAGGAACGTCAGGCCCACCTGCAGCGGGCTGTAGCCGAGCACGAGCTGGAGATACAGGGCAGACATGAAGAACCACGCAAACATCGCCGCGGCCCAGAAGACGCCTATCGCGTTCGCGGTCGACACGTTGCGCAGCCGGAAGAGGCTGAGCGGCACGAGCGGCGACTTGACGCGCGACTCGATGACGAGAAATGCACCAAGCAGCCCCGCGGCCACCGCGAGCAGGCCCAGCGTGCGCAGCGTGGTCCAGCCGACCTCGTTGCCGTTCACGATCGCGTAGACGGCGATCATCAGCGCTGCCGTCACCGTCACAGCGCCCGCCATGTCGAGACGCTGCGCGGCCGTCGCGACGCGCTCGCCGGGAATCAGCCAGAAGGTAAGGCCGAGGACGAGGAAACCGACCGGGACGTTGACGAGGAAGATCCAGTGCCAGCTCAGGACGTCGGTGAGGATGCCGCCCAGCAGCACGCCGATCGACCCTCCGCCCGATGCGACGAAGCCGAAGACGCCCATCGCCTTCGCCCGCTCTGCCGGCTTCGTGAACAGCATCATCATCAGGGACAGCGCGACTGCGGAGACGATTGCGCCGCCGACACCTTGCACCGCCCTGGCGATGACGAGCATCTCTTGCGACTGCGCGAGCCCGCAAACGGTCGAGGCGACGGTGAAGAGCCCGATCCCGATCACGAACAGCCGCCGGTGGCCGAACAGGTCGCCGAAACGCCCGCCGAGCAGCAGGAAGCCGCCGAACGTGATCAGGTAGGCATTGACGACCCACGCGAGTGACTCCTCGGAGAAGCCGAGGTCCTCCCGGATCGAAGGCAGGGCCACCCCGACGATCGTCACGTCGAGGACGATCATCAGATCACCGAGGCAGAGCACGAGCAGTGCCAGCCAGCGTTTGCGGTTGTCCATCGTCATCGGAGGCTTAGACCGTCTTCAGTTCTGAAACTCATCGCCCGCGATGAGCATTCCCCTTTTGCGCCGTCTAAGAAACCGATGGCAGGCCCCGCTGCATTCACCGTCTATGGACCGATCGCGCGGGATGATCTACCGGGCCTCTGCGACAGGGTTTGCCGTCTCTTTCACGAGAACGCCGGCAAGGAGATCCTCTGCGACGTACGCGGAGTCGAGCCGGACGCGGTCACCGTCGACGCTCTGGCACGGTTGCAACTTGCGGCTCATCGCCACGGTCGAAGAGTTCGCCTTCAGAATGCGTCGAGGGAGCTGCTCGAGCTCGTGGATTTCATGGCGCTGCAAGACGTCCTACGCGCCTGAGTACTCGAGCGGCAGTCCGAAGAGGGGGAACAGGGCCTTCGTGTCGAGGAAGAACGTGAGCCCGACGATCTTGCCGTCCGCCACCTCGAGCACCTGCAAGGCCCACGGCTCGTAGCCGTCGCCGGCGTCGTTCGGCTTGTACTGGCCGAACGCGGGTGCGCCGTTCGCAGCGAGCGTGGGCACCACCTTCGAGTCGCGGCAGCCCGCGCCGGGCCCGAACCACCACGCGAAGATGTCGTCGCGTCCGGCAAGCCACATGTCATACGGCGGCATCGACTGCATCGCGTCCTCGTGGATCAGTGACGTGAGCGCCTCCATGTCGTAGCGCTCGAAGGCGTCGACGTAGCGTGCGAGCAGCTCGGCGTCCGCCTCGTGCTCGACGGCCGGTTGTGCTTCCGGGTTGAGATTTCGCGCGTCGAGCGTGGCTCGGGCGCGCTGCAACGCGCTGTTGACGGAGGCGACGCTCGTCTCGAGCAGCTCCGCTACCTCGGCTGCTTGCCAGCGCAGGACCTCGCACAGGATCAACACAGCACGCTGCCGAGGCGGCAGGTGCTGTAGCGCGGCGACGAACGCGAGCCGGATCGTCTCCCGCGCCACCGTCACCTCCGCCGGGTCACCCTCCGGCGCGACACGAGCGTCGGGAATCGGCTCCACCCAGTCCGACTCGGGCCGCACGTTGAGATTGACAGCGACCGGCTCCTGCGCCGGCCCGAGGTCCATGGGCATCGCGCGCCGCTTCCGCGCCTCCACCATGTCGAGGCAGACGTTTGTCGCGATCCGGTAGAGCCACGTGCGCAGCGCCGCGCGTCCTTCGAAGCGGTCGATGTTCCGCCACGCGCGAACGAGGGTCTCCTGCGTGGCGTCTTCGGCGTCGAAAGGCGAGCCGAGCATTCGGTAGCAGAAGCCGGTCAGCTCTCCGCGATGTTGCTCGAGGCTCTCGACGACCGCCGGTGCCGCTGCCGACTGCTCCATGGCACCCATACTAGGCATCGTGCGGGTGCTGGCGGAGGGACGCGCTTCGGAGATCCTCGAGCTCGGCGACGGCCGTGTGCTCAGGCGTTTCAAAGCGGGCGGGCGGCCCGCGCGCGAGGCGGAAGTGATGGAACATGCCCGCGCACACAGCTATCCCGTGCCGGGCGTGGTAGACGTGCTCGACGACGCTCTGGTACTCGAGCGCGTCGACGGGCGGACGATGCTGGCGGACCTGCGCCGGCGGCCGTGGGCGATGGCCGGCCATGCGCGGACGCTTGCCGAGCTGCACGCCCGGCTCCACGAGATTCCGTTCGAGGGCGAGCGGCTGATCCACCTCGACTTCCATCCGGACAACGTCCTGCTCTCGTCCCGTGGCCCGGTCGTCATCGACTGGGCGAACTCACGTGCCGGGGAGCCGGCGCTCGATGTGGCGATGACCTGGGTCATCTGCGCCACGAGCGGAGGCGCGATGGGCCGCCTGTTCACGAGGTTCTTCCTTCGCCACGTCGATCTTCGGGCGGCTCGGGCCGAGCTCGCGGCGGCAGGTGAGCTCCGGATCGCCGATCCGAACGTGACCGACGACGAGCGTGAGCGCGTGAGTCAGCTAACTAGGATCGCGCCATGAACGCCGGCGAGCGACGGGCCCGCTTTCGGGAGCTCCACGAGCGAGAGCAGCTGTTCGTGATGCCGAACCCGTGGGACGCGGGGTCGGCGCGCATCCTCGCCGCGGCGGGCTTCGAGGCGCTGGCGACGACGAGCGCAGGCTTCGCCTGGGCGCTCGGCAAGCTCGACCAACACGTGACGCGCGACGAGCTCGTCGTGCACGTCGCCGAGCTCTCGGCCGCAGCCGACCTGCCGCTCAACGTCGACTCCGAACGCTGCTACCCCGACGACCCGGGAGGCGTCGCGGAAACAGTGAAGCTGCTCGCCGAGGCGGGCGCGGCCGGCTGCTCGATCGAGGACTATGACCCGGCGGCGCGCGCGATCGACGACGTCGGCGCCGCCGCAGAGCGCGTGGCCATCGCAGCCGAGGCCGCTCACGGGCTCGACGAGCCCATGGTGCTCACCGGCCGCGCCGAGAACCACATCCGCGGCGTCGACGATCTCGACGACACGATCGCCCGTCTCGTCGCGTATCGCGATGCCGGCGCCGACTGCGTGTACGCGCCCGGATTGACCGACATCGCCCAGATCACCGCAGTCGTCGAGGCGGTCGCCGTTCCGTTGAACGTGCTCGCGCTCGCCACGGCGCCGCCGATCCCACAGCTCGCGGCCGCCGGCGTACGCCGCGTCTCGACCGGCAGCCTGCTGGCGGGAGCCGCCTACGGCGCGCTCCACGCCGCCGCGCAGGAGCTGGCCGACGCCGGCACCTCCAACTATGCGGTGCGCCATATTCCGGGGGCGGCACTGCGCGACGCACTCGGCTCGTGAGCGAGCTCAGCGTCCGCGAGCTGCTCGAGCGGCATTCGGGCAACGAGCTGGAGCTCCACGCGCGGGTCGTCAACCCGCAGTTCGTACGGATGCTGCGCGCGATCGGCTTCGACCGCCGCTGGGCACGCGCCGAGGGCGCGCACCTGTACGACGCCGGGGGCGACCGCTATCTCGACTGGCTCGGCGGCTTCGGCATGTACAACGTCGGCCGCAACAACCCGCGTGTGAAGGCGGCGCTCCACGAGGCTCTCGAGCTCGACACTCCGGGGAAGCTCGCGCTCGGCGTCAACCCCCTCGGGGCGATCCTCGCCGACGAGTTGCTGCGTCGCGCGCCCGCGAGCCTCGAACGCGTCATGTTCTCGAGCTCGGGGGCAGAGGCGGTGGAGGCTGCGATCAAGATCGGGCGCGCGGCGACCGGTCGCTCGCGCGTCGTCTCCGTCGAGCGCGGCTTCCACGGGCTGACGCTCGGGGCGCTTTCCGCGTCTGGCGACCCCGCCTTCTCCGAGCGGTTCAAGCCGCTGCTGCCCGGCTTCTCGCACGTCCCGTTCAACGACCTGGACGCGCTCGAGGCCGCGCTGCGCACCGAGGACGTTGCGCTCTTCGTCGTGGAGCCGGTCGTCGGTCACGGCGTCCTCCTGCCTGCTCCGGGCTATCTCGAAGGCGCCCAGGAGCTGTGCCGCCGCTACGGCACGCTCTTCTGCGTCGACGAGGTGCAAACCGGCTTCGGCCGCACCGGCAAGCTCTTTGCGCTCGAGCACTGGGGGCTCGAACCGGATGTGCTGACGGTGGCCAAGGCGCTCTCCGGCGGGTATGTGCCGGTGGGCGCGACGCTCTTCCGCGCCCAGGTGTTCGACGCGGTCTTCGACTCGCTGGAGCACTCGATGAGCCACGGCTCGACGTTCCAGCCGAACGATCTCGGGATGGTGGCCGGCCTGGCGACGCTGCACGAGCTCGAATCGGCGGCGCTCGTGGAGCGCTCCGAACGGATGGGCGAACTGCTGCTCGAGCGCACGCAACCCCTGGTTGATCGCTACGACGTCGTCAAGGACGTGCGCGGGCTCGGCCTCATGTGGGCGATCGAGCTGGGGGAGCCGGAGACAGGGGGAAGACGACCTATCGGCTGCTGGAGCGCATGCAGCCGGCGCTTTTCTCGCAGCTCGTGGTGGTCCCGCTCTTCACCGACCACCGGGTGCTCAGCCAGGTGGCGGGACACGGCCTGAACGTCATCAAGGGCCTGCCGCCGCTCGTCCTCTCCGAGGAGGACGTGGACTGGTTCGTGACCGCGCTCGACGCGACGCTCGCCCAGGCGCAGAAGCTGCCGAAGGCAACCGCCCGCTTCGCGCTGCGGGCAGCCCGCGCATCCGTACGTTCCTAGCCTTCCTGCGGCTCCCAGCGGAACCAGCGCATGGCTGCGACCGTGCCTGCGATGCCCCAAGCGACGATCACCGCAACTGCTGTCCCGTTCGACCAGATGTCCTCGTTCTTCAGCAGCACGTCGCGGGTCAGCTCGATGAAGTACGTCAGTGGCAGCACTTCGGCGATCGCCTCGACGACCGGCGGGAACGCGGTTGTGGAGAAGAACGAGCCCGAGATGAACGCCATCGGCAGGTAAATCGCGTTTACGACGGCCGACGAGCCCTCGGCCGAACGGATGACACCGGTCAGCCCCAGCCCGAGCGCCGCGAAGGTCAGCCCGCCGAGCAGCAGGGTGAGCACGACCGACAGCCAGCGATCGGGGAAGGGCACGTCGAAGAGCAGGCGGCCGAGGAGGATGAGGCAGACGGCCTCGATCGCATAGACGAGGAGCGTGGAGGCGATCACGGCGACGACGTAGGCCCACGGCGGCAGGGGCGTGCCGCGCAACCGCTTGAGCACGCCGTCCTCGCGGCGGATCACGGTCATGATCGCGAGCCCGGCGAACGCCGTCGCCGAGACGCCGTAGCCGAGGATGCCGGCCAGGAGGTACGCCGATCCGTCCACGCCGTCGATCTCGTCGTCGCCGTACACGGAGCCGAGGAGGATGAAGAACACGATCGGCAGCGCGAACGTGAAGAACGCGAGCTCGCGGCTGCGCCAGTAGAGGAGTTGCTCCGTTCGGAGGTGGTGAAGCGCGAGGCTCACTCGCCGTCCTCCGTGAGCGAGAGGTAGATGTCTTCGAGCGCAGGCCTCCGCACCTGCAGATCCTCCAGCTCCTTGCCGGCTGCCAGCGCCTCTCCCGTCAGCTCGTGGAGCGTCTTCGTCGGCTCCTGCGTCTGAACGACGACCTCGCGCCCGCTCAGCCGGTAGCGGATCTCCGTCGGCCCGACCTGGCTCGTCAGCTCGCGCGGGGTCCCGAGCGCGACGATCTCGCCCTGCCGCAACACCGCCACGCGATCGGCGAGCTGCTCGGCTTCGTCGAGGTAGTGCGTCGTCAGCAGCACCGTCTTCCCCAGCTCGCGGAGCGACCGGATCATCTCCCAGGCGGCGCGCCGGGCAGCCGGGTCGAAGCCGGTCGTCGGTTCGTCGAGGAAGAGGATCTCGGGATCGCCGACGAGGCCGAGCGCGAGGTCGAGCCGCCGCTTCTGGCCGCCGGAGAGGGTCTTCACGCGGTCGACTCGCTTCTCCGCGAGGCCGACGAGGTCGATGACGTCGTCGACGTCGCGGGACGATTCGTAGTAGCCGGCGAAGACGGACACGTGCTCGTGGACGGTGAGGTTCACGTACATGGCCGACGACTGGAGGACGATGCCGATGCGCTCGCGCCAGCTCTCGTCCGCCCGCTCCGGGTCGTGGCCGAGCACGCTCACCTCGCCTGCGTCGCGGTGCCGGTAGCCCTCGAGGATCTCGACCGTCGTCGTCTTGCCGGCGCCGTTGGGCCCGAGGAGGCCGAACACCTCGCCCGTCTGGATCTCGAAGCTGACGTCACGCACGGCCTCGGTGCCGTCGTACGACTTGCGGAGGTTCTTGACCGTTACCGCGGGAGTCATCGATTCATTGGCCGGCCGAGCTGGAGCGAGCTCACAGCTCGATGACGGCCAGCCCCGCGGTGGGGAACGGCGGCTCCTCGCCGCCCGTCAACGCGGCGGCGATGTGCCCGCAATCCGGCTGGTGACCGACGACCACGACGGTGTCGCCCCGACCTGCGACGGCTTGCGTGACGTCTTCGGCTGTCGCGCCGGGTCGGAGTTGGTCCACCGGCTCGGCCTCGGCGCCCGTCGCGCGGGCGATCTCATCCGCCGTCTCCCGTGCGCGGAGCAGCGGGCTGGAGAGCACCGCGTCAGGCGCGACACCCTCCCGGGCTAGGCGCGTGCCGAGCTCTCGCGCAGCGGCCCGGCCGTCGGGCGTCAGCCGCCGCAACTCGTCGGGCTCCCCCTGTTCAGCCCTCGCGTGGCGAACGAGGTACAGCCGCATGTCCCCAGCCTAGACGAGCAGGCCGGTGAGGTACATGACCGCGATGCCTGCGAGGAATCCGCCGCCGACCCATCCGGACCGCAGGCCGCCGGGCGCACGGCGCGCGACGTAGCGGCCGACCTCGACCACGACCTGGAGCGCAGCTCCCGTGGCGACGGCGAAGAAGAGCACCCCGAGCAGGTCGCTCGTGAGAAAGCCGCCGATCCACGCGCCGATGATCGCGGGCGCGCCGGCAATGGTCGCCAGTCCTGCGAGGCGGGCGAACGACACGCGCGTGCCCTCGGCGATGGGAGCAGCGATGCCGAGCCCTTCGGTCACGTTGTGCACCATGAAGCCCACGATGAGGAAGCTCCCGAGCGCAAGCTCCCCGAGCGCGAACGAGGAGCCGATGGCCAGCCCCTCGCCGAGGTTGTGCAGGCCGATGCCGATGGCGACGAGCGTCGCGAGCGCGACGCCGCCGAGCACGCCGCCTTCGCTCGACTTCCGCCGACCCATCCGTTCGGAGACGAACGTCAGCCCGAGGTAGCTGGCTGCAACCCCGAGCAGCACGAGTCCGGTGCCGCCCAGCTGCCCGGGCAGCGTCGCCTGCAGATCGAGCGCCTCCGCTAGCGCGTCGAGCGCGAGGAACGTCAGCAGGCCGGCCGTCATCGCCATGAACGCGGCGAGCCAGCGCGGATCCGCTCCGCGGAGCGCGGGCAGCCACATCAGACCCAGCGCGACGGGGACGATGCCCACGAGGAAGCCGATCAGCGCGTAGCCGAAGATGCCGTGCGAGTCCACGCCGGGTGTCTCCACGGCTGCGGCGATCTCCTGCGTCACCTCGATGCCGGTCGAGCTGGTCACGCCGACGGAGATCGGATCGTCGGGGACCCAGTCGTAGGGGACGACGATCGTCGCCGACCGCAGCCGCTCGAGCGTGGTTGGCCCGTCGACCGTGTACGGCACGATGCGTCCGCGACGGTGACGGTGCCGATGGTGATTGCCTCGCGCTGCGGGTTCGTCACGCGGATCTCGATCTTCCCGGGGTGGAAGGACACGCGCCGGATGTCGAGCTGGTCGAGGGGCGGCGGACTCGAGCCGACGAGATCGGTGATCGAGCCTCCGGCAGTGGCGAAGAGCGAGACGACGGCCACGAGCAGGAGGATCGGCAGCAGAGCCCACAGCTGCCAGCCGCGCCTGTGCCCGGTGGCGGCGCCGGCTTCCACTATTCCTCCACCTCGAAGAAGCCCATCCAGCCGAGCTCTGCGAACTCCGACTGGTGCGCGTGGAACATGAACCGGCCCGCGTTCGGAAACTCGAGCTCGAGGATCCCGCGCTGGCCCTGGCAGAGCATGACCGTGTCCGTGTACTCGAACTTGTCGGTCGTGCCCGTCGGGTAGTAACGGAAGAAGTTCGCGTGGATGTGCAGGGAGTTGATGAGGTCGAACTCCGTGAGGTTCACGAGGTAGATGCGTACAAGCTCGCCCCGCTGTACGCGGATCGGATACTTCGCGTAGTAGAAGGCGAGCCCGTTGACCGTGTAGAAGTTGTTCTCGCCGTCGCCGTCCGTGTCGTAGCCGTTCATCACCATGACGAGCTCGCGGGCGGGCGCACGCGGCTCCGGCGGGTCGATGATGAGCGCGCCGTAGAGGCCCTTCTCGATGTGCTTCTTCAGCGGTGTCGCGTGGCAGTGGTAGAGGTGCATGCCGTATGGATGCGCCTCGAACTCGTATTTGAACGAGTTGCCGGGTGCGACCGTCTCGAAGACGCCGTCCATGCCGGCGGGGTGGATGCCGTGGAAGTGGATCGTGTGCGGGTGCGTGCCGCGGTTGTGGAAGTTCACGCGGAAGACGTCGCCCTCGGTTGCGCGCAGCACGGGCCCGGGCACGGTGCCGTTGTACGTCCAGGCCGCGTAGGTCACTCCCTTGGCGACCTCGATCTCGCGATCCTGCGCGACGAGCGTGTATTCGCGCACGCGGCCGGAGCTGTGAGGGAGGGCAGGCGGCGGATAGAGCAAGGCGTCGAGGTCGCTCGGGCCGCCAGGAGCCGGCACCTCCGAGCCGATCATCGCCGCATGGCCGGCCCGCGCGTGGTGATGGCCGATGTGAGTCGAGGTCGACGCCCCGGCGTCGCTCTCGCCTGACACAGCGAGCTTCGCCAGCGGCACGGCAGCAACCGGGATGGCCGCTCCTGCCAGTAACTTCCGCCTGCTCAAGCGTTTAGACATGTCAAAACTCTATATTAGACGGCGCATGTCTCCAGCACCTCTCTCCCAGACCGCCGAGGACTACCTCAAGGAGATCCACCGGCTCGAATCGGAACACGGGCGGGCCACCACCTCGGGGCTCGCCGCGTCGCTCGGCGTCTCGCCGCCATCGGTGACGTCGATGCTGAAGAAGCTCGCGACGTTGAAGCTCGTCGTGCACGAGCCCTATCGCGGGGCGACACTGACACGGGCCGGCCGCAAGGCGGCCGTGGAGGTGATCCGACACCACCGACTGCTCGAGCAGTACCTCGCCGAGACCCTGGGCATGCCGATCGACGAGGTGCACGCAGAGGCCGACCGTCTCGAGCATGCGCTCTCGGAGGAGCTGGAGGCGCGGATCGACGCCAGACTCGGCTTTCCAACGCACGACCCGCATGGCGATCCCATCCCCGACGCCGAGCTGAACGTCGGCGTCGACGAGCTGCGGCCTCTGCACGCGCTCGGCCCGGGGGAGCGCTCCACCGTACGCCGCGTGCCCGACGACAAGGCGCTGCTCGGCTACCTGCGCGGACTAGGGCTGCTGCCCGGCGCGGTCGTCGAGCTCGTTCGTCGCGCGCCGTTTCCCGAGCCGGTGATCGTGGCGACCGGTGGCGTCGAGCACGCGATCTCGTTCGAGCTGGCGGGTCAGATCGGCGTCAACTGAGGAACCCCCGTACGGGTGAGTCGGTTCTCCGCTGGGTGAGTCGATGCGTGAAACATGCGCCGCCACTTGCGCAACCTGCTTGCCGCTTGCGGTCTCGTCGTACTCGTCGGAGCGACCGGCGCATCGGGAAAGTCCGCGCCTCGATTTGCTGAGCTACCTAGCCGTGCCTTGCAGGGTAAGAACGTGAAAGCGGCTGTCGCGGTGAAGACCGGCGCATCATGCACGCTCTCAGTCCGGTACTCGGACGGGAAGCTCCAGCCCGGCCTTCGTGGAGCGCGCGCCGTCAACGGTCGGGCCACCTGGAAGTGGCAGATTCCCGAGTCCGCGGAGCCGGGGCCCGCACAGGCAACAGCGGCCTGTGGTGCGGCCGGCCGGGCGGAGCGCACGCTGACGGTTGTCGGCAATCTGATCCCTCCGAAGATTGCCGTCGTCAAGAAGGGCTTCTCGGTTCGCCTCAGGGGCTCGATGACCTCTGTGAGCTACGGCCTCGTGCTCGAAAACCTCTCACCGAACGCCAACGCTCTGAGCGTCACGGCGCTCGTGAACTTCGTGATGTCCAACAACGCGCTCATAGGCACCGCCACGACGCGTGTAGCCGTGATCAATGCCGGCTCGACGTACTACCTCGGCGGCATGCTCCAGTTCAACGGCGCGCCCTCCATCGACCGCCTCGAGGTGGTCGTCACACCGGGTGGCCGCGCGAAGGTCGCGAAGGTTCATCTTCCCGCGCTGGACTTCGTCCGCCTAGTGCCGAGCCCCTTCGAGCCGTCGTGGCTCGGGTCGATCGAAGGGGACGTGATCAACGACCACAAGACCTGGACGCTGGGCAACAACCAGATGTCGGCGGTTGTGTTCGACGCGGCCGGAAACGTTCTCGGCGGCGGTGCGGGATCCACGATCGCCAAGAGTCCTCCCGGCACGAGGCAGTTCTTCAAGCTCAATATGGGCTTCGATTCGATCCTCTTCAATAGAGCGGCCTCCGTGCAGATCTCGACGATCCCGACGTACGAGACGCCTACCCCGTAGCTCCCGGCGCCCGGGTACGGCAGCTAGGCTGCGGCCGTGCGCCGGCTCATCTGGATCTGGCTCGGCTTCCTCGGCGGCTGGATGGCCGCGGCCGCTGTGGTCAAGCACGCGATTCCTTCGCGCGGTGATGCCGAGAGCGACGAGGTGGCGTTGATGGCGGTGTTCGACGGCGTCGAGCTCAAGAGCCGGGCGAAGGCATTCCGCGGGGGCTCGATGCTCGCCTGGTACGGCGGCGTGGACGCCGACCTGCGAGAGGCCCAGCTGACGCCGGACGCCCGCCTTTCGGTGACGGCGCTCTTCGGCGGCATCTCACTTCGTGTACCTCCCGAGTGGCGTATCGAGAAGAACATTCGCGCCGTCGCAGGCGGCTTCGACGTCTCCGGCGACGAACCGGACGATCCCGAGGCCCCGGTGCTGAGGCTCGAAGGCCAAGCGCTTTGCGGCGGCGTTGCCGTCAGCCGCAAGTCGCCGGAGGGGACCAGCTAGACACGGGTAGAGTCGCGCCGTGGCGAGCACCTTCCGCTACGTCGTCTGCGATGTTTTCACCGATCGCGCGCTGGCGGGGAACCAGCTCGCGGTGTTCACGGACGCGCGTGCCATTCCCGAGGACGCGCTCCAGCTCCTCGCGCGCGAGATGGCGTTCTCGGAGACGGTGTTCGTCTATCCGGCTGCCGGTGACGGACACGTCCGCCTGCGGATCTTCACGCCTGCGGTAGAGATCCCGTTCGCCGGCCATCCGGTGCTCGGCTCGGCATTCGTGCTCGCGGGGCCGCTGCAGGTGGAGACCGTGAGGCTGGAGACGGGCGTCGGCGTCATACCTGTGCACGTCGAGCGTGAAGGCGCGCGTATCGTCTTCGGTCGCATGCAGCAGGTCGTCCCCACGTGGCAGGCGTATCCGAGAGCGGATGACATGCTGGCGGCGCTCGGCGTGGAGCGCTCGGAGCAGCCGGTCGAGGTCTACGACAACGGGCTCCAGATGGCGTTCGTGGTGCTGAGATCGGAGGAAGAGGTCGCGGCGGTGAAGCCCGATCTCAACCGCCTCGCCGAGCTCCCCGACGTCGTGGGCACGAACTGCTCTGCCGGCTCCGACCGTCGCTGGAAGACGCGGATGTTCGCCCCGGCCGACGGTGTCGCAGAGGATCCGGCCACCGGGTCGGCGGCCGGTCCGCTCGCCGCTCACCTCGTGCGTCACGGGCTCGTCGCGTCGGGCGAGGAGATCGAGATCTCCCAGGGTGCAGAGGTGGGCCGCCCCTCGACGCTCTTCGCCACAGCGTGGGGAACGTCCGACCGGATAGAGCGCGTCGAGGTAGCCGGCAGCGCTGTGATCGTGGCGAGAGGGGAGTTCCAGCTGTGACGCGGTTGCTCACCGCCGTCGCCGCCGCTCTCGGCCTACTCGTGCTGGCCACCCCGGCATCTGCCGTCCCGGAGAGTGGCGCTGCACGGCACGGTCGTCGTCAACAAGGTGGGAGACGGCGAGGGCCGCGTGACGAGCGACCCGGACGGCATCGACTGCGGGCCGCTTGCTAGTTCAGCTTCATCTCGAACGAGGATCTCGTCAACTACAAGCCGGTGACGCTACGGGCGAGGCGGACCCGGCTCGACGTTCGAGGGCTTCGGCGCGTGCGGCGGGAGACAAGTGCACGATCGACCGATCAGAGCACCTGGAAACGTACGAGGTCACCGCGAGCTTCGTCCGCGCACGCCCTTCGCAATTCCCACTCGCGGTGACCGTTAGCGGCAGCGGAAGGGTCACGAGCCAGCCGGGCGGGATCGACTGCGGCGTCACTTGCACGGCGCCAATTCGCAACCGACAGCACGGTGACGCTGACCGCGACAGCCCGACTCCCGGCTGGTCGTTCTCGGGCTGGACGGGCGCGTGCACGGGCACCGGGCCGTGCTCGGTGACGATGGCCGACCCCCGCACGGTGACGGCGACCTTCGCGCCGCCCGACACCTTGTTTACCGTCGTCGTGGCGGTGGGCGGCGGCACGGTGACGAGTGACGTGCCTGGGATCGTCTGCGGCGCGGCGTGCGTGGCCTCGTTCGGCGCGGGCGTTCCTGTCACGTTGACGGCGTCGGGCCCAGTGGCCTGGGGCGGGGCGTGCACGGGCAGCGGCGCCTGCGTCGTGCCGGTCACACGCGCTCGGTCGGTGACGGCGGCCATAGGTGGAGTTCAGCCGACGCAAAGGCCGTTGGCCGTCAGTGTGACGGGGAAGGGCTCGATCGTGGGCTCGACCGGCATCTCGTGCGGCACCGCCTGCGGAGTTCTCGTGCCCGCGGAGTCGCAAACGACGTTGCGGGCAGTGCCGGCGGCAGGCTGGATCTTCGCCGGCTGGTCGGACTCCTGCCGCGGGGTTGTCCCGTCGTGCGTCGTGCTCGCGAGAGGAGCGGCGTCAGTCGTCGCCTCGTTCGTCGAGGCGGGAACGCAGTTTCCGGTCGCCGTGACGAAGGTCGGGAGAGGCTCCGTCAAGAGCCGGCCCAACGGCATCGACTGCGGGAGCCGCTGCTCGCGCGCGTTCCCCGCCGGCAGCACGCTGAGGATCGAGGCGATCCCGGAGAAGAAGTGGACGTTCGTACGCTGGGACGGCGCGTGCAAGGGCAAAAAGCCCGTCTGCACGCTCGGGCTCGACGGCGCGAAGTCGACGTCTGCGACGTTCGGCCGCGTCGCAGACCCGACGCCGCCGCGCGTGAAGGCACTCGCCAGCGAGGGAGAGCGCGGCCAGACCGTGCGACTCCGCTACCGCCTCGTCGAGGCCGGTGGCAAGAGCCGCGAGGACGCCGCGGTCTTCCGCGGAGGACGACGCCTCGCGACCGTTGCCGGCCGCCCGCACGAGGTGGATCCGGATGCGCTCTTCTACTTCCTCCCCTGGCGCAGCACGGCCCGTGGGAAGCTCCGCTTCTGCATAACGTCCACCGACGCCGCCGGCAACCGCTCGCAGGCAAGCTGCGCACCACTGCACATCACGTGACTGGAGGAAACATGAGAGCCCGCCTCGTCCTCGTCTTCGCGATCGTCTCCATCGGTGCCCTCGGCCTCTCGGCCTGCGGCGGTGACGGAGGGAGCACGACGACCTCCGCCAGTCCTCCTCCGGCGACTACGCCGCCGCCTCCGCAGCCCCCGCCACCACCGCCGTCTTCCCCGACGCCTGCACCGAAGCCGGAGGTGACGACCGTGCGGATCGTCGTGCGTGGCGGAGAGGTACGAGGTGGCATCCAGCGGGCGACCGTCGGCCAGGGGAAGCAGGTGGCGATCGTCGTCAGCTCGGACGTCGCAGACGAGGTGCATCTGCACGGCTACGACAAGATGGTCGACGTCGCACCCGGCAAGCCGGCTCGGCTCGCCTTCGTGGCCTCCATTCCCGGCCGCTTCGAGGTCGAGCTCGAGAATCGCGGACTGCAGATCGCGGACCTCGAAGTTCGCCCGTGAATAGAGCCTTCGCGGCGCTCTGCGCGCTGGCCGCGCTCGTCGCGCTCGCCGTACCGGCGACCGCCGCCGCGCACGGCATCGGCGGCATCCGGGACCTCCCGGTTCCCGGCTGGCTCTTCCTCGTCGGCGGCGCGACAGTGCTCGTAATCTCGTTCGTCGCGCTCGGCGCGCTGTGGAAGAAGCCGAAGCTCGAGGTCGGCGCGGGACGCCCGCTGCCCGAGGGGCTCCAGCGTGTCCTGCTCTCGCCGTACGTTCGTGTCGTCGTCAGCGGGCTCTCGCTCGCGCTCTTCATCGTCGTCTGGACGGCCGCCGCGTTCGGCTCCGAACGCGCCAGCGCGAACCTCGCGCCGACGTTCATCTACGTCATCTTCTGGGTGGGAATGGTCGTGCTCTCGATCGTGCTCGGGAACGTCTGGTCCGTGCTCGACCCCTGGCGTGCCGCCGCCGCCGCAGTCGCCTGGACGGCGGGCAAGCTCGGCTGGTCGCGAGAGCCGCGCCCGTATCCCGCCTGGCTCGGGCTCTGGCCCGCCGTCGTTCTGCTGTTCGGCTTCGTGGCCATGGAGCTCGCGTACGCAGATCCGTCCGACCCACGGATGCTCGCCCTCGCGATCACCATCTACAGCGTCGCCACGTGGACGGGAATGGCGATCTTCGGACGGAGCGATTGGCGTGCGAACGGAGACGGCTTTGCCGTCTTCTTCGGCTTCATCTCCAGGGCGGCGCTGTTCGGCAGCCGCGAGCGCGAGGGCGGCCGCACGGAGCTGATCCTCCGCAAGCCGCTGTCCGAGCTGGCCCGCGTGGAGCGGCGCCCCGGTGCCGTCGCCTTCCTCGCTGTGATGCTCGGTTCGGTCGCCTTCGACGGCCTGTCGCGCTCCTCGTGGTGGTTCGAGCGGCTCTACGACGTCGAGATCCGGTTCTCCGACCCGGCCAGCGCCGAGCGGGCGGTGGAGCTGCTCCAGCTGTCCTCCCTGACGATCGTCGTGCTCATCGTGGCCATCGTCTACACGCTGTCGGTGAAGGTCGCCGAAGGCGTGGTCGGTGAGCGCGCCGCCTTTTCCGGAATCTTCGTCGGCAGCCTCATCCCGATCGCGATCGTCTACGCGCTGTCGCACTACTTCTCGCTGCTCGTCATCCAAGGACAGTTCGCTATCCCTTTGCTCTCCGATCCCTACGGGCAGGGCTGGAACGTGCTCGGTACCGCCGGCTTCGTGCCGAACTACACGTTCCTCAAGCCGAACACCATTTGGTACACGCAGGTGGCGGTGCTCGTGATCGGCCACGTGCTCGGCCTCATGGTCGCGCACGACCGCGCGGTCGCTCTGTCGCCGAGCCCGCGGATAGCGCTGAGGACGCAGTACGTGATGCTGACGTTGATGGTGCTGTACACGGTTGGCGGCATGTGGCTGCTGTCGCTGAACTAACCTGACGCGGGTGCGCAGAACGCTTGCCATCGGCGCCGGGGTCGCCGTGTTGGTCGCAGTGCTCGCAGGGAGCGCTGCTTCCAGCGACATCTACATCACGGGCCAGGTGCTGGCGCGTGTGCCTGGCAAGAACATGGCCGCGGTGCGGATCGCCTGGGACTACAAGTGCCTGGGCGAGGACGGCGGCAATTACGAGTGGAATCTGAAGCTCACGCGCACGCAGCCGCCGCCCGAGAAGACGGTCGCGCTCGGCTCGGGGACAGCTGAGCGGGGCGACACGACGACGCGGCTGGTACCCGGCCGGTACCTGCCGACGTCCGATCCGTACCTTTGCGAGACGAGCCGGGGCCAGGGCTACGACAAGCCGGAGATCGGGGCGCCGTTTACTGTGCCGGATTACTGCGCCTGGGCTGTCTCGTCGGTTCGCGGCGTCGTTCAACTCGAGCACGAGACGTCTGTGAAGCTCGCAAAGCCGGGCGCCGTCGTCGCGCAGGGTGACGCACTCGTCACGCCGCGAAGCGGGAGAGCCAAGCTCGCCTCGGTCGGCCGGGACGGAACGGCTGCACTCGGCGGCGGCTCCCGCTTGGAGGTCGATCGAAAGCACTGCCCCCGGACTGCAGGCTGGAAGGTCCGACTGGACGAGGGCGTTGTGACCGTCGCTGTCCCGGCGGGTGCGTCCTCGAAGGCAGTCTTCACGACCGTCACGCGGAACGCGTCCGCATCCGGTGGCCCGGGGGCACGTTGGCGGCTCGAGTACGCGAAGCGGCGAACGAAGGTCAGAGCTCTCGCCGGCCCGGTGCGTGTCGGCGGGAAACTGCTGAAGTCGGGGCAGACGGCGACCGTCTAGCCCTCGAGCTCCACCGCCTCGATGTCGGGGAGCTCGACGGAGAGTGGCTCCCAGAAGCGCCCTCCGTCACGTGATAGGTAGAGCCTGTTCCGCCCGGCGAACAGGACGATGTCCGGATCGTCCTCGAGCACCGCGACCCCGAAGCCGGGCGGCAGCCCGCGGCCGGACTCACGCCATGTCTGGCCGGCGTCGTGCGACACGACGAGCGGCGGGCGTGCGTCGACGACGACGGCGACGGTCGAGCCCGCCGCGGCCGCGCACACGACGCGAGGCAGGCCGGTCTGGACGTGCTGCGGCTCGACCGTGCCCACTCCCTGCCCGATGTCCTCGGTCTCGAGGTCGACCTCGAGCACGCCGTCGACGGTGGCAACGCGGGCGATCATCGGCGCCGGTCCCTGAGCGCGACGAGCGAAGCGAGCACGAACGAGAGGGCGAAGCTCGGCAACGACGCGCCGATGTCGGCGGGGCCTGCGTGAGCCAGCAGGTCGGTCCACGCGGCCGGCCCCGTGGGATGGAGCCACTGGTAGAGGCAGAAGCCGGCCAGCCACGCGACGATCATCAACGGCCGGAACGGAGGAGCCTCGAACACATTGGCGCGCGTGTAGCGGGCACCGGCCAGCAGCCAGTCGGCGAGCAGTACACCGAAGAGCGGCACGAAGAACGAGCCGAGCAGGAACAGGAACGTCTCGTACTCCGCCCACGTGATCAGCAGGGCACCGACCGTGGCGGCGGTTGCGGCTATGCCGATAAGGAGGCGCTGCGGCACACGCGGCAGCACGTTCTGCAGCGAGACCGCCGTCGAGTAGACGTTCGCGAACGCCTCGTCCGTCTCGTCCACGGTCACCGCGAGCAGCGCGAGCCCTACGGCGAGGCCTCCTGCCGCGATGGACGTCATCAGCTCCGTGGGATCGCTGTAGGCGGCGCTCGTCGTCACGAGCAGCGCGCCCAGCGCGTAGAGCCAGGCATTCGGGATCAGGTAGCCCACGGCTGAACCGGCGAACGCCGACCGGCCGTCGCGGGAGAAGCGCGTGTAGTCCGCAATCAGCGGCAACCAGGAGGCGGGCAGCGCAATCATCAGATCGATGCCATACCACAGCGACTCGCCGCCGGGCTGCGACCACGCTGCGCCGAGGTCGGCGTTGTCGATCGTCCACCACGTGAGATAGACGAGTGAGGCGAGCACCACCCACACTGCGAAACGCCGCACGACGCGCCGAACCACGGCGATCGGGCCGGCGAGCGCCATCACAGCCGTCAGCAGCCCGAAGAGGATCGTCCACAGCCACTTGCCCTCGAAGCCGAAGACGTTGTTCGACAGGGCCGCTGCGGCCGTGCCGATGACGATCAGCTCGAAGATCGCCCAGCCGAGGTTCTGCGCGACGTTCAGCCCCGTCGCGACATATGAGCCGCGGTGACCGAGCGAAGGTCTCATCAGCACCATCGCCGGCACGCGCGCCTGGGCGCCGATGAGGCCGGCCGTCCCCAGCATCGCGTTGCCGATCAGTCCGCCTACGACGATGGCGATCAGGGCATCGCGCAAGGTGAGCGCGGGTACGAGGAACGTACCCGCGACGAGCACGAGCAGGCTGACGCCGAGGCTGCCCCAGAGCGCGGCCGTGTCCAGGAAGCCGAGCACCCGCAGGCGCTCCGGTACGGGCTCGATGCCCCAGGCCGGTGTCTTCTCGTCAGCCGCCACTCCGCTCCCTTCGCCGGCATTACCCGGATCAGGTTCTCGGGTGTGATCTCAGCCCCGCGTGTGCGGAGCACCCCGGTACGCGCACTCTAGAGAACTGGGCGGCGGAAGCCGACCGGGGTCGGAGCCGGCCGCCTCCGGAGCGAACGCCGCAATTCCTCCCCGGCGCCGGCTCCCCCGGCCGGCTCCGCCGCAGTCGGAGCATGGGCGCGTGGCAACGTGCACAACACCCCCGAACGAGGGATCGGCCTCCCTCGAAAGGGTTGCGTCAGCGCGTCTTCGTGAAGCGGCGGACAGCCGCCAGCAGCTCGTCCCGCTTCTCGGCGGCCACGTCGGCGTCGCCGGACTCGAGCGCGCCCGCCACGCAGTGCGAAACGTGGTCGTCGAGGATCTCGAACGCGAGGCTCTCGAGCGCCGTCGTCACTGCGCTGATCTGCGTGATGACGTCGATGCAGTAGCGATCCTCTTCCACCATGCGCTCGATGCCCCGCACCTGTCCCTCGATGCGGTGCAGGCGGTTCACGAGCTGCTCGCGGTGGGCGGAGTAGCCGTGCGTCATGCGTGCGCCTCCTCACGAGGGCTGTGGAAGCGCCGCAGCCGCAGGCTGTTCGTGACGACGAAAAGGCTGGAGAACGCCATTGCCGCCGCGGCGATGATGGGGCTGAGCACACCCGCTACAGCAAGCGGGATCGCAGCCACGTTGTAAGCGAACGCCCAGAAGAGGTTGCCCTTGATCGTGCGCAGCGTGCGACGCGCGAGGCGGATCGCGTCGGCCGCTGCCCGCAGGTCGCCGGACACGAGTGTGATGTCCGAGGCCTCGATGGCGACATCGGTGCCTGTGCCGATGGCGATGCCGAGGTCGGCCTGCGCGAGCGCCGGCGCGTCGTTGACGCCGTCTCCAACCATGGCCACGACCTCGCCCGAGCCCTGCAGC
This sequence comes from uncultured Actinomycetes bacterium, assembly GCA_963711315.1. Classification (GTDB taxonomy): domain Bacteria; phylum Actinomycetota; class Thermoleophilia; order Gaiellales; family Gaiellaceae; genus PALSA-612. The sequence goes on from CAVQDQ010000005.1 coordinate 256,513, forward strand.
CGCTGGACCTCGGCCGCCTTTTCGCCGGGCAGCACCTCGGCGATGACACGCTCGATGCCTACTTCGCGGGCCACGCCTTCTGCCGCCTGCTCGCTGTCGCCGGTCAGCAGGACGGGTGCGAGGCCGAGCTCGCGGAGCTCGCGAACCGCCTCCGCGCTCGTGGGCTTGACTCGGTCGCGCACGACGAGCGTTGCACGGGGCACGCCGTCCCAGGAGACCGTGATCTCCCCGTTCGTGCGGCCAACCACGACGTCGTGGCCTTCTACGCGCCCAACGACGCCGACGCCCGGCCGGTTGGCGAAGGCCTCAACCGGCGGCAGACTGCCGAGCTCGGCCCTGGCCGCCGCGGCGACGGCCTGGGCGATCGGGTGCTCGCTCGCATTCTCGAGCGCCCCGGCCAGGCGCAGCACTTCCGTTCGCGTGGCGCCGTTCAGCGGCCGTACGTCGACGAGCTCGATCCGGCCCTCGGTCACCGTCCCGGTCTTGTCGAGCAGGATGGTGCTGATCCGGCGCGTTCCCTCGAGCACCTCGGGCCCCTTGATGAGGATGCCGAGCTGCGCTGGCGCGGCCGGTCCCCACCATCAGCGCTGTGGGCGTGGCGAGCCCCAGCGCGCACGGACAGGCGATGATGAGTACGGCGACGGCGGCAGTGAACGCTTCGCCGGCATCGCCGGTGAAGACGAGCCAGCCGGCGAGAGTGGCCAGCGCGATGCCGATCACTACCGGCACGAACACGGCCGAGACACGGTCCGCGAGGCGTTGCACCGGCGCCTTGCCCGCCTGAGCCTCGGCGACGAGGCGCGCGATCTGCGCCAGCGCCGTCTCCTCGCCGATCCGCGTGGCCTGGACGACGAGCCGTCCGTAGGTGTTGATCGTGCCGCCGGCGATCTCTCCGCCCGGACCGATTTCGATGGGCACGGACTCGCCGGTGAGCATCGACTGGTCGATCGCCGACTCGCCCTCCTCCACGACGCCGTCGGTGGCGATCTTCTCGCCGGGGCGTACGACGAAGCGGTCGCCGACTTTCAGCTCTGAGATGGGGACGAGCACCTCCTCGCCGTTGCGCAGCACCCGCGCCTCTTTCGCGCCGAGCTCGAGCAGCGCGCGCACAGCTGCACCGGCGCGACTCTTCGCCCGCTCCTCCAGGTAACGACCGACGAGGATCAGCGTGACGATCACCGCACCGACCTCGAAGTACATCTCGGCGTCGATGCCGCCCACGAGCACGACGGTCGACCACGCCCAGGCCGCGAGCGTGCCGATCGAGATCAGGGTGTCCATCGTCACCGCGAGGTGGCGGGCGTTCCGGAAGGCGGCCCGGTGGAACGGCCAGCCCGACCAGAGCACGACCGGAGTCGCCAGCGCGAGTGCTGCCCACTCCCAGCCGTCGAACTGGAGCGGCGGCACCATTGCGATCAGCGTCAAGGGGACCGTGAGCGCGATGGCTACCACGAGCCGGCGCCAGACCGATGCTCCTTGGCGAGCGGCTTCGTCACCGTGCACGTGCGCGGAGTAGCCGGCGGCGGAGACGGCCTCGAGGAGGTCATCGACCTCGACGCGGGTGGGGTCGTAGACCACGGTCGCCTCCTCGGTCGCGTAGTTGACCGAGCTGTCCGCGACGCCTTCGACGCGGGACAGCTTCTTCTCGACGCGCACCGCGCACGACGCGCAGGTCATGCCGTCGACGTCGAGGCGGACGCGTTCAGTCGTTTCGGCTGGGGGCGCCGCGGTGCTCACGCCGCCTCGTAACCCGCCTCGTCGATCGCCGCGCGGATCGCGGCATCGTCGAGCTGCTCGCCGTGGACGAGGACGCGCTTCGTCGTCGAGGTCGACATCGACCGAGTCGACGCCGGCGACGGCGAGCACCTCCTCGGTGACGGCGGCCTTGCAGTGGTCGCACGACATGCCGGCGACGGTGTATTCGAGCGTGCTCATCAGGTCATTAGTATACCCCTAGAGGGTATCGGGGCAGTCAGCGGCCGGAGAGCTCGGGCGGAGCGAGCTGCGGCGAACGCTTGCCGTGCGGCCTGGCGGTCGCGTCGTCGCGGGCAGCCTCGAGCGCCGGCGCAGCTCGTCGAAGTACGCGGCGAGATCCGAGCGATCGAGCTCGAGATGGAGCCGCTCGAGGCCGCAACCGGCCTCGAGCACGGCTCCGCCGTGCTCCCAGAACGGGCAGGCGCCCTGCGGGCACGCCTCGACCTCGCCCAGCGTGAGCTTCATGCGACAGAGGGGTTCGGTCATGCCCGGAATCTGGCCTGTCGCGGCCCTCCTGGCATCGGTACGCGCCCTGACCCGGCTACGTGCTTTGCCGCAGCCGCCACACGGCTGCGATCGCGGCCAGAGCGATCACGACGTCGTTGGCGACGCACCACTGGCACACGGCGTCGATCAGCGCGAGTTGCGCGTAGAGCAGCCACGCGCTGAAGGCGACTCCGGCGAGAGCGATGCCGGCGCCGGCGGCTGCGGCAACGGGGCCGGGCACGAGCGCCGTCACGAGCAGCGCGGCATAGGCGACGAGCCCGAGCACTGCCACGGGGATGCCTGCGAGCTTCGCGTACTCCGACTCCTGGACCTGCTCGCAGCCGCCTCCACCGGCGATGCAGTACGGCGATCCTCCGGCGTAGCGGAGGTACGTGAGATAGGCGGCGATCCCCAGGCCGAGCAGCGCCAGCACACCAATGGCGGTGCGCAGCCGGCGCTCGCTCACGACTGAAGCATCTGTCCAGGATCTGGCGGAACTCGTCGAGCGGCCGGGCGCCCGAGAGCAAGTGTCGGCTGTCCACCCCTCTTGGTGATCTCGAACGACGGCGTCCCCGTGATGCCGGCGGCCTGCGCCTCTGCCTGGGCCTCGCCGATAGCGTTGGCGACCTCGGCCGACTCGCGGCCGTCCATCATGGCGTTCACGTCGAGCCCCGGCACCGAGGCCCCGATGTCCCGTAGCAGGTCGTCGGTGACCCAGCCGGAGTTCTCGGCGCCCTGGTTGTGGTAGAGCAGCTCGCCGACGTTCCACTGCTTGTCCTGCATCCCGGCGGACACGGCCGCTTGCAGCGCCGTCACCGAGTCCTCTCCGAGGATGGCGACGCCCTGGAAGACCATCCTGACCTTGCCGGGCCGGACGTACTCGTCCACGATGGCGGGGAACACGTCGATCGCCCACTGAGCGCAGTACGGGCACTGGTAGTCGGCGTACTCGACGATCGTCACCGGAGCGCCCGGCTTGCCGAGAACGTTTCCGCGCTGAGGGACGCCCGCGAGCAGCGCTTCGGTAGCTGCTGCTCCGTGAACGGCAGCGTTGGCCGCCGGCTCGTCCTTCGCTCCGGTCACGCTCACGACGATCAGCACGGCGGCGAGTCCGGCTGCGACGAGGAGCACTCCGATGAGGAGAAGATTCTTCGAGCGTTGGGACACCGCCACAAGATAGAGGGCGGCGGCTCCGTCGGGATCGGCGGTTGCTACCCAGCTGCGTTCGGTAAGAACTACAGATCAAGAGGAGAATGCCGACGGGGCCCGCAGGCCCCGTCGGCCGAGCGCGTGGGACGCGAACGTCTACGCCATGTGCTCGATCTTGATCTTCCGCGGCTCTGTTCCGGGGATCTTCGGCGCGTGGATCTCCAGCACTCCGCCCTCGAACGTCGCGGCGACGTTCCCGGTGTCGGCGTCCACTGGCAGCTGGAAGCGGCGCTCGAACGCGCGCGCGGGCCGCTCGTGAAGGATGAACGTCTTCTCGTCCTGCTCCTTCGTCTCGGCCTGCGCCTCGCCTGTGATCGTCAGCGTGTGATCGGTCACCTCGAGCTCCAACTCCTGCTCTTCGAAGCCCGGCACTTCCAGTTCGACCACGAACTCCGTGGGCGTCTCGTAGATGTCGGCGACGGGCATGATGATTGGCCCGAAGCCGATGTCCTCGAGCATGCGGCGCATGCGGCGCTCCATGAGGTCGAGCTCGCGGAAGGGTGTCCACTTCACCAGCGTGGTCATGTCAACCCTCCTTTCGGCAAGATGATCAACCCTGCGCGCCGCCGGCGCATCAGGCTCCGCGCCGATCGGCTGTCCGCAGTTCCTACGGATCGTCGGACCTGCGAGGATTCGCCCATGCAGGCGCTGCGCAAGGTCGCGTCCGAGCCGGGGCTGTCACTCGAGGAGGTGGCAGAGCCACGCCCGACGGCGACGGACGTCGTCGTCGAGGTGGAGGCGGCGAGCGTCTGCGGGACAGATCTCCACATCCACCTCTGGGACGGCTGGGCCGCTAACCGCATCCAGCCTCCCGTCACGCTGGGCCATGAGTTCGCGGGCACGGTCGTCGAGGTCGGCGCCGACGTGCGCCATGTCTCGGTCGGCGACTTCGTCTCGGCCGAGAGCCACATCACCTGCGGCGCCTGCTCGGCGTGCCGTACGGGCAACGGCCACCTCTGCGAGCGCACAGAGATCCTGGGCGTAGACCGCGACGGAGCCTTCGCGCGCTACGTGTCCGTGCCCGAGTCCGTGATCTGGAAGACGAACCGCGAGCAGCTGCCGCCCGAAATCGCGACGCTCCAAGAGCCTTTCGGCAACGCCGTGTTCGCGACGAACGAGCAGGATCTCTCCGGCCGTTCAGTGGCCGTGCTCGGCTGCGGGCCGGTCGGGCTGTTCACGGTGGCCATCGCGAAAGCCTCGGGCGCCTCGTCGATCCTCGCGTCCGATCTCCATCCCTTCCGCCTGGGCCTTGCGAGAACGATGGGCGCCGACGTCGTCATCGACGCACGGCAGACCATCGACCATCAAGGGATGGACGTCGTGTTCGAGATGTCGGGCTCGCCGCAGGCGATCATCGATGCGATCCGCATTGCGCGGAACGGCGCCCGGATCATCCTCTTCGGCATCCCGTCACGCGCCGTAGAGGTGGACATCGCGGCTGCGATCTTCAAGAACCTCACCGTGCAGGCCGTCTCCGGCCGCCGGATCTTCGCAACGTGGTACCGCACGCGTTGGCTGCTGGAGAGCGGCGCCGTCGACTTGCGTCCGCTGATCACCCACGAGTACGGGCTCGAGGACTGGCAGCAGGTGTTCACGAAGCTCGAGGCCGGGGAGGCCTGCAAGATCATCGTCTACCCCGGCGGCAAGCCCGGCGAGCAGAGGCAGGCGGAGGTGGCGGAGGTGGCCCGCTGATGTCCACGGTCGCCGGGAAGGGGCTTGACAGCGCCGTCGCGGCCGAGCTCAACGGGCTGCGCGAGGCGGGGACGTACAAGCGGCTCAACACCCTGCTCTCGCCTCAGGGCCCCGTGGTGGAGATGGAGGGCAGGGGCAAGGTGCTGGTCCTCTCGTCGAACAACTACCTCGGGCTCGCCGCACACCCTGACGTGGTGGAGGCGGGGATCGAAGGCCTCCGCCGTTACGGGGCCGGCACGGGTTCCGTGCGCTTCATCTGCGGGACGTTCGAGGTCCACCACGAGCTCGAGCGCGAGCTAGCCGACTTCGTCGGGACCGAGGCGTCGCTGACCTACGTCTCGTGCTGGAACGCGAACGAGGCCGCCATACCAACGCTTGCTGATGAGAACACCGTCATCCTTTCGGACGAGCTCAACCACGCCTCGATCATCGACGCCATCCGGCTCTCGCGACCGGCGCGCAAGGTCATCTACAAGCACTCGTCGATGGACGAGCTCCGCGATGGCCTCGTCTCCTGCGAGCCGGGGCAGCGCAAGCTCGTCATCACTGACGGGATCTTCTCCATGGAAGGCGACCTCGCACGGCTGCCCGAGATCGTGGAGCTCGCGCGTGAGCACGAGGCCGTGGTGCTCGTCGACGACTCACACGGCACCGGCGTCATGGGCGAGACCGGGCGCGGCGTGGCCGAGCACTTCGGCCTGCTGGGTGAGGTCGACGTGATCACGAGCACGCTGGGCAAGGCGCTCGGCGGCGCGGCCGGCGGGTTCGTGGCGGCCAGCGAAGAGGTGTGCGACCTGCTGACCCAGCGCTCGCGTCCTATGCTCTTCTCGAATGCGTTACCGCCCACGGTTGCCTCATCGGCGCTCGAGGCGGTGCGGTTGCTCCGCCGCGAGCCCGAGTTGGTGGCGAAGCTACGCGACAACTCCGAGCTCTTCCGGCGGCGGCTGCGCGAGATCGGCTACTCGCCCCTCGACGGCGACGCGGCCATCATCCCGATCATCGTCGGCGAAACGTCGTTCGCGATTCAGATGAGCGAGCGGATGCTCGACGAAGGCGTCTTCGTCACCGGCTTCGGCTTCCCGGTCGTTCCCGAAGGCACTGCGCGCATCCGCGTGCAGATGTCGGCTGCGCTCGAGGACGAACATCTCGAGCGTGCGCTCGAGGCTTTCGAGCGCGTCGGTCGTGAGCTCGGCCTGATCTAGTGACTCCGGCTGTCGCGGTGCGCGGCCTCCGTGTGCGCCGCGGTGGGACGCCGGTCTTCGACGCTCTCGACCTCGACATCGCCGCAGGCCGCGTGACGGGCCTCCTCGGCCCGAATGGCGCCGGCAAGTCGACGCTCATCCGCTGCATCGTCGGAGTCCAGATCGTGCAGGCTGGAGGTGTCACAGTGCTCGGCGAGCCCGCAGGCTCTTCTGCACTACGGGCGCGTGTCGGGTATGTGACGCAGGCGCCGTCGGTGTACCTCGACCTGACAGCGCGCGAGAACCTCGACTACTTCGCCCGTGTTCTCGGGGCGCCCGGGCGCCGCATCGACGAGGCGCTCACGGCTGTCGATCTCGGCAGGGCCGAGGACAAGCTCGTCGGCCAGCTGTCGGGCGGCCAGCGAGCACGGGTCTCGCTCGCCACGGCGTTGCTTGGAGAGCCGGACCTGCTCGTCCTCGACGAGCCGACCGTCGGCCTCGACCCGGTGCTCCGGCACGAGCTGTGGGAGCTCTTTCACGGTCTCGCGGCGGCAGGCAAGACGATCCTCGTGTCGAGCCACGTCATGGACGAGGCGGCTCGCTGCGACGATCTCGTACTGCTTCGAGACGGGAAGCTCGTCGCGACGGCGACGCCCACCGAGTTGAGGGAACGGACGGGTCTGAACGACCTCGAGCAGGCGTTTCTCCGCCTGGCCGAGGAACGCCGATGACCGCGCGGATCACCATGGCGACGGCGCTTCGAGTCCTGCGCCAGCTCCGTCACGACCCGCGCACGCTGGGGCTCATCGTTCTCGTCCCATGCTTGCTCATCACGCTGCTGAAGTACGTCTTTCTCGACAGTCCCGTTTTCGACCGAATCGGCGGGCCGCTTGTGGGGCTCTTTCCGCTCGTGTCGATGTTCGTGGTCACGTCGATCACGATGCTCCGGGAGCGAACGACGGGCACGCTCGAGCGGCTGATGACGATGCCGCTGTCGAAGCTCGACCTGCTGCTCGGCTATGCAGCCGCCTTCGGGCTCGTCGCGATCGTGCAGGCCGGCCTTGTCTCTGCCCTTGCCTTCGGCGTTCTGGGCCTGGACGTCGCAGGCGCGACCTGGGCGGTGATCGCTCTTGCGTTCGCCAACGCCGTGCTCGGCATGGCACTCGGCCTGTTCGTCTCCGCATTCGCCCGCAGCGAGTTCCAGGCCGTGCAATTCATGCCCGCGTTCATCCTGCCCCAGATCCTCCTCTGCGGCCTGCTCGCGCCCCGCGACGAGATGGCAGAGCTCCTCTACTGGATCTCCTGGGGGCTGCCGATCACGTACGCGTACAGTGCTCTCGACCTGGTCACGCGTGGCGTCTACGGCTCAGAACTGGCGGCATACGTGCTCGCCGTGTGCGCCTTCATTGTCGCCGCGCTCGTCGCAGGAGCAGCCACTCTGCGCCGTCGCACGGCGTAGCGCACTCAGCAGATTCTCGGCAGAGGGTCGCCCACGAGCATGTCGACGATGCGGCTCCCTCCCACCGTCGTCTCGAGCAGCACCAGGCCCCCGGGCTCGTCGCGGATCGCTCCCACCAGCGCAGCGTCGCGGCCCAGCTCGTGTGCGCGAACAAGGGCCAGCGCTTCGTCCGCCGCCTCCGCTGCGACGACGGCGAGCAGCTTCCCCTCGTTGGCGACGTAAAGTGGGTCGATGCCGAGGATCTCGCAGGCGCCTGCCACCTCCGGCCGCACCGGAAGGGCTCTCTCGTCGAGCACGACCGCCTTGCCCGAAGCACCCGTGAGCTCGTTGAGCGCGGTGGCGACGCCTCCTCGCGTGGGATCGCGCATGAACCTCAGGTCGTCTCCGAGCTCGGTCAGCGCGGCGGCCAGCTCGTGGATCCCAGCCGTGTCGGAACTGAGGTCGGCTTCGAGCGCCAGCCCGCCGCGTGCCACCATCACGGCCATGCCGTGATCGCCGATCGTTCCGGACAGAAGCACGCGATCCCCGGGCTCGACGCGCTCGGGACCGAGCTCCAACGATTCGGGCACGATCCCGGCGCCGGCCGTGCAGATGAAGAGGCCGTCCGCCTTGCCGCGCTCGACGACCTTCGTGTCTCCTGCGATCACATGCACGTCGGCAGCCCGCGCCGCGCGAGCCATGGACTCGGCCACGCGCCGCAGATCGGCCACCGCGAACCCCTCCTCGATCACGAAGCCGGCCGTGAGGAAGAGCGGGCGAGCGCCGACCACCGCCAGGTCGTTGACCGTGCCGTTGACGGCGAGCTCGCCGATGTCGCCGCCGGGGAAGAAGAGCGGCGTGACGACGTATGAGTCCGTTGTCAGCGCGATCCGTCCCACGCCCATGTCGACTACGCCAGAGTCCGCGAGCCGCTCGAGGACGGCGTTGGAGAGCTGGTCGACGAAGAGGCCTTCGACGAGAGCGCGGGTCGCCTTTCCCCCTGCTCCGTGGGCCAGCGTGACCACGTCGTCGCGGAGCTTCGGCCGACGCGACCTCACGCGGGGACGGGGTCCCGCTTGCCGGCGCCGCGCCCGTAGGCGTAGTACGCGGCGCACGCGCCCTCGCTCGAGACCATGCACGTGCCAATGGGCTGCTCCGGCGTGCAGGCGGTGCCGAAGACGCGGCACTCCCACGGCTTGATCGCCCCGATCAACACCTCCCCGCACTGGCAGGCCTTCGGGTCGGCCACTCGCACACCTGGGAGCTCGTACCGGCGCTCGGCATCCCATTCGGCGAACTCGGGCCTCGGCCGCAGGGCGCTCCCGGCAATCGAGCCCAGCCCGCGCCACTCGAACGTCTCCCGCAGCTCCATCGTCTCCTCGATCGCAGCCTGCGCGCGTAGGTTGCCGTCCCGCGTGACGACGCGCGTGTACTGGTTCTCGACCTCGCAGCGGCCCTCGCGGAGCTGGCGGAGGATCAGGACGACCGAATGGAGCACGTCGATCGGTTCGAAAGCCGCGACCGCGACCGGCTTCCCGTACTCGGCCGGAATGAACTCGTAGGGACGCGTGCCGATCACCGTCGAGACGTGGCCGGGAGCGATGAACGCGTTCAGCCGAAGTCCAGGCGAGTCGAGGATCGCCCGCAGCGGCGGCACGATCGTCACATGGTTGACGAAGGCCGTGAAGTTGCGGATTCCCTCGGCTCTAGCCCGCAGCATCGTGACTGCCGTTGCCGGCGCCGTCGTCTCGAAGCCGACGGCGAAGAACACGACGTCGCGCTCCGGCGTCTGCTTCGCGATCTCGAGCGCGTCGAGTGGGGAGTACACCATCCGCACGTCCGCCCCGCGGGCCTTCGCCTCGAGCAGCGACCCGCGGCCGCCGGGAACGCGCAGCATGTCGCCGAACGTCGTGAAGATCGTGCCGGGACGTTCGGCGAGCGAGATCGCGTCGTCAACGCGGCCCATGGGAATCACGCAAACCGGGCAGCCCGGCCCGTGAACGAACTCGAGCTCGTCGGGCACGAGGTCCTCGAGCCCGTGCCGGTAGATCGTGTGCGTGTGGCCGCCGCACACCTCCATCACGCGAACGGTCTGTCCCGGTTCGACGAGGGACGCGATCTCACGCGTGACCTTGGCGGCCGTCTCCGCGGAGCGGAACTCGTCCACGAACCTCACGACGCAGCCTCGATCTTCTGGAGGGCGATGCCTGCGTGGCAGAGCAGCAGCTCGCCCGGCGACACGGGCGCCACGAGCTCGACACCCACGCTTTCGCGGTGGCCGTCCACCTCGACGGTCGCCGTGCAACCCTCCACGTCGACGACGAGCGCCTGCACGGCGACGTCGCTGCACGTGATGCAGGTCTCCCGATGGAGCGTCATGGGGCTGACGACTCCCTGATGTCGCGAAGCTCCTGCTCGTAAGTCTCGCCCATCTGCTCGAGCAGAGCCAGCGTCTCGCGTGCCTCGTCCTCGTCGATCTGCTGCAGCGCGAAGCCGACGTGGACGAGCACCCAGTCGCCCGGCGCTGCCTCAGGGCAGAGCGCGAGGGAGACGTTGCGGCGGACGCCTGACAGCTCGGCCTTCGCCGTGCCCGCCTCCTGGTCGACGAGCTCCACGATCTGGGCCGGGATCGCTAGACACATGACGCCTCCGTCCTCGCCGCCGCCACGGCGGCCTGCCCGTAGCTTATGCCTCCGTCGTTCGGCGGCACCCGCTCGTGGGACAGAACCCGGAATCCCGCGTCTTCGAGGCGGCGCCGTACCGACGAGAGCAGGCGGATGTTCTGAAACGTGCCGCCCGAGATGACGACAGTGCGCGGCTCGGCGGCCTCGACACACGCTCGAGCCGCTGCGGCGGCGACGGTCTCATGGAAGGCGGCCGCGATCTCCTGACGCGGCCGTCCCGCCAGGAGGTCGTCGTGGCAGGCTCGCACGAGCGGGACGGCGTCACCGAGCTGCCACTCGTACGGCTCGGCGTTCACCTCGCCGGCCACGTGCTCGAGCTCGATTGCCGCCTGGCCTTCGTAGGTCACCTGCTCCCTGACTCCGAGCAGAGCCGCGACTGCGTCGAAGAGACGCCCCATGCCGCTCGAAAGCGGCGCGTTCGCCTTCAGGCTCTCGCGAACGACCGGCCAGCGCAGGAACGGCACGTCGAGCCCCGCTCGTTCGAGGTACATCGCGGCCATCCGCCATGGCTCCCGAATCGCGGCTTCCCCTCCGGGCAGCGGTACCGGCTCGAGATGGGAGACCCGCTCGAACGACGTGAGGTCACAGCGGAGGAGCTCACCGCCCCACAGCGTTCCGTCGGTGCCGTAACCCGTCCCGTCGAACACGAGCGCGAGCGCCGGTCCGACCTCGCCATGCTCCGCCAGGCAGGCAGCGGCGTGCGCGTGGTGGTGCTGGACGCCGACGAGCTCGAGCTCCTGCTCGAGCGCCCACTTCGTGGCCAGGTACTCGGGGTGAAGGTCGTAGGCGACGACCTCGGGCTCGGCCGCCAGCATTGCGAGATACAACTCCAGGTCGGTGCGGAATGCGCGGAACGCCTGCTCGGTGTCGAGGTCGCCGAGGTGCGGCGAGAGCAGCGCCTTCGTGCCGCGGGCGACCGAGAACGTGCTCTTGAGCTCCGCCCCCGCCCCGACGACCACGCGCCGCGCGGGAACTGGGAGCGGGAGCGGGGACGGCACGAGGCCGCGTGAGCGCCGGAGCACGAGGCCGGGACGGGCCACCGAGTCCTCGCAGCGCCGGTGAATCGGTCGGTCGTGGCCGAGAAACGCGTCGGCGATCCCTCGTAGCCGGTCGCGCGCATCGTCGTCGTCGTACGCGATCGGCTCGTCGGAGCGGTTGCCACTCGTCATCACGAGCGGAAGGCCTGTGTCCTCGGCGAGCAGGTGGTGGAGCGGCGTGTAGGGGAGCATCACGCCCAGCCACGGCGTGCCCGGCGCCACCGACTCCGCGACCACAGCGTGCGGAAGGCGCCGCGCGAGCAAGATCGGCCGCGCGGGTGAGCCCAGCAGCTCGCGGCCTGCCTCGTCGAGCTCGACGAGGCTCTCGGGCGCCGGTGTCATGAGAGCGAACGGCTTCTCCTCGCGGTGCTTGCGCGCGCGCAGCCGCGCCACGGTCTCCTCGTCGGTCGCGTCGCAGGCCAGGTGGTAGCCGCCGAGGCCCTTGACGGCCAAGATCGCACCGTCCCGGATCAGCGCGACCGCGTCGTCGAGGGGCATGGAGAGCCGAGGGCCGCACTCCGGACACGCGATCGGCTCGGCGTGGAAGCGGCGATCGCCGGGGTCTTCGTACTCTCGCCGGCAGTCGTCGCACATCGGGAAGTCGGCCATTGTCGTCGTCGCCCGGTCGTACGGCAGCTCGCGCACGATCGTGAAGCGCGGTCCGCACCGCGTGCAGTTGATGAAGGGGTAGCGGTGGCGACGGTCGGCCCGGTCGAACAGCTCCCGCAGGCAGTCGTCGCAAGTCGCCACGTCGGGCGGCACGAGGGCCGAGCCTGCGGTCGCTCGGCTCTTGACGATCGAGAAGCCGCGCTTACCTCGTACGGCGACCGGCTCGGTGGCGAGCTCGTCGAGGCGCGCGAGGGGCGGCGCGTCGGTCGCCAAGGCCGCACCGAACGCCTCCAGCGATTCGACAGGCCCTTCCGCCTCGATGACGACGCCGTCGCCGTCGTTCAGGACGTAGCCGTCCAGCTCGAAGCTCGTGGCGAGCCCATGCACGAACGGTCGGAACCCGACCCCCTGCACGACACCACGGGCGCGATAGCGCCTTCGCTGGATACCCGGAGCCTGCGCGTTCACGCCACGAGCGTGCCGCACAAGGGCAGTCGCCGCAACCCGCGAACGCCGTGTGTGGACTGCGGAGAAACCGCAGCCCTATCAGGCGCGGCGCCGATGTAGGCTCCGGTCGAGGCTGAGACGCTGCCCAAGAGGAGGTCGCATTGGAGACCGACACACGAGTCGTAGCGCCGGAGGCCCTGCAGGTGCTCATCGATGCACTGACGCGGCGTGGATACCGCGTGGTCGGCCCGCTCGTCGACCAGCAGGCGATCGTGTACGGCGATCTGAAGAGCGCCGACGACCTTCCGGTCGGCTGGACGGAGGTTCAGGAAGCGGCGACGTATCGGCTGGAGCGCCGGGACGACGCGGCGCGGTTCGGCTTTGCCGTCGGGCCGCACTCCTGGAAGCAGTTCCTCTTTCCGCCCCGAGTGACGCAGTGGCGTGCCGAGCGGACGGAGGGCGGCGGCTTCGAGGTCGAGGAGGAGGATGAGGAGCTCGCGCCGCTCGCGCTGCTCGGCGTCCGCGGCTGCGACCTGCACGCGATCGCGATCCAGGACCGCGTCTTCCTCGGCGGCTCGTACACGGAGCGCGACTACGCCGCTCGCCGCGAGGGTGCGTTCATCGTCGCCGTCAACTGCTTCGAGCCCGGTGGTACGTGTTTCTGCGTGTCCATGGAGACGGGGCCGCGAGTCGAGAGCGGCTACGACCTGGCATTGACCGAGATCCTGGAGGACGAGCACCGCTTTCTCGTCGAGGTCGGCTCTGAGAGGGGCGCCGAGGTGCTCGGCGAGCTACCGAGCCGGGACGCGGGGCCCGCCGACGTCGAGGCCGCCACTGCCGCGGTCGACGGGGCGGCCGCGCGCATGGGACGCACGCTCGAGACGGGCGGCATCCGCGACCTGCTGGCGAACACCCTCGAGCATCCGCGTTGGGACGACGTGGCCTCACGCTGCCTCACGTGCGGGAACTGCACGCTCGCCTGCCCCACGTGCTTCTGCTCCACGGTCGACGACGTCAACGATCTGAGCGGCCAGTCTGCAGAGCGTCACCGGGTCTGGGACTCGTGCTTCTCGGTCGACCACGCGTATATCCACGGCGGCAGCATCCGCCCCAGCGGCAGGTCGCGCTACCGGCAGTGGCTGACCCACAAGTTCGGAACGTGGCACGACCAGTTCGGCTCGTCCGGCTGCGTCGGCTGCGGCCGCTGCATTACGTGGTGCCCGGTCGCAATCGACGTTACCGAGGAGCTCGCTGCGCTTCGCATCCCCGAGGAGGAAGACCATGAAGACCATTGAGGTACTACTCAGGGACATTCCGTTCTTCGCCGGCCTGTCGGACGAGCAGCTGGAGCTGATCGCAGGCTGCGGCTCGAACCAGCACGTCGAGGCGAACGACCTCCTATTCCGCGAGGGCGAGGATGCGGACACGTTCTACTGCGTCCGTCACGGCACCGTCGCGCTCGAGATGTTCGTCCCCACCCGTGGCTCGATCACGATCGAGACGATCGAGGAGGGCGAGGTGATCGGCTGGTCGTGGCTCTTCGCGCCCTACCGCTGGCACTTCGACGCGCGTGCACTCGAGGTCGTCCGCGTGACGGCGTTCGATGGAGCCTGCCTGCGCGGCAAGTGCGACGCCGACCCCGCGTTCGGCTACGCGCTGATGTCCCGCTTTGCACAAATCCTCGTAGAGCGCCTGCAGTGGACGCGGCTGCGGCTGCTCGACCTCTACGGCAGTGGTGACTGAGCAACGCACAGCGACCCTGGCGCCGCTCCCGATGCCTTTCAGCGTCCGGCGCCGTCATCGGGAGACGTCCGACACGTGGACGCTCGAGCTCGAGGCGCCGCCCGGCGAGGAGCTGGCCTACACGCCGGGCCAGTTCACGATGCTCTACGCCTTTGGGATCGGCGAGGTGCCGATCTCGATCTCCGGGGACCCGCTAGCCAGCGGCCCGCTCACGCAGACGGTACGGGCTGTGGGTCGTGTCTCCGAGGCGCTCTGCGCGGCGCGCCAGGGCGACGCGATCGGCGTTCGGGGTCCCTTCGGCACGGCCTGGCCGGTGGAGGCCGCGCACGGAAGCGACGTCGTCATCGTCGCCGGGGGCATCGGCCTGGCGCCGCTCCGGCCCGCCCTGTACGCAGTGCTCGCCGACCGCGCCGCCTACGGCAGCGTCTCACTTCTCTACGGCACCCGTACGCCGGCCGACCTGCTCTTCCGGCAAGAGCTGGAGGGCTGGCGTGGACGTCTCGATATCGACGTCGGGGTGACTGTGGATGTCGGCACCGGCGAGTGGCGAGGGTCGGTGGGCCTGGTTACGAAGCTGATCGACCGCGCGTCGTTCGACGCCGGTGACACGGTGGCCTTCGTCTGTGGCCCGGAGATCATGATGCGAGTCACAGCGCAGGCCTTGATCGACCACGGCGTCCCAGCTGATTCGATCTACATCTCCATGGAGCGCAATATGCGCTGTGCCGTAGCCCACTGCGGCCACTGCCAGTACGGCCCCACCTTGATCTGCCGGGACGGCGCCGTCTACCGCTACGACACGATCGCGCCGCTGCTCGAGGTGAGAGGGCTGTGACGCGTAAGCCGAAGCTCGCCGTCTGGAAGTTCGCCTCGTGCGACGGCTGCCAGCTGTCGCTTCTCGACTGTGAAGACGAGCTCCTGGCGCTGGCCGGCGAGATCGAGATCGCGTACTTCCTCGAGGCGTCGAGCGCAACCGTGCGCGGCCCGTACGACCTCTCGCTCGTCGAGGGCTCGATCACGACCGCCGAGGATGTCGAGCGCATCCAGAGAGTGCGGCGAGCATCGAAGCGGCTCGTCACCATCGGTGCCTGCGCGACCGCGGGCGGTATCCAGGCGCTCAAGAACTTCGCGGACGTCTCGGGATTCCTCCAGACCGTGTACGCGTCGCCCGAGTATGTCTCGACGCTTGCCACGTCCACTCCGATCTCGGCGCATGTCGACGTCGACTTCGAGCTGAACGGCTGTCCCATCTCGAAGCGTCAGCTCGTGGAGGTCATTCAGGCGTTCCTGCACGGCCGCCGGCCGAATGTCCCTGCGTACTCCGTCTGCATGGAGTGCAAGCGGCGCGGCAACGTCTGCGTCATGGTCGCCCACGGCACACCGTGCCTGGGTCCCGTCACGCATGCCGGCTGTGGGGCGATCTGCCCGTCCTACGACCGCGGGTGCTACGGCTGCTTCGGCCCGATGGAGACGCCTAACACCGTGTCACTTACCCGGCAGTTGCGCGTCCTCGGCATGGACGATCGAGGTCTCGAGCGCGTCTTCCACACGTTCCACGTCGGCAAGGAGGAGTTCCGGGAGGCGCCGAAGTGAGCCCTGCCAGGCGCACCAAGACGATCAAGACGGACTTCCTGGCTCGGGTGGAAGGCGAAGGCGCGATGCTCGTCAAGGTGGCGAACGGCGTCGTCGAGGACGTCCAGCTGAAGATCTACGAGCCTCCGCGCTTCTTCGAGGCCTTCCTGCGCGGCCGCGGGTTCACAGAGGCGCCGGACATCACGGCGCGGATCTGCGGCATCTGCCCGGTCGCCTACCAGATGAGCGCCGTCAATGCGATGGAGCATGCCTGCGGCGTCCGGGTAGATGGCCCACTCCGCGCCCTGAGGCGGCTCCTCTACTGCGGTGAGTGGATCGAGAGCCACGCACTGCACGTCTTCATGCTCCATCTGCCCGACTTCCTGGGCTACGAGAGCGCCATCGCCCTCGCCAGGGACAAGCCCGACGTCGTGCAGAGCGCGCTCGAGTTGAAGAAGGTCGGCAACGAGGTGATGACGGTCATCGGCGGCCGCGAGATCCACCCCGTCAACGTCCGCGTCGGCGGCTTCTACCGCGCGCCGAGAGAGGCCGAGCTCCTGCCCCTCGTCCCCAGGCTCGAGCGCGCGCGCGAGATCGCCCTCGAGGCGGTCCGCATCACTTCCGGCCTCGACTTCCCGGACTACCGGCGCGACTACGAGCTCGTTGCCTTGCACGAGCCGGGCGAGTACCCGATCGAGCGAGGTCGCATCGTCTCCAACGCCGGCCTCGACATCGCGGTCTCCGAGTACGACGACCACTTCTTCGAGGAGCACGTTCCCTGGTCGAATGCGCTCCACTCGCAGCTGCGCGAGCGCGGCACGTACCTCGTCGGGCCTCTCGCGCGCTTCGCGCTGAGCTTCGACGAGCTGTCGCCCGGAGCCCGCGAGGCGGCCGCGGAGGCAGGCCTCGGCCCAGACGAGCGTAATCCCTTCCGCTCCATCGTCGTGCGCACCGTGGAGATGGTCTACGCCGCGGAGGAGGCGCTGCGGCTGATCTCCGAGTACGAGCGGCCCGACCGTCCCGCGGTCGAGCTCGAGCCGCGCGCCGGAATCGGCTACGGCGCCACCGAGGCACCGCGTGGCCTCCTCTATCACCGGTACGAGATCGACGACGAGGGCACCATCCTCGACGCGAAGATCGTGCCCCCGACCTCGCAGAACCAGAAGGCGATCGAGGAGGATCTGCGCGGAGTGGCGGAGAGCCATCTCGACGTGCCCGAGGAGGAGCTCTCGCTGCGGTGCGAGCAGACGATCCGCAACTACGACCCGTGCATCTCGTGCGCGACGCACTTCCTCACGCTCGAGGTGCAGCGGTCGTAATCGTCCCGCGCGTCATCGGCGTCGGCAACGCCTGGCGTGGAGACGACGGGGTCGGCCTTCTGGTCGCGCGCATAGTGCGAAAAGCGCTGCCCGATCTCGACGTCCGGGATTGCGAAGGCGAGCCGGTGGCGCTGCTGGACGCGTGGGAGGGGGCAAACGCGGTCTGGCTCGTGGATGCGGTCCGGTCAGGGGCCGCGCCCGGAACCGTCCACCGCCTCGACGTGGGGCAGAAAGAGCTGCCGCACGAGCTCTTTCGGGCCTCCACGCACGCGTTCGGCCTGGCAGAGGCGGTGGAGCTCGCCCGCGCGCTGGGTCGCCTGCCGGAGCGCCTCGTCGTCTACGGCGTCGAAGGGCGCCGCTTCGGCGCGGGGGACAACCTGTCGAGAGACGTCGAGCAGGCCGCCGCCGAGGTGGCGGCCGCGGTGCTGAGGGAGGTGGCCGAGTGCACGAGAAAGCCGTGATGGATCGGCTCATGCGGGCCATCGAGGGCTGCGCAGAGTCCGAGGGCGCAGGCAGGGTGACCCGGATCCGCGTGCGGCTGGGTGCGCTCTCCCACTTCACGCCCGCCCACTTCCGCGAACACTTTATCGACGCGTCCCGCGGCACGATCGCGGAGGGCGCCGAGGTGGAAGCGACGTTGGCGACGGACCCGACCGAGCCCGATGCGCAGGGCGTGGTGCTCGAGTCGATCGATGTCGAGGTCTAGCGCATGGCCGCGAACATGTTCGGCCAGTGGCGCATCGCAGACCGCAGGGGCGCAGGCGCCGCCTGACCGAGTCCGCAGATCGATCCCCGTTCCATTGTGTGCAGCCACTCCTCGAGCTGCTCGCCCGCCAGCACCGTCCGCCCCGCCTCCAGCTCGTGGAGCGCGAACTCGAGGCCGCGCGTGCCGATGCGGCAGGGCGTGCACTTCTGGCAGGACTCCTCGGCGAAGAAGCGCATCGTCTCGCGAACGAGCCGGACCACCTGATACGAGGCAGGGAACACCTGCACGCCCGCCGAGCCGACGGCTGAGCTCCACTCGTCCATGCCCTCGCGCGTGAGCGGCGTGTCGAGCGCGGCAGGCGGAAGGGCGCCCGATGCGGCTCCCCCGGGCACGATTGCGCCGATCTCCTCCGTGGCCCCGCCGGCGTACTCGTCGAGCAGCGTCCGCAGCACGATGCCGTTCGGGGCCTCGTAGCAGCCGGGGCGGACCACCGTCCCGGAGACGGACCAGAGGCGGAGGCCGGTGGCGCCGTTCTCGCCGTGGCCCGCGAACCACGCGCCGCCGTGGCGCAGGATGGCCGGGATGTGCGCAAGCGTCTCGACGTTGTTGATCAGCGTCGGTTGCCCGAGGTACCCCGACTCGGCGGGGAAAGGAGGCCGCAGGCGAGGCATGCCGCGGCGTCCTTCCAGCGACTCGAGCATGGCCGTCTCCTCCCCGCAGACGTAGGAACCGGCGCCAGTCACGATCTCGACCGGCAGCGACCCGAACAATCCAGCCGCGCGAAACTCGGCAATTGCGGAGAGCAGCCGCGCGCGGGCAGTCGCGTACTCCTCGCGCAAGTAGACGATCGCGTGCTCTGCCTCGATAAGACGCGCCGCGATCACCATCCCCTCGATGAGCAGGTGCGGGCGCAGCTCCATGACGTAGCGATCCTTGATCGTCCCCGGCTCGCCCTCGTCGGCATTGACGATGAGCACGCGACTCCCTGAGTGCTGGAGGACGGCCGCCCACTTGCGAAAGGTAGGGAATCCCGCCCCGCCGTAGCCGACGAGCCCCGACGCTTCGAGCTCGGCCAGCACGACGTCGTTGGCGGGAGCGGCTCGCAGCGCTTCGAGTCCGCCCCGTCGTTCGTAGTCGGCGAGCGTCTCGTCTGGCTGCGCGAGCCCGGTAGATGGGCCGTCGTTGGCGGCGTGCGTGACGGTGCCGGTCACGAGCCCCGGCAGGACGGTGTCCCCGCGCGTCCCCACCGGCGCGAGGTCGCAGTGGCCGAGGCAGGGAACCTCGAGCACGGGCACACCTGGCTCTGCTTGCGGCTCGGGCTCGTTCGAGCAGGTCCCGCGCGCCGAAGCAGTCACAGACCGGGCCGGTGCACACACGCACGCAGTCGTGAGGCACCTGGAGGTACGAGTAGAACGAGACCACCTCCGCCACTTCTCCGCGACGGATGTTCATGTGATCGGCGAGAGCGTCGGAGAGCTCTGGCGTCACCGGCCCGATGCGACGGCGGATCGCCCCGAGGTTGTCGAGCAGCTGCACACGGTCACGCGGCAGTGGATCCACGACGTCGCGAACGTGCTCCACGGCGCGAGCATAGTGGCGGCCGCTTCCGCGGGCAGCGGACAGGTACGGAGTCGCGCTCAGTGGCTCCGCGGTCGGCACGCACACGCTGTGGTGCTCGTCTTCCCCGGCACTCATGCGGAGCGAGCCGGGAGTCGGGGCGACACAGGCTCTTTCGCTCAGGCCGCCGGTAGGCGGCCGGTGAAGCCGCCCCGGATTTGGAAGACCCGCGACCGGAGGTCCTCCGGCGGCAGGACCGGGTTGATGAGCGGGCTGAGCGCCGGATCGCTGAGCAGCCTCGCGCACTCCACGGCGCATGCGGGGTCGAGTGCGAGCTCCTCGTCCTCGAGTTCCAGGGCAAGTACGCAGAGATCGCGCGCGGCGGCTCGTACACGCCTCTCGCAACCAACTCCAGGCTCTCGCACGGCCACGCGGAGACGGGCAGCGAATGTCCGCCGCCTGTCCATGGTGGTCTCTCGTGAGGCGTAAGCCACAACATCGGGGATCACGTACGCGTCGCGCTCGTCGGCGAGCTGGTCGAGCAGAGCCCAGCGCTGCCAGAACGCACGAGTGCCGAGTATCCCGACCACCACACCGCCGAGGAAGAGCGGCAGCGCGAGCGACGAACGAACCTGCGTCGCCGCGAGGCTGACGCCAATTGCAAGCGCTGCCAGGCAAAAAGCCGCCCACTCCTCGTGACGGAGCGCACGAAGATGGGCCGCCGCATCGTCGACTCCTCTCGCATACACCGTGCTCGAACTGTCGGCGCCTCAGGTGCTCGTCGGCATCGGTGGCCGTCCCTATGTGCTCGCGGGTTTCCCGCAATCGTGTCGGGGATGACGCCGATGGCGCCATTGGTCCACGCGCGCACACTTCTGACATGGGCGCCTCCACTGATGAACTGGCTCGCGAGCTTCGCCCACCGTTGACTGCGGAGGCCGCCCTGGTCGAGGCGGACCGTTGCCTCGAGTGCGGCGAGGCGCACGCGGCCGCGCCATGCGTCGTCGGCTGCCCGGCGGGCGTCGACGTGCCAGGCTTTGTCGCGGCAATCGCGGCGGGAGATCCCGGAACGGCTGCACGCACGATCTTCGCGGAGAACGTCCTCGGCGGGACGTGCGCCCGAGTCTGCCCGGTCGAGGTGCTCTGCCAGCGTGACTGCGTCCTGATCCACGAGGGACGCCCGCCGATCGAGATTGGCGCGCTTCAGCGGTATGCAACCGACTGGGCTTATGCGAACGGCCTCTCCTTGCGTTCTTCGGTCGAGCCCAACCGCAGGCGCGTCGCCGTCGTCGGCGCCGGGCCGGCAGGTCTTGCCGCCGCGGGAGAGCTCGCGACGCGAGGCTACGCAGTGACCGTCTACGACGAGCGCGACGAGGTGGGCGGGCTCGTCCGCTATGCGATCGCGCCGTACCGCCAGACGAACGAGCCGCTGCCCGACGAAGCGCGGCTGCTGAGCGAGCTCGGCGTGGAGTTCCGGCTCGGGACGAGGGTCGACTCGGCCCGCCTGACGGAGCTCCTCGACGAGGTCGACGCGATCGTTCTCGCCGTCGGCATGGGGGCTGATCTCGACGTGACGTACCCAGGCGACGACCTCGAAGGCGTATGGGAGTCGCTCCCGTTCATCGAGAGGCTCAAGACTGCGCAGCCGCCGGCCGTCGGCAAGCGCGTAGCCGTCATCGGCGGCGGAAACACCGCGGTCGACGTGGCGGTCGAGGCGAAGAGACTCGGCGCCGAAGTGTCGCTCCTCCTGTACCGGCGAACGGAGCAGGAGATGCCTGCCTACGACCACGAGGTCGAGCTGGCCCGCGACGAGGGAGTCGAGATCCGCATGCTCACGAGCCCCGTTGCCTTCGTCGGCGAGAAGCACGTCGAGGGCGTGCGTTGCGCGGAGATGCGGCTCGGCGCGCGGGACGAGACCGGGCGCAGGCGGCCCGAGCCGGTTCCGGACAGCGACTTCGTCATTCCCGTCGACACCGTCGTCAAGGCGATAGGCCAGCGACCGCGCGACGAGTTTCATTCCCTGCTCGAAAACGTCGACGAGCACGGCCGCGCCGGACACCCGAAGATCTTCGCCGCCGGTGACGCCGTCAACGGTGGCGCCAGCGTCGTACAGGCGGTGGCGGAGGCGAAGCGCGCCGTCTCGGCCATCGAAGAGGCTCTCGCATGAACGGGACGACCGAGATCCGCTGGCACGCGCGCGCCGGTCAGGGAGCTAAGACCGCCGCGCAGATCCTCGCTCTCGCACTGCTCCACACAGGCAAAGGCGTGCAGGCGTTCCCCGAGTACGGGCCGGAGCGCCGCGGGGCGCCGCTGCGCGCGTTCACGCGCTTCGCGGATCGCGCGATCCGCCGCCATGACTCGGTCACCGATCCCGATGTCGTGGTCGTGCTCGAGCCGTCGCTCGTTCACGAGGCCGGCGTCGCCGAGGGGCTCAGACCCGACGGGTTCGTCGTCTTCAACGGCGACGCAGCGCCGCTCGAGCTCGAGGACATCGACGTTCGCTGTGTTCCGGCTGAACGCCTCGCACCGGAGCTCGGCTCGGGCTTCGTGAACATCGTCATGCTCGGTGCGGTTGCGGCCGAGATCGGTGAGCCGCCTCTCGCCGAGCTGCAGGAAGCAGCCGTGGAGACGCTCGGCCGCAAGGTCGACGAAGACGACGTCCGATATGCGGTGGCGGAGGGATACGCATGGGCGAGCTGACGACCTGGCAGGCTTTGCCGATCGCAGGCGCCGTGCGCCCGGAGGAAGCACCCCGCACGCACACCGGCAGCTGGCGGACCGGCGAGCAGCCGGTCGTCGACGTGTCACTGTGCGTGGACTGCCTGCTCTGCTGGCTCTACTGCCCCGACTCGGCCGTCACGCTTTCCGGAGAGGCGTTCGAGGGCTTCGATCTCGACACCTGCAAGGGCTGCGGGATCTGCGCCGACGTCTGTCCCGTCCACGCGATCGAGATGGTGGCGGAATGACCGACCTCCGGCTGCTCACCGGCGGCGAGGCCGTCGCTCACGCGATGTGCCAGGTCGATCCCGACGTCGTGCCCGTCTATCCGATCACGCCGCAGACGCCGATCATCCAGACGTTCGCAAAGCTCGTAGCGGACGGGAGGGCGAACACGGAGATCGTGAATGTGGAGTCGGAGCACTCCGCGATGAGCGCAGCAATCGGCGCTGCGCTCGCAGGCGGGCGGACGATGACCGCCACCTCGTCCCAGGGGCTGGCCCTGATGGCCGAGGTCGTCTACATCGCCGCTTCGATGCGCGCGCCGATCGTCATGGCGCTCGGCAACCGTGCGCTCTCGGGGCCCATCAACATCCACTGCGACCACTCGGACGCGATGCTCATTCGCGACTCCGGGGTCGTGCAGCTCTTCGCCGAGAATGCGCAGGAGGCGTACGACCTGATGGTGATGGCGCCACGCATCGCGGAGGACCCGCGCGTCCTCCTGCCCGTGCTGGTGTGCCTCGACGGCTTCACGATCACACACTCGGCCGAGCCGGTCTCGCTGCTGCCCGACGGCGAAGTGGCCCGGTTCGTGGGCGAGTATCGCGTCCCGAACGCCATGCTCGACACGACTCGCCCGACGACCCAGGGGCCGTTTGCAATGCCCGACTACTACTTCGAGCTGCGCCGCCAGCAGACGGACGCACTCGATGCCGCCCTCGACGTGATCGACGGGGTGGCAGCCGACTTCGAGCTGCTGTCCGGACGGCGACTCGGCGCGCTCGAGGCCTACCGGCTGGAGGACGCCACGCGCGCCATCGTCGCGCTCGGCTCCACGGCCGGCACGGTCAAGGACGTCGTCGACGATCTGCGAGACGAACGCGAGCCGGCCGGGCTGCTGAAGCTCGTGTCGTTCAGGCCCTTCCCCGTCGCCGCCGTCGCAGCAGCGCTCGAAGGGTGCTGGCGTGTGGCGGCACTCGACCGCGCAGACTCGCCGGGCGGCACGCCGCCACTCCACGCCGAACTGGCGGCAGCGCTCTACGGCAGTGGGGTCGAGCTCGATGGGTACGTCTACGGCCTCGGCGGCCGTGACCTGCACCCGCCCGACATTCGCGCGGTCTTCTCCGGTGAGGCTGCTCCCTACGTCGGGCTGAGAGGTGAGCGATGTCCCGTCTGAAGACGATTGTGAGAAATCAGCACGGCGTACAGCCGCTGCGCGGAGGCCACTCGCTCTGCCAGGGCTGCGGCATCCCGATGGTCGTCCGCACGGTCCTCGGCACGATCCGCCAGCCGGCCGTCGTCGTCAACGCCACCGGCTGCCTGGAGGTTGCGACGACGCGCTTCCCGACCACCGCGTGGAACGTCCCCTGGCTCCACGTCGCCTTCGAGAACGCAGCCGCGGTCGCGAGCGGCGTCGAGAGCGCGCAGCGAGCGCTACGCCGCCGGCACGCGTTGCCGCCCGGCGAGGACGTAGCCGTCGTCGTCTTCGCAGGTGACGGCGGCACGTACGACATCGGCCTCCAGGCGCTCTCCGGAGCGCTCGAGCGCGGCCACCGGTTCCTCTTCGTCTGCTACGACAACGAGGCGTACATGAACACGGGCGTCCAGCGCTCCGGCGCGACGCCCTTCGGCGCCAGCACCACCACGAGCCCTGCCGGACTCGAGAGCTTCGGCAAGGCACAACGGCGGAAGGACATGACGGCGATCGCCGTCGCGCACCACGTCCCCTACGTCGCCCAGGCCGCCTCGACCCACTGGCAGGACCTGAGCGTAAAGGTGGAGCGCGCGGTCGCAGAAGACGGGCCGGCGTTCCTCAACGTGCTCACGGACTGCCCGGTCGGCTGGGTCCACGAGCCGCAGCTTGCGCGGCACGTACTCGACGCCGCTGTGGAGACGTGCTTCTGGCCCTTGTACGAGGTCGTCGACGGCCGCTACCGGTTGACGTACGAGCCCCGGCAGACGCCCGTCGAGGAATGGCTCCGCCTGCAAGGGCGGTTCGCCCACCTCTTCCGGCCCGAGAACGATGGGCTGATCAGCCAGATCCAGGAACAGGTCGACAGCGACTGGTCAGCGCTCCTTACCCTCTGCAACGCATGAGGCGCAGCGCCGCCTGTGACGCAGTCGTCGCCGCGTTGAGCCTGCGGACAGGTACGGATACGCGCTCAGTGCCCCCGCGGATGGCGCGCACACGCGGGCCCGAAACACTGTGGTCATGACAGCAATCGACCAGCACCGTTCCGCCGCACATCTCTCAGCGTCCTTCAGTGCCACGATCCGCGTCAGGCTCGAGAACAGGCCCGGCGCGTTCGCGGAGGTCGCGGCGGCGATCGCCGCCGAGGGCGGACTTCTGGACGCGATCGACCTCGTTCGCGTCGAGGACGCGAGCAAGGTACGTGATGTGACCGTGCTCGCTGCCGACGCAGATCACATCGGCCGAATCGCCGACGCCGTGCGCGAAGTCGCGGGCGTCGAGGTAGAGCACGTCTCCGACCGGACGTTCCTCCTGCATCTCGGCGGCAAGCTCGAGGTGCGCGCGAAGAGCCCGATCAAGACGCGCGACGACCTCTCCATGGCCTATACGCCGGGAGTCGCCCGCATCTGCCGTGCGATCGCGGAGGAGCCGTCGAAGGTCTGGAGCCTCACGATCAAGCAGCACGCGGTCGCGGTCGTCACCGACGGCACCGCCGTGCTGGGGCTCGGCGACATCGGCCCCGAGGCAGCCCTGCCGGTCATGGAGGGCAAGGCCATCCTCTTCAAGGAGTTCGGAGGTGTCGACGCGTGGCCCATCTGCCTCGCGACGAGGGACGTCGACGAGATCGTCGCCGCCGTCAGCGCGATCGCTCCGGTCTTCGGCGGCATCAACCTCGAGGACATCTCGGCCCCCCGGTGCTTCGAGATCGAAGACCGCCTTCGCGCAATGCTGGACATACCCGTCTTCCACGACGACCAGCACGGCACGGCCGTGGTGGTGCTCGCAGCGCTGCTCAACGCTCTCAAGGTCGTGGGCAAGCGGCTGGACGAGATCTCGGTTGTCGTCACGGGCGTCGGTGCTGCCGGCGTGGCGACGACGAAGATGCTGCTCGCGGCCGGCGTCCGCGATGTCATCGGTTGCGATCGCCAGGGTGTCATCTGGCCCGAGCGCCCGGGGCTCGACGGCTACAAGCTCGAATACGCGCAGTCGACGAATCCGCGCGGAGTCACGGGCTGCGCGGACGACGCGCTGTTGGACGCAGACGTTTACATCGGCCTCTCCGGGCCGGGCGTCGTCAGCCCGGAGGGCGTCCGCTCGATGGCGCGCGACGCGATCGTCTTTGTGATGGCGAACCCCACGCCGGAGGTGTTGCCGGAAGAGATCGAGGGCGCAGCGACGGTGATCGGCACCGGCCGCTCGGACTATCCGAATCAGATCAACAATGTGCTCGCCTTCCCGGGCATCATGCGGGGAGCGCTCGACGCACGGGCCTCGGCAATCACCGAGGAGATGAAGCTCGCGGCGGCACACGCCATCGCGGCCGCGATTCCCGAGGACCAGTTGGAGCCGGACTACGTCATTCCGAGCGTGTTCGACCGCACGGTTGCGTCGCTCGTGGCCGAAGCCGTCGCGCAGGCGGCGCACGAGTCCGGCGTGGCCCGCAGGCGCGCGGGAGCCCCGGCATGAACGGACTAGCACGTGCCACCGTGGCCGAGGCGATGCACCCCGGTGTCATCACCTGCCCTCACAGCGCAGCTCTTCGCACCGTCGCGAGGATGATGGCTGCCTACCGCGTGCACTGCGTCGTCGTCTTCGACGAGCGAGACGAGGCGGCCGACGGGCGGCCGTTCTGGGGGGTCGTTTCCGATCTCGACCTCGCAGGGGGATTGAGCGAAGGCATCCTCGACGAGCGCACTGCCGGCCAGATCGCCGGCAGCCCTGTCGTCACCGTCCCTTCCGACGAGACCCTCGATCGCGCGGCGCAGCTCATGACCGAGCACGGTTCCGCCCACCTCGTCGTCGTCGAGCCGGGTACCGGCTTACCGGTCGGAGTTCTCTCGACACTCGACCTCGCACGGTTCGCCGCTGACTGGGACGGTGCAGGCGCCGCGAGGGAAAGGAGCGTGACGTGATGAAGGTCGCCGAGGTCATGACCGTGGATGTGGTGACCGTCGACAAGGGAACGTCGCTGCGCGATGTCGCCGCGCTGCTCACGGAGCGGCGCATCTCAGGACTGCCGGTCGTGGATGACGGCCGCGTCGTCGGCGTCGTCTCCGAGGGCGACATCCTTGTCAAGGAACGCGGCCGCACCGCCGAACGTCGCCGCCTGTTCGGAGTTCTTCTCGACGACCGAGCGACGGCCGAGCTGAAGCTCGAGGCGCGTACCGCCGAGGCGGCGATGACGTCGCCAGCGCTGACCATTGGACCTGACCGCCCGGTCGCCGAAGCCGCTGGAGTGATGGTGGACCAAGGCGTGAACCGGCTGCCGGTCGTGGACGCAGACGGCACGCTGCTCGGCATCGTCACCCGGGCCGACCTCGTTCGTGTGTTCGTCCGTTCGGATGCGGAGCTCACGGAAGAGATCCGTCAGGACGTGCTCATGAAGACGCTCTGGGTCACGCCCGGGCTGGTGGAAGTTGCCGTGAAGGAGGGTGTCGTCACGCTCAAGGGCGAGGTCGAGAACCGTGCCACAGCCGAGATGCTGCCGGACTTCGTCAGACGGGTTCCCGGCGTCGTCGCCGTGCGTTCCGACGTCACCTGGGAAGACGAGAACGGCCGGCGCTAGTCGTCGGCGCCGATCTCGTCTCCGTCCTGATCGGCTCGCTCGGGAGCGGTGGTCTGGCCGGGCGTAACCTGCGGACGCAGAGGGCGTGAAGTGGCCTGGGTCGCGGCGGGACGCGCACTGAGCGGCGAAACCGCCACCACGGGGCTCAACTGTCCGACGCGCTCGTGACTGCCCGAAGCGACCGAGAGCAAGGCGACGTTCGCGACGATCGCTGCCGCGACGACGACGGCCAGGACCAGCACGATCCGGATCACGCTTGGCAAGGTTACGCGGCGAGCGCGTCGCTCTCCATCGGAACGACCGTGATCGCGCTGACGGGGCAGAGCTCCGCGGCCTCCAGCGCGCTGGCGTCGCCGGTCGACGCCTCGGCGTATGCGAGGCCGTCCTCGATCCAGAACACGTCGGGTGCCTCGCGGATGCAGCCGGCGTAGCCGACGCAGCTCGAGCGGTCGATCTCGATGCGATACAGGGTCATGCTGCCCTCCTCGTCGCTTGGGGTATGGGTGGAGCTAGGGTGCGCCAGGCGATGGCGAAGGTGACGCCGCCGACGGCGGCGAGATACACCGCGAGCGCCCAGGGATGTGCCGTGTCTGTCCCGGCCGTCACGCCGTGGACCGTGGCGCCGGCGAAGATCGCGTAGGTCGTCCAGTGCAGTCGGCGCCAGTTCTTGTTGCCGATCCGTCTGCGCAGCGAGAACGAGGCGTAGACCGCGAGCATCAGCTCGGTGGTCAGCACGCCGATGCCTACTGCCAGAGGGCGATAGGGGGAGAGACCTGGTACGAACAGGCCGGCGATCGGCATTGTCACCGTTCGGTCGGCCACGAGCGACATGCCATGCAGCGCGACCGCGCACAGCCCGAGCAGGGCGAGAAACCGGTGAGTGTCCGTGACCGCCGCCGGCTTCAACATCCGAAACGGCCGCGACTTCAGCACGAGCCCGGCGAGGACCGATGCCGTCAGCAACAGGTACGCGGTGAAGCCGGATGCGCGAGCCAGTATCCAGAACGTCGGATCGGCCTTCAAGACGAGAGCCCTCCCGCGAGCGCTGTGCGCCCGTCTCTCGTGACGAGCACCGTCGGCGTTCCGAGACCGTCTGCTTCTCGCGTTGCCTGGGCAGCGCCCGCGAGGTAGAGCGACTTCGCCAGCACCTCGGCTTCGGCGGCACTGTCGGCAACAACGGTCACGCGCAGCAGGTCGCGCTCCGCGGGTCGCCCGGTGGCCGGATCGATGACGTGGTGCGCGCGCCCTACGTCGCTCGACCAGCTGCGCCGGTCGATTCCCGATGTCGCCACAGCCCCGCCCGTCAGCTGGAGCGTGAGCATGCCATCGGCCGTCTCCACGCCGACTGGCCAGCTGCCGCCGCGCACGGCAATGTCGCCGCCGGCGTCGACGAGGCACGGACCGGCCGCGGCGAGCATGTCGCAGAGCCGGTCGACCGCGTAGCCCTTCGCGATGCCGCCGAGGTCCAGCCGGAACCCCGACTCGAGCTCGATCAGCCCCGTCAGCGGGTCCACGGCGATGCGGCCGCCGCAGAGAGGGGGGGCGGTTGTCGCCGCAATCCGGCCGTGCAACTGCTCGAAGCTTCGGTCGTAACCGGCGGCCACGAGCGCGTCATGCACAGTCGGGTCGAACCGGCCGTCAGTGCGCAGCCTGGCCTCCACGGCGAGCTGGGTGACCTGCACGAGCTCGGGGCCGGCGCGCAGGCTGCCCTCTCGGTTGAGCGCGGAGAGCTCGGAGTCCTCGCGAAATCGGGAAAAGATGCCTTCGAGCCTCGACATCTCCTGCTCCGCGGCAGCGAGTGTGAGGAAGGTCTCCACGCCCGGCGGCGCGTCGAGCAACAGCTCGACGTCGGTGCCCATCGCCCGGAACGCGCGTCGCTCCATCACGACGTTCGCGTAACGACGAGCGGGGGAGAGTCACTACGCGCACCGCGGGCGGCGGGGCGGCTGCGGCGGCAGAGCGTGCCTTCGCTCGCGCTGCAGCTGCGCTCGTACGCTGCTGCACGATCTGACGGACGATCCTCGCGTCCCGGCGCAGAAGCTGTTGTCGCTGCGCGAGAGCGACGAGCCTCGGATCGCCGGCCGCTGCCTTCCACGGGTTGGCGGCGATCGCCGCCCAGAGGACGAAGAATGCGGCCAGCGATGCGGCGAGGGCATAGAGGCGGCCCGTGTGGCTAGTCATCGTGCTCGCCAACCTCGTGCTCGAGCGCCACGCCACCGTCGTCTTCGGACTCGTAGCCCGACGCGCTTGCCGAGACGACAATCGGGCTGGGGCGGACGTACTCGATGCGCTGCGCACGGGACGGCGTCACTTGGGTCCCGACCGGCACGGCCGGGCTGCTGGCGAGCTGTCGGCGGAGCGATGCCTCGAAAACGTTGAGCCGGCGCTCCTGTGCGGCGACCTGGGCGTTGGTCGCCTCGGCCGAGGCCGCGCCGAGCTTGAGCGTACGGGCCAGCCCGAGGCTACCGGCCGCTACGGAGAGCGCCAGCAGAGCGGCGACAACGAATGTGTGTCGACGAGCCATGTCTTCCTCCTTGCCGATGTCTACTGCGAGGGTAGGTCCACCTCGGTTAGCCCAGGGCCAACGGAGGGCAGAGATTTGGCCTGGTTCGGTTAAGAAGCGGGAAGGCGAACGACGGCGTCCAGGCCGCCGCCCGCCGCGTCTCGCAGCTCCAGCTCGCCGCCGTCCGCCGTCACGAGTTGGTGGGCGATCGCGAGACCAAGTCCCGTTCCCGAGGAAGGGCCCTCGCGCCAGAAGCGGTCGAAGGCCCGGGCGCGCTGCTCCGCCGTCAATCCCGGCCCTTCGTCGGCGACGTGGAGCTCCACGAACCTCTCGGCTCGTTGCCCCCGAACGCTGATCCGGCCCCCATGCGGTGAGACGGCGAGGGCGTTCGCCAGCAGGTTGTCGAGCACCTGGTCGAGCGAGCCGGGTGTGGCCTCGGCGCGAAGCCCGGCGGGAACGTCGAGCTCGAGGGTTACGTCGGTCATCTCGGCGCGGGCGGCCCAGGCCGCGAACCTGCTCCTGACGGCATCGTGCAAGTCGACGCTCACCGGGCTCGCGTCAATCGCGTCCGCACGGGCAAGCGACAGCAGTCCGTCCACGAGGCCGCCGAGACGCGACACCTCCGCGAGGGCGCCGTCGAGCTGCGCCGCGCCATCAGGCCTGACGTCTCGCCCCAGGTTCTCGAGTCGCAGCTGGAGCGCCGTCAACGGCGTCCGGAGCTGATGCGACGCGTCGGCCACGAACTCCTGCTGCGATCGAACGAGCACCTCCAGCCGGGCGACCATCTCGTTGAAGCGTGCGGCGAGCGTGCGGATCTCCGGCGGGCCCGCGCCGACTGCGAGCGCGCGCGGTCAAGTCTCCTTCGCCCGCCGCCTTCGTGGCCTTCTCGAGCTCCGCCAGCGGCGCAGTGACCGTGCGCGAGAGCCGAAGGCCCACAACAGCTGCCACCGCGAGTACGACTGCGGCGATGGCGGCGAGCACGAGCCAGTAGCGACGGACGCGGCGGTCGAGAGCTGACGTCGGATAGGTGACGCGGACCGCCCCGTGCACCTTGCCGCTCGAGGCGACGGGGACGGCGACGTACATGAGATCCGTCCCGAGCGTGCTCGAGTGGCGTGTTCCCGACGACGTCTGGCCGCGCAGCGCTGACCCGATCTCTGGCCGAGACGCAAACGTGCGACCCGTGCGCGACCCGGTGTCGAGGAGACTGATGCCCCTGTCGTCCACGACCACGACTCGCCCGCCCGGGCTCTTCGCATATGCAGCTGCCGTTGAGATCAGGGCTCGCGCGGGCCTGGCGACCTGGCGCTCCAGCCCATCTTCGGCCAGCGTCGCGATCGTGAGCGCATCGAGCCTGATGCGATTCTCGAGATCGGTCTTCTGGCTACGCGCGTACGTGATGCCGAGGGGAATCTCGAGCGCTGCGAGCACGGCGAGCGCGAGCACGAGGTATGTGGCGAGCAGCTGCCGTCTCACGCCGGGACGCGGACGCGGAGGCCCACGCCGCGCACCGTCTCGATCCAGGCCGGATCGCCGAGCTTGCGCCGCAGTGCCGGCGACGTGGACGTCGATCGTCTTCGCGCTGCCGTACCACGTCGTTTGCCAGACCTGTTCGAGGATTTGCTGCTTCGAGACCACGGCTCCGTGGTTCCGGGCCAGCAGGGCGAGCAGGTCGAACTCCTTCGGCGTCAGTTCGAGCTCTCGCTCGCCGAGGGTGACCGTCCTTGCAGGCACATCGACGGCGAGCTCGCCCACCGTGAGGACGGACGGCTGGTGCGCTTCCGACGACCGCCGTGTGACAGCCCGAATCCGCGCGAGCAACTCGCGGAACCCGAACGGCTTGGTGAGATAGTCGTCAGCACCCATCTCGAGCCCGACGACCTTGTCGATCTCCTCGCCCTTGGCGGTGATCATGATGATGGGGACGCCCGAGCGGGCACGGAGCTGCCGGCACACCGTCAGGCCGTCCACGTCGGGCAGGCGGATGTCGAGCAGGACGAGGTCGGGCTCGCGAGCGGCCAGTGCCGCGTTACCAGTGGCCGCGCGCTCGACGTCGAATCCTTCACGCCGGAGCCCCTCGGCGAGCGGCTCGGCGATCGCGTCCTCGTCTTCGACGAGCAACACCTTCACATTCACATGGTGCCTTCTTGGGCGATTCCCGACATCCGGAGAAAGCCACAGACGGGCTGCGGGTTGTTCAGTCTGCGCCGGACAGAGCGGGCGTGGGCCCGTACATCGGGCCCACGCACCGTCGCAGGCTCAGCGCACGTAGAAGTCGGCGAACTGACCGGCCAGGTAGTGGCCCGGCAGGTTGCAGATCAGGGAGTAGTGACCCCGCTTGAGCGTGATCGTCAATGTTCGCGCCGAGCCGGCGGGCACCCCGTCGATCTCCCCGACGGCGCCGGACTCGTTGGCCTCCTTGCCCTTGAGCAGATTGCCGGCCGGCTTGGCCGTCTTCAAGACGACGAACTCGTGGTCGATCGTGCCCGTGTTCGTGACCACGAACTTGACCTTGCCCACCGGTGCACCTTGCGTCGCCGGAAAGACGCTGAACGCGTCCACCTGAACCGCGACAAGCGGTTTCTTGGTGACGGCCCCGGCGGTCAAGGCCCAGATGGAGATGACCGCAGCTATGGCGACCGCAATCACGAGAGCGAATCTCTTCATCGGACTCCCTTCTGTCGCTGGATGCGGCGCACGGTCGTGTGCCGAGATGATCGTGTCATCCGGCGGCCCGTACATCAAGCTGTGAGCAGCCGGCGCAACACGAAGCGGAGGATGCCGCCGTGACGGTAGTACTCGCGCTCGCGCGGCGTGTCGAGCCGAACACGGGCGCGGAACTCGCGGTCGTCCGCGCGCACTGTCACCTCTTTGGCCTCGCCGTCCTCGACGCCCTCGATCGAGAAGAGCTCACGGCCGGTCAGCCCGAGTGCCTCTCGCCCCTCGCCGTCCATGAACTGCAGCGGCAGCACGCCCATCATCAGCAGGTTGGAGCGATGGATTCGCTCGTAGCTCTCGGCGAGCACGGCCCGCACACCGAGCAGCGCCGGCCCCTTCGCCGCCCAGTCTCGTGACGAGCCGGAGCCGTACTCCTTGCCGGCGATGACGACGAGCGGCACGCCCTCCTTGCGGTAGCGCTCCGCCGCCTCGAAGATCGTCGTCTCGTCACTCTCTGTTGCACTGTTTGGGGGCAAGTGCACCGTCCACGTCCCCTCCGAGCCTGGGACGAGCAGGTTGCGGAGCCGGACGTTGGCGAAGGTGCCGCGGATCATCACCTCGTGGTTGCCGCGGCGTGAGCCGTACGAGTTGAAGTCCTTGCGCTCGATGCCATGCTCGACGAGGTAGCGGCCGGCTGGGCTGTCCGGCTTGATTGCGCCGGCGGGTGAGATGTGGTCCGTCGTCACCGAGTCGCCCACCATGACGAGGCAACGTGCGCCTGTGACGTCCTCGACGGGCTCGGGCTGGCGGCCCATGCCGTCGAAGTACGGCGGGCGACGGATGTACGTCGACTCCGGATCCCACTCGTAAAGATGCCCGGAGGGGATGTCGAGCGCGCGCCAGCGCTCGTCGCCCGTGTACACGTCCGCGTACGTCTGCTCGAACATCTCGCGTCGCAGCGCGGAGCCGATGACTTCTTGCACCTCCTGCAGGCTGGGCCAGATGTCTGCGAGGTATACGTCCTCGCCGTCTTCACCGGTCCCGAGCGGCTCCTCCACGAGGTCCAGGTCCATCCGGCCCGCGAGCGCGTAGGCGACCACGAGCGGCGGCGACGCTAGGTAATTCGCCTTGACCTCGGGGTGGATGCGCGCCTCGAAGTTCCGATTCCCTGACAGGACCGCAACGACGGCGAGGTCGCCCTCGGAGACCGCCCGCGAGATCTCGTCCGGCAGAGGCCCCGAGTTGCCGATGCACGTCGTGCAGCCGTAGCCGACGGTCTGGAAGCCCAGTTCGTCGAGATGGGGCGAGAGGCCCGCCTCGTCGAGGTACTGCGTGACGACCTTCGACCCCGGCGCAAGGCTCGACTTCACCCACGGACGGCGCTGCAGGCCGCGCTCCACCGCCTTCTTCGCGAGCAGCCCCGCCGCGACCATCACCTGTGGGTTCGACGTGTTCGTGCAGCTCGTGATGGCGGCGATCACGACTGCGCCGTGGTTGAGGGGAAAGCGCTCTCCGTCGAGCTCGCACCAGACCGCCTCCGAGCGCTCGCCGGCGTCCGGAACGACCACCGTGGCGGTCGCCTGCGACACCTCGTGGCCGGGGGCGGCCTGGGCTATGGGGTCGCTGGCCGGGAAGCTCTCGGCTGATGCAGCATCCTCGGCCGTGCCGTAGTCGACGCCGAAGGTCGGGAGGGCGGCGAGGAACGACTCCTTCGCGTCGCGCAGCGGCACGCGGTCCTGCGGCCGCCGCGGGCCCGCGAGGCTCGGCTCGACGGTGGCCAGGTCGAGCTCGACGATCTGCGAGTACGTGGGCTCGCCGTCGGCCGGGTCGTGCCAGAGCATGTTCTCCTTGCAGTAGGCCTCCACGAGCGCGACGTGCTCTTCCGCGCGGCCGGTCAGCCGCAGGTAGGTCAGCGTCTCCCCGTCGACGGGGAAGAAGCCGCAGGTGGCTCCGTACTCGGGCGACATGTTCCCGAGCGTCGCGCGGTCTGCGACGGGCAGGCCCTCGAGGCCGGCGCCGAAGTACTCGACGAACTTCCCGACCACGCCTGTCTCACGAAGGATCTGGGTCACGGTCAGCACGAGGTCGGTGGCCGTGGAGCCGTCCGGGAGCTTGCCCGTCAGACGAAAGCCCACGACCTGCGGCACGAGCATCGAGACGGCCTCGCCGAGCATCGCCGCCTCCGCCTCGATGCCGCCGACACCCCAGCCGAGCACTCCCAGCCCGTTGACCATCGTCGTGTGCGAGTCCGTGCCGAGCAAGGTGTCGGGAAAGGCCTGTCCGTTGCGGTCCTGGACGACGCGGGCGAGGAACTCGAGGTTGACCTGGTGGACGATGCCGGTGGCGGGCGGGACCACCGTCAGTCCGTCGAACGCCTGCTGGCCGAAACGGAGGAACGCGTAGCGCTCGCGGTTCCGCTCGAACTCGAGCTCCGTGTTTCGCGCCATCGCGTTGCGGGACGCGAAGGCATCGACCTGCACCGAATGGTCGATGACGAGGTTCGAGGGCAGCTCGGGGTCGATGCGGACGGGGTCGCCGCCGAGGTCGCGCATCGCGTCGCGCATGGCGACGAGGTCGACGACCGCCGGCACGCCCGTGAAGTCCTGATGGAGGACGCGTGTGGGCGTGAAGCTCAGCTCACGTGAGGGCTCGTCGGTGGCGACCCAGCCGGCGACGGCCTCCACGTCGGCCTCGGTGCCCGTGCGCAGCGCGTTCTCCAGCAGGATGCGCAGCGTGAACGGCAGGCGCGCGATGTCGTGGCTGGCCTGCAGCGAGTCCAGCCTGAAGATCTCGTAGTCGCTACCGCCGACCGTCAGTGATGAGGACACGGCAGCCATGTCACCGATGCTACGCGAACGCGATCACGCTGCGGATGCCGTCCTGGGCCTCCATCAGCTCGAAGCCGCGGTTCACCTCGTCGAGCGCGAGCCGGTGCGAGATCAGCGACTCGACGTCGATCTCGCCGGCAAGCCAGCGGTCGATGAGTTGCGGAACGTGCGTCCGTCCCTTCACGCCCCCGAACGATGATCCCGTCACGCGGCGGCCGGTGATGAGCAGGCGCGGGACGACGTCGACCGTCTCGCCCTTGCCCGCCACGCCGCACATCGTCGCGAGACCCCACGCCTCGCGCGCGGCCTCGACGGCCTGGCCCATGACGGCGACGTTGCCGGTCGCCTCGAACGTGTAGTCGGCGCCGAAGCCGCCGGTCTGCGAGCGGATCCAGTCGACGGTGTCGCTCGACGCGAGTCGCGTGTCGGTGGCGCCGTGACGGCGAGCTTCCGCGAGCCGGTCGTCGGAGAGATCGACGGCGATGATGCGCTCTGCGCCGGCCAGCCGGCAGCCGATGACCGCGCCGAGGCCGACCAGGCCGCAGCCGAAGACGGCGCAGACGGATCCTGGCTCGACCCGCGCCGTGAAGAGGACGGCCCCGATGCCGGTCGACAGGCCGCAGGCGAAAGGCGCGCAGCCTTCGAGCGGAGCCTCTGGGCTGACCTTCGCCAGCGCGATCTCGGGCATGACGGTGTACTCCGCGAACGTCGAGGTGCCCATGAAGTGCTTCAGCGGATCGCCGCTGCGGCTGAACCTCGTCGTGCCGTCGGGGAGGAAGCCGAGCCCCTGCTGGTCGCGAATGGCGACGCAGCGGTTCGTGCGCTCGCTACGGCAGTGGATGCACTCGCCGCACTCGGGCGCGAACAGCGTGACGACGTGGTCGCCGGGGGCGACGAGTGTCACGCCGTCGCCCACACGCTCGACGACGCCCGCGCCCTCATGGCCGAGCACGCACGGGGACGTAGCCGCTGGGATCGGCACCGGACGCGGTGTAGAGGTCGGTGTGGCACACGCCACAGGCAACGAGCCGGACGAGCGCCTCGCCGGCCTTGGGCTCCGCCAGCTCGACGTCCTGGACGACGAGCGGCTGTCCGAACTCCTCCAGCACGGCGGCGCGGACTTTCACGGCACGCGATCCTAGAGCACGTCACCGCTCAAAGAGGGCCGCGAGGGCCCCTCTGCAACGGCGATCCGTAGAGAGACGACTAGATCTCCAGGCGATCCTTGAGGTTCGCGAGAACCGTCTCCGCCTCACGCTCGTTCAGCTTGAGGACGAACGGCTCCGTGAACTTGCCGAACAGGGCCTTCGGCGGCTCGTAGACCGCCTTCAGCTCGACCTTCGTCCGCTCGCCCTCGGGCGTGAACGTGTAGTCGAACGTGCTCGGGAACTGGCCAGTGCTCTTCCGAAGGATGTGGCGTTCGAGGTCGAACTCGATCGTCTCAGCGTCGCCCTCGAACTGCATGCCGGCCATCTTGTAGATCCAGTGGAACCGGTAGCCACCGGTGGGCAGCGTCGCCACGTCCTTGACCTCGATCATGCTCGGCCAGATCTCGGGCAGGTTGACGGGCTCGTCGAGGTAGGAGAAGACCTTCTTTACGGGTGCCTCGATCACGATGCTCTTGGTAATCGTCGCCATTTTGTCTGCACCTCCTTTCGAAGCGACTGGTGGCGGAACGGCGCCAGGGCTCGCGCGACGGCTCAGAAGCTGCGTCGGCGCCGAGGCGCACCGTTCTGACGTTCATCTTCCTCCTCCGCGGCGGTCGTTCGTATCGGGGAAAACACTGATTCGTACGAGGTCGACGAGCTCAGCCAACGAGCGCGCGCGCGCCCGTCTCCGAGGACCGGAAGAGGGCGTCGATCACCCGCGCCTGCGCAACCGCGTCCTCGCGCCCCAGTAGTGGGGCGGCCCTGCCACGGATCGCATCGCTCAGGTTCTCCAGCTGCAGCCTGTAGGAGTCGACGGGCTCGAGCTCGAGGCGCTCCGCTTCGTCGCCGCGCCGAAGCTCGATGACCGGCGTCCGGCAGTGCCACGGGTCGTCGAGGAAGAGCGAGCCTTCGGTGCCGACCGCCTCGAGCTCGTCGCGTAACGGCAGAGAGGTGCCGCAGTCGAAGAGTGCGATGACGTCGTCGGGGAAGCGCATCGACCCTGCGAATACCCAGTCGGTTCCGGTCGGGCCGACGTAGGCTTCCCCGCTGACCGCTGTCGGCTCGCCGGCGAGCAGGCGCGACCCGCTCACGCAATAGCAGCCGACGTCCATCAGGCTCCCGCCGTCCAGGTCCGCCCGGAGCCTGACGTTCTCGGGGTCGTAGACGGAGAAGCTAAATGTCGACCGGATGACGCGCAGCTCGCCTATCGCGCCGCCCCGAACGAGCTCTACCAGCTGCTGGGTCTGCGGGTTGTGGCGGTACATGAACGCCTCCATCAGCAGCCGTTCGGCCTTGTCCGCCGCATCGAAGGCGCGCTCGACCTCCCCCGGCCGCCGGTCGAACGGCTTCTCGCAGAGCACGTGCTTGCCGGCTTCCACGGATCGGATCGACCACTCGACGTGCATGGAGTTGGGAAGCGAGATGTACACCGCCTCCACATCCGGGTCCTCGAGCAGCGCGTCGTACGAGCCGTAGGCTCGCTCGATTTCCCAGTCCCGCGCGTACGCGTCGGCATGAGCCTGGTCGCGGCTCGCGACGGCGATCAGCTCCACTTTGTCCGACACGTGCGCTGCGGGGATGACGTGCCTGTTGATGTTGGCCGTCGAGATGACTCCCCAGCGGACCGGCACAGCGGGCATCAGAACAGCCCGACCGTGCGCCCTTCGTCGTCGATGTCGACGTTGAAGGCGGCGGGCGTAGCGCCGAGGCCGGGCATCGTCTGCATGTCACCGCAGAGCGCGACGAGCCAGCCGGCGCCTGTGTACGCGCGCACCGCCCGCACGGGGACCGTGAAGCCCGTCGGTGCGTTCAGGAGTGCCGGGTCGTGGGAGATCGAGAGATGGGTCTTCGCCATGCAGATCGGCACGTTGCCGAGGCCCTGCTCGGTGAAGCGCTTGATGTCGTTCTCGGCAGCAGCCAGGAAGTACACGCCATCGGCGCCGTACGCCCGCTTCGCGATCGCCTCGATCTTCTCCGCGATCGGCGCGTCGTCCGGGTAGAGGTAGTCGAAGTGCGACGGTTGCTCCGCTGCGTCGACGACGGCTTCCGCAAGCTCCGCCGCGCCTGCCCCCCCGCGCTCGAACGCGTCGTTGACTTCTGCGGCGTGCGCGCCGTGCTCGAGCGCGAGCCGGCGCACGGTGGCGAGCTCCTCGTCCGTGTCGCCGGGGAAGCGGTTGACCGCGACGACGGCCTTGAGACCGAACTCCTCGACGATCCCGAGGTGGCGCGCGAGGTTCGCGGCGCCGCGCTTGATTGCCGGCACGCCGCCGTCGGGCTCCCCCCCGTGATGCTCGAGTGCGCGGACGGTCGCGACGAGCACGACGGCGTTCGGGCGAATGCCGCCGGCGCGGCACACGATGTCGAGGAACTTCTCCATGCCCATGTCCGAGCCGAAGCCACTCTCCGTGACGACGTAATCGCCGAGCTTGAGCGCGACGAGGTCGGCGACGAGCGAGTTGTTCCCGTGCGCGATGTTGGCGAACGGGCCGCAGTGGACGAACGCCGGCTGGCCCTCGAGCGTCTGTACGAGATTCGGCTTGATCGCGTCCTTGAGCAGCACGGCCATCGCTCCGGCTGCGTGAAGTTGCTCGGCGGTCACGGGCTGCCCGTACCAGTCGTACGCGGCGGTGATCGCCCCGAGCCGCCGACGGAGATCGTGGAGGTCGCGCGCGACGGCGGTGATCGCCATCACCTCCGAGGCCGCGGTGATGTCGAAGCCGGTCTCCCGGACGTAGCCGTTCGCGCGACCGCCGAGCCCGATCACGATCTCGCGGAGCGCACGGTCGTTCATGTCCATGCAGCGACGCCAGCTGACGCGCAGCGGGTCGATGCGGCGCGGGTTCAGGTGGAGGATGCTCGCCTCGAGCATCGCGGCGAGGAGGTTGTTCGCGGCGCCGATCGCGTGGATGTCACCGGTGAAGTGGAGGTTCAGGTCCTCCATCGGCACGACCTGTGCATAGCCGCCGCCCGCCGCACCGCCCTTGATCCCGAAAACCGGCCCGAGCGATGCCTCGCGGAGGCAGAGCACGGGCCGTTTGCCGATCTTCCCGAGACCCTGGGTCAGGGAGACCGACGTCGTCGTCTTCCCCTCACCTGCCTTCGTCGGTGTGATTGCGGTCACGCAGACGAGCTTCGCGTCGGGTGTCGCAGCCAGGCGGTCTAGCACCGACAGGTCGACCTTGGCCTTGTAGCGGCCGTAGAGCTCAACTTCGTCGGGGTCGAGGCCAATCTCCGCCGCAATGTCTGAAATCGGCCGGAGCTTCGCGGCCTGGGCGATCTCGAGGCTCGAGAGCATGGTGGGATCATTCCATCGACGAGAGGCCGGGATACGATGAAGCGGCGGTGATTCAGTTCACGCTCGACGGCAAGCCGGTGTCCGCGCCCGAGGGCGAGCTGCTCGTCCATGCGGCGGCGCGGCACGGGGTCTTCATCCCGACGCTCTGCCACGACGACAAGCTCGACCCGTACGGCGGCTGCCGCATGTGCCTCGTCGAGGTGGAGGGAGCGCCCAGGCCCGTGCCCGCCTGCGCAGAGCGCGTCCGCGAGGGGATAGCGGTCTCCACGAACGGCGAGACGGGCGCCATGCGCCGCACGCTCACGGAAATG
Source organism: uncultured Actinomycetes bacterium (assembly GCA_963711315.1). Classification (GTDB taxonomy): domain Bacteria; phylum Actinomycetota; class Thermoleophilia; order Gaiellales; family Gaiellaceae; genus PALSA-612. The sequence goes on from CAVQDQ010000005.1 coordinate 296,388, forward strand.
CTGCTGGTCGAGCACCTGAACGCGAACCCCGGCGGCCGGCCCAACGAGCTCACCGATCTCGCGGAGGAGGTCGGCGCGACGGCGCCGTTCGTCCTCCCCGACGCGAAGCGCAAGCCGTACGAGGACCGCAACGCCTACATGGGCTACGAGCCGGACGCGTGCATCCTCTGCAACCGCTGCGTGCGCTACACGCAGGAGGTGATGATGTGCTCGGCGCTGACGTTCGAAGGCCGGGGCGCCGAAGCGCGGATCGTCCCCACTCACGGCGACTCGTGGCTCGATACCGAGTGCGAGCTGTGCGGTGGCTGCCTCTCGGTCTGCCCGACCGGCGCCATCTTCGAGAAGTTCACGACCGGCGCTTCGCCCGGGCACGAGCAGGCGCTCGAGAAGACGAAGACGACGTGCACGTTCTGCGGCGTCGGCTGCCAGATCGACCTGAACGTCGATCCGCAGACGAAGCGCATCGTCAAGGTGACGTCGGAGCCGGAGTACCTGCCGAACGAGGGCAACCTCTGCGTCAAGGGCCGCTTCGCCTTCAACTTCGTCCACCACCCGGACCGGCTTACGGAGCCGCTCGTCCGCGGTGAGGACGGCGAGCTGCACCCGACCGACTGGGACACCGCGCTCGAGACCGCGGCCCAGCGGGCTACGCCGAGTGATGAAGGAGCACGGCACGCAGTCGGTGGGCGTGCTGGCGTCGGCGAGGCTGACGAACGAGGAGAACTACCTGATCCAGAAGCTCGCCCGAACGGCATTGCACACGAACTCCGTCCACTCCTGCGAAGCCACCTGACACGCTCCGACCCTTTACGGCCTGGTCAGGTCGTTAGGCAGAGGAGCAAGCACCAACTCGATCCCGGAGATCGAGAACGCGCGCTTCCTGCTCGTGATCGGCTCGAACACGACCGAGGCGCACCCGGTGCTCGCATTGCGGATGAAGAAGGCTGTGCGGAACGGGGCGACGCTCGTCGTCGCCGACCCGCGGAAGATCTGGCTGACGAAGATCGCGAAGCGTCATCTGCAGCTCCGCCCGGGCTCCGACGTCTGGCTGATCAACGCGATGATGAACGTGATCCTCGAGGAGGGGCTCGAGAACGAGGAGTACATCCGCGAGTTCACGGACGACTTCGACGCGCTGCGCGAGGTCGTATCCCGCTACACGCCGGAGGAGGCCGAGCAGGTCACGGGGGTCGCTGCGGAGGACATCCGGGCCACGGCTCGCGAGTACGCGACGGAGCGGCACGCGGCGGTCTTCTACACGCTCGGCATCACCGAGCACGCCTGCGGCGTCGACAACATCTGGTCGCTCTCCAACCTCGTGCTGATGACGGGGCACCTCGGCTACGAGTCGACCGGGCTCAACGCCCTCCGCGGCCAGAACAACGTCCAGGGGCTGAACGACTCGGGCGCGAACCCCTCGTATCTCCACGGCTACCAGCCGGTAGACGAGCCCGAGATCCGCAAGAAGTTCTCGGAGGCGTGGGGGGTCGAGGTGCCCGAGACGCCCGGCTACCGGCTTGACCAGATCATGGCGGCCTGCCACGACAACCGGATCCAGGCGCTCTACCTCATCGGTGAGAACCCGATGCAGACGGAGCCGAACGCCCACCATGTCGAGGAGGGCATCGCCGGCCTCGAGTTCATCGTCTCCCAGGACATCTTCCTCAACGACATGACGATGAAGTACGCCGACGTCGTCTTGCCCGCGTCGAGCTTTGCGGAGAAGGACGGCACGTTCACGAACACCGAGCGGCGGATCAACCGCGTCAGGGCTGCCTTGCCGTGCCCGGGCAATGCTCGTGTCGACCGCGACATCGTCATCGACCTCGCCCGCGCGCTAGGCGCCCGATGGCCGGACTATCCGGACGCGGAGTCGGTCTGGAACGAGATGGCTGACCTCGCGCCGGCGTGGTACGGCATCCGCTATGACAGGCTCGAGGAGCAGGGCATGCAATGGCCGGCACCGGAGCTCGGGCACCCCGGCTCACCATTCCTCCACGCGCCGAGGCCCGCTCGTGCCGGGCGGACGCGGGAAGTTCTTCCCCGTCGAGTATCAGCCGCCGATCGAGCAACCCGACTCGGAGTACCCGCTCATCCTCAACACCGGCCGCACGCTCTACCACTACAACTCGGCGACGATGACGATGCGCGAGGACGGGATCACGGACAAGCAGCGAGACCCGTTCTTCGAGATCTCGGCCGAGGACGCGTCGAACCTCGGCCTCGCGGAGGGCGACTGGGCGCAGATCTCATCGCGACGCGGGTCGCTGGAGGCGCGCGTCGCCATCTCTGACCGCGTCTACCCGGGGCTCGTCTGGATGGCGCTCCACTTCGAAGGGGCGAAGGTGAACTGGCTCACGCACGACGTCGGCGATCCGCTGATCGGCACGCCCGAGTACAAGATCTCGGCGGTGCGGGTGGAGCCCGTCGCTGCCTGATGGCCGACTCGCTGGCATACGAGTCTGTCGACAGGCACATCAAGGGACGCTTCGGGCGGCCGTACACGTATGTCGAGGAGACTGAGTCGACGCAACTGCTGCTCGACGAGAGCGCGCCTGAAGGCGCGGTGGCGGCAACTGCGACGTCCAGACCGCGGGCCGCGGCCGTTACGGACAGGTCTGGGAGGCGCCCGCAGGCACGTCGCTTCTCTGTTCGATCGTCCTGCATCCTCCTCCGAAGCTCCACGCGCCCGAGCTGACGCTCGTCGGTGCGATCGCGGCTGCGGAGGCGATCGAGGGGGCGACCGGCCTGGCCGCCCAGATCAAGTGGCCGAACGACGTCATGCTCAACCGCCGCAAGGTGTGCGGCGTGCTCGGGGAGCTGCGCGACGGGGTCGTCACCCTCGGCATCGGCATCAACGTCAACCAGACGCGAGAGCAGCTCCCCTCGGACGCGCATACGCCCGCGGCATCGCTGAGAACGATCACGGGGCAGACGTTCGATCGCGCGGCGTTGCTGGGCTCGCTGCTCTTCCGGCTCGAGCGAATCTATGACGAGTGGCGCCACGGCGGACTCGTAGATGTGTTCGTCGAGATCGGGCCCCGCGACTTTCTCCGTGGCCGTCCCGTCACCGTGGACGGCAAGAGCGGAATCGCGACGGGCATCAACTGCGACGGTCGCCTGGAGCTGGACATCGGCCACGGCGAGCGGGTCCTGGTCGAGTCCGGCGAAGTCGCCTACGAGCGCTAGCCAACGCACCGACATACTGTCGCGTGCGCCTCGACTGGGAGCTGGCCCGCCGCGGCTATCGCCGCTATGCCGCCTACCCGGCCGCCACGTGGGCGGGCATGTTCACGAACACCGTCTTCGGCTTCATCCAGGCCTACGTCCTGCTCGCGCTGTTCGAGACGCGCGACGACATCGGCGGCTATGACGCCACCGACGCGCTGACGTACGTCTGGCTGACGCAGGCGATGCTCTCGACCGTCGGCGATCTTCGGCGATGCGGACTTTGCCCAGCGGATCCAGCGCGGCGACGTCGCCACCGACCTCATCCGGCCCGTGCATCCGCTCCGGGCAGGCCTGGCCTCCGACTACGGGCGAGCCCTGTACCACGCGGTCTTCCGCGGGCTACCGCCGCTCGTCATCGGCGCCATCGTCTTCGACCTGACTGCGCCGACCAATCCGGTCGTCTGGGCCGTATTTTTCCTCAGCGTCGTGCTGGCAATCGCCGTCAGCTTCGCCTTCCGCTTCCTCTACAACCTCTCGGCGTTCTGGCTGCTCGACTACCGCGGAGCCATGCGCATCGCCGTCGCGCTCGCCGCCTTCTTCTCCGGCTTCATCATCCCCGTCCGCTTCTTCCCGGACTGGCTGCAGACGCTCGCGTACGCGACTCCGTTTCCGAGCATGCTGCAGCTCCCCGTCGACGTCTTCGTGGGCGCGTCGTCGGGAACAGAGCTCGTAGCGACACTTCGCGATGCAGGTCGGCTGGGCTGGTTGTGCTGTCTCGCGGCCTGCTTCGCCGCGTTCTCGCGGGGAACCAGAAAGCTGGTCGTGCAGGGTGGCTGAGTCACTGGCTCTCTACGTCCGGCTCGTCTCGGCTCGCGTACGCTGCCCAGTGGCAATACAGGGCTTCGTTCGCCCTCGACGTGCTCGGCGTGTTCCTCGTCTCGTTCCTCGACTTCATCGCCATCCTGGTCATCTTCGACAATGTGCCTCAGCTCGGCGGCTGGAGCGTGCAGGAAGTCGCCCTCCTGTACGGCATCGCCGGCGTCTCGTTCTCGATCGACCGAGCTGGCGGTCGGTCATCTCGACTTGCTGCCGCAATTGATCCGCGACGGGAACTTCGACCTCGTGCTCGTCAGGCCACGCGGCTCGCTGCTCCAGGTGATCGCTCTCCGACTTCCGTCTACGTCAGTTCGGAAGGCTTCATCAGTCGACGGTAGTGCTCGTGTACGCCGTCGTCGCGCTCGACATCGGCTGGACGGCGGGTCGCGTCGCGATGATCGTCGTCGGCGTGCTCGCCGGAGCCGCGATCTTCGCGGCGATCTGGGTGGCGGGGATCACCATCGTCTTCTGGGCCGTCGAAGGACGCGAGTCGGTCAACGCGTTCACCGACGGGGGCAACTTCCTCTCCCAATACCCGATCGACGTCTACGCGAAATGGCTGCAGAGCTTCGTGACCTTCGTCGTGCCGATCGCGTTCGTGGCCTACTTTCCGGCCGCTACGTCCTCGACAAGCCCGATCCGCTCGGCGCACCCGACTGGGTGCCGTTCGCCTCGCCGGCGGTGGCGCTCGTCGCGGCTGTCGGCGCGGGCTACGTGTGGCGCTTTGCCGTGCGCCACTACCGCAGCGCGGGAGGCTAGATGGCGCAGATCGAGCTGGAGCACGTCGAGAAGACGTTCGTCGTGCGCCGCAAGCGAGGCCGCGTTCTGCGGGAGCGCACCGTCGTGCAGCGCGGTCGGCGACATCAGCTTCGAGATCGAGGCCGGCTCGCTCGTCGGCTACATCGGTCCCAACGGGGCCGGCAAGAGCACGACGGTGAAGATGCTGACCGGCATCCTCGTCCCATCGTCCGGGACGGATCTCCGTCGCCGGCTTCGAGCCCTCTCGACAGCGCATCCAGTTCGCGCGCCGCATCGGCGTGATGTTCGGGCAGCGCATCCAGCTCTGGTGGGACCTGCCGCTCGCCGACTCGTTCGAGCTCTTGCGTCACATCTACAAGGTGCCCGAGGAGCGCCACCGGAGCCAACCTCGGCCGCTTCCGCGAGCTGCTCGACCTTGACGAGTTCCTGCAGGTTCCCGTACGGCAGCTCTCACTCGGCCAGCGCGTCCGCGGCGAGCTGACGGCCGCGATGCTGCACGACCCGGAGATCGTTCTCCTCGACGAGCCGACGATCGGCCTCGACGTCGTGGCGAAGGAGCGCGTGCGGGAGTTCCTCACCGAGGTGAACTCCGAGCGCGGCGTGACCGTCCTGCTGACGACGCACGACCTCGACGACATCGAACGGCTGTGCTCGCGCCTGCTCGTGATCGACCACGGCCGCCTGATCTACGACGGTGACCTCGACACGCTGAAACAGCGCTACGGGGGAGAGCGCGTGCTCGTCGTCGACCTCGAGGAACCGCGAGCGCCGCTGGACGTGGACGGCGCTCGTGTGGTGCGTGTCGAGGGCTCACGGCAGTGGCTGGCCTTCCGCCGCGAAGAGACGAGCGCAGCGCGCCTGACGGCCGCCGTCACGGCTGCCGCACCCGTCCGCGATCTCGAGCTCCACGAGCCCGACATCGAGGACGTCGTCCGGAAGATCTACGCCGAAGGGGCCTAGGGCTCGAGCTGAATCGGGAATGCGGACCTCTTTCGTCCGCGAGCCGTCCTTCGCCGAGAACTCGAAGCACGACGAGCGCCCCCGTGCCGGCAGGTCCCGCGTACCGCTTCGTGATGAATTCGAACGTACCGCGCGTGCCCGTCCCGGACGTTGCAGTGACGAAGTGCGTGTCGACCACCTTGCCGGCCGGGTTCGACGACCTCGTACTGGAAGTTCGCCTCGAAGGTGTTGGCGGTGCCCACGGCGTGGATCGGGTTCGAGACGGTCTCGAACGCAAGCGGAGACTCGACGAGAATCCCAGGCGTCTCAGTCTTCGAAGTCTTTCGCGTGTACCGCTTGCCGCCGATCCGACGACCTTGACGGTCGGGAATTGGGTCAGCGTGTAGACGATCTGGGCGAGCCCGGCTCGGGAGACGTCGATCGGCGCAGCGGAGACTTCGCGACGCCGTTGTCGATCGTTACGCCGGAGATGTCGACGGAGGCATCTGAGTTGTCATCCCCAGCTCGCCCTCGGAGGCATTCGTCCCCGCGGCGAGCTCGTCGAGCGCCGCCTGGGCAACGGCCTGCGTCTGCGGTACCTCGCGGGCCACGGGCTGGACCTTGTCGTTGAGCAGGAAGTACACGCGGAGCCTCGTCGTCTCCTGCGTCGTCTCGGTGGTGGTCGTGATCGTGGTGTCCGTGTCGAACGTCGTCGTCGTTTCGGTCGCCGCGGTCGACCCATTATCGCCGCCGCAGGCGGCGAGGCCGAGCACGAGGACGATCAGCGACAATGCGAGGGCGATGCGGCCGGTCATCGGCATCACAGCGTACGCCGAGGACGCGAGCTGGGGCGTCTGGAACGTGCCCGCTGCGCTCACCCCGCTGGCCTACGTCACGAAGGTCGAAGCGGCCGGCGGGAGGCCGTTGCTCGTGCCGCCTGCGTCCGATGCCGTCCAGGAGACGCTCGACGTCCTCGATGGGCTCGTCTTCACCGGCGGCCCCGACCTCGACCCCGAGCTGTACGACGCCGAGCCCCACGCGGAGACGACGAACATCCGGCCGGAGCGCGACCGCGCCGAGATCGCTCTGCTCACCGCGGCGCTCGAGCGCGACATGCCCGTGCTCGCCATCTGTCGCGGCTCGCAGGTGCTCAACGTCGCGCTCGGCGGCGACCTTGCGCAACACGTGCCCGACATCGTCGGTCATGAAGGTCACAAGGAGACGCCGGGCGTGTTCTCCAAGCATCCCGTCTCCGTCGACGAAGGCTCGCGCCTCCACGCCGTTGTCGGCGAGACGATCGAAGTTTCGTCGCACCACCACCAGGGTTACGGCCGGCTGGGCGAGGGGCTCGACGTGGTGGCGCGCGCCGACGACGGAACGATCGAGGCGCTCGAGGCGGGCGGTCATGCGTTTGCCGTTGGCGTGCTCTGGCATCCCGAGGACGGCGACGACCTGCGCCTCTTCGAGGAGCTCGTCGCCGAGGCTCGCAGCTACCGAACCGTCCGTAGCTAGAGTCGGAAGGTGGCGTACGGCATCGAGGCCGAGCGGCTGGTCCGCGTCTTCAAGGACGTCCGCGCCGTGGACGGCATCGACCTCGTCGTCGCCGAGGGTGAGATCTACGGCTTCCTCGGGCCGAACGGTGCGGGGAAATCAACGACCGTGCACATGCTGACGACGCTGCTGCCGCCGACCGACGGTCGCGCACGCGTCGCAGGCTTCGATGTCGTCAAGCAGGGCCCGAAGGTGCGGGCGGCGATCGGCGCCGCCCTGCAGGAGGCGGCTCTCGACCCGCTGCTGACGGGCCGCGAGCACCTGCGTCTGCAGACGGCGCTGCACGGCATCTCCGGCGACGAGCGCCGGCGCCGCTCGGACGAGCTGCTGGAACGGGTTGGCCTCGAAGCGGCGGCCGAGCGGAAGGTCAAGACGTACTCGGGCGGGATGAAGCGCCGCCTCGACCTCGCACTCGCGCTCGTGCACCGGCCGAAGATCCTCTTCCTCGACGAGCCGACGACAGGCCTCGATCCGCAGTCGCGAACCGCACTCTGGGCCGAGGTCGGGCGGCTCGCGCAGGAGGACGGGGTCACGGTGTTCCTCACCACGCAGTACCTGGAGGAGGCCGACGTGCTCGCCAACCGCGTCGGCATCATCGACCACGGGCACATCGTCGCCGAGGGCACGCCCGCCGAGCTGAAGGCCGAGATCGGGCACCCGACCGTGGAGGCGATCCCCGCCGACCCCGAGCAGCGGCCGCAGCTGGCGCGGGTCCTCGAGCAGTTCGGCGAGCTGACTCAGGTGTCGCCGAAGTCGTGTGCCGTGCGCCTGACCGGCGACGAGTACGGCCTGGCGGACGTCGTGCGGGCTCTCGACGCAGCCGACATTCACGTCGAGCATCTGCAGCTCCACGCGCCGAGCCTCGACGACGTGTTCCTCGCCAAGACCGGACGGACACTGGAGGGCGCCGGCGCGGAGCAGCCCGAGAGCATCGCTTCGTGAATCGCACGCAGATCTCGAGCCTCGCCCGGCGCAGCATCACCCGTACGCTGCGCCAACCCGCCTACGTCTTCCCGCCGTTGCTTTTTCCGACGTTGCTCGTCGCCGTCAACGCGGCCGGCCTGCGGCCGTCGACCGAGCTGAAGGGCTTCCCCACCGACTCGTTCCTGGCCTTCGCCGTCGCCGTGCCGTTCATTCAGGGCGCGCTGTTCGCGACGATGAACGCGGGCACGGATCTCGCGCGTGACATCCAGAACGGCTTTCTCAACCGGCTGGCACTGACCCCGATGCGCGGCAGTGCTCTTCTGGCCGGCCACCTGGCGGGCGTGACCGTCATGGGCTTCGTCCAGTCCGTCTTCTATCTCTTGTGCGCCCTCGCGTTCGGCGTAGAGATCCAATCGGGCGTGGCCGGGATCGTCGTGATCCTCGTGCTCGCCACGCTGATCGCGGCGGGCTTCGGAATGCTCGGCGCGTTCATGGCTCTCCGCACAGGGTCCGGCGAGGCGATCCAGGCGCTGTTCCCCGTGCTCTTCATCTTCCTCTTCATGTCGTCGATGAACGCGCCGCGCAACCTCATGGAGGTCGAGTGGTTCCGCGCCATCGCGACGATCAACCCCGTCTCGTATCTCATCGAGGCCGTGCGCAGCCTCATCATCACGGGCTGGAATCTCAAGGCGTTGTCCCTCGGCTTCTCGGTCGCAGTCGCGCTGATCGTGATCTCGACGGTCGTGGCATCGCACGCGCTGCGGGTGAGGATGGCGCGGACGTGAGCCGCGGAACCTGGCACGCCTACCGTTCCGTGGCCCTCGGCGTCGCGTGGCGGACGACGCACAACGCGCTGACGACGCCTAACATCCTCATCCCGTCGATCGCGTTTCCGCTGTTCTTCTTCACCGCGTTCGTGGGCGGCCTGTCGCAGCTTGTCGGGGCTGCCCGGCTTCGAGTTCCCCGCCGGCTACACGGCCTTCCAGTTCGTCTTCGTGCTGCTGCAGTCGGCGGCGTTCGGCGGCGTGTTCACGGGCTTCGGGATCGCTCGAGACTTCGAGTACGGCTTTTCGCGGCGGCTGATGCTCGCAGCGCCGCACCGCAGCGCGATCATCGTCGGCTACGGGATGGCGGCGATTGCACGCTGGGCCGTGACGGCGACGGTGCTCGTGGCCGTGGCGCTCGTTCTGGGCATGGACGTGATCGGCAACGGCGTCGAGGTCGTAGGCATGTTCACCCTCGCGCTGCTCGTCAACATGTGCGCGCTCGGCTGGGCGGCGGGCATCGCCACGCGCTTCCGCAGCCTCCAGGCCGGCCCGCTGATGCAGATGCCGGTCTTCCTCGTCCTCTTCTTCGCGCCCGTGTACGTCCCGCTGGCACTGCTCTCGGGCTGGATCCACACCGTGGCCACGGTCAACCCCGTCACGTACCTGCTCGAAGCCGGCCGCAGCCTCATCTCCGGTGCGCCGGAGTACGTGGGCGTCGCCTTCGGCGCCGCGTTCTGCCTGCTCATCGCGTTCTCCCTGTGGGCGATATTCGGCATGCGGCGGGCCGAGGCGGCGGGCGGCTGACGTAGGATCGTGCGCGCGGCGCACCTGCTCGCCGTCGCCGCCGCGGCAGTGCTCATCGCACTGGTCGTGCCGGGGACGGCAGGGGCGCACGCCGTTCTTCTCGAGACACAACCTGCGAACGGCACCGTCCTCGAGAGGTGGCCGGACCGTGTGCTGCTGCGCTTCAACGAGCCGGTAGACGCAAGTCTGGGCGCGCTCCGCGTCTACGACTCTGACGCGAACCTCGTCGACTCGGGGCAGACGTCCCGTTCGGAGGCGCAGACCGTCGCGTTCGCGCTGGGCGACCGCCCGCTCGCCCGCGGCACCTACACGGTCGCCTGGCGAGTCGTCTCGGACGACTCGCACCCGCTGCACGGTGCCTTCGTCTTCTCCGTCAAGTCGAAGAGCGACACGAGCGGGGTCATCGAGCAGCTGCTGGAGGACGACGAAGTTCCGCAGGAGGTCAGCATCGGCTTCACCATCACGCGCTTCCTGAGCTTCGCGCTGCTCCTCGCCTGCATCGGTGGTGCGCTTGTGCTCTTCGCCGTCTTCCGCGGCATCGAGACGCCGGTGACGCCCAGGCTCTACTCGATCCTGGGCGTGCTCGCGCTCGTGCTCGCGGCGGTGTCGCTGGTGGGGATCTTCTTCCAGGGAGCTAGCGCAGGAGGCTTCGGCCTCGGCGACGCGCTCAGCTGGGATGTCTTCAGGGCGGTCCTCGACACCCGCTTCGGTGAGGTCTGGCTCATACGGGCCGGGTTCGCGACGAGCCTTGCGCTCGTCGCGTTCTCGCGGGTGCACCCGGGCTATCTGCTGCCGCTCGCGGTCGGGCTGGCCTGGACGCCGCCGGCGGCAGGTCACGCCAACACGGCGGGTGCGCTCGCCTTCGCGATGGACATGCTTCACGTCCTTGCGGGGTCGGTGTGGGCCGGCGGGCTCAGCTTCGTGCTCCTCGCCCTGATCCTGGCCGGTGCGGGCCGCTGGCCTCTGGCGGCGGCGATCGTGCCGAGGTTCTCGGTGCTCGCGGTCGGCTCGGTCGCTGTCCTGCTCGTGGCCGGCATCGTCAATGGCTACCTCGAGGTACGAGCCTGGAGCGGGCTCTGGGAGACGAACTACGGCCGGCTGCTTCTGGCCAAGGGCGCCATCGTGCTCTTCCTGCTGGGACTTGGGGTCTACAACAACCGCTACGCCGTGCCGCGCCTCCGGCAGCAGGTTGCTTCCGCCAGGGAGCAGCGCCGCTTCCTGCGGGTGGCGGGGGCGGAGGTGGCGCTCTTCCTCGCAGCGCTCGGCGTCACCGCGGTGCTCGTCGCGGAACCACCGGCGAAGGCGTTCGCCGGTCCATCTGGACCTGTGGCAAGGACGGCCCCCGTGGGGCCGTACGAGCTGAACCTCGTCGCCGATCCCGCCGAAACGGGGTCGAACGTCATCGACATCTACCTGCTGGACAAGAACGGGCAGCCCGCGAAGGTGGGCGAGACCCAGGTCGCCGCCACCCTGCCGGATCCCGGGATCGGGCCCCTGGAGCTCGTGGCGCACCCGGCCGGCCCAGGGCACTTCACCGTGCACGGTGCAACGCTGCCGCTCGCGGGGGACTGGGACTTCGACGTCTCGGTGCGTCGCGGCAAATCCGACCTCGGGCAAGTCACTGTCTCGATACCAATACGAACGGGGTAATTCTCAGCACGGCCTCCGCCGCCGGCGGAGCTAGTCCAACAAGCCGGCGTCGACGGCGGCCACGAGCCCGGCGACGACTCCGCAGCGCGGCGCGAGGCTCTCCGTCTCGATGTATTCCCACGGCGTGTGATCCTCGCCGCCGACCGGCCCGAGCCCGTCGAGCGTGGGGATGCCCTGTGAGGCCGCCCAGGAGCCGTCGGACACTCCTCCGGCCGCGGTCTCGCCGAATTCGTGGCCGATCTGGGCGCCGAGGGCGATCGCCGTCTCGGCCAGCCGCCCCACCCGGTCCGTCCTCTCGAGCGGCGGCGGGCCTCCGAGATCCTCGTACGAGAGCTCGACGCCCTCGTGTTCGCCGTACGCGAGCGCCTGCTCGAGCGCCCAGGCGAGATCCTCGTTCGACCACGCGCGCACGTCGGCGGTCAGCGAGCCCGAGCTGGGAACGGTATTCAGGCCCTCGCCGGCGTCGAGCCCGGTGATCTGGAGCGTGAGCTGCGGGCGCGCCCCGTGCAGCTCTGCGAGCCGCAACGCCTCGTGCGCGAGAGCGATCGCCGCGTTGCGGCCTTCGTGCGGCGCCTCTCCCGCGTGCGCGGCGCGGCCTGTCGCGTGAATGCGGAACCAGCGAGCTCCCTTCCGGCGCGAAACGACCTCGCCGTTGGGGCGCCCGCATTCGAGGCAGAGCACCGCGTCCATGTCGAGCAGGCGACCGCCCGACGGCGGCCCGCCGTCCCGCGACTCCTCGTCGGGCACGGAGACGACCTCGAGCAGGCCGAAAGGCCGCGGGCCTTCGGCCAGGAGCCGTGCCGTGTGCAGCGCGACGGCCACACCGCCTTTCATGTCTGCGACGCCGGGCCCGTAGCAGCGACTTTCGTCGCGGCGGAACGGGCGCGCCGCAGCCGTCCCCAGCGCGAAGACGGTGTCGTGGTGGCCGAGCAGCGCCACCTTCGCCTCGCCCGAGCCGCGCAGCGTCGCGTGTAGTGCCAGCCCGCCGGGCGTCTCGACGAGCTCCGGTTCGAGACCGTAGCGCCGGGACTCGAGCGCGAGGACGCGGGCCAGCCCGTCGAGCGCTTCCAGATCGCCGCCCGGCGTGTCCACGTCCACCCAGGTGGCGAGATCGCCGAGCAGGAGGTCGAGCTCCTCCTGGGCCCGCTCGCGCACGCGCGCGGCCTCTGCGAGGGCGATCGCGGGAAGCTCGGGCGTCAAGCTAGGTGCTGGGGGAGCTACCGAAGGCGGCCCTGCGCTCGACGTCGGCCGGGTCGACCATCTGTCCGTCGCGGCCGACGTAGCCGCCCTTGCCGCCGACGATGAACATCACGAGGTCGTCGTCGCCGGCGTTCGACACCCGGCGTGGCGTGGTCGAGCGGACGTGGAAGATGCCGCCAGGGCCGAGCTCTCGCGCCTCCTCGCCGACCTCGACGCGTGCCGTGCCCGCGTGGACGAAGTACAGCTCGTCCTGCTCCTCGTGGAAATGGTGGAAACCCTCGTAGCGGGGCGGCATGACGACGGCGTTGACGCCGAAGGCCTCGACGCCCAGGACCTGCCTTACCTTCCGGAAGCCGTACCCCTCACCCAGCTCGTCCAGTGAGCTGAACGCATAGTCGGTAGCCACCGCGCGAAGCTATCACGCAAGAGCAACCGAGGCTTAACAGACTTCAACGGGTGCTTTAAGCCACGCCGGGTAGAACTCGGGCATGGACAAACCCCGCCGCTTTCTTCCCTTGCTCGCCGTGGCTGCCGCCGCCGCGGCCGGCGCAGCTCTCGCGATCGGTGGTGTTTACGCACTGTACGGCTTCGATGGTAAGAGCACCGTCACCGTACGTGAGGTCACGGTCGAGAGCACATCGCAGCCGACGACTTTCCGCCCCGGCCAGGCGTTGTCGATCGCCCAGGTCTACAAGCGCTCGGCGCCAGCCGTCGTTCAGATCACCGCCACCGGCAACTCGAATCCGTTCGGCTCGGAGTCGCAGGAGCGAGCTCTCGGGTCGGGCTTCGTCTTCGACAAGGCCGGCTACATCATCACCAACTACCACGTGATCGCGGGCGCAGGCTCGATCCAGGTCACGTTCTCCAACAACCAGAGCATCAACGCAACCCTTGTCGGGTCCGACCCCTCTACCGACATCGCAGTGCTGAAGGTGAACACGACCGCGAGTGCGTTGACGACACTTACGCTCGGCGACTCGGACCAGGTCCAGGTGGGCGACGCGGTCGTTGCCATCGGCAACCCGTTCGGCCTTACCAGGTCCGTGACTGCGGGGATCGTGAGCGCGATCCAGCGCCAGATCACGGCTCCCAACGAGTACGCGATCGACCATGTCATCCAGACCGATGCAGCCATCAACCACGGCAACTCCGGTGGGCCGCTGCTCAACGCGCGCGGTGAGGTGATAGGCGTCAACGCGCAGATCGAGACCGGCGGCACCAGTCAAGGCAACGTCGGCGTCGGCTTCGCCGTCCCCTCGAACACCGTCAAGACCGTTGCCGGCCAGTTGATTGCGAACGGCAAGGTCCAGCACGCTGCGATCGGCATCAAAGCTCAGCAGCTGATCCCGGGGGTCGCCAAGGAGTTCCGGCTGCCAGTGACGACCGGCGTGGTGGTCGAGGAAGTGCAGCCCGGCAGCGGCGCTGCGAAAGCCGGCCTCAAGGGCGGCACGACCGACGTGACCGTGGCCGGCGAGAGCTACCGGCTCGGTGGCGACATCATCGTCGCGGCCAACGGGATACGAGTTGACGACCTCGCGAGCCTGCGCGACGTCGTCTCCGACCTGCAGCCCGGCGACACGGTCACACTCGAGATCTATCGGAAAGACGTCAAGAAGATGATCGACGTGAAACTTGGACGACAACCCTCCTCTCCCTCCGGGTAGTCGTCCAGATCGGCCCTGCCCAGTGTGGGGTCGCACCGCCGGCAGCCGAGTCGCCACGGCGCGGCGGGGGTAACAGGCCAGAGAGCCCCCAGCCTGCCGGGGGCTCTCGGCATTTTTCTCTAGCCTTTGGGCGTGACCGATCCGGTCGGTGAGCTCGGGCTCGATCTCGAGGAAGAGCTCTGGGAGGAAGACGACGCACCGGGACATGCCGGGTGGTCCTGCGTGCGCACCGATCCATTTCCGTGCCCTGCTGATGGCTGCGACTTCGTGGCGGACTTCATGACCGCTGCGCATCTCATCCTCGTCTGGGAGGAGCGCGACGACCCGAACCTCCTCCGTCACGCCGAGCGCGCCAAGCGCGTCGGGCGGAATCCGCGCGTCGTCGAGTACGAGCCGACCTTCGGCCCCAGCGCCTCGTACTACGCCTGGGAGGCAGCCGGGAGGCCGGTGCACGCGGTTCGAGCTGAGTGAGCTGGGGCAGCGCCCCGCTGTACTCGCTCGGCGTCGAGGAAGAGCTGTTCCTCGTCGACCCGAAGACGCTGGACGCCGTGCCGATGGCCGACAGCGTCGTCTACCCGCAGACACAAGGGATCAAGCACGAGATGTTCGCGTGCATCGTCGAGACGACGACGCCGGTCTGTCGCGACGCGGACGAGCTGCTCGAGCACCTCGTGAGCCGGCGACGCGAGGTTGTCAGGCGAGGGGGGACGATCGTCGCCGCCGGGACACACCCCCTCGCACGCGGCGAAGGGCAGCCGACGGTTCAGCTGGCGCGGTACAAGCGTGTTCGATGGGAGCTCGGCGAACGCCTCTACACGCAGCTCATCTGCGGCCTCCACGTCCACGTCGCTTTGCCCGACGCGGATACGGCTCTGCGTGCGTTCGAGGGCGTCGTCCCGTGGCTACCCGTGCTGCTGGCGCTCTCCGCCAACTCGCCGTACGCCGAAGGTGAGGCCACCGGGCTGCGGTCGACCCGTGCCGAGCGGCTGCTGGAGATGCCCACCGGCGGCACGCCGCCGCTCCTCCCCGACTGGGCGGCGTGGGAAGAGGCCACCGGCGGAGACGACACGCGCCGCCACTGGGACGCCTGGCCGCGGCCCGAGCACGGCACGCTCGAGGTGCGCGTGATGGACCAGCAGACGGACGTCCGGCGCTCTGCAGGCTTCGCGGCGCTCGTGCGGGCGCTCGTCGCAGCGGTCGCCGAGGGCGACCCGCAGCCCTACGACCGCGAGCTCTACGCGAAACGCCGAGCCGATGCCGCTCGGCGGCCGCCTGATCCCGCGGAAGTCGCAGCGCTGGCAGAGCTCGCCAACGGCGGCGAGCTCATCGACCATGTCCTCGACGGTCGCCCAGAAGCGGAACGGCAGCTCGAGCTCGGTCCGGAAGCTGCCCTACGCGAGCTAGCATCCGCGTCGTGACGACCGAGACGATCCACGTCTCCGGCATCCGCTGCGAGCGATGCGTGAGCCGCCTCGCCGCTGCGCTAGAGGGCCACGAGGGCCTCGATTCGGCCAACGCGAGCCTCATGGGCGACGTGACGCTGACCTGGGACGAGGAGCGGACATCGCGTGAAAAGCTGCTCGCAGCGATGGCGTCAGCGGGCTTCCGCGAGCTGCCCACAGGCGTTTGACCGGAATACGCGCCGGCGCGGTGGCGTTTCGACAGTCGTCACATCGCCGCTCTAGTTAGGGTGGCCGGATGGCGGAGGAGCGCGAATCCGAGCCACGCGAGCTCGCTGCGGAGGCACTGAACCGTGTCCGTTTCGAGGAGGAAGCGCTTGAGCTCTCAGACCAGGTCTATCGCGTTGCGCGGCGCCTCGTCTCTTCACGCGAGGAGGCGGAGGACCTCGTACAGGAGACCTATGCGCGCGCGTTTCGTAGCTGGCAGTCGTACACACCGGGCACGAACATGCGCGCCTGGCTACTTCGCATCCTCACGAACCTCAACATCGACCGTGGCCGGCGCGTTCAGCGCCAGCCCGAGCCGCAGCCGCTCGAGGAAGGCGACTACTTCCTCTACAACCGCATGGAGCAGGCCGCCGGCGGCCAGACCGACGTCGAGCGCATCGACGATCGGCTATCCCAGGACGACATCGTCAGCGCGCTGTCGGCGGTCCCTCACGACTTTCGCGACGTGATCGTCCTCGTCGACATCGGCGACTTCACGTATGCCGATGCGGCGCAGATTCTCGACATCCCCGTAGGCACCGTCATGTCCCGCCTGCATCGTGGTAGGCGTATCCTCAAACAAGAGCTGGCCGAAAAGGTGGGCGATTCGTAAATGGGATTCGGCGCGTGCAACTGCGATCACTGCGAAGAGGTCATGCAGCCGTACCTCGATCGGGCGCTGACGCCCGAGGAGCACGCCGAGGCCGAAGCGCATCTCGACGGCTGCGCGTACTGCCGCAAGCGCTACCGGTTCGAATCCAGGCTGCGCGTGTATCTGAAGACTGCGTGCCGCGAGGAGATGTCGCCGGAGCTGAAGGCGAAGCTCGTCGCGCTCAGGCTTCCCGAGGCTTGAGGTCGTCGGGGTAGTCGACGTCTCCCGGCGCGCGGAGGTCGTCGAGGTGGACGAACGCGGAGACGAGCTCGCGGGCGCCCTCGTCGGGTACGTCTTTCCAGACTGACCGGTCGAGCAGCACGGGGTGACCGCGTTCGCCGGCGTAGCTCGCGGCGATTGCCTCGCCGGCGCCTCCTCTCCAGGCTGTGATCACGCGGTCGATCGCCTCGGGGGCGAGGTCGGGGCCGTCGGCGAGGACGACGACAGCCGCCTCGGCGTCTGCCGGCAGGGCTTGGAGGCCACAGCGCAGCGAAGCCCCCATGCCGCGCCGCCACTCCGGCGCAGCGCACGACGCGCGCGTCTGTCTCCAGCTCGTAAGCGCCTTTCACGACCACGATCTCGTCCACGGAGCTCCCCCGGACGGCGCGGAGAACGTCGGCGAGCATGAGCTGCTGCTTCGGCGCTCCGAAGCGACTCGCCTCGCCGGCGGCGAGGATCACCGCTCCGATCACTGCCCGTTGTTGAGCGCTGCCCAGACGCGCGGAGGCGTCATCGGCAGCTCGCGGAGACGCACGCCCGTCGCGGCGTGGACGGCATTCGCGATCGCTGCCGGCCCGGGCACGACCGGCGCCTCGCCGATGCCCTTCGCTCCGAACGGGCCGTCCGGTGCCGGCACCTCGACCATCACCGTGTCGATCGGCGGCACGCGGTCGGCGCTCGGAATGGCGTAGTCGAGGAACGAGCCCGGACAGCAGTTGCCCGCTCTCGTCGTGGACGAGCTCTTCGTACAGCGCCCAGCCGATCGCCTGTGCTGCGCCACCCCGCATCTGGCCTTCGACGAGCGCGGGGTTCAACGCCCGGCCGACGTCCTGGACGATCGCGTAGCCGAGCAGCTCCACCGCGCCCGTCTCGCGGTCGACCTTGACGTGAGCGATGTGCGAGGAGACGGATGGCGCCTGGCTCGTCTGCGCCGAGCCACCGTGTCCTTCGACAGGCTCGTGGCGGCCGCCGAAGCGAAGCGTCTTCTTCGCGATGTCCTCCACAGAGATCGAGCGGTCGGGTGCGCCGACTGCACGGACGACGCCGTCGACCACCTCGAGATCGCCGGGCGCGATCTCGAGTTCCTCCGAAGCCGCCTGCAGCAGCTTCTCGCGCGCAGCCTCGGCCGCCCGTTGCACGGCTTTGCCGACGGTGTAAGTGACCTTCGATCCGCCGCTGGCGCCCGCATACGGGCCCGAGGACGTGTCGGCGGTCACGACGCGCACCTTCTCGGGCGGCAGGCCGAACGCGGCGGCGGCGATGGTGGCGAAGGCCGTGTCGACGCCGGTCATGTCCACGGCCGACGTGACGACGGTCATCGTGCCGTCGGTGTCGACGCGGCAGACGGCTGCGGCAGGCTCGTTGCCGCCCGGCCAGTAGCCGACCGCGACGCCGATGCCTTCGCCCTCCGGTAGCGAGTCGCGCTTCGCCCAGAGCTCGTGAGCGGCCGTGGCCTCGATCACCTCGACGGCGCCGAACGTCGGCACCGGGCCCGTGACGCCCATGTCGCCCTCGACCAGCGCGTTCTTGCGACGGAGTTCGAGCGGGTCGAGCCCGAGCTCCGCGGCCAGCTCGTCGATGAGCGACTCCACCGCGAAGGCGGCCGTCGGCGCCCCCGGGCCGCGGTAGGCCCCGAACGTGAAGCGGTTCGTCTGGACGCCGTACCCGCGCACGTCGATCCCGTCCCACTTGTACGGCCCGGCGACGAGCAGCGACGTGATGCCCTCGACGCCCCAGCCGGTGTTCGAGCCGCGGTCGACGATCATCCGGCCGCGAATGCCGGTCAGCGTGCCGTCCTTGCGGGCGCCGATCTCGAGCTCGGTCACCTGGGCCGAGGCCGGGTTCGTGGCCGCGAAGTCCTCCTGGCGCGTCATCACGAGGCGAACGGGACGGCGCAGGGCGAGCGCCGCGCCTGCGGCGAGAGGCTCCACGAGCGCGAACTTCCCGCCGAAGGCGCCTCCGAGCGGCTCGGCGATGATCCGGATCTTGTCGAGCGGCAGCCCGTATGACCGCGCGAGCTCCGAGCGACTGACGAACGAGCCCTGGGTCGCGACGGAGACCGCGAGTGTGCCGTCCGGTTCGAGCCACGCGGTCGCTGCCTGAGGCTCGATGTACGCCTGGTAGACCCACGGGGTACGGAATGTCCCGGAGACGACGGCGTCGCTGGACTCGAGCGCGGCCGCCGCGTCGCCCTGCTTACGGTGGACGCGGTCGAGGACGTTGCCCGACAGCTGCTCGTCGTGGTCGTGCTCACCTCCGCTCGCACCGGCGTGGATCGACTCCAGATCGCCACCCTCGGTCGCCTCTTCCACGCGCCTCGCCAGACAGTTGCCAGGCTCCATAGCCGCCTCCACGTCGACCACGGCCTCCAGCGGCTCATAGTCGACGAACACGGCCTCGACGCCATCCTGAGCGGCGGCCTCGGTCTCGGCGACGACCATCGCCACCGGCTGGCCCGCGAAGATCACTTCCTCCCGCGCGAGCGGCTCCGCGGTACGGTCGGTGCCCTGCGTCGCAGTCGGCAGCTCGGCGGCTGTCAGCACGGCGACTACACCTGGGATCTCGAGCGCGTCCGCGCCGTTGATGCGCTCGATGAGCGCGTGGGGCTCCGTGGAGAGGACGAGGCGGGCGTGCAGCAGCCCATGGATGTAGCCGTCTGCGGCGTAGCGCGTCCGGCCGGTCACCTTCTCGGGCGCGTCGAGCCTCGGCCGTGCGACGCCGATCACATCTGTCATCTCGTGTCCTCCTGCGCCCGGCGCTCGGCGAGCCCGGTGGCGCGTTCGATGAGAGCCCCTGCCAGCTGGCGCCGGTACTCCACCGGCGCGAAGCGGTCGCCGAACAGCTCGGCGTCGTCGAGCTTCCCGTCCAGCAGGAACGGCACGGCTGCGACGCCGGTGACAGCGACACGTCGCGAGCCGTCCGCCGAAACGAGCGCCGCCGCGCCGGCGAGCGCGAAGCCGGACGCCGGATGCTCCATGGCGACGTACGCCGAACCAGAGCCCGCCGGCGGCACGGGGATCCGTACCTCGGTGATCAGCTCGCCCTCGGCGAGCGAGGTCATGAACGGCCCCAGTGCCAGCTCGGATACGTCCATGGTCCGCTCACCTGACGCCGATCGCACGACGAGCCGCGCTCCGAGGGCGATCGTCACCGCCGGCATGTCGGACGCCGGGTCGGCGTGTGCGAGCCCACCGCCGATCGTGCCGCGATTACGCACCTGGAGATCGCCGATCCCCCTCGCGCAGTCCGTGAGTGCCAGCAGGCCCGGGCGCGGCGTCAGAAGCGCGCCAGCTCGTCCCAGGTGACCAGAGCGCCGATGGCGAGCTCGCCGTCCCGCTCGTCGACGCCGTTCAGCCCAAGCGCACCGATGTCGACCACCACGGATGGGCGTGAAATGCGGAGCTTCATCGCCGGCAGCAGGGACTGGCCGCCGGCGAGCAGCTTGGCGTCGGGTTGCGCCAGAGCGTCGAACGCCTCCTCGAGGGAGCCGGGGCGCACGTAGTCGACCGCGGCCGGAATCATGCGCCACCCGCGGCCTGCACCGAGTCTCGCGTGGGGGAACCCATGGTTCCCCCACGGACCCCGTCCTTAGCCGCAGCCAATTGCCGCGCGGTCCTGCGCTTCGGCGAGAGCGCGGTCTCGCCTACGCGCGCCGGCCGTGCTGTTGCCATCGACGGACGACGCCATGTGCTGACAATGGCTGACGGGTTCAAACGCTCACCGCCTTGGAGGCGGCCTGCACCGAGTCGACGATCGAGTCGTAGCCGGTGCAGCGGCAAAGGTTCCCGCGCAGCGCGTGCCGGATCGTCTCCTCGTCGGGCTGGCCGTCGCGCGACAGGAGGTCGATCGTCGTCAGGATGATGCCCGGCGTGCAGAAGCCGCACTGGAGGCCGTGGTGCTCGACGAAGGCCCGCTGCACCGGATGGAGATCGCCGTCCGGCGCGAGCCCCTCGATCGTCGTGACTTCGGTGCCTTCGGCCTGGAGCGCGAGCAGCGTGCAGCTCTTCACCGCACGGCCTGTCGACGAGGACGGTGCAGGCGCCGCACTGGCTCGTGTCGCAGCCGACGTGTGCACCCGTCAGCCCCAGCCCGTCGCGCAGGGCATGGACGAGCAGCGTGCGGCCTTCGACCTCGAGCGAGCGCTGCTCGCCGTTGACCGTCAGCGAAAGCTCAGGCACCTGGTGTCACCGCGACGATGTCGGCGACGTGAAGCAGCCGGAAGGTCAAGCGCACGGTGTTCACGCGCTCGCGCTCGTCTTCGATGTCCGGCAACCCGGTCCACACATCGCGAGCGCAGGCGATCAGCTCGCGGATCTGATCCAGCTCCTCGGTCTCGGCTGCTCCGTTTCGCTCTTCACACGCGTTGAGGGCGAGCCCGAGGACTCCGAACGTGTCCTGTTGGCGCATCCAGAGCAGCGGCGTGGCCATGGAGAGATAGCCGTGGATGCGCGCGAAGATCATCGGTTGCGAGAAGACGTCCGAGCCGCGCGGCGGCGTCGGCTCGAGTGGTGGGTCGCCGAGGGCGATGCGCGCGGCGTTTCCGTACAGCATGTCGCGCAGCTGCTGGGCGTCGAAGCCGGCGGCCCGCGCCGTCCGGACCGCGATCAGCAACGAGCTCGGCTGCTGCCCGTAGGGATAGTCGGATGCGTAGAGCACCTGCTCCGGCGAGACCTGGCGGTAGAAGTCGAGCAGGTCGACGGGGCTCCAAGCGGAAGTGTCGAAGAAGACGCCGGCGCGGGAGCCGAACACGTGGGCCAGCCCGGCCATGTCGGCGATCCCCGCGTGAGCGATGATCAGCTCCGCCTCGGGATGGCGGTCGACGAGCCTCGCGAGGCCTGCCGAGATCGGCGGCAGCCCACGGCCGCCGTGGATGAGGATCGGCACGCGCCGCTCGGCCGCGAGGGCGAACACCGGCTCCAGGCGCTCGTCCGTGAGCAAGAACCCCTGCGCCCGGGGATGGAGCTTGATGCCGCGCGCGCCGAGATCGAGGCAGCGCTCGGCCTCCTCGATCGGGGATTCGGCAAGGTCGAGTCGCACGAACGGGATCAACCGGCCGCCGGTCTCCTCCGTCCACGCACGCGTGCGGTCGTTTGCCGCGCTGAAGGCCGGATGCCGGTCGGGCTCGTCCATGCAGAACGTGAACGCCTGCGAGATGCCGTACCGGTCCATCTTCGACAGCAGTTCGTCGGGCCTACCGCGCATACCGTCGATGTCGTCACCGATGTGCGTGTGCGCGTCGAAGATCTCGGCGTCGGGCGGTAGGTCTGCACGAAGCTTCTCGTCCCAGACCTCCGTCAGCTCGTACGCTCGCTCGACCGCGGTCCCCACTCTTCCTGAGTCTATTCCTCACAACGCGGCCGGCGTTTAGCATTGCCCTCCATGCCCGACGTGCTCATCTACGGCGACACGCTGCGCTCGCCAGAGCTGCGCCACGAGGTCGCCGTGCCCATTCCCGACTCGTTCCTCTATGCGGAGCGGAACGGGAGGCGAGTGGTGGCCATCCACTCGCTCGAGGTGCCGCGCGTGCGCGGGATCGGCCTGGACGTGCTGTCGTGGGACGAGCTGGGCTGGGAGGAGCTGCTCGACCAGGGCATCTTGCGAGATGAGCTCTATCTCCACGTGGCCGAGCGTGCTTGCCGCTCGCTCGGGGTCGAGAGCGCGGTCGTCCCGCCCGGGTTCCCCGTCGAGCTCGCCGACCATCTGCGCGGGGCGGGTCTCGAGCTGAAGGTCGACCGCGATGCGTTCACGCAGCGCAGGCGCGTGAAGAGCGAGGCCGAGCTCGCGGGCATCCGCCGCGCGCAGCGTGCGGCAGAGGCGGCGATGGACGCGGCGCGCGGTCTTCTGCGCTCAGCCGACGCGAGCGGTGACGTGCTGATGCTCGACGGCGAGCCGCTCACGTGCGAGCGCGTGAAGCAGGAGATCGGCGAGGTGTTCACGGCCCATGACATGGCTGCCGACGAGCTGATCGTCTCCCACGGCGGGCAAAGCGCGATCGGTCACGACATGGGCTCGGGGCCAATCTCGCCGGGCGAGCCGATCGTCATCGACCTCTGGCCGAGGGACCGGGAGACCGGCTGCCACGCGGACATGACACGCACGTTTTGCGTGGGCGAGCCGCCGGAGGAGCTGGTCGAGTACCACCGTCTCGTCAAGCAGGCCCTCGACGAGGCGATCGCCGGCGTGCGCGGCGGTGCGTCCGGCCACGACCTTTACCGTGCGACGTGCGGGCTGTTCTCCGAGCACGGCTACAAGACGCTGCTCACGAAGGATCTCGGAGAGACGCTCGAGGAGGGCTTCTTCCACGGCCTCGGACACGGAGTGGGGCTGGAGGTGCACGAGGACCCCGGCATGGGGCTCGCGCCCGCGGCGCCGCTCGTCGCCGGTGACGTAGTGACCGTGGAGCCGGGCCTCTACCGGCCCGGCTTCGGCGGCTGCCGCCTCGAGGACCTCGTGCTCGTCACGGAAAACGGTTGCGAGAACCTCACGGATTACCCCTACGACTTGGCGCCGTGACGTGGCGACTCGTCATCCTGACGGCGATCGCGGCACTCGCGGCAGCCGGCGCGGCCGCGGCCGGCGACTCGGGCTCGACGGCGAAGAGCGCGACCTTCCGCGACGCCGTCGGTGAACAAGGCCCCGACATCGAGACGGTCGTCGTCTCGAACGACGCCAACGGGGGACTCACCTTCCGCGTAGACATTCCCGGCTATCCGAGCATCACCGAGGACCTGCGCATCCGAGTGTGGCTCGACACCGACGTCAATGCCAACACGGGTCTGGGGGTCGAAGGGGTACGCGGAGCCGACTACTTCATACTGCTCGACCGCTGGGAGCTCGGTCTCGGTGAGGTCGCGCTCTTCACCTGCTCGGGCTCCACATGCAGCGGCGGCAAAGCCTTGCCCACTGGCTCTGGAACATCACTTCGCTTCTCATACCGAGGCGGCGTCGCAACCTTCACGGTCGACTCGGCCGATCTGGGGGTTCTCAGCCTCGAGCGCCTGAGGTTCTCGATCGAAGCGTGGACCGGCATCGGCTTCGACCCGATCGCCAAGCGCTACGACTTCACGAACGCCCATCCCGATTTCGCTCCAGACGGCGCGGGGCGGTGGCTGGGCTTTCCGAGCGCTCAGGGCGAAGACTTCTGGACCTTCGATGCCAGCGCCTTGCTCGTGAGGAGCTTCTCCGCCCAGCCTGCCAAGCCACGAGCCGGCCGACAGTTCGCGGTTCGTCTTGCGCTCGTCGCGACGGAGACCGGGGCACCGGTGACGAGCGGGTCCGTCTCGTGCTCGATGAAGGTCGCGGGCGAGCCGCTCCGCCCGCGGTCGCGAGGCTTCGTCGGCACGCGCGCCGTCTGCGCGTACGCGATTCCGACGAACGCACGCGGGCGGCCGTTCCAGAGCACGATCTCCGTGACCTTCGGCGGCGAGAAGATCACTCGTTCCCTCTCCGGCCGGGTACTGGCCGCTCGTTAGGATCGCGCGCATGAACGAGGCCATCGAGACCCTGCTCGCCGAGGAGCGGCGCTACCCGCCGCCGCCCGAGTTCGCAGCACAGGCCAACGCGCAGCCCGAGATCTACGACATCCCGTTCGAGGAGTTCTGGGCCCGCGAGGCACGTGAGCGCGTGACCTGGTTCGAGGACTTCCACACGGTGCTCGAGTGGGAAGCCCCGTATGCCAGGTGGTTCGGCGGCGGCACGCTCAACGTCTGCTTCAACTGCCTCGACCGGCATGTCGAGGCAGGCAAGGGCGATAAGGTCGCGTTCTTCTTCGAGGGCGAGCCAGAGGGCGATCGCGCCTCGATCACGTATCAGGCGCTGCTCGACGAGGTCGTCCGCGTGGCGAATGGGCTGAAGGCGCTCGGCGTCATGAAGGGCACGCCGGTCGGCATCTACATGGGCATGGGGCCGGGCCTGCCGGTGGCCATGCTCGCGTGCGCGCGGCTCGGCGCACCGCACACGGTCGTCTTCGGCGGCTTCTCGGCGGACTCGCTGGCAGGGCGGCTCAACGACATGAAGTGCGAGGTGCTGATCACCCAGGACGAGGGGTGGCGCCGCGGCCAGACGGTGCCGCTCAAGGCGAATGTCGACGAGGCGCTCGAGTCATGCCCGACGGTGAAGACGGTCGTCGTCGGCCAGCGCACGATGGCCGACGTGCCCATGGTCGAAGGCCGCGACATCTCGTGGCGCGAGCTCACCGACGGTCAGTCTGCCGACCCGGCCACGTGCGCCTGCGAGCCGATGGAAGCCGAGGACCTGCTCTATCTGCTCTATACGAGCGGCACCACGGCCAAGCCGAAGGGCATCGTGCACACGACGGGCGGCTACCTCGTCGGCGTCGCCACGACGCACCATTACATCTTCGACCTGAAGGCCGACGAGGACGTCTACTGGTGTGCCGCCGACGTCGGGTGGGTGACCGGGCACAGCTACATCGTCTACGGGCCGCTCTGCAACGGCGCGACGAGCGTGCTCTACGAGGGCACGCCCGACTTCCCCGACCGCGACCGCTGGTGGGACATCGTCGAGCGCTACGGCGTGACGATCCTCTACACCGCGCCGACGGCCATCCGCGCGCACATGAAGTGGGGCCCGGAGCACGCGCAGAAGCACGACCTCTCGGCGCTGCGGCTACTGGGCTCGGTCGGCGAGCCGATCAACCCCGAAGCGTGGATGTGGTACCACGAGCACATCGGCGGCGGCCGCTGCCCCATCGTCGACACGTGGTGGCAGACGGAGACGGGGATGATCATGATCACGCCGCTGCCGGGGATCACGACGACGAAGCCGGGCTCGGCGACCAAGCCGTTCCCCGGCGTGGACGCGGCCGTCTTCGACGACGAAGGAAACGAGGTCGGCCCGGGCGGGGGCGGCTACCTCGTCCTGCGCCGGCCATGGCCGGCGATGCTGCGCGGGATCTACGGCGACCACGAGCGGTACGTGGAGACGTACTGGAGCCGCTACCCGGGCGTCTACTTCGCCGGCGACGGCGCGCGCATCGACGCGGACGGCGACTTCTGGCTGCTGGGTCGTGTGGACGACGTGATGAACGTCTCGGGCCACAGAATCTCGACGATCGAGGTCGAGTCGGCGCTCGTCGACCATCACGCTGTCGCGGAGGCGGCCGTCTGCGGACGCAACGACCAGCTCACAGGCCAGGCCATCGTCGCCTTCGTGACGCTCAAAGGCGGCGACGAAGGCTCGGTCGAGATGCTCGACGAGTTGCGTGACCACGTCTCCAAGGTGATCGGGCCGATCGCGAAGCCCGCCAACATCCTTTTTACGCCGGAGCTGCCGAAGACGCGCTCGGGGAAGATCATGCGGCGGCTGTTGCGCGACGTGGCCGAGAACAGGCCGCTCGGCGACACGACGACGCTCGCGGATCCCGCAGTTTGCGAAGAGATTCGCGAGCGCGCGGGATCCGACGCCCGCGACGAGTGATCTGAGGCGCTAGGGTCGAGGCGTGGGTCGCCTCCGCCTGCTCGCCGCAGTCGTGGCGCTGCTCTCAGCCACGCCGGCACTTGCAGGAGAGCCGCCGAACCAGAACGACCCGTGCTCGCGCGACGGGCGAAACGTCTGCGGCACGACCGGCGTCGGCTTCTACGACACGTACCGCTACGGGGTGCGCTGGTTCGGCGATTACCGCGGCGCGGTGGTGGATGTCGCGCGCACCTTCTGCATCGATCTTCGCTTCTGGTACCCGTCGAAGGCGATGAGGTTCGCGCTCGTCGAGCCGGACCAGCTGCGGAACCGTGACGGTGACCTGGTGACGTTCGAACGCCAGCGGCGGATGGCGTACGCGACGTGGACGTTCGGGCGGACGAACAGCGCGAACCAGCAGGCTGCGGTGATGCTCTACGTCCACTCCCAGATGGTTGACGCCGCGCCGGGAGAGGTCGACCCAGGTGCTTTCAGGTCGGCCGTGCGCTCGATCTTCGAACGGGTCGCGCGCGACTCGGAGCGCCTGCACGGCCCGTACCGCGTTGTCATTGGCGGCCTCCCGAGTCGCATGGCCGTCGGCACGAAGGAGACCGTCACGATCCGTGTCCTCGCCGAGTCGGGTGCTGCCGTCCCGAACGCCAGGCTTGGCCTCTCCGGAAGCGGGCTGGCCGGGGTGCCCGGCAGCGTCGAAACCGACGATAGCGGCATCGCGCGCGTGGAGCTGACGGCGGCGGACGCGGGTGAGCTCACGCTGACGGCGCGAAGCGAGCCGCTCGCGTCGACCTTGCCCGCGTACTACTTCCCGAGCACGCCCGTCGGCGCTCGCAACGGCCAGCGTCTCCTAGCGCCGGACTCGCAGCGCGTCACCGGCGAGTCCTCGGTCACGGTCGGCAAAGTGCGGCTCACCGCATCGACGGTCGCGAGGCCGGGCGAGGTGCTCGTCGGCCAGCCGGCGCGTGACATGGTCACGCTTGCGGGGGCGCTGCCGAGCTACCGCGGCCTCGTCCGGGCGGCCCTCTACGGGCCGTTCCGTAGCGCGGCCGACGTCGTCTGCAGCGGGGAGCCCGTTTGGCGGGGGACGTTCCGGGTCAGCGGCCCCGGCACGTACCCGACGGAGGCCGTGCGACTGGCCAAGCCCGGCCTGTACGCCTACCAGGAGGTGATCCCGGCGGACGGCGACCATGTCGGCTTGACGACGCCCTGCAACGTCCCGTCGGAACGGGTGCGCGTCGAGGTGCAGCCGCGAGTGACCACGGTCGTCAGCGCGCAGCGTGCCGCGCCCGGCGCATC
The DNA here is from genome assembly GCA_963711315.1 of uncultured Actinomycetes bacterium. Lineage (GTDB taxonomy): Bacteria > Actinomycetota > Thermoleophilia > Gaiellales > Gaiellaceae > PALSA-612. The sequence continues at coordinate 323,959 of CAVQDQ010000005.1, forward strand.
GATCTTCGACCGCGTCCGGGTGAATGGGCTTGCGGGCGAGAGTGTGACCGTGAAGGCCGCGCTGTACGGCCCGTTCGCAGCACCCGACGTCATCAGGTGCAACACGAAAGCGATCTGGACGGGGACGATCGCCGTGTCGGCGGACGGGCAGTATCAGACCGAGCCCGTGACCCTCGAGACGGCGGGCGTCTACTCGTACCGCGAGTGGATCGACGAAGGCGGGTTCGTACGGGCGGCGAGCACCAAGTGCGCGGAAGTCCCAGAGACGACAGTCGTCGTTGCATCGCCGCAAGTGCGCACGAAGATCAGCGACCAGACCACGCGGCCGGGTGCGCGGATCACGGACAAGGTAATCGTCGAGGGCCTCGGCGCTCTCGACGTCACCGTCAAGGTCGCACTTTTTGGACCGTTCGCGTCGAAGTCCGCCATCCGCTGCACCGGGAAGCCATACTGGCGGGGCACGTTCTCAGCCCGCAGTGACGGCACGTACACGACGCAGCCGGTCGAGATCGACAGTGTCGGCTACTACACGTACCGAGAGACGATCGCCCGCAGCGTTGCCAACAACGGGACGGTCACGGAGTGCGCCGATGTGGCCGAGACGACGCTTGCCACGGCACAGCCGGCGGTGACGACCGTCGTCTCCGATTACGTCGTCCAGCCCGGGTCCGCCATCTACGACACCATCAGCGTCAGCGGCCTCGGCGAGACCCCCGTGAGGATCGGCGTGGAGCTCTTCGGCCCGTTCGCCGCGCAGGCGGAGATCACGTGTACCGGGACGCCGTACTGGCAGGGGATCGCGTACGCGAAGGGCGACGGACAGGTGCGGTCCGCGAGCGTGCGACTCGCGAAGGCCGGCTTCTACACCTATCGCGAACGTGTACTGGAGGCGCCGCACGTCGCCGAGACGGAGACGAAGTGCGCGCTCGTGGCTGAGACCGCGCTTGCGGCTCCGGCGATCAACACCGGCCGCAGCAAGGGCGGAGCAGCGAAGAAGATGGCCGCGCCAGATCCCGCTGCGCCGACGCGGGTCACGATCCGCTCGCTCGGCATCGATGCTCCCGTATTTGCGGCCGGCATCAACGTCGCCAAGGGCGAGCTCGACGCGAGCCCCGACATCCGCCACACGTCCTGGTGGAGTGACGGCGCCACTCCGGGCTCGAAGGCCGGAACGGTGCTGATCGCCGGGCACGTCGACTCGGCAGCCCTCGGCCCTGGCGCGTTCTTCCGGCTCAAGGACGCTCGGGTGGGCGATCGGATCACCGTCACTTCGCGCAGCGGCGCGCGGCACACGTATCGCGTCGCGTCGGTGCGGACGATGCCGAAGGCCCAGCTGCCCACTGATATCTACTCGACGCGTGGCCCGCGCCGGCTCGCCCTCGTCACCTGTGGCGGGCCGTTCATCGAGGCCCGCGGTCACTACCGCGACAACGTCGTCGTCATCGCGGTTCCCGTCTAGCGTCTGGAGCGAAGACGCTCGAGCACTCGCCGGGCGAGCGCCTAGCCCCGGCGGCAGCCCGTTACAGAACGTATCCGGCGTGATCATGGAGCCCTAACAGGTCTCGCCTAGCTTGCGCCGGTCGAGCGATCGGAGAGCGATGCGGATGATCGTCGCAGCATGTTTCGTAGTGGTGCTGGCGTCCGCATTTCTCATTACCCCCGGTGCAAGCGCGTCGTTCTCGGGGCGGAATGGGCGCATCGCGTACGTCGCCAACGGTGCGAAGAATGTGAGCCACCTCTTCACCATCGACGCCAGCGGCGGTCGGCCGAAGAGGCTCACCACCGGCGCCCTCTTCGAACGGTCGCCTGCCTGGTCGCCGGGTGGAAAGCGGATCGCCTTCTCCCGCTACGACCGGACGTACGGGATCTACGTAATGCGTAGCGACGGCACTGGTGTGACGAGGCTCACGAGCCCCCGGGCGCTAACGACCTGTTCCCGAGTTGGTCGCCGTCCGGCCGGCGGATCGCCTTCGTCCGGGCGCCGGCCAACTCGAAGGGCTATCTCGCCGGGAACGTCTTCGTCATCAATGCGGATGGCACGAGGCTCCGCCGGCTCCCGATCGAGCCGGGCGAGTACTCGAATCTGACCTGGTCTCCGGATGGGTCGCGCTTCGCGTATACGAGGCAGCGCTACCTCTATGCCATGCAGTCGGACGGCTCGGACGTGAGTCGCATGCTGCCGTCGCTCACGGACGTGACGGGCTTCTCGTGGTCGCCAGACGGGAAGAGGATCGCGGCTGCGGAAGACCTCTACCCGAGACACGAGATCGACGTCGTCAACGTGGACGGCACGGGAGCGGCCGTGCTCGTCCCCGATGTCAGGGCCGCCGACCTTGCGTGGTCGCCGGACGGTCGCCGGATCGCCTTCCGTACACCGGACTTCCGGATCGCCGTGGCAACGATCGGCACAGGGGAACTGTCAGTGCTCGAGTCGGGCTGACAGGCGATCGAGGGCGCGCCGCGCCACGCGGCCGGCGAGCACGTCGGATGCCGTGCCCACGCCTGAGCCGTGCGTCATGACCGCCACCGTGAACACGCCGCCTCTCCAGTAGACGAGCCCGGCGTCGTGCCTGGCCGTCGTGATCCAGCCTGCCTTGTGCAGCGAGGTCGCACGGCCTCCGAGGAAGCGGTCGAGCTTTCCCCGGTCCGTGACGTGTGCCAGCAGGTAGAGGAGGTAGCGCGCGTCCTCTGCGGTGAAACCGGATTGCTGCCTCGCCAGCCGGCCCTTGCCGGCCGCGGCGAGGTGGACGTATGCGAAGAGCTGCGCTAGGTCGTACGCGCTCGTGTGTTTGCCGACTCCGTAGTACGGCGATTCGTCGGCGCGCAGCGGGATTGGCAGTCGTCTGGCGAGCGTCCCCGGGACGTAGCCGCCGTACATCTCCGAGTCGTCGAGCCCGAGCCCGCGCATGAGCGAGTTGACGCGCAGGCTGCCCCCGCTGGTGGAGCCGCCGAAGAGCACTTCCAGCGCGTTCGCCGCCACGTTGTCCGAGTAGACGATCGCGCGGCGTAGCAGCGTGTCTGCGTACGAGCCAGGCAAGGGCTTTGCTGGGAGCGAGCGGAGAGTCTCGACCGCGATGCCGAGCTTCAGCGTCGAGGCGGCCGGGAAGTGCGCACGGGCGTTCCAGGCCGCGCCTGCCCCTGTGGTCAGGTCTCGGACGTAGACGGCGCTCGCGCCGGGAAAGGCACGGACGAGCGGGACGATTCGCCGCGCCAGCGCGGCGTCGACGTGCGCAAGCGTCCCGCGAGGGCGTGCGCGCTGCGGCAATCCGGAGACATGCCGGACCGAGGCGCTACTCCGACGTCCGAGGACGGTCGTGGCCGTAACCCGCACGGTGACGTCGCGACGCGGAAGCGGCACGCTGACGTCGAAGCGCCGCCCGCGCAGGTGGTGCGTTGCGACGACTCTGCCGCCCGCCCTGATCACGATCAGCTTCGTGTACCGCGGCGCCGTCCCTGAGACTCGTCCGAACGAGACCTCGTACGGCGCGGGCGCGCGGAGGACGGGTGGAGGTAGGGGAGGCGGGGCGGGAGCGGCGGCGATCAGGGCAGCAGCTTCTCGAAACGGTCGGCGTCGTCGAACGGGCCGACGACGGCGAGCCGCAGGGCGTCGTCGGTGATGAGGTCCTGCGCGACGCGCTGTACGTCTTCCGCCGTCACCGTGCCGAGCCCCGCGAGCACCTCGCTCGGATCGGGGTGGGTGTCCTCGAGCACCTCGCGCAGCAGGCCGAACCTGTTCATTCCCTGCGGGGACTCCAGCGAGAGCACGAAGCGTCCCTTCGTGTATGAGCGGGCCTTCTCGAGCTCGAGCGCCGGAACCGGCTCCTCGGCGATCTGCTTCAGCTCGCTGACGATGGTCGAGACCGCCTCGTCGATGCGTTTGATGTCCACCCCGGATTGCGTGAACAGCGAGCCGGTGTCCGCGTAACCCTGGATCACCGCGAAGACGTAGTAGGCGAGGCCCCGCCGCTCGCGGACCTCCGTGAACAGCCGTGACGACATGCCGCCGCCGAGAACGGCCCGCAGGAGCTCGACGACGTAGCGGTCGGGATGGGCGATCTCGTACGTCCGAAAGCCGATGCAGATGTGCGCCTGATCCGACTGCTTGGTGTGGAGCTTCACGCGAGTCGAGTTGGGTGCATCGGCGGCGGGCTCCGGCGCTCCACTACCGCCTTCCGCAAGGTCGCCGAGCAGCTCCATGAGCTTCTCGTCAAGGCTGGGGCCGACAGCGCCGGCGACGCCCACCACCATGCGCTCGGCCGTGTACCAGCGCTCGAGGTACGAGAGAAACGTCTCGCGTGTGGCGCCCTGAACCGTCTCCTTGCGGCCGAGGATGTCCCAGCCGAGGGGGTGGTCGCCGTACATGAGGTCGTCGAACACGCCTGAGACGTAGTCCCGCGGCGTGTCGAAGTACATGTTCATCTCCTCGGTGATCACGCCCTTCTCACGGTCGATCTCCTCGGCGTCGAAGCGCGAGTGGCGCAGCATGTCGACGAGCACGTCGAGCGCGATGTCGCGGCTCTCGCCCGCGCAGCGCACGTAGTAGCCCGTGATCTCCTTGCCGGTGAAGGCGTTGAACTCGCCGCCGATCGAGTCGATCTCCGTGGAAATGTCACGCGCGGTCGGACGCCGCTCCGTCCCCTTGAAGAACATGTGCTCCGCGAAGTGGGCGATGCCGTTCGACTCGCGTGTCTCGTAGCGCGCGCCGGCGGCAAGCATGACGAAGCACGAGACCGACTGAGCCTGCGCCATCGGCGCGGTCAGCACGCGCAGGCCGTTGGGCAGGACGTGTCGTTCGAAGGTGCTCACGGCCTCGCCGATGGTATAGAGAGCCACGTGGGGAACGGAGAGCTAACGCGCGCGGCGATGGCGGCCCAGCCGGCATGGCTGCGCGGCGTGCCGACCGATCGCCGTTTCCCGAACGTGAGGCTGCTCTTCACCGGCTGCGGCACGTCCTTCCACGCGGCGCAGACGGGAGGGGACGCCGTGCAGGCGCTAGAGCTCGTCTTGCGTCCCGAGCGTGAAGCGGACGTGCTCGTCTGCGTGAGCCACGAGGGCGCGACGGCGCTCACGCTGGAGGCTGTTCAGGCCTGGGCGGGGAAGACGTGGCTGATCACAGGCAAGACTGAGAGCCCGCTCGCCGAGGCCTGTGACGACGTCGTCGTCTGCACGCCGGCCATCGAAGAGAGCTGGTGCCACACGGCGAGCTACACGGCCGCGGTCACGTCGATCGCCGCGCTGAATGGAGAAGACATCTCGTGGCTCCCCGAGGCGGTGGAGGAGGCGCTCGCCACGCCGGCTTTTTCCGTTTCAGATCACGAGCGCTGGCTCGTCGCCGGCTCGGGGCGCGACTGGCCAACCGCGCAGGAGGCGGTGCTGAAGCTGCGAGAGGGCGCCTATGTTGCCGCGGAGGCCCACGAGACCGAGCAGCTGCTGCACGGCTACCTCGCGGCAGTGGACGAGAACATTCGGGCGTTCGTGCTGGAGGGCGAGGGCCGGGGCGCCGAGCGTGCGCGCCAGGCTGTTGCAGCGCTGGAGACGATCGGCGCCACCGTGACGCTCGTGCCGACGCGCCATCCCGTCGTGGACATCGTTCCTTTCCAGCGGCTCACGGTCGACCTCGCCGACCACCGCGGCGTCGATCCTGACCGTATCCGCCGCGACGACCCGAAGTACGCGAAGGCCGCCGCGCTCGCGCCGGGCTCGATCGTTATGTAAGGCCCAGCAGCGCGCGCTCGCGCTCGGGCGTGAGCCCGACGCCGTCGGCGGGCTGCGCATCGGCAAGCGTGGCCTTGACCGTGTCGGCGAGCGGCCGGTAGGTCAGTCCCGCCGCCCGCGCTCGCTCGACCGACGCGCGCTGGATGCCCGAGTACTCGGCCAGCGGCAGCCAGAGCGGCAGCTCCATCCACGGCCCGACCTCTTCCGCGAGCAGCTGCTCGCTCGGCCACCCACGTGAAGGTCGCGTCGCTTCCGCTGACCGTGCGGCACTTCTCGAGCAGTTCGCCCAGGGGCATCGGCTCGCCGGTGGCGTTGAACGTGCCGCCGCTGCCCTGCCCCGTGGCCTTCACGATCCAGGCCGCGAGATCGCGGACGTCGATGAACTGCACCAGGTCGTCGGGGGAGCCCGGCGCGAGCACCTCACCGCCTCGCGCCACACGGTGCGGCCAGTACGTGAAGCGGCCCGTCGGGTCGTGTGGGCCCGACGATGAGGCCCGGACGCACGACAAGCGCCGCGTCGCGGAAGGCCTCCTGGACGATCCGCTCGCAGGCCGCTTTCCGCGCTCCGTACAGTCCCGGGTCCTCGTCGGCCTCCTGGTCCGGCGCCAGCTCCTCGACGGCGGCGCCCTCCACGGGCGGCACGCTCTGGTCGGCATATACGGAGATGCTGGAGACGAAGACGTAGCGGCCGACGTTGCCGCGCAACGCCTCGACCGTACGCCGCACGTCGTTCGGCATGTACGCGGCGACGTCGAGCACCGCGTCCCACTCGCGCCCCTCGAGCGCCGAGAGGTCGGCGGAGCGGTCGCCGCGGAGCTTCTCCACCTCGGGGAAGAGCTCCGGAGCCGTCTGCCCACGGTTGAAGAGTGTGGGCTCGTGCCCCTGCTCGAGCGTCGCGTCCACGAGCGCGCGTCCGAGAAACCTCGTACCGCCGAGGACGAGGACTCTCATCCCGGGTAGCGCTCGACGGCGCGAACGATCGCCTCGGCGCCGAAGGTGGCCGCCTCAGCCGGGATGCGTTCGTCCGCGGCGTGCGCCAACGACGCGAGCGGGAAGTCCTCGGGGACGCGCATGGGCATGAAGCCGTATGTCTGGATGCCGAGGGGCGACAGGTGGCGGGCGTCGGTGACCGCCGGGAGCAGCATCGGGATGGGTACGCCCTCCGGATCGAGCTCGCGGATCACCGCCGCCAGGTCGTCGAAGAAGGTCATGTCCGGTTCGGATGGGCCCTCGTCGTAGCGGAGCACCTCGAGCTCGATGTCGGGCCCGATGATCGCCCGCAGCTCTGCCAGCAGGTCCTCGGGACCGAACCCTGGCAACAGACGGCCGTCCAGGTCGACCTCGATCTCCGACGGGATGACGTTCACCGCAGAGCCTCCGCGGACGATGGTCGCGTTCGCGGTGTTTCGCAGCGTGCCCTCGAGCGCCCGTCCCTGCTCGCCGATGAGGCGGAGCGCGGCGCCGTGTGTGCGCGTGTCGAGCAGTGCTCGTAGCACGGCAGCCTTTGGTGTGGGCAACGCCGCGGCCATCGCCTCGATCGACGCGCGCGCCGTCGCAGTCACGTGCGGGGGCGTGCGCTTGCGGTCGAGCGCGCGCAGCATCGCTGCCAGTCGTGCCATCGCGCCGCCGCGGAATGGTCGCGCTGCGTGACCCGCCGGCCCGCGCACGGTCGCCTTGACGGTGCACATCCGCTTCTCTGCCACCTGGATGGGGTAGAAGCGGCGCCCCGCGATGTGGAGTGAGATTCCGCCGACCTCGCCGAGCGCATGGCGAACGCCGGCCAGGGCTTCGGGGTGCTCCTGCGCGAGGAACTTCGCGCCGAAATCTCCTCCCGCCTCCTCGTCGGAGAGCACTGCGAGGACGACGCCGCCGGGAGGCACACGATTCTCCGCTCTCGCCCGGAGGAAGGCAGTGATCATCATCGCCACGCCCGACTTCATGTCCAGCGCGCCGCGTCCCCACACCATCCCGTCCGCGATCTCGGCCGCAAACGGCGGATGCGTCCACCGTTGGCCGGCTGTGGGGACGACGTCGACGTGGCCGTAGAGGAGGAGCGGCGAGTGGCCGTTGTCTCCGGGCAGGCGCGCGACGAGGTTGGGTCGCTCAGCGTCGCGTGCGTACAGCTCGCTCTCGACTCCCGCAGTGGAGAGCAGGCCCCGCACGTGCTCGATGCACTCGCGCTCTGCCCCCGGCGGGTTCGTCGTGTCGAAGCGAAGCAGGTCGCGCAGCAGCTCGACCGGGTCGGGGACGACTGTCACAGGGCGGCGAGCGCCTCGAGCAGCCGGTCGACCTCGGCGTGGGTGTTGTAGTGGACGAAGCCCGCCCGCACGGCTCCTCCGGAATCCTCGAGGTCGAGCCGGCGCAGCACCTCGAGCGCGTAGTAGTTGCCCGGCCACAGCGCGATGCCCTGTTCGCCGAGCCGTCGCCCGACCTCGTCGGGATGGTGATCGTCGACCGTGAACATGAAGGTCGGCACGCGTCCTTCCATCGTCTGCCTCCCGTAGAGCGTGACGCCGTCAGGGAGCCCGTCGAGAAACCGTTCGCCGAGCGACCGCTCGTGTGCCTGGATGGCCGGCCAGCCGATCGACTCGACGTATTCGACCGCCGCGACGAAGCCGGCGAGCAGCTCGAAAGGCTGCGTCCCTGTTTCGAAGCGGTGGCCGAGCGGCTCGTCCGACTGCGGCCGCACCTTGTACGGCCGCCAAGTCTCGGCGACCTCCTGCCGGATGTACGCGAGCCCCAGGTGGGGCCCGAAGAACTTGTACGGCGAGCAGAGGAGGACGTCCACGCCCCACGCGGCGACGTCGGTCGGCAGGTGTGGGGCCGCGTGGACGGCGTCGGCCCAGGCGAGCGCGCCGGCGCCGTGTGCCAGCTCGGCGATACGCGCGACCTGCGTCAGCGTGCCGACGGCGTTCGACGCCACCGGGAAGGCGATGACCCTGGTGCGCGACGAGAGCTGACGCTCGAGGTCGGCGAGATCGACGTCGCATTCGTCGGTGATGTCGGCGAAGCGGACCTCGAGGCCGACGTCGTCGGCCAGCTCCAGCCAGGGCGCGACGTTGCCGTCGTGGTCGAGGCGGGTGACCACGATCTCGTCTCCGGCCTCGAATCCGCGACCAGCGGTACGGGAGAGCGCGAACGACAGCGAGGTCATGTTGGCGCCGAACGTCACCTCGCGGGGCGAGCAGCCGAGGAAGCGGCCGGCGGCCTCACGTGCGGCATCGACGACGTGCACGGTGCGCTTGCTCGTTTCGAACGGTCCCCCGACGTTTGCGTTGGACTCGCGGAGATACGCCGAGATGGCGTCGATCACCTCGTCGGGCACCTGTGTCCCGCCCGGTCCGTCCAGCAGCGCGAGATCGCGCTGGAGCGCGCCGAAACGCTTGCGAACGGCCTCGACGTCGAGCGTCAGCGTGGCCACGCTGGAAACCTACCCGCGCCGTCCGGTCCGGGGGCTACCGTGGCCCGGCATGGAGGAACGGCTGCGGCCGTTGAGCGAGCGGGAGTGCTACGAGCGCCTGTACGGCGAGCGCAGCCCCCTCGTGACGGTACTGCCGGCGGGCACGGGCCCGCCCCCCTGGCCATCGCTCTCGGCGGAGAGCATGCGGCAGGCATTTCTCGACCGGATGGATCGTCGCGACCCGCTGGAAGACGTCGAGGAGGCCGCCTGATGCACGCGTGCACCACGGCCCGGCGGGGCGCTTCGCGGCTGGGCCCGCAGGCTCTGTGGGTGCTTCGCCTGCGTTGTGTGGGCCGCGGAAACGGCAGCCGGAGCTGCGCCCGCCGCTCCTCGTGGAGCGGCCGTCCCGCCCGCTGTCGTCCGCGCTGAAGACTGCCGTTCCGGACGTCCTCGCGCCCTGGCCTCGACGCCGTCTTCTGCGGCATCAATCCCGGCCGCGCCTCGGCTGCCGCCGGAGCTGCCTTCGCGAATCCGCGCAACGACTTCTGGCGACTCCTGCACGCTGCCGGCTTCACGCCGCGGCAACTGGCACCCGACGAGCAGCGCTCGCTGCTCGACTTCGGCTACGGGCTGACGAACGCGGCGCGACGCACGACACGCGGCTCCAGCGAGCTCCGGCGCGCGGACTTCGCCGGAGCCGCCGAGCGGCTGGCGGCCATCGCCGATGAGCTACGGCCGCAGGTCATCGCGTTCGTCGGCAAGGCCGCGTACGAAGGGCCGTACCGCGAGCGACCCGAGCTCGGCCTTCAGGAACGCCGCCTCGGCGCCACGCTGCTCTACGTGCTGCCTTCCACCTCGCCCGCGAACGCGGCCGTGCCGTGGGATGAACGGCTGCGGTGGTTTCGCGCTCTGCGCGAGCTGCTCAGCCGGACCACTGATTCGTGATCGGCATGCGACGGTCGCGGCCGAACGCCTTCGGTCGCAGCTTCACACCCGGCGGCGCCTGCCGGCGCTTGTACTCGGCTCGGTCGACCATGGCCACCACGCGAGCGACGATCTCCTCGTCGAAGCCATGAGCGACGAGCTCCTCCTGCGAGCGGTCGAGCTCGACGTAGGCTTCGAGCACCGGATCGAGCACGTCGTACGGCGGCAGTGAGTGCTGGTCGAGCTGGCCGTGCGCGAGCTCGGCGCTCGGCGCGCGGTCGATGATCGAGGCCGGGATCAGCTCGCCGCCGGCGCGCTCGTTGAGGTGCCGCGACAGCCGCCAGACATCCGTCTTGTAGACGTCCTTGAGCAGCGCGAAGCCGCCCGCCATGTCCCCGTAGAGGGTCGCGTAGCCGACCGAGAGCTCGGACTTGTTCCCCGTTGCGAGCACCAGCCAGCCGAGCTTGTTCGACAGCGCCATCAACAGCGTGCCGCGCGCGCGAGCCTGGACGTTCTCTTCGGTCGTGTCGCGCTCGTGCCCGGCGAAGCTGGGGGCCAGGGCCGATTCGAACGCGTCCACGATCGCCTCGATCGGGATCTCGCGGAAGTCGACTCCGAGCGACTCGGCCGCGCAATCTCGCATCACTGCGCGTCGCATCCGAGCTGAAGGGAGAGGGCATCGACACGCAGTGGACCCGACCCGGTCCGAGCGCCTCTGCAGCGAGCGCGGCGGTGAGCGCCGAGTCGACGCCTCCGGAGATGCCGACCACGACGTCGCCGAAGCCGTTCTTCTCCACGTAGTCGCGGAGGCCCAGCTCGAGGGCGAGCCGCATCTGGTCGAGCTCGTCGAGCGGCGCCGCCAGCTTGCCCGCCGGCCGCTCGTCGAGGTCGACGACGAGCAGAGCCTCCTCGAAGCCGGGGGCTCTGGCTACGACCCGGCCCTCGGCGTCGAGGACGAACGAGTTCCCGTCGAAGACGAGCTCGTCCTGGCCGCCCACGGCGTTGCAGAAGACGAGCGGGCAGCCGTTGTCCCTGGCCCGCGCCGCGAACATCTCCTCGCGCTCCGCGTCCTTGCCGACGTGGAAGGGCGATGCGGAGAGGTTGACGAGGACTTCCGCGCCTGCCTGGGTGCTCTCGACGGCGGGCGGGCCGGGTTGCCAGAGGTCCTCGCAGACCGTCAGTCCGAGCGTCGTTTCGCCGCTGCTCGAGCAGCTCGACGCCCGTGCCTGGCTCGAAGTAGCGCTTCTCGTCGAACACGCCGTAGTTCGGAAGCAGCCGCTTGCGGTAGACGGCCCGCACGTTTCCATCGGCGCACACGAGGCATGCGTTGTAGAGCCGGCCGTCTGCCGCGTGCGGCGAGCCGACGAGCGCGACGATGCCCCTGGCCGTCTGCGCCACCTGGCGCGCAGCATCCGCCGCCGCGCGGACGAACGCGGGGCGAAGCAGCAAGTCCTCCGGCGGATAGCCCGTGATCGCGAGCTCGGGAAAGACGACGAGCTCTGTGCCCGCGTCGCGTGCCTCCGCGATCCGCTGCACGATGCGGTCGCGGTTGCCATCGAGGTCCCCGACGGTCGTGTTGATCTGGGCGAGAGCCAGCCTCATAGGTTTTCGCCTATGAGTCTATAACCTGGCTGCGATGTCGGCGACGGACTCCGGGTTCTCGACCGACGACATGTCGCCCGGGTCGTCGCCGAGCGCGGCGGCGCGCACCGCGCGGCGGACGATCTTCGCCGAGCGGGTCTTCGGCAGCGCAGCGACGAAGACGACGCGCTCCGGCGCGAACGCCTTCCCCAGCTCGGACGCGATCGCCGACTTCACCTCCAACGCGAGGCTCTCGCAGCCTTCGCGACCGGGCGTGAGCACGCAGAAGACCCACGCCGTCTCGCCTTTGACGTCATGGGGGATGCCGACGGCGGCCGCCTCGGCCACGGCCGGATGCGCCACGGCCGCCGACTCGAGCTCCGCCGGGCCGATCCGCTTGCCGGCGACGTTGAGCGTGTCGTCGGAGCGGCCGTGGAGGAACCAGTAGCCGTCCTCGTCCACGGAAGCCCAGTCGCCGTGCGTCCAGACGCCCGGGAAGCGCCGCCAGTACGAGTCGAGGTACCGCTCGTCGTCGCGCCAGAAGCCGCGGGTCATGCCGGGGAACGGCTTGCGACAGACGAGCTCGCCCACTTCGCCGGTCCCGATGAGCGAGTGGCCCTCATCGTCGACGACGTCCATCGCCATGCCCGTCGTAGGTATGCCGACGGAGCACTCCTTGATCGGCATGGCGGGCGTCGGCGAGAGGAAGCAGGCGCCGACTTCCGTTCCGCCGGAGCAGTTGATGATCGGGCAGCGGCCGCTGCCGACCCGCTCGAACAGCCAGCGGTACGGATCGGGGTTCCAGGGCTCGCCGGTCGTGACGATGATCCGGAGCGAGGAGAGATCCTGCTGCGGCTCGCCGTGCGGGATCAGCGCGCGGATCAGCGTGGGCGAGCAGCCGAGGATCGACACGCGCTCCTCCTCCACGAGCCTCCAGAGCCGGTCCGCCGGCCAGTCAGGCGCGCCCTCCGCGTAGACGATCGTGGCGCCCATCGCGCCGCCGCCGACCACCGTCCACGGGCCCATGATCCAGCCCATGTCGGTGGCGAAGTGGATGACGTCACCCGGACGGGCGTCGGCCTGGTAGCCGACCTCGCGCGCGATCGAGACGAGGAAGCCGCCCTGGACGTGCAACACGCCCTTGGGACGGCCGGTGGTGCCGGACGTGTACGCGAGCAGATACGGGTGCTCCGAGTCGACTGCGAGCGGCTCGAGCTCGCCCGGGCAGTCGGCGAGCAGCTCGTCGAACGGCGCCAGCACCACGTGCTCGAGAGACGGCGCGTCGCGTCTCGCATCCTCGAGACTGGCGTGCATGGGGATCTCGCGGCCGCGGCGCAGCGAGCTCTCGACGGTGATCGCGACCTTCGCCTCGGAGTCGGCGAGGCGTTGCGCGACGGCAGGCGCTGCGAAGCCCGAGAAGATCGGCACCTGCACCGCGCCGATGTGCGCGCACGCGTGAGAAGCAACGGCGACCTCCGGAGACATCGGGAGGTAGATCGCTACGCGGTCTCCGGGGTCGACGCCGAGCCGCACGAGCGCCTCCGCAAGCTTCGTGACCTGTGACGAGAGCTCGCCGAAGGACAGCTCCCGTCGAGCACCGTCCTCGCCGCGGAACACGGCCGCCGTTTCCGCGGGGCGCTGGGCGGCCCAGCGGTGGACGCAGTTCCAGGCGATGTTGAGCTTGCCGCCGACGAACCAGGTCGTCCACTCGGGCCCGCGTGACGCATCGAGCACCCGCGCCCAGGGCTCGGCGAACTCGATGCCCAGGTCTTCGACGGCCGCCTCCCAGAACCACTCGGGATCATCGATGGACCGTCGCACGAGCTCGCGGTAGTCGTGGAAGCCGTGACGCCGCATCAACCTGACGACGTTCGCGCGCTCGAGGGTCTCCTCATCGGGCTGCCAGATCACTTCGGGCACAGGCCAAGCCTAGTTGTGGGAGGGCCTGGCGAAACAGTGGCTGTGCCGCCGGAATCACGCTGGAGGCCGCGCTGCAGCGTCCTCGGTCGCCCACGTACTGACTAGTACGAGGGCTCCCTGCGTCCTTGCATCACAACCTCCAGCGCGCCCCGGCGACGAGCACCATTCCGCCAGGCCCTCCGTGCGCCACTAAGCTAGTGCTTGCTAACTTGGGACGATGCGAGCGCGCATCGCGGCCCAGCTCTTCGCTCCCGACAACCGCAAGTGGTGGACGGTCGTGGCCGTCTCGTTCGGGCTCTTCATGATCATGCTCGACAACACGGTCGTCAACGTCGCGCTGCCGTCGATCCAGAGGTCGCTCAACGCCGATCAGTCAGAGCTCGAGTGGGTCGTCGTCTCCTACGCGCTGACGTTCGCCACCTTCATGCTCACGGGCGGCAAGCTCGCGGACTACTTCGGCCGGCGCCGGCTCTTCATCATCGGGCTCGCGATCTTCACGCTTGCGTCTTTGGCATGCGGGCTCGCGCCCAGTGCCGGCTTCCTCATCGGCGCCCGCGCCGTGCAGGGCCTCGGCGCGGCGATCATGAATCCGTCGACGCTCGGGATCATCACCGCGACGTTCCCGCCGCGCCAGCGGGGGATGGCCATCGGCATCTGGGCCGGCGTCTCGGCGATGGCTCTGGCCATCGGCCCGCTGCTCGGCGGGTTGATCACCGACCACATCGACTGGAGCTGGATCTTCTTCGTCAACGTCCCGGTGGGCGTGCTCGGCATAATCGTCGCGCGCTGGGCGATCGACGAGAGCCGCGACACCTCGCACGAGCAGCGGCTCGACTTGCCGGGGCTGGCGACCTCCGCGGTCGGGCTCTTCTCACTCACCTACGCGCTGATCGAGGCCAACACCTACGGCTGGACATCTCCCCGGATCCTCGCGCTCTTCGCCGTCGCCGCGATCGCGCTCGCAGCATTCGTCCTGCTCGAGCACCGCCAGCGCGTGCCGATGCTCGACCTGTCGCTGTTCCGTGACCCGACATTCACCGGGGCGAACCTCACGATGCTGCTCGTGTCGCTGGCGATGTTCGGCATCTTCTTCTTCAACTCGCTCTTCCTCCAGAATGTCCTGGGCTACTCGGCCACGCAGACCGGCGCGGTCTTCCTGCCGATGACGTTGCTGATCATCCTCGTCGCGCCCTGGGCCGGCCGCTACTCCGACAAGGTGGGTTCGAGGTGGCTCGTCGGAGGGGGCATGACGCTCGTCTCCCTGTCTCTCGTGCTCTTCGCACAGCTCGACGTGGGCTCGACGTTCTGGAACATCCTCCCGGGCCTGCTTGCGGGTGGGCTCGGAATGGCCCTGGTCATGACGCCGACGACAGCGGCGGCGATGGGCGCGGTCGCGGTGGACAAGGCGGGAGTGGGCTCGGCCGTCCTCAACTCGTCGCGGCAGGTGGGCGGGTCCCTCGGCATCGCCGTCATGGGCGCGATCGTCGCCAGCCAGGTCGATCCGACCACCCCGCTGTCTCTGCGTGCGGAGCAGTTCATCGACGGCTATCACCTCGCCCTCTACGTGGCCTCGGTGATCGCGCTGTGCGGCGCTGCGGTGGCAATCCTCACCGTGCGCAAGCACGAGCACCACGAGGCGCTCGCGGAGCCCGCGCTGTGACGGTCACGCGGTCGCGACTGGCGGCCACCGACCGCCGGGCGGCGATCGTCGATGCGGCGCTCTCGGTCTTCTCGGCTCGCACCTACGGCGGCGCGACAACGGCCGAGATCGCCCGCGCCGCGGGCGTCACGGAGCCGATCCTCTATCGCCACTTCAGCTCGAAGCGCGAGCTCTTTCTCGCCTGCGTGGACGAGGTGTGGCGCCGTCTGCGAGAAGCAGTCGAGGAGGAGATAGCTGCGGAGCCGGACCCGGCCGGCTGGGTGCAGGCGGTGCCGCGGGCGATCACGAGCCTGAGGCGGCGGCGACTTGCCCCCACGCAGCTCTGGCTGCACGCCCTGAGCGAGGCGACCGACGACGAGGAGATCCGGCGCCATTTCCGGCGCCACCTCCGCGAGGTGCACGACTACGTCGCCGGAGTGCTCCGCCGTGCGCAGGCCGCCGGCGGCATGGACCCGGACCGTGACGTCGAGGCCGAGGCGTGGATCGGCATCGGCATAGGGCTGTTGCGCTCCGTGCAAGACCGTTTCGGGGGGTTGTTGGGCGACGAGGAGATCGACGCCATCGCGTCTTCCCGCGTGCGGTGGTTGACGGGCGGCGAAAGATAAAGGGAGAGGGTCTTTAGCACCCGTAGATGCGCGAAACCCCCGGCTGCGGCGACCGGGGGCTCGCTGATCAACTCGCCACTGACGCTTGCGACTTTCTCTGAAAGCCGACCCTGCGGCCCGGCCGACCCCTCCGAACGTCGCGCGATTTGTGGCGCGCGCCTCGCGGCTGCGGTTGCGCTTGCGAGGTGAGACGACGTTAACGGACCGGTCCATAACTGTCAAGTAGAAGGGTGAAGCAATTTGCGTTACACTTGCTTCACAGCATGGGCAGGGAGTACGGACACGAGCGAGAAGACGTGGCCGTGGCCGTCGCAGAGTCTCAGAGCTCGGACGTCGCCGCGAGCCTCGGACTTCGCCTGCGCAAGCTCCGCACCTCGGCCGGGCTCTCGCAGTCGGACCTGGCAGGGGGCCGCTTCAGCAAGGAGTACCTGAGCCAGATCGAGCGCGGCAAGACTCGGCCCACGGCGGAGACCGTCGCGTGGCTGGCCGGGCAGCTCGGGGTAGACGCGGACCTTCTCGTGACGGGCGTGTCCGCTAGCGAGCGCAGCCGCTGGGAGGCACAGCTCGCCCGCGCCGCGGCGCTCAGCGAGCGCTACGAGTACGCCGCTTCCGCGCCGCAGTTCGCGCAGGTTCGAGACGACGCCCGGGCGGCTGGAGCGAAAGATCTCGAGCTCCGTGCGTTGACCGGCGAAGCGTGGGCCTTGCTGCAGGAGGGCGACCTGAAGGATGCGACAACGCTGCTCACCGAGGCTCGTGCGCTTTCCGAGGAGCCCCAGTTTTCCGACATCGAGCGCGCCGACGTGCTATTCCGGCTCGGTGCCTGCCGATACCAGCTATCCAGCATTTCCACTGCCCTCGGCCTGTTCGACGCCGCTCTCGAGCTCGCAGAACGGTCAGATCTCCCCGACGACCTGCTGCGAGCGCAGATCTTCCGCTGGCGTTCGCGCTGCTACCGCCGCCAGCGCGACTGGCAGGCGGCACGGGAAGACGTCGAGCGTGCGCTCGAGCTGGCCGAGGGCCTTAGCGACCGGCGCGCAGCCGCCCAGGTGTACTTCCAGGCGTCGCTCGTCGCCGAGCGCGAGGGCCACTGGGTGCTCGCCCGGACCTACGCCGAGCGGGCCCGCACGTATTACGAGGAGCTCGCCGACCGCGAGAACGTCGGTCGGCTGCTCAACAACCTCGGTGGGCTGACCTACCTCCTTGGCCGGCCCGAGCAGGCGATCGAATACCTCCAGGACTCGCTCCGCGTGCTCCTCGACGAGGGCATCGACGAGGAGGCGGCGCACGTGATCACGTCTCTCGCCGAGATCTATGTCGACACGGAGCGGCCCGTGGAGGCCGAGCAGCAAGCCCGAAGAGCGCTGGAGCTCCTCGGGACGCGCGAGGACTTCATTTCCGAGATCGGAACGGCTCAGCTCACGCTGGGCAGAGCGCTATTGGGGCAAGGGCGCCTCGACGAGGCTCAAGAAACGCTCGCTGAGGCCGATAGCAGCTTCGAGCAGATGTCTTCGACCAGCCACCGGGCGGCGACGTGGGTCGCTCTCGGGGACGTTGCCGCGAAACGCGGCCACGACCGCGAGGCGGCCCGACTTTACCGGCGGGCAGCCGAGACGCTGCAGGACTTCCGTTTTTAAGCCCCCGAAAGGAGGATGCGGCCGTGAGCAAGGCAAAGACGCTCTACTGGTTGTCGATGGCGGTGCTGATCTTCGCCCCGCTGAGCGTGGCGATCGGTCCGCTGGGCTTCTTCGATGGCCCGCGCGGGGACTAGCGCGTAGCTCACGCTTCCACCCGTACACTCGGCGGAATGCGCCGGGGTGTCGAATTCGCGGCCGCGGTCTCCGCGGCCGCGTTTCTGCTTGCCGGCTGTGGCGGCAACGGAGGTACCCCGAACGGGGGAGAGGCGGTGTCCGACGCGCCTGCCGGCTCCGCGGGTGCGTTGCTGGACCGTCCGGGTCCGGACGTAGCGCTCGTCGCGGGAACGTCTGACTACGCGCGGGGGCCGGTGCGCGTCGTCTTCCTCGTCATCGACGCCAAGAGCCGTTCGATCGAGAGCCCGCGGGCGCGCGTTTGGGTGGCTCGCTCCCTCGACGACAAGCCGATGCTCCAGACGACGGCACGGTTGGAGAACGTGGGCGTGCCCGGCGTCTCGGAGGCAGCTGCCGGCGACGTGACGCACGTCTACGTCGCCCGCTTCCGTGTGCCGGAGGCCGGCAAGTACGTGCTCATCGCCGAGCCGGTCGGCGCGACGATCCAGGGTGCGCTCGATCTCGCCGTCGCGGACGAGCCGAAGGCCCCCGACGTGGGCGCGAAGGCTTTCCCTTCGCGCACGCCGACCATCGCCTCCACGGGCGGAGACTTCGCTGCGCTCACGACACGAACGCCTCCCGACGCGGGACTGCTCCGCTACTCCGTGGCCGACTCGCTGGACGATCGGGCGCCGTTCGTCGTCGCCTTCGCGACGCCCAAGTTCTGCACGAGCCGCGCCTGCGGCCCCGTCGTGGACGTGGTCGACCACGTGCGGAAGCGGCTCGGCAAGAGCCTGGTCCGCTTCATCCACGTCGAGATCTACGAGGACAACCAGCCGCCGGAGCTCAACCGCTGGGTGAAGGAGTGGAAGCTGCCCACCGAGCCGTGGGTGTTCCTCGTCGGCCGCGACGGCAGGATCAAGGCGCGCTTCGAGGGCTCCGTCTCAGCCGCCGAGCTGGAAGCGGCGGTGCGGGCGAAGCTCCTACGCTGACGTCGAACCCAGACGCTCGATGACGAGCTGCGGAATGCGGGCCGTCGGGCCCAGGCGTAGCAGCAGTCGCACGATCTCCGCGCAGTCCTCCGGCTGGATCATCTCCTCGCCCGGGATGCCGCTCCAGGCGGCCATGTCGGTGTCGACGAAACCCGGGCAGAGCGCCGAGGCGCGCACACCGTCCGCCTCCAGCTCGCCGTTCAGCGAATGCGTGAACGAGATGACCGCCGCCTTCGTCGCGCCGTAGATCGACAGGCCGGGGGTGGGCATCGTCCCGGCGATCGAGGCGAGGTTGACGATCAGCCCGCGCGACTGACGCAGGTGGGGGATCGCCGCCCTCGTGACCAGCACGAGCCCGCGGAGGTTCACGCCCAGCTGAAGGTCGATGTGCTTGACGGACAGCGCCTCGATGTTCCCGCCGATGCCGATGCCGGCCGAGTTGACGAGCACGTCGAGCCCAGCGTGGCGCTCCACGTGCTGCGCCACGAGCCGGGCGCAGTCCTCCTCGTGCGAGACGTCGGCGGTGATCGCGAACGCATCGAGGGCCGCGGCCGCATCCTCCACCCGCTCGCTGCTGCGGGAGGCGAGCGTGACCGCGAAGCCCTCCTCGGTGAGCATGCGTGCGATCGCCAGGCCGATGCCCCGTGAGCCCCCCGTGACGAGCGCGCTGCGTGCCACGTCGGCATTCTCTCGCACGCGTACAGTGGGTGCATGGCCACGGGCGAAGTGAGGCTCTCGGAGCTCGTCACCGCCGGGGGCTGCGCGGCGAAGTACGCAGCTGGGAGGCTCGACGAGCTGCTGGCCGGCTTCGTCCCGCCCGAGGCGGAGAACCTCCTCGTCGGGCTCAGCCCTGCCGACGACGCGGCCGTCTACAAGCTCGACGACGAGCGCGCGCTCATCTTCACGGTCGACTTCTTTCCGCCCGTCGTGGACGATGCCGCGCGACTTCGGCGCCATCGCCGCGGCGAACGCGCTCAACGACGTCTTCGCCATGGGCGGGGCGCCTCTGATGGCTCTGTCGGTGGCGGCCTTTCCCGAGGAGTTGCCCACGAGCGTTCTGGGCGAGATCCTCGAGGGGGCGGACGAGACGGTGCGCGCCGCTGGGGCGCTGCTGGCCGGAGGGCACACGATCCGCGACGACGAGCCGAAGTACGGGCTCGCGGTGGTCGGCACCGCGCATCCAGACGCGGTCTGGGCGAAGAGCACGGCCGCGCCGGGTGACGCGATCTTCCTCACGAAGCCGCTCGGCACCGGTCTCGTGTTGCACGGGTTCAAGCGCGGGCTGGCCGGCGACACCGAGCTCGCCGAAGCCGTGCGCTGGATGCGGATGCTCAACCGCGAGGCCGCGGAGGCTCTGCGTCCCTTCGAGCCGAGCGCCGTCACCGACGTCACCGGGTTCGGCCTGCTCGGCCATGCGTACGAGACCGCATCCCGCAGCGGCGTGCAGATCGTGCTCGACGCCGTTGCCCTGCAGGCACTCCCCGGTGCGCTCGAGGTGGCTCGGGCGGGTGAGCAAACCGGGGGAGGCACCCGCAACCGGGAGTTCGCCGGCGCCCATGTCGAGGTCGCAGAAAACGTGCCGGAGGACGTGGTCGCGCTCGGTTGGGATCCGCAGACTTCCGGGGGCCTGCTCGTCTCGCTGCCGAAGGACCGGGCTGCCGTGCTGCAGGCGTCGTTCGAAGCCGTCGGCCTCTCACTCGCCAGGATCGGCGTGGTTGAGGCAGGTGCGGGTGTGAGACTCGGCTGGACGTAGACTGGACCGATGTCCGACGAGCTCCGTCTCGAGTCCCGCCCCTCCCTGAATCGGCCGATCCTCGTGACGGCGTTTCGAGGCTGGAACGACGGTGGCCAGGGCGCTTCGCTTGCGGCCCAGCACCTCGTGACGACCTGGGATGCCGAGAAGTTCGCAGACATCGACCCCGAGGGCTTCTACGACTTCCAGGCGACGCGGCCCAGGGTTTCCCTCGTCGATGGCCTGACACGGCAGATCGACTGGCCCGAGAACGACTTCTTCTACGCCAGCCCCGGCGGCGGGCGCGACGTAGTGATGCTCGTGGGCACGGAGCCGAACATCCGCTGGCGGACGTTCACCGAGCTCATTGTCGAGCTGGCGCATGAGCTGGGGATCGATCTCGTCGTGAGCCTCGGCGCGCTGCTCGCGGATGTCCCCCACACTCGCCCGGCGCCTGTGACCGGCGCCGGCTCGGACCCGGAGCTGGTCGAGCGGCTCGGCCTCCAGGCGTCACGGTACGAGGGGCCGACGGGGATCGTCGGCGTGCTCCATGACGCCTGCCGGGACGAGGGCATGACGTCCGTGAGCTTCTGGGCAGCTGTGCCGCACTACGTCTCGCTCGCGCCCAGCCCGCGCGCCGCGCTCGCCCTCTGCGAGCGCGTCTCGTCGCTGCTGGACGTGCCGATCGACGTCAGTGAGCTCGAGGAAATGGTGGAGGGCTACACATCTCATGTGACCGAGGCCGTGTCCTCGGACGAGGACGCCGCCGCGTACGTCGACGAGCTGGAGCAGCGCGCCGACATCATCGAAGAAAGCGATCTCCCGAGCGGCGACTCCATCGCCGCCGAGCTCACGCGCTATCTTCGCGAGCGCGAGCAGGGCGACTCGCCGCCCGACGCCGCCCGCGGGCAGTGAACGCTGCCGGAAGCGGTGCGCCTGGGCGCCTGCCGACGATCCGCTCTACGTCGCGTACCACGACGAGGAGTGGGGCGTGCCGTCCCACGACGACACGCACCTCTACGAGATGCTGGTCCTCGAAGGCGCGCAGGCGGGCCTGTCGTGGTCGACGATCCTTCGCAAGCGTGAGGGCTACCGGCGGGCGTTTGCCGGCTTCGACCCGGAGGCAGTGGCGCGGTTCGGGCCGGCCGACACGGAGCGGCTGCTCCAGGACTCCGGCATCGTACGCAACCGGCTGAAGGTGGAATCGGCCATCTCGAACGCCACGCGCGTGCTGGAGGTTCAGGAGGCTGAGGGCAGCCTGGCTGCGTATCTGTGGGGCTTCGTCGACGGCACGCCGATCGTCGGCAAGTTCCGTGAGCTGGGTGACCTGCCGGCGGAAACGGCTGAGTCGCAGGCGATGAGCAAGGACCTCAAGCGCCGCGGCTTTCGCTTCGTCGGGACCGACCATCTGTTATGCCTTGATGCAGTCGACGGGCATGGTCAACGACCACGTCACGTCGTGCTTCCGCTACCGAGAGGTGGCTAGGCAGGGTTAGTGCCGGCCGGCCGCATGCCGCGCATGCCCGGCCTCACACTGGTTCTCCGGGGCTGCTCCGGCTCCGAGCCGAACGTGAATGCGTACGCGGCGAGCCCCGGGCTGAACCGCAGCTCGAGCGTTCGATCCGTGCGTGTGCCGAAGTCGGCCAGCGTGTACAGCTTGTTGGTGGAGACGCGCACCGTCCGCGTCCGGCGGCCGTCGACGAGCACGTCCACCGTCCCGCGGCCGCTGAGCACGAGGTAGACGAGCCTCGCGTACGCGCGAATGCGCAGCCGCGCGTTGGGGCCGGCGACGCTGCGCTCGCCCTCGACCCGCCAGCGACCTGCGTATGCGAACCCGTCTTCGGGCAGCGCCTTGGGGAACGTGTACCTCGCCATCCGCTCCTCCTCGATCGGCGATCCCGAGTAGGCGGAGGACAGGCGCTCCCAGCCGACGTACGTCTCCGGCGTCAGCGGTCCCTCGGGCGTGCGATCCGGTCGCATCGCGACGCGCGACGAGTCGTCGACGGCGAGCAGCGTGCGTATAGCGTGCTCGGTGCGAGCGTACTGGCCCTCCCCGAAGTGGACGTACCGCACGTGGCCCGCCCGGTCGACCAGATAGTTGGCGGGCCAGTACTGGTTCGCGTACGCGTTCCACGTCCCGAAGGCGTTGTCGAGTGCCACGGGATGCTCGATGCCGAGATCCCGGACGGCGCTGCGCACATTGCGAGGCTCGTGCTCGAACGCGAACTCGGGCGCATGAACGCCGACGACGACGAAGCCGTCGCGCCGGTACGCGTCGTACCACGCCTTCACGTGCGGCAGCTCGCGCAGGCAGTTGATGCACGTGTAGGTCCAGAAGTTCACGAGCACGACTTTTCCCCGCAGGCCCACCATCGTCAGCGGCCGCCCGCCCGGCGTGTTGAGCCACAGGGAGACATCCGTGAAGTCGGGCGCCGGCCCGTAGTCGTCGAGCACCGTCTCGGGCTTGTCCGTCGCTCCTGGCCCTGTGCCTCCGTCGTGCAGCCCCGCGAGGGCGCGGCGGGCACGCGCGCTGTTCTCGACATGGTCCTGTACGGCCTGCGTGTAGCCGGGGACGGCGGTGGTGAAGTGGCGGTCGACGTTCAGCGCGATCGCCAACGCCGTGGCCGCGATGACGACTCCCAGTCCGCGTCGCAACCCCACCGCGTGGGCGCGGACGACGGCGAGGCGCCCCGCGCGCTGGCCGCCGATGGCGAAAGCGAGCAGCGGCACCGCGTAGCCGAGTGAGTAGGCAACCGTCAGCAGCAGGGCGTCGACGCCGACCTCCCGGCTCGCCGCGACGACAGCCACGGCAGCGAGCACGGGCCCGGCGCAGGGCACCATCACGAGCCCGAGGCTGGCGCCGAGCAGGAACCCTCCGCCGAGGTCGCGTCCGCTGCGGCGCGTGAATCGAGCGAGCGAGCGTTCGACCAGCAGGCCGAAGCTCGGGAAGATCAGCGTCGCAGCGACGAGGAAGAGCAGCGCGAGCGCAACGTTCCTCAGCACGTCGAGCGGCAGTCCGAGCAGATCGAGAAGCCACGCGGCGAAGAGCACGGACAGCGTGAAACTCACGACCAGACCGGCCACGATCGCGTAGGGGCGACGGGGGCCGCCGGCGGCCGAGCCGGCCAGCAAGACGGGAAGCACCGGCAGGACGCACGGCGACAGAGCCGTGATCAGGCCCGCAATGAATCCGATGCCCAAGAGGACGAGCATCAGCGTCCTACGAGCGTAGCCGGGAAAGCTTGCGCCGAGGTTACGAGCCGTTGAGCGTTTCGGCTGACGCCGTCTCTACGGCCGGCGTTGCCTCGACCAAGGCTTCCGCATCTACCGGCTGCGCCGCCGCTGCACCGCGCTTCTTGCGGCGCCTGCGTCTGCGCGAACGGCGCGGCGGCTTCGGCTCGGGCAAGTTCTCGGCGAGGCCCCCGGCCACGTCCTGAACAGTGCCCAGTTCCTCGCGGGCGGCGTCGAGCAGCTTTGTCGCACGAGGCGTGTACCCGTCGGCCGAGGCCAGCAATGCCGCGGCCACCGGCAGCGGCTGCTCCCGCGCCGCGGCCACAAGCTTCGCGGCGTTCTCCTCGTGACGGTGACCGCGTGAGTTGGCGAGCGCGCCGAGCAGGCGCTTGGCCTCCGCGAACTCCGCGCTGGCCGCGCGATCCTGCGCCTTGCGGGTCGCCCGCGCGAGCCGCCACGTCCAGCGTTCGAGGATCTGGTCCGGCGCGTCGGGCTTCCCCTGGGCGATCGCCTGCAGCAGCATGCGGCCACCGGGCAAGCGGTCCTTCTCCCACGGCGGCGCCTGCGTGACGAGGGTGACGAGATCGTCGAAGCTCGCGCGGTCGACCGTCGTGGATACGCGGTCTGCGAGCGCCATCATCCGCAGCCGCCGGTTGGGGTTCTCGGCCGCGCACGTGAAGAGGAACTGGTCGAGCGCCTCCTTCCCGGCACGCCCGTCCGTGAAGCTCTTGACGATCTCGGCGCGTTCCTCGAAGCGCACGGCGCGCCCGGCGAACGTCGCCCAGTAACGCTGCTCCTCCTCGTCGAGGTACTTGGGGTCGATTCGCTGCCACTCGCGGGCGATGACGGCCAGCCGTCGTCGTACGTCGGGAGTGACGGGGACGAGCCATGGCGCCGGGGTCAGCCTCCGGCGGGCACGCCGCTGGTAGCGGCGGCGCGGGGCGGGAGTCACACGGGCACCCTCGCGGTAGAAGTCCGCGTCGAGCAGCGAGTGGAGGGTGATCACGCGCTCGGAGTGGGTCGCGCCCTTGTTCACGAAGTCGACGACGACGCCGGCTTCCTTGCGCGGATGCATGCGCATGATGCGGCCGATCCGCTGCTGGTAGACGCGGCGGCTGGCTGTCGGCGCCAGGTGCATGACGACGGTCGCGCGCGGAGAGTTCCAGCCCTCCGCGAGCAGCATCGCGTTGATGAGGACGTTGATCTCGCCCCGCTCGTAGGCGGCCAGCGTCTCTGCCAGCCGTACGGGCGGCGTGCGCCCCGAGACGGCCTCGGCCTTGAGGCCCGCGGCACGGAACTCCTGGGCGAGGTTGTACGCGTGATCAACCCCTGCCGCGTAGACGATCCCGGGCGTGTCTTCGAAGCGATCGCGGTACAGGCTCGCAGCCGCCTGGTTCAGCGCCTGGTGGTCGAGCACCTTGGCCAGCGCGCCCTCATCGAAGTCGCCGCCGACGATCGGCACCGAGTTGATCGCCGCCACCGGCGGCACGCGGAGAGAGCGCAGCGGCGCGATCAGGCCGCGGCGTGCTGCGTCCTGGAGCGGCAGGTCGTCGACCGACGCAGGAAAGACGTCGGCCACCTGCTTGGCGATCAGCTGCTCGGTCGCCGTCATGCCGATGTAGATCGGGTCGGGGAAGCTGCGAATCGCGGCGGACGTCTTCTCGCCGAGGGCGGTGTGCGCCTCGTCTGCGATCACCAGGTGATACGCCTCGCGGTTGAGATCGCCCACATGGCGGGCGAACCACGCGTACGTCTGGATGGTGATCGGGTTCGAGATCGGTGGCTTCGTGCCCTTGAGGATCTCGGGCGTCAGCCGGTCGCCGTAGCCTTCCGCGGTCAGCTCGCGGATGAACTGGCTGACGAGCAGCCTGCGGTGAGTGAGGATGAGGACGCCTTCGGTGCGGGCCGCCTCCACGAAGCCGGCTGCGGCGATGGTCTTGCCGGAGGCCGTCGGGTGACGGAAGCGATAGCGGCGCACCGCGCCCGGGTCCTCACCGACGGGCTCCGGCTCTTCGTCTACGACCTCTACGTGGCCGTTCTCGTCGGCATATGTGGAGAGGTCGCCGTTCTCTTCGTCCTCATCCGGCAGCGCCTCGAAGCCGTTGGCCTCCTCGAGCTTGCGCTGGTTGGCGGTGATGAGCGCCGTGAGCATGCCGGCAAGCGCGTCGACCTGATGGCGACGCAGCTCGGTTCCGGACTCCAGTAGTGGCGGCTTGCCCGTCAGCACGCGCTCCAGGCCGAGCATGAGCGCGAAGCGAACTCGCCACTCGTATGAGGGCTCGTCGCGCCCTGCGTTGATCTCGGCTAGCGCTTCGTCCAGCGCCTGACGCCGAGCCGTGCCTGCAGCGAGCACGTCGGACGGCTCCTCGTCGGGCCGCAACAAGGGCTCGCCGGCCCAGCGTCCGGCGCGCTCGGCATCAGCAGGCAGGCCAGGCGCCTCTGTGGCTGTCGTCCGCTGTTCTGAGATTTCCGGCATGAGTGCAGCACACCGTCTGTGCCGCGCTTCTAGAAGATCGCCCGCAAGGAGTCTGCGAGCTCACCCAGGAGGATACCGGAAGCAGACGAAGGTCTACTTTGTACCCATGGCCCAGGCGCCTGCGCAGCTGACCGAGGAGCAGCTCGCCGAGCTTCAGCGGTGGGCCGACCGGCTCGTGGCGAAAGGCGCCGAGGGCGAGCTTGAGACCCTAGCCCGCGCGATCGCGTCGTTGCGCGAGGAGGCTGAACGGGCTCGTGCAGGCAGGCCGGTCGCCGACGGGGCGGAACTCGCATCGCTACGCAGCCAGGCCGAGTCAGTGGTCGACAACGGCGCTCCCGAGCAAGTACGCGCCGCGGCGAGAGCCGTGCTCATGCTCTGCGACGACATTGCGACGCAGCGCATGCACGCGCGCGAGCTGCACGACAGGCGAAAACGCCGAATGTTGCTGCTCGTCGTCGGCGGGGCTGCCTGTCTGGGCCTGATCGCGGTCCTCGCCTCCCGTGGCGGATCCGGCGGGCTCGACCCGGCAGGACCGGCCTCCACGATCGTTGGCAAGAGCGGGCTCTCCACGCTCGCGTTCTCCGTCGAGGGAGACGAGGGCGACGTCTCCTCCACGAACTGGGTACTCGACCGTGCCCCGGTGACGGGACGCACGACCGCCCGTGCCGGCCGCCTCGTCTTCCGACCGCGGAGACTGAGCGACGGCGAGCACACGGTCGAGGTGTCGAGGCCCGGTGGCCTCTTCAATGACTCTCGTGCTTCGTGGGCATTCATCGTCGACACGCGGGCGCCGGTGATCAGCGTGGCGAATGGGTCGCTGGGCGCCAGGCGCGGCGAGCGGTACACGCTTCGCGGCGCCGTGGAGCCAGGCTCGCGGCTGCGCGTGAACGGCACGCTGGCGCCGCTCGACGAGCGCGGCCGGTTCTCGGTCCCCTTCTCGAGCGCGCCGCGACGATCGGTCGTGCTCATCGCCCGCGACACCGCGGGCAACCTCACGGACAGCAGGCTCAAGGTCGGCACGGCGCCCCGCTTTCCGCGAAACCCGGTGCGGGCGGTGCACGTCAGCGCCGACGCCTGGGCGCATCCGGGGCTGCGAGCGGGCGTGCTGGACCTGCTCTCCGAGAGACGAATCAACGCTGTCGAGCTCGACATCAAGGACGAGCTCGGCATCGTCGGTTGGCGTTCGGGTGTGCCAGTGGCCGAGAAGATCGGCGCCGAGCGGGGAACCTACGACCTCGCCGACGCCGTGAAGCTACTGCACGCTCGCGGCGCGAGGGTGATCGGCCGCCTCGTGGCGTTCCGCGACCCCGTCCTGGCGCAGTGGGCGTGGACCCACGACCGCCGGGAGCTCGTCATCCAGACTCCCTCCGGCGGCGCGTATTCGGGTGGCTACGGCGGCTTCACGAATTACACGCACCCGGACGTGCAGGCCTACAACGTCGACCTCGCGGTCGCTGCGGCCAAGCTCGGGGTCGACGACATCCTCTACGACTACGTGCGCAGGCCCGACGGGCCGCTCGGATCGATGGTCGTGCCGGGTCTGCAGGGCGACCCCGCGGACGCAATCGTGCGCTTCCTGGCGCAGGCACGCCGGCAGCTTGCTCCGCGCGACACCTTCCTCGGTGCCTCGGTCTTCGGCATCTCCGCCACGCGGCCCGACGAGATCGCTCAAGACGTGCCCGCGATCGCCCGCGAGGTCGACTACATCGCGCCGATGCTCTACCCGTCCCACTGGGGGCCGAACGAGTACGGGGTCCGTGACCCGGAGCGCCAGCCCTACGCAATCGTGCGCCGGTCGTTGCTCGACTTCAACCGCGCGGTGCGCGGGTCGGGAGCACGCGTCGTGCCCTGGCTCCAGGACTTCTCCCTGGGCGTCGAGTACGGCGAGCGCGAGGTGAAGGCGCAGATCGACGCCACCCGCGCGGCCGGCCTCCACGAGTACCTGTTGTGGGATCCAACGGTCACGTACGCAAGCGGCGCGCTGACGAGGGATGCGGCGCTGCCGACAGTGGGCACACGCTCATCGTCGTCCCCGGCATTCCGGCAGCTCGTGCAGCTCCCGCGTTCTCGCTCGCCGGACGATCCCGTGCGCAGCGGTCTCGAGCCCAACGAGCTCGGCGTCGTTCCCGTCGTCATGTACCACCGGCTGCTCGCCGACGGTGGCGGGGACTACGACCTCACTCCCGACCAGTTCCGAGCCGAGCTCACACGGCTGTACCGGGACCACTACCGGCCGGTGACGGCGTCGGCGCTCGTGACCGGGAAGATCGACCTCCCGCGCGGCGCCAGCCCCGTTGTCCTGACCTTCGACGATTCCTCGACGAGCCAGGCGGCTTTGCTGGAGGACGGCCGCATCGATCCAGACTCGATGGTCGGCATCATGCTCGAGTTCGCGAGGGATCACCCCGACTTCCGGCCGACGGGCACCCTCTACCTCAACCGTCAGCCGTTCGGAGACGATCCGCGGGCGGCCGAGCTCGCTCGGCGGCTTCTGGCGCTCGGCTTCGAGCTCGGCAACCACACCCTCGATCACGCCCGTCTCGACGAGCTGACCGACGAGGGAGTGCAGCGCGAGATCGTGCTGGGCAACCGGCTGATTCGCGACCTCGTGCCGGACGCCTCGGTGCAGACGATCGCGCTGCCGTACGGGCTGCTACCCATCCGGCGCAAGCTCGCGCTCCAGGGGTCGTGGAACGGCGAGAGCTATCGCTTTGCCGGAGCGTTCCTTGCCGGGGCGGAGCCGTCACCCTCACCCGCCGCCGACGACTTCGAGCCGATGGAGATCCCGCGCATTCGCACCGATCCGAGGGACTTGCCCAACGGCTCGTCGGACTGGC
Organism: uncultured Actinomycetes bacterium; assembly: GCA_963711315.1. GTDB lineage: Bacteria > Actinomycetota > Thermoleophilia > Gaiellales > Gaiellaceae > PALSA-612. The sequence continues at coordinate 352,777 of CAVQDQ010000005.1, forward strand.
TGGCGCGTCTGAAGGCGAGCCCCGAGCTGCGCTACGTCTCCGACGGGAAGCGCAGCACTCCTTAGCCTCCGAGTCCGCCGAAGACCGCGAAGGGATTCTGCGGCATGACCTCCCAGACGAGCTCGCCGCCGACCTCCACCTCCCCGTGGACGCGCTTCGCGAGCACCTCCGCCTCCTCGCGCGTCCGCGTGCCGACGATGAGATAGGTCCAGCGGCGCACGACGTCGTGGCCGTCGGCTTCCAGCTGGTCTGCCAGTCGATCGGCATCGTCGTGCGATCCGCATTCGACGCGCACCTCCCAGGGCGCGAAGCCACGGGCGACAAGGTCCTCCTCGACGTCGGGCTGGTCGGGCTCCGAGTCCCAGCGGTCCTCCCCGTCCAGCCAGTGCTCGAGGACGACCTCTGCCGGTGTGGTGCCCGACTCGTCGAGCTCCGCTTCGACGATCGCCCGGGCCTGCTCGGCCTCGGCTGCGGAAGCCGCGTATACGAACACCGTGTCGCCGTCGTGCGACACCGCCAGCCGGTCGAGCGCGAGCTCCTCTGCCAACTCCTTCGCGCGCGAGCTGATGTCGATGCCCAGCCGCTCGAGGAAGCCGCGGGCCTGCTCCTGGTCGAGCTCGATACGGATGCGCCAGTCGTCGCGGGCCATCGGCGGCAGCCTAGCCTCCGGCGAGGGCTGCCTGTAGGCGGTGAGCGAGCGCCGCATCCGCTCGGCCGATTTCAGCGATCAGGCTGCGCCTTGCTGCACGAAGGGCGCGCCGGAGCTCGTCCGGCTGGAGCCCGAGCACGAAGGTCCCCTCGAGCGGAGCTGTGACGTCGGGCGGCAGCCGGTCGACACCGCGCGAGTGGTGCGGGCTCTCGCCCAGGCGGAGGCAAGCGAGCGCAAGCGTCTGGTCGCGCACGCTGCCGATCCAGTAGGCCGCCTCCCACGGCCTGCTCCGCTCGATCGCCTTGTTCGCATGGAGGACGCCGAGCCAGCCGAGCCCGGCCACGTCGGCGAAGGCCGGCGGCTCGGTAGGCGATACCTCGACGGGTTCCCCGAACGCGAGCTCGAAGCTCGGAGATCGGGCGCCGAAGTCCAGCTCAGGAGTGAATGCGATGTCGACCTGGAGGCCGCTCTCGAGCAGGAAGACCCGGTAGAGAGCAGCGCCCGCCCGGACGTCCCAGTGGTGGACGGCTTGGCCTTTCTCGTAGAAGGAGGTCGTCCAGTCGGCGACCACCTCGTCGAAGTCGGCGCTCCCAGCGATGCCGAGGAAAACATCGACGTCCGACCAGCGATCTTCGTTGCCCAACGCCGCGGAACCCGTCAGCGCCGCGCCGGTGACGCGATCGTCCCCGCGAGCCCGCTCGAGCAGGGCGTCGCGAACCCCGTCGCGCTGCTCAGGCGTGTACACGCTCGCCCAGCGTGGCCAGCGGCGAGCCCAGGACCCGCTCGGAGGCACCCGTCTGGAGGTGGGGGAAACCATGTTTCCCCCACCGACCCCCTTCTTCAAATGACACGAGCGGCCGCCTTCACAGCAGCGAGTGATCGACCGACAACCCTTTCCGACACCCCCGTCTGGTCGAGGTGCTTCGTGATGCCGCCGAGGAAGAACGGGAAGCCGGCGCCGAGCAGCATGCAGGTGTCGATGTCGGCGGCCGAGGCGACGACGCCTTCCTCCAGCAGGTGGCGGCATTCGTCGGCCAATGCCTCGAGCGCGACCTCCGTGATCTCCTCGACGGAGCTCGGGCTGTGCTCGGTGACGACGATCTCGTCCGAGCCGTCGGCGTAGTTGTCGAGCGTCGGAGAGAGTGGGAAGCGGTCCGGGTACCCCGCGTGCAGCGTGTGCAGCACGTGGTTCGCGACGCGTGGGCCGACCATCTGCAGGAGCACCGACGGCGCCATGGGCAGGCCGAGTCGCATGATCGCGGCGTCCGCTTCCTCCACCGAATTGCCGTGCTCGAGCGCGCCGACGACTACGCCCGTCATTCGCGTCAGCAGCCGGTTGACGACGAAGGCCGGCGCGTCCCGGACGAGGACCGGCGTCTTGCCGAGCTTGCGCGCGGTCTCGTACGCGGTCGCGACGGCTTCGTCAGTCGTCTCCGGCGTGCGGATGAGCTCTACGAGCGGCATCAGCGCGACGGGGTTGAAGAAGTGCATGCCGACGTCGGCGCCCATCTCCGTCACGGACAGCGACGACGTGTTCGTTGCGAGCACGCAGTCCGGTCCCACGACCTCGCGAAGCTCGGCGAACACGCGCTGCTTTACGTCCATCTCCTCGACGACGGCCTCCAGGACGAGATCGCAGTCTGCGAAGCCATCGTAGGTCGTACCGCCGGTCGCGATCGAGCCGAGGAAGCGGGCCTTGTCCTCCGTCATCCGGCTGCGGGCGACGAGGCCCCCGAGCTCGGCCTGGATCGCTTCGAGCGCACGATCCACGATCGTCTTCTCGAGATCGCGGAGGACGACCGGCACCTCGAGGCGGCGCAGGAACAGCGTGGCCAGCTGGCTCGCCATCAGCCCCGCGCCGACGATGCCGACTTTCCGCACGGTCCTCGGCTCGGCTCCGAGGTCGGTCCTGCGCTTCGCCCGCCGCTCCACGAGGTCGAAGGCGTAGATGGCCGCCTGGGCCTGATTTCCGGGCAACAGCTCGGCGATCGCCGCCTCCTCCTCGCGATAGCCCTCTTCGACCGTCCACGTCGCGGCGCCCTCGATGAGGTCGAGCGCGCGATAGGGGGAAGGGGACGCGCCGTGCACTGCATCGTCCACGTCGGTGCGCGCGCGGCGTAGCACCGTCTCAAGCTCGGACCAGTCGGGCTCGCTGCGTCCGATCGGTGTCTCGATGAGCTCGAGTGCGAACGCGATCGACTCGTCGACGAGCTCCACCGGAGCGAGCAGCCCGTCGGCGAGGCCGAGCTCGACCGCGTCCTTGGCCTTGAGTAGCCGGTTCTGGCGCAGCGGATTCGTGACGACGAGCTTGATCGCCTCTTCGGGCCCGATCAGCCGCGGCGCGAGCTGCGTGCCACCCCACGCGGGGAAGAGCCCCAGGAAGACCTCGGGGAAACCGAAGTGGCGCACGTTGCTCGCGATCGTGCGGGCCGAGCAGTGCAGCGCGAGCTCGAGCCCACCGCCGAGGCACGCGCCGTTGATCGCGGCGACCGTTGGGAAGGGGAGGGCACTAATGCGGAGGAAGAGCTCGTGGCCCGCGCGGCTGCCTTCGGCTGCCGTTTCCGGCGTGATCTCGGGGAATTCGTTGATGTCGGCTCCGGCGCAGAACCAGAACGGCTTGCCCGTGAAGACGGCAGCGACCCAAGCGCCGTCTTCCAGCTCGGCGAGGAGCGATTGACCAGACTCGAACGCGGAGCGACCGAGTGACGGCGGCTTCGTCCAGTCCTTCCCGTTGTCGATCGTGACGAGCGCCAGCCGTCCCGCCTTCGTCTCCACTGGTCGTAGGTGGAAGACCGTGTCAGCCATTCGCGCGCTCCCAGACGACCGCTGCTCCCATGCCGAGGCCGATGCAGAGCGCGGTGAGGCCGTAGCGGGCCTGCGGGCGCTCACGCATCGCATATGCGAGCTGCGCGACGAGCCGGACGCCGGTCGCGGCCAGCGGGTGGCCGCACGCAATGGCGCCGCCGTAGGGGTTCAGGCGCTCGTCCTCCGGATCGATTCCGAGCTCACGGCACCAGGTCAGCACCTGCACGGCGAATGGCTCGTTGACCTCGAAGAGGTCGACGTCGTCCAGCGACAGGCCCGCCTGCGCGAGCGCCTTCCGCGTGGCAGGAACCGGCCCGAGGCCCATGAGCTCCGGTTCGACCCCGGCGTAGGCAAACGACACGAGCCGCAGCCGCGGCTCCAGGGCGAGCTCGGCGACCGCCCGTTCCGACGCGAGTATCGCTGCGGTGGCACCGTCGGTAAGCCCTGCCGAGTTGCCTGCGGTAACGCGGCCGGCGGCGCGGAAGGGCGTCGACAGGGCGGCCAGCCCCTCGGCGGTCGTGTCGGGTCGCAGGAACTCGTCGCGATCGGCCACCGTCCAGCCGGTGTCAGTGAAGACCGACATCGGCACGACCGTCTCGGCCATGACGCCGTCGGCCCAGGCCGCCGTGGCTCGTAGCTGTGAGCGCAGCGCGTAGGCGTCGGCCACCTCGCGCGTCAGCTCGGGAAAGCGGTCGTGGAGGTTCTCGGCCGTCTGTCCCATGACCGCGGCGCTCTCGTCGACGATTCGCTCGGAGAGGAAACGCGGGTTGAAGTCGACCTCCGCGCCCATCACGTGGTGGCCCATGTGCTCGACGCCGCCGACGAGCACGACGTCCGCGGCACCCATCGCGATCTCGCCGGCGCCGGCGGTGATCGCCGTCAGTGCGCCGGCGCACATGCGGTCGATGGCGAAGCCGGGCACGGTCTCCGGCAGGCCGGCGAGCAGCGCGACGTCGCGTCCCAGGGTCAGCCCCTGGTCGCCGACTTGTGCGGTCGCTGCCATGACGACGTCGTCCACGCGCTCAGGCGGCAGCGCCGGATTACGGCGCATGAGCTCGCGGACGACCTTGACCGCCATGTCGTCGGCACGCGTCCGCCAGAAGACGCCCTTCTCGCCGGCACGGCCGAACGCCGTGCGCACGCCGTCGACGAAATAGACCTCCTGCAGCTCCCGTCCCATTCGGGCGGGAGCCTAGTTGCTCGCGACCAGCCCGACCGGGCAGGCGACGCCGGTGCCGCCGAGGCCACAGTAGCCGCCGGGGTTCTTCGCGAGGTACTGCTGGTGGTAGTCCTCGGCGTAGTAGAACGGCGTCGCGTCGGTGATCTCGGTCGTGATCTGGCCGTACCCGTTAGCCGAGAGCTCGCGCTGGAACATCTCGCGCGAAGTCTCCGCAGCAGCCCGCTGCTCGGGCGAGTGGAAGTGGATCAGGGAGCGGTACTGCGTGCCCACGTCGTTCCCTTGCCGGTTGCCCTGCGTCGGGTCGTGGCCCTCCCAGAAGATCCGCAGCAGCTCCTCGTAGCTCGTCTTCGCAGGGTCGAATACGGCGAGCACGACCTCCACGTGACCGGTGCGGCCCGAGCAGACCTCTCTGTACGAAGGCTCCGGCGCGGTCCCGCCCGCGTATCCCGCAGCCGTCGTCCAGACGCCCGGGGCCTGCCAGAACATCCGCTCGGCGCCCCAGAAGCAGCCCATGCCGAAGACCGCGCGCTCGTACCCGTCGGGAAACGGCGGTTCAAGGTTCGTGCCCAGCACTGCGTGCGTAGTCGTAGCGAGCATGCAGACAGCGTAGCGAGCCTGCACCCTGGTCTACGATCCGCCCTCATGTCTGTCGGTCAGGAGACCACGATCACACGCGGCTTCCTCTTCGCGGATCTCAGGGGCTACACCGACTTCGTGGAGCAGCGTGGCGCCGCTGCGGCGGCGGCGCTCCTGACGCAGTACCGTGCGCTCGTCCGGGAAGCGATCGCGCAGTTCGGCGGCGCGGAGATCAAGACCGAGGGCGACAGCTTCTACGTCGTCTTCGACTCCGTGAGCAGCGCCGTCCGCTGCGGCCTTGCGATCACGACCGCCGCACGGGCCGCAGCCGACGAGCCGATCCGGGTCGGTGTCGGCATTCACGCGGGCGAGACGATCGAGGCCGACGGCGGGTACGTCGGGTCACCCGTCAACATCGCCGCGCGGATCTGCGCCCAGGCCGGCCCGGGCGAAGTCCTGGTCAGCGAGACCGTCCGGGCTCTCACGACGACCGTTCTTCCGGTCCAGTTCAAGTCGCGAGGCCGCCGTCAGCTCAAGGGCGTCGCGGACCCGATCGAGCTGTTCGCGGTGGTGGAGGCGGCCGCCGGCGCGACGGCGTGGCCGTCGGCAAGTCGCCGACGACTGTCACGTCGGTCGCGTGCCGCTCTTGCCGGCGGCGTGGCGCTCGTGGTGGCCGCCTCCGCGGCTGGCGGCTGGCTCGCGCTCCGCCCCTCCACGGGGCTCCCGCCGGGGCTCTGGACGATCGGCGTGCACATGCCGCTGAGTGGCCCCGGTGCATCGGAGGGCACCGCTGTCCGCAACGCCGTGCGGCTTGCCATCGACCAGACGAACGAGGCCGGCCGCCTCGCCGGCGTGGAGTTGGCCTTGAAGGCATACGACACACGCGACGCCGATCCATCTCGGGCCGCCGCCGCCGCACGCAACATGACGGGCGATCCTCGGACGATTGCCGCCGTCAGCCCGTTCACGTCTCCTGAGGCCGGGAGCACGATCCCGATCACGAACCGGGCCGGACTGCTCGAGTGCAGCCCGTCCACCACGTGGGGTGGCTTGACGGAGCCCGAGCGCGGCGCCCTCGAGTTGCGGGCGGCAAATCGAATCGCATCAACTACGTCCGACTCTCTCCGGTCGACGACGTGCAATCGCGGGCACTCGCAGCGTTCGTCACACACGAGCTCGACGCCGAATCGGCTCTGGTCATAGCCGATCCGGGTTGGCAGGAAGATGCCACCGCCTTCGTAAAAGCCTTCACCGCACTTGGTGGACAGGTCACTCAAACGAAGCTGAAGCCCGGCACGAGCCCGGCCGCCGCCCTCGGACCGTTGGACGACGCGTCCGCTCCCGACGTCATCGTGTTCGAAGGCGATACCCACTCCGGCGCTGCCGAGGTTCGCCGGGCCATGCGCGAGGCGGGGCACGAATCGACTCCCTTCGTCAGCTCGGACGGGCTCCTCGACGGCTCGGGCGCAGCTGCCGGCTCGTACCTGCACCGGGCAGGCAAGGCTGCAGCAGGAACCTACGTCACCCGTGCCTCGATCGCGCCGCCGAGAGCGGACTTCGTCGATGCCTATCGATCGGCCTTCGGCGAGGAACCGACCGACTACGCGGCCGCCGCGTATGCGTGCGTGCAGGTGATTCTCGCCTCGTTGGAGGCCATCGCCGCAGACGGCCCGGATGCAGGAGGGCTCAGGGAGGCCCTTCGTGCACATGCTGTCGATCCTGACCATCGATTCGAAACCGTCATCGGCACCCTCGGCTTCGACGCCAACGGCGACTCGACGCAGCAGGTCGTGTCGCTCTATCGCGTCGACCCCGAGGCGGCCGACGGAGCGAGCGACTGGGTCCTCCTGAAGCAGCAGGACTTCGGCCCGCCCCAGTAGGTGTGACCGTCTGGACGGCATCGGAGCGGGAAATGGCGCGCTACGAAGAGGCGCGACCACCCGGGCTCACGCAGCTCGACACTGCCGTCCAGCGCGGCGAGCTGCCGCCCCGCCAGCATCGCCAGCCGATGTTCGCCAGAGGTCATGGGTGAAAGCCTCCGGTGATGTCAACCCGGAAAGACGGCCCGGAGGCCTGCCTCGACACAGGCGCGGTCGTCGTCGCCGCTCGAGCCACTCGCCCCGGCTGCGCCCAGCACGCCCTCGCCGCTCCGGATCAACACTGAGCCCGGGCCTGGAATGAGTGGCAGCCGTACGAGCCTGCTTACCGCGTCGAAGAATCCCTCATGGGACGCGCGGCTCGCGGCGAGCTGCTCGCCGTCCCGGTGCCACAGCGCTGTGCCGGCCGCCTTCGCTTCGGCAATCTGCGCAGACAGCGGGAACGCACCGTCCATGCGGCCGAGCGCGACCAGGAGTCCACCCTCGTCGACGACGGCGACCGCGATCTTCCAGCCGTTGGCGACAGCGTGGTCATGCGCGGCTGCGATGAGGACGTGGGCCTGCGCGAGGCTCAAGGGCATTGTCGCCAAGTATCAGCGATGACGTCGCGTAGGTGGCGACCCATGCTCGTCGCCGCACATCTTGACGAGCCCCAAACGCCGGCTAGAACGGGCGGCGAGCACATTCCAGAAAGCGCGAGTGCGAGGGGCGGCGCGGGCGCGCCACCCCTCGCCGAAGGCCTGACCGTTACGTCACGGGTAGGAGTAGCCCGGGTAGCCGCCGCTTCCCATCTCGCTCGAGTCGTTGTCGACCTTTGCGGGGTGAACGACGTCCCAGGTGAACTTCTGGCCGCCGAACGCGTCACGGGCGCCGTCTCCCGTCACCTTGCCCGGCTTGTCCAGCGTGAACGTGTAGAGCCGCTTGCCCCTATACGTGACCTGCTTCGAGCCGTTGGGCCTCTTGGCGAGCCCGAGCTTGCCGGGCAGCGACACGCCCTTGGGAGCTCCGCTGCTGATCAGCGGCTTCCAGAAGGAAACGCACTGGCCGACGCAGAGCACCATGCTTCCGCGCTCCTGGTCGTTCGAGTAGAGCGCACGCCCCTTCGCGTCGACCAGCACCTTCCCCGCCGCACCGAGGCGCATGACTGACACGGTGGCGCCGCGGGCATCGCTTCCACCACTCGTTCCCGCGATCGCAAGCGCGATGCCGAAGGCGAGGCCGAGAGCGACGGCGACTCCAGTGACGAGCAATCGCTGTCTCATGGTTGATCTCCTTTCCGTGGCTAGAGTGCTCATACCTACCTCCGACGCCTGCAAGGGTCGATTCCTTCCCTCCCCCGATGCGTGCTCCCCGTAGGCTGGATCCGGATCGCGTGGTGGAGCACCTTCCGCGCCTCTACCGCGCCGCCCGCGCGTGGACGTCTTCGCGCGAGGAAGCCGAGGATCTCGTACAAGAGATGTACGCGCGTGTGCTCGCGCGTCCGCGGCTGCTGCGTGAGGAGGGCGAGCTCGGCTACCTCCTGCGCGCGATGCGGAACACGTTGATCAGCCAGCGGCGCGCCGAGCAGCGGCGTCCTGCGACGGCAGAGCTGGTGGAAGAGCTCGCCGCCGACTCGCGTGCGGGTGACGACCCGGCCGAGGCGGCCGAGCTCCGCCTGGTCTACGCCGCGATCGCACAGCTCACCGACGAGTTTCGCGAAGCGCTGGTGGCGGTGGACATCGCGGGCCTCTCGTACGGCGAGGCGGCGCGTGCTCTCGGCATCCGCGAGGGGACGCTGACGAGCAGGCTGTTCCGCGCGCGCGACCGCGTCGCGCGCAGCCTGAGCGACGCTAGTTGACCGCCCAGCTCGCCAGTGCGACGAGTTCCGCGCCGGCAGCGTCGCCGAGCAGCACGCAGGTGTGCCCTCCGCGACGCCACGTCACGGCGAGCTTGTCGTTCAAGCGGACGGTCTGGTACGGGATGCCGCCGATGGCTGTCGTCTGCCCGCCGGACGGGCGGGGCAGGCCGTCTCCGGCGACGACCAGGTAGGCGATTCGCCTCTCGCCTTTCCTGTAGTAGACGACCATGGCGTCACGGCCGTCGACACGGCCCCGTCGCGCACCTACTGCCTGCCAGCCGAATGCGCGCGCCAGATCGGGGAATGTCACTCCCTGCACGTCGAGCGCGAGCTTCGACTCCGAGCCGCCCAGCGGGGGCGGCGCCGGCTCGGTCGGAGGCTTCGCCGCAAGCCGCGCGGCTTCGGCCACGCTCGGAGCTCCGGGGCCACCGGTCAGCACGATGGCAAGGAGGACTGTGGCTGCGACGGCGAGACCGGCGGCGAACGCCAGTCTCGGCGCGAGCCACCGGCGGCGCGGACGCGGCTGACGGAGCTCCCGCCCGCGAGCCTCGACGGCGGCCTGTAACGACGCCGAAGGCTCGTCTGTCTCGAGCGACCGGGCGAGGGCGACAGCCTGCCGCTGACGAGCGAGCAGCTCCTGCAGCTCGGGCGAAACAGAGACGCGTGCCTCGACTTCTGCGCGCCGATCGGCCGGAAGAGTGCCGTCGGCGAGCGCGCAGAGCTCCGCCAGCTCGGGCTCGCTCAGCTGCGACGCCGTATCGTTCATAGGCTCGTACATGAGACCACAGGTCCGTGCTCTACCGCCAAGGACGCCCGCGAGCCCCTATCTCTTCCCGCCCTGTTAGATCCAGTGGCGGCGCAATCGTCACCAGGCTGACGCGCTTGAGAGCTTTCGAGGATCGCACAGCGTACGGTTCACCCCATGGGTGACTGGGACGCGCATATCGAGCGAGAGGTGACGCGTTACGAGGACGGCGATGCGAGGCTGCCGGCGATCACGGATGCCGACGACCGCCAGCGGCAGCTGACCCGAATGGGCAACGCGGCCGGTGGCGCCGGGCTGGCGCTGCTGATGGACGGCCGCCGCGACGAAGCTCGGATTTGGTTCGCCCGCGCAGCCGAGCGCTACCGAGGGAGCTTCTCCGAGGCGCCGCCGGGCAGCTGGGGACGACCGATCGGCGCCGTCAAGTCGCGGCTGCTGGCCGGTGACTGGGACGGGGCGCGCGCGGACGCCGAGTGGGCCATCGACGTCGACTCGCACCATGCGGAGTCGCCCATCGGCCGGTACGCCGCAACTCTGGCGCTGCTTGTCCTCGGTCACGACGACGATGCACTGGTGCAAGCGGCGTCGATCCAGGGCCGTGACGACTTCCCGGCAGATGTGGCCGACGCGTTGGCCGCTCTCGCCTTACGCGATGCCGACGCCTACGAACAGGCTGTCCGCTCCGTTCTCCGTTCGTTCGAGACGCGAGAGGAATACCTCGAGGACATCCCCGTCGCCGACACGGTCATCGTGCTGCAGGCGCTCGCCGCGCGTCGCGACCTCCCGATCGAACTCCACTCCACCCTCCTCCCTGCCTGAGGCACTCAAGCTGCGTTGCCGGCAGGACGACATCAAGACGGGATGATCTGGATGGCCACGCTCGTGCTCGGCTTCGCGGTCGGGCTGCTCGTGGGCCGATGGTGGGCGCTCGTGGCTGCAGGCGCGGTCGGCATCTGGATTGCGCTCTCGACCGGGGTGGACGAGGTGCCGCCCTGGTTCCTCGGACTCGCGTATGCGGCGTTCGCTGGGGTCGGGATCGCAGCCGGGGTCCTCGTGCGGCGCATGACCCGCCGGGTTTCGCGAGAGGGCTAGTCCTCGCCGCTCGCGAGCTCGCGCGAGCGTTCCATGGCCGCCTGGATGGCGTTGAGGAACGCAGCGCGCACGCCGGCCTGCTCCAGCTCGTGAATGGCGCGAATCGTCGTGCCGCCCGGCGACGTGACAGCCTCGCGCAGCTCGACCGGATGCATCTTCTGGTCGCGCAGGAGGACCCCCGTGCCCAGCATCGTCTGCACGACCAGCTGCGTCGAGATCTCGCGAGACAGACCGAGGAGGATGCCAGCCTCGATCATCGCCTCTGCGAGCAGTGCGAAGTACGCCGGCCCGGAGCCTGATACGGCGGTGACGGCGTCCATGTACTTCTCCGGCAGCCGGACGACGGCGCCGAGATGGGAGAGGCATTCGTCGGCCAACGCGAGGTGCTCGTCGTCGGCATGCGTCCCCGCGCAAATCCCGGCGATGCCTTCGTGGACGGTGGCCGGGGTGTTCGGCATCGCCCGCACGACGGGCACGCCGTCTGCGAGCTGTGCCTCGATGGTGGAAGTTGGAATGGCGGCCGCGACGGAGAGCAAGGTCTGCTTGGCCGTAAGCGCCGGCCCGATCTCGGACAACAGCCCCTCGAGGTCTTGCGGCTTCACTGCGACGACGACGAGCCCGGCGCCGCTGACAGCCTCGGCGTTAGCGAGCGTCGCCTCGATGCCGTGCCGCTCGCGCAGCTCGTCGGCGCGCTCCTGGCGACGAGCGGTCGCGACGATGTCGCCCTTCTTTCGCCACCCAGATGACAACAGGCCGGCGACGAGCGCCTCGCCGATCTTCCCGCAGCCGAGGATCGCGATTCGCCGCGCCATGACGCGAGTCTAGGCGGCTTGCGCCGCCGGCACGGGCACGAGGCCGCGAGCCCAGCCCGTCAGCAGGTACACCGATGCCAGCCCCGCCCACTCGCCGTACGGGGCCAGCAGCTCCTCCGTTTCCCAGCCCTCAACGCGCCGCCCGGTCAGAGCGCCGCAACAGTTTCACGAGCCCGAGGTCCCCGACGAGTCCCTGATCCCAGCGGCCGAGCCCTTCCAGCGAGACGACTCCGAGCGACCACGGGCCGAGGCCCCGCTCGCGGCGCAGCCGATCCGCGACGTGCGCAGACGGCACGTCGCGTAACCGCTCGAGGTCGAGCGAGCGGCAGAGGCGGACGAGAGCCGCGCCCCGCCGTGCATGGAGACCGAGCCGGCGCAGCTCGGCCGGCGACAGCGCGCCGAGCGCCTGCGCTGACGGCGGCGCGTGGAAGCGGTCGAGCGCCGGCGTGGCCGCACGGACGACGCGCCGCTCGATCTGGCGTGCTTCACTCGAGGTGATCAGCTGGCCGCAGAATGCCCGGAGCAGCGCGTGGGCGACGGTGGCGACGCGCACGGGTCGCAGCCCTGCGAGATGGCTCGTCGACCGGCCGAGCAGTGCGTCGCCGCGGAATCGCCGGAGAAACTCCGAGTGATCGTCGTCGACGGCGAGGCAGAAGCGCAGCCGCTGCAGCCCATCCTCGCTGCCGGCGACGACGTGCAGGCGTCCGTCCGGAAACTGGCGCGCGAACGCGCGCTCGAGCCCGCCGTCCACCTCCAACGTTGCCGTGAAGATCCCGTCGCGGAACGTCCGCGTCGCGTCGCCGGCATGGCGTGCCGAGAGCGACAGCATGTACGGGCCGGCCGGCCGCACGATGGCTTCGACCATCGGCCAACCTTAGACGTACCCTCTGCCGGTGTCCGGGCGCGAGATGAGGGCGACGTGGGATGCGGCTGCTGCGTCCGACCGTGTTGACCAGTTCGTGGGCGACCCAGCGACCGCGCGCGACGAGTTGGAAGGGCTGTTCGGCCGGCTCGGGGCCGACCCGCGCGGGGGGACCTGCCTCGAGGTCGGCTGCGGACCGGGACGTATGACGGCCGTGCTCGCAGAGCGGTTCGACGCGGTCGTGGCCGTCGACGTCTCCGACGGGATGCTCGAGCGCGCACGCGGGGCCGTGACGGCCCAGAACGTCGACTTCCGTCTCGTCGAGGGCGACCGGCTCGACTCGGTCGAGGACGGGACCGCGGACACCCTGGTCTGCTACCTCGTGCTCCAGCACCTCCCCGAGCGGCGCGTCGTGCTGCGCTATCTGGAGGAGTTCGCCCGCGTGCTCTCGCTGCAAGGCGGCGCATTCGTCCAGCTGCCGGTGCTGCGGGATGGCCTCCGTCCTCGTGCGTGGCGGCTCGCTCGAACCGTCGCGGTGCCGGTGGCAGGCCTGTTCCGCCGCGGCGTGACCGACCGTGCGGCCTATCGGGGGACGCGGCTAACGGAAAGTGAGCTCCAGGACGCGCTCGCCACCGCCGGCCTGCGCACGGCGAAGCGCGACGAGAGCCCCGACTCGCCGTATCGCTACGCGCGTGAGGTCTTCTTGCGGCTGGAACGCATCGCGTGACAGGGCTCGTTCTTGCGCTGTACGGGGTGCTGCTCGCCGTCGCGGCGGTCGCAGTCTGGCGACGCCCGATCGTCGCGCTCTACCTCTTCATCGTCGGCCTGGCGCTGCACAACCTCGTGTTGGCGCTGCTCTACGACGCCGGGCTTCGCGGCGGCGCGATCGACGCTGTCAAGGCGTGGAAGGAGGCGCTGCTTGCAGTCGCAGTGGCGCGTGGTCGCCTTCGACGCGATTCGCGAGCGAAGGCTCCCTTTCCGCCCGCGGCTGATCGACTGGCTAGCGCTCGCGTTCGCCGCCGTCATTTGCCTGTACGCGCTCATCCCGCCGGACGTGCTCGATGGGGAGGCGGGCGCGAGGGCCATCCTCTACGGCCTTCGGCACGGGCTCGTCCCGGTGGTGGCGTACTTCCTCGGCCGCTCGCTGATCCTCGACCGCGTCGAGCTGCGCCGGATCGGCTGGGCGCTGCTCGGCGCCGGTGCGGCGCTCGCCGTGGGAGGGCTGGTCGATCTGTACGCCGTAGACGTCGAGTGGTGGCGCAGCTCCGGCGCGGTCGGGTACTTCCGCCATGAGCTGGGATTCGACTACCACGGTCCCGGCGGCCTGCCCGACAACTGGGCGTTCAACACCGATGACGGGCTGTTCCGGCGGCTCGTCTCGAGCTTCATCAGCCCGCTGGCGACGGCATTCGCGCTGGTCGTCGCGCTGCTCTTCGCCGGCATCGCCTGGCAGGACCGCCGTCGTCGGCCGCTGGCCGCCGCGCTCGTCGCCGTCTGCGGGGCCGCGTTGCTCTTCACGCTGTCACGCTCGTCGCTGCTGGCCCTCGCCGGCGGGTTCGTCGTGCTCGCGGTCGCGCTCCGACGCTGGTGGCCGGTCGTCGCGACGGCCGTCGTGCTGGCGGCCGGCGTCGGCTTTGCCTTCGCCTTCACGTCCGTGGCGCCGGAGACGCACTTCTTCCCGCAGGACCTGCCGTACCAGGAGCAGCAGGCGCGTAAGCACGGCGAACTGCCCGGTGGCAGCTCGCTCGCCCTCAACCCGGGCGAACCTTCGCTTCGCAGCCACTGGCGGAGCCTCCGCGACGGGATCGAGACCGTCTTCGACCACCCGCAGGGCTACGGGCTCGGCAATGCGGGCGCGATCGCTGTTCGCTTCGGCGTGCCGCTACGCGCCGGAGAGTCGAATTACACGGAGACGGGTGTCGAGGCGGGGCTCGTCGGCGCGCTGCTGCTGATCGCCTGGAGCCTCGGTCTTGTCCTCGCGCTCGTGCGCTCCGCGTGGGCTGCCACGGACGCAACGTTCAGGGTCGCCGCGGCTGGAGGGGCCGCCGCTCTGGCCGCCGTGCTCGCGCTCGCCGTGCAGACCGATGCCTACGGCGTGCCCTGGCTCGCGTACAGCCTCTGGTGGCTCTGTGGGGCGCTTGTGGACGTGTCCGACCGGGGCTGACTGCTACCTTGGGTGCACGGTCGACATGGGGTCGGCCTGTGAGATTGAGCTTCTCGTTCCTCCTTCGGGTGTTTCGAGTCGGCGATCTCGACTACGAACCGCAAGGAGTCGAACGTTGTCCCAGAAGTCTTTTCGCGCGCTCGGAGTGAGCGCAGATGTCGCGCAGGCGCTGACCGCCCGCGACATCAACATGCCCTTTCCCATTCAGGAGCTCGTCATCCCGGAGGCCCTCAACGGCGTCGACGTGCTCGCCAAGGCGCCGACGGGGTCGGGCAAGACCTTTGCCTTCGGCCTGCCGATCGTCGAGCGTGCCGATCCGGCGGCACCCACGCCGACCGCGCTCGTGCTCGTCCCCACGCGCGAGCTCGCCTCGCAGGTGGCGGAGGAGCTGTACTTCGTGGCCAAGCCGAAGCGGCTCCGCGTCGCAGCTGCATACGGCGGCGCCTCGATCGCCAGCCAGTCCAAGCAGCTTCGCGGCGCCCACATCGTCGTCGCCACGCCGGGCCGCCTTCAGGATCTCGTCGAGCGCCGCCTCGTGAAGCTCGACGATGTCCGGATGCTCGTGCTCGACGAAGCCGACCGCATGCTCGACATGGGCTTCAAGCCCCAGGTCGAGAAGATCGTCCGCCGCCTCCCGAGCGAGCGCCAGACGATGCTCTTCTCCGCCACGCTCGACGGCGAGGTCGGCGAGCTCGCCCGCGCGTTCACACGCAATCCGGCGCGCTTCTCCGCCGAGCCACCGTCCGGAACAGACACCGGAGAAGTTGTCGATCACCGCTTCGTCCAGGTCACCACCGACGGCAAGGTGGACGCGTTGATCACGGAGCTCGAGCGGGAGCGCGGGTTGACTCTTGTCTTTGTCCGCACGAAGCGCGGAGCAGACAGGCTTGCCGGCCGGCTGACCCGGCGAGACGTTGATGCCGTCGCGATGCACGGAGACATGTCCCAGGGCGCCCGCGAGCGCGCTCTCGAGCGCTTCCGCTCGGGGAAGGTGACGACGCTCGTGGCGACCGACGTCGCGGCGCGCGGCCTCGACTTGACGGACATCACCCACGTCATCAACTACGACCCGCCGGAGGACGACAAGGGCTACGTGCACCGCGTCGGCCGCACGGGGCGGGCCGGCCGAGGCGGCAGCGGCGTCACGTTCGTGCTCCCGGAACAGCAGGCCGACATGAGCCGTGTGGCGACGCGCCTCGGCCATCGCGAGCAGTTCGAGCGGGACGGCATGCGCGTGGCCAGGCCCAAGCTCCTGTACACGAGCCGGCGCGGCCGCCGGTCACGCTGGTAGGACCGGCTCCACAAGCAGCGTTAGCCCGTCGAGGCCCACGATCCGCACCACCTCGCCGGTGTCGGCTCCCGACTCGCAGCGCGCCTTCCAGATCTCGCCGCGGACGCGCACCTCGCCGAGCGGCCGGCAGGCTCTGCGTACCTCCACCTTCCGTCCGAGCAAGGCCTCCACGCCGACCTTGGCCGCTCGCCGCTGGGACCACCAGAGGCCGAAGAGCGCCGTGCCCAGCTCCCACAGGGCCGCCACCGTTACGGCGATGACGTTCCAGGGCGAAGGCAATACGAACAACGCGAGCGCGAGCGCGATGATCAGGGTCACGTGACCCCATCGTAGGACGCGGTCGCAGTGCGCTACCTTGAAGGAGATGGCCAAGGCTGTCGAGCAGCTCGAGCAGGTGACGATTCGCTTCGCCGGCGACTCCGGCGACGGCATGCAGCTGACCGGCTCGCAGTTCACGAGCGAGACGGCCGCGCTTGGCAACGATCTCTCCACGTTGCCCGACTTCCCGGCGGAGATCCGCGCGCCGGCAGGCTCGCTGCCAGGCGTGTCCGGCTTCCAGATCCACTTCGCCGACCACGACATCCTGACGCCCGGCGACCAGCCGGACGTGCTCGTGGCGATGAACCCGGCCGCGCTGAAGACGAACCTCGGCGATCTCCGTGACCGCGGCACGCTCGTCGTCAACCGCGATGCGTTCTCCGAGCGGAACCTCCAGAAGGCGGGCTACGCAGCAAACCCGCTCGAGGACGGCACGCTCGACGAGTACAACGTGCACGCCGTCCCGCTGAGCACGATGACGGTCGAGGCGCTGAAGGAGGTCGAGGGCATCACGCCGCGTGAGGCGGAGCGCTCGAAGAACTTCTTCGCGCTCGGCCTCATGTCCTGGCTCTACGGTCGGCCGATCGAGATCACGCTCGACTTCATCGCGACGAAGTTCGCCTCGCGCCCGGAGCTCGTCGACGGCAACACCCGCGCCTTCAAGGCGGGCTACAACTACGGTGAGACGAGCGAGGACTTCATCGTCTCCTACGAGGTGCGGCCCGCGAAGCTCGAGCCGGGCGTCTACCGCAACATCACCGGCAACCAGGCGCTCTCGTTCGGCCTCGTGGCAGCCTCCGTTCGCAGCGGGCTCGGCCTCTTTCTCGGCGCCTACCCGATCACGCCGGCCTCGGGCATCCTGGAGGAGCTCGCGCGCTACAAGCACTTCGGCGTCCGCACGTTCCAGGCCGAGGACGAGATCGCGGCTGCAGGCGCTGCGCTCGGCGCATCTTTCGGCGGCGCGCTCGGCGTGACGACGTCGGCCGGCCCGGGGATCGTGCTGAAGTCGGAGACGGTGGGCCTGGCGGTCGCGCTCGAGCTGCCGCTCGTGATCGTCGACGTGCAGCGCGCCGGACCGTCCACTGGCATGCCGACGAAGCCCGAGCAGGCGGACCTGCTGATGGTGATGTTCGGTCGCAACTCCGAGTCGCCGGTGCCGGTGCTCGCCGCGTCGCGGCCGGGCGACTGCTTCGACGTCGCGCTCGAGGCCTGCCGCATCGCTCTCACCTACCGCACGCCCGTCTACCTTCTCTCCGACGCGTATCTCGCGAACGGCGCCGAGCCGTGGCTCATCCCCGAGGTCGAGTCCCTGCCCGAGCTCGAGATCGAGTTTGCGACGAAGCCGAACTCCGAGGGCCGCTTCCTGCCCTACGTCCGCGATCCCGAGACGCTTGCCCGACAGTGGGCGCTACCGGGAACGCCGGGCCTCGAGCACCGGATCGGCGGCCTGGAGAAGGAGGACGTGACCGGCAACATCTCGTACGACCCGGACAACCACGACGCCATGACCCGACTGCGCGCGCAGAAGGTGGCGGGGATCGCCTCCGGCATTCCCGAGCTCGAGGTGGACGATCCGGACGGCGCCTCGCTGCTCGTGCTCGGGTGGGGAGGGACGTACGGCTCGATCGCTGCCGGCGTGCGCCGTGTGCGTGCGGACGGTGGCAACGTCGCCCACGCGCACGTGCGCTACCTCAACCCACTGCCTCGCAACACGGGCGAGGTGCTCAGGCGCTACGACCGCGTCCTCATCCCCGAGATGAACCTCGGGCAGCTGCTGAAGCTCGTGCGCGCCGAGTTCCTCGTCGACGCTGTCGGCTACAACCGCGTGCGCGGCGTGCCCTTCCGCGCCAGCGAGCTGGCGGTAGCGATCGGAGCCCTGGTGTGACAGAGGGCAACGGCAACGGCAAGCTGACGCTGACCGCGAAGGACTTGAAGTCCGACCAGGAGGTCCGCTGGTGCCCGGGCTGCGGCGATTACGCGATCCTTGCAACGGTGCAGCAGTTCATGCCCGAGCTCGGCGTGCCGCGCGAGCGCATCGTCTTCGTGTCGGGCATCGGCTGCGCCGCCCGCTTCCCGTACTACATGGAGACGTACGGGATGCACTCCATCCACGGCCGCGCGCCGGCGATCGCCACCGGGCTGGCGACGACGCGGCCAGACCTCTCCGTGTGGGTCGTGACCGGCGACGGCGACGCGCTCTCGATCGGCGGCAACCATCTCATCCACGCGCTGCGGCGCAACGTGAACATCACGATTCTCCTCTTCAACAACGAGGTCTACGGGCTGACGAAGGGCCAGTACTCGCCGACCAGCCCACGCGGCCAGCGGTCGGGCTCGACGCCCCTCGGCTCGATCGACCAGCCGTTCAACCCGCTGGGCGTCGCCATCGGCGCCGAGGCGAGCTTCGTCGCGCGAGCGGTGGACACCGATCGCAAGCACGTTGCGGAAGTGCTGCGGAGGGCAGCGGCACATCGCGGCGCTGCCTTCGTCGAGATCCTCCAGAACTGCAACATCTACAACGACGGTGCCTTCGACGCGGTGCGTGAGGCCGAGGAGAACCGCATCTACTTGAAGCACGGCGAGCCGGCGCGCTTCGGTGCCGACGGCGAGCGCGGCGTGCGCATCGGTGAAGACGGCTCGGCCGAGATCGTCGCGATCGCGGACGTAGGGGAGGAGGCGCTGCTCGTACATGACGAGCACCACGACCAGCCCAGCCTTGCGTTCGCCCTCAGCCGACTGACGCTCTCGACTGTTGGCGTGGCGCCGGTCGGCGTCTTCCGCGACGTGGAGCAGCCGGTGTACGACGATCTGCTCCAGGGGCAGATCGACGATGCACGCTCGGAGCGCGGAGAGGGCGATTTGGCGGCCCTGCTCCACGCGGGCGATACCTGGACTATCTCCTAGCCGAAGAAGGCGCGGGCGACCGCATACCAGTCTTCCGGCACCGTCTTCCGCTCGGCTACGGCATCCGCGAGCGGCACGTCGACGATCGCATCTCCGTGAAGCGCGGCCATACGGCCGAAGCGGCCCTCGTGCACGAGATCGGCCGCGCGCAGGCCGAAGCGCGTTGCCAGCACGCGATCGCGGGCGGTGGGGGATCCGCCGCGCTGGACGTGCCCGAGCACGGTGTAGCGCGTCTCGAATCCGGTTCGCTCCTCGACCTCCTTGGCCAGCTCGGCGCCGATGCCGCCTAGCCGCACGTGTCCGAACTCGTCCGTCGTCAGCTCCTGCACGACGGCCCGCTCCTCGCCGGACTGGAAGCGGAGCGTGTAGCCCTCCGACACGACGATGATGGAGAAGTCCTTGCGGCGATGACGGCTCTCGAGCTCGGCGCACGTCTCCTCGACGGTGAGCGGGTACTCGGGGATGAGGATCACGTCCGCGCCGCCCGCGATGCCGCTCATCACGGCGATCCACCCCGTGTAGCGCCCCATCACCTCCACGACCATCACGCGGTTGTGCGACTCGGCAGTCGTGTGCAGGCGGTCGATGGCTTCCGTGCAGACGGCCACTGCGGTGTCGAAGCCGAACGTGTAGTCGGTCGCCGAGAGATCGTTGTCGATCGTCTTCGGTACCCCGACCACGGGCAGGTCGTGCTCTGCCCACAGCGACTGCGCGACTCCCAGGGTGTCTTCACCCCCGACCGCAACGAGGCCCTCGAGGCGCTGGGCCGAGAAGTTCCGCAGGACGTTGTCGACGCCGCCTTCCACGCGGTAGGGATTCGTTCGCGACGTGCCGAGCACCGTTCCGCCGCGCGGCAGGATCCCGGAGACCTCGCGTAGCCCGAGCTCAGAAACCCGGCCGTCGACGAGCCCTTGCCAACCGTCCATTACACCCACGACCTCGCTCCCCGCGCCTGCGCTGCGCCGGACGACGGCTCGGATCACGGCGTTCAGCCCTGGGCAGTCTCCACCGCCCGTGAGGATGCCGATACGCAAGCCAGCCTCGCTAGCGGTAGGCGAATGTGGCTTGGCGGTAGCGGCCGTTCACGCGCGGCGACGCTAGCACGAACACTGACACCGGTCGGCCACGGACGTACGACGTCGAGACGTAGTCGGCGAGCATCAGTCCGCTGCGCGTGTGGGCGATCGAACCGAGAGCGATCGGCTCCGCGGTGAGCCGCTGCTGCTTCGACCACGTCCGTCCGCCGTCCTTAGACGTCGTCTGGAAGACGTCGATGCCCGGGCACGCCGGGAGGTTGGCGCAGTCGTCGGGGATCGAATGGAAGACGAGCGCGAGCCGGCCTGCCGCTGCGGGGTTGGCGGCGATCCCGGGCAGGAAGTGGTCGACTCCGGAACCTCCGGCTGTCACTGACTGAGCGGGCGTCCAGGTGACTCCGTCCACCGAAGTCGTCATGACGATGCGACTCGCTGAGCACGAGTCCGCGGGACAACCTTCCCAGGCCACGTACACGCGGCCGGCGGCGTCGACCTCAGCGGAGGCAAGCGCGAACGTTCGCATTGCCGGGATCGTCGCTGTCGAAAAGAGTGCGGCACGGACGGGTGCCGAGAACGAGGCGCCGCCGTCCGTCGACCGGGTCGCCTGGATCTCACTGCGGGCGCCGGAACGGGGATCGGCGAACGCCGTGTAGGCGACGATGAGCGCGCCGTTCGGGAGGACGAGCGGCTGCGCGCCGTTGAAGTCGAGCCCCTGCGGCGGCACGGGTGAGCTGGCGACCGGCTGGCTCCACGTCAGGCCGCCGTCGGTCGTCGTGGTGGTGCGGATCTCGCCCGAGCGGACGTGGAAGTACGAGAGGTAGCAGTGACCGCGAAACGGGCTCGCAGCCCCGTTGTCGCAGGTGATCCACTCCTTGTCGAGGTCGCCTACAGGTCCCGTGACCGCGGCCACCGGCGCGCTCCACGCCAGCCCGTTCGAGGAACGGTTGACGTAGAAGAAGTACGAGCTCGTGGAGATGCCGAGCGTGGCAGCCAGCCAGGTGCCGTGGACTGTGTCGTACGCGATGACGGGGTCGCTCGCCCGGTCCCCTGAGCCGGGCCGCGGAGAGGAGTCGGTAACACCAGGGAGCAAGCCGCTCTTCCATGTCGCTCCCGCGTCGCGAGACGTGGAGAAGCCGATCGCCACCGCGCCGCCTTCGACGACGCGGCCGGTTTGAAACACCGAGACGACGGTCGAGCCGAACGCGAACGTGTCGGGTTCGACCTGCGTCGCGTGCTGGCCGGTCGGGTCGCTCGTCCGGTCGCTCGAGATCTGCCGCGAGACGACTTCGCAGTCACGCGAGACGACGTCGACAGCGTCGGCCGTGACGATGTCGCGACCGGCACCGCAGCGGGTGGTGTCGCGGAGGGCGTCGCCGTGGGCGGGAATGCGATCGTCGCCTGCGCCGGCGTCAACGATGTCTTGCCCCGGACCACCGAGGATCAAATCGGCGCCTCCGAGGCCCGCGATCGTGTCCTTGCCCGCTCGCCCGTCGAGGACGTCGGCGCGCGGAGTTCCGGTGAGCACGTCTCCGGCAGACGTGCCGGTGACAGTTGCCGCGGACGCAAGGCCTGTGACGACCGCAGCCGCGGCGACGGTGACGGCGAGGCGAAGCATGTCGCGCACCGTAGCGGGAACGGACACGTCCAGGTGCCAGACCCAGGGACAGTCACTGAGACTGTCCCTGAGCGTCACGAGAGGACTAGTCCTCGTCCTCCTCGGCGAGCTGCTCCGCGGTCGGGACCACGATCTTCAGGAGCTCGCAGTCGTCGATGCGGTAGAGGCCCCGTTCGTTCTGGCTCAACCACGCGACGTCCTGGCCCGGGCCGCAATCGAGCCGATCCACCTGGTCGTCGTCGGCCAGTGCGTGGAGCACGTCGTCTCCCGGACCGCCGAACTGCCGGTCGGCGCCGCCGCCGGCCCACATCGAGTCCGAGCCGCCGCCACCGTAGGCGACGTCGTCGCCGGCTCCCGCCTTGATGCGGTCGCCGCCCGCTTGACCGTGGATCTCGTCCGGCCCGCCGCGGGCGCGGATCGAGTCGTTGCCCGCCTTGGCGTAGATCTGGTCGGCCACGGGCGACCCGACGAGCTGATCGTCGCCGGGCGTGCCGACGATGAGGGCTCCGTACGCGGTAGCCGCGAGCGCGAGACCTGCCACAGCCGCGAGGAGTGCTGCCTTGCCCACCATCCTGACCCCCTCTCTGAATGACCTTGGACGTGCATACGCATCAATGACGCGCTCACGTCAGGCGGCTGTGCGCTCTGCGAAAGAGATCAATCAGGTACGCGTAAAGGAGCTCGACCGAATGAGCTTCCAGCGGGGCAGCTCGCCGAGCTTTACGATCGCGACGGCGGTCGCGGCCAGGGTGATCGTGCCGCCGACGGCGAACGCGAGTGCCGTGCCCCCTACATCGGCGAGCCAGCCTGAGACCAGGCCGCCGACGGGTTGCAGGCCGAGGAATGCATAGAAGTAGAGGCCGAGAACTCGTCCCCGGATCGCGTCGGGCACGCGGAGCTGAAGCGACGCGTTCGCATTCGCTGACCAGACGGTGAAGCAGAGGCCGGCCGCAAAGAGGCAGGCCGCGGCCATGACAAGCGTCTGCGCGGGGGCGAGCAGAAGCTCGGAGAGCCCAAAGCCCGCCGTTCCCAGGAGCAGCAGCTTGAAGCTCGCCCGCGCGATCGTTGCGGAGAGCAACGCGCCGACGAGGGCGCCCGCGCCGAAGCTCGCGCTGAGGATCCCGAAGACTTCAGGGCCTTTTCCGAGCGTCTCTCCCGCCAGCACGGGGAGCAGCACGTTGAAGTTGAAGGCGAACGTGCTGACGGCCGCGACGAGCCCGAGCACGATGCCCACCCGTCGCGAGCGGCGCGCATAGCGCAGCGCCTCCCACGTCCCGGCGAAGATCGCCGGCCTCGCGCCGTCCCGTTTGAGGGGAACGAGCTCGCGGGTGTTCATCGCCTCCAGGGCGACGAGCACTGCGAGGAAGCTGACGGCGTTGGCGGCGAAGCAGAAGCCGGGACCGAAGGCTGCGACGATCACGCCTCCAAACGCGGGCCCGACGACGCGCGCGGCATTGAACAGCGAGGAGTTGAGGGCCACTGCATTCGGAAGCTCCGCGGGCCCGACCATCTGGTACGTGAATGCCTGCCGCGCCGGTGCGTCGAAGACGAGCACCGTGCCTCGTATTACGGCGAGCAGGTACACCTGCCAGGGCTGCGCGTCGCCGAGCAGCGTCAGCAGCGCGAGGATGGTCGCCGTCACCATCGCCGCCGCCTGCGTGGCCATCACCAGCCGGCGCGGGTCGAGCCGGTCGGCGAACACGCCGGCGAACAGGCCCAGGATGCTGAAGGGAAGGAACTGGCACACGACGAGAACGCCGACGGCGACCGGCGATCCGGTGAGCTCCAGCACGAGCCACGCCATCGCGATGTTCTGCATCCAGGTGCCCGTGACGGACACGACCTGGCCGAAGAAGAAGAGCCGGTAGTTGCGGTGCTTGAGGCTCGCGAACGTCCGCCGGTTAAGACGCAGGAATGCGGCCGTCACGGCCCTGCCTCGATCAGCGTCCGCAGCGACTCGATGGCGTCGTCGATCGACCTCAGCGCCTCCTCGTCGAGCGTCTTCAGCCGCGCGACGAGCCAGGCAGTGCGCCGCGAGCGCACGAGCTTGAGCACGCGTTCCGCTTCTGGGGTCAGCTCGAGGCTGACCCGGCGTCGGTCGCCGCGGGCGCCGGCGATTCGGTGGAGAAGCGCAGCTCGCTCGAGTCGCGTGACGTGCCTCGACATCGCGGCCGGCGAGACCCCTTCCTTCGCAGCGAGCTCGCGAACGCCCATGCCGGGAGAGCGACGGATCGAGACGAGCAGCGAGACCTGGCCACCCGTCACTCCCAGCGGGTGCACCTCGCGGCGGAGCTCGCGGGCGAGCTGCAGCAAGACCGGGCGCAGCCGGTTGGCGACGGCAAGTGGATCGGCGGAGACCGTCGTCGCGGGCAATTCGTTAACCAGGTTAACAAAACCGGCGGCCGCTACAGCAGGTTCGCTACTCTGCTCGTGTACGTCGTGGCAACCATCACGAGACGGCAGAAGAGCCTCGCCCTCATCCGCGCCAGAGAGGTGGCGACGAACCTCTGGATGCCGATGGTCGTCCTCGACGCCGACGGGGGCATCGTCTTCTACAACGCGGCGGCCGAGGCCATGCTGGGGGACACGTTCGAGAACGCCGGCGAGCTGACGAGCGAGGAGTGGGCGGCCGTCTTCGCACCGGAGCGGGCAGACGGCACTCCCATCCCCATGCACGAGCTGCCGGCGGGCGTAGCGTTGCTGGAGCGCCGCCCTCATCACCTGGATATCTGCTACACGGGCATCGACGGCGTGCGGCGCGAGGTGGCAATCACGGCTTTTCCGCTGATCGGCCGCGAGCAGGAGCTGTTCGGCGCGGTCGCCATCTTCTGGCACGTCTGATCTCCGTTCCCGCCAGCGGGTAGATTGCACTCGGCGAGGGAAGTACCCTCGCGAGGCGCGTGGAACAGTCCCTACGACAATTTCGGCAGAAGAGCCTCGTGCTCATCCTGGCGCGCGAGTTCGCGTCGAATCTCGCGACCCCGATCTACATCGCCGACTCGGACGAACGCCTCGTGTACTTCAACGAGCCGGCTGAGCAGATCGCCGGCCGCTCCTTCGCCGAGACAGGCGAGATCCCGGTCCGGGAATGGGCGGAGATGCTGACGCCGGAGGCCGTCGACGGCCAGCCGCTGAAGCGCGAGGAGACGCCGGGCGGCATCGCCTTCATCGAACAACGGCCGGCTCACGGCAACCTCTGCATCACCGGGCTCGACGGCATCAAGCGGGAGATCGCGACCACAGCGTTCCCGCTGTTCGGCCCGGACGAGGAGTTCCACGGGATCATGGTCATCTTCTGGGAGCAGGGATAGGGCCTGACGATGAGGGTCAAGATCTGGGGGTGCCGCGGCTCGATGGCCACGCCGGGGCCGGAGACGCTTCGTACAGGCGGTAACACCACGTGTGTCGAGGTGACGGCCAACGGCTCGCGCGTCATTTTCGACGCCGGCACCGGGATTCGAGCCCTCGGCGCCGAGCTCGCCAAGAACGGACCGCAGAAGCTCAACATCTGCCTCACGCACCTCCACCTCGACCACATCGAGGGCCTGGGCTTCTTCGCGCCGTTCTACGACCCGGACTGCGAGGTCTCGCTCTGGGGCCCACCTTCGTCGGTGCGAACTCTGAAGGAGCGGATCAGCCGCTACCTCTCGTCGCCGCTCTTCCCGGTCGAGGTATCGGACCTGCCGGCGCGCGTGACATTCCTCGACGCGCCGGACGGTCCGTGGGAGATCGACGGCCTCCGCTTGCAAGCACATCCGGTCTCGCATCCAGGGACGACGCTCGGCTACCGCATCGAGTCCGACGGCGCCGCCCTCGCGTTCATCCCCGATCACGAGCCGGCCCTGGGTCTCGAGCTGGACTCGCTCTCCAGCGACTGGATCTCGGGGTTCCCTGTGGCGGACGGCGCGTCGCTCCTCCTCCACGACGCTCAGTACACGGAGGACGAGTACCCGCAGCGGATCGGCTGGGGCCACTCCTCGATTCGCCAGACGGTGACGTTCGCGCAGAAGGCCGGTGCCGAGTCGACGTTGCTCTTCCATCACGACCCGGCCCACACCGATGACGACCTCGAGGCGCACTGCGAGCGCGCGCAGGAGCTCTGGCAGGGCGACGGGCCTCCGCCAGAGCTCGCACGCGAGGGGATGGAGATCACCCTCTAGCTGCAGCAGCCGTTCGACCCCTTCGGTGTCGGGGAGTCGTCGATTACGAAGTCCGCCGCGTTGTCGTTCGTGTCGTCACCGTCGGGAAGCCGGCCGATGCTGATGCCGGGCGCTTCGGTCGTGCCTGGTGCGGCCGCGACCGTTCCTTCGACGAGCGCGTTCGTCGCCGTTCCCCAACCGACCGAGTCGACGAGATTGCCGTCGACGTCGCGGATGCCCACGCCGCCGCCCGTCGCCGCGATGCTCGTGGAGTAGCTCTGGTCCGCAGGGGGACCGCTCACGTAGCCGGCGCCGCCGAACAGGTAGAAGCCGCCCGCGGCGAGCGATGTACCGTCGGGAACCGTGGCGAGCACGACGTCGCCCGTCCCGGCAGCCGAGCGGTAGACGAGCTTCCAGCCCGAGAGGTCGGCCGCCGCCGTGCCGGTGTTGACGATCTCGACGAACTCATCCGTCGCGGCTCCGGTGACACCGGTCATCAACTCGTTCACGCTCATCGCCGCCTCGCCACCACCCCGCCGCCGCCTGTGATGCACGTCAGCGATTGCGTTGCCAGCGCCGTCGTAGGTCAGATCCGCGGTGCCGGCGCCACTCTTGGCAGGCAAGCCCGTCGAGCTCGTCGAGTGACGAGAGACGGACCAGACCCCGGTGGTCCGGCGGGCCCGGTCGGCCCCGGTGGCCCTGCCGGGCCGGCAGGTCCCTGTGCTCCGGCTGGGCCTTGAGCCCCGGGCGTCCCTTGCGCACCGGGCGGTCCCTGGGGGCCAGCCGGGCCCTGGACGTTCCAGCTCAGATGACGTTCGTGTCTGCGGCAATCGGACGGCTCGTCGACGATCCGAAGCAGGCCGCTGGGCACGAGCTTGCATGCGTGAATCGTCGTGGGTGTGTCAATTCGCCGGAGCCCCGCGTGGGCGAAGGCGCCGGCGAGCAGGCCCGCGGCGAGGCAGGCGGCGATGACTGCCACACGGACAGGCGAGGTCAGTAGTCGCTGCATGGACGATCTCCTTCCGTCGGATGTCGAGTGCCTCGACGTTGCCTGGCCATTCGTCGCGCGCATGTGCCAACTCAGTGCCAACTGTGCGGCGTGGCCTGTCGCGCTCGATTCGTCGCGGCTACCTTCGTTGTCAAATCAGACGACAAGGAGGCCAACGATGATCCCTGGACGAGGGAGTTGGAGTCGCCGCCGGGCTGCGGCTCTCGGCTTTGGCGCCGGTGCGTGCGTGGGGATGACGCTGCTTGCAGGAGGAGTGGTCAGCGCTCACGACGGGCCGACCGCCGTCCCGCCCGCAATCGAGCGCGGGCTGCGCGACGTGCTGCACACGCCGCCGCTGCTCGCGCGACAGGGCAGTCGCGTGACCCTGCGCTACGACGTCCTCTGCCAGGCGGACGGCTTCGGCAAGCCGTGCGCCGCTTACCGGGAACGTGTTCATACGTCGCGCCGGAGAGACGGCCTATCGCCAGCAGCGACTCGCTCCGGCGGGGGAGTCTGGCCTGGAGACCGCGGTCGACGTCCAGGCAGAAGGACTTTCCTACTACGCCGTCATCGAGGACGGCGCCGGTAGCTCGATGACGGTTCCTGCCGGCGGCGCAGTCGCTCCGCAACGGGTGTGGGCGGTACCCGAGCTCACTTCCGTGAGCCTCGGCGTGCACGTCTTCGGACGGGCGCGAAAGCCCGACGGGCGTGTGCTGGCTGGTTCCTGGGGATCAGGCAGCGGTGCGTTCGGCCTCATCAGGGGCCGCGAAATGGCCCGTATCGGCCCTTCGGCGTTCGACGTCGCCTCGGACGGCAGCGTGGTTGTGCTCGATCAGGTGAACGATCGGCTGGCGACGTACGGGCCGCCGAATGCAGGGCCAAGCTACGTCCCGATCACGTTCACGGGCGGCGAAGGCGACCTTGCGCTCGGCGCGGACGGCACGGCGTACGTCCTCGACCAGGGGGCGGAGCCGGCCGTGCGCAGCTACGCACCGTCGGGTACTCAGCTGGCGGTAACGGGCGTCGCGGGCTCTGGCGCCGACATGCTGCGGGCCGGCCCGTCAGGTGCTCTTCTCCACGCGTATCCGGGAGAGATGTGGCTGCCGGTCGGCAGCGACGGCCAGCTGCTGCAGCCAAGTCAGCAGGCCGCCGCGGCGCGGCCGGGGGCACCGGCTACGGGCGGCGCCCAGGTCGTCGTCAACGCGAGCCGCAAGGAAGCGCTCTTCGCACTCGTCCAAGGCGATCGCGTGCTCCGCGCCTGGAGCGTCGCGAGCGGCACGAACCTCGGTGAGATCCAGCTCGCGGAGGCTTACGGCGACGGCTTGTTCGTCGTGCTCCGCATGTGGACGAGTCAGAGGGCGGAGTTCGTCGCGCTCATCCTCTCGCCCACAGGGCTCGCGGGCTCGTTCTCCGTCGACGCGTTCGAGTGGGCAGATTCGGCGGCTCTCGGCCGCTTCCAAGCTCGCCGGCCGCCGCCTGCTTCAACTGCGCTCGACCTCGGCAGGCGCCGAGGTCGTGACCTTCGACTTGGGAGGTGCGAAGTGACGTTCTCGAGGAGGTTGGCATTCGTTCCCGGCGTGCTTGCCGGGCTCGCGGCTGCTGTGGCGATTGCGACTCCCGGCGCCCGCGCGTATCACACGAACTTCCAGGGCTCGTGCAACAACGAGTCGTTCCCGACGAGCGGTGTGAGCCGAACACAGGCGCAGATCTACGCCGAGATCGGCGCACACGAGGGCTATCAGTGGGGCGGTGGTTGCTGGAACGACAACAACCGCGATGACGCCCCGGGCGATCCCACGGAGGACGTGGCGACGCGTGGCGAAGGCGGCGATTGCTCAGGGTTCACGTACAAGACGTGGTTCGAGCGTCCTGCCTGGACCGACACCGGGTTCACGTACCACTACCGCATGCAGAACGTCCACGGGCCGTACACAGCCGACGCTTTCAGGCGCGGTGACGGCTACGCCAACTTGGTCGTGTCCAAAGCGGCCCTGATCGAAATGGACGCCTTGGCATCGCCAAATCACGTGGGCATGATCTACCAGGCGAGCACCGCCTACAACACCGACCGGATCGTGGAGGCGAAGTGCGAGGCATGCGGGACGGGCATCTGGACTCGAACGTATCGCGGCGATCCCTCCTACGGCGGCGTCCGGCGCGCTGGCTGGTCGCATTGATCGCGCTCGGTGCGCTGGCGGGCTGCGGCGGAGGTGACTCTTCGCCGCAGCTCGTCGACGGCAGCCAGGCAGCGGACCTTCCGGCAGCGCTCGACGGGCTCGACAACGCGGTACTGACGCGCACGAGCATCCATACCGGGCAGCTGGACAAGCGCCGCTTCACCGCGTGTGGACAGCCACCAGTTCCGAGTCACACGGTCATCGTCGAGCGCACGGGCATACACGGCTCGAGCTGGACGTTCGCCGACGAACCTGCGCTGTACGGCTGTGACGCGATTCTCGATCCAAGCACAGCCGCTGAGCCGGACCGCCCATACGACGGAATCTGGTGCGGCAGCGCCAACGGCCGCATCGAAGACGAGCATGCTCAACGATCCGAGGCTCGACCTTTGCACGAACACGGATAGCGAGATCACGGCCTTCGCATGGGTCGACCCGCGGCCGGACGCGAAGTGGGTCGTTGTGTCCGATACAGGCAAGCGCGAGGTCTACGAGGTCGTGAAGTCGCTTCCGGTGCGCGTGACCACGACGGAGAACGTCAATCCGGCGGGGAAGGCGTCCTTCGACGTCGAGGAGTACGGAGCCGACGGCGCCTTGCTCACCGAGTACACGCTCGAGGCAGCAGTCGCCGGCTAGCGGGAGTCGGGCGCGAGGTCTCAGCGCGCGGGCTCTCCACGGCGGCGAGCTAGCTCAGTCACTTGCGAGCGGCCAGACACAGGCGTGAACGCAGAGCCAGCCGTCGCCGCGCCGCTCGTACGTGTCCACGTATCGGCCATAGCGGCCGGGTTGTCGCGTCGTGCGGGCCGACACCATCGCCGTGTCGCCGTCCACATGTATGCGCACCTGGTCGATGGCGAGTGCCGGCGACGGATTGCTGCGGAGGTTGTCCACGTACCGCTCGTGAGGCCAGACGTCACCGGTCGCCCCGTCGAGGTACGAGAATTCAGGCGAGAGGATCGGCTCCAACAGCTCCCACGAGCCCTGCCTGAACGCCTCGATGAACTGGAGATTGAGCTCGGTCAGCGTTGCGGTGTCGTCCACGTCTCCTCCTTGTGTTCGTACGTCTGGGGTCGTTTCGCGAGCCGTCGATCCAGAGGTGGGTCGCCGCCAGCGCGCGCCACGGTCGCCAGCGCTCGGCCGCTTCGCCGAGCTGTTGCCGCGGCTGCGACGCGATCCGGGTGAAGGCGCGCCGCAGCCCGAGGTCGGTCGTCGGAAAGGCATCGGGCTCGCCTAGCCTGAGCGCGATGTAATGCGCGGTCCACGGGCCGAGACCGTCCAGGGCTGCGAGAGAAGCGACGAGCCGGTCGAGCGTGACGCTGCGATCGAGGCGCACGCGGTCCTGGACGACGGCGCGAGCGAACGAGCGGATCGCTTCCGCACGTGCGGGCATGAGGCCGACGCCCGCGTAGTCGGCGCCGGCGAGCGTCGCCGCCGCCGGGAACGTGTGCGTGAGGCCCAGTGGCTCGAGGCCTGGCACACGAGTGCCGAGCCGCTCGACGAGGCGCCCGGCGACCGTGTTCGCCGCAGCGACCGACACCTGTTGCCCGATGATCGCCCGCACGCCCACTTCGAACGGGCTCCACGTCCCCGGAGGCCGCAGGCCGGGTCGCTTACGGATCAGCGGCCCGACGATCCCGTCGCCGGCGAGGAGGCGGGCGGGCTCGTCCAGGTCGAGATCGAGGTTCGCGATGTGCCGGGCGCGCTGCACGACGTGCACGAGCTCCTCCCAGTGGGGCAGATGGGCGCGCAGCAGCAGATGGTCGTCCCCTCCGGGACGGAGCTCGAGGACGCCGGGGGACTCGCCGACGACGATCGTCCTGCGATACGTGTCTCCGGCGACGTTCTCGACGCCGGGGATCGCACGGCCGCCGAAGTAGTCCAGCAGCGCCGGCCAGTCCAGCGGGCCGTAGAACGGGAGCCTCAGGACGAGACCGCCGTCCGCCGCGAGCCGGTCCGCCCGGCGGCGCCGCGCCCGTAAGGCACTTGGCGACTCCCGGAAGACCTCCTGGCATACGCGGTTGAACTGCCGCAGGCTGCCGAAACCTGCTGCGAAGGCGATTTGCGTGACCGGTAAATCGGTGTCGTCCAGCAGGCGACGTGCGAGGTGCGCCCGCGCCGAACGCGCCAGGGCGTCGGGCGTCACGCCAAGATGGCTCATGAACAGACGCCGCAGGTGCCTTGCCGAGACACCGAGGCGAGCGCCGAGCTCGGCTTCCGTCGCAACGTCGAGGGCGCCGTCGAGGATCAGGCGCACTGCGCGGCAGACGAGCTCCGGCGCCGACGAGGTCATGGATTCCGGCCAGCGGTAGGGACGACACCGGTGGCAGGCGCGGAAGCCGGCGGCCTCGGCGGCGGCGGCCAGCGGGAAGCTACGGACGTTCTCGGCGTGCGGGCGGGCCGGGCAACCCGGCCGGCAGTAGATGCCGGTCGTCACGACCGCCGAGAACGTGCTCATGGGGCAGATATACCGTGCGGGGAAGTGTCCGACCGGCCGGATCCGGACAGACCGGCTACGGCATCACATGGGCGAGCACGCCGTCCAGAGGCCGTGGCACACGATCCGAGATCGAGCGCCTGGACGAGCAGCGGTGCGTAGCGCGCCTTGCGGTTCCACATGAACCGCCACAGCTGCTCCTCATAGGGCAGCTCGCGTTTCGCAGGCTGCTTCTGGAAGGTGCGGAACGAAGGGAGCTCGCCCTCGGCGGCAATGACCTCCTCCACTGCAGCGGCACCGGCCGAGCGGACGAGCTCGTTCTCGAGGTCCTCCACGCACACGAAGAAACCCAGCTCTTCCATGTCCGCGCGAGTGAGGTTCGAGCCAAGGCCGGCCCGCTCGAGACCGCGCCTGAAGTCACCCTCCTCGGCGGCATCGCAGAGGCCGGCCAGTTTGACGTTCGAGCCACGAGGGCCGAGCTGATCGAGGAACCTCCCGATCGCCTGGGCCCCGCCCATCGCAATGACGGAGATGCCCTCGGCGGCAAGGTTGCGGCCACGGCGCTCGGCCAGCGCCTCGAGCGCCAGCAGGTCGCTTGTCCCTTCGACGAGCACCACCGTCCCGGCGGACTGGTGTGCGTCGGCTGCGCTCACTCTTCCATGGGAGCACATCCTCACCTGCCCGGCGATGAGTTCTCGCTAGCTTGCCGGTCTAACCATCAATGACAACACTGGACCGCCTCGCCGCCATCACGCTGTTCGTCGAAGACCTAAAAGGCGCGAAGACGTTCTACCTCGACGTCTTCGGCTTGCCGGCCGTCTTCGAGGACGATGACTCGGTCGTGTTCAAGTTCGGAAGCACGCTCGTCAACCTCCTGAAGGCAGACGCGGCGCACGAGCTCATCGAGCCCGCGCCCGTGGGGAGTCGCGACGCCGGATCCCGCTTTCTGCTGACGATCGAGGTTGACGACGTGGATGCGACGTGCGCGGAGCTAGCCAAGCGTGGGGTAGAGCTTCTCAACGGCCCCGTGGATCGGCCCTGGGGCATACGAACCGCGAGCTTCCGGGATCCCGGCGGCCACGTCTGGGAGATCGCGAAGTAGGCGAAGCGGTGGCAGGCCCAGCGCCTGCAGATGCCGCGGCCCGCGGCCGCCCCTGCTTGGCTACACGCCGGTGGGGATCAGCACGTCGTGCGGTAGGACGTCCACTCCGACGCACGTGCCCGTCTCGCTCGGCAGCCTCATCTCCACCGGCTCCTCGGGCCCGGGCACGGAGTCCTGGAGCCGCGCGACGACACGGCCCGCCTCGACGCGTGCCGGGTAGTCGTGAACCGGCAACACGAAGGTGTTCTGCAGAGCCCTCTTCACCGCCCCTTTCTCCTCACGCTTCGACGAGGCGTGGTTGCCGGTCGGCTGCGGCTCGAATTCGAGGAGCTGATAGATCGGCTCCACGATCTGGTTCTGGATGTCGTAGATGACATCGCCGCAGATGCAGGCCGTCCCCTCGGCTGTCTCGACAAGCACGTTCATCGAGCCCTCCGTGTGGCCGCCTGCCGCCTCGCAGCGCACTCCGGGGATGATCTCCTCCGGGCCCGAAAGCTCGAGGTCCAGCAACCGCAGCGCGCCCGGCGTGTGGAGCCGGTCGATGAGGTGCTTGACGTACTCGGCCGGATACTGCTCGCCCATCAGGCCCGACACCGAGAACTCGAGCTCGCGCCGGTTGATGACAACGGTTGTCGAGACGGGGAAGCGATTGTCCTGGCCGGCATGGTCGATGTGCAGGTGCGTGTGCAAGATCCACCTGATGTCACCGGGCGTCAGGTCGTACCTCGCGAGCTGGTTCTCCAGCTCCATGTCTTCTGTCACGTAGCCGGTCATCCCCAGCCGCTCCATGATTGCGGCGTGGCTGGCGCCGGTGTCGACGAGGATCGGCTCTCTGCCACCGAGGATCAGGAACCCGAACGTCGGGATCCTCGTACGTATCCCCATGTCACGTCCGAGTACCAGGAAGCTCGACTCGATGTCGATGTCGATGAGGCTCAGAAGCTTGATCTCCAGGGCCATGCGAATCTCTCCTCTCCGCTTTCGGCGCCGTCAGTGGCCTGGGTATACAACGGGTCGCTGCGCAGTGTCAATCTGCGCAACTAACGCGCGGATGAGGCGTCCCAGTCCACATGGCTGAGCTCACACGGCGTCGGCTGCTGGCGCAAGCGGGCCTCGCGACCGGCGCTGTGGCGCTGGCGAGGGTCGAGCGTGTCGAGGCGGCGCCCGACCTGACCGACTGGGGGGCGGTGCGTTCCCAGTTCGCGCTGGCCGGTAACCGAGTCCATCTGACGTCGTTCCTCCTGGCCGCGCATCCGCGGCCGGTGCGGGAGGCGATCGACCGTCACCGCGTCCGGCTCGACGCGAACCCGGTGGAGTACTTGCACGCCAGCGAGGGGAGGCTGACTGCGCAAGCGCGCGGCGCGGCGGGCCGCTTTCTCGGCGTGCCCCCGTCCGAGGTCGCTCTCACCGACTCGACGACGATGGGGCTCGGCCTGCTCTATACGCGGCTTGCCCTGCGGTCACAGGACGAGGTCCTGACGACCGAGCACGACTTCTACGCCACGCACGAGGCACTCCGGCTATCCGGCGCGCGCGTCCGGCAGGTGCGCCTGTACGACGACTCGCGTAACGCCTCCGTGGACGAGATCGTGACGAGGCTACGGCGAGCCGTAACGGCAAGAACGCGCGTCGTGGCCCTGACGTGGGTGCATTCGAGCACGGGCGTGAAGCTGCCGCTGCGCCAGATCGCGGACGCGCTGCCCGACCGGGTACTGGTGTGCGTCGACGGGGTGCACGGCCTGGGAGCTGAGGCCGAGACTGCACGGAGCCTTGGCTGCGACGCGTTCGCGTCGGGCTGCCACAAGTGGTTGTACGGCCCACGTGGAACCGGCGTTCTCTGGGCGGGTCCGCGGGTTCGCGAGCTCGCGCGTCCGACCATTCCCTCCTTCGACGACGGTGAGAGCTACGGCGCGTGGCTGGCGGGCCGCTGCACCCAGCGGTGTCCCCGACGGCGCACGGCTGACGCCGGGAGGCTTCCACTCGTTCGAGCACCGATGGGCGCTGGGCGAGGCGTTCGCGTTCCACGAGCGGATTGGCCGTGCACGGGTCGAAGCCCGGATCCGCACGCTGGTCTCCCGGCTGCGGGAGGGGCTCTCGGGCCTCTCTGGCGTGACCGTGCACACGCCCGGGGCGGCTTCGCTCTCCGCCGGCCTCGTCTGCTTCGACGTCGAGGGACGCGACCCGGCCGACGTCGTCGCCGGGCTCGCCCAGCGGCGAGTCGTTGCGAGCGTGACGCCGTACGCGCGTCGCCATGTGCGCCTCGGGCCCGGGATCGTCAACACGGCCGGTGACGTCGACGTGGCTCTCCGGGCCATCGCGGATCTGTAGGCGCAGGCATAAACCCGACCACGGTGGGGTACGAAGCTCCCGTGGAACCGTGGGTGGGAGACATCGAGCAGGAAACCCTCGACAACGACACGTTCCGAACGGTCGTGTTCACCGGTGAGCACACCCAGCTCACCGTCATGAGCATCGAGCCGGGCGATGACATCGGCGGCGAGGTCCACGACGGGCACGATCAGTTCATCCGAATCGAGTCGGGAAGCGCGCGAGTCGAGCTCGGCGGCAGCGAAGGAAAGCCGGCGAAAGTGCAGGACGTCGGTGACGACTGGGCCATGATCATCCCCTCGGGGACGTGGCACAACGTCGTCAACACCGGTGACGAGCCACTGAAGGTCTACTCGCTCTACTCGCCGCCGGAGCACCCGGACGGAACCGTTCACCGCACGAAGGCAGATGCCGAAGCGGCGGAGCACTGACCCAGGCGCGCTCAGCGTCTCCGCGGTTACGTAGCCTCCCCGTCGTGCACCGGCTCACCAAGAAGCAGGCCCGGCGCATCGCGGTGCGCGCGCAAATGCTCGACGCACCCCGGCCGACCGAATTGCTCGCCGTCGTCCAGCAGCTGACTCTCTTGCAGATCGACCCCACCGCAGCCATCGCCCCCAGCGCGGACCTCGTCGCCTGGAGTCGCCTCGGCTCGGCGTACCAGCCCGCGCAACTCACACGGGCCCTGGAGCAGGACCGCACGCTGTTCGAGCACAACGCGCTGATCCGGCCGATGAGTGACGTCGGCCCGGTCCTTGCCGGCACGGCCGCCAGGGGCGACAGCGGAGGCGTGCGGAACTGGATAGACGAGAACGACCGCTTCCGGCGTGACATCCTCGACCTGCTCGGCAGCTCGGGGCCGCTGGCCTCACGGGACATCCCCGACACGTGCGTCGTGCCGTGGGCTTCGACCGGTTGGACGAACAACCGCAACGTGACCCAGATGCTCGAGCTGCTGATGATGCGCGGCGAGGTCGCGATCGCCGGTCGCGTGGGGCGGGAGCGACTGTGGGATGTCCCCGAGCGGGTCTACCCGGCCGACGTCGTGGTTCCGTCGGTCGAGGAGGCTAGCCGGATCAAGAACGAACGGCGCCTCGCCTCGCTCGGCATCGCCCGGATGAAAGGCACGAAGATGCCGATCGAGCCGATCGACGTGGGCGAGGCCGGCGAGCCGGCCGTGGTCGAGGGTGTCAAGGGCGAGTGGCGCGTCGACCCGGCAGCACTCGGCGAGGACTTCGAAGGCCGTACGGCGCTGCTGTCGCCCTTCGACCGGCTCGTCTACGACCGGACGCGGGCCGAGGAGCTGTTCGACTTCGAGTACACCCTCGAGATGTACAAGCCCGCCGCCCAGCGCCGGTGGGGCTACTTCGCTCTCCCGATCCTCCACGACGACCGGCTGGTCGGGAAGGTTGACGCCAAGGCCGACCACAAGGCGTCCGTCTTGCGGGTGAATGCAATTCACGAGGATGTGAAGTTCACCCGCACCATGACCAGGGCCGTGCGGGCCGAGCTGGAGGACCTGACCTCGTGGCTCGGGCTCGATGCGATCGATTCGGACTAGGAGGAAGCCATGAGCGTCCAACGTGAAGGTGGTTGCGCCTGCGGAGCAGTGCGCTATCGGCTCACTTCCGAACCGCTCTTCATTCACTGTTGCCACTGCCTGAACTGTCAGCGGCAAACCGGAAGCGCGTTCGTCATCAATCTCCTGATCGAGACCGACCGAGTGGAGCTCCTCGCCGGGGACCCGGAGCCCGTTTCAGTGCCTCGCGGCGCCGGCAAGAAGCAGAAGATCTGGCGCTGCCCGACGTGCCAGGTCGCGGTCTACAGCCAGTACACGACTCCCAAGATTCGGTTCGTTCGCGGCGGTACGCTCGACGACCCGGCATCGGTGGAGCCCGACGTTCACATCTACATCCGGTCGAAGCTCCCCTGGGTGACGCTTCCGGAATCGGTGCCGGCATTCAACACGTACTACGACACGAAAAAGCTGTGGCCGGCCGCCAGTCTCGAGCGCCTCGAAGCGCTCAGGCGATGAGCCATCAGGATTACCGCCGCACGAGCTACGAGACCTGGGAGGCGATGGCCGCCGGCTGGGAGCGCCGGCGCGCGCAGTTGGCGGACGCCTTGACGCCGGTGCGCACATGGCTGGTCAGCCGGCTTGCGCCGCAGCCGGGCGACACGGTGCTCGAGCTTGCGGCCGGGCCAGGCGACACGGGATTCGCAGCAGCCGTGCTCGTCGGCGAGGCTGGCCGCCTCATCTCGAGCGACTTTTCGCCGGAGATGGTGGAAGTCGCCCGCCGTCGAGGCGCCGAACTGGGGCTCGAGAACGTCGACTACCGCGTGATCGACGCCGAGCGGATCGACCTCGATGTCGCCTCGGTCGATGGAGTGCTCTGCCAGAGCGCATTCATGCTGGTGGCTGACCCCGCCGCCGCCTTGTCGGAGACGCGCCGCGTGCTGCGCCCTGGTGGGCGCTTGGCAATGTCTGTCTGGGATACGCCGGAGCGCAATCCATGGGCGTCCGTCGGCGGGCGGATCCTGGTCGAGCGAGGTCTTCTCCCATCGCCGGAACCCGGTGCGCCGGGAGTCTTCAGCATGGCGAGCGAGGAGCGCACGCGTGCGTTGCTCGGCGACGCGGGTTTCACCGACGTGCACACTGACGAGGTACCCATTCGCTACGCCTTCAGCGACGTCGACGACTACGAGAGGTGGGTATCGGACCTCAGTGGCTCGTTTGCGATGGTTCTCCGAGGCTTGCCGGCGGGCGAGCTCGAGGCACTCAAGGCTGACCTCCGAACCGCGTTCGAGCCCTATGCGACGCAGCAAGGCTACGAGCTCGGCGGCGTCGCCCTGACCGCAGTCGCCAGCTGAGCTACTTGCCTCCGCAGCGCTGCGCCGCGGGCACCGGGCGCCCGAGCGCCCTGGTGGCAGCGGCTTGCAGCAGGCGGGCGGTCTTGGGCTTCACGCCACGGCGGAGTGAGGCATCGAAGAGCGGAGCCTTGAACAGGCGCCCGTAGACCACGAGCGCGGCCGCGTAAGTTCCGAGCGCGCTCGGGTGGAATCCGTCCGGCCCGTAGAGCGCGAGCCGCGAATTGCAGTCCCAGGCGGCGTGCCACGCCTCCCCGGCCGGGAACAGCTGTGCGCCCGCCGCCTCGGCCGCGCTCCGGTAGGACACGATCACGTCGGACAGCGCCTGCCGTCGGTAGTTCTCCGGCCAGACGGTCAGCAGAGCCGGCCGGGTTCCGACTGCACGCGCCTCGTCTGCGAAGCGGCCCGCCCACTGGCGAAGGTCGACCTGGCTCTCAGGGAGCGCCGACGGGCCCTGCTGCATGATCACGACGTTCCAACGCCCGGTGGCGATCGCTGCGGGAGCGTCTCCTTGGTTCCAATGGTCCTCGAGGCTGAAGCCGCCGAAGGTGATCGCCTCGTATTCGAGGCGCCTACCGGTCGCGGCAGCGAGCCCGGCGACGCGCCCAGGTAGGTCGTTCGTCTCCGTGAGGCTGTTGCCGACGAAGAGGGCGCGCACGGGAGCAGCATCCTCGGCACCGGCCGACGAGGCGCAGCCGAGCAGGACCATCGTCAAACCGAGAGAGACCGCGATCCTTCGCAGCGCCACTGCCCTACTGCGACGATGCCACAGCCGGCAAGTTTGCGGCTCCGTCGGCAGCTAGCCAGCTCTTCGTAGAATCGGCACGGCGGCGGTGAGCCGCCATGTATCAGGGCCTCGGGAACAAGGAAGAGAGACGGGCATGGGAGAGAGCGGGTCGCAGAAGAGCAAGTCTCCTTCTCAGCTGATCGACGCGAGGATCAAGGAGCTGGGCGACTGGCGGGGCGAGATGCTCGGCCGGCTCCGTGCCCTGGTCAAGGAAGCCGATCCCGAAGTCGTCGAGGAGTGGAAGTGGAGAGGGGTGCCGGTGTGGTCGCACGACGGCATGATCTGCACGGGCGAGACGTACAAGAACATCGTGAAGATGACCTTCGCCAAAGGGCGCGGCTCTGGAGGATCCTTCGGGCCTCTTCAACTCCAGTCTTGACGGGAACACAAGGCGCGCCATCGACTTCCACGAGGGCGAGGAGATAGACGAGGAGGCGCTGAAGGCTCTCGTTCGCGCCGCCGTGGCCTTAAACAACCGCAAGAGGTCGTCGGCGGAGTAACTCCGTCGCGCCGTTTCCTTCGTCCCCGATCCGGGAATGTCCAGAGGGCAGCGTTTTCCACCCACCAGGAGGAGGCATGCCATGCGGAAAGCAAGCGGAACGTTTCAGGTTCAAAGCTGGGATGAGAATCCGGTCCTCGAAGCCAACGGAGGGCCGAAGGTGACCCAGACGAAGGTCTCGATGGCTTTCGAGGGCGACGTCGAGGGCGAGGGCACCGTCGAGTGGCTGATGGGGTACGACGGCGACGAGAAGACTGCGGCCTTCGTCGGACTGGAGCGTGTGGTCGGGAAGATCGGCGAACGGAGCGGGAGCTTCGTTCTCCAGCACGTCGGGTCGTTCGACGGGGCGCTCGCGAAGAGCGAGCTGCAGATCGTCCCGGGTTCCGGCACGGAGGAGCTCGACGGTCTGACCGGCACGGGGAGCTTCGAAGCCGGCATGGGCTCCGACGGCGTGCGGAGGTTCAGCCTCGACTACGACCTCTGAGGGCACCCATCGCACCCACGGCCTCGGACGCCGTGGCCGGTACCGTACGGAGGTTGCCCAGGAGCGTTGCAGCGCACCTCCGCGTTGTGGAACCTGGAGCCGCCCTCTGGTGTACTGGCTGATGTGAGGAGGTCGGCGTTCCTCGCAGTTGTGACGGCGTTGGCCCTACCGCGTCCGGCTCGGCGGCGTCCGGCCCTCGGCCGTTGCGCGGCGTACCACTTCACGGAGCGACGGGTCTCCGGCTGCTCGTCGCGGCCAACCCGCCCTACGTCCTCGACGTTGACAACGGCCGAAGGACGCCGGTAACGGGCCTCCGAACATCTCCTCTGATCAGCCGCCGCCACTTCGCGCGACTCGGCCGGGACGCACGATGAAAGTCGCCGTCTTTGGCGCGACCGGCACCATCGGCACCGCTTTGCTGCCGGTTCTGGCGCGCTCGCATGACGTCGTCGCGCTGTCGCGACGCGAACGGGAGGGCGCCGGAGTGAACTGGTTGCGGGCCGACGCGGGCGACGCCGAATCCGTCCGCAGGGCTCTCGAGGGGGTCGACGTCGCCTACTACCTCGTGCACTCGCTTGGCACGCGTGACTTCGAGGAGCGCGATCTCGCCGCGGCCAGGACCGTCGCCGCGGAGGCCGGGCGGGCCGGGCTTAGCCAACTCATCTACCTGGGCGGCCTCGGCGACGATTCTCCTGAGCTGTCCACGCACCTCCGTAGCCGACTCGAGACCGAGAAGGAGCTCGCTTCCGGTCCCGTCCCGCTGACCACGTTGCGAGCCGCGATCGTGATCGGCCGCGGCAGCGCCGGCTTCGAAACGATCGTCGCGCTCGTGGACCGCCTGCCGGCAATGGTGTGCCCGCGCTGGGTCGGCGTACGTACTCAGCCGATCGCCATCGTGGACGTCATCGAGTACCTCGCCGGTGTCTGCGGTCTTCCCCAGGCGATCGGGGCGAGCTTCGACATTGGCGGGCCGGACGTGATGACCTACAGGGAGATGATCGAGCGGGTTGGGGCCGAGCGCGGCAAACGGCCGCTGATCGTGGAAGTCCCCGTGCTCACGCCCCGCCTCTCCTCGTACTGGCTCCACCTCGTGACACCCGTGAAGGCCTCGGTCGCCCGTCCGCTGATCGAAGGTCTGCGAAACGAGACCGTCGCGAAAGACGAGCGCATCCGGGAACTGCTCCCTCGCGAGCTCACGCCGTTCGACGTAGCGGCGCGAGCAGCGCTCGACGGCTAATCGGAGCTTCGGTCACGGCGCGCCTGATTCACCGCGCCGGCAAGTACACAGCGCGAGAACCCGCGTCAGCAGATGACGGACGTGGAGTGGTGGTACTCGCGGTTTAGCGCGCAGACCGCGAGCAGCTCAACTCCCTCGTCGCGGAGATGCTGGCGAACGACTGACTTCGTATGAGCTCCATCAGCATCGCGCGAACGCGCCGCACGCCCACGCCGAAAGGAAGAGCCCCTGCGAGCAGGGACTTCGAGACGGGAGCGACGGGACTCGAACCCGCGACCTCCGGCGTGACAGGCCGGCGTTCTAACCGACTGAACTACGCCCCCTTACGAAAGAGAGTCTAGCTAGCCGTCGGCGATGGGTCTCCCGACCACGAGCACCTCGCGCAGCTCCGGCTCCAGCTCGCGGTAGCTCGCGTCCGGCAGGATGCCCATCGCGTCGATCGTCTTCGCGAAGAAGCAGCGCGCCGCCGCGGCGAGGACGACGTCCATGACCTCGGCGTCGGAGAGCCCGAGGTCGCGGAGCCGCTGGAGGTCGGCCTCGTCGATCGAGGACGCGTCGTCGACCACACGCTCGGCCAGGTCCATCACGGCGACGTCGACGTCGTCGAGCCCGGCAGCGCGATGATCCCGTGCGATCTCGTGAACCGGCTCCCCAAACTGCTCCGCCAGCACCTTTCCGTGAGCGAGGGAGCAATAGCTCGAGTGGAGCCTCCTCGCGGCGGCAAGCGTTGCCAGCTCGTAGCGGCGAAGGTCCATGTTCGCCTTGATCGCTCCGAGGAGCTCGCCCCACGCCGCGTAGACGTCGGGCCGCTCTGCGAACGCGCGCTCGTAGTTGGTCGCCACGAGCGCATTCTGCACGAGCTCTATCCCGGGCGGCCGGCGTCGGGTGTCGGCGGCGCCTCGGGGATCGGGCCCCCGGCGCCGGGTACCGTCGAGCAGTCGACGTCGCTCGACTGCACGCGCGCGACGGCCTCGCGGAACGCCTGGTACGAGGGCTTGCGCGTGCCGTCCCGCCATAGGACGCCCGACTGCCAGCCGGCCAGGCGGTCCTCGTCGATCAGCTCGAAGTTGAAATACGCGCCGACTTCCCGCTGACAGTGAGCCAGGAGGAGCGCGTCGCGGAGCTGGCTCGCCTGGTCGCGGTACCACGGTTCGAGACCTTCGGGTGCGACCGGGGGCACCGCCCAGGGATCGGTCTCCTCGCCGTGGTAATGACGGCGCTTGTTTGCCGGAACGATCGTCTGGAACCCGTTCTCCATGTACCAGATCGACGGCCGAGTCGTACTCGGCAGCGGCTGGCCGGTGCCGTCGAAGGCCTCGTGCAGCGCCAGGAGCAGTCTCGGCAGATCCGCCTGCGAGACGTCGGTTGGTTCCTCGTGGCGCACCCACGGCGGCTCGGCAGCGTTCACGGGATACGGGTTGTGGCCGAAGGTGCTGATGATGGGCCGCTTGCGCCCGCTCTGCCGATAGGCGACGCCGACAGCGCGCATGAAGCCCGCCGGGTCATAGCGGGCCGCGGTCGAGGAAATGAGATTGACGTACGGGCGCAGCCCGCGCAGCCGGTCCCAGCACTCGGCCAGCAGTGCCTCGTACGCAGCCGCACCGCCGGCGGCGGGCCAGAACTCGGGCGAGTTGGCCTCGTTCCAGACGACGACGTCGCGGATCTTCGGGATCCGGGTCAGCACGTGCTTGAGGAAGCTGCTGTAGTGCCTGCGCTGGACATCGTCGAGCGGCGCCTGGTGTGGCTGTCCGTACACGGCCAGCACGACGCGCTGCCCGCGGGCGACCATCGCAGCGGCGCGGTGCAGGTAGATGCCTGCCTCCACGGTCGGCCGGTTCTGCCCGCGCTGCCAGGGGATGGTCAGCCGCACGGCCT
This sequence comes from uncultured Actinomycetes bacterium, assembly GCA_963711315.1. Classification (GTDB taxonomy): domain Bacteria; phylum Actinomycetota; class Thermoleophilia; order Gaiellales; family Gaiellaceae; genus PALSA-612. The sequence continues at coordinate 395,471 of CAVQDQ010000005.1, forward strand.
GGACGCCGAGATGGCGGTAGGTCGCGAGCAGCCCGTCAGGGCGCGTCCGCCATTTGGCCGTGTCGTCGTCGAGGCCGACCAGCAGTTGCCGGGAAACAGACTCGGAGGGCTGGCCCGCGGCGTGCGCAACCAACGTGCACGCACACGCGATCAACGCTCCAACTACCGCCGCCCTCCCCAAGGACGCGGGACTCTCTCACCCGCGCGCCCGCGAGTCAAGCGAGAACCGCTCAGTTGTCTAGGAGGACATCGAGCGCAGCGAGCGGGCGGCGGAACGGCGTCGCGACGTAGACGCCGTCGGCCTTCTCGCGTAGCTCGCGGACGAGCTCTTGCGCATGGGCCGTGCCGACCTCAGCCGCACCCGGGACCGGCGTCGCGCATGGCCTCCTGGAGGGCGTCAGGCACGACGATCCCCGGCACCTCGTTGTGCAGCCGTAGCGCGAGTCGGTACGTCGACAGGGGGAAGAGGCCCACGATCACAGGGATCGGCCACTTGCCTCCGATCCGCTCCCGGAAGTCGTCGAGATAACGCAGGTCGAACAGGATCTGCGTCATTGCGAACTGCGCGCCGGCCTCCAGCTTGCGGTGAAAGCGATCGGCCTCCAGCTCGAGGTCGTCCGCGGTCGGATTGACGGCGACGCCGATGAAGAACGACGTCGCCGAGTCGATCGGCTTGCCGTGGTAGCTCTGCCCGGCATTGAGGTGCGCGATCAGCTGCGTAAGCCCGATGGCGTCCACTTCATAGATGCCCTGGCTGCCCGGGTAGTCGCCAACTTCCGGCGGGTCGCCGGTCACCGCGAGGATGTTCCGCACTCCCTCCGCGTGGCCGCCCATGAGGAGTGCCTCTAGGCCCATGACCGAGTAGTCGCGCGAGGTGAGATGGGGAATCGTCTCCACTCCCAGGCGCCGCTGGATTGCAGAGGCCATGATCATCGCGCTCAGCTTCGCGCTGGCCGTCGCGTTGTCGTTGATGTCCACGTAGCCCGCGGCGCCCGACTCGCGGATCGCCTCCACGGTCTCCAGCAGCCCCGAGTAGTCGCCGCCGAGCGGCGGATCGATCTGCACCGAGACGACGAAGCGACCCTCGCGCAAGTCGCGGGCGAGCCCTGTCTCCTCTCGGTCGGGCGCGAGCGAAGCGGCGGCCAGCGTCCGCTCCACCACCTCGAGCGGCGCCGACGGCACCCGTTCCTCGTCGAGTGCGCTGCGGATGGCCGCGATCTCTGTCGGCGTCGTGCCGCAACAGCCGCCGATGATGCCGGCCCCGAGGCTTCTCGCCTGGGCGGCGAACTCAGCGAAGTACTCCGGCGTGGCGTGGGGGAAGATCACCCTGCCGCCTGCCAGGCTGGCGAGACCGAGATTCGGCAGCGCTGCCAGCGGCGGGCCGTCGCCGGTCATCTGCTCGATCGCGGAGAGCGCAGCCTGGAGACCTGCGCCGTGGTTCGCGCCCATCGCCGCCACGTCGAGCTCGCGCAACCGCTGGGCTGCCGTGCGCGCTGCGACGCCGGCCAGGGTCTCCGCGTCTTCGTCGAACGTCAGTAGCGCGACGATCGGGAGCGACGATACGCTGCGCACGGCCTCGATCGCCTGCTCGAGCTCCGCGAGGTCGTAGAACGTCTCGACCATGAAGAGGTCGACGCCTCGGCCTTCGAGCACCGCCGCCTGCTCGGCGAAAGCCTCTTGCCGCTCGTCCTCCGCGTCGCCAACATCGCCGAGGGGGCCGATCGAGCCGGCGATGTAGACAGGTCGTCCCGACACCTCGCGCGCGTCTCGCGCGAGCTTCACGCCCGTCGAGTTGATCTGCTCGAGCTCCTGCTCGAGGAAGTGCGTGGCGAGCTTGAGCCGGTTGGCGCCGAACGTGTTCGTCTCGATCAGCTCCGCGCCGGCACGGATGAACCCGAGATGGAGATCGACGACGCTCTGCGGCGAGCGAAGATTCGCCTCCTCGGGACAGCGCAGGCGCGGAACCGCGCTTGTGATCAGGGTTCCGATGCCACCGTCGGCGCAGATCGGCGGCCCGCCACGCAGCCGTTCGAGGAAGGAAGAGGCCATCACATTCACCCTAAAGGTCTGTGGCAGGGATGCCGATAAGGGCCACGAACTCCTTCTTGCGTCGGGGGACTAACGGCAACGTTTCCTGCGGCAGACGGAGTCGGGCGGCGGGTTTCGGCCCGCCGTCCGCGTGGTCCGGGCCCGTCGGAAGCCTCCTCTGTAACTGGTCCTTCACAAATGCGGACCACGTTTGTATGATCCGCCCCCCAAAGGTGAGCCGGACGGAGAGGCGGCCGGCTCTTTGCGTTTCGGTAGGAACCACTATCGCCTAGCGCGAGAAAGCCGAGGTAGCGTGCTCACCGTAGACATCTCTTTGCCGGACGTCGAAGAGCTCCACAAGCTCGTTGCAGACGGCGTCGAGAAGGGCTTCCTCACCTACGACGAGATCGTGTCGGGTATCGAGGAAGTGGAGTTGACGAAGGAGCAGGTCGAGGACTTCTATACCTATCTCATCGATCACGGGATCGAGCTCATGGAGGGAGAGCAGCACAAGCACCCGCCCCACGAGCAACCGCCCCCCGAGGACGAGAAGGCGATCCCGAAGCTCGACCTCTCGGTCGAGCCGTCGCTCGACTCGCTCCGTCTCTATCTACGCGAGATCGGCAAGGTGCCACTGCTCACAGCCGATCAGGAGGTCTATCTCGCCAAGCGCATCGAGCGCGGCGACATGCTCGCGAAGCGGCAGATGATCGAGGCGAACCTGCGGCTCGTCGTTTCGATCGCGAAGGCGTACCTCGGTCGCGGCCTGTCATTTCTCGACCTGATCCAGGAAGGGTCGCTGGGCCTCATCCGCGCCGTCGAGAAGTTCGACTATCGGCGCGGCTACAAGTTCTCGACGTACGCGACCTGGTGGATCCGCCAGGCGGTGACGCGTGCGATCGCCGACAAGGCGCGGACGATCCGCATCCCTGTCCACATGGTCGAGAAGCTGAACAAGGTCGTGCACATCGAGCGCCAGCTCGTCCAGCGGCTCGGGCGCGAGCCGCGCCCCGACGAGATCGGAGAGGAGCTCGAGATCTCGACGGAGGAAGTACGCGAGATCCTGCGCATGGCGCAGCATCCCGTCTCGCTGGAGAAGCCGATCGGCGAGGAGGAGGAGTCGGAGCTCGGCGACTTCGTCAAGGACGACCAGGCGGAGTCCCCGTTCGACACGGCGTCGCTGTCGCTGCGGCGCGAGGACATCGAACGCGCTCTTCACTCGCTCCCCGAGCGCGAGCGGCTGGTGATCGAGCTCCGCTACGGCTTACGCGGCGAGCCGCCGTGCACGCTCGAGGAGGTCGGCCAGGCGTTCGGCGTCACGCGCGAGCGCATACGCCAGATCGAGAACAACACACTGAAGAAGCTCGAATCCCTGCCGGAAGCACAGGGCCTCAAGGACTGCATCTAGTCCCGGTTGTTTGCGGCTGGAATTGCGGCTGCATCCTGGCTCCTCAAGCCGAGTCTCGGGCAGCGGTGACGAGATTGCGGCTGGGCGACCCAAGTTCGTGTTGCGACGAGAGCACGGACCCCCTGGACGACCGGTTGCAAGTCTGCTCGGCCGACCCTCGTGGTCGGCGAGGCCGAGCGGACGATGAGCCCGTCATAGTTCGCGATGAGGCCGTCGTCAGCGTCCGCTATGCGTGGAAGCAATCGGACGCTGAACCGGCCGAGCTCACGTGCCGCTGCACCGGCCTGGAGGCTGCGAATCTCTCCTCACTAGGCGCTACTCAATTTGGCCCGGCGTCCGAGCGCCACGTGCCGGGGATCGCAACCGGCTGACGGTGATCGCGATCCTCCGGCGGCAGAGCGCGGGCTATACTCACGAACATATGTTCCCTGCTGCGGACGTGGGTGCCCCACCTGAATTGGATGGGTTGAACGAGGAGCAGCGACTGGCGGTGGCGCATGTAGGGGGTCCGTTGCTGGCGCTTGCTGGCGCCGGGACGGGGAAGACCACGACGTTGACGGCCCGTGCCGCCTGGTTGATCGACCAGGGGGTCGCGCCGGAGCGGATATTGCTGTTGACATTCACGCGTCGGGCGGCACGGGAGATGCTGACGCGCACTCGCACGCGGCTCGGCGGAAATGCACCGGGCAGCGCGATCGGCGGCACCTTCCACTCGGTGGCGTACCGGCTGATTCGTGTGCACGCGTCCGCGCTCGGGCTGCCGACCCGGTTCACTGTGCTCGACGCGTCGGACGCGGCGGATCTGCTCGATCTGCTTCGCGAGGAGCGGGGGCTGGCGGCCAAGAAGACGCGTTTCCCACGCAAGGCGACGCTGCTCGACATCTACTCACGGTGCGTGAATGCGCAACAGCCGCTGTCTCGCGTGCTCGCCGACTCGTTCCCTGCACATGAAGACCATTTGGAGGAGCTGGCGAGCCTGTTTGCGGCGTACGGCGACCGGAAGCGTGAACTGGCTGCGCTTGACCTCGACGACCTGTTGCTCTGCTGGCACGCGCTCGCCTGCAACGAGGTTGTTGGGAGGCAGCTCGGTCTGCTCTTCGAGCATCTACTGGTGGACGAGTATCAGGATCTGAACGCGCTGCAGGTCGAGATCGTGCGTGCCTTGCGACGCGACCAGCGTGGCCTGACCGCTGTCGGTGACGACGCGCAGGCGATCTACGGCTTCCGCGCAGCAAGCGCCGAACACATTCTCAACTTTCAGCAGCACTTCCCGGACGCGACGGTCGTGACGCTGGAGCGGAACTACCGCTCCACACAGCCGATCCTCGATCTCGCCAACGAGGTCTCGGCCGCCGCTGCCCGTTCCTACCCGAAGCGATTGCGCGCCGACCGGGAAGGCGGAACACGCCCGCAGCTTGTCTACTGCCGTGACGAGGCACAGCAGGCGATCGAGGTCTGCGAACGGGTGCTCGCCCAGTACGAGCAGGGGACAGCGCTCAAGCAGCAAGCGGTGCTAATGCGGGCCGGACACCACTCTGCCTTGCTCGAGCTCGAGCTCACCAGACGACAGATCCCGTTCGTCAAGTACGGCGGCATCCGCTACCTGGAAGCCGCCCACATCAAAGACTTCGTCTGCCTGCTCCGCCTGGCGGACAACCCCTCAGATCGGCTCGCCTGGTTTCGCATCCTCCAACTACTGGACGGGGTCGGCCCGGTCACCGCCCGGCGCGCACTCGACGCGCTCGACCCCGAAGCAGTCACAGACCTCGGCGAGCTTCCCTCACGCTGGCAGACGGTCGCACCACTCTTGCCTGCGTCTGCTCAGCCCGCCTCATCGTTGGTCATCGAGACGCTCGCCGCCGCCGCTGGCGAGCGCCGTACCGGCATCGCCGTAGAGCGGCTGCGCGATGGGCTCGCGCCTCTCATCCGCGCCCACTACGCAGACGGTCCCGTTCGCCTGAAAGACCTCGACCTCCTCACCCGTGCCGCCGCACACGCCAGCGACCTGAGCCACTTCCTCGCCGAGCTCGCGCTCGACCCACCCTCGTCCAGCGCCGACTACGCCGGCCCACCACAACTCGACGACGACTTCCTCACCGTCAGCACAGTCCATTCCGCCAAAGGCCTCGAATGGGAAGCCGTGCACACAATCGCCGCCAGCGACGGACTGTTCCCCTCCGACATGGCGCTCACCTCGCCCGAAGGCCTCGAAGAAGAACGCCGCCTCTTCTACGTCGCACTCACCCGCGCCCGACGAACACTCGCCATCTACGTCCCCGTCCGCTACTACCACCACCCCAACGCACGCGACGACATTCACGGCTACGGCAAACCCTCACGGTTCCTCACCGACAGCGCAGAAGCACTCTGCGACCGAATCGACGCAATCGGTGACCAGCAAAGCGCACCCCTGCCGATGGCGGTCATCAACGCCAATGTCAAGGTCGATCTCAGCCGTCTTTGGACATAGCTGCGGGAAACCAACGGTCCACGGCAAGTCATGGCCGAGACCCGCAGGTGATTTTCACACCGAAGAAGCGACGCACCAGCTTCTCGGGTGTCGTCGTCACTGCATCCGATGTACCGCCAGCTTCAGTTGCGCCTTCGAGGTCGAGTCGTGGGAGGACGAGCCGTTCGAGGCCCGGACCACGACGCCGCCAATCCTGTACGTCTAGTCGAACGCCCTGCATTTTCGCTCCGGAAGGTGACGGTTCCGGTGGGAAGATCGGCTCGCACAGGCTTCAATCATGCGCAAAAGCGGCGTGGAGCAGTGGACGGGTGACCTGAGGCTCTTTTACGCCAACGACCCTTTGGTGCTGCTCGCCTGGCCCGAGCACGACGATCCTGAGCAGCACCCGGACGGGCGGCGCCGGACGATTGTGGGCTGCTGATTCGGGTTCACGGAGGGCCTGGGAGGGTGAGGATGAGGACGCCGGCGAAGATGAGCAGCCCGGCGCCGACACCGATCATGGCAAGGCGCACGCCGAGCAGCGGGAACTGGGTGCTGAGCCCGACCAGGAACAAGACGCTCGCGAGGATGACGGTCACCCGCACGTACTCGTCGCCCGTCTCTGCAGCCCTCTGACCCTGCGCGTAGAAGGCGTTGGCACTCGCGTCGAGCAGACGCGATTGCGCCTCGCCGGTTGGGATGTACTGCGGCATCTCCTGCGGCCCCGCCGGCGCGTCCGGGTTCGTGAACGGTTGGGTGGCGAGCCAGGCATCGAACGCGACCCGGTATTCGGGTCGGAAGCGCTTCTCGGCGAGGCGCATCCCGTTCGGGTTGTGGGTCAGGTAGGCCGCGAACCAGGTGTTGAACAGGATCCCATCAGCGGTGCGGAAGGTCAGGGACCCCTGGAAGGCGCGGTTCGCCTTCGTCCGGGTCGCGGAGGCCTTCGCGAGCTTGAGCGATGACTCGGTGCCCCACTTCGCGGCCGAGTAGCCCGACCAAGCCGCCACGATCGTGACGACCGAGAGCAGCACCGCCCCCGAGACCGAGATCAGCCGGGCGCCATGTCCATCCCCGCCATGCTCGCGTCCGTGATCGGCGTGCTCGCCGATCTCCTTGCCGACCTCGATTGCAGACAGACCCTCTGGCATCAGTTCCTCCGGGTGCTTTTCGGCGGGGCAAGACGCCCTCCTGTTCTGCGCTGGCTCGTAGACCTCGGCCATCGGCGTGGTGATCATCGCCGCGATCGCGGGCACGACGCAGGGTCTGGCGGCCTACCTGCTCGGGTCGAGCTACGCGGTCGCGCTGGGGCTGATCGCCGGGTTCCTCGACATGATCCCGAACATCGGCGCGACGATCGGCGGGTTCGTTCTCTCGCTGACGCTGCTCGCGGAGGAGGGTTTGACGGCGGCGCTGATCATGCTCGCCGTGGTGCTGATCTACCAGCAGATCGAGAACAGCGTCCTCACCCCGACGATCCAGCGCAAGGCCGTCAAGCTGTCGGCGTTCTTCATCATCGTCGCCGTCGCGCTCTTCGGCGCCCTGCTCGGAGTGGTCGGCGCGCTGATCGCCGTCCCGGTCGCGGCGACCATCCAGATCGTGCTCGGAGAGGTCACGAAGACCTACCGGGCGCAGGTCGCGGCCGGCAAGCTGCGAGGCCGGGACGGCCCCCGTCGGCGAGGACACACGTGCCTGACCTGATGAAACGACCTGCTGCTTCAAACCCCTCCGACTGGACCCCGCCGTCGCAGCAGATCGTCGGCGCCGAGAACGTCCACCTCCAGTTCGTGCGCTGGCTCGTCGACCTGGGCCATACCGCCTACGCCGACCTGCCGGACGACCCGCACCGACTCGTCCC
>CAVQDQ010000006.1:0-27296 GCA_963711315.1 uncultured Actinomycetes bacterium
GTGGTGAAGATCACCAATACGGGCCGGGCGTTCTGGCCTGCGGCTCGCTGGCATCCGTTCCCGCACGCGTCTGTGACCCTTGGCCCCTATCTCCTGGGCCAGGAAGGCGAGCGCGAGGTCGAGCTGGGCCGGACCACCCTCCCGCACGCGCTCTCGCCGGGCGATTCAGTCACACTGGAGGTGCGCGTTCCGCGACAGCAGGTGTATGGGAGGGACGCAATCGCCGTCGACCTCGTGCGCGAAGGCGTCTTCTGGTTCGCCGACGCAGGCTCGGAGCCGCTCGTCGTCCCCGTCGGGTCGTAGACGGCGTGCGCATCGTCGTCGACGTCAGCCCGCTCGCGCGCCCACGGACCGGGATCGGGAACTACATCCGCGGCATGGTCGCGGGGCTCGCCCAAGCGACCGGAGGCGAGCACGAGCTGGCCGCGTTCGGACCGTCGGGACCGAAGGGGCGGAAGCGGATCGAGGAGGCGCTCGCCGGATTGGATGTCGAGGTGCGGACGCCCCTCATCCCGCACACGCTGCGGAACGCCTGGAGCCGCCGCGGGCGTCCTACGGTCGAGCGGCTCGTGGGGCGGCTAGATGTCTTTCACTTCTCCGACTGGATGTACCCGGCGCAGCAGGGCGGCCTGCGCGCGACGACGGTCCACGACCTCGTGCCTTTGCGTTTCCCGGAGTGGGTCGAGCCCGGGACGCTACGCCTGCACGGGCCGAAGTACGAAAACGCGGCGGCCACCTGCGACCGGATCTTCGCCAACTCGAGCTTCACCGCCTGGGACGTGGTAGAGCGGCTCGGCGTCCCCGAGGAGCGGGTGCGCGTCGCCTATCCCGGAATCGACCCGCGCTTCTCAGCCGAGGGCGAGGCGACCGACCTGGGCGGCGGCCCGTACGTGCTCGCGGTCTCGACGCTCGAGCCGCGCAAGAACCTGCCGGCGCTCGTGTCCGCCTTCGCGCTCTTGCGTGAGCGCCATCCGGAGCTGACGCTCGCGCTCGCCGGGCTCGAGGGCTGGGAGCAAGAGCCGCTGGCGGGGGAGGGCGTGCGCCTGCTCGGCTTTGTCTCCGACGACGAGCTCGCGCGGCTCTACCGCGGCGCGTCGGCCTTCGCCTACCCCTCGCGCTTCGAGGGCTTCGGGATCCCGGTGGTGGAGGCGCTGGCAAGCGGCGTGCCTGCGGTGGTCTCGTCGCATCCGTCGCTGGACGAAGCGAGCGGTAACGTCGCCCTGCGCGCCGATCCGCAGGACCCGGAGGACTTCGCCGACGCGCTCGAGCAGGCGCTCGATGAGCCGCGCGGAACGGGCGTCGAGCACGCCTCACGCTTCACCTGGCGCGCGTGCGGCGAGGCGGTCCTCGCGGGGTACCTAGACTCACCTGCGTGGCACCGCTGAGGGTCGGAATGGACGTCTCCGCGCTCGCGCTCACGCGGGCCGGTACCGCCCGCCACATCCGCTCGCTGCTGGCCGGGCTCGAGCACGAGGACGTGCACGTTCGCCGTTACGCGCTCGGAGGTTCGTCACGCGCGCTGGTCCCTCTCCGCGACTTCGGTTGGTACCTGGCAGCGCTGCCTGCGAAAGCGCGGCGGGACGGCATGGACGTCCTGCATTGCCCGACCCAGCGCGCGCCGGTGCGCTCGAGCGTGCCGCTGGTCGTCACCTTCCACGACCTCGCCGTGCTGCGGCACCCGGAGACGTTCAACCGCTGGACGCGGACTTACTCGCACCGCGTGCTGCCGAGAGTGGTACGCGCTGCAGCGCGCCTGATCGCGGTCTCGGAGTTCACGAAGCGCGAGGTGGTCGACCTGCTCGACGTCCCGCCCACGAAGGTACGCGTGATCCCGAACGCCGTCGGCGAGCCGTTCACCGCGGACGGCGACGCGGCAGCCGGCGACTACGTGCTCGCGGTCTCGACGCTGGAGCCGCGCAAGAACCTGCCGCGCCTCGTCGAGGGCTACCGGCGCGCCGGCCTGAACGGCCTGCCGCTGCTCGTCGCCGGCGCCGGCGGCTGGGGCGGCGTGCGCGTCGAGGGCGACGGCGTGCGTTGGCTCGGCGAGGTGAACGACGAAGAACTAGCGCGGCTCTACCGCGGCGCGCGAGCAGTCGCGTACGTCTCGCTCTACGAGGGCTTCGGGCTGCCGTTGCTCGAGGCGATGGCATGCGGCGCGCCGGTCGTCGCCGCGCGCCGCGGGGCGCTGGAGGAAGTCGCGGCCGGCGCGGCCGTGCTCGTCGACCCGCTCGACCCGGACGCGATCGCCGCCGGGCTACACGAGGCGATCGACCGCCGCGAAGAGCTGCGCCCGCTCGGCCTCGCGCGCGCGCGTGTGTTCGACTGGCACAGGGTTGCGCGCGAGACGGTGGCCGTCTACCGCGAAGCCGCGGCATGAGCGCGCCGCTCGTCGTGATCGACGCCGACGTCCTCGGCCGCCGGCGCACGGGCGACGAGACCTACGTCCGCTCCCTGCTCTTCGAGCTCGCGGCGGCCTCGCCGAGCGACCTGCGGCTGGCGGCGATCACCCGCCGTCCCGACCTCGTCCCCGCCGGGATCGAGCCGGTCGAGCTGCCGGCTCGCAGCCAGGTCGCACGGATGGCGTTCTCCGTTCCACGCAAACTGCGCAGCCTCCGCCCAGCGCTGGCGCATTTCGTGCACGCGCTCCCGCTCTGGTGCCCCTGTCCGGCCGTGGTCACGATCCAGGACCTCTCGTTCGAGCGCGACGCCTCCGTGATGGGCACGCGCGACCGGATGATCTTCCGCGCGGCCGTTCCGCGCGCCGCCCGACGTGCGGCTCGGGTGCTCGCGATCTCGGAGCTGACCAAGCGCGACCTAGTCGAGCTCTACGGGGTCCCGGAGGAGAAGATCACTGTCACGCCGCTCGCCGCCGACCCCGCCTTCGGCCCTGAGGGCCCGTCGCCGGACGGCAAGCAGTACGCGCTCTTCGTCGGCGCGCTGCAGCCGCGCAAGGAGGCGACGACCGCAATCGAGGCGCTCGCGCTCGTCGGCGGGGGCGCGCCGAGGCTTGTGCTCGTTGGGCCCGACAAGGGCGGCCGCGCCGAGGCCGAGGAGGCGGCAACCCGGCTCGGCGTATCCATCGAGCTGCGCGGCCATATCCCGCAGGACGAGCTCGCCGCGCTCTATCGCGGCGCTGCGTGCCTCGTCTTCCCCAGCCGCTACGAGGGCTTCGGCCTGCCGCTGCTCGAGGCGATGGCCTCGGGCACGCCGGTCGTCGCGACCACCGCAGGAGCACTGCCGGAGGTTGCCGGCGAAGCGGCGATCCTGGTCGAGCCGGGGAACCCGGCCGCGCTCGCCGGCGGGATCGAGCGCGCGCTCGCCGACCACCAGCGCCTGCGCGAGGCCGGCCTCGCCCGTGCCGCTCACTACTCGTGGGCCGAGACCGCGCGCGGAACGCTCGAGGTCTACCGGGAGCTGCTCGCGTGAAGACGGCCGCGGTCGTGATCTGGACGCCGGGGGACCCGGATCCCGGCCCGTGCCTGGACTCGCTCGCGCCGCAGGTGGACGAGCTGGTGCTGGCGGTCAACCCCGGCGGCTCGCCCTCGACCCGCGAGGCGCAGGTAATCGCGAACGAGCGTACAATCGGCTTCGGCGCGAACATCAACCGCGGCGTGGCGGCCACGAGCGCGCCGTTCGTGATCGCCTCGAACTCCGACATCGAGGTCCCGCCGGGAGCGATCGCCGAGCTGGCGAGCTTCGCGGAAACGCATCCACGTTGCGGCATCGCCGCGCCGCAGCTCCGGTACCCGGACGGCCGCTGGCAGCCCTCGCGGCGCAGCTTCCCGACGATCCGCGGCACGCTCGTCCGGCGCACGCCCTTGCGCCGCGTGCTGCACCCCGAGGAACGTCAGCGCAGGCACTACCTCCTGGACGAACAGCCCGACGAACCGGTGCTGTCCGACTGGTTCTTGGGCGCGTTCCTGCTCCTGCGACGGGAGATGCTCGAGGACCTCGGCGGCCTGGACGAGGGTTACCGCCTCTACGGCGACGACATCGACCTCGCGTACCGAGCCGACCGAGCAGGCTGGGAACGCTGGTACGTCCCGGAAGCGGTCGTGATCCACTATCACCAGGCCGTCACCGACCGGAGCTTCCTCACGCGACGAACCCTTTGGCATTGGCGCAGCATCGCCCGCTTCGTGCGCAAGCACCCCGAGCGGCTACTCGCGCTCTGACGGCGCAACCTCTACGGCACCGAGTGCCCGTGGCCAGCAGGATCGTCCTCCCAACGCGACGCGTAGTCGTCGAGGAACTGCGCGCCGATGACGCTCATGCTGCGGCCCTTGTTCTCGTCCTGGCCGACGCGATGTCGGCTTTCGTTCCGCCGAGCGGGGCGTTTCGGAGCCGTACGTGGAGATCGGCCAGTTGGGTAAGGGGCGGTCGTGGGTGGTGGCAAGGGGTAGGCCACCACCTAGTTCAGGTAGCCAGAGGTAACCGTGCGGGCTATTGCGGCCAAGGAAGCGCGCGGTGGCTCGTGCGAGCCCTCCGAGCAGTAGAGACACCAGTGTCATCGTTCCGCCATCGCGTCGTCGTCAGCTGTCCGCGAGCGTTAGAGTCGGCGAGCAACCCATGGAAGGTGTCGACCTCGAATCAATCCGGGCCTCTTTCCGGGGCGCCTCAGGCCACCTGGGCCTCGTCAAGACTCAGACCCGCGAGTCGATGGAAGCACTCATCGAGCATGAACGCTTCGCAGGGAGCACCGACTACGTCAGCTTGGAACTGCTCGCCGGGATCATCCGAGCGGCTCGCCCGCCGAGAATGTTGCAGTTCGGAACCTGGATCGGCTATTCGACCCTGCTGTTTGCCGATCTGTTGGGTCCCGGTCACCTTGTCACGGTCGATCCCGATGTTGAAGCCCACGAAACAGCGCGGGCCGTGGTCCGAGATGCCGGCCTTGAGAACGTCACCTTCCTTGATGGCCGCAGCACTGATCCCCATATCGTTGCGCGACTCCTCGAGATAGGGCCATTCCCGCTTGCCTACGTCGATTCTTCTCATTCCTACCGGGGGACGCTCGAAGAACTCGAGCTCCTCTTCGACGGCAGACTCGTGTCACCAGGTGGTTTAGTGACACTCCACGACGCCGCTGAGACGGCGGTCCAATTCGACCCGAGTGGCGAAGGCGGGGTCCCTGCTGCTCTTCAAGCGTGGGGCAACCGCATAGATGCCGTGGTTCTGGAGCAGCCCATCTTTCCGTCGGTGCCGGGTCTCGCACTCGTCCGATTGCGAAAGCTCTGACCATCCGTGACACGTCAAGCAAGCCCGAGACGATGAGGATCGGGGTAACGCAGTGAGCAATTCGGTCAAATGCCGAGTGGAACCTGAGGTAGTTAACGCCGACCGACGCTAGAGTGTCGTGATCTTGGCCCGAGACCTCGCTGACCCTGTCAACGGAGTTCCGGAACGATTCGTTCGCGACCAGATGAAGGGTCAACTCATCGAGGCCGAGCATCTGAGTAGGTACTGGTGGGCGAGCGACATCGTCCGCGGGAAGCGCGTCCTCGACGCCGGCTGTGGAACCGGCTACGGCTGCCTGATCTTTGCGGAGGCCGGCGCCCGGGAAGTCGTGGGCGTTGACGTCGCCGGCGACGTCCTCGACGCGGTCGCCGGCACCCTGCCTAACTCGGTTCACCTCGAAGAAGGAGACGTCCGACAGCTGCCGTTCGGGGACGCTTCTTTCGACGCGGTGAGCTGCTTCGAGGTACTTGAGCACATCGCGGATCCGGAGCTTGCCCTCGATGAGTTTGTCCGTGTCTTGAGCGATGACGGCGTGCTTGTCATCTCGTCGCCGAATCGAGCTGTGTATCCCCGTGGCAATCCGCACCATGTGCATGAGTTCCTTCCGGAGGAGCTTCGCGCGACGCTTGCAACTCGATTTGCGCACGTTCAGCTCTTTCGCCAACAGAATTGGATCACGTCGGCAGTTTTTGGAGACGCTGATTTCGTCTCCGATGCCGAGGAACGAATCGAGCCGGTCGCCATTCGTAAGCTCTCCAGAGCCGAGCCTGGATCAGAGGTGTACACACTCGCCCTCGCTAGCAACGAGGGCGTGACTGGGCTGCCGGCTCAGGCCGTCCTCACGCGCGCCGTGGACCTTCGCGATCTGGTGACGGAGCTCGAGCGGCACCGGCGAAACGTTGCGGCGCTCGAGCAAGAGATCGAGCACCGTCGGCGAGACGCTGCAACGCTCGAAGAGCTGGGCGTGCGCCAGCGCAACGAGCTCGAAGCGGAACTCGACGAGTTGCGGCCGCTCCGAGCGGCCTTCGAGGATCAGGTCGCACACCTTGCGTTCCTGCAAGAGCGCGTCCAGGGAATGTCACAGCGGCAAGCAGAGCTACGCCGGACAGTCCTCGACGCCCATGCACAGCTCCTACAACGGGATGAAGAGTTTCGGTCGCGATACGAAGCAGAGATGCGACCGAAAGAGGAGGAAATTGCGTGGCTACGCGAGGTAATCACTAACCTCCGTGCGGAACTCGAGGCCACACGCGCGACGCGCGTGTGGCGTATTGGCGAGCGCTATTGGCGGTTTAAGGAACGTCTGAGACGGGTCCTGCTACTCGGACGTGTGTGACCGTCCCCCGATCGGCCACAACCGTTGATGGGCGAGAAATTCACTAGCGGCGAGTCGATGAGTCCGAGATCGCCTCGGTGCTCGGTCGTCATCCCGGTTCATAACCAGGCATCGCTTACGCGGGGGTGCCTCGACATCGTCCTCAAGAGCTCTGCGCCGCACGTGAACTTCGAGGTGATTGTTGTCGATGACGGGTCGACGGACACCACCCCGACAGTGCTCAACGAGTACAAACCACTCATTCGTGTCGTAAGACACGAAATTCCCAGCGGGTTCGCCAGAGCCGCAAACGAGGGTGCAGTTGAGGCTGCCGGCGAATTCATCGTCTTCTTGAACAACGACACCATGCCGGAGTCGGGATGGCTGGACGAACTCATCCACTACGCGGACACGCACCCAGAGGCAGCGGTTGTTGGAAGCAAACTCTTGTATCCGAACGAGACGATCCAGCACGTGGGCGTCGTGATCACGCTCGAGAGGATCCCGCGCCACATCTACCTCGGATTCCCAAGAGACCACCCTGCGACGAACAAGTCGCGGCGCTTTCGTGCAGTCACAGCCGCCTGCATGCTCGTGAGGCGAGATGAATTTCAAGCCCTCGGCGGCTTTGACGAAGCGTTCAAAAACGGCTACGAGGACATCGATTTCTGCCTGCGGCTCGGTGAACGTGGTGCACAGGTCCACTACTGTCACAAGAGTGTCGTCTACCACCTCGAGAAGGCGACCCGCGGCCTTAAGGCTCCGAGCGAGGGCCACGACTTATTCGTCAAGCGTTGGCCGCATCTCGAGCCCGATGACCTCCAGTACTACATAGCGGACGACTTACTCCATCTGACGTACCGCGATCACTACCCGATCGAGCTGTACGTATCCCCCTCTCTCGCGAACGTGAATGTCGACGAACGCGAGCGCGAGGCAGATCGGATGCTAGCGACGCGAGCGAAGCAAGTGTGGGAGCTCTTGCAAGAAAACACGCGCCTGCGAATAGGAGGCTCACTCGACCTGGAGCAAGCACCAAGTGGTGACGGCCTGGCCGGCGAGCCTCTCAAGGCGGTGCTGTTCCTGTCAGGCACACCTGGAGACCCGATGCGTTACCGCTGCCACCACCAAGCGGAGGCCCTGGGGCTCACGGGAGTAACGTCCGACGTGAGCGAAGCATCGAAGATTGGGCTCGGTGATGTACTCGACCGTTACGGGACCTTTGTCCTACATCGAGTGCCGTATGGACCAGATATCGCCTGGTTTATCCGCGAGGCTCACGTCCGTGGCAAGCAGGTGATCTTCGACACAGACGATCTCGTCTTCGACCCAGATATCGATCGGCATGTGGCGGCCTTGGAGGAGATGGAAGAGATGTGGCGCTCCGTATATTCGGAAGGGGTTGCCCGCTACCGATCGACCCTTCAGGAGTGCGACGCTGTGATCGTCACTACGGAGCCCCTCCGAGCGTTCGCCGAGGAGCTTCACCCGAATGTGTTCGTCGTCCCCAATGTCGTGAGCAGCGAGATGATTGAGCTCGCTGACGCGGCGTTAGGCGGTCACAAGACGAACGCCGACGGCCCCCAACAGACGACTATCGCTTACTTCAGCGGGACGAAAACGCACAATCGCGACTTTGCTGAGGCAGCAGATGCCGTCCTTGATGCTCTTGAGCGAGCTCCGGAGACGCGGCTGCTCATCGTTGGCCTTCTAGAACTCGACGATCGTTTCCGACCGTTCACCCATCGCATCACGCAGCTTCCGATTCAGCCCTGGCGTCGTCTGCCTGAGCTTCTCGCAGGCACCGAAGTGAACCTTGCTCCGCTCGAGTCTCACAACCCCTTTACCGAGTCCAAGAGTTGCATCAAGTATCTCGAGGCCGGGCTCCTCGGAGTGCCAACGATCGCGAGCGCGCGTTCAGATTTCAAGCGAGTGATCAGAGACGGGCAAAATGGGTTGCTTGTGCACAACAAGGACGACTGGGATGCGGCGATCGGCCAGCTTCTTGGGGCCCCAGAGGAACGTCGCAAGCTCGGTGGCGCAGCGCGCAGCGACGTCCTCGATCGGCACACAACGTTCGCCGCCGCGCGAAAGATCCACAGCGTCTTTCGCACCTTAAGCTCTAACGAGGACACTGGTCGCCGGCTAACAGTGAATTGGGCTCTAGAGGCACCGATCGCACAGACCAGTGGCGGCTATCGAAACATCGCTCGGCTGACTTCTCATCTGACGTCGAAAGGTCATCGGGTCCGCCTGTACGTCAACCCCGTTGCTCACCTTGAGGGCTTGTCCACCAAACAGATTCGCGACTTCATCAATGAGAACTTCGGGGATCTCGGAGCCGCGATCCACCTTCGGAACACGGCTGCGATCTTCGAGCCTGCCGATGTCAGCATCGCGACCTTCTGGTCGACGGCGCCAGTTGTCGCAAACCACAACAGGTCGCTCTTCAAGGCCTATTACATTCAAGACTTCGAGTCGGAGTTCTACGATGAGAAGGATCCAAGCTGGCAGGCGGCGCTGTCAACGTACGAACTACCACTCCTCCACATCTGCCTGGGTAAGAGCCTCGCCGACAAGATAGAGGCGATCAGTAGGGCGCCCAGCGAATCGATCGACTTCGCCCTCGACCCGGAGTTCAAGATGACCACCCCGCTCGAAAGGCGCGGCTCTGCGCCGTCGATCTTGTTCTTCGCTCGGCCGGCGCTGAGGCGTCGTGGCTATGGTCTTGGCATAGAGGCCTTAAACCTAGTCAAACAGCAGTTTCCGGACGCGAGGATTCGCTTCTTCGGATCTCGTACCGACGAACTCGGCGAGGTTCCATTTGCCTTCGAGAACCTCGGTGTCTTGAGCTCAGCCGAAATCGCGCGCGAGATGAACCGAGCACACGTGTTGCTCAGCATCTCTCTGTCGAACATCTCGAATGTCACGTTTGAAGGCATGGCCTGTGGCTGTGCTGTTGTAGAGATTGACCATGCGGGCAATGCTCAAATGGTCGAAGCGGGATTCAACTGCTTACTCGCCGAGGCCGATCCGGAGACATTGGCTGACGCGCTCGCCCAGCTCGTTGCCGATGAGAAACTCAGATATTCGATCGCCACGAACGGCGCCCGGGACATAGAGCTGCGAACGTGGGAGCGAACGGGTGCTCAGTTCGAAGGTGCTCTGATGCGCCAGTGCTTTGCACGTCTGCCGAGCCGTCTGTCGGTGGAAGACGCCACGTCGTGGCCAACGGAAACAATCCGTTAACCACGACCGCGGTGGATGCGGTAGCCCGGGCGACGGAGTCGTTGACTGGATGCCCGGTGTGTGCGAACGCAGAGCTCTGGACAGTCTTGAATGCCGCTGACGCGAACTTCCCGGACGGAAGGCTCAGGCTCAAGCAATGCACCCACTGTCGGACCGTCTTCCTTAACCCACGCATGACACTGGCTGCAATCGAGGCGCTTGAAGACAGCAGTACCGTCTATGACGTGAGTGGCGAGGACGCCGAGGAGCACATCTCGAACCTCGACGGGCTTCTGGCTGCGCTCGAGGCGGATTGGGTCTCAAGAGGCAAGCTGCTCGACGTTGGGTGCAACCGAGGATTCCTGCTAGAGGCGGCTCGGCGCCGGGGCTGGACGGCCGTTGGGGTCGAGTTGTCCGAGGTAGCCGCGGTCCGAGCGCGCAGAGAGTTCGGCGCTACCGTTCACCGCTCCCTCGATGAGGTGGGAGACCAAGACTTCAATCTGGTCGTTGCGTGGCACGTTCTCGAACACACGCTTAGCCCAGTGGCGTTTCTCAGTGAGTTGAGAGGACGCGTCGCACCTGGTGGCCTAGTCGCGATCCAGGTTCCGTCCCTGGATCAGCTTGCGGAATTCCGCGCACGTGACGCGGCTAGCTCTCTCGTCTGCGCCGTCCACAACTTCTACTTCACTGCCAGGACGATTGCGACAGTGATCGAACTCGCCGGACTGCAGATGAAGGAGCTGAGAGAGGACGACGTGATGCTGACCGCGATTTGCTCCCCTGCTCCGGTGGTGACGGCGATCTCGAACGCGCCGTAACCGGTCGCGCAGGGGTCCAGGTCAGCGACCCGCTGAGGCGCCGAAGATGACCTGCGTCCCTAACTGCCTCGTGTCCGCCTATCCGAACCGGCGGCGGTGAGAACGTCGGAAGAACGCTCGCCGCAGCTTGCCCCTCCTCGGACACTTCATTTTCGGGAGCCAGGGCGAGCTACACCCCGAAAGGGCTAGCTGGGCGGCGTGAACGAGAACGCGGCAACGGCACCGAGCTGGCGCGGGTCCGCGCTTGCATGAACGCGCGGAGTGCGGCGCTTTTCGCTCATCACCAGTTCCGGAGAGGACGAGGCCGTAGGACCCGCCCGCGGACGGACCGCCGAGTCCAAGATCGCCCGTCGTCGCGAAGGGCGTCGTGATGCCCGCGTGGTTTCGTCGCAAAGGATCTGGGCCCGTGGAAGCCGCGGTTCACCCAGGAGCGGACGAGCACCAAACAGGCGAAGAGACCCGCGAATGCGAGAGTAGTCGCGTTTGCGCGTACAAGCCGCACAGCACCCCAAGCGTCGGACTAGAGCCCGACTCCCAGTTCGCGCGCATTCGCAGCGATCTCGGCGAGGTCGGGGCTGCGCGCGTCCAGGCCGACGTCCCACGCAGCGCACGCCAGTTCGCCAGCGACCTCGTCGCGGACTGCAGGGCCGCCGGCGCCCTCTTCGAGCGCCGCCACGTAGAGGTCGACCACGCGGCCGAGGTCGTGCTCGCGTTGCGCGTACGCCGTGGCGGCGCTGCCCATGCGCCGACGCAGCTCTTCGTCTGCGACGAGGACCTCGAGGTACGCCGCCAGCGTTTCGACCTCGCCCACGCCCACGGGCACCTTCGCAGCGACCGAGTCCGGAAGCTCGGAGAACCAGCCGACGTCGCTCACGATCAGCGGTCGGCCGGCAGAGAGCGCGCGGATCACGCTTCCGGAGGTCTCCCCCATCGTCGGCCAGCGGAGACTCACGAGGACGTCGCACGCAGCCAACAGGGGCCAGATGTCCACGTCACCGATGTATCCGAGATGCACGACCGACTCGCCGAGCCGCAGGTCGTGCTCGGCGGCCTGGAGCTCGAGATCGTGAGCGCTCGAGACACCTCCTGCGAGGACGAGCAGCGCTTCCGGATGCCGCTCACGGACGGCACCGAACGCCTGCAAGAGCTGCGGAAGCCGCTTCGAGGGATTGAGGTTGCCGAAGCACCCGATCACGACCGACGCTGGCCGCGGAAGCCCGAGCGGACGGACGTCCTCGGGCTCGGGAAAGGCGGGCATCGGGATCCGCCAGACCGGTCCGCGGTACCCGCTCTCCTGCACGCGGTCCTCTACGAAACGGGAGTGCACAATCACCCCGTCGGCATGGTCGAGCACCTCGCGGACGAGCGGGAACTCGGCCGCGCGCGACTCCCATACGGGCGGGAGCACCCCGTCCACCACGCCGTGGGCGACGAGGCGCCCCATCACGCCCGAATCGCGCTGCATGGCGTCGAGGTAGCCGTCCGTGTCGCGGCGGGCGACCGTGAGCCCGGCGACGAGGTGGTGGAGGACGAAGTCGTGCAGAACGACGATCCCCCGCCGCCGCCGCAACGCGGCCACGATCCAGCCGTGGGCCTCCGGGTTGTTGCCGACGTGGTAGATCGCGACATCGGTGCCCCGCGGTGCCCGGCGCCGACCGCGCCGGACGACGTCGACGTCGAGACGGCTGCTCAGCTCGGGCAACAGCAGCGCGCTGTAGTCCGCGATCCCGGTGCGCTCCGGGGGGAGCGGCGAGAAGTAGGCAACCCTCACGAGCCGAGCAGGCGGTCGACGACAGTGTCCCAAGACGCTTGCTCCGCCAGCTTCTTCCCCGCACGGCCCCACGCCCGCGCCTCGTCGTGGCCTGAAGCGAGACGGACGAACGCCCCGGCCACCGCCGCAGGCTCGGGCTCGCACACGAGACCGGTCTGCTCGTCCGCGACCACCTCGAGCGGCCCACCGGCGTCGCGCGTCGTCACCACCGGCTTCTCGGAGAGAAAGGCCTCGTAGGGAACGAAGCCGAAATCCTCGTCGACGGGCGCGTAGAAGACGGCCAGACACCGAGCGTAGAGCCGGGCCAGCTCGTCGCGGTCGACCCGTCCGGCGAATAGGAGCCTGCCGTCGAGCCCGAGCTCGCGCGCGAGCCCCTCGAGCCGCGGCCGATCGGGCCCCTCGCCGGCGACGACAGCCTTGAGCCGCGGCTCGGTGGCCACCGCCTGCAGGAGCAGGTCGACCCGCTTCGCGCGATCCAGGCGGCCGACAGAGAGGATGAAGTCGCCGTACTCGTCGCAGTGGTAGTCAAGCTCCTGCGGCGGTGGCCGAAGCACCTCGGCCTCGAGGCCGTTCTGCGTACGAAGCCGGTTGGCGACATTCTCGGAGATCGCGAACAACCTCCGCGCCTCGCCGAGGGCGATGTTGTCCAGGCGATGGACCGCACGCCTCGTCGCCCGGTCGAACGGGTCGGGCCCGAACTGGCCGAGCGGAGTGCCGTCAAGCTCATAAGCCTGCCGAAACTGGTGCAGGAGCCAGACGACCTTGTTCGAGTGCCGAACCGCATAGGAGGGGAACTTCGTCGCGATCAGCAGCTCGATCGGTTGGCCGTCGGCCTCCTCGAGCTCGGCCAGCCGCCAGAGCAGCGCCTGGGTGAGGACGCGCGCACGCGGGTACCACGTGAAGGGGATAGTCACGAGGTCGGCCTCGTGATCGCGCTGGCGGAGCTGGGTCACCAGGCTCTCGGCGAGGATCTCGGCGCCTCCCCTCGCAAACGGGACCTGCGGCAGGCAGACGGCGACTCTCACGTGCGGGCGAGCACGGCGTAGTCCTGCGGGCCGAACACGACCTCGTTCAGGCGATCGACATCGCCGTCGAGCCGCTGCTGCGCCTCCACGAATCCCGGCTCGTTGGGAAACGGGACGCGCCGGAGCCGCTCGCCCTCGGCAGGCTCGGACGTGAACCGGAGCGTTACTTCGCGGAAACCTGCCTGCCGTGCAAGGAATGAAAGCGTCGACGGGTGCAGGGGCCTGTAGTGCGAGAGGTCGGCTGAGAAGTTAGCGAGGGCGACGAGGCTGAGCGGGTTCGGCGTTTCGGCGACGAAGAGCCCGCCGGGCCTGAGCTTCGCGACGGCGAGCTCGAGCAGGCGGAAGATTGCGGCCGGGTCGAGGTGCTCGAGCACGTGAGCGCAGAAGATCCCGCCGAGGGAGTCGTCGTCGAGCCCGGCGAGGAAGGTCGACCCGTCGGCTTGTTCGACCGCGAGGCCGTCATCGAGACAGTGCGCGACCATGTCCGGGTTCGTGTCGACGCCTCGCGCCTCGATTCCAGCCTCGCGCAGGAGGACGAGCAACTCGCCTCGGCCGCAGCCGATGTCGAGCACCGGGGCGGCGTCGCGGAACTCGTTCGCGTAGATCGTTTGGCGCTCGCGGATCAGCTCCGAGGAGCCGCGCATCCGCGACTCGAAAGCGAAGTAGTCGGGATCTTCGTGCGACGCCGGCTCGGGAGCGGAGGGCGCGGGACGCGCCGGCGCCGCCGACGGCTGACCCTGCCGACGGACTCGCCGCTCGATGTGGAGCAGGCGCTCGTCGAGCTCCGTGAACGACCGATCGAGCTGCTCCACCGATCGCCCCAGCGGCTCGAGCGTCCCCTCGAGCGATCGCTCGACGCGCTCTGCGAGCATGTCGATCCGCTCGCTCAGCTCGTCGAGCGAGCCGAGGACGCGCGAGTTGAAGTCGCGCTGCTGCGCGAAGGCGGGCTCAACGTACCAACGCATCAGCTTGCCCAGCACCACCTTCGCCGGCGCGAGCAAAAGGCCGCGTGCCCGCCCCCAACTGCCCGGCTTGTAAAGGAACGGCCGGTCGGCGGTGACCGCCCAGTACCGCTCGGCGTCGCTTCGGGCCGGCACCGGGGACCCCGGGCGAGCCGGCGCGCCGTCGCCGGGCGCCGGCCTCGCGGGTTCGCGTCCGGCGATCTCGTCCCTGAGCCGCGTGAAGACGGCCGTAATTTCGGCCTCGTCGGAGGTGCGGCCCACGTCGGTCATCAGCCGCCATTCTCCAGACCGAACACCTGCGCGCCGAGCTGCCGTGTATCCGGGTAGCCGAACTGCGCCGGAGAGAAGGTCGGATCGATGTGGATCTCGACTCGGTAGGGCGGCGGCGGCGCGGCGAGCATGAACGTCCGCTGGCCCCCGCTGTGGATCGTCCAGGTCCGCACGGTCGTCGGCTGCGAGCCGCCGACTGCTGGTCCGATGGTGATCCGCACCCGGCCCGGGACGTCGGGGCCGTTCCAACCCTTCCGGGAGAGTGTGAGCCGGATCGTCTTCCCCCGGGCGACGTAGCTCGTGAACGCGGCATCGGATGCCATCCAGCGGTCCGGCGAGATGCCGGCGACGCTCTCGGCCAGCCGAAGCGGCGGCCGCACGCGGTACAGCGTCAGGGTCGAGGTCGACGCGACGCGGCGCCCGGCCACCTGCAGCGTCGATGGCGCCACCACGTACCGGGGTGAGGTCGTTCCAGCGAAGCCGATACGCCCTGTCCGCGCATCCGCAGCGGCAGCAAACGCCGGAAGCGGCGGTCCCTCGACCTGTCCGAGGTCGTATACGTGCGTGAGCTTTCGGTTCCAGAACTCGGTCTCCCACAGGATCTTCGCCTCCGCCGCTGGATCGGCCGCGCCGCCGAAGAAGAACGCGGCCTGCTCATTCGCCGGAACCGCGTTGTCGATCCATGAGCGGTCGACGGCGCCCGTGGCGGCATCGAGCCCGCGCGAGAAGCCTTGCACCGCGCCGAACACGGAGTAGCTCGAACCGATGAGGAAGGCAGCGATGGCCCCGACGGTGAGCGGCGCCGCGATGCGCCGCGGCACGGCGACGAAGGCGATTCCTGCGGCGAGCGCTCCCCCCGCGAGGACGATGCGCACGTCGTTCACACCGCCCGCGAGCCGCGTCGCAAGCCGCCAGAACGGGATCAGCCCGAAGGTGTCGGAGAGGATCGAGAGGTTCAGGAGTGAGTCGAGAGGCAGCGTGAGGAGCAGCGCCGCCGGCACGACCGCAGCGACGGCGGTCAGCGCCGGTGGCCGCGGCATGTCGCGGTGCAGCCAGAGGACGAACGCCAGCAGAAGCAGCGGCGCGACGTCGAACATGTTTCGCTCCTCGATCCTGAGCGAGAAGCGCGACGCGAACACTCCCACCTCGATCACGAACCAGACGACGCCGGCGGCCGTGGTTGCAAGGAACGCTCGCTCGGCCGCCTCGAAGCCGCTCCGCTTCGACCAGGCAAGCCCGAACAGCACGATGAACGCGCTCACGGGAATGACGCCGATCAGCAGCGTCAGTTCCGCGAAGTGGTAGACGACCCAGCGGAACGCGTCGCGGGCCGAGTAGACGTTCGAGCCCGTGCCCGCGTAGGCGCCGAGGCCCGACGTGACCGACAGTCCCTGCGATGCCTTCAGGATCGCGTACGCGACCGCTGCGGCGAGGATCAGGCCGAGCGACAGTACGAAGGGCCGGAGGGCGGAGGCGAAAGGGCGAAGTCCGATCGGGCTTCCCGCCGAGCGCAGGTCGAACAGGATCTTCAGCAGAAGCGCGCTCAAAAAGACGGGAACGAGGACGATCGCCTGCACGCGAACGGCCACGGCAAGCGCAAAGGTCGCCAGCAGGAAGAGCTGGACGAGCAGCGTGGGCCGCTCGAGTGCGAGTGCCAGCGCGTAGAGCGCCAGCACCAGCGCCGGAAAGAAGACGTTCTCGGTCATCAGCGAGTCGGTGTAGACGAAGGCAGGTAGTGCAAGCGTCAGCGCCGCCGCGACGACCGCGTACACCGGCGAGACAAGTCGGCGGGCCCAGAGGAACACCGGCACGACGGCTAACGTCATCACGACGACGTTGATCGTCTTGGTCGCCCCGTAGACCGTGCTCATCGGCCCGAAGTGCCAGGCTGGGCTGATCACCGCCGGGTAGACGCGCCCGAGTGCCGGGCCAACCCCGTCGCGCACCAGGAAGTGTCCGCCAGCAGCGAAGCTCTTCGCGTATTCTGAGTAGAGGAACTCGTCGACCAGGATCCACGGCGTCGGCATCCGCATCGCCAACCAGATCCGGGCGATGACCGCGACGACGACGAGCCCGGCCGAGACGAGCGCTGCTGATCGCCAACTGGCGATCAGCGCGCTGCTCAGCCGCGGCCGCGGGGCTGCTACACGCTCGGCCACTCGGGCGCGCAGGCGGGCCTAGTCCTCCGGCTCGTCCCGATCGCGCAGCGCCCCTTCAAGCAGCGCGACCCGCTGAGCCAGGATCGTGTTCTGGTCGCCGAGCTTTGAGATCACGGTCGAATAATGGAGAAGCACGACGATCGTGAACAGCAGGCCGACGGCGAAGAAGACCGCCGGCGGGTAGCCGGTGATCCCGACCCACCCCGCGATGGTGTTCAGTCCCCCGCGCCACAGGGAGAGCACAAGCAGGACGAAGCCGGTCAGCAGCCAGAGGAGCGCGTACTGCTCCCGGAGTCGGCGGCTGCGAATGAGCTCGAAGACGACGGCGAGCAGCACGATCGACGCTATGGCGCCGGCGATGGAGACGACGAGGGGGGTCAATGGTCCTCCTTCAGCGGGAGTACGTTGCGACGGAACAGGCTGACGAAGATCGCGAGCAGCACTTTGGCCATGTAGTAGACGGACTGGGAGGCCGTGATCGAGGAGCGCCCGGCGACGCGATCGCGCATCTCGACGGGGACCTCCAGGAGGCGTAGCTGGTGGCGCACGACCATCACGGTCGCCTCGACCTCGGGGTAATCGTGCGGATAGTCGGCCGCGAAGAGCGCGATCCCATGCCGGTTCATGGCGCGGAAGCCGGACGTCGTGTCGGTGACTCGCTGGCGCGCGATGAGCGAGATCGTCTTGGCGAAGACGGCGATGCCCATCCGGCGGAAGATCGGCGGGCGATACGACTGCTCGCCGGCGAACCGGGACCCCACGACGATGTCGGCCTGGTTCTCGTGGAGGGGCACGAGCAGCTTGGGAAGCTCGGAGGGATCATGCTGCCCGTCGCCGTCGACCTGAACCGCCGCGTCGAAGCCGACCTGAAAGGCGTAACGGAATCCGGTCTGCATCGCGCCGCCGATCCCGAGGTTGAAGGGCAGCCGGACGACACGAGCGCCGTGCTGCCTCGCAACGAGCGCCGTGTGGTCGGTCGAGCCGTCGTCGATCACGAGGATCTCGATCTCCGGGTCGAAGGCTTTCAGCTCGTCGACGACGTCGCCCACCGCGTCCTCCTCGTTGAGGGCAGGCACGATGACGAGGGTCCGCAGCTTCGCCCGCTGCAGCGGTGCTGGTCTCGATGCGAGGTGTGCCGCCTGCGACATGCTGCTCGATTCTAGAGTTGATTCGGTGTCGACCGGTCCACGACCGATTAGCACTCTGTAAAGGTTCACCGCTTGCGTATCTGCCTGGTTTTCGACTGTTTGTATCCCTACAC
This sequence comes from uncultured Actinomycetes bacterium, assembly GCA_963711315.1. Classification (GTDB taxonomy): domain Bacteria; phylum Actinomycetota; class Thermoleophilia; order Gaiellales; family Gaiellaceae; genus PALSA-612. Next base: position 18,048 of record CAVQDQ010000006.1, read on the forward strand.
CGTCGGCGGCGGTGAGCGGTGGTACCGCTCCCTGGCCGAGGGGCTCGCCCGGCGTGGCCACACCGTCACGTACCTGACGCGGCTCCAATGGGACCCCACGGAGGGCGCCGAAGTGCCTGGGGTCGAGGTCATCGCCGTCGCACCCGCCATGGACCTCTATGTCGAGGGGCGCAGGAAGATCTCGGTGCAACTCCGCTTCGCGCTCGGCGTGCTCCGGCACCTCCTCCTCCACGGCAGACGCTACGACGTCGTGCAGACGCCGGCGCTTCATGCCTCGCTCCTGGCGGTGCTCGCAACGCGGCGGCTGCGGCGCTTCAAGGTCGTCGTCGACTGGTTCGAGGTGTGGACGCGGGAGTACTGGATCGAGTACCTGGGCGGCTTCGCGGGCCGGTTCGGCTGGTGGGCCGAGGGGTTGATGGCCCGCAGCCGCGGCGTCGCGCTCTGCTTCTCCAGGATCCACGCAGAACGGCTGAGGCAGCTCGGGCATCGGGGGCCGGTCATCCAGGTGGAAGGGCTCTCCGAGCTTCCTAACGGAAACGCCGAGCCGTTGCCGGCGGAGCCGCTCGTCGTCTTCGCCGGTCGCCACATCCCGGAGAAGGAGGCGCCCGCGGTGGTGCGCGCCGTCGCTCTAGCGCGCGAGCGGATCCCGGAGCTCCGCGGCACGATCTTCGGAGACGGGCCCGACCGTCCCGAGGTGCTCCGGCTCGTCGAGTCGCTGGGTCTCGACGGCGCGGTCAGCGCCCCCGGCTTCGCAGCGGCCGCCGAAGTGCAGGGGACGCTGCGGCGAGCGTTGTGCCAACTCTTCCCGTCGCGCCGCGAGGGGTACGGACTGGTGGTCGTCGAGGCGGCCTCCGTCGGGACGCCGACGATCGTCGTCAGAGGCCCCGACAACGCCGCCGTGGAGCTCGTAGCCGACGGCGAGAACGGCGTCGTCGCGGAGTCGGCCGAACCACAAGAGCTTGCCGCGGCGATCGTTCGCGTCCATGCCGCGGGAGACGCCCTGCGACGCTCGACGGCAGAGTGGTTCAGCCGCAACCGCGCGCGGCTCTCGCTCGAGAGCACGTTGGAGAAGCTCGAAGCGGTCTACAGGCGGTAGACACTGCGGGTCGGGCTCAACGCGCTCCATCTGATTCCGGGAGGTACCGGCGGCGGCGAGACGTACGTCCGCCGGCTCGTGCCGGCATTGCTCGAAACCTGCGGCGATCTGGAGCTGACGGTCTTTGCCGGCAACGAAGGCCATGCCTCGTTGGCTCGAGAGCCGTGGGCCCGCGCCGCGGAGCTCGTTCGCGTCCCGGTCTCCTCGCGGAGCCGGCCGCTACGCGCGCTCGCCGAGCAAACGCTCTTGCCGCGCGCGGCGCGGAGGGCTCGTCTCGACCTGCTTCACAACACGCTCAACACGGCGCCTGCGTTGCCGGGCCTGCCGCAGGTGACGACCATCCACGACGTGATCTACAAGCGCTTCCCCGAGACCGCGGGCCGGCTCAACGTCGGCGTCGCGCTACTCGTGCCACTGGCAGCGAGACGCTCCAGGCTGGTGCTGACGGACTCGGAAGCATCGAAGCGGGACCTCATCGATCTGCTCGCCGTCGATCCGTCGCGTGTCGCGGTCGTCCCGCTTGGCCCAGGCCTGCCCGAGCCCCCAGTGCCCCTCGCGGAGAGCGACGTCCGCGCTCGTCTCGAGTTGGGTGACGAACCGATCGTGCTGACCGTGGCCGCTAAGCGACCGCACAAGAACATCGACCGCCTCCTCGAAGCATTCGCGCAGGTGGAGACGGACGCGCTCCTCGTCGTGCCGGGTTTCGAGACGGCTTTCGAGTCCGAGCTGAAAGCGCGGGCTGGCGACCGTGTCCGCTTCGTGGGGTGGCTCGAGGACGAGACGCTCGACGGGCTCTACCGCGCCGCGACCTGCTTCGTGCTCCCGTCGCTGGCGGAGGGCTTCGGATTCCCGGTGCTCGAGGCAATGGCCCGAGGAACGCCGGTCGCGTGCTCACGCGCGAGCTCGCTGCCGGAGGTCGGCGGGGACTCGGCGTTGTACTTCGACCCGTTCGACAACCACGCGATTGCCGAAGCGCTCCAAAGGCTTCTGTCGGAGACGAAGCTGCGTGCGTCGCTGCGCGGGACGGGCTTCGAGCAAGCTCGGCGGTTCAGCTGGGAGGCGGCAGCGCGATCGACTGTTTCGAGCTACGAGCGCGCGCTGGCCGGCGGCTAGGCGGTCAGCAGTCGGTCGTAGGCCGCTTCAAGCCGCTCAGCGGCCGCGCTCGTCGAGTACCGGCGGACACGGTCCGGTGGATGCTGCACACGCTCGGCCGGCGGACGCGCGAGCGGGCCCTCCGCTAGGAGCCGAGCCAAGTTCACCCAGTCCCCTGGCGCGAAGTACCTCGCGGAGTCCCCGGCGACCTCGCGGATCGCGCCCGAGTCGCTGGCCACGATCGGCAGCCCGGCGGCCATCGCCTCGGCGAGCACTAGCCCGAACTGCTCTTCCCAGAAACAGTGCGGCAGGTCGCCGAGCCACCTCGCGCAGCTTGCGCTCGAGAGGGAGGCCAGCACCATGCACGAAACCGCCGCGTACATCCCGGGCATCTCCTCGTACGGAAGGGACGTGAACTCGACGACGTCTGCCAATCCGAGCTCGCGCGCGTAGACGCGAAGCCGCTTCTCCTCCGGTCCGCTGCCGACCACCAGAAGTCGGACTCGAAGATCCGGCGGCGCCGGAACCACGCCTGCACGGAGCGCCGCCACGGCCCGCATGACGTCCTGATGGCCCTTCTCCCACACGAGACGACCGGGGGAGACGATCACGTGCTCGCTGGGACGCCTGCTCCTCGGAGCCGAGGTTCGCGAGAATCGCTCGAGGTCGACACCGGGGTAACAGACCTCGACTCGCTCCGGCGGCGCGCCTTCGAGCAGGAGCGATGTCCGTGCGCGCTCCGTCGTCGGCAGGAAGAGGTCGGCCCGACCGAGAACAAGCAGCCGGTAGGTCCGCGCGCGCGGGTTGCGGAAGGCCGAGAGGAGCGGGAGTGTCTCCCAGACCGTGATCGCGAGCTTGAAGCGATTCTGGGCCTTCCTCCTGGCAGCATCGCCAGAGTGCCAGTAGCCGAGCTCCTCCGAGTGGACGATGTCCGCAGCGGCGAACGCCTCGTCCGCACCGACGTACCGGTCGCCGGTCAATCCCATCGCGAGGTCTCCGAGCCGCCCACGAGGCAGAAAGGTCCGCAGCGAGCGAGCACTCGCCTTTGCGACGTCCACGCCTCCGATGTCGTACGCGTTCCTGGACGTGAGGAGCACCGAGACCTCGAAGCGGTCGGGCAGCTCTTCCCACATGCGTACGTTCCAAGGAGCCGCGTTGTGACCGCGTAGGAGCAGGACACGCGTCGCACGATCAGGCACGGCGGCGGAGGTTACCTCGGCCGCCGAGCTGCTTTTTGCGCAACGGCGTGCCGATACGACTCCAACGTCGCCTCAGCGGTCCGGTCCCACGAATACAGCCGAACGCGCTCACGGCCTCGCTCGACCAGCTGCGCCGCAAGCTCGCGGTCGTCGAGCAGCCGCCGGATCGCCTCCGTCACCGCCTGCTGGTCCTCGGGGTCGAAGAACAACGCCGCGTCGCCGGCAACCTCCGCCATCGCAGTCCGGTCGGAGCACGCGACGGGCACGTCTCTGGCCATCGCCTCGAGCACAGGCAACCCGAAGCCTTCGATCAGCGACGGCAGTACGAAGCAGTTCGCGAGCCGGTACAGAGCCTCCAGCTCGGCCTCCGAGACCCAGCCGAGAAATCGCACCTGCTCATGCACGCCAAGTTGGTTGGCCAGCTCTCTGAGCTCCTCCTCATATGGGGTCGGGGCCCCGACCAGTACGACTGCCGGCCGCTCCTCGAGCTGGGCGGCGGCCCGCACCAGGGTCGCGAGGTTCTTGTAGGGACGCTTCTGTGCCACACAGAGGACGACGTGGTCGTGGTCGAGCCCAAGCCTCTGCCGAAGCTCGGACGCCAGTTCGGGCTGTGCAAGCGTCGGCGGCTGCACGCCAAGCGGGGTGACGTCGATCCGCGCAGGATCAAGACCGAGAGTCGTCACGAAGTCGTCTCGTGCCGCGTGCGAGATCGCGATCACGCGGTCGGCCCGACGTGCCGAGCTACGCGAGAGCGCGCCCATCACAAGGCCTGCCCGCGTCGCGTCCCAGGCCTTACGTTGGTGCAACCAGATGAGGTCGAGGAGCGTCACGATCCGCGCCACTCGAGGGGCGGCCGGCGGACCGATGTTCGCCGGGCTGTGGAGCACGTCGAGCGCGCGACGTGCCGCGAGCGCAGGAAGCACAAGCATTTGCGCCGGAAGGTGCGTCCGGTTGGAAATCCGTACCGGTAGGCGTACCCAGTCGACCTCGGCTGACCACGACTGCTCGAACAAGGCCTGCCACGCATCGCGGCCGACGAACGCGGTCAGCCGCGAGTCGGGCTCGACGCGCCGCAGCGCGGCCAGGAGCTCGAAGCCGTAGCGGCCTGCGCCCGCCGACCCCTCGACGAGATAGAGGAGATTGAGCCCGATGGACAGCGGCCGGCGGTCGGATGCGCACATCCAGGCTCAGCCTCCTTCGGGTGGGAGGGCAGGTGCGCGGGGGGCGAGGAAGGCCTTCCAGAGCTCGTCCGGCACTCCGCGCAGCGCCAGGAGCACCACGATGTAGACAACCCCGGCGGCCACTGCGAGCGGAGCACCGTTCAGGCCCGGAACGAACACGAGCGACGTCGCGAGCACCGCGGCGACGATCACCTTCGGCACAAGTCGCAGTGAGATGCTGATGTCGCCTATGCGACGAAAGAGCGCGACGGCGTAGGCGACGGCAAGCGTGGACTCGCCGACGACCGTCGCCACCGCGGCGCCCCTCGCGCCGAGCGAAGGCACGAGAGCAATGGCGATCCCGGTGCCAACCACCAACGCGATCGCGTTCGAGACGAGCAGCTCGGTGTGCAACTGCTCGGAAAGCAGGGCAAACGAGAGCGTCGCCGCGATGAACGTCGCGATGAGGGCGAACGCCTGGATCTCGAGTACCGCGATCGCGGGCTCGAAACCGGGCCCGGCGATGAGGTTGATCAGGAACCCGGCACCGAGAGCCGTACAGAGTGCGACCCACACGCCGAGGATGAGGGCGATCTCCAAGAGGCGCTGCAAGGCGTAGCCGAGACGGAGCCGGTCGTCCTTCGCCGCCCGTGAGAGGATGGGGAACGCTGAGCCAACGAGCAGGAGAGGGAGGTAGCCGAGCACGGTGAAGATCCGGTAGGACGCGCCGTAGTAGCCGGTCTCAATCGCGGTGCCGATGATCGAGATCACCAGAACCGTGACGGCCACGTAGATCGTCCCAACGGTCGCCGCTATCGAGTAGGCGATGGTCATACGCAGGATCCGCAACCACTCGCGGCGCTCGAACGTAGGCACGAGCGAGACCATCCCCCGGGCCAGCGGGATCGTGAGGACGAGCGTTAGGACGCTCACGGGGATCGGCGCCGCGAGGAAGGGCAGCAAACCTGCGCCGACGGCGACAAGGACGAGGACTGCAACGAGTGTCGCAGCCTGGCGCACGAGCTCGAGCAAGCTGACCCAACCAAGCTGCAGCCGGGTCACGAGCGGAACGCCTACAGCCTGCTGAACGAAGGTGACCATTAGCCCGATCCCCCACAGCACGATTCCCGCGAGCAGCGTCGATCGGTAGCCGGCCGCCACCCCGAAGACGAGCGCCGCGAGCAGGCCGACCGTGGCCAGCGCCAAGCGCAACCCCAACAGGTTCTTGATCAGGCGGATGCGCTCGTCGTGAGGGCGGGTCGCGTACTCGCGGACGCCGATGTTCCCGAGACCGAACTCGCTGAGGCCGGCCACGAGCGTCATCAACGACGAGACCGTGACGTAGCCGCCCCAGTCGGCCGGCCCTAGGTGTCGGATCATGAGCGAGGCCGAGACGACGCTGAGGCCGACGCCGCCCGCGTACCCTGCCAGGCGCAGCGCACTCCCCCGGATGACGGCCCCGCCGGCCCGCGGTGAATCGAGGACGTCGGCGGGGTCAGTAAGTCGCGTGGCTCGGCCTGAGGCGGGGAGCCTCTCCTCGTCGGTCACGCTCTTCGCCAGGCCCAGAGCATCCCGTAGCCGGGGGGTAGGTGGAACGACGAGGCCACGGTCTCGTAGCCGCGGTCCTCGAGCAACGTGCGCGCAAACGCGCCCGCATCGGGCGACGGGCAGCCAAATGGGTGGAACTCGAGCGCGACCGCTCTCGCGACGTCCGCCTGGAAACGGGGATCCGTCAAGAGAGGCCACTCGGCGCCTTCGATGTCGATCTTGAGCAAATCGACATCGTCCAGGAACGGGAACACGTCGATCGCTTGAACCATCGTCTCCGCGCCGGCACCGGCCTCCATCCGCGAGGATGTGTCCTTGTGCGCCACGAATGGGACCATGCCGTCCTCCGGCGCGGCACAGGCCTCCATGAGCTGCCAGCCTTCCTGACCTCCATTCGCCTCGATCGTGCGCCGCAGGAGAGCGGCGTTGGTCGGATCCGGCTCGAACCCCACTATCCGTGCACTCGGATGAGTGCGACGGATCAAGGCGCCGAAGAGACCTATGTTCGCACCGAGGTCGACCACCCGTAGCGGCCGGCCGGCCGGCCGCAGAATCGATGCCGCCTCGGTCGGCCGCTCGTAATGCCCACGCTGGAAGATCTCCTCGAGCGTGATCACGTCGACGGTTCCGTGCCTCAGGTGGATGACGACGTCCGAGCCCGCGAGATGGTAACGGCTGATGCTGCGACTGCGCGTCGCGACACGGAGCGCGAACGTCGCTCGCTCGGCGACGACCCGCGACAGGCGCATGGTCGACCGGACCGCCTTCAGCTTCAGGGGATCGTTCATCCGGCTCGCCTTCAGCGCCGAGGCAGCCACCAGGCGCCGTCTTCGAACCCAAACGAGTCGCTCTCCTGCAAACAGCCATGCGAGAACGCGGAGGCGAGTGCCTGCAAGGCGTCTTCCTTCCCGTCCTTGGTAACGATCACGACGGTAGCGTCGCAACCAGCCTCGCTCGTCCGGCGACGTGCTGAACCTGTTCACACGCGGGCATGGCCGCATAGGATGCCAGCCGGGCGCCGGATGACTCTACGACGAACCATCGCACCGGAGGCGGCGCCTGAGCGCGCGCTGGAGTCGATCGGGATCAACGCCGTGTTCCTCCAAGCGCGAATGGGCGGCGTCGAGACGTATGTTCGCCAGCTCGTCCCGGCGCTGCTTGCGGCGCGTCCAGGACTTCGGATCTCGCTCTTCCTCGGCGAGCTCGGCCTCGAGGCGCTACGCGGCGAACCGTGGTTGAACGAGACGCGCGTCGTCACGCACCCGTGGCTCGGAAGGCCATATACCCGGGCCGTCACCGAGATGACGCTGCTGGGCCGGCTGGCGTCGAACGCCGGGATCGACGTGCTCCACAATGTCGCGCTCACTGGGCCTTTGGCGACCCGGCCCGCGAACGTCCTGACGGTGGCAGATGTGATCTGGCTTCGGGAGCCCGAGTCGGTCGGACGCTTCGTTTCGCTTTTCTGGCGGAGCTTCGTCCCGGTTGTAGCGAGGCGTGTGGACCGCGTGATCAGCTACTCCGAATCGGCGAAGCGCGAGATCAGCGCCGACTTCGCCATTCCGGCCAAGCGCATCGACGTGGTGCCGCTCGCGGGCGGAGACCCAGGACCTGACGCGACGCCCGAAGCTGAGCTTCGGCAGCGGCTCGACCTGGGCGCCGGCCGGATCGTGCTCTCGCTGTCGGCGCTCAAGACGCACAAGAACCTCGCCCCGCTCGTTCGTGCGCTTCCGTCCGTCCTGCGCGACGCGCCGGAGACGATCCTGGTCTTGCCTGGGAATCCCACACGGCACCAGGACGCGCTTGTCTCGCTCACGCGCGAGCTAGGTGTCGGCGAGGCGGTCCGGTTTCCTGGCTGGCTGAGCGCCGCCGACGTCGAGGGGCTTTACCAGGCGGCGGCATGCTTCATCTTCCCGTCACGCCACGAGGGATTCGGACTTCCGGTGCTCGAGGCGATGAGGAGGCGGGTGCCGGTAGCGTGCTCGAACGCATCTGCCCTTCCGGAGGTCGCCGGGAACGCCGCGATGTATTTCGATCCTCGCCGCCCTGAGGAGATCGCCGCCACGCTCGTGCGGTTGCTTACCGATCGTCGCGAAGCCCAGCGCTATGCAGCGCGCGGGTTCGAGCATCAGCAGGCGTTCACCTGGAAGCGCACCGCCGTAGGCACTCTTCACACGTATGAGCGGGCTCTCCGAGACCGGGGCTCACCGGGTCAAAGCTAGCCGACTCGCCATACTGACAGACTGCTGCTTGTGCCGCTTTTCGGGCGAGACGACTTTGGCCAGCTCCTGCTCGCGGGTCGTGGTTGGTGGACCTTCGTGCCATGGCACTCGCGATTGGGCCGTCTACGAAGACACGTGTTCGAGCGCTTTGGCTCTACGAGGTACTCTCAACCTGCGCTTCACGGCCTCGATCGAACCTTGGAGCGCTACCTCCCTGAGCGAGGCGGCTACTTCGTAGAGGCCGGGACGCACGACGGGTTCGTGCAGAGCAACACGTACTACCTCGAGCGCTTTAAGAACTGGCGAGAGTTCTCGTCGAGCCCATTCCGGAGCTCTTCAGACGAAGCGCCAGAGAACGTCGTCGCTCAGCCGTCTTCAATTGCGCACTCGTCCCGAGCGAGTATCCCGAGGAGACGGTGACGATGCGGTACGGGGATCTTTTCTCCCTCGTCTATGGAGCGCAGGGGTTCGCCGGAGGCCGATGAGATCCACGCTCGCACCGGGGCGCATGAGAGCTACACCGTCACGGTCCCGGCACGCACCCTCAACTCGGTGCTCGACGAAGGCAGCGGCGCCGGAGATTGACTTGCTGAGCCTCGACGTCGAGGGGTACGAGCCAGAAGTCCTTGAGGGTCTGGACCTCCACCGGCATGCCCCTCGGTACATGCTCATCGAGATGCTCAATCCCGACCGGAGCGTTGCCGAATTGAGTCGCTGCTCGGCCTACAGTACGAGGTCGTGGAGGAGCCCTCACCTCACGATGTGCTCTACCGCAGACGGGAGGAACCAGTCGCCGAAATGAATGATGAGTAGACAGCGGAGTCCCGCCTACTGCCAGCGGCAAGGCAGTGCGCGTCGGCCAGACGACAGTCGAAACTGGCACCAAAAGCCTCTCGTGGTCGAGGAAGCCGCCAAACCGAGCGCGTAACCCTGCG